>OY970163.1:0-3014400 GCA_963706615.1 uncultured Solirubrobacteraceae bacterium | reverse complement strand
TTGAGATCACGTGCGCGCCGCCGATCAGTTCCCAGCCTTCTGAGGGGCTGTTGAATTCGCTGCCTTCGACGAGCGTGTAGTAGTTGGCGTCGCCGAGCGTCGAGAACGGCTGCGCGAAGGTCTGTCCCGGGCATACCGCCAGGGCTGCGCTGACCGATGCCGGAGCTTCTTGGACGACCGGCGCGATGACTTCCTTTGCGGCCTGCGGCGCGTCCTTGTGGGCCAGCGCCGGAACTGCGGCGAAGCCGAGCAGTGCGGCGACAACGCCTGCTGTAGAGGCGAACTTCCTTGCGATGCTTGCCGTGGTGCGAGACAGAGACATTTGCGTCCTCCGTGACGTTCCACTGGCGACCGAGCTATCTCATCCTTGAGACCTCTGGCTTTGCGTCCCCGCCTCACGACGGGTTTGCCTTTTTCAGTGCTTGGGTGGTTTTCCTTACAGGGGCACTATCGGGCAGTCGCGTGTCGTCCTAAAGGGGCAAGGACGGATGTTCGATGGGGTCCTTTTCAAACGGCCGGTCGTCCGCCTCACGCGCACGCGCTAAGCATCCAGCGGTGGGAGGGCGATACAGCGCAGGACGCCATGTCCGTGCACGCGATAAGAGAAGCCGAGCGTACGCGCGAGTCCTACGTACAGCGCGGCCGGCCGATGGGTGCGACATCGCGCCGCGGCGAACTGCTCGTCGGCGGCGGCTTCGCAGCAGCAGCTGCCGCGCTCGCGCTGCTCGCGGGCGTGGGGAGCTTCTCGCCGATCACGGCGGCGCTGTACGTCGTCGGCATCGCCGTAGCCGGAAACGTCCGCTTCGACGTCGGCGCGGGCTTCACGGTTCCGACGCAGGCGCTGTACGTACCGATGCTCTTCGCGCTACCGCCTTCGCTGGTGCCGCTGCTCTTGCCGCTCGCCCTGGCGCTGGGGATGTCGCCGCGCATCCTGCGCGGCGAGGTCGCGCCGAGCTGGCTGCTCACAGCACTCGGCAACAGCTGGTTTGCGATCGGCCCCGCGATCGTGCTCGTGCTCGCCAACGATCGCACGCCCGTGGGCCGCTGGGACATCTTGGCGCTCGCGTTGGCCGCGCAGTTCGCCTGTGACTTTGTTTCGAGCGCCGTGCGCGAGCGCATCTACGGTGGCGTGCAGATCCGCGAGCTCGCGGAGGAGTACCGGCCGATCTATGCGATCGACGTAGCGCTGTCGATGCTCGGCCTCGCCGTCGCCTACTCGGCGATCGTCGCGCACAGCCAATTCTCGCTACTGCTGATCGCCCCGCTGTTCGGCCTGTTGCGCTTCTTCTCGCAAGAGCGGCACGAGCGCCTGGAGCAGCTCGCCGAGCTCAACGACGCCTACCAGGGCACCGCGCTTTTGCTCGGCGACGTGGTCGAGGCCGACGACGCCTACACCGGCGAGCACTGCAAGGGGGTCGTGCGGCTGTCGCTCGACGTCGCCGAGGCGATCGGCCTGGACGCCGATCGCAAGCGCAACGTCGAGTTCGGCGCCCTGCTGCACGACGTCGGCAAGATCGCCGTGCCGAAGGAGATCATCAACAAGCCGGGCAAGCTCGACGAGCAGGAGTGGGCGATCATCAAGACGCACACGATCGAGGGCCAGCGGATGCTCGAGAAGATCGGCGGGTTCATGAGCGAGATCGGGCGTATCGTGCGCGCCTCGCACGAGCGCTGGGACGGCGGCGGCTATCCGGACGGCCTCACCGGCGAGGCGATCCCGCTGGAGTCGCGCATCGTCGCGACCTGCGACGCCTTCAACGCGATGACGACGACGCGCTCCTACCGCACGGCGATGTCCTTCGAGGACGCGGCCGCGGAGCTCGAGCGCTGCGCCGGCTCGCAATTCGACCCGAGCGTCGTGCGCGCCCTGCTCGGCTTCGTCGCGGTCTCCTCGCCGATCCGCGCCGACGACGACCTCTCCGAGCGCCCGCGCGCGAACGGCTTCGCGCTGCAGACAGACGAGCCTGCCGATATTGCGCGTTCCGGAGCGACGGCTCCGTCGTCACACAGGGCCGGCGCGCAGCGCGCCGAGGCGCCTGTCAGCCGAGCATCTCGCGCAGCGAGACGAGCTCCTCGTCGCGTCGCTTGAAGCGCTCGAGGTCGATCACCCCGTCCTGGGCCATCGACTCGTCGGCGGCGACTTCGCGGCGATGGCTGTCGTTGCGCCGCTGAACCTCGCCGAGGGCGACGTGCGCGTTGGACGTCGACCATTTCTTGGCCGTCTTCATCGCACGCGCCAGGTCGCCCTCGTCGAGGATGCGCTCCAGGTCGCTTGCGCGCTGGTCGTCGTCTTCGTTCATCGCGGCCTCACGCTATCGCAAGCGCGACCGTGCGAGCGCGACCGTGCGGGGCTCCTACGCGCGGGGACGCCGGCGAGGCGGGTCAGACGTACGCGGCCCACACGTAGTACCCGACGACGGCGGCGAACAGCGCGGCATCGAGGCGGTCGAGCGCGCCGCCGTGGGCTCCGAACAGCCTGCCGGAATCCTTCGCGCCGGCCTCGCGCTTGACGAACGACTCGAACAGGTCGCCGATCGGCGCGACGAGCGCGACGCCGACGCCGAGCACGATCGCGTGCGTGCCCGGCAACCATTCCTGATAGCGCCCGGCGATCCACACGCCGAGCACCGTGCAGACCATGCCGATCAGCAGGCCCTCGACGGTCTTGTTCGGCGAGATGCTCGGCGCGAGCGGGCGTTTGCCGAACATCCTGCCGCCGAAGTAAGCGCCGGTGTCGCCGACGAAGGTGCCGACGAGCACGTCGATGACGATGCCCTGTCCGTGCGGCAGGCCGCGCAGCATCACGGCGTGCGCGAGCGCCAAGCCGATCCAGTAGATCCCGAGCAGCGTCACAGCCAGGCCGCCGACGCTGGGGCGCGGCTGCAGCAGCGTGAGGCCGAACAGCAGCGCCAGCGCGGCCACGAGCACGAGCAGCACCTGGAACTGATTGCCGTACAGCGCCGCCGCGAGCAGCCCAGCGAGCGCGAGAAAGCCGGCCAGGCGCACCGGGTGCGCGCGATCGAACATGCCATACAGCTCGTGCAGGCACACGCAGCCGAGCGCGAACAGCCCGAGCGCGAAGACCGCGCCGCCTTCGATCACGAGAAACAGCACGACGGCGATCGCCGGCACTGCCGCGAGCACGCGCGCGCCGAGATCCGATCGTCGCTCCCCCTCGCCCCCGCGCGGCGTCCGGCGGCGTACGAGCGGGTCGCGCGGCGGTCGCCTGCCGGAGCCCCCGCGCCTGCCGCGGGGACCGCGCCCGGCGGGGGTGCTCGCCCGGCTCGCCATCAGCGCGAGCTCACCGCGCGCCGAAGCGCCGCCGGCGCCGGGAGAACTCGGCGAGGCACTGCGCGAGCGCATCGCGCGAGAAGTCCGGCCACATCTCCTCGCGGAAGATCAGCTCGGCGTAGGCCGACTGCCACAGCAGGTAGTTGGACAGCCGCTGCTCGCCGCTGGTGCGCACGATCAGGTCCGGGTCGTGCATCTCTGGCGCGTACAGGCAGGCGCGGAACTCCTCCTCGGTTCCCCCGTCAAAGCGCCGCGCGGCATCGAGGATCTCCGCGCGTCCGCCATAGTTGAACGCGACGAACAGCGTGATGCGCTCGTTGCGCGCGGTCAGCTGCTCGGCCCACTCCATACGCTGCACGAGCTCGTCAGAGATGCCGTCGCGGCGGCCGATGAAGCGCATGCGCACGCCCTCCTCGTGCAGCTCGGGTGTCTCGCCGGCGATGCGCGCGGAGAACATCTGCATCAGCCCGGCGACCTCCTCGGCCGGGCGCGACCAGTTCTCGGTGGAGAACGAGTAGACGGTCAGCTCGCGCACGCCGAACTCGGCCGCGTCGCGCAGGCGCGCCTTGACCGTGTCCGCGCCCGCGCTGTGGCCCTCGTTGACCGGCACGCCGTGCGAGCGCGCCCAGCGCCCGTTGCCGTCGGTGATGATCGCCACGTAGCGCGCCGTCGCCGGCGGCTCGCCGGCCGACTCGGGCGCGGTGGCGAGGTCGGTGGCCGACGCCCGTTGCCCGATCTGCGATCGGTCGCCGGCGTCCATCAGACTTCGAGGATCTCTTTTTCCTTGGCCTTGAGCACGTCGTCGAGATCACCAACGCGGCCGTCGGTGAGCTTCTGCAGCTCGACCTCGGCGCGGTGCTCGTCGTCGGAGGAGGCCTCGCCCTCGGCCTTCAGCTCGCGCAGCTGCTGCATCGTGTCGCGGCGCACGTTGCGAATCGCCACGCGCCCCTCCTCGGCGAGGTTGCGCACGACCTTGACCAGCTCGCGCCGGCGCTCCTCGGTCAGCTCGGGCACGACCAGGCGGATCACGTTGCCGTCGTTGGACGGGTTCAAGCCGACGTCTGACTCGTTGATCGCCTTCTCGATCAGCTTGATCGAGGACTTGTCGTAGGGCTGCACGGTGATCAGGCGCGCTTCGGGCGCGGAGATCGTCGAGAGCTGGTTCAGCGGCGTCATCGCGCCGTAGTAGTCGACGACGACGCGGTCGAGCACCGCCGGGCTCGCGCGCCCCGTGCGGACGGTCGAGAACTCCTGCTGGGCGGACTCGGCGGATTTGACCATGCGCTCTCGCGCATCGTCGAGCAGTTCGTCGATCAAGCTGTCAGTCGCCATCGCCTTCTCCTCGCGGCGTCGATACGAGCGTGCCCACCCGCTCGCCTGAGATTATCCGCGCGAGCGCAGTTTCGTCGTCCATGTTGAACACGTCCAGTGGCATCGCGTTCTCCATGCACAGCGCAAGCGCCGTCGAGTCCATCACGCGCAGCCGGCGCTCGAGCGCTTCCATGTGCGTGATCTCGGGAATGAACTGCGCGCTGGGGTCGACGGCCGGGTCGGCCGTGTAGACGCCCTCGACGCCGTTCTTGGCCATCAGGATGATCTCCGCGTGGATCTCCGCCGCGCGCAGCGCCGCGGCCGTGTCGGTCGTGAAGAACGGATTGCCCGTGCCGGCGGCGAAGATCACCACGCGGCCCTTCTCCAGGTGGCGCATCGCGCGACGGCGGATGTACGGCTCGGCGACCTCCGAGACGCCCAGCGCCGACTGCACGCGCGTGTTCGTGCCCATCTTCTCCAGCGCGTCCTGCAGCGGCAGCGCGTTGAGCACGGTCGCGAGCATGCCCATGTAGTCGGCCGTCGCTCGATCCATGCCCGCGGCGGCGCCCTGCATCCCGCGATAGATGTTCCCCGCGCCGACGACGATCGCCACCTCGACGCCCTGGTCGCGCACCTCGGTCACCTGCCGCGCCACGCCGACCACCCGGTCGGGGTCGGTGCCGAACTCCAGGGTGCCCATCAGCGCCTCGCCCGAGAGCTTCAGCAGTATGCGTTTGAAGGCAGCAGCCATCGACGCGAGAGCCTACTCAGTCGTCGTGCTCGCGGCCGACAAGGGCGTCGGGATCGGCGAAGCGACGAGCGGCTGCACGGGGCGTATCGGCAAATAGCGGCGCGACGCGGAGCGATCGGGTTCTCTCTTTGCACCGAGTGTGCGCCATGGTATTCACTCGCGTATATACCTTGGCTACCGCTCCGTTAAGAGAGAACACACCCTGCGCGGCCCACGACACCCTGCTCGCCACGAAGGCCCGAAAAGAGATCCGCCGGCGAGCGCCGATCGGCGTTCGAGCGGGTCCTCCCAGCCCGCTCGTGCCCTACTGGCCTACGGCGAAGCGCACGAAGCGCCTGATGACGACGTTCTCGCCGGTCTTGGCGGTCAGCTCGTCGCGCAGCTGCTGCACGGTCTTGCTGTCGAACTTGGGGTTGTGCATCTCCTGCTCGAGCAGCACGATCGTCTGATACCACGAGTCGAGCTTGCCGGTGACGATTTTCTCGCGCACGTTCTCGGGCTTGCCGGCGGCTTCCTGCTCGTAGATGCGCGCCTCGGCGTCGCGCGCCTCGGCGGGGACGTCGTCGCGACTGACGTACCTGACGCTCGCCGTCGCGGCGATCTGCAGAGCGACGTCGCGCGCGAAGCCAGTGAAGTCGTCGTTGGTGGCGACGAAGTCGGTGTTGCAGTCGACCTCGATCAGCACGCCGACGCGCGCACCGGCGTGGATGTAGGCCTGCACGGTTCCCTCCGTCGCCGTGCGCTCGCCGAGGTCCTGGATCTTCTTGCCCTGCTTCAGGCGCAGGATCTCGATCGCTTTGTCCAGGTCGCCCTCGGCCTCGGTGAGGGCCTTCTTGCAATCCATCATCCCGGCGCCCGTGCGCTCGCGCAGCGCCTTGACGTCCTTGGCGGAAACATCCACTGCGCTCATTGCTTCTGTGCCTCCTTGGCCGGCTCCTCGGCCTCTTTCGCGGGCTCTGCGGGCGCGTCGGCAGGGGCGGCGGACTCGTCGTCTGCGTCGTGGGCGCGTGCCTCGGCCGCAGGCGCCTCAGGCGCCTCGGCCTCGCTCTCGGCGGCCGTCTCGGGCGGCGCGGACTGCTCCTTGGCGGGCTGGCTGGCGTCGGGGCTCGCGCTCATCGGCGTGGCCGACTCGGCCTGCGGCTCCAGCGTGGCGGGATCGGCCGGTGCGGGTGGCACAGGCGTGGTCTCGGGGGCGGGCTGCTGCGCAGCGGCCGCGGCGACCGCTTTTTCGGCTGCCGCTTTCTCCTCGGGTGCTTTTGCAGGCGCAGCAGGCGCAGCGGGCGCTTTGGCAGCGGCAGGCTGAGCCGGCGCTTTGGCGGGCGCAGCAGGGGCGGCGGGCTCGGCCGGCGGCGGAGCCTGGGCAGCGGCGGCGGCGGCGCGCTCGGCGGCGGCCTTCTCCTCGGCCTCTTTCTTGGCCTGTTCCTCGGCCTCGCGCTTTGCCTGCTCTTCGGCCTCGCGCTTGGCGCGCGCCTCGGCCTCGATGCGCGCTTTCTCCTCGGCTTCCTTGCGCGCGCGCTCCTCCTCGGCGCGGAAGACAGAGTGGCCCTCCTGCACGACCTGGCCGATCGCCTGCGTGATCAGGGCGCACGAGCGGATCGCGTCGTCGTTGCCGGGGATCACGAAGTCGATGCCGTCGGGATCGCAGTTGGTGTCGACGAGGCCGATGATCGGGATGCGCAGACGGCGCGCCTCTTTGACTGCGATCTCCTCGGTTTTGAGGTCGATCACGAACATCGCGTCGGGCGGACGCTGCATGTTCTTGACGCCGCCGAGGTTGGCGCGCAGCTTGGCCAGGTCGGCCTGTGCGGACATGCGCTCGCGCGTCGGCAGCAGCGCGAGCTGGCCCTCGGTCTCGTAGCGTTCGAGGTCGTGCAGGCGGCGGATGCGCTGGCTGATCGTCTGGAAGTTGGTCAGCAGGCCGCCGAGCCAGCGATGGTTGACGAACGGCATATCGGCCGCTTCGGCGACCTCCTTGATCGTGTCGCGGGCCTGCTTCTTGGTGCCGACGAACAGCACCGTGCCGCCGCGGTGGGACAGCTCGTTGGCGAACGCCTGCGCCTGGTCGAGCAGCGCGGACGTCTTGACGAGATCGATGATGTAATTGCCACCACGCTCGCCGAAAATGAAGCGGCGCATCTTTGGGTTCCAGCGGCGCGTCTGGTGGCCGAAATGGACGCCGGCCTCCAGCAGCTCCGCGATGCCTACCTGAGCCACGGGTTCTCCCTTTATTTATTTGATGAGTTCCGCCCGGTTGGCGCGGACCCGAAGCGCGACTTGGCGTCGCAACAGCGGGCAGGGCCGCGACCATGGACCCGGGACGGGTCGAAAGTCTGGTTGGCCGCTCAGGATAGCCGTTCGGCACGGGCAAGCGCCGCCTGCAGATCGTCGGGCAGCGGCGAGCAGACCTCGATGCGCTCGCCGCTGAGCGGATGCGCGAAGGCCAGGCGCGTGGCATGCAGGAACTGGCGCTGCAGTCCGAGCACGCCGGGCGTTCCGTACTCGGGGTCGCCGGCCACGGGATGGCCGATCGCGCGCAGGTGCACACGGATCTGATGGGTCCTGCCGGTCTCCAGGCGCAGGCGCAGCAGCGAGTGCTCGCCAAGCGCGCGGTCGAGCTCGAAGTGCGTGCGCGCCTCGCGTGCGTGCGCGCCGCCGACGGCCATGCGCGTGCGCACGCGCGCGTCGCGCCCGATCGGCGCCTCGATCGTGCCCGAGCGCGCGGGCGGTCGGCCTTGCACGAGCGCGATGTATTCGCGCTCGATCTCGCGGCGCGAGAGCGCCCTCTGCAGCAGCGCGTGGGCCTGCTCGGAGCGCGCCACGACGAGCAGCCCGGAGGTGTCGCGGTCGAGGCGGTGGACGATGCCGGCGCGCTCGGGGTCGCCGCCGGCGGCGCGGCCGGCGAGCAGCTGGGACAGCGTGTCCTCGCGGTGGCCCTTGGCGGGATGCACGACGACGCCGGGCGCCTTGTCGACCACGAGCAGGTGCTCGTCCTCGTAGGCGATGCGAAAGGGCTCACTCACGACCGCGCGTCGGCCGCGCGCGCGCTGTGTCGCGAATGATCGATCACGAGAAACAGGATCGCCACGCCGAGTGTGATCGCGAGGTCGGCGAGGTTGAACGGCGGCCAGCCGAGCGGCAGCTTGATGAAGTCGGTGACAGAGCCGGCGCGCAGGCGGTCGATGACGTTTCCGACGGCGCCGCCGATGAGCATGCCGGTGGGCAGCCAGATCAGCTTGGCGTGGCTGTGCAGCGCGAAGTAGACGAGCAGCGCGAGCAGCGCGAGGCCGATGGCGACGGTCACGCCGACGTGACTGCCGGGGAGAAAGCCGAAGGCGATGCCGTTGTTGCGCGTGTCGACGAGCTGCACGCCGGGCAGCAGCTTGCGTTCTTCGCCCTGCACGATCGAGCTTTCGACGGCGTGCTTTGAGAGCTGGTCGGCGGCGACGACTACAGCGAGCACGAGCACGGCACGAAGCCACGGGCCGCTGAAGCGACGCCGCATCGCCGCTCAGCCGTGGATCAGGTTGTTGACGACGATCGAGTTGAAGATCTGCAGCGTGAAGATCGCGAGGATCGGGCTGAAGTCAAAGCCGCCGAAGGACGGCAGCACACGGCGGAAGAGGCGCAGGAACGGCTCGCAGATGTCGCGCAGGAAGCCGAGCACGATGTCTACGGTGCGCGAGTAGGGCGGGCGCACGCCGACGGAGAACAGCAGCTGGATGACGATGTAGAGGATGATCAGCAGCGTGTAGACGTAGATCAGCGTCGACAGGTAGTCGGCGATCTGCGTGCGCGCGCTGGCGAGGACCATCGTGCTCAGCCTCGCTGCTCGAGCACGGCGTCGAGCGCGTCGCTGAAGGCCGCGCGCAGGCCGGCGCGCTCGAGCGCGTCCACGCCGCGCGCGGTCAGTCCGCCGGGCGAGGAAACCTCGCGGCGAACGGCGACCGTGTCGTAGTCGCGCCGGCGCAGCAGCTCGGCGGTCCCGGAGAGCGTCTGCACGACGAGTTCTGCGCCCTGTGTCGCGGGAATGCCGCGACGCACGCCGGCGTCGACCTGCGCCTCGGCGACGAGCGCGACATATGCGGGAGCGCACGACATCAGGCCCATGGCGACATCGACGAGCGCGTCGTCGAGCACGACGAGCGTGCCGAGCTCGGCGAACAGCTCGCTGACAGCCGTGTCGAGGTCCTTGCTGCGGTCGGGGTGTGTGCGCTGAGCGGCGTCCTCGGCGTCGGTGCCCTGCACGACGGCGCCCTGGCGAACCTCCACGGGCAGCGACGGGATGAAGCGGTAGACGGGCTTGCCTGCATAGGCCTCGCGCAGCGCCGCCAGCGGCGTCGCGGCGAGAATCGACGCGACGGCCTTGGCGTGCGGCGCGACTTCGCCGGCGACGCCCTGCAGCTGTGCGGGCTTGTGGCAGAGCACCACCAGATCGGCGCGACGCGCCACCTCGGCGTTGTCGTCGAGCGCCACGCCGCCGAGCTCGTCAACAAGCGCGCTGGCGCGCTCGGCAAGCGGATCGGCGCACAGCACCGGCCTGCCCCACCCGCGCGCAAGCGCGCGAGCCATGTTGCCTGCGCCGATCAGTCCTACTTGCATACCGGATCCAGACTAGACGCCGGCCGGGCGCGACGGGCCCGACTAGCTTTGATTGAAGAAGCCCTTCTCGATCAACCGCGCCCGCTCCTCGGCCGAGATCTCGACGTTGCGCGGCGTGAGCATGAAGACCTTGTCGGCGATCCGCTGCATGCCGCCGTCGAGCGCGTACGTCAGGCCGGAGGCGAAGTCGATCAGGCGCTTGGACAGGTCGGTCTCCGACGCCTGCAGGTTGAGGATCACGGGGATCGAGTCCTTGAACTTGTCGGCGATCTGCTGCGCGTCGTTGAACGACTTGGGGATCACCAGGTGCACGCGCACGTCTCCGTTGCCGCGGCCTGCGCCGACGGACTTGAGCACGGTCGTCGAGCGCCCGGCGCGGCCTTCGCCGTCGTCCTCGGCGAAGATGTCGTCGAACTCGTCGCGGCGACGGCGCAGACGGCGCACGTTGGGACGCTCGCGGTAGCGGTCCTCGAGGTCTGCCTCGGGCGGAGCCTCCTCGAAGTCGTCGTGATACTCCTCGGCTAGGCCGAAGTAGACGAGCGCACTGTGCCAGGAGTCGCGGAAAGCCATTGCAGTAGATGCGTTTTCGCCCGGGGGGACGGATTCCCTGCTCATGCTAGACATTCGCGCTCGTCGAGCGCTCGGCGAGCGGCGTCCACGAGCGACCGCTAATCGTACAGTCTCGTGCCGATTCGCACGATTGTCGCCCCCTCCTCGACGGCGACGGCGTAGTCCTGGGAGGTGCCCATCGAGAGCTGCTCGAGTCCGTGCTCGTCGGCGAGCTCTCGCAGCGCGGCGAACCAGCGGCGGTTGTCCTCGGGCGTCGCGGCGAGCGGCGGCATCGTCATCAGGCCGGCGACCGGCACGGGCGAGCGCGCGAGGAAGTCGCCGAGCCGCTGCGGCGGGACTCCCGCCTTGTCGCGCTCGCCGGCGACGTTGACCTCGATCAGGATGCGCAGGCCCGGCCGCGCCCGCTCGGCGTGGCGCTGCAGCTCGCGTAGCGCCGACTCGGAGGCGACCGAGTGGATCAGCCGCGCGTAAGGCACGATTTCGCGCACGCGCCGGCTCTGCAGCTGCCCGATGAAGTCCCACTCGAACAGCTCGCCGTGCGCGGCGTGCTTCGCCGCGAGCTCCTGCGCGCGGTTCTCGCCGACGAGCGTGACGCCCGCCTCGGCGAGCAGCGGCAGGTCCTCGGCGGTCACGGACTTGACCGCCGCGAGCAGCTCGACGGCGTGGCGCCGTCCGTCCGGCCCGCGCTCGGGCGCGCGCTGCCGCGCGGCGTCGATCTCCTCGCGGACGCGCGCGAGGTTGTCGCGGATGCGCGCCGCCTGCAGTCCTTCGATCAGCCGCGCCATGCGATCCCCGCCTGACGCCCGGCGCGTCCGTCTTCGCGGCGGTGCGAGAAGAAGCGCGTGTCGCAGATCGTGCACGCGCGCGCGTCGAGCACCTCGGCCACGCCCGCCGCGAGCAGGCGCTCGCGCGCGATCGCGCGCAGGTCGATGTTCTGCGCGCCCTCGACCGATGAGCCAAACGCCGCATGCACCTCCGGGCCGACCTCGTAGCAGCACACCCCGGCGCCCGGGCCGATCACGGCGACGAGCGGGCCAGCAGCGCCGACCTCGCGCATCGCGCGCACCCCCTCCCCGAGCACGCCCGCGGCGAGGCCGCGCCAGCCGGCGTGCAACATCGCCACGGCGCCGTCGCCGGCGAGCGCGACGGGCAGGCAGTCGGCAGTGAGCACCATCGCGCCGACGCCGCTCACGTCCGTGGCGTGCCCGTCGGCATCGATCGCGACGGCCTCCCCCCCGCGCCCGTCGGCCGCGCGCACGCGCTGCACGTCGCTGTCGTGCACTTGGCGACTCGCGCACAGCCACGACAAGTCCAATCCTCGACACAGCCGATCGCGCCCGTCGCGCCCGCGCTCGTGCCCATCTCCGCGCTGCGTCGACAGGTTCCCGTGCGCACGCGACGTGAAAAGCGCCTTGGCGCCGCCGCGCAGCTCGCAGGAGAAGCCCTCCGCGTGCTCGAGGACGCGCGCCGTCACAGCTCCTCCAGCGCGGCGCTCAGCTCGGCCTCGCGCCCGTCGAGCTCGCCGTCGAGCTTGCGCGACAGCGCATGGCGCAGGCGCCGCCCGACCTCAGGGCCGGCGGCGACGCCCGCGGCGAGCAGGTCGCCGCCGCCGATCGTCAGGCGCACGTGGCGCAGCTGCGACAGCCAGCGCCGCGCGGCGGCCGCTGCATCGTCATGCCCGTCGGCTTCGGCCAGCGCCGCGGCGAGCGCGACGGCCTCCAGCGGGGCGTCGTGCACGACGTCGTGGACCTGTGAGGGCGTGCGCGCGCGCCGCAGGCGCTCGGCGACGCGCGGGGCGAGCAGCGCGCTGTGCACTGCGCGCTCGCGCTCGGCCGCTGGGAACTCATAGCCGTCGAGCAGCACACGCAGGCGCGTTTCGTACTCGGACGAGTCATAGGCGCGCGCGGGCAGCAGCAGCGACGCGAGCAGCAGCACGTCCGGCCACGCATCCGGTGTGGGCGGGAGCGCGGCGAGCGCGGCGCGGGCGAGCGACGCATCCAGCTCGATCGCCTCGTGCAGCGCCGAGAGCACACCAAGCTGAGCGAGCGCCTGCAGCGCGCCCAGCGGATCGGGCTCGGCGAGCGCCAGGCGCAGCTCGGCGCCGATGCGCGCGGGCGACACCGTCGCCAGCGCCCCAGCGGCGATCGCCTCGGCCGCCAGGCGCGCGGTGCGCTCGTCGGGCTCGAAGCCCAGCCGCGCGCGATAGCGCGCGAGGCGCAGCATGCGCGTGGGGTCGTCGCGAAAGCTCTCGTCGTGCAGCACGCGCAGGCGCGACGCCGCGAGGTCGTCGAGCGCTCCCGCCGCCGCGCGCAGCTCGCCGCGGCGCGCACCGCCGAGCCCTACGGCGATCGCGTTGACGGTGAAGTCGCGGCGGCGCAGGTCCTCCTGCGGCGTGCCCGCGCGCACGTCCGGCAGGGCGCCCGGGGTCGCATAGGACTCGCAGCGGCGTGCCGCCACGTCGATGCGCCCGCCGTCCCAGCGCACGACCGCCGTGCCGAAGCGCTCGTGCGCGTCGACGCCGCGACGATCGCCCGATCCCGCGAAGCGGTCATCGAAAATCGAGGCGATCGACTCGGCGAAAGCCTCTGCGTCGCCGTCGACGATCACATCGAGCTCGCGCGGCGCGCGGCCGAGCAGCAGGTCGCGCACCGCTCCGCCGACCAGCTCGACATCCTCGCGTCGCTGCGCGACGTCGAGCAGCTCCGGACCGCCCGGCAGCCCGCGCAGGCGCTCGAGCGCCGTCGTCCCTCTGTCGCGCGCCTCGCTCACGCTCGCCGCCGCGACGCTCGCCCGGCCTCAGCCGATCCGCACGGGAATGCCCGCCGCCGCGAGGTGCGACTTGGCCTCGGCGATCGTGTGGCGCCCGTAGTGGAAGATCGACGCGCACAGCGCGGCGTCGGCGCCCGCGCGCAGGGCCTGCGCGAGGTGCTCGAGCTCGCCGGCGCCGCCCGAGGCGATCACCGGCACGCCCACCGCCTCGCTCACCGCAGCCGTCAGCGCGAGGTCGTAGCCGTCGTTCGTGCCATCGCGGTCCATGCTCGTGAGCAGGATCTCCCCGGCGCCGCGCTCGACTCCCTCGCGCGCCCACTCGACGACGTCTCGTCCGGTCGGCGTGCGCCCGCCGGCGACGTACGCCTCCCACTTCGACGGGTCGTCCAGGCCGCCGCCGACGAACGCGTCGGCTTTCGCGTCGATCGCCAGCACGACGCACTGCGAGCCGAACACCTCCGCGAGCTCGTCGATCAGCTCCGGGCGCTGCAGCGCCGCCGAGTTGACCGACACCTTGTCCGCGCCCGAGTCGAGCACCGCCTGCGCGTCTGCAACCGAGCGGATCCCGCCGCCGATCGTGAACGGGACGAACACGTCATCAGCCGTCGCGCGCGCGAGCTTGGCGATCGTCTCGCGCTTCTCGTGCGTCGCCGTGATGTCCAGGAACACGAGCTCGTCCGCGCCCTCGCGGTCGTAGAACGCGGCGAGCTCCACCGGGTCGCCGGCGTCGCGTATGTCGAGGAATTCGACGCCCTTGACTACGCGACCGGCGTCGACGTCCAGGCACGGGATCACGCGCTTGAAATGCACGTGGTCACGGTAGCGGTCAGTGGGGCTGGGATCAGCCATCGAGCGCCGCCTGCGCCTCGGCGATCGTGAAGCGCCGCTCGTACAGCGCCTTGCCGACGATCACGCCGTCCAGACCGTCCAGCCGGCGCTCGGCGCGCAGCGCGGCGAGCGCGCGCAGGTCCTCGAGCGCGCCGATCCCGCCCGACAGGATCACGCTGCCGTCGCCGGCCGCGCGCGCGACCATCTCGACCTCCTCGCGGTTCACCCCGTCGAGCATCCCGTCGTGGTCGATGTTCGTGAAGACGAAGCGCTTGACCCCGCCCTCGCCCTGCCCCCAGCGCTCGATCGCCTCGCGCGCTGGGACCTCGGTCGCCTCCATCCAGCCGTGCGTCGCCACATAGCCACCACGCGCATCGATCGAGATCAGCACGTTCTCCGCGCCGTGCGCCGCCATCGCGCGATAGGGCAGCTCGGGGTTCGTGAAGATCGCAGTGCCGAGGATCACGCGTGTCGCACCCGCCTCGAACGCCGCTGTCACGGCAGCGTCGGAACGCAACCCGCCGCCGAACTGCACCGGCAGCCCGAGCTCGTCGACGATCGCGCGCAGGTGCGCGAGGTTGACCGGCTCGCCATCCTTCGCGCCGTCGAGATCGACGACGTGCAGGAAACGCGCGCCTTCCTCGGCGAACGCGCGCGCCGCCGACAGCGGGTCCCGGTCATACACCTTCTTCGCGTCGAAGTCGCCCTTGACCAGGCGTACGGCGTTGCCGCCGAGGATGTCGATCGCCGGGTAGAGGTTCACCGGACGGTGTCTGCGGTGTCCGCGCGTGCGTGGCTTGGTGTCAGCGCGTCGGCACAGATGCGCGCGAAGTTCGCCAGCAGACGCAGGCCCGCCGCTGAGGACTTCTCGGCGTGGAACTGCACGCCGTAGAAGGAGCCCTTCTCGACCGCCGTGACGAACGGCGCGCCGTAGTCGGCCGTGCCGAGCACGTCGTCCGCGCGCGACGGCTCGGCGGCGAGCGAGTGCACGTGGTAGAAGGCGCATACGCGCGGCAGGTCGGCCACGAGCCGCGAGGCGGGCTTGTCGAAGCGCACCTCGTTCCAGCCAATGTGCGGCAGCTTCAGCGCGCCGGCGCGCAGGCCGTGGACCTCGCCGGCGACGATCCCCAGCCCCTCCGCGCCGCCGAGCTCTGAGGAGTAGTCGAAGGCGAGCTGCAGGCCGAGGCAGATGCCGAGCACCGGCGTGCCTGTGGCGACGCGCTCGCGTAGGAGGTCGTCGAGGCCGAGCTCGCGCAGCCTCTCCATCGCCCTCGGGAAGGCGCCGACGCCGGGGACGACCAGGCCGGCCGCGCCGCGCAGGCGCTGGGCGTCGCCGCTGACGATCGTGCGCGCGCCGACGTGCGCCAGCGCCTTCTCGACCGAGCGGCGGTTGCCCATTCCGTAATCGACAACGGCGATCTCAACCTGAGGGCCCATCTCCGGCGTCTCGCTGCGTCCTCGGTCGCTCGTGTGCGCAGCCGAGCGCGGGCTCATGCCGTCAGCGTTCCCTTCGTGCTCGGCACGCCGCTCTCGCTCGGGTCGATCGCGACGGCCTGGCGCAGGGCGCGCGCGAACGCCTTGAACGCAGCCTCGATCATGTGGTGGGCGTTCGTTCCGGCTTCCACGCGCAGGTGCAGCGTGAGCTTGGCTGCGTTGGCGAGCGCGCGAAAGAACTCCTCGGTCAGCTCGTGCTCGAAGCCGCCCGTCGCCCCGGGCGGGAGCTCCGCATCGAAGGCCGTGAACGGCCGTCCGGAGATGTCCAGCGCACAGCTCGCGCGCGCCTCGTCCATCGGCACGGTCGCCGACCCGTAGCGCACGATTCCGGCGCGCTCGCCCAGCGCCCGGTCGAGCGCCTGGCCGAGCACGATCGCCGTGTCCTCGGCCGTGTGGTGCGCGCCCGTCTGCAGGTCGCCGCTGACCTTCACGTCGAGGTCCACGCGCCCGTGGCGCGCGAGCAGGTCGAGCATGTGGTCGAGAAAGCCCACGCCCGTCTCGCGCGTGCCCGCGCCGATGCCGTCGAGCGCCAGCGTCAGGCGCACGTCGGTCTCGCCCGTGCGGCGCTCGATCGTGGCCATTCTGTTTGCCTGCGAAGCGGACATCGGCTAATTGTCGCCCATGCGCGCCTCCATCGAGCGCGCGTGCCACTCAAAGCCCTCCGCGCGCGCGATCGGCGCGCCCGCGCTCGCGAGCTTGCCCGCGCCGGCGGCGTCGATGCGCACCTCGGCCATGCGTCGGCGAAAGTGCCGCGGCGAGAGCATCGAGGCAAAGCGCGCAGCGCCGCCCGTCGGGAGGATGTGGTTGGAGCCCGCGACGTAGTCGCCGAACGCCGTCGCGCTGGCGACGCCGACGAACAGACAGCCGGCCGACTGAACGCGCGGCGCAAGCGCCTCGGCGTCAGCGCCGATCAACTGCAGGTGCTCGGGCGCGAAGGCGTTTGCCAGCTCGACCGCGCCGCGCGCGTCGAACGCGTCGACGAGCGCGAACACGCCGTCCGCGCCCGGTCCTTCGCCGGCGAGGCGCTCGATCGAGGCGGCGAGCGCGTCGTTGACGCCGGGGCCCGGCGAAACGGCGACGACCAGGCTGCCCTCGCCGTGCTCGGCCTGCGCGAGCATGTCCAGCGCAGCCAAGCGGATCTCGTGCTCGCCGACCTCGGCACCGAGCACGACGAGCAGATCGCTCGGCCCGGCGAAGCCGTCGATGCCGACGGTCGCCGAGAGCTGGCGCTTGGCCTCCTGCACGTACAGGTTGCCCGGGCCGACGACGACGTCCACGCGCTGCACGGTCTCCGTCCCGTAGGCGAGCGCGGCGACCGCCTGCGCGCCGCCCATGCGGTAGACGCGCTGCACGCCGCACAGCCGGCAGGCACCGAGGATCGCCGCGTCGATCTCGCCGTCGGCGCCGGGCGGCGCGCATACGGCGACGTCGAGCACGCCCGCCGCCCGCGCGGTCACGACGCCCATCGCGACCGTGCTCGGATACGGCGCGCGGCCCGCCGGGACATAGACGGCGGCCGAGAGAACCGGGATCTCGCGCAGAGCGATCCGCTGACCCTGGGCCAGCGCGACGACCCTGTCTTCGCCGACCGCCGCGTCGGCGACCTGCGCGACGTTGGCGATCGTCACCTGCAGCCCCGCGACGACGTCCAGCGGCAGTCGTTTGATCGCCTCGTCGAGCTCCTCCTCCGCGACGACCAGCGGCCGGGGGCCGGCCGCAGTGGCGTCGAAGCGGCGCGTGTAGTCGAGCACCGCCGAATCGCCCTGCGTGCGCACGCGCTCGACGATCTCGCGCACCGCCGGCTCGACCGAGCTGGCGTCGGCGATCAGCGCGCGCACATGAGACGCCACGCCGGCGACGCCGCCGAGCCCTTCGAGCTGCGCGATCCCGATGCGCTGCAGGCGCATCTCAGGAGGCGCTCGCGGCGGGAAGGCCGCGCAGCCGCTCGAGCAGGGCGTCGATCTGCGCCGCCTTGAGCTTGTGTGCGACCGGATTGGCGATCAGCCTCGCCGTGCACACGACGATCTCCTCGCGCACGACGAGGTTGTTCTCGCGCAGCGTCGTCCCAGTCGCCGTCAGATCGACGATCGCGTCGACCATGCCCGTCAGCGGCGCCAGCTCGACCGATCCTTTGACCTCGACGATCTCGCCCTGGCGACCTGTCTCCTCCAGGTGGCGCGCCGCGATCCGCGGGTACTTCGTCGCGACGCGCATAACGCCGAGGCGCCGCAGGGACTCGACAGCCGGGTCGGGGCCGGCCTTGCTCGCCATCACCATCGTGCAGCGCCCGAAGCCGAGGTCGAGCAGCTCGTAGACGTCGCGGCCGTGCTCGTTGGGGCCGTGGCCGAGCTGCTCGAGCAGGACGTCCTTGCCGGTCACGCCGAGATCCGCAGCGCCCGCCTCGACGTACGTGGGCACGTCCGAAGGGCGCATCGTGATCACGCCGATGTCCTCGAACAGCAGCTTGCGATCGTTCGCGCGCAGCTCCTCGGTGTCGAGTCCCAGCATCGCCAGCAGATCGACGGTCCCGTCGAACAGCGCGCCGCGCGGGACGGCGATTTTCAGTCCGTGCGTCGGGCTCACCGGACAGCTCCGCCGGCGCCGCCGGCCGAGCCCGCGAGCAGCAGACCCGTCCCGCGTTCCTCTCCGGCGAGCGCCTGGTGCAGCTGATCGACGTCGAGCGCGAACCCCACCGCGGGCAGTGAGCGCCCGAAGCGCCCGAGCAGCTCGTCATAGCGCCCACCGCCGCCGATCGGCGCCCCGAGCGCGGGGTCATAGACCTCGAAGACGGCGCCGGTGTAGTAGCCGATGTTGCGGATCAGGCCGAGGTCGAAGATCACGCGCGCGGCGATGTCTGGCTCGAGCAGCTCATACACGCGGCGCATCCCCGTGACGGCCTCCACGGCAGGCTCCGGCGCATCGGTCAGCAGCTCGGGCCCGCCGCGTCGCTGGGGGACGTCGAGCAGCAGCTCGGCGGCCTCTCCGCCCAGGCCAGCGTCGTGCAGACGCTGGCCGAGCTCGACGAAGTCGCGGTGCACGAGCGCCCGCAGCAATCCGTGGCGCACCGGCTCGCGCACCTGCAGGCTGGCCATCAGCGCCGGGAACAGCGAAGCGTCGCCCATGCCCACGCGGTAGTCCTTCAGTCCGACCGCGTCGAGCGAGTGGCAGAGCACCGTGAGCGCCTCCGCCGTCCCCTCCGGAGCGGGCGAGCCGATCAGCTCGATGCCCGCCTGCAACAGCTCGCGCAGCTGGCCGCGCTGCGGGCGCACGCCGCGGTAGCAGTGCGCGAAGTAACAGAAGCGCAGAGGCGGCTCGCTGGACGCGTAGCGCGTGGCGACGACCCGCGCTATCGGAACGGTCATGTCCGAGCGCAGCGCGAGCACCGCGCCGGCCTCGTCGAACACGCGATAGGCAGGCTGCGCTTCGGCCATGTCCGCGCGCGCGAGCACCGACTCGTACTCCAGCGCAGGCGTGTAGATCTCGCCGTAGCGGTGACGATCGAAGGCCGCGCGCAGCGTGTCGGTGATCGCGCGCACCTCGCCCGTCTCTTGGGGCAGGACGTCGCGGGTGCCGCTGGGAATTGGGTGGATCATGCCGACCCGAGGTTACGCAGTGGCGGGGGCGCTAGGCGTGAACGGGCTCGGTCGCGACGCGCTCGATGCGTGCGCCGAGCTCGCGCAGGCGCTCGTCGATGCGCTCGTAGCCGCGATCGATCTGGCGGATGTTGCCGATCTCTGAGCGACCGTCGGCGCACAGCGCCGCCAGCAGCATGGCCATGCCCGCGCGAATGTCCGGCGACTCGACGCGCTCGCCGCGCAGCCGGCGCGGGCCGGTGACGATCGCGCGATGCGGATCGCACATGACGATGTCCGCGCCCATCAAGATCAGCTTGTCGGTGAAGATCAAACGGTTCTCGAACATCCACTCGTGCACGAGGATCGACCCCTCGGCCTGTGTCGCGAGCGCGACGGCGATCGAAGTCAGGTCAGCGGGAAACGCCGGCCACGGGCCGTCCTGGATCTTGCTCTTGTATTCGCCGACGTCTGCCTGGGCGACCAGCTTCTGCCCGCCGGGGACGAGCACGTCGTTGCCGTCGAGCTCAGAGCGCAGGCCGAGGCGCTCGAACACCAGGCGGATCATGCGCAGATCGCCGGGCACGGTGTCCTTGATGCGCAGTTCGCCGCCGGTCACGCCGGCGAGTGCCATGAAGCTGCCGATCTCGATGTGGTCGGGCGCGACGTCGTGCTCGCACCCGTGCAGGCGCTCGGCGCCGTTGACGGTGACGAGGTTCGAGCCGATGCCCTGGATGTCGGCGCCCATCTTCACGAGCATGCGCGCGAGATCCTGTACGTGCGGCTCGCTCGCGGCGTTGCCGATCACGGTCGTACCGGGTGTCAGCGCGGCGGCCAGCAGAACGTTCTCGGTGGCCATCACCGACGGCTCGTCCATGAACACGTCAGTCGAACGTAGCCCGCGCGGCGCGTCGAGCACGATCCCGCCGTTGCAGTCGACGTTCGCGCCCATCGCGCGGAAGGCATCGAGATGCGGATCCAGGCGCCGGCGGCCGATCACATCGCCGCCGGGAGGCGCCATCACCGCGCGCCCGAAGCGCGCGAGCAGCGGCCCGGCCAGCAGAAACGAGGCGCGAATCAGCTCGGCGAGCTCGCGCTCGACCTCGACCTCGCGCGCGGTGGCGGCGCACAGCGACACTTCGTTGGGCCCGCGCCAGCTCACGGCCACGCCGACCGCGCGCAGGATGTCGAGCATCGCCTCGACGTCGCGGATGCGCGGCACGTTGCGCACGATCACCTCGTCCTCGGTGAGGAGGGCCGACGCGAGGATTGGAAGCGCTCCGTTCTTGTTTCCGGCGGGAACCATCGTGCCGGAGAGCGGGACGCCGCCTTCGATGACGAACTTCTCCATGAGCTGTGCACGCCGCCGACGGCCCCACGGCGGGGCGTTCGCATCGCGCCTGGCAAGCGTAACAGCCATCTGCACAGTCAAGTTCGCCCTGAGCGGGCACTCCCCTCCCCGCGCACCCGTCGCAACGCGCGCCGCGTCCGCGCCGCGCGCGCAGGGCGTTTGGGCCGGCCCGTGCGACCCCCGATTCACGAGCCCGTTTGCAAGCTTCATTGCAGCATGGGCACGGCAGATTCGGCTCTGCAATGCGGGATTGAGACATGACGTCGCATGCGTACGTACGTTCGCATCGGATCCGTCCGAAGGCCTGCCTACCTTCTACGAACAGATGTTCGCAACGGCAAGAACCTCCAAGCTCGCGCAGCGCACACTCGGCGCCCTGCGTCTCACCCGCTCGTTCCTATTGCTCGAGGACGACTACGACGTCGACTGGGAGGTCGACCGGGACGAGGAACTGACGCAGAACCACCCGCACCGAGTGCCGTTGCGCGGGCCAGGGAGGCGGTCGCGGCGAGCCCTCGATCGCCGACGTGGCGAAGTCGCCGGCGCGCAGCAGCTTTGCCTATCCCCCGTCGAGTCCGCCGCCGACACGCAGGTCACGCGGAAGGCTCGAACGAGGCCGTGCGCGCAGCCGAGCAGGCCACGCTCGCGTCACTGAGGTGGCGCTGGCGCAGGTGCCGCGTCCGCAACGCACTAGGCGCCTCGCCTGGGGCGCACACGCACATGCAACGACACGAGGGCCGCCCTGGAGGCGGCCCTCGTCCAAATAAACCGGCGGCGTCCTACTCTCCCAGGCCCTTGCGGACCAAGTACCATCGGCGCTGAGGGGCTTAACTGCTCTGTTCGGAATGGGAAGAGGTGTTTCCCCCTCGCCAAAGCCACCGGAAAAGGTGAGAGACCAGCCCTCCCGGTCCTTCAAAACTGCACAGCGCCACGCATAACGAGCATCACAATAAAAAATCCGTCAAGCCCTCGACCCATTAGTACCGGTCTCCTGCAGACGTTACCGTCCTTCCAGATCCGGCCTATCAACCTGGTGGTCTACCAGGGGTCTTACTCCCTCTAGGGGATGGGAGAACTCATCTTGAGGCCGGCTTCCCGCTTAGATGCTTTCAGCGGTTATCCGATCCACACGTAGCTAACCTGCAATGCCCTTGGCAGGACAACAGATACACCAGAGGTGCGTTCATCCCGGTCCTCTCGTACTAGGGACAAATCCTCTCAATTCTCCAACGCCCACGGCAGATAGGGACCGAACTGTCTCACGACGTTCTGAACCCAGCTCGCGTACCGCTTTAATGGGCGAACAGCCCAACCCTTGGGAGCAACTCCACCCCCAGGATGCGACGAGCCGACATCGAGGTGCCAAACCGGGCCGTCGATGTGGACTCTTGGGCCCGATAAGCCTGTTATCCCCGGAGTACCTTTTATCCGTTGAGCGACGGCACTTCCACTTGCTACCGCCGGATCACTAAGACCTGCTTTCGCACCTGCTCGACTTGTCAGTCTCGCAGTCAAGCTCCCTTACTACCTTTACGCTCTACGCACGATTTCCGGCCGTGCTGAGGGAACCTTTGTGCGCCTCCGTTACATTTTGGGAGGCGACCGCCCCAGTCAAACTACCCGCCTGGAACTGTCCAGCACCCGGATTCACGGAATGCTGTTAGAAATCCAATACACCAAGGGTGGTATCTCAAGGTTGGCTCCACGCTAGCCGCAACCAGCGCTTCAAAGCCTCCCACCTATCCTGAGCGAAATGCACCGAACTCCAATACCAAGTTGTAGTAAAGGTTCACGGGGTCTTTCCGTCTAGCCGCGGGTACTCGGCATCTTCACCGAGACTGCAATTTCACCGAGCTCCTCGTTGAGACAGCGCTGAAGTCGTTACGCCATTCGTGCAGGTCGGAACTTACCCGACAAGGAATTTCGCTACCTTAGGACCGTTATAGTTACGGCCGCCGTTTACCGGGGCTTAGCTTCGCTGCTTTGAACCGAAGTCCTAACAACTCCACGTAACCTTCCGGCACCGGGCAGGCGTCAGCCCCTATACGTCGTCTTACGACTTAGCAGAGACCTGTGTTTTTGGTAAACAGTCGCTTCAGCCAATTCACTGCGGCCCCATCGGGCTCCACTCGCGAAGAGCTTCACCCTACTAGGGCGCCCCTTATCCCGAAGTTACGGGGCGATTTTGCCGAGTTCCTTAACGAGGGTTATCTCGATCACCTTAGTATTCTCTACTTGCCCACCTGTGTCGGTTTTGGTACGGGCACGCGCTTCCTCCCTAGAGGATTTTCTTGGAGGTATGGCGTCGGGGACTCGCCGGCTTAGTGCCAGCTGGCATCGCACCTCAGGTTATGCGGTCCCGCATTTGACAAGGACCACCCCTACATGCTTACCCCAGGATAACCATCACCTGGGTTCCCTTAGCCTTCCTCGTCCCCCCATCGGTCAAACGGAAGCGACGTGGTACAGGAATATCAACCTGTTGGCCATCGACTACGCCTTTCGGCCTCGCCTTAGGTCCCGACTAACCCTGAGCAGACGAACTTTACTCAGGAATCCTTAGGCAATCGGTGGAGGAGATTCTCACTCCTCTTTCGTTACTTATGCCGGCATTCTCACTTCCCATGCCTCCACGGCTGGCTTACGCCGCCGCTTTACTGGCATGGGAACGCTCTCCTACCGCGCGATCGACTCGAAAGTCTCACGCACCCGCAGCTTCGGTGACTAGCTTGAGCCCCGTTACATTGTCCGCGCTCGAACACTTGACCAGTGAGCTGTTACGCACTCTTTCAAGGATGGCTGCCTCTAAGCCAACCTCCTGGTTGTCTATGCACTCGAACATCGTTTCCCACTTAGCTAGTACTTAGGGACCTTAGCTGGCGGTCTGGGCTGTTTCCCTTTTGACGCTGAAGTTTATCCCCCAGCAACTGACTCCCGGAGTAAACGTTTTGGTCTTCGGAGTTTGCCTGAAGTCGGTAACCTGGTAGGGCCCCTAGTCCAAACAGTGCTCTACGGCCAAAACGCAATTTATCCGAGGCTATACCTAAATATATTTCGGAGAGAACCAGATATCACTGAGCTTGATTAGCCTTTCACTCCGACCCACAGGTCATCCGCCCAGTTTTCAACCTAGGTCGGTTCGGCCCTCCACGAGGTCTTACCCCCGCTTCAGCCTGCCCATGGGTAGCTCGCTCAGTTTCGGGTATACCGCCTACGACTATGTCGCCCTGTTAGGACTCGCTTTCGCTACGGCTCCGCTCATCGCTTAACCTTGCCGCAGACGAGTAACTCGCCGGCTCGTTATGCAAAAAGCACGCGGTCACAGGACAAGCCTGCTCCCACCGCTTGTAGGCACGCGGTTTCAGGTACTATTTCACTCCCCTTCCGGGGTACTTTTCACCTTTCCCTCACGGTACTAGTCCGCTATCGGTCACCAAGGAGTACTTAGCCTTGGAGGGTGGTCCCCCCAGGTTCAGTCCGCGTTTCACGGGCGCGGACTTACTCAGGAACGTCTGACGGAAGGCCATGCAGTTTCGTCTACGGGACGGTTGCCCTCTATGGTGCGCGGTTCCACGCGCTTCGACTACCGCATGACTTTGTAACTTCCGCCGAGCCGGACATGGCTCGGAACAAACGCCCTACAACCCCTGACAGACAACGCATGTCCGCTTACATCTGCCAGGTTTGGGCTGATCCCTTTTCGCTCGCCACTACTCAGGGAGTCTCTTTTGATTTTCTTTCCTCAGGGTACTGAGATGTTTCACTTCCCCTGCTTGTCCTCCACCGGTCTATGTGTTCAACCGGGGATAACGCCGCATTACCAGCGCTGGGTTTCCCCATTCGGGAATCCACGGGTCACAGGCTATTAAGCGCCTAACCGTGGCTTATCGCAGCCGTTCACGCCCTTCTTCGACTCTTGGTGCCAAGGCATCCACCGTGTGCCCTTACTATCTTGACGGTGATCTGGCCCAAAGTGTCCTAAATGCCTTTTGCGAAGCATTTGGTTCACAGAGGGCCCGGTGATACCCGTTATTCAGCCGCCGCTTATCGATGGCGGCTGATGTGGCTTCTGTGCAGTTTTCAAGGACCGTGGAGAGGCATGAACGCCGGCCGGTCCCGCGACTGGATGGTCACGCCCCGTTGGCGTGTCCTCGCGGCTACCGGCGGACGCCGGTCTCTCAAAACTCAACAGCATGCTGGGATAGTTTGCGGCCGAGTCCGGTCGCGCTCCCCAAGTAGTAAGGGAGGCTCGCGGACGATAGCCATCCAGCCAGGTTCGGTCGACGTGCTAGGCCCGATCCGCTTAGTCATCGCCTGCCTCGAGGGCTGGCGACCGCGCGGAGCCGTCTTGCGACGGATCCTGGATCGGGGCACCGTTAGGTGCTCCCTAGAAAGGAGGTGATCCAGCCGCAGCTTCCGCTACGGCTACCTTGTTACGACTTCACCCCAGTCACGAGCCCCACCTTCGACGGCTCCCTCCCTTGCGGGTTAGGCCACCGGCTTCGGGTGTTGCTCACTCCCGTGGTGTGACGGGCGGTGTGTACAAGGCCCGGGAACGTATTCACCGCGGCAATGCTGATCCGCGATTACTAGCAACTCCGCCTTCATGCAGGCGAATTTCAGCCTGCAATCCGAACCGAGACGCACTTTAAGGGATTCGCTCCACCTCGCGGTATCGCAGCCCTCTGTATGCGCCAATGTAGCACGTGTGTAGCCCTGAACATAAGGGGCATGAGGACTTGACGTCATCCCCACCTTCCTCCGGTTTGTCACCGGCAGTCTCGCATGAGTCCCCAACTGAATGCTGGCAACATGCGACGGGGGTTGCGCTCGTTGCGGGACTTAACCCAACATCTCACGACACGAGCTGACGACAGCCATGCACCACCTGTGAAAGTGCCCCGAAGGGAAGACGTGTTTCCACGCCGGTCACTCACATGTCAAGCCCAGGTAAGGTTCTTCGCGTCGCGTCGAATTAAACCACATGCTCCGCTGCTTGTGCGGGCCCCCGTCAATTCCTTTGAGTTTTAGCCTTGCGGCCGTACTCCCCAGGCGGACAACTTAATGCGTTAGCTTCGACACGGGGGGAGTCGACACCCCCCACATCTAGTTGTCATCGTTTACAGCGTGGACTACCAGGGTATCTAATCCTGTTTGCTCCCCACGCTTTCGCGTCTCAGCGTCAGTCACGTCCCAGCGAGCTGCCTTCGCCATTGGTGTTCCTCCTGATATCTGCGCATTTCACCGCTACACCAGGAATTCCACTCGCCCCTTCCGGACTCTAGCCCCACAGTATCCACCGGCATTCCAGGGTTGAGCCCTGGACTTTCACAGCGGACTAATGGGGCCGCCTACACGCTCTTTACGCCCAATAATTCCGGACAACGCTTGCACCCTACGTATTACCGCGGCTGCTGGCACGTAGTTAGCCGGTGCTTCTTGTGAAGGTACCGTCACTCCATCCGGCTATTCACCGGAGAAGCTTCGTCCCAACTGAAAGGGGTTTACAACCCGAAAGCCTTCTTCCCCCACGCGGCGTTGCTGCGTCACGCTTTCGCGCATTGCGCAAGATTCCCCACTGCTGCCTCCCGTAGGAGTCTGGGCCGTGTCTCAGTCCCAGTGTGGCTGATCGTCCTCTCAGACCAGCTACCCATCGAAGCCTTGGTGAGCCGTTACCTCACCAACAAGCTAATGGGCCGCGGGCCCATCTCGATGCGGAGGCCGAAGCTTCCTTTCCCCTTGCGGGCACATCCGGTATTAGCCCGAGTTTCCTCGGGTTGTCCCGGTCATCGAGGCAGGTAACCCACGTGTTACTCACCCGTTCGCGGCTCTGCCCCAGGGCAAGCCCTGGTTCGTCGCTCCACTTGCATGTGTTAAGCACGCCGCCAGCGTTCGTCCTGAGCCAGGATCAAACTCTCCGTGAAGAACTTCACGAAAAGCTGTCATGGAACTGCACGAGACCTATACACCGTGGTCTCGAACCATGACGGGGTACTTCCCTACTTGACTCTTTGCCGTCACGCGGTTGCTGGCCGATCTTCGATCGGTGCACTCCCGCTGACGGGTCGAACCTGGACGCACACCACGATCGAAAAGTCGATCGTAGATGCGCATGCTGTTGAGTTTTCAAAGACCGCCAAGCCTCTCGAAAGGTGCTTCCTTCTGAGGAGACCTACCCGCCCAGCGTCCGAGGACGCACTTGAGGGCGAACGACTGAGTATAGCGCTAAGCCGCGCGCAGGCGTCGAAAGCGGCGCTTGCCGACCTTCAGCACCTGCCCGTCGGCACGATCGCCGGGCACATCGTACTCGCCGCGACGCAACGCAGCGTCACCGAGCGTGACGCCTCCCTGGTCGATCAGCCGGCGCGCCTCCGAGCTGGAGATGCCGAACTCGCTGGAGATCAGGCCTGGAAGGTGCACGGCCCCGCCGTCGCGCGCGAAGCTCGCCTCGGCGATCTCCTGCGGCGCGTCGTGCTCGACGAACAGCCGGTCGAAGTGGCGCTCGGCCGCCGCGGCCTCCCGCGCGGAGTACAGCCACTGGACGAGGTCGCGTCCAAGCGCACGCTTGGCGTCCCGCGCCGAGCTGCCGGTCAGCGGGGGCCGCTGCGAGCCGACGCCGGGCAGCTCCTGCACGGGCGCCTCGCGTGAGTCCACGCGCCGCTCGAGCAGCAGATGGCGGTAGTCGTCGATCGCCTCGTCGGGGATCGACATCGTCTTGCCGTAGATCTCCTGCGGCGCGTCGGTGACCCCGATCTGGTTGCCCAGCGACTTGGACATCTTGCGCCGGCCTTCGACGCCCACGAGCAGCGGCATCGTCACGATCGCCTGCTCGTGCCTGCCGTAGGCGCGCTGGATCTCGCGTCCCAGCAGCAGGTTGAACTTCTGGTCGGTCCCCCCCAGCTCGACGTCGGCGTCGATCGCCACCGAGTCATAGGCCTGCAGCAGCGGGTAGAGCAGCTCCAGCAGCGAGATCGGCTCGTTCGCCGACCAGCGTTTGGCGAAGTCGTCGCGCTCGAGCAGCTGCGCGGCCGTCGTCGTGCGCAGCAGACCGAGCAGCTGCGCCATCGGCATGTCCAGCCACTCGCCGTTGCGCCTGACCTCCAGGCGCTCGGGGTCGGCGTCGATGATCTTCAGCGCCTGCTCCTGGAAGGTCGCCGCGTTCTCCTCGATCTGCTCGGGCGAGAGCATCGGGCGCAGGTCCGAGCGCCCCGACGGGTCGCCCACGCGCGCGGTGTAGTCGCCGATGATCAGCACGACCTTGTGGCCTGCCTGTTGGAACTCGGCGAGCTTGCGCAGGACGACCGCGTGGCCGAGGTGGATGTCCGGCGCCGTCGGGTCGATGCCCAGCTTGACGCGCAGCGGCCGGCCCTCGTCGCGCGCCACTGTCAGCTTCGCCTCTAGCGCACCCGCGGGCAGGCTGTCGACGGCGTTGCGCGCGAGCCAGGCGGACAGCCGTGCGGGGTCCTCGGCGGCCGCGTGGGTGGCGTCGGGCATCGGCGCCAATGCTAGACTCTCGCGGGCGCAGGGGTCCCTCGGCGCCGCCTTGACCCCGTGCCTGGCGTCGCCTCGGATTTCGTCTCCCGGCGCCCTTGGGTCCTCGCTTTCAACCGCCGATGAGCGTTGAGGTTCGCCCTGACATACCGCCCGCCCCGGCTCCCGAGCCAGAGGATCGCCCGGCGGCCGCCAAGCCCCGCCTGAAGCGGCTACGCTTCGTGGCGATTCTGCTCGCGGTGCTCGTGCTAGGCCTCGTCTCCTTCGTCTTCGGCATCTTCATCTCCGTCGCTTCGGACCTGCCGTCGCTGACGAAGTTCTCCCAGCTCAAGGACGCCAAGAGCTCGACCCTCGTCGACGACCTCGGCCACCCGCTCGGCGTCGTCAGCCAGCAGAACCGCGTGATCGTCACGCCGGGCGAGATCCCGCCGATCGTCAAGGAGGCGGTGATCTCCATCGAGGACAAGCGCTTTCAGACCAACAGCGGCGTCGACATCCGCGGGATCGCACGCGCGGTCGTCCAGGACATCGCGCACAAAGGCTCCCTCCAGGGCGCCTCGACGATCGAGCAGCAGTTCATCAAGAACGCCCTGCAGGCCCAGTCGCATCGCACGATCTTCGAGAAGCTCAGGGAGGTCGCGCTGGCCTTTCAGCTGTCGCACAAGTGGTCCAAGGAAAAGATCATCACCGCCTACCTCAACACGATCTACTTCGGCAACGGCGCCTACGGAATCGAGGCGGCCGCGCAGACGTACTTCGGCCACGACGTCAACCACCTCGGCTGCGGCCAGCCCAGTCACGAGCTGTGTGTGCAGCAGTTGCAGCCCTGGGAGGCCGCGCTGCTTGCCGGGATCATCCAGTCGCCGACGGCCTATGACCCAACCGCGCATCCCGTCGCCGCGCGCACGCGGCGCGACATCGTGCTTCGCGAGATGCTGACGCAGGGCTACCTCACGCACGTGGTATACGAACAGAGCGTCTCTGAGGCGCTGCCCGCCGCCAAGGACGTGCAGGCGCCCACCGAGCAGACGATCGAAGGCGTCGACGCCGGCTACTTCACAAGCTGGGTGCAGCAGCAGGTCATCGAACGCTACGGCGCCGCACGGGCTTTCGACGGCGGCCTGCGCATCAAGACGACGCTCGACATCGAACTGCAGCACTCCGCCGAACAGGCCGTCACCAACTATCTCGCCTTCGCCGGCGGCCCGACGGCCTCGCTAGTGGCGATCGAAAACTCGACCGGCGAGGTGCGCGCGATGGTCGGCGGTCGCGACTACTCAAAGAGCCCGTTCAACCTCGCCACCAGCGGCGAGCGCCAGCCCGGCTCATCGTTCAAGGCCTTCGACCTCGCCGCCGCGCTGCAGGACGGCATCTCACCCGAATCCTCGTGGACGTCCAAGCAGAAGACCTTCTACGTCCCCAGTGCGAACGGGCAGGAAAAGTTCGTCGTGCACAACGACGAAGGCAACTACACCGGCTCGAACACGCTCACCGGAGCGACCGCCTACTCGGACAACTCGATCTACGCCGAAGTTGGGCTCAAGGTCGGTACCCGCCGAATCGCCCGGCTCGCCCACGAGATGGGCATCACGACGCCGCTCTCGACCAACCCGGCGATGACGATCGGCGGCCTCACCGTCGGCGTCACGCCGCTCGACATGGCGCACGCCTACGAGACGATCGCCCACGGCGGCCGGCGCGTCAGCGGCACGCTCGCCGGCGGGGAAGGCGCGCCCGTGGCGATCCAGGAAGTCGACGCCGGCCCGCACACGCTGCCCGACGGCAGCCACCACGACGTCAACCACGTAAAGACCAAAGCCGTGCTCCCGCCGAGCGTCGCCATCACCGAGACCTCGATGCTGCAGACGGTGCTGCAGTACGGCACCGGCCGCGCCGCCGCGATCGGCCAGTTCGCCGCGGGCAAGACCGGCACAACCACCAACTACGGCGACGCGTGGTTCGTCGGCTGGGACAGCAAGTACACCGTCGCGGTGTGGGTCGGCTACCCGAACGGCCTCGTGCCGATGACCACCGCCTTCAACGGCGGACCCGTGCTCGGCGGGACCTACCCGGCGTTGATCTGGCACGACTTCATGACCTCCGCGCTGACGCTCGACAAAGCTCGCGCCGAAAACGCCGCCGCGGGCAAGAGCAAGGGCAAGGGCAAGGCCGGCGAATCCGGCGAAGGCTCGACCACGAGCGGCCCCGAATCCCCCCCGGCGCCGAGCACCGGGTCCAGCTCAGCACCGACCACCGGCGGCTCGAGCAAAGGCGGCGGCAAATCGACCGCGCCTAGCACCGGCGGGGAATCCGGGGCCCCGGCCGGCGAAGGCGGCGGCGCCAAAGAAGGCGGCGGCAGCGCCCGGCCCGAAAACACGCCCGCGCCGGCGACGCCCGAAGCGGCGACCCCGTCGCCCACGCCCGCCACACCGCCGTCCTCGTCGCCGCCGTCCTCCTCCTCGCCGACCGGCGGCGTCAGCCCCGGCGGGTAGCGCCTGGCTGCTGTATCGCCGGGACTTCACCGCCGCCGATGTGCGGCTAGGACTCAGCAGTCGAGCGCGCGCGGCAGCGGCCGTGAGACGTTCGCGTCGCCCGCCGCGCAGAAGCGCCAGCGCAGCTCCACCGCGCGCGTGATGCCGATGCGCGTGCCGATCGACATCGCGGGCTCGCGCCACTCGCCGGCGCGCGGACCGATGCGCACCGAGCCGCGCGACAGCGACGTGCCGTTGTCGCCGAGCGAGATGCCGAGCGCTTGCGTCAGCTTGCCCGGCCCCGAGCAGAGGTCGCGGTCGCGCGCCGGACGCCGCGCGACCGGGCCGCGGCGCTCGCGCATCAGCTCGATGCCTGTCAGCGGCGCGAGCGCGCGGATCAGCACGGCCGCCCCAACCCCCTCGGGCTCGCACACCGCGTTGAGCAGCGCGTGGATGCCATAGGAGCGGTAGACGTAGGCGACGCCCGGCTCGCCGAACAGCGTTTCCGTCCGTGGCGTCAGTCCGGCGAACGCGTGGCACGCGGGCTCGCTCTCGTGGTAGGCCTCCGTCTCGACGATCACGCCCATCGTCTCGCCGTGCGCCACCACGCAGCCGATCAGCTCCGGCGCGACCTGGAGTACCGGGCGGTCGTAGAAGGAGCGCGGTAGTGGCCTCATCGCAGCTCCCGCGCGCCAACGGCGGCGGTGGGAAACCGGCACGCCACTTCGCTCAGGCCGGCGCGCCCTCGCCGAGCGCCGCGCGTGCCGCGTCGAGCTGCTCGCGCAGGCGCGCCGACGACGTGCCGCCTTCGGACACCTTCGACTCCAGCCACGACTCCTGTGCGAGCACCGCGCGAAAGCGGTCGCGGTGCGCGGCGAGGACTTCGCTGTGCTCGGCGAGCTGCTCGTCGCTCAGCTGCGACAGCGTCCTGTCGCTGTCGAGCGCCGTGCGCACGAGCCCCGCGACTACGCCGTGCGCTTCGCGGAAGGGGAGGCCGAGCGTGACGAGCAGGTCGGCGACGTCCGTCGCGGCGATCAGCTCGTCCGAAGCGGCCGCGCGCAGGCGCGCGCGGTCGAAGCGCACGCCGGCGAGCATGCCCGTCGCCGCCGCGAGCGTCAGCTCGAGCGTGTCGGCCGCGTCAAAGACGTGCTCCTTGTCCTCTTGCAGATCCTTGTTGTAGGTCAGCGGCAGCGCGTGCATCACGCCGTGGAACGCCGCGAGGTGACCGACCACGCGCGGCGCCTTGGCGCGCAGCAGCTCGGCCGCGTCGGGGTTCTTCTTCTGCGGCATGATCGACGAGCCGGCACTCCACGAGTCGGGCAGCTCGCAGAAGCCGAACTCGGCGCTGGACCAGAGCACCAGCTCGGCGCCCAGGCGCGACAGGTGCGTCGAGCAAGTCGCCGCGGCGTTGAGGTAGTCGAGGATGAAGTCGCGCCCGGAGACTGCGTCGACCGAGTTCGGCGCAACGCCAGCGAAACCCAGCTCGTCGGCGACCATGCGCCGGTCGGTGTCGAAGTTCACGCCCGCCAGCGCGCCCGAGCCGAGCGGCAGCGAGCCCGCCTGCTCTTTGGCGAAGGCGAAGCGCGCGCGATCGCGCGCGAGCATCCAGAAGTACGCCAGCAGATGGTGGCCTAGGTACACCGGCTGTGCGCGCTGCAGGTGCGTGTAGCCGGGCATCGGCCAGTCCACGTGCTCCTCGGCGCGCCTCAGCAGCGTGGCCATCAGCGCGCCGATCGCCTCGTCCGCCCCCTCACAGCGCTCGCGCGCGTACATCATCAGGTCGGTGACCACCTGGTCGTTGCGCGAGCGCGCCGTGTGCAGGCGCCCGGCGACCGCCCCGGCGATCTCCGTCAGGCGCCGCTCGATCGCCATGTGGATGTCTTCGTCGCCGCCGTCGAACGGGAAGCTCCCGTCGCGCAGCTCGCCCTCCACCGCGTCCAAGCCCGCGAGCAGCGCATCGCGGTCGGCGTCGCCGATGATCTCGCGTGCGGCGAGCATGCGCGCGTGCGCACGCGACTGCGCGATGTCCTGCGGCCACAGCCGCCGGTCGAAGTCCAGCGAGGCGTTCAGCCGACGGAAGTCGGCGTGCTGGGGCTCGTGGAAGCGCGACATGGCGACCAGTCTACGGCCGCCGACCCCGCGTCCCAGCCACGCATATCGCGCAGCCGCTCCGCCGTGCGCACGCCGCTCAGGCCGCGACCGCCTCGCCCGAGGCCCGGGCGTGCCTGCGCGTGGCGATGACGCGCGCGCCGCCGGCCGGAGCGAACGAGACGGAGCTGCGCATCGCACTCTCGCCGCCGGACGCGGCAGGGCTCAGGTCGAACTCGCGCAGGACGACCTGGATCACGCGCTTCATCTCGAGCTGCGCGAAGAACCAGGCGACGCAGCGGCGCACGCCGCCGCCGAACGGTATCCACGTGTACGTGCCTGCCGAGCTCTCGAGGAAGCGCTCGGGCCGGAACTCGAGCGGCTGCGGATAGACGTCAGCGCGACGATGCATCAGATAGACGCTCGGCGCGACGATCGTGCCGGGCGGGATCACGTGCTCGGCGAGCTGCATCGGCTCGGCGAGCCGGCGCATCACGAGCGGCACCGCCGGACAAAGGCGCAGCGTCTCCTTGACGACCGCGTCGAGGTAATCCTCGCTCTCGCCGCCGAGCACCTCCTCGCGCAGCCGCGCGAGCTTGTCGGGGTGGCGCAGCAGTCGCTCGAAGACCCATGCGAGCGACGTCGCGGTGGGGCCGTCGGAGAGCATCGTCACGAGTTCGTCGCGCATCTTCCTTTCGCTGGTGTGCGACTCCTCGCCACCGTACTCGCGCTCGAGCATCGAGTGGATGTCGTCGCGTCCCGGCCGCGCGCCCGCGGTCCGCCGCCGGCGCACCTCGTCGAGCACGACCGCCTCGACCTCTCCCATCACGTGACGGAACTGCGAGCTGTTGGTAATCGAGCGCTTGCCGATCGCCGCGAGCAGCGCGAGCCGCCGTGGTTGGTTGATCCAGTCGGTCATCGTCACGAGGCGCTCGCGCAGCAGCTCCCGCCGCGCCGGCTCGAGCTCGTCGAACACGGCGCTCATCACGACGTCGAGGCTGATCGCCTGCATCCGTGGCCACAGCTCGAACGGCTCGTCGGTCGGCCACGTACGGGTCTGGCGTTCGGCGACGTCGGTCATCATCGCGCCGTAGTCGCGCATCCGGTCGCCGTGGAACGACGGCAGCAGTCGCTTGCGGTCGCCGAGGTGCTGAGGTTCATCCAGCAGCATCACCGACCTGGACCCGAGCAGCGGCTCCAGCAGTGGGTTCGCTTCGCCGGCGCCAGCGCGGATCTGCGCCGACTGGTTGGTGAACAGGAGCTTGACGTGCTCCGGATTGCTGATCAGCACCCAAGGGCTGCCGCGTCTCACGCGCAGCGTGAATACCTCGCCGTAACGCTCGGCGCAGCGATCCATCAGGTCGAGCGGGCGCAGCGCCCAGAGCGCCGCCTGCGCGAACGTCGGCAGCGGCGGGCCCGCCGGCAGGCCCGAACGGCCGTCCGTCGCCGAACGTGTCCCGCGCGCGTCGGGCGAGGCCGCGATTTCGCCCGTCATGTCTCCTGCTAGACCGTTTGACGCCACGCCGTGCTCCTTCGGAATCGCCGGTTCGCCTGGCCCTCGTGACGACATCGCAAGCGGCGTCGGGGATTTCCGACAACCGCCACGGTGAGCGCCCTGCTGGGCTGATTTGATCATCGCGCATGCCACGCAGCGCGTCGAGACGGTCGAGCGCGCTTGGTCGCGGCGAGCCGCGCGAGCCGCGCCTCAGCGCCCGAGCGCCGCGCGCAAGGCCTCACACACGCGCGCCACTTGGCCTTCGGACAGCTGCGGGAAGAACGGCAGCGCGAGCGAGCGCGCGGCGACGTCCTCGCAGACGGGGAACTCGCCCTCGCGGTGGCCGAAGCGCTCGCGGTAGAGGCTCATCAGATGGATCGCCGGCAGGTACGGCTTGCTCTGGATGCCCGCTGCGGCCAGCGCGCGCACCGTCTCGTCGCGCTCGACCTCGCGCGGCAGCTGCACGACGAACACGAACCAGCCGCGCTCGTCGCCGCCGGCGTCGGCGCACGGCAGCGTCAGCCCCTCCACCCCGTCGAGCGCCTCGCGATAGCGCTCGGCGACGGCCGCGCGCGCGGCGAGCGAGGAGTCCAGTCGCTGCAACTGCGCAACCCCGATCGCGCAAGCGATATCCGAAAGACGGTAGTTGAAGCCAAGACGATCGTGATCGAGCCAGCCCATGTCCGGGGCGCGGCCCTGGTTTCGCTCGGAGTCCACGCGCGCCTTGACCGTCGCGTCGCCGAGCGTGACCATGCCGCCCTCGCCGGTCGTCAGCTGCTTGTTGGCGTAGAAGCCGAACACCGCCGCGTGCCCGCGCGCGCCGACCGCCGGGCCGTCTGAGTGGCGCGCGCCGAGCGCCTCGCAGGCGTCCTCGACGATCGCCAGGTCGCTCGCGGCGGCGAGGCGCTCGAACGCTGGCATGTCAGCGGGGTAGCCGAAGATGTGAACGGGCAGCAGCGCGCGCGTGCGCTTTGTGACGGCCGCCGCGGCGGCCTGCGGGTCGAGGTTGAGCGTGCGCGCGTCGATGTCCGCGAACACCGGACGCGCACGCTCGTACAGCGCCGCGTTTGCCGAGGCGACGAACGAGAACGGGCTGGTGACGACCTCGTCGCCGTCCTGCACGCCGGCCGCGCGCAGCGCCAGGTGCAGGCCGGCCGTGCCGCTGGAGACGGCGCTCGCGTACGCCGCTCCGACGTGCGCGGCGAAGGCCTGCTCGAACTCGCCCACGCGCGGGCCGAGCGAGAGCTGCCCGGAGCGCAGGACGTTGACGACGGCCCGCTCCTCCTGCTCGCCCAGCACCGGCCGCGCGAGCGGGATCACCTCATCCATGCATCACCACGACGGCAGCGCGCCGGCCACTACACCCGGCCGGAGGAGCCCGCGGGGCGCTGCCGGCCCGGCTCGCCATCGGCTGCCGTCGCCGCCGGCTGGCGCCCGGGCTGCATGCCGTACTCCAGCGAGTCCACGAGCGCGTCCCACGAGGCGGCGATGACGTTCTCCGAGACGCCGATCGTGCCCCACGTGTCGTGGCCGTCGGAGGCGTCGATCAGCACGCGCGTGACCGCGCCCGTGCCCTTCGTCTCGTCGAGGATGCGCACCTTGAAGTTGACCAGCTCGATCTCGCGCAGGTGCGGGTGCAGCTCGCCGATCGCGTCGCGCAGCGCCGCGTCGAGCGCGTGCACCGGGCCGTTGCCCTCGGCCGTGCGCACGTAGCGCTCTTCGCCGAGCCAGATCTTGATCGTCGCCTCGGTGACGACCTTGCCGTCGGCGCGCTTCTCCACGAGCACGCGCCAGGACTCCAGGCGAAACAGCGGCTCATACGAGCCCGCTTCCTTGCGCATCAGCAGCTCGAACGAGCCGTCGGCTGCCTCGAACTGAAAGCCCTCGTGCTCGAGCTCCTTGACGCGCTCGACGACCTGCGCGGCGACGTCCGCGCCGGCGCCCGACGCGCCGCGCGCGGGCGACAGGTCGATGCCCGCGGCGGCGGCCTTCTCGGCGACCGTGCCCTTGCCCGAAAGCTCGGAGATCAGCACGTCGCGATCGTTGCCGACGACCTGCGGGTCGATGTGCTCGAACGTCTGCGCGTCGGCGCGCACGCCGGCGGCGTGCATGCCGGCCTTGTGCGCGAAGGCGTGCTTGCCGACGTATGGCTGTGCGTGGTCGGGCGCGCGGTTGAGCAGCTCGTCGATGAAGTGCGCCGTCTCGGTCAGCCGCGCGAGACGCTCGGGGGGCAGCAGGTTCGCGCCCATCTTCAGCTGCAGGTCGGCGATGATCGTGATCAGGTTGGCGTTGCCGGTGCGCTCGCCGATGCCGTTGACCGTGCCCTGCACCTGCGTTGCACCGGCTTCGACGGCCGTGAGCGTGTTGGCGACGGCGCAGCCGGAGTCGTCGTGACAGTGGATGCCCAGCGCGAAGCCCGCCAGCGCTTCGCGCACGACGGCCAGCGCGGTGCGCACCTGCGGCGGCAGCGAGCCGCCGTTGGTGTCGCACAGCACGACGCGCTCGGCGCCCGCGTCGGCGGCCGCGCGCAGGCAGTCCAGCGCGTAGCCGGGGTCTTCGGCGAAGCCGTCGAAGAAGTGCTCGGCGTCGAACAGCACGCGCTTGCCCGCGCGCACCAAAAAAGCGATCGACTCGCCGATCATCGCCAGGTTCTCCTCGCGCGAGACGCGCACGACCTTCTCCACGTGCAGCAGCGAGGACTTGCCCACGAGCGTGCACACGGGCGCGAAGGACTCGGCGAGCACGCGCAGGCCCTCGTCGTCCTCGGCGGCGATCTCGCGGCGTCGGGTCATGCCGAAGGCGACGACCTCGGCGTGCTCGAGCTTCTCCTGGGCGAGCAGCTCGAACAGCTGCTGCTCCTTGGGGTTGGACGCCGGAAAGCCCGCCTCGATCATGTCGACGCCGAGCGCGTCGAGCGCGCGCACGACGCGCAGCTTCTCCTCGGCCGTGAGCGTCAGCCCGCCGCCGCCCATGCCGTCGCGCAGCGTGGCGTCGTATAGCTGTATGTCCATCCGCTGCCTACGCGGGCGTCTGCGCGCTCGGCGCGGTGTCGCCGCTGGGCGTCTGCAGCGCGTCCGCCTGCACGACGTCGAGCCACTCGCGATAGCGCTCGGAGCGACCGTGGATCGCGTCGTCGAAGGCCGCCTGGATCACGCGCGTGATCTCGCCGGGCTGGCCTGTACCGACGGTGTGGTCGTCGACCTCGCGCACGGGCACGATCTCCGCGGCGGTGCCCGACAGGAACACCTCGTCGGCGAGGTACATCTCGGCGCGCGCGATGTCGCGCTCGACGACCGTGTAGCCGAGGTCGGAGGCGATCTGCATGATCGAGCGGCGCGTGATGCCGTCGAGGATCGAGTTGGCCTGGCCGGGCGTGGCGATCACGCCGTCGCGCACGACGTAGACGTTCTCGCCGGTGCCCTCGCAGACGTAGCCGTGATCGTCGAGCAGGATCGCCTCGTCATAGCCGGCCTTGACCGACTCGACCTTCGCGAGCACGCTGTTGAGGTACTGCCCCGAGGCCTTGGCGTGCGGGATCAGCGAGTCGGGGCCGACGCGCCGCCACGAGGACACCTGCGCGCGCACGCCCTTGCTCGCGCCCTCCTCGCCGAGGTACACGCCCCACTCCCAGCAGGCGATCGTCACGTCGACGCACGAGTCGAGCGGGTTCAGGCCCATCGAGCCGTAGCCGCGGTAGGCGATCGGGCGGATGTAGCACGAGCGCAGCCCGTTGCGCGCCACGAGCTCGAGCGTCGCCGCGCGCAGCTGCTCGGGCGTGAAGGGGATGTCCATGTAGTACAGCGCGGCCGAGCGGAACAGGCGCTCGACGTGCTCGGCGTTGCGGAACACGGCCGGCCCGAGCTGCGTGTCGTAGCAGCGCACTCCCTCGAACACGCCGGTGCCGTAGTGCAGGCCGTGCGTCAGCACGTGGACCTTCGCGTCCTCCCATGCGACGAACTCTCCATTCATCCATATGAGGTCGGTGGGATCCACTTTCACTAGAGCTCCTATTCGATGTTCGCGAGCACTGCCTCGGCGGCCTGCTTGGTCCCCGCCGAGCCTCCGAGGTCGGCGGTGCGCAGCCCCGCGTCGAGCGCTCCTTCAACGGCCGATTCTACAGCCGCGGCCTCGCTTTCCAAGCCGAGCCCGTGGCGCAGCATCATCGCTGCCGAGAGGAACATCGCCAGCGGATTCGCGCTGCCCTGCCCGGCGATGTCCGGCGCGGAGCCGTGCACCGGCTCGAACAGGCCCGGCCCAGAGCCGTCGGATCCACCGAGCGACGCGCTCGGCAGCATGCCGATCGAGCCGGTGAGCATCGCGGCCTCGTCGGAGAGGATGTCGCCGAACATGTTCTCGGTGAGGATCGTGTCGAACTCGCGCGGAGCGGAGACGAGCTGCATGGCGGCGTTGTCGACGAGCACGTGCTCGAGCTCGATGTGCGCGAACTCGCGCGCGTGCAGCTCTGTGACGACTTGGCGCCACAGGCGCGAGGTCTCCAGCACGTTGGCCTTGTCGACGCTCGACACCTTCCTCCGCGCGGCGGCGAACGCTGTGCGCGCGATGCGCTCGATCTCCTCGCTGCTGTACGCGCACACGTCCGAGGCGAAGTCCTCGGTGCGCGTCTTCTCGCCGAAGTAGATGCCGCCGGTGAGCTCGCGCACGACGAGCAGGTCGGTGCCCTCGATGCGCTCGCGGCGCAGCGGCGAGGCTTCGTACAGCGCCGGCAGCGGCTTGACGGGGCGCAGGTTGGCGTACAGCCCAAGGCCCTTGCGCAGGCCGAGCAGCCCCTGCTCGGGTCGCGGCTTGGCGGGGTCGGTCGTGTCCCACCTGGGCCCGCCCACGGCGGCGAGCAGCACGGCGTCGGCGCGTTTGCACGCGGCGAGCACGTCGTCGGTCAGCGCGATGCCGTGCGCGTCGATCGACGCGCCGCCGAAATCGTGGCGCTCGAACTCGAAGTCACCGAGGCGGCGCAGCAGCTCGAGCGTCGGTGCCATGATCTCCGGCCCGATGCCGTCGCCGGGCAGGATGACGATGCGCGCGGCCATTGCGGCGGCGTACGCTACCGCGCGACGCCTGCCGGCGGCGCGTCCCCTGGCGCGCCGCCGGCCGCTCTACGGCGCAGTGCGCTCAGCTCGGCAACGCCGCGATCGGCCCGTCGGCGCGCACGCGGCGCTCTCCCGGGATCGCGTGGACCGCGTTCCAGAAGTGCTCGCGCGCGAGCTCGATCGTGCCGTAATAGCTACGTACGGCCACGCTCATCTGACGCCTGAGCGCGTCGATCGCGGGATCCTCGATTACGTGCGTCTGGCGGCACTGCGGGCGCATCGGACCGGGCGGGCAGGCGGCGGCGATCGCCGCGCGATCGGCCAACAGCGTCGGCATGTCCGTGCTGCGGACCGCTAGCACGCTCGCCTGGGCCGCGCTGAAGCGGGACTGCAGCAGCGTGCAGTCGGCGACCGCCTGCGACGCGAACCGTTTGAGGCGCTTGCCCTCGGTGTTGGCCGCGACCTTGGCGCAGAGCTGCGAGGCCACGGGAAAGGTCTGCTGGAAGCTGGCGTCACCTGCTCGCGCAGCGGCCGACGCCGCGAACGAGAGCGTCAAAGCGCTGGCAAGGACTGCGACGGCACCGGCGGCTCGGCTGGGCGGCGTCATGGCTCCCCCTTCTGGCTGGTTAACCCGGATCACCCCCCAAAACCCATCAACCGACGCTCAGTTGCTGTCGCACGACGGATTTCTCCTCGTTCCAGCCACGCTAAAGCGCGGTCGTCGCTGTGGCCGCCCAGCCGCGCTCGCTGTCGTGCTCTGTCTCGTACTCGGAGATCTCGGCCGCCTGCTCGAGCGTCAGCGCGATGTCGTCGAGGCCGTTGAGCAGGCGGTGGCGGATCTCGTGGTCGATCTCGAAGGCGGCGTCGCGACCGGCGAAGCGCACCTCCTGCTCGAGCAGGTCGACCTCGCCGGCGCCCGCGTGCGCGAGCGCGCGGCAGTCCTCGGCGTCGAGCACGACCGGCAGCAGCCCGATCTTCGTGCAGTTGGAGTAGAAGATGTCGGCGAAGCTCGGCGCGATGATCGCCCGAAATCCATAGTCCTGCAGGCCCCACGGCGCGTGCTCGCGCGAGGAACCGCAGCCGAAGTTCTCACCGGCGACGAGGATCGGGTTGGCCGGCAGGTCCCAGCCGGGCTCCTTGGCCCAGTCGTAGAACAGGAACTCGCCGAAGCCCGTGCGCTCGACGCGCTTGAGGAACTGCTTGGGCATGATCTGATCGGTGTCGACGTCGGATCTGTCCAAGTGGCTGACTGGTCCGGAAATAACGCTTATTGGATCCATAGCTCGTCCTTTGCAGTCGTCAGCGAGCCCTCGAGGCTCGCTCTTGATGTGAACGTCCGACCTCGTGTCGGCCGTGACCGCCGGGCTGGCGCCCGGCTCCCACCTACCTCTCCGAATGCCGAGGGCGTATAGACCATGGCTATCGCACTTTGCATTTCACGTAAGCACCCTGCTCCTTTATCTCGCACGCCACGCCTACTGCGCCTACGCCCACTCGCGGATGTCGACGAAATGCCCCTCGATCGCGGCGGCTGCGGCCATCTGCGGAGAGACGAGGTGCGTGCGGCCGCCGCGTCCCTGGCGCCCCTCGAAGTTGCGGTTGGAGGTCGAGGCGCAGCGCTCGCCGGGTTGCAGGATGTCGGGGTTCATGCCGAGGCACATGGAGCAGCCGGCGACGCGCCAGTCGAAGCCGGCGTCGCGGAAGACCTGGTCGAGTCCCTCGGCCTCGGCCTGTTTCTTGACCTGCTGGGAGCCGGGGACGACCATCGCGTCGACGCTCGACGCGACCTTGCGCCCGTGCACGACCTTGGCGGCGGCGCGCAGGTCGCCGATGCGCGAGTTGGTGCACGAGCCGATGAACACGCGGTCGAGCGAGATCTGCTCGATCGGCATGCCGGGCTGCAGGTCCATGTAGGCGAGCGCGCGTTCGGTGGCCTCGCGGTCGGCGGGGCTGTCGAACTCGTCGAGCGTGGGCACGCTGTCGGTGACGGCGCGCACCATGCCCGGGTTAGTCCCCCAGGTCACCTGCGGGGAGATCTTGCTGGCGTCGATGATCGTCTCGCGTTCGAACTCGGCGTCGTCGTCTGTGCGCAGCTCGCGCCACTTGGTGATCGCCTTGTCGAGCTCGGCGCCCTGCGGCGCCCCGGGGAGCTGGCTGTCGGTGAACCAGGCGAAGGTGGTGTCGTCGGGGGCGATCATGCCGGCGCGGCCGCCGCCCTCGATGGTCATGTTGCAGACGGTCATGCGGCCTTCCATCGAAAGCGCCTCGATCGCCGGGCCGGCGTACTCGACGACGTGGCCGGTCATGCCGCCGACGCCGAGGCGCCCGAGCGTGCCGAGAATCAGGTCCTTGGCGGTGACGCCGAAGCCGAGGTCTCCCTCATAGACGATGCGCATGGAGCGCGGCTTGTGCTGGACCATGCACTGCGTGGCGAGCACGTGCTCGACCTCGCTGGTGCCGATGCCGAAGGCGAGCGCGCCGAAGGCGCCGTGCGTGGAGGTGTGCGAGTCGCCGCAGACGATCGTCATGCCGGGCTGGGTGACGCCGAGCTCGGGGCCGATCACGTGCACGATGCCCTGGCGCGCGGAGCCGAGCGAGTAGACGGGCACGCCGAACTCGGCGCAGTTTCGCTCGAGCGTTTGCACCTGCACGCGCGAGAGCTCGTCCTTGATGCGCGCGGCGACGGGCGTGCCGTCGGTGGGCGTGTTGTGGTCGGCGGTGGCGAGCGTGCGGTCGGGGCGGCGCACCGGCCGGCCGGCCATGCGTAGGCTGTCGAAGGCCTGCGGGCTGGTCACCTCGTGGACGAGATGCAGGTCGATGTAGAGCAGGCCGTGGGCCACCTCGTGCGTCTCCCAGATCTTGTCGAACAGCGTCTGTGGCATCTAGCTCCTCCTAAGTCCGGCGGAGACGACCGCGAAAAACGCGGCGTCGTCCCCTGTGGGGTTCTCGAAGTGGTGGGGCAGGTCGGCATCGAAGGTGACGCAGTCGCCCTCGTGCAGCGGGTAGCGCTGGCCGTCGCAGACGAGCAGCAGACTGCCATGCTCGATGACGGCGGTCTCGCGGCTGCCGGGCTCGTGCATCGGCGGGTCGTCGGCGGCGCCGGTAGCGCTACCCGGCGCGAGCGTGTGACGCGAGAGCTCGGCGCGCTGGCCGGGCTGGGCGGCGGTGAGCACCTCGAAGCGATGCCCGCGACGCGCGTTGCCGCCGCGCTGGCGCTGTGAGGCGTGCACGATCGTCACGGTGGCGCCCTCGTCGAGGCGCAGCAGCTGCGACAGGCGCAGCTCCAGGCCGGCGGCGATGCGCGCGGCGACGGTCAACGTGGGGCTCGTCTCGCCGCGCTCGACCTGCGAGAGCATCGGCGCGCTGACGCCGCTGCGTGCGGCGAGGTCGCGCAGCGAAAGATCGGAGGACTCGCGCAGCGCCTTGACGCGCGCACCGATGACAGTCGGGTCGAGCGCGTCGGCGGCGGTGCGCAGATTCTCGAAAGCGGCGCGGCTGGTGGCGGTCGTGGTTGCCATGCGAGCGTACGTTATCACGGACAAGCGTTATATGACGCCGTCGTCACGCGACGATCGGTGGCCCGCTCGCCCGGGTCCGCCACCTCGCTGGCCGAACAGCAGTCTGGAGGCGGCACCGAGCGCGGATCAGCTACGTGCTCCGGGTGTCCTGACTCAAGGAGTTGAGACCTCCGGCAACCCGATTGCCTCGTCGGCGCGCGAACGCGCGACGGCGACGGACAACGCACGCACATAAGCGCGCGCGGCCGCGTCGATGATGTCGGTCGAGACGCCCTGCCCGGCGCCGGTGACGCCTTGCACCTCGAGCACGACGGAAACCTCGCCGAGCGCGTCCTGACCCTCGGTGACGGCGCCGATTCTGAACTCGCTGAGCTGCGCGGCCACGCCGGTGGCGGCGTTGATCGCCTGGAACACGGCGTCGATCGGACCGTCGCCGGTGAACGAGCCGACGCCCGTCTCGCCGTCGGGCAGGTTCACCGACACGCGCGCGTGCGGCGGGCGCAGCGAAGAGGCCTCGACCTCGAACGAAGCGAGCGTGTAGCCGCCGATGTCCTCGCTGCGCAGCTCGTCGGTGACGAGCGCCTCCAGGTCCATCGCCGTGACCTGCTTCTTGCGGTCGGCGATCTCCTTGAAGCGCTTGAACGCCGTGTTCAGCGCCTGGCCGTCGATCTCGAAGCCCATCTCCTCCAGCGCTTTGCTCAGCGCGTGGCGACCGGAGTGCTTGCCAAGCACGAGCGAGTTGCTGTTCAGCCCGACGGTGGTCGCATCCATGATCTCGTAGGTCGTGCGCTCCTTGAGCACGCCGTCCTGGTGGATGCCGGCCTCGTGGGCGAAGGCGTTTCGCCCGACGATCGCCTTGTTGGGCTGCACCTGGTAGCCGGTCAGGCGCGACACCAGGCGGCTGGTACGCGCGATCTCGGTCGTCTCGATTCCTGTCCACAGTCCGAGGCTCGGCTCGCGCGTGTGCAGCAGCATGGCGACCTCCTCCAGCGATGCGTTGCCGGCGCGCTCGCCGATGCCGTTGATCGCGCACTCGACCTGCCGGCAGCCCGCTTCCAGCCCGGCGAGCGAGTTTGCGACGGCGATGCCGAGGTCGTCGTGACAGTGCACGGAGACGACGATGTCGCGCAGGTCGGGCACCAGGCGATAGAGCTCCTCGAACATCGCGGCGTACTCGTGCGGCATGGTGTAGCCGACCGTGTCGGGCACGTTGATCGTCGTGGCGCCCTCGTCGAGCGCGATCTGGATCACCTCGGCCATGAACTGCACGTCCGAGCGCGATCCGTCCTCGGGTGAGAACTCGACGTCCTCGGTGAGCTCGCGCGCCTGCGCGACGGCCGCGCGAACCTGGCCCTTGACGTCCTCGCGCGTGGTCTGCAGCTTGTGCTTGATGTGAATGTCGCTCGTCGCGAGGAACGTATGGATGCGTGGTCGCTGCGAGTCGCGCACGGCGTTCCACGCCGCCTCGATGTCCTGGCTGCTCGTGCGCGCCAGCCCGCAGATCACCGGTCCTTCGACCTCGCGGGCGATCGCCTCGACCGCCTCGAAGTCGCCGGGCGAGGTGATCGGAAAGCCGGCCTCGATCACGTCGACGCCCAGCCGCGCGAGCTGCTGGGCGATCTCCAGCTTCTCCTGCCTGTTCAGCGAGATCCCCGGCGACTGCTCGCCGTCGCGCAGGGTCGTGTCGAAGATCAGGACGCGTTCGGAAACGTTGCGCCCGCCTGCCTTGCTGCCTGCCGAAGTGCTCATGTCGTTCGTGCTCCTTCTCGTTCTCGCTTGCCGTTCCTCTGCTGGGTATGCGGCTACGCGGCCGCCACGCGCTATTCCCCCCGAGGGGGGAGCAGGAGGAGGGTGAGAAGCGAGTTCTGCAACGACATCTGTTTGCCAGGGTAGCACCGGCCACACCGCACGACAACGGCGCCCGTCGGCCCGGCAGGCGGGCGAGGCCCGCGGTCTCGTCGCCTCTCAGTCGGCGCCGCGCGGCGAGAGAACGACCTTGCCGACGTTGCGACGCTCGGTGATCATCGTCTGCGCGGCGCCGGCCTCCTCGAAGGCGAAGTCGCCGGCGACGACAGGTTTGATCGTGCCGTCGGCGAGCATCTCGCGCAGCGGCGCGATCCACGGCTGCAAGGTGCCGCGGTCCTTCCACAGCGTGAGCATGTTCAGCCCGATCACGGCCTTGGATTCGGACATCTGCTTGATCATGTTGAAGCGCGGCATGCGGATGACGGTGCGCAGCGCGGTGACGAGGTTGCGCCGCTGGCCGGAGACGAGCGCAGAGGCGCCGAAGGCGACGAGTCGCCCGCCTGGCGCCAGCAGGTCATAGCCGGTGCGAAAGCTCTTACCGCCGACGGCGTCGAGGATCACGTCGAACCTCGGCAGGTCGCGCTCCCAGCCGCTCTGGGTGTAGTCGATCGCGTGGTCGACGCCGATCTCTTCACAGCGCGCGTGCTTGCCGGGCGAGGCCGTCCCGTAGACCTCGGCGCCGGTGCGCTTGGCGATCTGCGTCGCGGCGATGCCGACGCCGCCGCCGGCTGAGTGGACGAGCACGCGCTCGCCCGGCTGTAGGCTGCCGTAGCCGATCAGCCCCGCCCAGGCCGTGGCGTAGTTGACGGGGATCGCGGCGCCCTGCTCGAAGCTCAGCACGTCGGGCAGCGCGATGACGTCGCTCGCCGGGACGGCGACCTGCGAGGCGTAGCCGCCGAACTGCGTGCCCGCGACGACGCGCTGGCCGTGGCTGAGCCCCTCCACCCCTTCCCCCAGCTCGAGGATCGTGCCCGCGACCTCATAGCCGACGACGCATGGCGTCTTCGGCGCGTCGGGATACAGCCCCATGCGCGCCATCACGTCGGCGAAGTTGATGCCCGCGGCGGCCACGTCGATGCGCACCTCTCCAGGACCGAGCGCGGGATCGGGGCGCTCCTGCACCTGCAGCACCCCCGGGCCGCCGTGCTTGGTGATGACGACCGCCCGCATTCGGCGAACCCTACTCGATCTGCTTAGCCACTACTAATAGCTCGGCCGTCTCAGCCGAGGTCGACCGACCAGCCGTTCACGAAGCCCTCCGAGGCGACGATCTCGTCGACGACCCCGTCGGGCACGGCGGCGTCGGTCGTGACGACCATCGCGGCGAGGCGCTGGCCGGTCCTGGAGGCTTCGTCGCCGGCGGTGGCCCCGTCGGGCGAGTGCCCGACGGCGGCCGAGGAGATGTTGATGCCGTGCGAGCCGAAAATCGTGCCGACGCGCCCGATCATGCCTGGCAGGTCTTCGTAGCGGAAGACGGTCACGTGCGGCTCGAGCTCGATCGTCAGGCGCCGGCCCTGCACCTCGACGAGGTGCGGCTCCTGTTTGGGCCCGATACCGGTACCGGCGACGGCCACGCGATCGTCGCCGGCCACCACGGTCACGCGGATCAGCTCGTTGAAGTCCTGCGCCTCGGAGACGGACTTCTCCTCGACGACGATCCCGCGTTCCTCGGCGATGCTCGGGGCGTTGACCGGGTTGACCTGCTCCTCGGTGCGCCCCTGCAGCGCGCCGCCGATCACGGCGAGCGTGAGCAGGCGTGTGTCGAAGTCGGCTATGCGCCCGAGGAACGCGGCCTCGATGCGCTCGACGGAGCTGCCCTCGGCGAGCGCCATCGCCAGACGCCCGAGCTGCCGAGCCATCGGCAGGAACGGCCCGAGCACCTGCATGTCCTCGGCGCCGATCGAGGGGATGTTGACGGCTGTGGAGACGACACCGCCGGTCAGCGCGGCGACGACCTGCTCGGCGCTCTGGTAGCCGGCGCGGTCGGTCGCCTCGGCGGTGGAGGCGCCGAGGTGCGGAGTTACGACGACGTTGGGGTAGCCGAACAGCGGGTAGTCGGTCATCGGCTCGGAGGGGAACACGTCGAGCGCGGCGCCGCCGACCTTGCCCGAGTCCAGCGCGTCCTTCAGCGCGGCGTCGTCGATCAGCCCGCCGCGGGCGACGTTGAGGATGCGCACGCCGTCGCGCATCTTCTGAAAGGCCTCGGCGTTCAGCCAGCCTTCCGTCTCGGGCGTCTTTGGCAGGTGCACGGTGATGAAGTCGGCCTGCGCGTAGATCTCGTCTGAGTCGGCGGCCTTGTCGACGCCGAGCTCGCGGTAGCGCTCGGCGCTGACAAACGGATCGAAGGCGAGCACGCGCATGTTGAACGCGCGCGCCCGCTGGGCGACGAGCTGGCCGATGCGCCCGAAGCCGACGATCCCGAGCGTCTTCTCGTACAGCTCGACGCCGGAGTACTTCGAGCGATCCCATTTGCCCTGCAGCAGCGACTGGTGCGCCTGGGGGATGTTGCGCGCGAGCGCGAGCAGCAGCGCCATCGTGTGCTCGGCGGCGGTCACGACGTTCGACTGCGGCGCATTGGCGACGACGATGCCGCGCTTGGTGGCGGCCTCGACGTCGACGTTGTCGACGCCCACGCCTGCGCGGCCGATCACGCGCAGGCTGGAGCCCTTCTCGATCAGCTCGGCGGTCATCTTCGTGGCCGAGCGGATCAGGATTCCGTCGTACTCGCCGATGCGCTCGGCGAGCTCGCCGTCGGCCCAGTCGGTGCCGACATCGACGTCGAAGTGCTCGCGCAGCAGATCGACGCCCGAGTCGCCGATCTTCTCCTTCACGAGCACCTTCGGGCGATCGTTGGCGGAGGCGTCGGTCGCGGCGCTCATGCCGACGTCCTTTCGACGATCCAGTCGATGCACGCGGTCAGCGCCTGCACGTCGCCGGGCTCGACAGCGGGGAACATGCCGATGCGCAGCTGGTTGCGCCCGAGCTTGCGGTAGGGCTCGGTGTCGACGATGCCGTTGGCACGCAGCGTCCTTGCGATCGCAGCCGCGTCGACGCTGTCGGCGAAGTCGATCGTGCCGACGACCGGCGAGCGCTTGGCGGGGTCCTGCACGAAGGGCATCGCGTAGCCGCTGCGCTCGGCCCAGCCGTACAGCAGCCGTGAGGACTCGCCGCTGCGCTGTACGCACCAGTCCAGGCCGCCGCTGTCGAGCATCCAGCGGATCTGCTCGGCGAGCAGGAACAGCGAGGCGACCGCCGGCGTGTTGTAGGTCTGGTCTTTGAGCGAGTTCTCAAGCGCCGTATGCAGTGAGAGAAACGCGGGAATCCAACGGTCAGAGCCGTCGAGCTCGGCGATGCGCTCCTGCGCGGCGGGGCTGAGCAGGGCGAGCCACAGGCCGCCGTCGGCGGCGAAGCTCTTCTGCGGCGCGAAGTAATAGGCATCCGCCTGAGTCACGTTGACTGGAAGGCCTCCGGCGGCTGAAGTCGCGTCGATCAGCACCAGGGCTTCACCGGCCTCGGCGGGGCGCATGACGGGCACCGTCACGCCGGTGGAGGTCTCGTTGTGTGCCCACGCGACGACGTCCGCGTCCGCCTCGGCGGCCGCCTGGCCGCCCGCGGCGGGATCGGGGGCGTCGCCGGGGTCTGCGGAGACGATCGCGGGGTCGCCGAGGAACGGCGCGCCGTCGCTGACGGTCGCGAACTTCTGGGAGAACTCGCCGAAGGCGAGGTGCGCGGAACGCTCGCGGATCAACCCGAACGCCGCGGCGTCCCAGAAGCACGTCGTGCCGCCGTTGCCGAGCGCGACCTCGTATCCATCGGGCAGCGAGAACAGCTCGCGCAGCCCGGCGCGGATCTCGCCGACAAGCGCCTTGACGGGCTTCTGACGGTGCGACGTGCCCATCACGCCGGCGCCCTCGCTCGCGAGCGCTGCTAGCGCCTGCGGGCGGACCTTGGACGGGCCGCAACCGAAGCGCCCGTCGGCCGGCTTGAGCTCGCCGGGAATGACCAGTTGCGTCTCTGCTGTCGTGCTGCTCGGCGTCATGTGGGGCTCCTCGCTCGAGGATTTCGATGATCAGAGGGTGCCCAGGCGCGCGGCTCTGCTGCTCGCCGCTTCCCGGTGGTTGACTCCACCTCAGCGCCAGTCGCGACGACGAGGCCGAGTGTAGCGCGGGTCAGCCATCCCATACCGCTTGGCGCGTAATGCTGCGGGCAACCCAGCCGGCCGGAAGTCGGCCCTCAGAGACGCCGGCGGGCTTCTCGGTGGCGAGCAGGCAGTACTCGGGGGCCGGGCCGAGCCCGAGGCAGCGGCGCCACAGCCCGTCGCGTTCGGGGTCCATGCCGTCGCCGAGCAGCGCGCCGAGCGAAGGCCGGTCGTGCCCCGGCTCGTGGCCGACCCACACGGACTCGGACGTGGCGCTCGGCCGCGCGCTGCCCTCGACGAGGCGATAGACCGAGCCGGTGGCGGCGCCGGCGCGCGAGGCGATCGCGTGATGCGCGGTCTCGTGGCCCCGCGCGACGGCGGCCTCCTCGAGCACTCCGACAGCCGCCCAATCGTCGAGCAGATACCAGTCCTCATAGCCCGCGGCGCTGTCGTCCGCGCCGGCGACGGGCGCGAGCCAGGGCAGCTCGCTCAGGCGCAAGGCGGCCGAGCCGCGAAAGCCGCTGGGCGGGCGGTGGGCGAGCGAGCGGTGAAAGCGCTCGAGCGCCTGCTCGTAGGCCGACGGCTGGACTCCCGCGGCGGCGCGATGCCAGGAGAGATAGGCCAGCACGGGCGAGCCGACCGCTAGAAGGAGGGCTTGATCCAGTCCATGTGCGAGCGCAGCTCGCCGCCGACGTGCTCGACCTGCGTGTCGGCCTGCTCGGCGCGCATGCGCAGGAAGTTCTCCTGTCCGGCGCGGTTCTCGGCGATCCACTCGCGCGCGAAGTCGCCGGACTGGATCTCCTGCAGGATCTGGCGCATCGCCGCGCGCGTCTCGTCGGTGATCACGCGCTTGCCGCGCGTGTAGTCGCCGTACTCGGCGGTGTTGGAGATCGAGAAGCGCATCCCCGCCAGGCCCTTTTCGTACATCAGGTCGACGATCAGCTTGAGCTCGTGCAGGCACTCGAAGTAGGCCATCTCGGGGTCGTAGCCCGCCTCGACCAGCGTCTCGAAGCCGGCCTGTACGAGCTCGGAGGCGCCGCCGCAGAGCACGGCCTGCTCGCCGAACAGGTCGGTCTCGGTCTCGTCCTTGAACGTCGTCTCGATCACCCCGCCGCGCGTGCAGCCGATGCCCTTGGCGTAGGCGAGCGCGAGCGCGCGAGCGTTGCCCGTGGCGTCCTGCTCGACGGCGATCAGCCCGGGCACGCCGCTGCCTTCGGTGAACTGGCGGCGCACGAGGTGGCCCGGGCCCTTGGGCGCGACCATGCCCACGTCGACGCCCGGCGGCGGCTCGATCTCTTTGTAGTGGATCGAGAAGCCGTGGCCGAAGAGGATCATGTTGCCCTCGGCGACGCCGTCGCGGATCTCCTGCTCCCAGATGTCGTGGTGGCGCTCGTCGGGCAGCGAGGATCATCACGAGGTCGCCGCGACTCGCGGCCTCGACGACGGGCAGCACCTCAAGGCCCTGCTCGCGCGCGGTGGCGACCGAGGCGGAGTCCTCGCGCAGTCCGACGACGACTTTCACGCCGGAGTCCTTGAGGTTGAGCGCGTGGGCGTGGCCCTGGGAGCCGTAGCCGATGATTGCGACGGTCTTGCCGTCGAGGAGCGTGAGGTCTGCGTCGTCGTCGTAGATCATTGGCGCGCAGGCTATCGCGTCGGCGACGCCCGGGCCGGTGGGGATCTGCTCGCTGGGCCGGAGGCGATCTGCTCGCGCTGGCTCGGTGCGCGGCGCTCACGCCTCGGCCGAGGCGACGAGCGTCCGCGCCGGGATGTCGAGCTGGCCGTCGGCGCCCTCGTTTGCGGCGAAGCGCGCCCGCACGGCGGCCTTGATCTCGTCTATCTCGCCCTGTGGACGCGCGAGCACGGCGTCGTGCGTCAGGCGCGAGAGGTCGAGCGTCGTCTCCCAAAACTCGTCGAAGCTCGCGTGGCGGCGATGAAGCTGCAGCGACTCGACGCGAACCTCGGCGAAGCCTGCCTGCTCGAGCAGCTCGTAGACGGCCTCGGCTCTGCCGAGCGCGAAGGGGCCCGGCCTGCCCGGCACGGGCGGGAGCGCGAGACCGCGGTCGCCGAGCTCCAGCTGGGGCAGCTGTGCCCAGGGGTTGTGCTCGATCGCGTCCCACACGGCAAGCGCAATGCGCCCGCCGGAGCGCAGCACCCGCCGGGCGTCGCGCAAAGCCGCGGCCGGGTCGGCCATCAGCATGTAGCCCCAGCGGCAGAGCACCACGTCGACGCTGGCGACGGGCATGTCGATCCATTCGGCGTTGATCACCTGGAACTCGACGTTGCTCAGGCCGAGCGCCGCGGCGCGCTCGCGCGCGCCGGCGAGCATCGCCTCGGCCTGGTCGGAGATGATCGCGCCGCCGACGGGTGCGACGAGCTCGGCAGCGAGCAGGCCCGTCTCCCCCAGCCCCGCTGCCAGCTCGAGCACGCGCTGGCCCGGCTGAGGCGCGACGGCGTCGATCATCCAGTGCGACACGGGCGCACCGAACTCGCGCAACTGCACCTGGCTGCGCACCCAGCCGGCGGCGGCCTCTTCCCAGCCCTGCAGGCTCGCGTCGCGGTGGGCGTTGGCGTCGAAGCTCACCGCAGCTCCCGGCGCAACAGCTTGCCCGAGCGCGTGCGCGGCAGCGGCTCGCTGCGCAGCACGACGCGCTTGGGAACCTTGTAGGAGGCGAGCGCGGCGGCGCAGTGCGCGCGCAGCGCCTCGCCGTCGGAGGCGGCGCCGGGTCGCGCGACGACGATCGCCGTGACCGCCTCGCCCCACTGCTCGTCGGGCAGGCCGACGACGGCGGCCTCGCGCACGTCGGGGTGGGCTTCGAGCACGGCCTCGACCTCGTTGGGCGCGACGTTCTCGCCGCCGCTGACGATCGTGTCGGCCTTGCGGGCGGTGACGCGCAGCCGTCCGCGCTCGTCGAAGTCGCCGAGGTCGCCCGTGTGCAGCCAGCCGCCGGGCGCGACGGCGCCGGGCGCGACCGTCGGCCCGGCGACGAGGATCTCGCCGTCGTCGGCGCAGGACACGCGCGTGCAGAACAGCGGCGCCCCGGCTGCCAGCTCGCCGTCCACGATCGCGGCAACGGGCGTCGTGGTGACCTGCGAGCACGTCTCGGTGAGACCGTACGTCAGGCTCACCGGCACGCCGGCCGCGCTCGCGCGTTGCACGAGCGAAGCGGGCACCGGGCCTCCGCCGGTCAGCGCGGAGCGCAGCGCAGGCGGATGTTCCAGGCCTGCGTCGAGCAGCCTCGCTAGCGTCGTCGCGACGACGCTCGCGAGCGTGATCTGCTGCTCGCGCAGCGCATGCAGCACGCGGTCGGTCTCGAAGCGCTCGTGCACGACGGCGGTCGTCGCGTAGATCGCCGAACGCACGAGGATCGACAGGCCGCCGATGTGCGACAGCGGCAGCGCGCACAGCCAGCGCTCGCGTTGGTCGAGCCCCAGCGCGACGGCCGAGCCGAGCGCGCTCCACAGCAGATTGCCGTACGTCAGCTCGACCGGCTTAGACGCGGAGCTCGTGCCGGAGGTGTGGATCACGACGGCCGTCGCGTCGAGGTCGTGGCCGCTCGTGACCGGCGGCTCGCCGCCTGCCGGCGGAGCGGTCGCCAGCGGCTGCTCGACGAGGAAGCCGGCGTCGTGCGCGATGCGGGCGCGCTCGGCCGCGACCAGGCGCAGGTCGACGGGCACCGCGACGGCGCCGAGCAGCATGCACGCATGCAGGGCGCAGGCGAAGTCCAGGCCTGCGGGGAGCGCGACTCGCGACGCGGTCGCCGCGTGCGACGCCGCGCGCGGCGAGATCGCCCGCCGCCGCGCTCGCCGCGGCGAGCAGCTGCGCGTAGGTGCGGCTCCCCGCGGGTGTCTCCAGGGCGACGCGCTGCGGCCTCGACGCCGCAGCGCGAGCGAGCCATGCCTCGACGACCATGGCGCACAGGCTAGCCTTCGCGCCGTGAGCACCACCTGGACCGATGCCTCGCGGAACGCCGGCGGATCCTTCGAGGACATCCGCTACGAGCGCTCGGCCGGACCCGACGCCGGAATCGCGAAGATCACGATCGCGCGCCCGGAGGTGCGAAACGCGTTTCGCCCGCGCACGATCGTGGAGATCTCCCACGCGCTGGAGCACGCGCGCGAGGACACCGAGATCGGCGTGATCGTGCTGACCGGCGAGGGGCCGGACGCGTTCTGCTCGGGCGGCGACCAGCGCGTGCGCGGCGACTCGGGCTACCTCGCCGACGACGCGTCCGGACGAGCCGGCGTCGGGCGCTTTCACGTAACCGACCTGCACGTGCAGATGCGCCGCCTGCCCAAGCCCGTCGTCGCGATGGTCGCGGGCTACGCGATCGGCGGCGGCCACGTGCTGCACCTCGTCTGCGACCTGACGATCGCCGCCGACAACGCGCGCTTCGGCCAGGTCGGCCCGAAGGTCGGCTCCTTCGACGGCGGCTTCGGCGCCGGGCTGCTGGCGAACCTCGTCGGGCCGAAGAAGGCCAAGGAGATCTGGTTTCTGTGCCGCCAGTACTCGGCGCAGGAGGCGCTGGAGATGGGCATGGTCAACACCGTCGTGCCGCTCGACCGGCTGGAGCAGGAGACCGTGCAGTGGTGTCGCGAGATGCTCGCCCTCTCGCCCTTCGCGCTGCGTCTGCTGAAGGCCAGCTTCAACGCCGCCGAAGACGGCCTGACAGGGATCCAGCAGCTCGCGCACGACACGAACCTTCTCTTCTACGGCAGCGAGGAGGCCCAGGAGGGCCGCGACGCCTATCGCGAGAAGCGAAAGCCCGACTTCTCGCGCTTTCCCCGGCGAGCCTAGCCGCGTGAGCGCCGTGCGCATCTGGGTGATGGCGGCGCGCGTGCGCACGCTGCCCGCGGCGATCGCGCCGGTGCTCGTCGGCACCTCGCTGGCGCTCGGCGCCGGCCACTTCCACCCGCTGGCGTTCGCCGCGGCGCTGCTGGGCGCGGTGTTCATCCAGGTCGGCACGAACCTCTCCAACGACTACTCCGACGCGCGGCGCGGCGCCGACACCGAGGACCGCCTCGGCCCGGTCCGCGTGACGGCCGGGGGGCTCGTGCCGCCGAGCCAGGTGCTGCTGGCGACCTACGTGACGTTCGGCCTGGCCGTCGCCTGCGGCGCCTACCTGGTGGCCGTCGCCGGACCCGGAGCTGCTGGCGGTCGGCGCCGCGTCGATCCTCGCCGGCGTGCTCTACACCGGCGGCCCGCGCCCGTACGGCTACGAGGGCCTCGGCGAGGTGTTCGTGTTCCTGTTCTTCGGCATCGTCGCGGTCGCGGGCTCCTACTTCGTGCAGGTCCAGGAGCTGCCATGGGAGGCGTTCGTGTGCGCCGTGCCGGTCGGCCTGCTGGCGAGCGCGATCCTCGTCGTCAACAACGTGCGCGACCTGGAGACCGACCGGCGAGCGGGCAAGCGCACGCTCGCCGTGCGGCTGGGACGCGAGCGCACGCGCGCGCTGTACGCAGCGATGATCGCGGGGGCGTTCGTCACGGCGCCGCTGCCGTGGGCCCTCGGCTCGATGACGGCGTGGCTGCTGCTCAGCTGGCTGGCGATCCCGGTGGCGCTCGGCGTCGTGCGCATCGTGCGCACGCGCGCCGACGGGCCGTCGCTGAACGGCGCGCTGGCGAAGACCGGCGCGACGCAGCTGCTGTTCTGCCTGCTCTACTCCGCGGGCATCCTCGCCAGCGGCGGCGTCGGCTCTTGAAGCTCGACGCTGCGAACGGCGCACGCTGCGCGTTCAAGCGCGCCGATGCAGGCGGCCTACGGCGTGCTGACCGAGCGCGAGCTGCTCGCCGTGTCGATCACCGGCGACGACGGGATCGCCGGCTACGGAGAGGCGGCGCCGCTGGAGCCCTACGACGGCGTCGGCATCGACCGCGCGCACGAGGCGCTTGCGCGCTATGCCCCGATCGCTGGCGCGGTCGGGTCGCCTGAACGGCGCCCAGATGATCGACGCGTGCCGCGCGCGTCGACGACCTCCCGGAGGCGCTCGCGGCGGTCGACCTCGCGCTGTGGGACCGAGCCGGGCGCACGCGCGGGCTGCCGGTCGCGGCGCTGCTGACCGACGACCCGGCCCCGCAGGTGCCGGTCAACGCGACGATCTCCTCGCTGGATCGCGCGAGCGTCGCCGAGCAGGCAGCGCGAGCCGTGCGCGAGGGCTTCGACTGCGTGAAGCTGAAGGTCGGCGTCGGCGACGACGCCGGACGCGTCGCCGCCGTGCGCGCGGCGGCCGGCGCCGGAGGTCGCGCTGCGCCTGGACGCCAACGGCGGCTGGGATGTCGAGCAGGCCGTGCGCACGATCGACGCGCTGGCGCCCGCCGGTCTGGAGCTCGTCGAGGAGCCGGTCCACGGCCTGCACGCCGATGCGCGAGGTGCGCGAGCGCGTCGCCGTGCGCGTGGCGATCGACGAGACCGCGGCCGAGCACGGCGCGCTCGGCGCCGGCGTCGCCGACGCCGTCTGCCTGAAGATCTCGCGCTGCGGCGGGATCGGCGGCCTGCTCGCCGCCGCCACGCTCGTGCGCGCATCCGGCGCCGAGGCCTACCTCTCCTCCACGTTCGACGGCCCGCTCGGCATCGCCGCCGGCGTGCACGCGGCCGCGGCGCTGGCCTCGCGCGGGCCGCTGCCGCACTGCGGCCTGGCGACGCTCGGCGCTGTTCGAGCGACCTCGAGCGACCCGCTGCCGGCGCGCGACGGCGAGGATCGCGGTGCCGACGCGGCGCCGGGCTCGGCGTGGAGCCGGTCTAGCGCCAGCGAGCGCGCGTGCCGACGATCCGCGCGCGGCCGTCCGAGTCGAGGCCGGCGCACCGCCGCGGTGGCCTCGAGCGCCAGCCGTGGCCACCGGGCGATCAGCGCGAGCCGCGCGTCGGGCATCAGCGCGCCATGCGCCGCCGAGCGCGCGGTACTCGCGTCGCGCTCGCCGGCGAGCACCGTGACGGGCATCGTCGAGCTCGCCCAGGCGTCCCACAGCGGCGCCATCGCGCCCGGTGCCGAGCCCGCGCAGCGCCGCCGCCAGCGCACGCGGGTCGTTGCGGCGCTGGTCCTCGCGCGCGAGCTCGCGCGACCGCGGGCGGGTCGTCGGCGAACAGCGGCTGCGTGCGCCAGCGCTCGATGAACTCCTCGAACGGCTCCGCTCGAGCTCGCTCGGCGAGCGCTCGTCGGCGGCGCGGCGCGCGGCGCGCTCGGCGGCGTCCTCGATCCCGGCGCTCGCGGAGACGAGCACCAGCCGCGCGACGCGCTCGGGCGCGCGCGAGCGCGACGTGCAGCGCGACGCGCCCGCCCAGCGAGTAGCCGCACGAGCGCGAAGCGCTCGGGCGCGCGGCCGAGCACGTGCGCGACGCACGCGTCGAACGTGATCGGCGGCGTCGCTGCGGCCGTCGCCGTGCCCGGGCAGGTCGAGCGCCAGCGGCCGGTAGCGTTCGCGGGCAGAGCCGCGCGACGACGCCGTCCCAGGCGCGGCGCGTGCCGCCGAAGCCGTGCAGCAGGACCACGCGTCTCGGACGTGCACCGCTCGACATGCCTACATCGTGACCGCCGCCACCGACACCCACGTGCTGCTGCGCGCGTTCGTCGACGAGCTCGCGCGCTGCGGGATGCGCGACGCCGTGCACCTCGCCGGGTCGCGCTCGCGCGCCGCTCGTGCTGGCGCTGGCGCGCGAGCAGCGCCTGCGCTGCCACTCGCACATCGACGAGCGCTGCGCGGGCTTCTTCGCGCTCGGCCTGGCCAAGGCGACCGGGCGGCCGGTCGCCGTCGCCTGCACCTCGGGCACCGCCGCGGCGAACCTGCTGCCGGCGGTGATCGAGGCGCGCGAGGCGCGCGTGCCGCTGATCGTGCTCACCGCCGACCGGCCGCCCGAGCTGCGCGAGATCGGCGCCGGCCAGGCGATCGACCAGCTCAAGCTCTACGGCGGCGCCGCGCAAGTGGTTCTTCGAGGTCGGCACGCACGAGGCCGACGCCGCAGCGCGCTGCGCTGGATCCGCACGCTCGCCTGCCGCGCCTACGCGACGGCGCTGGAGGGCCGCCCGGGCGCCGGTGCACCTCAACTTCGCCGCTGCGCGAGCCGCTCGTCGCCGACGAGCGCGCTGCCCGACGACGCGACCGGTCGGCCGGCGGGCGCCCGTACGTCGCGCCGCCGGCGCTCGCCGGCGCGCCCGGCGAGCGCCGACGGCGCCGGCTCGCTCGGCGGAGCTCGCCGGCGCCCGCGCGCGGCGTGATCGTCGCCGGGCGCGACGAGCGCGGCGCGGCTCGCGCCCGGCGCGCCGCGCGGCGCTTCGCCGACGCGGCGCGGCTGGCCGCTGCTCGCCGACCCGCTGTCGGGCGCGCGCCGCGGGTCGGCGGCGATCGCCCACTACGACGCGCTGCTGCGCGACGCGCGCTTCGCCGCGCGCGCACGCGCCCGATCTGGTGCTGCGCGTCGGCGACCTGCCGACTCGAAGCCGCTGCGCGGCTGGCTGGCCGGCCTCGACGGACGCCGCCAGATCGCGCTCGACCCCGCAGGGCGCGTGGCAGGACCCCGACGCGGTGCTCGCGCGACTCGCTGCGCGCTCGACCCGGCGCGCGCTCGCTCGAGCCGCGCGCGCCGACGCGGCGCGCGCCGCGACGGATGGCTCGCGCGCTGGCGCAGCGCCGACGAGCTGCGCCGCCGAGCGCGATCGCGCGGCGTGCTCGGCGACGGCGAGCTCAGCGAGCCGCGCGTCGCGCGCGAGCTCGGCGCGCTGCTGCCGGCGGAGGCGACGCTGTTCGTCGCCTCCTCGATGCCGGTGCGCGACCTCGAGACGTTCTGGCCGGTGCGCGACGACCCGCCGCGCGTGCTCTCGCAACCGCGGCGCCAACGGCATCGACGGCACCGTCTCGAGCGCGTTCGGCGCCGCCGCCGCCGAGCGACGGGCCGGTCGTGCTGCTGATCGGCGACGTCGCGCTCGCGCACGACATCGGCGGCCTGCTCGCGGCGCGCGCGCCTCGGCCTGACGCTGACGATCGTGCTGCTCAACAACGGCGGCGGCGGCATCTTCGACTTCCTGCCGGTCGCCGGCGCCGCATGGCGCGCGAGCGTCTCGAGCGAGCAGCATCTACACGCGCACTCGCCACGCCGACGGGCCTCGACTTCGCGCGGCGGCGCGCGCTGTACGGGCTCGCGCCACGAGCGCGCCGAGACGTCGCACGGCATTCAGCGCGGCGCTCGAGCGAGCGCTCGCGCGCGGCGGCTCGAGCATCGATCGAGGTGCGCACCGACCGCGCGGCGAACGTCGCGCTGCACCGCGGCGGGCGTCGTGGCGAGCGCTCGCCGCTGCGGCGCGCGTCGCGCTCAGCCGGCGAGCACGGGCAGCAGCGCGGCGAGCTTGACCTCGGTCTCGGCGAGCTCGGCCGGCCGGATCGGAGTCGGCACCACGCCGACGCCGGCGTAGCAGCGCGCGACGCGCGCCGCGAGCAGCGCGCAGCGCAGCGCGACGCAGAACTCGCCGTCCCCGTTGGCGTCGGTCCAGCCGACCGGGCCCGGCGTACCAGCCGCGGTCGATGCCCTCCAGCGCGGGGATCAGCGGCGCGGCGCGCGCCAGCGGCTCGCCGCCGACGGCGGGCGTCGGGTGCATCAGCCCGGCGAGCTCGATCGCGTCCGACCGGCGCGCGCGAGCTGCGCGCGGATCGGCGTCGCCAGGTGCTGGATGTTGGCGATCCGCACGAGCTCCGGCTCCGGCGCCGCGGCGACCCAGACCGCGTGCGGGCGCAGCGTGCGCTCGATCCGCCGCGCGACGATCGCGTGCTCCTCGCGGTCCTTGTCGAGCGCAGCAGCTGCTCGCCGAGATGGTCGTCGACGGCCGGGTCGGCGCTGCGCCGCGTCGAGCCGGCGAGCGCGAGCGTGCTCGACGCGCATGGCCCTCGCGGCGCATCAGCAGCTCGGGGCTCGCGGCGATGCAGCGTCGCCTCGCCGCGCCCGACGCAGAAGCACGAAGCAGACGGGAACGCTTCGCGCAGCACGCCGAAGACCGCGGCGGGTCGTGCGCGCGCGGGCGCGTGCACCTGCACCTCGCGCGCGAGCACGATCTTCTCGAGCTCGCCCGCGCGGATCAGCTCGACGCGCGCGCGCGACGGCCGCCTCGTAGTGCTCGGGCGGCATCGCGCCGGCGACCGGAAGCGCCCGGCGGGGGCGGGTCGAGCAGCGGCAGCGGCGCGCTCGCGCAGCTCGCACGCCGCGCTCGAGGCGCGCGAGCAGCTCCTCGGCGACGTCGTCGGGCGCGACGAGCGCGCCAGCGTCATCGCACGCTCGGCGTCCGCGCGCCGGCGCGCGCAGCGCCAGCTCGGGCACGATCAGCGAGGCCGGCGCGAAGCCCGCCCAGTGCGGCGCAGCGCCGCCGTCCGGGGCGAAGGCGAAGCCGCCGCACGGCGACCAGGCCCGCTGCCGCGGGCCCGTCGGCGCGGTCGCCGACGCGGCCTGCGCGACGAGCTCGCGCCAGCGCGCGGCGACGCGCTCGAAGCGCTCGCGCGCCGCGCGCCTGCAGGGCGACGGCCGCGCCGAGCGCCGGCGAGCGCCGCGCGCCCGCGGTCGGGCTGCTCGAAGCACAACCACGGCTCGCCCGGCGCGCCGCGAGGCGAACACGACCGCCGTCGGGTCGACGTCCGTCGGGCAGCGCCAGCGACAGCGCCGCGAGCGTCGCCGTGCCGCTGCGCCGCGCGCGCGCGACAGCGCGCGCGCGCAGGCGCGCGCGCCAAGCAGCTCGCTCGTCGGCCTCGCGTCGAGCGGCGAGCGGCGAGCGTGAGCCGGTGCCGAGCACGCGCGCTACGTCTCGCCGCGACCTCGCGACATCGCGATCTCGCCCGTGCGCATCATCTCGATCAGCCCGAACGGCCGCACCATGCGCTCGAACGCCTCGATCTTCTCGGTCGTGCCCGTCATCTCGACGATGACCGAGCGCTTCGTCACGTCGACGACCTTGCCGCGGAAGATCTCGGCGATCTGCATCATCTCGCCGCGCTGCGCGCCGTCGGCGGCGACCTTGAACAGCGCCAGCTCGCGCGCCACCGTGTCGGCCGGCTCCAGGTCGCGGATCTTCAGCACGTTGACCAGCTTGTGCAGCTGCTTGGTCACCTGGTCGATCGGGTGCAGCGCGCCGTCGACGGTCAGCGTGATGCGCGAGACCTGCTCGTCGTCGGTCGGCCCGACCGTCAGCGTCTCGATGTTGAAGCCGCGCCGCGCGAACAGGCCGGCGATCCGCGTCAGCACGCCGGGACTGTTCTCGACGAGGATCGAGAGCACGTGCTTGCGCCCCGTGCGCAGGCCGCGACGGCCTCGAGCTCCTCGAGGCTGAGCGGCTCCTTGGTTCCGGGCTCGCCCATCGCCGCGCTCACCCCACCATGTCGCGCGCGGCGGCGCCGGGCGCGATCATCGGATAGGTGTTCTCCTCGCGCGTCACGCGCACGTCGACGACCACCGGTCCCCGGCGTCGCGATCGCCGCGCGCATGTCCTCGACGAGCGTGCGTCTTGTCCTCGAACCGCAGCCCGGTCGCGCCGTAGGCCTCCGCGAGCTTGACGAAGTCCGGGAACTCGCCCATGTCGACGTGGCTGTAGCGGCCGTCCCAGAACAGCTCCTGCCACTGGCGGACCATGCCCAGGTAGCCGTTGTTCATGATGAACACCTTGATCGGGATCTCGCTCCTGGGCGCAGGTCGCGAGCTCCTGCATGTTCATCTGGATCGAGCCGTCGCCGGCGATGCAGCAGACGATGCTGATCGGGGCAGCCGACCTGCGCGCCCATCGCCGCGGGCAGGCCGAAGCCCATCGTGCCGAGCCCGCCGGAGTTGATCCAGTGGCGCGGCTCGCGTGAAGTGGTAGTACTGGGCCGCCCACATCTGGTGCTGGCCGACGTCGGAGATGACGATCGCCTCGCCGCCGGTCGCCTCGTACAGCGCCTGGATCATGTACTGCGGCTTGATCTCGGTGTCGGCGCTGTCCTCGTAGCGCAGCGGGTACTTCGCGCGCCAGCCCTCGATCCGGCGTCCACCACGCCGTCCAGGCGCGCGGGGTCGGCGCCGATCGCGCGGTACTCGATCAGCAGCTTCGCGCAGCACGTGCTTGGCGTCGCCGACGATCGGGATGTGCGCCGGCACGTTCTTGGAGATCTCCGCCGGGTCGACGTCGATGTGGATGAACTTCGCCCGCGGCGCGAACTCCGACGAGCTTGCCGGTGATGCGGTCGTCGAAGCGCGCGCCGACCGCGCAGATCAGGTCGGCCTCGTCCATCGCGTAGTTGGCGGCGCGCGTGCCGTGCATGCCGAGCATGCCGAGCCACTGCGGGTGCGGCGCCGGGAAGGCGCCGAGCCCCATCAGCGTGCAGGTCACCGGGAAGCGGTCGGAGGTCGCGAACTCGATCAGCTCCGCCGAGGCGTTCGGCGTTGACGACGCCGCCGCCGGCGTAGATCACCGGGCCGCTGCGCGGCCGCGAGCGCCTTCGCCGCCTGGCGGATCTGCTTCTGGTTGCCCTCGACGCGTCGGCTGGTAGCCGGGCAGGCGCACGTCGGTGCACCGGCTCGTAGTCGATCTCGGCGCGCGAGAGGTCCTGCGGGATGTCGACGAGCACCGGCCCGGGCGGCCCGCTGCGCGCGATGTGGAACGCCTCGTGGATCGCGCGCGGGATCTCCAGCGGGTGCTGGATCATGAACGAGTGCTTGACGATCGGCATCGTGATGCCGATCGTGTCGGCCTCCTGGAAGCCGTCGGTGCCGAGCAGCTCGGTGCGCACCTGGCCGGTGATGAAGACGACCGGCACCGAGTCCATCATCGCGTCGGTGATCGGCGTGACCAGGTTCGTCGCGCCGGGACCGCTGGTCGCGAACGCGACGCCGACCTTGCCGGTCGCCTTCGCGTAGCCCTCGGCGGCGTGGCCGCCGCCGGCCTCGTGGCGCACGAGGATGTGGCGGATGCCGCCGCGTCGACGAAGGCGTCGTAGGTCGGGCAGGTTGGCGCCGCCGGGGAGGCCGAATACGACGTCGACGCCCTCCGCCTTCAGGCATTCCATCACGGCATCGACTGCGCGCATCTCATCGACCTCCTTCCGTCAGCTCGCACGGCGAAAAAGCCAGTGTACCAGCGGGTTTTCGGCCCGGCCGTCGAGGCGTCGAGCGGACAGATCCGGCCGTCAGCCGGCTCAGGAGATCCGAGCCGACGCCGATCGCGAGCACGATCGCCGCCGCCGACCGTCACGACGAGCAGCGACGAGCGCATCGAGACGTCCAGGAAGCGGTTGCGCATCCACGCGATCGCGAACAGCTCGACGGCGACGACGACGCCCGCCACGATCAGCGCCTTGTTGACGTCGGAGATCAGGAACGGCAGCGTGTGGAACAGGCCGCCCAGCGTCGTCATGCCGCCCGTGATCGCGCCGCGCACGACCGCCGAGCCGCGGCCCGGTCTGCTCGCCGGTGTCCGACAGCGCCTCTGACCAGCCCATGCTCACGCCGGCGCCGAGGGCGACGACGAGGCCGACGAGCAGCGCCGTGTGCGAGCTCGAGGCCAGCGCGGCGGCGAAGATCGGCGCCAGCGAGGAGACCGTGCCGTCGATCATGCCCGACGAGCGCCGGCTGCACGACGCGCAGCACGAAGTCGCGCTCGTCGGCGAAGCCCGCGCGGTGGATCCAGCCGGGCGAGCAGCGAGTCGTCGCGGGCTGGCGCGTGTTCGCCTGCGTGCTCATCGCGCGCTACAGCACTAGGCGACAGGCTCGGCTTAGGGCATGCCGAATCACGGGTTAGGGCGCCCTTACACGCCGGTCGCGAGCGGCTTCAGGCGCGCGCGGCGTGCGGCTCGCGGCGGCCGCTCGCCAGGACTCGGGCGCGATCGCCGACCTCGGGGAAGTCGAGCTCGGTGCCGCAGCGCGTGCAGAGCGCGTCGTAGATCTTCGTCACGCGGCCGCAGCTCGGGCACGCGCGGCGCAGCTCGTCGCGCTCGAAGCGATACGCGATCGCCGCGAGCAGCCCGAAGAACGGGCACCAGCGCCGGAGATCAGGAACCAGAGCAAGAACGAGCTGCCCTTGAGCTGCCCGACGATGCCCGCCCGCCAGCCGAAGCAGACGGCGATGATCGACGTAGGCCATGAGCCGCGCGGCCCGCTACAAGCAGGACGCGCAGAGCCCACATCGACCGCGACGATCGCGACGACCACGACGAGGATGCTCGCGACAGGACCGACGACGATGCGATCAGGAAGTGCAGCAGCAGCCAGCGGCGACGAGCAGGACCAGCGCCGGCGACGACGCGTGCGGCCGAACGACGCGTGAGGAGGTTTCGTTCATATCCCCAGGGTACACGCATCACGAGCGTTAGCGGCGCAGCAGCGGCGAGACGGAGTCCGGCAGCCCGGCCGCAAGCCGGTGATGCCGCCGGCCGAGGGAACCGCGACCCCGTCCGGCGGCACCGCTCGCACCGGCCAGAGGGAAGCCGAGGCGAGATCGATCTGGACCGGCCGGGCTACATCCGACCACGGCGGTCGAGCTTGCCGGCGATCCGTGCCGTGGCGCCAGCGGCCCTGCTCGACCCGCGCCGCTGACCGACGCTGGTGAGCTGATAGCGACGGATCCGCGGCCGCTGACCGTGTCCAGTCGCCGACTCCTCGGGCAGCAGGATGAACCGCCGAGAAGCTGAGAGCGTTGTGGTGGCTGCTGACGGTCGATGCGACGATGTTGGCGCAGCGCGGCCTCGCTGCCTTTGGCCCGACGTCCAAAATCTGCCCGCGGCCGTCTTGCGAAGTGTCAGGCGCCGGGCGGCTGCGCCGAGTGCCAGATGCCGAGCTGCTCGTGCGATCAGGCGCGTGACCTCGGCGCCGTCGGCGCGGCCCTTGCGTCTCGCGCATCACCGCGCCGACGATCGGGCCGATCGCCTTCTCGTTGCCGCCGCGCACGCGCTCGGCGGCGTCGGCGTTGGCCGCGATCGCCGCCGCGACGATCGCCGCCAGCTCGTCGCCGCCGCCGATCGCCGCCGAGCCCCTCGGCGTCGACGATCGCCGCCGGGTCCTCGCCGCCCTCGGCGACCAGCACGTCGAGCACCTGGCGCGCCGGCGCCGACGCTCACGCGCTTGGCCGCCACCAGCGCGACCAGCGCGGCGAGCGCCGCCGGCGTGCACGCGCGAGGCCGCCGGGTCCTCGCCCTCGCCGAGCCGCGCCGACGCAGCTCGCCGCGTGACCCAGTTGGCGAGCGCCTGCGCGCGGCGCCGACGGGCTCGCGCCGGCGCCGCCAGCGCCGCCTCGAAGTAGTCGCCGAGCTCGCCGCGGAACGCGAGCAGCTGCGCGCTCTCGGCGCTCAGCCCCAGCTCGCGCTCGAAGCGCTCGGCGCGCGCGGCCGGCAGCTCGGGCATCGCCGCGCGCGCCGCCGCGAGCATCTCCTCGTCGATCGCCATCGGCACCAGGTCGGGCTCGGGGAAGTAGCGGTAGTCGTGCGCCTCCTCCTTGGAGCGCAGCGAGGTGATCGCGCCCGATGGCGGGGTCGAAGTGCAGCGTCTCCTGCACGACCTCGCCGCCGCCGCGAGGAGCTTCTCGCTGGCGCTCGATCTCGGCGCTGATGCCGCGCTCGAGGAAGCGGAACGAGTTCATGTTCTTCAGCTCCGTCTTGGTGCCGAGCTCGCTCGCTGCCGGCCGGGCGCAGCGAGACGTTGGCGTCGCAGCGCAGCGAGCCCTCCTCCATGTTCACGTCGCTGACGCCGAGCTGGCGCAGCGTCGCGCGCAGCAGCCGCAGCCACTCGCGGGCCTGCTCGGCCGAGCGCAGGTCGGGCTCGGTGACGATCTCCACCAGCGGCGTGCCGCCGCGGTTGAAGTCGACGACGCTCGCGTCCGAGCCGTGGATCCGCCCGCTCGCGCCGACGTGGATCAGCTTCGCCGCGTCCTCCTCGAGGTGCACGCGGTGGATGCGCACGTCGCCGAGGCGGCCGCCGCGGCACAGCGGCTCGTCGTACTGGGAGATCTGGTAGCCCTTGGGCAGGTCGGGATAGAAGTAGTTCTTGCGGTGGAAGATCGAGCGCGGCGCGAGCTCGCAGCCGAGCGCCAGGCCGATCATCAGCCCGAAGTGGACCGCGCGCTGCGTTGGCGACCGGCAGGCTCCCGGGCAGGCCCAGGCAGACCGGGCAGGTGCGCGTGTTCGGCGGCTCGCCGAACGACAGCGCGCAGCCGCAGAACATCTTCGTCGCGGTCGCCAGCTGCACGTGGATCTCGAGGCCGATCACCGGCTCGAGCTCACGGCCGCGCGCCGCCGGCTCGCTCGGCGCTCAGACACGCGCCGCGCTCCCGTCGAAGCCGATCGCCCGCTCGAGCGCGTAGGCGGCGTCGAGCAGCCGGTTCTCGCTGAACGCCGGGCCGGCGATCTGCAGGCCGACCGGCAGGCCGCCCGTCCGCTCGGCGGCGTCGCGAGCCCGCACGGGATCGAGATCGCCGGGATGCCGGCCAGCGACATCGGCACGGTGCAGAAGTCGTTGAGGTACATCGCGAGCGGGTCGCGCCGTCTTCTCGCCGAGCTCGAACGCGACGCTCGGCGACGGTCGGCGTGACGATCAAGTCGACGTCGCGCGAACGCCGCCGCGAAGTCCTCGGCGATCTTCGTGCGCACGCGCTGCGCGCGGCCGTAGTAGGCGTCGTAGTAGCCGCTCGACAGCGCGTAGGTGCCGAGCATGATGCGCCGCTTGACCTCGGCGCCGAAGCCGTCGTGGCGGGTGCGCGTGTACATCTCCAGCAGGTCCGTCGCGCCCGTCGCGCGCGCAGCCGTAGCGGACGCCGTCGAAGCGCGCGAGGTTCGAGCGACGCCTCGGCCGGCGCGAGCACGTAGTAGGCCGACAGCGCGTGCGGCGCGTGCGGCAGCGCGCATCTCCTCGACGCTCGCGCCCGAGCTCGCTGCGCGAGCTCGAGCGTCGCGCTCGAACGCCGCGCAGCACGCCCGGCTCGATCGCCCTCGCCGGCTGCAGCTCGGCGGGCACGCCGAGGCGCACGCCGTCCAGGCGCTCGGCGCTCGGCAGCTCGATCTCGCTCGGGGAACTGCAGCGAGGTCGCGTCGCACGCGTCGCGGCCGACCATGTGGCCGAGCAGCAGCGCCGCGTCGGTGACGTCGCGCGTCAGCGGGCCGGCCTGGTCGAGCGAGGAGGCGAACGCGATCATCCCGTAGCGCGAGACCGCGCCGTAGGTCGGCTTGAGGCCGACGATCCCGCACAGCGCGGCCGGCTGGCGGATCGAGCCGCCGGTGTCGGTGCCGAGCGCCCACGGCGCGAGCCCGGCCGCGACCGCCGCGGCGCTGCCGCCCGAGGAGCCGCCCGGCACGCGCTCGCGGTCCCACGGGTTGCGCACCGGCCCGAAGGCGGAGTTCTCGTTCGAGGAGCCCATCGCGAACTCGTCCTGGTTGGTCTTGCCAGCAGCGGCGCGCCGGCGTCGGTCAGGCGCTGCGACCGACGGTCGCCGTGTACGGCGGCCGGTAGCCCTCGAGGATCCGCGAGCCCGACTGGCTCGGCACGCCCTCGGTGCAGAACAGGTCCTTGACCGCCAGCGGCACGCCGCCGAGCGGGCCGGCGGCGCCGGGCGGCGGGTCGCCCTCGGCGACCCACGTGAAGCAGTTCAGCCCGTCGCTCGACGTCGCCGCCGGCTCGGCCGCGCGCTCGCGATAGGCCTCGAACAGCTCGCCGCGCGTCAGATCGCTCGCCGGCGCGCGATCGCCGCGCTCGGCCGCGCGGCCGCAGCTCAGACGCCTGGATCACGCGACGCTCATGCCTGCGGGCTGGGCACGAGGAAGCCGCTCGTCGCCGACCGTCGGGCGCCTGGCGAGCGCGACCTCGCGCGGCAGCGACGGGCGCGGCTCGTCGGGGCGCAGCGCGCCGGTCGACCTCGACGACGTGCGAGGTCGGCGCGACGCCGTCGAGGTCGAGCTCGCCGATCTTCGCGACGTGGTCGAGCACCGCCGAGAGCTCGCGCGCCATCGGCTCGATCTCCTCCTCGCTCAGCGCCAGCCGCGCCAGCCGCGCGACGTGCAGTACCTCGTCGCGCTCGATCACGGCCGTCGATTCTAGGGCCCGCTGCGAGGCGCCGCGGCTGCGGGGCCGGACGTTCGGCGCGCGCCTGCAGAAAGCCGCCGGCGGCGATCGCCAGCGCGGCGGCGAGGCCGAGCCAGATCCCGATCCTGATGCCGAACGAGACGTGAAAGCCGCCGAAGCCGGCGCTCGCGGCCGGGTGATGGACGATGCGATAGAGGATCAGCACGGCCGACACCGCCCCGAGCAGCGCCACGAGCGAGCCCGGGCTGAAGGGCGTCGGGCGCCCGCCAGCGGCCGGCGAGCGCGACGACCGAGGCGAGCGCGACGACGATCGTCGCCAGCCACATCCAGCGGCTGTCGGTGAACGTCTGCCAGCCGGTCAAGCTCGTCCCGGCCCCGCTGAGATCCCTTCCAGGGAGCGTGCCCTGGACGCTTTCGCCGTACCAGTCGAAGAAGAACATGAAGACGAGCAGCGCGAGCGCGCCGCCGGCGACGAGCCGGTTTGCGCTGCGCAGGCGCCTCGGCCGCGGGTCCACTGCTACGGCCGCGGGCGCGGCTCGGGCGTGGCCGGCGGATAAAGCGCGACGCGGTCGTCGCTGATCGACAGCCACGCGCCGGCGAGGATCGCCAGCGCGCCGGCGAGCGCCAGCCACGGGCCCGCGCACAGCCCGGTGGCGTGCCCGGGGCGCTCGAGCAGGCGCACAACCGCCGCGATCACCGCGGCGATCCCCAGCGGGATCGTCCAAATGGCGGCAGCGACGGGCGTCGCGACGCTGTGCTCGGCGAGCGTGCTGGCGAACAGCCAAAGCCCGCCGGCGGCAGCGGCGATCAGCAGCACGACGCCGACGCCGAACGTGTCCCATGCATCGAGCGTCCCCGACGAGAGCCTTCGTACCACGCGAGCAGCAGCGAGACGACGACGCACAGCGCGCCCGCGACCGCGACCAGCTCGCCCTTGCGCAACTTGTGCAAGCTCATGCGAGCGCCCGCTCGGCCGCGAGCAGCGTGTTGCGCAGCAGGAAGGCGATCGTCATCGGGCCCACGCCGCCGGGCACAGGCGTGATCGCCGACGCGACCTGCGAAACGGCCGCGAAGTCGACGTCGCCGACGAGGCCGCTCTTGTTGTGGGCCTCCTCGGGGGTGAGCCGGGTGATGCCGACGTCGATCACGACGGCGCCCGGCTTGACGAACTCTGCGCCGATCAGGCGCGGACGCCCGACGGCGGCTATCAGCACATCGGCGCGCGCGCACACCGCCGCAAGATCGCGCGTGCGCGAGTGGCAGATCGTGACCGTCGCGCTCTCGCCGAGCAGCAGCTGGGCCATCGGCTTGCCGAACAGGTTCGAGCGCCCGACGACGACGGCGTCTGCGCCCCGCAGCTCTACGCCCGTCTGCGCGAGCAGCTCGATCACGCCCAGCGGCGTGCACGGACGCAGGCCCGGGCGCCCGAGCGAGAGCAGCCCGGCGTTGACCGGCGTCAGCCCGTCGACGTCCTTGGCGGGGTCGATCAGCGCCGTCAGCGCAGCGCCGTCGAGGTGGTCGGGCACCGGCAGCTGCAGCAGGATCCCGCTGACCGCGTCGTCGGCATTGAGCACCTGCAGCTCCTCGGCGACCTGGTCGAACGACGCGACTGCGGGCAGGCGCCGGTCCAATGGCGTCATCCCGACCTCGGCGCACGCGCGCTGCTTGGCGCCGACGTACACCGCGGAGGCGGGATCTTCGCCGACGAGCACCGTCGCCAGCCCCGGGACACGTCCGCCGCCCTGCGTCAGAGCCGCGACCCCCTCGGCGACCTGCGCACGCACCTGCGCGGCGATCGCCTTGCCGTCGATGATGCTCGCGCTCACGGCGCGGATGCTACGCGCTGGGCTCGCGGCCCGACGGCAACAGCCCGGACGCCAAGCTCAACGACGGCTGACCGGCGCGTACTCCGCCATCAGCTTGCGTTCGGAGCCGTCGCGAGCGAAGCGAACGACGATCACGCCGCCGGGCTCCACGCCCGTCACGACACCGTCGCCGAAGGCCGCGTGCACGACGTCCTCGCCGAGGCGAAAGGCATTGGCGAGCGCCGTCTGCGAGCCGCCGCCGCTCGCCCACTCGCCGCCCGAGGAGCTGTCGTCGCCACGTCGGGTGCCGACCAGCGCGCGCGCGCCGCGGCCCACCCCGGCCACGATCCCCCCGCCTCCGCCGAGGCGCCCCGCGCTCAGGCGGTCGCTCGGCTGCACCTCGTCGAGCAGCTCCGCCGGGATCTCGTCGAGGAAGCGGCTGCGCAGCCCCGGCGTCTGCGCGCCGAACACCGCGCGGCGCATCGCGTAGGTGAGGTACAGCTCGCGCATCGCGCGCGTCACGCCGACGTAGAAAAGGCGCCGCTCCTCCTCCAAGCCGCCCTCGTCGAGCGCGCGCGAGTGCGGGAACACGCCCTCCTCGCAGCCGGCGATGAACACGATCGGGTACTCCAAGCCCTTGGCGTTGTGCAGCGTCATCAGCGTTACCAGGCCCTCGTCGTCGGTGCGCGAGTCGGCGTCGGCGACGAGCGCGACCTCCTGCAGGAACACGTCGAGCGTGTCGTTGTCGGGCTCTGCGGCGGCGTCGAACTCGCGGCCGACCTCGACCAGCTGCTCGAGGTTCTCGATGCGCCCCTGCGCCTCGATCGAACGCTCGGCCTCGAGCGCCTCGACGTAGCCGGTCTGCGCGAGCACGGCCTCCAGCAGGTCGCCGACCGGCACCGCGTCCGTCGCCGTCCCGGGCTCGTCCTCGCCCTGCGCGGTGCCGTCGTCGGCCGCCGTGCCGGCGAGCACGCGCAGCTCGGCCATCGTGTCCATGAAGCGGCTCAGCGCCTTGATCGCCGCGGTGCCGAGCCCCGGCACCTCCTCGGGTGAGGCCGCCGCCTGCCACACCGAGATGTCCGCCGCGTCGGCGTGCGCGAGCACGCGCGCGAGCGACGTCTGGCCGAGGCCGCGGCGCGGCGAGTTGGCGATCCGCCCGAAGCTCACCACGTCGAACGGGTTGGCGAGGAACTGCAGGTAGGCGATCGCGTCCCTGATCTCCGCGCGCTCGTAGAACTTCGTGCCGCCGATCACCTGGTAGGCGATCTCGCGGCGCACGAGCGTGTCCTCGATCACGCGCGACATCGCGTTCGTCCGGTACAGCACGGCGATCTCCGAGCGCGACGCGCCCTCGTCGACCAGCCGCTCGATCTCGCCGACGACCATGCGGGCCTCCGCGTGCTCGTCGCCGAGCGCGCGCAGGTGGATCTGGTCGCCCTGGCCCAGCTCGCTCCACAGGCGCTTGGCGATGCCGCCGCGGTTGTTTGCGATCACCGCGTTGGCCGCGCGCAGGATCGTCTCCGTCGAGCGGTAGTTCTGCTCGAGCTTGACCACGCGCGCGTCCTCGAAATCCTCTTGAAACTCCAAGATGTTCTTGACCTCGGCCCCGCGAAAGCTGTAGATCGAGTTGTGGGTTATCAGACCGGCCGCAACGAAGTTGTGCGTGTCGGCGACATTGATGTCGTACACGACGTCATCGAGCGCTACGCGCTCCACCGAGATCACGGTGTCATAGCCGCCGTGCTCATCAAACATCACCATCCCCGGCCTGACCGACGATGCGTGCGTAAACGGGAGCGCGTTTGCCTGCCCTGGACTCGACTTTCCAAGCCGAGCTACGAAACGAACCGTCACATCAAGGGATGACGACCGTAGGCGCTCGGCTGCGGCAGCTGCATCATCGAAGCTTTTGTAGTAAGTCTCACTGCGCCACCCCAGTGCGCCCTCACGCGCGTTTGAGACTCTGATACCCATCCGTTCGAGTTGCTCACGGATATCCGGGTCGCGACCCCCCAGAGAGACCGTGTGGAGCGGGGACCGAGTGCCACGCGCGCCCCTTCGTTGCACTCCTAAGGTCACAACCACGATGCGTCGAGTGCCCTCGAAACCTTGCCACACGTGGTGCGGATGCTCGATCGCGAACCCCTCGTCACGCAGCAGACGTTCACCGCCTCGGTCAGTGTCCACACCGGCAAACACCCGATCCACAAGCGCTTGGTCGCTGAGAACACCACGGCTAGCCCGTGCCTTGAACGGCACGGTCGGAAGTCCGTATCGCGCCGCCAAAATGGCCTCGGCGACGCGCGCCTCCTCGACACTCTCATGAGTCGAAATGACCCAAGCATCGTCTGCGCGCTCGGTCATTACTCGGAGCTGTACGCCTGGAGTCGATTGCCCTCGAGCGTTGACAGCCGTGCGAGTCATCCCGATTCGCCAGCCTACGTCCTGCTTGCGCATCACATAGGTCGCGTGAAATGAGGGAGTAAGGCCGTTCCTGAACCCGGCGAAATGAGTGTGCTCCGGCGTGCTGACGATCTCACGGCCCGCGCGGGTACGGATGCGGATGCCATCGGTCCTATGCGAGCTGAACGCGCCGGTCACGGCAGCCGGCCGGAAGACGCCTGAACCGAACGAGGAGAGGACTCGATCCCCGACGCGAATCTCCTCGATCGGTCGCACGCTTCCGTCTGCCATCGTCACCTGAGTCCCCTCGACAAGGCACTGCGAATCGTCCCCGACCACCGCCAGATTGCGGTGCCCGGGGATGCTCGTGCGGTGCCCGTGCGCTGGCTCGACGCGGCCGCCGCCGACGAGCAGCTGCAGCATGCGGTACTGCGCGTAGTTGGTGTCCTGATACTCGTCGACGAGCACGTGGCGGAAGGCGAGCGCGTAGCGCTGGCGGACGTCCTCGAACAGCTCGAGCAGGTTGACGGTGCGAAACAGCAGGTCATCGAAGTCCATCGCGTTGGCGCGGTGCAGGTCGCGCTCGTAGAGCTCGTAGACGTCGGCGAGCATCTCGTCGAACGGCGAGCCGACGGCGTCGCGCAGGTCCGAAGCTGCGCGCAGGCGGTTCTTGGCGGCGGAGATCTGGTTGTGGATCGCCGCGGGCGTGTAGCGCTTGGGGTCGACGCCGACGGCGTCGGCGCAGCGCTTGGTCAGCCGCCGCGCGTCGGCCTGGTCGTAGATCGTGAACTGGCGCGTGTAGCCGAGGCGCGCGGCCTCTGAGCGCAGGATGCGCGCGCACGCCGCATGGAAGGTCATCAGCCACATCCCGCGCGTGGCCCTGCCGAGCAGCTGCCCGACGCGGCCGGCCATCTCTTTGGCGGCCTTGTTCGTGAACGTGATCGCGAGGATCTCGTTGGACTGCGCCTGGTCGGTGTAGATCAGATAGGCGATGCGGTGCGTGAGCACGCGCGTCTTGCCGCTGCCGGCGCCGGCGAGGATCAGCAGCGGCCCCTCGCCGTGCGTGACGGCCTCGCGCTGGGGCTCGTTGAGGCCCTCGAGCAGCTCCTGCAGGTGCTCGGCGTGGGGATTTGCGGCCATCGCGTCAGCATAGGCGCGCGCCCGGCTGGGCGCGGGTCGCGCGAGCCTCCGGCCGCCGGCTCGGCCGCGGGGCTCAGCCGCCGGCCGGGTTGGGCCCCTTGACGGTGCGCAGCGGACGCACCTCGGCGACCGGCTCGGGGCTGCTGTCGGAGAGGTCAGCGACCGTCCGTTCCAGCGCGCGGATGCGGCTGGCGAGACCCTGGATCGCCTCGGCGATCGGGTCGGGCAGGTGAATCCAGTCGGCGTCGGGCCCCTCCGCGCGGCGGCCTTCGACGCGCACCGGGTGTCCGGGGTTGCCGACGACCGTGGAGTTGGGCGGAACGTCGGTGATCACGACGCTGTTGGCGCCGATCTTCGCCCCATGGCCGATCGTGATCGGTCCGAGCAGCTTGGCGCCCGAGCCGATCGTCACGTTGTCCTGCACCGTCGGGTGGCGCTTGCCCGTGGCGAAGCCCGTGCCGCCGAGCGTGACGCCCTGATACAGCGTGACGTCGTCGCCGATGTCGGCAGTCTCGCCGATCACCACGCCGGTGCCGTGGTCGATGAACAGCCCCGCGCCGATGCTCGCCGCGGGATGGATCTCGATGCCGGTGAGCGTTCGCGTGAGCATCGAGATCAGGCGCGGCAGCAGCGCCACGCCGGCCGTGTCGAGCGCGTGCGCGACGCGATGGGCGAGCAGCGCGTGGATGCCCGGCCACGTCGTGAGGATCTCCAGCTGCCCGACATCGCGCGCGGCCGGGTCGCGCGTGCGCGCCGCCTGGATGTCGCGCCGCAGCTCCTTCGCGACGCGCGCAAGCTCGAAGCCGCCCATGCACCAAGCGTAGCGGCCAAATCGCACGTAGTTGACCGCGCAGCGATCGCTCACAACCACGCACGCCGACAGGCGCCCCGTGGGGCGCCCAAATCAAAAGATCGTCTTTATCCGGGTTCTCACGAACCTGGATCGGGTCGCGCGGGGCGTGAATCGGTCTATGGAGCAAAAAAAGCTTGAGAGACGTAGCGCTCGCCGGAGTCGGGCATGATCACGACGATCCTCTTGCCGGCGGATTCAGGGCGCCCCGCCACTTGCAGCGCGGCCCACAGCGCGGCCCCGCAGGAGATGCCGGCGAGCAGCCCCATGCGTTTGGCGCACGTCCACGCCGTTTGGATCGCGTCGTCGTCGGACACGGCGATCACCTCGTCGAGCAGCTCGCGGTTGAGCACCGGCGGGACGAAGCCCGCGCCGATCCCCTGGATGCGATGCGGGCCCGGCTGCCCGCCCGAGAGGACCGCCGAGCCGCTTGGCTCGACGGCGACGACGCTAAGCTCGGGGTTGCGCTCGCGCAGGTACTCGCCGACGCCCGTGATCGTCCCACCCGTGCCGACGCCCGCGACGAGCACGTCAACGCGCCCGTCCAGCGCACGCTCGATCTCCGGTCCGGTGCGTTTGCGATGCGCCTCCGGGTTGGCCGGGTTGGTGAACTGGTCGGGCAGGAACACGTCATCGTCGCTGGCCAGCGCGCGCGCCGCCTCGACCGCCTCGCTCATGCCGCCCAGCGACTCGGTGACCTCGACGCGCGCCCCGTACAGGCGCAGCAGGCTCTCGCGCTCGCGGCTCATGCCCTGGGGCAGCGTGAGGATCAGCTCATAGCCCTTCGCCGCGCACACGAAGGCCAGCGCGATGCCCGTGTTGCCGCTCGTCGCCTCGACGATCGTCGTGCGCCCCGGCTCGATGCGCCCTTCGGCCTCCGCCGCCTCGACCATCGCCACGCCGATGCGGTCCTTGACGCTGCCGCCCGGGTTGAACGACTCGAGCTTGGCGAACAGCCGCACGCGATTGTCGGCCGCCGCAGTTCCCTCGAGCATGCGCGCCAGCTCCACCAGCGGCGAGTCCCCGACAAGCTCTGCAATGTTGATCGGGATTTGGGCCATAGGCCCACGACAATAGTGCAGGGCGCCCGCGCGTCCGCACTCGCGCGCCGAGGCGCCCGTGCGCGTGCGGGCGCTCTAGTGACCGGCGGGCGCGGGCTTGCGCGCCTTCATCACGCTCAGGCGCACGCTCGCCGTTTTCGCCTGTTTGGGCGCGGGCGTCGTGCGCAGCACCGCGATGCTCGCGTCCAGATTGCCGTGCGCGCGCGCGAACAGCCTCCGTCCGAGCGCGTTCAGCTTGATCTTGACCACCTGGCTCCTGCCTGGAGCGATCGAGAAGTGCGCGCTGCCGATCGCCATCAGCTTTACGCGCTTGCCCGTCCTCTGGTAGCGGCGCAGGATCACCGTTCCACGGCAGGAGCCGGCGCCGGTGCGCAGCAGCCTGACCGCCGCGGTCGTCTTCTGCGCCACCATCAGGTGCTTGCTGCGCAGCGACACGCGGCAGGCCGCCGCGGCGGCCTGCACGCTGCCCAGAACGCCCCCGCTCGCGGCGCTGGGCGTCGCGTTGCCCGTCGTCGAGGTGGCGCCGGAGGATCCTTTTTCTTTGCCGTGGACTTTCACCGGCGATTCGTATCTGAACGTGTCGCCCGCCGAGACCGCGCTCGTGCCCGTCACCGTTTGCACGGTGACGTCGACGACGCGTTCCGCCCCCGGCGGAGTGACCGCACGGATTTCCGCGGCGGTGCGCACTTCCACACCGCTGGCCGGAGTCGTGCCGAACATCACCGTCGGCGTTGTCGTGCTGTTGAAGTTGCTCCCGGTGATCGTCACTTTCGTGCCGCCTTCGGTCGGCCCGTGACCCGGCGCCACGTTGGCCACAGCAGGCCCCGGCACGTTCGCCTGCGACTCGTTCGTGAAGATCCACGCGGCGCCCGCTTTGTGCGCGTCGCGCGAGGCGCCGATCGTTGCCACTTCGCCGTCGATCGACAGCGCGACGCTCGAGCCGAGAAAGCCCTTGCCGACCGCTTCGCTACCTCCCAGCCTGGGCTTCTGTTCGGCCCAGGTCGAGCCCGAGCGCGTGAACACGGTGACCGCGCCGGTGCCCGTTTCGGCCCGCGGCGCGCCGATCAGCGCCGTGCTGCCATCGCCCGACAGCGCCAGCGTCGTGCCGAAGTGGCCTTCGCCGAACTGCGGAGGCGGCGTCAGCTTTTCGCCCTGCTGCACGAACGCCGCACCCGAGCGCGCGTAGGTCCAGACGGCGCCGTGGCCGCCGCTGTCTTCCTGCGCCCCGACCAAGGCCGTCGCGCCGTCGCTCGACAGCGCGACGCTCTTGCCGAAGTGTCCGGCTTCGCCGTCGCTGGGGCTGCCCGTGAGCTTTGCACCCTGGATCCAACCCGGTTCGGAACGTGTGAACGTCCACGCGGCGCCGACGAAGCTCGAGTCGCCCGGGCCTCCGATCAGCGCCGTGTTGCCGTCGCCCGACAGCGCCACGCTGCGTCCGAAGTGCGCCGAGCGGCTCGCTTCGCTGTCCAGCAGCGCAGGCTGTCGCGTCCACGTAGAATGCGAGCGGCTGAAAAGCCAAGCTGCGCCACGCTCGCGCACCGCGGAGGGGTCGCCGACGAGCGCGGTGTTGCCGTCGGCCGACAGCGCCACGCTCTTGCCGAAGCGGCCTTCGCCACCGGCGTTCGCTTCGCCGCTCAGCGGCGCCTGCGCCTTCCACGTCGAGCCTTCGCGTGTGAACACCCATGCAATGCCCGGCATCGACGTCGCCGAAGGCTCGCCGATCAATGCCGTGTTGCCGTCCGCCGACAGCGCCACGCTGCCGCCGAACTCGCATTCGCCCGCTTCTTCGGCCGATTCTTCGACGCAGCCTTCTTCGCCGCTTTTTTCGACCGCTTGCGGCGCCGTGAGCTTGCCCCCCTGCTGAACCCATTCCTCGCCCTGGCGCGCGAACACATACACGGCGCCCTGTCCGCCGTTGTCCTGCGGCGCGCCGATCAGCGCGGTGCTGCCGTCGCCCGACAGCGCAGCGCTCGCGCCGAAGCGGATTTCGCCGGCTTCGTTGCCGCCCGACAGCTTGCCGCCTTTCTGCACCAGCGGGTCGATCGTCAGCGGGTAGCGCGCATGCGCTGCGTCCACGCGGATCAGCAGCCTGCCGGCGCTCAGTGCCAGCGAGCTGCGCAGCGTGCGCCCCGCCGCGTCGCTCGCCACGAGAGCGCCGTACGTGAGCGCTGTCGACCCGTGGCGCAGGACGACGCTGCGCGCATCGCGCGCGAGCGTCGCGACGGCATTGCCCGAGAGCGACATCGTCAGCGTCAGCGGGCCGCTCGCCACGCCACGCGGCGCGTGCGCGATCGCGAAGCCCTGCTCGAGGCCGAGCGGGCTGTCGCGATATGACTCGCTCAGCGGGCCGCGCGCATAGCCGACGCGGTTGGCATGCGCCGTCGGCGTGGCCGCTCGCACGGCTTCGGCGGAGGCGCCAAAGCCGACCGACTGCAGGCTCACGCGAACGCCCAAGTCCCCTGCAGCGAGCGCCGCGCCCGACCGGCCGAAGCTCGCGGTCAGGCCCTGCGCGCGGTTGGCGAGACGAAGGCCGGCGCCTGACGCGGTCGCGCCGTAAGCGGCCTGGTGCGCCGCGAGCGCACCCGCGATCTGCGCCTGCGCGGCCACAGGCAGGCTCGCCACGTCCGCGCGCGCGCCACGGCGGACGAGCGGGCGCGGGTGCGGGTGCGCGAACGATCTCGCCGGCGACTGCACGTCCGTCGAGGCGGCAAACGGCTGCAACGACGCCAACAGGGACGCGGCCAAGGCGATGAGCGCCGCAAGCGCGGCGGCCAGCAGCGCGCGGCGGCGAGCGCCACGCGCCGGACCACGATGCACAAGCGTCGCAGCCGTCGAGCGATCCATCGCCTGAAGCGGACTCAGCGGTCCGAGATACATAGCCCTCCGTGTCAATGTTCGCCTACGCCCGCGGTCGGTGCTGCGACGCCGATCCTCCACGGCGACGACCTGCCGGCGCTGTCTCGCAAATCAAAGTAAACGCAATATGACGTGAAGTCAATACGCGTACCGAATGTTGGCCAGCGGTCCCACCGCCCGCCCGCCGGGCTTGGTCAGATGTGGTACATGCTCGCGCCGGCCTCCTGGGCCTCGCGCTCGATCACGTCGGCGATCGTGGTCTCTGCGAGCACCTTGCGAGCTGCCGCGGCGGCGTCGGCGAACGAGCCCTGCGCGTCGCGCCCGAGCGGGCCGTCGAGCAGCTCGACGATCTCCAGCACGCTCACGCTCGCCGGCTCGCGCGCGAAGCGGTAGCCGCCCTTGACGCCGCGCTGGGAGCTGATCACGCCGGCGCGGCGCAGCACCGCAAAAAGCTGCTCGAGAAACTGTACCGGCACATCGCGCCTGCGCGCCAGCTCGCCGATCGGCACCGGCTCTGAGCCGGACCTGCGCCCGAGCTCGGCCAACGCGAGCACGGCGTACGGGGACTTGCTCGTGATCGAGATCACTGCGCCATCACGAGGCCGATGCTACGCAACCAGCCCGCGCGAAGGGCGCGCGGCGGACCTCCGGTCGGGTTAGAGCCAGCCTCGCTCTGTTGCAATCAACACCGCCTGCGCGCGATCGACGGCGCCGAGCTTGCCGTAGATGTTGTGCAGGTGCGTGCGCACGGTGCTCGTGGAGAGCGTCAGCTCGTGGGCGATCTGCTTGTAGACCTTGCCCTCGGCGAGCCGCTGCAGGACGCCGAGCTCGCGACCGGACAGCGGGCAAGGGTCGATGTGGCGGCGGCGCTGAGTGGGGACGCTGGGAAGTTCGTACATCACACGCCGCAGCTCGTCCGGCCCAAGTCCGACCGCGCGTGCGGTGCGCAGCATTTCGGCCGGCGAGACGGGCGCGCCCTGCTCGTAGTGGGCGAGCATGTCGGCAAGTCGCACGCAGGCCGCTTCGCCGTCGACATCCGGGCTGTGATGGCGCTCGATCGTCGAGGCGATCGAGGCGGGCAGGCCCCAGCGGCGGGCGAGCACGCCGCCGACGAGCGCATGATCGACGCCCAGCTCGCGGCGCTCCTGATGGATGCGGTCCTCGGGCGTGCGCGCGCCGCGATGGACCTGGGCGGGGTAGCCGGGGTAGGCGTGAAGCAGGACAAGCTTGCCGATGTCGTGCAGGAGGCTCGTCGCCGTCAGGCGGTCGCGATGCTCGTAGCCGACCTCGGCCGCGATTCGATCGGCGGCGTGCTGGGTGGACAGTGCGTGAAGGCGAAAGCGCTCGGGAGCCGCCTCCCACACGCTCGAGCGCTCGAAGAAGTCGAACGTGCGTACGCGCTTGGCCAGCGCCTGCACGGTCGGCGCGGTCAGCAGCTCGACGGCGGCGACGACCGTGTCGACGCGCCCGCGCTTGCCCTGCAGCTGGTTGGCGAGGCGCAGCACGGCGGTGATCAGCGCGACGTCGGACTCGACCGCCGTTACGACATCCGCCGTCGCGACGTGATCCCTGGCCACAACCGTCAGCAGCCGGTCACGCGACTCGGTCAGCGCCGGGAATGCCTCGAGCGCTTCGAAGGCCATCGTCAGGCGACGGCCGTGGCCCTCGTTCTGGTGGCGCTCGCCCGCTGCGGGAGCCACGGCCGGCGAGGCCTGGCGACGAGCCTGCTCGGAGGCGCTGGCCTTCCTGGCAGGACTGGCCTTCCTGGCTTTCGGCGCGGACTTCGGCTGCGGGGAGGTCTTTATCTTTGACTTGGAAGCGGTTGCCTGCATACGTGCGTTGGGCTCGGGGATCGACCATCCTTGTCGGCCGCTCTCGTTGATCCCCTATCGGCAGCTCAGCGCCAGCGGTTGAGCGCCGCCGCAGTCGAATCTCCGAAGCTCGTGCGCTCGTCAGCCGCGAGACAGCGCCGCGTCGACCCGGCGCAGGGTCTCCTCGCGGCCCACCAGCGCGACGCTCTCGAAGATGCCGGGCGAGATCGTCGTGCCGGTGATCGCCACGCGCAGAGGCTGGTAGACCTCGCGTGGCTTAACCGAGTGGCTGCTCACCAGCGCCTGCAGCGTCTGCTCGACGGCCGCCTCGTCGAAGCTCGCCGCCTGCGCCAGCGCCGCGCGCTCGTCGGCGAGCATCGCCAGCCCCTCCGGCCCCAGCCAGCGCTCGCGCGCCTTGGCGTCGTCGACCGGCCCGGCCAGCAGCGGACCGCTCAGAGGCCAGAAGTCGGCGAGCGTGTGGAGCTTCTCCTGGCTGATCTCCACGGCGCGCGCGAAATGCGGGTCATCCCGGAATCCGCCATGACCAGTGGCATCCAGGTAATCGCCCAGTCGCTCCACGAGCTCCGCCAGCGCCAGCGAGCGGATGTACACGCCGTCGAGCCAGTTCAGCTTGACCTCGTCAAAGCGCGCCGGGTTGCGGCTGACGGTGTCCAGCGTGAAGCGCTCGATCAGCTCGGGCGTCGACAGGACCGTCTGGTCGTCGCCCGCACCCCAGCCGAGCAGCGCGAGGTAGTTGCGCACGGCCGCCGGCAGCAAGCCGGCGTCTCGCAGCTCGCCGACCGACGCCGCGCCGTGGCGCTTGGAGAGCTTCTTGCCGTCGGGCCCGTGCAGCAGCGGCAGGTGCGCATACTGCGGCGGCGGCGCACCCTCGCCGAGCCCCACGGCTTTGGCCGCCTCGAGCACGAGCAGCTGCTTGGGCGTGTTCGACAGGTGGTCCTCGCCGCGCACGACATGCGTGATGCGCGCGTCCAGGTCGTCGATCGCGACGGCGAAGTTGTAGAGCACCGAGTCGTCGGCGCGCGCGATCACCGGGTCGTCCATGTGCACGTGCTCAAAGCGCGTGTCGCCGCGGATCGCGTCGTGCACGACAGTCGCTCCGTCCGGGACGCGCAGGCGCACGGCGCCACTCTGCTCGGCCTCGCCGCGAAAGCCGCGCTCGGCGCCGTGCAGATGCTTGTAGGCCTTGACGTGCTCGGCGGTGGCGCCCGAGCGGTAAGCCAAGTCGGCGTCGAGCAGCGCCCGCAGGGCCTCGCGGTGGCGCTCGGAGCGATCGCTCTGCATGATCGGCCCCTCGTCCCAGTCGAGCTGCAGCCAGCGCAGCGAGTCGAGGATCTGCTCGACGTTCTGCGGCGTCGAGCGCTCGCGGTCGGTGTCCTCGATGCGCAGGACCATCGTGCCGCCGAAGTGGCGCGCGAGCAGCCAGTTGAACAGCGCCGTGCGCGCGCCGCCGATGTGCAGCGCGCCTGTGGGCGATGGAGCGAAGCGAACCCTCATAATCCGCTCGCATGCTAATCGGAGCTCACGTCTCGCCGGCCGGAGGGCTGCCGAAGGCGATCGCGCGAGGCGTCGAGCGCGGCTGTCAGGCGATCCAGATCTTCAACCAGTCGCCGCGCATGTGGAAACCGACTGCCTACCGCGACGAGGACGTCGCGGCGTTTCGCCAGGCGATGGCCGACAGCCAGATCGACGCCGTGCTGATCCACGCCGTCTACCTGCTCAACTGCGCCTCCGAGGACAAGGACATCCGCGCCAAATCGCTCGCCTCCTTGACGCACTCGCTGCGCGTCGGGCAGGCGATCGGCGCGAGCGCCGTGGTCCTGCACCCCGGCTCGGCCAAGCAAGGGCACGTCGGCGAGGCGATCGCGCGGGCCGGCAAGACGATCGCCGAGGCGCTGGCCGACAGCGACGGATGTCAGCTGCACCTGGAGAACACCGCCGGCACCGGCGGCACGCTGGGGCGCTCCTTCGACGAGCTGGCGGCGCTGATCGACGCAGCGGGCGCGAGCAGGCGGCTGGGCGTGTGCCTGGACTCCTGCCACCTGCTCGCCTCCGGCTATGACATCCGCACGCCGGACGGCATGGCCTCGGTCCTGCGCGAGTCCTCTCGCAAGCTCGGGCGCGGAACCATCCGCTCACTGCACCTCAACGACTCCCAGACGCCGCTCGGCTCAAACCGCGACCGCCACGCCAACGTCGGCGCCGGCGAGCTCGGGCGCAAAGGCTGCGGCGCCTTCCTCTCGGCCCCGTCGCTGCAGAAGCTCCCGTGCATCCTCGAGACCCCCGGCGAGAACCGCGAAGGGCCGTCGCGAAAGGAAGTCGCGCTGGCCGTGCGTCTGCGCGACAAGGGCATCGCCGCGCGCGGCTGATCCGTCGCGGGCTGCTTCGCGGCCGATCGCCAGCGGCGAGAGCAGATCGTCCGCTTCACCCGGTCATAGAACGCCCCGATCAGACGAGCGAGCGACGCTTCGCCACCGGCCCAGTCATAGAGCGACGGACACCGCGGCGATGCTATTCCGGTCGAGACCGACCTAGGCAGTCGCGATGGACGGCAAAGGCGCTGGCGCGGGCGCGAGCGCGTGTTCGAGCTCGGCGCGCAGCGTCGGCGTGTGCTGCACGCGGTAGGCCTCGCCGAGTTTCACGCGCCGGGGCGAGCCATCGCTCATGTCGACGTCGAGGAGCACCTCGGCCGCTCCGGGAAAGTCAGCGAGCGCGTGGCGCAGGTCTTCGATCAGTCCCGCGCACAGCGCGCTGGCGTGCACGCGCAGACGCACCGGCTCGGCCATCGTCGCCGCGGCGCGGTTGCGCTGCGCGGCCGCGTCGGACTTCGCGTGCGCCGCCTCGATCTCGTCCTGCGTCGGCGCGAAGCGTTCCGCGCTCTGCACGATCAGGCACGTCTTGCCGGCTTCCTTGTGATCGACGCGGCCCTTGACGAGCACCACCTCGTCGACGCCCAGCGCCGACTCGTATTCGGAGAGCGCCTTGCCGAAGACGAGCATCTCCACGCTGCCGGCGAGATCGTCGAGCGTCGCGAACATCATCGGATCGCCGTTGCGCGTGCGAATGCGCTTGGCCTCGACGATGATCCCGCCGACCGTCACCCAGTCCTTGTCGCGGCGGTCGGCGAGCGCCGCCAGCGGACAGTCAGCGCGCGCGCGCAGCGCCTCGCGCAGCGGCTTGAGCGGGTGCGCGGAGATGAACAGGCCGATCGCCTCCTTCTCCACCGCCAGCAGCTCGGCCTGCTCGAACTCCGCCGAGGAGATCGGCGCGTGAACCGGGCGCGCCAGCCCGGCTCCCGGCGCAGCCGCCGTCTCGGTGGCCGGCGAAGCGCCCGCTTCGGCGAGGTCGAAGATCGAGCCCTGGCCGATCAGCGCATCCTGCTGTGCCTTCTGGCCGGACGCCTGGGCCTGCTCGAGCACCTCAAGCATGCCCTTGCGGCTGGCTTTTGTCGAGCCGAGCGCCCCGCACTTGATCAGCGCCTCGATCGCCTTCTTGTTGACCGTGCGGTTGTCCACGCGCTCGCAGAAGTCCCACAGCGACTTGAACTCGCCGCCCTCCTCGCGCGCCCGCTTGATCGCCTCGACGGCCTGATAGCCGACGCCCTTGACGGCATCCAGGCCGAAGCGGATGTTGCCCTCGACAACGGTGAACTCGTGATCTGAGAGGTTCACGTCGGGCGGCAGGATCTCGATCCCCATCTCCTCGCAGCGCGCCACGAAGAACGGCACCTTGTCCTTCGTCGACATGACCGAGGAGATCAGCGCCGCCATGTACTCCGCGGGGAAGTTGGCCTTCAGCCAGGCGGTGCGGTAGGAGATCAGCGCATAGCAGGCGGCGTGGCTCTTGTTGAACGAGTAGTCGGCCGACTTTTCGTTGGTCTGCCAGAGGAACTCGATCACCTCCGAGCTGGTGTTCGAGGCGCGACAGCCCTCGACGAACTCAGGCTTGAGCGCCGCCATCGCGGCGCGGTTCTTCTTGCCGATCGCCTTGCGCAGATCGTCGGCCTTGGCGCCCGAGAAGCCGGCGAGCTCCGTGGAGATCTGCATCGCCTGCTCCTGGTAGAGGATCACGCCCTTGGAGGATTCGAGGATCGGGCGCAGGCGCTCGTCGGGGTAGGAGATCGCCTGCGGGTTGCGCTTGCCCTTGGCGTAGACCGGGATCTGGTCCATCGCCCCCGGCCGGTACAGCGCGCCGAGCGCGACGAGGTCGTTGAACTCGTCGGGTTTGACCTTCTTCAGCGCCTCGCGCATGCCCTCGGACTCGAACTGGAACACGCCCGTGGAGTCGCCGCACGCGAGCATCTCGTAGGTGCGGACGTCGTCCAGCGGCAGCGTCGTCATGTCCGGGCGCTCTCCGCTCGAGCGCTCGATGATGTCCAACGCGTCCTCGATCACGTCGAGGTTGCGCAGGCCGAGGAAGTCCATCTTCAAGATGCCGATCGCCTCGATCGGCTTCATCGAGAACTGCGTGACCGTACGAAAGACTTTGTCGCCGTTCTCGTCGGTCCCGGCGTCGGCCAGCTGCAGCGGCACGATGTCAGTCAGCGGACGGTCGGCGATCACGACCGCGGCGGCGTGGATCGAGGAGTTGCGCACGATGCCCTCCAGGCCCTGCGCGACGTCGACGATCTGCTTGGCGTTGGTGTCCTCGTCGCACGCCTTGCGCAGCGGCTGGCCCGACTTCAGGCAGTCCGCGAAGGACGGCGAGCGGCCCATGATCGGATCGGGGATCAGCTTCGCCAAGCGGTCGCCCATGCCGTAGTCGAAGCCGAGCACGCGCGCCGCGTCGCGCGTCGCCGCGCGCGGGAACATCTTGCCGAAGGTGACGATCTGCGCGACGGACTCGCGTCCGTACTTCTCGGTCACGTAGCGCATCACGCGCTCGCGGCCGCGCACGGAGAAGTCGATGTCGATGTCCGGCATCGACACGCGCTCAGGGTTCAGGAAGCGCTCGAACAGCAGGTCGTACTTGAGCGGGTCGACGTCGGTGATCGCCAGGCAGTACGAGACGATCGAGCCGGCTGCCGAACCGCGCCCCGGACCGACGGCGATGCCGTTCTCCTTGGCGTACTTGACGAAGTCCCAGACAATCAGGAAGTAGGCGTTGAAGCCCATCCGGTCGATCACGCCGAGCTCCATCTCCATCCGCTCGATCGCCTCGGCGGGAATCGGATCGCCGTAGCGCAGGCGCATTCCCTCCTGCACGCGGGCTCGCAGGTACTCATGCTCGCTGGTTCGGTCGGGCGTCTGAAAGCTGGGGATCAGCTGTTTGCCCAGCTCCAGCTCGACCGTGCAGCGCTCGGCGATCTCCAGCGTGTTGGCGATCGCCTCCGGCCACTCCGCGAAGGCGGCGATCATTTCGCCGCTGTCGCGCAGGTAGAACTCGTTCGTGTCGAACGTCAGCTTCGGCGCGGCGATCGTGCTCTTGGTCTGCACGCACAGCAGCGCCGTGTGGTGGTCGTAGTCCTCGCGGCGCAGGTAGTGCACGTCGCCGGTGCCGACCAGGCCGCCGCCGACTTCGCGGGCGATCTTGACGATGCCCTCGTTGCACTTCTCCTGCGGCGCCAGTCCGTTCTTCTGCAGCTCGAAGTAGACGTTGTCGGGCCCGAGCACGTTGCGCAGGTCGTCGGCATGCGCTCGTGCGTCGTCGACGCGATCGTCGAGCAGCCGCTGGCAGAAGCGCGAGGCCAGGCAGCCGGTGAGCGCGATCACACCCTCGGAGTAGCGCTCGACGAGGCCCATGTCGACCGACGGCTTGCCGCGCTGCAGGCCGTCGAGAAAGCCCGCCGAGGAGAGCTTGACGAGGTTGCGATAGCCCGCGTCGTTCTCGGCCAGCAGCGTCAGGTGGTTGCGCTCGGTTTTGCCCGGACCGCGCGCGGCGTGGTCGTCGACGAGGTAGATCTCACAGCCGACGATCGGCTTCACACCGTGCTTGGCGCACGCCTGGTGCAGCTCCACGGCGCCATTCATCACGCCGTGATCGGTCAGGCCGAGGGCCGGCTGGCCGAACTGCGCGGCGCGTTCGGCCAGCGCTTCGATCTTGCATGCGCCGTCGAGCAGCGAGTACTCGGAGTGAACGTGGAGATGGGCGCAGGCGGGCTCGGTCAACGTCACTGGATGGTATGCGGCGCAGCGGCGGACGCGGCCGGGTCAGATCAGCGTTCGCGTCGCTGTTTGCGACGTTCGCGGCGGCGCCCCAAGGCCAGCCGCGTACGCGTTATGAGCGACATGCTGTGCTTGTGCGCGGGCCGCGTCGTGGCCGGCGGGCCGGGCTGTGCGTCCTGCTCCTCCGCTCGCGCGCGCAGCCGCTCCACGGCCGCCGCCAGCGCCTCGGCCATCTCCGCGCTGCGCCCCGCCGCGGGTGCGCTCGGGCCGTGCGCGGGGTCGGCGGTGACGGGAGTGGGGCCCGTTCGCTCAGGCGATCGGGGCATCGGCGAACGCCCGGCAGAGATAGCCTCTAGGGCGGGTGGGCGCAATGAGGACTGGGGCGCGGCGGGCGCGACCGGTGGCGGTGGCGGTGGCGGTGCGACGGGCAATGGCGGCGCAACCGCGGCGACCGTGGCATCCCTGAGGCGCGCGATCGTGTCGGCGAGCCCGCCGATCAGCCCGAGTGCGCTGCGCTGGGCGTCGCGCAGCGCGTCGAGCAGGTACTCCGCGCGCCTGCGCGCGGCCCGCTCGGCTTCGAGCGCGCCGTGCAGCTCCAGGGCCGTGCCCTCCAGCTCGCTCACGCGCGACCGCAGGACGCGCTCGGTCCGCAGCATCGCGCTGCGCTCCGTCGCCGCGATCTGCTCGGCCTCGGCCAGCTCGCGCTCGACGATCTCCAGACGAGCCCCCAGCGCCTGTGCCTCGCGCTCGCTGGCGCTGAGCAGGCGCGTCAGGCGCTCGACCTCGGCACGCGACTCGCGTTCGACCTCGATGCTGCGGTCTTCGGCCTCCACGCGCAGGCGCTGCTCGGCGTACTCGCGCTGGGAGGCGCGCTGCAGCTCTCGCTCGAGCGCCGACTCCCGCGCCCGTGGCGGCGACGGCTCGGGGCGTCGCTCGACCTCCGCTTGTCCGCCGTGGCGCGGAGCGCGTTCGGCGTCGAGCAGGTCGGCGATCCGCCGGATCTCCTGCTCGGAGTCGCTCAGGCGCTGCTGCAGGCTCGCGACGTGGGTCTCCAGCGTGCGCACGGTCGCCTCGGCGGCCTCGGCGCGCAGGGTAAGCGCGTGCTCACCCGATTCGGCGGCGCGGCGCGCACGGCGTTCGGCGAGCAGATCGCCCCCCTCGCCACGGCGGCCACGACTCTCCGCCGCGCCCCCGGACTCGCCCCCCGGCGTCTCGTTGCCTTCGGCGATCACGATGGCGGCAAGCTACGCCGAGAGCCGGACGGCTCGCGGTGCGGCGATCGGTGTCGATCAGCTCGCGGCACGGCGCGCTACGAGCGCAGCGGCGCCGACCGCCGCGACCAAGCCGAGCGTGCCGGCGGCAGTCGCGCGGCCGGAGGGCAACTTGCGGCGGACGTACCATTTGGCGCCGCGCCACACCGCGAAGCCGAGCAGCTTGTAGCCGTTTCCGTTCACGCGCACATGCTACTCGGCGGCGACCGCGGCTAACCCGCCGGCGACGCTATGACCAGCCGCCGGGCGCTACTCGTTGCGCAGGCGCCAGGCCATGCGCGACTGCAACGACCACAGCTCGATGAAGCCCGGCGAGGCGGTCTGCGAGAACAGGCCGCCGGACTGCGAGAACGACGCCAGGCTGGCGTCGTACACGGCGTTGGGCGAGGAGCGCGTGACGACGCGGGCATGACCCTTGTAGAGCTTGATTCCGATCGTTCCCGTGACGCGCTCGTTGACCTGCTCCATGTAGGCATCGAGATCGCCACGCAGCGGCTCCCACCACAGCCCGGCATAGACGAGGTAGGCCCACTGGTGGTCGAGCTGGGGCTTGAACTGGTTCTGGTGGATCGTGCACACCAGCCGCTCGAGCTCGTCGTGGGCCGGCAGCAGGATCGCCGCCGCGGGCACCTCGTAGATGTCGCGCACCTTCAGCCCGACGATGCGATCCTCGATGTGGTCGACGATGCCGATGCCATGGCGCGCGGCGATTGCGGCCGTCCGTTCGAGCAGCTCCACGAGCTCCATACGCTCGCCGTCCAGCGCGACGGGCACGCCGCCCTCGAACTCGACCGAGACCGTCTGAGGCTCGTCTGGCGCCTCCTCCGGCCGCGTGACGAGCTGGAACACGTCGTCCTCGGGCGCGTGCTCGAGGTCCTCGATCCAGCGCCCCTCCGAGGAGCGTCCCCACAGGTTGTCGTCGATCGAGTAGGGCGCCGCCTCGGTTCCGCCCTTGACCGGGATGCCGTGCTCGCGCGCGTAGGCGATCTCCTCCTCGCGCCCCATCTGCCACGAGCGCACGGGCGCGATCACCTTCAGCTCGGGCGCGAGCGTGGCGATCGTCGCCTCGATGCGCACCTGGTCGTTGCCCTTGCCCGTGCAGCCATGGGCGATCGTGTCGCAGCCGGAGGCGCGCGCTTGATCGACCGCGAGCTTGGCGATCAGCGGGCGGCCGAGCGCTGTGAACAGCGGATAGCCGCCGCCGTACAGCGCGTTGGCCTTGATCGCGGGCAGGACGAACTCGCGCGCGAACTGCTCGCGCGCGTCGACCACGTGGCACTCCAGCGCGCCGAGGCGCAGGGCCTTACCTTCGATCACCTCGTAATCCTCGCCCGGCTGGCCGAGGTTGACGGTCAGGCAGACGACCTCGGCGCCGTACTCGTCCTGGATCCACTTGAGCATCACGCTCGTGTCCAGGCCGCCCGAATAGAGCAGCAGGACACGCCGGACCGAGGCCGGGTCGGCCTCGTAGGAAGCGGTGGGCGCAGCGCTGATCGGACTGTTGCTCACGGGCGGGGAAGGCTAGCGGCGGGTCGCAGCGGACGCCGTGCCGGGGCCGGGCGGACGTTCCATCAGCGGATACGGCGGTTCGCCTTCGACGAAGCCGAGCTTTGCGTACAGCCTCTGCGCGTCCGCGGTGTGCAGCATCCAACGCACCCCGCCGAAGGAGCCCTCGACCATCTCGCGCACGAGCTCCAGCCCGAGCCCGCGCCCGCGGTGGGCGCCCAGCACGTAGACGTCGGCCAGATACGCGACGCTCGTGCCGTCGGAGACAGCGCGTGCGAAGCCGACCTGCGGGCCGTTGCGCGAGCGGTCGTCGCGATACAGCCCGACGACGCGCGTGGAGCCCTCGATCGCCTGCACGACGAGCGCGCGCTCTCGGCCCAGGCCCCAATAGGACTCGGTGCTGATGAAGGCGTGGACGGCATCGACGTCGATCCGCGACCGGTCGTCGTCGAGCTCGAAGCCGTCTGGCAGCTCGCGCCGCACGGTCAAGCCGCCAGGATCGCGCCCAGCCGGCGCAGGGCCTCGTCGACGTCGGGCTCGGAGACCGTCAGCGGCGGCAGCAGGCGCAACGACGTGGGGCCGGTGGCGTTCGTCACCAGCCGCTGCTCGTGCAGCGCGCGGCGCATCACGTCGGGCGCGGCGACGTCCAGCTCGCACGCCAGCATCAGCCCGCGCCCGCGCACCGCGACGACGTGCGCCAGGCCCTCCAGGCCGGCGGCGAGCTGGCGGCCGCGCTCGCGTACGTTCTCCAGCAGGGCGGCCTCCTCGGTCAGCTCGAGCGCGGCGAGCGCGGCCGAGGCGACGACCGGGCCACCGGCGAACGTCGAACCGTGGTCGCCGGGAGCCAGCACGTCTGCGAGACGCTCGCCGGTGACCAGCGCGCCGATCGGCAAGCCGCCGCCCAGCGCCTTGGCCGTGGTGAGCGCGTCGGGTCGCACGCCGATCTGCTCGTAAGCCCACAGCGTGCCCGTGCGACCCATGCCGCATTGAATCTCGTCGAAGATCAGCGCCGCGCCGTGCTCGTCGCACGCATCGCGCGCGGCTTGCAGGCACTCCTGTGAGAGCACGTGAACGCCGCTCTCGCCTTGGATCGGCTCGAGCATCACCGCGGCCGTCTGCGCGTCGACCGCGCCTGCGAGCGCCTCGGGTGTCGGGTCGACCGCGCGAAAGCCGGGTACGAGCGGGGCGAACGGCGCCTGCTTTGCCTCCTGCGGCGTCGCCGACAGCGAGCCGTAGGTGCGACCGTGGAAGGCCCCGAGCGCGACGACGAAGTCGCCGCCCGGCCGCGCCTTGCGCGCGAGCTTGATCGCCGCCTCGTTGGCCTCGGCGCCGGAGTTGCAGAAGAACACCTTGCCGCCGAGGCTCGACTGCGACAGGCGCTGCGCCAGGCGCATCGCGGGCTCGGTGTAGAACAGGTTGCTCGCGTGCATCAGCACGCCGACTTGCTCGCGCACCGCAGCCACCACGCGCGGATGGCAATGCCCGAGGCTCGTCACCGAAATGCCGCAGAGGAAGTCCAGGTACTCGTTGCCCTCCGCGTCCCACAGCCGCGAACCCTCGCCGCGCACGAACTCCACCGGCAGCCGCGCATACGAGCCGATCACGCTCGACCGCTCGAGCTCCTGCAGCTCGGCCAGGCTCATCTGTTCATGGCGCTGCCTCGATCATCGTGCCGATCCCCTCATCGGTGAACAGCTCCAGCAAGAGCGAGTGCGCCAGGCGCCCGTCGAGGATGTGCGCCGCGCTGACGCCGGCGTTGATCGCATCGACGCACGCGCTCAACTTCGGGCGCATTCCCCCAGCCAGCTGGGGCAGCGCGTCGCGCACCTGCTCGGCCGTCGCCCTGGCGATCCGGCTCTCCGGCTGCTCGGGATCGGCCAGCCAGCCGGGAACGTCGGTGAGGAAGATCACCTTGTAGGCGCCCATCGCACCGGCGACAGCGCCGGCGGCCTCGTCGGCGTTGACGTTGTAGGAGCGGCCCTCGCGATCGGCGCCGACCGAAGCGATCACCGGGATGTAGTCGCTGGCCACGTGCTCGATCACGCCGATGTTCACGCGCTCGATGCGCCCGACGAAGCCGATGTCCTCGCCGTCGGGAGCGGAGCGTCGGGCGACGCGAAACAGCGAGCCGTCGTCGCCGCACAGGCCGACAGCCGGCTGCCCGTGGCGGTTCAGGCGCAGCACGATCTCCTTGTTGATCTTTCCCATCAAGACCATCTTCGCCACCTCGACCGTGTCCTCGTTGGACACGCGCAACCCCCCCACGAACTCGATCGGAATGCCCAGGCGCTCCATGTAGGCGCTGATCTCCGGACCGCCGCCGTGCACAACGATCGGGTTCAGGCCGACGTACTTGAGCAGCACGACGTCGCGCGCGAACTCCTCGCGCAGCGCCGGGTCCTCCATCGCCGCGCCGCCGTACTTGATCACCACCGTCTTGCCGTGGAACTCCCTGATGTACGGGAGCGCCTCCAGCAGCGTGCCTACGTCGCGCATCGGTCAAGCCTCCCGGTTCGTTGACTGGAATAGCCGCCATGAGTGCTCATGTCGTGTACTCGGCGTTGATGCGGATGTACTCGTGCCCGAGGTCGGAGAAGAAGACCTCGGTTTCGGCGCCGTCGCCGGGCAGGCCGATCTCGTATTCGAGCTCCTTGCCCTGCACCGCCGCCTCCAGCGCCTGCTCGTCGTAAGCGATCGCCGCTCCGTCGGCGCACACGCGCGTCCCCTCGATTGCCACGTCAACCGCCAGCGGTGCCGTTCCCGGGAGAGCCGCGCCGACGGCCTGCACGATGCGCCCCCAGTTGGGATCGCCACCGTGCAGCGCCGTTTTCACCAGCGGAGAGTTGGCGACCGCGCGCGCCACAGCCTCGGCGCCGGGCAGGTGCCCGCCGCGCACGACGACGCGGGCAATGCGCTCGGCGCCCTCGCCGTCGGCGACCATCATGATCGCCAGCTGGCGAAGCAGCGCGTCCAGCGCCTCGCCGAGGCGCAGCTCGTCCTCGCTCGCGGGCTCCACGCGCACGCCGCTGGCGCCCGAGCACATGAGGATCGCTGTGTCGTTTGTCGAGAGCTGCCCGTCGACCGACGCGCGGTCGAAGGAGCGCTGCACGCACACGCTCAGCAGCAGCTCGGCGGTCTCCGGCGCGAGCTGGGCGTCGGTCTGCACGAAGCACAGCATCGTCGCGAAGTTCGGCGAGATCATGCCCGCGCCCTTGCACTGTGCGGTCAGGCGCACGGCTCCCGAGGGCAGCGCCACCTCCAGGCAAGCGCGCTTCTCGGTCAGGTCGGTCGTCTGGATCGCCTGCTGGAAGCTGGCGTCTCCGGCGAGCTCGAGCAGCGGGCACGCCGCGAGGATCCCCTTGAGGATCGGATCGACGGGCAGGTGATGGCTGATCGCTCCGGTCGAAGCGAGCGCGACCTGCGCGGGGTCGACGCCGAGAGCGATCGCCGCGGCGCCCTGCGTCTTGGCCGCGTCGTCCAGGCCGCGCGCCCCCGTCGCCGCGTTCGCGCAGCCGGAGTTCGCGAGCACCGCGCGCAAGGCGTCGAGGCGACAGCGCTCCTGGCTTACGAGCACCGGCGCCGCCGGCGTGCCGCTGGCCGTGAAGCGCGCCGCGCTCACGGGCTCCTGCGCGTCACACACGAGCACGCCCAGATCGAGGTTGCCGCTCGGCTTGATCCCGCACACGACACCGGCCGCGCGAAAGCCGCGCGGGAGGCCGGCCTGTGGGCCGAGGTCGCGCACGTGCGCCGGCGCGGGCACCCAGCGCGAGTGAAAGAACGGCTGCGGCGGCGCCACGGCGCCGGCACCCGGCGGCGAGGCGCTCATGTAAGCCCCTCGGTCTCTGCGATGCCGAACATGACATTGAGGTTCTGCACGGCCTGCGAGGACGTGCCCTTCCACAGGTTGTCGATCGCCGACAGCACGACGACCTTGCCGCTGTGCGGGTCGGCCTTGGCGAACACGCGGCAGAAGTTCGTCTCCTGCACCTCGCGGGTACCCGGCGGCCTGTCCGCAATCTCGACGAATGGCTCGCTGTCGTAGGCGGCGTCGAACAGCTCGCGCAGCTCGCTGTCCTGCACGCGCCGCGTCGTCGTGACGTAGCAGTCGGCCAGCTCGCCTTGGTCGAGTGGCACGAGGTGGGCCTGGAACAGCACCGCGAGCTCGTCGTTCTGGCCTGCGCCCGCGCGCAGCGGCGCGAGCTGCTCCTCGATCTCCGGCGTGTGGCGGTGTTCGGCGACCTTGTACGGGAGGATGTTCTCGCCGGCCATCGACAGGTGCGTCGTGTCGTCGAAGGCCCGCCCGGCGCCGGAGACGCCCTGCTTGGCATCGATCACCACGTCGGCGATCAGGCCGGCTCGCGCGAGCGGCGCGAGCCCGAGCACCGACGCCGTCGGGTAGCAGCCCGGGTTGGCGACGATCGCCGCGCTGGCGATCCGCTCGCGGTGCAGCTCGGTCAGCCCGTAGGCCGCCTGCGCGAGCAGCTCCGGGCGCGGATGACTGCCGTACCACTGCTCGTATGTCGCCAGCGAGGACAGCCTGAAGTCGGCGCTCAGGTCGACTACGCGCGCCCCGCGCTTGCGCAGGTCGCCGACCGTCGGCGCGGCTGCGGCGTGCGGGTAGGCGACGACCGCCGCGTCGAGCTGCCCGTGGGCGTCGAGGTCGAGCTCGGCGATCTGAAGCGGGACGCGGTAGCGCGGGTACAGATCGTCGAGACGCCGACCGACCTCGGAGCGCCCGGTGATCGCGACGAGCTCGAAGCGCGGGTGGCGCCACAGCAGGTGCGCCGCGAGCGCCCCCGCGAAGCCCGTCGCGCCGGCGACGATCACGCGCGGCGAGCCCGGCGCGAACGCCTGGGACGCTCCCGCGCCCGGCGCAGCGGCGGTCCCGGTCGGCGCGGAGTCAGCCACGCAGCTCACCCCCCAGCTCACCGAGCGCCGCGACGACACGCTCGCGCGCCGGGGCCACGTCCTCGTCGGTCAGCGTGCGGTCCAGGGCGCGGAACGACAGCGCGAGAGCCAGCGAGCGCCGGCCCTCGCCGACCTGCTCGCCGGCGTACACGTCGAACACGCTCACGTCGTCGAGCATCTCCCCGGCCGCCTCGCGCACCGCGGAAAGCACGCGCGCAGCCGCGATATCCTCGGGCAGCACGACAGCAAGATCCTGGCGCAGAGACGGGACCGCGGGGAACGCGCGAAAGGGAATCGCCTGCGGGGCGTCGGCGGCCAGCTTTCCGAGGTCGACCGCAAAGACGGCCGTGCGTTCCAGGTCCCACGCGCCCGCGACGAGCGGGTGCAGCTCTCCGACGAAGCCGAGTGCCTGCTCACCCGCGAGCACGGCAGCACTGCGGCCCGGGTGCAAAAACGGCCACGCACGCGGCTGCACCGACCAGTCGACGTGCAGCTCGTCGAGCAGCGCTTCCAGCAGCGCCTCGGCGGCGAAGAAGTCGGCCTGCGCGGGAGCGCCGCGCCAAGAGCGCGGGGCGAGCGAGCCGCTGAGCAAAACGCCGAGGGCGTGGTGTTCGTTGGCCGCGCGCTCGTCGCCGGCCGCGGCTGCACGATAGACCGTCCCGGACTCGAAGATCGCGATGTCCGGTCCGTTTCGTGCAACGTTGTGGCGCGCCGCGTCCAGCAGCGACCCGAGCAGCGTCGGGCGCATGATCGACTGAGCGTCCGACAGCGGGTTCTCCAAGCGCACGACGTCGCGCATCGGGTGGTCGCTCGCCAGCAGCAGCCGGTCGAGCAGGCTGGGCTCGGTGAAGCTCCAGCCGACGATCTCGTGCAGGCCGCGCTTGGCCATCGCGTCCTCGGCCGCGCGGCGTACGCGCTGGGGGTGCGTGAGCATCCCGGCGGCGCCGCGGCGCGCGGGCAGCGTCGCCGGCAGGCGGTCGACGCCGTCGATCCGCGCGACCTCCTCGATCAGGTCGATCTCGCGCGTGACGTCGTCGCGGCGAAGCGCCGGCACGGTCACGTCCAGGCCATCGGCGGCGGGCTCGCTGGCGAAGTCCAACGCCTGCAGGATCTGCGCCTGGCGCTCGACAGGCACGGCCACGCCGAGGATCGCGAGCACGCGCGACTCGCGCAGGCGCAGCACGCTCGGTGCCGCCGGCTGCCACGCGACATCGACCGTGCCCGGCGCCGGCTGCGCGCCGGTGCAATCGATCATCAGGCGCGTGGCGACGGCCTGCGCGTGCATGCACTGCTCGGGCGCCAGCCCCTTCTCGAAGCGCGAGGACGCCTCGCTGCGCAGCCCCAGCGCCCACGACGCGCGATGGATCGTCGGGCCGTCCCACGTCGCCACCTCCAGCAGCACGCGCGTCGTGTCGGCGGATACCTCCGAGCGCGCGCCGCCCATCAGCCCGGCGATCGAAGTCGGGCCCTCGGCGTCCTCGATCACGACCATCTGCGCGTCGAGCGCGCGCGTCTGCCCATCCAGCGTCTCCACGCGCTCGCCGTCGTGCGCGCGGCGCACGGTCAGCTTCGCGCCGGCGACGCGGTCGAGGTCGAAGGCGTGCAGCGGCTGTCCGGTCAGCAGCATCGCGTAGTTGGTGATGTCCACGACATTGTTGATCGGTCTCTGCCCGGCCGCCGTCAGGCGCGCCTTCAGCCACAGCGGCGACGGCCCGATCGAGACGCGCTCGAACACCCGCGCGGTGAAGCGCGGACACAGGTCGGGACACTCCACGATGACCTCCGCGGCCGCCACGGGGCCCTCGGAACCGGGGTCCGGCGACCACGGCTCGGCGGCAAGCGGCGCACCGGTCGCGGCATGCAGCTCGCGCGCGACTCCGTATACGCCGAGGCAATCGGGCCGGTTGGGCGTTATCTCCAGCTCGAGCACGTCCGTGGAGATCGCCAGCGCGTCGGCCAGCGGCGTTCCCGGCGCGAACTCCGCGTCACCCTCTCGGGCACAGGCGAGCGACAGCTCGTCGAGCACCATGATGCCCTCTCCGCCCGTGCCGATCTCCAGCTCGTTCTCGGCCAGGATCATCCCTTCGGAGACGACCCCGCGCAGCTTCGCGCGCTTGAGCCTCGTGCCGTCGGGCATCACCGCGCCAGGGGTCGCAACGGCGACCGTCTGGCCGGCGGCGACGTTAGGCGCCCCGCAGACGATCGTCGCCGGAGCCTCGCCGTCGCCCTCGCGCCCACCGAGGTCCACCGTGCAAACCTTCAGGCGGTCGGCGTCCGGGTGCGGCTGGACGTCGAGCACGTGGCCGACGACGAAGCCGCTCGTATCGCGCACGCCCTGGTGGTGGATCGCCTCGACCTTCGTCCCGGTCAGCGTCAGGCGCTGCTCGATCGCGCGGACGTCGAGATCGGGGTCGCAGTATTCGCGTAGCCATGTCAGCGGGACGCGCATCAGAACTGCTCCAGGAAACGGAGGTCATTTTCGTAATAAAGACGCAGGTCGGGGACGCCGTGCTTGAGCATGGCGATCCGCTCGACGCCCATCCCCCAGGCGAAGCCCTGCACCTTCTCGGGGTCATAGCCTGGCGCGTTGGCCTCGCTCGTGGGCACGTGCGAGTAGACGTTGGGGTCGACCTCGCCCGCGCCGAGCACCTCCAGCCAGCCCTCGCCCTTGCACAGGTAGCAGCGCGAGCCGTCGCGCAGAAAGCCCTTGCCGTCGCAGTGAAAGCACGACACGTCGACCTCGACGCTTGGCTCGGTGAAGGGAAAGAAGTGCGGGCGCAGGCGCACGTCGCGCTCGTCGCCGAAGACGGCGCGCGCGAACATCAGCAGCGTCCCCTTGAGGTCGGCGAGCGTGATGTCCTCGTCGACGGCCAGACCCTCGACCTGGTGAAACTGCGGCGTGTGCGTGGCGTCGGAGTCCGGGCGGTACACGCGCCCAGGGATCACGACGTACAGCGGCGGCGGGTGCGCCTCCATCGCACGCACCTGCATCGGCGAGGTGTGCGTGCGCAGCACGAGCTCCTCGGCGGCCAGCGGCGAGGGTGGTTGGCCGGGCGGAGGGTCAGCCGGCTCCAGCAGGTCCGGGCGCGCGACGTAGAAGGTGTCCGTGCGCGCCCGCGCGGGGTGCGTCGGGCTGTGGTTGAGCGCGTCGAAGTTGTAGTGAACGCTCTCGATCTCCGGGCCCTCCATCACGGTGAAGCCGAGGCCAAGGAAGATGTCTTCCAGCTCGCGGCGCATCGTCGTGAGCAGGTGCAGGCGGCCGACCGGCTGGGGCGGCGCGCCGGGCAGCGTCACGTCGACGCGGTCTTCGCTGAGCGTGCGCTGCAGCTGCTCGCCGCCGAGCTGCTGCGAGCGCTGCTCGATCAACGCCTCGAGCGCCTGGCGCGCCTGGTTGGCGGCCTTGCCCACTGCGCCGCGCTCCTCGGCGGGCAGCTGCGCGACGCCGCGCAGCATCTGCGGCAGCTCGGCCTTGCGCCCGAGATAGCGCACGCGCAGCTCCTCGAGCGCGCCCGGCGCGTCGGCCGCAGCGATCTGCGCCTCGGCCTGCGCGCGGAGCTCGTCGATGCGCTCGATCATGACGCCCGGACCCTAGATGAGCCGGAGGCGAGCTCGCGGCCACGCGTCACCTCGTACAGCGCGACCGTCGCGGCCATCGCCGCGTTTAGCGACTCCGACGCGATCGGTATGCGCGCGCTGCGCTCGCACGCGGCGACGATCTGCGCCGGCAGGCCATCGCGCTCGGCGCCGACGAGCAGCGTCAGCGACGCCCGCGGCTCCTCGCGCGGCGCGGCGCGCAGCTCCTGTGCCCCGTCCGCAAGCAGCGCGACGCGCTCGCCCGGCAGCTCGCCGACGTCACCGACGCGCGCGAGGTCGACGGAGAAGATCGCGCCCATGCTCGCGCGCACGGCCTTCGGCGAGTGCGGATCGGCGCAGCGCGGTCCGAACGCCACGCACGAGGCGCCGAAGGCCTGCGCCGAGCGCAGGATCGTGCCGACGTTGCCCGGGTCGCCGACGCCATGCAGGTACACGCACAGGGGACCAAGCGGCTCGCCCCAGCGCTGCTCGTACACGCCGATCGCGCGAGCGCCCGACCCGAGCGAGGAAACCCCGCGCAGAGCGGCGGCGTCGACGTCGTGAAAGGCCGAGGCGGCCTCGCCGATCTCCCAGCCGGCCAGGCGAAAGCCCTCAACCAGCGGACGCCCGGCCCGCGCCGCGGCGAGCACGAGATCCTCGCCCTCGGCGGCGAACAGCCCCGAGCGGTCGCGCTCGCGGCGCGCGGCGAGACGCTTGACGGCCTTCAATCGCGGGTTTTGATTGGAAGTTATGAATGTCATGTTCGCTAGCTGTGTTGGAAAGCCCGTGCGGGCACAAAAAAAGCGCCGTCCTGCTGGAGAACGGCGCCCGGGAGGCTGGTCGATGTCGATTGCCGGGTCAGGCAGCCGACGCCTCGCGGGCGACCTCGGCAAAACGTCGGAACGTGTCGGCGTCGCGCACGGCGATGTCCGCGAGCACCTTGCGGTCGAGCTCGACACCGGCCAGCTTCAGGCCGTGCATCAACTGCGAATAGCTCATGCCGTTGACGCGCGCGGCGGCGTTGATGCGCGTGATCCACAGACGGCGGAAGTCGCGCTTGCGGTTGCGCCTGTCGCGGTAGGCGTAGGCGTCCGCCTTCATTAGCGCCTCCTTGGCGCGCTTGTAGTTCGAGTGCGCCTCGCCGCGGAAGCCCTTCGTCAGCTCGAGCGTCGCGCGGCGCTTCTTGCGCGCGTGGACAGACCGCTTGACGCGCGTCACTTGCCCACCCCCAGCATCCGCTTGATCCGCGGCACGTCGTGCTCGTTGATCATCTTCGGCCCACCCAGGGCGCGCTTCTTTTTCGGCGACTTCTTCTCGAGGATGTGGCTCGTGAAGGGGTGCCGTCCGCGCACCTTGCCGGTGGCGGTGACTTTGAAGCGCTTCTTCGCGCCGGAATGGGTCTTCATCTTGGGCATGATCGCGAGCGGACGATTATGACACGGCGGTGTCCGCGGACGCGTCCGCGGTGTCGGGCGAGCCCTGCTCGTTCTGAGAATCGCCCTCGGCGACCGGGGCGTCCTCCGCGCCGGTAGGCGCATCGCCCTCGGCGGAATCGCCCTCAGCAGTGGCCGCCTCGCCCTTGCCTGCGGCCACGCCGTCGCCGTCGCCGTCAGCGTCACCGGAAGCGACGCGCGCCTCGGGGGTCTCGACCGCCTCGACGGCGGCCTCCTCGAGCGGAGACTGCAAAGCAGTGGAGGCGACGTCGCCCTGCTCGCCTTCGGTGAAGACCTCGTCGGGCGCCTCCTCGCTGTCGGCTTTGCCCGACAGCACGGCTTTGGAGGGCGCCATCATCATCGTCATGTTGCGTCCTTCCTGGATCGGACGCTGCTCGACGACGCCGAGCTCGGCGAGCTCCTCGGCGAGCCGGTCGAGGATCGCCGTTCCGCGCTCGGGGTGAGTCACCTCGCGCCCACGGAACATGATCGTCACCTTGACCTTGTCCTTGTGGCGCAGGAAGCGCTCGACGTGATGCTTCTTGGTGTCGTAGTCGTGCTCGGCGATCTTCGGGCGGAACTTGATCTCGCGCACGGTGATCTGCTGCTGGTGCTTGCGCGCCTGCTTGACCTTCTGGGCCTGCTCGTACTTGTACTTGGAGTAGTCGAGCACGCGGCACACGGGCGGGCGCGCCTCGGGGGCGACCTCGACCAAGTCGAGATCGCGTTCCTGGGCGAACGCGAGCGCGTCGGGCGTCTTGAGTACGCCGACCTGGTTGCCCTCGTCGTCGATAAGTCGAACCTCGGGGACGCGAATGCGCTCGTTGGTCCTCGTCGTGTCCCGCTCGGGCGGGCGCCGGTCGAACCTGCGGGGAACCGGCACTAGCTGTGTTGAACGCGCGTCAAGCTGCTGCTAGGCGCGCTCTGTGGTTTTGCGGGGAATCAAGGCGGGGGAGTATAGCTGCCCCTGCAAGCGCTCGCCGAACTCCCCGACGGTCGCGGAGCCGGCGTCGCCGCCGCGATGCTCACGCACCGAGACAGCCCGCTCGCCCTGCTCGCGCTCGCCCACGATGAGCATGTAGGGGACCTTGCGCAGCTCGGCCTCGCGGATCTTTCGCCCGACCGACTCGTTGCGATCGTCAAGCTCGATGCGCAGTCCCAGCGCGGCCAGCTCCTCGCGCACGCCCGCGGCGTACGCGTTGAAGCGATCGGACACCGGCAGCACGATCGCCTGCACGGGCGTCAGCCACAGCGGCAGCTCGCCGGCGAAGTGCTCGAGCATGATCCCGATGAAGCGCTCGTAGGAGCCGAACAGGGCGCGGTGGATCATCACGGGCGTGTGCTCGTGGTTGTCCGCGCCGGTGTACGCCAAGCCGAAGCGCTCGGGCATGGAGTAGTCGAGCTGAACTGTTCCCAACTGCCATGAGCGACCGAGCGAATCGGTCATGTGCATGTCGATCTTCGGTCCGTAGAAGGCGCCGTCTCCCGGGTTCAGCTCGTACTCCAGTCCCTGCTCGGAGAGGGCATTTGCGAGCTTGGCCTCGGCGCGATCCCACATCTCGTCGCTGCCGATCCGCTGCTCGGGACGCGTGGAGAGCTCCAGGCTCACCTCCAGGTCGAACAGGCGGTAGGTGGCAAAAGCCATCTCCAGACAGCCCGAGACCTCCTGCTGGACCTGCTCCTCGGTGCAGAAGATGTGAGCGTCGTCCTGAGCGAAGTGACGCACGCGCAGCAATCCGTGCAGCACGCCGGAGGGCTCGTTGCGGTGCAAAAGTCCGGGCTCGGAGTAACGCACGGGCAGATCTCTGTAGGAATGACGCTGGCTGCCGAACAGGTGCGCATGACCGGGGCAGTTCATCGGCTTGACGCCCATCTCGCGATGCTCTACGTCGAGCGTGAACATGTTCTCGCGGTACTTGCCCCAGTGCCCGGACGTCTTCCACAGCTCTGCGTCGAAGATCTGCGGCGTCTTTACCTCGCTGTAGCCGCGCTCGCCGCCCATCTCGCGCGAGACGCCGACGAGCGCATTGAACACGGTCGCGCCTGCCGGCAGCCAGAAGGCCGCGCCGGGCGAGACCTCGGAGAACGTGAACAGCCCCAGCTCGCGTCCCAGCTTGCGATGGTCGCGCGCCTTGGCCTGCTCGATGCGCTGCAGGTGCTCGCTCAGTTCCTCCTTGGAGAAGAACGCCGTGCCATAGATGCGCGTGAGCATCGTGCGGTCGGAGTTCCCGCGCCAGTAGGCGCCGGCGACCGACAGCAGCTTGAACGCGCCGACGGACTTCGTGCTGGGCGCGTGCGGTCCGCGGCAGAGGTCGGTGAACGGCCCGTTGGTGTACAGCGAGACGCTCGCCAGCGGACGCGGCGGATGCGAGGAATCGGCCTGCGCGACGAGGTCGTCGATCAGCTCGACCTTGTAGTCCTGGCCCTCGGCGGCGAAGCGCTCGCGCGCCTCGCCAGGGGACACGTCGCGCCGCTCGAACGGCTCGGCGGCCTTCACGTGCTCGCGCATGCGCTCTTCGATCTGCTGGAAGTCGGCCTCGGAGAGACTCACGCCCTCGGGGAACTCGAAGTCGTAGTAGAAGCCGTCGGCGATCGGCGGTCCGATCGAGATCTTTACGCCGCTGTAGAGCTCGAGCACCGCCTCGGCGAGCACGTGCGCGGTGTCGTGGCGGATCAGCTCGAGCGCCTTCGCGCCGTCCTTCTTGGTGAGGATCGCCAGCGACGCGCCGCTCGGCAGCGGGCGCGAAAGGTCGCGCAGCTGCGGGCCGTCGCCGGCCTCCGGGTGGCTCACCTCGACGGCCAGGGCGGCGCGGGCGAGTCCGGGACCGATCGCCGTGGCGGCGTCGGCTCCTGTCGCGCCGTCCTGCAGCTCGAGCGCCGTGCCGTCCGGGAGTGTCACCGTGAGCGTCATCTCAGCGATGCAGGCTACCCGGAGGCCGCGCCGGTACGGAGACGGCGCTCGCCGCCGCTCCGGGTGCGCCGGTCAGGCTGCTTGCCAGAGCGCGTCGTCGGCGAGCTGCGTGCGTATGGCGCGACCCGCCCCGACCAGCTCGACGAGCGCGCGCTCGGCGGTCTCGCAGTCGACCGGCTGGTTGTTGTGCGCCATGATCGCCGCCACCTCCTGCGTGACCAACCCGCCCGGGAAGCGCTCGAGCGCCTCCAGCGGATCATCCGGCGCCGCCGCACGCGACAGCGCAGGCTTCGCCCGGAGTTCGGCAAACTGAGAAACACCTCTGTAGACGATCGTCTGCATATGCGAACATCGCCGCATGTCCAGGGACCAGCAGACGCCAATCACGATTGTGCTCTCCCCGATGCAAGTCGATGCCGTCGTCCGCGCCGCCTCCGACGGTAGGACGCCGAGCATCGCCGCGATGGTCGCCGGCTCGCTGGCGCGAGGGCGCGGCGACGGCGACCCGCGCGCGCGCGGCGCGGGCACAGGCCGGGCGAACGCCCCGACCGCCTATTTCTCCGGCGACGCCGACGACCCGCGCCTGTCGCGCTCGCTGCTGCGCGGCTTCTCGCTGCTCGCCGGCTTCGGGCCGGACGGCGGCGAGCGTGGGATCGTCGAGCTGGCCAACGATCTCGGGATGAGCCCGAGCACGGCCCACCGCTACGCGCTCACGCTCGTCGAACTCGGCCTGTTGGAGCGCTGCCCGAAGACGCGCAAGTACCGGCTGCCGTCGGCCTGAGCCGACGAACGCGCCGTTGCGGCCTTTCACTCAGCTCGGCGCGTGCAACAGCTCCGGGCCCTCGGCGTCCGGATCGGGCTTATTGACCGCCGGGTTGGCCGGCGTCGCGGACAGGCGCGATTCGGGCAGCGCACCGCACAGCGCGAGCGCTTCCTCGGCGTCGAGGCGGTCGTCGAGCCACGCCTGCTGTGCCGCACGATCGGCGAGCACCACGGGCATGCGATCGTGAATCCCTGCGGCCACGCGATTGGGCGCCGAGTCACACGTCAGAAGAACGACGCTCTGTAACCACTCGCCGTCGACCTTCGCCGGCGTCCACAGCGCCGCGAAGGCGAACGGAGCACCGCCGTCGACGCGGAACAGGAACGGCTGGCGCGGCGCGTCGCGCCGCTCGGGTTTCAGCCACTCGTAGTAGCCGTCGGCGATCTGCAGCGCGCGCCGCGAGCCCTTGCCGACCAGCGAGCGGTAGGCGGGTCTGGTCGTCACCGTCTCGAGCTTCGCGTTGATCATCTTGTAGGAGCCCTTGAGGTCGGTCGCCCACGGCGGGACCAGCCCCCAGCGCAGCAGTCGCGCCTGCGGCTCGCCCTTGGGCGAGACGATCGCCAGGACCTCTTCGCTCGGCGCGATGTTGTAGCGGTGCGTGCCCTGCTCGCCCGGGAAGGGGACCTTGAAGCGTTCGTTGAGTTCCTGAACGCCGGCCGTGTTCGTGTAGCGCCCGCACATTCGTCGAGCATAGGCAAGCGGACAGTCGGCCACGATGGCTTGGCGAGCGCTCCGAGCACGCGACGGCGAGAGCGGCGAGCGTTGTGCGAACGCGAGAGGGCCCCGCCGTCACGGCGGGGCCCTCTGTCGAGCTTGTTGACCTAACTGCCAGCGAAAGCGACTACTTGGTGGCCGTCACCGCGAACAGCGGCTGAGAGCCGGTCCAGCAACCCGCGTCGAGGCGGAACGTGCCGGTACCTCCGGCGCCACCGTCGCAGTAGAAGCCGGCCCACGTCGAGTTGACGTATGCGTCATTGGGGCGCGGCTGTGTCCCTGTCGTCGCTCCCGTTGCTTCTTCCAGTCCTACGTTCAGCGAATCGTACGGGCAACGCGGGCTGCACGCCGCGGGACCGACCGGGCTCGCGCCGTAGTTGGTCGTGTTGTAGGCGACACTGATGATCGCTTCGTTGGGCAGCGTCGTTGCGAGTGGGAAGGTGAATTTCTTCTCCTTGCCGTGAAAGCATTCTTTGCTGTAGCCGACTACGCCTTCACTGTTCGGCGTGCAGTATTTGTTGTTCGCCGACGGGCGATACGGGATCGCCAGCGTTTGCGTCGATTCCGTGATCTGCGAGCCGACCGCCCCTTCGGGGCCCAGGTTGTAGACCTTCACCGTGACCGGCCAGCTGAACGTGGCGCCCATGCTCGTCTTGCACGTTGTGCCGGCGCCTTCCTGACAGGCCCAGCTGCTCAGCACGATCGACACCGACGGGTTTTTGCGGTTGCTTCCCGCGAACGCGACCGCGCCGCCCAGCTCGGACGTCGAGGTGGCCTCAAAGCCGATCGAGCCGGTGTTACGCGGTTTCGGCTTGGGGACGTTGTTGTAAATCAGCGCCGCGCTCGCCACCGAGGCCGAGAGGGCCACGATTGCAATTGCCGCGACGATCGCCCCGACGGACTTAGGAATCTTTCCAGTCATGTGGTCTCCATTCGTCTTCTACTAGAGCCCGCGGGCCGTCGGCCCTTGGGCATTTCGTCCCCTCCAGGGGCGCCCTCGGACGAGAACCACGTTGGACCGGTGAGTTGTCCCTCCGTGCACCACCGCACACTCATGGCGCGATGCCCCCATTGCAGCCCCGTATCGTGGCCCACGGTAAAGCTCGCCTTCCTGATTGTCAACCCTCGCCGCCCGCGCTCGGCGGTCGGCTCGTCATCGACTCTGGCTCGGCTTGCCTCGGCTCGGCTCGCGCCACATTCGCCACTGGGTCGGCGCTCCGCGGCCGAGCATGAACTCGTCGGTCACCGCGAAGCCGTGGCGTTCGTACAGCGCCCGGTTGCGCGCCGTGGAGGCCTCCAGGTATGCGGGTGCGCCCTCGCGATCGCAACGCTCCAGCACGGGCGCCAGCAGCGCGCCGCCGAGCCCGCGTCCCTGCCATGGAGGGTCGACGCCGACGAACGCCAGGTAGTAGTGCGCGGCGGCGGCCGGCTCGGCCGGATGGCCCGCTTCGAGCACCGTCAGCGCGCGCAGCACGCGCGGCGAGTGACGGGCGAACGCGGCGAGCGTCGCCGGGAGCAGCCTCAACTGCTCGCCGACTCCGTGCTTCCAGTGTCCGGGCGGCTCCCACACTGCGACGCCTGCGACGCCGGCCGTCGTGTAAGTCTGCTCCTCGGCCAGCCACACGCGGCGCAGGAACAGCTCAAAGCCTCGCCGCAGGTGCCTCAACCTGCGCTCGTCGGCGCGCAGAACCCACGTGAACGCGGGATCGTCGAAGAACGCACGCGCGAGCGCGCCGGCCATCGCTGCCGCCTCGGCATCGGTCCCCTTGCGCACCGTCGAGGCCTCCTCGTTGGCCGACACGATGTCGACCATCTAGACTCCCTCAGGCGTCGCGCTCGATGGCCGCCAGCGAGCGCGAGATCGAGCGCGTGAGCGACGCGGTGACGAGCGGCGCGATGCCGGGGACCGGCGATGCGATGCGAATGTCGTAGTCGAAGCGCGTCCCGCCGCCGGGGGTCGCCGCGAAGGTCATCGTGCCGACGTGGCCGCGCAGCGGGCTGCCCTTGGTGATGCGGTAGACGATGCGCTGAGGCACGACGAACTCGGTGACGGTCTCCTCGAACGGCGGCAACGGGCCGATCTGCAGCCGGCGCACCGAGCCGACGCCGTTGCGCTCGCCGCCGTCGCCATCGCGCAGGCGCGTGATCTTCGCGCCGAACACATCCGCGAGGTTCTCGTGCTCTGCCAGGTGGGCGAAGATGCGCTCCGGCGGCTTGGCGAAGTCGTGCTCGATGCGCACGTGATGGGCCCGCATAGCGCCCAACCCTACCCGCGATGCGCGCGCGGCGCCCGGCTGCGACGAGGGACGCTGGCGGCGCCCGCCCCAGTGGCACGCGACTCAGCCAGCGTAAATCGTCACCGGCACACCCGGGCCGATTCGCTGGGCGAGCCAGTCGATGCTCGACGTGGCCAGCCGCACGCAGCCGTGAGATTCGGCGGCGCCGAGCGTTCCGCCGAGGCCGTCGCGGCCGTGCACGGCGATCTGACCGGGACCACCTTCGAATTCCTGCAGAGCATCCGAGCGCGCACTGAGTGCCAGGGCGAAGGGGCCGCCGGGTTCGCCGGCGCTCATCTGCAGCGTCTCCTCGACGAAGAAGCTGCCCGTCGGCGTCGGCGTCGAGGCCTTGCCGACGACCGCAGCGAAGCGACGTTGCACGAGGCCCTGGCGGTAGACCGTCACGCGGCGCGCGCCGAGACTGACGACGAGGTGCCAGCCGGTGACTAGCGACCGGGTGCCCTGCTGTGAGATCCAGCCGCTCGACCCGTTGGGACGACCCGGCAGCATCACGCGCAGCCAGGCGCCTGCGTGCGCGTCGCGTGCGCGACCGACGACCGGGAGTGTCGTCCGCTCGCCTGTGATCGGTCGTGTCGCCGGCACGCTGAGCAGCACGGCTGAAGCTCCCGCGGGTAGGCGGTGCACGCGGTGCGATGCGAGCAGGGCGACCACATCCTGGCTCGCGTGGACGCGAGCGTGGCCGGACGCCGCGGCCGCGGGATTCGCTCCGGCGGCGGTGCCGACCAGGCATACCGCGCTCGTGACCGTGGCGCGCAGGCCCAGGCGACGAAGTCGCCGCCCGGACCTGCGCGTCGTGTCGCTCAGCCGGTGAATGACCCGTGCCCGTGCGGTCTGGCGGGCCGTGCCTGGGTGTGGCGCGTGGTGGCGCCCCTACGCGCGCGGCGACGCGCTGCGGCGCGACGCGCTGCACGCCTGAGGGCGGCTCGATGGGCGGCCGCTCGGCGGCTGCTCACCGTCGACCTCGATGCCGGCGGCGGAATCGCGGCCGGTGTCACCCCCGGGACGGTCGTCGTCGGCGCGACGGCGGTCGTGCCGCTCGAAGGCGTCGTGGTCGTCCCGCCGGTCGTCGACCCGCCACCGCCCGCCGTCGCTTCCAGTGCGGTCGTTTCTTCGGGAGTCGTCGTTTCCGTCCCACCGCCTGCGCCGCTTTCGCTGGAGGCGCAGGTGGACGTTGTGATCGTGTTCGTGTCGAGGTTCACCGCGGCCGTCTGCGCGAGCAGCCTGCCGTGAATCGTCGCGGCCGTGTTCGCGGTGATCGTTTCCGCGGCCATGATCGTGCCGACGAAGCGCGTGCCCGTGCCCAGCGTGGCCGAGGAGCCGACCTGCCAGAAGACGTTGCAAGCCTGCGCGCCGTTGATCAGCTGCACGGTCGTGTTCGAGCCGGTGATCAGCGTGGAGCCGATCTGGAAGATGAATACCGCGTTGGGGTTTCCCTGCGCGTCGAGGATCACGCTCCCGGAAGACAGCAGCAGCGAGCTGCTTGCCGTGCGCACGCCGGCCGTGAACGTCTGGCCCGCGAGATCCGTCCCGGCCGAGCCTTCGGTCGGGCGCCCGGCGGCGTCGTTGTAGCCGGTCGTGAGAGCGTTCTTGGCGGCGATCGCGACCGCGTCGTGCACGTGCGTCTGGCCGAGCACGTGCGGTGCCCCCGTCACCGACGAGCCCGGACTGAGCCCCAGGTCGCCGAACATCGTCGTCGGCCCGGTGTTCGTGACCGTCGAGCCGGCCAGCACGGAGAAGCTCGCGGCGCTGCCCAGGCCGACCGTCGCAGGCGCCGCCAGGGCGCTGGCGGCCAGGGCCATGCCGAGGAGCGATGCGCCGAGGGCGATCAGCACTGCGCGAAGCGGTGTTGCGCCCCTGTGCACTGGTGAGCGTCTGCTTACCGCGGGAAGGTCGCCGCAGGGCGACCGGTGCTTCGTCGGGACGCCAGCGTTCATCGGCGTCTCCTCGCTGCGGTGTTACACACCGCGATAGATAGGGAATGGCTCCCCGGCCTCGTCGGCCTATGTGTAACACGACGCATCTGCGCCACAGCGTTAGGCACGCGGCCGGTGCTCGACCGAACGTCCAGCGAAAAGGCGCTGCGCTCAATCCAGCGAAGGGCGCTGAGCTCAGGTGTGCCGAGCGTCGTGCCCGCGCCGCGCGTGCGGGCGTCGTCCCGCAGCCCGGCGCCGCGGAGGACCGACCTCCGGGGCCGGCGAGCGACTGCGATCGTCGATCGGCGGCGCCGTCAGCTCGCTGCGCGAGGAGACGCCGAGCTTGCGGTAGATGTTGCGCGCGTGCGTGCGCACGGTCTCCACACCCACGTGGAGCTCGAGCGCGATCTGCTGGTTGGTGCGCCCCTGCGCCAGCAGCGGCAGCACATCGGCCTCGCGGCGCGTCAGCAAGTGGCTACCGGCGCGCGCGCCGGGCGAGCTCGCGAAACGCGGGACCAGCTTGAGCCCGCGCGCGGCCAGATGGACCGCGTTGAGTACGTCGCGGGCCTGCGTATCGCGCGCGAGGCAGGCGCTGGCGCCGAACGCGAGCAGCTGCGCACACTCGGCGCCCGACAGCTCGTCGGCGAACAGGACCAGGCGCGTCGCCGGATGGGCGACGGACAGCTCGCGGACCTCGGCGAGCTTGTCGAGGGCGCGCGCGTCGAGGATTGCGACGTCTGGGCGATGCGCGCGCAGGACGACCGGGATGCGCCGCTGCTCGACGTCGTGCGCGACGATCGCCAGGCTCGGATCGGTTCCGAGCAGCTCGTGCACGCCCCTCGCGAGCAGGTCGTCGAGGCGAGCGACGACGATGGTGACGGGACTTCGTGGCAACCGCGAGGGGTGCAAAGCAAGCGCAGGCATGGTCTCCCATCGACAGCGCGCAGCCGATGGGTGAGCCGCGCCTCCCCCGAGCCTCCCCCGTATGCGCCCGAAGATCCCCCGCTCGGGAGGACGAATCGCGCGGCGCATCGCCCGAGCATGTGAAACGTGGCCCGTCTCCCGCTCAGCGCCTGTCTCGCAGCGATGCTGCTGCTCCCTGCGGCCGCCGGCGCACAGGGCTCGCGGACGCCGCGCAGCGCCGGCGCGACGAGCGCCCGCCACGCCGCAGCGCGGCACGCCGCTGGCACCAGCGCCACGGCCCGCGAACCCGCGCGCCTCGCTGCGACGCTCGCCGAGCGCTATTGGGGCGCCGTGCCCTGCGGCGGCCAGGTCGTCGTGCAGGCCGATCGGCCGCTCCCCGCGGGAATGGAAGCGACGACCGACGGCTGGGTGACGTTCGAATCCTCGCTCGGCCCGAACGACCTGCAGGCTCCCGCCAACACCTACACGCGATGCACGATCTCGCTCGCCCGCTGGCAATGGCCCACGCGCGCGCTGCAGGCGAGCGACTGGAACATGTTCTGCCTGACGGTCGTGCACGAGATCGGCCACCTGCTCGGCCACCCCCACTCGCTCGCGTCCGGGAGCGTGATGGCTGCGGTGTTCAGCGACGAAACCAGCGTGCCCGCGATCTGCCGCGACGCTCGCGCGCAGGTCGAAGCGAGCGTCGGGGGCGCCTGACGTCATGGCGCGATCGGCTAGGGCGTGAGGATCAGCTTTCCGCGCGTGTGGCCGGATTCGCTCAGCGCGTGCGCCTTTGCGACATCGTCGAGCGGGAAAGTGCCTGCGATCTCGACCCGGGCGCCGCCGGAGGCGACGAGCTCGGCGATGTCCGCGAGCTGCTTCGCGTTGGGGCTCATGATCAGCAGTTCCGCGCGCACGCCGCGCTCGGCGGCCTCGGCCTCGGGCGGCGCCCCGGCGATCACCACGAGCGCACCACCCTCGCGCACGGTCGGCAGCAGCGTCTTGGTCGTCTCGCCCCCCACCGTGTCGAATGCGACGTCCACGTCGTGGACGACCTCTGCGACGTCCTGGGACGTGTAGTCGACGTACTCATCGGCCCCCAGCCCCAGCACGTAGTCGCGGTTGCGCGCCGAGCCGGTGCCGATGACCCGCGCACCGGCATGCTTGCCGAACTGCACGGCGAGGTGGCCGACGCCGCCGGCGGCTCCGGCGACGAGCAGCGACTGGCCGCTCTGCAGGCCGCCGCGGTCGAACAGCGCCTGCCACGCGGTCAGGCCGGCGACCGGGAGCGCCGCGGCCTGCTCGTGGCTGAGGCCCGCGGGCTTCCTGGCGATCGCCGGTGCCGGGGCGGTGGCGAACTCGGCGTAGCCGCCGGTGGGCGCGAAGCCGAACACGTCATCACCGTCCGCGAACTCCTCCGTTCGAGACTGCTCGACCGTGCCTGAGATGTCGTTGCCGAGCACCGCCGGCAGGTCCTTCGGCGAGAGGCCGCTGCGGTACTTCCAGTCGATCGGGTTGATCGACGCGGCGCGCACGCGGATCAGCACCTCGCCGTCGCCGGGGTCGGGCATCGGCACATCCTCGACGCGCAGCACCTCGGGACCTCCGGTCTCACTTAGCAGCACGGCGCGCATGGCTTCCTCCTGGGTTCGACGGCGGTGCAGCGAGTCTAGCCGCGGGCGCTCGGCGCCCAGCGCGGGTCTATGGCCTAACGCGGGTCGGCGCGATCGAGGTTCCAGTGGCGCGAAACCGAGCACGGCCGCAGCCACGGCTCGTCGTCGTCGCCGTCCTCGGCCTGGCGGAGACGGGGGATCATGTAGAAGCGGGTGTTCGTGCGGGAGCGGTCGTTGTGCCTTAATCGCTCGATGGCGATCACCGGTGAGCTCCGGTCAGACGGATCGTCGCCGGCCGACGCGTGGCAACGCCTGCGCGATCCGCGCGAGAGGGCCTGGCTCGCGCTCGACCTGCTGATCGTCGCCTGGCTGATCTGGCTGTTCGACGCGATCAACAACATCGCCCCCGTGCGCCAGCAGCTGGCCGAGCGAAACGGCGAGCGCGTGCTCGACCTCGAGCGCGCGCTGCACCTCGATCCCGAGCACGCGCTCGACAGGTGGCTCGCGCGCCACGACGCGTTCAGCCAGGTCGTCGTGTTCTGGTACGAAAACGTGCACATCGCCGTCACGCTCGCCGTGTACGTGCTGCTGTGGTGGCGCCGGGCGGACCTGCTCGGCGTGCTGCGCTGGACGCTGGCGCTCGTCAACGTCGTCGCGCTCGCGGTCTTCTGGAGCTTTCCCGTCGCTCCCCCGCGCATGCTCGGCGGCGGCTACGTCGATCTCGTCGCGCGCGTGCACGGCCTGCCCGTGTGGCAGCTCGGCGCGACGGCGCTCGACTCCAACCAGCTCTGCTCGCTGCCCTCGCTGCACATCGCCTGGGCGACCTGGTGCTCGATCGCGGTTTGGCACATGACCGAGCGGCGCTCGGTGCGCGCGGCCGCCGTCGTTTACCCGTTCGTGACGACGTTCGCCGTGATGGCCACAGCCAACCACTACTTGGCCGACGCCGTCGCCGGGGCGGGGCTCACCGCGGCGGCGTTCTTCCTGCTCAGCCGCGCGCCGATTCGCGCGCGGCTCGGGTGGCGACCAGGGGTGGTCGGGTTCTGGTGGACGCGAGGAGCCGGCGGACTCCCCGGCGGCGGGGACGACCCGTCGCGCGAAGAACTTCGCCGGTTCACCGAGCTGGGCGATCCGGTGTCGCCACTGGTGAAAGAGCGCGAAGACCGGGAGCAGCAGGTCGAATGACCCCGGCTCGCGCGGCGTCTTCGAGCGCGGGCATCATCTAGCCATGCACGACACCAAGACCCATCGTCACGGTCGCTACTCGCATAGCCACGACCACAAAGGGCGCCACCGGCATCTCTGGCATCCGGCGGCAGCCGTCCCCGCCGATGCCGACCACGATCACGGCCACCACCACGAGGACGGACGCGAGCACGGCCATAGTCACGGATTGATCGACGATTCGATCAAGCGCTCCCGCGAGGGAGTGCGCGCCGTGTCGCTGTCGCTGGCGGTGCTTGGTCTCGCCACGGCGCTGCAGGCCGTGGTCTTCGCCGCATCCGGCAGCATCGCGCTGCTCGCCGACCTGATCCACAACGGCGGCGACGCGTTGACCGCGGTTCCGCTCGGCATCGCCTTCGTGCTGCGCTCGCAGCGAGCGGAGGGGTACGCCGGGCTGGCGGTCGTCGCGGCGATCTTCGTCTCCGCTGCCGTGGCGGCGGTCGAGGCGATCCGCCGCCTGATCGAACCCAGTACGCCCACGGACCTGTGGGTGCTCGCCGCGGCCGGCGTGATCGGCTACCTCGGCAACTGGATCGCCGCGCGCATACGCACCCGCGCGGGAAAGCGCCTGAGCTCGCCTGCGCTGATCGCGGACGGCAACCATGCACGCGCCGACGCTTACGTTTCGCTGTCGGTGATCCTCAGTGCTGCCGTTGTCGCTCTCGGCGCACCGATCGCCGATCCGCTGATCGGACTGGCGGTGACTGGCGTCATTCTGCGGATCACGATGGACTCATGGCGCACCGTTCGCGGAGAGCCGCACAGCCACTGACGGCGCTGCTCAGTTTTCTTCCTGCTGGCGCTTCAGTTCTTCGTTTTCGCGTTCGAGCTTGCGCAGGCTTGCTTCGGTTTCTCTGCGGCGTTGTTCGTTTTCGGCGTTTGCGGGCGCAGGCGTCTGGGTGATCGTCTTGGCCGTGACGGTGTTCGTGTGCACGACCACCTTCGGGCGGACGACGGTCGTCGTGTGTGTGACCGTGTGGGTGATCGCCGGACCGCGGCCACGCTGTGCTTCGGTGACCGTTTCGCCTTTGCCGCCGAGTGCGTAGCCGAGCAGTCCGCCGACGATCAACCCGAGCACGCCGGTGACGATCGCCGGCCAGGGGTTGCCCCACCACGGTCCTTCGGGCGGCGGTTCCACAGGCAAGCGTTCGACGACGGGCTGGGCGACGACGGGCGTGGCCAGCGGCTGGGTCGGCGGCACTGGCGCGTTCAACGGCTGTGTGGGTGGGGTTGGCGGCAGCGGCGGCCTGGGAGGCTCTGACGTGCTCATTGGTCGACTTCCTTCATGATCGCGGCGCCATCGTACAGCCCGCCTCGGTGGCCCGCCGGCCACCGTGCGCCGCAGCGCCGCCCTACCCCGACGGCACCGCAGCCTCGACCCTGCGTTTACAGACGCGCCGCTGAATCTGTGCATAGATTGATCGCTCCTGGCTCCCGCAGTGCGCTTGCGCCGGCCGAGGACCCCCACCATGACCGTTCTCCTTTCCCTGCTCGGCGCGCTGTTCATCGGCATCTCAGACTTTCTCGGCGGAGCCGCAAGCCGCGTCGCCAGTCCCCTGAAAGTGAGCGGGGCACTGCAGCTCGCGGGGCTCGCGACGCTCACGCCGATCGCGGCGGTGATGGGCGCCAGCGACCTGACCGGACACGACGCTGCCCTGGGCGCGCTGAGCGGACTCGTGACGAGCATCTCGTTCCTTGCGTTCTTCACGGCCGTGGCGCATGGGCGCATCGGCATCGTCCTGCCTGTCTCAGCCGCGATGGCCGCCCTCCTGCCCGCCGTCATCGGCATTGCGGGCGGCAACAACCTCTCGACGCTCGCGATCGGCGGCGTGCTCTGCGCGCTCGTGTCGATCCCGCTCGTCGCGTACGAGCCGGAGGACCCCGAAGAGGTGGGCGAGCGCAACGAGGCGGCCGGTCGCTGGTCGAGCCAAAGGCAGATCGCGATCTCGGCGCTGTGCGGCGCGGGCTTCGGCATCTACTTCGTCTGCATCGGGCACACGAGCACGAAGTCGGGTCTGTGGCCGACGGTGGCGAATCTCGCGGTGGCGGTCGCGGTCACCATGGCCGTTGCGCGGCGTGGCGGACTGATGCCCCGGCCGGCCTCGGCGCTGAAGCTGGCGCTGCTCGGAGGGTTGGCGCTCGGGGCCGCCGATGCCACGCTCACGACCGCGCTTCAACGCGGACCGCTGACCGTTGCTTCGGTACTCGGCAACCTCTATCCCCTCATCACGATCGCCCTCGGCGTGATCGTGCTCAAGGAACGTATGCACCACTGGCACGCGCTCGGGATCGCGCTCGCGCTCGCCGGCGTGACCTTGATTGCGGCGGGTTAGCTCGGCTCGCTAGATGTAGAACCTGAGGACGTTGTTCATCCGGTCCTCCTTGGAGGCTGGTGGTGTCAAAGCCCCAGTCCCAAGGAGATACCGGATGAAGCTGCACGGTAATGCTGCGCTGTCATTTAGGCAGCGTGAGCGGATGGTTCGTCGTGTTGTTGAGGATTGTTGGTCTGTGAGAGAGGCTGCCCTGGCTGTCGAGGTCAGTGCCCGGACGGCCGGGAAGTGGGTCGCCCGCTACCGGGCTGAAGGAACCGCGGGGCTGTTGGATCGCTCCTCGGCGCCTTTGTTCGTGGCGAACCGCAGCGATGAGAGCACGATCCAGGCGATCGCGGCTTTGCGGCGTTTGCGGTTCACGGGCCCAGAGATCTCAGAGGTGCTCGAGATGCCGTTCTCGACTGTCTCGGGGATCCTGAAGAGGATCGGGATGGGCCGTTTGGGCCGGCTCGGGATGGAGCCCGCGGAGCGCTACGAACGGACGGTCGCGGGCGAGCTGATCCATATCGACGTGAAGAAGCTCGGCCGGATCCAGGGCGGCGCTGGGAAGCGGATCACAGGCAACGCCCGCAACATGAGGCCCAAGCGCCGTGACCGCGCCGGAGTGGACCGGGCGACTATCGGCTGGGAGTGCGTGCACATCGCGATCGACGACGCGACACGCCTCGCCTATGCCGAGGTGCTGCCCGACGAGAAAGCAACCACGGCGATCGGGTTCCTGCGCAGGGCCATCGCGTTCTATGAGCGCCACGGCATGCAGGTCCAGGAGCTCCTCACGGATAACGGGTCGCCCTACATCTCGACAGTCCACGCGATCGCCTGCAGGGCCCTCGGGATCCGTCATCTACGGACCAGGCCCCGCCGGCCCCAGACGAATGGGAAGGCAGAGCGGTTCATCCGCACCATGCTCGCGGGCTGGGCCTACGGAGCGATCTACCGCAACAGCGCTGAACGCACAGCAGCCCTTGACGGCTGGCTATGGACCTACAACCATCGAAGACCACACCAAGCCATCGGGCGACAGACACCCATCAACCGCATGAACAACCTGCTCGGGTCTTACAGCTAGATCGCCGTATCGCTCGGGTGCGCCGCGGCCCAGGCGCGGATCGTGTCCGAGCCGTCGATCACCTCGCCGTCGTCGAGCACGAGCGTCGGCACCTTCAGGTTCCCGGTCATCCGTTTGACCTCGCGACGGCCGCGAAAGAGCCGATCGGTCCCGTAGCAGCCGTACGTCCTGACGACCCGGGGGCTGTAGCCGGCGCGGTCCAGCGCCTTGTGCGCCTTCGCGCACGCATGTCGTTCGGCTGGGCCGAAGGTGCCGTAACAGACGTAGAGCGTCATCCGCACGGATCGTAGAGGCTCGGGTATACGCACGGGTTGTGTCGAACGCTCCAGCTTGATCGAGGACGCTCCCGCCTTTTGTCCATTGCGGCTTGCGCGACTCATGTAGCCCAGAACAGAAGTCGAGGCGCCGAGCAGAGCCAACATGCCCGTCCTCACAGCGTCCGATCGAGCCGTCTCGATGCGACCCAGGCAGACTGTCAGGGGGGTTTGGGTCGCCTTCGGCATTCTCGGGGCGCTGCTCTTGGCTTATCTCGGGCTGCTGATCGCTCGTCCGGCGGCCGAGTCTTCCACGACGATCGACGGCTGGGGAGTCGTCGCGTTCAACGTCGTCGCGGCCGGGCTGTGCATCGCGAGAGGACTCACGCAGAAGAACGGGCGCCCGGTGGCACTCGCACTCGGAGCCAGCCTGCTTTCGTGGGCGTTCGGAGACCTCGCGCTGACGATCGAGTCGCTGGGCGGAGCCAACCCTCCCACCCCGTCGATCGCCGACGCCTTCTACCTTGCGTTCTTCCCGCTGGCCTACGTGGGGATCGCGCTGTTCATCCGGGGCGAGGTCACGCGACTGAGCACCCCGAGTTGGTTGGACAGCGCAATCGCGGCGCTGGGAGCAGCGGCGCTCTGCGGCGCCTTCGCGTTTCACAGCCTGCTGCACACGGCCGGCGGAAGCGCGCTGGCGGTCGCGACAAACCTGGCCTACCCCGTTGGGGATCTCCTCCTTCTCGCGCTCGTCGTAGGTAGCGCGGCGATGCTGGCTGGACGCAGCAGAGCTCCGTGGGTGCTGTTGGCAACCGGAATGGCGTTGAATGCCACAGGGGACACTTTTAACCTATTTGGCTCAGGCGTCGGCGCCACGCACGTGGGCGTGATCGTCAACGGAATCGCATGGCCGGGTGCGATCCTGCTCGTCTCGCTGGCGATGTGGATCCCTCGGGGTCACGCCAACCCGTTGGTGCTGCAGAGACCGACCGGCTTTGCTCTGCCAGGGATCGCAGCCGTCTCCTCGCTTGCGATCTTGGTCTTCGCCGCCTTCGGCCATCCTGGAGCTGTCGCGGTCGGATTGGCCTCCGCGACGTTGGCTGTCGTCGGCGTACGCCTGACGCTATCGGTACGCGGCTTGCGCACACTTACGCAGGAGCGCCAGCATCAGTCGCTCACCGATCATCTGACGGGCCTGGGTAATCGGCGATTCCTGTTCGGGATCCTCGATGGATTCTTCACCGATCAGGGGGATAGCTCGATCCGCCAGCGCCGCCTGGCGTTCCTGTACATCGATCTCGACAGGTTCAAGGAGATCAACGACTCCTTCGGGCACCCCGCCGGCGACGAACTGCTCAGGCAGATCGGAGAGCGCTTCAGAGCCCCGCTGCGCGCCACGGACGCACTGGTGAGACTTGGCGGCGACGAGTTCGCCGCGGTCCTCGTGGACGCCGACGCCGACGACGCGACGACGATTGCCCGACAGCTCACGGCAAGTCTCGACGAGCCATTTGCGCTCGACGCGGTGAGCGTTCGCATCGGAGCGAGCATCGGTGTCGCGCGAGCGCCCACCGATGCCACAAGCGGCGACGACCTCGTCGCGTGCGCGGACGTCGCCATGTACCGAGCCAAGCTGCGAGGCGAGCCCTTCGCCATCTACGAGCCGGAGTTCGACGACAACGGAAACCTGCTGCGCCTGGCCGAGGACTTGCGCGTGGCCGTCGCCGACGGGCGCCTTGAGTTGCACTATCAACCCCAACTGGACGTGAACACGGGCAAGGTTCTCGCCGCAGAGGCTCTGCTTCGCTGGCCGCATCCGCGACTCGGGACGATTCCTCCGCTCAAGTTCCTGCCACTCGCCGAGCAGGCGGGGCTGATGCGCGATCTCACGCACTGGGTGCTCGATCAAGCTCTCGCTCAATGCGCAGGCTGGCGAAACGATGGAGAAGCGATCGTCGTCTCGGTGAACATATCGGCGACCAACCTGATCGACGCGGGATTCACAGCCGTCGTGCGGGATCTGCTGCTACGTCACGACCTGCCCGCCGAGGCGCTCGTGCTCGAGATCACCGAGACCAGCATCATCAAGGAGTTCGACCGAGCCAGGATCGTCGTCGACGAGCTGAGCGCGCTCGGCGTCGTGGTCTCGATCGACGATTTTGGCACGGGCTTCACGTCCCTTGCCTACCTCAGCGCTCTGAGGGTCGGGGAGCTCAAGCTCGACCGCACGTTCATCACGCGTCTGACGGAGGCGGAGAGTGAGCGCGACCTGCAGTTGGTTCGCTCGACGGTAGAGCTGAGCCATGCCCTGGGGATGCGCGTGGTCGCCGAGGGGATCGAGGACGGCGCCACGCTCGAGCTCTTGAGCGGACTGGGTTGCGACATCGCTCAGGGCTACTTCATCGGCAGGCCGCAGACCGCCGATGCGCTCTTCCCGCGAGTCGAGCGCGCCGAGCGAGCTCCTCTCACCTGCGACGCCTCGGACGGAGCGGTGGCGCAAGGTACGAGGCGGGGTGTCCGCCCCGCCCTACGGCGCATCTGACACGTCCCCGCGTCGACCGGCGCGAGGCGGCTGACGGCCGCGTAAAAGCTCAATGAGGAGCGAGATCTCGATGGACGCTCGCGGCCTTTAGCCGGCGCTGGTCTTCGGCGTGTTTTCAGGCGCCTTGGGCGCGAAGCAGCTTTTGGCCTTGTGCCCCTTCTTGGTGGCGCCGCAGCCGAGCCCTCCTTCGCCTTTGTCGACCTCGTGCAGCAGGAACTTGCTCGGGTTGTGCGGATAGCCGCTGGGCGGCCCGTAGCCGATCACCACGCTGTCGTCCTTGCGCAGCGCGAGCGCGGCCGGATTGCTCAGCGGCTTGCCGTTGAGGTAGAAGTGAAGACGATCGCCGCCGTAGCCCTTGAGCCCGCCGACCTGCGCCGGGCCGAGCTTGACGCCCCAGACGGAGAAGAAGTCCCCCAGCGTGTAGTTGAAGGGGTGCGGCGCCTCCATGTGAATGATGCCCGAGCCGTCGTGCGTGTGCATGCTCGACTCGAGGCCCTTCGCGGGGTCGAGGCCGATGTCGGCCGGCAGCGGGCTCAACAACCCGTCGATGTAGATGTGCAGCATCGCGTGGATGTGGAACTTTTCCTGGCCGCCGGGGGGGATCCCGATCAGCTTCAGGCGCTGGGCGAGATGCGCGTATTCCGGCGGCCAGGGCGCTTGGCTTGGTCCTCGCGCGGGCTGGCTCGTCTGCAGCCCCGGCCCCGCGATGCTGAGACCCGCCGGCGTGTCGGCGCTCGAGCCGCAGCCGGCGGCGACGAACACCGGCAACACCGCGAGCACCACGAGTGCCAGGCTCCAGCTCAGCTTGCGTCGCGCCATAACGTGCAGCGTATTGACCTGCTGGGCGCCATCGCGGCACCGTCTCCAGCTCGCCAGGCGAGGCAGCCACGCGAAAGCACCTCGCCACGTCGACGAAGCGCCGCCTTCGCGGCCGACCTCGCTCGCGCGATGAGCGAGCGCTGCAGGAGCGGCTGTCCGGGCGTCGGCGCAATGGGTGGTGGTCTCTGAAACCGCCGCGGTCAAACTCCCGGCCAGCGTCACCGGGCTCGCGCGAGATCTCGGTGTGGACACGAGCTTCGCCTGGAGGACGCTCGATGAGGGCGCGGGCCGGTGCGGGGCCTGCGTGCGCGGCAGCCCCGACGAGGTCCCCGGCCCACCTCGACACCCAGCAGCTCAACGCTGCCTGAGTGTCAAGTCGCCGTGATGTAACCCGCCATGTAGCCAGGGTGTGTCATCGCCCAGCCCTTGGTTTCAGTGTCGCACGGGATGATGCACAGCCACTCAAAACGCCCAGCCGTGGTCGCCGTGATCGTGTAGGTGTGGATTCCCGGCAAGACCACGATGCTCACGCCGGTCTGCGGGGACGTGATGCTGTGGGTGCCTTCGTCTTTGTTGTCGATGCGCAGTTGAGTCGGTTGGCCGACCTTCACCGCAAAGTTTGTCTTTGAGAACGAGTCATGCAGCTTCCCGTCCGGGCCGCGCTTGTTGCCGCCGGCCACCGAGAGCGAGATCAGCGGCGAAACGGACGGTGTCGGCGCGGCAGCTGTCGCCGGCTGGGTCACCGTCGTAGTGCCGGCATTCTTCCCACCGCTGAGGACCAAGGCGACCGTCGACATCACCAGCGCAGCGAAGATCGCGACGCCGGCGAGAATCTGCAGGACAACTCTGCTGTCGCGGTCGACCGTCGCGTCGAACTGCTGCTGATCGGTGAGCGGCGCGGGACTGGTCACCTCGGGGATCGCGACCCCGTTGACGTGGGGACCCTCGGGCGTGAACGTTCCGGACATGGTGCCCTCCTCGGGGAGTGTGGCGTAGGAATGACTCCGCCCACGCGCTGGGCCGGAGAACTACAAGGTTTGGATCTGGAACGCTTGAACGCTCGCTATCGACTACTCATGGTCTGCACGATCCACTTGGCGTCTCCCAGTGAGCTGCCGTTTGAATCACTGTGGCGTCACGCTACATGCGGCCACCAAAGCGGCCAACCGTGCTCATCCACCGAGGCGTGCGGGTAACTACTTATGCTTCCCGCGTTCGTACTGAGGAGAAGAGTGCGCTTGCTCAGCGCTGCAGGGCTCAGTCAAACGCGCGTGCCGGCAGCACGAACCGGCGTGCCGGGCCCCCTTCGGAAGCAACGGTTTCACGCGACCCGTGCAGTCCGCCACTGCGCGAAGGCGCCGCCGTGAAGTCGCCGACGCCGTCGTGGTTGGATATCCAGTCCAAGATCGCCGCCGAGTCGGCGCCCTGGGCGAGGATCACAGAGCGCTCGATCACCATGCCGCCTGAGGCATGCGGGCGGGCCAACCTTCTCACGAGAGCGCCTATCGCATCTGTCGCCACGACTCCACCCTATCTCCCGCTCGATCGCAGCTGCATACGGTGGGTGTGCTCCGGTAGCACTCTTCGGTCAAAGTCTGCGCTCGCCGGGTATGTCATGCGTGCCGGCTCCAGCTGCCTTAGTGCGTTCTCGCTCAGGGGTCACTCGCACGACATCCCATACCAAACCGCCGCGCTCCATAGCCGAGATCAGCCACGCAGAGGGATCAAGCTGCCACCAGCGCAGACCATGACGAGCCGAGGTCGGAAAGGCGTGGTGGTTGTTGTGCCACGCCTCGCCCAGAGTGGGCAGCGCGAGCCACGACAGGTTCCTGGACTCGTCGCCGGTCGGAAACCGTCGGCGGCCGAAGAAATGACACAGGGAGTTGATCGAGAACGTCGCGTGATGCAGCAGGAACAGACGCACCGCGCCACCCCACAACAGACCCGTGAGCCCTCCCGCAAGCGAGCCGGACAGCGCGAGGCCCAGGGCAAATGGAAACGCCAGCCCGGCCAGGACCCACAGCAGGAACGTGCGGTCGATGAAACGCACCACCGGGTCGCTGAGGAGGTCCTTCGCGTAGTGCTCCTCGCTTGCCAGATCGTCACCCTTAAAGATCCAACCGACATGCGCGTGAAACAGGCCAGCGAGCGCCCCGCGCCAGCCCGTGCCGTGCTCGACGTGCGGGCTGTGCGGATCCCCAGGCTGGTCTGAGAACTGGTGGTGCTTGCGGTGGTTGGCGACCCACTCGATCACCGGTCCCTCGATCGCCGCCGAGCCAAGTGCGGCAAGCGCTGCGCGCATTGCAGGGCTCGTCTTGAAGCTGCGGTGGGTAAGCAGGCGGTGAAAGCCGACCGTCACACCGATGCCGGTGAGCAGGTAGGTGACGGCCAGGACGATGAGGTCCGGCCAATGCAGAGCTCCACCCCATGCCAGGCGCGCCGCCAAACCGACGAGCAGCACAGGCAACACGGTGACGAGGATGTTCGCGACGCGGTCGAAGCTGCCCATCGTCTGCGCGTTCTCGTCAGGCGCGGTGCGATTGCTCGCCCCGTTCTCGGTCCTGGCTGGACGCTCGGCGACGAGCATCTGGGAGCCGCCGGCTGGCGAGCCCTTGTCACTGGCGGCCGGGGACATCCACAGAGGTTAGTCGCGGGCCGGCGGCATGGGCGCCACCATCAGCGGTCATCGCCGTACGTTGACCTATCGGCCACGCGTCGTGGCCGGTTGGAGTCGACGTCCGCAGGACCGCCGCCCGCAGCCAATTTGAGCGGTAGCTGAGATGAACCTCGCCGCGCAGCTCGGTGGGGCCCATCAGGCTTGCCACGACCATCCGCTGAGCGACGCCCTCCCCCCCGCGCCCAACCGACGCAGCGGGTGGTCAGCCCCCATCGGCCACGCCGCTGATCAGACCACGCTTGAGCGCGTATCCCACCAGCTCGGCGCGCGTGGAGAGCCGCAGCTTCTGTTGGATGTGCGAGCGATGGGTCTCGACCGTGCGCACCGAGAGATAGAGCTGCTCGCCGATCTCAGCGTTTGTGTGTCCCAACGCGATCAGCCCGAGCACGTCGACCTCGCGCTCTGAGAGATCATCCGGTGGACCGGGCGGCGGCTCAGAGGCCATGCGCGCGCCGAGGCGCGGGTTCAGATAGCTCTCCCCCACGGCCGCGCGTCGGACGGCCTCGACGAGCTCGTCGTCGGCGGCCTCCTTGAGCACGTAGCCGAGCGCGCCGGCGCCGAGGGCCTGGCGTGCGAAGGCGGGCTCCTGCTGCATCGTCAGCACGACGATCTGCGTGTCGGGCGACTCTTGGCGGATCACCGGGATCGCCTCCAGGCTCGAGCCGCCGGGCATGTTCAGGTCGAGCACGAGCACGCGCGGATGGTGGCCGCGCACATAGCGCTTTGCGCTGTCGACGTCGCCTGCCTCGGCGACGACCTCGATGCCTGGCTCGCTGTCGAGCAGCATCCGCAGCCCGCTTCGCACGACAGCGTGATCGTCGGCGAGCACGAGGCGGATCGGCTCGGAGTCGAGCTCGCTCAGGGAAGCGTCACTGGCCATCGTCTGAACGTATCGCCTGGGACGGGCTGCTTGCTCGGCCGCGCTGCGCCTGTCGGATCGGCAGGCGAGCCCGCAGCAAAGTCCCGTCCTTGTTGGAGTCGACGCTCAGCGTCCCGCCGGCCAAGGCAGCTCGCTCTTGCATGCCGGCCAGGCCAAAGCCGTCCTGCAACGAAGTGGCATCGAAGCCCAGGCCGTCGTCTTGCACCTCGATGCGCAGCTCGTCGTCGAGCGCACTGACCGCCACGCGCACGCGCTCGGCACGGGCGTGCTTGGCCACGTTGGTCAGTGCCTCTTGAACCATCCGGTACACCGCAGTCTCCAGGTCTTGATCCAGGCGCTCCTCTGTCGCCTGCGGCTCGGGCAGCGCTAGCTCGGCGTCGAGCTGAAATCCACTCTGTTCGCGATGACGCTCGAGCAGCGCTTCGATAGCGATGCGCAGCCCCAGCTCATCCAAGGCGGCGGGCCGCAGCTCGGTGATGATCGCTCGCAGATTGGCGATCTCGTGCTCGATCTGCTCGATCGCCTGGCGCATTGAGCCGTGGGCGCGTTCGAGATCGCCTCCTCGCAGGGCAGATGAGAGCAATACACGCAGCCCCGCGAGACTCTGCAGCGTCTCGTCGTGCAGCTCTCGCGCCCAGCGACGGCGCTCGGCGTCAGCGGCCTCGAGCGAGCTTCGCAGGCGATCGGCCTGCACGCTCTGCGCCAGCGCAACAGCGGTGGCGGCGCTCGCGGCGAAGATCTGCAGCAGCTGCTCGTCTTCCTCTACGAACACGTTTCCGTCCAGCCCGCGATCGAACGCCGCGAGAACACCCACGGCGTCGCCCCGATGCACCATTGGCACGAGCAGCGCCGTCTGGGCGTCGATCACCCCGAACTCACTTGGCGCGATCCGCAGCCGAGCCTCGACATCGGTGACCCGCTCAGCCTGACGTCGTTGGAGGACCTGCCCGGAGGTGGAGCCGTCGATCGGCAGCCGTGTGCCGCGCATGTCGGTGGCGTGACCAGCGCTCGCATGCACGACGAGCTCCTCGCCATCTCGCAGCATGATCACAAGGCTCATCGCGCCCACCAGCGCGCGCCCACGCTTGACGATCAGCTCGAGCACGTGCTCCAGCGCGATCTCACCACCGATTGCCACAGCCACGTCACGAGTCGCCTCAAGGCCGCGGATCGCCTTCTCAGCCTCCTCTCGGCGACGCTCGCTGGTCTCATACGTCCGCGCGTTGTCGATCGCGATCGCAGCCCAATCGGCGAGGATCACCGCGGCTTCCTCGTCGCGCTCGCCGAACGGCCCCTCCTGCTTCTCGGTCAGATACAGGTTGCCCCATGCCTGACCGCGGATCACGATGGGGACTCCCAGGAAGCTGTGCATCGGCGGGTGTCCGGCAGGGAAGCCGTAGCTGCTGGGGTGCTCGCCGACCTCCTTTAGACGCAGAGGCAGTGGATGCTCGATCAGCGCGCCGAGGACTCCCCTGCCGCGCGGAAGATCGCCGATCGCACGGTGGGTCTCCTGATCCACGCCGGAGGTCAAGAACTGCTCGAGCTCCGAGCGCTCCTCGTTCAAGATGCCCAACGCCGCGTAGCGTGCCCCGGTGATCTCGCGCGCGGTCAGCAGCACTCGGTCGAGCAGCGCAGCGAGGTCCAGCTCGGTCATCAGCGCCCGCCCCACATCCAGCAGGCGGCGAATCCATAGCTCGTCTGAAGATGACCCCACCTCCTCAGAGCTTAGTTGTGAGGACACGGGTAAATGGATTCCCGCGTCAGTAGAAATTGCGAAACCTGTCGGTCTGAAACCGCACGGAGATTGCGCTCGCTGACTGCCGGGGATGCGCTCTGCGTAGTTCTCCCGCTGAGCTCTGCGGCGGGATACGCAAGTCGGGTCTGGGCTGCCCGTCTACGTTGACAGGCAACCCCACCGAGGCAATGAAGTCGCAACCATTCGCAAGAGAGGCCACGCCCAGCGCCGCCATTGGCAGGCGCCGTACGCGTCGGATGGCCGCCATGGGTGGGCCGCTGAAGTGCCGTGGGTGCGGGGACGTGATCGGTTTCTACGAGCCGCTAGTGCTGCTTGTCCAAGGGCAAGCACGCACGACCTCGGCGGCCGCCGAGCCGCAGGTCGGCGACGCGCCGGGTGAGCACTTCCATCGTGCCTGCTACGCCGACGATCAGGCCGCCGCTGCGCCTGCCTGAGATGTCGCGTCCGACGGACGCGAGCGCCAGAAACGACCAACCCCGAAACCAAGCCGTACGACCCGATCCGGGGGCGGGACGCGGAGAGGCGACGCCATTTGATCGCCCCCCGTTCGCGAACGGCCTCTCGGTCGTCCGGTCAGCCACCCTATCGTCGGGCCAGCCGGAGAACTTTAAGGACGCCCGCTCGGTCAGCGCGCTGCCCGCAGTCTGACGCGGTGACGAAACCACTCGTGACTACGTAGTTCTCCCGTACAACCACGGGGGCTTTACTCGGCTGACCGGCGCCTGTATTGCGCCTAGCCTCGAAACATGACCACTCCAGCCCAGACTTCCAAGAAGTTCCGCGTGTGCATCGTCGGCGGCGGCGTCGCCGCGATCGAGGCCGCACTCGCCCTCTCCGACCTCGCGTCCGCGCAGGCCGATGTGACTGTGATCGCTCCGAACTCGGAGTTCGTCTACCGACCGATGACGGTCACCGAGCCGTTCGCTTTCGGCGGGGCGCGCCACTACCCCTTGGCGCCAATCGTCGCCGATGCCGGCGCCGAGCTGCTGGTTGACGAGCTCAGCTGGATTGAGCCTAAGAAGAACACACTGCACACCAAGGCCGACCAGGCGCTCGTCTACGACGCGCTGATCCTCGCGCTGGGAGCGCGCGCCTACCCGCGCTACTCGCACGGCACGACGATCGACGATCGCCGTCTCGATGAGACCCTGCACGGCCTGATCCAAGACATCGAGGGCGGCTATATCCACAGCATGGCGTTCGTCTCTCCAGGGAGAATGGCCTGGCCGCTGCCGCTTTACGAGCTCGCGCTGATGACCGCCGGGCGCGCGTATGAGACCCAGGCGCAGCTCACCACGACGGTCGTCACCCCCGAGGACAGCCCACTGGCGATCTTCGGTCAAACCGCGAGCGACGCCGTCTCGGAGCTGCTGCGGCATGCGAACGTCCAAACGATCACCTCGGCCTACGCCGAGGTGCCCGAGGGCACCGAAGTCGTCGTCAACCCAGGCAACCGTCGCCTGAAAGTCGATCGCGTGATCGCACTGCCTGAGCTGTACGGCCCTGGCGTTCGCGGGATACCGCTGGGCGAGAACGGCTTCATCCCCGTCGACCAGCACAGTCACGTGCGAGAGGTCAACGGGCACATCTACGCCGCCGGCGACGCGATCGACTTTCCAATCAAGCAAGGCGGCCTGGGCGCGCAGCAGGCAGACGCCGCGGCCGAATCGATCGCTGCGCTGGCCGGCGCGGCGCTGATACCCAAGCCATTTGACCCTGTGATCCATGCCAAGCTGCTGACCTACGGCGAGCCGCTGTATCTGACCGCGCAGATCAGCGGCGGCCATGGATTCAGCTCGCAGGCCAGCCGCACGCCGACCTGGTCGCCCCCGAGCAAGATCGCTGCTCGCTATCTCGCGCCGTACCTCGACAAGCTCGACAAAGCTGCAGATGCCGCCAGGGACGCAGGCGCCCAGCCAGACGCCCGTGAGCGCCCAGCCAGGCCGATCCAGACCGCCGCGGCAGGATCGATCTGACCAGCCATGCTGCTCACCGTCGGCACCTGAGCAGCAGATGCTGGGCCGCGCGTGCGACGCGGTGAGCCGGCCGGGCAGCCCACAGACCCAAGACAAGGGCACCCACGAGCGACGGCTCCCCGGGTTGCGCCGAGCGTTCTTTTCTCGTAATCGCGCGAGCATTTTAATGCTTTAGAACTGAGCAGATGAAAGCGCAGGCGAGATGCGTCCGGTAGGCATGCCAGCCCGCTCCATGGGCGCCCTGCTGGTAACGGCGCTTGCGCTCGGCGCGTGCGGCGGGCCAGCGGCGAAGCCGTCCTCCGGGCTCTTCGCCGCTGAGCCCGCCGCGGCTCCGGCCGCCGCCGGGAGATCCGCCGGCCGCGCCGTGCGGATCGGTTCCTCGCCCGAGGGAATAGTCGTCGATGCGCGTACGGGCCTCGCGGTGATCGCCACTCGCAACCCGCCCGAACTCGTTCTGTTCGACCCGCACGGCAAGCGCGTCGTGCGCCGGATCCCGATCGCCGGAGCGGCCCGGCACCTGCAGGTGGCGCGCACCAGCGGCGTGGTACTCGTTCCGGAGGAGTCGCCCAATGCCCTGCTCGAGCTGAGCCTGCCCGCGATGCGCGTGCGCTCAATCGCCGTGGGAGCGCATCCACACGATGCAGCCCAAGCCGACGGGAGAGTGTTCGTCGGCGACGAGTTCGGCAAGTCCCTGTCGGTCATCGAGGGGTCCCGCGTGGTCGGGAAAATCCCCGGCTTCCTGCAGCCCGGCGGAGTCGCGGCCGTTGGCATAGCCGTCGCCGTCGTGGACGTTCGCGCAAACACCGTGACGCTCGTCGACGCTCGCACAGGACACGCGCTCAACCGACTGCCTGCCGGCGCCGGCCCAACCCACGTCGTCGCCGAACCAGACGGACGGCTGTTCGTGATCGACACGCGCGGCGGCGCAATCCTCACCTACCGCCCGCACCCCCAGCTCAGGTTGGCCAGTCGGCTTGCCCTTCCCGGCGCGCCCTACGGGGTCGCGCTCGACCCCTCTCGCCACCACCTGTGGGTCACGTTGACCGCCGAGAACAAGCTCGCCGAGCTCGACACGCGAACGGGCACGCCGCGCGTGATCGCCGAATACCCAACCGGTCGTCAGCCCAACACCGTCGCCGTCGACCTGCGCACGGGACAGGTCCTCGTCGCCGACGCCGGCGCCGATGCTGTCCAGGTCATCGTGCCGCACCCCTGAGCGTCGCGCAGCCCTCGGCCTGGCACAGAGCTTGCTCGGGTGGTCGTCACCCGGGTGCTGGTCGGAGGTTGGGAGAGCCACGGCACGCCGCCGAGGGCGGGAATGTGCACCAGCAGCAGATACGCCGTCGCGAGCAGTGTCGCGAGCTGCAGTCGTCGACTGCGGCCGAGGGCCGCAAGCGGCAGCAGCCACACCAGATACCAGGGAGCGAGCGAGGCGATCGAGGCGATCAGCGCTAGCAGCGCCCATCCGGCGGCCGCGATCGCGTCTGCCCCGCGCCACGCACGCACTACGGCGACCAGGGCTAGGACGCCTGCAGCGGCGACGCATGCTGCGCGCACGCCGGAGTCGATCGAGGAGCCGATCGCCTGCGCGAGCAGGTCGGGGCCGCTGAAGGTCGTGTCGAACAGTGGATCGGTGCTGATCCGATGCAGCTGGCTGAACACATGCGGGCCGAACAGGATCAGCGTCGGCACAGCGAGCACACCGATTGCCGCGGCCGCACCCCATGCGGCACGCCCACGGCGGCGAACGCCGATCAGCACGAACGGCAGCGCCAGACCGACCGTCAGCTTGATCGCCGCAGCGGCCACGACGGCAGCACCCGCCGAGGCCTCCCTGCGACGAAGCGCCAAGGCGATCGCACACACGAGCAGCAACGCCGCGAACAGATCGTTGTGAGCGCCGCTGACCGCGTAGACGAGGAGCAGCGGGTTGAGCCCGACGAAGATCGCCGCTCGCGCCGGCTCGATGCCACGACGCTTGGCGGCATCCGCGACGAGCAGGGCAATCGCGATGCTGGCGAGGCCCGCGGCGACCTTGAAGAGCCACAGCGCGACAACCGTGGAGACGACACCGAGAGGCGCGCTCAGGAGCGTGAACAGCGAGCCGTAGGGGCTCGGCTGGTGCTTCCAGTAGACGAACTGCAGCAGGTGATCTCGGCCCAGGGAGACCGGTTCGGAGATGTACGGATTGAGGCCGTGGGAGGCAAGCTCGCGAGCGTAGGCGACGTAGCCGAGCACGTCGGTCGAGACGATCGTCGGTCCGAGCGTGAAGACCAGGTTGGCGATCACGATCGCCGCCAACGCCCAGCGCAGCGATATCGAGCCTGCGCACGCCAGCGCAAGCAGATACCCGACACCGAGCACCAGCAGCGCCGCGCTCAGCCCCCCGGGTCCAAGCGATCCAGCGAGTCCGCTCAGGCCATGCAGCGGGCCGTCGATCCAGCGCGGGGCAGCACCGGAAGGCAACTCCAGCAGGTAGCTGCCATCTGCCGCACCCACCGCGATCCATGCCGAGCAGCACACACACGCCGCTAGCGCGCCCCGGCCAAGGAGCGTCGCCGCGGCGGCCTTTGATGAAGAGCGCTGCTCAGCGCCGACTGCGCGCGACGACATCGCTGACGCCGATTGACCTGCGGCGCTCATCGCGTGTCAGGCACCCCGGGTCGTCGCGCCCGCGTGCTTCCGGGCAGGGCAGCTTGCGCGCGCATTCATCGCAGGGTAGGTGCTCAAAGGTTACGGAGAACGAAAATTCGCAGAGCGCGACATCTCCCTTCAACGACGATGCCATAGCTTGGGGAAATGACTGCCACGGACGTCCGATGACTCGAGCACGGTCGCGCTGGCGAAGCGCGGAGCCGACGCCGTGGAGCCTCTGAGCCCGGACGCGCCAGCCGCAACCGGTTCGCGTGAGAAGCCTCGCCCGGACCCACAGGCGCCCGCGCACACCGGACACGAACGGCCGAAACGTCACAGTCGTTCGGTCTGTCTTTCGCTCGAGGCCCTGTTCGCCTCGCTGGCGAGCCTTGTCTGCGTCGCATGGGTACTGCAGCTGTGGCGAGCCGATCTCACCCTGCCGCTTCGCTACGCGCCGGTCGATGATACGAAGTTCTACCTGGCGCTGGTGAAGGGAATCGCCGAGAACGGCTGGTACCTCTCCAACCCGCACCTGGGAGCGCCTTTCGGCCAGCAGCTGAGCGACTATCCCCAGGGCGCCGACAACCTGAACCTCGGGCTGGTTCGCACCCTAACCTTGTTCACCTCCAACGCAGCCCTGATCGTCAACCTGTTCTTCCTGCTCACGTTCGCGCTGGTGAGCTTCATCGCCCATTTGGTGCTCAGGAGCCAGGGACTCAGTGCGGCGGCCGCCGGTGTGGCCTCGGTGCTGTACTCGCTGCTCGCTTACCACTTCTTCCGCGGCGAGTCCCACCTGCTGCTCTCGGCCTACTACGCGGTTCCACTCGCGGCCTACCTGTTCCTCGGCCTGCTCGGCGACAAACGGCTGTTCGCTCGGCGGGTGGGCACGCATCGCAGATGGCTTGCGTGGGCTTCCCGCCGATCGCTTGCGACGGTCGCCATCTGCGTGCTGATCGGGTCGGAGAACCTCTATTACGCGGCTTTCGCCGCGGCCCTGATCGCCCTGGCGGCAATCGTCATGGGGGTGCTGCGCCGCTGGCGGGCCGTGTTGACGGGGCTGGGGATCGTCCTGCTGGTTTCGGCGAGCGTCGCCGCCAACCTCGCGCCGAGCCTGATCTATCGCGCTGGCCATGGCACCAACTCCGCGCTCGAACGCTCCGCCGCCTTCACAGAACAGTCAGACGAGGCCTTTTCGCTGCGGCTCTCCAATCTGATCCTCCCCGTCCCCGAAAGCCGTATTGCGCCACTGCGCCGCATAGCCGCGAAGTACGACCGCGTGATCGCCCCGGGCTACTGCGAGTCCTGCTACGCGAGCCTCGGCACCGTCGGCACGGTTGGCTTGCTGTGGCTGATCCTCACCGCGCTCGCGGCGCTCGCGGGCGCGGGTGTGGTTGGCCTCGGCTCGCGTCGACTGGTTCGCCACGCGAGCCTCGGCGTGATCCTCGCGATCGCGATCGGCACGATCGGCGGCCTGGCGAGCCTGATCGAAGTCTTCGTCACGCCCGACATCCGCGCGTGGAACCGCATCTCCGTGTTCATCGCGTTTCTCTCGCTGCTCGCCGTCGGCCTGCTGCTCGACGCCCTGCGCGGCGCGCTTGCGCCCAAGCGCTGGGGGGCGCCGCTCGCCGCCGTCGCATGCGCGGCGGTGCTCGTGTTCGGCGTCTATGACCAGACCAGCGTCTCGTTCGTACCCGCTTACTCGGCGACCGCGCGCGAGTGGAACAGCGACGCGAAGTTCGTCCAGGAAATCGAAGCAAGGCTGCCGCAACGGGCGAGCGTCTTCCAGCTGCCCTACGTCCCGTTCCCTGAGGGCTATCCCGAAACCCCGGTGGGAGACCAGATCGCGACCTACTCGACCAAGTACGAGTCGCTGCGCGGCTACCTGCACTCATCGACGCTCCGATGGAGCTACGGCGCAACCAAGGGGCGCGCCGGCGACTGGTCATCGCAGCTGACCGGCCAGCCGCTCTCCTATGTGGTCGCCGCTGCGGCCGCGGCGGGCTTTGACGGTCTCTGGGTCGACCCGGCTGGATTCGAGCCGGCCAAGGCCACGCAGATTCGCGCCGCGCTGCGGAGCCTGCTCGGCCAAGCGGCACTCCTCAGCCCGCGTGCAGACCTGTGGTTCTTCGACCTACGGCCCTATCTCGAGCGTCTGCGCCAGACGAATCCTCCGTCTTTGCTGAGCCTCTTGCGCGAACGCACGCTGCGTCCCTTGAGCATGGCCTGTCGGGCGGGGGGACTCGAGCTCGTCAACCCCTCGAAATCGCCGCGTGCGGCGGCGCTCACCGTCCACATCGCGCGTGCCGGTCACCGATACGACGCGACGCACTCAGCGGCGCCGGCCGGGCAGGCCGAGGACTACCCCGCAACGGCGAGCGTCGCGGTTACGCGCCGGCTGAATCTGCCGGCGGGACGAAGCTTCACTGGCGTCCGCCAGCCCGGCTCGAGCGTCAGCGGCCAAGTGCTCTACGCAACGCTCACCGACGAAGCGCTCAGCGGTTTTGCCCGCGACGGCGGCGCCGCGGCCGACACGCTCGTACCGGGGCTCAGCGGACCACCCTGCGCCGGGGCGCAGTAGCGGCCGATGTCGACAGGCGGTGCTTCAACGACCGGCGTCGCGGCGATGCCGGCGGGCACCCGGCTACGTCCGCGCCGGGCGACGCGAGCGTCCGCACGCCTATCGAGCGCCATCGCCGCGCTGTCGCTGCTCGGGCTAGTGGGCGGGAGTCTGCTCGTCGTGGTGATCGCAGCCGAGCGACCGAGCTTTCTGACACCGCTTTCCGAGCGCGGTTACTTCCCGGACTGGATGGCCGGGCCGCTACGGGGCCTGTGGCCGCAGCTGACGAGCAACGGCGACCATCTCGCGTGGATCGTGAGCGCCTTGCTGGCCGGCATGTTCGGGCTGTACGTCTTGGCCTTCGCCAATGCGCACCGACTTTCGGCGCGCTGGACTATCGCAGCGATCGTGGCCGTTCACGTGATCTTCCTGCTGGCGCCGCCGCTCTCCTACACCGACGTGTTCAACTACGTCAACTACGGGCGAATGGGCGTCGTCCATCACCTCAACCCCTATACGACGCCGCCGCTGCTCGAGCCTCACGACGACCCAAGTTTCTTGCTCAGCAACTGGCATCACCTGCTCAGCCCCTACGGCCCGCTGTTCACTTTGTTCACCTACGCGCTCGTGCCGCTTGGCGTCACGGCCTCCTTCTGGGCGCTGAAGCTGGTGCTCGGCATCGCGAGCCTGGCGACGCTCGCGTTGGTTTGGAAGTGCGCGCGCATTTTCGGTCGTAATCCGACATCAGCGATCGCCTTCGTCGGGCTCAACCCGATCGTGCTGATCTGGGGGCTTGGCGCAGATCACAACGACAGCTTGATGATCGTCTTCGTGGTGCTCGCGACATACCTGCTCGTGCGCCTGCCGCGCGCGTCGCAGGTCGCGGGTGCGGCGCTGGTCGCCGCGGTCTTCATCAAGGCCTCCGCGGCAGTGCTCCTGCCCGTCTTCCTGCTCGCCGGCGATCGACGGCGCTTTCTGGTCGGTGGGGTCGCTGCCGCGGCGGTGCTCGGCGTCGTCAGCCTGATCGCCTTCGGAGCACATCCGCCGGACATCTCGACCCAGGGCCGGCTGGTTGCGGCGATCTCGCTGCCGAATCTGTTCGGCCTGGCGCTCGGTCTTGGCGGCGAGACGAGCGGGGTGCGAGTGCTCTTCGAGGCAGCCTTGATCCTGTCCGTCGCCGGTTGTGCGATCTGGGCAGCGCGACGCCCCGACCAATGGCTGTCCGCGGCAGGCGTCGCAACGATCGCACTGCTGATCTCACTCGGTTGGTCCGGACCGTGGTATCTGCTCTGGGTCCTGCCGTTCGCTGCGCTCGCCGGGAGCCGAGGACTTCGCCTCGCGGTCGCCGCGCTCGGCGTCTATTTCATCCTCGCCTACATGCCGGCGACCCCGATACTGGCCGGCGCGATCGGCTTTCACCCGGAATCCACCTCGCTGGGAATCTCACACCAGCGGGAAACCGAAGCTCTGGTTCGTTGAGACACGCGACGCAATGGGAACCGCGTGGAGGTCCGCGTGTCGTTTCTGCGCACGCGCCAGCACCGCCGCACTCGGCGCGCCGTCCCTAGGATGCGACGATGCGCGTCGGCGTCATCACGGGCTCGGGCACGAACGTGCTCCCCGGGCTGCAGGCGAGCGCCGCGCGCTCGGTCGACACCCGCTTCGGGACCGCGCAGGTCAGCACCGGACATTGGCGTGGGGTCGAGATCGTGCATGTCTCGCGCCACGGCGAGGACCACGCGCGACTCTCCAGCCACGTCAACCACCGCGCCAACGTGCTGGCGATGAGCGAGCTGGAGGTCGACGCGGTGATCGGAGTCACGATCTGCGGCGCCGTGGATCCGCAGATCGAGCTCGGAGGCCTGGTCGTGTTCGACGACCTTCATTTTCTCGCCAACCGGCTCGCAGACGGCTCGATCTGCTCGCTGCACGATCGCCCGCAGGCCCCCGGACGCGGGCACTGGGTCTTCGATCGACCATTCTCCGAGCAGCTGCGCGAAGCGCTGTTGCTCGGCGCGTCGGGGGCAGCTTTGTCCGCGCGCGACGGCGGATGCTATGGGCACGTCGACGGGCCGCGCTTCAACACGCGCGCGGAGATCCGCATGCTCGCCGCATGCGGAGTGAGCGCGGTCAGCCAGACGGCCGGCCCCGAGACGGTTCTGTGCGGCGAGGCCGAGCTTCCCTACGCGCTGCTCGGCTACGTCACGGACTACGCCAACGGCGTCGGCGCCCAACCGACGCCGGTCTCAGAACTGACGCGCCTGATGGAAAAAAGCACCGCAGCGTTCAACGCGACGCTCCAGCAAACGATCGAGCACCTCCCGCAAGCGCCGCTGCACCCGACCGGCACGCACATCCGCTGGTTCTGAGAGCGAGTCCTGCGTCATGCCCGATGTGATCCTGCCGGTGCTCGACGAGGCGGGTGCGATTCCAGGCGTTCTGGCCGCGATGCCGGAGGGCTACCGACCGATCGTTGTCGACAACGGCTCGGTTGACGGATCGGCAGAGCTGGCCGCCCGGTGCGGGGCGCTCGTTGTAGACGAGCCGCGCCGGGGCTTCGGCGCGGCCTGCCATGCCGGGCTGCTTGCGGCGACTGAGGAGGTCGTCTGCATCATGGACTGCGACGGATCGTTCGACCCGCGCGAGCTGCCGCGGCTCGTCGCGCCCGTGGAGGGCGGGGAGGCCGAGCTCGCGCTCGGGTGGCGGCGGCCTCTCCCGGGCGCCTGGCCGGTGCATGCCCGGCTTGCCAATCGTGTGCTGATGAGACTGCTGCGCGCGCGCAGCGGAGTCGCGCTGCGCGACCTTGGACCGATGCGCGCCGCGCCCAGGCGCGCGCTGCTCGAGCTGGCGATCGCCGACCGCGCGTTCGGCTATCCGCTGGAGATGGTCCTGCGCGCAGCCCAGCGCCAATGGCGAATCGTCGAGCTGCCCGTCACATACCGTCCGCGCACCGGCAGCTCCAAGGTGACGGGCACGGTCCGCGGCACGGCGCGCGCCGTGCGCGATATGACACGCCTGCTCGCGCGCGCCTCGCAGTGACGGCCCCGGTCTCGGCTCTATTCGGCCTCCGGCTCGGAGCTGTGCGGCTCGGCACGTCGAGCGCGCGCAGAGAAGAACGCGTAGGCGAGGGCGGAGAGCACGAACAGCGCTGCAACGATCACCAGATAACGCGCCAGGTAGACGTGCTGGTGTTGGCCGCTTGCGACGTGGAAGGTTCGATCGCCTTCTTCGAGGATCTCCGCCCCGAACACCAGCAGCAGAAGACTGCTGAGCAGCAGCGGGATGCGCAAGTAGACCCATCCGGGGGAGCGGACTGGCGCCCCTGCAGCGCCCGGATCGCGCCTGGAGCGACGAATCGTCGCCAGCCGATCCACCGCCGAGTAGAGCGGCAGCAGCACGAGGTCGTGGGCGAGGATCGCGCCTACGAACCAGATCAGGATGTACTTGAGGCTCACCGCCGGTTCGTCAAACCAGCCGCTGACCGCGATGCCCACGATCGCAAAGCTCGCGAGTGCCCCGAGCAGGTGCAGCGGGCTCTCGCCGTACAGACCGCGAAACCGAACCGCTGCGCGTCTCATGCCGTGCTCGCCACACCGAACTCGAGCTTGGAGACCCACTTGGTGCAGTGCACGCCCGGCAGCGCTGGACCGATGACGCGCGCCGGGTAGCCGTGGTCGAGCGACAGCTCGGCGCCGTTGACCTTCAGCGCGAGCAGCGTGCGCTCGTCGCTCACCTCGTTCGTCGCGAGCGTCGCCACGCTGAACACGCCACCTCGCTCGAGCGAGGTGGCGGTCGCGGTCATATGTCCCTCGGCGCCGAGCAGGGCCGACAGGTCTCGCACGCGCACGCCCGTCCAGCGCTGCGTGGTCGACCATCCCTCCACGCATGCGATCGGCAGGTCGTAGGTGTGCTGCGGCATCGCCAGCAGATCCGCGCGTGTGAGGCGCATCGTGCGCCCTGCCGAGCCCAACTCGAGCATCCAGCTGGAGCCCACGTCCTGCGCGCTGATCTGCGCCGCGGCGGCCGTGCGATTGACGCTGAAGCCGTTGGGGCCCGAGCCGAAGCGATCGCGGGGTCCGAGCACCGAGAGCGCCCGCAGCGGACCTCCCAGCGCATCGCCCAGCCCCTGCACGAACAGGAACAGCGACCCGACGCCGACCGTCCCGAGCAGCGCCCGACGCGACATGCTCGGCGCCGCCGGGGCGGGCGCGATCAGATCGCTGGCCGGCTCGGTCTGCGGCTCGGAGCGCGTGTGCGCCAGATCGTCCATCAGCGGGCGCAGACCGCGTCTGATGGCGAGCGACGAACGCATCGTCGCGAACTTGATCGCGGCATGAAAGACGAACGCCGCCGTGAACACCCAGGCCCCGTAGTAATGGGCATTGGTGAAGAAGAACTTGAACAGATACGCGTACTGGATGTCGAGGATGCCGGTCGCGAACTCGAACAGCGCGCCCCCCACCAGGAAAGCGAGCGACAGCCGCTCGAGTGCATGCGCGGGACTGCGCACCGACGGCCACTCGAACAGGCGCGGGATGACCGACCACAGCTTCGCCAAAAGGATCGGAAAGACGGCCAGACCGAGGGTCACGTGCAGTCCTTGAGTGAACGCGTACAGCCACGAAGGATGCGCCGGCCACTGAAACAGGTAGAAGTCCAGCGGACCGAGCGTGCGACCGACGGCATTGCCGCCGAGCCGCGGGCTATACGCGTCGTTGGAAAGAAAGCCGCTGATCGCGATCAGCGGTATCGAGACAAGCAGCAGCAGCCCGAGCAGCGAGGTCAGCCAGGGACCGCGCAGCGGGCTGCGCCAGAAGGAGTGCCGGAACGGTCCGGGTGGAGGCCGATCGGGATCGGGGAGCGCCAAGCGCATGCTCGCTGCTGAAGATCCCACACGCCCGAGGAGATCAGCGGCCAAACGACCTCCGATTAATAGTCTGTTCATGGCTTCTTCCGGAAGCCGGGTGCCGGAAGAAAGCCCGAGCAGCCTCGGCGCCAGGCGCCCTCCCCTCGGGCGAGCGCCGCTAGCCGGCGCCCGGAAGACTGAAGCGAACGCTCGTCCCGACGCGCGCGTTCTCGATCCAAATCCGTCCGCCATGCGCCTCAACGATCGCGCGCGAGATCGCCAGGCCCAGACCGGCGCTCGAGTCGCTGCGGGCCGCACGTCCGTTGCCCTGGACGAACGCCCCGAAGATTCGCTCACGCTCGGCGGGCGGAATCCCCTCCCCTGTGTCGGCGACCTCGACTTCGACGGCGTCGACGCCCGACTGCGCGCGCACGGTGATGCTTCCATCAGCCGGCGTATGTCTGATGGCGTTCTGGATCAGGTTGAAGAGAACCCGCTGGATCTGCTCCGGGTTCGCGCGCGCTGCTTCGACGTCGAGTGGAAGCTCCGCGCCGATCGAGACTGACCCAGCCTCCGCCTGAGCGCGCATCGCGTCGACCGTCTCGAGCACCAGATCCTCCAGCGGCACGCGCTCCATCGTCCAGCGAATATCGCCCGCCTCAAGCCGCGAGAGCTCGAATAGGTCGTCGATCAAGGCTCCGAGCGCCCTCACGTGCACGCCGATGCGCGAGACGTATTCGCGCCGCGTGGCCCCGTCGACCAGATCGTCGTCGAGCGCCTCGCTGAGCAGCCGCAGCGAAGTCAGCGGCGTGCGCACGTCGTGCGAGATCGCGGCCAGCAGTTCGCGGCGCGCCCGCTCGACCCTGGCACGAGCGTGCTCCTCGCTCGCCAGCCGCGAGGCCAGCGTCTCGATGTCTCGAGCGACCAGCGACAGCTCGTCGTGACCCTCGGTGAGAATCTGAACGCCGCTCTCCCCCTCGCCGATCGCGTCGAGCCCGCGGCGCAGCTCATCGATGTCGCCGAGCACGCGCCGCGAGATCGTTCGCGCTCCCCAGGCTCCCACCACGCCCGCATAGACGGCCAGCACTGCCGTGAACACGCCGTCGCGCGTCGAGCTGGTCATCAGCGCGACGAACAGGCCCGTGGCCAGCAGCAGCTGCCCGAGTACGAGCGCGCCCCCCAGCGAGAACTGTCGGCGGATGCCGCCGAGTCGCGCGCGCGAGGCGAGAAAGCGCTCGACGCCGAGCACCGTGAACAGCCCCATCGGCGCGAGGATCGCCAGGCACGTCCAGCCGGCGTGCTCGCCGTAGGCGAAGAAGCACACCACCGACGCGGCCAGCGCAACCGCGAGAACGGCGACGGCCCCCGCCAAGGTCTCGTTCCTGGAAAGCCGGCTCATGGCATGAAGCGGTAGCCGACTCCCCATACGGTCTCCAGAAATCGCGGCCGCGCCGGGTCGCGCTCGACCTTGGCGCGAAGCCGGCGCACATGCACGGTCACGGTGGAGGTGTCGGTGTAAAACGAGTAATGCCACACCTGGTCGATCAGCTCTTGGCGTGTGAAAGCGTGCCCCGGGTGTCGAGCGAAGAACAGCAGCAGCTCGAACTCGCGCTGGGTCAGCGAGACCTCCTCGGAGTCGACCAGTACGCGCCGCCCGCCCGGGTCCACTTCGAGCCCGTCGAACGCAAGCATCGGTCCGCTGTCAGGCGCGGTGTCGATCCGCCGCAGCACTGCGTCAACGCGCGCGACCAGCTCGGCCGGCGAGAACGGCTTGACGATGTAGTCGTCCGCGCCGAGGCGCAGGCCGACCACGCGGTCAGACTCCTCGCCCTTGGCGGTCAAGAGGATGATCGCCAGGCGGTCTCGCTCCAGGTCGCGCAGACGCCGCATGACTTCCAGGCCATTCAGACCTGGCAGCATGAGGTCGAGCACGACGAGGTCGGGACGACTGTCGCTCACCGACTCGAGCGCTCCCGGGCCGTCTCCGGCGGTCCGCACCTCATAGCCGGCCCGCTGCAGGTAGCGCGATACGACCTCGGCGATCGTCGGCTCGTCGTCGACCACGAGCACAGACCCACGGAAGTGTCGATTGCGCGCGAGAAAAGCGGACTCCATTGCGCGATTGTCCCACTGCTCTCGCCATCGCCGAGATGGACTCGCCGAATTCCCGATTCCGTAATGTGATTCCGGGCGCGAGATCCCTAGCTTGCTGCTGTGTCGCCGACCGCTCACGTGCCCCCGCCAGCGCTGATCGTGCTCGCCAAGGCCCCGCTCGCTGGCTCGGTGAAGACACGGCTGTGCCCACCGCTCGCAGCCGCGCAAGCAGCCGAGCTGGCCGAGGCGGCGCTGCGCGACACTCTGCACGCGGTCACAGCAACGCCCGCCGCGCGCGCCGTACTCGTGCTCGACGGCGAGCCCGGCGCATGGCTGCCATCTGGCGTCGAGCTTCTCTCGCAGCGATCGGGGGACCTCGATGCACGCCTGGCGGATGCGTTCGCGGACGTCGGCGAGGCCGCGCTGCTGATCGGCATGGATACGCCCCAGGTCACAGCGGAGCTGCTGACCGCAGGGCTGCAACGGCTGACGGAGGCGGGCAACGATGCAGTTTTGGGCCACACCAACGACGGTGGCTACTGGGCGATCGGCCTGCGCCGGCCCGACCGTCGCGTATTCGTCGGCGTGCCGATGAGCACCGAAACCACCGGCGCCGCGCAACACCGCCGCCTGCTGGAGCTCGGACTGCGCGTCGGCACATTGCCAAGACTGCGCGACGTCGATCGCTACGAGGACGCCCTGGCCGTGGCCCGCGAAGCGCCTGGCACGCGCTTCGCCGGGCTCGTTCAGACGCTCGTCTCGGGCGCCCGAGAGAGCGCGGCGGCTTGAGCACCGATCCGAGCTCGGATCTGGAGGCGCTCGACCTATACGGGGCCGAGCTGCTGCGCATGGCCGCCGTGCCCGCGAGTGCTCCGCGGCTGCGCGTCGTCGACGAGCACGGCGAGGAGCAGCCCCTCGCGGTCCAGCGATACCTCGGGCACGCAGGAGCCGAGGAGCATGGGGTCCTGCAGCGTGCGATCGGCCCGGTGCTCGACGTCGGTTGCGGGCCCGGACGACACGTCGTCGCGCTCGGGCGACTGGGAGTCGCCGCGGTCGGCCTGGACATCTCCCCACTCGCCGTGCATCTTGCGCGCAGGCGCGGGGCGTCGGTGATCGAGGGCTCGATCTTCAGCCGCGTCCCGCGTGCGGGAAGCTGGGGCAGCGCGCTGCTACTCGACGGCAACATCGGCATCGGCGGTGCGCCGGAGGAGCTGCTCGCGCGAGTCGGCGCCCTGTTGCGAACCGACGGCGTGATCCTCGTCGAGGTCGAGGGTCCGGATGTCCCCATGCGGACCGTCACGGCCCGGCTGGTCTGCGATGAGATCAGCAGCCGAAGGTTCCCGTGGGCGCGGCTCGGCATCGACGACCTCGGACCGATCGCCGCGGCCGCGGGATTTGTCGTCAACGAACTCTGGCGCTCGGGAGATCGCTGGTTCGCTGCCCTGGCGGCGCTCGAGGATGAGCAGGCCGCCTAGCGCGGCGCGTGTCTCAGCCGCGGGCCGCATGGCTCAGCCGCGCAGAGCTCGCTTATACAGCCTCACGTTGCGATCCAGCCGCCCACCCGCAAAGCCTTGGGGGCGTCCGCCCTGCGAATCGACGTAGGAGAGCTCGCGCGAGATGTCCCCGAGCCCTCCGTCGGGTACGTGGTCGAGCATCCACGTCTCGAGCGCCACGCCACCCGCCGTCTCGCGGACTCGCAGGGCGCGCAGCTCCTGCGGGTAGTCGATCAATGAGCACGTGGCAATCAGCCAGTACCCGCCCGCGCGCGTATAGCGCGGGACGACACTGTTGCGGTGGGTGTGCCCCCAGACCGCGGCCAGCACGTGTGGGTCACGGTCGAGCAGCGCGAGCAGCGTCTGCCCCCCCTCGCTGCTCGTAAGCGGTTGATGACAAAAGACGAGCACCCAGCGCCCGTCAGCGCGAGCAAGCTCTCGCGCGAGCCACGTGGCCTGCCCGCGCCGTACCAAACCGCCCGAACCCCCCTCCCGGCGAGCTAGGTCGAGCACGATCGCGCGGACTCGCTCGCCCACGTCGAAGCTGTAGTCCATGAGAGCCCCGGCGCCCCCACCCGATGCATGCTTGCGCAGCCGCGCGAGCACCTCCTCTACGGCCAGCTCGCGACGAGCCGAATCGGCTGCCACCGTCACGGCTGGGGCCGAGCGCACGGCTTCGATCAGCTCCTCGATCGCGCCGGGAGCGGCGAGACCGTCCGGCGAGGAGCTCGCGGACCCGGTGATCGTCGCGTCGGACAGGCCGCTCGGGAGCCGAAGGTGCGCCGGCAGATCCCAGATCGCGCGCGAGCCGAGCGCGATCTCGCGCGTCGTAGCGCTCGGCGGCAGCACCCCCTGCACGAGGATGTCGTGATCGCCGAGCACCGGATACCAGGGGGCGCTGAGCCCGCGGCTGCTGAAGCGGCGAGTCGCTGCCTGCAGCATCCGCGGGTGGCGCGGCGCATCCAGATCCGGCCGGTAGTAGAGAGGGTCGGGATTGGCTGCCGACTGAACGCCCGAGTAGCAGTGTCCGCCGCTGCTCGGGTCCACCGAGCCGCCGTGCAGCAGGGCCACGGCCTGTTCGAGCTCGTTGTTCTGAGCGTTGTCGATCAGGTCGCCGCCCTCGACCACGGCGTCGGGACCGAGGAGGTCGATCGCGCGCACGGCGCCGGAGAGCACATGCGCAGTGAGCGCCTCCTGCGGGCGAAACGTGGAGTTGAACGGCGGCCCCAACCGCCGCAGGAAGGACACGCGGGCGGGCGACTGCTCGTCGAGCACGTGCGCATCGGTGAGGTGGGCGATCGTGCAAAGCACGCGACCAGCCGGCGCGCGAGCCGCAAGGTCTTGGCGGTCGATCAGCGGCACGCCCGCGCCGGTCCGCAGCACCCCGTCGCCGCTGGGGTCGGCGTAGGAGGAGCGCAGCGTCGAACCATCCGGCGCGCGCGTGGGACGGGCGCCCATGCCGCAGCCTGCGAGCACGACAGCCGCGCCCCCAAGTGTGAGCTCGGCCAGCGCCTCGCGACGCGTCACCCGCCTGCCAGTCATCCGCTCAAGGCCGCCACGATCGGCTCGCGCGTCGCCTGGCGCGCGACCCATAGCACGGCGGCCACCGCGAGCAAGCCAAGTCCGGCCAGGACCGCCGCCACCTCGCCCACCCCAGCGCTCAGTTCCAGGGAGGCGTACCCGACCGCCAGCCGCGCCGTCGCTGGACCGAGCACGAAGCGCTCAAGCAGCGTGCCGATCAACGCCGCCGGCAGCACGGCCGCGGCAGCTGCTCCGGCAAGCAGCAAACGCACGGCGCCGGCCCCCGCACCGCAGGCGCGCAGCACCGCGATCGTCGTGCGTCGCTCACGCGCGGTTAGGAAGAGCGCCTGCACCAGCGCGTAAATGCACACGAGCCCGTCGACGATCGCCACGGCACGGAGGATCGCGCTCAACGCCGAGATCAGGCTGCGCCCTCTGCCCGTGGCGCCCCCCGTGGAACTCGGCCTGGCGCCCAGCGCAGCGAGCCGCCGCGTGACCGCCGCCGGGCTCGTCCCGGCGCTCAGGCGCACCGCGAGTTGCTCCTGAGCGGCGGGTTCTGCGGCGAGCAAGGCGCGCGCGAAGACGTACACGACACGCCCGTCGTGCTGCAGCGAGTCGACAACCCCTGCCACGCGCAGGCGGATTTCACGACCCGACGGGAGCTCGGCCGCCAACGGCGAGCCGGGGCTCAGGCCAAGCACCTGCGCCAAGCCGCGTCCCACCTCCGCGGCATTGGCGCCGTCCAGCCGGTGCCCCGACACCAGAGCGGGCGCCTCGAACACGGTGTGATCGCCCGGATAGCCGACCAGATCGATCGTCTCTCCGAGCGAGTACGCGTCGAGTGCCTGGACTTCGTAGCGCGGCGCGACGGCCGCGACTCCCGCCAGGCGTTTCACCGAAGAGACCGCCACAGGAGGCAGCGACGCGGTCAGCTGATAGCGCTTGCCCAGCGAACCGGGATCGGACTCCAGCGTGCTCAGCTCGCTTGCAAGCGAGAGCATGAGCAGGATGAAGCCCACCGAGACGCCGAGCACCGAAAGCGTCGCCGCGAGCCGCACGCGGCGCACGCTCACCAGCCGAGCGCCGAGCGCCGCGAGTCCGCTGCCCAGACCGCCCCGACCGGCGCGCGAGCGCAACGAGCGCCGTCCGCCACGCGCGCTGAGCTCGGCCCCGCGCATGAGCGCGATCGGCGAGCGGCGGCTCGCGCGCAATGCTGGCCATGCCGAGGCCAGCATCGGGATAAGCGCCGTCAGCGCCCAGCAGGCCACGAGCGGACCCGCCAGCCCCGCGCCGGGCGGCAGCTCGTTGATCGCCGCGAGCAGGGCTTCGCTTGGCCCCCTCGCGACCAGGAAGCCGACGAGCACGCCGAGCGCTCCCGCAGGAACCGCGACGATCGCTGACTCGACGCCGTGCGTGAGCGCCACGTGGGCACGGCTCGCGCCGATCGCCCTGCGCACCCCGATCCCTGGTAGGCGTCGTTGGACGTCTGCACGCGCCGAAGCTCCGAGCATCACGCCCGCGGTGAGCAGCGCAATCGCCGACAGCGCTACCAGCAGCGCGATCACGATGCCCGCCGCCTGGTCGAGCAGCACGCGCACGCCCGCACGTGTGATGACGCGCAGCCCGCGAATGCCGTAGCTGGAGTCGCGGGCCTGGACGAGCACCTGCTCGAGCTGGAGTGGGTCCCTGAGCCAAAGCTCGGCAACGTTCACCTGAGGATCGCGCTCCGCGCCGAAGCGCGCATCCAGCGCCGGGCGGGAGAGGTAGATGCGAGGCGCCGCCAGCGGATAGGCGACATTGTCGGGCGATTGCGCTATCCCGCTGACACGCAACCCCTCGAGCCCTTCGACGAAGAACCGCGAGCCGAGATGCAGCCCCCAAGTTCGCGCGACGCCCTGTTCGACGACGACGTCGCCGTGTCGCGCGGAGAGAGCGTGCCCGGCGAGCAGGCCATATCCCCGGCGCCCCGGGCTCAGCACCTCGATCACACCCTGACTACTGCTGTGGCCGCCGCCGCCCAAGTGCACATTGGTCAGCTCGAGCCGAAACGACGATGCCGCCAGGTCGGGGAGGGCGCTGACCCGCCGCGCCACCCGGCTGAGCGGCTGGCGATCGAAGCGCACGATCACGTCCGGCAGGTCGGCGGCGCGTGCGCTCCGCTGAAAGCCGGTGCGCAGCCCGTATCCCACGACGGCGGCTGTCGAGAGCATCGCGGCGGCGAGGGCAATACCCGATGCCGAGAGGGCCGTGCGCCAGCGCCGCCTGGCGAGGCCACCGAGCGCCTCGCGCCACAGACTGCTCACGCCAAGCGCCCGTCCGCCAGCTCGAGCACGCGGTCGGCAGACGCAGCGACATCGCGCTCATGCGTCACCATCACGACCGAGCGCCCCTGCGCCGCCATACCGCGAAGCAGAGCGAGCAGATCCGCGGCCGCCGAGCTGTCCAGATTGCCGGTCGGCTCGTCGGCGAGCACGAGCGCGGGCTCGTTTACGAGCGCGCGCGCGATCGCGAAGCGCTGCTGCTCGCCCCCGGAGAGTTCATGCGGTCGGTGCTCAGCGACGGAGTCGACGCCCAACTCCTCGATCAGACGACGGGCGCGCACAGAGCCTCCTCGCGGCGCCCCTGGCAGGCGCGTGGGCAGCAGCACGTTCTCCTCACCGCTGAGCTCTTCGATCAGCTGGAAGGACTGGAACACGAAGCCGATCTTGCGCAGGCGAATCTGCGTGAGCACGCGCTGGGAGCAGTCGACTAGGGAATCTCCCGCAATGGTGATGCTGCCTGCATCCGGGTGGTCCAGGCCGCCGAGCAGGTGCAGAAGAGTCGACTTCCCCGAGCCCGAGCGTCCGAGCACGGCCACGAGCTCGCCTGCATCGACCTCGACATCGACGCCGTCGAGCAGCTTACGCGCGGCGCGCCCGCGACCCACGCTCTTGACCACTCCGCAGGCCTGCAGCAACGACACGATCTCACCGTAACGGGCGACCCCGGACGACACGCCGCCTGTTGGCAGCCGCACGGTCACCTGAGGCACGCTCAGACCCGACCGGCGCGCCGCGAGCGTTCAGCGCGCGACCCGCGGCGTCCGCTTGTGAGGGGCACGAGCTGGGTGACTACCGGCAGCGCGTTGCCGGGGTCAGCGATCTTACGATTCACGAAACATCGGACGTCGCGGCCCCAGGAAGATGTCCGCGCCGGGTATCAAAAGTCGGCATGCACCCAGCCGAGCAGACACGAGCGGTCCTCCGCGCTGAGTCGACGGGGTCGCTCTCGTGATCCTCGTCACCGGGGGGGCAGGCTTCGTCGGTTCACACGTGGTCGACGCCCTGCTCGCCGAGAATCGCGAGGTGCGCGTGCTCGACTCTCTGCTCGCCCACTCTGAGCGACCCGGCTATCTGCCGCGAGAGATCGACTTCGTCGAAGGAGACGTCCGCGACCCGGAGACCGTCCAGGACGCCCTTCAGGGCGTTGAGCACGTCTGCCACCAGGCGGGCATGGTCGGTCTCGGAAACGACTTTCTAGACGTGGCGGATTACGCCAGCCACAACGATATGGGCACGGCCGTGCTGCTGCGCGAGCTTGCGAGAAAGGGCCTTCCCGGACGTCTGGTGCTCGCCTCGAGCATGGTGGTCTACGGCGAGGGCAGCTACGAGTGTGCCGACGACGGCTTCGTTCGCCCTCGTGCACGCCGTGTGGAGGATCTCGAGCACGGCAATTTCGAGCCCTCCTGCCCGCGTTGCGGAGGCGTGCTGGACGCTCGGGCCGTCCGCGAGGACGCGCCGCTGGATCCGCGCAATGTCTACGCCGCGACCAAGGTGCACCAGGAGCACCTCGCATTGGCATATCACCGCGAACTCGGGGTGCCGGTCACGGCGCTGCGCTACCACAACGTGTACGGACCGCGAATGCCGCGGGACACTCCCTACGCTGGCGTCGCATCGCTGTTTGCAAGTGCACTCGCCAACGGCGAGGCCCCGCGCGTGTTCGAGGACGGCGAGCAGCAACGAGACTTCGTGCACGTGCGCGATGTGGCGCGAGCGAACGTCGTCGCGCTGCTCAGCGAGACACCTGCGTCCGGTGCATTCAACATCGCCAGCGGCGAGCCGCGGAGCGTCGGCGAGCTGGCGGACACGCTCGCAGACGCAACGGGACCGCAGGCGCCTCGCCCCAGGCGCACGGGCGAGTACCGCCGCGGAGACGTTCGGCACGTGTTCGCCTCACCGGAGCGCGCCGCGCGCGAGCTGGGCTTCCGCGCCGCCGAGAGTTTCGTTTCGGGCATGCGAGAGTTCGCAGCCGCGCCGCTTCGGGCGGCGCGTACGGTCAGCGAGCCTCAGCGAGTGCCTGGATTGGTGTAGTCGAACTGGCGGCCCGCCCTTCCAGGCCGCTACATCCCAGCCTTGATGTTCTTGATCGAGGCCGGCTGCCTGGAGTCCGCCGAGGCGCTCATGATCGCGCGCTACTGACGAGCAGCACGATGGCTGCGCCGCGCCCCCCGCACGAAAGCCGGGCAGGCGATTGCGTGGGCGCCAGCCGAGATACGGCTGGCGCCCCAGGGCAGGACGCGCTAGTTGGCGTCAGGTGCGAAGGTGTTCAGGTCAGGATCAGTGGGCGTGCTCTTGCTGACGGTGTCAAAGTCATAGAAGCTTCCTGGCTTGGCACCCTGTTTCCCGAACCCGAATCCGGCGGCTTCGAGCTGGCTGACAGCGACAAGGATGTCCCTGAAGCCGGGCTGTCCGAGATTGGGGGCTCCGGGAGCCTTCTCGGGTTGGTCGAACTTGGCAAACACGCGATCGTTGCCCAGCTGGCCCAGCGACTGACGCGCCAGGGCCCGGTGAACTGACTCGACGGCCATGAACTCTGCTGTGGTCACGGCTAGTTCGCCGTTGCCAGCGTCGCCGAACGTCTTGGTCCCGATCAGGTACGCGTTGACGAAGATCTGGTCGCCGACCTGCAGCGTGTTCAAAAGGCCGGTGCGGCTGGCGAAGACCGCGTCGGGTACCCAGATGCGCTTGGTCGCGGGTTTCGCACCGCTCGCGACGAGCACTTCGTAATGCACCAGCTCCTCGCGCGCGGCGGCCTTGATGTTGCGCTGCGTGACTTCGTCGCCGCCCAGGTTCTTCTGCCAGCCGACGGTGTTGACGATCGTCGCCAGCACCTCCGCGGTCGCGGCGACGTTGAGGATCGTCTGAGGGTCGTTCACTTTGTGCGCGCCATATCCGGACAGGTCTTCGCCGTGCGCGCTTCGCGCCTTCCTGCCGGCAAGCGCCGCGCTCGGAAGACCAAGCAGACCCATACCTCCAAGCGTCGTCGCCGCGCCGGCAACGAACCTGCGCCGCGTCAGGGCGTCCTTGTCGGCGTGCTGCTCCTCAACAGAGCGGTACACCAAGTCGAGCTCCTCAGACATCATGTCTCCTATCCCCGCAGGACCGCGTCCTGCGGCTACCGACTTCAAGGCAAAGCTCCGCGAGCGGAGCCAAACCTCCTCAAGGCCCACTACGCGCGACCCTTAGATTCGGATCACTTTTCCCGCGCGATGAGTTGCTGGGTATCGCCAGGAAGCCCTCAATCGGGGCAGATGATCAACTCGCGCTCACTCCCGTCGCACACGTGCTGACGGTGGCGAACCTGACCGAGCCGCGAGCATGTCGAATAAAGAGGCGTGTGCTCAGCGCCTCAGCGCCCGTCCAGCACGCGAAACGCGCCCGCCACGCCGGCCCCGTAGACGAGGTGGTACGAAAGATCCAACGCCAGGTCTTTCGGGGGATACTTCCAGGGCAGTTCGTAGAGACCCATCGGGACCAGCTGCACATAGGACATCAGCCAGACGGCGCTCCCAAAGAAGACTCCGACTCTCAGACCTGGAGGGCGGCGCGCGCTACGGGCGGAGAGCCCATAGACGGCGCCCCATCCGGCGGCCGTAGCCTGCCTGCAGGATCCTCAGACGAGCCGTCTGCGGATGCGAGCGAGCTGCTCTCGCAGGATTGCGCGCGCGGCGCCGAACCTAGCCGTCCCGAAAAGGAAGCCGAGCCCCCACGAGCCATGCAGCGTCACGAAGACCACCGGCAGCCCAGCGGCAACCCGAGGCGACGAGCGGCGCGCAGCGCGGACGGTCTCCACGCCCACGGCCCCGGCGTAGAGACCCACGCCTAGTCGTGCGAACGCGCGCAGCATCCGCGGCGCGCCGACGGCGGTGCTCGCGGTGAGCACGAGCGCGGGCGGAAGCAGGTGCGACGTGCGGAGGCTGCTCGGATGCCGGCCTGCCGTCTTCGCGCGGTAGCAGCCGTACCTCCAATATTGCCGCCACAGCGCGCGAAGATCGTCGCGCGGGGCATAATCGGAGCCCATCGAGGAGATGCACACGATGCGTCCCCCGTCGCCAAGGATGCGCGCCGCCAGCTCTGAATCCTGGTTGACGGGAAAGCCCGTGTCCCACCCGCCGAGCCGCTCGACCGTCTGGCGCTTCCAGACGCCGGCGAACACGCCCGTGTCGAGCTCGAACTCCGCGTCGTCGTCGCCGCCTGTCGCCTCCCACTTTCTTGACCCGCCGATGCCAAGGCGTGTTTGCAGAGCGAGCGTCACGCGACGAGACCAGCGCCCGGTGCCCCGCGGCAGCATCGGACCTGTGACCTGCTCGACGCCGTCGCCTCGCAGCAGGCGCTCGATGCCCGTCGACAGATAGTTGGGCGGGAACACGGAGTGTGCGTCCATCCGCGCGACGTAACGCCCGCGGGCGTTACGTAGGGCGATGTTGAGCGCAAACGACGTCGTACGCTCGGCGTTATGGAAGACGCGGATGCGCGAGTCGGCTTTGGCCAGCTCCTCGATGATGCTCCGCGTGTCATCCTCGGAGGCGCCGTCGACGAACAGCAGCTCCATCGTGAAGTCGCCTGCCTGCGCCTGCATGGCGGCGACTGTCTCGCGGATATGCGCGCTCTCGTTCAGCACAGGCACGAGGACACTCACGTCGAGGTCTTCGCAGGGCCCGATAGCGTCGTCCCCGAGGTCAAGACCCTCGCGAAGGATCCGAGCACCGGGACGCTGCGCAGTGTCGCGCTCAGCCTGACTGACAGCGGCCAGAGAGCTCGCCCCGAGGATCCACGGCGCGAGTCCCACGCTGGGTCTCGTAATAGAGCTGATGTCTAACTCCTAGGACATATCCGTATGCCTGAGATTACGACCAAGTGCGTATTGAATCACGTGGAGGGCAAACCAGGGATCTCGCCGTGTCCAGCCGTCTCTCGCCAAGGCATCCCTCCATGAACCTGTCGCGCGAAGCGGGGGCAGCGATTGCGGCGCCGGCCAGGAGCAGCGATGGGGCTGCAGCTTACGTATGACGGTTCTCATCTCCCGCTGAGCGACGCCTTATGGAGAGAGGCGAGGCTTGCACCGTGGCCGCAGTCAAAAGGCGCCTAACTGCACGTCGACTTGCGTTGGGCTTTGCCATCGTCGCGGTTCTCGGCGCAAGCGCAAATGCCACGCTCGATGCCGATCCGGGCCCGATGCGCAAGAGCCGCGCGCAGTTGGCGCGCGCGACGGGATCGGGCGCGGGGGCCATCGCGGAAGTCGGTCCTGCGTCACGGTCCTGCGGTTCTGCAAGCGCGTCCGTGATCGCTGGCGTCGACGCCAGCGCGGCGCAAGCGATCTACGCAGGCGAGCTTCATGGCACTGAGGTGAAGAAGGACATCGCGCGTATCACGGGGTCTCGAGCCCTGCTCAGCGCGTTGGCCAGCAACAGCGAACCTGCGGTCTATGCCGCGGTGCACGCGATCGTCTACGCCCCTCGCTGGCACATCGTGCGGCTGCGCGTTGCAAGAGCCGGCCGCGTACTGGCCGACGTCGGGGGCCCGTACATCATCGCTCCGGTAACCGGCAAGCTGCGATGGAAGGGGAGGGTAGTCGGTACCTACCTGACGTCTGTGCAAGATGACGCGGGCTTTGTGAAGCTCGTCGGTCGCTTCATAGGCGTGCCGGTCGATCTCTACACAAACGGCTCGTTCCTCATGGGTACGCTTCACCCTGCACCGTCCTCTGTGAGCACAGGCTCATCGCTCGAAGTCCGCCGGGTCAAGTATCAAGCGTATGTTTTCAGCGCTCGCGCGTTCTTGAGCGACACGCTCCGGGTCGCGCTCCTCGTGCAAAAGCCCGCGGGCAACGTCCCAGGCAAGAGCTGTGCCTCGGTACGCGTCGCAGCCTGGGGACGCATCGCAACGCGCGTGGCAGGCCTGTTCAAAAATAGCCTGCCGTCGCACTACGCCGATCTCGTAGCGCTTCTGCAGGGCCTCACTGGCGGGCACGCCTACGTGCGCGTGGACTCAACCCAGGTCGCTGGCGGCGCCGGACCCTCGCGGATTACTCCGAGCGGAAACCTCAGATACGCCGGCCGCGTATGGTCGGTCTTCTCTTGGGAGCCAGTCGCGCGCACGTTCGTCTACCTCTTGACGCCCTCGGCATAGCCTCCTCGATGCGGGGGCGCGAGAGCGCGTGCCCGGGCCTGTGCGGGCGCATGTTTGTTTGCGCATTGCGCGAGCCGTGAAACCTACGGCGCGAGGCGGAACGGCGGGTAGCGATCGGTCACCAACACGTGCGCATAGGCGATCACCCGGTTGGTCCAGCTGCCTGCGGAAGGTCGGCTCGCATTCGAGATGGCGGTTCACGCCTATTCAGTCCAGGACGCCTACATCTACGGCTTCGCCCTGCAGGAAAGGGATCTAGGGTTCCAGACCCCCGACAGTGCCGGAGAAGCCGCGCAGAGGAGGGCAGAGACGATCGGCGCGCTCGACGACTACCCCTACCTCGCGGAGATCGCGAGAAAGCTCCCCCGCGGCCGGCTACGACAACGACGTCGAGTTCGCGTGGGGGGCTCGATCTCATCCTCGACGGCCTCGACCGGCTTCGCCTCGGGGAGGCGCTGCGTCAATAGCATCCGATCTCGGCGAGAATTCAGTCGCGGGAAGCTACAGGCGCTTTGCCCGCAGCCAAGTCGTCTTGACCCGGCTCGACCTCTACCAACTGCCCCCGGCTCTACAGCCACCCTGACCCGCAGTGGCGCATTCGCGTTTGACGTCGCCGTTTGTACTGACGAGTTTGTAGATGTTTTTCGTCCCGACCGCTTCGGATTCGACCGTAAAGCCCGTCGCCGTGGGGCCGACGACTTCCTTGGCGACAGCTGTCGATTTGTCCTTCAGGGTGGGCTCGATGGCCTGGAGCTTTGCCAGTGTCGCACCGGCAAAGCTGCCGTTGTTTTCGCTCGCGTAAGTCTCCATCGTCGTCTGCAACGTGCCTGCTTGGGTCTTCGCCGCCGAGTCGCTGGCCTTGCTGGTCTGGCTCAGGAATGCGGGTACGGCGATCGCGGCGAGGATGCCGATGATCAGGATCACGACGAGCAGCTCGATCAACGTGAACCCACGCTCATCCCTCATGCGTTGCCGATGCATGGGGAACTAATCGCCCACGAAGCCGGCGACCTTTAGATTTGCGAAGTCCGGCCTCGATGCTGACGGATGACGCGACGTTCGCGATCACGACTCGCATTGCGGCTGGAGCGCTCGTCGATTTGTTGGTGCTGGAGCTCCTGGGCTCAAACGCGGCCGGTACCTCAGGCGCGGGCCCTTGCTGCTCGTACCGCCTTCGCGAGCTCGTGGACGCCGGCGCGGATCGCAGGCTCGGGCATTTGCGCGTAGCCGAGCAGGAGGGCCGGGGGCCGCCCGCGGTTGTGCGGTCGGTAGTCGCTCATCGTCTCGAGCTCGATGAGCCGGTGCTGGGCCTCCTCGCGGATCGCTTGTTCGTTGTCGCTGTCGGGCAGCTGGACGGTCACGTGCAGCCCGGCGGCGACACCACGGACAGCGGCGTCGGGGAGCGCTTCGGCAAGCGCCTCGACGAGCGCGTCACGGCGGCTGCGGTAGCGGGATCGCATGCGGCGCAGGTGGCGGTCGAGTTCGCCGCGGGTGAGGAAGTCGGCGAAGGCGTGTTGCTCGATACGGGCCGTTCCTCGGTCGGCGAGGAGCTTCTCGCGGCTGACGGCTTGCAGGAGCGAGGGTGGGACGACCAGCCAGCCGAGCCGGAGCGCTGGCGCGAGCGTCTTGCTCGCCGAGCCAGCGTAGATGATCCGGTCTGGGTCGAGCCCCTGGAGCGCCCCGACGGCCGCGCGGTCATAACGGAACTCCGCGTCGTAGTCGTCCTCGATCACGATCGCGTCGCTCGCGCGCAGCCAGGCCAGCACGGCCTTCCGTCGCTCTCCGCTGAGCACGACGCCGGTGGGGTGCTGGTGGGCAGGCGTCAACACGACCGCGTCGGCGTCGGCGCGCTCGAGCTCGTCGACCCGAGTCCCTCCTCGTCGACCTCGATCGCAACCGGCTCCAGGCCGGCGCGGGCGGCGACTAGCCCGTCCTCGGGGTTGCTTGGGTTCTCCAACGCGATCCGCTTCGCGCCGGCCGCCGCGAGCGCGTGGCAGACCAGGCCCAGTCCCTGCGTGTAGCCGCTCGTGATGACGATGCGCTCGGGATCGGCGACGACGCCACGCACGCGGCCGAGGTAGTCCGCCAGAGCCCAGCGCAGCGCCCCGACCCCGCGAGGGTCGCCATAGCCTAGGTCGGCGTCGGTCATCGCCGCCAGCGCCTCGCGCAGCGAGCGCAGCCATGCCGCCCGCGGGAACGTCGAGACGTCCGGCACGCTCGGACGGAAATCGAACCGCGCACCGGGCGCCCCCCGCGACGCAACCGTCGGTGCGTGCCCCGCAACCGCCGCCGCGTCCGAGACGCGAGGCCGGGCGCCTTGGCGCAGGTTCAGATACCCCTCCGCGGCAAGTTGCGCATAGGCGTCCACCACGACCCTCCGCGAAACGCCGAGCTGCCGCGCGAGGTCGCGCGTGGACGAGACCCGCGCACCCGGGCGCAGGGCGCCCTCCCGGATCGCCCGCCGGAGCTGCTCCTCGATTTGCGCCCCGAGCGTCCGAGGAACATCGCGGCGCACCGAGAGGAGCACCTCTATCGGCTGACTGGTCTCGTCTAAGGGCATGATTGTGGATCTTCCATCTGCACCAGTAAGAACCTAGCATCGGTGCATGCCCTCGATCGCATCATCCGCTGGCGCACGACGCCTGTTCGCCACCTCGATCGTCGCTCGGCTGCCACCGGCGATGCTCAGCATCGGGATACTGGTCCATACCCGCCACCTGACCGGCTCGTTCGCCGCGGCGGGCGTGGTCACCGGCGTCTACGCAATCGCGCTCGGCGTCGGCGGGCCGCTGCTCGGACAGCTTGTTGACCGCCGCGGACAGACCTCGACGCTGCTGGTGAGCGCGAGCGTCGCCGCAACGCTGCTGGGCGCGATCGCAGTGCTGTCGTCAGGCGCCCCGCTCGCCTTCCTTGTCGCGCTCGCAGCCGGGATAGGGCTGGCCACCCCGCCGGTCGGCGCCTGCCTGCGAAGCCAACTCCCAACCCTCATGTCCGATCCCGGCGCCGTTCGCGCCGCCTACGCCCTCGAGGCATCGGTCATCGAGCTGACCTACATCTTCGGGCCACCGCTGGCACTCTGCATCGGCGCGCTGTGGTCCACCGGAGCAGCTCTCGCGAGTGCCGGCGTCGTCCTGCTGGCCGCGACCGCGGCGTACGCAGCCCAGCCGGCCTCACGCCGCTGGCAGCCGGCACCAGCAGAACGGCGCCCGCGTGGAGGATCGCTGCGCACACCGGCCATGCGGACGCTGGTGATCGTGCTGATCGCCGTCGGCATGCTGCTCGGCGCTGATGAGGTCGCCGTCACCGCAGCCGCCAGGACGCTTGCAAGCACCACAGCCGCCGCCCCCCTATTCGCCCTCTGGGGCGTCGGGTCGTTCATCGGCGGCTTGCTCGTTACCCGCCTCGGCGGTGGAGCACGCAGCGCCACCGGGCTTGCGCTCCTGCTCGGCGCGCTCACGGCCGGACACCTGGCCCTGATCCCGGCGGACGGGAGCGTCGTTGCACTCGGGGCGGTGCTGCTCCTCGCCGGCGCCGCAATCGCGCCAACCGAGGCCACTATCTACGCCATGGTCGACCACGCCGCCCCAGCAGGAACCATCACCGAGGCCTTCGCCTGGCTCGCCACCGCAATGGCAATCGGCGACGCCATGGGTGCGGCCAGCGCCGGAATCCTCGCCGATCGCGCCGGGCTGACCGCAGCCTTCGCCCTCGCCGGCGGCGCGGGCGCGCTCGCCGTGCTCACGACCATGCTCCGGTCACGCACCGTCGCCCCTGCGCAGGAGCCCGAACTCGTCGCCGCCGAGTCAGAAGTGCTCTCCGTCCTACCCACTGGACCGACCCCTGCAGGATTCGCATGACCGCTCCTGGGCCGGCGGTCGGGCGACTCTGGCGCGACTACCCCATCACGGTGACGATCACCGGGATCACCGCCCTGGCCGGCGCGGCGCAGCTATTCGGCCCGGGGGTCGTCTCCTCACTGCAGCGCGATCCCGAGCAGCTGCGCCAAGGACAGACGTGGCGCCTGGTCACTCCGCTGTTCGTACAGCCCGACGGCCTGTTGCAATATGCATTCAACTTGGCCGGCAGCGCCCTCGTCGGCGCCTCGGTCGAGAGGTACTATGGCCGCACCCGGTGGCTGGTCTCCTACTTTGGCGGCGGCCTGGTCGCGCTCGGCCTGGCCTACTGGTGGTTCCCGCACTCCACCGACGGCGGGTCCTCAGACGCCGTCGCGGGCCTGATCGGCGCGCTCACATATGCAATGTGGAGGGAGCAGCTACGGCCGGCTTGGCCTGCCTTCGTATACGCCGCGTTCTTTGCCGCCGACCTGACCGCACTCGCGACCGGCGGCGCGGTTGTGGCCGCCATCGTCGGCAACAGCGTGCTCGTGCTCCTCGCCATCCTCCGCCGCTGGTCGCTGCTGCACCCGCTCGTGGTCATCGCGATTCTGCTGCTGGCGGTCGTCCTGGTCGCACGCCGCGACGGCCACGGCGTAGGAATATTGACCGGCTTCGTGCTGGGCGCTGCGCTGGATCGCCGCCACCATTCCGCTCGCGGCAGCGACGTCAGCAGGGCGTCGGCGTGACGGCGCGGGAGAGCTGGCGCAGACCATTGACCGCTGCACACGCCCACCCACCTAGCCCCCCGCCAAGGCTTGACCAGGTACCACTGCGAGGCGCGGCGACGCTGTTGGTCGACCTGGCTCTGCCCACGGTGCTCTACTACGGCCTGCGCGCAGGCGGCGTCAACCAGGTCGCGGCGCTTCTCATCGCCGGTGCTCCGCCCGCCATACGCGTGGGCGTCGTGCTCGAACGAACCCGCCAGATCGACGTGATGGGCGTGCTCGTGCTCGCAGCCGTGCTGCTCACCGCGCTCAGCTCGTTGATCACCGGCGATCCGCGGATGCTGCTCGTCCGCAACGCCATCCTCGGCATCCCCTTCGGCCTATGGATGCTCGCCAGCCTTTGGGCGAGCCGACCGCTCACCTACGAGCTCGCGAAGAGCCTCCTGCCAAGCAGGGAGCGTGCCTTCGAGCAGGAGTGGACCGAAAGGCCGGGCATCCACCGCGTCTGGCGCCGGTTGACCCTTCTCTGGGGCTGCGGCCTGCTCATTCACGCCGCGGCAAGCGTGGCGATGGCCGCCACTCTGGCGGTCGACGCGGTCCCAGGCCTCGAAACCGCCCTCTGGCTGGCCATGTTCATCGTCCTGCAGATCATCACTCAGGTAGCCCTTTACAGGACGGGCACGATGCGCAGGATCCTCGCGCGTCCCGGGTGATGACCGGTGAGATGAATCACGTCAGCTAACCGGCCGGACGCCGTTCTTCTAAGGGCGACGCCGTCCAGAGAGCAAAAGAGCCCGGTCGCGATGCCACACGCCGAGCGGTGTCGCCGTCGCCCACAGACCGGCGCCCCGTCCGGGTGCTTTCTCGAATGAGCGATCCTCCTGGGGGAATTGGCCGCCGCCGCAGAGCGGTTCCGAGTTCGTCCGCCTGCTTTGGCGAACCGGTCGCGATGCAGCCGACAAGAAGCAGGTTGTCCAAGCAGTCGCCGATGCCGGCCGCGGCAAGCCACGAGATCAGCTGCGGCTCGCTTTACGGATGAGTCAGCTCGCTTGGGTGTGCGGCGCGATCCGCTCTGGGTCGAGCGGGCACTGGATGAACTCGGCGGACCGCAGAACGAGTGAGAATCCGTGCAAACCCTGATCGCGAACACGTAGGCAGCACGCGGGGATCACGTGACCTGCGCCGATTGCGGCGGCCCATCGCGACGCGAACATTGTCCGCAACGTGCAGCGCTTCAGATACGCCGCAGCTAGAGAAGGAGCGACCGATGGAAGTGTCCACCGCCGATATGCGCCAGGACCGTGATCGCTCGAATGAGCGAATGGCGGACGTCTGCACGCAGTGCGCATGACCGACGCGAGCTACGGCGCCTGCGCGCCGAGCGTTTACTTCAGCGATGCAGCGTGCTTGGAGCACGACCCGCGCGAGCAGATGCCTTGGGTTCCGGAGACGCCCGAGCGCCTTCGGGCAATCGAGCGCCGCCTCGACACGCTGGGTTGGCTCGGCTGGGAGCGGCGCGGCGATTGCGGCGAACGAGGCGGAGATCGAGCTGATCCACAGCCCAGACCATGTGGACTATGTCCGCGAAGCGGCAGTCGCCGGCGGCGGCGCGGCGGACTCCGAGACTTGGATCGGCGAAGCCTCCTATCGCGCCGCCTTGCACGCGGCCGGCGGCGCGTGTGCGATGACGCGAGCGCTGCTCACAGGAGAAGCCAAACGCGGGTTCTGCGGCGTGCGTCCGCCCGGGCACCACGCCGAGCGTGACCGGGCGCAGTGCTCCCGCCGGAAAACAATGTCTTCTTGGATAATCACATCATCTACGCGCTGCTTCTGGTCGGCCTGGCGCTCGTTGGCGCCGGGAACACGCTCGGACTTGGCCGACGATCGACGGTGACGAGCCTCGTGAAGCGGTTCGCCTGGCTTCCCTGAGCACCGACACAGCAGGAGAGCATTGCTGCGCGTCGCGGGGGCACTTGATTGGTCTCGCAGCCTACGCCGGCTGTCGGCGGAGGTCAAGCGGGGCGGCTCGGGAAGCAAAGCTAAAGCATTCCGTCGCGCCTGACGATATGCGAGGCATGCGCGTTTCCAAGTTGACCGAGACCGATGGCTTCACGCTGATCGAGCTGCTCGTAGTGATCCTGATCATCGGCATTCTCGCCGCGATCGCCATTCCAGCGTTCCTCAGCCAGACCCAGAAGGCAAGCGACTCCGCCGCAAAGACCCAGGTGGGGGCATTGCAGACCACCGAGGAGGCGTACGCCAGCGAACACAACGGCTCGTTTGTCGGCGGCACCCTCGCCGAACTGCAGAAAATCGAGCCGACGCTGAAAGACACTTCCACCGCGACCGCCTCGGTCGTCAAAGCTGAAGCAGAATCCTTCGAAGTCCAATCGCTCGCGAAGGGGAGCCAAAACACATTCAAGCTGAAGAACGAAAAAGGCGCGATCACGCGCAAATGCGAACCGGTTGGCGAAGGTGGCTGCAGCGCCGCCGGCACCTGGTAGGGAGGCGTACCACTCCCGGTCGGCGACGGACGCAAGGTCACGACAAGCACGTTTCGCGGAACGCGGCTAGGTTCCGGTCTTTTCAATGAAACTCCTGCATCATCTTCAGCGCACTTACCGACCCCCGGCGTGCTGCCCGTTCGATCAGCGGGCGTGTGTCGGCCTCAGTGAGCGGGCGCTCGTGGCCCTCCGCGGCAGGCGCTCTGCTTTCGGGTGCGCGTGCCGGTCCGGTCATCGGGCACCCCGGCGCCTTGGGGCCAATCCGTAGACCTCGTCCAGCTCGGCGAATGGTTCGCCCGTGGGCTCCTCAGGAGGCGCCGGCTGCGCCTTGGCGATCGCTTCGACGCGCTGAAGCAGCAGCGCCGCACGGCGCACCTCGACGTCGGCCGCCGCGATGCCCGGGTGAATGTAGGAGCGCCCGGAGCGCTCGCTCTTAGTAAACGGCTCCTCGAGCGCCGCCTCGCGCAGTTTTCCAGCTGTCCTCAACGCGATGGCGACCTCCTCCAAGAGCGCCGTCGACCCTGGCTGCGCGCTCCCCCGCGTGCAGGCTGCCTCGACGAGCAAGCCACGGACCTCACCGGGCCCTTGCTTGCTGATTCGCCCGTGCTTGGCGGGCTCTGAGCCTGACTGACGCACGCGGGGGTCGAGACCGAGATACCCCACCAGATCGCGCGGTGTCGGAAAGCGACTCACGTCACCGATCACGCCGAGCAACAAACCGCACAGAACACACCTCAACTGCGCCCGATCCCAGCCGCGTCGCCCCAGCTCAGGCAGCCTTTGGGCCTGACCTGCCGCGCGACGTTCAACACGGCCCAAGCCTGTCTCGGATGCCACAGACGAACGTGAGATCAGTCCCGGCCGCCAGCCGCTCCGGACGCCTGAACGCCAACCAGACAGTGCGCCCCGTCACGATCAACCGCGAAACGCCAACCCAGGCGCACTGTGGTCGGGCGGCGATTGATCAGAGTGTTTATGCCAACCGCTACCGATAGCGAGCTGGACCCCCGAATCCCGCCGGTATACGCCCGCCGTCCTGAGGCTGTAGCGGCGTCCTGGGGCTACTTACGACGACGCGCGTTGAGCGTCCGAAACAAGACAACGAGCACGGCAATGACGATGATGCCCCACGGGAACACCGGAAGCACGTGGGAGATGGCGGGCATCATGTCTAGCGACCTCGCCGTCGTGACCTGCGGGTCAAAAAGGCGATGGACTGGATCACGACCTGCACGGCGACCACGACGATCAGGACCTGGACCACAGCGTCAATGCCGCGAAAAGCGGCGTAGACCGCCAGCAAGACGACCGTCATCACGCCTGCGACTATCGGCGCGACGACGCGCATCTTGGCTAGTTCCCGACGGCTTGGCGTCACATCTCCCATTCTCGCTGCTTCATGGTGTCGATCAACATGCACTGGTGCGACAGCTCGAAGATAGCGGTCAGTGGTAGCCAGCGAGCTATGCCCGAATGCGTCGCGTATGACGTTCATCGGCGTGCCCTCGCCCGCTAGTCCGGGCCGCGTACGAATGACGCATCGCGTGCGGGTGTGCGTGGTCCAGATCAACCTTGCCCGCGAGCCAAATCAGCAGATGGCGGACATAGCTTTGGTCGATCTGCCCACCCTGCAAGGTGCAGAACTATGACGTAGCAACCCAGGAAACAAAGTTTTACCAGTGAAGTGCGGAGCACATTTAAATGTGTGCACTTTCGTCGCGCGGAGAAATGAGGATTGCCGACGATTGTCTCAGGGCTCGGGGTGGTTCTCCCACACTAAAGGGTTCGATTCGTACCCTAGTCGGGTTTCAGTTTGGGGAGTCGCCGAGTATCAAGCGCTTATGTTCGCGAGTGCTTAGTTCGACCGTCACGGCGACGTGCTGCTTGGCCGTGCAAATCAACGAGGGGGCCGGCTCAAGTCATGCATAGGCCGCTAGACCGCTAACGTGTTGAGACTTGCTGTCAGCTCAGGGACTGGACTGGTAGTCTCGCGATGGTAGACCGAAGCACGAGAGAGGAAGCGGCAGATGCTACGCATGAGGATTATGGCGGTAGCCACAGTGGCGATCTTCGCGGTCAGCGCCTTCGTCGCAAGCAGCGCGTTTGCGCTCCCCGAAGTTGGGCGTTGCGTGGCCCGAGCAGGCGGTAGATACACGGACTCCAACTGCACCTTGAAATCCGTCAGGGGCAACGGCACGCACGAATTCCTCAAGGGTGCAGAAAAGCTGGGCTTCACGACGAACGGCGGATTCGTCGTGTTTGAAGGCGCATCGAACGTCGAATGCAGTGAAGAGCACGGCTCGGGCAAATACGACGCCGACGGGACCACCGGCGCTATCAAAGGCGTGGAGGACGTGGTGTTGGCTTTCAAGCGGTGTTCCATCCCTGGGTTCGCCGGCGAATGCGTTACCCCAGGCTTTGGAGAAATCGTCACCACGAAACTCAAGGGCAACCTCGGCTACATCTCGGGCGAAAAAACCCGCATGCCCGTTGTCGGCCTGGAACTCACGCCCGAAGTCAAGAATGCCGCCTACACGGAAATCAACTGCTTCGGTGGGGCGGCTATTTTCGTCGTCAAAGCCGCGACCACCAATTGCCTCATCGCGCCCGTGACCCCGCCGAACGTCTCGAGCTTCACGCTGGAACAGAAGTACAAATCCTCAGGATCGGTTCAGGAACCGAACCACTTCCAGAGGACTCCGACACACGTGTGTCAGCTAGAAGAGACAGTCAACGGTGGCTCTCCAGAACTGGTGGGCGAGAAACTGACGAGCACGATCACTAACGAAGAACCGCTGGAGCTCAAGGCGTAGCCTGGGACCCGTCTGTCGCGCACACTCTGGCGGACGGGTGCTCTGGCAACCACGGATGATGCCGCGCCGCACGGAGATCACTCGCGGCCGAACTTCGCCGGGGTGCGGCCGTCGGTGGACGTTGCGCTGATTTTTAGCGTTTGCGCCGATAAAGCCGGACGCCAAGCAGCACGACGACGATCACGCCGGTGATGATCCAGGACGCGGCCGTTTTGTGGCCGTGTTCTTGGAGGACGAAGGCGACGGTGTCCATCTCAGGGATTGTCGCGAAAGGGTCGGCCGCTCTCGAAAACAACCCGAGTCGCACCGTACCCTAGCCACGTTTTCGTGCTAGGTCCCGCGAGACATAGTTTCCAAATAGTTTCCCAAAGCGATTCTGCGCGCGGTCCCAAGCCTCCCTAGGAAACACAAAAGCCCCGCATTAGCGGGGCTTTTGCCCTATGGGCGATACTGGGCTCGAACCAGTGACCTCCGCCTTGTCGAGGCGGCGCTCTCCCAGCTGAGCTAATCGCCCTGGGACGGCAGAAGCGTATCAACGCAAAATCGCCTGTCGCGAGCTGCGACCCGGCGTCCGGCAGCCGTTGAGGAGCCGATCCCGGGACGGGCCGGCCTCCTTCCCATCACGGCACGATCACGATCCGGCCTTCGCGGGCTGCGCCCGCGGCACCCGAGCCTGCGACACCTTCTTCGCTGCTCGATCCGCTGGACCCTTCGGCCTGCTGACCGCCGGCTTCGACGCCACTGCCGCTGCCTTCAGATTCGCCGCGCGAGCGCGCACCGAAAGGCGACTGCGTGCCGTTGGCTTCGCTTTCGCCTTCAGACGGGGAGCCTTCGACGCGCACAGCCGCTCGGCGTCTGCTCGACGCAGACGTCACGCCGTTGCCGGCCTCGATCGCTTTGACCGCGCGCGCAACGGTGTCGGAGGAGACGGCAAAGCCCACGCCCGTACTTCCGGCCTGCGAGCCGTTGACGCTCGCGGCCGAGCTGGCGATCTGCGAGTTGACGCCGATCACCTGGCCTTCGTCGTTGAGCAGCGGGCCGCCCGAGTTACCCGGGTTGAGCGCCGCATCGGTCTGGATCGCGCCGGCGATCTTCGTTCCGTTCGGTGCGGAGATCGAGCGTCCGAGCGCCGAGACGATGCCGCGCGTGAGCGTCTCGTCGAGTCCGTACGGGTTGCCGATCGCGTACACGCCGTCGCCGACCTGCGCTGTCGCCGAGCTCGCGAGCGTAAGCGGTTTGAGCCCCAGACCGGACGGGTCGACTTTGATCAGCGCCAGGTCGTTGTTTGCTTCCTCGCCCACGAGCGCCGCCGTGCGCGTCAGGCTCGAAGAGCCTTTCGCCGCGACCGTCAAGCTGTTCGCGCCGGCGACCACATGGTCGTTCGTCAGGATCAGGCCTTTGTCGTTGAGCACGATGCCCGTGCCGCTGTCTGCTCCTTCGGGGGTCACCGCCTTGATCGCGACGACCCCCGCCGAGGCCCGTTTGTAGATCTGCGTGGCCGTCAGCGCAGTCGATGCGACCGCGCGGCGCGTGCCCGACGAGGTCGAGTTGCTCGCGCTCGTCGTGACACGCTTGGGCGGCGAGGAGCTTCCGCTGGCGACGACGACCGCTGCCACGCTGGCCAGGGCCGCGCCGAGAAGCGCTGCGAGCAGAATTGGGGCGAATGGGCGTTTCACGCTGACCTCCGGTCGTCTTGCAGGGTCAGGCCATGGTGCGACCGTTCGCTGTGCGGACGCTAACGCGATCCGAAAGCGCCGGTAACGAAGGCGCAAATTGTTCGTAACGAGTGCCGTCGATCCCACGGCGGCCCGCGAAGCCCGTTTACACCGGTTGGATTCCTGTCGATACGCTTGCGCTTGCTTCTGGCGACGTGGCGGAGTGGCTACGCAGCGGCCTGCAAAGCCGTTTACACCGGTTCGATTCCGGTCGTCGCCTCTTCTGAACGCACCTGCAAATCCGAGCGTTTCGGGGCGACCGACCCGAAAGATCGGACCCGCGCTGCGCGAGGGCGCCCCGAAGGGCCGATCACGTTGCGCGGCGTTCTGGGCCGATTTGCAGCCGTTTTCTTGTTGGCCGCAACCTGGCATTCAGTTCGATATCTGAAAAGGCCGTCTACACGGGAGCCATCGCTAACCGGTCAGCGGCCCTGGAACGTCCCCTATCGCCGACCTTGCCGGGACCGATCTCGGGCCGGACGCGAGTCGCCCATTGCTGCGGGCTCAACTCGAACGGAGCTTCCCGCTCAATCCGTCGACGAGTGGTGAGACGAGCCATGTCACCGCTCGCTATTCGGCGCCAGAAGGCGCGATCGGCGGCCGTGAGCGCCGGTCATGACGGGATCGAACCGCCCCCGGTCGCCGCGATGGGCACCCAGAGTGCTTCGAGGGCTGCGGCGACGGCGGCCGCGGTGATGCCGCCGATGCGCTGCCCGTAATTGACCCCACCCCCCTGCGGCCACCTACGGATGGCCCGAGGCGGTGATTCGAGTTGGATTTGTACAACACCGGAAAGGAGTCTGCGATGCGACGGAAACTCTCAACAACGACCCATTCGATGAAGATGATGTGGGGCTGCACGGCGGTCCTGCTGGTGGCTGTTGTTCTGGCGTTTTCGACCAACGCTTTCTTTCTTTTGTTCGTCCTTCCTTGCATGCTCATGATGGGCGCGATGATGTGGATGATGATCGGCGGCATGGGCGACAAGCAGCCCTAACCGGCTGGCCGTGGCAGCAAACCTCGCAGCGAACCCAGACGAAAGCTACGTCGCGGAAGCGACACAAGGGAAGGCTCAAAATGTTCTACCAGCACGACATGGGCGCAGGGGGTTGGGTGTTCATGGTGCTCGGCAACATCGTGATTTGGGGCCTAGTCATCGCCTTCATTCTCTGGCTCGTGCAGGACCTACGCACTCGCCGCCACCGCGATCACATCGCCTCAGGCGCTTCGGCCTTCGAGATTCTCGATCGGCGCCTCGCCAGCGGTGAGATCACCACCGAGGAGCACGAACGCCTGCGTGTCCGCCTTGCGCAGCGGCCGAGCGCTCAAACGGGTGCGCCGCGCGGCGGTGCCGCGGCAACACCGACCTAGGAACCGCGAGTGTCCGGGTCAATTCGCTCACCCGACCATCCGAGGAACTTCGGCGGCAAACCTGCCCTCCTCACCCTGCCGGCAACGCCGACGGGGGCAGCGACAGACCAGACCGGCCAACGTCACGCGAAAGACGCCGACGTGCTGGTTTTGCGTGTGGCCGATGTGCGCAAGAGCTTCGGCACCGGAATATGGCCCTGGCGCCGTCATCTGGAGGTTCTCAAGGGGGCGAGCCTTGAGGTTTCTGCGGGAGAGTTTGTGGGACTCGTCGGCGAGAACGGCTCGGGGAAGAGCACGCTGATGCAGATCATCGTGGGCCTACAGGCCAGCGATCGTGGTGAGGTGCAGCGCCCGACGCGTCTGGGGTACTGCCCACAAACCCCGATGCTGTGGGAGAAGCTGACCGTCGATGAGCATTTCCGGCTCTTTGCTGAGGCTTACCGCCTTGAAGGCCAGGCGGTCCGGGAGAAGGTAACGGGGCTGTTGGAGGAGTTGCAGTTCACCCGTTACCGCGCCTACCGGGTCGAGCAGCTATCGGGCGGCACGCGCCAGAAGCTGAACCTGGCGTTGGCGCTGATGCACGATCCCAAGCTGCTCCTGTTGGACGAGCCCTACGCCGGCTTTGACTGGGAGACCTATCTGCGCTTCTGGGAGATGGCAGAACGCCGTCGTGACGGGGGCATGGGAATCCTGATCGTCTCCCACTTCCTCTCAGAGCGTGAGCGCCTGGATCGTGTCTACACGCTGATTGACGGACGGGCCGTCGCGGCATGAGCGCGCTGGCAGGCATGAGCGGCGCCTTCGTCCGCGAGCACCTCCGCACGCCGCTGACGATGGTCATGCTGGTAGCGATCCCAATGTTCTTCGTGTTGATCTTCGCCAGCGTCCTTGGACAGTTCGCTGGGGCGCTCGGGGGCACGCTCGCCGGTGCCGCGGCGAGTTCCATCAGCGCTGGCTGGGCGTCGGCGTTTCTGTGCGGCGCGCTGGCGTTCTTCCAGGTCTCCTCGTCACGCGGCGCCGACCGCCGCCTCGCGGCAGCAGGGCTCGGCGCTGGACGCGTCGCAGGGGCGCGGATCGCCGCCGCCGTGGCGCTCGGAGTAACGGTCAGTGCCGCCGCGTATTTGACCCTGTGGGCGCGCAGCGGCATCGCACACCCGGCGCACGCCGCTGCCGCGATCCTTGCTTTCGCATTCATCTACATCGGCATCGGGGCCCTGATCGGCGCGTTTGTCTCCGGGGCACTCGAGGGGTCTTTGCTGGTCGTCCTTGTATTCAGCGTTGACGTGTTCTCTGGGCCTGCGATGACCAACAGCGGCGGGATCCTGAGCTACGGGCCGACGCGCGACGCCGCGAAACTGCTGATCTCCGCCGGCGCCGGGCAGGGCTCCGCCGGCGCGGAGTGGGCAGCGGTCGCGGCGACCGTCATCGTGTCACTCGCGACCGCGTTCGGGGCGTTCTGGCTGACCGCTCGGTCGAGGTCCTAGGTGATGGCCGGGCGGACACAGATGGCGACGGTCATGGCCTTCCGCGAGCAGCTACGTCGCCCGCTGCTGCTCGTCCTCCTAGTCGCTGTCCCCGGGTACGTCGTCACCCGCAGCATCGCGATCACCCAGCCGACCCCGCATCAGATAGGACTTCCCGGCGGCGCCAGTGTCGTCACGACGATGAAGGCCCTGCACGGCGCGGTGATGGCAGGCACAGCAATCGCATTCATCGCGGGCCTGTGCGGCGTGTTCGTCATGCAGTCAGCGCTCGCAGGCGACCGGCGGCTGGTGATTGCTGGCTTTCGCCCCGGTGAAGCAGTGTTCGCCCGCCTAACCGTGCTGAGCGTCGACGCGGCGCTCGTCGTCGCGGTTTCACTCGGGGTCACAGCTCTCTACTTCAGCCCGGCATCGTGGCTGCGGTTCGCGGCCGCGGCGGTGCTGATCGGTGTGATCTACGGGTTGCTCGGCGCACTGTTCGGGGCGGTGCTCGACAAGCTCTCAGCGACCTACCTGACGCTGTTCCTCGCGATGACGGATCTAGGGATCGTGCAGAACCCCATGTTCGGAAACGGCACCCCCGGCCGGTGGGCGGTGCTCCTGCCCAGCTACGGCCCGGTGAGGCTGATGGTCGACGGCGCCTACTCGCCCCACTTCCACGCCTCAAGCGGGCTGCTGTTCAGTCTCGGGTGGGCCGCGGCGCTCGGTGTCTGCGTGTGCGCCGTCTTGCTGCGCGCCGTCGGAGTTCGCTCGCGGGTCAAAAGCCTGACAGAGCAGACGCACGCTTGAGCTCAGGCTTCCGGCGTGGCTCAGCCGTGGCGGATGAGCCGGCCGATAGCGGTAGGGCGCCCCAAAGGCGCCCCGAACCACCGATTTCGAGCGTCATTTGAGGGCGCCTGACGTCTCCGAAAACTGCATAGGAAAGCCAAAAACGCCCCGGTCGGCCTCTCTGCAAAGCCGTTTACACCGGTTCGATTCCGGTCGTCGCCTCTACGGCCTGCAAATCGCAGGTTTTCTGCCGTTTTCTGAGTGCCGCCGCCTGCACCCGGGTGCAAAAGGTACCGAGACGCGAGTCCAGGCTGGTCCGCCCGCCCACCTCAGCGACGTGGTGCGGCCGTGAGCGAAGTACGGTCAGCGGTATAAGGGCTCCCATGAAAAGACGAAGCTGGGTCGATTTGGTCATGGACCCGACTGGCGCTCCGGGAAGGGCTTCGGCCGCCGTCGTCGCCGTTATCACCGCCGTCGTGATGGTCGTCAGAGGTACGTACGCAGCTGCGTTCGTACTGCTCGTCATCGCGTTGCTTTTCGGCTTCAGTGCGGCTCGCTACAACCGACGCCATCGCGGCGACGCCCCATAACGGCCACCTTCGCACCGGGGCGTGGTACCCGGGGTGCTGAAGGTGAGGTTGAGGGTTGGTCGCCGAGTTGACCATCTACGGTGTCCCACACTTTGCAGACGCCCGTTCTCAGCGAGACTCAGCTGATGATCCCGACCACAGCAAGCAGACCAACGACGATGAAGAAGGCCCCGGCGTGGTGCGCCTCTCGACTCACCTACTCAGGCCCTGCCAGGACAGCGGGCTGACGGTCGATCTCAAACCACACGGACGCTCGGCCCCCTGCGGGCTCTACGGCCCAGCGATCAGCCAGCTCATCCAGCAATCTCAGTCCCTGGTGACCGGCCGAGACGCCCGGAGGCGGCAGAAAGAAGTTCCTGGCAACCGTTATCTCGACGCGCACGACATCCGACGGCATCCAAATTCGCAACGGAAGTCGGTCGCCCCTCGGATAGAGTTCGACCGCCCTCGTGACGAGCTCGCTCGTCAGCAGCGCCGTGGCGTCGCGAAGGTCTGGCGAGGGCGAGTCCACCTGACCGACGCAGTAGCGCGCAAAGCCCGGAGCGTAGGGGTCGAGAGGGACCGAAACCTCGAGATCGGGTGCGCCGAGGTCGATTGACATCCTCAGGACAAGTTCCCTGAAGGTCTCGCGCCAAACCGCTCCGCGCTCCCGGTCCGGTGCTCGCCGCGAAGTGGCATCCGCGACCGCACCGGCGTTTACGCAACACGCGCGCGGGCATCATCAAGGCGATGGCCCATAGCGAGATCCGCGTCGACGTGTCGCCCGAGCGCGTATTCGCGGTGCTCTGCGACCCACGCTCGTTCGCTCGCTGGGTTGTCGGCTCACGCGAAGTGCGCCGCGCGGACCCCGAGTGGCCGGCGGTCGGCTCGGCGTTCGACCACAAGGTCGGGATCTGGCCGTTTGTGCTCGCCGATCACTCCGAGGTCGTGGAGTGCGAGGCGCCGCGGCTGCTGAAGCTGCTCGTGAAGGCTCGCCCGCTCTCGCGAGCGTACGTGACGCTGGAGTTGCAGGCGCGGGGAAGCGGCACGCTCGTGACGATGGACGAGCACGCCGCCGACGGGCGAAGCCGACTCCTTTTCAACCCGTTGACCGATCCGCTCGTGCGCTTGCGCAACCGCACGTCGCTGCGCCGCCTGAAGGCCCTCGCGGAGGGCAGCGAGCCGATCCCCGAGGGACACCTTCCGCCCCGCGACAGTCGCGAAGAGGGCCACGTAACCGGCAGCAGCGGCCCGGCTGCTGTCTAGCGATCGCCGCGCCGGGGCGATCGCCAGGGCAACACCCGGCGCTCTCGCAGCAGTGCGCGCGCCGCGCCGCGTCCGCTGATCCCGTGCACGGCGCCACCGGGATGCGTGGACGCGCCGGCCACGAACAGCCCTTTCAGCGGTGTGTGGTAGCGCGAGAGCTGCGGGGTCGGGCGAAAGACCAGCTGCTGATCGAGTTCGTATGAGCCCCCGCCGAGATCGCCGCCGACGAGGCTCGGGTTCTCTCGCTCGGTTTGCGCCGGAGGGCGCATCTGCCGCGCCAGCACGACGCCGGCGAAGCCGGGTGCGAAGCGCTCGAGCTGCTGCTCGATAAGGCCGGCGACGTGCTCGTCGTCCTCGCGGTAGCGAGAGGGCACATGCGCGTACACGTACAGGGTGTGCTGCCCCGCCGGCGCGCGTGTGGAGTCATACAGCGACTGCTGCCCGACGACCAGCGCCGGCCGCGCCGGCATGTCGCCGCGAGCGCCTGCCTGCGCCGCCGCGGTCAGGTCATAGAGCTCGCCGCCGACGTGCACGACCGCCGACTCGCGGGCCTCGGCCGCCGTCCACGGCACCGGCGCGGAGAGCGCGTAGTCGAGCTTGAATGCGCCCGTTGCATACCTCCAGCGGCTCAGCCGGCGCTCCAGTCCGTATGGCAGCGCCGCATCCGGGACCAGCCTCGCGAGCACCCCGGCGCTGACCGTCGAGACGACGGCGTCGGCGGCGATCTGCTCGCCGGTCTGCAGCTCGACGCCGGTCACGCGACCGCCGCTGACGAGCAGTCTGTCCACGGTTGCCGAACAGCGAATCGTGGCGCCCTCGCGCTCTGCGCGTCGCACGAGCGCGCTCGCAAGCTGGCCCATCCCCCCCCGTGGCAGCGGCCAGCCGTGGCTGTGGGCCATCAACTGCAAGAGAAAGCCGAACGCGCCGCTGACCGTGGTCGTCGGCGGCAGACCGGAGTGCTGCGCGGAACCCGCCAGCCAGGCGGTGGCGCGCGTGTCGCCGTCGAACAGGTCGAGTCCGAGCGCTTCGACCGAGCCGAGCAGTCTCCTCGTCCACTCCGCGAGCTCGCCGCGCAGCCCTGCGGCGAGCCGCAAAGCCGGGCGCACCGGCGGCAGGGGCGAGAGAACGCTCTGCACGAGCGGTTCTGCGAGCGGCAGCATCCGCTTCGTCGCCGCCTGCCAGCCCGGGCCGGCTGAGCCGAGCGACGCGACCGTCGCCTCGACGCTGCGATGCAAGGCGATCGCGCTGCCGTCAGCGAATGGATGCGCGAGCACGTGAGGAGGGTCTATCCAAGTCAGGCCCTCGCGCTGCAGATCGAGCTCTCCGATCGCCGGGGACGCAGCCGCCATCGGCACGAAGCCCGCGCAATGGTCGTGCACGAAACCGGGCAGCGTGATCTCTCCCGAGGAGGTCGCGCCGCCAGGCCGCGGTGCATGCTCGAGCACCGTCACGTCGAGGCCGTGGGCGGCGAGGTGGATCGCCGCCACGAGGCCGTTGTGCCCGGCGCCGATGACGAGAGCGCGCGCCATGGCTTCACCCTACCCCCGCCCCCCGGCTTTCACGCAGGGCGATGCGCGACTCGCGCGCCGCGGCTCAGGCGCCCGGCGAAGCGGAGCCGACACGCTCGGCGCGACGCCCGCTGCGGCTGGGCGATTCGGAGAAGCCGGGAATCTCCAGATCCAGCCGTGCACCGCCCTCCGGCGATTCGCCGAAGACGACCGTCCCGTCGTGCGCCTCGACGATCGCGCGCACGATCGCCAGGCCCAGACCGGCGCCCCCCGTCGCGCGATCGCGCGCGGCGTCGGTTCGGTGCAGTCGGTCGAACACGCGCTCGCGCTGGCCGGCGTCGATCCCGGGACCGTCGTCCTCGACGGTGAAGCGCACGCGCCGGCCCGGGCGGGCGGTGACGGCCAGGCGCACGAGCCCACGCTCGGCGGCCGTGTGCTCGATCGCGTTGTCGATCAGGTTGCGCAGCGCCTGGGCGAGTCGGTCGGGGTCGGCGCGCAGCATCCCCTGCGGGACCGGCGCGAGCTCGAAGCGACGCTCGGCTGTCAGGCTGATGCCGTCCCACAGGTCTGAGATGAAGCTGTCCAGCTCAATCGGCTCGACGCGCAGGAACTGCGTCTGTTCGCTCTTTGCCAGCAGCAGCAGATCGTCCACCAGGCGGCTCATGCGCGCGATCTCGGCCTGCACGAGATGCTCGACGCGACGGACCTCGTCGGGCGTTGGATGGCTCTGCGCTGCGAGCACCTCGAGCTGGCCGCGGATCACCGTCAGCGGCGTGCGCAGCTCGTGCGACGCGTCGGCGACGAACGCGCGCTGGCCGGCGAACGCCTCCGTCAGGCGGTCGAGCATGTGATTGAAGGCGTCGGCGAGCACACGCACCTCGTGGCCCTGGCCGCCGGGGTCGTGAATGCGCGGATGAAGATCGCCCGCGTCCACGCGCGCGGCGACCGCCGCCATGCGACGCAACGGACGCGACACGCGTATGCCGATCAGATACGAGGCCAGCAGGGCGCCGACGAGCGCGAGCACGCCGGCGAGGATGAACGCGCGCCCGACGCCGGCCTGCGCGTGCTTGACCGCAGACAAAGGCTCCCCCACGCCGACCGTCGCGCGTTGGCCACCGCGCAGGAGCAGCGAGCGCTTCAGCACGCGCAGCTCGCCGACATCCGGCAGCGAAAGCGTGACGTAGCCCTCTCGCGCGGTCAGCAGCCTGCGCGCGAGCTCGTTCTCGCGAGCCTGATCTGCCGCCGACTCGTTGTTGTCCGGCGCCGGCTGGGAGAACAGCTCCGGGCGATTGGTGCTCGTCGGCGCGCCGGGCGTGAGCACGAACAGCACCGTCGAGCTGGCTGCGAAGGACTGGTCGCGCACGTAGCCGTCGGCCGCCTGCGCGACGCGCTTGGGCGTCACGGCGTGGGCAAGCACGAGATCGTGCGACAGGTCGCGGGCGTTGCCGGCGATCTCCTTGTCGATCTGCTGTCGGACCTGTGTGCCGGTCCCCCGGTACACCGCGATGAAGGAGATGCCCGTGCACAGCAGCATCACGAGCGTCACCCACCCCGCCAGGCGCCAGCGCAGGTCGAGCCTGGCGAGGCGATCTCGCAGGCCGCGCATGCTCAGCTCGTGCTGCCCAGGCGGTAGCCCACCGAGCGCACCGTGAAGATCGGCGCGGGATCTCCCGCCCGCCCCAGCTTTCGCCTGAGATAGCCGACATAGACGTCGACGATGTTCGTCGCCGGGTCGTGCTCGTATCCCCACACGGCGCCAAGGATCTGCTCGCGCGACAGCACCTGCCCGTGGTGGCGCAGGAGGTACACCAGCAGCTCGAACTCGGTGCTCGACAGCGGGACCGTGCGCCCACCGCGGTGGGCCTTGCGCGTGAGCAGGTTCACTTCTATGTCCTCGCCGCGCAGCGCGCTCGCGGAGGCCTGGGAGACGACGCGCAGGTGAGCGCGGATGCGAGCCACGAGCTCAGCCACCGAGAACGGCTTGACGAGATAGTCGACCGCCCCCGCGTTCAGGCCGGCAACCCGATCCTCGATCTCCGCGCGGGCTGTCAGCACGACGACCGGCAGCGTGGGTTTGGCGCGACCGACGGTCTCGAGGATCTCCAAGCCCGAGCGGCCGGGAAGCATCAGATCGAGCACGACGGCGTCGAAGTCACCGCTCAGCGCCAGGCGCTCGCCGGCGTCGCCCTCCAGCGCCGCCTCCACGACGAAGCCGTCCGCCTGCAGGCCGCGCCGCACGAAGTCGACGATCCCCGGCTCGTCCTCGATCAACAGGACGCGCGGCGCCACAGGCTCGCTGCCGCTCGTGACCGCCGCCGCAACAGCCGGCGAGGATGCACCGAGATCTGCGTCATCGGCTCGCATCGTCCAAGCATAAGCCCCTGCTCATCGGCGGTTTCCGGGGCCAGGACGATTGCATGAGCTTTCTCATCAACGGGTTAGCGGTGACTTAGCCGGCGGTCGCACACTTCGACCATGGCAGTCGACCGTCAGGCATCCATGCAATCGTCGGCGTGGTCGCGCTCCCGGGGTCTTTTCGGCGGGGGCACGACGGGCAACGAGCGCCTCACCGCGGCGACCGGCGCCGTGCTGATCGTGCTGTTGGCGGTGATCGGCGTAACGATCATCAGGATCGGGTCGCTGCTGTGGGTTCACCTGTTCGTCGGCATGCTGCTGATCGGCCCACTGGCGCTGAAGCTCGCGAGCACCGGCTATCGGTTCGTCCGCTACTACACGGCCAATCCTCGTTACAGGCGCAAGGGACCCCCTCCCCTGCCGCTGCGCCTGATCGCCCCGATCGTCGTGATCAGCACGGTCGTCGTCTTCGCGAGCGGCGTCGCACTGCTGTTCGTCGGGCCGAGCTCGCGCGACACGCTGCTGCCGATTCACAAGGTGAGCTTCTTCGTGTGGGTCGCCTTCACGGCGCTGCACGTCCTCCCCCACCTGCCCACGATGCTGAGCTCGCTCGACGCCGACTACCTGCATCCGGCGCGCGGCGACGGCGCCAGCCGCTACCGCGACGCGAACGGTCGCGCCGGTCGTGTCCTGTCGCTCGCGAGCAGCCTCACGCTGGGCCTCGTGCTGGCGGTCCTCGTGATCCCGCAGTTCGCCCCGTGGATCGCGGCCCGTCACTGACGTCCTATGCGTTCGCACAGCACTCACACCCGCGACAGCTCACTGCGCCGGCTCAGCGTCGTCAACCGCTGGCTGATCGCCGCGAGCGTCACGCTCACGGGGATCCTCACCGACGTCGCCGCGCATGCCTTCCCGAGCAAGGCCTCCGCACAACCCAGCGCCAAGTCCAAGTCGCGGGCACAGCACAAGAAGAACTCTGCCCCGCCGACCACGACGACGCCCGCGCCCACCCTGCACCCCCCCGCAGAAGCGCCGAAAGCCGCGCCCGAATCGCAAGCCGCGCCGACGCCTGCGCCGACCGAAGAACGCGCCCCCGCCGAAGAACCGGCGCCCGCACGCGAAGCCGCGCCTCAAAGCGAAGCGGCTCCGCAGCCGGCGCCCGCGCAGCAAGCGCCGCCCGCCGAAGAAGCGCCGGCCCCGGTCGTCTCGGGAGGCTCGTGATGCGCGCCCGGCTTGGCTGTGCTCGCTGGGCGGCGCTCGGCAGCACGGTCGACCTGCGCGTGACCGATTCGCGCATGCTCGGGCAAGCGCGCTCGCGAGTCGAAGGCGAGCTGGCCGAGATCGACCTCGCGTGCAGCCGCTTTCGCGCGGACTCCGAGCTGTCGCGCGTCAACGCGCGCGCCGGCAGCTGGGTCAGCGTCAGCAGATTGCTGATCGAGGCGCTCCAGCTCGCGGTCGGCGCTGCGCGGCTGACCGACGGCGACGTCGACCCGACGGTCGGGCGTGCGCTGGAGCTCGCCGGATATGACCGCGACTGGCGGGCGCTGCCGAGCGCCCGCGGCGAGTCCGATCCACCGCTGGTCGACAAGGCGATCTCGGTGCGCGCGCGCGGCGGCTGGCAGACATTGGAGCTCGACATCGCACGATCGCGCGTTCGCGTCCCGCCGGGCGTGCGGCTGGATCTCGGCGCGACGGCCAAAGCATGGGCGGCCGATCGCGCGGCCGTCGCGGCGTTCGCGAACGTTCCCTGTGGCGTGCTCGTGAGCCTCGGCGGGGACGTCGCCACGGCTGGGCCCGGGCCGTCGGGCGGATGGGCGATCAGGGTGACCGACGATCACCGCAGCGACCCTCGCGCTCCCGGACAGACGATCGCGATCGACTCGGGAGGGCTCGCGACCTCCAGCACGGCGGTGCGCCGCTGGAGTCACGCCGGCCACACGATGCACCACCTGATCGACCCCCAGACCGGGATGCCCGCGCGCACGCCTTGGCGCACGGTCAGCGTCGCCGCGGCCGACTGCGCGCAGGCGAACATCGCGGCCACGGCGTCGCTCGTGCGCGGCTCGACGGCCCCGGCATGGCTCGAGGACCTCGGTCTGCCGGCCCGCCTGCATGGGCGCGACGGGCAGGTGACGACGGTGGGCCGCTGGCCGGGCGAGCGCCCTTCACACGGCCGCGACACCCGAGGCGAGACGAGGCTCGCATCGTGAGCCTGCCGCTGGCCGTGAGCGGCGGCAGCGCCTACTGGTATCTGACCCGCTCCACTGGAACGGTCGCGTTGCTGCTGCTGACCGCGGCGGTCGTGCTCGGCGTGGTCGACGTGCGCCGCTGGAACACGCCGCGCTGGCCCCGCTTCGTCGTCGACTCGCTGCATCGCAACGTCTCGCTGCTGGCGATGGCGTTTCTCGCGCTGCACATCCTCACGTCGCTGCTCGACAGCTTCGCGCCGATCTCCCTGGTGGACGCGTTCGTCCCGTTCACTGGCTCCTACCGCCCGTTCTGGCTGGGGCTCGGAGCGGTGGCGCTCGACCTCCTGCTGGCGGTCACGATCACGAGCCTGCTGCGCCAGCGGATGGGCTATGCGAGCTGGCGCGCGATCCACTGGCTGACTTACGCGAGTTGGCCGATCGCGCTGCTGCACAGCCTGGGCACCGGCAGCGACGTCAAATCGACGTGGCTGCTCGGCCTGAGCGTCGTGTGCCTGTTGCTCGTGCTCGCTGCCGTGCTCACGCGCGTCGCGGGCGGCTGGCGGGAGCACCTGCGCGTCCGTGGAGCTGCCGTCGGCGCCGCCGGCGGTTTCTCGCTGTTCTTGTTGCTTTGGCTCCCGGGCGGACCGCTGGGGTCGGAATGGCCGCGTCGCTCGGGCACGCCGAGTTCTCTGCTCAAGCACTCCGCGCCCGTGAAGTCGAACCAGGGGGCAAAGCGATGAGAAGCGGCGAGGCGACGTTTGCAGACGGCGATCTGCAGCTCGAGCCAAGCCCGGCGCCGGCGAGCCCGGCGCAGGGTCTCCCGCGGCTGCTCGCCGACGTGCCCGCCGGCGAGCCGATGACGCTGGAGCACCATCTCGCGGTCCACGGAGATCTCCCGCTCGAGCGCCGCCGGCGGCGCACCGAGTCCGCGCTGATCGAGCGCGTCGACCGCGCCGGTCTGCGCGGGCGCGGTGGCGCAGGCTTCCCCACGGCGACCAAGCTGCGCGCCGTCGCGGCTGCGCGCCGTCGCCCGATCGTCGTCGTCAACGCCGCCGAGGGCGAGCCGGCGAGCCTCAAGGACGCGACGCTCTGTCAGCTCGTGCCGCACCTGGTCCTCGACGGCGCCGAGCTCGCCGCGAGCGCGGTCGGCGCCGACGAGGCGATCGTGTGCGTCTGCGAGTCGGCGATTGACAGCGCCGAGAGCATCGCCGGGGCGATCGACGAGCGCCGCCGACTGGCGGGATCGTCGGTGCGCATGTCGCTGAGCGTCGTCCCGGGCGGCTATGTGGTCGGCCAGGAGTCGGCGCTCGTCAACCACCTCAACGGCGGCGCGACGATCCCGACGTTCACCCCGCCGATGCCCTTCGAGCAGGGCGTCAAGCGCCGTCCGACGCTGGTCAACAACGCCGAGACGCTCGCGCAGCTCGCGCTCATCGCCCGCCACGGCGCGAGCTGGTTTCGCGAGCTGGGGATGCCGAGCCAGCCGGGATCGGCGCTCGTCACGCTTTCCGGCCCGGTCGCCAACGCGGGCGTCTATGAGATCGAGCACGGCGCCTCGCTCGCCTCGCTGCTCGACGCCGCGGGCGGCGCCACGGCGCCAACGCGCGCGGTGCTGCTCGGCGGATATGCCGGCACGTGGATCGACGGCGCACTGCTCTCGGGGCTCTCGCTCTCAGACGAGCACCTCGCGCCGCACGACGCGTCGCTCGGCGCGGGTGTCGTGCTGCTGCTCTCAGACGCCGCCTGCCCTGTGCGCGAGACCGCGCGCGTCGCTCGCTGGCTGGCCGAGCAGAGCACGCGCCAGTGCGGACCGTGCCTCAATGGCCTGGACGCGCTGGCGCTCGCGGTCGAGGAGCTCGCCGGCGGCGAAGCCCACGGCAACCCCACCGCCCGACTCGATCGCCTGGCGTCGCTGGTTCGCCGCCGCGGGGCGTGCGGGCACCCCGACGGCGCCGTGCGGTTCGTGCTCAGCGCGTATGCGACCTTCGCACCCGAGTTCGCCGACCACGCGCGCCACGGCGCCTGCGACGCGTGCGCGGGTCCGGCTGAGCTGCCGCTTCCGGTCAGCTCGCATCGAGCCCGTCCTCCCAACCAGGCGACGCCCGCCCGATGAGCCATCGACTCAGGCTCAACCCGATCGCCTGCGAGGCGCATGGCATGTGCGCCGAGCTGCTGCCCGAGCGCATCGCGCTGGACGAGTGGGGATATCCGGTGATCGACGGCGAGCGCCTCACGCCCGAGCTGCTCGACCACGCCCGTCGCGCGGCGCAAGCGTGTCCGACGTTCGCCCTGGTCGTCGAGCGCGACCGCGCTGCCGGCGCACCGGACCGAGAGCGAACCGCGGCGCCGACAGCCGACGATCGCGGAAGCTGACGAGCAACCGGCGCGCCGTCAGCTCGTCACGAGCAGGCGTCGCCCACCGACGGCGGCCGGTCGTCACCACTCACTGACAGCTGACGCGTGGCGCGCCAGCCACGCCGCACGGTGACCGAGGCGCCCGCCGCGGCGAGCGCCATGACGACCACCTGCTCGATCAACGACGCGCCCGTGCTGGTCGCGCCGAGCGGTCCGTTTGGCGCGCTCGACAGCGCGGAGGCATCGAGCGCCAGCGCGATCGCGTAGACGGCGGTCGCGGCGGTCGTTGCCACCATCACGGCGGCGACGACCGTGCCGCAGACGAACGCGACGGCCAGCCAAGCCCGTCTGATGCTCGTCGCGAAGAGGGCTCGGCGCGCATAGACGACGCAGACGCCGGCGCAGAGCAGGGCGCAGGCCAGCCACGCGAGGAAGGCGCCTCGCGCGACGGAGCTCGCGTGATTGCCGTGCTGGGCGCGGGCCAGCGAGATGAGCAGTGCCGTCAGCGCGGCGAAGCAGCCGACGGCGAGCGGCGGAAGCGCCACGAGACGTCTTAGGCGAGGTTCTTTGCGCGCGCGAGAGAGTGCGCCGCCGATCAGCGGCAAGGCCCCGATCGCGACGACCGCTGATCCGAGCGCCGCGAGGACCTGCACGAGCAGGTGCGCGCCGCCGAGCAGCGGGTGCGCATTCGCTGCAGCCGTCGCGGGCGCGTCCTCGGTCGTCTTGTAGAAGCCGAAGCCTGCGGCCGCAAAGGCGACCCAGCAGGCGAGCACGGCGCTCACGCTGGCGCGAATCCTCTCCTCGGGCGCGAGCGCCGCACAGAGCCGGGCGGGTGGGCGCAGATGTGCGCCGAGCGCGCCGCGAAGGAGGTCCAGCACGCTGAGCGCGCTCGGCGAGCTCTCGTCGAGCAGCGCTCGCATCTCGGCGCCATAGCGCCGGCGAAAGGCGAGCGGGTAGACGGCGATCGCGAGCCTCGCCAGACGCCGGCTCACTGAAGCGCTCCGGCAAGGCGAAGGCGCCTGAGGCCTCCACGGCTGATGCGCTCGAGCAGCTGCAGCTGCTCGGCCAGCGCGGCGCTTCCGGCGTCGGTCAAGCGGTAGGGATGGCGGCGGTCCTCGGCTGGAAGCGCCTCGATCATCCCCCTTTCCTCGAGCCTCGACAGCGCGCCGTAGAGCGTGCCGGGTCCGAGGCGCAAGCCGGCGAGCGCCTCGACGTCCGCGGTGATCGCGTAACCGTGCTTTGGGCCGTCGGACAGGCTCGTCAGCACGAGCAGGCCGGGGTCGATAGACCGTGTTCTGATAGATCGCATGACGTAATAGTATCAGGCCGCGACGGGGAGATATGACGTGCGCAGCGTCCGTCGACCTATGCTCTGGCGATGAGCGATCGCGAGGCGCCGCTTGTCTGCGTCGTGGAGATTCCCAAGGGCGGGCGCAACAAGTATGAGTACGACCCGCAGCTCGGCGGCATCAAGTTCGACCGCCTGCTGTCGAGCGCCGCCACGTATCCCGCCGACTACGGCTACCTGAGAGGAACGCTCGGCCAGGACGGAGACCCCCTGGACGCGCTCGTGTGCCTCTACGAGCCCACGTTCCCCGGTTGTCTGATCCCTGTCAAGCCGGTCGGCATGTTCAAGATGAGCGACGAGAAGGGCATTGACGACAAGGTCATCTGTGTCCCGCTGCACGACCCGTACTGGAACGGCGCCGAGACGCTCGAGGATCTGCCGTTGCTGCTGCGCCAGGAGATCGAGCAGTTCTTCTCGATCTACAAGGAGCTGGAAGGCAAGTCTGTGACGATCGACGGCTGGCACACGGTCGAGCAGGCGTGGGCCGAGATCGCCGCGGCGCGCGAGCGATTGCGCGACAGCGCGTGAGGACGGCCGCGGCCATCCGGCGCGCGTCCAAAACCGTCCGGCGCAACTCACGCGACAGGCCAAAACGGCCGATGTTTCCGTGTGAGGAGCAGCGAGACCGAGGCGATGGACGTGTCCGCGATGCGGATGCGCGAAGCGACGATCGCAGCGGGCGTCTGGCTGACATTCGGCATCGGCGCGTTCGGCGCGATCTACGTCGTGCTCACCTGGAGTCGCCCTCACCGCGTCGACTTGTCCGTGCTGTTCGCGCTGGCTGTGCTCAGCTCGGTGCTGATCCAGCGCCTGCCGCGCCAGCGCATCGTGCGCAGTCGCCTGCGCGAGCCGTTCTTCTTGGCGTGGAGCCTGCTGGACTTCGCGATGCTCGTGATCGGCACGTTCGCCGACGGCGGCACGGCGAGCCCGCTGGTGCTCGTGTTCTTCATCCCGGTCGTCTTCTCCTCGATGTCCTACCCGCTCGCATCGGTCGTCGCGGTGGGCGTCGTCAGCGTGATCAGCTATCTCGCCGTCGCACTGCTCTCGGGAGGATCGAGCTGGGCCTACCAGGGGGCGTTCGCGGGCGCGCTCGCGTGCACGGCGGCTATGAGCGCCTGGCAGGCGCAGAACCACAAGCGCCAGCACCGCGCGCTAGCGACCGCCTCGCGCACCGATCCGCTGACCGGCTGTTTGAACCGTCGCGGCTTTGAGGAGCGCGCCGAGGCGGAGATCCGCGCGCTGCAGCGCCGCGGGCGCTCGGGCGCGGTCGTGGTGCTCGACATCGACCATTTCAAGCCGGTCAACGACACGTTCGGTCACGCCGCAGGCGACGAGCTGCTGTGCTGGTTCGCGCAGACGCTCGAAGGCGCCGTACGCCCCCACGACGCCGTCGGGCGCCTCGGCGGCGACGAGTTCGCGGTGATTCTCCCGGAGCTCGACGCCGCGCAGGCGCATGCGAGCCTTGCGCGAATCACCGATGCCCTGCGCGAGCGCGCGCCGGCGTCCTACGGCCTTGCGCTGTTCCCGGATGACGGCGGCAGCCTGGAGTACCTGTGCCGGCGCGCCGACGCGCGCCTTTACGCATCGCGCGAGGGGCGCCTTGCGCCCGATCCGGCACTCAGCGCCAAGCACGCCGCACCGCCGGCAGTGGAAGTCGCCTCGGCCTCGCCGCCCACCCGCGAGCCGCAGCAATCGAGCGCGTACACCGATGCAGTCGAGCAGCGCGTGACGGGCGAGCGCGCGCCGGCGAACCTCTGGCGTGCGACGCTCGAGGCGATCCCGGCGGGCTCCGGCGACGAAGCGCCGGGCGAAGTGCGCGCGCCGGCCGAGCTGTACGACCAGATCGACGCGTCGGTGATCTGCACGGACATGCAGGGAACGGTGATCGGCTGGAACGGCGGCGCCGAGGCGCTGTTCGGCTGGACGGACGAGGAGGCGCTCGGGTGCAAGGCGAGGGAGCTGGTCGTTCCGGACGGCCCGGGCGCGGCTGACGGACTGATCGACAAGCTGGCCGTCGACGGCCGCTGGGACGGGGAGATGCTCGTGCGCCGCAAGGACCGCTCCCAGTTCACGATCTACGTGCGCAACCGCCTGGTTCGCGACAACGACGGCGAGCCGACGGCGATCGTCGGCGTGGCGGTCGACATATCCGCGCGCGTCGCCGCCGAGAGCGCGCTCGCGCAATCGCGAGACTACGCGCAGGCGGTCACCGAATGCATGGGCGAGGGCCTGTTGACGACCGACCTCGAGGGACGGCTGACGTACGCCAACCGCGCCGCCCAGACGATGCTCGCCGGCGCGGGCGAGCAGACGGTGGTCGGCGCCCGGATTCACACCGTCGAACCCGACGGCTCGGCGCGTCCCTTTGGCGAGTCGCCGATCGCGCGAGCGCTGGAGGGCCAGCAGACGCTGCGGATCGACGACGACATCCTGCGCGTCGGCGACGGCGGCGAGCTGTCCGTGGCGTACACGGCCTCGCCCTACCACACCGAGGCAGGCCTGCAGGGCTGTGTGGTCGTCTTCCAGGACATCTCCGAGCGCAAGCGCCTGGAGCGCGATCAGCAGCGCGACCTGGCGACGCTGGCGTGCATCGATCGGGTGGAGGAAGCGATCGCGCAGGACCGCTTCGTGCTCTACGCGCAGCCGATCGTCGACCTGCGCAGCCGCGAGACCGTCCAGCACGAGCTGCTGCTGCGGATGCGCGAACCGGACGGGCGGATCGTGCCACCGGACGACTTCCTACCGGTTGCCGAGAAGTACGCGCTGATCGGCGAGATCGACTGGTGGGTGATCAAGCGCGCCACGCAGATCGCCGGCGACGGATGCCCGGTCCAGCTGAACATCTCCGCGCGCTCGGTGTGCGACCCCGACGTGCTCGAACACATCGAGCGCAGCATCGAGCAGTGCAAGGTGTCGCCGGGGATGCTCGTGTTCGAGATCACAGAGACGGCGATCCTCGAGGACGCCGAGGCGGCGCTGACATTCGCCGAGCGCCTGCGGTCGCTCGGCTGCCAGGTTGCGCTGGACGATTTCGGCACCGGCTACGGCAGCCTGACCTATCTCAAGCAGTTCCCTGTCGATTTTTTGAAGATCGATATCGAGTTCGTTCGCGATCTTGCTCGTAACAGCGCCAGCCGCCATGTCGTGCAGGCGCTCGTCGCCCTCGCGCAGGACTTCGGCATACAGACGGTCGGCGAGGGCGTCGAGGATGCACAGACGCTACAGCTGCTCGCCGAGCTCGGCGTCGACTACGCGCAGGGCTTTCACATCGCCCGCCCGGAGCACTTCACCGACAGGCCCGGCGACGAGAACTCTCCGGCGAGGGTCCCGGCGCGGGCGGTCGAGCGCCCGCTGCTGCGCCGCGCCCAGCCGCGCGTCGCCGCACCCGCCGGCCGCACATCGGGCTAGCGGCGGCTGGGCCAAGCGCGATACTGGGCGCTGCGTGCTGCGCCTCGTAACTATCCCGATCAGCCACTACTGCGAGAAGGCGCGCTGGGGCCTGGCGCGCGCGGACATCGACTACCGCGAGGAGCGTCACGTGCAGGGGATCCATCGGCTGGCCGCGCGCCGCGCCGGAGGCGGCTCGACGGTCCCGGTCCTGGTGACGCCCGAGGGCGCGATCGGCGAGTCGGGCGAGATCCTCGGGTGGATCGACCGGCACACAGCGCCCGAGCGCCGGCTGTTTCCCGCCGAGCCGGGCGCGCGCGCCGAGGTGCAGCGGCTCTGCGCGCGCTTCGACGAGGAGCTCGGTCCGAAGGGCAGGCGGCTGATGTACGTGCACCTACTCGAGGATCGACCGCTGGCTCTGCGCTTCAACAACGACGGCGTGCCCGCGTGGGAGAGCCGCGCTATGCGCGTCGGCTTCCCGCTGATCGAGCGGGTGATCCGCCGGGTGCTGGACATTCGCCCGGGTATCGAGGTCGACGACGAGGCCGCCGTGTGGCGCGAGTTCGACTTCGTCGCTGCGCTGCTCGCCGACGGGCGCCCGCATCTCTGCGGCGCACGCTTCACCGCGGCCGACCTGACGTTCGCGGCGCTGTCGGCCTCCGTCGTGGTGCCGCCCGTCTACGGCGTCGAGCTGCCCCAGCCGCAGGCAATGAAGGCGCCGACCGCCGCGCTGGTCGAGCGCGCCAGGGCGCATCCGGCGGGCGCGTACGCGATGTCGCTGTTCGCCCGGCGCGAGGACCTCTAGCGGCAGCTCATCCGATGGCCACCCGGCGGTGCGTCGGCCGCGGGCGCATCTGGCGGTGCGGCGGCGGCGGGCGCATCTGGCGGTGCGTCACGGCCGGCGCGTCTGGCGGAGCGTCATTGCGCGGCGCCGTCGGAGGCGGCCGCGCGCAGGCGCTCGCGCTGGGGCTCGACGGTGAACTTGGGGTCGCGCGCCGAGGCCATGCCGGCCTCGAACAGGCCGAAGCGCGTGAGCGCCGAGCCTGCGAGCAGCGCGGCGCCGCTGAGCGCGGCCAACGCACGGCTGCGCCGAGCGCCGGCCGCCGCGCCGATCGCGCCGGCGGCGGTCAATGCCTTGGCGGCCTTCAGCCGCTTGCCCGCGTTGCCCTCGTGCAGCGCCTCGGCGACCATGCCCAGCCTCCGCTCCATGAGCTGCTCGGCGGCGAGCTCTCCGGCCGCGCCGAGCACGGCCATGCGCCGAGCCGGCGCGGCCTCGTCAGCGGGCGCGGCGAGCAGCGCGAAGCCGGCCGCGGCGCTCGCGGCCGAGCCTACGAAAACGAACGGCAGCTCGCGGTGTGCGCCGTGCCACGCGGGGACGGCGGTGTTGGCGATCAGCGCGCCGGTGTAGGAGGCCACGCCCGCGCCCAGCACGCCCGCGCCGACAGAGGCGGCACGACCGCTCCGCGGCGCGACCGCGAGCACGTCGCTGGCGAGCGCCGCGGCGTTGAGCGGGCCATAGGCGCCGAGCAGCCACGAGCCGACGCTCATCGGCGACGTCGGCTTGAACACGCGCAGCATGTTGATGAAGCGCCCCGGCCGCCCGAGATCGTGCACGAGCGCGACGAAGCGACACGGCGAGAGCCGCCGACGCGCATAGCTTGCTGCGCCGCGCCAAGCGCCGACGTCCGGACAGCTCGCCGCCTGCGGCGAGGATCGAGCTGGCGCCCGCGAGGCCTCCGGTGAACAGGTAGCCGGCGATGTCGCGCTCCTCCCACACGGGCAGGTTGATGATCGGTTTGCCGTAGTAGGAGGTGAACTGGTCGTCGTCGCGCCCGCGCCGGCGCTGCCGGCCGTCACCGCGCCCGCCACCGCCCCCGCGGCGACCGCCGTTGCGCCCGCCGCGATCGCTCTGTGACCCCGTGCGCGCTTCGCGACCCGGGCGCACGCCCTGCAGCCCCTCGCGCGTCACCTCGGCTTCGCTCACCGCCGCGCCCCGGCGAAGGACACGGCGGCGGCGGCCAGCAGCGACCCGGCGGCGAGCCCGACGTTGCGCCACATGCGCGGCAGGTCGCGCGTGGTGACGATCGGATCGGGCGGCAGGCCGTAGACCTCGGGCTCGTCGAGCAGCAGGAAGAACGCGCCGTCGCCGCCCACGCCGTCGTCGGGACTCTCGCCGTACAGCCGCGCGTGCACGACGCCGGCCTCCTGCAGCTGCTCGACGCGCCCGGCGGCGCGCACGCGCAGCTCGTCGAGCTCGCCGAACTGGATCGAGTCGGTCGGGCAGGCCTTCGCGCACGCCGGCTCCTGGCCGACGCCGAGGCGGTCGTAGCAGAGCGTGCACTTGAAGATGCGCCCGTCGTCCTCGCGCTTGTCGAGCACGCCGTATGGGCACGCCGGCACGCAGTAGCCGCAGCCGTTGCAGATGTCCTGCTGCACGACGACCGTGCCGAACTCGGTGCGGAAGATCGCGCCTGTCGGGCATACGTCCAGGCACGCGGCGTGCGTGCAGTGCTTGCACACGTCGGAGGCCATCAGCCAGCGAAAGCCGTCCGTGCCCTGCTCGCCCGCCGCCGGCGCGCGCTGGAAGTTCGGCTGGTGTTCGCCGACGGGCACGCGCTGCTCGACGAACGCGACGTGGCGCCACGTGTCGGCGCCGAGGCCGCCGGTGTTGTCGTGTGACATGCCCGTCCAGTTCAGCCCGTCCTCGGGCACTTCGTTCCACTCCTTGCACGCCACCTCGCACGCCTTGCAGCCGATGCACAGCGACGTGTCGGTGAAGAAGCCCATGCGCGGCGGGTGCTCCGCGTAGCCGGAGTCGCCCGCCGGATCGCCGCCGGCCAACAGCACGTTGAGCAGGCTCCCTTCCCCCGGGCCCGCGCGCGCCTGGCTCCCCACCACGTCGCTCACGGCTTCATCCCCGTCTGCGCGGTGATGCCGGCGCGCGTCGCGGTACTCGCGCACGAGCGCCAGGCGCGCAGGCCCGCGCGGGCGGCGCCCCGGCTGGATGTCGACGCTCAGCGCCTTGACCTCCTGGATGTGCGAGCTGGGGTCGAGCGCCATCGAGGACAGCTCGTTCATCGAGTCGCCTCTTGCGTAGCCGTTGGCGCCCCAGTGGTAGGGCATGCCGATCTGGTGGATCGTGCGTCCCTCGATCTGCAGCGGCGTCATCCGGTCGGTGACCATCACGCGCGCCTCGATCGCGCCGCGCGCGCTGACGAGCGTCGCCCACCCGGCGTGCTCCAGGCCGCGCTCCTCGGCGAGCTCGGGTGAGACCTCGCAGAAGAACTCGGGCTGCAGCTCGGCGAGGTACGGCGTCCAGCGCGACATGCCCGCCGGCGGTGAAGTGCTCGGTCAGCCGGTAGGTGGTGACGACGAACGGGAACACGCCGGCGCCGGGTTCGTCGGGGTCGGGGTGGTAGCGGTTGTTCTCGTGCTCGTAGACCTGGCGCGCGGGGTTTCGCTGGCGGCCGGGGTACAGCGAGTTGGCCACGGGCGAGTCCTGCGGCTCGTAGTGCGTGGGCAGCGGCCCGTCGGCGACGCCGGCGGGCGCGAACAGCCAGCCGCGGCCGTCGGCCTGCATGATGAACGGCGTGTCGCCGGCGATCGCCGCGGGCCCGCTGGCGCCCTCGGGCGGCCGGTAGCTCGGCGGCTTGTCGGCCTCGAAGTCGGGCGTGTCGTGCCCGGTCCATCTGCCCTGCTCGGCGTCCCACCACACGAGCGCCTTGCGCTCGCTCCACGGCTTGCCCTGCGGGATCGGCCGAGGCGCGGTTGTAGAGGATGCGCCGGTTGGCCGGCCACGCCCAGGCCCACTCGCCGCCCGTCCAGTTCTGCTCGCGCGCGGGCTTGCGCCGCGCCGTCTGGTTGACGCCTTCGGCGTAGCAGCCGCAGTAGATCCAGCAGCCGCACGAGGTCGAGCCGTCGGCCTTCAGCTCGGTGTAGGCCGAGAGCATCTCGCCGTCGGCGTTCCAGCCGTTGATCTCGGCGAGCACGGCGTCGGCGCCGGGGTCCTCGTGCTCGCCCTCGGTCGGGTAGTCCCAGGTGAGCTCGAGCAGCGGGCGGTCGCGCTCCTCCTCGGACCCCGCCAGGCGCTCGCGCATGCGCTTGCCGAGGTGATAGATGAACCACAGGTCGCTGCGCTGCTCGTCGCGCGGCTCCTGGGCCTTGTGGTGCCACTGGATCATGCGCTGCGTGTTGGTGAACGTGCCGTCCTTCTCGATGTGCGCGGCGGCGGGGAAGAAGAACACCTCGGTCGCGATGTCCTCGGTGCGCATCTCGCCGGACTCGATCTCCGGGCCGTCCTTCCACCAGGTCGCGACTCGATCAGCGAGAAGTCGCGCACGACCAGCCAGTCGAGCTTTGACATGCCCAGGCGCTGCATGCGCGTGTTGGCCGAGCCGACGGCGGGGTTCTCGCCGAACAGGAAGTAGCCCTTGACGGTGCCCTTGATCTGCTCCATCACCGTGTCGTAGGTGCTGTGGCTGCCGGTCAGCCGCGGCAGGTAGTCGAAGCAGCAGTCGTTCTCGGCGGTGGCCGCAGGCGCCCCACCACGCCTTGAGCAGGCTGACGGTGTAGTCGCGCATGTTGCCCCAGAAGCCGCGCCGAGCGGAGGTGCCGGCGACGAACTCGTCGAGGTTCGCGTGACGGTGGGCGTGGGGCATCGGGATGTAGCCGGGCAGCGTGTCGAACAGCGTCGGGATGTCCGCAGGAGCCCTGGATCGAGGCGTGGCCGCGCATCGCCATCACGCCGCCGCCGGGACGGCCCATGTTGCCGAGCAGCAGCTGCAGGATCGACGCGGCGCGGATGTACTGCGAGCCGATCGTGTGCTGGGTCCAGCCGACGCCGTGCACGAAGGCGGTCGTGCGCTCGCGCCCGGAGTTCTCGACGAACAGCTCGGCACACCTCGGCGAACACGTCCTGCGGCACGCCGCACACGCGTTCGACCATCTCCGGCGTGTAGGAGGCGTAGTGGCGCTTGAGGATCTGCCACACGCAGCGCGGGTGCTGGAGGGTCAGGTCGAGCTTCGGCTGGCCGCGCGCAGCGTCTCCGCTCGCGCCCCTCGCCCTCGTCGGCGAGCGCCTCGACGTTGCCCTCCTGGTCGCGCTGGCCGGCCGCGGCGGCGACGTAGGCCCCCTCGTACTGCCAGCTGGAGGGGTCATAGCCGCGTTTGTCCTCGTCGAAGCCCGAGAACAGGCCGTCGGCGCCGGCGTCCTCGAACTCCTCGCCGACGATCGTCGGCGCGTTGGTGTAGGCGAGCACGTACTCGCGGAAGTCCGACTCGGTGCTCGAGCACGTGGTTGATCACGCCGCCGAGGAAGGCGATGTCGCTGCCGGCGCGCAGCGGCACGAACATGTCGGCGAGCGCGCTCGTGCGGCTGTAGTGCGGGTCGACGTGGATCACCGTCGCGCCGCGCGCCTTGGCCTCCATCACCCACTGGAAGGCGACCGGGTGCGCCTCGGCCATGTTCGAGCCCTCGAGCACGATCAGGTCGGAGTTCTGCAGGTCGCCGGGCAGCGTGCTCGAGGCGCCGCGCCCGAAGGACGTGCCCAGGCCGACGACGGTCGAGCTGTGGCAGACGCGCGCCTGGTTCTCGATCTGGATGATCCCCAGCCGCCGTGAGGAACTTCTTGATCAGGTAGTTCTCCTCGTTGTCGAGCGTCGCTCCGCCGAGCGCGGCGATGCCCATGCTGCGCCGCGTGCGCTGGCCTTCGCTCTCCCACTGCCAGCCCTCGGCGCGGCTCTGCGACGAATTTGTCGGCGACCATGTCCATCGCCGTCTCGAGATCCAGGCGCTCCCAGTCGGTGCCGTGCGGCGGGCGGTAGAGGACGAAGCGCTCGCGCGCGTCGCCGGTCGTCAGCTGCAGCGTCGCCGAGCCCTTCGGGCACAGCCGCCCGCGGCTGTGCGGCGCGTCGGGGTCGCCCTCGATCTGCATGACCTTGCCGTCCTTGACGAACACGTTCTGCGCGCAGCCGACGGCGCAGTAGGGGCAGACCGACTTGACGACGCGATCGGCGTCGACCGTGCGCGGGCGCAGCTGCGCCGTCGCCCGCGACTTGACGGCCGCGCCGCGCCCCAGCGAGTCCTCGCCGCGCAGCTGACGCAGCAGCGGCCATTGCCCGGGCGAGCGACGGCGCGCCACCTCAGGACCCTCGACGCAGGTCGTGCGCCGCGCGCTGCTTGACCCAGTCGATCACGTGCTGCTTGCGCGCCGGGTTGACGGCCGGCGGGTTGACGAGCTGCTGCGGGCTGCCGCTCAGCACAGGCTTGGCGGCGAGCTCCTCGGGCAACGGGACGTCGCTGCCGTCGGCGGGTAGGCCGGTTGCGATCATGAACGCCTGCCCTGCCGGGATGTGCAGCGCCCCCGCGGCCGTCTCGTAGCTATGCCCGAGGTCGAGCAGCTCCAGAACCTGCGCGCGGGTGGCCACGGGCTTCCTATACCCCTGGCGCGATCCGGCGAACCGTGCGTGCGCGCTCGCGCAGACAGTCGGGCGCGTCGATGCATGGCGCCGGTCTCATCGGCTCGGGCCGGGCGCCTGGGCATCGTCGCTGACCCGCACCTCCCCGGCGTAGACGTTCACGCTTCCCCGGCGGGCGAACCCGCACAGCGTCAGACCGCGCTCGAGCGCGAGCTCGACGGCCAGCGAGGTCGGCGCGCCGACGCCGACGAGCACGGGCGCGCCGGCTACCGCGGCCTTCTGCACGAGCTCGAAGGAGAGGCGGCCGCTGACGCACAGCAGCGCTTGCGACAGTGGCAGGCGTCCCTCCGCGAGCGCCCAGCCGACGACCTTGTCCATCGCGTTGTGGCGCCCGACGTCCTCGCGCAGGCACAGCAGCGCCCCGGTGACGTCGAACAGGCCGGTCGCGTGCAGGCCGCCCGTGCGCGCGAAGCCCGGCTGCACGAGCCGCTCGGGCAGATCGGCGAGCAGCTTGCGCGTGACGCGCGGTCCGGGCGCGAGTGGCGCGCAGTGCACGGCGACCTCCTCGATCGCGCCCTTGCCGCACACGCCGCACGACGACGTCGTGTAGAAGCGCCGCGAGGGCAGCTCCCGCGCCAGCGGGCCGCGCACTTCGATCGCGTTGGCCGCGAGGTCGTCGGTCAGCGCCGCCCGCGTCGGGCCGTCGATCAGGCCCTCGCCGTAGAGGAAGCCGAGCGCGAGCTCCTCGTCTTGGCCGGGGGTGCGCATCGTCACCGCGACGGGCTCGCCTTCGACGCGGATCTCCAACGGCTCCTCGACGGCGACGACATCGTGCACTCCGTCGCGCTGCACCCGCCTGACTGCGAGGCTCGCCGCCACGTCGATGGACATGGCGCGTGCGCGCTCGCTGACGGTGGCGTCCTTTGCTCGCATCGCTGGCCCGCTTCACCCTAGCGCCGCCGCGAGCGCACGACACGCGTGCTTGCGCCCGGCGGATCGCAACCGACCCGGTCCAGCGGCGCCCCGTTCACGCCAGCCGGCGGTGACCGGAATGTGGGAATATGCCTATGCAATGCCCAGGCAAAAGGACGTGTCGCTCGGCGAGGCGGCGACCGCGATCGGCGTCAGCGTCGACACGCTGCGCCGCTGGGACCGCGACGGCAAGCTGCGCAGCCATCGCGACGAGCGCAATCGCAGGCGTGTGAGCGCGGCGGAGGTCGCGCGCCTGTCGAGCAGCCCGCGGCGCCATCGCACGCGCAGCGCCGGCTCGGCGCGCAACCGCATGGCGGGCGTCGTTCGCTCGGTGGAGATCGGCGGCGTGATGGCGCTCGTGGAGATCGAGGCGGGGCCGTTCCTGCTGACGTCGGCGATCACGCGCGACTCCGTCGGCGAGCTCGGACTCGCCGAGGGCGTGCGCGTCAGCGCTGTGGTGAAGGCGACCTCGTTGATGGTCGAGCGCGAGGACCGATGAGGTCGATGCACCTGCGCGCCGCGCTCGTCGCGGCGGCGCTGACCCTCGTACTCGGCGCATGTGGGGGCTCCACGCCGCGGTTGCGCGTGTCGGCCGCGGCGTCGCTGCAGCAGGCGTTCACGCGGTACGGCGAGACCTTCCGGCCAGCAAGGGTCAGCGATTCGTTCGCCGGATCGGACGCGCTGGCCGCGCAGATCGAACACGGAGCGCGCCCGGACGTGTTCGCCTCGGCGAACCTCAAGCTTCCGGCGCAGCTGCACGCCAAGGGCCTCGTCGACGCGCCTGTCGAATTCGCCGCCAACAAGCTCGTGCTCGCCGTGCCCGCCGGGTCGTCGATCACGAGCCTCGCGCAGGTCGCGCGTCCGGGCGTGACGATTGCGGCGGGCACGGCGACAGTGCCGATCGGCTCCTACACGGCGAAGGTCATCGCCCATCTGCCGGTCGCGCAGCAGCATGAGATCGTGGCCAACATCCGTGACCGCGAGTCCGACGTCACGGGCATCGTCGGCAAGCTCGCCCAGGGCGCGGTCGACGCGGGCTTCGTGTACGCCACAGACGTCGCGGCCACGCATGGCTCCGTGCGCGCGATCGCCCTGCCGGCTGCGCTGCAGCCGCGCGTCGGCTATGCCGCGGCCGTCGTCCGCGGCAGCTCGCACAGCACCGAGGCAAAAGCGTTCGTCGAGGGGCTGTTGAGCGGCGCAGGGCGTTCGGACCTGCAGGCGAGCGGCTTTCTCCCGCCCGCCGGGCGGTGATGGCGGCGGCGGGCGCCGGGCCGGTCGCAGCCGAGGGAGCCACGGCTGCGGGCCCGAACGCGCTGCACGCGTCTGCACGACTGCGCGACCCGCCCGCGCGCGCCTTCCTGCACCGCTGGTGGTTTCCCGCCGCGACGGGGCTGTGCATCGCGATCGCGCTGTCGTTCCTGACGCTGCCGGTGGTGGCGATCTTCGTGAACGTCTCCCCGGGTCGGTTGCTGTCCAGCCTCGACCGCTCCGAGAGCCTGCAGGCGCTGCGCCTGAGCCTAGAGACGAGCGCGACCGCAATCGCAATCGTCGTGCTGGTCGGCACGCCGGCCGCGTACCTGCTCGCCACGCGGCGATTTCGCGGCCAGTCGATCGTGCTGACGCTGATCGAGCTGCCGCTCGTGCTGCCGCCTGCGGTCGCGGGGATCGGGCTGCTCGCGGCGCTCGGCCCGCAAGGGCTGCTCGGCGGCGTGCTCGCGAGCGCGCACGTCGAGCTCGTGCTGCAGACCGCCGGCGTCGTGGTCGCGCTTGCGTTCGTCTCCGCGCCGCTGTACCTGCGCCAGGCGCAGGCCGCCTTTGCAGCGATCGAGCGCGAGCACATCGAGGGCGCGCTCGCGCTCGGCATGCGCAAGCCGACGGTGTTCAAGCACATCGCCATCCCGATCGCCCGCCCGGCACTGCTCGCCGGACTGGCGCTCGCGTGGGGGCGCGCGCTCGGCGAGTTCGGCGCGACGCTGATGTTCGCGGGCTCCTTCCAAGGCATCACACAGACGGCGCCGCTGGCGATCTACGACCAGTTCACGAGCGACTTCCCCGCTGCGCTGGCGTTGTCGGCGCTGCTCGTCGTGGTGTCCGCCACGGTGCTGCTGACGATCAAGCTGTGGACGCCGCGTCAGCCGCCGATGTAGGACATCTCGATCTTCTGGCGCCGCTGGCGCACGCCTTGCCCCGGTCCGGCGCGCTCGGTGCTTGGCGCTGATTGCTGCGGGGCGACATCCTCGCCGGCCGCCGAGCGTTCGGCCGAGTAGCGGTCGGCGCGCGCGCCCCACACGCCACTCAAGCTTTCGCGCAGCCGAGCGTCGCTCGCGCCGCCCCGCAGCAGCGAGCGCAGGTCGTGGCCGTCGCTTGCGAACAGGCACGTGAACAGCTTGCCGTCGGCCGACAGCCGCGCACGCGTGCAGGCGCCGCAGAAGGGCTTGCTGACCGAGTGGATCACGCCGATCTCCCCCGCTCCGTCGCGGTAGCGATAGCGCGTCGCCACGTCTCCGTCGACGCTGCGCGCGACCTGCTGCAAGGGCCAGCGCTCGGAGATGCTGCGCAGGATCTCCTCGGCCGGCACGACGTGCTCGCGACGCCAGCCGTTGCTCGAGCCGACGTCCATATACTCGATGAAGCGCAGCACGACGGGACGCCCGCGGAAGTGGGCGGCCATCGGCGCGATGCTGGACTCGTTGACGCCGCGGCGCACCATCATGTTGACCTTCACCGGATGCAGCCCCGCGTCGATCGCCGCGTCGATGCCAGCGAGCACGCGCTGTGCGGACAGCGGAGCATCGGCGATCTGTGCCAGCACGCGATCGTCGAGCGCGTCGAGGCTCACGGTCATGCGGGTCAGGCCGGCGTCGGCGAGCGACTGCGCCTTGCGCGCGAGCAGCAGGCCGTTCGTCGTCATCGCGAGCTCCTCGATCCCATCGATCCGCGCGAGCATCTCCACCAGCCGCTCGAGGTCGCGCCGCAGCAGCGGCTCGCCGCCCGTGAGTCGCACTTTGCGCACGCCGAGCTGCGCGGCGGCGCGCACGACGCGTGCGATCTCCTCGTAGCTGAGCAGCGCCGAGCGCTCGAGGAACTCGAACCCCGCGCCGTAGACCTCGCGCGGCATGCAGTAGCGACAGCGCAGGTTGCAGCGGTCGGTCACCGAGACGCGCATGTCGCGCAGCGGACGATCCAGGCGGTCGAGCATGCACTCAAGCTACCCGAGCCAACGCGCGACTAAGCTCTGCGGCGTGACCAGGGACGAATGGATCGCGGCTTTCGCGCGCGAGGCCGGGGTCGATCCTCCGTCCGTGCAGGAGATCCGCGAACTGCTCGATCTGGCCGGCACCGCCGCGCACGCCTCCGAACGCACCGCCGCGCCGCTGGCCTGCTGGCTGGCGGGACGCACGGACGCTCCGCTCGCGCAGCTGCTCGCCGCCGCCGAGCGCGTCAGCTCCGGCGCGAGCGACTTGGCGAGCTGAACGACGCCGGAGTTGCCTGATGGCGCCCTTCGTCCACCCATTCCTGCGCGAGCCGCAGGTCGCTCGCGTCGTTGACGCTGAAGAACAGCCGCCGCGGATCGCCGAGCGCGCGTAGCTCCCGCTCGGCGAGCGTGCGCGCATCGAGCGTCGCGAGCGTCGTGCGCAGCGAGTCGCCGCGCTGCAGCGCACGTCGGAGGACCGGGGCGTCGGACGCCAGATAGAGCGCCGGCAGCGGCTGGCGGCGCCCGTCGACGATCGCGAGCGCAGGCTCGCCGAGGCCGGCGAGCAACGCGAGCAGTGCCCCACTGACGAACGGCATGTCGCAGGCGACGGCCAGCACGGATCGCCCCGCGGCGCCCCCGGCACGCTGCTCGGTCACCGCGGCGTGACGCAGAGCCGTGAGCACGCCGCACAGTGGATGGCGCGTCGTTTGCGGCTCGTAGACGACCGGCGCGCGCAGGGGCGGCAGCTCGCTGTCCGGCTTGGCGACGACGACCGCCGGCAGGCCTGCGTCCGCCGCTGCTTGCAGCGGGCAGCAGATCAGCGGCCGGCCGGCGAGCTCGGCGCGCGCCTTGGCTCCTCCAATGCGCCGGCCGAGCCCGCCCGCCAGCACCGCGACGAGCGGCGGCGGCGTCGCAGCGGCGTCACGCTCGTCCATCGCCGCAGTGTCGCACTAGAGTTGGCCGACGATGGCCGCGAGCGAGCACGTCGAGATCGAGGACGCGCGGCGCATGGTCCTGGAGACCGTGAAGCCGCTCGCGAGCTTTGCGTTCGAGCTCGATGACGCGCTGGGCCGCGTGCTCGCCGAGGACGTCGCCGCCGAGGAGCCGCTGCCGGCGTTCGACAGCTCGGCGATGGACGGATTCGCCGTGTGCGCGGGCGACCTCGCGAGGGCGAGCGCCGACGCTCCGGTCGCCCTGCGCGTCGTCGACGAGTCGCGAGCCGGAAGCCCCGCGCGGGCGGCGATGCACAGCGGCGAGGCGATCGCGATCTCCACCGGGGCGGTGATTCCCGCGGGCGCCGACGCAATCGTGCGCGTGGAGCGCACGCACCGCGACGACGGGCGCGTCGCGGTGCTGGAGGCGGTCGAGGCGGGCACCGACGTGCGTCGTGCCGGCGAGGACGTGGCGGCGGGCACGATGGTGATGACACGCGGAACGCCGCTCGGTCCGGCCGAGCTCGGCATGCTCGCGTCGCTCGGGCGGGCCGAGGCGACGTGTGCGCGCGCGCCGCGCGTGTCGGTGCTCGCCACAGGCGACGAGCTGCTGGCGCCCGCCGAGCGGACACGGCCGGGAGCGGTGCGCGACTCCAACTCGCACTCCGTCGGCGCCCTCGCGCGGCGAGCGGGCGCGAACGTGGTCAGACGCGCCGCGGTCGGCGACGACGCGCAGCGCACGACCTCGGCGATCGCAGAGGCCGTCGCGGACTCCGACGTGCTCGTGCTCTGCGGCGGCGTCTCCGTCGGCGCCCACGATCACGTGCGCCCCAGCCTCGAGTCGCTGGGGGCGGCCCAGCGCTTCTGGGGATTGGCGCTGAGGCCCGGGCACCCGACGTGGTTCGGCACGCTCGACGGCACGCTCGTGTTCGGGCTGCCGGGCAACCCGGTCTCGGCGATGGTCACCTTCGCGCTGCTCGCTGCTCCGGCGCTGCGCGCGATGCAGGGCGCGCGGGCGACGGGCGCGCCGATGAGCGCGCTTCTCGACGGCGGCTACCACAAGCCGGCCGGACGCGCGCACGCGCTGCGCTGTCGCGTGACCGCCCGCGAGGACGGCTGGCACGCACGGCCGACCGGCCCGCAGGGTTCACACGTGCTCAGCTCGATGCTCGCGGCCGACGCGCTGGCGATTGTCCCCAGCGCGATCACCGACGTGCCCGACGGCGGGCGCGTGCAGATCGAGCCGCTGCGCGAGCTGCCGGGAGCTTTCGCGTGAGCGCAGAACGGCCGTCTCGCGAGAGCGCTCCAACCCGTGCATACGGCGAAGGCGAGCACCCGGCCACGGGCGCCAACGACGGCGCGACGATGCGCGTCAGCGTGCGTCTGTTCGCGATCCTGCGCGAGCGCGCCGGCGCCGATCGCCTGGAGCTCGAGCTGGCGCGCGGAGCCACCGTCGCCGACGCGCTGGGTGCGCTGGCAGCGCGCGAGGGGCTCGGCGACCTGCTCGCGCGCCTGCCCGTGCGCATGGCGGTCAACCGCGACTACGCCGACGACGGAACCGAGCTGCGGCCATCGGACGAGCTCGCGCTGATCCCGCCGCTGAGCGGCGGCAGCCAGGAGCTCGACCTCCCGGTCCACGTGCGCATCAGCGAGCAGCCGATCTCCGCCGAGCGCGTGCGCCGGGCCGTAACCGATCCGGGGGCGGGCGCGATCGTGGTCTTCGAGGGGGTCACGCGCGACGTCGAGCGGCTCGACTACGAGGCATACACGGCGATGGCGCAGGAACGCATCGAGCAGATCATGCGCGAATGCGTCCGCGCGCACGGCCTGCGCGCCGCCGCGGCCGAGCATCGCGTCGGCAGCGTCGCCCTGGGCGAGCCGAGCGTGATCGTCGCCGTCTCCTCGGCGCACAGGCCGGCGGCCTTCGCGGCGGCGCGCGAAGCGATCGACAGGATCAAGGCCGAGGCGCCGGTGTGGAAGCGCGAGGTAGACGGCGGTGGCGGCGACTGGGTCGCGGGGACGCCGGCGCCCGCGGGATCCGCGCGCTTGACCCATCTCGACGATCGCGGATCGGCGCGAATGGTCGACGTCGGCGCCAAGCAGCCGACCGAACGGATCGCGCGAGCGCGATCGCGCGTGCGCATGTCGCCGCAGAGCGCGCGCGCCGTGCAGGCCGGCGACGGACCCAAGGGAGAGGTGCTCGGCGTCGCGCGGATCGCCGGGATCCAAGCCGCCAAGCAGACCGGCCAGCTGATTCCGCTTGCCCATCCCCTGGCGCTCACCTTCGTCGACGTCGCCGCCCGCGTTGATGTCGACGCGGGCCTGGTCGAGCTGATCGGCGAGGCGCGCACCTTCGCCCGCACGGGCGTGGAGATGGAGGCGATGACGGCGTGCGCCGTGGCCGCGCTCGCGGTCTACGACATGGTCAAGGGACTCGAGCGCACGGTCGCGCTGGAGCAGATCGTGCTGCTGGAGAAGCGCGGCGGACGCAGCGACTACCGCCGCGAGGAGGATTGAGCCCGTGCGCGCGGCGCTGGTGACGATCAGCACCTCCAAGGCGGCCGGCGAAGGAGAGGACGAGAGCGGGCCGGAGCTCGAGCGCCTGGCGCACAGTGTCGGCCTCGAGGTTCTCGCACGCGAGGTGATCGCCGACGATCGTCGCGAGATCGAACGGCGCCTGCGCCACTGGTCCGACGAGGAGCGCTGCGAGCTCGTGCTGACGAGCGGCGGCACCGGACTGTCGCCCGACGACGTCACGCCGGAGGCCACGCGCGCGGTGCTCGATCGCGAGATCGCGGGTATACCGGAGGCAATTCGGGCGCTCTCGCGCGAGCACACCGAGCACTGGATGCTCGCGCGCCCCGTCGCCGGCCTCCGCGGCAGCACGCTGATCGTCAACCTCCCCGGCAGCCCGAGCGCGATCGCGCAGGTGGGGCAAGCGCTCGCGCCGGCGCTGAAGCACGCGCTCGCGCTGATCGCCGGGCTTGATCCCCACCGCGGCTGAGACGTCGCGCCGAGCCCGGCTCCCCGCGCGGCGGCACCGCCGTTCGTTTGCCCGAATCGGGCGACGGGTACGCTCTCGCCAGGCGAGCCGCGGGATGGCGCGCTCAGACGCGCGGAGACGAGATGAGCACGAACGAGCAAATCGACCACGCCTTCGGCGATCACGAGGCGTACTCGGTCGGCGTTGAGGAGGAGCTGTTCCTCGTGGATCCCGTGACGGGCCGCCAGACCAATGCGTCCGCTGCGGTGCAGCGCCGCCTCGGCGAGGTCGACGGCGAGGTCGAGCGCGAGCTGCACGCCTGCCAGGTCGAGCTCATCACCGGAATCTGCGCCGACGCTCGCGAGGCGACCGACGCGCTTTCGCGCATGCGCGCGGCCGTCGTGCAGACCGGCGCGGGCCTGCTCGGCTCGGGCACTCATCCGTCGGCCGAAGAGGGCGAGGCCGAGATCACCGACAAGAAGCGATACGAGCGCATCCGCGTGCTGCTCGGCGACGCCGTTGCGACGCCCGTCAGCGGACTGCACATCCACGTCGGCATGCCCGATCCGGAGGCGGCGATCTGCGCGTTCAACGGCTTGCGCCGTCACCTCCCGTTGCTGCAGGCGCTCGCCGCCAACTCCCCCTTTCGCCACGGCCGCGACACCGGCTTGGCGTCGGCGCGCGAGGTCACCGTGCGCGGCTGGCCGCGCTCGGGCGTGCCTCGAGCGATGCGTGACTACCCCGACTTCTGCGATGCCGCGAGGCTGCTCGTGCGCGCTGCCGACGTCCCTGACTACACGTGGTTCTGGTGGAAGCTGCGCCCGCACCCGCGCCTGGGCACGGTCGAGGTGCGCGCGCTGGACGTGCAGTCCTCGCTGAAGGACACGACTGCCCTGGTCGCCTTGACGCACTGCCTCGCGCGGCACGGCGCCCGGGCCGATCCGGAGCCCGATCCGCCTGCCGAAGTGCTCGAGGAGGGCGTCTTTCGTGCCGCGCGCTTCGGCGTCCGCGCGAAGCTGCCCGACTCCGACGGCGTCCTGTACCCCGTCTCGGACCTGCTCGAGGAGGCCTTGGAGCTCACGCGCGAGGACGCGCGCGAGCTCGGCTGCGCCGATGAGCTCCAGCACCTGCGTGCGCTCGTCGATCGCGGCGGCGGCGCTGCGCGCCAGCGCGACGCCTACGAGATCGGCGGGATGGATGCGCTGCTTCGCGAAATGACGAAGCTGACCGGCACGGCGGGAGTGACCGGCGACTGACGCCGCGCACAGCGCGAGCTCGGCGGGGAGCCCGGAGTTCACCTCGACGCAGGGGGCGGTGAGGCGTCCGCGCGGTGATAAGCTGGCGGCGTCCGCACTTCGGGAACGGAGGTAGGACGACCACAGCGCGTCGGAACAAGCGACTCCCGATAAAGGGCGTCACCTGGACTTCTCGCCTCATTTGCGCAGCCGGGCGTGCGCACGGATTCCAGGCAGGTGTGACGCGATGACTCATCTGAACTGCTCTCTTTGCGGGCTCGACGTGCCGGTCGCCGAACGCGAGGCCTCGCCGGCCGTCGAGGACTGCCCGCGCTGCTTGGCGCGCACCGGAGGCGCGCTCTCGGTCAAGCTCGTCGCAGCAGACGCGCGCGAAGAGGCGCCGTCGCCGGGCGTCGTCACAACGCTCCTTCGCCAGCTGCGACCCTCATCGGCGAGACGATGAGGGTCGCCGCGGCATCGGGGACGGCGGGAACGCCCGCCTCGGCGCATCGCGCCACGCAGGCCGTCGCTCGCGAGGAGCGCGAGCTGTTCGAGCGCTGGCAGCGCGGCGGCGACGCGAACGCTCGGGAGGCGCTGGTTCGCCGCTTCACGCCGATGACGCGCAACCTCGTGCGGCGCTACAGCCGCTCGTCGGAGCCGTTCGAGGATCTGCTGCAGGTGGCTCTGCTCGGCCTGCTCAAGGCGATCGACCGCTACGACCTCGAGCGCGGCTTCTCGTTTCAGTCTTTCGCCGTCCCCACCGTCCTCGGCGAGATGCGCCGCTACTTCCGCGACTCCGGCTGGGCGCTGCACGTCCCGCGCGGTAGCCAGGAGCGCGCGCTGCGAATACGCGCTGCCCACGACCACCTGATGGACGAGCGCGGACACTCGCCGACAGTTGACGAGCTCGCGCAGTATCTCGACTGCGACCACGGGCAGGTGCTCGACGCGCTGCAGGTGCTCAATGCGTACGACACCGTGTCGCTCGACGCCCCGCCTCCGGGCGGCCCCGCCGAGGACGCTTCGTTCGCGGAGTCGATCGGCGAGGACGACTCGCGCTACGAGCTCGTCGAGCTCGACCTGACCGTCGCGTCGGCGCTGCGCGAGCTGCTGCCGCGCGAACGCCTGATCCTGCACATGCGCTTCGTCGAGGAGCTCACGCAGACGCAGATCGCCGAGCGTGTCGGCGTGTCGCAGATGCAGGTCTCGCGCCTGCTGCGCCGTTCGCTGGATCAACTGCGAGAGCTGGCCGAGCCCTCGCCGGACGCGCCGGCGGTCGATCTCGGACGGCCGCCTGAAGGTTTCTCCGCGCCGGCGAAGGCCGCCTGAGCGACCGAGAGGGCGTCGACACGACACCCGCCTCGCCACGCAAGCGAAGCTGGGTGGCGCGCTAGTGTCCGGCGATGGTTGTCGATGGATCCGACGACAAGGACTGGCGCCTGCGAGCGCAGCTCGATGGGCCGCAGCCGCGCGCCTCGCTGCACGCGCTCGTCGAGCGCTTTCGCGGACCGGCGGTCGTCGAGGAGATCGAGGCGGTCATGCCGCACGACATCGTCCTCACCCACGACGGCAACGAGCTGTTCGCCTATGCCGCCGACGAGTCGCTGCTCGCGACCGCGCGCAGCACGATCGAAGACGCGTTGCGCCACGAGAGCATCGCCGCGAACATCCGCATCAGCCACTGGGACGACGAGCTCGACGACTGGCGCCAGACGGACCCGCCGCCGAGCGATGGCGAGCAGCGTGTGCAAGCCGCTGCAGAGCGCCGGGCGAACACCGTGGAGACGCGCACCGTAGTCGCCAGCGCCGGAAAGCTGATCCGTGCCAACTTCGAGCAGTCCCTGCGCGCCTGGGCTGGCGAGCTCGGCGTGCAATGCGAGGTCGTCGAGCACTCCCATCTGCTCACCACGCAGGTCGCGTTCACCGTCACCGGGCCGACGCGCAAGGTCGAGGAGTTCCTACACGGCGTCTCAGCCGAGGAGAACGCCACGATTCGCGCCGAGACCGGCGTGATGCTCAGCCCGCTTTAGCTCGTGCCTTCCGCGATCAAAGTGTCTGCGGGCGAGCCCTGGCCAAATTGCCTACCGGCTACATGCCAGGCACAACGGTGGCGTGAATCGTCGGGCGCCCGGGTAAGTGGTCAGGAGTGACCGATCGATTTCCCCTCCTCGCGGCCGGCCGGCTCGGCGGCGCCGGCGCGGCGCTGCGGCCTGCGGCCCTGCAGCCCGACCCGCCCATGCCGGACCCCCAGCCGCCGGGACCCCTGGGACCGCCGGGGCCCGGTGCGCCCGAGCCGCCCGCACCGCCGGTGCCGCGGCCCGATCCGACACCCACCTTGCCGGGACCGGACCTGCCGCCGCCGCCTGGCCCCGCCCGGCCGCCGAGCATCTGAGTCGCCAGGCGCGCGCAGAAACCATCGCGCACGTGCTCGTGATGCCCGGCCGTCGCGGCGACTTCGACGGGCACTAGTCGACGGGCAGGAAGATCTCGGTCAGCCGCTTCGCCGGGTCCGGCTGCTCGCGCGGATCTGTCACGTACGCCTCCCAGAACGCTCCGCCGGCCTGCTCGCCCTGCTCGCCGACCCATGCGCCGAGGCTTTCGCACGCGGCGGCGAGCCCGTCGTAGGGACCGAAGTACCGCAGCACGGCCGCGCGTCCGGCGGGCAGGCTGATCGACTCGACGCCATCGATCGCCGATGTGCCGGCGGGGACAGGCACGCCGAGCTGCAACTCGAAGCGCTCGCCGGTGCTCAGATACCGGGTGAACGGAGGCCCAGCTGCATCGACGCCGGCCTCGCTGAGACGTGCGAACAGCTCGGGAAAGGTTCGGTCGATCGCCGCGGCGATACCGGAGGCGTCGGTGACGAGGTGCTTGCCCACTGCGGGCTGTGCGCTGAGCTCACGGATCTCGGCTGAAAAGGTCATTTGCGTCGTCATCTGCATCCTTTCGAGTGGGCGTTTTGCGATGCAGACGACGTGCGCGCGAAGAACTCATCGCCGATCCCGGTCTCCTCGCTGGACAGGTGGTAGTCGATCTTCATCTCTATTTTTTCGGGTTCGCGCGTCGGCGGCGCATTGCATTTTGCTCCACCCTGGGCGTGCCACTCAATCGGCGCGCACGCGTGCGGCCAAGGCTTGACAACGCGGGGCTCCCACACGACACTCGCATACGGGAGACAACAAATCGCCAGGCTGGATGCCGGGCGAGAAATGGGGAGTCAGGGATGACACTGGGGAAAGCACGCTCGGCGGCGCCGCATTGGCCGAACCGGGTCACGACGACGACGCACGTGCGTCAGGTGACGCTCGTCGCTCTGCTGGCCGATGTCGTATACCGCGTGGCGATCCGCTCGCACGTGCGCCGCGCGATCGGCATCTGAGGGCGGGTCGGAGACAGACCGCCCGGGCTGCGAGCGGCGCCGTGCGCGCCGCTCGCACGGCCTGTGCCCGTCGGCTGCGGCGAATACGGGCGCCGTGCCCAAGCGGTTTTGTCCTGTGGGCGCTTGATATTTGTGGACCTGATGTTTCTATGCGAACATACGTTCGCATGATGGGAGTGGGCCCACACCGGCCGGTGCGCGAATTGGAAGGCGCGATCGAGCGCCGCGAACTGGACATGGCGGTCGGCATCGCCAAGGACATCGCGCGCGAGCGAAGGCCGATCGGCCTGCAGCTCGCGCTCGGGCTCGTCGCGCTCGTCGCCGAGCAGGCCGCCGAAGGTCCCGACTACGACCTGTGGGCGTGCCGCTGGCTGGCGCGCTGGCTCGGCGAGACGCCGGGCGCGACGATCGCCCTGGCGGCGGAGGTCGCCGCGACGCTCGCCGACCTGCCATCCGAGCCGCAGGCGGTGCAGGCGATCCGCGGGGTCGTGCGGTGATGCTGCCGCGCTCGGCGACAACTGCCCCGACACGCCGATCGAACACGGCAATGTCGCGACACGAGGCCGCCGGCCCGCGCCCTTCGCCGATGCCGGCTGCGACGCGCTCCAGACGGGCGCGGCTCAGGCTGCGAAGCGCTGCGCCGAGCGCGCCCGGCGCTTGGCCGCCTCGGCCTCGCGGTCCTTCGGCGGGGCCGAGGATACGAGACCGTCGAGCAGCCGTTCGGTCGCAAGGGCAATCTCTGCGACCGCGCGCTCGAACACTTCGGCGTTCGCCTGGGAGGGCTTGGCGGAGCCGCTTATCTTGCGCACGTACTGAAGCGCCGCGTCGTGGACCTCGTGGTCGGTCGCCGGGGGCTGGAAGTTGTGAAGCGTTCTGATGTTTCTGCACATGGGCATAGCGTAGTGGCCTGGAGGGCCATGCGCGCGGGCGCGCGGGAACTTCCGCTCAGCGCGCGCGGCCGAGCAGGCGCTGGGTCACGCCGGCGATCGTCTGCTCCCCGTATTGCATCGACGGGTCGTCCGTGCTGAGCACGGCCAGCGAAAATCGGACGCCGGGCCGCTCCAGGCGCGCGGCCTGGTTGACGAGCCCTTCGACTTCCGGCAACTATCCGCCCTTGAAGTAGACGCGAAACTCTGGGCGCGCGACGGAGGGTATCCCCCAGCTCTCGCTCGCTTCGATCGTCGACAGCAGCCATCGAGCGTAGGCGACAAAGCTCGGCGGGATCATCGTCCTGGCGCGAGGTCGTCGCCGGCGGCAGCCGGCGCACCCGTTGTGGTCGCTCTTGGCCGGATGAGTGCGCTGCGCGCTTATGGCGTGCGGACGCTCGCCATCGCGCGCGCGAGCGTGCTCGCATCCTGCGGGCCGCGCAGCACCGCGCGAATACGACCGTGCGTGTCGAGCACGAAAGTGGTGGGCAGCCCCGTCAGGCGGTACTTGTTGCCGACGGTTCCTTCCGCATCGCGCAGCACGGGAAACGTCCACGCGTGCGTGGCGACGAACGACCGCGCACCCGACAGCGCGTCGCTCCAGTCGATCCCGACCAGTCGTCCACGTCCGGTCGCGCTGCGCGAGAAGCGCTCGAGCGCGGCCGCCTCCTTCGCGCAGGGTCCGCACCAGCTCGCCCAGAAGGTGATCAGCGTCGCGCGCCCGTGCGCTGTGGCGAGCAGGCTGCGCAGGCTGGCCGGCGCGCCGGCCAGCTGTTCTCGCGGCAGCACCGGTGCTCGGCTACCGACGGGCCCGGAGTTGTTGGCCGCGAAGCCGAAGAAGATCAGCGCGGCGATCACCGCGGCGAGCGCCGTGGAGATCAGCAGCAGCCGCCCGCGCGCCATAGTCAGCTCAGCCGTCAGCTGGCAGCGAGCAGGGGGACGTCGTGGGCGATGTCAGCCGGCATGAAGCTCGCCGAGTACAGGGTCGTGCGTCTCCCGGATGCGGAGATCCCGAAGATCAGGCCCGAGTGCTCGACGAAGTCCGGCTGCTTGGCGTCCCGTACCGACCCTACCCCCCATGCCTTCCACACACGCGCCAGTTCGTGCGTCGAACCGACGAGGTACTGCATCCGTCCGGTCATCTCGTGATCGGCGAGAAAGCGCGCGACGGTTTTTCGCGTGTCGCCTCTGGAATCGACCGACACGGCGATGATCTGAACTTTAGAAGCGACCTTCGGCCCCATCAGGTTCTGCGCGACGCGCAGGTTGGAAGTGATCAGCGGGCAGACGTCGGGGCAGTGCGTGTAGATGAACGTGACGAGCGCGGCCTTGCCGCGAAAGGAGTCGAGGTTGACCGACTTGCCGAGGTAGTTGTGCAGCTTGATCGGCGGAGCCATCGTCGGCGGCTTGAGCTCGGCTTCGGCCCTGTAGGCGCTGTGCGCGAGCGTTTTCGGCGCGTCGTTGGCGTTCGACTTGGACGAGCCGCCGCTGGCCACGAGCGCCACGACGCCCGCGACGATCACCAGCGCGGCGAGCGAGAGCAGCAGGCGAAAGTTCAATCCGTCGCGGCGCATCAGCGCTCGAAGTTACCAGCGCCCGTCCCGCGGCGCGCCTGACCGCGCGACGAGCTCGCGGTCCCCACGACGAGGTGCCGGCGATCCCGACCGTCGGCAAGAACCTGTGCAAACCTCCTCATGCGATGCATGTTGCAGAAAAACATGCTACTTTGCAGCGCGTTCGTGCCGAGTCCTTGACCTCAAGAGGTGAAGGAGCGGGGGACCCATTGCAGCCGAGAGGCTGCGGGGGCGAATCGCCACCAAGTGTGGCGTAGCGTAGAAGTTACGCGAGCCCGACAGCTAACCCCGTAGGCGCCAAGAAATTGAGAAAGGACGCCTTTGCATGCCGGGATTCGTACGTGATCTTGCTGTCGTGGACCCCTGGGACGCCTCGTTGGAGCGCTCACGCGCCCGCCGCGCGCGTGCCCGCCGTAAGCGCAACCAGTCCGAGGGCGCCGCGCGCTTCTCGATCGCCCGTCACAGCCTCGATCCGTTCGGCCTCGGCTCGCCGCTCTCCGGCAGGCTCGTCTCCGACCGTCGCGATCTCGCCACGACCGAACCGTGGGAGCTGTCACTAGGGCGCTCGCGGGCCCGCCGCCGCGCCGCGGAGCTGCGCTTCGTGCCCACCGGCACGCGAGCCAAACGGCTATCGCTCGGCGCCCTCGCGGCGCTGACTGTGGGCCCCACGGCAACTTTCGCGGAGGGCGGCTCGGCCGCCGCTGCGACGGGCAGCGAACCGGCGACGACGACCGAACACACGATCTCGCTGAGCTCGGAAAGCCAGGGGCGTCAGGTGGAAATGCTCCAGGAAGCGCTCGGCATCGGCGTCGACGGCATCTACGGTCCGCAGACCGAAGAAGCGGTGCGCTCCTTTCAGTCCAGCCATGGCCTGGCCGTTGACGGCATAGTCGGCCCCGCGACGATCGCGGCACTGCGTTCGCACTCGGTCGCAAATGCGTCCTCGGCAGGCGTCCGCAGCAACGCCGTCAACCTCAGCCCCTCGACTGAAGGAGGGTCTGCCGGTAGCGCCGTTTCACGCCTGCAGAGCGCCCTGCACCTGAGTGCGGACGGCACGTTCGGCCCCGAAACCGAGGCGGCGGTCCGCCGCCTGCAGGCCCGCCACGGCCTCACCGTCGACGGCGTCGTCGGGCCGGCCACGTGGAGCCTGGTCGGGGTCAGCGGCGAGGAAACGCTGACTCCGCCCGCCGGCGCAGTCGCCGGCGCAGTCGTCACCGCCGTCCACCACCACACAGCCACGACCGCGACCGTCGCCGACACCGGCCAAGGTGCCCCGGCCGAAGGCGAAGCGCCCGCCGGCGGAAACCCGGTGTCGCGCCTGCAGAGCGCGCTTCGCATGAGCCCCGATGGCACGTTCGGGCCGCAGACCGAGGCGGCCGTCAAGCGCCTGCAGGCGCGTCACGGCCTGAATGTCGACGGCGTCGTGGGACCGTCCACGTGGAGCATTCTCGGCATCCAGAGCGAGGAAACGCTCAAGCCGCCCGCCTCGGCGGTGCAGCACGAAAGCAACTCCTCGGCAGGCGAATCGTCGAGCAGCTCGACCGGCGAAGCCTCGGGCGTCGTCGCGCGGGTGATCGCGGCGGGCGACGAAATCGCCACGCGACCATACGTGTACGGCGGCGGCCACGGCTCCTTCCAGTCGGCGGGCTACGACTGCTCGGGCTCGGTGTCCTATGCACTGCACGGCGGCGGTCTGATCAGCGCGCCCGAGGACTCCTCGCAGCTCGAGTCCTACGGCGAAGCGGGCCCGGGCAGGCACATCACGATCTACGCCAACGCCGAACACACGTTCATGGTCATCGACGGCAGACGCTTCGACACGATCGCCCAGCAGGAAGGCGGCTCACGCTGGTCGAGCTCGCCTGGGTCAACCGCCGGGTACGTTGTGCGCCACCCAGCCGGGATGTAAGCCGCGGGCCTCCAGGCCCGCACTCCAAGCCGTTTCAGACGCCCCGATCGCAATGCACGATCGGGGCGTCTTTGCGAGGCATCCGATGCGAACGCGGCGAGCACGTGCGCCACGCCAAGCACATCGGCTGACGCGGGCGCGATCGAGAGTCTCGTCACAAGCCCTGCGTAGCTTGCCTGCCTCCGACAAAGAGCGACACTGGAGCGCTGGAGAGCGATGCTTGCGCGGGCACACACGTTCACGATCGAAGGGCTGCTGACACGACATGTCACCGTGGAGGTGGACGTCCGCGCGGGGCTGCCGGCGTTCACGATCGTCGGCCTCGCCGACGCGGCGGTGCGCGAGGCCCGCGAACGGGTGCACACGGCGATCCTCAACTCGGGATACGAGTTCCCGGCGAGACGGATCACGGCGAGCCTTGCGCCCAGCGACGTGCCGAAGGTCGGCGCGGCGCTGGATCTCGCACTGGCGTGCGCGGTGCTGGCCGCCGGCGGCCAGATCCCACGGGACTGCCTGGAGGGCCACGTGCTGTTCGGCGAGCTGGCGCTCGACGGCGCGGTGCGCGCATGTCGCGGCACGCTCGCGGTCGCCCAGGAGACCCGTCAGCGGGGCCTCGGCAGGCTGGTCCTCGCCGCAGGATGTGCGACCGAGGCGCACCTGGTCGAGGGTCTCGAGGTGGCGGTCGCCGAGCGCTTGCGCAGCGCGGTGCGCGTGCTCTGCGGCGGCGCGCAGGACGCGCTGCCGCGCGCGGTGACTCGACGCGCGGCCGAGCCGGACGCCATCTCGGGCGGACCGGACCTGAGCGATGTGCGCGGCCAGCAGCACGCGGTGCGAGCGCTGGTGATCGCGGCGGCCGGCGGGCACAACTGCCTGCTCAGCGGACCGCCGGGCACGGGCAAGACGATGCTCGCGCAGCGCATCGGCTCGATCCTGCCGCCGCTCAGTCGCGCGGAGGCGATCGAAGTGACGCGCATCCGCAGCATCGCCGGGCTGGTCGCGGGAGAGCTCGTGAGCGAGCGCCCGTGGCGAGCGCCGCATCACTCGATCACCACAGCGGGGTTGATCGGCGGAGCTCGGCGAGGCTCGGTCGGCGAGGTCGTGCTGGCGCACAACGGCGTGCTGTTCCTCGACGAGCTGTCGGAGTTCGCGCGTCCGGTGCTGGAGGCGCTGCGCCAGCCGCTCGAGGACGGCCGCATTGCGATCGTCAGGGCAGAGCATTCGACGATCCATCCGTCGCGCTTCATGCTGATCGCGGCCACCAACCCCTGCCCGTGCGGCTATGCGGGCGTGGACGAACGCTGCCACTGCAGCGAAGCCGAACTCGCGCGCCACCGCCGCAGGCTCAGCGGGCCGCTGCTCGATCGCATCGACCTGCTCGCGCAACTCGACCACAGCGAAGGACAGGACGCGAGCGCACGTGCATTGATGAGCTCGGCCCACGCCCGTGGTCTGGTGATCGCCGCGCGCGAGCGCCAGGCCGCACGCCTGCACGACGAGGGCGTGGCGCTGAACGCACACATGGACGCGGCCACGCTGCGCAGGCACGCGATCCTCGACGAGCGTTGTGAGGCGATGCTTCGCGCCGCGCGCGACACGGGGATGCTGAGCACGCGCGGCCAGCACCGCGTCGTGCGCGTCGCGCGCACGATCGCGGACCTCAACGCGAGCAATCGGATCGGCGTCCGCGAGCTCGGCTCGGCGCTCGCGTTGCGCGGCGACGCGAGCGCCGCAGGCAAACGGGCCGCATGAACGTCATGCAGGTCGACACCGACGTGCGGAGCGCGTGTGCGAGCTGCCTGCGCAGAAGCTGGCTGCTGGCGCAGTTGAGCGGCCCGCTGGACTGTAACTGTCGTTCGGACGGCCGCTTGATCGACCTGCTGGCGCTGGCGGACGAGGAGTTGATCAAAGCGCTCGGCGGCCGGCGTGCGGCGGAGCTGAGAGCGCTCTACGCAAGCTTCGTTCCGGGTGAGCTCCTTCGGGTTCACGGCGTCGCAGAGATTTGCCGACACGACGAGCGCTATCCGCGGGCATTGCGCGCTGCTCAAGCTCCGGCGATGCTGTTCGCCGCCGGGGGCCTGGCGTCGCTGCTGAAGCTGCTCGCCCGTCCTGTCGTGGCAATCGTGGGAACGAGAAGGCCCACCGACTACGGGATCGAGATGGCGACTGCGCTCGCGCGAGGGCTGGCGGCAAGCGGCGTCACGGTCGCGGGCGAGCCGGCGGACGGCATCGGGCAAGCCGTTCTGGCGAGCGCGCTGCAAGGCGGCAATGCAGCGTTGTCGGTGCTGCCGGGCGGAGTCGACGTGGCGGCCCCGGCGCGCTGGCGGTCGCTGCTGGCGCAGATCACGAGCGGTGGAGCAGCCGTAGGCGAGCTGCCGTGCGGCACCCGCCCTCGGCGCTGGGGCGGGGCCGCGGCGACGCGTATCGTCGCCGCGCTCGCGAAGGTGACGATCGTCGTCGAGGCCGAGGACAGCTGGCGCGAGCTGGCCTGCGCGAGCGCCGCGCGCACGCTCGGAAGGACCGTCGCCGCCGTCCCGGGGCGGCTTACCTCGCGCGCCTCGAGCGGGACTCATACGCTGCTGCGCGAAGGAGCGACGCTCGTGAGGAGCCCGTCTGACGTGCTCGACCTGCTCTACGGCGCAGACCGTCCGGCCGACGTGGCGGACGATGCGCTGAGGCGGCTGCCGGCGCGGCTGCGCGATGTGCTCGAGCAAGTTGGCGCGGGAGCGGACACCCCCGAGAAGCTGATCGGGGGCGGTGGCGAGCCGGGAGAGCTGCTGCAGACGCTCAGCGAGCTGGAGCTGCTCGGTCTACTGGGCCGCGGCCACGGCGGCAGGTACGTGCCGCGCGGCGGCGCGCTCGGCGGGCGCGCCTTGCGCTACGGTTGCACCGGTCAGATGGAGCCCTGACGCACGCTCGCCGACGAGGCGAGCAGCGAACCGCCCGCCGAACAAAAGGGCTGATGGCCCCTTTCGCGAAGTCCTTCTGAAAGCCGCGCGAGAGGAGCAGCCGAGCACATGCCACAACTGGACCGCCGTGAGGTCGCCGCGATCTTCGTCGGCGGGATGGCCGGCTCGTTGCTGCGCGTGTGGCTCGGACGCACCTTCGCCACAGGCGTCGCCGACTGGCCGCGGGCGATCTTCGCGGTCAACATCAGCGGCTCGTTCGTGCTCGCGTGCGTCGCCACGCACCTGCAACTGCACCCACGCCGCTCCTACCTCGGCCCGCTGCTCGGCGTGGGCTTCTGCGGCGCGTACACGACGTTCTCGACGATGCAGATCGAGCTCGTGCAGATGGTCGACCACAACCGCTACGCACTGGCGGGCGCCTACGCGCTTTCAAGCGTGCTCGCCGGCTACCTCGCGATCTCGTTCGGCACGATGCTCGTGCGCAGGACAGGAGCACGCGCATGAGCGCGTGGACGTGGCTCGGCGTCGCGCTGCTGGGCGGAGTCGGCGCGGGCGCGCGCTTTCTCGTGGTCGCGCTGATCGCCTCGCGCAGCGCCGGCACCCTCCCGCGCGGAGTGCTCGCGGTCAACGCGAGCGGCTCGCTGCTGCTCGGGCTGCTCGTCGGCCTCGCGGCGAGCGGCACCCTGCTCGTGCTCGCCGGCGCGGCGACACTCGGCTCCTATACGACGTTCTCCACGTGGATGCTCGAGACGCAACGGCTGGCCGAGGGCTCTCGCTCGCGCGCGGCCGTCGCCAACGTGCTGGCGAGCCTCGCGCTCGGCGTAGCCGCGGTGGTCATCGGACGGAAGCTCGGAGCGCAGCTGTCGTAGCGAACGAAAGCGGATGAAGGGATTCGAACCCTCGACCTTCGCCATGGCAAGGCGACGCTCTAGCCAGCTGAGCTACATCCGCGCGACTCGCGCATTCTAGCCTTCGCGCAGGAGACCGTCCTCAACGCCCGGCGAAATGCGCCCGCCGTTCACCGATCGCGCTCGACCCGTCTGCGCACCCCGGCGCTCACATGGGCCTGCGGGCGCACACCTGGTAGACGGCGGTGTGGAAGGCATCGAAGCCGTGTCGCGCGGCGCGCAGGTACAGGCGCCAGACACGCAGGCGTTCGGCGCCGGCCAGCTCCTCGGCCCGCTCGAGATGTCTGTCCAAGCGCTCGCTCCAGTGACGAAGCGTGATCGAGTAGTCCTCCCGGAAGCCCTCCACGTGCTGTGTGTGAAAGCCCGCCCGCTCGAGCGCCAGCGCGACGCGCGAGAGCGCCAGCGGCTCCCCGTCCGGGAACACGTAGCGCGAGGAGAAGATGTCCTCCAGCGGCTCGTGCTCCGGGTCGAGCGCAGCGATCGCGTGATTGAGCAGCATGCCGCCGGGACGCAAGAGGCCGAACAGCGAGCGCGCGTAGACGTCGATCTGACGCTCGCCGACGTGCTCGGCCATGCCGATGCTCGCGATCGCGTCGAACGACGACGCGGCCAACTCGCGGTAGTCGGCGACGCGGATCTCCACACGCTCGCCGAGGCCGGCTTGCGCGGCCTTCTCGCGCGCCAGCTCAGCTTGCCGAGGCGAGAGCGTCACGCCCACGACGGTGACGCCGTAATAGGTCGCCGCGTGGATCGCGAAGCTGCCCCACCCACAGCCGACGTCGAGCACGCGCATACCCGGCTGCAACGCGAGCTTGCTCGCCACCAGATCGAGCTTCGCCCGCTGCGCCTCTTCGAGCGTGCGAGCCGTGCCGGAGAAGATCGCGCAGCTGTACGTCATCGACTCGTCGAGGAATAACGCGAAGAACTCGTTGCCGACGTCGTAGTGGTAGCGGACGGCCGCGGCGTCGCGCTCGACGCTGTGCAGGCGGCCGCGGAGCGTCAGCTCCAGGCCGGGAACGCGCGGGATGCCGCCCGGCGCCGCGGTGACCGCGATCGCCAGAGCCAAGCGCGCGCGATCCCGCGCCGAAAGCGCCGGCGACTGCCACTCGTCGACCACGACGAAGGCCGCATCGAGATCATCGACCGCCAGCGATCCATCCACATACGCGCGCCCGAGGCCGAGCGAGGACCCCGGCGCGCGCAGGAAATGCGCGAGCGCCGACGGTGCGCGAACGAAGAACGTCGGGCTGCCCGGCTCTGTGGCCGCGATCGTCCCGCCGTCCCAGAAGCGCACATGAAATGGCCGCGAGGGAAATGCGTGCGCGAGCGCTCTGCACAGCGGGGAGCTCGCGCGGATCGCGGTCACACGCCCACGATAGAGCGGGCGGGCTATCCCTTGAACGTCGATCTGCCTGCGTCGCCGAACGGCTCGTCGCGCTCGCGCACGGCGTCGCGAAAGCCGTGCTCTGCCGCGCGGCGCTGGAAGGCGTAGCCCTCGGCCGTGTGACGCGCGATGCCGTCGAACACCGTGCCCAGCACCTGGCTGGCGTGCAGGCCCTGCGAGTACAGCGTCTGGTTGACCAGCAGCTTCATCATCATCAGCTGATTGACCGGCATCCGCGCGATCCGCGCGACCAGCGCCTCCGTGCGCTCGTACAAGCGCTCGGCCGACGGCGCCTCGATCGCGAGACCCCACTCGACAGCCTCGCTGCCCGATAGCGAGTCGCCCGTGAACAGCAGCCGCTTGGCGCGCTGCGCGCCCAGCCGGTGCGCCCACAGCGCCGTCGTCGGCGACCCCCAAACGCGCGCCGGCGGATAGCCGATCTTCGCGTCCTCGGCGATCACCAGCAGGTCCGAGCACAGCGCCATGTCGGTGCCGCCGGCGACGCAGAAGCCGTGCACCTTGCACACGACCGGCTTGCCGCAGCCGAACAGGCTCATGAAGCCCTGCGCGTTGCGGCTCATCATCGCGTAGTCGAGCATCGGGTCCCAAGTTCCATGCGGATCGTGGTTAGCGGCGATCACCGTCGGATCCAGCGGCGATCCAGCCGGCGCGCGCGCGTCGGCCACGCTGCGTGCGGGATCGCTCGCCGCCTCCCCCATCCGCTCGGCGCTCTCGACCAGGTCATAGCCGCCACAGAAGCCCGGCCCCGTGCCGCTCAGCAGCATCACGTGCACGGCAGGGTCGAGGTCCGCGCTGCGCACGCACCCGGTCAGCGCCGCGATCAGCGCCGGCGTGATCCCATTGCCGCGCTGCGGGCGGTTGAGCGTGATCCGCGCGACCCGCTCGGTGACCTCGTAGAGCACCGCCGGCTGATCGCTCATGGCGGCGATCCTACAACGGCAGCGCGAGCCCGCCATGGTTGCGCCCCACACGCAGCCATGCGGCCGCGTCGGTGCCTAAGCCGTGCCAGGGCTACGGATACCGGATCGGTTCGCGCGCGGGAGCTCGGCGCTCGGCATGTCCCGAGCGCCGTGCGGCGACGCGCCGCCACAACAGTGACCCAGCGCACAAGCCAAGCAGGATGAATGCGACCAGCGCAGCGATCGCCAGCCCGGGGGTCGCCAACAGCACGACGAGCGCCCCGGTCGCCGCCAGCCCGGCGTCCACACGAGCCAATCGACGTCGGCGTTGCTCCTGGCGTTGCGCCTGACGCCGGCGCTCGCGCAGTCGCGACATGTCATGTCGTTCCTCGCCCGTGCTCACGTCTTCGGTGCTCACGTCTTCATCCTGCGAAACACGCGACGTGGGAGCGCCTTGACGACAAGCATCAGCCAGCGCAGCCGCTTGGGAGCCCATACGGTCTGCGCGTCTCGCTCTAGACCGTCGAGCACGACGCCTGCCACGGCCTGCGCGTCAGTGGACAGCGGAGCCGGCTTCAGCCCGCGTGTCATGCGCGTGTGCACGAAGCCGGGCCGCACGACCAGGACCCGTACCCGCTCCGACCTCAATGCGTCTGCGAGCCCCTGTGCGAGTGCGTCGAGGCCGGCCTTCGATGCGCCGTAGAGCACGTTGCTGCGGCGCGCGCGCTCGGCCGCGACAGACGACAGCACCACGAGCGTGCCACCGCCGCCATCGCGCATCGCGCGAGCGAGCTGCAGCAGCAGCGATCCGGCGCCGACGAAGTTGACCTGCAGCAGCTCGATCGCCGCGTCGAAGTCCGAGGGCATGCCACCACGCTCGCCGAGCAGCCCGACGGCGACGATCGCGATGTCGACACCGCCAAGCCGCCTGACCGCCTCGTCGACGACCGCGGCGTGATCCTCGGTGCGGCGGGCGTCGAGCTCGAGCACGGTCGCGCGTTGGGAGCCGGTGCCCTGCAAAGCATCGGCCGCCCTTGCGAGCGCATCTGGGCTACGGCCGAGCAGCGCCACGTCGCGTGGCGCCCTGCTCTGCAGCTCGCGCACGATCGCCACCGCGATCTCCGAGGAGCCGCCGGCCACGATCACCCGTCGCCCGGCAGCGCGCGACCGCTGTGAGCTCATGCGGCTGTTGCGCATAGGCCCAACCGGCGCCCCAGATCCGAGCGCATGACTCCTTCGGGATCGACGCGAGCTCGAACCCCTTCAAAGCGATCCAGCCGCGGATACATCGCCGACAGCATCTCACGCCGCAGGCGAACGTCCTTGGTCAGGTAGACGCGCCCGCCACAGCCGGCGATCAGCTCGTCGAGCTCGCGCAGCGCCGCGTCGAGCCCCGGCGCTCGCGCGGGCAGGTCGACCGCGAGCGTCCACCCGGCCAGCGGAAACGACAACGCTCCGCCGAAGGCCTCGCCGAAGCGCTTGAACACCGCGAGGTAGACCGGCAGGGCGCGCCTCTGCATCGCCTCGAAGCACCTCACGAGCGTCGCCTCCTGCCCGTCGGGAACCACGAACTGATACTGGATGAGACCCGCCGGACCGTAGAGGCGGTTCCAGTCTCCCAAGCCATCCAACGGGAACAGGTATGGAGCCAGCCGGACTGGACGCTGTCGCTCGCTGCGCGACGTCGCACGCCAGCGAACGGCGTTGAAAGCGCGCACGCCGGAGCGCTGCAGCAACGCGCCGGGAAAGCCACGCGGGACCCCGAGGATCGGCTTTCGCAAGAGCGACGCGCGGTGATCTCGGCGCACGCCGGTCCTCGTCGGTGCGAGCTCGCCAGGAAGTCCATCGGCGCGCGTGACGACCGCCCTTCCCAGCTTGGCGCCCCCGGCCAGCAGGTCGAGCCACGCGACCGAGTAGCGATGAGCGTCCGCCCCCGCCATCAGCTCGAGCGTCTGCTCGAGCCCGTCGGTGCGGTCCACGTCGACGGCGACCCAAGAAGACGGCAACGGCTCAAGCGCCAGCGTGGCCTGCACGACGACTCCCGTCAGGCCCATACCTCCGAGCGTCGCGTAGAACAGCTCGCCGTCCATTTCCGGCGACACCTCGATGCAGCCGTCGGCGGGCGTGCACAGGGTCAGCGAGACGATGTGGCGGGCCAGGCCGCCGTCGCAGTGGTGGTTCTTTCCGTGAATGTCGCTGGCGATCGCACCGCCCAGCGTCACATGCCGCGTCCCGGGAACCACCGGCAAGGTGAGTCGGTGCGCCGCGGCCGCCGCCATCAGCTGGGCGATCGTCACCCCCGCCTGCGCCGTGAGCAGCCGCCCCTCGACATCGACCGTCAGGATCCGGTCCCAGACGGTCATATCGAGCACCTCGCCTCCACCGTTCAGAGCCGCGTCGCCATAGCTTCGCCCGGCGCCGCGGGCGAGCACGCCGACGCCTCGCCGTGGACCGCGCGAAAGCGTCTGGGCGATCTGCTCGAGCTGGCGCGGGCGCGTGACCGTAGCCTGACTGTGTGCCGTCCGCCCCCAGCCCCACAAGGCCTGTTCGGAGCCCTCGCTCGCGCTGGAGAGCTGCTCAGTGGCCGACATACACACCGCCGAGAAACAGCAGCGCCCAGGCGCCGCTGAGCAGCAGCAGCGTTCTGTCTCGCAGGATCAGCTCCTCGGGCGCCTCGCCGATGCCCGTGCGAATCAGGCGCGCATACTGGGCGAGCCACAAGACGAACGGCACGATCGAAAGTCCGTACCAGAGCAGGTGCGACGGGCGCGTGAACGCCCACGAGACGTAGGCCACGCCGGCGATCAGCGAGGCGCCCGCGAGCGTCAGCGTCAGCGTCCTAGTCGAGTACCGCGCCAGCGTCGCCCGCGTCATCGAGCCGCCGGTGCGGCTTCGCAGCTCGGCGTAGCGCTTGGCTGCAACGAGAAAGATCGCACAGCACGCCGTGACGATCACAAACCAGCGCGACAGATAGATGTCCGTGGCGATCCCCCCTGCGAACGCCCGCAGCACGAACCCGGCGGCGATCGCCAGGATGTCGAGCACCATCACGTTGCGCAGCCACAGCGAGTAGCTGCCGGTCAGCGCAAGATATCCGCACGCGAGCACGCCGAGTTTGGTGTTGATCGCGATCGCGATCCCCACGCCCGACACCGCGAGGATCGCGGCAGCTCTGAGCGCTGTCGTCGGCCCGAGCTCGCCTGCGGCGATCGGTCGCAGTCTCTTACGCGGGTGCAGGCGATCGCGCTCGCGATCGCGCACGTCGTTGACGAGATAGGTCGCGCTCGACAGCAGGCAGAGGACGACGAACGCACCGGCGACCTGCGCGGCGACCAACGGTCGGTCGATCATTCCCGCCGCGGCGGGGGCCGCGAGAACGAGCAGGTTCTTGCTCCATTGCCGCGGACGGCAGGCACGAAGCAGCGCGCGGACGCGGACCAACCGCGCCGCCGGCAAGGGCTCCTCCGCGCGTAGGCGATCGTCAACGAATTCGCGGCACACTGGCTCGTCGCGCACGACGGAATCAAGCGAAGTAATGTTAAACCTCCGATTAAGAGAAATCGCCGTAAGGGCGGGGCGCTACATCGCGGCTCGGTCAGGATTCCACACGGCTCGGCTCACAACGCCGGTCGAGCCCGCCCGAGCGTGAGAATGCCCTTAGTGAGAATGCTCTCGCCTCGGCGCGCAGCTCGCCTCGGCTCCCTACAGTTCTGGCATGCATGAGGGTGTCGCCACGCGCCGGCAGCGCGCTCCGAGCCCTCGCCGGGCGACGAGGCCGAGTGCCCGCGCGTTGCCCAGCGGCGCGCGCCGCGCGCGGCGAATCGCGACGCTGCTGGCCACGTTCGTGCTCATTCCCGTCCTGTTCTCCTACGCGATCACGATATCCGAACCGTCGAACTCGACGCTCGGCGTTCGCAGCGTGGAGTGGCTGCGCGATCACGGTGCGGCGGGACTGGTGGCGCAGATCGAGTCGACCTACTACGCCCTGACAGCGCCGGCGAAGGGCGGCCCGGGTCTCCACGCGCTGCCGCACGTCGGATTCGGCGGCGGGCGTGTGCAAGGCGGCGGTCAAACGGCCGTGACGGCCTACCGGCCCGCTCGCGTGACGCCCCTTCTGCAGCCGCCGCTCTCCGGCGAGGGCATCTGGCGGGCTACCCGACCTTCGTTGGAGTCCCAACCGCCGCTGCTGCTGACCACGCTGCGCAACCAGCCCGAATACCCCCGCGTGGTCTCCGGACTGGCGTGGATCGACACGACGCGCACGCGCATCGTGCTGCAACCGGGACGCCAAGAGCCTTCCGTGCCGATCGCGCGCGGCTCGATGGACGTTCCACAGGCCGGACGGGGCCGCCTGCTGGCGACGTTCAACAGCGGCTTCAAGCTGCACGACTCCCGCGGCGGCTTCGTGCTGCACGGGCATACCTACGCAGCGATGCAAAACGGCCAGGCGACGCTCGTCGGCTACCGCGACGGTCACGTCGACGTGACCGAATGGAAAAACGGCGCGCAGGCGCCGGCGCAGGTTGAATTCGCGCGCCAGAACCTGCCACTGATCGTCAACGAAGGCCGCGCAAGCCCGAGCCTCGCAAACGGTTCTGAATGGGGAGCGACAGTCGGGAACGCAATCCTCGTCTGGCGCTCGGGGGTGGGCATCGATCGGCGCGGGAACCTGATCTACGCAGCGGGCAACGACCAGACGGTGACCAGCCTCGCTAAGACGTTGATTCACGCTGGGGCCGTGCGCGCGATGGAGCTCGACATCAACTCCTTCTGGGTCAGCTTCATCACCTACGGACGCGCCGGCGCGCTCGATCCGTCCAACCTGCTTCCGGACATGAACCGACCAGCCACGCGCTACCTGGAACCGGACGACCGCGACTTCTTCGCGGTCTACGCGCGCTGATCGCGAGCGTCAGATCCGTGAAGTCCCGCGAGCAGGCACGTCGCGTACGGCGGGGCACGGCCACGCACCGCGCGCAATAGCATCGTCGCGGCCTGACCCCGGACTCGCCAGTTGGCGCGGCACACACCGGACAAGGCCTTCGACAAACGTCTACACAGGAGCGAGCGCATGACCCCCTCGAGCACATCGACCGAGCAGCTGATCAGCGGCGTCGACTTCGTCGCTCTGCCGACGCACGACGTGCGCGCGTCGGCGGAGTTCTACGGCGACAAGCTCGGCCTGCACCGTTCGGTGTACATGCCCGATCGCAACTTCGCCGAGTTCGAGACGGGCAACCTGACGCTGAGCATCATCGACGCCGAGAAGATGGGCCTCGAGCACCACACGATGCGCCACGAGGTGGCGCTGCACGTCGACGACGTGGCAGCCGCGCGCAAGACACTCGAAGAGCGCGGCGTGAGCTTTCGCGGCGAGATCCTCGACACGGGCGTCTGCCACATGGCCCTCTTCTCCGACCCCGAAGGCAACGCGCTGATGCTCCACCACCGCTACATGCCGCGCAGCACCGACGCCTGACTGCGTCGCGTGAGCGCCGCACGACGCCGCACGGGGGCCTCGCCTTGCGGGCATACCCCCTGAATTCGGACTTCGATCGACTAGCCTGAACGCATGCTCTTCACACGCAAGCAGTCCACGATGGTCGACGCCGAGACGGCCCTTCCGGGCCGCACCAACGAGATGCCCGTGCCGGCCAGGCACGAGGTGCTGGGGACGCCGCTGAAGGGTCCTTTCCCGGAGGGCGTCGAGACGGCGATCTTCGGCATGGGCTGCTTCTGGGGCGCCGAGCGCATCTTCTGGCAGGCGCCAGGCGTCTACACGACCGCCGCCGGCTACTCGGGCGGGTTCACGCCGAACCCGACCTACGAGGAGGTGTGCAGCGGGCGCACCGGACACACCGAGGTCGTGCTCGTCGCCTTCCAGGTCGAGCAGACGAGCTTGCAGGCCATGCTCAAGCTGTTCTGGGAGGGGCACGACCCCACTCAGCGCATGCGCCAGGGCAACGACGTCGGCACGCAGTACCGCTCGGCGATGCTCTGGCAGGGCGACTCCCAGCGCAGCGCCGCCGAGTCCTCGCGCGACGCCTACCAGGCGGTGCTCCAGCAGGCCGGCCATGGCGAGATCACGACCGAGATCGCGCCGACCGGCCCGTTCTATTACGCCGAGGACTACCACCAGCAGTACCTCGCCAAGAACCCCAACGGCTACTGCGGGCTCGGCGGCACCGGCGTGAGCTGCCCGATCGGGCTCGCTCGCGCCAGCTAGACCCGCGCCGCGCACGTCCCGCACTCGCCCGAGCCGAGGTTGCGCCTCCTCCGGCGCGCCAATAACCATGCCTCCTCCGGAGGCGCGTATAACCATGGCTATCGCAGCGCGTTAAGAGAGAACACGCCTCACCCCGGCGTGACCCGGCGTGACGCGGCGTGACGCCGGCAAGGCCGGTGTTAGGCAGGCGGCATCGCGAGCGTTAAACGGCGCGACCCCGCCGAAGCGGGGTCGCGGTCCGTCGTATCCAGCCCGGGGGCGCGTCCGCGGGGAATGGACGCGCCCCGAGCCCCGGCTCCTGGCCCTACGCCCCTGAGGGCGCTGGACTGGGCTGCCACGCAGGCGGTGCGTGCGGACCGCCGAGCGTTGGAACGTCCGATGGATACACCTCGTTGCCGTGGATCGCGTGATCGCCGATCTCCAGCTCTTCGTCGGATAGCCGCAAGGGCACGAAGATCCCGACGATCTTGAGCAGGATGAACGTCGCGATACCGCTGAACAAGATCACCCACGCGGCTGTCTCGGCCTGCCAGCGCAAGAGCGTCCAGCTGCCGTGCACGACACCCGAGACTCCAGGGAGATTTCCGGCTCCACCGCCCGCCCCGATGTACTCGATGATGTGCGGGTCGGCGAAGATACCCGTCAAGAGACCGCCCGTCAGGCCGGCGATCCCGTGTGTATAGATCACCCCCAGGGTGTCGTCGACGTTTCGGAACACCGGCGCGCGGCTGAGGAACCTGATCGCCATCCACACGATCGTCGAGGCGATGATGCCGATCGCGCCGGCACCCCAGCCGTTGACGAAGCCGGCCGCCGGCGTGATTGCCACCAGCCCGGTGATCATCCCGTTGACGGAGCCGATCAACGACGGCTTGTCGCGGAAGATGTAGTCCCAGGCGATCCACACGAGCATCGCCACGGCTGTGCACAGGTTCGTGTTTACCACCGCCACGGAGGCGTTGACGCCCGCGTAGTAGGAGTCTCCACCGTTGAACCCGTTCCAGCCCAGCCACAGCAGACCGGCGCCGACAGCGACCATCAGCAGGTTGTTCGGCGCGTCCACCTCACGGTCTCGTTGCAGCCTCGGACCGATCACCGCCGCCGCCACGAAGCCGGAGATTCCAGCCGCCAGGTGGATGACGTAACCACCCGAGTAGTCGAGCGCCCCGTGCGCCGCCCAATAACCTCCGCCCCAGATCAGGAAGGCGTTGATCGTGTACACGAACGTGATCCACAGGAGCACGAAGGGAATCCATGCCTTGAAGTTGATCCGCCCGAGCACCGAGCCCAGCATTAGGATCGGCGTGATCGCGGCAAACACGAACTGGAAGTAGACGAGCGAAGCCTCAGGGAAATGGAACGGCGGTCCGCTGGAGATCGAAGGGATCACCGCCTGCGCCTGCAAGGACCCGGCACCGAGCACGGTCCCCGACTTTCCCCACATCGTGTCGAGGAAGCTTTTTCCGCTTCCAATCGGGTTGCCGAAGCCCATCTTGAATCCCCACAGCACCCACGCGACCAGCACGAGCGAGAACGCTATGAACGTGAGCATCATGCTGTTCACCGACCAGCGCTTCTGCATGACCCCGCCATACAGGACCGCGAGGCCCGGAAGGCTCATCAGGCCGACGAACGTGGCCGCGGTCATCTGCCACGCGTTGTCGCCGGCCACGAGCCAGCTTGGATATGCGTTCCAGGACATGTGCCTCCATTTCCTACCTAGTTGGTGACCCACCCGTTGCACGCATGCGAGCGGGGCGCGCCAATTGCACTGCCACATGAAAACGGCAGTTCGCAGAGGCGGCTAGGGACACTCTGGCCAACACTTCAATAGGGCGTTTAGACACCTGTATAGACGCCCTTGCGCAGCGCGCTCGACGGCGGCCGCGACAGCAGGAAGACCCGCGGGACGGCAGGGCTCCAATCGCCCCGACGCCCGGATGGGGAATGTCTAGCCCTTGGCGACGAAGGGGAAGCCCGCGCGCCTGCAGGACTCGCCGAGCGCCTGCGCGATGTCCTTGTATGACCCGCTGGAGGCACAGACCTGACGCGCCCGCGCTCCGCACGCATGAAGCCTCGCGCCGCCGAGCGTGCTCGCAAACACCGCTTCGACGCAGTCCTTGCGCTGCGGCGCGCCGCTCGTCAAGGCGTATGCGCCCAGCGCGACCAGAGCGACCGCGAGCGTCGCCAAGAGGGCTGCGACAGCGGTCTTCTCACGACGTCCCCATTGCAGCGGCGTGGACAGGCGCTTCGCGCGCGCCTCCATGATCATCGCGCGAGCAGCCTAGCGTGGGTCGGAGCCGGGCGCCGCCGAGAGCGGCGCGCCTGCCCGCTGCTCGCCCGCGGATGCTGCATCCGTCGAGCCGTCGCCGCCCCCCGCGGCGCCGGCGGCCGGATCGAACTGCAGCGCAGCGGAGTTGATGCAGTAGCGCTGACCGTCCGGGCCCGGGCCATCGTCGAAGACGTGGCCGAGGTGCCCGCCGCAGGTGCGGCAGAGGACCTCCGTGCGGCGCATGAACAGGCTGTTGTCCGCGCGCAGCTCGACCGCCTCGGCGACCGCCGGCTCGGTGAAGCTCGGCCAGCCGGTGCCCGACTCGAACTTGGTGTCGGCGTCGAACAGCTTTGTGCCGCACGCCGCGCAGCGGTAGTCGCCGGAGTCCTTGTTGTAGACGTACTCGCCCGTGAACGGCGCCTCGGTGCCCGCCTTGCGCAACACGTCGTACTGCGCCGGCGTCAGCTCCGCGCGCCACTGCTCGTCGGACTTGACCACCTGGTGCTCGCTCATGCAAACGTTTTAGCAGGCGCCGGCGGCCTCGTGAGCCTCCCCCACGACCCGTCGCGCGCTTCCACCGCGCCGGGCGACGACCCTTCAGGCAGGACTTACGCGCTGCTACTGTGATCTTTACGTTCACGTCAAGTTGACGCACGGGCACGCCCAGCGGGACGCAGAGGAGCCGACGCACATGAGCGCATCGCCAACCCAGACGCACGGCCAGGACGGTCGCCCGGCATCGCGCTTCGGCGTCGACGCCGGGCACGCCAGCTACAAGTGGTGGGCGCTCTCCTGCACGAGCCTTGGCATGCTGCTCGCGGCGACCAACTCGGGCACGCTGATCATCGCGCTGCCCGACCTCGAGCGCTCGCTGCACACTAGCCTGCTCGCGCTCGTGTGGGTGATCCTCGCCTACCTGATCGCCGCGACCGTGCTCGTGTTGATGGCCGGGCGCCTGAGCGACCTGTTCGGGCGAAAGCGCGCGTACGTCGGCGGCTTTCTCGTGTTCGCCTTCGCGTCGCTCGGCGCGGGATTCTCCGGCGACGCGACGGTGCTGATCCTGTGGCGCATCCTGCAGGGCATCGGCTCGGCGTTTCTGTTCGCCAACGCCGCCGCGCTCGTCACCGACGCCTTTCCCAAGGAGGAACTCGGCCTGGCGATGGGCGCCAACACGATGGTCGCGGCGATCGGCCTCGTGCTTGGGCCGGTGCTCGGCGGGGCGCTCGTGGCGATCTCCTGGCACTGGGTGTTCTGGTTCAACGTCCCCTTCGCGCTCGCCGGCGCCGCATGGGGCGCACTGATCCTGCGCGAGCTGTCCAAGCCGGACAGCGTGCGCGGGTATGACGTGCCCGGCACGACGACGTTTGTCCTCGGACTCACTGGCCTGGTGTATGGCGTCTCGCGCGGCGGCATCAGCGGCTGGAACGACAGCCTCGTGATCGGCGCGCTGATCGTCGCCGCCGTGCTGCTGCCGCTGTGGGTCGCCGTCGAGCGCCGCTCGCGCGCGCCGATGCTCGACCTTGGTTTGTTCAAGAACCGCCTGTTCGCCGCCGCCAGCGCCGCGTCGTTCCTCAACGGGCTAGCGCGCTTCGCGCTGATGTTCCTGTTCGTCTTCTACTACCAGGGCGCTCAGGGCAACACGCCGATCGAAGCCGGCATCAAGCTGATCCCGCTCGCGCTCGGCATGCTCGTGGCCTCGCCGATCGCGGGCATCTACGCCGACCGCCACGGCTCGCGCGCGCTCGCTGCGATCGGCATGTTCGTGACCGCCGCCGGGCTCGCCGGCATGACGACGCTCGACGTGCACACCGCCTACTGGCAGAGCGGCCTGTGGCTGCTCGTCGTCGGCGTCGGCTCGGGCATGTTCAACAGCCCCAACACCGCCGCGATGATGGGTGTCGTCCCGGCGCACCGCCGCGGCATCGCCGCCGGCGCACGCACGCTGCTGCAGAACACGGGCGCCGTGCTGTCGATCGCATTCGTGCTCGCGATCGTCACCTCCGCCGTGCCCAAGTCGACGCTGTTCGCCGTCTTCTCCGGACTCGCCCAGGGCCTCTCTGCGGAAAAGCTCGCGCCGTTCATCGCCAACATGCACGTCGCCCTGTGGGTGCTCGCGGCGACCTCGCTGATCGGCACCGGCGTGTGCCTGCTGCGCCCCAGCCACGCCGACGCCCAGGCAGCCGACGCCAAGGCCCGCGCTGACGGCATCGCGCCGTGGGAGGAGGCGGTCGTCGAGGAGGCGATGCTGCCGGGGCTCGACGGTGTCACCGGCGCGCCCGGCGCGGCGAGCGCGCTGCCGCCGCGCGCGGACGAGCTGAGCGTGCGCTGATGAGCTCGCGAGCGACCGACGAGCGGGCGGACGCGCAGAGCCTGCGCATCGGCGACGTCGCGCGGCTGGCCGGCACGACGCCGCGCACGATCCGCTACTACGAGGAGATCGGGCTGCTGGCCGAGGCGCCCGCGCGAGCGTCCGGGCGCCACCGCGTGTACAGCGAGGCCGAGGTCGAGCGCCTGCGCGAGGTGATGCGCATGAAAGAGCTGCTCGGGCTGACGCTCGAGGAGCTGAAGGCGCTGCTCACCGCAGAGGAGGCGCGCGCGGAGGTGCGCGCGCAGCTGCGCCGCGAGGACGTCGACGCCGAGCGCCGCCACGAGCTGCTCGGCGAGGCGCTCGGACACCTCGATCACCAGCTGCAGCTCGTGCGCCGCCGCGCCGGCGAGCTGTCGCGGCTGGAGGACGAGCTGTCCGAGACGCGCAAGCGCGTGCGGCGCAAGATCCGCGAGCTCGACGCGCACGCCGGCGCCACCTTCCCCCCCGCGCCGCAGACGACCGCAGAGACCAAGCCTTGAGCGACGCAGGAGCCGGGCCGCGCGAGCCGGCGGTGCTCGCCTGTAAGTGTCCACAATGCGCCGCGCACCCGTCCCGAAGTCACGCCCGAGCGACCAGGAGGTCTGAGCCGTGCCAAGCATCGAGGTCAAGCCCAGCCCGCAGGGGGTCGCCGGCGCCGTCAGCGACCCGACGCGCATCAGCGGCGACGACGTCACGTTCGCCGGCGCCGGCGACACGCAGATCGACGGCTACCTGGCGCGTCCCGCCGACGCCGCCAGCCATCCCGGCGTGGTCGTGATCCACGAGGCCATGGGCCTCAACGAGCACATCCGCGACGTCTGCAATCGCCTGGCCAACATCGGCTACGTGGCGCTCGGCGTCGACCTCTACACGCGCGAAGGCGGCCCGCCGCCGAGCGACGATCGCGAGGCGATGAAGGCGCGGCTGTTCGCGATCTCCGACGAGACCGTGCTCGGCGATCTCGAGGGCGCCACCGAGCACCTGCGCAGCCTCGACGGCGTGACCGGGCGCATCGGCTGCATCGGCTTCTGCGTGGGCGGGCGCTACACGCTGCTGTTCGCCTGCGCCTCAAACAAGCTCAACGCCGCCGTGGACTGCTGGGGCGGCTTCATCGACCGCGCCACGCCCGACGAACGCTCCACGCCAGCCCGCCCGACGCCGCCGCTGGAGCTCGCCGGCAGGCTGAGCTGCCCGCTGCTCGCGGCCGTCGGCGCCGAGGACCAGAACCCCTCGCCCGAGCTCGCCGCGCAGTTGCGCGAGCGCGCCGGCGAGAGTGGCCAGGAGGTCAAAGTCGACGTCTACGACAGCGCCGGACACGCGTTCTTCGCCGATTACCGCCCGACGTATCGGGCCGAGGCCGCCGCGGCGCTGTGGGCCGAGATCGTGCCCTTCCTGCACACGCACCTGCAGGCCGGCTGAGCCTGGTCGCCAAGGGCCGGCGGCGTCGGCGTGCGATACGACGCGAGGCCGCGCGCCACCCGGCGCAGACGCGGCACGTTCATATAGTGCGGGTCGGTAACGCACAGAGCAACGACAATGGGAGGGGTCGTGGAGCGCAAGTGGTGGACGCTGATCGCCGTCTCTGTGGCGATCTTCATGCTGTTGCTCGACATCACCGTCGTCAACGTCGCGCTGCCCGACATCCAGCGCTCGCTGCACTCGAGCTTCTCCGACCTGCAATGGGTCGTCAACGCCTACTCGCTGACGCTCGCCGCATTCCTGCTGACGGCCGGCGCGCTCGCCGACCGCTTCGGACGGCGCCGCGTGTTCGTCATCGGCCTGATCGTCTTCACGCTCTCCTCCGCCGCCTGCGGACTGGCCAACACGCCGCTGGCGCTCAACCTCGCGCGCGCCGTGCAGGGGACCGGCGGCGCGATGATGTTCGCCACCTCGCTCGCGCTGATCGCCGGCGCCTTCCACGGCAAGGAGCGCGGCGTCGCCTTCGGCGTGTTCGGCGGCGTGATCGGCGGCGCCGTCGCCGTCGGCCCGATCGTCGGCGGCGTGATCACCTCCGGCATCGGCTGGGAATGGATCTTCTTCGTCAACGTGCCGATCGGCATCGCCGCCGTCGCGCTGACGCTCACGCAGGTCTCCGAGTCGCGCGACCCCGACGCGCGCGGCGTCGACTGGCTCGGGCTGGTGACGTTCAGCGGCTCGCTGTTCCTGCTCGTGTTCGCGCTCATCGAGGGCAACGAAAAGGGCTGGGGATCGACGCGCATCCTCGGCTTCCTGATCGGGTCCGCCGTCCTGATCGTGCTGTTCGTGATCGTCGAGCGCCGCCAGGAGCGCCCGATGCTCGACCTCTCGCTGTTTGCAAAGCCCGCCTTCGCCGGAGCGAGCATCGTCGCCTTCGCCGTCTCCTCCTCGATGTTCGCGATGTTCCTCTACCTGACCCTGTACATCCAGGACGTGCTCGGCTACGGCCCGCTGCAGGCCGGGCTGCGCTTCCTGCCGATCACGCTGCTGTCGTTCTTCGTCGCGCCGATCGCCGGACGTCTCAGCGTGCGCGTCCCCGTGCGGCTGCTGCTCGGTGTCGGGCTGCTGCTCGTCGGCGCGGGCCTGCTGACGATGACCGCCGTCGACGCCAGTTCACGATGGACCGTGCTGGTGCCCGGGTTCGTGCTCGCCGGCGCCGGCATCGGCCTGATCAACCCGCCGCTCGCCTCCACCGCCGTCGGCGTCGTGCACCACTCGCGCAGCGGCATGGCCTCGGGCATCAACAACACCTTCCGCCAGGTCGGCATCGCGACCGGTATCGCCGGCCTCGGCGCGATCTTCCAGCACGACGTCACGCGCAACACCACCGCCGCGCTGTCCAGCGGTGCCGGTCGCGAAGTCCTGCACGCCGCGCACGGAAAGCTCAACACCGCGCTCGTCTCCGGCGAAGTCGGGCAGATCGCACGCGCGCTGCCCAAGCCCGCGCGCGAGGCGCTCATGCACTCCTATCGCGTCGGCTTCACCCAGGCGTTCTCCAGCATCCTGCTGATCGCCGCGTGCGTCGCGCTCGCCGGCTCGGTGTTCGCCTTCGCGCTCGTGCGCAGTCGCGACTTCGTCGCCTCCGGCACCGAGGCACCCGCTGACGGTGGCGCCTCCGCCGAGGACGCCTCCGCCGACGGCGAGGCCGCCCCGGCGCCCGCCGCGGGGTGAGCGCAGCGCTACGCAAGACGGCACGGCGCCAGGCGCCGCAGCCGCGCAAAAACGAGCAGGCCGGCAACGCCGGCCCCGCATAAGGAGAATCAGGTCTTCCTGCGCTCGTAGCCGGGACAGCTCAACACGGGCACACGCGGATAGCGCGGATAAGCTGGGTCTTCTCGCGAGCGCGTGCACAGCGAGAACACCGAGCCGCGCGTGTTGCGCACCTCCTGCTGGTGCGAGCACGTGTCGCACAGCCCGGCTCTCGCGCCCGAGCTCGGCGATGACGGCGGTCGCTCGGCCATCCGCCAAGCTTAGGTGGGGGTTGTCGACGGCGCGGCCACCGCCTGCAGGCGCCTGCGATAATCGTTGCCCAAACAACTATGAACACCTTCTACAGACTGCTCGGCTTCCTTCGTCCGTACAAGCGCGGGGTGGGCGTGTCGTGCCTGTTGGCGAGCCTCGCGATGGTCGTCACGGTGCTGATCCCCTACTTCACCGGCTCGGCCGTCGAAGCGATCAAGCGCGGCGACAGTCACGGCCGCCACCACGAGCTCGTCCAGCGCGCGCACGACCGCCACACGCTGCTCGTGCTCGCGATCGTGATCGCCACGATCGTGCTCGCGCGCTGGCTGCTGACCTACCTGCGGCGGTTGATCGCCGGGCGCGTCTCGCTGGGCATCGAGTACGACCTGCGCGAGCGCATGTACGCGCACCTGCAGCGCCTGGAGCTCGGCTTCTTCGACCACCAGCAGACCGGACAGCTGATGTCGCGCGCGACCGTCGACCTGCAGGCGGTGCGCTTCTTCCTCGGCTACGGGCTCGTGTTCATCCTGCAGTCCGCGCTCACGCTGCTGCTCGCCGGGATCGCGATGATCGCCATCAATCCCGAGCTGGGGCTGATCGCGATGGCACCCACGCCGTTTGTCGTGTTCATCTCCCAGCGCTACGGGCGCACCGCGCGGCCCGCCATCCAGGAGGTCCAGCAGCGTATCGGCGAGCTCACCGCCGATGCCGAGGAGAACATCTCCGGCGTGCGCGTCGTCAAGTCCTTCGCGCGCGAGCCGCACCAACTGCAGCGCTTTCGCCACAGCGTCGCGCGCGTGTTCGAGCAGTCGATGGTCGCCACACGCCTGGAGGCCAAGTTCAACCCGATGATCGGCTTCCTGCCCCAGCTCGGGCTCGCCGCCGTGCTGCTGATCGGCGGCCAAGCGGTGATTCACCACCAGCTCACGCTCGGCCAGTTCACGCAGTTCTACCTATACCTGAACATGCTCATCGGGCCGATGCGCTCGCTCGGCGTCACGCTCGGGCTGGCCCAGCGGGCGACCGCCTCGGGCGCGCGCATCTTCCAGGTGCTCGACCGCGAGCCGCACATCGTGCAGCCGCCCGACGCGCGCGAGCTGCCGCGCGGCAGCGGCCACGTGCAGTTTCGCGACGTCACGCTGCGCTACGACGAAGCCGACGATTTCGGCGCCGTGCACTCCGTCCGGGAGCTCTCGCTCGATCGCGATAGCGACGGTGCGCAGGCCGCCCCGCGCGCCGTGCGCGATGTGCTCAGCGACGTCGACCTGGACATCCCGCCTGGCACGACCGTCGCGCTCGTCGGCGCCACCGGCTCGGGAAAGACGAGCCTCGTCTCGCTCATCTCGCGCCTGTACGACGCCAGCGAGGGACACGTGCTGCTCGACGGCGCCGACGTGAGCGAGGTCGATCTGACCTCGTTGCGCAAAGCCGTCGCCGTCGTCTCGGACGACCCCTTCCTGTTCTCCGCGAGCGTCGCCGAGAACATCGCCTACGGGCGCCCGGGCGCGAGCCTGGCGGAGGTCGAAGCCGCCGCTCGGCGCGCACAGGCATACGACTTCGTCGCGCGCCTGCCTCAGGGCTTCGACACGCGCGTGGGCGAGCGCGGACTGTCGCTGTCCGGCGGCCAGCGCCAGCGCCTGGCGATCGCCCGCGCGCTGCTCGCCGACCCGCGCGTGCTGATCCTCGACGACGCCACGTCCGCCGTCGACGCGTCGACCGAGCAGAGCATCAAGCTCGCGCTCGACGAGGCGATGGCGGGACGCACGACGTTCGTCATCGCCCACCGCCTCTCCACCATCTCGCTCGCCGACGAGATCGTCGTGCTCGACCACGGCCGTGTGATCGCCCACGGCGACCACGAGCACCTGCTCGAGCAGTCCGAGCTGTATCGCGAGATCGTCGAGAAGGGCCTGCCCGACCAGGTCTTCCTCACGCGCAAGCCGCGTGAGCGCGAGGTCAGCGGCCTATGAGCCCGGCCGTCGGCAGAGGCCCCAACCAGTCGCAGTGGACCGGTGAGCGCGCCAGCCGTGGCACGCGCGGGCGCAACCTGCGCGGACTGATCGCATTGATCAAGCCCTACCGCACGCGCGCATTCGCGACACTCGTAGCGCTTGTCGTCGGCACCGCTGCGTCGCTCGCGCCGCCGCTGCTCGCGCGCGCCGCCATCGACGACGGCATCCAGCGCCACGACTTCGCCAAACTCACGCTCGTCGTCGTCGCCTTCTTCGTCGCAGCGCTGCTCGTATGGGCGATGACCTACGCGCAGACATATCTCGTCGGCTGGGTCGGCCAGCGCGCGCTCGCCGACCTGCGCATCCGCATCTTCACGCACCTGCAGACACTGCCGATCGGCTTCTACGAGAGCCGCCCCGCCGGCGTGCTGATCTCGCGCATCACCAACGACGTCGAGGCGCTCGACAGCCTCGTCACCGACTCCGTCGTCACGCTCTTCCAAGCTGGCTTGACGCTGATTGGCACCGTCGGGATCCTGCTCTATCTCGACGTCAAACTCGCGCTGATCACCTTCTGCGTGCTGCCACTGCTGCTCGCGGGCTCGCTGTGGTTTCGCATCGTCTCCGCCGGCGCCTTCCGCCGTACGCGAGAGACGATCGGCTCGATAACCGCCTACCTGCAGGAGACGCTCTCGGGCATCCGCGTCGTGCGCAGCTTCGCCCAGGAGCCCGCTCACGAGGCCCAGTTCACCGCCCTTAACCAGGACAACCGCGATGCCAACATGACGACCGTCAAGCTCAACGCCGCCTACTTCCCCACCGTGGAAATGCTCTCCGGCGTCGCCGTCGCCGCGATCGTGCTCTACGGCGGTCTGCAGGCGATCGAAGGGCATATCTCGATCGGCACGATCGTCGCTTTCGTCGCCGCGCTGTCGAACCTCTTCGAACCAATCCAGCAGCTCTCTCAGCTGTACGCCACCTACCAGTCAGGCATGGCGGCGCTCGAGAAGATCTTCCAGCTGCTCGACGAGCAGCCAGACCTGCAGGACCGCCCCGACGCGATCGAGCTCGGGCGCATCGCCGGCGAGGTCGACTTCGACGACGTCTCCTTCGCCTACAAGCCGCGTGCACGCAACCGCAAGGCGCCGGCGCTCCACGGCGCCAACGGAGCGTCTGACGGCGCCCCCGTCGGCGCGGGGACGAACGGCTCGACGTCAGACGAGCAGGTGCTCGCGCTCGACCACGTCAGCCTGCAGATCCCGCCCGGGCAGACCGTCGCGCTCGTCGGCGCGACCGGCGCAGGCAAGTCGACCATGGCCAAGCTGATCGCGCGCTTCTATGACCCCACCTCCGGTGCCGTGCTCATCGACGGCCACGACCTGCGCGAGGTGTCCTCGAGCTCGCTGCGCTCGCAGATGGGCATCGTCCCGCAGGAGGCCTTTCTGTTCTCCGGCACCGTCGCCGAGAACATCGCCTTCGGGCGCCCCGACGCGACCGCCGATCAGGTACGCGCGGCTGCCGCGGCCGTCGGCGCCGAGGAGTTCATCTCCGAACTGCCCAGCGGCTATGACACCGAAGTCGGCGAGCGCGGCACGCAGCTGTCGGCCGGCCAGCGCCAGCTGCTCGCCTTCGCGCGCGCGCTCGTGGCCGACCCGCGCATCCTCGTGCTCGACGAGGCGACCTCCAACGTCGACCTGCACTCCGAGGCGCGCATCGAGCAGGGTCTGCGCCGGCTGCTCGCCGGGCGCACCTCGATCGTCATCGCCCATCGCCTCTCCACGATCCGCCAAGCCGGGCGCATCGTCGTGCTCGAGCATGGCCGCATCGCCGAGCAGGGCACGCACGACGAGCTGATCGACGCCGAAGGCCGCTACTACGAGCTGTATCGCGACTGGGCCGCGCAGGCGGCCGCTTAGCCCGAGGCATCCGGGGGCGCGCGGCCAAGGAGCGCTCGAGATCAAAGCGACCGGGGAGCGTCGGCGTTATGCGCCGACGGGTCGCGACGGCTCGATCGGATGCTCGTAGACGACCGTCGAAGTCAGGTGCCCGACGCGGTCGTACAAGGATCGCGCGGCGCCGTTGTACTGCTGCGTGTGCCAGTAGACGAGCTCGCAGCCACGTTCGCGCGCCTGCAGAAAGACCGCGTCGAACAGCGCATGGGCCGTCTCGCCTCCGCGATGCGACGGATCGACATAGAGGTCCTCGAGATAGCACTTGTCCGCTGCGCTCCACGTGGAGGGATGGAAGACCAGGTGCGCGATGCCAACCGGCTCGTCGTCGCCGTCGACGGCGACCAAACCGAGCGTGTCGCGCTCGCCCGTGCTCAGTCGCGTGAACGCCACGGACGTGATGTCGCCGGTCAACTGCTGGCGGTAGAACGAGAGGTAACCCGCCCAAAGCTCACTCCAGCGGGCGAAGTCGTCTGCCCGCAGGGGGCGTACGGAGATCTGCGTGACCGTGTCGGCCATCGGCCGAGCTTACTGCGTGGGTATTCGGGCGCTCACGCCCGGCGCCGGAGCGCGCTGAGGGTCCGCAGGACCGGTGATCTGCGCAGCTGTCTCTGCCCCTTGGCCCCACATCTGTTCTCGATCGGCGTAGTCTCGAAGGACGAACTACGAAGGAGACGCAATGGCCATCCTCAGGATCGTCAAGCGGCCGATGGATTCGGGCGTTTACGACGCCGCCGCCGCGGAGCTGGAGCTCGACACGCACCACCCGCTCGGGCTGATCATGCACGGCGCCACGCAGGCCGGGTCGACGATGGAGATCGCGCAGGTGTGGGAGTCCGAGGAGTACGCGCTGCGCTATGACGAGGAACACCTCAAGCCGGCGCTCGAGGCGGTCGGCGCTCCGCTGGACGCGCAGGTCGCCGTGTTCCAGCTGCATCACCTCGTCATGCCCTGACGCCCGCAGCCCACTGCGACGGACGCGCTCTGCGGCGCGGCACGCGCTCAGGTAATCGCCGCGACCAGCCGATGCATGCCCAGGATGAGCGCACCCCTGTCCAACCTCCAGCCAGATCAGAAGCAAGTGGAGCGCCCGACGCCGGCGAGCGACCTGCTCGCCGCAGACCTCCGTCGCCTGGGGGAAGCCACATTGGCGCGCTGCGAGGCCGTTCTGCGCGAGACCGTCGCGCAGACCTCGAAGTCCGGACAGGTCGTCGAGGAGCCCGTGCAGAGGAGCTTTGAAGAGATCTGCACGGCCTCGACGACCGCCGTGGCACGTTGGATCGCCGGCGATGGGCTCGAGGTCACGCTCGACGCGAGCCGCGCGACGTCCAGGATATTCGGCGAGCTGGCAGCCCATCGAGCGGCGTCGCTGCACGAGGTCACGCGCCGCAGCCTTTGGTGGAGGAACGTCATGGCCGACGTGCTGCGTGAGCAAGCCGCCAAGCTGGGAGCGTCCGACGACGCGCTCGCGCAGGCGCTCAATATGCTGCAGCTGAGCCTCGAGCTCAGCATCCTCAAGGTTTGCGAATGCTTTGAGAAAGAGCGCGAGCGAACCGACGAGGAGCTTGCTCGCAGGGAGGAGGAGCTTGCGTTCCTGGCGACGCACGATCCTCTCACCGGGCTCCCGAACCGGACGCTGATCCTCGACCGTGCCGAGCAGATGCTCGCGCGGGCGGCGCGCTCGAAAACTCCCGTGGCGGCGCTGTTCATCGACCTCGACAACTTCAAGAGGATCAACGACACGCTCGGACACAACGTCGGCGACGAACTGCTGCAGGCGGTCGCAGCCCGGCTGGACGCAGTCGTCAGAGGCGCCGATGCGCTCGGCCGCCTCGGCGGCGACGAGTTCGTGGTGATCGTCGAGGAGCTGTCCCTGGCGACCGGGCCCGAGCTGGTCGCGCAACGCCTGCTCGACGCGCTCGAGCAGCCCTTCACCCTCGGACCGGACGAAGAGACGACGGTGACGGTCAGAGCAAGCATCGGGGTCGCCGTCGGCGACAGCATCAACGCCGCCGATCTGCTGCGAGATGCGGATATCGCGATGTACCGCGCGAAGTGGGACGGGCGCGACGGGTTCGTCCTGTTCGAGAGCGCGATGAAAGACATCGTGCAACAGCGCGTAGATCTCGAGACGGAGCTTCGCGCAGCGCTCCAGAACCAAGAGTTCGTGCTGGCCTACCAGCCGACGCTCGATCTGAGCCGGATGAGACCGACTGGCGTGGAGGCCTTGGTTCGCTGGCAGAGCCGCAAGCGTGGGCTCGTCCAGCCGGACGCCTTCATCCCAATGCTCGAGGAGACCGGGTTGATAGTCGACGTCGGCAGATGGGTGCTGCAGGAGGCGTGCCGTCAAGCGGCCGACTGGCGACGCGACGGACATCTCATAAACATGGCCGTCAACGTGTCCGGCCGTCAGCTCGACGACGACCGGCTGATCGTAGATATACGAGAGGCTCTGGCCGACAACGCGCTGGAGCCGCAGGCGCTCACGATCGAGATCACCGAGACGACGCTCATGAGCAACATCGAGGAGACGGCGCGACGACTCGCCGCGATCAAGGAGCTCGGCGTACGGATCGCGATCGACGACTTCGGCACCGGATATTCCTCACTCGCTCACCTGCAGAGGTTCCCTGTCGATGCCCTGAAGATCGACCGGTCGTTCATCTCCGGGCTCAAAGGCAATAAGGAGGGCGAGACGCTGATCCACACGCTCGTACAGCTCGGCAAGGCTCTTTCGATCGAGACCTTCGCAGAGGGCATCGAGGAGCAACAGGAGCTTTCGCTGCTGCGCGACGAGGACTGCGACAGCGGTCAGGGCTTTCTCTTCGCGCGCCCTCTGGACGCTGCGGGCGCACGCGAGTTCTTTTCATCGTGGGATGAGACCGCGAGTCGCCAAGCGTCGATCAGCGCTTCCGACGCCTGATCGGGGCTTTAGGGGGGCTTGCTCGGCGCCAGCGCCTCTGGTAGCTTCGCCATCGTGTCCGGTTCCGGACTGACCCGTCGAGACCTCCTTCGTACCGGCGCAGCGGTAGGTGCGCTTGCGAGCCTCGAGTCGCTGGCGGCGCCCGCGAAGGTCCTGGAGAAGGCGCTCGCCGCCCCCGCCGCCTGCGGTTCGCTTTCGGAGATCGAGCACGTCGTGATCTTCATCAACGAGAACCGTTCATTCGACAGCTACTTCGGCACCTACAACGGCGTGCGCGGCTTTGGCGATCGAAGGGCGCTGACGCTGTCTGACGGGAGCGGCAAATCGGTCTTCCATCAACCGTTTCCCGGCGCCGCAGGCGAACCCTACGGCGGTTACCTGCTGCCGTTTCACTTCGACACCAAAAATGGCGGTGAGTGCGTCAACGACATCTCACACGAGTGGATCGCGCTGCACGAATGCTGGAACGGTGGCTCGATGGACAAGTTTCTCTCGACCCACCTCGCGGCCAACGGCTTGCGCGACGGTCCGAACACGCTGGGCTATTACACCCGCGAAGACCTGCCCTTCTTCCACGCGCTCGCCGACAGCTTCACGCTCTGTGACCGCTACCACTGCTCGGTGCTCGGACCCACCGATCCCAACCGGATGTACACGATGAGCGCGACGATCGATCCAGACGGACGACACGGAGGCCCGTCGCTGAACACGCTCGTGACCAACCGCGATGAACAGTTCGGGAAGTTCACCTGGCCGACCTATCCCGAGCAGCTGCAAGCTGCGGGGATCAGCTGGAAGATCTACTCAACTCCCGACGGCGACTACGGGGACAACGTTCTGCCCTATTTCAAGGCCTACCAGGAAGATCCGCAACTCGCCGCCAACGCGTTCTCACCCCAGTTTCCCTCGGATTTCCTCGCTGACTGCGCCGCGGGGACGCTGCCGAAGGTCTCCTGGGTGCTGGCTTCGCTGGTGCAGAGCGAGCATCCTCCGGCGCCCGTCTCCTACGGGGAGGTGGCCCTGTCCCAGGTCCTCGATGCGCTTGTCTCAAACCAGGAAGTCTGGGAGAAGACGGCGCTCTTTGCCACCTACGACGAGAACGGCGGGTTCTTCGACCATGTCCCTCCGCTCGTCGCGCCGCCGGGCACGGAAGGCGAGTATCTGACCGTCGAACCCCTGCCAAGCATCGCCGGAGGCATTCGCGGGCCCATCGGGCTCGGCTTTCGCGTCCCGATGCTCGTCATCTCTCCCTTCTCGCGTGGCGGTCTCGTGAGCTCGACGACGTTCGACCACACCTCAGTGCTCCGCTTTCTCGAACGGCGCTTCGGGCCGGCGGTGCCAAACCTCAGCCGCTGGCGGCGCCGGCACACCGGCGACATGACACAGGCCTTTAACTTCGCCGCGACCGCCGACCCGTCCGTTCCGTCCTTGCCCGCCCCCAGCCTGGCCGACCCTCGCGTGCTCGCCAGCGACTGCCCGACGCAGGCACCCGATACCGGGAGCGCGGAATTTCCGACCGTCGCTGGATATCCCCTCCCGTCGCCCCCGCAGACCCTTCCCGCGCAGGAACGAGGGACGCGCCGGCGTCCCAGCGGCTGTTAGCGGCACCTGGCCCGATTGGGCAAAAGGCGGGTCGCCTCTCCCGCGGCTACCGATCTCGCGTCGATGGGCACTGACTCCGGGACAGGGACTCGAACCCCAATCTCCCGGACCAGAACCGGGCGTCACTGCCAATTGGACTATCCCGGATTGGCGTGTCGGGCAGAAGGATAGCCAACCATTCCGCGGACCAGGCTCCGCCGCAAGCCGCGCCGGCCGATCGCAACAGAACGCCAGAAACCTAGCTTCCCGCCTCCACCCCGTTCGGCGCAAAGTACGCGGTGATCGCCTCCTCGAGGCCGGGGTCGAGCACGAGCAGCACTTCGTCGCCGGCCTCGATCACGGTGTCGGCCTTGGGGACGAAGCCCGAGCCGCCGCGCAGCACGGAGATGATCAGGCTCCCCTCGGGCAGGCTGATGTTCGAGACCGTTTCGCCGACGGTCGGCGCGTCGGGGCTGACCTCCAGCTCGATGATCTCGAGGCGCTCCTCTTCGAGCGCGAGCAGGTGCACGAGCCCGTAGCGGGGCACCTCGTGCTCGATCAGGCGCAGGATCAGGTCGGTCGCGGACACCGCCGGCTGGATCCCGAGCAGGCGGAAGTGGTCGTGGTTGCGGGGGTTGTTGACGCGCGCGATGATGCGATCGCAGAGGTACTTCTCCTTGGCCACCTGACAGACGAGCATGTTGTCCTCGTCGTCTCCGGTCACGGCGATCACGAGGTCAGCGCGCTGGATGCCCGAACGCTCGAGGACCCACAGCTCGGTCGCGTCGCCGTATTCGACGGAGTGCTCGAATTCTTCCTCGATCGCCAGGTAGCGCGGACGCGAGGACTCGATCAGCGTGACCTCATGGCCCTTGTCGATCAGCTCTCTCGCGAGGTTGCGGCCGACCTTGCCGGCGCCGACGATGATCGCGTACATGGCTCAGGCCGGCTCTGGCGCGAGCGCGTGCTCGAACATCTCGATCGCGTGCTTGGTCGGGGAGATCGTGCGCAGGCCCTGTTCGCCGTACCAGCTCGCGCGCGCCGGGTCCATCACGCGCACGATCACCCGTTCGACGCCGAAGCGGCGCTGGGCGATCTGGGCGATGATCAGGTTCGTGTTGTCGCCGTCGGTGGAGGCGATGAACACTCCTGCGCGTTCGATGCCCGCTTGGATCAGCGCGTCGATCTCCAGCGCGGTGCCGACGGTGAACTGGCCGCCGGCATCCTCCCAGCTGGCCGTCTGCCCCGCGTCCAGGCGCTCGTGCGAAAGCGGGTCCTCGTCGAGTACCGAGACTTCGTGCCCGGCGGCGAGCGCCGACTTGGCGACTGCCGAGCCCACGCGCCCGGCTCCCACGATCAACACGAACATGCGGCGGAGATTAGACGATGCGCGGGCTCGATCGACGGAGGGGACGTCACTCAGGAGCTCGCCGGGGCCAGGCGCGAGCGGCGCTCGGCGGCCGATTCGCCCGCCGCTGGCGCGGTGACGATGACGCGGCAGTCGGCCTTACCGATCACGTACTTGGTGACCTCGCCGACGAAGTTCTCCAGCGGACCGCCGCGCCCGCCCAGGCGCGCGCCGCCACGGATCAGCGACGGCTCCTCGGCGCCGAGCACGATCGCCTCCACGCCGCGACGCCTGGCCTCGTCGACGATCGCATAGCCCGCGCGGCGCGTGCGCACGGTCGCCGTGGCGACCTGCACGCCGGTGTACTCCTCGCCGACGGCCTTCGCCCGCGCGAGCGCCTGGCGCGCTTCCTTGATCTGCGCCTCGGGCAGGCGCGCGTCGAGCGGCAGCGACATCGGGATCACGAAGATCCACACGGCCTCGATCGTCGCCTCGTCGATCGCCGCCTCGTCGGTCCGCTCGCCGGAGACCAGCAGCGCGGCCGTCTGCACGATGTCCTCGTCAAGGCTCGTGCCGAACAGCGGCACAAGGATCGAGCCGTAGTCACGTTCGCGCGGCGGATCGGCGCGCAGCACCTCCGGCGCCACGGTCACGCGCCGCAGCAGCGGCGCCTCGTCGGCACGGCGATAGACGACGTACATCGCGAGACCCGCGAGCATCCAGCCGAGGCCGACGTAGCGGGCCGGGTCGTGGACGATCATCACGGCCAGCCAGCCGGCGCCCGAGACGACGGCCCCGAGCACCGCCGGCAGCGGCAGGCTGGCGCCGCGCACACGGATCGACAGCGGGATCCGATAAGGCCGCACGCCCTCGGGGTCGCTGTAGCGCATACGGACCACCGACACGTGGGCGATCGTGAACGCGAACAGCGCGCCGAAAGCGTAGATGCCGACGAGGAAGTCCAGGTCCTCGGGCACCACGAGCCCGGCGGCGATGACGCCCGCGAGGATGATCAGCACGTACGGCGTGGAGCGTTGCGGGTGCAGGCGCCCCAGGCCGCTCGGGATCTGGCGGTTGGTCGACAGCGAGTAGGCCAGGCGCGACAGCCCGAGCATCGCCGAGTTGGCGGCCGCCACGAGCGTCAGCGCCGCCAGGCCGGCGACGACGTAGCGCAGCGTGCGCGCCAGCCAGTGCGGGTGCATGTGCGAGACGAGGCCAACCACCGGGTCGTTGAGAAAGCGCGTCGCCAGCTCGGTGTGCCCGTTGTGCACCGGCAGCGCGGTCACGGCCACGAGCGCGATGCCGACGTACATGACGACGACGATCGCCGTCCCCGTGCCGACCAGGCGCTTGAGCGCGCCGCCGCCGATGCGCACCTCGCCCGCCAGGCCCGCCGCCGACTCAAGGCTCGTGAAGGAGATCGCGGCGACCGTCAACGCGAACACCAGATCCGACCATTTGGGCGCGCTGCCCAGGTGGATCGGATCGAGCAGAGTGTGCGGGTTGAAGAACAGCACCAGGCCGAGCACGACGATCAGGCCCTGCAGCGCGAGATCGCCGACGACCAGCCCCGCCAGGCGCCGCGAGCGCCGCCAGCCGAAGCCGCGGATGTTGCCGAGCACGACGATCGCGATGAACACCAGCGCCAGGCCCAGCGACTCGGCGCTGTGGCCGAGCGGGCTCCAGAAGACCTTCAGGTACTGCGTCGCCGAGTAGCACGTGACGGCGATCAGGATGATGTAGTCGAGCAGGATCGCCCAGCCCGCCGCAAAGCTGATCAGCTCGTTGAAGGCGTAGCGTGCGAACACGGTCGAGCCGCTGCGCTCCTGATGCAGCGAGGCGCCCTCGGCGTAGGTCATCGCCGTCAGCGCGAACAGCGACGCGGCGATCAGGAAGACGAGCGGCGTGAGACCCAGCGCGTGTCCGGAGATCACGCCCAGCGAGAAGTAGAGCGCGCTCGCCAGCGGCGTGTAGACGATCGCAAACAGCAGCGGCGAGCCGACGCTGCGCCGGACGGTCGACAGCGAGCGTGCCGATATCTGCAGTGCGATCCGCTCGGCCTCCGCGCGCCCGAGCTCTGCTTGCACGCGCGATGCGCGGCGCGCGGGTGGCGGCGCCTGCTCGCCGGATGGGGCCGGCGACTGCGGGTGGTCGGGACTCCCGCTGGCCGGCGCGCTCCCGCCTGGCTCTCGCGCGTCCTCTCCCGCGCTCATGTCTGGCGTCCGCGCTTTCGCTCGAGATACATGCGCGCGACGCCCGCGGCCAAGAACAGCACGCCGATCAGCAGGCGAGCCGAGAGCACGCCCCCGTCGCCGCTCAGGACCTGCGCGATCAGGGCGATGCCGATCGCGGCCATCGCGAGCGAGAGCAAGAGCGTGCCGGAGCGATGCACCTGTCGGCCGGTCATCTCAGGCTGAGCTTAGGGGTCGGCTGAGGCTGTGTGGCGACATCCGTGCGCCGTCTCTGCTGCGGAGCCCTCGGCGCGCGGTCTATCTCAGGCGATTAGCGGAATGATCAGGATGGCGACGATGTTCGCGACCTTGATCATCGGGTTGATCGCGGGACCGGCGGTGTCCTTGAACGGATCGCCGACGGTGTCGCCGGTGACCGACGCAGCGTGCGCTTCGGAGCCCTTGCCGCCGAACGCGCCGTCCTCGATGAGCTTCTTCGCGTTGTCCCACGCGCCGCCTCCGGCGGTCATCATCACCGCGAAGAAGAAGCCGACGACGATCACGCCGATCAGCAGACCGCCGAGCGCCTGCTGGTCGATCAGCCCGACGACGAGCGTCAGCACGATCGGCAGCAGCGACGGCAGCACCATCTCGCGCTGCGCGGTCTTGGTGACGATGTCCACGCAGGCCGCGTAATCGGGCTCTTCGGTGTAGTCCATGATCCCGGGGTGCTCGCGGAACTGGCGGCGCACCTCCTCGACGACCGCGCCGCCGGCGCGCCCGACCGCCTCGATCGACAGCGAGGCGAACAGGCAGACCATCAGGCCGCCGATGAGCAGGCCGATCAGCACTGGTGGTTCGTTGATGCCGAAGGAGATCACGTGGCCGACCTTCGTCTCGAGTTCTTTCTGGAACCCGGCGAACAGCACCACGGCGGCGAGCACGGCCGAGCCGATCGCGTAGCCCTTGGTGACGGCCTTGGTCGTGTTGCCGACGGCGTCGAGGCGGTCGGTCACTTTGCGCACATCCTCGGGCAGCTCGGCCATCTCGGCGATGCCGCCGGCGTTGTCGGTGATCGGCCCGAAGGCGTCGAGCGCGACGATCAGCCCGGTCAGCGAGAGCAGGCCCATGACCGCGACGCCGATGCCGTAGATGCCGGTCACGCCGCCGCCCGCGAGCTTCCACGCGCCGAGGATTCCGACGACGATCACGATCGCCGGCAGCGCCGTGGCCTGCAGGCCCGAGGCGAAGCCCTGGATGATGTTCGTCGCGTGCCCCGTGACCGACGCCTGCGCCGTTTTCTTGACGGGCGCGAAGCGGGTCGAGGTATAGTATTCCGTCAGTCCGAACAGCAGCGCCGTGACGCCGATGCCGATCAGCGAGCACAGGTACAGGTGCCACCAGGCGGGCGGGTTGACCACGTCGCCTACGACCTTGAAGCTGAGGCTGCGCATCAGCCAGTAGGTGATCGGCGCGAAGGCCGCCGCGGCGAGCACGCCGGAGACGATCAGGCCCTGCAGCAGCGCGCGCTCGACGTTGTCGGTTTTCGTGCGCACGGCGTACGTGCCGACGATCGAGGCGATGATCGCCACGCCGCCGATCACCAGCGGGTACAGGGCGACTTTGGTCGCCTCGTGAAAGGTCAGCACGCCGAGCAGGATCACGGCGACGGCGGTGACGGCGTAGGTCTCGAACAGGTCGGCGGCCATGCCGGCGCAGTCGCCGACGTTGTCGCCCACGTTGTCGGCGATCGTCGCCGGGTTGCGCGGGTCGTCCTCGGGGATGCCGGCCTCGACCTTGCCGACGAGGTCGGCGCCGACGTCGGCGGCCTTGGTGAAGATGCCGCCGCCCAGCCGGGCGAACACGGAGATCAGCGAGCCGCCGAAGCCGAGCCCGACGAGCGCGTCCACCGCGGTCTTCGGGCTGTCGTTGAAGATCGACGTCAGCGCGCCGTAGTAGCCGGCCACGCCGATCAGCGCCAGGCCGACGACGAGCAGGCCGGTGATCGCGCCGCCGCGGAAGGCGACACGCAGCGCCGGCGTGACGCCCGATCGGGCCGCCTCGGCGACGCGGGCGTTGGAGCGCACGGAGACGTTCATGCCGATGTAGCCGGTCGAGCCCGAGAGCAGGCCGCCGATCGCAAAGCCGCCGGCGACGGCGATGTTCTGGATGAAGATGAGCGCGACGAACAGCACCACGCCGACAACGGCGATTGTCGCGTACTGGCGGTTCAGGTACGCGCGCGCGCCCTGCTGGACGGCCAGCGAGATGCCCTGCATCTTCTCGTTGCCCGGTGAGAGCGACAGAAGCGCGCGAGTGGTCACGAGGCCGTACACGACGGCGCAGGCGGCGCAAACGAGGGCGACGACGACCCCATGGTTCGTCAGAAAGCTGCTCAACTGAAAATCCTCCGCGGTCTGATTGGCGTGCCGCGCGAGGATCGCGCGCACATTTGTCGCCCGGGTGCTCGCGACGAGCGCCTACCCGGTGCAAACGCGCGGGCAGTCTATCGCGCCCGCCGGAAACTTGCCGGCGGGCTTCGACGCCTGCGCGGGCACCGGCGGCGGCGCGGGCCTCAGCGCCCGGGCACCCACAGCCTGCCGCTGGACTCGGCCGGTCCCGGACCGGGCGATCCCTGATCCCCACCGGCATCGCCCTCGCCGGATTTCGCACCCGGAGCCCCGGCGGCGGGTGGCGCCCCGCCCGGTTGCCGGGCCGCGTCCCCCCCAGGAGCCGCGCCCTGACCAGAGGCGGCGTCCGACGCAGGCGCAGCGCCGGTGGCCTGCATCTCTCGCGCATAGGCCATCTGCAGCTGCGATAGCGCGTTGCGCAGCGGGCCGAGCTCGTCGGCGGGCACGCGACGCTCGAGGATCTCCATCAACGCGCGAACGCCGTCGATCGCGTCGCGCGCCTGCTCGAGGTCGCGCCCCCCCGCCTGCGGCTCGGCGCCGGCGCCCGGGGCCGGCGGGGCGGCAAGCCTGTAGCTGCCGATGTTCAGCAGCGACACGGCCGCCTGCAGCATCATGTCGGCACTCGTGATGCGGCTCAATTCGGCCTCGTAGGCCGCGCGCAGCTCCTCTTCGCTTGGCTGGCCCGGCGCTCCGCCGGGGCCCGGTCCGCCTGGCGCTCCACTTGGATCGGTGCTCACACCTTCACCTCCTCTGCATAGCTCTCTTGCGTCTCCGCGACCGATGCCGCGAAGACCTGCTCGCGGGTCGCGCCCGCCTCGATCAGCCGACGCTGGCGCTGGGCGCCGTTGCGCTCAGGGAACGCAAGCTCGATTCCCAGCTCGGTGCGCATCGGCTCCGTCCATTCGGCGAGCCGCTCGATCGCCTCGCGCGCCGGGTGCTCCTGGGCGCTAGGCAGGTCGATCAGGCGGCCGTCGAGCCCGTAGCGGATCGCGCGCCACATGTTCTCCTCGATCAGCCGCGGCGCCGGGTCGGCGAAGGGAACGCCCTCGTCGATGTCGCGCGCCGCCTGCGCGATGCAGGCGGCGATCAGCGCGGCGAGCGCGTCGGACTCGCCGGCGGTCGCCTGCACGTCGCAGATGCGCATCTCGACCGTGCCGAAGCTGAAATGCGGCCTGACCGACCACCAGACCTGCGTGAACTCGACGATCGAGCCGGTGCGCTTGAGGAACTCGATGTACTCGCGGTAGGCGGCCCAGCCGCCGAACGCGTCGGGCACGCCGCAGCGGGGAAAGCTCTTGGTGAAGCTCTGCGTGCGCGCCGAGTGAAGGCCGGTGTCGCGGCCGTCGAGGAAGGGCGAGTTGGCGGAGATCGCCAGCAGCAGCGGCAGCACCGGGCGCAGGCGGTCGCACACGCGCACGGCGCGGTCGAGATCGCGCACGCCCAGGTGGACGTGCAGGCTGAACGTGTTGTTGCGCCAGGCGACGTACTTCAGCCCTTGCTCGACGCGGCGGTAGTGCTCGGTGTCGATGATCGGCTGCTCGCGATAGTCCGCCCACGGATGCGTGCCCGTGGCGCCGAGCACGACGCCCTGCGCGGCGGCGAGCGCGAACAGTCGCCTGCGCCGCTCGCGCTGGCGCGTGAGCGCGTCCTGCAGGTCGGCGCCGACGCCGGAGATGATCTCGATCTCCGAGGAGATCAGCTCGCCGGTGATGTGCTCGTGCAGCAGCGGGTCGCTGGCCTGCGCGGCGTCGCGCAGCTGCTCGAACAGCGGCAGCATGTCGAGCGTCTGCGGATCGAGGATCGAGAACTCCTCCTCGACGCCGACGGTGAAGTCGCTCGCCTGGGCAAACGTTTCGGCAGCTCTGTCTAGATCCAGGCTGGTCATGGCGTTCGGGCGGTTCTGGCCTGCATTGCGTTGTGCGTCGGTGCGGCGGCGCTCGCGGTGGACTCAGTGATAGTGCGCCGCGTCGGGCTCTCTAGTTCGGATAGAGGCTCGCTAGGTCAGATAGAAGTACAGCGCGTAGAGCAGATCGACAGCCGGGCTGGAGGTGTGCACGGTCACCTCCGGCGGCACGAGCAGCAGCGACTCGGAGTAGTTGAAGATGATCTTCACGCCCGCCTCGACGAGCTCGTCGGCGAGGCCCTGAGCGGCGGCGGTGGGCACGGCTAGCACGCCGACGACGATGTCCTCGTCCTCGACCATCTGGCGCAGCTCTGTGGTGTGGCGCACGACCTGGTTGCCGACGTTCGTGCCCACCTTGTCGCCGTCGACGTCGAAGATCGCGACGACGCGAAAGCCGTGGTCGGCGAAGATGTCCGAGGAGGCAATCGCCTGGCCGAGGTGCCCGGCGCCGAGCAGCGCGATGTTGTGCTGCCCGGCGGTGCGCAGGATCTTGCGGATCTGCGAGACGAGCGCCTCGACGTTGTAGCCGACGCCGCGCTTGCCGAACTTGCCGAAGCCCGACAGGTCGCGACGGATCTGCGTCGAGTTGACGTGCGTGTAGTCCGACAGCTCCTGTGAGGAGATCGTCTCCTTGCCCATCTTCTTGGCCTGCGTGAGCACCTGCAGGTAGCGTGATAGACGGGCGGCGACGCCGAGCGAAAGCCGCTCGCTGGAGGGGCCTGCGGCGTCGTTCTCGACCTCGCGCGGGCGTGTCGAGGTTTCTCCGTAGCTCATGTTCGTGACTCTAGACGCTCTCGCAGGAGCGCCTCGTCGACGTAGAAGTCGAACAGCTCCTCGCCGTCGAGCGCGACCACGGGAATGCGCTCGAAGTACGCGCGCTGAAGCGCGTCGTCGCCGTCGATGTCGCACTCGCGCAGGCCGAAGCCGAGCTCGTCCTGCAGACGGCGCAGGTCGGCCATCGCCTCGACGCACAGGTGGCAGCCCGGCCGCGTGTAGACGACGATCGCGCTCACCGCGCGCGTTCGCCGGTGGCGTAGGCGTCGAGGCCGAGGTAGCGCGGGTAGGGAAGCTGCTCGCCACGGCGCGCGGCGCTGGCGATCATCGCGGCATTGTCCGTGCACAGCACGCGCTCGGGCACGTGCAGCGTCACGCCGATCTGCGCGAGGCGCTCGCGCAGCGGCCCGTTCGCGGCGACGCCGCCGCCGACGGCCAGCCGCCCGACGCCGGTCTGCCCCAGCGCGCGCTCGGCGCGCTCGGCGAGGCTGTCGACGATCGCCGCCTGATAGGAGGCGGCGAGGTCGGCCGCGCGTGCTCGCGCCTCGTCGTCTGACAGCTCGCGCAGCTTGTACAGCAGTGCTGTCTTCAGGCCGGCGAAGGAGAAGTCCAGACCCTGCGCGAAGGCCTGGCGCTGCGCGCCGCGCCCGCCGCGCGAGCGCTCGCCACGCGAGCCGGGAAAGACGAACGCCTCGGGGTCGCCGTCGCGTGCGAGCCGCTCCAGCGCGGCGCCGCCTGGATAGCCCAGGCCGAGCATCCTCGCGCCCTTGTCGAAGGCCTCGCCGGCGGCGTCGTCGAGTGTGCGACCGAGCACCTCGAAGCCGTCGTGCTCGCGCACATGGGCCAGCAGCGTGTGGCCGCCGCTGGCGATCAGGCACACGAACGGCGGCTCGAAGGCCTCGCCGCCGGCGGCGGGCAGGAGGAAGTTCGCCGCGACGTGGCCCTGCAGGTGGTCGACGGGCGCGAACGGGAGCTCGCGCGCGGCGGCGAGCGCCTTTGCGGTGGACAGGCCGACGAGCAGCGCGCCGACGAGTCCGGGGCCCTGCGTGGCGGCCACCAGGCGGACGCCGTCGAGCTCGATCGAGGCGTCACTCAGCGCGCGCCGCACGATCGCGTTGACGATCTCCAGGTGATGGCGCGAGGCGATCTCCGGGACGACTCCGCCGAAGTCCTCGTGCGCGGTCTGCGAGGAGATCACGTTGGCGCGGATGCGCCCGTCCTCGTCGATCACCGCCGCGCAAGTGTCGTCGCAGCTGGTCTCCAGCGCGAGGATGCTCATACGGGGCCGGGATTGGGCACGTCGTCCAACGAGCCGGCGCGCGTCGCCGGGGTGCGCCACATCACGAGCGCGTCCTCGCCGTTGTCCTGGTAGTAGCGCCGGCGCGTTCCCGCGGCGCGAAAGCCCTCGCGCTTGTAGAGGTGAATCGCCACGGCGTTTGAGCGGCGCACCTCCAGCGTGAAGCGCGCGCGCTCGTCGCCGACGCGCGCGTACAGCTCGGCGAGCAGCCGCGAGGCGAGGCCCATGCGCTGGCGGTTGAGGTCGACGGCGACGTTCATCACGTGCCAGACGGTGTCGTAGCGCGAGCAGATCAGATAGCCGACGAGGCGCTCGTCGCCGGCAGCGCCGGTGGTGGCATCGGGCTCGATGCGCTCGGTCGCCGCCAGGCAGATGCCCGTCTGCTTGGACAGCTCGAGCACGAACATGGCAAGCGACCAGGGCGTGGGAAACACGCGGCGCTCGATCGCCAGCACTTGCGGGAGATCCGGGTAGGCGAGCGCGCGGATGCGCACGGACGGTACGGCCTCGCTGCCGCTCACCTGCGGTGACGGCCACTCGCTCACGAGGCGGCGCCTCCGATCGCGAGCGGGCGCTCGCGCGCGAGCGCAGCGTCGGGCGTGCGCCGGTAGTCGGGCAGGATCTGCTGCTGCTGCTCGGGATCGCTCGGCGCGACGGCGCGCGCGCCCAGCGCACAGATCGCGCGCGCGTCGATCGCGTGCAGCTCCGAGCGCTCCGGCGCGACCTGCACCCCTCCCCGCCGCAGCTCCGCCGCGAAGCGCAGAGCCCCGTCGCCGACCGCCAGCCAGCGCTCTGAGGACGCCGCGCCGCGGCGCTGCAGCTCGGCGACGATGTCCTGCAACTGAGCGCCTGAGAGCGCGCGCGCGAGCTCGATCTCGCCGGCGAGCGGCTCCCCTTCGCGCATCTCGCCGGCGAAGTCGACCGAAGCCGGGTACGCGCCGGCGAACGCCTCCCGGCGGCGGGCGTCGATCACCGCGAGCACCGCCGCGTCGCCCTCGCGCTCAGAAGCGGCGAATGCGAGGGCACGCAGGCTCGACACGCCGGTCAGCTGTACGCCGAGCGACTGTGCGAGCCCGCGCGCGGTGGCGATCCCCACGCGCAGTCCGGTGAACCTTCCAGGACCGACCCCGACGGCGATCCGCTGCACGTCGCGCCAGCCGATGTCCGCCTGGGCGAGCAGCTCGGCGGCCATCTCGAGCAGACGCGTGGCGTGGCCGGGATGCTCCTGCTCTGCGGGGTCGTCGCGCGCCTGCAGCGTGCGTCCGTCGGCCAGGCGCAGGCCGGCGACGGTCGCCTGCGTGGCGGTGTCGAAGCCGAGCACGATCATCCGTCGGCCACCTCGATCCGGCGGCGATCCTCGCCGCGATGGGTCAGCGAGACGCGCAGGCGCGCGCCGCTCAGCTCGCGCGCGGCGTCTGGCGCCCACTCGACGAAGGCGATGCGCCCGGGGCCGAGGTAGTCGGCGAGCAGCTCCGGGTCCTCGTGCTCGAGGCCGGCCAGGCGGTAGAGGTCCAGATGCGAGACGGTCAGGCTGTCGCCGGCGCGGTAGCGGTGGCCGATGCTGAAGCTCGGGCTGGTGACCTGGTCGGTTACCCCGAGCGCGCGCGCCGCGCCGCGCACGAGCGTCGTCTTGCCCGAGCCCAGCTCGCCGCGCAAGAGCACGACGTCGCCGTCGCTCAGGCCGCCGGCGAGCTCCGCGCCGAGCGATTCGGTCTGCGCTGGGTCCGAGGTGTCGACGATGCGCACGGCCACGTCGAGACTCTAGAGCCAAGCGAGCCGCCCGTTAACGCGACCGACCCGCGGGAGAAAGGGTCGCGGGCCGATCGTTACTTCTGGAGGGATGGAGACAGGGCCTGTATCGACCTCGGGGACAGCCGACTTTAGGCCTTGGTCAAAATATTTTCGACGGATTGCGAAAATCCCCTCTTTGCAGGCCAAACGTGCAAGAAAACGTCCAAATAATGTCTATAGATCGTTTGGATCGCGCCTAGAAGAGTCCGAGCTGGTCGGGCTCGATACCCGGCGCACCGTCGTCTTGGGCGGGGTTGGCCTGCGGCGCGACCTGCGGCGGGTCAGCCCGGTTGCGCGGATCGCCTGCCTCTGAAGAGGGGGCAGCGCCAGGCGGCTCGCCGATCTCGGGGAGCTCGAGCAGCGGCGGCTGCGCCGGGGCGCCGAGCGCGAGCAGCTCGGGCAACCGCGAGAAGTCCTCGCGCAGCGTCTCGAGCATGCGCGGCGTGTACAGCGCGGCGGCCGGGTGGAAGATCGGGTACAGCCGCACCGCGCGGCGCCCCAGCGTGAGCACCTCCGGCTGCCCGTGCAGCCGCGTGATCCCGGTCGGATCGGCGCGCAGCAGCTTCGTCGAGAAGTTGCCGAGCGTGCAGATGACGGTCGGTTGGATCAGCTCGGCCTGGCGGTGCAGGTACTCCTGGCAGTTGTCGATCTCGACCGGGAGGGGGTCGCGGTTTCCGGGGGGGCGACACTTGAGTACGTTCGCAATAAACACATCGGTTCGCTGTAGTCCGACCTCCCCCAGCAGCGTCTCGAGCAGTTTTCCGGCGCGCCCGACGAACGGCACGCCCTGCTCGTCCTCGCTGGCCCCGGGCGCCTCGCCCACGAACATCAGATCGGCGTCGGCGTTGCCCGAGCCGAACACGACCGTCTTGCGCGTGGCGGCGAGCTCGGGACAGCGCACGCAGCCCTTGGCCTGCGCGAACACCGCCTTGAGCTGATCGCGCCGCTCGGAGGCCGTGCGTTCGCTCTGCGCAGAGGACATCGCGTGGATGGTAAGCGCTGCCTGGGAGACGCCGACGCGCGCCGCGTCACCTGGCGGCCATGGCGCGCGATGTTCACGCGCTCGGCGGGCCGCGGCGCTCCTGCGCAATGATCCTGCGGTGCCGTCGCCCGATCCCGCGACCTCGTCGCTGGCGCAGTCCAGCGTGACCGCCCCGTTCGCGGGGGTCGTCGTCTCGATCGCGCACGCGCCCGGGTCGCGCATCGTCGCGGGCGCGCCGTTGATCGTGCTGGAGGCGATGAAGATGGAGCACGAGGTGCTCGCGCAGGCCGCGGGCGTGCTCGACAGCGTCGAGGTCGCGATCGGCGAGGCGGTCGAGGAGGGGCAGCTGCTCGCGCTGATCGCCGCAAGCGCGGCCGACGATCCTGCCGGCGGCCAACGGGACGTCGTCGCGGCAGCCGACGACGGCTTCCGCGCGGATCTGGAGGCGGTGCGCGAACGCCACGCCGTCGGCCTCGACGCGGCGCGACCCGAGGCGGTCGAGGGCCGGCGCGAGCGCGGGCGGCGCACGGCTCGTGAGAACCTCGCGGAGCTGCTCGACGAGGGCTCCTATGTGGAGTACGGCCCGCTGCTGTTCGCCGCGCAGGAGGCCAGGCGCTCGCGCGAGGAGCTGATCGCGCGCACGCCCGCCGACGGCCTCGTCGCGGGCGTCGGTGAGATCGAAGGACACGCGTGCGTGGCGATGTCCTACGACTACACCGTGCTCGCTGGCACGCAGGGGATGCGCAACCACGCCAAGAAGGACCGCCTGTTCGAGATCGCCGAGCGCCGCCGGCTGCCGGTCGTGCTGTTCGCCGAGGGCGGCGGAGGGCGCCCGGGAGACGTCGACATGCCGATCGTCGCGGGCCTGGACTGCCGCGCCTTCCAGCTGTTCGCGCGCCTCAGCGGCCTCGTGCCGCTCGTCGGCGTCGCCTCGGGCTACTGCTTCGCCGGCAACGCCGCGCTGCTCGGCTGCTGCGACGTGGTCATCGCCAGCGAGGACGCGAGCATCGGCATGGGCGGGCCGGCGATGATCGAGGGCGGCGGGTTGGGCGTCTACGAGCCGGACGAGGTCGGCCCAATCGACGTGCAGGACGCGAACGGCGTCGTCGACCTTCGCGTGGCCGACGACCACGAGGCCGTCGCGGCGGCCAAGCGCTACATCTCCTACTTCCGCGGAGCGCGCGAGCCCGGACGGCTGCCCGACCAGGAGCTGCTGCGGGGGCTGATACCGCAGGAGCGAAAGCGCGTGTACGACGTGCGCGGCGTCGTCGACGGTCTGTTCGACGAGGGTTCAGTGCTGGAGCTGCGTCGCGGGTTCGGGCCGGGCGTGGTCACGGCGCTCGTGCGCCACGAGGGGCGGCCGCTGGGGGTCGTGGCCAACGACCCCAGACACCTCGGCGGGGCGATCGACGCCGATGGCGCAGACAAGGCGGCGCGCTTCATCGGCATGTGCGACGCCTTCGGACTGCCGCTGCTGTTCCTGTGCGACACGCCCGGCTTCATGGTCGGGCCCGACGCCGAGCGCACGGCGACCGTGCGCCACTTCGCGCGCATGTTCCTCGGCGGCGCCAACCTGCGCGTGCCGTGCGGGACGATCGTACTGCGCAAGGGCTACGGCCTTGGCGCGCAGGCGATGGCCGGCGGCGGCTTCAAGGCGCCGCTGTTCACGGTCGCCTGGCCGACGGCGGAGTTCGGCGGCATGGGCCTGGAGGGCGCCGTGCGCCTGGGCATGCGTCGCGAGCTCGATGCGATCGAGGACCCGGAGGAGCGTGAGCGGCTGTTCGAGACGTTCGTCGCCGCCGCCTACGAGCGCGGCCGCGGCCTGAACATGGCCGCCTACGGCGAGATCGACGACGTGATCGATCCGGCCGACTCGCGGCGCTGGATCGCCATGCTGTTCGACGACAGCGCGCCCGCGTGGTGGCAGCGAGCGGGCAAGACGCGGCCGTACGTCGACGCCTGGTGAAAGCGCGGCCCCTTTCGCAACGTCCCACGCGGCGGTATCATCGTGCGCAGGCCGCCACCGGCTTCAACCGGGGTGGACTCTAGGCCACACCAGCACCGACATCTTCAGTCGCGCCGGTATCCGCAAGGAACTGGACCGAAACGATGATCTACGCAAACCAACCTTCGCCCTGCGCATGAGAGCCGTGCGCACCGTCGATGACCTGCGCGCGGAGCTCGCCCCCGCCCGCCGCGAAGGCGCGAGGATCGGCCTCGTGCCGACGATGGGCGCCCTGCACGACGGCCACCTCTCGCTGATCGGCCGCGCGCGAGCCGAATGCGACGTCGTCGTCGTCTCGCTGTTCGTCAACCCGGCGCAGTTCGACGAGCGCGAGGACCTGCAGCGCTATCCCCGCCGCGAGCGCCACGACGCCGAGCTCGCCTCCGGCGCCGGAGCGGACGTGCTGTTCGCGCCATCTGCCGACGAGGTCTATCCGCCGGGGTTCGCCACGGCCGTCGAAGTGCTGGGCGTCAGCGACGGCATGGAGGGCGTCGCGCGCGGCACCGAGCACTTTCGCGGTGTCAGCACGGTCGTGACGAAGCTGCTCGGCATGGCGATGCCCGACGTCGCCTACTTCGGCCAGAAGGACGCACAGCAGACGGTCGTCATCCGCCGTCTCGTCAGCGACCTGAACCTGCCTGTTCGCATCCAGGCCTGTCCGACGGTGCGCGAGGGCGACGGCCTGGCGATGTCCAGCCGCAACGCGCGACTGTCGGCGGAGGAGCGCTCGCGGGCGCTCGCGCTGCCGCAGGCGCTGCAGGCCGCGGCCAGGCGCGCAGGCGAAGGCGAGCGCTCGGCAACGGCGCTGCTGGAGGCGGCGCGCGCGGCGATGCTCGCGCGCGGCGTGCAGCCCGAGTACGTCGAGCTCGTCGATCCCGAGACGCTGGCGCCCTGCGAGCGCCTGGAGCGCGAGTCGCTGCTGGCGCTGGCCGCGCGCATCGGCCAGACGCGGCTGATCGACAACGTCGTCCTGCGGCCGTCGGCCGTGGCCAGCCAACGTCAACCGAACCCGAGAGAGGCGATCGCCTGATGCAACGCACGATGCTCAAGTCCAAGATCCACCGGGCGACGATCACAGACTGCGACCTGCACTACGTGGGCTCGATCACGATCGACCCTGACCTGCTGGAGGCCGCGGACATCCTCGAGCACGAGCAGGTGCACGTGCTCGACATCGACAACGGAGCGCGCTTTGAGACGTACACGATCTCCGGCGAGCGCGGCTCGGGGGCGATGACCGTCAACGGCGCCGCGGCGCGCCTGGTGCAGCGCGGCGACACGATCATCGTCGTCTCCTACGCAAGCTACGACCAAGCCGACCTGGAGAGCTACGAGCCGCGCGTAGTGCACGTGCAGGCGCAGACCAATCGCATCATCACCATCGACGACGCGGTGGCCACCCTGCTCACGTAGGGGGTCAACCGGTCAGAGAGGAAGCACGCATGTCCAGCCACCCCGAGATACAAGCCCCGTCGGACCCCGGACGGCTGCCGATGACGCTGCCGCTGCTGGCGGAGAAGAAGCGGCTCGGCGACCCGATCGTGATGGTCACCGCCTACGACTACCCGAGCGCGCGGGCGGCGGAGTCCGCCGGCGTCGACCTCGTGCTCGTCGGCGACTCAGCCGCGACGACGGTGCTCGGCTACAACGCCACGACGCCCGTCGAGCTCGGCGACATGCTCGTGCTCGCGCGCGCCGTGCGCCGCGGCCTGCGCACGCCGCTGCTGATCGGCGACCTGCCGTTCGGCTCCTATGAGGTGTCCGACGAGCAGGCGATCACGACGGCCCTGCGCATGGTCAAGGAGGCCGGTTGCGAGGCCGTCAAGCTCGAGGGCGGAGGCGAGGCCTCGGTCAAGCGCGCAAGTGCGATCGTCAACGCGGGCATCCCCGTGATGGGCCACGTCGGCCTGACACCGCAGACCTCGACGGCGCTCGGCGGCTGGAAGGCGCAGGGGCGCACCGCTGCCGCCGCGGCGAAGATCGCCGCAGAGGCTCTCGCGCTGCAGGAAGCGGGCTGCTTCGCGCTCGTCTTCGAGGCGATCCCGAGCGCCGTCACCGACGAGCTGATGGCGCTCGTCGAGATCCCCGTGATCGGCATCGGGGCGGGCCCGGCGACCGACGGCCAGGTGCTCGTCTTCCACGACCTGCTCGGCATTCGCGACGGGCTCGGCCCGCGCTTCGTCAAGCGCTACGCCAACCTGCAGCAGGAGATGAACGACGGGGTGGCCGCCTACGCCGAGGACGTGCGCACGCGTCGGTATCCCGGGCCCGAGCACACCTACAAGATCAAAGAGGACGAGCTGGCCGAGCTGCGAGAGCGCCTGGCCTGACGAGCACGCTGGTTTACGCCGGCGGCACTTCGGGGTAAGTTCGCACAGATGGACGCGACGGATCGCACTCCACCGAGCAACGAGACTCGCTGGCAGCGGGCAAACCGGCTGGGCGCGGCGAGCCTGCAGGTGCTGCGAAGCGATCGCCGACTGCTGATCTTCCCGGCGCTTTCGGCGCTCGTCAACGTCTTGATCGGCGGCCTGTCGTTCGCGCTGGCCGACGGGCTGGTCGGCAGCCGCGGCCACAGCCGCACGTTGATCCTCGTCGGCGCACTGATCGCTTCCTATCCGGCGACCTTCGTGGGCATCTTCGCCGGGGTCGCGCTCGCCACGATGCTGCACCGCAAGCTCGACGGAGAGCCGGTCAGCGTGCAGGAGGGATGGAGAACGGCGCGCGAACGAACCCGGATAGTCCTCGTCTGGACGACGCTCGTGTGCAGCGTCGGCGCGATCCTCCGTGTCATCGAGGAGTACGTCCCGCTCGGGGGTAAGATCGCCGCGCTGCTGCTCGACCTGTCGTGGTCGCTGGCGACGCTTTTCGCCGTGCCGGTGATCGCCTATGAGGATCTCGGGCCGCGCGCGACGCTGCGTCGCTCCGCCCAGCTGTTTCGCGAGCGCTGGGGCGAGCAGACGGCGGGCGTCGTGGCGATCGGGCTCGCCAACGGGCTCCTCGCCGTCCCCGGAGTCATCCTGATCGGAGTCGGAGTCGCGGACGCGGGCGCCGGCGGCGTTCTCCTGGTCGGTCTCGGTGGCGCGATCCTGCTCGCCGTGCAGGCGTACACGATCTCGCTCAGCCAGGTCTATCGCGTGTACCTATACCGCTCGACGCTCGACTCCGCGCAGAGCCTGCCGGGCCCCTTCTCGCCAGCGGACCTCGCCGATCCATTTCGCTCGCGCACACGGCGCTGGTGGAAACGCGGCGGGTGACGCGCGATGCGCGTAGCCCGACGACGGGGAAGAAGCGGGGTAGTGGCTCAGACGAGGGGCTCGCCGAAGCGCTCGCCGAAGGCGAACTCATCGACGGGTTTGCGCGCGAGCCGCTTGGGCCAGTCGTCGGCGCGGTAGCCGACGCCGACGTGCGCCGCAAGCGCCAAGTCGTCGGGCATCTCCAGCAGCGTCTTGATCGCGGCCTCGGCGGGGACGAGCAACGTGGTCATCGCCGCACCGAGCCCTTCGCCGCGCAGGCCAAGCAGCACGTTCTGGACGAACGGGTAGATCGAGGCGCCGCCGACGATGCTCTGTCGCCCGAGCTCGGCGTCGGTCACGACGAGGTCGTCGAGGCGCACCGCGACGAGCATGTGCACGGGCACCTGGTCGAGCTTCTGCGCGTACTCGTCGGCGCGCTGTACCGTGCGCACGCGCGCGGGGTCGAAGTCGTCGGGTTTGCGCAGCATCTGCGCTGCACCGGTGTGCTCCATGTAGGCATTCCACGGCGGCACGTACAGGTCGCGGATCGCCCGCCGCCGGTCGGCATCCTGGACGACGACGACGCGCCAGCCCTGGCGGTTTCCCCCGCTCGGCGCGAAGCGGGCGCCGTCGAGCACGCGTCGCAGCACCTCGCCCGGGACGGGCTCGGCCTTGAAGCGCCGGCTCGTGGGGGCACAGCGCATCGCCTCGAACAGATCCATCAGCGCAACCTAGCGGCTGGGGTACTCGACGCGCTTGATCGTCTTCGCCGGCAGGCCGGCGGCGATCGAAAACGGCTCGACGTCGCGCGTGACGACGCTGTTGGCGCCGATCACGCAGCGCTCGCCGATCGTCACGCCGCTGGTGACGACGACGTTCGCACCCAGCCAGCAGTTGTCACCGATGCGCGTCGGGCCCTTGCTCTGAAAGCCCTGCCAGGTGATCGGCTTGTCGGGATCGTCGTAGCGGTGACTGGCGTCGCTGACGAAGCAGCCGTTGGCGAGCATGCAGTTCTCGCCGATCTCGACCAGCCGCTCGGCGGCGACCATCACGCCGAGGTTGAGAAAGCTGCCGGCGCCGATGCGCACGCGCGCGTCGCCTGGCGCAGTGATCCACACCCCAGGCTCCAGCAGCACGCCGGCGCCGACGTCAAGGCGCTGCTCACGCATGGCCTCGAGCACGTTTCCGTGCACCGGCCAGCGCACGAAGGCCTCGCGACGCGCGAACTGCCAGTGGATCCGCGCGCGGTTCCAGGGCAGCGAGTTGCGCTCGTACCAGCGCCACTTCTGCGCCCACAGGCGAGCCTGCGCGGCGGTTGCGCTCAAGCGGCTACCTTGGCCGCGCCCTTGCGGCCCGCGCCGTTGCCCGAGCGGGCCTGCGAGCGCTTGACGACCGGCGTGAGGATCTCCGCGAGGAACTGTCCGGTGTGCGAGCCCGGCTCGGCGGCGACCTCCTCCGGGGTGCCGACGGCGATCGCCATGCCGCCCTCCTCCCCACCCTCGGGGCCCATGTCGATCAGCCGGTCGGCCGACTTGATCACGTCGAGGTTGTGCTCGATCACAACAACGCTGTTGCCCGCATCGACGAGCCGCTGCAGGACCTCGAGCAGCCGCTGCACGTCGGCGAAGTGCAGTCCCGTGGTCGGCTCGTCGAGGATGTACAGCGTCCGCCCGGTCGCGACCTTCGACAGCTCCGTCGCGAGCTTCACGCGCTGGGCCTCGCCGCCGGACAGCGTCGTCGCCGGCTGGCCGAGGCGCACGTAGCCGAGGCCGACGGCATCGAGCGTCTCCAGGCGCCGGCGGATCTTCGGGATGTGCTCGAAGAACTTCAACGCCTCCTCGACGGGCATGTGGAGCACGTCGGCGATGCTCTTGCTCTTGAAGCGCACTTCCAGCGTCTCGCGGTTGTAGCGCTTGCCGTGGCATTGCTCGCACGGGACGTACACGTCGGGCAGGAAGTGCATCTCGATCTTGATCTGCCCGTCGCCGCGGCAGACCTCGCAGCGCCCGCCCTTGACGTTGAAGCTGAAGCGACCCGGCTTGTAGCCGCGGATGCGCGCCTCCTGGGTCTTTGAGAAGAGATCGCGGATCACGTCGAACAGGCCGGTGTACGTGGCCGGATTGGAGCGCGGCGTGCGCCCGATCGGCGACTGGTCGACGGCGATGATCTTGTCGAGCTCGTCGAGGCCGTGGATCGCGCGGTGCGCGCCGGGCCGTTGGCGCGCGCGGTGCAGGCGGTTGGCGACCGCCTTGTAGAGCACTTCGTTGACGAGCGTCGACTTGCCCGAGCCCGACACGCCGGTCACGCACGTGAGCACGCCCAGCGGGATGCGCACGTCGATCTCGCGCAGGTTGTGTTCTGAGGCGCCGAGGATCTCCACGTAGCCGCTCGGCTTGCGCCGCTTGGCCGGCAGTTCGATCGTGCGCGTGCCCGCGAGGAACTGGCCGGTGAGCGAGTCCTTGACGCGCTGCACCTGCGCGGCGGTGCCCTGCGCGACGATGCGCCCGCCGTGCTCGCCCGCGCCCGGGCCGAGGTCCACGAGGTGGTCGGCACAGCGCATCGTCTGCTCGTCGTGCTCGACCACGATCACCGTGTTGCCGAGGTCGCGCAGCCGCTCCAGCGTGGCGATCAGCTTGGAGTTGTCGCGCTGGTGCAGGCCGATCGAAGGCTCGTCGAGGATGTACAGCACGCCGACCAGCGAGGAGCCGATCTGCGTCGCCAGGCGAATCCGCTGCGCCTCGCCGCCGGACAGCGTCGCCGCCGCTCGGTCCATCGACAGATAGCCGATGCCGACGTTCTCCAGGAACTGCAGGCGCTCGGAGATCTCGCGCACGATCAGGCGGGCAACGTGGCGGTCGGTCTCCGACAGCTCTACCTCCTCCAGCCACTCCAGCGCGCGCCGCGCCGACAGCGCGCAGAAGTCCTCGATCCGCGTCCCCCCCACGAGCACCGCGCGGGACTCCGCGCGCAGCCGCGCGCCGCCGCACACCGGACAGGCGCGAAGCGACATGAACTCCTCGATCTTCTCGCGCGTCCACTCCGAGTCCGTCTCGCGATAGCGTCGCTGCAGGTTCTTGACGATGCCCTCGAAGCGCGTCGCATACGAGCGCCGCCGGCCGTAGCGGTTGCGATAGCTGACGTGCACCGGATCGCCGTTGGTCCCTTCCAGGAACAGGTCGCGATGCTCCTGGGGCAGCTCTTCCCAAGGAGCCTCCAGGTCCACGCCGTAGCGCTCGGCGATCGCCTCCGTGACCTGCTCGTAGTAATTGGACGTGCTGTTCGCCCACGGCGCGAGCGTGCCTTCGGCGATCGAAAGCGAAGGATCGGGAACGACGAGCTCCGGGTCGATCTCCATCTGCGAGCCCAGCCCCGTGCAGCGGTCGCACGCGCCGTGCGGCGAGTTGAACGAGAAGATGCGCGGCTCCAGCTCGACCAGCGAAGGGCCGTGCTCGGGACACGCGAAGCGCTCGGAGAAGGTGAAGATCGTGCCCGGCTCGGGCGTCTCGCCGGGAACGATCTGCGTGGCCGCCGCGCGCGCGCCCGTGGCCCCTTTCGCGCCTTCCTCCGCTTGGGACTCATCCTCCGCCTGGGCTTTGGCGCCGCCGACGATCTCGATCTCCACGAGCCCGTCGGCGAGGCCCACGGCCGTCTCGATCGAGTCCGCCAGGCGCTTGCGCACGTCGTGGCGCATCGCCAGCCGGTCGACGACGACCGAGATGTCGTGCTTGTAGCGCTTGTCCAGCACGATCGACTCCTCGAGCATGCGCACGCGGTCGTCGATCTTCACGCGCGCGAAGCCGTCGTTGCGCAGCTCCTGCAGCAGCTTTCCGTACTCGCCCTTGCGACCGCGCACGACCGGCGCGAGCACCATGAAGCGCGTCCCGTCGGCTAGCTCCATCGCCTGGTCGATGATCTGCTCGGCCGACTGGCCGACGATCGGCCTGCCGCAGATCGGGCAGTGCGGCTTGCCCACGCGCGACCACAGCAGGCGCAGGTAGTCATAGATCTCTGTGACCGTGCCGACCGTCGAGCGGGGGTTGCGCGAGGTCGTCTTCTGGTCGATCGAGATCGCCGGCGAGAGCCCCTCGATCGAGTCGACATCCGGCTTGTCCATCTGCCCCAGGAACTGGCGCGCGTAGGCCGACAACGACTCGACGTAGCGGCGCTGTCCCTCGGCGTAGATCGTGTCGAAGGCTAGCGAGCTCTTACCCGAGCCAGACAGCCCCGTGATCACCACCAGCGCGTCGCGCGGCAGCGACAACGAGATGTCCTTCAGGTTGTGCTCCCGGGCGCCGGAGACGACGATTTGATTGCCTGCTGGCATCGTCCGTCATTCTATGACGGCGAACAGACGTTCGCGTCCGCCACAAGTCCGAAACTCGCAAGTTGCGGCCGCCCGGGCAAGTGCGCCCCGTACTAGGGCGCCGTGGGACAAGCGAGGCAAGGACGCAGGGGGCGAAGCGTGCTGCACGTGAGCGACCGAGGACGCAGCCTCGCGCCGCCCCACGGCGTCCTAGGCCTCGATTGCGGCGAAGACCTCGTTGACCAGCTTCTGACGGTCGGCGAGCTGGAAGTTCTCCGCGAGATAGCGGTCGGCATCCTCGCGCGACTCGCCGTTGAGCGCCATGTTCAGCGCGATCAGGCGCGCGCTGTCGAGGTCTCCGTTTCCCGGCGCCCGCGCGCCCGAGGACGCCGCCTCGGCGCCTGGCGCGATGCGTGCGCGTGGCGGCGCCTCCGGGTCGACGTGCACATCCGGCTCGGCGACGTCCGGGAGCGACAGCGGCGGCGGGTCGGCTTGCGCGGGCCGCACCTGTGGTGCGGCCGCGCCCGACGCCGTCGGCGCGATCGGCGGCGCCGTCGCCCGATCGCCGAGCTGCGGCGCGGGATGTGGTGGGGCTGGGGGCGCGGGCACGTCCGGTCGAGCCGGGGACCCGCCGGCCACGGCGCGCGTGACCGCCTGCCCGGAAGCCGCGTCATAGAGCTCGCCCATGTTCGCCTCGACCGCGCTCAGGTCGGCTGCTAGACGGTCGGCGCCCGCGCGAACGCTGTCGACGAGCGCGCTGACCTGCGCGTCCATCGCGCCGACGCGCTCGAGCAGGACGGCCGTCGCCTGGGCGACCGCGGCGACGTGGGCGCGAGCCTGTGCGATCGCCTCCTCGCGCGTGCTTGCGGCGTCGCGATCGGCCTCCTCGCGTGTCGTGCGCGCGCCGTCGAGCGCGTCGCGCTCCAGATCGGCGGCGGTCGCCTCGGCGGCGGCGAGGATGCTCTGCACCTGCGTGCCGGCCGTCAAGGCGAGCGAAGTCGGGGGCCCATCCTCGGAGAGCTCGCGCTGGAGCTGCTCGATCTCGCCGGCGAGCGCGCGCAGATGCGCGTCCACGGCGGCTGGCTCATAGCCGCGGCGGGAGATCGGGAAGTCGCGCCGCTCGATCGCCTGACGGTCGATGTCCACGGCGCGCATCCTAGGCGATGTCGCCCGTCGGGGTCTCGTGTCCAGCGGCGTCGCCCGCGTCGTCGTCGGCGAGCTTCGGCGGCCCCGCGGCGTCCTCTGCCGGCGCCTCGCTGGCCTGGATCTCGCGCAGGTCGCGGCGCAGCTCGCGCAGCTCGTCGCGCAGCTGCGCTGCGTACTCGAAGCGCAGCTCGTCGGCCGCCGCGGCCATCTCCTCCTCCAGCTCGACAACCATCCGCTCGAGCTCGTGCTTGGGCATCTCGCCGGCGTTCGCGGACTTTCGTTTGGCGCGTTTGCGCCGCGGGACCTTCGACTCGGCCTGCAGGAACTCGGCGATATCGGAGATGCCCTTGACGATCGTCGCCGCGGTGATCCCGTGCTGCTCGTTGTAGGCGACCTGGATTTCGCGCCGGCGATCGGTCTCGGAGATCGCCGCTTTCATCGCCCTGGTCTCCTTGTCGGCGTACATCAACACGGTCCCGTCGACGTTGCGCGCCGCGCGCCCGATCGTCTGGATCAGCGAGGTCTCCCCGCGCAGGAAGCCCTCCTTGTCGGCGTCCAGGATCGCCACGAGCGAGACCTCCGGCAGGTCCAGGCCCTCGCGCAGCAGGTTCACGCCGACGAGCACGTCGTACTCACCCAGCCGCAGGTCGCGGATGATCTGGATGCGTTCCAGCGTGTCGATCTCCGAGTGCAGGTAGCGCGTCTTGAAGCCCATCTCCAGCAGGTACTGCGAGAGGTCCTCGGACATCTTCTTCGTCAGCGTCGTCACCAGCACGCGCTCGTTGCGCTCGACGCGCTTGCGCACTTCGTTCATCAGGTCATCGATCTGGTTCCTGGTCTCGCGCACCTCCACGCGCGGGTCGACGATTCCCGTCGGGCGCACGATCTGCTCGACGATCCGCGTCGAGTTGCTGCGCTCGTACTGGCCCGGCGTGGCCGATATGAACAGCAGCTGCGGCGTGATCGAGAGGAACTCCTCGAAGCGCTGCGGGCGGTTGTCGAGCGCGCTCGGCAAGCGAAAGCCGTAGTCGACGAGCGTCTGCTTGCGCGAGCGGTCGCCTTCGTACATGCCGCCGATCTGCGGCACGGTCTGGTGGGACTCGTCGATGAAGCAGATGAAGTCCTTGGGGAAGTAGTCGATCAGGCAGTACGGACGCTCGCCGGGCTGGCGTTTGTCGAGGATCCGCGAGTAGTTCTCGATGCCCGAGCAGAAGCCCATCTCGCGCAGCATCTCCATGTCGTACTGCGTGCGCTGGCGCAGGCGGTGGGACTCCAGCAGCTTGCCCTCGGCCTCCAGCTGCTCGCAGCGCAGGTTCAGTTCGGCGCCGATCGCCTCCACGCCGTCCTCGATCGTGCCTTCCTTGACGTTGTAGTGCGTCGCCGGCCAGATCGCCACGTGCTCGAGGTCGTCCTCGATCAGCTCGCCGGTCAACGGGTCGAAGTGCTGCAGGCGCTCGACCTCGTCGCCGAACAGCGTCGCGCGGAACGCAGTCTCGGCGTAGGCGGGGAACACCTCCAACGTCTCGCCGCGCACGCGGAAGGTGCCACGCGAGAGCACCGTGTCGTTGCGCTGGTACTGGATCGACACCAGCTTGCGCAGCAGCTTGTCGCGGTCGATTTCCTGTCCGCGGTTGAGGATCTGCATGTTCATCTCATACGTCTCCGGCGAGCCGAGGCCGAAGATGCAGGAGACCGAGGCGACGACGATCACGTCGCGGCGCGCGAACACGGCAGCAGTCGCGGCGTGGCGCAGGCGGTCGACCTCCTGGTTGATCGCCGAGTCCTTCTCGATGTACAGGTCGCGGCTGGGGACGTACGCCTCGGGTTGGTAGTAGTCGTAGTACGAGACGAAGTACTCGACGGCGTTGTCCGGGAAGAACGTGCGGAACTCGTTGCACAGCTGCGCCGCGAGCGTCTTGTTGTGCGCGATCACCAACGTGGGGCGCTGAACGGCCTCGATCACGCCCGCCATCGCCATCGTCTTGCCCGTGCCGGTCGCGCCGAGCAGCGTCTGGAACTGTTCCCCGCCCTCGACCCCTTCGGCCAGCGCGGCGATCGCCTTCGGCTGGTCGGCGGTCGGCGTGAAGACGGAGTCGAGCTTGAAGTCGGGCATTGCTTCTACCGTAGCGAGGGCCTAGCGAAGCCCGAGCTCGTGTGGGTAGGCTTCGCGATACTCCTGCTGGGCGCTGAGCACGCGTCCCACGTAGGCGCGGGTCTCGGGGAAGGGGATCGCCGCGATCGTCAGCCGGCCGCCCTGCGCGCGGGCGCGCGCCACCCAACGATCGACGTTAGCGAGGCCCCCGTTGTATGCGGCGACCGCGAGCATCTCGTCGCCGTTGTAGTGGTCGAGCAGATAGCGCAGGTAGTAGCTGCCGTATGCCACGTTGATGCTCGGCGTCGCCAGATCGCTCGCCGTGAACGCGCTGCCTCCGGAGAGGTGCGCGATGAAGTACGCGGTTTCCGGCAGGACCTGCATCAGGCCCTCGGCGCCCGCCGAGGACGGGCGGGGCGAGAATTTCGACTCGGCGTAGATGACCGCAGCGATTAGCGCCGGGTCCAAGCGCTTGCGCGCCGCCTGCTCGCGGATCACGTCGGCGTTGGTCAGCGGCAGCCCGTTCCTGCTGACGGCGTGGTTGATCTCAGAGGCGATCAGCGCGATCAGCAGCGCCACAGCTGCGAGCGCCGTCAGCGTTCCGAGCGTGCGACGGCTCATCGCGCGCGCCGTTCGCCGCCGGCTCATGGCCACTTGCCGGCTCATGCTCCTAGCTTGTCAAGTACCGCCGACAACTCCTGCTCCAACTCCTGAACGCTGCCATCGTTGCGAACCGAGTAGGTGGCGAGCCGCGCCTTCTCCTCCTGTGAGAGCTGGCGCGCCGAGCGCTCGTCGGCAAGGGCGTGCCCGCGCGCGGCGGCTCGTTCGCGACGCAGCCCCTCGTCGGAGACGACCGCGATCGTCGCATCGTAGAGCCCTTCCAGGCCGGCCTCGAACAGCAACGGCACCTCGACGACGGCCGCACGCGGTGCTCTCTCGCCGGTCGGATGGGCGCCCCGCGCCGCGGTCAGCCAGGCGGCCACGCGGGCGCTGACCAGCGGCCACAGCAACCCCTCCAGCCAGGCTCGCTCGTCGGCGCTGGCGAACGCTCGCTCGGCCACCGCCGAGCGGTCGACCACGCCGCCCGGCGCCACCCTGGCGCCCCAGCGCTCCACGATCGCCTCGCGCAACCGCGCGTCGTGCTCGTAGAGCTCGTGCACGACCGCGTCGCTAGACAGCACCGTGGCGCCCAACCGCGCCAGCGCCGCCAGCGCGGTCGACTTGCCCGCGCCCATGCCTCCGGTCAGCCCAACGAAGGGCACCACCGGCTCCACCCGCCCGGCGCCGCTCAGACCGCGTCAGTCCCGGGCGGGCTCGGACGCGGGCGCGGGCGCGGCGCCCTCGTCCGTTGCGCTCGCCTCGGCGGCAGGCTGCTCGGCCTGCGCCGATGCGCCGTCGGCGTCGGTCGCTGCGTGTGTGTCCTCATTCGCCGTCTCGGGCTCCTCCACGGCAGCCTCGGCCGTGACATCGGCCTCGCGAGCGGGCTCGACCGCCTCCACTGTCTCGGCAGCCTCCGCGGGAGCGGTCTCGCCCGGCGCCGCACTCTCTGGCGCTGCGGCCTCGGCGGGAGCCGGAGTCTCGGCGGCCGGAGTCTCGGCGGCCGGAGTCTCGGCAGCCGGAGTCTCGGCAGCCGGAGCCTCGCCCGCCTCAGTCGCGTCCTGCGTGGGCTCGATGGCCGGCGCGTCGGGCTCGCCCGGGCGCGAAACGGGGAGTATCTGATCCTCGACGCGCTTGGCCGAGAGCGACAGGCGACGGCGCTCGGAGTCGATCTCGAGGATCTTCACGCGGATCTCGTCGCCCGGATGCACGATCTCGCGCGGGCTCTCGACGTGGTGCGGAGCGAGCTCTGAGATGTGCACCAGCCCCTCGACGCCGTCGAGGATCTCCACGAAGGCTCCGAACGTGACGACCTTCGTTACCTTGCCCTCCAGCTCGTCGCCGACGTTGTAGGTGTCGACGATGCGCTGCCAGGGGTCCTCTTGCGTCTGCTTCAGCCCCAGCGAGATGCGCTGGCGGTCGCGGTCGATGTCGAGCACCTTGACCTTGACCGTGTCGCCGATCGTGAGGATCTCGCTCGGGTGATTGACGTGCGACCAGGAAAGCTCGGAGATGTGGATCAGGCCGTCGATCCCATCCAGGTCGACGAACGCGCCGAAGTCGACGATGTTCGAGATCTGGCCTTCCACGACCAGGCCCGGCTGCAGGCGGTCGAGGATCTGCTGGCGGACCTCCTTGCGCTCCTCCTCGAGCACCGCGCGGCGCGACAGGACCACGTTGTTGCGCGAGCGGTTGAGCTCGATCACCTTCGTCTCGATCTTCGTGCCCATGTATTCGTCGAGGTTGGGCACGCGCCGAATGTCGACGAGCGAAGCGGGCAGGAATCCGCGTACGCCGAGGTCGATGATCAGGCCGCCCTTGACGACCTCGATGACGGTGCCCTCGACGGGCTCCCCGGACTCGGCGGCCGTTTCGATGCGGCGCCAGGCCTTCTCGAAGCGCGCGCGCTTCTTCGACATGATCAGGCGACCGTCCTGGTCCTCCTTGGTCATGACGATCGCATCGACCTCCTCGCCGAGGTGGACCTCGTCTTTGGGATCGACCGACTTGCGGATCGACAGCTCGTTGGCCGGGATGACGCCCTCGGACTTGTAGCCGATGTCGACGAGCACCTCGTCCTTGTCGATGCGCACGACGTGGCCGGTGACGACCTCGCCCTCCTCGATCGTCCGGAAGGTCGCCTCGTAGTTGGGCACGATCGCCCCGTCGATCTCCAGCAGGAGGCCGTTGGACCCCTCCACCACGCGGGCTTGAGGGTTCTCCATCACCGTTTGCACCGGCGAAGCCTAGCGCAGCCGTATCATTGCCGGGAAGATGCCTGTACGAGCGACGACGCGGGGAGCGGCGCGCACACCGCTGGAGCGCGACTGCGACGTGCTGGTGTGCGGCGCGAGCTTCGCCGGACTTGCCGTCGCCCGCGAGCTCGCGGGCGCGGGCGCGCGCGTGCTCGTGATCGACCGCTACGAGATCGGCGAGCGCCAGACGTCGGCCTGCGCGATGCCGACGCGCTGGCTGAGCGCGATGGACCTGCAGTCCTCGCACCGCCAGACGTTCGACGAGATCGTCGTGCACACGCCGCTTTCACACCTCGCGCTGGTCGCTGCCTTGGTCGTTCTCGACGTTCGACTACCGCGAGCTGTGCGCGCTGCTGTGGGAGCAGTGCGACGACGGCGAGCTGGAGTTCGAGACCGCCACCGTGACCGGCCGAGACGGCCTCAGCGTACAGACCGACCGCGGAGTCGCTGACGGCGCCGCTCGTGGTCGACGGTCTCGGCTGGCGGCGCGTGCTCTCCAACGGCACGAAGATCCAGCCGCCCGACGCGCGGCTCTCGCGCGGCCTGGAGGTGCACCCGCCGGGCCGCGGCGAGGAGATGGAGCTGTGGCTCGACACGCGCTACGTGCGCGCCGGCTACGGCTGGAGCTTCCCCGCCGAGGACGAGCTGCGCGTCGGCATCGGCTCGTTCTGGCCGTCTCACCACGTCAAGGAGCCGACCGTCCGGCTGGCAGGCGACCTGGGCCTGCCCGCCGAGGGCTATCAGGGAAACTGGATCCCCCACGAGCTGCGCACAGCCGTCGAGGAGGACGTGTTCTTCGCCGGCGACTCGGCCGGGCACTGTCTCCCATTGACCGCCGAGGGCATTCGCACGGCGCTCTACTTCGGTCTCGCCTGCGGGCGCGAGCTGCGCGCTGTGCTCGACGGGCAGCGCTCGCGCGAGCACGCGCTACGCCGCTACAGCGCCTTCTCCGCGGCGCACGCGCGCAAGTTCTCCTGGTTGCTGCGCGTCGCAGCGAGCCGCCGGACGAATGACGCCCAGCCGCTCGCTCACTGCCGTCATCCGCATGTTCGAGAACCGACGGCTGTGCGGGTGGGTGTTCGACCAGTACCTCGCGATCGCGCCGCCGGCTTTCGTCGCCGACGGCCCGCGCGCGCTCACTCGCTCGCGCCTGGCCGCCGTGTCGGTCTGACCGCCGCCTGCCGATCGCTCGATGCGACCGGCAGGCACCAGGAACCGCTCAGGCGACCTTGCGCATGAGCGGCGCCGCGGCAGATGCGCGCGTGCCCGCCGCCGCGGCCAGCGCCAGACGGCTGGCCTCGACGGCACTTGCCGCCGATACCTCACACAGCAAGCCGGGCGCGGCAACCATGTCGCCCGCCAGGAAGACGCCGTCTCCCCTGTCGACAGCCGGGCGGTCGCGCCACGTCGTGCCCGGCAAGTCGAGTGCGCCTGAGCGTCCATCCATCACCTGCCTGCGCCGCCACGTCTCACGCGAGCGCCAATCGTCGAGCGCCGAGTCGAGCAACCGCTCCAGGCGCAGAGCGGCCTGGTCGGGACTCTCACTCGGGCGTATCGGCATCTGCGCCTGGATCAGCTCCTCGCCCTCGGGCGCGATCGACGGGTTGGTCGTCGAGTAGCGACCGATCCAGCCGGCCTCGTCAAGGTCCGAGACGATCGCCGGGTCGCCGCGGTGGCGGCGCAGGCCGAGATCGAGACAGACGGTGCTGCCGCTCTGCCAGCGAAGATCGTCGTCGCCGAGCAGCTCACGCGCGTGGTCGAGCTCGGTCGCGAGGATCACCGGCGAGCCCGTCGGGAGCTCGGAGATGCGCGTACCGGTCTCGACCTCCACGCCCAACTCCCGCACGCGGCGCTCGAGCGTGGAGACGAGCGCGTTCCAACCGCCCACCGGATAGCGCACGGAGATCGGCACCGACAGCAGCAGGCGCACCGTGCGCGGCCACACGAACGCCGCCGACAGCGAGCCGGGATCGTGATGGAAGGTGTACACGCCGGCCCCGGCCGAGAGCATGTCGGCCGTCCTCGGGTCGGTGTGCCCGGATGCCCACGTGCGGAAGTCGACGTCCACGGGCGCTTCTCGCCCACGCAGGCGCAGCACGGAGGGAATCGCGGCGAGCGGAGGCGTGAGCTTGACGGTGCCGCTCAGCCGCACGCGCGCACCGGTCAGGCGGGGCCGCACATGCGCTGGCAGCAGCCCCCGCTCTTGCATCCAGTTCCAGAAAGGCCCCGTGTAGAGAGCGTGCGGCCCGAGGTTCGCTTTGTAGGGTCCATCGGTGCTGCGCGCTCTGCCCCCCAACCGGTCGTGCGCCTCGACGAGGCGGACCTGCGCCCCCTTCTCGGCGCAAGCGATCGCCGAGACGAGGCCGGCGAGGCCACCTCCAACGATCGTGATTTCGCGCTTGCCCGTTGCCTTGGGTGCCGTGGAGCTCATGTCAATGCCTCCGGGTCTAGAGATTTCATGGCTTGCGAGCCGTTAAGACCGCCGCCCGACTCTGCTCCCCGGCACGCTACGCCGCGACTGGCCTCTATTACAGTTCCAGTAGTGCCCTCCGATATAGGACCAGTTTCCAGCTCAGAGGTGGTCGTCACGCTCGATCGGGCGCGCGAACTGCCGCTGCACGAGCAGATCGAGTGCTCGCTGCGTGACCAGATCCGCTCTGGCCGTCTGCCCGCGGAGGCGCGCGTTCCCTCCACACGCGCGCTCGCCGCCGCGTTGGGAGTCTCGCGCGGAGTCGTCACGGAGGCATACGGACAGCTCGCTGCGGAGGGCTACCTGAGGACCCGCCAGGGCGCGCCCGTGACGGTAGCCGGCTTCGTGCACGGCGTCGAGCGTCCCCCCGCCGGCTCGCTGCTGGCGCGATTCTCCTACCACTTCCATCCCGGCCTGCCCGACCTCGCTGGGTTTCCCCGCGAGGCTTGGATGCGCTCGCTGCGTGCGGCGTTGCGCGACTCGCCGCTCGACGCGCTCGGTTACAGCGACCCGCGTGGCCTACCATCGCTGCGCGAAACGCTGGCCGGATACCTCGGGCGCGTGCGCGGCTGCGACGCCGACCCCGAGCACATGATCGTGTGCACCGGCTTCATGCAGGGCTTTTCGCTGCTCTGCCGTGCGTTGCACAGCCGCGGCGTCGAGCGAATCGCCGTCGAGGACCCGGGCTGGCACGTCCATCGTCTGATCGTCGAACAGGCCGGTATGGAAGTCGTTCCGATACCCGTGGACGAGAGTGGGATCGTGGTCGACGCGCTTGCTGCGACGGACGTCTCGGCGGTGCTCGTGACGCCCGCCAACCAGTTCCCGACGGGAGCCGTGATGACGCCGGAGCGGCGCGCCGCGCTGATCGCCTGGGCGGGCGATGAAAACCTGATCGTCGAGGACGACTACGACTCGGAGTTTCGCTACGACCGCGTCGCCGTGGGAGCGCTGCAGGGGCTCGCGCCGGAACGCATCGCCCACATCGGCTCCGCCAGCAAGCGACTGGCACCCGGCATGCGGCTCGGCTGGATGCTGCTGCCCTCGTGGCTGACGTGGGAGCTCACCGCGAGCAAGACGATCGAGGACGGCGGATCGGAGATCGTCGGGCAACTTGCTTTGGACCACTTCATCGCGCGGGGCGAGCTCGATCGCCACGTCCGGCGCATGCGTCTGAGCTATCGCGCAAGACGGGAGGCCCTCCTCGCCGCCCTGGAGCTGTCGCTTCCCCGGTGCACCGTGGACAGCCGCGGCGCCGCCGGTCTGTTCGTGCTGGTCGGCCTGCCGCCTGGCACCGATGAGGCGGCGCTGGTGCGCGCAGCGGCCGTCCGTGGGGTCGGTGTCGAGGGCCTGGCGCTGCACTGCTACGCCGCCGCGGCCGATCCGGCCCTGCTGCTCGGCTATGGCAGTCTCACCGAGCCCGCGATCGTCCGGGGCGTGCGCCTGCTCGCCGAGGCCTTCGCCGAGGTGCCTGGCGTGTGAGCACGGCGCCACGGCGGTGCGCTCGCGAAGATGGTTACTTGCGCACGATGAGCACGACGCCCGTGACCAGCAGGACGATGCCCACCACGCGGCCGGCATCGATTTGCTGCTTGGCCACACCGAGCAGCCCGAACTGGTCGACGACCACCGCCATCGCCAGCTGCCCGGCGATCGTCGCCGCGGTCAGCCCGCCGGCCCCCAGCGTGCGCACGGTGACCAGCGCGATCGCCACGTAGACGGCGCCCAGCAGGCCGCCGATCAGCCCCACCAGGGCGCGCGCCCGACGCGGCCGAGCGCGCCGAGGCCGCCGCGGGCGACGAGCAGCGATCAGCACGCAGCGACGACCGTGCCGACGACGAAGGAGAAGGTGGCGGCCTGCAGGGTGCCCACCGCTCTTGCCCAGGCGCGAGTTGATCGGCGCCTGCATGCCGACCAGCAGCCCGGCGCGCGACGCGCCGAGCGCGACCGCGAGCCAGCGCGCGCCTCACTTGCCTCCAGCCAGTTCTGCCCGACGCCGACGTCGACCGCCAGCGGCGGGTCGTGCTCCCACACGCCGCACCATCTCGCGCTCGACCAGCTCGCGCGCCGGCGTCGCCTCCTCGGGCGGGCCCTTCGAACAGCAGCTCGTCGTGGATCGTGAGGATCAGCCGCGTCGCCAGCCCGGCGTCGGCCGAGCGCGCCGTGCGCAGCGCACCATCGCGAGCTTGATGATGTCGGCGGCGCGTGCCCTGGATCACGGTGTTGACGGCCAGGCGCTCGCCCAGCGTGCGCACCTGGTAGTTGCGCGCGCGCAGCTCGGGGATCTGGCGCCGGCGCCCCCACAGCGTCGTCACGTAGCCCTGCTCGCTTGGCCTGCTCGATCGTCTCGGCCATGAACTCCGCCACGCGCGGGAAGCGCTCGAGGTAGGCGTCGATGAACTCCTTGGCCTCCTCGCGCGGGATGTTCAGGCGGTCGGCGAGGCCGAAGTCCGACAGCCCGTAGACGATCCCGTAGTTGATCATCTTGGCCTTCGAGCGCATGCCCGGGTCGATCGTCGTCGGGCGCGACGCCGAACACCTGCGAGGCGGTCGCGGTGTGCACGTCCTCGCCGCGGCGAAGATCTCCTTCAGCACCGGCTCGTCGGCGACGTGGGCCAGCACCCGCAGCTCGATCTGCGAGTAGTCGGCCGAGATCAGCACGTTGCCCTCCTCGGCCTCGAAGCAGCCGCGGATCTCGCGCCCCAGCGGCGGTGCGGATCGGGACGTTCTGCATGTTCGGGTTGGTGCAGGACAGGCGCCCGGTCTGCGCCACCGGCCTGCAGGAAGGTGGTGTGGATGCGCGAGTCGCTCGTCGACCATGCTCGGGCAGCACGTCGAGGTAGGTCTTGGCCAGCGTGATGAGCTCGCGCCAGCGCTCGATCCGCGGCGATGATCTCGTGCTCGGTGCGGATCGCCTGCAGCACGCGCGCGTCGGTGGAGAAGCCGGTCTTGCCGCGGCGCTTGCGCGACAGGCCGAGCTTCTCGAACAGGATCTCGCCCAGCTGCTGCGGCGAGCCGATCATGAACTCCTCCCCGGCGAGCGCGTAGATCTCGCGCTCGAGCGTCGGCGACCTCGTCGCGCACGCGCTCGGTGATCCCGGCGAGGCGCGCGAGGTTGAGCCGCACGCCGGCGCAGCTCCATGTCGCGCAGCACGGCGACCAGCGGCAGCTCGATCTCGCGCATCACGCCGCTCCAGGCCGCGCTCGCTCGATCTGCTCGCGCTGCCAGTCGGCCAGCGCCGCCGACCAGCAGCGCGTCGGCCGCGAGCGGGTCGTCGAGGTCGCGTCGCGCCAGCCCGCGCTCCTCGCACAGCTCGGCGAACGGGTAGCCGCGCCGCGCCGGCTCGAGCAGATAGGCGCCGAGCAGCGTGTCGTGCGCGAGGCCCGCGCGGGCACCGCGCCGCAGCGCCTTGGCGTCGTGCGCGACGACCGGCGCGCTCGCCCAGCGCGCCGCGACGACCTCCTCGGGCCCGCGCACTCGCCGACCAGCACCTCGCCGCCGCCCGGCGCGCGACCGCGAAGCGCCACGGCGCGGCCCGCCGCGAACAGCGCGCCCTCGGGCACCTCGGTGCGCCGCACGGCCGACCGCGCACCTCGGCGTCGGGCAGCGAGCGCGCGATGTCGGCGACGCGCGCCCTCGCGCACGCGCGCCGCGCAGCTGCACCTCGGCCGGCCGGCGCGGGCGCGGCGGCCTCGGCGCTCGCCGAGCGCCTCCTCCAGGCGGCGCAGCGGATCGCGCAGCTCGTACTCGCGGAAGACCTCGCGCAGGCGCGAGCGGTCGGGCTCGCGCGCGTGCCTCGGCGCGCGACGTCGAAGTCGACCGTCGATGTCGCGCTGCATCGTGGCCAGCCGCTTGGAGATGCGCGCGTCCTCGGCGTGCTCGACCAGGTTCTGCTTGCGCTTGGCGCCGCTGATCTCGTCGACGTGCGCGAGCACCTCCTCGAGCGTGCCGAAGCGCTGCAGCAGCTCGCTGGCGGTCTTGTCGCCGATCCCGGGAACGCCGGGGATGTTGTCCGAGGTGTCGCCCTTGAGGCCGTAGAAGTCGGGGATCAGCTCGGGCGCGATGCCGTAGCGGTCGACCACCGCCTGGCGGTCGTAGATCTTGGTCTCGGTGATCCCGCGCGAGGTGGCCATCACCTTGACCAGGCCGGCGCCGTCGATCAGCTGGAAGGCGTCGCGGTCGCCGGTGACGACCATCACCGGCACGCCGGCTCGGCGCGCGCGCGCGCTCGGCCAGCGAGGCGATCACGTCGTCGGCCTCGTAGCCCTCGACCTTGACGTTGCGGTAGCCGAACGCCTCGACCAGCGGCTCCATCGCCGGCCACTGCTGCTTGAGCAGGTCCGGGCGCGAGCGGCGCTGGGCCTTGTACTCGGGATACACCTCGCGTGCGCCCGGAGCTGCCCGCGTCCCACGACCACGACCGTCGGGCACGACGCCGTACTCGGTGACGATCTTCACCAGCATCGAGGCGAAGCCGAAGATCGCGTTGGTGGGCATGCCCGTCGAGGTGGCGATCGACTCCGGCAGCGCGAAGAACGCGCGGTAGACGAGGCTGTTGCCGTCGATCAGGAACAGGCGCGCGCTGCGCGGTCCGGCGCCGGCGCACTGGCCGGTGCTCTCGCGCGTGTGCTGTCGGCCGGCGCATCGACGGGCCACTCTACGAGGCCGCGCCGGCGCGCCGTGCGGCGGCCGTGCGCGTGCGCACCGCAGCGTCCGCGCGCGGACTACGCTCGGCGAACATGCCGTGCCCGCCACCGACCGAGGAGCCGCTCTCCGTGAGCGTCACCCCCAGCGCCCAGTACAGCCTGACGATCCGCGTCGAGATCGACGACACGCCGGGCATGCTCGGGCGGTGGCGAGCGCGATCGGCGACGCCGGCGGGGTGATCGGCGCGGTCGACCTGGTCGAGGTCGACGGCGGCCACACGCTGCGCGACATCACCGTCGACGCCGCCGGCCAGGAGCACTGGGAGCAGCATCGTCGCGGCGATCGACGCGCTGCGACGGCGCCGCGGTGATCGACACCACCGACCGCACCTTCCTGCTGCACGTCGGGCGGCAAGATCGAGCAGCACAACAAGCATCCGCTGAAGACGCGCGACGACCTCTCGATGGCCTACACGCCCGGCGTCGCGCGCGTCTGCCTGGCGATCGCCGACGACCCCGACAAGGCCTTTCAGTACACGATCAAGCGCAACACGGTGGCCGTCGTCTCCGACGGCACCGCCGTGCTCGGCCTGGGCGACATCGGCCCGCGCGCGGCGATGCCGGTGATGGAGGGCAAGGCGTGCCTGTTCAAGGAGTTCGCCGGCGTCGACGCGTTCCCGATCTGCCTGGACACCAAGGACCCCGACGAGATCGTGCGCGACGGTCAAGCTGATCGCGCCCGCCTTCGGCGGCATCAACCTCGAGGACATCTCCGCGCCGCGCTGCTTCGAGATCGAGGAGCGCCTGAAGGCGCGAGCTCGACATCCCGGTCTTCCACGACGACCAGCACGGCACCGCGGTCGTCGTGCTGGCCGCGCTGCTGAACGCGGTCAAGCTGACCGGGCGCGCGCCTCGAGGACCTGCGACGTGCTCGATCATCGGCCTCGGCGCCGCCGGCATCGCGGTGACGAAGATCCTGCTCGCGGCGGGCGTGCGCGAGATCGTCGGCGCCGACTCGCGCGGCGCGGTGCACACCGCAGCGCGCGGACTACCTGGACGGCACGATGAACCCGGTCAAGCGCTGGTTCGCCGAGGTCACCAACCCCGAGCTGCCGCGCGGGCACGCCCGCCGAGCGTGATCGACGGCGATCGACCTGCTGATCGGCCTGTCGGGCGCGCGCGTGATGCCGGCCGAGGCGCTGGCGCGCATGAACCCCGACGCGATGGTCTTCGCGATGGCCAACCCGAACCCCGAGGTCACCCCCGAGGAGGCCGCGCCCTACGTGCGGATCATGGCCACCGGCCGCTCGGACTACCCCAACCAGATCAACAACGTGCTCTGCTTCCCGGGCATCTTCCGCGGCGCGCTGGACGTGCGCGCGCCGCGATCACCGAGGAGATGAAGATGGCCGCCGCGCGCGCGATCGCCGCGATCGTCGACGACGACGAGCTGCGCGAGGACTACATCATCCCGTCGGTCTTCAACCGCGACGTGGCCCCGGCGGTCGCCGCGGCGGTCGCCGAGGAGGCGCGCGCGCCGGCACCGCGCGGGCCGGCAGCGAGCTCGGCTTCGCGCCCGGCGACACCGCCGCCGGCCGCTCGCGCCAGCTCGCAGCGACGAGCCGCGCGTGAGCGCGACGCGTGAGCGTCGTGCGCGTCACCGTCACCGGAGCCACCGGGCCTGATCGGCCCGCGCGCTCGTCGGCGCGCTGCGCGGGCGCGGCGACGAGGTCACCGTGCTCTCGCGCGACCCCGGCGCGCGCCGCGCGAGCTCTGGCGACGTCGAGGCGCTCGCGTGGGACCTGATGGCGCGAGCCGGCGCCCGCCGCGGCGCTGGCGGGCCGCGACGCCGTCGTGCACCTCGCCGGCGAGAACGTCGCCCAGCGCTGGAGCGACGAGCGCCAAGCGCGCGATCCGCGACAGCCGCGTGACCGGCACGCGCAACCTGGTCGCGGGCCTGCGCGCGCGCCCGAGCCGCGCCCGCGCGTGCTCGTCAGCTCCTCGGCGATCGGCTACTACGGCGCCGCACGGCGACGAGCCGCTCGACGAGGAGGCGCCCGCCGGGCACGGACTTCCTCGCCGAGGTCTGCGTCGCCTGGGAGCGCGAGGCGCGCGCGGCGCGACGAGCTCGGGCATGCGCGTCGTGCAGGTGCGCACCGGCGTCGTGCTCGACAGCGCCGGCGGCGCGCTGGAGAAGATGCTGCCGCCGTTCCGGCTCGGCGTCGGCGGCCCGGTCGCCGGCGGGCGCCAGTACATCTCCGTGGATCCACGCGCGACGACGTCGTCGGCATGATGCTCGCGCGCGCTCGAGCGACGAGCGCTGGAGCGGGCCCGTCAACGCCACGGCGCCCGAGCCGGTCACCAACCGCGAGTTCTCGCGCGCGCTCGGGCGCGCGCTGCACCGGCCCGCGCTGCTGCCCGTGCCCGGGGCTCGCGCTGCGAGCTGCTCTACGGCGAGATGGCCGAGATCGTCACGCACCGGCGCGCGCGTGGTGCCCGCCAAGGCGCTGGTGCTCGGCTACGAGTTCCGCCACGCCGAGCTCGACGAGGCGCTCACGCGCGGCGCTCGGCAGCCAGCTAGGGCGCCGAGCTGGCCCGCGCCGGCGCCGCCTCGCGCGCTCGCGCGGCACGCGGTTCTCGGTCTCGATGATGATCCGGCAGGGCCGCTTGCCGAGCAGGTAGGACGGCGGTCGGGCCGATGCGCTGCTCGCTGGCGGGCGCGTGGAGCGTCGACCAGTAGATCACGTCGGCAGCCGACGCGCTGCGCCTCCTCGACGAGCGCCGCGCCGGGGTTGCGCGTGCGGATCAGGCCGGTGTGGATCTTGATGCCGGCGCGGCGCGCCTGGATGCGCGCGCTCTCGAGCACCGAGCGCCCGTGCGCCTCCTCCTCCTCGAGGCCCGCGTCGAGCGACAGCTGGCGGGGCACGGGCAGCACGAAGACCGCGTAGACGACGCCGTCGCTCGCCGATCAGCTTGGCGGCGCTGCGCAGCGCCGCGGCGCTGACGTCGTCGCCGAAGATCGGCACGAGCGCGGTGCGGTAGCTCGAGCTCCTGGAAGTCGGGCGGGCGCTGCGGCGCGCTCGATCCGGTAGCGCGCTTGCGCAGTCGAGCCCCTGGCGCCGGCGGTAGACGAAGTAGCCGACCATCCCGAGCGACCATCCACGGGATGCCGATCGTGCGCGCCTCGGTGTGCAGCGCGACGACGGCGACCCACGCGGCGAACGTGCCGATCGCCGCCGAGCACCGCGGTCATCGGGATCGTGCGCGCCGCGGATGCGCACGTTCCCGGGCATCCGGTAGGGCCGCTCGCGTCGGGCTCCTTGATCGCGCAGCGCGATCACCGCGGCGTGCGCGGTGGTGAACGACAGCATCGCGCCGAACGAGTAGAGGTTGCCGAGCACGTTCGTGTTCGCCGGAAGGATCAGCAGCGCCGGCGAGCGACCGAGAAGAAGACGATCGTGAACCACGGCGTGCGGTAGCGCGGGTGCAGGCGCGAGAACAGGCTCGGCAGCTGGCGGTGCTCGGCCAGCGACCACGACAGGCGCGAGATGCCGATCAGCCCGGCGTTGGTGGCGATGAACAGGATCGTCGCGGCGAGCACGCCGACGTAGTACTGCGGCGAGCGTCAGCACCGCGCCGTGCAGCCCGAGGCGGTCGACGATCCCGAGCACCGGATCGTTCTCGTAGTGCCGCCGAGCCCGTCGCGTAGCCGGCGTGCTGTAGTGTCCGCCAGCGCCGGCTGTAGCCGTCGCCGTGGTGCACCACCGGCAGCGCCGAGAGCGCGACGACGGAGATGCCCGCGTACACGCCGAGCACCGCGATCAGCACGAGGTTGACCGCCCTGGGCACGTCGCGGCCCGGGTCCTTGGCCTCCTCGGCCATGTTCGAGACCGTCTCGATGCCGGTGTAGGCGAGCATCGCGAGCGACAGCGCGAAGATCAGCTGCGTCCAGCTCGGCGCGGTGCCGAGGTGCACCTGGTGCACGAGCAGCGACGGGTTGAGCACCAGCACGAGCGCCGAGGACCACGAGCAGCACCTGCGTGCGCGAGGTCGGCGATCGGCGAGCACGAAGTTCAGCTTCGCCGACTCGCCCAGGCCGCGGATGTTCAGCCCGGCGAGCAGCGACGATCGCGACGAGCGCCGCCGATGATGTCGCCCGGGTTGTGGTCGAGCGCGCAGGCCGGAGAACGCGCCCAGGTAGTGCGGCACGAAGAACGCCGAGATGGCGATCGTGAGGATGTAGTCGAGCGTCAGCGCCCAGCCGGCGAAGAACGAGACCACCTCGTTGAACGCGTGGCGCGCGAACGACGAGGAGCCGCCGGCCTCGGGGAACATCGCCGCGCCCTCGGCATAGGTCTTGGCGGTCAGCGCGAACAGCCCGCCGGCGAACATGAAGACCAGCGGCGTCAGCCCGAGCGCGTGCGCCGCGACGAGCCCGAGCGCGTAGTAGATCGAGGAGCCGACGTTGCCGTAGGCGGTCGCGAACAGGCCCGGCACGCCGACCGACCGCCGCAGGCCGTGCTCGGTGAGGCGTGCCATCCCGACTGCGACGCTAGACGCGCCCGCGTAACGCTCGCATAACGATCGCGGCTGCCGGGCATGACGATTTCGTGACGGTCCTGCGCCGGCCCTACGCGGCGCATCTCACGTCGTAGGTGCCCGCAGTCAGGCGGGCCTTTCTCCTCCCTCACACTCCAATGGGAGCAGAGCGCTCAAGCGGGGACCGGCTCGCCCTCGCGCGCTCGCGCGGGCGGGTTCTCGGTCTCGATGATCACGCGGCAGGGGCGCTTGCTGCAGCAGGTACGCCGCCGTCGGCCCGATCCGCTGCTCGCCGAGCGGCGCGTGGATCGTCGACCAGTAGATCACGTCGCAGCCGACGCGCGCGGCCTCCTCGACGAGCGCCGCGCCCGGGTTGCGCGTGCGGATCAGCCCGTGTGGATCTTGATGCCGTCGCGCCGCGCCTGGATGCGCGCGCTCTCGAGCACCGAGCGCCCGTGCGCCTCCTCCTCCTCGAGGCCCGCCTCGAGCGAGAGCTGGCTCGGGCACCGGCAGCACGTAGATCGCGTAGACGACGCCGTCCTCGCCGATCAGCTTGGCGGCGCTGATCAGCGCGCTCGGCGCTGACGTCGTCGCCGAAGATCGGCACGAGCGCGGTCTTGTAGTCGAGCTCCTCGAAGTCCGCCGGGCGCTCGTGGCGCGGCGCCGCGTGGTCGTGCGCAGGTCGAGACCGTGCTGTTTGCGAAAGGCGATGTAGAGCACCATGCCGAGCGCCAGCCAGAACACGCCGGCGGCGGCGACGTCGAGGTGCAGGATCGTGACGGCGACGAACGCCAGGCCCGTGCCGAAGATCCGCCAGCACCGCGAACAGCGGCAGCTCGCGCCCGGCGACGCGCAGCGTGCCCGGGCCGCGATAGGGGCGCGGCGCGGTCGGGCTCCTTGATGCGCAGCGGATCACCGACAGGTGCGCGATCGTGAACGACAGCATCGCGCCGAACGCGTACATGTTGCCGAGGAATTCGGCCTTGCCGGGGATGATCGTCAGGCACGCGATCGCCGCCGAACATCAGGATGCCGATCCACGGCGTGCTGAAGCGCGGATGCAGGCGGCTGAGCCGGTCGGGGACCTGACGGTGCAGCCCCATCGAGTAGACCAGGCGCGAGGCGCCGATGATGCCGGCGTTGGCGGCGATGAACAGGATCGTGGCGGCGAGCATGCCGACGTAGATCTCCCCGGCCGACTGCAGCGCGCCGAGATGCAGGTGCTTGACGATCCCGAGCACCGGGTCGCCGGCGAAGCCGCCCTTGTCCTCGCCGGTGCCGAGCAGCGTCGTGTAGCTGCCGTTTGGCTGCCTGTGTGCACCGGCAGCGCCGACAGCGCGACCATCGGCAGCGCGGCGTAGATCGCGAACACCGCCGCGACCACGCGCCTTGATCGCGCGCGGGATCGTCTTGGTCTCGTCGCGTCGCCTCCTCGGCCATGTTGGAGATCGTCTCGATGCCGGTGTAGGCGATCATCCCGACGGGGATCGCGACGAGGAAGTTTTTCCAGCTCGGCGCGATGCCGAGATGGACGTTGGCGATCAGCACGTGCGGCGAGAGCACGAGCGCCATGCCGACGACCGACGAGCAGCAGCTGCGTCGCGAGATCGGTGATCGCGAGCACGATGTTCAGCCCGGCCGCCTCTTTGACGCCGACGACGTTGATCGACCGACAGCAGCGCGACCACGCCGATGCCGAAGATGATGTCGCCGGGACCGTGCTGGAGCGCCGGCCAGAACAGCCCGCCGAGGTAGTGCGGCACGAAGAACGCCGAGATCGCGATCGTGATCGTGTAGTTGAGCATCTGCGCCCACGCCGCGAAGAACGACCACAGCTCGTTGAAGGCGTGGCGCGCGAAGCTCGAGGAGCCGCCCGCCTCGGGGTACATCGCGGTCGCCTCGGCGTACGTCGCGGCGGTGAGGTAGAAGATCACGCCGGTGATCAGGAAGACGATCGGCGTCAGCCCGAGCGCGTAGGAGGCGACGAGCCCCAGCGCGTAGTAGATCGAGGAGCCGACGTTGCCGTAGGCGGTCGAGAACAGGGCGCTCGTGCCGAGCACCCGGCGCAGCCCGTGTTGGGTCAGCCGCGCCATCAGCGCAGCGTATAGAGGCGCGCCGCCGGCGCGGCACGCTCGCGGCGCCCGCCGCGTCCGGCACGGCGCCCGACGCCGCGCGATGCAAAATCCCATGCATCGCAGCCGGCCGGGCAGGAACCCACCGTATGATCCCGACGACCCGGGGGCCGACGTCCGCCGGCACTCTTGCCATGGAAACCGCGCGACGCGGAAACTACGACTCCGGAGAGGACTTCGTCCTCGAATACGGCGAGCTGCGCTTCACGTTCAACGAGGCGGACTTCTCCGAGCGCTGCGAGCAGGCCGCGCTCAAGCTCGGCTTCGTCGGCGGCCGCCTCGGCGAGGAGCGAGCTCGAAGACCTCGTCAACCTCGCCGTCAACGGCGAGATCCACGACCCCGCCTCGGCGCTCGGCGAGCACGTCAACGACTGCTGGCCCGAGCTCGTCGGCCCGGCCGAGCGCTCGCTCGTGCACTGGCTGCGCCGGCTGGTGTTCCGCGGCGCGTGGCTCGACCAGCGCGTCAAGGAGGGCGAGCTGGACGTCGCCTTCGACGAGCGACAGCGGCACGCTTCGCCTACGTGCAGCCGCCGACCCGCGCGTACCGGCGGCGGCGAACCGATCGAGCTGGCCCCCGAGCCCTCGTGGGGCCGCGTCGCCTACCGGCGCTGAGCCTGCGCGGCGCCGGCGACGCTCCCGCGGTCTCGACCCGCTGCCGGCGTCGCATCGCGGCTGCGCGCGCCTTCGTGATCGGCCGCCGCGCCGTCCTCGCCGACGAGCAGCTCGGGCTTGAGCGTGCCGCTGGAGGCGAGGTCGAGGATCGGCTGGCGGCCCGTCGCGGTCAGCGCGGCGTCGAGCGCGATCACGGTCGTCTCGCCGCCGAGCGGCTGCGGCGGCCGTCGCGATCACCGTCAGCGAGCCGCCGTCGCGCAGGTTGCGCGCGGCCGCCAGCGCCTTGCGCGCGGCGTGCGGGTTGAGCGCCGTCGAGGCTGTCGATCAGCACGAGCGCGTGCCCGCCGCGCGCCGCGACGCGCCGCGCGGCGTCGATCGCGCGCTCGACGGCCTGGCCCTGCGAGTCGGCGGAGGCGGCGAAGCTCGAGCGCGGCGGCGGCGCGAGCGCGCCCGTCCTGCCACTCGCGCGATCTCCTCCGGGCGCACGCCGGCCAGCACGAGCGCTGACCTCGAGGCCCTCGCGGCCGCGGCGAGCGCGTCGCGCAGGCGCCGCAGCGTCTCGGTCTTGCCGGCGCGCGCGGCGCCGACGATCACCGCGCGCGAGCCGCGGCCGATCGGCGTCAGCCACTCGATCGCCTCGAGCGTCGGGTCCTTGGAGTCGAGCGCGAGGCGCTCGCTCGGGAACGCGACCGGCAGGTCCTCGTAGCGGGCGCCGTCGGCGACGGTGTCGGCCGAGCGCGCCGTTGATCGTGTCGATGCGCACGAGCGAGGGGTAGCGCTCGGAGCGGCGCGGCGTGCGCACCGGCCCGGTGACGCGGTCGCCCGAGACGAGCTCGCAGCGGCGGACCTGCGCGGCGGAGATGTAGACGTCGTCGTCGGAGGGCTCGGGCGGGTCGACGCGCAGGAAGGCCGAGCCGTTGCCGAGCACCTCGACGACGCCCTCGGCGATCCGCCCGCGCTCGTCGTCCTCGGCGCCGCCTCCTCGGCCGTCGGCCGTCGCGCGGCGCTCGCGTCGCGCCCTCGCGCCGCCGCGCCGCGCGAGCGCGGCGCCGTCTGCGGCGCCGCGGGCTCGCTCGGCGTCGGACGACGTCGCCGGCGGCGTCCGCGCCGCCTCGTCGCCTCGGCGTCTCGGCCTCGCGCCTCGGAGGCTGAGGCTCGCCGCGAGCGCGACGCGCGGCGCCGGCGCGGGCGTGCCGGAGCGGCCGCTCGGCGTCGCCGTCGCTGTCGTCGGACGCCTCGGGCGCGTCGTCGGACGCCTCGGCGGCTCGGCGGCGTCCTGCGCCGGCGCGTCGCCGAGGATCGCGTCGATCAGGTCGGCCTTGCGCAGGCGCCGGAAGCCGTCGAGGCCGAGCTGGTCGGCGATCGCGTGCAGGTCGGCCAGAGGGCTCGCCTCCAGCTCGGAGCGCTCGAGTACTGGCATGTGGGTCTCCTTCTTTCGTGGAGTGGGCGGTTGGCGTCCCGCCGCGTTGGACAGCGGCGGGCACCCGTGATGCGCTTCAGCCTAGCGGCTGCACCGGCCGGCGCACGCCGTGGCGCGCGCCGCTGGCGGCTCGCGACGTCAGTCGGCGAGCTGGCGGTCGTAGCGGATTTCCTCGCCGAGCGCCAGATCCCTGCTCGGCTCGCGCTCGCCGGCGAGCGCCGCGCGCACGGCGAGGAAGTCGGCGGCCGCGGCCACGTCGTGGACGCGGAAGATGTGCGCGCCGGCGTCGACGCCGTGCGCGAGCGCGGCGAGCGTGCCGGCGAGGCGCTCGCGCGGCGCGCGGCCGGTGAGCGCGCCGACGAAGTCCTTGCGCGAGATCGCCATCAGCAGCGGGCGCCCGAGCTCGTGCAGGCGCGTCGAGCTCGCCGAGCAGGCGGATCGTCTGCGCGGGCGTCTTGGCGAAGTCGGGACCCGGGATCGACGATCAGCTGCTCGCGCGACACGCCGGCCGCGAGCGCGACGGCGATGCGCTCGCGCAGGAAGGCGAGCACCTCGGCGACGATGTCCTCGTAGAGGTCGGGGTCCTGCAGGCGTTCGCGCGGCGCGGCGCGCGTGTGCATGACGACCAGCGCCGCGCCGGTCTGCGCGCAGACCTCGGCCAGCTCGCGGGTCGCGCAGCCCGCTGACGTCGTTGACGATGCTCGCGCCGGCCGCGACCGCCGCGCGCGCGACGGCCGGCTTGTAGGTGTCGACCGAGACGATCGCCCCGAGCCCGCCGGCCACGCGCTCGACGAGCGGCACGACGCGCGCGATCTCCTGCTCGACGGCGCACCGGCGGACGACCGGTCGTGGCCGACTCGCCGCCGATGTCGAGGATGTCCGCTCCCGCCGCGAGCAGCTCCTCGGCGAGCCGCGTCTGCGAGTCCAGCGTGGCGGTGCAGCCCGCCATCGCTGAAGGAGTCCGGCGAGGCGTTGACGATCCCCATCAGCCACGGCCGCTCGCCGAGCTCGAGCTCGCGCCCGGCGGCGCGCAGGCGATGCAGGGGGGCCAGCCTGCGCGCCTGCCCGTGCGGGCTCACGGCCGAAGCAGCCCCTCGGCGCGGGCCTCCTCGGCGAAGGCGGCGAGCTCGTCGCGCGTTCGCGCGGCGTCCCAGCCGAGCTCGCCCGCGAGCACATCGGCGACGCGCGCGACCGGCCCACGGTCGCCGTCCCCATCCCCGTCGGCGTCAGCAGAGAGCTCCCGCGCGGCGAGCAGCCCGAGACGCGTGCGCCGCAGCAGCACGTCGCCGATGCTGCGCGCCTGCTCGCGGCGGGCCGCCAGGGCGACCTCGGCGAGCAGGTCGGGCAATCCCGGGACGATCGGCTGGGCGAGCTCGCCGCGCCCGGCGGCGAGCGCGAGCACCTCGTGCGCCGCGTGCCCATAGCGCGCGGCGAGCGCCCGATAGGAGTCCTCGGGCACGCCCTCCACCGGCGGCAGCTCGTCTGCGGCGATCGCCTGGCCGAGCGGGATCTCGTGCGTGCGGCAGGGAGCGTCGCGCGCTTCGCGCTCGACCAGCCGGTCGACGGTCATCTTCGCCATGCGCCGCCAGGTCGTGAGCTTGCCGCCGGTGATCGTGATCATCCCCGACGACGTCTCGTACAGCTCGGCCTTGCGCGAGATGTCGACGGACTTCTTCGGGTCGCCCGTGGAGATCAGCGGGCGCACACCCGCGAAGGCGCCCGTCAGGTCGCCGGGAGCCAACGCCGAGCCGAAGAAGGCGTTGACTGCCGCCAGCAGGTAGTCGACGTCCTCGCCGGAGGGCTCGACGTGCTCGAGCGATCCCTCGTAGTCGTTGTCGGTCGTGCCCACGAGCGAGTGCCCGAGCCACGGCAGCGCGAAGATCGAGCGGCCCGAGCCCGCCGGCACGATCGCGCCGCCGACGAGCGGCAGATCCTCGTGGCGCAGCGTGATGTGCGTCCCACGGCTGGGCCGGATGCGCGGCAGCTCGGCCTCGTCGTGCAGCTCGCGCGGGCGCAGCTCGTCGGCCCACACGCCCGTCGCGTTGACGACGTTGGCGGCGTGCACCTCGAGCTCCTCCCCGCTCTCGCGGTCGCGCGCGCGCACCCCCTGCGCGCGCCCTTCGTGCTCGAGCAGGCCGATGACGTCGACGCGGTTGGCGCACACCGCGCCGAAGCGCTCGGCCTCGCCGAGCACGGTCAGCACCAGGCGCACGTCGTCGGTCTGGCAGTCGTAGAACAGGTAGCCGCTGGTCGGCTCGCGTGCGGCGAGCGCCGGCAGCAGCTCGAGCACCTCCTCGCCGGAGATCACGCGATGGCGCTCCGGGCTCCACGACTCGCCTCCCTGCGGCGCAGGCGGCGCGGGCGCCTGCTCGCCCGCGAACTCGCGCTCGGCAGCCCGCGCGCGCCGGCCCCTGCGCGAGCGCAGGCGCCCGCCGGCCGAGCGCCGGTCGGTCACCGACATGACGTCGTAGAGGTTCAAGCCAACGCCGACCAGCCGGTCGGGGTGAGCGCCCTCGAAGGCCGCGACGACCAGCGGCAGCGGGCGCACGAGGTGCGGCGCCAGCGCGACCATCAGCTGTCGCTCCAGCAGCGCCTCGCGCACCAGCCCAAGGTCGAAGTTCTGCAGGTAGCGCAGGCCGCCGTGGACGAGCTTGCTCGAGCGGCTGGAGGTCCCGGCGGCGTAGTCCGAGCGCTCCAGCAGCGCCACGCTGTAGCCGCGCGTTGCCGCGTCCAGCGCGACGCCGGCTCCGGTGATGCCGCCGCCGACGACGACGACGTCGAACTCCTCCTCGGTCATCGCCGCGAGAGCCTGGCTGCGCTCGATCACGCGCGCAGTCTCGCAGAGGCCGGGCTCAGAACCGGCCGAGTGCGCACCGGACGCGAGCGGCCGCCGGCCTGCGGCCGCGGCTCAGATGTGCGCGAGCTCGGCCGTGATCTCGGTCACCGCGGACTTCGCGTCGCCGAACAGCATCGCCGTCTTCGGGTCGTAGTACAGCTCGTTTTCGATGCCCGCGAAGCCGGGGTTCATCGAGCGCTTGATGACGATCACCGAGTGGCTGTCGGCGACCTCGAGGATCGGCATCCCGTAGATCGGCGAGGACGGCGTGTTCTTGGCCGCCGGATTGGTCACGTCGTTGGCGCCGATCACCAGCGAGACGTCGGTGCGCTGGAACTCGGGGTTGGCGTCGTCCATCTCCTTGAGCTGGTCATAGGGCACGTCGGCCTCGGCGAGCAGCACGTTCATGTGCCCAGGCATGCGTCCGGCGACGGGATGGATCGCGTAGCTGACCTCCACCTGGCGCTTCTCGAGCTCCTTGGTCAGCTCGCGCACGGCGTGCTGGGCCTGCGCGACGGCCATGCCGTACCCGGGCACGATCACCACGCGGCTGGCGTAGGCGAGCTGGATCGCCGCGTCGGCGGCGCTCGTCGAGCGCACCGTCCCCGCGTGCTCGCCCGCGCCCGAGGCGCCCTCGACCGCCCCGCCCCCGCCGAAGCCGCCGGCGACGATCGCCGGGATCGAGCGGTTCATCGCGGTCGCCATCAGGTTCGTGAGGATCGTGCCGGAGGCGCCGACGATCATGCCCGCGACGATCAGCGCCGTGTTGTTCAGCGCGATGCCCGTCGCCGCGGCCGACAGGCCGGTGAAGGCGTTGAGCAAGGAGATCACGACCGGCATGTCGGCACCGCCGATCGGCAGCACGACGGCGTTGCCGAGCAGCGCCGAGCAGACGAGCAGGCCGATGAAGATCGCCTCGGAGTGAGAGCCGGCGGCGATGTCCACGCCCGCGGCGACGGCGAGGATCAGCAGCACGAGGTTGACGATCTGCTGCGCCGAGCCGAGGCTGATCGGGCGCCCGGGGATGATTTCCTGAAGCTTGCCGAAGGCGATGTTCGAGCCCCAGAACGAGACCGAGCCGACGATCGCGGCAAACAGCGAGAAGACCGCTATGTAGGTGGCCGTGTGGGAGTAGCCGTCGGTCAGGCGAAACTCCGACCAGGAGATCAGGAACACCGCGCCGCCGCCGACGCCGTTGAACAGCGCGACCATCTGCGGCATCGCAGTCATCTTCACCTGCCGCGCCGCCGGGATGCCGATGGCCGCGCCGAGCGCGACGCCGAGCGCGATCAGGCCCCAGTTGCCCTCAAACCTGCTCAGCAGCGTCGCGACGATCGCGATGACCATGCCGACTGCAGCGATGCGGTTGCCGCGCACCGCGGTCGTCGGGCCCGACAGCCCGCGCAGGCCCTGGATGAACAGCGCGAAGGCGACGATGTAGAGGATGTCGAGGAAGTTCTGTTCCTGCAGGAAGGAGCTCGCGAGGATCACGCCGTCCCCCCCGCGTTGCCGCCGTCCTCGCCGCCGGGCCCGTCGGCGTCCTTCGGCGGCTTGGGCTTGGACTTGAACATCTCCAGCATGCGATCGGTGACGAGGAAGCCGCCGACGACGTTGATCGTCCCGAAGGCGATCGCGATCACGAGGATGATCTTGTTGAACGTCCCGTTGCCCGACGCGCCGACGATCAGCAAGCCGCCGAGCAGCACGATCCCGTGGATCGCGTTGGTCCCCGACATCAGCGGCGTGTGCAGCGTGTTCGGCACCTTGGAGATCACGACGAAGCCGATGAAGCCGGCGAGCACGAGGATCGCCAGGTTGGTGGTGAGCGTGCTCGCGAGGATCACACCGGGCCTCCCGCCGTCGCGCCGGCCTTCTCCACGGCCGTCTTGGCCCCCGCGTTGACGATCTCCCCATCGCGCACGACGCAAGCCCCGGCGACGATCTCGTCGTCGAAGTCGAGCTTGAGCTCGCCGTCCTCGCCGACCAGCAGTTCCAGCAGCGCGAGCACGTTGCGCGCGAACAGCTGCGAGGAGTGCTCGGGCATGCTCGCGGGCAGGTTCAGCGGCGAGGCGATCTTCACGTCGTGGCGCACGACCGTCTGCCCGGGCTCGGTCAGCTCGCAGTTGCCGCCCGTCTCGCCCGCGAGGTCGACGATCACCGAGCCGGGCTTCATCCCCGCGACCGCCTCGGCGGTGACCAGGCGCGGCGCCGGGCGCCCGGGGACGAGCGCCGTGGTGATGACGACGTCGAAGCCCTTGATCGCATCGGTCAGCGCCTGCTGCTGGCGCGCGCGCTCCTCGTCGGTCAGCTCGCGCGCGTAGCCGCCCTCGCCGCTGGCCTCCAGGCCGAGGTCGAGCCACTGGGCGCCGAGCGACTGCACCTGCTCGGCGACCTCCGGACGCACGTCATAGCCCGTCGTGCGCGCGCCCAGGCGCTTGGCCGTCGCGAGCGCCTGCAGCCCCGCCACGCCGACGCCCAGGACGAGCACCTTGGCCGGCGGGATCGTGCCCGCGGCGGTCATCAGCATCGGGTAGAAGCGTCCCATCTCCTCGGCGCCGAGCAGCGCCGCCTTGTAGCCGGCGACGTTGGCCTGCGAGGACAGCGCGTCCATCGACTGGGCGCGCGAGATGCGCGGGATCGCCTCCATCGCGAAGGCCGTCGCGCCGGCGTCGGCGAGCGCGCGCGTCGTCTGCGGGCTCGACAGCGGCGCGAGAAAGCCGATCAGGATCGAGGAGGCGCCCAGCGAGCGGATCCGCTCGGGGTCCGGCGGAGCGATCGTCAGCACCGCGTCGCAGCCCCAGATCGCGGCAGCGTCGCCGGTGAGCTGCGCGCCGGCCTCGGCGAAGGCGTCGTCGGGAACGAGCGCGTCGTCGCCCGCACCGTTCTGCACGACGACGTCAAGGCCCTTGGCCTTGAGCTTGCTCACGACCTCCGGCACGAGCGCCACTCGATGCTCGCCTGCCGCGGTCTCCTTCGGGACGCCGATGCGCATGGACGGGCGGGAACGTATCCCATCGCGGCGACGGGAGGCTGCCAGGTGCTCGATCGCCCCGGCGCGCGGCGCAGGACGCGCCTATGATCACAGCGAGGCGCTTTCGCGGGCGCTGCGCAGCCCATGACGGTCAACCTGACACGCATCTACACCAAGCTCGGCGACGGCGGCGAGACGCACCTCGGCGACATGAGCCGCGTGTCCAAGCTGCACCCGCGCGTGGAGGCCTACGGCACCGTCGACGAGCTCAACGCGACGATCGGCGTGGCGCTGCTGCAGCCCGAACTGCCCGGGCAGTTCGCGCAATGGCTCGCGCGCGTGCAGAACGATCTGCTCGACATCGGCGCCGATCTGTCGGTGCCGCCGCCCGGCGAGGACTCGCCCGGCGGGACTGACCCGCGCGGGCGCCTGCGCGTCGACGCGCAGTACACCGAGTGGCTGGAGCGCGCCTGCGACGAGGTCAACGCGACGCTGGCGCCGCTGCGCTCGTTCGTGATTCCCGGCGGCACGCCCGCGGCGGCGCACCTGCACGTCTGCCGCACCGTCTGCCGGCGCGCCGAGCGGCGGGCGATCGCCGTCGGCGGGGAGGGCAACGCGGAGGTCGTGCGCTATCTCAACCGCCTGTCGGACCTGCTGTTCATCCTCAGCCGCGCGGTCAACAACGAGCCGGGCGCCGGCGAGCACGCCGAGCCGCTGTGGCAGCCAGGCGCCCACGGCGCCCGCGAGGCGCCAGAGCAGTCCTAGGGCGACGGCGCGCCGCGCCGCGCGCGGCGCAGCGCCGACCCGCGGACGGCGGCGACGGCGAGTGAACCCCAAAGCAGCGCGAGCAGGTAACCGCCGAGCACGTCGCTGGGCATGTGCCAGAAGCGAATCAGCAGCGAGGCGCCGATCGCGAGCGTGAACAGCAACGCCACACCGCCCACCACGGGCTTGAGCCGGCGCGGCGAGACGAGCACTGCGCCGATCGCCAGCACGGCAGCGCTCGTCGAATGCCCGCTCGGGTAGGACGCCGCGCCGATCCGCGTGAAGCCGACGCGCACGTGCGAGTGCGCCAGCAGCGGCTTGAGCAGCTCCGCGCTGAGCGGCCCGAGCACGAGGATCGCCGCGACCGCAAGGGCCAGGCGAGGACGCTCGCGCGAAACGGCGACCAGCACCAGCCCGATCGCGAAGACCGTGTAGGCCACGGGGTTGAGCAACTGCGGCAGGACCTCGGCGACGGAGTTGACCGTGCCGTGGCTCTGGAGCGCCAGGAAATGTTCGAGCAGCACGCCGTCTCTGGCATGAACCGCCGGAACGAGCTCGGCGACGACCCACACGAGCGCGAGGCCGACGAGACACAGCCCGGCCAGCGACAGCGGCGCGAACAGTCCCGCCCGTCGCCGCTCGTCCGTGCGGGCGCCATGCACGGTGCGCGGCATTGGCGCAGGAGTCGCGTAGGGGTGGCTGGACATGTCTCCCAACAGGGTAAGAGGCCCGCTAAAGCGCTGCTGAAGCTTCCGCGGGCCTGTGCGCCGAGGCTGCTGCGCCGTCGGGACAGTGCCCGGGGACGCCCGCGGCGCCCCGCGGGCGGCGCTCAGCTCACGGGAAACGTCTTGCCTGCGAGCGCGATCAGCGCCTGCGCGGTCACCCACACGGGCGTCTGCGCGCTCGTGCGCGAGTAACGCACGCTGCCGCCGGGCGCCTCCAGGCTTTCCAGGTAGCCGAGCGGCGAGCGGCTGGCGCCGCGTCGCACGCCGGCCGGGCTGCGCCCGGCCGCGATCAGCCCCTGCACCGCCCAGGCGGTCGACTGCGCGTTGGATTCGCTGCCGTATTGCTGAGGGAAGCCGCCGTCGGCGTTCTGCGAGCGCGTCAGATAGGCGGTCGCGAGGCCGAGCACACGGCCGTTGCGCGCCCCCGCGGCGGCGAGCGCCTGCAGCGCCGCTCCCGTGTCGTCGACGTCGCTGCGCGAGCCGCGCCCGCCGAAGCCGAAGCCCCCGTCGCCATTCTGCTGGCGCTCGATCCAGCCCGCCGCTTCGCGGATCGCCGTGAGGTGCGCGGAGTGCCCCGCGGCACGCAGCGCGAGGATCGCGAAGGCCGTCAGGTTGACCTGGTGCGCGAAGGAGTTGTCAGCAGAACGCGCGCGCAGGACTTCGGCGACGAGGTCGCGCCCGGCGAACGAGTACGGCGAAGCGCCGCACGCGCGCGCGGCGAGGATCGTGCGCTCGTAGTCGCCCAGTCCCGCGAGCGTCGAGACTTCGCCGCGCAGCGAGTCGAGCACCGAGCGCCCGTTGCGCCGGACGCTCGCCGGATCGCGCCCGGTGGCGGCCAGGCCCATCGCGGCCCACGCGGTGTACAGCTCGCCGCTGTGCTGGGCGCCCGCGCCACCGAAGCCGCCGTCGCTGTTCTGCGACGCGGTCAGGAAGGACACCTGGCGGCCCAGCGAGGCGGCCGACGCCGCACGCGGCGCGCCCAGCGACACGGCGAGCGCTAGCGCCAGCGCGACGAGCGGGGACGCCGTGCCCAGCGAGCGCAGGCCTCCGGCCGGTGGCGCTTGGCCGGGAGCGCCGGCGCGCGGGGACGTCTCCACCGGCTCCCAGCTGACGTCCATGCGCGCGCGCATCCGCGCGAGCAGGCGCGCGAGCTCCGGCGCGAACGCCAGGCCGAAGAGCAAGCTCGCGATCGTGTCGGCGATGTCGAACGGCAGCCCCGTGCCGGCGACCGCGAGCAGTGCCGCCGGCGTGTGGCTGGCGCCGATCGTCCACTGGTAGACGTTCATGATCTCCTTCGCGCCGAGCGCCGCGACGGCGCAGGCGGACGCGAGCTGCAGGCGCCCGAGTCGCCTGCGGCTGAGCGTGCCGAGCGCCGCGCCGGCGAGACCCACCAGGCCCCATGCGGCCATCTGCCACGGCGTGTACGGGCCTTGCCCGAGCACGAAGTTCGAGGCGAGCATGCCGAGCGCGCCGACCGTGAAGCCCGGCAGCGGCCCCAGCGCGTAGCCGACGACGAGCGTCATCGCCGTGATCGGCTTGACGTCGGGGATCGCCACGAAGGCGTCGCGCCCGAGCGCGGCGACGGCGGCGAGCGTGCCGACGACGGCGACCATCCGCGCCGACGGGCGGGCGCGCTCGTAGGCCAGCCAGCCGAACGCGAGCACGATGCCGACGAGCAGGAACGAGGCCAGCGGCCAGCTCACAGGGCCACCTCCGCGGGCGCGCGGCGGCGCAGCAGCTCGGCGCCTTCGTGCGGCAGCAGCGCGCCGCCCGCGCCGCCGAAGATGCGTGCCGTCTCGGTCGCGAAGTACCAGCCCCCGGCGAGCAGCTCGTGCGTGGAGCCGTCGGCGATCACGCGCCCGTCGGCCATCAGCACGGCGCGATCGGCGCAAGCGGCGGCGAACTCCGGGTCGTGCGTCGCGACGATCACCGCCTGACCCTCGCTCGTGCGGCGGCGCAGCTCGCCGGCCAGCTCGGCCTTGGCCTGGCGATCCATCCCTCGCGTCGGCTCGTCCAGCGCGAGCACCGCCGGCGGCGCCTGCGCGTCCTCGTCGCCGCGCGAGATGCCAGGGTCGGTGACGATCGCCAGGGCCAGGCGCTGGCGCTCGCCGCCGGACAGGTCGCGCGGGTGTCGCGCCGCCATCGCCGCCAGGCCGGCGTCGGCGAGCGCCCGGCCGGAGAGCTCCTCGTCGACGCGCTCGTGGATGAAGTAGTCGCCCGGGTTCTGCAGCAGCAGCGCGACCCTGCCCGCGCGCTCGATGCGCCCGCGCGTGGGCGCCAGCAGTCCGGCGGCGTGGCGCAGCAGCGTCGACTTGCCCGCGCCGTTTCGCCCCATCAGCGCGACGCTCTCGCCCGGCGCGACGCTCAGCGTGGCGCCGCGCAGGATCGCCGGCCCGTCGCGCAGCTCGTGCCAGACCCCGCGCATCCCCAGCGCCGACAGCGTGCGCGCGCGGCGCGCGCCCTTGCGCCGCGACGCCGCGCCGTGGCGCGCGGACGGCGCCCCACCAGGCGCCTGCGCGCCCGTCTCGGGCAACAGCGCCAGCGAGCGAAGCGCGGCGCGCGCCTGCTTGACGCTCACCGGCGCAGGGTGCAGGTCGCTGAGCGCGAACAGCTTGGCCGCCGGAGTCTGCAGCGCCGGAGCGCGTTCGCCGGCCCACTGCACGAACGCCGCAGGGTCGCCGTCGCAGGCGACGCGCCCATGCTCCATCGCGATCACTCGATCGGCGCCCGTCAGGCAGCGCTCGAGGCGGTGCTCGGCGAGCAGCACGGTCGTCTCCCACTCCTGGTTGAGCCTGCGCAGCAGGCCGATCAGCTCGTCGCCCGCCACCGGGTCCAGCTGCGACGTCGGCTCGTCGAGCAGCACGATCTGCGGCCGGCCCGCCAGCGCGGCGCCGAGCGCCACGCGCTGCTTCTCGCCGCCGGAGAGCTCATGCGTGGCGCGCTCCAGCAACGCGTCGATGCCGAGCGCGAGCGCGACCTCCTCGACGCCGCGCGCGACCGCCGTCGCTCCCTGGCCGCGGCTTTCCAGCGCCAGCGAGAGCTCCGCGCGCACCGAGCTCGTGACGAGCTGCGTCTCGGGGTCCTGGAACAGCGCCCCGGCGAACGTCCCCAGCCGTGCCGGTCCGTGCTCGCGCGTGTCCAGGCCGGCCAGCCGCACGCGCCCGGCGAAGCGCCCGCCGTGGAAGTGCGGCACGAGGCCGCACGCCGCGCGCAGCAGCGAGGACTTGCCGCTGCCCGACAGCCCCGCGAGCAGGCAGAACTCGCCGGGCTCGATTCGCAGGGTGACGTCGCTGAGCGCCGCGCTCTCCGCGCCCGGGTAGCGATAGGTGACCTCGTCGAAGGACAGCATCGCGCCGCTCACGGGTCGATCCCCCGGCGGTCGCCGAAGGGCAACAGCGCGGCGACGAGCAGCGCGGCGGCGAGCGCAAATGTGCCGACTTCAGACGACATCGCGATGCGCGGGTAGGAGTCGAACGAGGCGACGCCCGTCAGGCGCCCGGCGATCGCCAGCGCGAGGATCGCCGCGGCCGACGCCGCGAAGGCGATGTCGTGGCGTGACAGCGCCCGGCGCGCGCGACCCCCGCCGCGCGCAGGGCCGCGCGCCGCGGCGAAGCCGCGCACCTCGAGCGTCGCCGCGACGTCCATCGCGCGGTCCAGCGAGCCGCCGACGACGGCGCTCAGCAGCGCCACGCGCCCGCGCGCGCCACTCGGTCCGCCGGCGGGGCGTGTGCGCTGGGCCTCGGCCAGGCGCTGGGAGTCGGCCGCGAGCACGGGGATCATGCGCGTCGCCAGCGTCGCCGTGAGCGCCGAGCGAAACGACAGGCGGCGGAACATTGCCAGCAGCTCGTCGGGGTCGACGGCCAGGCCGGCGAGCCCGGTGATCAGGATCAGCAGCGTCACCTTCAGCGCGATCACGCCGCCGTAGGCGGCCGCCTCGACGGTCAGGTTGCCCTGGCCGAACGGCCCGAGGTCGCCGAGGCGCGCGAACACGGTCAGCCCCTGGCGGCTGACGAGCACGTTGACGAGCACGATCGGCAGCGCGACGATCGTCGCCGTGCGCAGCGAGCGCGCCAGGCGCGGTCCGACGCCCGCCCCCCAGCCGGCGACGAGCACGCCGCACAGCAGCGCGAGCAGGCAGACAGGGTGGTAGAGGATCAGCGCCGCAGCCGTCAGCGAGGCCGCCCACGCCGCGCCGACGCTCGCGCGCGTCGCGTGCAGCGGGCTGGCGATGCGGCGATAGAACAGCAGTGTCGCGCCGATCACGGCGTCGCCCCCGGGGCTCGCGGGAGCGCGAGCGGGCCACTCGCGTCGAATGCCACGGCGAAGCGGTCGCTCAAGGTCGCCGCGTCGAACCCGCCGGCCGCGCGCGTGACGCCGGTCGCGTCGGTGCCCGTGACCGCCCACACGGGCGCGTCTGCGCCGATGCGCGTCGCAGCGATCAGCCCCGCGCCGGCGGCGAGCGCCTGCACCGAGCGCCCGCTCGCGTCGAGCAGCGTCAGCGACGTTCCAGACGAGGAGAAACGCACGTACACGCCGCTCGCGTGCGGGCCGCTGCGCAGTTCGCGCACGTCGGAGATGCCGGCGATCTCGCGCCACGTGCCGACGGCCACGCGCAGCGTCTTTGACTCCCCCGCGCCGCTGCCCAGCGCCGCGACGGCCGCCGGCACGTGCTGCGCGCGCAGCCGCGCAGTCACCGTGCGACAGGCGTAGCCGCCCACGTTCGCGCATTCCACGCGGACGGGAAGGCGCTTGCCGTCGATCCCGTTGAGGAAAGGCTGGGGAAACGAGCCGACGACGGCGGGTACCTGGTCTGTCGCACTCCAGTCGTGCCGGTCCCACCAGATGTGATCTCCCGGGTGCACGTTCGTCGATGCCGCGCCCTTGGACGCCTCGATGCCGTTGACGTAATAGAACCAGTCCACAGGCTGCCCGGCGCTCTGGCCGCCGGCGAGCCCGTCGATGCTCTGCACGAAGCCGCCGCCGTAGCGCGTGGCGACGTGCGCGTTGCGCGTCAGCAGGCTCATCACCGTCTCCTGCCCGCGCGCCTGCGGCGCACCCCAGGCGCGTAGGACCTGCGCGCCGAAGTCGCGTGAGACGACCAGCCCCACGGCCGTCGGCGCCTTGCCCGCCCCGAGGCCGCAGCCGGCCAGTGCGAGCGCGGCCGCGCACAGCGCCGCCGCCGCGTAGCGCCCTCGCGTTTGCGCCGCGCTAGCGGACATAGAACACGACTCGCGAGCTGCCGCGCGACAGGGTCGTGTGGTTGCCGGCCGCGTCGGTGGCCTCGACGTCCAGCACATAGCGTCCGCGCTGCAAGGCACCGGGCAGCAGATAGGAGAAGCTCGGCGTCGTGGCGACCTTGAAGAACCTGCCGGCGCCGCAGCGCACGCGCGCGAAGCGGGTGGCCGTGCCGTCGTAGGCGAAGCAGCGCCCGCGATAGGAACGGCGCAGCCGCAACGCGACCGTGGCGATCTGCGTGTGCGCGAGCGCCGTGCCGCGCAGCAGTCGCGGCGCGTTCGCGCGCGAGTAGACGTGGCCGTCGAGCACGCCGGTCGCCCGCGCGACGACCGCGTAGGGCCCCTTGTAGGGCGCGGCGACCTGCGTGGCGGCCGGGACGGTCGAGCTGGCGCCGGATGGGCTCGTCGTGCCGCAGTTGCCGTCGTTGCCCTTGTGCACGCACACCGTCGTCTCCGAGCGCACGGCGTCGGGCGCATTGACGCTGAGCTGCACGTTGCCGACCTGCGAGAGCGCGATGCTCGCGTGGCCGGTCGCGTCGGTGCTCGCTTCGGCGCCACTGCCGCTCACGCTCGCGCCGGCCGCCGGCGAGGCGGCGCCGGACGGATTGGCGTAGGAGGTGACGGTGACGGGGATCGCCGAGCCCGCTTCGGCGACCGCGGGGGCGACGATCCCGAGCGGATTCTGCGTGGGCGGGCAGGTCCCGTGAGAGCTGAAGCATTCGGGGAAGAACAGGATGGCGTCGCCGGCGCTCAGTTCCCCTTCGCAGATCCCGACTTCCGACGACTTGTTGTCCAGCCAGTAGCCCCAGAAGAAGTTCGCCGACGCTTTCGCGTCGAAGGCGTGCGTCTCGCCGAGGATCGTTTCGACCGAGTAGCCGATTTCAAACCAGTTGCCGCCCCAGCTCCCTTTCGTCGCCTGCTCGAGCGCGCCGGCCGCGCTCAGGCCGCTGCACGTGTGCGCCGGGTTGCCGTCCTTCTCGACCGGCGTGGTCGTCGTGGTGACGGTCGTGGGCGCGAGCAGCGTGTGTTCGGCTCCCTCGACGCGGACGGTGACTGTGGCCGGTCCCGCCGCGTGCGCGTCAGACGCGAGCGCGACGAGCAGCAGCGATGCGACGAGCAGCAGCGATGCGACGAGCGGTGCCTTGGGCATACGGCGAGATTTGAGCATGGAGCCAACCCCTTTCCACGAGGGCTTGTGGGCTTCGGCCGGAGGCAGGTCTCCTGGCTCCCGGGCCTACCTCGCCGGGCCTTCCCGATCCGCGTGGCGGACCGGTGGCTGCGCACGCGTCGCGCTCCGGCAGGCATCCCCGGTCACAGTGGCGGGTCCGCGTCGGATTCGCACCGACTTCCCTTCACCACCGGCCGTTGAACGCCCCGGATGCTACTCCACGTTCGCCGCAGCCGATGGTAAGGTCACGCGCTATGCGCAGGCCAGACGCTCGTCGCGCCTTCGGCCACGGCCGCCGCGCCGTGCAGGCGGCGACGCTCGCGACAGCCGCGCTCGCCGCGTGTGCGCTCTCACCGGTCGCCGCGCAGGCGCTTACCGTGGGCGGGTGCAAGGTCAAGCCGCGCGCGAGCTGCGCACACAAGCAGCTGATCCAGGCGAGGCTGAACGGCGCCAACCTGAGCGGCGCGAACGTCAGCTTCAGCGTGTTCATCCAGGCATATCTGAAGCACGCCAACCTTCAAGGGGCGGTCGCGCGCGGGACGAACTTCGGCCAGACGCACCTCGAGCACGCGAACCTCAGCAAAGCGAACCTCAGCAACGCGCGCCTGAGCCAGACCTACCTGCAGGGCGCCAACCTGAAGGGCGCGAACTTGAGCAAGACCGACTTCACGCAGGCCTACCTCGAAGGCGCGAACCTCGAAGGCGACGACCTCACGACTGCCAACCTGACGCAGGTCGAAACGAAGAACGCGAACTTCAAGAAAGCCAACCTGTCCGGGCTGGAACTGTATGGCAACTATCCGGGCGTCAACTTCCAGGGCGCCAACCTCAGCGGCGCAACACTGGTCGGCAACTTCCAGAACGACAGCTTCGCCGGCGCAAACCTCAGCGGCGCCAAATATTGCAGCGCGACGATCGAAGGCGTGTTGCACAACGAACCCAGCGGCTGCCCCGCCGGGCTCATCCAGTAACGCCGCGCCCCGACTCGGCCGCGCGCGCTCAGCCGGTCTCCACGGCGTTCTTCAGCCGCGCCAGGCGTCCGTCCCAGGCAGCCTCCGCTTCGGCGAGCCACGCGCTCGCCGATTGCAGCGCGCCGTCGCGCAGGCGATAGCGCACCTCGCGCCCGCGCGGGGGCGCGCGCTCGACGAGGCCGGCGTGGTTGAGCGTCGCCAGGTGCTTGGCGACGGCCTGGCGCGAGATCGGCAGCCCGGCCGTGAGCACCGGCACGGTCGTCGTGCCGTCGCGCAGCAGCGCCTGCAGCATCGAGCGCCGCGTCGGGTCGGCGAGCGCCGCGAAGACCGCGCCGACGTCGTCGCTCAAGCCGCCACCAGTCCGAAGCTCGCCGCGAGCGTCGACAGTGGGAAGGCGGGCTCGGACTCGGTGACGACCACGCGCGTGCCGCTCGGCGCGGCGACGACGAGGAACTCCACGCGCGTCGCCGGCTCGTCCGCGCCGGCCCACCACCACACCAGGCGATGCGGCGATTCGACGACCTCGACGTGCACGTCGCGCGCGGGCTCGTCCAGCCAGCGCTCGCGGCCCTCGCCGGTGACGAGCGCCTCCCAGACCTCCTCGGGCGACGCCTCGATCTCCACCTCTCTGCGCACCGGCATATCCGCCTCCTTGACAACCATTTGGTTGCTATGGTGTTTTGACAACCGTCCAGTTGTCGAAAGGATAGCCGAGATGCCCCTGATCCCGATGGTCGTCGAGCAGAGCGCGCGAGGCGAGCGCTCGTTTGACATCTACTCGCGCCTGCTCAACGAGCGCATCGTCTTCATCGGAACGCCCGTCGACGACCAGGTCGCCAACCTCGTCGTCGCGCAGCTGCTGCACCTGGAGTCCGAGGACGCCGACAAGGACGTCTCGCTGTACGTCAACTCGCCCGGCGGCGTCGTCTACTCGGGACTGGCGATCTACGACACGATGCAGTTCATCAAGCCCGACGTGCAGACGATCTGCTTCGGCGTGGCGATGAGCATGGGCTCGCTGCTGCTCGCCGGCGGCGCGCCCGGCAAGCGCATGGCGCTGCCCAACAGCCGCATCCTCATCCACCAGCCCTCCGGCGGCTTCGAGGGCCAGGCCGCCGACATCGAGATCCACGCGCGCGAGACGCTCGAGCTTCGCCGGCACATCGACGAGATCTACTCACACCACACCGGCCAGAGCGTCGAGCGCGTGCATGACGACATGGATCGCGACCGCTACTTCACCGCCGAGCAGGCGCTCGAGTACGGGCTGATCGACCGCGTGATCTCCTCGCACGAGCTCACGCGCGTGCCGACCGGCTTCGCCGCGTCGACGGCCGACGGCGAGGCATAGTCGCGGGCGCCAAGCGATTCGCGCTCCAGCCAGGCGACGCGGGGAGCGGCGAACGTAGCTCTAGATTTTTTTTAGATCGAATGCGAGATCGCCGAGCTGCCCGCGCACGGCGTCGTCGAGCTGGCGCCCCTCGGCGATCAGCCGCCGCGCCGCGTCGAGGTCGTCTGAGCGGCCGAACGTCAGCGCCGCCTTGACGACGCCGTCGTGCAGGTACCAGTTGGTGAACGAGCGCTCGGCGAACGAGCCGCGCAGGATCTCCTGATCCCACTCGTACGCCGGGCCGACGTACTCCAGTTCGCCCCAGTCGGCGAGCACCGAGTAGAAGTACGGGACCTCCGTGTGCGCGACGTCGCGCCCGAGCATGTTCAGCGCCGCCGTCTTGCCGTGGTTGAAGGCGACGTCCCAGTGCTCGATGCGCATGTGCGCGCCGCCGTGCACGAGCGACTCGTATTCGCAGATGTCGCCCGCCGCGTACACCCCCGGCGTCGAGCTCTCCAGGCGCGAGCTGCACGTCACGCCGCCGCGCTCGCCGATCTGAAGGCCCGCGCGCTGGGCGAGCTGGATGTCCGGCGTCACCCCCGCGCCGATCACCACCGCCTCCGCGTCGAGCTCAAGGCCGCCGCGCGTGACCACCTTGGCGACGCGCCCCTCGCCCTCGAAGCGCTCGAGCTCGTCGTTGCCGTGAATCGTGATTCCGTGCGACTCCAGAAGCTCCTGGAAGAAGCCCCCCACCTGCGCGCCGAAGCCGCGTTCCAGCGTGCGGTCCTCCTGCATGACGATCGTGCAGCGCTTGCCAAGCAGCGTCAGCGACGCCGCCACCTCGCAGCCGATGTAGCTGCCGCCGATCAGCACCACGTTCTCCGCGTCGGATACGCCCTCACGGATCGCGTCGGCGTTGCCGAGCGTGCGCAGGTAGTGGATCTGCTCGAGGTGACAGCCGTCGACGTTCAGCCTGCGCACGTTCGCGCCCGTCGCGATCAGCGCCTTGTCGAACGCGATCTCCTGCTTGTTCGACAGCTTCGCCGTACGCGCCTGCAGGTCCAGCGCCGTCACGCTCGTGCGCGTGAGCAGCTCGATGCCCTGCTCGCCCCACCACTCGTTCGGGCGAAAGTACGCCTTCTCGCGCTCCTCCTTGCCCTGCAGATAGGTCTTCGAGCAGTCCGGGCGGTTGTACGGCGGGTCCGGCTCGCGCCCCACCAGCACGATCTCGCCGTCGGCGCCCTCCTCGCGCAGCCAGCGCGCGCAGTTCGCCGAGGCCAGTCCGCCGCCGATCAGCAGGTAGTCGACCTCGCGGTCAGGCATGCGCGCACCTTACAACCCAGGCGGGTGGCGGATCGACCAATGCGCCCACGTGGGAATGTGGTCGAGCACGCGCCAGCGCGGGCCGTCTTCGGCGGCGTTCGGGCCGACGTCCGTGCCGTTGTGGCTCGTGTCCAGCCTGAGGCCCGCGATCGTCATGAACGTGTGATCGGTCGGGCTCGTCGTCGAGTAGATCGTCACCCATCGCCCCGGTCCAGGGGCGCCCCAGCTCACGTAGTCCTGCGCGAGCGGGTTGTCCTTGACGATTTCGTCGATCGGCCTGACGCCAGATCTGTAGAGGCGACGCCGGTTGACGCCGAGCAGCAGCTCGCGCCGCGCGCACGCCACGATCGCCACCTCCTCGGCGACGTCGAGCGGCCGACGGCGCGATGGCGCCGGAGATTCGCCGCCCGCGACTCGTTTTTCATGCCCGCATCGGGTAGACACAAGTGCATGTCGCTCGCGAGCGCCCGCAGACCCCCCTCCCAATCTCCCGACCGGCCGAGCGCCTCGGCCGGTAGGACTCGGTCCGGAAGCCCCCGATGAGCATCACCGACGCCCTCCACGCGATCGACCGCCGCCAGCAGCAGACGCGCGGCGTGCGCTTCATCGCTGCCGTCTTCAAGAAGTTCACCGACGATCAGGCCGGACAGCTCGCCGCGCTCATCGCCTACTACGCGTTCGTCTCGATCTTCCCGCTGCTGCTCGTGTTCGTGACGATCCTCGGCTTCGTGCTGCAGGGGCATCAGAGCGACCAGGAAAAAATCGTCCACGGCACGCTCGGGCAGTTCCCCGTCCTGTCGGATTCGCTCAAACTGCACGCGCTAAAAGGAAGCGGGGTCGCGCTGGCCATCGGCATCGTCGGCACGCTGCTCGCTGGCATGGGCGTCACGAGCGCGGCGCAGAACGCCTTCAACGGGATCTGGGACGTGCCGTACAAGAGCCGGCCCAACTTCATCTTCACGCGCCTGCGCAGCCTCGCGATGCTGGCGATCCTCGGCACGCTCATGCTCGTCTCGACGACCGCCGCCGGTTTCGTCGGCTCGAGCTCACACGGCGCGGTCGCCGTCGTCGCCGGCGTGCTCGTGGCCTTCGTCATCAACGTCGCGCTGTTCATGACCGCCTTCAAGCTGCTCACCGCCGCCGACGTCAGCTGGCGTGAGCTCATTCGCGGGGTGATCGTCGCGGCCGTCCTCTGGCAGCTCCTCCAGCACCTCGGCGGTTACTACGTGGATCACACGCTCAAGCACACGCAGCCGCTCTACGGCACGTTCGCAGTTGTGCTCGGCCTGCTCGCCTGGCTCTACCTCGGCGCGCAGCTCGTCATCTTCGCCGCCGAGACCAATGTCGTGCGCGTCCGCAAGCTGTGGCCGCGGAGCTTCTTCTCCGACCCACTGCTCCCCGCCGACCGGCGCGCGCTGACGTCATCGGCGAAGGTCGAGGAGCGGGTGGAGCCGGAGAACGTCGAGGTGAGTTTCGAGAGGCCGGACGACGCGCGGCGTTAGCGGCTGTGGCCCGCTGGCACCGACCTAGCCGCGCGCCTGGCACGTACCCGATGCAACAGTGATTCACGCGCCTGGGTCAGGTGCGTGAGCCGACCCAGGTATTCAGCCGCCACCAGCGGGAACCCACGTCCCTCCAGGCGGACGAATCCTGGCGGCGCCGTCTCGGGGAAGCCACGTGGAGGTCGCTCTTTCGGCAGAGCGGGAGGGTCTTTTGGAAGCATGGCTAAAGCTTAACCGGTGAGACTTATTGTCCACAAGATGATCTCGGCCGCGAGCAGCGAGCAACTGACCGTCAGCCACTCCGCAAGACGATCGATCTTTCGGCCGTTGAGCTCCAGTTGCGGCTCCATCCATGCACACCGTGCGATAGCCGTCGTCGACGTCGAGCTCACGATCCGCACCTCGGTCTTCGGTGACATAGCCACCGCGGAACGACAAGCCAAGATCGCGCGGAACCAGCACCCAAATCGCGCTGCCGAAGCAGAGTGCAAAAGAGACCGTCGCGAGCACCGCCCAAGCGTCGAGCGATCGCCCGCCCAGACGAGCACTCAGGAAGGAACCGGCGATGGACGACGCGCCGAGGACCGTGCCGGCACAGCTCCTCAGGCCGACCCGCTCTTGCTCAGCGACAGCTCCCAAGGTGAGCTCAAAGCTCAGCCGCTCGATTGAATCTGCCATGCACTGCTTCTACCGGCCGCCTGGGATGCAACGTTCGGTCGAGTCTCCGTCTACGGAGTTCAGGCAGGCGCATGCGCCTGCCTGCGCCGGGCCGCATGCGGCCCGGCGTCCCGAGCGGCGCATGCGCCGCTCGCAGGAGGCCCACATGTGGGCCTCCTGTCACGCCCGCATGCGGTCGTGACCTGCAAGAGAGAGATGGCAAGTTTGGCTCTAACAAGCCATCTCCGGGCTGCTCTCAAAGTACTTGCGCACACAACGACAGCGCGCTATACTAACTAAACTTTCGTAAGCTCATATGGAGCAATAACTAATGCCCTCACCCGCTGACAGTCCACAGATAGAGCCCACACAGCCCAAGCAGCTGCTGCGGCTGATCCCGCTCGACGACACCGTCGTGTTCCCCAACATGGGCATCACGCTGACGATCGACGTCGGCGACGACGAGCGCGTCGTGCTCGTGCCGCGCCACGAGAACGAGTTCCTCGAGGTCGGCACGATCGCCGAGGTCACCGAGCAGATCCGCCTCCCCGGCGGCGGCCGCGCGGTCGCCATCTCCGGCGAGCACCGCGCGCTGATCGGCGCCGCGCAGACCGGTCCCACCGGCGAGCTGCGCGTCGAGGTCGACGAGCGCCCCGACGCAGAGCCGGTCGACAAGCGCACGCGCGAGCTCGAGCGCGAGTACCGCGCGACTGTCGAGGAGATCCTCGAGCTGCGCGGCGACGACGGGCGCATCGCCGCCTTCCTGCGCGCGATCGCCGAGCCCGGAGCGCTGGCCGATTCGGCCGGCTACTCCCCCAACCTGTCCTACGAGCAGAAGGTCGAGCTGCTGCGCACGCTCGACGTCACCGACCGCCTCGAGCTGGCCGTCAAGCTCCAGCGCGAGAGCCTCGCCGAGCTGCAGGTGCGCAAGCGCATCCGCGAGGACGTGCAGGACGGCGCCGAGAAGCAGCAGCGCGAGTACTTCCTGCGCAAGCAGATGGACTCCATCCGCAAGGAGCTCGGCGACGACGACGCCTCCGTCGCGGAGGAGTACCGCGCCAAGATCGAGGATGCCGGCATGCCCGACGAGGTCCACGAGCAGGCGCTCAAGGAGCTCGCGCGCCTGGAGCGCATGGGCGAGCAGACCGGCGAGTCGAGCATGATCCGCACGTACCTCGACTGGCTGATCGCCGTGCCGTGGAGTAAGCGCTCCGACGAGCACCTCGACCCGGTCGCCGCGCGTGCCGTGCTCGACGCCGACCACGCCGGCCTGGAAGACGTCAAGGATCGCGTGACCGAGTACCTCGCCGTGCGCAAGCTGCGCGAGGACCGCGGCATCGAGGCCGACCCCAAGTCCGGCGCCATCCTCACGCTGATCGGGCCCCCGGGCACCGGCAAGACCTCGATCGGCGAGTCGATCGCCCGCGCCACCGGCCGTGAGTTCGTGCGCATGTCGCTCGGCGGCGTGCGCGACGAGGCCGAGATCCGCGGACACCGGCGCACGTACATCGGCGCGCTGCCGGGACGCCTCGTGCGCGCCCTGCGCGACGCCGGGACGATGAACCCCGTGATCCTGCTCGACGAGGTCGACAAGGTCGGCGCGGACTGGCGCGGAGACCCCTCCGCGGCGCTGCTCGAGGTCCTCGACCCCGCGCAGAACCACTCCTTCCGCGACCACTACCTCGATGTCGAGCTGGACCTGAGCCAGGTGATGTTCCTGGCCACGGCCAACGTCGCCGACACGATCCCCGGACCGCTGCTCGACCGCATGGAGGTCATCCGCTTCGACGGCTACACCTCCGAAGAGAAGCTCGCCATCGCCAAGGGCTACCTGTGGCCGCGCCAGCGCGACCGCAACGGCCTGCGCGAGGACGAGGTCGAGATCTCCGACGACGTGCTGCGCACGATCATCGGCGAGTACACGCGCGAGGCCGGAGTGCGAAACCTCGAGCGCGAGCTCGGCACGGTGCTGCGCAAGACCGCGACCAAGATCGCCTCGGCTCAGGTGCCCGAGGGCGAGCCCAAGCCCAAGCCCGACGCCGACGCCGACGGCAAGAAGACCGACAAGTCCCCTGCCGAGAGCAACGGCAAGGTTCCCGACGAGGCCGTCAAGAAGGCCGCCAAGAAGGCCAAGGAGAAGAAGGCCGCAAAGCAGCTCCGAGTGAAGATCGACGTGGAGACGGTGCGCGACGCGCTCGGCCGCCAGAAGGTCTTCCAGGAGTCGGCCGCGCGCACCGCGACGCCGGGCGTCGCCACCGGACTCGCCGTGACAGGCGCCGGCGGAGACGTGCTGTTCGTCGAGGCCACCGCCATGAAGGGCGGCGGGTCGGGTGGCAACAGCCTGGTGCTGACCGGCCAGCTCGGCGACGTCATGAAGGAGTCGGCGCGCATCGCCCTCTCCTACGTGCGCGGACATGCCGAGGAGCTCGGCATCGACGAGCACGCCTTCGAGAACAGGGAGTTCCACGTGCACGTTCCCGCCGGCGCGATCCCCAAGGACGGGCCGAGCGCGGGCGTGACGATGGTCACCGCGCTCGCCTCGTTGCTGTCCGGGCGCCCTGTCAAGCACACCGTCGGCATGACCGGAGAGGTCACGCTGCAGGGACGCGTGCTGCCGATCGGCGGCTTCAAGCAGAAGGCGCTCGCCGCCAACGCGGCCGGCCTCACCGACGTGATCCTGCCCGAGCGCAACCGCGGCGACCTGGACGAGATTCCCGAGGAGGTTCGCAACCAGATGAGCTTCCATCCCGTGATGACCGTGCAGGAGGTGCTCGACCGCGCGCTGGAGCCCGCCCGCGATGTCGCGCACGCCTAATCGCTGCCAGCCCGTTCCCGCTGAGGTCCGCCAGACGGCGGACCTCCTGGAGCGGCGCTGGCAGCTGTCGATCATCTACGCCGCGCTCACCGGCGCCCTGCGCTTCAACGAATTCGCCGAGGCAGTCGCCGGGATCTCCCCGCGCATGCTCTCCGAGCGCCTGCGCGATCTGGAGGGCGCCGGCCTGGTCGAGCGGACGGTCATCCCGTCGAGCCCGCCGACCGTCGAGTATCGCCTGACCGAGCGCGGACGCCGCCTCGGTCCGATCATCGACGCGATGCGCGCCTACGCCGGCGAACCCGTCGGCTGAGCCGCGTCCGGCAGCTTCTCGTCGGGCAGCTCGCGCCAGTCGATGTCCGAGCTGGCGCCCACCAGTTGACCACCCGGGCAGCTCCTCGCGTGGATCTCCTCGCGTCTCGGGTTGCGGATGCCCGCGGCGCCGACGATGCCGCCCAGCGCGACCAGCCCCGCCGCGATCGCCATACCCACGTGGAAGCTGTGCAGCGACGCGCCTTCGGCGGCCGCCGTCACGGCGTGCGCCTGTGCCGACGGCATGCCGTTTACGTCTGGGCGCCCAAGCGGTAGACGCTTGGCGGCGGCCACAGCCGCGCGCCCTGCGCCCCCCAGCACCACGCCCGACAGGCGGCTGTTCATCGACGAGGCAAACGACGACGCGATCGCCGCCCCCACCGCCGCCGTCCCCAGCAGGCCGGCCACGCGCGCGATCGCGTTATTGACGCCCGACGCGATCCCCGCCTCCTTCTCGGCGCCCGCCAGCACCGCCGCCGTCAACGGCGCCACCGTCATCGACAGTCCCAGCGAGAAGATCACCAGCGGCGCCAGCACTTCTGAGACGTAATCCGCCTTCACGCCCGTGTTCTGGAACAGCAGCAGTCCCGCGGCAGCGAGCAGCGGGCCGGCGCCCATGAACAAACGCGGCCCGAAGCGGTCCGCGAGCGCTCCGAAGCGGCGCGAGAGGAGGAACATCATGACCGTCGCCGGCAGCGTCGCCAGGCCGCTGTTCAGCGGCGAGTAGCCGCCGATCTGCTGCAGGAACAGCACGAGGAAGAAGAACAGGATCGCCAACCCCGCGTACATCGCGAACGTCTCGATGTTCCCCGCCGAGAAGTTGCGCCTGCGAAACAGCCCCAGCGGCAGCATCGGATCCTTCGCGCGCGACTCGTAGAACGTGAACGCCGCCAGCAGCAGCACTCCCGCGATCAGCGGTCCCGACACCGCCGGGCTGGACCATCCCAGCCGCGGCTGCTCGATCAGCGCGAACACCGGGCCGCCGAGCCCCAACGCGCACAGCAGCGCGCCCGGATAGTCGACGTGCCTGTCGCCGCGATCGCGCACGGCGCTCGGCGGGATCACCGAGAGAATCAGCCACACGCACGCCGCCGCGAGCGGCACGTTGATCACGAAGATCCAGCGCCACGACGCGATCGCCAGCAGCTCGCCTCCCGCCAGCGGACCGAGCACGCCCGCGATCGCCCCCCACGCCGTCCACGTGCCGATCGCCTTGCCGCGCTCGGACGCCGGGAAGGTGTTGACGATCACCGCCAGCGAGCTCGGCACGAGCAGTGCGCCGGCGATCCCCTGAAGCGCACGCGCCGCCACGAGCACGCCGACCGTCGGCGCCGCCGCGCACAGAGCCGACGCCACGCCGAACCCCCCCACGCCCATTGCGAAGATCTTGCGCTCGCCGTACAGGTCGCCGAGCGAGCCGCCGACGAGAATCAGCGACCCGAGCGTCAGCAGGTAGCCGTTGACCACCCATTGCTGCGCCGCGAGGCCGCCGCCGAGCGCGCGCTGGATCGTCGGCAACGCCACGTTCACGACCGTCCCGTCGAGCAGCGCGATCCCCGACCCGAGGATGCAGGCCACCAGCGTCACGCGCTTGACCATCGCATCGCTGCGGGCGGGCATCGGCCCACGGTAGCCGCTCGCGTCGGCCCGTGCCGGTCGCGTCTCGCGGCGCCCGGCGGGCAACGATGACGCCGTCCTGGAACGTCCGTCCAGAAACGCCGCCAAGGGCCCACGAACTGCCGCAAAGACGACATCCTTGCGACCAACGAGCGTTCACAAGCTGGCAACTGGCGAGAATCGCCGCGGGGATACCTTGACTGAGATGCAAGACGACAAGCAACTGACCGTCCAGCGGACGGCGACCGGCTATTGGGTCGTGCAGAGCGGCGCCGAGCAGCTCTGCGGCGCAGTCACCCGCCAAGCCGCCGAAGCAGAGCGCGAGCTCATGCGCAGGCTGCGCCGGCGCACCGCCGACATGCGCTCGGCGTCGCCGCGACGGCCCCGCGCCGTCGAGCGCCTTCCGCGCTGAGCGCCCCTTGCCTGCGGCGGCGCCTTACCGCCGTCGCGCCGCGCCGGCGCTGGAGCCGGGCCAGCGCGCAGGTCAGCTCGTTGCTGACCACCGCCGAGGCCGGCAGACAAACAAACGGGCCGGCAAACAGCGCCGGCCCGTCATGCAGCGATGAATAATTGCTACAGCCGTCGCTCGTAGGGTTCTCCTACGACGCGCTCTCTACCTCGCGCAGTTGCCATGTAAATCAGCGACAGCACGAGGCCGACGATGCCCGCGACGATCAGGATCAGACCGATCGTCGGCCGCGACACGCCAGAGACATGGAAGGTCACGGCATAGCGCAGAATCGCGCCCACCGCGATTAGGAATATCGAGGTTCCGATCCGCACGGCTACACCCTCCCGCCGCGCCGGTAGCCGAAGCCACCGCTCGTGAGCAGGATGACGGCCGCGACAAGCAAAAGCAGGAACAACAGCGGGCTGACACCAATCCCGCCCGCAATCGCCGCGATGACCAAAACGACCAAAAGCAACTCAATCAGTCCCATAGCTGACCTCCCCGGCTAGTTGACAAACGTCCTGCAAAAAGCGAGATACCCCCCGGCCGTCCGGCTCAAACGGTCTTCGCCTATTGCATGTCCGCTTGCTGACATAGTCGACGCCGCTGGCTTAGATAACCGGCACAACTGAACTGCGCCATGAGAGTTTCGCCGCGTGCCGGAAATAGGTGTTCGCCTACCTTTGTTTTTCACCGATTTCGCCTGTCGTCCCTTCTACCGTTTCTTTCGCCTTTCTTTCCTTCCACCGTTTCAAGCGTCAAGAACGCACTTGTCTGGACGAACGAGAGCGTGGCGTGTGGAGAGAGTTGATCCCCTAACGTCTACGCTGCGTATATGGAGCGCATCGAGAAGCGCGAGGCCGCAATCCACCGGGTCGAGGCGGCGGCCCGCGAGCTGAGGGATGCTCAGCGCGAACTTGCAGAGCTGACCGAGTCGGCCGAGGAGCTGACGGCGCTGGTGCTGTATGGGGAGACGCGGCCGCACGTGAGGATCATCGACGCAGGCCGAAAAGCAACCTCGGCCTAACCCCTTTCGAGCCGGCGCCGGCGAAAGAGGCTCGCGGCGTGCCTGGGGGAAGACACGCCGCGAGCGCAAATGGCCCTTCTCGTCACTCAGCCGCCCTATGGACCTTCTCCCTCAAGAAAGGCTGTGCGCTACGAGCATCCGAGACTACGGCCATCCCTCAGGGCGTATCCGTGCCCCGACCAACAGTTGTCCGGTTTCGTGCCTCTCCAAACAAAACGGGTTTAGTTGGCGTAGCCGCGGGTATTTAGCCGCTGAATCTTCCTAGGAGTTGTCCCTCTCAGGAAAGCATTTGACTCGGGCCACCACTGTTCACCCTCGAACGTGGTGGCCCGAACCTTTCCAGGGCTCCGGACGCGCGAAGCCCCAGGTTCATCGATCGGGGCGAGAGGATTTGAACCTCCGACCCCCTGCTCCCAAAGCAGGTGCGCTACCAGGCTGCGCCACGCCCCGTTCACGGCGAGTCTACCGCCAGCCCTCGCGCATCCTGCGCATCCACGCCTGCAGGCGGGCGCGAAGCAGCGTGTCGTCGACGGTCACGGTGAGCACGCCGTGCACGGGAAGCGGGCTCCACTGGTGCAGCAACAGCTCCTCCTTGCCCTCCCGCGCACGCCGCGCGTGGATCGCCGCGGCGTCCTCGCCCACGGTCTCGCTCCAGTACCGGCGCAGCTCGCTGACGCTCTGGTCGGGCTGGCAGCGCAGCGACAGCGACGGCGACTTGTCGGTGAGCCGCCAGATCCAGCGATTGGCCACGCGCATCACGGCCGGGTCGGCGTTCGCCAGCGCGACGCGCCGCCGATCGCGCTTGTAGCCCTCGACGATGTAGATGCAGACGAAATCGGCAAACGTCGGCTGCGCGATCAGGTCGTCGTAACTGCGCAGCGCCTCCGCATAGGCGCACTCGTCAAGCGGACGGCCCCGCTCGCGCGCCACGCGCTCGTTATCCCCGGCATGCTCGGCTGCGGGCTTGCGCTCGCTGCGCTCGGCCCGCAGCGGCAGGTCGCGAACCCAGTAGTAGATGGTGCTGCGCGGGACGGCCAAACGCTTGGCCAGCTCGTCGACGGTCAGCTGCTGCTCGACTCTCAGAAGCCGCGCCATGTCGCTCAGATATCGCGAATGCGTCATACGAACATATGTTCGCATACGACCGTGCTCGGCGCATCCCCGACATGGCTCCCGCGGCGTCCGCTGCTAGCCTCCGCCACCGCCCATGGCCGACGTCCAACCGCTGCGCGCTCTGCACTATGACCCCGCTGTGACCGGCCCGCTGCGGGACGTCGTGGCCCCACCGTACGACGTGATCGACGCCGAGCAACGCGCCGCGCTGATCGCGCGCTCCCGCTTCAACGTGGTCGCCGTGGACTTGCCACAGGGCGAGCCCGATCCCTATGCGACGGCGAGCGAGCTGCTGGAGAGCTGGCAGCGCGAGGGCGCCCTCGTGCGCGACGGCGAGCCGGCGCTGTGGGCGCACACGCAGGACTACACGGGCCCCGACGGGCGACCGCGCACGAGGCGCGGGTTCTTCTGTCGCGTGCGCCTGGAGGGCTACGGCCCAGGACGCGTGCGCCCGCACGAGCGCACCCATCCGGGGCCCAAGGAGGACCGCCTGCGCCTGACGCGCGCCACTCACGCGAACATCTCGCCGATCTTCTCGCTGTTCTCCGACCCGGCGAACGCGGCGTGGAGCGCCCTCGAGCCGTTCACGGCGCAGGCGCCGTGGGGCGAGGTGACCGACTCCGACGACACCGTGCACCGCCTGTGGCGCGTCTCCGACGAGCGGGCGATCGCCACGGTGCAGGAGGCGACGCGCGAGGCCGAGCTGCTGATCGCCGACGGGCACCACCGCTACGAGACGATGGAGGCCTACGCCGAGGAGCTCGGCGGCGACGGCGATCACCGCTACATCCTGATGTGCCTGGTCGCGCTGCAGGACCCTGGGCTGACCGTATTCCCGACGCACCGCCTCGTCAACCGGCTCGACGACGACAAGCGCGCGGCGCTCAAGCAGGCGCTGGAGCGCGACTTCCGGGTCGACGAGGTGGCGGTCGACGACGTCGCGCCGGCGCCGGGCGACGGTCCGCTGCAGCTCGGCTACGTCGACTCGCGCGACGAGCGTGTCTATCGCCTGACGCTCAAGAACCAGGCGATCGCCGACGCCGCGCTGAGGGGTCACTCCGACGCCTATCGCCACCTCGACACGGGCGTGTTGGAGACGTTGCTGTTGAAGGGGGCGCTCGGCCTGTCAGACGACGACATCTCGCATTTCAACGGTCTCTTCTACGCGCGCGACACGGCCGAGGCGCTGGCGAAGGTGCGCTCGGGCGAGTACGACGCCGCGTTCTTGATGCGTCCGACGCCGATCGCGCAGGTGCGCGACGTCGCCGCGGAGGGGGAGAACATGCCGCCCAAGTCGACCTACTTCTTCCCTAAGCTGCTGACCGGCCTGCTCTTCAACCCCCTCGCATAGGGCGCCTCGCGCAGTATCATGTAAATCAGGGTTCTCTGAGGGTCCTCGAAAGGAGCAAAATGGGTGGATCTGACGGTCTGACAAGGTTGAAAGCCTCCGCGCGACGCGAAGGCGCCAGCGGCTTCAGGCACAGCGTGCACGTGCGCGACCATCAGCTGACCGTCGACGAGCCGCTGCAGGTCGGCGGCCAGGACACCGCCCCCAACCCGCAGGAGCTGCTCGCGGTGAGCCTGGCGTCGTGTACGGCGATCACGATGGAGATGTACGCGGCGCGCAAGGGCTGGGAGATCGGCCACGTCGAGGTCGCCGTCGAGTACAGCCCCGCCGAACGCGGCTGTCCGACGAAGTTCGAGCTGATCATGCGCTTGCCCGACGACATTCCCGACGAGCAGGCCGAGCGCCTGCGCGCGATCGCCGCGAAGTGCCCCGTGCACCGCGCGCTCGACGGCGAGGTCATGTTCCTGGAGCGCGTCGAGCGCGTCCACCTGGCCGCCTGAGCCCTCCGACGGTCCTGCTCGAGCGGTCACTGCCCCGGCGCCTCCGGCGAGCGCAATCGTCGCCGCGGTGAACGACCCGCCGACAGAGCAGACGCGCGCGGCGGTGCTCGTCCCACTGTTCACGCCCGCCGCTTCCGAGCCGCCGCACGTGGTGCTCACCCGGCGGCGCGCCGACCTGCGCCGCCACGCCGGTGAGATCTCGTTTCCCGGCGGTCGTGAAGATCGGGAGGACGCGGACCTGACCGAGACGGCGCTGCGCGAGGCCGAGGAGGAGATCGGCCTGACGCGCGACGTGGTGCAGCTGATCGGCGGCCTGCCGGCGATCTCGACGTTCGCGACCAACTATCTGATCCACCCCTTCGTCGGCGTGATCCCCGCCGGCCAGCGCTGGCGCATCTCGCCGCGCGAGGTGGACGCGGTGCTCGAGCTGCCGCTGCACGAGTTGCAGCAGAGCAGGACGCGCACGCGCCTGGAACGTCGCGGGATCTCCTTCGAGACCGACGCGTACATCCTCGACGGCCACCTCATCTGGGGCGCGACGTACCGCATCCTCGCCGACCTGCTGGAGCGCCTGCAGGCCAGCGACGGCCGCCTGACGCTCACCTAGCACGCCGACAGCGGGCGCTGGGCCGTTTAGCTGGGCTGCGGCACGAGTCGGATGTACGGGCGGGGCTCCTCCCACCCGTCGGGGTAGGCCTCTTTGGCCTGGTCGTTGGAGACCGAGCCCGCGATGATCACCTTCTCGCCGGGCTTCCAGTTGGCGGGCGTGGCGACCTTGTGGTTGGCGGTCAGCTGCAGCGAGTCGATCACGCGCAGCACCTCGTCGAAGTTGCGCCCGGTGGTCATCGGGTACACGAGGATCAGCCGCAGCGTCTTGTCGGGCGCGATCACGAACACGTTGCGGACGGTCTGGTTGTCGGCCGGCGTGCGCGCGGCGACGTCGCCGGACGTGTGGGCCGCCAGCATCCCGTACAGCTTTGCCACGTTGAAGTCGTTGTCGCTGATGATCGGGTAGTTGGGGGCGACGCCCTGCGTCTCCTCGATGTCCTTGGCCCACGCCTCGTGGTTGTCGAGCGCGTCGACGGACAGGCCGATGATCTTCACGCCGCGCGCGTCGAAGTCGGGCTTGATCTTGGCCATGTAGCCGAGCTCGGTGGTGCAGACGGGAGTGAAGTCCTTGGGGTGCGAGAACAGCACCGCCCAGGAGTCGCCGATCCAGTCGTGGAATTTGATGCGGCCCTCGGTGGTGTCGGCCTCGAAGTCGGGCGCTACGTCGCCAAGTTGCAGTGTCATGTGTGTTCCTTTCTCGGCAGGAAGCCGTCGCGGCTAGGGTCGCCGAGCGTTTGAGGAGAAATCCTGATCGGCTTTACCGGGATTACGTATCAGGATAGCGGAAGCGCACGCTCCGCCAGGCCGCGAGACCCCCCCGTGCCGGCGTGCGGTCTACGCCTGAGGCGTCCAGCCGGAGAGCTCCGACCAGGCGGTCTGCGCGTCGTTCCCGCGCGCGCTCGCGCGCCTGCCGGCGGCGGGCCACAGAGCGCCAAGGACGATTGCAACAGCGCCGATCAGCGCCAACCAAGCGCCCTCGCGCAGCGACAGCGAGAGGACCCCGCTCGCCGGTGAGGGAGGATCGATCATGCGGTAGAGCACGCAACCGGCGGCGAGCATGCCGAGCAGCGCCAGCGCCCCGCGGTTCGCGTCGGCGCCGGCGCCGGCGCCGGCCGAGCCGGCCAGCGCGAGCAGCGAGATCACGCAGCCGAGGCCGGCAACGACTAGCAGCACGATGTTGAGCGTCTTCAGCGCCTGATGGGCGCTGAGCGAGAGGAACGGGTGCCCGGCGACCCCGGCGAGGCTCGCGTGCAGCGAGGCCATGTAGCTCTGCAGTGTGGCGTTGCCGTACTGCGCAGCCGCCTCGTTGCCCACGCGTTGGACGAACGCGACGCCGTTGGAAGTGAAGCTGACGCCGTACCACGGCAGGAACACGGCGATCGCCAGCACGAGCGCGCCGAGCGCGGAGACCACTTGCCCGTAGCGGGGGCGCTCGCCGGTCATCGTGCTCTGATCATCGGCGCTATCGCGCGCGGGCTTTATCTACGCGGACGCCGGCTGGCCGGCGCTGCCGCCGAGCAGCTCATCCACCGCGCGGGCCGCCGCGGCGAGCCACGCTTCGTCTGCGTCCGCGTCCTCGCCGGGGTCGGCGTCGCCCACGCGATCGTCCACGCCGCCGCTCTCCTCCCCACCGCCACCCGCATCCCCCACCCCACTCGCGGACCCTGGTGCGAGCACGACAGCGGGGATCGCGTTGAGCTGCGCGAGCGACCTGACGATCCGCGCACCCTCGAGCAGCATCTCGCCTGGGACCCGCGCCAGGTCGGCGCCCCCTGCCCCGCCCGCGACATCCGCGCCGCGCGCCGGCCACGCGTCGTAGACGAAGCCGCGCACGGTCGTGTCGATGGCCTGGGAGAGGAAGAACTCAAGGCGCGAGGCGTGCAGCGCGCCGATGTCCTCGGCGGCGCCGCGTGCGCGGGCGAGCATCCAGCAGGCGACGGTCACGCTGTCGAGCGCCCCGCGCAGCGTCGCGAGGCGGTCGGGCGTGCCGATCCAGCACTCGGCGCCGGTCGCCTCGACGCCCGCGCGACCGGCCTCGCTGCGCGTGGTCACGCGCAGCGCGTGCCCACGCTGGACCATCTGTGCCGCGAAGCGCCGGCCTCTGCAGCCGCCGCCGACGATCAGGATTCGCGCCACGGCGCGCCATCTTATGCAGCGGCGTCGCCTATGATCGCCGCAGGTCTCGCCGGCAACGCTGCCGACCCGTGAACGCGGCGCTCGCCGTGCGACGATTGAGACACCTGAGCATGAACGAGTCAGATACCGCTGCGACAAATGACGACGCTGTGACGATGGAGAAGATCGTCGCGCTGTGCAAGCGGCGCGGCTTCGTGTTCCCGTCGTCTGAGATCTACGGGGGCGTCGGCTCGACGTACGATTTCGGCCACTACGGCGTGCTGCTGAAGACGAACGTCAAGAACGAGTGGTGGCGCGCGATGATCACCGAACGCGACGACATCGTGGCGATCGACTCGGCGATCCTGCAGCACCCGCGGGTGTGGGAGGCGTCGGGCCATCTGCAAGGCTTCACCGACCCGCTGGTCGACTGCAGGACGTGCGGCAGGCGTTACCGCGCCGATCACCTGCTGGAGTTGGAGTGCGGGCGCAAACCGTCCAAGCACCCGGGCGAGACCGACGAGTGCGATCTGACGCAGGCGCGCGACTTCAACCTGATGTTCGAGACGACGATCGGCCCGGTCAAGGAGTCGGGCTCGGTCGCCTACCTGCGCCCGGAGACGGCGCAGGGCATCTTCATCAACTTCAAGAACGTGCTGCAGTTCTCGCGCAAGAAGCCGCCGTTCGGCATCGCGCAGGTCGGCAAGTCCTTTCGCAACGAGATCACGCCGGGCAACTTCATCTTCCGCACGCGCGAGTTCGAGCAGATGGAGATGGAGTTCTTCGTGGCGCCGGACGAAGCCGAGCGCTGGTTCGAGCACTGGCTCACAGAGCGCGAGCTGTGGTACACGGGATTGGGCATCCGTCCCGACCACCTGCGCCTGCGCGCGCACGACGCGGACGAGCTGTCGCACTACTCGTCAGGCACGAGCGACGTGGAATACCTCTTCCCCATCGGCTGGTCAGAGCTCGAGGGCATCGCCAACCGCGGCGACTTCGACCTGACGCGCCACGCGGAGTTCTCGGGCGAGAAGCTCGAGTACTTCGACCAGGCGACGGGGGAGCGATATGTCCCGCACGTGATCGAGCCGGCCGCGGGCGCCGACCGCGCGACGCTGGCGTTCCTCGTGGACGCCTACGACGAGGAAGTCGTCGCGGGCGAGGGCGAGGGCTCGGGCGAGACACGCACGGTGCTGCGCCTGCACCCGCGACTGGCGCCGGTCAAGGCGGCGGTGCTGCCGCTGTTTCGCAAAGACGGCATGCCGGAGCTCGCGCACGAGGTGCACCACGCGATCCGCACGGTCGTGCAGGCCGAGTACGACGACGGCGGCTCGATCGGCAAGCGCTACCGCCGCCAGGACGAGATCGGCACGCCGTTCTGCCTGACGATCGACCACGAGAGCCTGCAGGACCGAACCGTGACGCTGCGCGACCGCGACTCGCTGGCGCAGGAGCGCGTTGCGATCGAGGGGATCGCAGACGAGATACAGCGGCGTGTGACCGCGCCGTGGCAAACACCAAAGCTGGCCTGAGGCCGAACGCCGGGCTGAGAGGAGAGAGATGGACTTCGAACTAACCGACGAGCAGCGCCTGATCAAGGAGACGGCTCGCGAGTTCACCGACAAGGAGATCGTCAAGCAGACGCGCGAAAACGCTCGCAACCACCACTTCGACCTGGACCTCGTCAAGAAGATCGCAGCGCAGGGCTACCTCGGCGCGATCGTCCCTTCGGAGTACGGCGGCGCGGGCCTGGACTACCTCAGCTATGGCCTGATCGTCGAGGAGATCGGCCGCGGCGACTCGGCGATCCGCACGGTCATCTCGGTGCAGACGTCGCTGGTCTGCTCGGCGATCCTCAAGTGGGGCACGGAGGAGCAGAAGCAGCACTACCTGCCGAAGCTCTGCTCGGGCGAGTGGCTGGGCTGCTTCGGGCTGACCGAGCCGGACACGGGCTCCGACGCGGCTAACCAGAAGACGCGCGCGAAGAAGACGGACGACGGCTGGGTGATCAACGGCGCGAAGATGTGGATCTCGATGGGCAACTACGCAAAGGTCGCGCTGATCTTCGCGCAGACCGACCCGGAGCTCGGCTACAAGGGCCTTGCGTGCTTTCTCGTGGACACCGAGCAGGACGGCTACAAACCGTCGACGATCGAGCACAAGATGGGGCTGCACGCTTCGGACACGGCGTCGATCGCGCTGGAAGACGTGCACGTCAGCGACGAGCAGATCCTCGGCGGCATCGGCGACGGCTTCAAAGTGGCGATGTCGGCGCTGGACTCCGGGCGCTACTCGGTGGCGGCCGGCTGCGTCGGCATCTGCCAGGGCTGCGTCGAGGAGTCGGTCAACTACGCCAAGGAGCGCGAGCAGTTCGGGCGCCCGATCGCGAGCTTCCAGCTCGTGCAGGCGATGATCGCGGACATGGTTCTGAAGACCGAGGCCTCGCGCATGCTCGTGTGGCGCGCGGGCTGGCTGAAGGATCTCGGCCGCCCGAACACGCTGGAGACGTCGGTGGCCAAGCTGCACGCGACCGAGGCGTCGCTGGAGTGCGCGAACCTGGCGATCCAGGTGCACGGCGGCGCGGGCTACGTCGACGACCACCCGGTCGAGCGCTACTTCCGCGACGCGCGCGTGACCACCCTGTACGAGGGCACCTCACAGATCCAGAAACTGATCATCGGACGAGCGATGACCGGTATCGGCGCGATGGTCCCGGCCTGAGCGCGGCGGAGAGGCGAGGGATGTCCGCGCAGTCGACGCCAGACAACGACGATTATTCCGGCGGAGCCGGCGAGGTTCGCGTGCCGGCCGTGATCGGCGTGCTTGGTGCGGGCACGATGGGCGCGGGGATCGCCCAGTTGGCAGCGCGCGCGGGCGCGCGCACGCTGCTGCACGACCCGATCGCAGAGGCGCTGGCGAGCGGGGCGCAGAAGATCGAGGCCGGGCTGGGCAAAGAAGCCGCCAAAGGCCGCATCTCCGAGCAGCAGGCCGCCGAGGCGGTCGCCCGGCTGGAGCCGGCGGTAGAGCTCGCCGACCTGGCGCCGTGCGAGCTGGTGATCGAGGCGGCGCCGGAGCGCCTGGAGCTCAAGCACGAGCTGTATGGCCGGCTGTCGGAGATCGTCGACGAGCGCTGCGTGCTCGCAAGCAACACCTCGTCGCTGCTGGTCACGGCGATCGCGCCCGCGGCGAGCCACCCGGAGCGAGTCGTGGGCATGCACTTCTTCAACCCGGCGCCGATCATGCGCCTGCTGGAGGTCGTCGCCGGCGAGCAGTCCTCCGGCCGCGCCCTGGCGATCGCCGACGCGACGGGCAGGGCGATGGGCAAGACGGTGATCCGCGCGAGCGACGGGCCGGGGTTCGTGGTCAACCGCTGCAACCGCCCGTTCGGCCTGGAGGCGCTGCGCCTGCTGCAGGAGCGGATCGCCGACGTCGAGACGATCGACCGCATCTGCCGCATGCAGGGGGGCTTTCGCATGGGCCCGTTCGAGCTGATGGACCTGGTGGGCGTGGACGTCGGCTTTGAGATCTCCAAGAGCTTCTACGAGCAGAGCTTCGGCGAGCCGCGCTGGCGCCCGTCGCCGATCGCCGCGCGCTACGTCGCGGCGGGCCTGCACGGGCGCAAGTCAAAGCGCGGCTACTACTCCTACGAGAACTCGAGCGGCCCGACCGGCGGCCCGGGGCACCGCGCGCCGGACCCCGACCCGCGCGAGGGCGAGCGCCCGGCGACAGGCGAGGGCGTCGTCGTGATCGCCGGCTCGGGCGTCGTCGCCGAGGAGCTGCGCCACTACGCCGCACAGGCCGGCTACGAGGTGCGCTCGCCGCACGACCCGACGGGCGGCGTGCTGCCGGCGCTGATCGTCGAATGCGAGCGCGTGCCGACCTCACAGCGCGATCCCGGTGCCGACGATCCGCGCGCGCTCCACGCTGAGCCGCCGACGCAGGGCGGGGCGCACGTCGTGCTCTGCCAGGCGGGCTCGCTGGCGGCGCTGGACCCGGACGGCAGCGCGGTCGGCTTTCACGTGCTCGCGCCGCTGGAGCAAGCGACGCTGGTGGAGCTGACGCGTAACGACAGCTCCTCGCCGGTCGCGGCGGCGCGCGCGGAGCGCTTCTTCGCGGCGCTCGGCATGCACGTGGAGTGGGTCGGCGACGCGCCGGGTCTGGTGCTCGGCAGGATCATCTGCCAGGTGATCAACGAGTGCGCGTTCTCGCTCGGCGAAGGCGTCGGCAGCGCAGAGGACATCGACGTGGGGATGGTGCTCGGGCTGAGCTACCCGCTGGGGCCGCTGAAGTGGGCGGACGAGCTGGGCCTCGATCGCGTTCTGACGGTGCTGCTGGCGCTGTGTGCGGAGTACCGCGAGGAGCGCTATCGCCCGGCGCCTGTGCTGCGTCGCCTGGTCGCCGCCGGGCGGCTGGGGCGCGCGACCGGCGCGGGCTTCTTTCAGTACGACGGCGACAGCTGACGGCGCGACCTCACGTTTTGCGGCGCGCGGTCGTTGAATACACGTGAGCGCGCAGGGCCTGCCCCCATTCCAAAGCTTCCTCGACGCCGAGCGCGATGTCGTCTGGCGCTATCTCGTCTCGATCGTCGGCCGGGCGGACGCCGAGGACTGCTTCCAGGAGACGTTCATCTCTGCGCTGCGCGCCTATCCGCGGCTGCGCGCGGGCTCGAACACGCGGGCGTGGGTACTGACGATCGCCGAACGCAAGGCGCTCGACGCGCACCGCGCGCGCGGACGCCGGGCGCTGGCGCTCGCCGACCCGACAGAGGACGGCGCGCCGGGCGAGTCCTCGCCGAGCGCGCAAGACGAGGCGTTCGCGCCGGACACGGCGCTGTGGGACGCGGTGCGCGAGCTGCCGGCGCGACAGCGCTCGGCGGTCGTGCTGCGCTACGTCGGCGACCTGCCCCACCGCGACATCGCCTCGGCGATCGGCTGCTCGGAGGAGGCGGCGCGGCGCTCACTGCACGAGGGACTGACACAACTGAGAAAGGCGGTCGAGGCATGAGCGGACGAGCGACGGGCACAGCGAGCGATCTCGAGCGCGCGCTGCGCGGCAAGAGCGCCGGCGCGCGCGAAGCGGCCGCGGCGGCGTCCGCCGCGAGGCGGCTGAGCGAGCGTGCCGCGAGCGACGGCCTGGCGGACATCAGCTACACGGCGGCGGATTCGCCGTTCGGTCCGTTGCTGCTCGCGGCGACCAAGCGCGGGCTGGCGCGCGTGGCGTTCCCCGAGGAGGACGTCGACGCTGTGCTGGGTCGGCTCGCAGCGCGAATCTCACCGCGCATCGTCGAGGCCTCCGGGCCGCTGGATGATGTGCGCCGCGAGCTCGACGAGTACTTTGACGGGCGGCGCGAGCACTTCGAGCTGCCCCTGGACTGGACGCTGGTCGGCCCGTTCGGGCGACGCGTGCTGGGCGCTGCCGCGGAGATCCCCTACGGCGGCGTGCTCAGCTACGCGCAGGTCGCCGCCGAGGCGGGCAGCCCGCGCGGCTCGCGCGCGGCCGGCAACGCGCTCGGCGCCAACCCGATCCCGATCGTCGTCCCCTGCCACCGCGTGCTGCGCAGAGGCGGCGCGCTCGGCGGCTACGGCGGCGGCCTGCACCGCAAGCGCTTCCTGCTCGAGCTCGAGGGCGCAGTGCCCACGTCGAGCAAGCTCCCCGGCTAGCTTGTCTCTACGCCTGCCGGCTCGACAGCCGGCGCAGCCCACTGCGCCTCGGCGAGGTCGCCCTCGGGCATGCCCTCGGGCGTCGGCACCTCGGGCGTGTCGCGCAGGTACCACTCGGCGTCGAGCGCCGCCTGGCATCCGGAGCCTGCGGCGGTGATCGCCTGTCGGTAGGTGTGATCAACGAGGTCGCCGGCGGCGAACACGCCGGGCCGGTTGGTGCGCGTGGACTTGCCGTCGGTCGCCACGTAGCCGTTCTCGTCGACGTCGACCTGCCCGTCGACCAAGCTCGACTGCGGCTCGTGGCCGATCGCGATGAACGCGCCTGACACGAGCAGGTCGCGCAACTCGCCGGTCTCGGTGTTCCTCAGCCTCGCGTGGCCGAGCGCGCCGTTCTCGCCGGGGACGAACTCGTCGACCGTGAAGGGGGTCAACAGCTCGATGTTCTCCTGCGCTCGAGCGCGCTCGAGCATGATCTTCGAGGCGCGGAAGTCGGCGCGGCGGTGCACCACGGTGACTTTGGAGGCGAACTTGGAGAGGAAGATTGCCTCCTCCATCGCGGAATCGCCACCGCCGACGATCACGGTTGAGGCGTCCTTGAAGAAGGCAGCGTCGCACGTCGCGCAGTAGCTGACGCCGCGTCCCGAGAGCTCCTCCTCGCCCGGGACGGCGAGCTTCTTGTGCTCGGCGCCCATCGACAGGACGATCGTGCGCGCGCGGTGCTCGGTGTCTCCGACCCACACGCGATGGACGCCACCGGGCTCTGAGGCGAGCTCGACGCGGTCGACGTCCTCGGTGACCAAGCGCGCGCCGAAGCGCTCGGCCTGCTCGCGGAACTTCTGCATGATCTCCGGGCCCATGATCCCCTCGGGGAAGCCGGGGTAGTTCTCGACATCGGTCGTCTGCTGAAGCAGGCCGCCCCAGGCAAAGCCCTCGAACACGAGCGGCTTCAGATTGGCGCGCGCGGTGTACAGCGCGGCGGTGTACCCGGCAGGGCCGCTGCCAATGACGATCACGTTCTCGACGTCGCTCATCTCATCTCCTATCGGTACTTCACTAAGTAAAGTATAGCGCCAGCACTGGCCTTTGTCACCTGGCGACGACGGTCCCGGCAGCTCCCACCGCGCCGGCGCGTTCCTCGGCCGCGGGTTGGTCGTCCTCTTCCTCGCGCCAGCGCCCGACGGTGCGCCGCAGCTGGAAGTAGGCGATCGCGCCGGGCAGCGTAGGCAGCCAGAAGCTGATCCCACGATAGGACAGCACGGCGACGACGGACAGGTTGAAGTCAACGCCAAACGCGGCGAACACGCCGATCATCCCCCCTTCGACGCCGCCCAGGCCGCCGGGCAGCGGCAGCAGGTTGCCGAGCGTGCCGACGAAGTAGGCCATCCAGATGACGGTGAAGGGCGGCACGGTGCCGAACGCGTGGAACATCGCCCACAGCACGCTGATGTCAAAGCCCCACCACGCCACAGCGCCGAGCACCCCCGGCTCGCGCCGGCGGATCAGGCCGACCGCCGTGCGCACGCCGGTCGCGGCGAGCGCCGGAACGGTCACGGCGCGCGCGAGCCAGTGTGCCAGGCGCCCGGAGCCCGAGGCGCGTCGCTGCAGCCTGCGCTCGACATCTCCCGGCAGGGCCGCGACGGCCCCGGCGGCGGCGAGCAGCAGCGCCGCGACGATCGCCGGAAGGAAGGTGATCGCGAAGGACCCGCCGCCTGGGAACAGGCCAGTGCCGAGCCCGATCCCGTCGATCAGCAGCGAGCCGGCGTACACGACGTACAGCAGCACGGTGAAGGCGACCATGCGACAGGCCACCAGGCGCGGCTCCATGCCCGAGCGCCGCAGCGCCCACGCCGTGAGCGCGAGCCCTCCGGCGCCGGCGGTCGCGAACAGTCGCGTCGCGGCGAGCCCGGCCATCGTTATCTCATAGCTCTCCGGCCAGCCGATGCGCCCCTGTCCGCGTACGAACACGCCGCGAAAGAGCGCGACGTATCCGGCGAACGACAGCAGCTCGAGCACCACGCCGACCGCGATCCACCAGCTGTTGCCGCGCTCGATCCGGTGCACGGTCGTGCCGACGCCCGACAGTTTCGGCAGCACGAAGTAGAAGAACGCGATCGCCGTCAGGACGAACAGACCGAAGGCGATCGCCTGGCGTCGCGTGACCGCAACGCGCGGCATCTCGTCGTCGTGCGACGCCTCCCTCGCCTGCGCCGGTGCGCCCGGCGCAGGCTGCGGCTCGCTCACGCGCTCGCTCACGTCCCCCCTCTGCCTCCCTCGTGCGCGAATGCCTCCAGCGCCACCAGCCCACCGACCAGGCGATCGACCAGCGGCGCGACGCGCGGAGCGCCGCGACGCACCGCCGCCGTCAGCGCGGCGCCCGCCAGCAGGTCCACGACGTAGTGCTCGCCGAGATACACCAGCGCGAAGCCGAGCGACGCCGTGTAGCCGGCGCCGAGGGCACCCGCGAGCGGCCCCACCTCTGCGAGCAGAAGCGCGGCCATCAGAGATGTCGCGAAGTGAAGCGAGGGCATCGCGGCCAGGGGGTTGCCTCCGAAGACACTGTAGAGCGGCCCCCAGTTGTCACGCCAGAAGTGCTCGCCGTACTCGACCATCATCCGCCGCACTTTCGCTTCATCGGCAAGGCCCGGCGCGCGTGCCGCCGCGTACCACGGCGGCGCCGTCGGGATCAGCCAGTAAAAGCTCGCGCCGACGTCGAAGACGGCATACGTCAACGCGGCTGCGCGCGGAAAGCGATCGGGATGGCACAGCAGCATGTAGACGACCGTCCCGTGCGGCACGGCGAACCATGCCCAATGCGTCCACACGAGCGCGCGATCCAACGCTCGCCATTCCGGGCCGTCGTCGCCCACTCGAGCGAGCGCGCGCTGCAGGCGAAGCGACGGCAGCTCGCCCAACCCGAGCGCGCGGTCGGCGGTGATCGGGTAGTGGAAGCGCGTGCGCAGCTCCTGCTCGGCGGGGTCGTCGTGCGGCGACTTGTACGCCGCCAGGTAAGCCCACATCTGAAGAGTGCACACGGCGACGTCGCGCGTGCGCGAGCGGCGCATCGCCACGCACAGTCCGATCGGCGCGGCGAAGGCGACCCCCTGCAGGACGACCGGGGGCGCCTTGACCCGCTTGCGCGCCAGCGGCGCCGCGACCCCCGCCGCGACCACCCCCCAGGCGGCCGCTCTGAGGACTGTCGAGCGCCGCACGCGGCCGAGTATATGACCGCCCTCGGGGCTAAGAAACTACGGGGCGTGCGCGCGCATGAGCGCCCGCGGCCTCGACGAGGCCGCACACGACAGGGCTCGTCGCGTCTGCCTCCGGGTGCCACTGCACGCCGAGCACGAAGGCGCGGTCCGGCAGCTCCACGGCCTCGACCAGTCCGTCCAACGGCGAGGTGGCGCTGACGCGCAGGCCCTCGCCGACGCGGTCGACCCCCTGGTGGTGGTGGGACTTGGTGGCGTGACGGGCATCGCCGATCACGCGCCGGGCGAGCGTGCCGGCGAGCACGTCCACGTCGTGGTCGGATCCGTCGAAGGAGCCGTTGACGCGCCGGTGCTCCTGATGGCCGAGGTGCTCGGGCAGATGCTGGATCAACGTGCCGCCGAGCGCCACGTTGATCAGCTGCATCCCGCGGCAGATCCCCAGCACGGGAATGTCGCGCTGTATCGCCGCGCGCGTCAGGGCGATCTCGAAGGCGTCGCGCTCGGGGACGGCGTCCTGCGTCTCGGCATGGCGCCGCTGCCCGTAGCTGGCGGGATCCAGATCGGCGCCGCCTGCGAGCAGCAACCCGTCGATCAGCCCCAGCGCGTCGGTTGGGTCCTGCACCAGCTGCGGGTCGGGTGGCAGCAGCACGGCCAGGCCGCCGGCGCGCTGCACTGCGTCGACGTAGCTGCGCGACAGCAACACCGCGGACTGGTCCCAGACGCTCCAGCGCGCGCGCTCCAGCGCCGTGCACATGCCGATCACCGGTCGATCCATGCCCCACACCTTAGGATCAGCGCCAGCCGGGCGGCGCCTGCGCCGCCGGCCTCAGCCCAGCAGCGCGACGAGAGGACGCCGATGAACGAGCCGACGACGCAACCGCAGACGGTCAACGTGCTGCGCAGCGAGGGCGCCGCGACGGTGCAGTTGAACCGCCCCGACGCGCTCAACGCATGGAACGCGCAGCTCGGGGCCGACCTGCTCGCCGTGCTGCGCGAGGCCGCCGCGGACGACGCGGTGCGCTCGGTCACGATCACGGGCGCCGGTCGCGCGTTCTCCTCGGGCGCCGACCTGAAGGACATCAGCGGCGGCGACACGGCGCCGGACGGTCGCCCGGACGTCTACAAGACGCTCACCGAGCGCTACCACCCGATCATGCAGGCGATCCGCGAGATGCCAAAGCCGGTGATCGCCAGCGTCAACGGGCCAGCCGTCGGCATCGGCTGCTCGCTGGCGCTGTGCTGCGACCTGATCCTCGCCGCCGAGAGCGCCTACTTCTTGCTCGCCTTCGTGAATATCGGGCTCGTGCCCGACGGCGGCTCCTCGCTGTTCGTGCCGACGCGCGTCGGCATGGCGCGCGCCAGCGAGCTGTCGATGCTCGGAGAGCGCCTGCCCGCGGCGCAGGCGCTGCAATGGGGCCTGATCAACCGCGTCGTCGCCGACGCCCAGCTGGGCGAGGAGACCGCCGCGCTCGCCGCGCGCCTGGCGGCCGGCCCGACGCGCTCCTATGCGGGCACCAAGCGCCAGCTCAACAACTGGCTGTATCCGCGCATGGCCGAGCAGCTCGAGCTGGAGGCGCGCATTCAGCAGGAGATGGCCTCCAGCGACGATTTCGTCGAGGGGGCGACGGCCTTCGTACAGAAGCGTCCCGCCCGCTTCGCCGGGAGCTGAACGGCATCCAGCCTACAGGCCGAGCCGGGCTACGCTGCCGGATTCAATTCGTGACCGCTCCGCCCGCCACGGAAGTCACCTGGCCGGCGGGCACACAGCCCGGAGGGCTGGGTCTGGCCGGCTCTGAGGCGCTCGTGGCAGACGTCATCAAGCGCATCCCGTCCACGCCTGAATAGAATCCCCGCCGCCTTGGGCCATCTGCTCTCAGCAACGCTGGCGTTCTTCACTCCGCAGTCGGGCGGCTCGTCCAACGCGAACCAGATCGACAGCCTCTACAAGATCACGCTGGTGATCGCGCTGGTGATCTTCGCGCTCGTCGAGGCGGGGCTGCTCTACGCGCTGATCAGGTTCCGTGCGCGCAAGGGCGCCGTGCCCGCGCAGATCCGCGGCAACACGCGCCTGGAGCTCAGCTGGACGGTCGGCGCCGCGGTGATCCTGCTGGCCCTCGCGATCGTCACCTTCGCCAAGCTCTCCTCGATCCAGAACCCTGCCAACTCGGGGCCCGAAGGCGACAAGCTCGCCAGCAGCAACGGCCTGCTGTACGCCAGCTCCGAGCGCAAGCTGCCGCCGGACGGCAAATCGCTGAACATCAAGGTGATCGGCCGGCAGTACATCTGGCAGTACGTCTATCCCGGAGCCAGCGAATCAGACGGGCTCGGCGCGCCCTACTCCTACGAGCAGATGGTCGTCCCCACGAACACGACCGTCACGCTTGACATCTCATCCTCCGACGTGGTGCACTCCTGGTGGGTGCCCAAGCTCGGCGGCAAGTTCCAGGCGGTTCCCGGGTATCACGACTACACGTGGTTCAAGGCGGAAAAGCCCGGGGTCTACCGCGGCCAGTGCGCGATCCTGTGCGGACGTGGGCATGCGCGCATGATCGCCACCGTCAAGGCCGTGCCGCCGGCGCAGTTCGACCAGTGGCTCGAATACCAGAAGAAGCTGCTCTCCGAAGCCAACCAGCAGGCCAAGGTCGAGCGCGCGAAACTGAACTCGCAGACCGGCCCCGGTCAGGTTGAAAACCCCTAGGACACAGAGGAAACCGGAACAGCAATGGCTACGACGCTAGCTCCAGTCCCCCAGGTGACCACCCACGGCGTGCAGCGCGAAGCGCGCGGCTGGACGAGCTGGATCACGACGACCGACCACAAGCGCATCGGGATCATGTACATGGTCACGACGTTCGTGTTCTTCTGCCTCGGCGGCGTCGAGGCGCTGCTCATGCGCCTGCAGCTCGGCGCGCCGAACAACACGCTGGTCTCGCCGACGGCCTACAACCAGCTGTTCACGATGCACGGCACGACGATGATCTTCCTGTTCGTCGTGCCGATGATGGCCGGCCTGGCCAACTACTTCGTGCCGCTGATGATCGGCGCGCGCGACATGGCCTTTCCGCGTCTGAACGCTCTGTCCTACTGGCTTCTGCTGGCCGGCGGGATCGTCTTCTACGCGTCGCTCTTCTGGAACCCGCCGGAAGCCGGCTGGACGAGCTACCCGCCGCTGTCGAGCGTCTCCTTCACCCCGAGCGGCGGTCAGGACGCGTGGATCTACCTGATCCACCTGACAGGCATCTCCTCGATCCTCGGCGCCGTCAACTTCTACGCGACGATCGCCAACATGCGCGCGCGCGGGATGAGCTGGGGACGCCTGCCGCTGTTCATCTGGGCGATCCTCGTTTACTCGGTCCTGATCATCTTCGCGATGCCCGTGATCGCGGCGGCGGTGACGATGCTGCTGACCGACCGCCACTTCGGCACGCATTTCTTCGACCCGGCCAACGGCGGGTCGCCGATTCTCTGGCAGAACCTCTTCTGGTTCTTCGGCCATCCCGAGGTCTACATCATGATCCTGCCGGGCTTCGGAATCGTCTCGGAGATCCTGCCGGTGTTCGCGCGAAAGCCGATCTTCGGCTACAAGGCGATCGCGGCGGCGACCGTGGCGATCGCCTTCCTCGGCTTCTTGACGTGGGCGCACCACATGTTCACCGCGCCGATACCCGAGGCGGTGCTCGTGTTCGTGATGCTCAGCTCGTTCTTGATCGCCGTGCCGACGGGGGTGAAGATCCTCAACTGGATCGCCACGCTGTGGCGAGGGACTGTCGAATTCAAGACGCCGCTGCTGTTCTGCGCGGGCTTCATCGCGCTGTTCTTGATCGGTGGCATCTCTGGCGTGTTCCTCGCCGTGTTCCCGGTCGACTGGCAGCTCAACGAAACGTACTTCGTCGTCGCGCACCTGCACTTCGTGCTCGTCGGCGGCTCGGTGATGACGATCTTCGCGGCGATCTACTACTGGTTTCCGAAGATCACCGGGCGGATGCTCAGCGAGAGCCTGGGCAAGCTGAGCTTCTGGCTGATGTTCGTCGGCATCCTCGCGACATTCCTGATCCAGCACGTGATCGGCCTCGACGGGATGCCGCGGCGCGTGTACGAGTACGACAACGTCGGCAACCTCGCGCTGTACAACCAGATCTCCACCGTCGGCTCGTTCATCCTCGGCCTCGGCGTGCTCGTGACGATCGTCAACGTCGTGCGCAGCGTGAAGGTCGGCGTGATCGCGGGCCCCGACCCGTGGAAGGCGAACACGCTGGAGTGGTTCACCGCCTCGCCGCCGCCGGTCAACAACTTCGACACGATCCCGCAGGTGCGCTCGGTCGAACCGATGAAGGACATTCGCCGCGAGATCGAGCGCCGCACGGGCGGCGCGCCGGTTTCCGGCGCGGTCGTGCCCGCGGGCGCCACGCAGGTCGGGTTGTAACTTGCCCGGCGCGGCGCCATCGCTCGCCCCGGCGCGCCTTGCGTTCGCCCCGCGCACGCGCCGGCTGCTCGGTGACTATGTCGAGCTGACCAAGCCCAAGGTCCAGTCGCTGCTGCTGCTGACGACGATCGCCACGATGTACGTCGCAGGCGATCCCTCGCCGCTGCTCGTCTTCCTCACGTGCCTTGGCGGCTATCTGTCGGCCGGCGGCGCGGGCGCCGTCAACCACTGGTTCGACCGCGACATCGACGCGCAGATGGCGCGCACGGCCACGCGCCCGGTGCCCTCCGGGCGCGTCTCGCCGCATGCCGCGCTGGCCTTCGGCTGCACGCTGGCCGCGCTGTCGCTGGTGGAGCTGTCGCTGGCGGTCAACGCGCTGGCCGCAGCGCTGTCGTTCTCGGGCTTCCTCGGCTACGTCTTCGTGTACACGGTCTGGCTGAAGCGGCGCACGCCGCAGAACATCGTGATCGGCGGCGCAGCGGGGGCCGTGCCGCCGCTGGTCGGATGGGCCGCGGTAACCGGGTCGGTGAGCTTCACCGCGGTGATCCTGTTCTCGATCGTCTTCTTCTGGACACCGCCGCACTTCTGGGCGCTGTCGCTGCTGATGAAGGACGAGTACGCAAAGGTAGGCGTGCCGATGCTGCCTGTCGTTCGCGGCGAGGCCGAGACGCGCCGGCAGATCCTGCTCTATTCGGTGCTGCTGTATGCCGTCACGCAGCTGCCCTTCTGCGCCGGCGGGTTCGGCACGATCTACCTGGTCGCGTCGCTGACGCTCGGCCTCGGCTTCATCGCCGGGGCGGTGCGGCTGTATCGCCGGGCCGACCGCCGCTCCGCGCTGCAGCTGTACCTGTTCTCGCTCGCGTACCTGGCGCTGCTGTTCTGCTCGATGGTCGCCGATGCACATCTCTGACGCGAGCGCCGCGAGCGCGACCTCCACGCGTAACTGCGACGGGTATTCTTCGGGCCGATGAACCGTCGCCTCGCACGCAAGAACCTCCGCACCGGCTGGATCGTGTGCGCGATCTGCATGTTCATGTTCGCGCTCACGTTCGTCGTCGCCGCGGTATACGTCTCGTGAGCCCGCTCGACCCCGAGGTCCCGCCCGTCGGGGAGGAGATCCACCTCCCCGGGCCTACCGTCCTGCCGGTGCTGACCGCCGTCGGGGTGACGCTCCTGCTGATCGGCTTCACGACGTTCATCGAGTTCACCGTGATCGGCGGCCTGCTGACGATCGGCTGCGTCGTGCGCTGGCTCAAAGACACGCGCGCCGAAGTCGACGAGCTACCGCTCGACTGATCTGCCCGGCGCGCTCGCGCGTAGCCGGCAAACGGGGTGCGCGCGCAGTCCCCACACCGCGCCCCGGCTCACCCCACTGCTGCGCTCGCCGGCACAGAGCAGATCGCTCCGTCCTCGGTCCAGCAGCGCACGATGTCGCGGACGGAGAGGATGCCCACCGTCTCTCCCCGCTCGACGACGATCAGGTGGCGAAAGCCTCCGCGCACCATCGCCGCGGCGGCCTCCTCCAGCGACCAGTCCGGCGCGGCGTAGACCACGTCGCTGGTCAGGTGCGCAGAGACCGACTCCGCATCGGGGTCCTCCCCGGCGCCGAGCGAGCGCAGGATGTCGCGCTCGGTGATGATGCCAGGCCCGCCGCTGTCCGGGTCCATCACGACGGCGGCGCCGACCGCGCGGCGCGACATCAACTGCGCGACGGCGCGCAGGGTGTGGTCGGGCCCCACCGCCAGGACCGTCGGACTCATGCCTTCGCTCACCTGCATGGCCGCTCCTTTCGCGCTGCACCTCTCCGTGGACGACTCGTTCGAGCACTTGCAACGATTGGCTCAATCTAGTACCCGGATGCGCGCGCGTCAAGCGCCGAGCCGTTCCTGGGGAGAAGCTATTAGGATCACGCCTCGCGATGGAAGGGACGTCCGCAGACACCGCCCACGAGGGCGCGCCCACTCAGATCGGCGCAGCGCGTGGGTAAGCAGCGCCAGATGATGCTCACGATCGCCGCGGCCGTCGTCGCGATCGCGATCGGAATCGTGCTGAGCTACGTGATCCACTGGTTCCCGGTGCAGGCCTCCACGCAGGCCAAGAACACCGATCGGCTCTACCACGTGCTCGTCGACGCTTCGATCCCGATCTTCGTGCTCGTCGTCACGGTCGTCCTCTACTGCGCGTGGCAGTTCCGCATGAAGCCGGGCGAGGAGCTCAAGGACGGTCCTCCGATCCACGGCAACACGCGCTTGGAGGTCGTGTGGACGACGATCCCGGCGGTCATCCTGCTGGCGCTCGTCTCCTATTCGTTCGTCGTCCTGCACGACAACGAGAAGAAGCCCGCGCGCGAGATCAACGTCGGCGTCACAGGCGAGCAGTTCGCCTGGACCTTCCAGTACCCACCGTCGGTGACCGGGGGCAAGCCCGTCGAATCCGACCAGCTCTACCTGCCCGAGGGCGAATCGGTCAAATTCGGCCTGCACTCCAAGGACGTCATCCACGCCTTCTGGATCCCCGCCTTCCGCCTGCAGGAGGATGTCGTGCCCGGCATCACGACCACCTGGCGCGCGACGCCGAGCCGCCTCGGAACCTACCCGATCGTCTGCAACCTGCTCTGCGGCCTGGGCCATTCGCTGATGCGTACGAAGGTGCACGTCGTGCCTCAGGCGCAGTTCCTGCAATGGCTGAAAGCCCACGCCGGAGCGACCGTCCCCGACGGCGGCGCCTCGGGTGGCGCGTCGAGCACTACATCCACGGCTGCGGGATAATGTCGGCGATGAGCGTGCGCGGCGTCTGGACCAGAAGCGGCAGGGAGGCGGCCTGATGGCGACGGCTGCTCCGGCGCAACGTCCGCCGCAATCCGGCTCCGCAGGGGCCGGCCACGGGGGTGAGCGCATGACGCTCGGCGCGAAACTGCGTGCCCCCGGCTTCTACCGAGCTTCCTGGATGATGGCCCTGGGCGTCGCCTTCTCGCTCGGCCTGACGTGGCTCGTGCGCATGAGCACCGGGCACTCGACTTTCCGGCACTTCATCAACGGCGAAGCGATCCTCACGGTCGCGCTGATCGCGGTGCCGCTGCTGTTTCTCGTCGGCATCGGCGGCTTCGACCATTGGTTCTACTGGGCGGCCGGCAAGAAGACGCGCGGCGATGACCACTCCGACCACGGCGCGCACACGTGGAGGGACTACTTCCGCATCAACACCGACCACAAGGTGATCGGCGTCCAGTACACCGTCAGCTCCTTCTTCTTCCTGCTCGTCGGCGGCCTGATCGCGATGCTGATGCGCGCCGAGCTCGCCGCGCCGGGCGCGCAGTTCGTCGACGCGAACACCTACAACGGCCTGTTCTCCGTCCACGCCTCGCTGCTGATCTTCCTATTCGTGATCCCCGTGTTCGCGGGCCTTGGCAACTTCGTCATCCCGCTGATGATCGGCGCCCCCGACATGGCCTTCCCGCGGTTGAACGCGCTGTCCTTCTGGCTGCTGCCGGTCGCCGGCGCGATGATGCTCGGCAGCTTCTTCGCGCCCGGCGGCGCCTTTGCCGACGGCTGGACGGCCTATGCGCCGCTGTCGACCAACGCGCCGATCGGACAGACGTTCTTCTCGCTAGGAGTTCAGTTCGCGGGCGCCTCCTCGATCATGACCGCGCTCAACTTCCTCGTGACGATCATCACGATGCGCGCCCCGGGCATGAGCTTCTTCCGCCTGCCGCTGCTCGTGTGGGCCAACTTCGCCACATCGCTGCTCGTCGTCATCGCCACGCCGTTCATCGCCGCCTCGCAGTTCTTCGTGCTGCTCGACCGCGCGCTGGGCTTCAACTTCTTCAACGCCGCCAAGGGCGGCGACGTGCTGATGTATCAGCACGTCTTCTGGTTCTACTCGCACCCGGCCGTCTACATCATGATGCTGCCCGGCTTCGGGATCATCAGCGAAATCATCGCCGTCAAGTCGCGCAAGCCGATCTTTGGCTACCGCATGATGGCCTTCTCGCTGCTGGCGATCGTCGGCCTTGGCTTCACCGTCTGGGCACACCACATGTTCACCTCCGGCATGGCCGCGTGGATCCGTATCCCGATGGCGATCACGACGGCGATCATCGCGGTGCCAACGGGCATCAAGATCTTCTCCTGGCTGGCGACGCTGTGGCGAGGCGTGCTGCACCTCGACACGGCCATGCTGTTCGCGCTGGGCTTCTTGACGACGTTCACGCTCGGCGGGATCAGCGGCGTGATGCTCGCGATGATCCCCTTCGACATCCACGTCTCCGCCACGTACTTCATCGTCGCGCACATCCACTACGTGCTGTTCGGCGGCTCGCTGATGACGATCTTTGCCGGCGTCTACTACTGGTTCCCGAAGATGACCGGGCGGATGTACGACGAGCGCCTGGGCAAGTGGCACTTCTGGACGACGTTCGTGTTCTTCAACCTGACCTTCGGCCCGATGCACATCATCGGCCTGCAGGGCATGCCGCGGCGGGTCGAGGACTACGCCGCCAAGTTCGCCAGCCTCAACCTGTTCATCTCGATCGCCAGCTTCGCGCTCGGGCTGAGCACGCTGATCTTCCTCTACAACATGGTCACCAGCTGGCGCGGCGGCCCGAAGGCCGCGAGCAACCCGTGGCGCGGCATGACGCTCGAGTGGCAGGTCTCCTCGCCGCCGCCGATCTTCAACTTCGACAAGCTGCCGACGGTCGTCGGCGGGCCCTACGAGTACGGCGTCCCGGGCGCGGTGCACGGTACCTTCGCCCCCACTCCGAGCCCCGCGACGGTCGGCGCCGGCTCCGGCGTCGCGCGGGCCCCGAGCGAGTAGGGAGGCGCGGCGATGAGGGAAGTCCTGGTGGTGGCAAACCGAACGCTCGGCGGCGCAAAGCTGCTGCAGGCCGTGCGCGAGCGCGCGGCCGTCGGCGACGTGCGCTTCCGGCTGGTCGTGCCGCAGAGCAACCCGTCAGCCGGCCTGGTGATCTACGACGAGGCCGTGCGCGAATCGGCGCAGGCGCGCGTCGACCTTGCGCTCTCGCTGGTGACCGGTGAGTCGATCGACGCGACCGGCGAAGTCGGCGACCCTGACCCGTTCCTTGCGACGATGGACGCTGTCGCCACGCGCCGGCCCGACGAGATCCTCATCTCCACCTACCCGGCCGTCAGCTCGGGCTGGCTGCGCCGTGATCTGGTCGAACGCATCCGCAACGCATCTGGACTGCCCGTCGAGCACGTCGTCGTCGACCTCGAGCAGGAGGGCCTTCCCTTCAAGGTCACGCTCGTGCTCGCGTCCAAGACGCTCGGCGGCGACGAGCTGCTGCAGCGGCTCGGCGAGAAGGCCGCCTCGGGGGGCACACAGCCCGAAGGGCTGGGTCGGCGCCTGTTCATCGTGATCGTTCCCCAGCCCGACGGCAGCGGCGGCGCGCCGCAGCTGGCGCGCGCGCGCCTGGCGACGATGCTAGACCGCCTGCACAGCGCCGGCTTGGTCGGCTCGGGCATGATCGGCGACCCCGACCCCTACACGGCGGCCGTCAACGCGCTCGAGCTGTTTCGCGTCGACGACGTCGTCATCTCGACGCTGCCCGACCAGCGCTCGGGCTGGATGCGCTCTAACCTGATCGAGCGCGTGCAGCACATGACCTCGGCACCGGTCGAGCATGTCGTCGTCGACCTGCAGCCCACGACCGCGGCCTCCGCCGCCTAGTCTCGTGAGACCGGAGGTCGAACACAGGGTCAAAACGCGGGACCGGACGTCCCGCGGAGGTATCTGATTATGGAGGCAGCCAGCGTCGCCCACCCGGTCGCCCACGGCGACCACGAGCACCACGGCCCCCCGGCGGCCAACATCAGCTCGCGCGCCGAGCCCCAGCTGCTCGGGATGCTGCTTTTCATCATCTCGGAGATCATGGTCTTCGGCGCCTTCTTCACGGCGTACTTCTTCATCCGCATCGCCCAGGGCGACGCGTGGCCCGCCCCCGGCACGCACCTGCCGGTCGAAGTCGCCGGCGTCAACACCGCGATCCTCGTGTCCTCGTCGATGACCATGCACTGGGCGCAGACGTCGATCAGGAACGGCAACCGCTTCGGCCTGAAGGCGGGCATGCTCACGACCTTCCTGCTCGGCTGCACGTTCCTGTTCATCCAGATCAACGAGTACGCCAACATCGGCTTCGCCCCACAGGACGGCGCGCAACAGACGGTCTTCTACTCGCTCACCGGCCTGCACGGAGCCCACGTGTTCATCGGGCTGCTGCTGTTGCTGTTCGTGACGATCAGATCCTTCCGCGGACATTTCAGCCCAGAGGAGCACCGTGGCGTCGAGGTGCCTGGGATCTACTGGCACTTCGTCGACGCGATGTGGCTGGTCGTCTACTTCACCGTTTACATCCTGTAGAGGTGCTCAACCCGCTTCGCTCCGAGGCCGAGGCGTTCCGCTTCCTGCTCTATGTGCTGGTCGCGATCGTTGCGCTCGTCGCGATCGTCTTGATCCTGCGAGCGATCTTCTAGCGCCGCTGCCAGATCGCCGCCGCGGGCGTAGGCTGGTGATGTGGAGGAGGAGCAGCAGCGCAAGCGCGAGCTGGTCGGGACGATCGAGCTGATCGCGACGCTCGTCGTCGCGCTCGCGATCGTCGCCTTCGTCGTGTGGTTTTTGTTCTTCGCCCACGGGCCGCTGCTGCGCTAGCCGGGTGCGGGAGCGCCGCGTCAGCGGGCGAGGCCCCCGCGCGATTACTTGACCGTCAACGTGCCGTACATCCCCGCCTGACGGTGGCCTGGAGCCTCGCAGAAGAACGTGTACGTGCCGGGCTTGAGCGTGACCGTGACTTTTGCCGTGCTCTTGGTCGTGAATTCGCTGGCGCCGACCTTCGAGCCCTTCGGCGTGGCGCCGCCTTCGCCCGCTTCAAGCGCGATGTTGTGCGACACGCCTGACATGTTGGGCATTTCTACGACCACCGGTCCCGGCGTGCCGGTGGCTTTGTTCGTCACGTAGGCCAGCTGGCCGCTGGGGCTCGCGGCGATCGACAGCTTGCCGCCCTTCTCCGCGACCGGCTTGCCCGCCCCCGGAGCCTGCACGGCGGTCGCGAGCAGACCGCTGTCCTTGCCGCTCTTGGCGACCTCCTGCGCAACGTAAGCGGAGACGTCTTTGGCCGTCGAGCCGCTGACCAGGTCTTTGGGCATCGCGCCTTCGGGATTGGGGATCTGGATCTGTTTTTCGACGACGCCGCGGACCGTGTCGCGGTTGGCCCCTTCGGACAGGCTCCCGCGGAAGGCTTCGTCGAGGTTCGGCCCGACTACGCCTTTGGTTTCGGCCCGCGCGAGCGTGTGGCAGGAGCCGCACTTGCCGACGAACTGCTGCTTGCCGACGACCAGGTTGGCGTTGTCGGCGCCCTTGACCGAGCAGCCCGCGGCAACCAGCGCGACAGCCACGAACGCGGCGAGCCCGGGCGCCCGCGCAGTCAGCCTGCGCAGCGAGCTGCGCAGGGCGGGGACTCGATCCTTGAGAGCGTGCGGGCGGCTCATAAGCGGGCGGAACACTATCCGAACGGGCGGGTGCCTCGGCGCCAGCTCGCGCGAGGACGGGCGTGCCATTTCACGGCATTTGCAGGTCGTCGAGCTCGCCACGCGCGGCCGCGATCACGCCGCGCGCGACGCCTTCCCACGACCACCGCTCGCGCACGGTCTCGACCAGGCCCTCGCGCGCCTTCACGCGCACCCGTGGATCGGCCTGCAGCCAGCCCACGACCCGCGCCGCGAGCGCCGGCACGGCGCCGTCGTCGACCGCAAACGTCAGCAGGCCGGCAACCTCCTCGGGAACGGCTCTCGCCAGCGCGTCGCTGACCTCGGCGAGGCCGGAATGGGCGGCGCTGACGGGCAGCGCGCCGCACGCCGCCGCCTCCGCGGCGACCATGCCAAAGGCCTCCGGAAACGTGCTCGGGACGACCATCGCCTCGCACGCCGGCAGCAGATCGGCGAGCTCCTCGTGATCGAGGCGCCCGGTCAGCACGACGCGGTCGCCCAGCGAGCTCGCCGCGTCGAGATAGCTCGCCAGCGCACCCCCTTCGAGACCCTCGAGAAACGCCAGCAGGTGAGTCAGCGGCTTAGCCGCCAGGGACTTGTCCTCGAGCGAACGCCCGGCTCGCGCGATCTCCTTCGCGCGCCCGACGTCGCCGTCGGCGAGCGCCGCGAGCAGTTGCTCGAACCCTCCGCGGTAGGCGCCGAAGCCGACGACGACGAGCCTCGCCGCAGGCACGCTCTCGAGCACGAGCGGCCACGCCGCGAGCAGCAGGTCGACGCCCTTGCTGACGATCAGCTTGCCGACGAACGCGACCAGCCGGTCCTCACCCGGGCGAAGGCGCGCGACCGCGTCGCCCGCTGCCCGCTCGTCGCGCGCGAAGGCGTCTGCCTGCGCCGCCGCGTCGTGCCCGGCCCCGCCGGCCTGTAGCCGCGCCGCCAGAGCCCCCAATCCGGCGGCCGCCGCAACCGGCTCGCGCGGGGCGAAGCGCTCGACGTCCACGCCCGGCGGCCCCAGGCGCGTGCGCCGCTGCACGTCGTCGTCGGCCATCGCCCGCCACAGGCTGGCTGCCGTGTGATGTGAGCCGACCAGCACACCCCCGGCGCCCGCCAGGCCCTCGCGCGCGAAAGGCAAAAAGCGCTCGGGGTTCGGCTTGACCGTGTACTCGAGCGCGCTGCCATGGACCTTGACCGCGTAGGCGACGCGGCCGGCCAGGGCTCGCGCGAGGATCGCCGGGCCCATCACGAGGTGATTGGCAAGCGCCACCTGCGGCGAGACGCGTGCGACCACGTCGTTCACGGCCGCGACATTCGCCTCGATGTAATCGGCGATCTCGCGATCGCTGCACTCGGCGAACGTGCGTGCTTGCATGCCCTCGTAGCGATCGGCGACGTACACCGGCAGCAGGCTGCCGATGTCCGGACGATAGACCGTGCAGCTGCCGGTCCCGCTCGCGTCGCGCCCGCCCACTGGGCCAACGCGCAAGGCGCCCTCGTCCCAATCGCCCGTGGCATCGACGAACTCCTGGCGCTCGGGGTGGCGATCCTGGCAGAGCAGGTGCACTTCATGGCCCTGCTTGACGAATGCCGCCGCCAGGCGCGCGTTGTACACGTTCGAGCCCGTGCCGCCGAGCAGGTAGCCATGGAAGACGAGGATGCGCACCGCGCGAGCCTAGCGGTCGCCTGCCTCGCTCCCTGGCCGCTGCCGCGGGACGCTCCGATAGAGTTTTGCCCAATGAGCAGCCAGCGCTATCGCCTACGAAACCCCGCAAGCGGACGCGAGATCGTGCTCGAGGCCGAGCCCGGCGAGATCTACCTCGACCGCGACGACGGCGACCAGCTCGAAGTCGTCGGCAAGGTACTGCCTCTCGCCCCCTCCTCCTCCCGCCTGCCGTGGGCCGTGGAGAACCTTCGCTTCTGCAACTGGTGCGACCAGCTCGCCCAGAAGGACCTCAACGACTGTCCCACCTGCGGCCGGCGCATGGCGCCGCTGGGATCGCGCGCGGGAGACCGTTGACCGTTCGCGCCGTCGTCGTCGCGTGCGCCCTGTTGCTCGCCGCAGGCACGCTCAGCGCTTGCGGTGGCGGCAGCAGCGCCTCGGACGCGATTCCCAAGAGCACGCCCGACATGACGCCACCGAGCGACTCGAGCGCCGAAAAGGCGACCGCACAGACGACGTCGACATCGACGACGACCAAAGCCAAAACCTCCACCGGCGAAAGCGCCGCCGGCACATCTGGCGGGAACCAAGCCACCGAAGAACCCGAAAACGGCGGCAGCTCCGGTGGCTCGGGCGAAGCAGCCGCGACGCCCTCCGGCGGCGCCTCGGCCGAAAAAGAAAAAGAAAAAGAAAAAGAAGCCTCCAGCGAAAAATCCGCTGCCGAATCGAGCCCGTCGGGCGGCGCGGGCGCGCCCACCAAATAGGCGGCAGCGCGCCGGCTCGCCGACGGTCTTTGCCACACTGGCCGCTTGCTCACCGCCTACGGAGCCGCGGCAGTCACGTTCATGATGCTGATGTACGCGCTCGAGCGCCGCGGCCCCGCCTTCGTCGCCGCGTTCGCCTGCGGCTGTGCGCTCTCCAGCAGCTACGGCTTCCTCGCCGGCACATGGCCGTTCGGCGTCGTCGAGGCGATCTGGAGCCTGATCGCCGTGCGCCGCTACCTCGGCCTGCGCCCTGCGCGCGACGAGGGCTCTAGGGCGTAGAGACCAGCGTCGCGCTGTAGGTCAGGCGCGCCGTCTGGTACAGGCAGAAGTACTGAACGGCCGCTCCGATCGACGTCTGCGTGCTCTGCGAGCTGGTGCTTGCGCACTGCTTCTTTTCGCGGCTGGCCCGCCAGGAGGTGTCCTTGCCGAAGCCGAGCGCTAGCGCCGGTGCCCACGTGGGCACCGTCAAGGCGACGATGTCGCCCTTGCGTACGGAGATCGAGCGTTCGAGCGGGAACTGCGCCGACTTGCCGAAGTATTTCTTCAGCGGGACCGTCGGGCTGGAGGCGATCAGCTTGTAGGTCAGGTTCGGTTTCTTTTCGGCGCGCAGGATCGCCAGGCCCGCTTCGGCTTCGCCGCCCTCGTTGGCGTTGAAGAACTTGATCTGCGTGGCGTTGGGCCGGCCTAGGGTGATCGTCCAGGCGACAACCGAGCCGGCGCGCGGAGCGCTCATCAGCGTGGTGTTCGTGGCCACCTTGACCTGGAAGCCGGTCGTGCGGCTGACCGCCAGGCACGGGCTCGCGGGGCAGCTGGGGACCGTTTCGGGCGTCGTCGTCGGCGGGATCACGCCGACTTCGGCGATCGTCGCGGGCGCAACCGCCGGAATCGCGAGAACGAGAGCGAGCGTCGTGAGGAAGGCTGGATATATGCGTTTCATCGTTGCCATTCAACACGAGTCGGGGCCAGATGTAGCGGTTGGATCATTCGCTATCGCTCGCCGAGCTCCTGCGCCGCCGCCGCGATCTCGTCCGGATCGCCGGGCGCGGGCACCCACGGAAGCCGCATCGCGTCGCCCTCGTAACGCGGGATCACGTGCACGTGAAAATGAAAGACCGTCTGAAAGGCGACCGCGCCACAGGCGTTCAACAGGTTCACGCCGTCGGCCCCCAGGCGCTCCTTGACTAGGCCGGCGAGCCGCTTTGCGGCCAGGCTCACCGCCGTGAGATCGTCGGCCTCGATGCCCAGCAGATCGGGCGAGTGCTCGCGCGGGATCACCAGGGCGTGCCCGCGCGTGGCCGGCGCGATGTCCATGAAGGAAATCGTCCGCTCGTCTTCGTCGACGATCGTCGCTGGAAGCTCGCCGGCGACAATCTTGCAGAAGATGCAATCGGGGTCGCGCACGCTCCAAGCCTATTCGGATCTTCGTCGCGCGGCCGGCTTAGGCGAGCGAGCGCGCGTGGGCGATCGCCTGCTCGCGAGTGGCCACCTCCCCCGTGTACTGAGCCTCGCTGAGCCGCGCCAGCAGCTCGCCGACGCGCGGCCCCGTCGGTATGCCCAGCTCGCGCGCCAGCTCGTCGCCGCGCACGAGCGGGCGCGGCGGCCCGTCGGCGCGCCAGCGCAGGGCGTCGGCGAGCATTCCTCGCGCGAGCGCCAGGTGAGCCTCGATCGCCTCCTGCGCGCGGTCGCCACGCGTGGCCAGCCGGTCGGCGACCGACAGCAGCGTGACGTCGACCTCCACCGGCGAGCATGCGCGCAGGTACCCGAACACGGTGCGGCGCGACAGCGGCTGAAACTCGTGCACGAGGAAGCCGAGGCGGAGGTGATGGCGCACGAGCGCCGCGACATGAGCGCGCAGGCGCTCGCTGGCGCGCAGGCGTGCGAGCACATCGCGCGCGAGCGCAGCCCCGCGCTCGTCGTGCCCGAGGAACGTCACGCGCCCGTCCGCGGGGCGCACGACGCGCGTGAGTGGCTTGGCGGCGTCGTGCAGCAACGCACCCCAGCGCAGCGCCTCGCCGCGGGTCATCCCGTCCGCGAGCGGCTCGGCCAGCAGCGCGGCCACGGCCGTCCGGTTCTCGCCGAGCACCGACTCGAGCTCCGGCGCGTCGCGCGCCTCTGCCGTGGCGCCGCAATCGTCGGGCGGCGGGACCGCGCCGGCCGCCTCGCTCAGCGCAATCGTGCGTGCGAGCACCTCGAGCGTATGGTCGTAGACGTCGGCGTGGTGGAAGCGATTCTGCTCGACATGCCTCAGCGCATCGAGCTCCGGCAGCACGACCGGCGTCGCTGAGAGCTGTCCCATCAGACGCAGCCCCCGCAATGCCTGCGGCGCGGCGACGATGCGACGCAGCTCCATGAACACGCGCTCGGGCGAGCAGCGCGCGAGCTCCGCGGCATGCCGGCGCGCGGCGCGTTCGGTCTCGGGCTCCGCCTGGAGGTCCAGCTCGACGGCGATCCGCGCCAGGCGCAGCACGCGGAGAGGATCTTCTGCGAACGCGCTCGGAGCAGCCATGCGCAGACGGCCCGCCGCGAGGTCCTGCAGGCCGCCAAGCGGGTCGATCGGCTCGCCTCCGGCGATCGGCTCGGCGATCGCGTTGATCGTGAAATCGCGCAGCGCCAGATCGGCCTCCAACGAGCCGTCGCGCAGCCGCTCGACGTCCACCTGCCATGAGGAGTCGCGCGCGGAGACCCGCCATGCGCCGAAATCCTCCGAAAGGGCAAAGCAGGCGGCCCGTCCGGCGGCGCGCGCGATCGCCCGCGCCGCATCGGCCGGATCGCCTTGCACGACGACGTCGAGATCCGTCGTCGGGCGACCGAGCGCGCGATCGCGGATCGCTCCCCCGACCAGCCATGCGGGACGGTCGGCCAGTGCCGCGCGCGCTGCGTCGAGCCCGTCAGCCATGTCGAAGCGGAAGCCACGGTTCCGCGCGTGGCGGTGCGTCGGTCGACGCAGCGGCCACCGGCTCGGCCGCGACGCCGTCGCGGTGGTACACGCGCGAAACCCGTGGCGTCAGGGCGCAGGTGACCTCGTAGTTGATCGTTTGCAGCCGTCGCGCGACTTCCTCTGCGGTGATCCGCTGCTCGCCGTCGATGCCGATCAGCGTCGCCGGCTCACCGCGCAGGCGCTCGGCGCTCGTGTCGGCGCCCAGGTCGATCGTCAGGTTGTCCATGCTCACCGTGCCCACCAGTGGGTAGCGGCGGCCGCCGATCAGGGCCTCGGAGTTGTTGGAGAGGCCGCGCCGCCATCCGTCGCCGTAGCCGATTGGCAGGACCGCCAGCTGCGTGTCGCGCTGGGCGACGAAGCGCCGCCCGTAGCCGGCGCTCTCCCCCGCGCGGCACAGCTTGACCTCGGCGACGTAGGAGCTCAACGCCAGAGCGGGCTGCAGCGCGCGCTCAGCCGGATCGACGCCGAACGGGTCCATGCCATACACCGCGATGCCGCAACGCGCCATGTCGAACTGCGCATCGGCGTCGCGCAGCATCGCTGCGCTGTTCGCGGCGTGCACGATCAGCTGCGGGTGCTGCTCCTTGAGCTCGCGCGCCCACTGCGCGAACACGTCTAGCTGGCGCGCGAAGAACCCTCCGTCGTCCAGTTCGTCGGCGGTGGCGAAATGCGTCATCAGCCCGACCGGTTCGACGCCGCGCGTGTCGCGAGCCAGGGCGAACACCCGCGAGGCAAGGCCGCCGTCACGCGTGCCCAAGCGTCCCATGCCCGAGTCCAGCTTGACGTGAACCCGCCCGCCCCCCGCTTCGGCGACCGCGCGCACGTAACGCTCGCTCCATACGACCACATCCGCCTCGGCCGCAAGCGCCTCGGCGAGCTCGTCGAGGTTCAGCGCTCCCATCACGAGAATCGGCGAAACGCCCACGCCAGCATCGCGCAGCTCGCGCGCCTCCTGGGCGCTCGCCACCGCCAGCCAGCACGCGCCGCCCGCCACAGCGGCCCGCGCGCTCTGCACGGCGCCATGGCCGTACCCGTCGGCCTTCACGACGGCGCACAGCTCGGCCCCTGCGCGTAGCTCCGCGCGCAGGCGCGAGCAGTTGCGCTCGATCGCGGCGACGTTCACGCTCGCCTGCGCGCGCGGGGCGTTCACGGCCGCTCTCCCCGACGCGCTGCCGGCAGCGCCTCGATCACGTCGCCGGCGATCACACCCTCGACTGCTCCCTGTCGCCGTGCGGCCTCGCGTCCGGCTGCTGCATGCAGCCAGACGCCGACAGACGCCGCCTCGAACGGTTCCAGGCCCTGCGCGAGCAGCGCGGCGAGCACGCCCGTGAGGACGTCGCCCGTCCCCGCCGTGGCAAGGGCCGGACTGCCGCCCTGGCTGACGGCGACGCGTCCATCGGGATGAGCGACGAGCGTGTCGTCGCCCTTCAGCACGACGACCGCCCGCGCCTGCTCGGCCGCTGCGCGGACGTGACGCAGACGCTGGCGCTCGATCTCCTTGCTGTCGAGCTCGAGCAGCCTGCCGAGCTCGCCCGCGTGCGGCGTCAGCACCGTCGGCTCGCTGCGCGATGTCAGCTCACCCAGGCGTCCAGCGTGCGCATTGAGCCCGTCCGCGTCGAGCACCATCGGCGCACGCGCCTCGCGAGCCAGCTCGCGGGCGAACGCGAACGCTCCGTCGGCGCGGCCGAGGCCCGGACCCAACGCAAGCGCGCCGCCGGGCCGAATGCTGTCGATCACCTTCGCAACCGCCGCCGGGTCGAGCGCACCGTCCCGCTCGGGCATCGCGCGCGTCATCAGCTCCGGCGTGCCGGCGCCCGCGATCACGTCCTGCAGCGAGCCGGGTACGCACGCGGTCACATAACCGGCGCCCGCGCGCATGCTCGCGCGCGCCGCCATCTGCGGCGCGCCCGTGAGCCCCCGCGAGCCGCCGGCGACGACCACCTGGCCGGAGGCGAACTTCGTCGAGGCGGCGCCCCTATGCGGCAATCGCTCGCGCACGGCCGTCGCGATCAACCCGATCGCCGCGTTCGACGGCGCTCCTCGAGGAATGCCTATGTCGATCGTGTGGATCTCGCCCGCGTGCGTCTTTCCCGGCGCGATCCACAGGCCCGGCTTGGCCGCATGGAAGGTCACCGTCACCGCCGCGCGGACTGCGCGGCCCGTGACGACGCCCGTCGAGGCGTCGACGCCGCTTGGGACGTCGACGGCGACGACCGGGGCAGGCGAGGCGTTCAGCGCATCGATCGCCGTCGCCGCCGCACCGTGCGGCTCGCCGGCGAATCCGGTGCCGAGCAGAGCGTCGACGATGACCGACGCGCCTGCGATCGCCGACCCCCCATCGGCAAGCGTCACGGGCGCATCGCCCGGCAGCCTGTCGAGGTTCTCGCGCGCATCGCCGGAGAACTCGTCCACCGGCGCGACGCACACGACCGTGACCTGCCAGCCGGCCTCGCGCAGCAGGCGCGCGACGACGAGCCCGTCGCCCCCGTTGTTGCCCTTGCCGCAGACGACCACCGCCGGTCCGTCGGCGACATCAGCCTCGACGGCACGTGCGACGCCCGCGCCCGCGCGCTCCATCAGGTCGAGGCCGGACACGCCCTGCTCCTCGATCGCCCAACGATCGATCGCGCGCATCGTCTCGGCGTCGGGCAGCGGTATCAGCCAGTCGGGCAGAGCGTCCACGGAGAGCGATGCTAGATGCTCGTTGGGCGCAGAGAGCGCAGCCGAGGCGCGCGCCCCACGCCGCAGCGTCTACTCGACGGTGACGGTCTTCGCCAGGTTGCGCGGCTGATCGACGTTCAAGCCGCGATTGCGCGCGATCGCGTAGGCCAGCAGCTGCAACGGCACGACGGCGAGGATCGGCTGCAGCATCCAGTCTGTCGCCGGCACCGGGATCGTCGCGTCGACGTGCGGGTCGACGACATCGTCGCCCGCCGTGGTCACGGCGATCACGTACGCCCCGCGAGCACGTGCCTCCTGGATGTTGGAGATGAGCTTCTCCAGCACCGGCGAGCGCGTGGCCACGCAGACGACCGGCGTCGCCTCGTCGAGCAGCGCGATCGGCCCGTGCTTCATCTCGCCGGCCGCGTAGGCGTCTGTCGAGATATAGGAGATCTCCTTGAGCTTCAGCGCGCCCTCCAGCGCGACCGGCAGTCCCACGTGGCGGCCGATGTAGAAGAAGAACTCGGCGTTCCAGCAGGTCGCGGCGATCGCGTCGATGTGCGCTTCGCTGCCCTCGAGCAGCTCATCGATGCTGTGCGGCAGGCGCTTGAGCTCGGCGACGAGCTCGGCAATCCGCTCGCCGGGCAGCGTGCCGCGCAGCTCCGCCAGGCGCAAGGCCAAGAGATACATGACCGCGACCTGACAGACGAACGTCTTGGTCGCCGCCACGCCGATCTCCAGGCCCGCGCGCGTGTAGAGGACGCCGTCGGCATCGCGCGTCGCCTGCGAGCCGCGCGTATTCGTGATCGCCAGCACCGTCGCGCCGCGCTCGCGCGCCAGGCGCATCGCCGCCAGCGTGTCGGCCGTCTCGCCCGATTGTGAGATCCCAATCACCAGGTCGCCCGGCCCGACGACAGGGTTGCGGTAGCGGTACTCCGAGGCGATGTCCATTTCGACCGGCAGGCGGGCCCACTCCTCGATCGCGTAGCGGCCGATCAACCCGGCGTGATAGGCGGTCCCGCAGGCGACCACGACGATCCTCTGCACGTCGGCGAGGATCGCCTCGTCCAAGGCGCCCTCCTCGTCGAGGTCGACTCCGTCGCCGCGCGCGGTGCGGTCGAAGATCGTGTCTGCAACGGCGTCTGCCTGTTCGTGGATCTCCTTGAGCATGAACGTGTCATAGCCGCCCTTCTCGGCCGTCTCCTGGTCCCAGTCGACGGTCTCCACGTCGCGCTGCACCTCCTCGCCGGAGGCGGTCGTGATCTGCACACCCTCGGGGCGCAGCACGACGATCTCGCCGTTCTCGAGGTACTGGATCTGGCGCGTCTCGGCGAGGAAGCCGGGAACGGCCGAGGCGACGAACTGCTCGCCTTCGCCACGACCGATGATCAGCGGGCACTCCTTGCGCGCGCCGACGAGCAGCTCGGGCTCGTCCAGGCTCATCGCGACGAACGCGTAGTGGCCCTCGAGCTCGGCATACGCCGCGCGCACGGCCGCGGGCAGGTCGTCGCAGTAGTGGGCGGCGATCAGGTGCGCGATCACCTCGGCGTCGGTCTCGGACGTGAACACACTGCCGTCGGCCGCCAGGCGCTGCTTGAGCGTCATGTAGTTCTCCACGATGCCGTTGACGACGACGTGGATGCGGTCGCCGTTGTCGTAGTGCGGGTGGGCGTTCTCCTCGCTGACGCGCCCGTGCGTCGCCCAGCGCGTGTGCCCGATTCCGGTCGTCGCCGGCCGCGGCGCAACGGCCACCGAGCCGTTGCTGCGGCTCGCGTCTTCCTGGCGGTCGAGCTTTGCCTGCAGCGCGCTGAGGTTGCCTACCGCGCGCACCGCTTCGATGTGTCCGTCGGCGATCACCGAGATACCCGCCGAGTCATAGCCGCGGTACTCGAGCTTGCTCAGGCCAGCGAGCAGCAGGTCCCTGACGGGGCGCCCGCCCACGTAGCCCACGATGCCGCACATCGCATCGAAGATATCAGCGCCCGCAGGCCCGCCTGGGGCCCGCGGGCGGGCTGTCAGACGCCCGTTCTAGGCGAGCTCGGCCTGCACGAGCGCCACCAGGCGATCGCAGACGCTCTGCGCCTCCGCGTCACTCGGCGCCTCGACCATCACGCGCACGAGCGGCTCGGTTCCGCTCGGGCGCACGAGCACGCGCCCGCGCCCCTCCAGCTCCTTGGCGGCGGCAGCGATCGCCGCCTTGACGTCCTCGGCGCCCTGCAGCGCCTCGCGGTCGCGCACGCGCACGTTGACGAGCCGCTGCGGCAGCTTGGCCATCGCGTCGCGCTCGCTCAGATCGCCGCCCGCGAGCGCCTCCATCGTCAACAGCGCGCCGGCGATGCCATCGCCTGTGCGGTTGAAGCCCATCTCGATGATGTGGCCGGACTGCTCGCCGCCGAGCACCCACTTGCGCGAGCGCAGTTCCTCGAGCACGTAGCGGTCGCCGACGTTCGTGATCGCCACCGCGACCCCCGCCTGGTCCATCGCCGAATGAAAGCCGTAGTTGGTCATCACCGTCACCGCGACGCCATCGCCGTCGAGCCTGCCGGCCTCGCGAAGGTGCAGCGCCGCCAGCGCCAGCAGCTCGTCGCCGTCCACCACCTGCCCCAAGCGGTCGACCGCCAGCACGCGATCGCCGTCGCCGTCGAAAGCGAATCCCACCGTGTGGCCGCCCGCGACGACCCGCTCGGCAAGCGCGTCGACGTGGGTGGAGCCGACGCCCGCGTTGATGTTGCGCCCGTCCGGCTCGTCGGCGATCACGTTGACCTTCGCGCCGAGGCGGCGGAAGATCTCCGGCGCGACATGAAAGGTCGCGCCGTTGGCGCAGTCCAGCAGCACGTCGACGTCGCTCAGGTCGAGCTCGGCAAAGCGCGTGTGCAGCTCGCGCAGGTAGTCCTCGGAGGCGCCGCGCAACTCGCGCACGCGCCCGATCGGCGTACCCGCAGGGGTGTCCTCGCGCTGCAGCGCCTGCTCGATCGCCTGCTCGGCCTCGTCAGTCAGCTTGTAGCCGTCGGCGGCGAAGAACTTGATGCCATTGTCCTCGAACGAATTGTGCGAAGCGGACAGCACGACCGCCAGGTCAAAGCCGTAGCGGCCGATCAGAAGCGGCGCCGCGGGCGTCGGCAGGACGCCGCCGAGCAGCGCGTCGCCGCCCGCGGCGCTGACCCCCGCCGCGACCGCCGCCTGCAACATCTCTCCCGACTCGCGCGTGTCGCGCACGATCAGCACCTGCGGGCGCGCGGCGCCGGTCTGCTCAGTCGCGGCCCGGGCCAGCGCGAGCGCCAGCTCGGCGCTCAGGAAGTCGCCGGCGACACCGCGAACGCCATCGGTCCCAAACAGCTTGCGCGTCATGCTCGCCCCCAGCGGGGTGGCGCTAGCGCTTGGAGAACTGTGGCTTCTTACGGGCCTTCTTCAGGCCGGCCTTCTTGCGCTCCTTGGCGCGCGAATCGCGCGTCAAGAAGCCCCGGCGCTTAAGCTCGCCACGCAGGTTCGGGTCGGCCTCCAGCAGCGCGCGCGAGACGCCGTGGCGAAGTGCGCCCGCCTGTGCGGAGATGCCGCCGCCGTGCAAGCGGGCGACGACGTCCATCTTCTCCTGGTACCCGACCGTCTCCAGCGGCTGACGGATGTTGCGCTGCAAGGTGTTGCGTGGGAAGTGCTGCTCGAGCGTGCGTCCGTTGATCAGGTAGGTGCCTTTGCCCGGTCGCAGCGTCACGCGAGCGATCGCCGTCTTGCGCTTGCCAGTCGCGCGGTAGCGCGCGTCGGCGGCCAGATCGATCGCTGCCGTGGAGATCGGCTCGCTGAGCGTCTCCTCGCCCTGCTCCTCGCCGTGCGCCGCCGGTGCCGGCTCGCCGTCGTCGCCCTCGACCGCGTAGGGGTCCTCATAGCTCTGCTCGCGACCAAGGGGGTCGGCGCCCTCGGGGACGATGTCCACCTCGAGGTGCGCGCCCGGGACAGACGGTTTGGGCGCTGGGGTCGCTTCGGGCTCGCCCTCGATCGCGTCCTCCTCGTCCTCGTCGACTGCAGCCGCGATCGCCACCTCGTCCTCGGACTCCTGCAGCGCCTCAAGCGCGGCGTCCTCGGCCGAGCCGGCGATCTCCTGCGCGTCGTCACTCGGCACCGCGTGGCCCTCGCCGACGGGCTCGACCGATGCCGGCTCGACGGGCTTCTCGCCGCCTGCCTCCACGGCCTCCTGCGCGGCCTCCAGTGCAGCGTCCTCGGCCGAGCCGGCGATCTCGCTCGCCTCCTCGCTGGGCACTGCGTGCTGCGGGGCGTCCTGCGCAGGCGTCTCAGCGTCCGCCGGCGTGTCCGGGGTGTCCTCGTCGGCCATCAGCGCTCGATCTCCAAAGGTTGCGGTTTCTGGGCGACATGCGGGTGCTCGGGCCCGGCATAGATCTTCAGCTTCGTCAACTGCTTACGCGCTAGGCGGTTGCGCGGCATCATCCCTTTGACGGCAAGCCGGATGATCTCCTCCGGGCGCCGCGCCTGCATCTCCTCGAAGGTGCGCGAGCGAAGGCCGCCCGGGTAGCCCGAGTGCCGGTAGTAGCGCTTGTCGCTGCGCTTGTTGCCCGTCACGTGGATCTTCTCAGCGTTGACCACCACGACGAAGTCGCCCGTGTCGACATGCGGCGTGTACTCGGGCTTGCGCTTGCCGCGCAGCACGTCGGCGATCTGCGTGGCCATCCGCCCGAGCGTTCTGCCGTTCGCGTCGACGACCAGCCAGTTGCGCTCGCGGTCGGTCGGCTTCGCTACGTAGGTTCTTGTCGAGGGTGCCATCGCGTGAAAAAGGCCACGCCCCGATCGTCGATCGGCTGCGCGGCGAAGTGGACATCATAGGCGAACTCGCCCGCTTTCGCAGACTACGCCGGCGTTACTCCCACTCGATCGTGCCCGGCGGCTTACTGGTGATGTCCAAGACCACCCGGTTGACCTCGCGCAGCTCGTTGATCATGCGCGAGGCGATCGCCTCCAGCAGGTCGTAGGGCAGGCGCGCCCAGTCGGCGGTCATCGCGTCATCGCTGGTGACCGCGCGCAGCACGACGACGTAGCCGTAGGTGCGTTCGTCGCCCTGAACGCCTACGGTGCGCACGTCGGGCAGCACGCAGAAGGACTGCCACAGCTCGCGATAAAGGCCGGCCTTGCGGATCTCCTCCTGCAGGATGTGATCGGCCTCGCGCAGGACGTTCAAGCGCTCTTTGGTCGCTTCGCCGCCGACCACGCGGATCGCCAGGCCGGGGCCAGGGAACGGCTGGCGCCAGACCAGCCGCTCGGGCAGGCCGAGCTCGGCGCCGACCGCACGCACCTCGTCCTTGAACAGCGCGCGCAGCGGCTCGATGAGCTCGAACTGCAGGTCGTCGGGCAGGCCGCCAACGTTGTGATGGGACTTGATCGTCGCAGCGCCCGCGCCGCCGCCGGACTCGATCACGTCGGAGTACAACGTTCCCTGCACGAGAAAGCGCGCGCCTTCCCCGTCAGGCCCCGCCAGCTTGGCGGCCTCCTCCTCGAAGACCCTGATGAACTCCGCGCCGATCGCCTTGCGCTTGGCCTCGGGCTCGCTGACGCCTTTGAGCTTCTCCAGGAAGCGCGCCTCCGCGTCGACCGCCACGAGCGGCACCTTGAAGGTGTCGCGAAACGCGCTGATCACCTGCTCGCCCTCGTCCTTGCGCATCAGCCCGTGGTCGACGAACACGCACGTCAGCTGGTCGCCGATCGCACGGTGCACGAGCAGCGCCGCCACCGAGGAGTCGACGCCGCCGGAGAGGCCGCAGATGACGCTGGCATCCCCCACCTGCGCGCGAATACGCCTGATCTGGTCCTCGACGATCGACGCCGGCGACCACGCCTGCTCGCAGCCGCAGACCTCCGTGAGAAAGCGCGTGAGGATCTCCTGGCCGTAGGGCGTGTGCACGACCTCCGGGTGAAACTGGATCCCGTAAATGCCCCGCTCGGTGTGCTCGACGGCCGCCACCGGCGAGGAGCTCGACGAGGCCAGCGCGGTGAACCCGGGCGGCGGCTCGAAGACCGTGTCGCGGTGAGACATCCAGCAGGTCTGCTCGGCGGGCATGCCGCGCAGCAGGACGCCGGGCTCTGCGACGTGCAGGTCCGAGCGCCCGAACTCGCCGACCTCGGCCTGCTCGACGCGCCCGCCCAGCTCGTGCACGAGCAACTGCATGCCGTAGCAGATGCCCATCACCGGCACGCCAAGCTGCAGCAGCTCGCGGTCCAGGCGCGGCGCGCCCTCGGCATACACCGACGCCGGTCCGCCCGACAGCACGATCCCGCGCGGCTTGCGCTTGACGACCTCCTCCAGCGCCACGTGGTGCGGCAGCAGCTCGCTGAACACGCCGCACTCGCGCAGCCTGCGCGCGATCAACTGGCTGTACTGCCCGCCGTAGTCCAGAACGACCACCTGCTCGGTGGCCGCGTCGACAGTGCCCGCCTCCCCGGCGTCCGCATCGGGCGCCGTGACGGCGGCCTCAGTCATCGACGAGTTGCGTCAGAGGTGTTCCCGGCGAGGCTGGCAAGGACGCAGTGAGCGTGGCCTGCGCTAGCAGGCGAGCGATCGAGGACGCCGCCAAACGAAGTCGGGGGCGACTCTGACGTCTCAATCATGGACGAGGGAGGCGACCTTCCCGTTCGTCGCGCCCATGCCGACGCCCTGGTCGCGCTGCAAGGACTTGCCCTCGGTCTGCAGCGCCGGCGCAATCACGACCTCAGCGCGGTTGAACTCCGCCAGATCCTTGTGGCCGCACGTCGCCATCGACGTGCGCAGTCCGCCGAACAGGTTGAACGTGCCGTCGTTCTCACGCGCCGGGCCGGTGAGGATCTCCTCGAGCGTGCCGTTCTGCGTCGTCGCCACGCGCGCTCCGCGCGGCAGGCTCGGGTGGAACGTCGCCATGCCCCAGTGAAACCCGCGTCCCGGCGCCTCGTAGGCGCGGGCCAGCGGCGAGCCGATCATCACGGCGTCCGCGCCGAGCGCGATCGCCTTGGACACATCGCCGCCGTTGCGCATCCCGCCGTCTGCGATCACCTGGCTGTACTCGCCCGTCTCGAGCATGTGCGTCGAGCGCGCGTGCGCCACGTCGGCGATCGCGGTCGCCTGCGGCACGCCGATGCCGAGCACGCCGCGCGTCGTGCACGCCGCGCCCGGGCCGACGCCCACGAGCACGCCAGCGGCGCCCGTGCGCATCAGGTGCAGACCTGTGTGGTAGGAGGCGCAGCCGCCGACCACGACCGGAACGTCGAGCGAGGGAATGAACTCCTTCAGGTTCAACGGCTCGGAGACTGTCGAGACGTGTTCGCCGGAGACGACCGTGCCCTGGATCACGAGCACGTCGAGGCCGGCCTCCATCGCGATCTCGTGGTACTTGAGCACGCGCTGCGGGGTCAGCGAAGCCGCGACGACGACTTTCTGCTCCTTGATTTCAGAGATCCGCTGGGCGATCAGCTCGGGCTTGACCGGCTCGGAGTAGATCTCCTGCATCTCGCGCGTGGCGAGGTCCTTGGGCAGCTCGGCGATCCGCTCGAGCTGCTCCTCGGCGTCCTCATAGCGTGTGAAGATGCCCTCCAGGTTGAGCACCGCCAAGCCGCCGAGGCCGCCGATGATGGCCGCCGTGCGCGGCGAGACGACGCCGTCCATCGCCGACGCGAGCATCGGCAGCTCGAACTGATACGGCCCGAGCTTCCACGAGATGTCGATGTCGTCGGGGTCGCGCGTGCGCCGCGAAGGCACGATCGCGATGTCGTCGAAGCCGTATGCCTGACGGGCCTTCTTGCCGCGTCCGATCTCTATCTCCATCGCTGAATCCTCGCAGTCGGTCCGGACGAGAAGACCCCGCTCACGGCGGGGCCAAAATGGTGTCGGCGGGGCGCCGGATGCGTGCTGTAGCGGACGTCAGCCAACTGGATTTGAGCATAGCAACGGCGGGTCGCGTCCTATGCCCTTGGATATCCTCGTCTTACATGAGCGACGGGGTGAACATCGGCTATGACGCGCACGCGATCGAGGGCCGCCGACAAGCGGCCTGGCGCGAGCGTGAGGCGGCGCGTACGCCGGCCGTGTTCGACGAGCAGCCGCACCTGTACATCAAGCCCTCGGCGCCGTTCACGTCGGGCAACGTGCACATCGGCCACGTGCGCAGCTACTCGATCGGAGACGCCTACGCGCGCTTCAGGCGCGCGCGCGGAGACCGCGTGCTGTTCGCCTTCGGCTTCGACGCGTTCGGCCTGCCGGCGGAGCTCGGCGCGATCGCCGGGGGCGTGCCGCCGAGCGAGTGGGTGGCGCGCTGCGCCGAGCACATGACCGGGCAGCTGCAGCGCCTCGGCTTCTCGTTCGATTGGGAGCGCACGTTCATGAGCTCGGACCCGGTCATGTACCGCTGGTCGCAGTGGCTGTTCCTCACGCTGCTGGAGGCCGGGCTGGTGTACCGCGGCACGGGCAACGTCGACTGGTGCGACACGTGCCAGACGACGCTCGCGACGATCCAGGTCGAGGACGGACTGTGCTGGCGCTGTCACAACCCCGTACGGCTGATCGAGCGCCCCACGTGGTACTTGCGAATCAGCGCGTATACGCAGGAGAACGACAGGCGCCTGGACGAGCTGGCTGCCGGCGGCAAATGGGACGAGGTGGCGCTGGCCAGCCAGCGCTTCGTGCTCGGCCGCGTCGATGGCGTGGAGGTCGACCTGAGCGAGGGCAAGGACGGGCCGTCGCTGTCGGTGTTCACCCCGCACGCCGATGCGCTGGAGCTCGCGCGCTTCGTGCTGCTGTCGCCCAAGCACCCGGACATCGACACGTGGGCGGCCGACCCGGCGGCGCGCGCAGGCCTGGAGGAGCTGCGCTCGGGCGGCTTGGAGCGAAGCTCGCGCGATGCGCGCAAGATCGCGCTGATCGACACCGGACGATCGCTGCCCGCGCCCGCGGGAGGCGGTTGGCTGCCGGTGCTGATCTCCCCTGCAGTCGACGGGCGCTTCGGCGCGACGGCGGTGTTCGGGATTCCCGAGCGCGCTCGCACCGACGAGGTGATCGCAGAGCGCCTGCCCGAGCTGTTGGCGGCTTCGCGCGGAACGGGCGACAGGGACGGCGCTGCCGGGCCCGCCGCCGCGCCCGGCGGGGGCAAGGCCTCCCCCGCGCGCACGGCGGTGCGCTATAAGGCGGACGACTTTTCGATCTCGCGCCAGCGCTCGTGGGGCACGCCGATCCCGATCGTGTACTGCGAGACGCATGGCGCCGTGCCGGTTCCCAAGGAGCAGCTGCCGGTGCTGCTGCCGCTGGACATCACGCCGACGGGCACGGGCAACCCGCTGGCCGAGCTCGAGGAGTTCGTGCACACGACATGCCCGCTGTGCGGCGGCCGGGCCGAGCGCGAGACCGACACGCTGGACTGCCACTTCGACGCACTGTGGCTGTGGATTCCCGTGTGCGTGCCGCCGGAGTCGCGCGAGGACACGCTGGAGGAGATCCTCGCGCTGGGAGACCTGCGCCATTGGCTGCCCTCCGAGCGCGTGGTCGCCGGCTCGGACAGCGGCAACTTCGTGTTCGACCAGCGCATCGTCACCAAGGCGCTGCGCGACATCGGTCCGCTCGAGTTCCTCGCCGACGGTGAGCCGTTTGCGGGGTGCCTGTTTCACGAGATGGTGATAAGCGACGGGCGCAAGATGAGCAAGCATCTCGGCAACGTGGTCGATCCGGACGCGCTGGTCGAGCGCTACGGCGCGGACACGATGCGCTTGGCAGTGCTCTACGCGGCGCGCCCGCAGAAGACGCTCAACTGGAGCGACTCGGCGGTGCTGCGCGCGCACAGGTTCCTCACGCAGGTGTGGGAGTTCTCCCAAGCGCGCATCGCCCAAGCCGAGCGGCTCGCGGCGGCGGAGGCGGCTGCGCTTGACGCGGACGCCGACGAGCCCGTGAGAGACACCAGCGAGCACCTGCGCCTGAAACTCGCTCAGTGGTGTGAGAACGGCGCGGAGAGGATCACGCAGGACATCGAGGCCCTGGAGATGCACAGCGCGGTGCGCAATGTGATGCGGCTGTTCGACCGCATCAAGGACTTCGACAAGCGCGTGGTCGCGCGCCAGGGCGCGCTCGGCCGGGCCGACAGCGACGCGCTGCTGCAGGCGCTGGCGCTGCTGGCTCAACTGCTCGGGCCGTTCGCGCCGCACATGGCCGAGGAGCTGTGGCTGGCCTTCGGCAACGAAGAGAGCGGTCCACAGACGCCTTGGCCAGGCGTATCGTTGGAGATAGCCGCATGAGCCCGCAAACCGTAGAGACGCCCCAACAGGGAGCCCGGCAACGGACGCGCTCGTGTGCGACCGAGCTCGTCTGCCACCGCTGCGAGAACAAATATCCCCTGGAGTCAACGGTCTTCTCGTGCCCAGACTGCGGCAAGGGCTTGGACATCGTCTACGACTACGAGCTGGCGGCGAGCCACTTCAAGGACTTCCCCAGCTCCGAGCGCCCGCAGAACATCTGGCACTTCGAGGAGCTCTTGCCGATCGTCGACGCCCGCGCACAGGCGCGCGTGGGCCAGCACTCCGGGTACACGCCGCTGATCCGCGCCGACCGCCTGGGCGCCGAGCTGGGCATCGCCAACCTGTACCTGAAGGACGACTCGAGCAACCGGCCGAGCCTCTCCTACAAGGACCGCGTCGTGTCGATGTCGATCGCGCGGCTGCTCGAGCGCGGCAAGACGGAGATCGGCTGCGTGTCGACGGGCAACGTCGGCACGGCGGTCGCGTCGTTCGCGGCGAAGGCCGGCGTCGACGCGTACATCGTCTACCCCAACCGCCTGGAGGAGATGAAGGCGCGCGCGTGCATGGCGCTCGGCGCGAAGGTCTGCCAGGTCGAGGGCAACTACGACGAAGCAAACCGCCGCTGCCGCGAAGTGGCCGAGGCGACGGGCATGGACTTCGCGAACATCACGCTGCGCCCGTTCTACGCCGAGGGCGCGAAGACGGCGGCGTTCGAGATCGTCGAGCAGCTCGACTGGGTGTCGCCTGAGCACATCGTCAGCCCGGCGGCAGGCGGGACGCTGTCCTCGCGCATGCACAAGGGCCTGATCGAGCTGGAGCTGCTCGGACTCGCCGAGACGGAGGGCACGGCGATTCACATCGCCCAGCCGAGCGGCTGCAACCCGATCGCGAGCGCGATCCTCGCCGAGGAGGCGGAGGTTCACCCGGTGATGCCCGAGACGGCCGCGCATTCGCTGGCGATCGGCGCTCCCGGCGACGGCTATCTGGTGATCGACGCGGTGCATAAACGCGGCGGCACGGCGGCGTTCGCCTCGGACCCTGAGATCTTCGCGGGCATCGACCTGCTCGCGGCGACGGAGGGGCTGCTGACCGAGCCGGCCGGCGGGACGACGATCGCGGTGCTCGAGAAGCTCGCCGCGGCCGGGCGCTTCGCTGCAGGCGACACGGTCGTCGCGCTGATCACGGGCAACGGGCTGAAGACGCTCGACGAGCACCCGCCGAAGCAGTGGCCGGCGAAGGTCGACTGCGAGCTGGACCCGATGCTCGCGGCGCTCGGCGAGCTCAAGAGCAGCGACTCGCTGATGCAGACGGCTCGCGCGCAGCTCGCGCTGTAGTCAGACGCGCGCATCGACCGCGCGGCGGCGGCGATCGTGTTCTCGGCGCGCTGCTCACGAGTAACGGGTTGATCTCGACACTTATTGAGTCGTTTGTCAGCGTGTGAGGAAACGCGGCGAGCGGGTACAGTTGGCTCATGGCCGAGGAAACGCCCTCCGATCCGCTGCTCGACCTGAGCGAGCGCAGGCGCAAAGAGCGCGCGGCCGTGGACGAGGCCGGCGGCGGCCAGTCCGAGGGATTCGAGCTGGCCGAGCAGGAACTGATCGAACACACCTCGCACGGCGACGGTCACACTCCCGCGAAGATCTCGCGCGACGCGTACGCCGAGAGCGAGCAGGAGCAGCCGACCGACGGCGAGTACGGCGAGGCCGACGAGGAGCACCTCAGCGACTGACGCTCGCGCGGACGCGCAGCGGCGGATGATCTGACAGCTCGACGGTGGCGCCCGCCAGCGCGACATGGCGGTCGAGCACCTGCGCCTCTCCAGCGGGCGCGAGGCCGTGGAGGAAGATGTGATCGACGTCGCGTCGCGCGACGTGCATCGCCGAGCCATCGGGCGCGAGCGGCGCGCGCAGGTTCAGGTCGCCGCCGAGAACCAACGGGTCTCCCCCCGCCCAGCGCAGCGCGCGCGCCCACAGCCGCCGCAGCTCGTCCTCGGCAAGCGGCACGCGCGCGCTGGCGTGGAGGTTCGCCACGCACGTCCCGTCGGCCAGGCGCGCGAGCTGAGCGACGCGCCGCTCGGGCCACGCGCGCAGCCGCAGCGCGGCGTGCTCGGCGATCGGCGCGCGCGAGAGGATCGCGTTGCAGCCGCCGCCGTTTGACTTGATCAGCTCCGGATTGCGTTCGGCGATCGCGCGTCGCAGCGCGAGCAGCGAGTTGCGCGAGGTCATCGCCGTGCGCTGCTCGGCTCCGGTCGCGCGCGCGAGCTCCTCAGGCCACCACGGCGGCACCTCCTGCAGCAGCGCGACGTCCCATTCCCACTCGATGAGCTTCGCGGCGAACTCGCTCAGCAGCGCATAGCGCGCCGGCGGCAGCGCGCGTCCGTGGAAGAGGTTCCAGGTGAGGATCATCATGCGATAGCACCGATCAGTGTGGTGGCGCGGAAGCGCCCGATCTCGCCATACGCGCGCATCGATAGAAAAGCCCCGCCGGAGCGGGGCTTTTCCTTAGCGGATCGATAAGCGGGATTCTGTCGTTGAGCAGCCATCCATCTGAGCGGCCTACCTGGACCTCGGCGAGCAGCCTGCAAGCGGTCCCGTTTGGCCTTGCATCGGGTGGGGTTTACCCAGCCACCGCGTCACCGCGGCGCTGGTGCGCTCTTACCGCACCATTTCAACCTTGCCTGTGAGCCGTTCACGTGGGACGGCCCCATCGGCGGTTTGTTTCTGTGGCACTTTCCCGCGAGTTTCCTCGGGTCGATTCCTCGACCACCCTGCCCTTTGATGTCCCGACTTTCCTCGAAGGCTTGCGCCTCCGCGACTGCCTGATCCACAAGACCACGGTAACGCGTGGGCAGTGCTTTGAGAAGGGCCTTGGCGGCCTCGCGGGCGGGCGTGCGGCTTGAGCAGAGGGCGGCCCCGCCGAGGCGCCGTTCTGCTCAGACGCTTCTGAGCAGCCCGACGACGCGTCCGAGCACGGTGACCTCTTTACTGCGGATCGGCTCCATCGTGTCGTTCTCCGGCTGCAGGCGGATGTGGTCTGACTCACGGAAGAAGCGCTTGACCGTCGCCTCCTCTCCCAGCAGCGCGACCACCACATCGCCATCGCGAGCCGTGTCCTGCGGACGCACGACGACGAAGTCGCCCTCGATGATTCCCGCTTCCTTCATCGAGTCTCCGCGGATCCGCAGCAGGTACTCGCCCTCTCCCCCGCCCGCGATCTCCGGGACCGACACGTAGTCCTCGACGTTCTCCTCGGCGAGCATCGGCTGGCCCGCGGCGACCGAGCCGAGCAGCGGGAGCCCGTCGGTCCGCACGATCCCGCGGACAGTCTCAACAGCGCTACCCACAGCGCGGTCGAGCAGCTCGATCGCGCGCGGCTTGGAGGGGTCGCGACGAAGCAGCCCGAGCTTCTCGAGGTTCGCGAGATGCGCGTGCACGGTAGACGAGGATGCAAGCCCCACGGCTTTGCCGATATCGCGCACGGTCGGCGGATACCCGTACTTGGCCGAGTACTTGCGGATGAAGTCGAAGATCTCCTGCTGGCGCTTGGTCAGATCCATGTCTGCACGGCTCCCTGGTCGGGTGGGCGGTGGCCTGAAACGAACACTTGTTCGTACTGTAGCGTCGGCCGGGGACGGACACAAGCCGTGACGGGCCCGCTGCACCCCCCGCCTTGGAGCGAAGCGTTCGGGAAGCACTCCGAGGCTATACTCGCCCACTCTGCGCCTGTGGCGGAATTGGTAGACGCGCAAGGTTGAGGGCCTTGTCCTGTGTAAACAGGGTGGTGGTTCGAGTCCACTCGGGCGCATAGAAGTTCCCTGCAAATCCCATCGGTGGAGCACGCCGAGCAGCAACAGTTGCGTCCCTTGACCGTTCTTGCCGCCAACGGGAGCTGCTCGGTCATCGGCTGTCCCATCGTCGGTCCGTAGGCGTAGACGTTCTCGAGGCTCACGAGCAGCGCATCGCTCTGTTCAGCCGCGCTCAAGACGGCTCGCTGCAGTGGCGGGAACAACTTCGGCCACTTGCTGTACGGGGCGTTCAGGGCCTGGTAGACGACGGCCGCCCCGTTTGCGGTCTCGCTGGCAGCGCCGGCGTCGCTGACATCGGCACTACGCCACTGCACGCCTTGGCGAGCGTGGTCGGCTTGCGCCGTGAGACCACCCGCACATCGAGTTCAGCGGCTGCAAGCCGCGCGCTGAGAGCACGTCCGACCTGCCCGGCGCCGAAGACGACGTGAAGCTGGGGAGAGCTCATCGACTCGTTCCGGAGTCCAGGACGGCCAGGTCGCGAAACCCGGCGACCGCAGTCGCAAGGAGCAGCAGCCCAGACGCAAGTCCGGTCGTCGCGACGAGCGCGCTGCCCGACAGACTCGCCACCAGGACAAGCGGCCCAACGGTGAGCGCCCAACCGACGATGCGATAGCGAGCAATCTGAACGAGATGGCCGAGGTAGAGAAGGAGCGGCCCAAGGGTGATGGCAATCGACGGCAGCACCCAGTCAGAGTGACCGGAGGAGATGACAACGAGCGGGAGCACGAAAGCCGCGAGGAACTCGAGCACGGTCGCGATCGTGATGGACTTCTCGATGTGCTTTGCCTGCGGTCCTTGCGGGCGTGCTGCCTTGCCTGCCGTTGCTTTGACCGCGTACCGGAACGCGGCAGCGCCGGCGAGCAGAGCGAGCGACATCAGCAAATCCGCTGTCCGGCCGCCAAAGGCACCAGCTCCGCGCAGTAGCCAGAACACCGCGAAAGCCAACTGGATCAGCCCTCCGACCCGGCGAACGCGTCTCGACCACGCCTCCATCAGCGCCAATCGGTCCATATCGCCGCGCGCTACTTGACGCGCTCGAGTCGCGAGGATCTCCCGTCGGTTGTTCTTGCGAACCGAATCCGCTCCCGCGTGCCGCGGGCCCGCTGCCACATCAAGGACCTGCATGAGCGTTCCTCCGATCGAGTGAGCTAGATACGATGAGATGACTATACGCATGTACATGTATGACTGTCAAGTTATTTGTTATCGTGGCCTCAATGCCAGTCTCGACTCGCCCCCGCAACCCGCGAGGTCAAGGTGATCGCCTCCGTGGAGATCTCTTGCGGGCAGCATCCGAGCTGGTGCTCGAGCTCGGCGATCAGGACAAGCTCTCGGTTCGATCCGTGACGGCTCGGGCCGGCGTGAGCCCAAACGCGCTCTACCTGCATTTCACGGGCAGGGAGGATTTGCTCAGCACGCTGATCGTGGCTAGCTATACCGAGCTCCGCACTTTCCTGCGAGACGCGGTAGGCGACACCACGGACCCCATCGAGCAACTTCGCGCGTTCGCTCTCGCCTACCTCGGGTTCGCATCCCGCCAGCCCGGCATCTATCGCGTCCTGTTCATGACGAAGCTACGAGAGGGAGTGCCGATGCCAGAGCGCGAAGCGCCGAGTGGCGAGGACGAGGGGGTCGATACTTTCAACGACCTGCTCTCGATCGTAGACGCCGTCGGGCCTGGCCGTTTTGACCCTTTCACGCGCGCCGCCGAGCTATGGGCGAGCCTGCACGGATACGTCGCGCTCAAGCAAGTGATGCCGGCCTTCCCGTGGCCGAGCGATAACGACTACGTTGAGCACATGATCGAAGTGCACATGCGCTAGGGGGTCTGCCGCGTCGTTGCAAGGACGTCCATGGATCTGCCTTAGCGTGGCAACATCGTGGCAACACTCACTCCTGCAGATCCGTCCGATGTGTCCGCGACCCCAACAAAACGGACGATCTGGACACCGGCGGACTCACATGCGTCGGGCGAATGAGTTTGAGGGCCTTGTGGACCTAACGGTTCGTGGTGGTTCGAGTCCACTCGGGCGCATAGTTGTAATTTTCGCGACGAATCGGCTGGAGATGAGGCGCGTTCTGGTGTCGCGTCGGCCAGATGGGACGAGACGTCTGTAAGCCCTCCCGGTCGAGTGCCCCTGCGGTTATCACCCGAAGGCTCGCCTTTGCATGGCGATGAGTGCGTGCGGGCGTGCCGGTCAGACGAGCCGCGCTGCTGCGGCTTGCTCCGCCGAGCCTATTTTGCCTGGTATGTGAACTGGTCGGCGGGGACGCTCGCGCTGGTACCCGCGGTGCTCGTGACGGTCACGGCCGCCGGCCCTGCGGCCGCGGCTTCCGGGGAGACCGCGGTGATCGAGGTCGGCGAGGTGACCGTGAAGCTTCTCGTGGCCGTTTTACCGAAGCTCACGCCCGTGACCGTCGGGTTTTCGAAGTTCAGCCCCGTGATCTTGACTTTGGTGTTGCCGGCAAGCGGACCCTTCGTGGGCACGATCTTGCTCACCACCGGCGGGAGCGCCTTGCGCTGAACACAGGTTTCCGTCGCGTTGCTGTAGAGCTGCTGCAGATAGTAGTCGTGGCCGTCGATCACCTGGTTGTACAGCGCACCGTTGGGCGCAGTCCCGAGCGATGTACCCCACCTCATTTTTTCTTCGAACGCTGCACTCGGAGCGCCCCAGGCTCCGTCCGCGCAGATGTCCGCGACCTCTTCCGATCCGAATACCGGTTCGTTAGCCCACCCGACTCCGTAGGGGTCGGTGGCCATCTCCGCGAACTCGTGCTCGAGGGCCGGAAACTCGTCTTCGTATGCACCGTTCGGGTGCTGCGGGTCTGCGCATGCTTTGACGACAGGCAGATACGGCATCACCGCGAACACCAGGTTTTCGGCGGGTTCGGACGTGAGGATGGCGTCGTGGTAGGCGCAGAACCTGGCCGAGCAACCCTGCGACCTGTCACACACGGAGACCCCCGGTGGCAACAGAACGAAGTAGCTGTGCGTGGCTTCCTGCGAGCTGTACCGGCCGGCTTCATAGGCCTGCGCGGGCAGCTTGTGATCTTTGAGCAGTGCCTGCACCTCGGCCTTGACCTGCCCAGTAGAGATGCATGGCTTGGAAGGGGGCGGCCCTTCTGAGTTTTCGGAGCAGTCGGAGGATTCGGCGGCGTAGGGATTCTTGTCCTTGATCGCCTTGCCAAAATGCGTCTCGTAGTTCGCCCCGTACTGCCCGAGCACCGAATAGAAGTTCTGGTCGCTGCCGTTGTCGTGTTCAACGCCCTTGAAGAACGCCGTGATCGCGGACTCGTAACCTGCCGGGAACGCCGGAGCGCCCTTCGGCTGCCAGTACACGAAATACGTCGTCGTCGTCGGCATCACGTCAGCGCCACCGCCCGGCGGGTTGAGCGGCTGCTTGACGCACTCGCTGAAAGGACGGCTGCCGCCGGAGCATTCATACGCCCAAGCCTGCCCCGCACCGAGGGCGCCCATCAGCACGACCAGCACAACGAGCAGCCCGAGGCCCAGAGCCGCAACACCTCGCGGGCTCCTGCCGTGCAGAGCCGCCACAGCCCCGCCGCTGATAGTGCATGCACGCTCCTGCCGTGATCCTGACACGCCACGCCCCCCTTGCGATCCCAGTCCCGAGCCCTTTGACCCGCTGGTCTGCGCCCAGAGTACAGGCGCACCGGGCCGATTTCTAGGCAAGCGCCCAAGGAAGCCGCCACCCCCCGCGCCCACTGGACCCCCGAGAAGCCAACCCCCCGGGGCAAGCAACCCCCATCCGCCGCCTTCCGCCAGGAGTCCCCGGATCGCGGCACCGCCGTGCCCGAGCGTGCAAGCCGAAAGCTGCACCCGCGTCAGAACAGCCCGTAGACACCGGCCTCCACACGGCGAAAAATCAGCTCGGGCCCGCGCGCACCAGTTGACAGACAGCTATTGACAGAGTCCCGCGAGACCGCGCAACCCATGGCTGCTTCCACGGCAGCGTGGGCGTCCCCGACGCTCAACGGGCACTTCGAGGACGCGAGTGCCCCGACCACGGCCCGCTTGACCGCGCCGTTTCCGAGCCGCCGCAGACGAGGCGTAGTTGAGGACTCGCTGGTCCACGGCCCTCGCCCCGCCCCGGCGCGGAGCACCGCCTCGAGCGCCTCTTGAGGGTTTGAAAGCCGTCCTACCAAGTGCATTGACAAGGCCTACAAAGCGTGGGTTCCCAAAGTTTGCGGTGCGCTATTCGCGTCACCGCGAGATCGGACGCCGAACCGATGTCGTCGGCATCTTCATGAACACAAACTCTTAGTGAGCGGAGCGGTTCGAGCGCGCGGGAGGCCCGGCGTCCAAGCTGCTCGAGCGTCGTCGATCCACTTCTTGAGGTCGGCTGCGACGAATCCGCAACGGACCGTTGCCCACCTATGCGGCCAACCGGCCACTCCCGGGGAACGTGGTTTTGACTGTTTCGGATGCAAGGGAAGGATCTTCGCCCAGGCCACACCTCGCCACGAGGCGCCGGAGAGCCCGGGCATTTGCTGCATGGGGATCTCGCCGACGCTACGCCCTCTTGCTGCGGCTCAAGCCGGCGCCCCGGCGTCGATCCAATGCTGGAAAACCTCAATATGCTCGGGTGGCCACGCGCCGTCGCAGGGCATTGTCCCTGCGCGCAATCGCTCGAGGATCGCGACCGCGTTGGCGGCGAGGTCCTCGCGTGACCAGAGGTCGAAGGCGAAACGCATCGAGTCGCGGTCACGCGCACGAAACAGAGGCTTGACGTGTGTCTCGAACGAAGGAGTCGCGCCAGCCTCGGGAAGCACGACCTCCGGCGCCCGTTCGATCTCGGCGGCGGCGTGAGCCCGCGACCACGGCTCCGCGTCGCACACCCACCACCAGCGCGGCACGGGCATCTTCGGCGGTGGGTGCACACCAGGCTTGGAGTTCTCGACCGCGATTCGAGAGCCCCATTCGAGATATGCGACGAACGCAGCACGGAACTCGGCGTCCGCCGGCAGCCCGACGTCATCCGCCGAGCGGCTGAGCAGCTTGACCCACAGAGCGCGCTGCTCGAGGGTGATGCCCTTGTCGAGGTGCTGGCTGATCATTCGCTCGTAGCCGCCATACCGGTCGCTGTACGCCGGCGGTCCGCCAAACACCTGACCAAGCCAGGCGGCGACCCGTTCGGGGTGATCCGGAGACATCCGACCGAACAGCGTCGCCAACAGTGGCTCCTCGGGCACGTGCGTCTCATAGAAGCGCCTGGTCAACCTGAGCAGCGCCGGAAACCCGCCGACCCATTGGAACATCGTGGGTTCCTCCGGCAGCATCGGGTCGTGAAAGTCCGCGTACCAGTGCATGCCGCTGCAAAACGGCTTGTTCTGGGACTTGCCGCAGCGGCACAGGCTGAAGTGCTCGAATGACGCGCCGGCGTTCCGGGACTCCGGCGCACCGTCGCCACCGAGCAGGTTCAATCCGCCGGTTACGCGGTAGGGCCCGTCCTGGGAGACCTCGATCGCCAGTGTGCGCTCTTGATCGGCGAGGTCCGCCGACTCGTGCCCACTGACTGTGTAGCCGAGCGCTCCGGAAGGGCAGTCTCGTGCAGCTCGCTGTATCTCGTCGGCGCGTGCGCCCGCCGGCGCGACGAACGGCTCCGCGTCGGTACGGAACGCCGTCGGGGCGCGGTCCGTGCAGAACCCCGAGTGTGCGCACGTCCCCCGGTTATCAGTGACAGTCAGTTGCAGCCCCGAATAGGCGTCGAGTCGGTCCAGCACGCGGTCGGGCGCCTTAGCGTCTTGGAATCCGACCACGCTGTGGGATCCGTCACACCATGGCTTCAGCTGCGAGGCGCCGCAACGGCAGAGCGCTGCCTGCGGCATCGGCGAGAGCGCAACCCCCAGCCAATCGGTCACCTCGGTGACGTTGGTGAGGAGGTATGGCCCGTTGGGCGCGGACTGGATACTCGGCGCGAGTGGCTCCTGCAATGCGGCGAGCTCGGTGCGCCGGGCCATCAGTCGCTCGTCATCCGCCGCCACCAGCTGACACCCTAGGTCCTGCAGCGCCGCGGCGGCCTCGAGCAGAGCCGGAGGCCCGCCGACGCGCACCCGAAGCTCCGTCGCGTCCCGTGCGAGCTCGTACAAGGCTGAGCCGAGCTGCTCCTCGTCGCCCTCGCACACCCCACCCGGGGCCGGGGGACCGAGCGTTGCAACGAGCGGACGGGTCACCGAGGCGAGCAGTCGATCGGCGGTTCGCGCCAGCGACGCTCTTCGCCGCTCTTCGCCGCAGGACGCTGCGAGGGCCTCATATGCGCGGCCAATCGAATCGGCGCGCTCGAGCAGGCCGCGAGCGGTTGCGAATGCACCTTTGACCTCAGGCATCTCTGGCTCCTCCCGGTTGCTGTCGCTCGATCGCCCAACCGAAGCGGCTAGCGCCGCTAACAGCTAGCGAGTCCGGCTCGGCGGGGGCGCTCATGTTGACACCCAAGCCTTCTCTTTCGCCAGTTCAGCGGCAGCGCGGACCGTGGACTCGACGAGCGGCGGCGACGTGTGGCGATGCCAGACGAGCTCGGTGACCAGCTGAGGCTGTGCGTCCGCGATGTCGACCAGTACGAGACCCCGCGGCAGTTGCGCGGCGAGAGACTCGTTAATCAGGCCGACGCCCCGACCCTCCGCGATGTAGCCCCAGACGGTGTTGCCGCCGGCACGCTCGTCCAGCTGCGGCTCGAAGCCCACCGCACGGCAGGCGCTCAGCACCGCGTCGTAGAAGCCCGGGGCCATGTTCCGAGGCCACACCTCGAACTGTCGGTCGCTCAGCCGGGACAGCTCGACGGCGTCGCAGTCCCCGAACGCATCATCATCGCTTAGCGCGATCCGCAGGCGCTCGGAGCGGATGCGCTGTTGCTTCAATTCAGTCGAGTACGCGGTCATCGGGGCAACCGCAAGGTCAAAGCGTCCGGCATCGAGCAGCTCCTCGACGTCGCCGCCGAATACTTCGCGCGCGTCAACCTTCAGCTTCGGATAGAGCTCGCCGATGCGCGCGAGCAAACTGGGAATGGTCTCCCACACGGCGGTGAGCGTGTACGCCAAGCGCAAGCCGCCCGCCTCTCCCAGGGCAGCGGCGCGTACCCGCTCGCTCGCACGATTCGCGGCCGACAGCACGCGCCGCGCGTCCGCGAGGAACACCGCTCCAGCAGACGTCAGGCTGACGCTGCGCGGGCTTCGGTCGAGTAGCGTCACCCCAACTGCCTGCTCCAGTGACCGGATCTGCTGGCTTACAGCCTGCTGCGCGATGTGCAGATCGTCCGCCGCCAGCGTGAAGCTGAGTCGCTCGGCGACCGCGACGAACGTGCGCAACTGGCGCAGCTCAAAACCTGGGTGCGGGGGTGTGGGCACGGGCCGGAGTTTATGACGCCATAGGGGCGTCAGTAACAATTATTGCTTGTAGAGCGACAATTAGCCGCGCTTGTAGGTCGTGCGTTCTCCACGTAGGTTGCGACAGCCGATCAATCCGACGAGGAGTTCTGAAATGTCAGCGAAGGTATCCGCTGCCGAGCATCATGCGACGGTCGATCAGACGAGCAGCAAACCTAGGCGGATCCTGATGGTCGTCGCCAATCCGACTACCGCCACGACAGTCGGATGGCCCGTCGGATTCTGGGCGGCCGAGCTAACGCATCCGTACTACGAGTTTTCCGAGGCGGGCTACGAGATCACAATCGCGAGCCCGGCCGGCGGGAAGGTCGAGCTCGACCAGCTGAGCGATCCGCGGGATGAGAGCAAATGGTCTGATGAGGACCTGATAAGCATGGGCTTCCTCAACACTCCTGAGCTGGTCGCGCTGCTTGAGGACACCCCCCTGCTGTCCGATCAGGATCTCGACTCCTTCGACGCGTTGGTATGCGCGGGCGGACTCTCGCCGATGTTCACCTACCGTGGCAACACGGACTTGGAAGGCGCGATCGTCAGGTTCTACGAGGCGGAGAAGCTAGTCGCGGTGTATTGCCACGGCGTGTCCGCGCTAATAGACGCCAAGCTCACAGACGGGTCCTACCTCATCTCCGGCAAAACGATCACGGGCTTCTCGAATATCGAGGAGGACTACTCGGACGCGTTTGTCGGGCAGAAAGTCATGCCATGGCGGATAGAGGATGCGGCTCGCGAACGAGACGCCAATTACATAGCCGCAGGACTGTTCAAGCCCTTTGTCGTCCGCGACGGTCGGCTCATCACCGGCCAGCAGCAGTACTCTGGGCGCAAGGTCGCACAGCTGGTCATCCAGACGCTCGGAATGTGACGCGGGCGTCCGCGCCCACAACGACGGTCATTCGGCTCCAGGGCGGCCCCGGATGCTCCAAAGCCGGATGGGTGGCGCGAGGCCGCCCGGTGATACCGCGCGAGCTGTCCTCGCCGAGAAGCTGCCGCGGTAGCCCTCGGCCTCAGAGCGCCCCATCGGTACCGCCCGTTGCCGGCGCTGCGTGCGTGGTCGGCGACGGCGCAACGCGCAGCACGCGCGCCAAGCCGCTCGGCATCCACCAGTTCCACTTGCCCATGATCGCCACGAGCGCCGGAACGACGAGCGTGCGTACGATCACGACATCGACCAGGATGCCCGCGGCAAGCGACGATGCGATCAGCCGGACGACGATGTCGGGATTGGTGGTCAGCGACAACAGCGAGATCGCGATGATCAGGGCGGCGCAGGTGACGAGGCGTCCCGTGTGGGCGAGCGCCGCGACGATCGCCTTGCTCGTCGACCCCGTTCGGTCGTACTCCTCGCGGATGCGCGACAGGACGAACACCTCGTAATCCATCGACAGCCCGTAGAGGAAAGCGAAGACGAGGATCGGCACGAAGTTGCGGATCCCGCCTATGCCGGGCACGCCGTAGACGAGATTGGATCCATGGCCTTCCTGCCAGAAGAGCACGAGAAACCCGTATGAGGCGCCGAGCGAGACGATGTTGAGCACGACCGCCTTGAGCGCGAACAGGACCGAGCGAAACGCACGCGCGAGAAGCAGGAACGTGAGCAGCGCGAGCACCGAAAGCATCAGCACGAAGCTCCCGCCGTAGACGTTGTTGTTGAAGTCGACCGCAGCCGCGGTGTTGCCTCCCACCTCCACCCCGCCGGACACGCCGGCCAGGCGCGCCCGCAGGTGCTCGACGAGAGCTTCGCCGTGGGGAGTGTTGCCTTCGGAGACCGGGATGACGCTCAGCAGCGTGTCCGAGCCCTGTCGAAAGGACGAGCTCGCAGGCGCGAGGACGGTGTAGACGCCGGGGGTTTCGCGCGCAGCGGTCGCAGCGCGCGCAGCTCCGACGCGACCGCCGTGGGCGAGCAGCTGCACTGGGAAAACGACCGCGCTCGGCACCCCTTCGCGCTGCAACTGCAGCAGCGCGACCGAAGCGCCGCGAGACGAGGCCAACGAGCTCGCGCTCGCTTCGCTGGGAGAACCGCGCGAGGCAGTGGGCCCGGAGGTCGACGTGAGCGAGCTGACGCTGGCCTGTCCGGCATGCAGCGAAAGCGCAGGAAGGGCCAGGGCGATGACGATGGCCAGACCCACGACGGCGGAGATCCAGCGACGGCGCACGACCAGCCGCCCCCACCTCTCCCACATCGGGCTGAACGTCGTCGAGCCCTTGCGCAGCTGCTTGCTGTCGAGCGTCGGCCCCCATGCGGCGAGGGTCGCCGGCAACAGCGTGACTGCGGCGGCGATCGCGACGAGTGGGATCAGCATCGAGCCGACGCCAATGCTGCGAAGGAACGGCGCAGGCAGCACGAGCAGGGAGAGCAGGCCGACGGCGACGGTCAGTCCGCTCAGGACCGCCGCGCGCCCGGCCGTCGCGCTGGCGGCGAGGATGGCCTCCTCGTTGGCCAGTCCGGCTTCGCGTTCCTCGCGCCAACGAGTGACGATCAGCAACGAGTAGTCCACCGCCACGCCAAGGCCGACGAACGCAACGAGATACTCGACGAGGTTGTTCACCGCGATCAGCTGCTCGAGCCCGAGCACCAGCAGGAAGGTCGTGAGAATCGACGGCAGCGCCATCAACAGCGGCACGATCGCGATCGCTGACCCGTAAACGAACGCGAGAACAAGAAGCGCGCCAAGCGCTCCGATCAACGTCTCCACGAGCACGCTCGGTCCTCCGCCGACGCCGCTGCCGCTCGACTGAAGCTGCTCGAAGCCCGTCACCGTGACGACCGCGCCGGACGGCGCCGCGGACCGCAGCGCAGGCTGCAGGCGTTCGATCACACCTTGACCCAGAGGGATGTCCGGGTTGGGCATATCGATCAGCGCCCACGTCGTATGTCCATCGCTGGAGATGAGCTTGGCGTCGCGCGTGTTCGCGTAGTCGGCCACGCCAAGATGCCCGGCGCGATCTGCCGCGGCGAACGTGTGCGCAGCGACCGCCTGGCCTGCCGCCGTGCGCATGCTTTGCCCCGCCGGCAAGCGCAGCACTGCGATGGACGGCTGCTCGTTGCCGTCCAGGCCCAAGGCCCTCAAGATGTGCGCGTTGGCATCAGAGCCTGCGGTCCCCGGGGTCGCCTGCGAATGGGAGAGGCCCCCCGTGGCGGAGGAGGTGGCCAGGCCGCCGGCGATCGTCAGCACGATCCAGGCGAGGACTACGGGGCGGCGGTGCTGCAGTGCGAGGCGCGTGATTTTTGTCATGTCGGCAAGCTAGGCGACGACGACGCCCTTTTCATCGGCTTGGCGGACGCACTTAGCCTCGGCCAAGAGGAGCAACCGGGCGGTCCTGGGCGCGCGGGTGGCGGCGTCCGCTCCCCTGCCGAAGTCAAGTCCCGAGCCACCAGCACGGGCCGTAAGGGCGCCGCTCCGCACGCACGCGCCTACGCCCGGCCCTCCGAGCCCTCGATGGCCAGTCCCGGGACGACGAGTCCGCTCTCGTAGGCCATGACCACCAGCTGCGTGCGATCGCGCGCATCCATCTTGGTAAGGATCCGCGACACGTGCGACTTCACGGTCAGCGGGCTGATCACCAGGCGCCCGGCGATCTCGGCGTTGGTGGCCCCACCCGCGATCAGCGTCAGCAGCTCGGTCTCGCGAGCGGTGAGATCCTCGGGCAGCGCCGCCGTCCGGCGCGGTTGATCGGACGCGTTGCCCACATAGACCTCGATCAGACGGCGTGTCGCGCTCGGCTCGAGCAGCGCCTCACCGCCTGCGACCGTGCGGACCGCTTGGACGAGCTGCACGGGCTCGACGCCCTTCAGCAGGAATCCGCTTGCCCCGGCGCGCAGCGCGCCGAACACGTACTCGTCGAGATCGAAGGTCGTCAGCACTATCACCCTGATTTGCGCCAGCAGCGGATCGGTGGTGATCGAGCGAGTTGCCTGGATCCCGTCCAACGACGGCATGCGAATGTCCATGAGCACGACATCGGGACGGTCTCGAACCGCGATCGCGACCGCTTCGTGACCGTCGCCGGCTTCGCCGATGACGTCGATGTCCTCCTCGCCGGCGAGGATCGAGCGAAAGCCATGACGGACGAGCGCGTGGTCGTCCGCCACGAGGACGCGCAGGCGATCGTCCTGGGTCATGCTGTCGCCGGCCTCGCCGGCAGCGATGCCCTCACGCGCCAACCGCCCCCCGGCGCGACGTCCGCCTCGCACTGGCCGCCGAGCGCGCCGGCGCGCTCGGCCATGCCCCGCAGGCCGTGTCCGGGCGCGCGCGCCGCGGGAGCGACCGCATGTCCGTCGTCGTTGATCTCGACCGTGAGGAAGTCGTCGGCGAAGCCGACGCGGACGACCGCGTGCGCGGCGTCTGAGTGACGCAGGATGTTGGTCAGGCTCTCTTGCACGATCCGGTAGGTGGCGTGGGTGATGGCCCCGGGAAGATCTGTGGGGACCGAGTCGACATGCAGGTCGATGTCCACACCGACGTCCGCGACGCCATCGACCAGCTCCTGCAGGTCGGCGAGGCTCTGCGCCGGGCGCATCGGAGGCTCCTCCCCGGTCGGGCGCAGGACCTTTAGCGTCGAGCGCAGATCGGCCAGGGCGCTGGCCGAGCTGCGCTTGATCTCCTCGAGCGCAACCGCGGCGTCCTCGGGTCGATTGTCCTGGACGTGGGTCGCAGCCGCGGCTCGAACGTTGATCGCCACGAGGGTGTGAGCGACCGTGTCGTGCAGCTCGTGCGCCAGGCGCAGGCGCTCCTCGTCGAAGCGATGACGTGTGGAAGCCTCCCGCTCTCGCTCGGCCTCCTCCGCAGCCGCCCGGATCAGGGCCCGCCGTCCCCGGCGCGCATCGCCGGCGGCCAATGCGGCCAGCAGCAATGCCAGGCGGGCCACCGCGTCCCTTATGTCGAAACTGGCGCCGCTGGTGATCACGACCGCCGCTGCGACCACGGGCGCCATCGCCCCGCCGACGAGCAGCGAACGAACCCGGCGACCCTGCAGGCCCACGGTGTAGAGGGCGAGCATGACCACCGCCACCGCAGCCACGTTCGGATGGAACACCGCCAAGCACGCCAGCAGGCCCGCAGTCACAGCGCTCAGCACGCCGACCGGATAGCGCCGGCGAACGACCAGCGCCAGCGCAGTCGCACCCGCCAGCACGACCGTGACGAGATTCAGATCCCTGCCACCGTCGATCAAGGCCGCGTTTGCCAACAGCCCTGCGAACACCGCGAACGCGAGCGCCACATCCGCTTCCGGCGCCTCGCCGAACGCCCGGACCACCCGTTCGCCCTGACGCAGCAACGCCTGGGCGAGACTCGTCGCGCCCCCCCGAGGCCGCGCGGCATCGCCGACTACCCGCGGAGGGCCTGCATCCGGCTCACGGGTGGGCGCGCGTACGGTCACGGATGCGCTTGCGCTCTGCTGTGCCTGCCGGCCAGGATCACGTCGGGCAAGCATTTTCCTTTTCCGCGGTCGTGGACAACTCGTGGCTCGTCGCCAACCAGCGACTGTACCTAGGTCCCACGCACTCGACATCGGTCTCGAGGATGCACTGCGCGGACATCTCCAGGGGGGGTTCAGCGGCCCCGCCGTCCCCCCCGGAATGAGGTGTCAGCCGCGCACCCTGCTGAGCCAGTCGCTCAGCTGCTTGCCGCCATCCGCGATCGACTCGCCGAGGTCTGTGAACGTCTCGCGAAAGCGCGCCGCGTAATGCGTCACGGCGTCGCTCGCCTCGGCCTGCGGGCGGACTGGCTCGTCGCGGGAGGCGTAGGCGCCGTCGACGATCCGGTCGTAGTCGCCGGACTTCACCCAATCCATCAGCTCGTGCACGCGCTGCACCGACATCGGATGAGTCAGATTCAGATCGGCGAACAGACGCGAGAAGCGGTCCAGCGGCGAGGGCTTCTCGCGGTACTCCTGTCCCTGTCGCATGAACACATCGAGGTCGAGGTTGGCCGCCTCCGCCCCGGCGGCGATGATCATCAACGTGCGGCATACCGCGACTGGATCGCGGATGACCAGCGCCGCGGCGCGGTCACAACTGAGCTCGGCGGCGCGAAACCACTCCATCAGCGCAGCGCGCAGCGGGAACAGCGGTATCGGCACGCCCGGCAGCGCAGTCAGTTGGAGCACGATCACGAGCACCGTGCGGTAGAGCACGTGCTCTGACAGCACGTGCCCGGCCTCGTGCGCGAAGACGCCCCGCAACTGCTCGGAATCGAGCAGTTGGATCAGCTCGGAGTTGACCACGACGATCGGTTTGCCGGCGCCGATCGCCAGCGCATTCGCGATCGGGAACTGCGTGAGGTACAGGTCCGGCGCGGGCTCGATATCGAGCGTCACGTAAGCCCGCGCGTGGGCCGACCAAACGTGCTGGAGCTGATCCTCGCCCAGGCGGACCGCCGAGCCGAGGACTCCACGACGCAGGGCGCGCTCGTAGCCGAACTCGATGATCTTGCGCACGACGCCATCGAGGTGCGGGATGGCTTTCAGCGCCGCCGTTGCCGCGCGGTCGGCCGGATGCTCGTAGGCCTTCGGCGAAATCGCCTTCAGTCGGTAGCCCTCGACGGGAACGGACATGCCTGGCCTACCGTAACCGACGGGGGCCGTAGCGCAAAGCGCGCTCCTCCTCGCGCTGGGGCGCCCGGGCGCGCGACGCTCATCGCGGCTTTATCTTCGACGGCATCGTTGAGGCAATGCACGTTCTGGTCGTCGAGGACGAGGTCAAGATGGCCGAGTTGCTGCGCCGCGGCCTGGCGGGCAGCGGGCTGCACGCGGACCTCGCGCTCTCCGGCGAGGACGCAGTGTCGATGGCCGGCGACGGGAGCTACGACGTAATCGTCCTCGACGTCATGCTCCCGGGAATCGACGGGTTCGTCACGTGCGAGCGCCTGCGCGAGATGGGCGTCGGCGCTCCCGTGCTGATGCTCACCGCGCGCGGCTCCGTCGAGGATCGCGTCGCCGGCCTGGACAGCGGTGCAGACGATTACCTGGTCAAGCCGTTCTCCTTCGCCGAGCTGCTCGCCAGGCTGCGCGCCCTCGCGCGCCGCGGCCAGCGCGAGCGTCCCGACGTGCTCGAGGTCGGTCCGCTGCGAATGGATGTGAACGCGCGCCGCGTGTGGCGCGGCGAGCAGGAGATCGAGCTGTCCAAGCGCGAGCTAGCGCTGCTGGAGGCCTTCATGCGCCGCCCCGGACACGTCCTGACCCGTCTCGAGCTGTTGCAGCAGGCGTGGCACTACGATTTCGCTCACCGCTCAAACGTGATCGAGGTCTACATCCGCTATCTGCGCCAAAAGGTCGACCGGCCGTTTCAGGTCAGATCGCTGGAAACGGTTCGCGGCGCCGGCTACCGCCTGCGAAAGGACGGCGGCTGCTGAGCCGCATTCCCATCCGGCTGCGAATCGCCCTGGTCTTCACCGTGGCGATGGCTCCTGCGCTGGTCTTGACAGGCGCCTACCTCTACCACCGCTTCGGGGCCGACCTCGACGGCGCGATCGACAACGGGCTGCGCTCGCGCGCGGCGGACGTGCGTGCGCTGATCAAAGAGTCGGACTCGGGCCTGCGCGAAGGGCGCCTGAGCGAACACAACGCCAGCTTCGCCGAGATCCTCAGCCTCGACGGACGTGTCCTCGACGCGACGCCAGAACTGAAGGGGCGGGTGCTCTTGAGCTCCGCGCAGCGCTTCCGCGCCGCGCGCGGGGCCGTCTTCCTGCAACGCCCCGGACCGCCCGGCCTGACGGGCGAATCGCGACTCTTGGCCGTTCCCGTCCGCTCCAACGGCAGACCGGTGATCGTGGCCGTCGGCACCTCAACCGATACGCGCACCGATTCGCTCTCCGACCTGCTCGGCGTGCTCCTGCTCGGTGGCCCGATCGCCCTGCTGCTCGCGGCGATCGCCGCCTACGGAGGCGCGGGCGCCGCGCTGCGTCCCGTCGAAGCGATGCGCGCACGCGCGGCTGAGATCTCCGCCGAGGCACCGCAGCAGCGGCTTCCCGTTCCGGCGGTCAACGACGAGATCGGCCGCCTCGGCGCGACGCTCAACGCGATGCTCGAGCGCCTCGGCGACGCTCTGGAGCACGAGCGCCGCTTCGTCGCCGACGCGAGCCACGAGCTGCGCACGCCGCTGGCGATCCTCAAGACCGAGCTCGAGCTCGCGCTCGGCGAAGGCCGCACGCGCGAGGAGCTCTACGCCGCGCTCGCCTCCGCGGCGGAGGAGACTGACAGGCTCACGCAGCTCTCCGAGGACCTGCTCGTGCTCGCGCAGGCCGACCGGGGCGGCCTGCCCATCTCGGTCAAAGCGGTCCGCGTGCGCGAGGTCCTCGGGGACGTCGCCGAGCGCTTTGCGCTGCGCGCGCGCTCGAGCGGGCGAGAGATTCGCGTCGACTGCGACGAGGGGCTGTGGGCGCGTCTGGATCGACTGCGCCTGGAGCAGGCGATCGGCAACCTGCTGGACAACTCCCTGCGCTACGGCGACGGAGTCGTCGAACTGGGCGCCGAGGCACGCGCGCAGATGCTGACGATCCTCGTCGCCGATAGCGGCCAGGGCTTTCCCGCGGGCTTTGTCGAGCGCGCATTCGAGCGCTTCAGTCGCCCGAGCGCTACACGTGGCAGCGCCGGCGCGGGGCTGGGGATGGCGATCGTGCGATCGATCGCAACAGCGCACGGCGGAACGGTCGACGCCGAGGATCGACCCGGCACGGGCGCCGTGGTACGTCTGAGCCTGCCCTACGCGATCACCGCAGCGCCCCGCTCTGCGGCGCCCACCGAGGCGTTGTAGCTGCGGCGCCCGCCGAGGCGCTGTAGGCGAGCTCGCATGGCCAGACGGTTTCGCGCCTGCCGTTCGCGCCTCGGAAAGCGCGAGCGCGGGTTAGAGCGAGCCTGCTTCGTGGCGCGCGAGATCGTCGGGCGGTTGCGCCCGCGAGCGCCTGAGGCGGTACGCCAGGATCGCCAGGAGGCCTATCGCCAGTGCTACGCCGACGTAGTCCGCGTAGCGAAAGGAGTCGTGGAATTCCTTCCAGCTTCCACCGAGCGCCCATCCGCCGGCCGCGAATCCGAAGCACCAGATCGCCGAGCCGATCGCTGTCAGCGCGACGTACGGCGCGAAGGCGATCCCGAGGATTCCCGCGGGAATCGAGATGAACGACCTGACCACCGGCGTCACGCGCCCGATCAGGACCGCGCCGCGGCCATAGCGGTCGAACCAGCGCTCGGCGCGTTCGAGCGTCGCCTCGCTGAGATGAAGCCAGCGTCCGTAGCCGACAATCAGCGGGCGTCCGCCCCGGCGCCCGAGCTCCCATCCCGCGCACGATCCGAGCAGATAGCCGAGCGTGCCCGCCAGCGCGAGCGCGACATAGCTCTCCACGCCGCTGCTCAGCGAGGCGCCGAACAGCGCGGTCCCATGGCCGGTGACGGCGCCCGCGGCGAGCACTCCGGCGTAGAGCATGACCAGCTCGCCGCCGACGGGCAGCAGCGCGTCGAGGAACATCAGCGCGAAGACCGCATAGATGCCGTTTTCGGCGATCCAGCCGGTTATCGATGAGGTTACGCTGGCGAGAACGAGCATGGCGGGAAGCGGCCGACGAGCGCGTGGCGATCAGACGCCGGTGGGCGCGTATCGCAGTCCTCCAGCCGCTCGTCATGATCTTGCGAGCGGATTAAGCCCGGATGAGACTCGCCCCTGTCCGCCGCGAAGCCGCCGGACAACGCCGCGCGAGGGGGGGCCGGAGAGCCGTGCGCGTCGACGCTGGCTCGTCAGCTGCGCGCCGGCGTGATCAGACCGGTCTCATAGGCGAAGACGACGATCTGCACGCGGTCGCGCAGCTCCAGCTTCGCAAGGATCCGTCCGACATGGGACTTGACAGTGGCCTCCGAGAGCACGAGCTGCTCGGCGATCTCGGCATTGGAGAGGCTGCTCGCGACCTGCAGCAGCACCTCGCGCTCGCGCGCGGTCAACGACTCCAGGCGCTCGTCCCCGTCGTGCGCGGGCCGGTCGGGTGCGGGGAGGCGGTGGGCATAGAGCGAGAGCAGCCGGCGCGTGACGCTCGGCGCGACGACAGCGTCGCCGCTGGCGACCGCGCGGATCGCCGAGAGCAGGTCCCCGGGCGGAGCGTCCTTGAGCAGAAAGCCGCTCGCGCCCGCTCGCAGCGCCGCGTAAACGTATTCGTCGAGGTCGAAGGTCGTCAGGATGATGATGCGCGCGTCGCTCTCGGACTCGACGATCGCGCGCGTGGCCAGCACGCCGTCCATCTCGGGCATTCGCACATCCATCAGCACCACGTCCGGCTCGAGCCTGCGGGCGGCCTCGACGGCCTCATGTCCGTTGGATGCCTCGCCGACGATCGCGAGGTCCGCTTGGGTCTCCATCACCATGCGAAAGCCCATTCGCATCAGCTCTTGGTCGTCGGCCAAGAGGATGCGGGTCGTCATCGCGCGGGGATCGCGGCGTCCGGGCGCAAGCGCAGGTGCACGCGCCAGCCTCCGTCGGGGCTCGGCCCCGCGTCGACCCTGCCTCCGTAGGCGGTCGCTCGCTCGCGCATGCCGCGAAGGCCGCGCCCACCGCCGCCGGCCACCGGGCGCAGGCCGAGCGCCCCGCGTGCTCGACTCCCGGTGTCGGTCACCTCGAGCTCGACTTTGCCCTGGCGGCAGCGCAGCGCGAGATGCGCGCTGGTCGGACGCGCCGCGTGCTTGAGCGTGTTCGTCAGCGCCTCCTGCGCCACGCGGAAGACCGTCAGCTGCACCCCCTCGGAAAGCTCACGCGGATCTCCGTCGAGGTCCATCGTCACCGGGATTCCGGCCGCGTGCACCTGCGCGAGCAGCGCGTCGAGGCGATCGAGACCGGGCTGGGGCGCAAGCGGCTGCTCGGCGTCCTCGCGCAGCACGCCGAGCAGCCGGCGCATTTCCAGCAGCGCCTGGCGCCCGGTGGCGGAGACGCGCTCGGTGGCTTCGCCGGCGCGCTCAGGCGAGGAGACCATCGTGAAGCTGGCCCCATCCGCCAAGGCGATCATCACGCTGAGGTTGTGCGCGACGATGTCATGCAGCTCGCGCGCGATGCGCGCGCGCTCGGCGGCGGCGGCCAGACGGCCCTCTTGGTCGCGCTCGACTTCCAGGCGCGCCGCCCTTTCGTGCAATGAGATGAGCAGCGCCCGGCGCTGGCGGATCGTGATGCCGAGCACGCCGGCCGCCGTCGCCAGGCCGGTGAGGCCGACCCAGACCTTCAGCGGCTCCGACGGAGACCAGCGAAACGCGGCCATGATCGCGCCGGCCTCGACGGCGCCGGCCGCGAGAGCGACCTCCGCGAGGTCGCTCTCCACGGCCACCCAATAGAGGGAGATCAGCACGGCGACGTCGGCCAGCTGCGGCGCTGACAGCAGCCACTGGGCGAAGGCGACGAGCGCGACCGACGCAAAGCAAAGGCGCGTGTCGCGCCGATGCAACAGCAGCGACGCGCAGAGAGCGCCGCCGAAGACGAGCGGGACCGGGTGGAGCCGGTGCTGCGTCGAAAGCCCCAGCAGGCTCAACGCCCCCACGCCCGACGCGAGCGCCAGATCCACCGCGAAGCGATGATCGGCGATCCGCCGTGCATTGCGCTCGATGCGGATCAGCCACTTCGTCGCGAGGCGGTCTGCCTTGTCCTTCATCCACCCATAGTGACGGCTCGCGACGTGGATCGGGGCACGCGTAGGCACGCGTCGTAAGGCGGTCAGGCGTCGCGACGGACGAGCAGGACGGCGGCGGCGCCGAACACGACGACCGCGTACCCGCAGAACACGGCGAAGCCCGTCCAGGGGGCGAGCATGCCGGGATCGGTCGTGTTGCTGAGCACGTCGGCGCCGGCGTTCGAGGGCAGGTACGGGTTGATCGCGTTGAACGTGCTGGCGGGCAGCACGTGCGCGAGGCCGGGCAGGACGAACAGGACCGCGGCGAAGATCGCGATCCCTCCCGCCGTGCTGCGCACGAGCGCGCCGCACGACATGGCAAACACGCCGAGCACGATCATGTACAGCCCCGTGCCGACCACCGCCCGAAGCGCGGGCGCGTGGCCGATCGATACGTCGACGTGATGCTGGACGAGTATCCCCTGCGTCGCGAAGAACGCGATCAGCGAGGCGATCAGCGTCAAGACGAAGGTCACACCGGCGAACGTCGCGGCCTTCGCCCAAAGGACCGGCAGGCGGCGCGGCACGGCCATGAAGGTCGAGCGGATCTGCCCGGTCGAGTACTCGCCGGAGATCACCAGCACGCCGAGCACGCCGATCGCCAGCTGCGCCAGGTGATAGCCGCCGAGCGCGGTGTTGATCGGATCGAACGTGACCCGTTCGTGCGCGTCCAGGCGCCCCCAACGGCTCATCGTGACCGCGCCGATCAGCGGGCCCAGGCCGGCCATCGAGACGAAGGCGAACAGCAGCGACCACCTCGTCGAGCGCAGCGACCACAGCTTCGTCCACTCCGATCGCAGCACGTTCGCCTGGGTCAGGCTGCCCGTGAAGTTCCGGCGCTTGGCGGCCACGGCGCCCGGCAATGTCTGCGTGGCGCTCATGCCGGCACCTCGACCTGGTCGGGCTCGGCCTGCGCCCCGGCGTCGCCGGCGCGATACTCGACCGACTCGCCCGTGAGGCTCATGAAAGCCTGCTCCAGCGAGGCCTGCTGGGGCGTCAGCTCGGAGATCACGATCCGTGCCTGAAGCGCGAGCTCGCCGATCTGCCGGCCGGTCATGCCGTCGACCTCGAGCAGGCCGTCCCCGAGGCTCTGTACCTGGACGCCTCGCCGCCTCAAGACGTCCTCGAGCTCGACAGCGCCCGGCGAGCTCACCTTCACGCTGGCGTCCGAGGAAGCGCGCTGGACGAACTCGGCCACCGAGGTGTCGGCGATCAGTCGCCCGCGCCCGACCACGATCAAATGATCGGCGGTCTGGGCCATCTCGCTCATCAGGTGCGACGAGAGGAACACGGTGCGCCCCTCGGCGGCCAATCCCTTGAGCAAATTGCGAATCCACTGGATGCCCTCGGGATCGAGCCCGTTGGCCGGCTCGTCGAGGATCACGGTGGCCGGGTCGCCGAGCAGTGCGGCCGCGACGCCGAGCCGCTGTCCCATGCCCAGCGAGAAGCCGCCCACACGCTTGCGCGCGACCTCGCCCAGGCCGACGAGCTCGATGAGCTCCTGAACGCGGCCGCGTGGAATGCCGTGGGTCTGAGCGAGCGCGAGCAGGTGGTTGTACGCGGAGCGTCCGGTGTGGATCGCGTGCGCCTCGAGCATCGCGCCCACCTCGTGCAGCGGCGCGCGCAGGTCGCGGTACACGCGACCGTCGATCGACGCCTCTCCCGCCGTCGGGGCGTCCAGGCCGAGAATCAGGCGCATCGTCGTCGACTTGCCGGCCCCGTTGGGCCCGAGAAAGCCGGTCACGATCCCCGGTCGGACCTGAAAGGTCAGGTCGTCGACTGCGAGCTTCTCGCCATAGCGCTTGCTGACTCCACGAACGTCGATCACCTACGGGAGGCTAGGGCGGTCGCGACGCGCCCGCAACGGCCCGCAGGACGATCTTCGCCCGGCGCCGATCCGCCTCAGGTCTGACTCGCGGGGCTACCTGAGGCGCAGCGCGCGCCGGAGCGACAGGGCCAGCAGCACGATCACGGCGAGTGGCATCACCCACCACGCCGAGACGCCCGCGCCGGCGATCGCCGCGGTCAATGCGAGCGCCAGGATCACGCCGATCGCCGTGCGCCAATCGTCGCCGGCGACGAACTCCCAGACGGCGACAGGCAGATCTCTGAGGTGCCTCACGCGCCGATCGCCTCCTCGCCGGCCGGCACGGGGACGGGCCCACCCTCTCCCACCAGCGACGTCCGCCGCAGCCATCGAGCCATCACGATCGCGACGACCAGGACAGCTGGGACGATCACCAGCAGCGCCGCCTCCGCCCCCGGCCAGCTCGCTCCGGCGCCCTCGGCGCCCCAGAACATCCCGAACGAGCTGAGCATCACGCCCACGGCGAACTTCATCGTGTTCTCGGGAACCCTCGCGAGCGGCGCCCTCACGGCGACGCCCGTGAGCGCGACCACGAGCACCGCGGTCGCGGCCGCCGCCGCCGCCAGGCCGACCCGGTGCTGGTTGGCGCCGAACGTCAACACGATGAAGGCGACCTCCAGGCCCTCCAGCAGAACCCCCTTGAACGAGATCGCAAACGAATACCCGTCGAAGCTCGATCGCCGGGCGCCGAGCGCCCGCGCCGCCGAGGTTTGCACCGCGTAGGTCTCTAGCTCGTCGTGCTGGGCCTTCAGGCCGGCAGAGCGCAGGATCGCCTTGCGCAGCCATTGCAAGCCGAAGATCAGCAGCAGCCCTCCCACCCCGACGCGCAACACGTCGATCGGCAGCGCGGTGAGCGCCGGGCCCAGACCGGCGACGACGCCGGCGAGCACGATCAACGCGGCGCCGACGCCGCTCATCGCCGAGGACCAGCTGCGCGTGGAACCGACCGCCAGCACGATCGTCAGCGCCTCCACGGCCTCGACGGCACAGGCGAGGAACACGGACGCCGCCAGTCCGAGCTCTGCTCCGCTCAACGGACTGCCCTCTCAAGCAGCGCAGACGTGCGTCGGGTCGTGGAGTGCATGCCTGAGACTGTGACAGCGATCGCTCGGGGCGTCGCCGATCCGCCTCGGGCAGTCGTCTATTTGCCCGCTCGCGTCTTGGCTTTGATCTCCAGACGTTCTTCGTTGGCGATCGTCAACGTAGCCGTGAGGCCCGTCTGTTCGGACGCTCCCCCGACCACCGAGGTGAGCAGCGTGTCTTTGGCCGAGCCTTCGAATGCTTCGGGAGCCTGCCTTCCGGCCTTGGCCGTGAAGGCGACGGAGAAGCCCGCGACCATCGAATCGATCTTCTTGATCGGGCCGATCGCGGAGCCTTCCAGGTTGACGAGTTCTTTGCCAGGCACCGCCGGGGTCGTGCATTCGAAACTTGCGAGGGCAGGTTCGTGCTTGAGGTCAAGACCGACTGAGAGTCTCTGGCCGCTCGTGATGAAGCCGAGTTGGCCTTCGAGCGTGCTCGTGACTATCTGACCCGACGTCCCGCCGACGCTCTGGCAGGGCTCGTGGTCGCTTGTGCGTTCGCAGCCGGACAGAGTCAGCGTCATGGCCAGCGTTTTGGTCCCCGTGTATTCGCCCTGCGCCGCGCCCGAGCTGCAGGTGATCTTCGCGCTGCCGATGGTTTCCAGCGTCACGCCCGCCAGGGTCCCGGTGAGCTTTCGGGCCGCACCCGGACCCGCCAGGAAGTTGTAGGGCCCTTTGCCGTGTGCGAAGCCTACGCAGTACGGGCCGCGCCATTCGCCGGTCTTCTTGACCGTCGCCTTGACGCAACGCCCGAGTGCGGGCAGCGCCGCGGTCGGGTTGTATTCGGCGGAGGCCGGCAGGCCGACGTTGCCCTGGTCGTCGATCGCGCGGATCGCCACGTAGTTCTCGACTTCGGCGGGCAGCGTGTACATCTGCGACGTGCCGGCTTCGGCGGGTTCGGGAGCCCGGATGAGCGGCGTCGCGCTCGCAAAGCTTTGCGCCGTGATCGGGCTTTCCGACGTCACGATTTCATAGCGAGTGGCTTTGCCGCACAGCAGGTCGTCGCCGGGCGCGGTGAAGTGCAGCACGTTTTCGGAAACGCTCGCGTTCAGCGGGCGCCCTGGCGGGACGGCGTCGCGCGTGTAGTCGCCGGAGTTGGCGATGTCGTGGTGGAAGTTCGGCCACGAGCTCGGCGAGCACGCCGAGGCCGGCGTCGAGTAAACCGCGAGGGTGCCTTCGCGCGTGAGCGAGACGACGTCCTTCTTGGCGCCCGAGGCCGTGTCGATCGTGCCCAGCGAGCCGAGCACGGGCGTAGCGACCGTCCAGCCGCCGGTGAGCTTCGGCCACGCCCCGCTGGCCGCGGCGCCCGCGCTGTTGTACGCCTGCAGGTCCTGCGACGCGGTCCCCGCCAGAACCTCCTGCTTGGGCGCTTCGCCGGTCACGTCGCCAATCGTCTCGCCGGTAATGAACGAGAGGTCGTTGCTCACCGCAGGGAAGCCGGGGGAGAACTGGCCGCTGTTCGCGTTCCATCCGGCGATGAAGTCCTGGCCGCCTTTCTGATAGTCGGGCGCGACGACGTCCAGCGCACGCACCAGGCCGGCGGCCGGGGCGAACATGCTCGTCGTCGTCCCGTCTAGCGTGCCGAACGCGGGCTCGCCGACCGTCGGGAAGGCAGGTGTGTCGGCTTTGCTCGAGCTCGCGCTCGCGTCGGTCTGCAGTGCGTTGTACCGACCGTTGGCCGAGCCGTAGCAGGACGTGCCGTTTGGATTGAGCACGTATCCCGGCCCGGCGTCCGGCGTGACTCCCACCTTCAACCCTTCGCCACCTTCTGGACAGGCCACGGGCGCGACGACTGGCGAGCCGTTGATGCCCTCGCCGACGTCCGGCAGGAGGCCCGCGTCGATGATGCCGATCTTCGTCGGCCAGCCTTCGCGAAAGACCGAGGAGCTGCATTTCGCGTTTTCGCATTTGAACCCACCGGTTGCGCACGAGGACGGATCCGAGGAGCAGCCATTCGCGTTAATCGCGTAGACGCGTCCGTTGGCGAAGGTCAACAGACCGGACGCCCCGACGGCGCCGAGCGACGCCGTGTTCACGCCGCTGGCGTTGAGTTCGCCTTCGTTGCCCTTGTTCGCCAGGTACTCCTCGTTGGTGCCGACGATGATGCTCGGCGGCTTGCCCGGCCCGTCGAGCTGGGCGACGGCGGGCGTGTCGACGATCTTGCCCTGGTCTTCGGCTTTGTTCTGGTCGGCCGGCACATTGGCGTTGAAGCTCGGCTGGTTGCTCGTCGCGTCGACCGAGGCCAGCTTGCTGGGATCCTCCACGAGCACCGGGAAGCCCTTGACGGCTTCGCCGCTGGGATGCCACGCGTACAAATGGCGATCCTCGCCGGCGGCGATGATGTCCAGCCGCGAGCCCTTTTCCGGTTCGAGGTTCGCGAGCACCGGCGAGGTGGCAAAGCCGCCCTCGGTGCGTTGACGCACGCCGTAGCGCTGCGCCGCCCACGCGGGATCGCCGGGCATCGGCGCGCCGGAGTAGGCAGGATTGGATGTCTGGTGAAAGATCCGTTCGCCCTTGGCGTTCCAGGCGTAGACGTTCCCCTGCACGTCGTCGGCGACGACATCCAGTTCGCCATTTCCGGACAGATCGCCCACCGCGGGGGCCTCGATCACCGGGTCGTAGTGCGCCGTCGTCAGACCGCCGCCGGTGAAGGCGTGCTCGCCGCCGTGCAACGGCAGCTGGTCGGTGTGCACCGGCCAGCCGGGGAGGTCTTTGAGCGTCCCGCCGCCAGGGCTGTACTGGTAGGCGTGGATCCAGCCGTCGGAGTTGGCGACGATCAGCTGATTGGTGTCGGCCCCGGCGAGGTCGGCGAGCACGGGGCTGGCGTCGCCGTCGCCTTTCGTCTCCAGCGGGAGGCCTTTGAGCATGTCGGCGTCACGGTGCAGGAACAGCTGGCGGCGATCCTGACCGGTCATCGCCGGCCCCGGCGCGCCCGGAGCAGTCGTCACGACGACGCGCACGGTGAAGGCATAAGGCAGCGTGTTGGGACGGCCGTTGGAGCTCTGGCTGCCGCCGCCGTTCTCGTTGCCGGTGAAGGATGTCGGCGCGCCTTTCGGGAACATCGCCTCGAGCGTCGCCGTGCTGACGTTCGCGAGCAGCCCGGTGAACGGCTTGGCGTGCACCGCGCTGCCGTCGCAGTAGTTCGACGGCACGCTCGCGAAGTCTCCGCTCGACGAGCTCGGCGCGTTGTTGGGTTGCGCGCCCGGGGCGACTTCCACGCGGCAGGTGTATTTGGCGCGCGCGCTGACCGAGCCGTTCAGCGCAAAGGATTCCTGCCCCGGATCCATTTGCTGAAACCATTCAGGCGAGGTGATGTCAGCCTCGGGTGGAATCCAACCTTGCGCCGCAGCTTCCACGGACTTGAAGGCATCCAAGCGGCCGTAGCCGAAGAACTCGTCCCACCCTTTCCGCGAGGGATAGCGCGAGGTATCGGGCAGAGGCCCGATCACGCCACCGTTCTGATCCGCCGCGAACGTCGAGTTCAGGTTGGGGTCGGTGCAGGAAGGCGCCATTCCCGCGCTGCACGCGCTTTCCGGCGCTGCGGCGGTGTTCACGTCGTCGGCCTGCCCGCCTTCGCCCTGATCGGCCGCCGCTTTGCCCGCACTCGGTGCGTTCGTCCCCAAAGTCGAGGAGCCGTCGACCGGCGTGCCTTCGATGTTGCCCGACGCCATCAGCTGGCGCACCTCGTCCGCGGTGATCGGGCACGGCGAGCCGTCCACGCGCCTGCAGTCGCCCGAAGGCTTCAGCTTCGTCTGGGAGCCACCCGAGCATTCGCCGTACAGGGCCGCGCCACAGGCGTTGAGCGCCGCGCTGTAGATCAGCCCGACGACCCCCGCGCTCTTGCCGGTCGCCTCCGACGAGCAGGAAGTTGCTGGGACGGCAAGGTCAATGCGCGTGCCGAAGTTCGTGCAGCCGTCGAGCTGCTGATAGGAGGGCGGCGTGTTCGTCACGGGAGCGCCGCCCAGGCTCGCCGGTCCTTGGACGGCGTTGACGACAATCGTGTGCGGCAGTGCGCCGGGCTGGTTGTGGTGTTCGGCCGCCTCGTCCGCGGCTGAGGCGATCACCGCGACGCCGTGGTTGTAGGCGTAATCGATCGCTTCGCGCGCGAACACGGGATCATTGAGCGAGCCCAGCGCCTCTTGGATGACGTTGACGCCGCGATCGGTGGCATACGTCGTCGCCTCGGCGAAGCGGTTGGCCTCGGCGACGAAGGACTCGCCCACGCGCAGCGGCAGCACCTCGCAGTTCGGGCAGGTACCGATCTCGCCGGAGCTGTTGTTGGCTTCCGCGGTCGAGTCCTCGTCCTCGCCCGTTCCGTGTCCGTACTGCACCTCGTCGTAGGCGTCGTTGGTGTTGTCGACGAAGTTCCACCCGGCGATGTCGTTGGCGTAGCCGTTTTTGTCGTGATCGACCCCATCGGAGAAGGCGATGATCAGGTCCTCGGGCGTGAGCATCCCGGGCGGTCCGTTGCGGCATTCCTTGGTCGTCGGCGGGTTGGAGCACTTGGGATAGCTTTGGACCACGTGCGCGACGCGGGAGTCGCACGCGTAGTCGAGCACGTTGAAGACGCCCTGTTCGAGCACGTCGTTGGGGATCTGCCCGCTCCCACCGGGTTTGCCTCCCGGCATGCCCCCGTCGGGGTTGTAGTCGCCACCTGTGGCCGCGCGCGCCGTCGCGCAGTCGACGTGCGTGGAGGGATCGAACGTCGTGCTCAGGTCGGCTCTCGGCGCCGGCAGCTCGCCGACGTTGAGCATCACCTTGGCGCGCAGCTGCGAGATGGCGCCCGCGTTGTTCCATTCGATGCCCGAGTCGAGCTCGCCGATCGAGACGTCAGGGCGCCCGACGCTGACCTGGAAAGCCGTGTGTATGGGCGTACCGGCCGCGATGCACGACCCGGTCCCGGCAGGCATCGTCGCGTTCGCATCGACAAGGCTCATGCCGGTGACCCCGCACAGCTCGTCCATCTGCGAGTTGTTTTTCTGGACGGCCACCGCTTCGGCCGGGTTGCCGGCCGGCGGCGTGGCGGGCGTCGCGGCGAACTTCCACCCAAGACCGCCGATATTGCTCGGCACCTGTCCCGGAGCGAGCTTCCAGCTCGCCGGATCCCCGGCCGTCCCGCTGCCGACGAACGGGAACGACGCAACCGCCGATGCAGCTCCAATCGCCAGCACTGCGGCGATCAGGCCGGCGACGAGCAGCGAGATCCGCACGAGATCCGCGAGGCGGGGTCGAGCGCCCGCGCGCCCGCCCCCGCCCGTGTTCAATCCCGCCTCCGAAGCTGAAGCTTCCCCTCGTCCTGCCCACATGCCCGCCCCTCCGTCCGCTCGATCAGCCCGAATCCGCGTTCCTACACCAGTTGACATGGTGTAGGTTACATCCCGTAGCCTTACTGCCCGTAACCTACGAGCAGTAAACTCAAAGTTCTGAGCTCGCAGGACGCCACTGATTCCCCCCCACTGGTCAACGGCTACCGTCACGGGCGCGTACCCCGGCCGGTCCGCGAGCAGCAGTTGCTGGACATCGCCGAGGAGCAGTTCGCCGCAAATGGCTACGGAGGCGCCTCGATCGAGGTGATCGCGCGCCTGGCCGGTGTCTCGCGTCCGATCATCTATGACCACTTCGGGGACAAGGAGGGCGTCTACATCAGCTGCCTGCGGCGAGCACGAGGCGAGCTCGAGCAGATGATCCTGACCGCTGTCGCCGCCGCGCGCACCCCGCGCGAGATGATCGAGCGCGGGACCGACGCGTACTTCGAGTTCGTCGAGCGGCGCGGACAGCGATGGAGCGTTCTTTTCGGCGGGGTCGAGATCGCCGGAGACGCGGCCGAGGAGATCGCCCAGCTGCGCTTCGCGACCGTCAGCCGCATACGCGACCTGATCGTCGCGATCGCCCCGGATGCGGACGCGGCGACGGTCGAGAGCTTCGCGCATGCGATCTCAGGCTCGTCTGAGCAGGTCGCCAAGTGGTGGCGCGCCAACCCCACGCACACGCGCGAGCAGGTGGTCGCCCTGCAGGTGGCCTTCGCCTGGAGCGGGCTCAGCCAGCTCTTGGACGAGTCGGACCGCTAGGCCGCGGCAGGGCAGAGCGTCCACGACCCAAAGGCGCGCATCGCTAGCGTCCGAGCGTCGTCGTCAGCTCCACGACCTGCTGGAACGTCGGTCGGTTCTGGAATGGGAACGGAGGCACGGAGATCCCGCTGGCGCTGACGAAGCGGTTCATGTCAAAGCAGCTCGCCTGGGCGTTTTCGGCGCATTCGCCCTGGCCGTAGATCTGCTGCGGCGTCACCGACAGTGCCGCCAGCAGCGAGGACTGCAGCGCCTGACGGCAGGCTTCCAGCGAGCCGCCGCCGCAATAGGACTGCGAGTAGGCGCCGCGCGGGGGGCTGCCAAGGCCGTTGGCCGCGAGTACGTCGCGCAGGTCCTTGCTCGCGTACCCGTACCAGCCGTCGGCGAAGTCGGGGGCCGCCGGCTGCGTGCCCGGTTCGGGCGACCCGAAGGCGAGCATGCCACGCAGTTCGCCGAACGCCGTGCTGCCCAGTGAGGGCACGAACTCGGCTTCGAGCAGTTTCGGCCACCACGCGTCCATGATCGTGATCGCTTCGTTGTGCTGGTAGGTGCCCGGACTGGAAATGCTCGTGTTCGTCAGGTCCCGTCGGTGCCCGCCATCGGCGTACCAAGCGTCGAGCTGGGAGATCGCGCTCTGCAGGCGCGGGTCGCTCGGGCTGCCGAGCGCCTGCTTGAGCGTCGGCCACAGCTGCACGCTGCGGATGTCCTGCGTCGCGGCCTCGTCCATCGCGCTGACCAGCTGCGCGGGTTCCATCTTCTTACCGCCCGCGAGGTCGGCTTCGATGAAGTTGCGAATCAGCTGCATGCGGTAGACCGAGCCGAATGCGTACTTGTCGTCGGCCGCCGCGAAGCGCGGCGCCTGCTTGTTGTTCCAGGAGACCAAAAACGTCGGGTCAAGCGCCTGCGGGTGCGCCTGGAAGGGGATCCGTTCGCTGGTGTGAAGCTGCGGGTTGTAGCCCAGCCAGTCGTATTCGCCGGTGCCGAGCACGGGGAAGTCCGGGGAGGTCTTCGCGGCGCGTTCGGGATACCAGCCTGACAGGTAGTAAGCGATGTGGTTGGCGTCGACGTAGGCCCAGTTGAAGCCGAAGTTGACATCCGAGGCGGCGAGCTGAAACTGCTGCGGGCTCGTCACGAAGCCCGGTTCGTTGAACTCGGAGAAGCCGATCGCCGAGTCGGCCTCGTGGAAGTAGGTCGTGCGCGCGCTGGCGAACGCCACCTTCTGCCCTTTGACCGTTCCGTGCGCGTAGACGATGCCGTGCACCGTGCGATACACGGTCAGCGTTTCCGAGCCCGGCGGGGTTTGGTCAGAGCCGTTCGGCGTCCACGTGTTCGTGCGTTGCAGCTTTTCCATCGCCCGGCATTCGCCCTTGTAGAGGTAATGCGTTTCGTCCTGGCACAGCACCTCGGCGAACGTGTCGACGTTGTCCGCGGTCGCCGTCGTCGCGCTCCACGCGTAGTCGCGGCCGTGGCCGAGCTCGACGTACAGGTTCACCCCCGGGAAGGAGGCGCCGCGCGCGTCGATGCCCGGCCCGTGCAGGTCCTCCTCCATCAGGATCTGCGGGTTGTAATAGCCGACCTGCGGGCCCATCACGGCGATCGCGTGGCCGTTGGTCGAGTGCTTGGCGTTGACGAGCTCCCAGTTGGACATCAGCGCGGGGCCGGCGAGCGCGTCGTGCAGCAGGCCGGAGCCGATCGAGCCGTCGCTGGGGATCGCCACCGGGGCCGGCGTGTCCGTCTTGGCCGCGCCGGCGGCCGGCGCCGAGGCGCCGGAGCCGTCCTGGACGTAGCTGACCGAGCCGGCGTCGGGCATCGCCAGCCCGGTCTTCGAGAACGGCGAACCGGTCTCGTACGGGAAGGCCTTGGACACCGTCGTCGGCGCTGCGGGGTCGTTCTGCTCGCGGAAGTCCTGCCACGCCTTGCGCCCGACCGCCGTTCCGAACTTCGCTTCGAAGGCCTCCAGCGTCAGCGCCGAGCGCACCTCCGCGCCGCCGCCCTTGCCGAAGATGCCGCCGATCAGCGAAGCCTCCGCGATCACGTCCGTCGGCTTCCATTCCGCCGGCGTCTTGCCCAGCGCTGCGTACTCGGCAGGCAGCTTGTTCGGATCGATCCGCGCTTCCGCGATGTACGCGTTGATGCCCGCGCAGAATTCGCGCACGTCTTCCACGACCTGCGTCCCTTTCGCGCCGTACAGCACCGGCGCGTTGTCCAGCTGCGACTGCAGGTCGGCTTCGGTGTACGGCGCGATCGTCCACTGCACCTGGTCCATCGCGCGGTTTCCCGCCGAGCCGCCGACGAACGACGACAGTTCCGCTTTGGCCGTGTGCCTGAGCACGTCCATCAGGAACAGGCGGTCCTGCGCGCCGGCATAGCCCGCGCCGTACATCACGCCCGCGCGCGTGCTGCCGTAGACGTGTGGAACGCCGAAGCCGTTGTCGCGCTGGATCGTCACGTCCGCGCGCGGGCTCGTCGTCGAGGCCACTTCGCCTTCCTTGACGCCGAACGTCGCGTCCTTGAAGTAGCCGGCGATCTGTTCGTGCGTCAGCGTCGGCGAGGCGTGCAAGAGGTTCGCGTAGAGCGGAAGCTGGTCCTTGTAGTGGGGCGGGTAGGTGCCGTTCGACTGAAATTCGGCGAGCTGCTGCGCGTTGTCCAGCCCGTTCTCACCGGACGGCAGGACGTTGCGAAAGCCGCCGGCGTCGTTTGCCCCGTATGGCTGAACCGGCGCGGCCGCGTTCGCGGCCGCGCTGATTGCCGCCGATCCCGTCGCGATCAGGCCGGCGATCGCCCATGCGCGCCCCGCCCCCCTCAGCTTTCCGGTCATCTTCCCTCCGCGTCCGTTGACGTTCGCCTCGCCTGCCGGCCACGGCGATACCCGATGATTAGCGCAGCTAAACACCGGGTAAAGTCCGCCGCAGTGGAGGGGTTGTCATCTGGGCGCGATCGGGTTTCGCGGGACTGCTGAGAGGGAGGGGACCGACTTTGTCCAGGAAACGTTCTGCGCTTCGCAGGCGGCGCGGCTTCGCGGCGGGCGCCGCGATCTCGATCTGCGCCTCGATGGGGCTTGTGCTCGGGCCGGTCGGCGGCGACGCCGGCGCTGCGGCGTGCGGCGGCTTTGAAGCCCCCTGCTCGCAGGAAACCGCGCAGCAGTTCGGCTACGGCAGCGTGCAGCGCCAGGACACGCCCAACGACCCGACCTACGACCAGGCCGAGCCCGACACCCAGCAGCCGCCCGCCAACCGCTCCTCGAACTTCTTTGCCGAGCGCTTCGACCTGTTCGGCTTTCCCTCGCAGCTGACGCCCAACGCCAAGTACGTCGTCGGCCCGAACGCCGGCAAGCCGATGGTCGCGGGCTTCAACGCGGCGGGGGCGTGGAAGGCCGAGCGCGGTCGCTCCGACGCGGTGATCGCGATCCTCGACGACGGCTTTGACTGGAGCGAGCGCGGGCTGCGCGACCAGATCCACCTGAACACCGGGGAGCTGCCCTACCCCGAGCGCGCGAACGGCTCCTCGTGCGGGACCTACGACTGCGACGGCAACGGCGTCGTCAACGTCGACGACTACGCAGCAAGATCCGCGCGTGAGCCTCGCCTACCCCGGACGCACCGGACCGGCCTCGCTGATCACCGCTCAGGATCTGATCCACGCCTTCGGCAATTGCCAGATCGATTCCGCAAGCCACCTGATCACACAGTGCGTGGCCGGGCAGCACTTCGACAACGACGGCAACGGCTATGCCAACGACATCGCCGGCTGGAACTTCTTCGACAACACCAACGACCCGACCGACCTCTCGAGCTACTTCGCCGCTCACCACCACGGCACCGGCCGTGCGGTCGATGCCGTCGAGCAGGGCAACGACGGACAGGGATCGATCGGCGTCTGTCCGCAGTGCCAGGTCATGCCGGTACGGACCTGGGACACGTTCGTGTCCGACGCCAACGACTTCGCCCTGGGGATCACCTATGCGACCGACAACGGCGCGAAGGTGATCGAGGGCGCGAACGGGAGCCTGTACCACTCCGCCTTCGCCGAGGCCGCCTCGCAGTACGCCTACGACCACGGCGTCGTGCAGACCTTCTCCGGCGACGACCTGAACACCGGCGACCACAACTATCCGGCCAACTACGGACACGCGATGCTGATCCAGGGAACGGTGCCCGACACCGTCGGTCTCGGCGAAGAATCGAGCCAGTGGCTACAGGCGCAGAAACTCTGCGGACTCACCGGCCAGCCGGTCTGCCCAGGCTCAAACGCGCCCGTCGGCACCTTCTTCCGCGGCGCCAACACGACCCAGTACGGCGGCAAGAGCTCGATCGCGATGGAGGGTCCCACCGGCTCGGTCAACACGAGCAAGGCGTCAGGCGCCGCCGCGCTGGTCGTCAGCGCGGGCCTCGACCACGGGATCACGCTGCGTCCCGACGAGACGCGCGGTCTGCTCGAGCAGACCGCCGAGCGGGTGCTCACGGGCAACACCGAAGGGACAGGCGTCGCCGACCCCGGCGCCAACCCCGCGCTCCCCGCCGACGAGCAGTGGACTGCGCACTTCGGCTGGGGGCGCGCCGACGTCGGCGCCGCGGTCGGCGCTGTCGTGAGCGGCGACATCCCGCCCGAGGCGGCAATCGACTCCCCCGACTGGTACGCGCCGCTGACCGGCTCCAGCGCCCAGATCAGCGGGCTCGCGCGAGCGCGCTTCGCGTCCGGCGGCAACCTGCATTGGAAGCTGATGTGGGGGGCCGGTCAGGCGCCGTCGACGTGGACGACCGTCGCGCGAAGGAGACTCCAGCGGGACGGTCACGGATTTCGGCTCGATCGACCTCAACGCGGTTCGCAGCGCGCTCGCCAGCTACGTGGTGCCGCCCGATGCGGGCGGTCCGACGTTCGCCGCGGGCGGCGCCAATCCGTTTCAGAAGCAGTTCACCGTCCAGCTCGAGGTCAACGGACAGGGAATCCCGCTGCCGGGCATCGACCGCCGCGTGTTCACGACGTTCACCGATCCCGACGCTCCGGCCCGGCTATCCCAAGCGGCTCGGTTCGGGCGGCGAAGCGCCGACCCGCTACGCCGACCTCAACGGCGACAACGTGCAGGAGCTGATCGTCCCCAGCGAGGACGGCCAGATGCACGCCTATGAGCCCGACGGCACGGAGCTGCGCGGCTGGCCGGTGCGCACCGAAGTTCAGCAGTCCGCGCTCGGTCACTCCGGCTCTGCCGGCGCTGGCCGCGCTCGGGCCTCCCGCGCGAGCCGCCGCGCGGTCCGGTGATCGCCGACCTCGCCGGCAACGGCAGCGCCGACGTGATCACCGCCGCCGGCACCCATCTCTACGCGTGGCACGCCAACGGCAAGCCGGTCGCCCGTTTCCCGGTGTCCTCCAACCCGGCCTTCTGCGGCGCCGGCGCTGGAGAGCCGCCAGCAGCCATCCGAAGTGCGGTTTCCTGGCCACGCCGGCGATCGCGCACCTCGAAGGGCTTGGCAAGAAACCGGACATCGTCGAGCCAAGCCTCGACGGGCATCTGTACGCGTGGCAAGCCAACGGCAAACCGGTGCCCGGCTATCCGGTGGCGCTGGTCGACCCGGCCCAAGTCGCCGCCGGCACACAGATGGTCGCCGAGTCGATCAACCAGCCGGCGATCGGCGACCTGACCAACTCCGGCCACGACGACGTGGTCGTGGCCAGCAACGAGGTCTACGGCGCGGTCACCAACAGCGGCGACGTCAGCTTTGCCGGGGTGACCTCCGCGGCGGCGGGCACCAGCGGGCGCCTGTACGCGATCGACGGCGCAAGCGGCAAGCTGATGCCGGGCTGGCCGGTCGCGATGCCGGGAATCATCCAGAGCACGCTGCCGCTGATCGGCCCCGGACAGGACGCCTCGATCGCCAAGATCGCCGGACAGACGGTGATCGTCGCCTCGGCGACCGGCGGCGCGCTGGAGGAGCTCAGCCCAAGCGGCCAAGTCGTGCGAACGCTTCAGCAGGCCGGCCCTGCAGGCATTCGGCGCGTCCTCGAACGCCACCGACCGATCGGGCGCGATCAACCTGTTCGAGTCCGCGTCGGTCGGCGACCTGCTCGGAACCGGCACGCCCGACGTGGTCAAGTACGAGCTGTCGCTCAGCCAGGCGGCCAACCTGCTCCTGGTCGGCCAGAACTTCCCCTACAACCACCTGATCGGCGCCTTCGACGGCTCGACTGGAGCGACGCTGCCAGCCTTCCCGACCGTCACCGACGACTACCAGTTCCTGTCGGCGAACAACGTGGCAAAGCTCGATCCGACCTGTGCCGACGAGCCAGGTCGTCGGCGGGCACCGGGCTCGGCCTTCTGCACGCCTACGACGGAGCGACCGGTCAGGACATCTCGGGCTTTCCCAAGCAGACCGGCGGCTGGCTGTACGCCCCGCCCGCGCTCGCGGCCGACGGGCGCATGGCCGACATGACGCGCGAGGGCTACCTGTTCGAGTGGCAGACGCAGGCGCCCGCGTGCCAGAGCCAGTGGCCGAGCTTCCGCCACGACCAGCAGAGCAGCGGCAACTACGACCACGACGGGACTCCCCCCGACGCGCCTGCGAACGTCGTCCTGACGTCTCTGGGGTCGGGCAAGTACCGCCTCACCTTCACGGCACCAGGAGACGACGGCTCGTGCGGAACGCCGACGAGCTACCTGACCCGCGTCGATGGAAAGTCAGCCGATCTCGCTCTCGGTCAGCCGGTGCCCGGAGGCAGTACGTTCAGCGCCGAAGTGACGCTCCCCGCGGGGGCCCGCAACGTGACGATTCAGGCGATCGACGACGCGGGCAACGTGGGAGCGCCGGCGAGCGTCAAGGTGCGCTGAACGCCCGCTCACCGAGGCACCATCGAACGTCCGGGCGCATGGCCGCCCGCCTGCGCGGCCATGCCGGCCGATATCGTGAACGGCCATGCTGATCGCGATCGAGGGAGCGGACGGATCGGGCAAGTCCACCCAGGTCGATCTGCTCGCAAAGCGGCTGAGAGCAGAGGGCCATCCCGCTCTGAGCGTGTCCTTTCCGCGCTATCACGAGCCCGTCTTCGGCGAGCTGATCCGACGCTTTCTCAGCGGCGATCTCGGCGACGTCGACTCCGTCAATCCGAGGCTCGTCGCGCTGCTGTTCGCATGCGACCGGTCGGCCGCGGCGCCGAGCCTGCGCGAGGCGCTGTGTGAAGACCGCATCGTCGTCTGCGACCGCTACTTCTACTCGAACCTCACCTACCAGGCGGCAAAGCTTCCCGGCGACGAGGTGGGCGAGTTCGTGCGCTGGCTGCGCAAGTTGGAGTTCGCACACTTCGCGGTGCCCGCGCCGAGCTGCTCCATCTACCTCGACGTTCGCCAGCACGAGCGCAGGGCGCGCGTGCTCGCGCGTGCCAGATCGCAGCAGCAGCAGACGAACGGCGCCGTGCCCGATGACATCCACGAGCGCGACAGCGGCCTGCAGCAGCGCGTCGCCGAGCTGTTCCGGTCGTGCGCTCAGACGGATGACGATTTGGTGATGGTCAGTTGTGAGGAGTCTGGCGAGCCGCTCGATCCGACGGCCGTGCACGACAGGATCTGGGATGTGTTGACGATGCGCGGTCTGCCGGCGACGCGTTCGGCGCAGTCTCGCCCGCGTGCCTGATCGGATGCGAGAGCGCCGCAGCGCAGTCGCCTACTTCGCCTACGGCAGCAACATGGCCGCGGGCGTGATGACGTCGCTGTGCGCCGGGCACCGCTTCCTCGGCATCGCAGAGCTGCCCGGCCATCGTCTCGCGTTCACGCGGCGCTCGATCCGGACGGGAACGGGCGTCGCCGACATCGTGCCCGCCGATCGCCAAAGCGTGTGGGGTGCGCTCTATGAGCTCGACGACGCGATGCTCGCGGCGATCGACGAGAAGGAGGGCAACGGCTGGGCCTACCGGCGCGGTCGCGTTCACGTTCGTCCCGGCGGCGGCGAGGCTACGCAGGGCGCACAGGCGTACTCGGTGATCGCCAGAGAGCAGGCCGAAGTCCCGCCGTCGCCCGCGTATCTGAGCGGTCTGCTCGACGCCGCGAACGAGCGCGCGCTGCCCGACGAGTACATCGCGGCGCTCGCCGCGATGTTCGCGTGATAGTGCCGGCCGAGCCCGCGATTGTGCTCACCGCGTGCGCGCCTCCAGGACGTACGCCGCCTGCACGACCGCCGCCAGCCGCGCCTCTGAGGCGCTCGCCTGCGTAGCCGGCGGGCTCTGCACGCCGCTCTGTGTCTTTGTGTTCTCGTGTGTCGCTCGCATGGCGCTATCCTTCTTTCGTATGTACGACGACCATCGTAACAGAAGTACGATGATCGTCGTATAATGATGCCATGACCCTGCACCACCCCGCCACGGACGATCTCGAGCTGCCGACCGTGCTGCACGCGCTCAGCGATCCCCAGCGGCTGCGCATCGTGCGCAAGCTCAGCCGCGATCCCCAGCCGCGCGCCTGCGGCGCCTTCGACGTGAACGTCAGCAAGTCCACCTGCACGCACCACTTCCGCGTGCTGCGCGAGGCCGGCGTGATCGAGCAGAAGGCGCTCGGCACCGCGCGGCTGAACTCCTTGCGCCGCGACGATCTCGACCGGCGCTTCCCGGGTCTGCTCGATGCGGTGCTCGCTTCGGCCGGCGTCGAGCCTGCAGCCGCCTAGACAGCGCTCGGCCGCGCCGGCCGGTGGCCCCGTCGGGCTGAGCCGCGATGCCAGACACCGCGTGACATCGAGCTGCGGATAGCATTGGCCGAGTTGCCCGACCGCCTCTTCTTCACCGACTCCGACGAGGCCAATGCGCTGATCGCCGCTGATCCGATGGCGCTGCTGATCGGCTTCGTGCTCGATCAGCAGGTTTCGGTGCAAAAGGCCTTCTCCGGGCCGCTCGTCATCCGCGAGCGCGTCGGCTCGCTCGACGCGAAGACGCTCGCCACGGCCGACCTCGAGCCGGTGTTTCGCGAGAAGCCGGCGATCCACCGCTATCCCGGCTCGATGGCCAAACGAGTGCACGCCCTGGCCGCGCACGTGCAGGACTCCTACGGCGGCGACGCCGCGCGCGTCTGGAGCGAGCCGTCCGACGCGCAAGCCCTGCGCGCCAACCTCGCGGCCCTCCCGGGCTTCGGCGAGATGAAGGTCACGTCGCTCGGCGCAGTGCTCGCCAAGCGCTACAAGCTGAAGGCCGCCAAGGCGCTCGTGCCGGCGCACCCCACGCTCGGCGACGTCGACTCGCCGCAGGCTCTGCTCGACTATCAGGCGGCCAAGCGCGAGCACAAGGCCGCCAAACGCCAGGCCTCAGCGGCCGGCGTCCGGCGCAGCGACGTCTAACCGGGCCCGTCGCAGCCGTACAGGTGCTCGCGCAGCTGGTCGCACGTCTCCGCCGACCACCGCTCGCTGGTCTCCAGCGACTCGATCAGCGTCTCGGCCACACGAACCTGCCGCTCGCTCTCGGGCTCGCCAAACAGCAGCGCGTCGGCCGCTTCCAGGAGCTGTTCGCGCTCGCGCGCGTGCAGCTTGGCGGCGCCCTGGCGCTCCATGATCTCCAGCAGCGCCGTGTAGTGCGCGCCGCGCGTGGTCATCGGCTCTGCGGTCATCATCGTTGCACTCACGTTAGCGAAGCTCAGCAGGGTTCGAAGCGCTTGCCGTTGAGGCTCAGCGCGAAGCGCGCGCCCATCATCCCGGCGGCCCGGTCGGCCGCGCAGAACTGAGCCGTCGAGCGTTGGTACTCGGCGTTGAGCACCGGCTCGCCGGCTGTCAGATACGGCTGGAAGTCGGCGCATTCGCTGTACTGGTTGCACTGCTCGCTGAGCGCGCCGTCGAAGTACGGCTGCAGCTGGGGCGTCTGTTGGCCGTCGTTCTTCTGCAGGACGGCCATGCCCAGCGAGTGCGCCTCGCCGGCGATCCACTCGTTGAACGTGAGTTGTTGCTGGGCGGTGATCGGAAAGCCGCTGTGGTTGGAGAAGGCTTCGATGTTGTCGGGCTCGACCGCGTCAAAGCCCTTTTCGCGGCACATCGCAAAGCGCTTGGCCATGATCGGCTCGATCGCGGACAGCCGGCGGATGTCCAGCCACCGCTCCCCCGGCCAGCCGTTGGAGCGCCCGAGCGTCGACGCGGGAAAGGACGAGTAGTCGGGGCGGAACTTCTCTGCCGTGCCGACGTCGATGTAGCAGATCACGCGCTTGCCCTGCGCGTGCAGCGCGGCGACCTCCGAGGCTTCGTTTTCAAAGCCGTCGATGTCATACGCGGCGACCGGTCGTGCGTTGGAGACCTTGCCCTGCAGCTGCCAGAACCACGTCAGCTTCTGCGGAGGCTTCCACCAGCCGCCGGAGGCGCCGGCGGCGGCGGCTGGCATTGCGGCTGCGAGTGCGAGCGCAAGCACCACGAGCGCGGCCGCCGGCGCACGCACTCCCGCGCGCAAGCTAGGCCGCCGCATTGTCCTGACGGCGCGACGGCGGCGAGCGCCGCGCGAGGATCGAGCCCCAGTCGCCGTCCTCGATCGTGCCGGGGCGGGTGTCGCGCATGAACTCGCGCAGCAGCCCGGAGAGCCCGTCGGGATCCTCTAGGTGCGGGAAGTGCGCGGCGTCGGGCAGGGTGCGAAAGCGGCTGTGCGGGATCGCCTCGTGCGCTTGGCGGCCGTGCGCGAGCGGGATCGTGTGGTCGCGCTCGCCCCACACGATCAGCGTGGGCAGCGCCTCGAGCAGGTACAGCCGGTCGGTCGCGCTGACGCGCTGGCCGCGCACGTCGATGACGGCGCGCAGCGTGTGCAGGAAGGCCTCGCGCGCGCCGGCGCTCTGCAGCGGGCGCAGCGCCCGCGCTGCGGCCTGCAGGTAGACGCCGGCGCCGACCCCGCGCTCGCGCAGGCGGGCGCCGACGGCGGCGAGCGCGCCGACCAGGCGCGGGCGGATCGTCAGCGCGAGCAGCGGCGAGACGCCGGGCAGCGCGGCGCTGCGCAGCGAGGGCGTGACCTCGCGGCCGAGGCCGCCGCTGGAGATCAGCGCGAGGCGCTCGACGCGTTGGGGGAACTGGTAGAAGAACTGCATCGCGACGCCCCCGCCGAGCGAGTGCCCGACGATCGTCGCGCGATCGATGCCGATCGCGGCGAGCAGGTCGCGGATGCTCGCGGCGTGCGCGCCGAGCGAGTAGTCGCCGCGCGGCGCGGCCGAGTCGCCGTGGCCGATCAGGTCGGGCGCGATCACGGTGTACTCGCCGGCGAGGTTGAGCGCGACCGAGCGCCAGTGGCTGGAGGAGTTGAGCATCCCGTGGATCAGCACGATCGGCGGCCCGCTGCCGGCGACGCGGTAGATCACGCGGCGCCCGTGCAGCTCGATCTGCCACTCGTCGAACTGCGCGGGCAGCGTCGCCACGACAGCCGCGGCCTCCTTCGGGCGGCTCGCCGTCAGCCACCGCCTGGGATTGGAACGGCTCACGCGGTCAGCCAGCGCTTGGGGTTCTGCACGAACACGGTGTCAAACGACGCGTCGTCCATCGCGCCGAGCTCGCGCAGCGTCGGCACGACCTCGTCGAAGACGAGCGTCATCGACCAGTTGCGGATCGCGCCCTGGCCTTCGAAGACCTCTGCGGCCTCGGGCGGGAACCAGTCGATCGTCGCGCAGAAGTCCTGGGAGATCATCAGCCGCTCGGCGTGCCCGCGGCGCAGCAGCTCGGCGGCGGTCGCGTTGCGCTTGTCGATCGGCAGGTACATCTCCAGGCCATAGCGGTCGAGGCCGACGTAGACGCCGCGGTCGACCAGGCCCTGGATGTACTCGACGTCGTCGGTGTCGCCGCAGTGGGCGATCTGCACCTTGTTCATGTCGACGCCCTCCTCGGCGAAGATCTCGACCTGGCGCGGCCCTGTCCCGACGGCGGGCATCGAGTGGGCCATGATCGGCGCGCCGGTCTGCACGCTCGCGCGCGCGACGGCGCGATGGATCTTCTCGACGTGCTCGGTGACGCCGGCGGCGTCGGCGGCGCACTTGAGGAAGGCCGCGCGGATGTCGGTCCCCTGACAGCCGATTTCGATGTCCTCGACGAAGTGGTCGGCCATCACGTCGATGTCGCGGTTCTCGAAGTAGTGGGGCAGGTAGTCGTAGGTGTAGATGCCCGTGCAGGCGACGATGCGCACGCCGGTCTGCTCGGCGACGCGCTTCATGAAGCGCACGTCGCGCCCGCCGAACATCGCGGTTGGGTCGACGATCGTGCGCACGCCGCGCTCCTTGGCGTCGTTGACGGCGAGCAGCGCGGCGTCGAGCTCGAGCTGCTCGTCGTAGCGCCCCGGCCACTGCTCGGAGACGGCCTCGTCGCGGAAGCGCACGTGCTCGTGCACGAGCGTCAGCCCCAGCTCGCCCTCGTCGACTGCGCCCTGCACGGTCTGCACCTCGGACATCTCGCGTCTCCCTCCCCTTGGCGTGTCTAGCGAAGCGGCTTGCCCCAGTCTGTCTCGTCGCGCAGCTGCGCCTTGAGCACCTTGCCGCCGGGGTTGCGCGGCAGCGGCTGTGACAGCACGGCGACGTACTGCGGGCACTTGAAGTCGGCGAGGCGCTCGCGGCAGTGGGCGACCACGGCGGCGACGTCGAGCGTCGCGCCGGGCGCGGGCACGATCGCGGCGCCGACCTTCTCGCCCATCATCTCGTCGGGCACGCCGACTGCGGCGGCCTCGCCGACGCCGGGGGCGGAGGCGAGCGCGTTCTCGACCTCGATGCAGTAGACGTTCTCGCCGCCGCGGTTGATCATGTCCTTCTTGCGATCGACGATGTACAGCAGGCCATCGGCGTCGATGCGCGCGAGGTCGCCGGTGTGCAGCCAGCCGTCGACGAACGTTGCGGCGGTGGCGTCGGGCTTGTTCCAGTAGCCCTGCACGACGTTGGCGCCGCGCACGAGCAGCTCGCCGACGCCGGTGTCGGCGTCGGGCGCGTCGATCGCGAGGTCGACGACGGGCGTGGCGAAGCCGACGGAGTCGGCGTGCGCGGCGGCCTCCTCGTGCGGCAGGAAGGTGCTCAGCGAGGAGGTCTCGGTGAGGCCGAAGCCGTTGCCGACGCGCGCGTTGGGAAAGGCCTGCTGGATCGTCTGCACGAGGCTCTCGGCGATCGGCGCGCCGCCGTAGGAGACCCAGCGCACGCCGCTGACGTCGAGCTCTGCGAACTTCGGATGGCGCGTGACGGCGTGATAGATCGCGGGCACGGAGACGAGCTGGTTGACGCCGTGCTCGCCGATCGCCGCGAAGAAGCCGTCGAAGTCGAGCGGGCCGGAGAGCAGCTCGACGCGACCGCCCCACTCGAGCATCGGCAGCAGCTGGCTGTTGCAGCCGGTGACGTGGAACAGCGGCACGGAGACGAGCGTGGACAGGCCCGCGAGCTCGGCGCGCGGCGTGTCGAGCACGCGGAAGCAGTTCTCGTTGTTGGTCGTGAAGTTAGCGTGCGAGGTCATCGCGCCCTTGGGAAAGCCGGTGGTGCCGCTCGTGTAGAAGATCGCCGCGAGGTCGTCCGGCGCGAGGTCCTCGACGGCGGTGGGCTCGCCGTCGGGCAGCGGCTCTCCGGGCGTGAAGGTGAAGGCAGCGCCGGAGTCCTGCACGACGTAGGCGACCTCGTCGTCGGTGAAACGCGTGTTGACGGGCACGACGACGGCGCCGAGCAGCTGCGCGCCGAAGAACGCGAGCACCCAGTCGGCGCTGTTGCCAAGCCGGTTGGCGACGCGATCGCCGCGGGCGATTCCGGCGTCGCGCAGGCCGCCGGCGACGCGCGCGGCGCCATCCCACAGCTCGCCGTAGGTCAGCGAGCGCCCGCCGACCTCGACAATCGCCACGGCGGCGCCGTCGCGCTCGACGCTCGCGCGCAGCATGTGCACGAGCGAGGCCGGACGGTCGGCGTATCGCGCGCGCCCGTCCGCGTCGTGCAGCACGCCGCTGTCGTCGAACGGGTTGCGCCCTCGCCGGGCCGGCTCGACGACAGTGGCGCCCACTCGTTCGCTGTCTCCCTCGCTCACAAGTCCAGCTTACTTCTTGATCTCGATTCGCCTGCCGGCCGGGTTCGCGCAGCGCGAGACAGGGCGCCGCGGGCGGCCTGCGAGCGCGCGCGAGAGAGCGGCTGGGCTGTCCGGTTAGAGCTGTCGCGTGTCGGTCGGCAGCCCGAGCAGCCGACGGCCGGCGAGCTCCCACGTGGCGGGCGCGACCATCATGTGCTGGGTGGCGACGTGCACGTCGCGAAAGCGCCGCTGCAAAGTGCTCGAGTCGTAGATCGAGGTGCCTCCGCCGGCGTGGTACATCGCCGTGACGACCTCGGCGGCGACCTCGGTCGCGTGGCTGGCCGCGAGGCGCAGGCCGAGCCGGTGGCGCTCGGGCATCTCGCCTCCGCACTCGGCGGCCAGCCAGGCGGCGTCGGCTTCTGCGAGCACGAGCCCGCGCGCGGCGCGCAGCGTCGCCTCGGCGCGCGCGACCTGCGCCTGGACGGTGGCGCGTTCTGCGAGCGTCTTTCGCCCGGCGGCTGGCGTCTTGGCGCCGGCGAGCGACGCGAGATCCTCGATCGCGCCGCGCGCGGCGCCGAGCGCGACGGAGGCGATGCCCACGGCGAGCAGCCCGAACAGCGGGAAGGAGTAGAGCGCGCCGGGGTGCAGCGGTAGGTCGCTGAACAGCGAGACGACGCGCGACTCGGGCACGGTCTGCGCGACAGCGGTGATGTCGTGGCTGGCGGTGCCGCGCAGGCCGGACACCGACCACGTGTCGTGCACCTCGACTGCGTCGATCGGCATCAGCGCCAGGCGCACGTCTGGGCTGCCGTCGGCCAGCAGCGCGGGCTCCTCGCCGTCGTGCACGACGCAGCCGCCGAGCACCCAGTCGCAATGCGTGACGCCGCTGACGAACGACCAGCGCCCGTCGACGACGAAGGCGCCGTCGCGCCGCTGCGCGCGCCCGCGCGGCGCGAACACGCCGCCGGTGATCGAGCGCCCGCCGGCATAGATCAGCTCGGCCTCGCGCTGCGGCAGGTAGGCGCCGAGCAGGCTGCTCGTGGAGGCGATCATCGCGCACCAGGCGGTCGCGGCGTCGGCGCGCGCGAGCTCCTCCAGCGCGCACGCCATCTGCGCCGGACGCGCCTCGCCGCCGCCGAGCGCACGCGGAAGGCACATGCCGAGCAGCCCGGCGTCGAGCAGCTCGTCGACGAGCTCGCGCGGGAGCGCGCGCTCCTGCTCGATGCGCTCGGACAGCGCGCTGGCGCGCGGCGCAAGCCGCTGCGCGGCGGCGAGCGGCGCCTCTGTCGTGCCGATGGTTCCGGTTTGGATCGCCATGAGTAAGTCGACCTCGCGCTAGCGAGCGAGACTATCGCGAGAACGCGCGCGGAGCACGCGCCGGCTGGGATGATTCACGGGTGCTCTACGAGGATCGCTCGCGCGCGGAGTCCTTCGGGGCGATCGCCGAACTCTACGATCGCGTGCGCCCGTCCTACCCGCAGGCGCTCGTCGACGCGCTGCTGGTCGACGGCGCAGCACGGGTACTGGACGTCGGCTGCGGCACGGGCATCGTCGCGGCGCTGCTCGCGGCGCGCGGCTGCGACGTGCTCGGCGTGGAGGTCGACGAGCGCATGGCGGCGGTCGCGCGTGCGCGCGGCATCGACGTGGAGGTCGCGCCGTTCGAGCGCTGGGACGCGCGCAGGCGACTGTTCGACCTGGCCGTCTGCGGGCAGGCGTGGCACTGGATCGATCCGGTCGCCGGAGCGCAGAAGGCGGCGACGGTGCTCGCCCCCGGCGGACGTCTGGGCGTGTTCTGGAACTTCGGCTCGCCGCCGCGCGAGCTGGTGCAGCGGTTCGCGCCGATCTACGCGCGCCTGGCGCCGGGTTTGGAGAGCTACTCGGTGCTGCTCGGCGGCCACGACGCGCGCGCCGATACGGCGACCGCCGGAATCGCAGCATCGGGCGGCTTCGAGACGGCGCACGTGAGCGCGTTCGCGTGGACGCGCACGCACGACACGGCCCAGTGGCTTGAGATCCTGCGGACGCATTCAGACCACCAGGCGCTGGCGGCGGAGCGGCGCGAGGAGCTGCTGACGGCGATCGGCGAGGCGGTCGACTCGATCGGCGGCTCCTTCGCGATGCCCTACGAGACGATCCTCGTCATGGCGCGGAGGCGCTGAACCGCGGGGCGCGGACCCCCGTCGCTCGCCGCCTTCAGGGCGACAGCCGAGTCAGCGACCAGCCGTCTCCCGCGCGCTCGTACAGCAGCCGGTCGTGAATGCGGTCGGCTGCTTGTGACCAGAACTCGATCGCCTGTGGGCTGACGCGGATCGCGCCCCAGTCGGGCGGGCACGCGGGGGGCGCCTCCATCGCCTCGAGCAGGTGTGCGTGGCGCGCGCGCAGCGGCGCGAGGTCGTCGATCGGCTCGCCCTGGCGCGAGACGAGCGTCTGCAGCCGATGCGACGCGGGGCGCTCGGCGAACAGCTCCTCGGCGAGCGGGCGCTCCGCGAGAACGGCATCGCCGGCGACGTGCACCTGGCGCCCGAGCGTGGGCCAGTAGAACAGCAGCGCGACGTGCGGGTTATCGGCGAGCTCGCGCGCTTTGCGCGTCCACAGCGCCGAGGTGAAGACGAGCGCGCCGTCCTCCAAACGCTTGAGCTCGACCGTCCGCGCGGTCGGCTGCCCGTGCGCGCCGACGGTGACGAACGCGACAGACCGCGGCACGGGCACATCGGCCTCGCGCGCGTCCGACAGCCAGCGCCCGAGCAGCGCGATCGGCTCGTGCGGCTCGTGCGGCTCGGCGTGCTCGTCGGCGTCGGCGGCGCTCATGCGATCGGGCTCACTCGGTGAAGTGTGTCCTCGTCGGAGTAGGCCATCGCGCCAGCATAGGCCGCTGCCGGCTCGCGTGGCGATCGTCCTCGCGTCCAGTGCGGCCTGGGGCGTCGGCGGGCGGCGTTATCGTCCGCCTCGGCGTGGCATCGGCGACGACAACGACGGTGGCGGGGGGCTCGGAGCAACCGCTGGATCGCAAGACGATCCTCGCGCTCGTGGCGATGGGCGTTGCGGTGTTCATCGTCGCCAACGACTTCACCGCGCTGGCGGTGGCGCTGCCGGCGATCGAGAAGCAGTTCAACACGGACGTCGGCACGGCGCAGTGGGTGATCAACGCCTACGCGCTGACGTTCGGCGTGCTGATCGTCGTCGGCGGGCGCCTGGCGGACATCTTCGGGCGAAAGCGCATCTTCATCATCGGCGCGGCGGTCTTCGCGGCCTTCTCGGTGCTCGGCGGCGCGGCGCAGGACACCGCGTGGCTGATCTCCTGCCGCGCGCTGATGGGCATCGGCGGGGCGATGATGTGGCCGGCGATCCTCGGCATGACGTTCGCGGCGCTGCCGGAAAGCCGCGCCGGGCTGGCGGGCGGCCTGATCCTCGGCGCGGCGGGCATCGGCAACGCCGTCGGCCCGATGTTCGGCGGCGTGCTCACCGAAGCTCTCAGCTGGCGCTGGATCTTCTTCGTCAACGTGCCGATCGCCGGCTTCGGCGTGCTCGCGACTTGGCTGGCGATCCATCAGAGCGAACCCGAACCGGCCGATCGGCGGATCGACTACGGCGGCGTGGCGACGCTGTCGCTCGGGCTCGTCTCGCTGCTCGTGGCGCTCGACCAGGTGACCGACTGGGGCTGGGGCGACCCGCGGATCGTCGCGCTGCTCGCGCTGTGCGCGGTGATGCTCGTCGGCTTCGGCTTCGTCGAGCGGCGCATGAACGAGGCGGCGCTGATCCCGCGCGACGTGATCGTCAACCGCGACTTCAGCACGGCCTGCCTGGCGGTGCTGATGATCTCGGCGGTTTTCTTCTCCACGCTGCTGTACCTGCCGCAGTTCATGCAGAAGATCCTCGGCTACTCGCCGCTGAAGTCCGGCGTCGGGCTCGTGCCGCTGATGGGCACGTTCGCGCTGACGTCGTTCGCCGCCGGTCCGCTGTACGAAAAGCTCGGCGCCAAGCGGATCGTCTCGCTCGGCTGCGCGGCGATCGTCGCGGGCATCCTGCTGCTGTCGCTCGTCGGGCGCAACGCCGGATACAGCGGGCTCGTCGCGGGCATGCTCGTGCTAGGCGTCGGCATCGGGCTGTTCTACTCCTCGATAACCACAGCCAGCGTGACGGCGCTCGACTCCTCGCGCGCGGGCCTCGCGGGCGGGATCGTGTACATGTTCCAGATCGCCGGAGGCTCGGTCGGCCTCGGCTTGAACACGACGATCTTCACATCGAGCTCGAAGAGCAATCTAAATAGTCATCTCAAGTCGGTGGGAGCGGCCGTGAGCGAAACGCAAGCGAACCTCGTGCACGGCATCCTCGCGGGGACGGCGTCGGGAAAGCAGGTGCTCGGCCAGTTCTCCTCGGGCGTCGCGCAGCGCCTCTCCTCGCTCGTGCGCGACGCGTTCGTGGCCGGTCTGCACACGGCCTTTCGCCTGGACACGGCGCTCGCGGTGTGCGCGCTGCTCGTCGCCGTGCTGTTCGTCGGCGGCAAGCCCCAGCGTCGCTCTGACTCCGCATAGCTGCTGTGCGTCCGGTTTGAGGCCGGCTCGCGCAGAGCAATAGAATCCCAGGGCGCAAGGCTGGCTCGACAGGCCCGCGACGCGCGTCGTGAGGGCAATCGCTAGGAGGGACCGATGGGATTCGACCAGTACCACGAGCCGCCGGACGAGCTGCCCGAGCAGACGCGCACGTTCGCGCGGCTGTGCGCGTCGCTGACCGAGGAGGCGGAGGCGATCGGCTGGTACGAGCAGCGCCTCGCGGTCGAGCAGGATCCGGAGGCCAAAGCGGTCATGTCCGACGCAGTCGGCGAGGAGTACAAGCACTTCAGCATGGACCTCGAGTTCCTCCTGCGGCGCACGCCCAAGTGGCGCGAGATCGCGCGCGGCGTGCTGTTCCAGCCGGGCGACATCGTCGAGCACGGCGAGGCCGCCGAGGAGGCCGCCGGCGACGCCGACGATCCGGGCGGCGCAGCGCCTCCCGCCCCGGCCCCCGCGGCGGCGGGCGGCTCGCTGGGCATCGGCAGCCTGCGGGGCGAGGGGCTATGAGCCATCTGCTGCGCGAGCACGCGCCGATCACCGACGAGGGCTGGAAGCTGATCGACGAGGAGGCGCGCGAGCGCCTGCTGCCGGGACTGGCGGCCCGCCGGCTCGTGGACTTCTCCGGCCCGCACGGCTGGGAGCTGTCGGCGACGAACCTCGGGCGCGTCGAGCGCGCGAACGTCAGCGAGCAGAAAGGCGTCGAAGCCAACCGCCGCATCGTCCTGCCGCTCGTCGAGCTGCGCTCGCGCTTCACCGTCTCGCGCGAGGAGCTGCGCGCGGGCGACCGTGGCGCCGAGGACGTCGACTTCGAGTCGCTCGACGCGGCCGCCCAGCGGATCGTCGACGCGGAGAACACGGCTGTCTTCCACGCTTGGCCGAAGGCCGGCATCGAGGGCATCACGGCGGCCTCGCCGCACAAGCCGATCGCGCGCGGCAAGAGCTTCGAGGACTACCCCGGGTGCGTCGCGCGCGCGGTCGAGCTGCTGCTGCGAAACGGCATCGCCGGGCCCTACGGCGTGGCGCTCGGTCGCGACGACTACACGCGCGTCGTGGAAACTGCCGAGCACGGCGGCTACCCGCTGCTCGAGCACCTGCGCAAGATCGTCGGCGGCCCGCTCGTGTGGACGCCCGGCGTGGCCGGCGCGGTCGTGCTGAGCATGCGCGGCGGCGACTTCGCGTTCGAGTCCGGCCAGGACCTGTCGGTCGGCTACGAGTCGCACGACACCGAGGCGGTGTCGCTGTACATCGAGGAGTCCTACAGCTTCCGCGTGCTCACGCCCGAGGCCGCCGTGGCGATCACGCCGCCCAAAGCGGGCCGCTGAGCGCCGCCCTGCACTGGGCTGGGCCGAAGCAGGCCGAGCGGGCTAGGTCTGGACGGGCAGGGCGCTCGTCTTGACCGCCTGCTTGGCCGGGCGCGCGAGCAGCACGGCGCCGACGGTGACGGCGACGAAGGCGACGATGCGCACGGCGCCGAGCGTTCCCGAGGGAACCGGCTCTTCGAGCACGATCGTGCCGGCGAGGATCGGCAGCACGTTCGTCAGCAGCGTGGCCAGCCCGGCGACCGTCAGCGCGGCGCCGGCCTGGTAGCCGAGCTGAAGCAGCGTCGTGCCGAGGATGTAGCCGAGGATCAGCGGCACGACGAAGGCGATTCGCGCGCCGCCCTGCGTGGCGAGCTTCGTGGAGATGTCGCCGGCCGAGAAGAACAGCCCGCCGGCGACGGCGTTGGCGACGGCGACGCCGAGCAGCGGGCGACCGAACGCGAGCACGATGCAGGCAAGCAAGGCCGTCGCGCAGATCCACACGATCACCGCGAACGTCGAGCCGCTGTGGCCTTCGCCGCCACTGCCGTTTGCCAACGAGATCGCCAGCGCGAGGAGTCCGAGCACCGCGAGCACGACGCCGGTCACACGGCGCGCACCCAACATGCCTCCGGCGAGGCGCATGGACAAGAAGGCGAGCAGCCCGATGCCGCCGGCGGCGATGCTCTGCACGAGCGCCAGCGGCGCGAGCGCGAGCGCGGCGGCGTACAGGACGAAGCCGCCGCCCTCCATCGCGAAGCCGAGCATCCAGCTTCGGTCGGTGAGCAGCAGCCGCAGCGATTGCGCCGGACGGCGCAACGAGAGCGCAGGCAGCGCCGCCGCGGCGTCGTGCTCGCGCAGGTACGCCAGGCTCGCGAGCGTCGTCGAGCCGAGCGCTAGGACGAAGGCGATTGCAATCGCGACGCTCATCTCAGTTCCCTACCCGACCTGGCGTCGACGCCGCCGCCGCCGGCCGTGGGAGGCCGCTACTGCAGGTATTTCTCGACGGTGTCGATGTCGCGCGGCTGTGCGGCGTCGGGATCCTCGCCGGCCGCGCGCCTGGCGCGGCGCTGGCGCAGCAGATCCCAGCACTGGTCAAGCTCGAGCGACACGCGATCCAGGCGCTCGCGGTCGGCGGCAAGGGCGTCGCCCTGCGCGGCGTCGCCCTCCTCGCGATCGTGCAGCGCGTGCTCCTCGGCGACGAGCGCCTCGATGCGAGTGAGGATCGATTGGTCGTCCATGCGCCCAGCGTATCCAAGCGGGCGCGAGGACCCGGATCGCTCGGCCGCGCGGCCTTCCGCCCGGCGGCAACGTGGGCCCCCCGGGTTCAGCCGCTGTAGACGCGCGCGAGCGACTCGGCGACGCACACGGGCTTCTCGCCGCCCTCGCGCTCGAACGTCAGCTCTGTCGCGATCTGCGCGCCGCCTGGGATGTCGTCGACGGACAGCAGCTTGGAGCGCATGCGCACCTTCTGGCCCACGGGCATCGGCGCGGGGAAGCGCACGCGGTTGAGGCCGTAGTTGACCCCGAAGGCGAAGCCGTCGAACTTGACCATGTCGTAGGAGAAGCGCGGCGCGAGCGACAGCGTGTAGTAGCCGTGAGCGATCGTCCCGCCGAACGGGGTCTCCTTGGCGCGCTCGGGATCGATGTGGATCCACTGGTCGTCGCCGGTGACCGCGGCGAACTCGTCGATCTTCTCCTGCGTGACCAGGTGCCAGTCGCTGACGCCCAGCTCCTTTCCTACGTAAGACTTGACCTCGTCGAGGCCGGTGAGCGTGAGCATGGGTCGGTCGTCCCTCCGTTCGTGCGCTTGTCTGACGCGCCTAGCCTAGCCACAGCCGCCGCAGGGATGCCAAGATGGCGGCATGGCGCGGCTGCGCGACGGGAGTGAGGTGACGATCCGCGAGCTCACCCCGCGCGACGCGCCGGTGCTCGCCGAGGCCTTCGAGCGGCTCAGCCCACAGTCGCGCGACCTGCGCTTCCTCGGCGCCAAGACGCGCCTGTCGAGCAACGACCTGGAGTACCTGACCGATGTCGACGGCCACCTGCACGAGGCGCTCGGTGCGACCGACGCAGCCAGCGGGCGGGGCGTCGGCGTGGCGCGCTTCGTCAGGCTCGACCCCGATGCGCCGGTCGCGGAGGTGGCGGTGACGGTCGTCGACGACTGGCAGCGTCGAGGCCTTGGAACGCTGCTGCTGGAAAGGCTCAACGAGCGGGCGCGCGCCGAGGGCATCGAGCGCTACACGGCGCTCGTCTCGGGAGAGAACCGGGCGATCGTCGGGCTGCTGCAGGGCATCGGCGCGCGCGTCCTGGCGACCAACGTCGCGGCCGGAACGGTCGAATACGAAGTCGAGCTGCCCGCCGTCGGGCTCGGGCACAGCCTGCGCGAGGCGCTGCGCGCCGCCGCGAGCGGTCAGATGACGCTTACCCGCCGCGCGGCCGACGCGCTGGGGTCGATGCTCGACTCGGTCTCGCATCCTGGCGGCGAGCGCAACCGCACTGGTACCGAGCGCGACCCCAAGCCGCGGGGCTAGCTCGGGGGGCAGCTGTCCTGACAGGGCCCCTCGTGCCGGCTTCGCCGCGCGCTCAGTATCCAGATGAAGACGCGTGACGGCGAGACTCCAGCAAGCGAATAGGCTTCGCACTCGCTCCCCCACAGAGCCGCATAGTCCCAGGCTGCGTCACGCGATCCGAACGGCTGCACGCTCCCGCGGAGGGCGAAGCCGTCTGCGGTCGCGGCGGCTGCGGGGCCGGCCGAGCGTCCACCAGACGGCGACCAGCAGCAGGAGCAACACGATCGCGAGCAGGATGGCGGTCTCGATGACTTGGAGTGTCCAAAAGCGGCTGTCGGGCTGGAAGATGTCGAGCGTGCGGAAGCCGTGAGCGGTCATGCAGTCGGGAATCCCCTGCTTGGAGGTGTTCAACGCCGGCGGACACGCGGAGATCATCCGCTGGTCGGGAACGGCGTGGCCGAAGCGGTCGACAAGTTGTGAGCTGAGTACCCAGTCGCCGTGCCCGGCTCTCGGGCTTTGCCCCGACGCCTGGTAGGTGATCCGTAGGGGACTGACGAAGTGGGCTCGCATGCTTTGCAGCAGCAGGCGGACCGGTAGGAACGCGGCGAAGGTAACGGCCATCGCCGGCACGGTGCGTCGGATCAGGACGCCAGCGGTGGCGCCGAGCGCGAATGCGTAGAGCGTGTAGGCGATCGGCACGATGCCCTGGAAGTCGAACACGTTCAGATTCATGCGCGAGAAGCCGCCCGAGAAGCTGAGCTGGGCAAAGGGACGGAACCACCACGCGAGCAGAACGCTGAACAAAACGGAGAAGACGATCGACGCGGCGAGGAGCAATCCGAGCTTGGATAGAAGCCACCGGCGTCGGCTCACGCTCTGTGTCCAGGCAAGCCGGTGCGTGCCCTGCTCAAGCTCTCGCGCCACCAGTGGTGCCCCCCAGAAGACGCCCACGAGCATCGGCAGGAAGTTGAGGTAGGCGCTATCGCTCAGCCAGCTGCCGTAGCGGTTCTCGAACAGCCTGCTGATCCCGTCGCAGCCGCCACCGTCGTGCCGAGCGAGGCAAGCGGACAGTCCGCTGGCGTGAAGGTAGGAGCTCATCTCGTGCTCAGTCCATGCCAGAATTAGCGTGAGGAGCCCGAATGCGGCGACGGTCACGCCGAGCTGCAAGCGGTGTTGGCGGGCGGCGAGACGGATCATCGGCATGCCCCGGCCACTGAGGTCGGCTGAAGCACAGTGCTGAGCTCTGACTGACCCATGTAGGCCAGCACGAGCTCTTCCACGGTTGGCCGGCGAGAGATCCAGGCTGGATTGAGCGCCCGGTCGCGCATCCGCACGAGCAGGCTTGCCTGGCGGCCTGCGAAGCTGGCCTGGACGACCGTGTGGACCGTCTCGATCGTCGCTGCGAGCTCGCGTGAACCAACGAGCACGGCGTGCGCGTTGATCAGATCTTCGGTGTCCCCGGCCAACTGCACGCTGCCGGCGGAAAGCAACACCAGATAATCGGTGACCCGCTCCAGATCGGCGATCAGATGCGAGGAAAACACGACGGTGGTACCGCTATCGGCGACATCCTCCATCACGCCCGCCAGGAACTCCCGCCGGGCCAGGGGGTCGAGATTCGCGACCGGCTCATCGAGGATCAACAACTCCGGGCGCTTGGCGAGCGCCACCGCGAGAGCGACCTGCGCCTGCTGCCCTCCGGACAGTCCCCCGACGCGCTGGTCGAGTGGGATCCCCAGTCGCCGCAAGCGCTCTGTTGCTATCGCCTGGTCCCAGCGGGGATTCATCCAGCGGCCGAAATCCAGCATCTCAGCGACCCGGAAGCCGCGGTACAGCGGCTTCTCCTGAGCGACGAAGCCCACCCTCGCGAGCTGCGCCGGGCGGGCGGGCGCGGAGCTGCCCAGGACTGTGATCGCGCCCGTGCTCGGTTGCAGCAGCCCGACGGCGAGCTGTAGCAGTGTGGTCTTGCCGGCGCCGTTGGGGCCGACGAGGCCGACGATGCGTCCCGTGGGCATCGACACGGTGCAGCCGCGCAGCGCCCATCGCCGGCCATAGCGAAAGCCGAGGGCCATGCTCTCGATCGCGCTCACGCTACATCCTGCTCATTGGCATATGTGTCGCGAACGGCTGCACCGAACAGTGCCTGCACGTCTTCCACGCCTAGGCCCGCAGCGCGAGCCGCCGCAAGCCAGTGCGTGAGCTCGGCTTTGAGCTTGACGTGCCGCGCGAGCAGAGAGATCCCCGTGCCATGCTCCACAAACGTCCCCTGCCCGGCGCGTGCGCCAACGAGACCTTCACGCTGGAGCTCGCGGTAGGCCTTCAGCACAGTGTTGGGATTTATCGCCAGCTTGGCGACCACCTCCCGCGCCGTCGGCAGCTGATCTCCCGGTAGCAGCGTGCCGAGGAGCAACGCCTGTTTGACCTGTTGCGTCAGCTGCAGGTAGGTGGGCGTTCCCGATCGCGGGTCGAGCTGAAACTCCATTGGCTATAAACTATCACACTAAGCTGTTAGTGCAATAGCTAATACAGTAGTCTTGGTCCCGGACGCCCCGCGCCAGAGCTCGCCTTTTCTGCACACTGCCGACCATGCCTTGAGCCGTCTCGGCCCCCCACCGAACGCCGCCGCGCCCACGGACTTGGATCGTTCGCTGGCCCCTGTCGCCCTGGTCCCCTTGTTGATCCTCGCGGGCGCGGTGATGCTCGCGCTGGCGGTGACGAGCGGCCGTTACGGCTACCACCGCGACGAGCTGTACTTCATCGCGGCCGGCTCCCATCCGGCATTGGGCTACCCCGACCAGCCGACGCTGACTCCGCTGTTGGCACGCGCTATGGATCTGCTGGCGCCTGGATCGCTCCTGGTCCTCCGCGCGCCCGCGATCCTGGCAAGCGGCCTGACGACGGTCCTGACGGGTTTGCTCGCTCGCGAGGCAGGCGGCGCCGGGCGCGCGCAGGTGGTCGCCGCCAGCTGTTGGGCCGCAGGCGCGATCTGTCTCGTGACAGGACATTTCCTGACGACGACGACCTACGACGTCTGCCTGACCGCCGCTGTCTCGCTGATGATCGCTCGCGTCCTGCGAAGTGGCGATCCCCGCTGGTGGCTGCCCGCCGGGCTGCTGCTGGGAGTCGCGCTGCTGAACAAGTCCCTCGTCGGCGTGGTCGTCATCGGAGTGCTCGGCTGCCTCGCCCTGTTCGGTCCTCGCGAGATGCTGCGCTCCCGATGGCTGCTCGCCGGAGCGGCGCTGGCGGTGCTCGGCGCTTTGCCCTACGGCGTCTGGCAGGCTGAGCACGGCTTCCCTCAGCGTGCGCTCGCTCGCGCGATCGCGTCCGACGGCGCGGAGGGCGGCCGCGCCGGGTTCATTCCCTTTCAACTGTTGTTGATCGGCCCTCTGCTCGTGCCGGTGTGGGCGACAGGGCTGCTGAACCTGCTGCGAAATCCGGCCCAGCGTGCCCTGCGTTGCTTCGCCATCGCCTACCTCGCCTTCATCCCGATCTTCATCGTCTCGGGTGGCAAGGCGTACTACATCGCGGGCCTATATCCGTTGCTTCTCGGCGTCGGGTCGATTCGCATTGATGAGTGGCTCGCCCGTTGCCGAATCAGGTCGGTTGCGTTCGCGGGCGCCGCGACGGCGACAGCCGCAATAAGTGCGGTCATCGGGCTTTGCCTGCTCCCGGTCAACGACCTACAGGGCAGCGTGGTAATAGCGCTGAACCCCGATGCCGGCGAGATGGTCGGCTGGCCACACTTCACCGAGACCGTCGCGAACGTCTATGACTCGATCCCCGCCTCGCGACGTGGGAACGCTGTGATCTTCACCGGAAACTACGGTGAGGCTGGGGCGATCGCGCATTTTGGACCCGCACACGGACTGCCGTACCCCTACAGCGGACACAATGGCTGGGCGCTTTGGGGTCCCCCGCCCAACTCGAGGACAACCGCGGTCCTGGTGGGCATTGGCGAAGCACAAGCGAGGCGCGACTTCACGGGATGTCGACTGCGCGCCCGGATCGACGACGGCTACGGACTCGAGAACAACGAGCAACACGAACCCGTATGGCTGTGCGCCGGAGAGGTCAGGCCCTGGTCATTGCTGTGGCCCGTGCTGCGCCATTACGACTGAGTGGATCGCTCACAGGTGGCCGAACCCCGGAACGCCGTCTTACAGTGCTCCGATCCCATCTCGGCGACCCTCGACAAACTCGAGGCTTTGCAGGCACCTCTTAGGGTGAGCGACGGGACTTGAACCCGCGACCGCCTGGACCACAACCAGGAGCTCTACCAACTGAGCTACGCCCACCACGGGCCCCGGAGTCTAGCGCCCGCGCGGGCAGGCCTTGCGGGCGATTTCAGGCCTTGCGGGCGATCACGAGCGCACCCGGCCCGCTGTCGCCCCAACTCTCGACCGCGCGTAGTGACGTCTCCACCCGCTCGTCTCCGATCGCCTGCCCTCCCCCCTCCGCGCCAGCCTGCAGCAGGACGAGCCCGCGCGCAACCAGCGAGCGCACCGCGAGTTCTGCGAGCTCGAGCGCCTCAGCCGCCGTCGCGCGATCGAGACGCTCGGCCGCCGTCGTCCAGACGACCGACAACGCGGCCGGCCCCGTGTCGAGCAAGGCCAGCAACTCGAGGCCAAGCGAATCCGCGAGCAGCTGCCGATCGACCGCGCCCTCCCCGCCGGACGCATCGCCGGCGACCGCGGCAGCTGCCGTCTTCCAGCCGTTCGATGCATCGGCGCCCGAACCTGGGCTCGTGGCTTCGCCCGACCCCCGCCCGCCGGCAGCACCCTCACGCGCCCCCGCCGCCTTGACTGCGCCGAGCACGCGCTGCGTCACGTCCTCGCTGCGCCGCTGCGCGTTGCGCCACCCGCGCCCCATGGCCAGCTCGGGCATTGACAGCTTCGGTCCTTCGAGCACTGTGAGCGTGGCTTCGTTGGAGTTCCACTTGCGTTCGCCCTCCTCGACCCACTCTTCGTTGGCCCAAGGGACGACGAGCGCGCGCACCTGCTCCTCGCTCTGGTTGAACCGGCAGACGGTGTGCGGGAACTTGCGCAGCTCGAGGTGGTACACGCGCCAAAGGCTCGCACTTCGTCGCTCAGCGCGCGGCGCGCGCCTGCCAGGCGTCGACGATGGCGATCCGCTGCACGATCGTCGGGTGAGTGTCGAACAGCACGTAGCTCCACGCGGGCGGGTCGGGGTTGGCGAGGCTGGTCCTGGCGAGGTCGCGAAACAGCGCGCGCGCGTCGGCGGGGTCGCGCGTGGCGCGCAGCGCCGACCAGTCGGCCTCGGCCTCCTCGCGACGCGAGACGATGTTCGTCAGCGGCGCCGTCACGAGCTGCAGCACGACGAACACGAACAGCGCCACGGGCACCGCCTCCGGCCGCCCCATCCCGCCGCGCGGGCGCGCGAACAAGGCGACGAGCCCGGCGGCGGGAAGCAGGAACAGCACCAGCCAGCCGACGCGCTTGAGGATGTGGTGGTGGGCGATGTGGCCGAGCTCGTGCGCGACGACGACGCGCACCTCGCCGCGCGGGAAGCGTCCGTCGAGCAGCGTGTTCCAGAGGATCACGCGGCGCGTCGAGCCGAAGCCGACGGACTCGGCGTTGGGCGCCGTCGTGTAGCGGTCGACTTCCTGCACTTCCGCGCGCGTCCCGGGGACGTGCTCGATGCGCGCGAGTTCGCGCACGTCGGCGGACGTCTGCGGGTCGATCAGCGGGTGAGTGTTGGGAATCAGATAGACGCTGAGGTACGCCGACAGCAGCGCCAGGCCGGCGAACGCGGGCGCGGCGACGGCCCACCACGCGCGCCGCAGCACGCCGGCGAGCGCCATCGCGAGCGCGAGTGCGAGCGCCACGAACAGGAACTTGGCGCCGAGCGCAGAGAAGCTCTCGACCAGCGACGCGACATAGCCCTGGTGTGAAATCCCGTGGCGGCGCTCCCACCACACGGCGGCCAGCCCGAAGGGGATGTCAGCGATCCACAGCACGGCGAAGCCGAGCATCCCGAGCATCATCCCTGTGCCGATGCGCCCGGCGGCGGACTCGCGCATCAGCCTGTGCCCGCGCCGCGCGTACAGCGCGAACACGACTACCAGCGTCACGTCGCCGAGCAGCGCGTCGACGGCGAGGAAGCGTTCGTAGGATGCGCTTCGCTTCAGGAACGCCGCCGAGAAGACGCTGCGCGGATCGACATGCCGCAGGTGTACGCCGCTGGGCACGGTGGAGTGCCACAGCGCGTGCGCGGCGAGCGCCCACAGCGCGGCGAACGCGAGCAGGCCGAGCGCAACGAGCGACGAGCGCGCCGGCCGCGCGGTGGCTCTCCCCCACGTTGCGCGAGCGCCCGCCACGAGCCTCAGCTCAGGCCGGCGTCGGCGTCGACGCCCTCTTCCGCGGCCCCCTCGCGCACCGGGCCGCCGTACGGATAGGCGTCGGTCAACAGCAGCACATAGGCGAGCGTCTGCGATAGGTAGCGCAGCGCGAGCGCACCGGCGTTGCGCAATCCGCGCGGCATGCGCCCGCGGGCCAGCGAGCTGAACCAGCCGAGCAGCGCGACGAGCCCCGCAAGCGTTCCGTAGGCGCTGGCAAGCAGCACGGCGGGGATCACGAGCACGAGGCGAAAGCCCGTCTTCCAGCGGTTCTGGCGCCGCCGCTCGGCGACGACGAGTTCCACGGGGTAGCTATCGCGCTTGCCGACGAACCCCGGGAAAGGGTTGGCGACGAGGTAGAGGTAGGCGTACACGTGCAGCTGATAGCGCAGGTACGCGGAGAGGAAGCGGTGCAGCCAGACCGGTGTCCGCCCGGCGAACAGCGTCACGAACCAGCTGAGCACGGCGGCGAACAACACGACGATGCCCCACAGCGCCAGCCACACGAGATGAGCCAGGCTGAGCAGCAGGCGGAAGGTCACCGTCAGGCGGCTGCGGCGCAGATCGTCCTCGACGCGCAGGCGGATCGGATCCGCGCGCACGGGCAGGTCGGGCACGGCCGCGAGCGGGTCGCTGTCGGGGTAGCGATCGGTGAGCAGCAGCGCGTAGCCCCAGAACTGCGCTCCGTAGGACAGCGCGTAGGCGGCCGCGTCACGCAGCCCGCGTGGCATCCGGCTGCGGGCCATGCTCGCGAACCAGCCGAGCACGCCGGCCACCGCCAACACGCCGAGGCTGGTTGAGAAGGAACTGCGTCCAAAGCTGTTGCCGCCGCTTGGAGCGCCGACGAGTGCGTAGGCGATCAGCGCGGCGGGCAGCAACAGCACGCCGCGCAAGGCCACGCTCCAACGGTTCTGTCGCCCGGGCGGGGCGATCGTGAGGTCGATCGGGTAGCCGTCCTGCCCGTCGAACGCCGGATACGGATCGGCGGCGAGGTGCAGGTAGCCGTAGAACTGCGTGACGTATTTGACGTAGGCCGAGAGGAACCTGTGCAGTGCGGCGGGCGAGCGCCCGCGCACGAGCGTGGCCAGCCAGTTGACGACGGCGGCGAGCAGCGCGGCGATCGACCACAGCGCAAGCCAGATGAAGTGCGGGATCGCCAGCAGGCCGCGAAAGAACACGGTCAGGCGGTCGCGCTGCAGGTCGTCGGTGACGACGAGGCGTATCGGATGCTCGCTCACGGCAACGTGATCGGCTCAGCGCCGAGCGGCCTTGACCCGTGCATCTCGCTCGCCGAGGCGCTCGCGCATCACGCGCACGGCCTCCGGGTTGGAGTCGATCAGCACGTAGCGCCGGTCGAGCGCGGCGGCGGCCGCGCCGAGCGTGCCGCTGCCGGCGAAGAAGTCCAGGCACCAGTCGCCCGGGCGCGAGGAGGCCTGAACGATGCGCCGCACGACGCCCTCGGGCTTCTGCGTCGGGTAGCCGGTCTTCTCGGTGCCGTTGGTCGGCACGATCGTGTGCCACCACACATCCGTCGGCAGCTTGCCGCGCGCGGCCTTCTCGGCGGTGACGAGGCCGGGCGCCATGTACGGCTCGCGGTCGACGCCGTCGGAGTCGAAGAAGTACGCGGCAGCGTCCTTGACGTAGACGAGGATCGTGTCGTGCTTGGCCGGCCAGCGCCGCTTGGCGCGCGCGCCGTAGTCGTAGGCCCAGATGAGCTCGTTGAGGAAGCACTCGCGCCCGAAGATCTCGTCGAGCAGCAGCTTGCAGTGGTGCGCCTCGCGGTAGTCGATGTGGAAGTACAGCGTGCCGTCGTCGCGCAGCAGCCGATGGGCGTGCTCCAGTCGCGGCGCGAGAAACCCGAGGTAGTCGTCGAAGGCGTCGCGATAGGAGGACTCGGCGAGCAGCCGCGTGCGGTAGCGGCGCCCCTGAAAGCCGACGCGCTCGCCGTCCTCGTCGCCGGCGACGGCGAGTGTCCTTCGCACCTGCGCGTGCCCGGTGTTGAAAGGCGGATCGATGTAGATCAGCTGAAACGACCGGTCGGCGAAGCGCGGCAGCAGCTCGAGGTTGTCGCCGAGCAGGATCTGGTCGATCTCAGGTGTTTCGCGCCCGTCCACTCGTGCGCACACTACGTTCGCGTGCCGATGGAGCCGAGCGGCCGAAAGACATCAAAATATTTATAAGAGATTCTTGTGCGATCGCAGCGCCAGACCGCGCGGTGCTCAGCGGGAGATGGCCTCGATCCAGTCATAGCTTTGCGCGCACAGCACCTGCCGAGCGCCGCCGAGCGGCAACCGGCGCAGTTCTCGCGCGGGCGTGCGTGCGGGAGTGAGAAAGGCGCCGGCGAGCACCGCCGGGACGCCGTTGCCGGGAGCAAGGCTGAAGCCCGCGCGCGTGACCGCCAGACGATGGCGGCCGGCGCTCAGGCCCACGGCGATCGGCGTGGCGGTGTCGGGAACGAGCGAGTTGCCCGCGAGCTGTCCAGACAGCGTCGCCACGCGCCGCCCGTCGACGGCGACGAGGACGTCCGGCATGAACTGCCCCTGCAGCCACAGATCCCACGTCCCCGACTGCGCCACGTCGAAGGCCGCCGACAGCGTGCCCGCGCCGCGCATCGCATAGCCCGACCGCTCGCGTCCGAAGCCGCGCGGGCGCTCGGCGTGCGCGAGCTGCACGCGGACGAGCTGCGGCGAGACGGCGCCGACGAGCGCGAGGCCGTCCTGACGCGCGACGCGTGCCACGTCACGCACGCGCGCGCACGCGACCGGGCGCCCCACCTTGCCTGCCTCGTGGGTGACGGCGGGCGCAACGCCGCGGCTTCTCCCCCATACGTCGTAGTAGGCGCCTTGCGACAGCAGCTCGTAGGCCGCCGGCGGCGCAGACGCGGTGGGATCGCGCCGCGTAACGATCAGGGGGTAGTCCTGCAGCGAGTCGGGCGACGCGCGGTCGAGCTGCACCGGGCGCCCGTAGCCGCCGGCGAGCGCCCCGAGCGCGGGCGGCGGGTAGACGAAGTCCGGGCCGCCGACGTCGAGGTGGCGCAGCGCGTACATCGAGTATTCGTCGAAGTCCGTGAACAGCGTCGGCCCGCGCCCGGCGAAGCGTTCGTCGATCGACGCGAGCTCCGTATAGCGCGCGGTCGGCGCGAGGCTCGCGCTGTGGTATTGGGCGAGATCGGACGCGAGCACGCCGCCGACGAGCGCCAGCGAGAGCAGCGCCGCGAGCGCACGCAGCCGCGGCTGGTTCGGCGCTAGCAGCGCGGCGATGCCGCCCCAGGCGAGCAGCACGACGACCGATGAGGTGAGCACGAGCGCCTTGGCGTCGACCCACGTCGTGGCCGAGCGCGTGAGCACCAGCCACGCGAGCAGCATCAGCGCGATCCAGCCGGCGAGCGCGAAGCGCCGCGCGCGCAGCAGCGCGAGCGTGCCGAGCGCACAGCACGCGCCCACGACGACGATCAGCGCGTCGGTGATCGCCAGCGAGAGGCCGACCGGCGGCTGCTTGTAGCTGCCGCGCAGCCACACGCCGAACACCTGCGTCCATTTCAGCGGCGCCGGCAGGTTGCCGGCGTTGCCGGTCGAGGCAATGTTCTGCGCGACGTGCAACGACGCCGACACGTGGACCCACGTCGGCCACGCGGCGACGAGCAGCACGAGCGCCCCGACGCCGACCGTCGCGAGCGCCGCCCCGACGCCGCTGCGCCGAGCACGGATGTCGTCGATCAGCGCGACGAGCAGCACGGCCGCGGCGGCGAGCGCCCAGGCGCCGAAGCCGACGCCGAGCGCCGACACGCCGGCGGCGAGCACGAGCGCGATCGGCAGCGCGCGCACCGGCGATCGCGACAGCCAGCGCCGGCGCAGGACGACGAGCGTGCCGAGCGTGAGGATCATCGCGAGCGCGACGAGCTCCTTGACCGAGCCGACGAGCTCGTAGCCGTAGACGAGTGCCGGGACGGTCGCGCTGAGCGTCGCCAGCGCCGCCCACGTCCCGCGCAGTCCGAGGGCGCGCGCGAGCACCCACGCGGGACCGCTGCACAGCGCGAGCATCAGCGCGTTGAACGGCTGAAACGCCCAGATCAGCGGCACGTGCAGCAGCAGCGCGCTGCCGCCGAACAGCGTGTCGGCCCCCGACGGATAGCCCGTGCCGTAATAGTCGTGGATGAACTGCCCGTAGGAGTTGGCCAGGTCGAGGCGCGCGTAGTGCTGCCCGTGATCGATCAGGTAGTCGGCGCCGATCATGTGCACGGCCGAGTCCGACAGCGCCATGAACGAGGAGAAGCTCGCGCGCCCGCCGAGCAGCACCGGCGCGATCGCGAGCGCGTACGCGAGCAGCGCGACGGCCGGCAACGCGCGACGGACGCGCAGCAGCCGGGCCAGCTCGACGAGTCGCCGGCGTGCGAGCAGGAAGCCGGCGAGCGCAGCGGCGAGCATCAGGTAGGGCGTCGCGCGCGCGAGCGGCGAGATGTAGGTGCTCAGCTGCGACAGCGCCACGAGCGCGGCCGCTCCGACGCTCGGCAGCAGCGCAGCCGGCAGAAAGCGACCGCTGCAGCGGTCGACGAGCAGGCCGGCACCGGCGCACAGCAGCGCGAGCGCGAGCGGATAGGCGAGCACCGTAAGCGCGAACAAGTCGCGCCATCATCCCAGCGCCCGCCCGTCGCGCGCCGGTAGCGCACGGGGATACTCACGGCGCGCCCGGCACCGACGCCAGGCGCGCCGCAAGCTGACCAGGACCGCCCGGCGGCTCCGGGTCAGCCCCGCGCGGGGGTTTGGGGCTGATGTGCTGGAGCCGGCGGGTAATGGTCCCGTCCCCAATAGAGCCCCAAGCCGGGGTAGGCGGGGCCCTGCCTTTCTGCTACCCCATCCTCCAGCGGCGAAACGGCGAACCCACCGCCGGGGAGTGCCCGCGGCCACACACAATGCGAACCTGACGGCACGGATCGAGGCTGAGCCGGTTTCGCTGCCTCGATAGCGCTCGCCTGATTGCCTCACCCCGCCCGCCGGTAGCGGATGTGCGTGGCGAGCGGAGAGTGGAGCACCTCGACTGGCTCGAACCCGAGGGACTCGACTCCGTCGAACAGCCGCTCGCCGGACCCGATCAGGACGGGGGCCACGTCGAGCGTGAGCTCGTCGATCACTCCGGCGGCGAGCGCCTGACGGACGGTCGAGGCGCCGCCCGCGATGTCGATGCCATCCTCGCCGGCCGTCTCACGCGCCTGCGCGTAGGCGGCCTCGAAGCCCTGGGTGACGAAGTGAAAGCTCGTGCCGCCCTCCATCTCGATCGGCTCGCGGGCATGGTGGGTGAGCACGAAGACCGGCGCGTGGTAAGGCGGCTCGGAACCCCACCATCCATCCCAGTCCTCCTCCCACCCGCCGCGGATCGGCCCGAACATGTTGCGGCCCATGACGTACGCCCCGCGCGGTCGCATGAGCCAGCCCTGGGCCGTCGCGTCGGCGTCGTTCGCGCGCTCCTCGCCGAGGTGCCAGCTATGGACCTCCCTGCCGCGCTTCCCCAGCGGATTCTCCCGGCTCTGGTCCGGCCCGGCGACGAAGCCGTCGAGCGAGATCGACATGTGGCAGGTGGTGTCCGACATCGGTGTCCTCCAAGTGATTGCGATTTGCAAGCGTCGGCACCGTAGCGCACGGGAAAGGTAGTGGCAAGCTGCAAGTACCATCTACGTCATGGCGACGCGTCCGGCCAGGGAACCTCGCTCGGGCTGCCCGATCAACGCGGCAGTGGAGGTGATCGGCGACCACTGGTCACTGCTCGTCCTGCGAGACATCATGTTCGGCAACCGGCGGCATTTCCGCGTTCTGCAAGAGTCCTCGGAGGAGGGCATCGCCTCGAACATCCTCGCCGACCGCCTCCGACGGCTCGTCTCGGCCGGGCTGCTCACGCGAGCGGATGCGGGTCGCGGGCGCCGCGTGCCCTACAGCCTCACCGAGGCGGCGATCGAGCTGGTCCCCGTGATGGCCGCGCTCGGCGAGTGGGGCCTGCACAACCGGGCCACGACCCCTACGCTCCGCGTGCGCGCAGAACTGCTGGCCGATGGCGGACCCGCGCTCTGGGAGGACTTCATGGCCGAGCTGCGTACCGAGCATCTCGGGGCGCCCCCGCCGCCGGGCGGTGGTCCGAGCGCGACCGAGCGCCTGGCCGCCGCCTACGCCGAGGCCGTCGCCCACGAGGAGGGCTGAAGCGATCCCCGGGCGGCGATCCGCCGACCCGCAGGGCCAGTGCCCCCGGCTGGACTCGAACCAGCAACCCCCGGCTTAGAAGGCCGGTGCTCTATCCAGTTGAGCTACGGGGGCGGGACCCTGTCGCAAGTGCGGCGCCTGCCGCGCTCGCATGCGCGCGCGAATGCATCGTGGCATGAACTTAGGCACGCTTGAGCGGAAACGTGTAAAAGTTGCACCCATGAGCAGCGTGGAGGAAGACGAGCAGGATCTCACGCGCAAGCAGCGCCGCGAGCAGGCGCGCGCGGATCGCAAGGCGCTGGAGGAGGCCGAGGCGGCGAACGCCGCTCGCCGCAAGCGCCTGATCCAACTCGGCTCGGTCGCCGGCGTGGTAGTCGTGATCATCGTCGTGATCGTCGCCGCGACGAGCGGCGGCGGCAAAACCACGACGTTGCCAAACAAACACGAAAACCCCAAAGAATCTCAAGTCGTCAAAAAAGTGGTTGCCGAGATCGGCGGCATCCCCCAGAACGGAAACACGCTCGGCAGCCCGAAAGCTCCTGTGACGCTGGTCTACTTCGGCGACCTGCAGTGCCCGATCTGCAAGGAGTTCACGCTCGGCGCGCTGCCGACGCTGATCCAGAAGTACGTACGCACGGGCAAGCTGCGCGTCGAATACCGCAACCTGGAGACGGCGACGCGCGAACGGGAAACATTCAAAAACCAGCAGACGGCGGCGATGGCTGCGGGCAAGCAGCAGAAGAGCTGGTACTACCTCGAGCTCTTCTACAACCAGCAGGGCCAGGAGGGCTCGGAATACGTCACCGAGCAGTACCTGCGTACGCTCGCCGAACAGACGCCAGGGCTCAATCTCACGAGCTGGACGACGGCGCGGAACGACCCTGAATTCGCGAACACGCTCACGAGCGACGCGCAGGCGGCGAACAACGCGGGCTTCACGGGCACACCGGCGTTCCAGATCGGCAAGACGGGCGGCCCGGTGCAGAAGCTCGAATACACCTCGCTGACCGATCCGTCGGCGTTCGAAGCGGCGATCAACAAGCTGTAGTAGGGCGGGGACGGCAATGGGCGCGCGTACGCTGAGGATCGCGCTGATCGTCCTCACGACGCTCGGCCTGGCGGTCGCGTCGTATCTGACGTACATCCACTACGCCGGCATCAAGCCCATATGCGGCACCAACGGCGGCGGCTGCGAGATCGTGCAGACCTCGGAATACTCCAAACTGGCCGGCGTGCCGGTGGCGCTGATCGGGCTGCTCGGCTACATCGCGATCCTCGGCTCGCTGCTCGTACGCGAGAGCGAGACCTCGCGCTTTGCGACCGTCGCCTTCACGGTGATCGGCTTCGGCTTCAGCGCCTACCTGACCTACCGCGAGCTCTACTCGATCCACCACATCTGCGAGTACTGCGTGTCGAGCGCGGTGATCGTGACGATCCTCATGTGCCTGTCGGTCTGGCGCTTCCTGCGCGGCGACCCGGCGCTGCGCGCCGCCAGCCGACCGCGCGACGAGCTGGCCCACGGCGGCCCCGCCGCCCCGCTCGGCGCCGCCGGGCCCTGAGCAGCGGGCACCGCCGCGGCCCGAAAACACGGGCGATTGCGGTAGTAAATCCGTCCAACAACGCGCGATCGGAGTGCGCGCGCGGTCGCGCGGGCCGACAGGACCGAGAATGCAATTGCCCACTCCCAGCACGGCGTCGGTTGCGAGCCTCGAACCGCGCCTGCCCGGCGACGAGCCCGACGCGGCGCTGCACCGGGACGAGAGCGCGTACGCGCCGGTCCCCGGCGATCCGCGCGTCGCGCGGCTGTTCGAGCTGACGAGCGACCTGCTCGCGACGATCTCGCTCGACGGGCGCTTCACGCTGCTGAACCCGGCGTGGGAGCAGCTGCTCGGATGGACGCGCGAGGAGCTGCAGTCCAACCCGATCGCCGACTACATCCACCCCGACGACGTCGAGCAGACGCGTGCTCTGCTGCTGGCCGGCCGCGCGCGCCCGGCGCATCTGGAGAACTTCACCAACCGCTACCGCCACCGCGACGGGTCGTGGCGCTCGCTGCTGTGGAGCGCGCGCTGCGACGGGGACATGTGGTACGCAGCTGCCAAGGACGTGACCGATCGCATGTGGCTGGAGCACCAGGCCCTGCGCGACCCGCTGACGCGCCTGCCCAACAGGCTGCTCTTGCTGGACCGCGCGCGCCAGGCGCTGACGCGCCTGCAGCGCACCGGCGGCGTCGTGGCGCTGCTGTTCATCGACCTCGATCGCTTCAAGGCGATCAACGACAACTTCGGCCACGAGGTGGGCGACCGCCTGCTGATCGCGGTCGCCGAGCGCCTCGGGGAGATGATGCGTGACAGCGACACGGTGTCACGTCTCGGCGGTGACGAGTTCGTGATCCTGGGCGACGAAATCGAGACGGATGAGGAAGCTTTGGCGCTGGCCGAGCGCGTGGGGCACACGCTGAAGGCGCCGTTCGTGGTCGGCGAGGCGGAGGTGTCGATGCACGCGAGCGTGGGCGTGTCGGTCGCGCACGACGCCGACACGGACCCGGAGGGCATGCTGCGCGAGGCCGACATCGCGATGTACCGCGCCAAGCGCGCCGGCGGCCGGCGGCCGGCGATGTTCGACGAGAGTCTGCGCGAGGAGATCACGGCGCACCTGCAGATCGGCGAGCGCCTGCTGCACGCGCTGCCGCACAACGAGCTGGTGCTCACCTACCAGCCGATCCTGCCGCTGTCGGGCGGTCGCGCGATCGGCTGTGAGGCGCTCGTGCGCTGGCACCCGGACGAGGACGAAGAATCGACGATCGACGAACTGCTGCCGTCGAAGTTCCTGCCGCGCGCGGAGGAGAGCGAGCTGATCGTGCAGATCGGCGACTGGGTGCTGCACACGGCATGCGCGCAGGCGGCGAAGTGGCGCCGCCAGGGCGTGTCGGTGCCGATCTCGGTGAACGTCTCGGCGCGCGAGCTCAGCGAGCTGGACCTCGCGGCGCGCGTGCGCAAGGAGCTCACGCGCTTTCAGCTGCCGGGACGCGCGCTGTGCCTGGAGGTGACCGAGGAGGCGGTGCTGCGCGACCCCGAGCGGGCGCGCGCGGCGCTCGGCGAGGTCAGGGAGCTGGGCGTGGCGATCGCCCTCGACAGTTTCGGCGCGCGCGACGCATCGATCGCGCTGCCGCGCAACCTGCCCGTCGACATGCTCAAGCTCGACCGCAGGCTGATTCAGACATTCGAGCGCGACCGCGACACGCACGCGATGGTCGCGGCGATGATCGCGCTCGCGCACAAGGCGGGCCTCACGGCTGTGGCGGTCGGCATCGAAACCAACCGCCAGCTGGCGCTCGCGCGCGAGCTGAACTGCACGGTCGGCCAGGGCTTCCTGCTGCATCGTCCGGACTCGCCGGAGCGGCTAAAGCTCGCGGGAGCGGGCGGGACGGTAACGTCCGCGCCATGGCGTCCGCGCGTGCGACTGGGCCAGAGCAGCGGGCGTCGCTGAGCGACGCCGAGGCGATCGCGCGCTACAAGCGCGCGGCGGCGACAGCGGCGGCGGAGCTCGTGCAGGACGGGATGCGCATCGGCCTGGGCACGGGCTCGACGGTGGCGTTCCTGCTGCAGGCGCTCGGCGAGCGCTCCCTGGAGCAGGCGCGCTTCGCGGCGACCTCGCCCGCGACCGAGCGGGTCGCGCGCGCACTCGGCCTGACGGTCGCGGGCCTGGACGAGCTCGGTGAGCTCGACATCGCGATCGACGGCGCCGACGAGGTCGATGCGCAGGGCTGGCTGATCAAGGGCGGCGGCGCAGCGCACACGCGCGAGAAGATCGTCGCGGCGGCGGCGCGCGAGTTCGTCGTGATCGTCTCCGCAGAGAAGCTCGTGGAGAGCCTCTCGGCGCCGGTCCCGCTGGAGCTCGTGCCGTTCGCCGTGCAGACGACGCTCTCGGCGCTCGGCGAGGCGAGGCTGCGCGACGTGCCGAGGAGCCCTGACGGCGGCCTGATCGCCGACTACCTCGGGCCGGTCGCCGACCCGCGCGCGCTGGCGAGCAGGCTGAGCGCGCAGCCGGGCGTCGTCGAGCACGGGCTGTTCGCGCCGGAGATGGTCAGCTCGATTCTCAGCGCCGGCGAGTCCGGCGTGCAGCGCCGCGCGGGCGCCAAGCCGTCGAGCTAGTTGACGTCGCGGCGCTCGTCGCACGGCCGATCGTCGCGCGGCTGTTCGCTGCCCGCCTTGGGGCCCCGCGCCTGCCCGGCCCGCTCCTGCGGGCGCAGCTCCTGCGAGGAGGCGATCGCGCGCCGCGCGAGCACGCCGTCGTCGCCGATCGTGTACGCGCCCATGCGCGCGAGCGGCGGGGAGTAGACGTGCAGGGTCACCGCCGGATCGCCGCCGCCGTGGCGCACGCGATGGATGTCCGAGGGCGAGAAGTGGAAGGCGTCGCCGGCGGCGAACCTGCGCGTGTGCTCGCCTACCCCGGACCGCTCGCCGCCGATCGCCAGGCGCTCCTCGCGCACGTCGCCGCCGACGACGGCAACGGCGCCCGCGGACACGTCGTGGTCGTGGAAGCCGGTGTCCTGGTCGTCCATCCAGCAGATCAGCCAGGCGGTCAGATGGGCGTCGCTGAGCAGCTCCTCGTAGACGCGCTGGCTGGCGTCGTGGCGGACGAAGTCGATCCACAGCTCGGGGCGATCGGCGAGCTCGCGTACGAATGCCTCGAGCTCGCTCGGCGAGAGGTCGCGCCCGCGTGGACGCGGGATGCGGGAGAGCGCCGCCGCCAGTGGCGGCTGTGCGGCGACCGGCGAGAACGAGGCGCTGCTCATCGCGACGCCGCCCCGTCGCCGGCCGGCGCGGGTGCTGAGACGGCCGGCAGGGCATCGTGTGCCGCAGCCGGCACAATGCGACCGCCGAGCGCTCGACCCGTGCTGTCGGCGACGGCGTCCCAGTCGAGCCGGTCGAGGATGCCGTGCTCGCCGGGGCCGACGACAGGCCTGTCCGAGCCGTAGAGCAGCTGCCCGGGGCCGACGATCTCGGCGATGGCGCGCATCGTGTCGGGCCCGTAGGAGGAGCTCTCGTAGAATGTCAGCGGGTCGGCAGCGAGCGCGTCCGGCCCGCCGCGCGAGCGCAACCGCTCGGCGTGCAGCGGAGCGAGGCCTGCGAGCATCGCGAAGACGACGCGCAGGCGCGGGTGCTCGGGGCGCCCGGCGCTGACGAAGGCCAGCCACGCGGCGTGCATGTCCGAGACGTAGCGCGTGAGCGCAGACCACCACAGCGGGTCCGAAAGCGACGGCTCGGCCGGCGCCATCAGCCCTGCGCGGCGGTCGCCGAGTCCGGGGCCCGGGTGGATCAGCAGAGCAGCGTCCGCCTGTTCCAGACGGCGCAGGACGGACTCGAGCCGCGACAGCGCGTCGACGCTCGAAAGCGCACCGGCGGGCAGCGAGATCCCGACGCAGCCGCGGGCGAGCGAGCGATCGACGTCTGCCGGGTCGGCGCGGTCGAGCGCGATCGAGCCCCAGGCGCCGAACGGCTCGCCGAGCGCGAGCACTCCGTCGTGATATGCGTCGATCAGCGCGAGCGCCTGCTCGCGCGGCAGCGACTCGATGCCGAGCGGGCTCGACAGGCAGACGAGCGCGCGGTCGAGCCCGTCGCGCTCGACGAGCGCCGCGCGGCGAGCGGGAGTCTCACTGGAGCACTCGATCACATACGGCCGCTCGCCCGCGAGGAACAGCACCGTCAGGCCGTGCTCGCGACGCACGAACGGCAGCTCCTCGCGTGCCTGCAACGCCTGCACGAGGGGCTCCGTCCAGACATGTTGGTGAACGTCGATCTTCATCATGAGGCCCTTCTCGGCGTCGGTATTGACGTCCTCAGGCAGATACTAGTTTGTCGATCGGTTTTATGGACTATAGCGGATGCCGGGCCCCGTTGGCCAGCAGGCGACCGGCAGCGACGACGCTTCTGGCGAGCGGGGAACCGAGGAGTCGAACCTCGCGTTGCGGTTTTGGAGACCGCGGGTTAGCGCGTGCTCGGGCCTATGTTTACTGGGGTTAGCTCGGTCAAGGGATAGCTCTAGGGATAGAAGTTCGGCGGCGCTTTGGCCCAGCCGTTCGCGGACCGAGCCGCTCGCCTTCATTGTGGTGCCGCGGTCAGCACGTCCACGGCGCCGACGAACTGGTCCGCGTAAGCCTCAGCCGTGAGACGCACCCACGCCGGCCGGACGACTGCGATCCAGAAGACGAGCGCGATCACACCCGCAGCAACCCCAGGCCCGTAGCGGCCCGCCCGCTCGGAGAGTGTCCCGTGCGCGAACGCGAGCAGTGGGCCGCCGACGAGGATCGTCAGAGTCGCGAAGACGACGCCTTGGCGCTTAAGGCCGAGCAGGTTACGCCTCATCCCGTAGTTGACGTTCTCGGCGAACAGCAGTGGGAATCGCTTCTTGTCTCGGGTGAGTGCGCGGATGCGGGCCGTGGCCTCCTCGTAGCGGTCGTCGGCATGCCGCGAGTCGGCCGCCTCCTCCGTTGGGGTGGGCAACGGATCGGCCGTGACTTTCTCGATGCGTGCGTGTAGCCGTTCGATGCGCTCGCGATTCGTTGCGTCCCGAAATCGCATCCGGCGGAGAGTTGGGGCACCGCCCCAACTAGCCCAAAGCGCGGGCTCCAACTGCTTCCCTTTGTCGCGACCAAGCTGCCCGGCTACGGCGGCGATCACGGCGAGCACGACGCCAACCGCGGCGCCGAGACCCGTGGTCGTGATGATGCCGGCACCCGCAAGGATGATCGGCGGCACCGCGACCGCCGCGACCGGCAAGCGCCGCGCTTGAAGGGTGTAGGTGTCCACGATCAGTCCTCGTCCAGGTCCGTTTCCTCAAGCGGAGGCAAAACCGTCACCGGAGCGTCCCAGCCAGGACGCGGCGGAGCTTCGTGCGCGTAGCGAAACGTCTGGCCACGCGTCACTGGAACTTCGTAGCCCCTCCGACCCACCGCATTCGCGACGCGCGGGGACGGGTTGTCGGACTCAGCGCTGACGCTGGCGACGGCTGCCCCGTAGTGATCGCTGTGGGGACCGAACACGCGCTGGACCGTGGCAAGGTCGAGGTTGCGCCTGCTGCCGTGGTGAGGCAACACGGCGACGCGCGGATACGCCGTCCGTGATTGTTGACCGAGATAGTCCATCGCCTCGTTGATCGCGGGCACGCCCGCATCCCCGAAGAACATCAGGTGGCGATCGCCGATCATCAGGCTCAGGATCGCCGAGCTGTTGTTGCGGGGATTCGTGCCGCCCGAGTCGCCGAAAGGGATCTCAACCGGGAATTTTTCGAGGAACCGCCGCGCTCGCTTGACCACCGTCGCCTCGGCCAGCGAGACCTTCGGCGTGGCCACCTTCGACGTCTCGACCTGCTCGGCGAGCATCCGCCGGTAGAACGCCTGCGTCGGCCCCGCGATCAGGATGCTCTCGTTGAATCCACCGATGCCGGTGAAAGGTTCAACGACCCCGGCGCCTTTTGCTTCGGCGAGGTTCGCGAGTTCCTCCGCCGGCTTCGCGCCGCTGTTGTTGTCGTAGCCGTGCACACTTGGGCGGTGGATCATGAGGTTTCGCACGTCGAGGTTGCGCACGACGACACCCATACCGTTGATGTGGTCGCCATCGGGGTGGGTGGACAGGCACCAGTCAACGCGGTTGGTGCCGTAGTAGGTAGGGACGTGCTCGGCGATGATCTCGCCGTTGGGGGCGAACCCGGCGTCGACGACGCCGACGATGGGATCGTCCTGACCCGGGATCGTGTACCGCACCGTGATTGCGTCGCCGCTGCGCTCACCTTCGCCCACCGCGAAGAAGTCAAGTTCGTACATATGGATCACCCGTTCCGTTCGAAGGGGAATGACATGCTTACATGCGGGCAGGACGGAATGTTGGACGGCTGCCCACCGGCAAGCCGACGAGAGCGGCGTGACCGGCACGCGCTCGAGGGCGTCGTTGGCGGCGCGACAGGACAGCCGCGTTTGACCGCTGCCTGAGCGATACTAAATAGTTGACTTATCCGCGCGACGCCACCCCGAGCATTGCCTGACCTGAACTTCAAACATTTCCTGACCGAGGGCGACGCTGCCGCCCGGGAGCGCTTCGACAGTTTCACGCTCGCGCTCGTGCGAGCGGTGCGCAGCAATGTGCGGGGCATGCGCCCTGCGCCTGGGGACTGGGGGATCGACGCGTTCGTGGGAGACCTCGCCGGTGAGATTGCGATCTGGCAGGCAAAGTTCTTCCCGGACGGATTGGGCGAGGCTCAGAAGAACCAGATCCGCGAGTCCTACAAGAGCGCTAAGAAGGCGGCCGCCGCGCATGCTTACACGATCATCGCGTGGACACTGGTGCTCCCCAGCGAGCTGTCCGGCGACGAGCGCACGTGGTGGGAGAACTGGGTCGCAGGACAGAAAGCGGACAAGATCGCGATCGAGCTGTGGGAGCTCTCGCCGCTACAGGAGCTACTGCGCTCGCCGGACGCCACGGATGTCCGCGCCGAGTACTTTCCACACTTGGACCCGGTGCACCCCTCCCAACCGCCTGCGGTGCTAGAGCTGCCCCAAGGCGCGGTGAGCCAGGACATGCTGTTCATCAAGCAGCTTCAGGCCGCGGGCCTGACCGAGCTCGAGGCGGCCAGTGAGCAGTTCTACAACGCCGAGATTCTGGAACGCGATTTGGCCGACAAGCGCCTAGAGCGCCAGATGGCTGCCTACAACGGTCTTCGATCCGACCTGCGCGGGACTTGGGCGGACCGTTTTGAGCATCACTGCGGAACGACGCCGACGGGCGAGGACCAGCTGCCCGCGCTGCACGGCGACGTGATGGAGCGGATCGACGCCGAGCACCTCGCCGCGCCGATGCACCCCCTGCCGCTGACCCGTACACACCGTAAGGGTGCAATGCACCAGATCGTCAACCGGGCGCAGGCGGGCTGGACGCGTGCCTACCGGAAGATCGCCGAGGACCACGTCGGATGAGTGACACCGAGCTCGGGCTCGCACAACGCCCCGACGACCTGCTGGTGTCCCGACTCGGAAGGCTGACGTTGCTGCTGGCCGCCGCACCGGGCGAGGTTCAAACCAAGCCAATGGATGTGGAACGTCTTGCAACCTACGACTTCTTCGCTGATAACCCACTGCTCGTGTTCGCACCAGGTACGCCGCAACACACCGCGGTCCTGACGGCCGGCTTCGACTCTGTGACTTTGAGCTACCACTCGGCGAGTCAACGGTTCTCGAACCGTCGCGCACGGCTTCAACATGATCTCGCTCAGCTCTTGGCCCGCGGGCTCATCACGGCCCGCCCCGACGGCAGGCGTGTCATCTATGAGCTGACGGACATCGGTGAAGAGGTGGCGGGTGCGTTCTCCTCGGTATACGCGCAGGCGTACCGCGAGAGCGCGCGTTTGGTTACGCAGACGCTGAACCGTCTCGGTCCCCGGCAGCTGCGCGACAGGACCGAGAGCATGCTGCGCTCCGAAGCGTTCCTCGTCGACCTCGAGCTGCCGGCAGGATGACCACATGGTCCACCTGAGAAAGCTGCGCCTCAGCGGTCCGACAGGCCGCTACGACGTGAACTTCGACGGCAGGGAGAGCAATCTGGCGGTCATCGCGGGACAGATCTTCACCGGGAAGACGACGATCCTGGGGTTCGTCGACTACTGCCTCGGCAACGACCAGCATCCGACGCACCCGGAGATCGCGAAGCGCGCTAGAGCAGTCGCGTTGGAGATCGCAATCGACGGGGTCAACTGGACGATCGAGCGTCCCATCTTCAGCAGCGAGCAGTTCGCCTGGGTGCACCAGGGAGGCGTAGACGAAACGACAGCACCAACGAGCCGCAAGAGCATCGAGTCCCCGAGCGACCCGGACTCGCTGTCTGCGTGGCTCGTACAGGTCGCGGGCCTCGAGGGCCTCCGTCTAAAAGTGACGCCAGGGAACCCGAACTCGCCGACTCACCTGCTGTCCTTTCGCGACCTGATGTGGCTCTGCTACCTGCCTCACCGCCGTCTCGACAACGAGGCGCTGCTGTTCGAGGACGATCGGTTCAAGGGCCCGAAGCTCCAGCAGGTGATCGAAGTCATCTTCGACGTCGCAGACCAGCGCCTGACGGACCTGTTGAGCCAGCTAAACGTGCTGCGCGTCGAGCACCGTGAACAGGCGGGCGAGATCAGCTCCCTGAGTACGTTTCTGCACGAGGGCGGCACGCCGGGGCGAGCAGAGATTGAGTCCCAGCGTGTAGAGACCGCGGCTCAGCGCGAGCTGATCAAGCAACAGCTCGCGAGCATTGAACGCGAGATGAGCGATGCCACTGGCTACGCGCAGCAGCTCCGTGTCAGCTACGCCCAGACTCGGCGACGCTCGCGCACCGCGACCAACCATCAACGTGACCGTGAAACCCTGACAGAGCGGCTGCTGCCACTGCGGGGTCAGTACGCCGAGGACGAACGCAAGCTCACGTTCGTTGGAGAGGCACGTCGCCTGTTCGACCCACTGCAGGTGCTGGCATGCCCCGCGTGCATGCAACGGCTGCCATCCCCGCCGACCGTGGTGGATGCACAATGCACGCTGTGCGGGCAGGAGCTGACGAACGAAGCAGATGCTGGGTTCGACGTGGAACTAGAGCGCAAAGCGATCAAGGAGCGCATCCGCGATCTGGATCGGTACATCGACCAAGTACAGGAGGAGGCTGCCGCCGCGCGTCGGACCGTTCAAGAGGCCCGTGTCGAGGAGGAGCGGGTCGAGACTGAGCTCAACAGCCGGGTCGCCACCGACTTGGGCCCGTTCGTCCACGCTCGCGAGAATCTTGTGCGCAACATCGAGCAGTTGAACGCGCGAGATGCCGCGCTGGAGAAGGCGCTGGCGCTGCACGAGGGGCTCGAGCGCCGAGAATCGGAGCTCGCGACACTGGAGAGACGGCAGAAGGCCGTGCGCAAGGAGCTCGATGAGCGTCGCGAGAACCGGCCGGACAAGGCCGCGGTCGTCGCAGACCTGAGCGCGGACTTCGGGGAGCTTCTCCGCAGTTGGAAGTTTCCCAAGGTGGACGAGGGGGAGGCGCCGAAGCTCGATGAGGACTTCGTGCCGTGGGTACGTGGCCGACCGTACCGGGAGGTCGGTTCCGCCGGCGCCATGACGCTGATCGCGGTCGCATGGCAGCTCACGCTGTTCGAGCGCGCGATCGAGGAGGGCCTCCAGCATCCGGGGTTCCTGATGATCGACAGCCCCGAGAAGAACCTCTCTCCGGATAAGGTCGGCGACACAGACTTCCTCGACCCCAAGATTGTCGAGCGCATGTGGAGCCACATGAAGCGCTGGTGCGAGAACCACCCGCAGGCTCAGCTCGTCATCGTCGAGAACACGCCGCCGCCGCTGGTTGATGACGACGTGATCATCCGTTTCAGCCGCGATCCCGAGGCGCCTCCATACGGGTTGATCACTGACGAGACCGGCTAGGGCAGTTGGCCAGCTGGGCACGACCAGGTGTCTGTCGAGCCATATCCAGACGACCAGGCGCAGCGGTTCGAGGAGCTTGCGGAGTTGTTCCTGCGTGCTCGCGCGGCGTGGCGAGAGGTCACGACCGCAACGGAGGGTCATCCGCATCCAGAATCGTCTGCTGCCCGCGACCGGGAGACGGTCGAGCACGCGGCGCCGAGCCCGGCCCACGGCGGTCTCGTGGTTGAAGCGGTCGTGCAGAGGTACATGCTCTCGGCAAGCGAGCAGTTCGGTGGGCTTGCAGCGCTCTACGGCGCCCAGGAGGTTCTCTACAGCCCGTGGGCCGTTGCTCGCGGGCTGATCGAAGGCTGCGCAAGCGCCGCGTGGGTCATAGGGGGCGACCGAGACGCGGCTGAGGATAGGCTGGCACGCGCGTACCGGGAGGAGCTAAAGAGCGCTGAGGAGGCGAAAAAGAACGCCGGTCGGCTGCTTGGCAAGGAACACCCGGCGCATGTACGTGCGGCCAATGAATTCAGGCGGTGCCGCGACGAGATCGAGACCGTGTTTCCCGACGGATGGACGACAGATGCTGAAGGGCGACGGCTGCTGCACGGTCAGCGCTTGCCTGGCCCCGAGGAGTCATTCGTGTGGCTGCTGAGCGAGTTCTTGAGCCGGCCACACGCGAGAGAGGTCAGCCAGGGCACGTATGGCTACATCTCCAACATGGCGCATCCCACCCTCTATCGAATCTCAGGCTTGTGGGCCGTGCACGAGGAAGACGGTGAGCGAGTCGCTGCGTTGGGGGCCCGCATCGAGGATCACGACAAGCTGGCGCAGCTGGTCATCAGCCCGTACTACGAGGTGCTAGCACGGGTCATCGCGTATCAGGGATGGCCCGGCGAGTCGCACCGCGACCTCACCGACGCGATCGACCGGCTCCTTCCCGCCCTCTTTCCAGACCAGGCCTAGCGACTTGTGATGCTCAACGGACCAACCGCCCGATGGGATGACAGGAGGATCATGACCGCAAAAGGACCGCGGCAGGCGCGAAACGGGCTCGGAGAGCCCATCCATGCAACGAGCTACGAGCCGACCTACGTGCGGGAGAGAACGATCACTGGCCCTTCGGTGAAGCATTACTCGAGTTTCGCGCGTCAGTTCTGCAGTGGGCCGAAGCAGTCGTGACCGACATGGGCCTTGACGAGGCGCGCCGCTCGGCGTTGAAGATCGACCTGTCCAACGCCCGAAACCCGAACGGGCCCTCAATGAGGTTCCAAGTGATACCCGGACCGGATTCGCGCTGACCCCCTTCAGCGCCTTCCACACCTCTCACCTCATCTCGGAGTCGACGCAATCCAAGTCCAGAACCTTGCCAAAAGAGGACGATCGACCGTCGCCGCATCGTGAAGCGTGCCCGCATCCTCGATGAGACGTGCCGTTAGATTGGCGAGCGCATATGCGAGCTCGAGCTTCGACACTCGGATCGCTTCTTCCTCGGCTAGCTTGAGTGCGAGCTTGGCCAATGCTGGCCGTGGGCGTCCCTCGGCACTCGCCCTCGCTCTCTCCTCAGCAAACTTCTGGCGGAGCGCGTTTCCCGTCAAGTGGACCGTTAGGCCCGACTGGCGTTTCAGAGCCGCTTCGGTCATAGCCGCGACGATCTCGTCTACGGAGAAGTTAGCCTCCTCAAAGGTCGCGGGCTGACCTTCAGCCTCCCAAAGCAGTAGATCGTCTGGATTCGTAAGCAGCCCGACTTTCTGCAACTCGCCTAGGATCGAAGCGAGGGATCCCTCCTGATCCGCTATGAGCACGAGACGCGATGCATATTGCGATGCTGCTGAGATCAGGGCCTGATGCTTTTTGGTCTTGTCGACCCCTTCCACGTTGGTGACCTGGTATCCAGATCCAAGAGCCAGCAACTCCAGGAGCCGCTTTAGGATGATGTCCTCGGTGAAGCCCTCGACGACAAAGTGAATCTGATGTGGATACAGGCCGAGTCCTTCTAGCGTGACTTGTAGGTCGATCGCCGGTCCGTCGTCCCCGTCCGCGCATCGGTTCGGCAGATGCCGGCGCTGAAAGCCTTTGACGTCTGGGTGGTCCATCCGATCTGCCAGCGGAAGCCACTTGTCAGTAAACAAGTGGAAAAACTGCCGCACCACATAGCTCGCGTCGCGGAGATCTCGAGCTTGCATCGCGGCGTCTCTAAGAGTGTCCGTCTGTTGTCGTGGGGCAAGCTCCACTAGGCGATACCACGATGGGGTGGGATCCACGCGTCGCGACGCGTCGCATAGCTCTGCGTGGAGGCGAGCGAGCTCGTCTACGCCCAACTCGAACTGGTGCAGCACCTCGCGAGCATCAAACCTCTCAACTTCGATTGCTAGGGGGTCAACGCGCTCCGGCGGACCTTGGCCAGATCTGACCAGAAGCGTGACAGAGCCCGTTCGATAGGGCCAGAGTCGCGCCTGGAGGGCGCTAAGAAGCTTGATCATCGGGCGCCACGCTTCGTCGAGGCTTCCCCGAACCACTCCGTCGGCGAACATACCCGCTGCGTCTTGCGCATAGAGTAATTGCCAGGGCGAATACTTCTCTGAGACCCAACGGCTTCCGCTTACGTCGGATATCCAGCCGTGCTCACGCCACGGCTGAAAGTTCAACTCCTCGCGCCAGCGCATGTAGTCCGGATCTGGGTCGAGCCACGTTGTCTCGACGGTATAGTTCGTCTGTGAAAAGGCTACCGGAGAGAGCAGGCCCGCACAGTCAAGGGCCTCGAGCGGCGCACCCATCATCTGCCCCAAGCGAACGCCTCGGGTGCTGGCCTCTTTGACGAACTCGCGTTCGTTCATGAAGTGCCATTGCGCGAAGGCGCTGCGGGCGAAAAGTGCCGAGTAGCTCGGTCCTGGCGCAACGATGTCAGGCGGGTGCATTGGTCCTCAGCCTAGACCAGCGTTCGTTCGTCGGTTCGAGGCGGCGCGATGGCGGCGGTCGATCCGTAGGCCCCCCTGGGCCGCGCGCAAGGGTCGATGAATTCGCCTTTGGCCTGAAAGAACTTCAATGGGGCTTCAACATGAAGCCGGTCAGTGTCTCCCTCGGTAACACGCGAGCGGAGTATCGCTCGGCGTCTTCGAGGGACTTGACAAAGACGGGTCGAGTTGACTCAGATAGCTCGCCAATCGCAGATACGGAGCGTGGGACGTCCCTCTGACTCGCCCGACATACTTGACGCCGCCGAGATCCCGAGCGCTTGCTCTACGGGGCGTTTGGTCGCGTCTAGTCCTCGACACCGATCGTGTGCGAAAGTACGGACGTGTTCAGGCGGCCTGATCCTCAGAGCTACACTAGATTTGTAGTCTCCGCAGGGGTCTTTCTCGTGGTCGCGGCATTTGTCGGCCCTGCGTTTGCTTTGCGAGATACGAGCGCCCTTCGTGTCTCCAAGGTGGACCTTTTAGGACTCACGGTGACTGGTCGAGCGGAGCTGGTTCATCGCCAGCATATTGAGCGCGACGTGGGCCGCTTCGCCCTTATCTTCGGCGCGGTTTTGTTCGTTGGTGGTGCCGGGTGCATCGGGTGGGGCCTCCCGCGTCTGCGTAAGCAAGAGACCATGGAGGACGCGCGATCAGCCGCCGAGCTTCGCAAGGTTCAGAAGGAACTTTTGCCGCTGAGCGACGAAGAACGCAAAGCAAGGCTTCAGGACGACGTCGCTGAACAAGAAGGACCACGAAGCCCGACGCCTGCTCCACCCGTAGCGAGTCCGGCGGCATCCCCCCCACGACGGACCCGGCTCGGAAAGCGGCCACCCAGCGCCTGGCGAGAATGAAGAGTGCTACCGATGCGGAGGAGAAGGTCCTTGCTCGTCTCGTGGAAGTCGCGCCACCAGGTTACGAGGTCCGGACACAGGTGCGTCTCGCCAACGCATCGCTCAAGTTCGATGCCGTACTCCTCAGCGAGGTCGATCAACTTGATGACGTCGTGGTCGAGATCAAGTACTCGCAGAACCTGCGCCAAATGATCGGCAGTCGGCTTGCTCAAACCGCATCCACGCTGATGCGCTATCAGAGCCTCACGGGTCGTCGAAGTATCGCCTGGCTGATCCTAGTCGTCGAGGAGACCGTGGAAGGCTCGGATTTTCTTCGGACACTGGACCGTGTGCGTAAAGAATACGGCGCGCAACTCAGGGTTTCCGTCGTCAAGGTCGACGATATTGCGGCACTCCAGGTCCCTGACATGACGTAGCCAAACCGCGACCACGGAGCACCCGGCACCGAGCAGCCGGTCGAGATGACAAGAACTATGCGGCGTCGTGCATTACTGTCAACGCTCGATAAGCGCTCTTATGCCGTATCGATCCGACGCCGTGATCGCTAGAGAACCTCTACTTGCTGCGGCGGGCTGACGACTTGGCTTTTTGCGTAGGCGATTGCTTGGAGTCGGCTAGCCATCCATCGAACGTCGCCCGTGCCTGCTCAAGCTCGCCAGGTAGGGCGTGCGTGTAGCGCTCCTGGGTGATCTGGGCCGCGCCGGCTTGTCGTGACGGACTGGCGTGGCCCATCAACTCGGAGACGACGACAGGACGTACGCCGGCCGCATCAAGCCAGGAGGCGCACGTGTGCCGACACTCGTGCGCGGTGATCCTCTCCCCCACCTTCACTCCGATTGGCTTGCCGTGCTCGTCCCTGGGTTGCCAAGTGTCGTCGGCGCGCTTCTGCAGCCCCTCGAACGAGAGCATGCCGCTGTTGCGGCCTCCCGGCTTTCGTCCCGGGCAGAGAAGGGCGCCGGGGTTGGGGCGTCCTTGGCGCATCAGCTCTCGACGAAGCAACACCGCCAGCGGTTTGACGATCGGTACCGCACGCTGCGACGCCCGACTCTTGCGGCCGTGCTCGTCGACGCCGAGGTAAACCACGCCAAGGGTCAGATCGACATCTCTCACGCACATATGGCGTATCTCCGCCCTTCGCGCCGTGGCGTATACGGCAAGTGCATAGGGAAGGGCGTCCGGCGCCTTCAATGCGCCAAGGAGCACTCCCATCTCCGCCACCGTCGCAACGCGGTCTCGTGGCGTCGCATCCATCGCCGGGAGACGAACGCGCGATGCGGGGTCGTGATCGACCAGTTCACGGTCCTGCGCCCAGGCGTAAAGACTGCGGATCGCGTTGACGATCGTCCGCACGCGACTGCCGGACTTCTTGGTCGTCATCGTGTCTATGAGTCGTTGCACATCGCCGCGACGCACATCCGCGAGGCGCTTGGAACCCAGCGCGGTGGAGACCTGACCTTCAAGAGCGCCCTTGAGGTCCCGGATCGCCGAGGGCTTATACGGGCGCCCGTGCTTGTTGCGAGCGGAGCCCGCCTCGATCGCGGCAAGGAATGCCTCGATCGCCTTGGCCACCCGCATAGTGCTTGACGCCGGAAGCATTCCCGCGCGTAGCGTTCTTTCAAGGTCCGTCCGGGCATTGCGAGCCTCAGCGGGTGAGGCGCACGTCTTGGTCTTGCGCGGCTTGCCGACCGTGCGATCCCAAGCTTGGCCCCAATAGGAGGGGGAGCAGCTGCAGGAGCCCCCGTGCTCCAACGCGCAGTCGACCCGGTGACGGGCGTAGATGCCCTGGAAGCGGGTTTTGGTGTCCTTGGGCACGACTTTCACGCTACACGCCGACCCCCACGGATTTCGTTTTCGGTGAGCCAGCGCTCAAGCGCGGTTCTCGGATACAACCGCCGCGAGCCTGTGTAGACCACCGGGAGGTCGACCTTGATGTGGCGCTCAAAGTGATCGACGGAGATCCCGAGCGCTTCGGCCGCCTCCTGCTGGTTGAAGGCAAGGCGCGGCACTGCACGGCGGATCTGCGTGGCTTTTTCGCTACGCCGACTCTCTCGGGACCGGACATCTCGGGCGCCTGGGGAAGCGGAGCTCACGTTGCTACAGACCACGACCCCGAGTGGCGGGGCAGCGAATCTTCTGCGAGGCCTCAACGATCGGCGGCGACGCGGCATCCGCCCCGCCCGAGGGGTTGGGTCGGACCCCTCGGACGGTCCTGGGGCAGCTCTGGTTCCCCAACCCGGCAAGGTGGCTGAAGGATGTGAGGTACGGGACGGGCGAGAGGACTGGACTGGGCCCGCGAGGGACCGGTCAGACTCGCTCGTCCCGCCGGCGAAAGCCGAGACGAGCCGAGACGCGATCAGCTGTAGTGATCAGATGCGGGCCGAGACCGTCCACCAGCTCCTTCAGCGAGATCATCGATTTGTCGGCCTCCATGGCGACGGCTGCGACCGTCTCGCCCGCGTCGTTTCGCACGGGCGCGGCAATCGAGTAGAGATCCTTCGCGAGCTCCTCATCCTCCACAGCGAAGTGCGCCTCGCGCACTTCGATGAGCTCGTCCCGTAGAGCTTTCTTGGCGGTGATCGTGTTCGGGCCTCGTTTGGCAAGCTTCGTGGAAGCAATCAGCTCGCGCTGATCGATCTCAGGCAGGTTCGCGAGCAGCAGCTTGCCTGCGGCCGTGCAGTAGGAAGGCAGACGCGAGCCCGAGCTGATGCTCACCGTCAGCGGGTTCTGCCCGCGGCGAAAGCTCCGTAGACGATCCAGAAGGAGGATCTCGGCGTCGTTGAGCACCGCGAGGCTGACCGTGTAGGAGGAGCGCTGGCGAAGTTCCTCCAGATAGGGATGACCATGCTCGCGTAGTCCCGTGGAGTTGAGCACTGACATGCCCAGGTCAGCGACACGCAACCCGAGGCGATACTTGCGCGAGGCCCCTTGCTCGAGGTAGCCGAGCGCGAGCAGCGTGATCACGTAGCGGTGGGTGGTCGAGCGACTCATGCCCAGCTCCTCGGCAATGTCGGCGATGCCAAGCACTGGGCGCTTGGGGGTGAAGCAAGTGAGAATGGCAAGGCCACGCTCCAGTGATTGCGAGTAGCGAGGCTCGCGCAGGCTGGGGTTCGCCCACCCGGAGTCCCGGGTCTGCTCGGGGGCTTTCGCCCGCGCGCTCCTGTTCGAACTGGCCTTCGGCATAGGTCTTCCGTTCTTCGGATTGGTCGAGCGGCGCCGGCTCGCTGATGGAGCCGAGGCTGGACAGGCTCAGAGATCGCAACGTCATCGGGACCGTACTGATCATTGGATTGCGGCGGTAGGGACGTGTCACGACCTTTGCAGTCCTTCATTTTGAGACGCTCCACTCGTCAGGAGCTGCGCCGGGCCTCCAGGCTCGTGCGACGCCGCCACCCTGTTGGCGTAAAGCGTGCGCATAGTCGGCCAGCTGCGTTTGGAACGCCAGCTCTTCGCGCGGATCCTCGCCCGCGTCGTCGATCTCCCCTCGCCAGACGACCAGCGCGCACAGCGTCTCTGCGTGAGCATCGTCGGTCCACCACGCGTCTTTGAGCGCCTCTAGATGGCGTGGGTAGCGGCCGTGGAGCGCCACGATCGCGCCCCACATCTCCTCGCGCCATGTCGGGTCGCCGCCGTAAGGCTCAAGCCACGGCGCCCGCTCTGCGCCCTGGCGGGCAACTAGGACGCGCGCTGGGCGGAGCGCTCGGACTTTTCCTTCCCGGGCGGTCTCGACCAAGCCGCTGCGGACCAACTGGGCGGCGACGCTTGACGGCGGTTCCTCCGCGCCGGTTGCGAGCTCGCGAAGCTGCGCTGCAACCGGGTCGGGTAGGACGATCTGCAGTCGCTGACTCATGGCCTCTGCTCCCGTGTGGGGTCGGGCTCGGCGACGCGCGCGACCTCGCGCGCGCGCCCGGGCAGGTGGCTACGACTCGGTGCTAGCTCGTGCCCAACCTCCAGACCCGTTGCGGGATCAGGAAGCTCCCGATGCTCAAGCGATGGGGTCTGGCGCCTGCTGCGGCGCATGTTGGCGGCGAATCGCTCGATGCGATCGGTGTCGTGGCCTTCCTCGCCCAGCTCGCGGCGATTGACATACCAATCTGTGCCCTCCCGCGCGCGCGAGGCCTCGACGTAGGCCGGCTCCTTGCTGGTCTGCCAGCCGCCCGTCACGACGAGCGCCCGCGTCACGGTCGCGCCCTGGGCTCGATGGATGTGCTGTGCGTATGCGAGGCGGACGCGTGAGAGGTCCTCCCCGACGAGCACTCGCTGCTGCCCGGTGACATCGAACTCGACCAGGACCTCCCCCGCCTCGGTGATCTGTCGTATCTGCCCCTGGCTGCCGTTCTCGATGCGCTGCTCGCCGGCCTCGTAATGCTGGTCGATCATGGCCACGCGATCGCCCTCGCGCAGGCCGTAGTGAACGCCGGGCACCTCTACCTCCAGATCGCCGAGTTCGCCACGCTCGGCGCGGTAGTGCTGAGCGCGGGCGTTCAGGCGTGCGATCTCCTTGTTAGAGGCATCGGAGACGAGGGCGACCTCGGCGATGTCATGGAGCTCCGTGAGCTCTGCCCAGTTCTCGACAGCATGCTCGACGGCCTCGTCGCGCGTGTCGGCGATGTGGACCCTGCCGTTCGCCAGGTAGTGGGACATCGCCCTGTCGCTTCGCCCCGCCCGTAGATCGGCCCATGCGCGCTGCTCGTCGCGGTCCGGGGTGCGATGCACCGTCGAGAGCTCTGCACACGGGGCGATCGCAGCGAGGCGGTCAAACATGCCCCCTGCACCGATGGACGGCAGCTGCGCGCCGTCGCCGATCGCGACGAGCTTGCAGCCGGTGCGCTGCACGACATCAGTGAGCCGCTCAAGGCGGGAGGTATCGGCCATGCCTGCCTCATCGAAGTAGATGGTCGTGCGCTGATCGACATCCAGACGACCGGAATCGACTCGTGAGACCAGAGCGTCGAGGGTCATGGTCTTGTCCAGCAGTGCTGGGCTGTCGCGGCCAAGTCGCTGCGCGGTGGATCCGGACACCGCGATGCCCCACGTCTCATGCTCGATGAGCTGCTCAGCCCTAGCTGCTGCATCGATGACGACGCCCTTGCCGGTACCGGCCGGGCCGATCACGATCGCACCGCGCTCGGGACCGGTGATCAAGCGGAGCGCCTTGATCTGCTCCTCGCTGAGCCGACCGCCGATCCGCTCGGCGACCCGATCGCTCGCCAGTCCGCGAGCTTGCTCGCCGACGTCGCGACCGCCTTCTCGTACAAGCTCGACGAAGCGAGCCTCGATCTGCTGCTCTCGATGGCGGACAGTGTGCGTCGTCATCAGTCCGCCCTGGAGGCGGAGCACCATGCGTTGCTCGGTCATCGCTTGGGATATCTCAAGCGCCTCGCGTGGCGAAAGATCTCCTACTGACTGCTCCAGCAGCACCGCGCGGAACTCGTTCGGGTGAAAGGTCGCGGCGCGCTCGGTCAAGCCGTCTGCGACACGATCCTCGAGGGCGCGATCGGATCGGGAGTCCCGTGCGCCGTCGAGCGCGCTGGTGAGCGCCTCGCCCGTGAAGTCAAAACGCTCTGCCGCCTCGATCCAGGCCTCGCGCAGGTCGCCCCGGGTGACGAGCACCTTCTGTTTTCGGTTCTTTAGGCTCAGCCGGCGCAGCTCCCCTCGCACCGGCTCGCGTCCCCACTTAGCGCGGAAGCGCTCGGCCGCCTTGGTGATCTCGCGGGTGCGCGCTGAGAAGGCCTGAGCTAGGCCTTGCGGGACACCGGCGATCTCGAAGTAGCGGCCGTGCCTACCGGTGCCGGCTTCGATCGCGAAGCCGCGTTGGGAGAGCTCGTGCGCAAGTGCGGAGCGGTAGCAGGCACCGACCTCTCGCGCAGCTCGGAAGAGCGGACGCGATGCCACTGCCACGATCCGTTGGTCGTCTCTGATCGCGCAGGTGACGACCACGTGGCTGTGCAGTTGCGGGTCGGGCACCTCACCGTCCAGGACCCCGCGAGCGGTTGTGTGCCGATACTCGGCGGCCAGGAGATCTTGGGCGTGCTCCTCCAGTACGTCTCGGCCGACGCGACGGCGAACAGTCGGCACCATCTCGGTGAGGTAACGCATCGCCTCGCTGACCGCAGCGGCGTGCGCCTCGGTGATGTCACGGCGCTGCGCAGCGTCGCCCAAGGCCCACACGACTGACACGGACTTGGGCGCGCTGAACGTCAGATCGATGCCGCCTCCCCGACCTCCGGTCGCGCCGGCTGGCCGAAGCCATCCCCCGTCCCGCGGGTGCTTGCCTTCCATCAGCGCGATGAAATCCGGGCCGTCCACGGTGTCGGCCTCGATGCCCAGACGGGTGAGGGTCTCCGGCGAGGCCAGCCAGCGGCCGGGCGCTTGAGTTGGCTCCCCAGATGGGCTGAGGTAGTAGTCGCCGAGTTCGGGCGCGATGGTCTTTGACTCGAGGTAACGCGAGTATTCGCCACCCTGGGCTGCGGCGATGCTGGAGGCAGTCATCACACGCCTTAAGGCCCCCGGTGGCCCAACGCGGCCAAACAAGGGGACACAGCGATTGCACAGCGCTGGCACAGTGGTGCATCTAGTCTGTCCGCAGTTGCAGTTGAGCGGAGCGCAGCGACGCTGAGGCAGGGGGCGACGAGGCTCCGGGGGAGCGGAGCGGAGCGAGGCGCAGCTGAGATCGCCCGCGTAGGTGTGGCTCAGTCGAGAACCTGGCGCGGCGCTCGGGAGACTGTTGCGAGCCGTGGGACCTTCGGAGGGGTGCGGTCCGGGCACGCTCGGGCGCCGACCGAGAGACAAGAGGAATCGTCCGGTCGTCCTACCGGGTGGATGGCACCTCTTCCGGCGGCTGGCCGCCGCGGGCGGCGCCCCGGCAACTCCTATTCTGTCGGCTGTGATTTCGCTTTGGACCCACGGGACGCGTGGAGCCGAACTTCCCATTCTCGATGTGGGAGACCAATCGGAGGCGATCCGCTCATGACGTTGCCCGCGGAGGCTGGTCCAGTCCTTGCGCCTGATCGGCTGTCGATCTGGCCCCTGGAGGGCGGGCGCTACGGGGTTGACGCGACCTACCACGGCAGCACGGGCTTTGAGCGAGCCGAAGCACAGCGGCGCCGCCTTCAAGACGCGAACCTTTCGGCGCCCGTCCGGCAGGAGCTGGGAGACGACTGGACGCTGCGGCTCGGGCCGCTAACTCACAGCGCCGCGTGGACAGCGATCGAAGCCTTTATCGGCCCGCGGATTTCCTAGGCGATCCATCGGGAGTCGGCACGTCGGGCTCTCTAGGATCTGGTGCATGACAGCGTCTTGGATTCCTCCGTCGCCCGAGAACCGCTCGGGGGAGGCTGCCTCTGCGGTGCTGTGCGCTACGAGATCACGCAGCCCCTCTCCGGTGCGCGCTACTGCCACTGCACCCATTGCCAGCGCAGGACGGGTACGGCGTCATCGGCCAAGGCCTGGTCCCGCGGGAGGGCTTCGCTCTGCTGAGCGGACGCGAGGAGCTGCGCTCCTACCAGCCTCCGCCTGGCGTTCCAAAGCACTTCTGCGCGGCGTGCGGATCGGCCTTGTTCAGTGCTGATCCGTTCGGTGACCAGCAGGTCGTGGTGCGGCTGGGGACGCTCGATCGAGACCCGGGAGTACGCCCCGAATACCGGCAATTTGTGGGCTCAGCGGCGGCGTGGGAGCCGATCCCCGATGACGGCTTAGCGCGCTATCCGCGCTCTGTCAGCGCCTGAGGCGACTCCGTCGGGAGGCCTCAGAGAGCCTGCTCGAAAGCCGGCTGGGTCCGCGTCCTTTCGGGCGCGGACCCATTGGCCCGGCTCAGGCCGCGACTGGCTCCTTCTTCTTGCGCGCCGGCTTCGCCGGCTCCTCCGCCTCAGCCGGCCGGGGGGCGGCTAGGAACTCGACGTTCCCCACGACGGTGTAGTCCTGGCGTTTCTCGCCACCTTCGGTCTCCCACTGGCCGAACTCCAGGCGGCCGTCAACCGCTACGAGCCAGCCCTTGGCGAGGTACTCGTTGGCGGCCTCTCCGGCCTTGCCGAAGACCGAGACGTTGATGAAGCCGACCTCTCGGCCTCGTCCCATGCCGTCGACTGCCAGGCGCAGCTGACAGACACTCGTCTCCTCGGAGATCTTGCGGAGCTCGGGGTCCTTAGTCAGGCGGCCCGTACAGATGATCTTGTTGATGTTCATGGTGTTCTCCTTCGGTTGATTGGTGCTAGTGACGCAGTCGAAGAACGCCGCTGACCGGCGAGCGGAACCGATGGCCTGAAAGGACGAGGGGAACCCCCTTGCGGGGGTTGAAGCGCCAGACCGGCAGCGGCGAACATGAGACAAGACACGACCAGCACCAGACACGACGAAGGGAAGCGGGACTTGGGTGAGCCAGCTGCTTTCGCGGCAAAATGGCTACTCCGTGATCGCGGGGGCGGGTCCTTCGGCCGAGCCGGTCACAAACGATGTGGGTTGTTCGTGTAGGAGTTATATGGAGCCGATGGCAAGCGATTACCACGATTTGTTGCGCGCCGCCCGGCGTGGCGAGGCTGAATGTTTTGGAGCGTTCTTTCGCCGGCACCATGCCGTGGTCCTGGCGTTTCTGGCCCGTCGCGTCGATGAGCCCGAGGTCGCGGCTGACCTGCTCGCCGAGACGTTTGCCGCGCTGCTCACGGTCGTACGTGATTCCCAGCGCGACCTACCTGCGAGGCCGCTTGGGTGGCTGCTGGTCACGGCGAGAAACCTGCTGATCGATCGCCACCGGCGCGGAATCGTTGCCGAGGCGGCACGCCGACGCTTGCAGCTCGCCCCCGTGGCCTTGGATGATCGCGACATTGAGTTGATCCTCGAGGCTGGACAGAGTGACGAGCTACTCGACAGGATCTATGAGCTGCTGCCCGTCGAGCAGGCGGACGCGCTTACCGCACGCGTCGTCGACGAGCTCGACTACGACGTCATCGCTGGTCGTGCGAACACCAGCGAGGCCGTTATCCGAAAGCGTGTCAGTCGCGCGCTTGCCACCCTCCGAGCCGCAATGGGGAGCTAGACCATGTCGACCTTTATCGATCGCCTCGAAACCGACCTCATCCGCGTTTGCGATGAACCGATCGCCGCTCGGCGGTCGTGGCGGGCCCCGCTGCGGAGTCTCTCGCGCCGCGGGCGGCTGCGGATGATGGCCGTTCTGACCGCGGTCGCCGCGGTCGCTACCCCAGCGATCGCGATCGGCGTGGGTCCGATCGTGCGTGACTTCATGGGGCAGCCCGTGAGCACGACCGCCGATGCGCCGCCGGCCGAGCAGCTAGCGCTGCTGGGCATCCTGCGCGACCCGCCGGCGGGGGCATCCGTTGACCCCGCCACGCTCAGCTCGTTGGGGTTCCCGGAAATCCACGGGATCCGCAGGAACTACGTCCGCCGGCTTCCGCCCGCGCCGGGATTCCCGCACCAGCTGCTCTACACGGTCACCAGCGGCGAGCTCGGCGCACCGAACCCGGCACTGGGACAGAAGATGCCCGCCGAAACCAAGAACCTGATCTGTATCGAGAACATCGACGCCGCCGGCGCCGGCGGAGACTGCACCCCCACGTCGGTGCTGACCTCGGGACTGTGGCTCGAGAGCGCCGGCCTGCACGGATACGGGCTCGTTCCCGACGGCGTCGCCACTGTCGTCCTGCACTACCCCGACCATCCCGCGCAGACCGAGACGGTGACCGAGAACACTTTCTCTTGGCAGGGCTACCCCGCGCCTGAGGGACCCGTCATCAACGGCGGGGGCAACCCCCGCCCCGGCCCGACACCCGAGACGCCAGCCAGCATCGCATGGCTGAACGCCAACGGCGAGATCGTCTCCACCCACGCCAATCGCAATGCGGGCTCTTGAGCCTGTCGGGACGGCGTCGGAGACGACGCCGAGCGGACTTGGTCGGAGTTGACACGAGGCGTGTAGCTACGGATCGCGACGAGCACCGTGGCGAGTAACGAGGAGCTGACCCGCAAGCAGCGGCGCGACCGTTCACGCGCCGAGCGCAAAGCCGCCGAGGAAGCGGTCGCGACCGACGCGGCCAGGCGCAGACGGCTCGCCCAACTGGGCGCCGTGGTCACTGTCGTGGTGCTCGTCCTCGTCGGCGTCGTGATCGTCACGGGCGGCGGTAGCCGATCTGGGCTCGGAGGTGGTTCTCGGCTCAGAGAGGCGGCGGCGGTCAGCAGTCTCCTCGCAGGCACCACCCAGCGCGCCACCGTCCTCGGCAGCCCGACCGCTCCGGTCACGATGCGCTACTTCGGTGATCTCGAGTGCTCTGCCTGCAGGGCGTTCACGCTTGGCGCGCTGCCCGAAATCATTCACCGGTGGGTCAGGTCCGGCAGGCTGAAGATCGAATACCGCTCGCTCGAAACCGCAACCCGCGAACCCGCAACGTTCCGCACACAACAGGTCGCAATGCTCGCCGCAGGCAGACAGGACAAGGCCTGGAACTTCATCGAGCTCTTCTACCACGAGCAGGGAGAAGAGGGCAGCGGCTACGTCACCGAGAGCTATCTCCAAGGCCTGGCCAAGGAGATCCCGCGCTTCGACCTCGCCAAATGGATGGCCGACCGGCGGGATCAAAGGTTCGCATCACAGCTCACCGCCGACGCGCAAGCCGCCAACGGCAGCGGCATGACCTCGACACCCGGATTCCTGATCGGCAAAAGCGGAGGCACGACTGAGGAGCTACGAATACACCTCGCTCAACGACCCCTCGGGTTTCGATACGGCGATCGAAGGCGCACTGAAGGCTAGGGGTGCGCGCTAACACGCGCAGCTGGGTGCCCTCGGACCGCCTGTTCGGGCTTCGTGCGCCTCGGCGACAAACAGCGACATCGAGCCGAGCCAGGTTTACGGCTAGAGATGTGGGCCGCCTGGCGATAAACGGGCCTCCGCGCCCCCGTCCGGGACGCGGACCTCTGCGATGTTAGGCAGCAACGGGTTCCTTCCTCTTCCGCGCCGGCTTCGCCGGCTCGCTCGGCCTCTCGACCGGTCGCGGGGCGGTCAGGAACTCGACGTTCCCGACGACCGTGTAGTCGTGGCGTTTCTCGCCACCCTCGGTCTCCCACTGGCCGTACTCCAGGCGGCCGTCCACCGCCACGAGCCAGCCCTTGGCGAGGTACTCGGCGCAGGCCTCGCCGGCCTTGCCGAAGACCGACACGTTGATGTAGCCGACCTCACGGCCACGGCCCATCCCGTCCACCGCCAGGCGCAGCTGGCAGACACTCATCTCCTCAGAGATCTTGCGGAGCTCCGGGTCCTTCGTCAGACGGCCGGTGCAGATGATCTTGTTGATGTTCATGGTGGTTCTCCTTCGATTGTTTGGTGCTAGTGACGCAGTCGAAGAACGCCGCTGACCGGCGAGCGGAACCGAAGCGAAGTGAGGGGAACCCCCCTTGCGGGGGTTGCAGCGCCAGACCGGCAGCGGCGAACATGAGACAAGACACGACAAGCACCAGGCAAACTAAGGGGACGTGCACAGCGGCACGGTTGTCTGCACCCTGCCGGGCAACGGCCCGTCCGAGGACCGGCGAGCGAGGCTCCTGCTGGGATCACTGGGGGCCCATTGCTCCGTGTCCAGGCTCAAGCGCGACGCATCCGCGGGATCGCGACTCGGGGCGGTCTGTTCCCGGTGCGTGCTAGCGCGTTGGGCGGCGGCACAGACCGCCGACAAAGCCTGCGAGGCCGTGTAACTCGCGCGATAGCTGCTCAACGGATCCTGTTCTTCGGTGACTCTCTCGTCGCGGAGGCCGGAGACCCCTCAGGCCACGGCTGGGTCGGCCGCGTCGTGGCGGCCTCATTCGCCCTCGGCAGGCCGGTGACGGCCTACAACCTCGGGGTCGGAGGCGAGACCGGTGGACATCGCCTCACGCTGGCAAGCGGAGACACGCCCGCGACTCTTGCCCGGAGCAGACACGCATCGTCATGTCCTTCGGCGCCAACGACACGGCGATAGAAGCTGGAGGGCAACGCGTTGAGGCCGATAGGTCCCACAGCGCCCTGAAGACGATCTTGGATCGAGCCGCCACGATCGGGCTCCCGGTCCTCGTCGTGGGTCCCGCACCCGTCGACGACAGCGAGCAGAACCGGCAGATGCAAGCCCTCTCGAGTGCCCTCGGCGAGATCTGCGCCGAAGGCGGCTCGCCGTTCGTGAGCATCATTGAGCAGCTGCTGGATGATCCGAACTGGTTCAAGCAGATCGGTGCCGACGATGGTGCTCACCCCGGAGCCGCGGGTTAACGACGCCCTCGCTCGGTGTGTCCTTGAGCGTGGCTGGCTCGACTGGCTGCGGGCAGACGCAATGTAAGCCGCTTTCCCGTCGTCGCCTCCGGGCTCGGATGCTGGCGCCGGAGGCGTCATCTGCACCTGCAGGCCAAGATGCCTCCTGACGGACTCTGTGTGCCAGCCGTACGGCGTGACTGAAGCGCGAGCGTGGGGCGCTTGCAGACAGGGGCAGGAGCTCACGCGATGCGCTGATCGATGTCCCACGGACTCTCGCAGCGGCGAAGATTCGGGAAGACACGAGGGCGCCAAACCGACCGGTGAGAGAAGCACCTGTATCAGGTGTGGGGCAGGCAATGGCCGCGCGGACAGCGCTGCCTTGAGAGGCTCGCGGACACGAAGGACGCGCGTCGCGAAGCTTGGGCCGAGGCAACGACTCCGCTACGTGTCGCCAAGACGCTCTGCGTAAGCGGGATAGTTCTGAGCTGTCAACTCCGGCACCTAGCTAGGGGTCCCTAACGCAACTCCTTGTTCGTGCCGATGTTTGCAGTGGGATGCTCACGTCCGTTTGGTCCAGGTTCGGTAGGAGAGCGTCCACGCTAGTGGTCGGCGTGCTCGGGCTGAGCACTCCCCTCCCGACGTCGTCCCCCGTGACGGCCGCGCAGCCGTGCAAGGGCCATACGCGGGGCATCATGTCGACAGCTAACCAGGGCCAGGCCCTGGTGGCCTGGGCAGACGAATGCGGCGCCGAAAGTGGCTTGCTGTCTTACGCCAGTACACGTGTAGCCATAGGCTCGGTCGACCACGGGTTTGAGGAGATCGGCGCAATTACCCCGTCGACGATGCTTTCCTCACCTACGGGTGTGGTTCTCGACGACGTCGGCGACGCATGGGTGAGTGGAACGAGCAGCGCGTTTCCGCACTTCCCCGCAAAGGATGGCTCCGTGATCTACGACACGCATGGAGGATGGGTAGCGTTTCGTCCGGCGAAAGGAATGTTCGGGGCGCCCATAGCACTACCAGGCGGCGCCGAGGTCGAATCCGCGCAAATCGCCGGCAACGCCACCGGACAGGTACTGGCCGCATGGAGCACCGACTCAACTGCCTACCTGGCATGGGCGAGCGGAGGCAGCCTTACGGAGATCCAACGCTTTCAAGGGCCGCTCAAGTTCATCGGCCTGAGCGTTGACCGGCAGGGAAGAGGTCTCGTGGTCGCAACGCGCCGCCAAGGCCTCCTCTCGGACACCACGGCCGAGGTTCTCGCGATTTATGGCACCCGCGGGCGGCGGTTTAGCTCGCCCCGACCTGTGCTTTCAGGCGCGAAAGACAGACGTCACCACGTCTCGGAGTACTTCTATTCTCCGCTGGTCGCCACGAACCCCCGCGGGGGGGTCGTTCTTGCGACGACGAACGTCTGGCTGCAAGATGACGGGGAAGAAAGCTCCCGACGCGCTCGCTCGCTCCTCCTGCGCGTCTCACCCGCAGGCGGAGCCGGACATCAGCGGGCGGTGAGCCCGACCTTTCTTCCCGAAGGCTCATCGCTCGCAGCAGATGATCTCGGGCGGGTGCTACTGCAGGCCGGCGACGGAGACCTTCTGGCATTTGACGCGCTCGGTCGCCTGCGCAAGCGCTGGCATCAGCCTGGAGGCAGCTATGAAATGTCCCTGGCGCGCAACCAGCGCGGCGAGGTCGCCATCACCTGGGCCGGCCGGTTTCCCACCGAATATGTCGCGGGCGCGCGCGCGACGGTCACGGAGCTCACAGTCGTACCGTCCGCTTTGCAACCCGAGACGGCAGCTCAGAAGCGTCCGGTGCCATCGACGCAGCGGGTAGGAGCACGCTCTTCTGGACGGACAACGATGTTTCCGGAGCACCAGCGATCTATGCGCATGCGATCGCCCAGGGCGGTCCCGTGATCAGAGTCGCGAGCGGGACCGCGGCGGCGAACAGCCCGTAGCGGCGTCCCCTGCGGTACGGGGAGCTAGGCCTCCCGCTCTGGAGATAGGTTCGCCGAGCGTTCCAGTCATCCACCTGATGTGACCCGGGCCTCATGTGCGGGCAGCGCGAGATGTTGCTGCCCTCACCGCCGCCTTCCTGACCGGCCCGCGACCGCTCGACGTGCGAGCAGGCCCCAAGAAGGAGCAGGCTCGCCGTATCCAGACGACGGTCGACTGCACATTAACGGGGACTGTGCTCGACCTGACGCTTGAGGCCCGCGGGAGGCTGCTCGGCCAGCAGAGTCTGGAGGCGTGCGTAGACCGGGCCCCTGGCGAAGGCCGAAAGCACGCGGCCCGGGTCGAACTCGGTCTCGAAGGTAGCGCGCGAGCGGTCCTGCCCGACGTCATCGAACGTCCAGAGAACGGTGAGATCGCGCAGGTCGCCCGACTCGCGACGCATGCTCACCTCGCGCGAGTCGCTGTAGTCGAGACGCAGCTCGACCTTGACCCGCGTAACGATCGCGTCGATGCTGACCCTGACGAGCGAGGTTCGTCCGTCGGCGTCTCGCTCGAGCACCTCGGTAGCCTGGATCGCCTGATGCCACTCGGGCGTGCGAGGCGTGTCGCACACCATCTCGAAGCACGCCGCCACCGGGGCGTCGATGATGACCGAGGATCCGCCCGCGAAGCGGGTCACTCGCTCGACGCCCGGGTCGACACAGCACACGACATCGCGCCCACTCTACCTACACGCCACCGTTTATCGACGGGGGCCAAGGGGCGATATCGGCTCCCGGTCCCAACGCGGTGAGTCCAACTCGGAGTCGGCGAGTCGGAGCAATGGGAGGAGAGAGCTGCGGAAGTTCGGCTGGAGGAACTGCCTCAGCAAAAGGCCGCGACGGAGAAGTCGATGTTGTTGGTGAGCGCTTCGGCTCGGCGGGTCACGACCTCGATGTCGTTGTGCGGCAGGCCTCCTTCGTAGAATGCCGTGACCACCTGTATTTCATTTGAGCCGCCGTATACGCCGCCGTGAGCATTAGTGATCGTCGCCTGAAAAGAGCACTGGCTGACGTCCTGAGCGAATTGGACGAGTATCACTCCCGTGGAGCCACGGAACGTTCCAAGAACACCGCTGCTACGGGTTACGCTCGGACCTTCGGTGGGATCGGCGATCACCGCCCAAAGACGCGTCGCATCCGCTCCGGGTTTGCCTTCGGCCCCTGCTTTGCCTTCAGCGCCGCCTTTGCCTTCAGCGCCTGCTTTGCCTTCGACGCCCGCGCTGCCGTCGGCACCCTGTTTGCCCGCGGGTCCCGCAACTCCCGGCGGTCCTGTCGTACCCTGCGCGCCTGCTGACCCGGCTCTGCCCTTGAAGGCCTTGAGAACCTTCGGGCTGATCTGTCTTGTCGAGGTGATCAGGTAATGGTTAGCTGCCATCGCACCGCCGCTCATCGCGAATAGGAGGGCCATCGTCGAGACGAGGTTGGCGTAGGTGAGCCGCCTGCCACGACTAGAGCGGTCTCGACGTTGAGGAGGGGTGCGCATGTTCGCTGACTCCGATGCGGCTTGGGGTTGGGGACTGGATTAGTCCTGGATCTCTTTATCGGCCTGGCTCAAGCGTCGCTTGAGTCCGGCCGAAGGCGCGCGAGCTACCGGCTAGGGAGAACTGGCAGGTGTACGGCGGTTCTCGCTTCACTTCGGACGTTCGATGCAGGTGGCAGAGTGCAAACAAACGGCGCTTTCGGGCCCTCGGAGCCGAGGTTCTAGGACGCCGGGGCAACTAGCTTGGGCGGTCTGACCACCAGTCCGGCGATCGGAGAGCAGTCAGGACAAATGGGCGCTAGCACACGGCGCCCGGAGACACACACGTGAAGCCGTATGGTCAAGTCCGCCTCGCCTCTCCCGAGGACTCCCAGCTGCATAGACTCCCGAGCGATGGAGGAGCTCGGTCACAGGTCCACTGAGCGATGGATGGGCGAGGAGCTCGAGACGCTCGCGGACCTGCTGCGGCCGGGGCTCCAAGCCGTATGCGTCGGCATCAACCCTGCACCTCAGAGCGTGCGTGCCGGGCATTACTACCAGGGCGCGCTCGGCCAGAAGTTCTTCTCGCGCCTGCAGCAGGCGCGGGTAGTCCCCCCGCGAGGTGGTGGATGGCAGGACGACGAGGCTTTCGCCGCGGGGGTTGGGTTCACCGACATCGTCAAGCGACCGACGAGCAGGGCGGCAGAAGTGCGGCTCGACGAGTTCGAGCATGGCCAGGGCCTGTTGGAAGCGAAGCTCGCCAGCTCGCGCCCGCGACTTGTGATCTTCACCTTCAAGCAGACCGCGGAGAAGCTGTTAGGGAGATTCCCTGGCAACGGGTTCGTTGCAGGCCTCGAACTCGCCGAAAGCCGAGTGTTCGTGATGCCGGGACCGTATGAGTCAACGAGCACCGCGGGCGCGACACTCGCAGAGCTCGCGGACTTCCTGGCCTGACTCGGCGCGAGCCGCTCATGACGCGGGACTGGCTCGTTGCTCCGCTGGCTTGGGTAGGTCGGCCGGGAGGCCCTCTTCGATTCGCCGGGCAAGCTTGTCGATCGTCTCGGCGTATGTGCGGATAGCACTCAGCTCGCCACTCTCGCCCCATCCCGCCACGTAGGGCACGCTCGAGCCGGAGACGTCGAGACCGACCGAGCCACACACGATGAAGGTGACCGTGTCGACGAGCACCTCTGCCTTGCGGCGGCCATAGTCCTCGTAGCCGACGCCGAGAGCGTGGGCGATCTCGTGGACGAGGATCCGGACCTGGGCGTTGGCGGGCAGGTTTTCATTGATGGTGATCTCCTTCTTCTTACTGTCACACCAGCCGTCCGCAGATCCGCTGAGTGCCCTCCGATGGACCGAGTATCCGAGCCGGGCCGCAAGCTCCTGTAGCGGCGCGAGCAGGTATGAGTGGGTGGTCCCGCTGATCGGCTCAGAAGGCGGGGTGAGCGGGATCGGCTCGGCGTCCGGGAGCGGGTCGGTCTGGGAGACGTCGAAGACGGACACAGCGCGGAAGAGCATTCGCTTGGTCTCCTCGGGCTCGCCTCTCCCCTCCCCCGTGCCCTGCCTGACGTCCTGCTTAGGAACGCTCATCGGAGCGAGGATTCGGATCGAGCGCTCGCCCTTGCGTACGCAGCGGTTCAACTCGAGGAACGCCCGAAAGCCGGCGACGTAGGTGGCGTCCGGTCGCTGCATCGCAATCAGGAGCTGGTTGTGAAAGGAGTAGCGGGCCAAGCCGTTGGTTGATCGGACGCGAACCCAGCGTTGCCAGCCGGCTGAGCTCAGCAGCGCGCGGGCTGCCTGCTCAAGGCGGTCGCGGTTGGCTTGGCGACGCTCTGCGCGCTCGGCCTCGGTCAGGTTGTGTGCTCTCATGCTGCACCGTCCTTTGAGGTGGTTGTCACGACGCGGGAAGTGGCGAGCGACCGGACGAGGTCCACTGGGCCTCGTCCGGTCTCGCGGCAGTGGCTAGGCGTCCGCCGGGTCTTGGGCGGCGTCCTGCTCGACGTCTCGATCTGCTTCGCGACGGGTGGCACCGTCGAACTCCTGAGCCGTAGCGCGTCGCTCGTCGTGGCGCCTGAGATAGGTACGCGCCTCCCGATCCAGGGCTCGCTGCAGCTGAACATGCGAGGCGGGCAGAACCTTCTTGGCAATCCGCTCGAACGCCTTGCGCGCGTTCTCCTTGTGCGACGCGGGCAGCACCGAGGACCGACGCGCGCTGGTGGGCAGAACGAGGTCGTGGGCGTAGTGCTGCGCTGCGAACACGACGAGCACCCGTCCGTAGAGCTCACCGGCGCTGCTCGCGCCGTCGACGAACTTCCACAGCCATGCGACGGCATCCTGCACCTCGCCGTAGGAGATCTTCGTCTTGCCCGGCTGTCCGCTCTTGAGCGTCGGCGTGGTGCTCTTGCGGTGCTGCTCGATCACAAGGCGGATGCCGTTCGCGGCGATGGTCGCGACCCGGTGCTCGCCGCCGCCGGGGAAACCACGATCGTCCGGGCCGAGCAGCCCGTAGGCAAAGAAGCGAGCGACATCGATGTCGCTCGGATCCACCGCGGCAAGGTCCTGCAGCAGCGCGGTGCCGAGGTCGAGGTTCGTCCCGTGCGCGCGAGCGGTCAGCTGGCGGATGGTCGCGCGGTGCTCGGCATCGAGCTGCTGCTCGGGCGTGCGCTGGAGCTTGCCACTGGCCCGACGTGACGCACGATCAGACACATCGGCCTGCTCGGCGGCGCGCAGGCCTTGCAACGTCCTGTCGATCGCCTGCTTGGCGAGCTCGCGAAAAAGCGCCCGGTCGGTGAGAATCGGGGCTCCGTGCTCGAGCTCGATCAGCACGCCTGCCGCGCGCGCCTGGTCGATATCTGCGTCGGTGAAACGGATCGCAGGGGGTCCGTAGGCGTAGCGGTCGATGCGCTTGTGCACTGCCTCGGCCTCTGCGTAGGCGCCCTCGGCCTTCTTGCCGAGTCGAAGCTCGGAAATCTCCCCAGGGCTGAGAGCGCTGAGGTGGGCAGCGAATGCCTTGGTGGAGCCTTGGCGTACCGCGTGGCCGATCGCCCACGCCGGATTGCTCGCGAACTGCTGCCCGCTGATCTCCCCTGCTGCGATCGGTGCAAGCGCGGCCTCGCACAGCTCTGGCGAGACGTCGGCGATCTTGGTCAGCGTCGCGACTGCGCTGAGCGGCAGCTCGCCGTCGCCGATCAGTTGCTGAGCGGCCTCGGGCAGCTCCAGGATCTTTGCTCTGGCGCTGACCAACTTGCGGTTCCAGCCGAGCACCGCTGCGGCGCCGTCGAGTGTGTAGCCCTCGGCCAGCATGTGCTTGACGGCGCGCGCCTCCTCCAGCGGGGAGAGCTGCTTGCGCACGACGTTCTCGGCTGCACTGTCGGCACTGGAGCCCTCCTGCTCGCGCAGGGTGACCTCTACCTCTTCCAGGCCGAGGCTACGACACGCCGCATAGCGGTGGTGGCCGGCGACGAGCTTCAGTCGCTCGCCCTCAGGACGCACGACCAGCGGAACGATCAGGCCGCGTAGTGCGATCGAGGCGGCGAGGGCCTTGACGTGCTCCTGGTCGAGCTCGCGCGAGTTCTGATCGATGTCGATGCGGTCCAGGGCGATGTGACTCGGTGCTAGGGCAACGCTACTCATGAGGAACCTCCGTTTCAGTGGCCCACCCGGTGTGGGACAGTTTTTTTTCCGAGCCCGTTCGTCGCGGCCCGACTTCCCATATCCCGCGCACGCCGCGAGGCGTGCCACGATCGGGATTGGGGCGGGCCGCGCGGCCGAGCGCTGCGCTTCAGAGCTCACAGTTCGACCTCGTTGGGGCTCAGACCGAGGCCCTCACGGGCGATCAGAGCGAGGGTGTCGCTGTGCACCCAGCGCGTCGGTTGCGCCTCACCTCCCTCCGGCAGAGCACCGATCCGCCTTGCGAGCCAGCTGGTCTCGCCGCTGAGGCTGTCTCGCTTGTCGCGTTTTGTTCGCCCGCAACGGATTGCGATCTCGCTCATCGTCAGCTCACCGGCGCAGATGCTGCGTTGGACCGCTTCGCGCAAGGCGCGATTAAGGACGATGGGGCTGCACCGCACACGCTCCAACTCGCTCTGCAGACGACTCGTCGAGACCGAGTCCTCGTCGCAAACCGCGTCCAGAGCGGCGGCGGTCATCGAGCTCGCCGGCTCGTAGCTCTCCAGCGCGGCGACGACCTCTCGCAGCGAGATCGTCTCGGCGTCGCTCTGTGGTGAGCTGCACCCGCGGGTCCAACGTAGCTGCGAGCAGGATGGCGTCTCCTGGACAGACACGATCCGGTAGGAGCGACCCGCGGTGTCGAGCAATGCATCGTGCGTGTCCTCAGCACGTTGCACCGGAGGCGCTGGATCGCTCGGGTTGGCCGTCTTGAAATCCTCGTCGGTGAGCCTGCGACAGCAGCCGCGCGTGTCGTCGGTCAGGTACATCTCAGAGACGATGCGGGCGTTTTCATAAGGCTCATCGGGGGACAGCCGTGCGACCAGGCGCGCGTCGCCGAGCGTCTTTTGCAAGCGATCGACGACCAACACGCTGCCGTCTCGCTTTGCCAGCGCCACGACTTCGCGGATGGAGGTGCTGTCGTGAGCCTGGTAGCCGCCGAGCCGGCAGACGCGGGGCGACCGCGCCGAACTCTTGGGTGCGGTGAGGGTGGTGCACATAGCTCTCCTTTGACGGTCGGCGAGCTCGCCGGGTGCGGGCCGCCGCCCGCCCCCCGCGCACGCGCAGCGTGCGACGATCGGGAAGGGCCAGGCCCGTCGGCCCGGTTGCGCAGCACGCATACACGTTGCGAGCGAGTAAGCCGCGCCGTCCGGGTGCGGCTATGCACCCCCTGCAGCGGGGCTGAGCAGGTGGCGCACGACAGCGGTTGCCATCGGCACCTCGTCGAACTGGCGTGCCCGGCGGATGTAGTCAGCTAGAAGGGCGATCAGCGCCGGGCGGTCCTCGGCCTCCAGATCTCGCTCGACGAGATAGTCGGGTCCCGAGCCCGATCGCGGGCGGTCTATGACCCTCACGCGACCATCGAGCAACTCGCCGTAGAGCACACGCTCACCGCCGCCTACGTAGTAGTGGGCGATCTCCGTCGGCTCTCCGGCCTTGGGCCTGGCGGGCCGGGGGTCGGCGGGGACGGGACGGGGCACCGGAGTGCTCGTACGCCAGGTCGCGGTGGACCCGAAGCCCGAGACCTCCTCAGCCTGCACCCCCGTCGCGTAGCAGAGCTGCTCGGGCTCTGCCTCCAAGTCCTGGAAACGTGGCGGTCGCGGAACCGCGTCGAGGGCCCGCAGTCGGTCGATCTCGCGGCTCGCATCTCTGCGAGTTGCGGGCGTGACGAACGTCGTGGCGCTCTTGGCGGCAAGCGCTCGCAGGAAGTGAAGCTGGCGCGCGGTCGGTGGTGCTTGGATCGTCGAGGTCATCTCTGTCTCCTTCTGTCGGGTTGAGTACGCCCCGGCCAGAGCTGGCCGGCGAGGCGGGTCAAGGCCTGTCCCGTCAGGGACCGCCGCAGGCGGCGCGAAGCGCAGGGCTTTACGCGCCAGAGGGAGGCGGCCTGCTGGCCTTCAGGGGTGGGCTCAAACCCGGCGGATAGGACGCGTCGCTCGCTCATTGGAGTCGAGGTCTATGTGCGTCGGCTGCTCAGAGCGGCCCGCGTCGTCGCGCCCTTGAAAGCGCTCAGCGAGACGGCGGCGCAACTCGCGAAAGCCCTGGCCCCGCGGAGGGATGCCCCAGAGGTGGCCGGCGAAGTCGAAGATCGTGCCGCCGCGGCGGCAGCCCGAGCCGAAGCAGTAGAAGCCGCCGTCGGGATAGAGCTGAAGGCTCGGGGTACGGTCCTGGTGGAAGGGGCACTGCACCTTGCCCTCTCGGTTGGGCGAGCGGCCGGTCAGAGCATGCACGTACTCGGCAGCGGGAATGCTCAGCAGCTGGCGGTCAGCCCCACTGCGGGGGCGCCGTCGCGCGACGGTCTGTGGCTTGACGATGCGCCGCCCGTGGTCGTCTGGCGGGAGCCCCTCGATCAGTCGAGCGAGGCCGACCCCGGCACCCTTGCGCATGAGGAGCAGGCTCACCGCGCGGGGCGGGTCGTGCTTGTGGTTGAGCGTGTCCGGCGGACGCAGGATCCGCGCGCCCTCGGCGCAACCCAAGTCGCCGGCAAGAGTCATGGCGAGGCGGCGGTTTGCACTCTCGACGTCATCGATCGGATAACCGGCATCGAGCAGCCAGTACAGCTGCAGGTGACCGGGACTGCCGGAGGCGATGACCATCGTGGGCGGATGGGGGAACGCGCGCATGCGCCGGGCGGTGCGCGCGTCGTCGGACTCGACCCACACGAGATGTGAGCGACTGATCGAGGCGCGGCCCCCATCGACCTGTCCGTCGCGGAGCGCGACGCCGACGTAGACATCGTTGTGCGGAGCCACGCGCACGAGCAGTTGAGCCGCGCTGCGCGCACGGGTGCTCGCAAAGAAGCGGCGTCGCATCGGTCCTCCTCGCTCGCGCCAGCGCACGTCGAGAAAGCGAGACGGGTCTGCTGAGCCCGTCAGCAGACTCAGATAGCTCAGCAGGGTGCCCCCGGGTGTATCGCTGGTGTCCTTTGACACGGATCTCATCTCATTTACAGGGGCGAGCCCGGAGCAGCTCGCGCCCTGGGCGGGGCGCGAGCTGCTGCTCGCTAGGCGGGCACGGCCTCCCGGCGTGGGCGGCTTGGCTGCTTGCGCGCCTCCGCGGCCCGAGGCGCGGAGAGGAACTCGACGTTGCCCACGACGGTGTAGTCATGGCGCTTGTCGCCCGCATCGGTGTCCCACTCGGCGAACTCGAGGCGGCCGTCGATCGCGACGAGCCAGCCTTTGGCGAGGTTCTGGGCGGCTGCCTCTCCCGGCTTGCCGTAGACGTTGACGTTGATGTAGCCGACCTCGATGCCGCGGCCCATGCCGTCGACGGCGACGCGGAGCTCACACACGCTCGTGCCCGTGGAGGTCTGTCGCAGCTCCGGGTCCTTGGTGAGGTTGCCGGTGCAGATGTACTTGTTGACACTCATTGATGCTCTCCTTGTGTTCGGTGGTGCGAGTCGCGCGGCCCGACACGACGCCGACCGGCGGGCGAGCGAAGCCCATCGCGCGCAGCGAGAGATGCTGGGCCTCGAACGGGCTCTGAGCCGGCGGCGTCGATAATCGGGCGAGAGACGATGGGCCGCCGAGCACCGGATCGCCCAGAGCAAAGCCGTGGGACACATGCCTCCGGCCTCGATCCACTTGCGATCACGTTGATGGCACACCGCCTCTGAGTTGCCTGCGCGGCCGCGGGGAAGACCCCCGGGGTGCAGTGGATGACCACCGAGAGCGCGCGACGGCCAACGAGCGCGCCGACCTGCTCGGCCGCGCCCGCCGGTTGGCGGTCAACGACGAGCAATGGGAGTCATGCGCGAGCAGAAGGCTCGGGGGAGCCGATGAGAGTCCACGCGGTCGGTCTTCGCCCGCCGGCACGGTTGCTGCTCTGCGCGGGCGCCTTGCTGATCCTCGCGGCAGTCCTGTCGGGATCGGTGGCCTGGTGCTGGACGCAGGCCGCTTCTCTTGCCGCCGCGCATGCGCCCTTGCACCTACCGCTTCGAGATGCCGCACGGGCGATGTGGCGGCTGATACTTCACGGCGGGTGGAGCGCTCCCCGTCGGGCATTTGTGACGAAGGACGAGCGCGCCAGCGCGCCGGCGGCCCCGGCCTATCTCCTCGTCGCGGCGCTCGGCGGTGTCCTGGTCCTGTCGCTCGGACAGGTACTTGCTCGGCGGATGGGGCGCTTGAGAGCAGGCTCGCCCCTGGGCCGAGAACAGATCGGCCGCCGCGCGATCGATCGCGGCTGGGTCAGACAGCGAACATGGGCGCGGGCGAGCGACCTTCAGCGACTGTGGGTACCCGGGCCCACCTCGGGGCGGCCGTATCTGGGTCAGGCCGGACGCCGGCCACGGCGGATGTTGGCGGCCGAGGCAGAGGTGCAGCCGATGGTGATCGCGCCGCCCCGCGCGGGGAAGTCCAGTGGCTTTGTCGTTCCTTGGCTCTTGGATCACGACGGCCCCGCGCTCGTGCTCTCGACAAAGCGCGACATCTTCGATGCGACCGAGCATCGCCGGCGCGAGATCGGACAGGTATGGGTGTTCGATCCCTTCGGCGACGAGCAGAGCGCTGCGTTCACGCCGCTTATCCCGGCGCGCAGCTGGCCCGGGGCGATCCGTGCGGGAGAGGCGCTCGCCTCCGCGGCCCACCCCGACCAGGCCAATGCCGCGAACGAGTTCTGGGACAAGGAGGCGGCGAGCATGCTCGCGCCTCTGCTGCACGCCGGGGCGATCGAGGGCACAGAGATCAGCGAGCTCGTGCGGTGGTTGGATGCGCGCCACTTCTCAGATGCGATCGAGATCCTCAAGAGGGCCGGCGCGTCGGCCGCCGCCGACCAGCTGGAGGGAGTCGGGCGACGCGACGAGCGCAATCGCGAGACGACGGTGATGAGCGCCCTGAACCTGCTTCGCGCATATCGCTATCCGCAGCTGAACGTGAAGTCGGCGATCGCGGTGACCCCCGAGCAGTTCCTGGATGGCAGGGCGAACACGATCTACGTCGTGGCGGCCGGTCACGAGCAGGAGCTGCTGCGACCGGTCATCCTCGCGTTGATCGCCGCCGTCTATGAGGCGGCGATCATCTGCGCTCGCGGCTCGGGAGCACTACAGCCGCGACTGTTCATGCTGATGGACGAGGCCGCGAACATCGCGCCGGTACGCAACCTCGCCTCCTGGCTCTCACAGTGCGGGGACCACGGAATTCTGATCGCCACGATCTGGCAGTCGATCGCACAGATCGACCAGCGCTACGGACGGGCGGCGCGCGATGCGATTTGCGCAGCATCCACCGCGCAGATCTTCATCCCTCCGCTGGCCGAGCCCACCAGCGCCGGGTACCTGACGGAGCTGTTGGGCGAGGAGACCGTCGCCAATTCCGCCAGCGATTCCTCCGGACAGGCGCTCGCCGTTGGGCAACGCAAGGCCGGCCCGGCGCCGTGGCTGCGACAGGTGCAAAGGGGTCGCGCGATCCTGATCTATCGCGACCTCCCGCCGGCCGTCGTGCGAGCGCCGGGTTGGTTTGAGGACCCGCGGTTCGAGGGCCTATGGGCAGCGACCTAGAGCGACGCTCAGGGCGCCGTCGCGGTCGGATCGACGGTAAGAGCCATTTCCGTGGGCTATCTCGCTCATCGCCGATACGGATATCGGCGCAGTCCCCATCGCGAGGGTGCGTTGCGCAACGACGTCGCCGGAGCTCAGGTCGCTTTCGAGAGCGGGACACCGGCAACACGGACAATGTTCGCCGATCGAGAGGGCCCCGGCGTCGCCGCCGTCATCTCGTGGGCGCCGCCTTGGGCTTCTGTCCGTTGGGGAGTGTCGCCTTGCTCATGGTCACGGTGCCGAGGATCACCGATTCGTGCGGGGCCCCGGCCGAGGGACCGCGGTGGTTGAGGTAGTTGACCCGGAACCCCTCGCTCGGCGCGCAGGATCGCGTAACGACGAAGAGCCCGAGCGAGGTGGTCGTGACGGTTTCGTGCGCCTCGACCTTCCGGCCTACGTGCCGGGTCGTTTCAGGTCGCCCGCCGGTCTTGCACGCGGCATAGCCGTCGATCGAGTATTCAACGCCTGCGGAGGCCGCGGCGTACGGTGCGGTGAAGGTGATCCGGCTCTTGTAGCACGGGTACAGGAGGTACGCGGCTCTACACGCCGCGCGGGACTGCGGCAACAGCTTCAGCTGGATCCCGGCGTGGAGGCTACGCGTCGGGTTGGACCGTCTCTCCTGCTCGATGACGCGCGGCGGCAGTGGCGCGGAATGAGTGCCGGGCGGCTCATGGATAACGAGGCTGCCGAGTGGCGTTCGCTGTGGCAGGCCGCGCGCGAAGCTGACGTATTGGACGGTGAACTTCACCGTCCGGCTGCATGCCTCGGAGAGCACGTACCCGACGCGTATGGTCACGAGCGCGCCCCGCGCGACATCGGCATCCGAGCCCGATCCGGCAAGGCCGCCGTGGCATACCGGCGCCGACACCGAGTAGTTCTCGTCGGCGTTCATGACTGGGTAGGGAGCGTCGAAGCTGATCTGCGCGTCCGTGATCACGTGGTGGTGGATCTGGAGGTGCGCGCGCAGCGGGGTGTGCACGTTGGGCAGCGCAGCCGGGCTTGGGGGCGGTACTTCTGAGAGCCCGCACGAAGAAAGGCGCAGGTGGCCGCGGTCGACACACGACCGCCCCGCGTAGCTGTATGTGATCGCGGTCAGTGCACCGTTGGGCGCGGCCGGCGAGCTGTAGTTGCCCGGTTCGTCCCTGCCGTCGCTCTCGCTGACGCTCCCCAACGGCCGTCCGCTGCTGTAGCGCTGCACGATCAGATAGGCGCCCAAGCCTGGGAGCACTCGCTGGGTGCGTGTCTTTGCATCTTCGCGGTAGGTGACGCTCACGGCGTGCACGCCGAGTAGCCCGAAGGAAATCTCACGAAGGTCTGTGCGCGCAGCGCCCTGGCGCGGGCCGGGGGACGCGCTGAGCTGGAGCCCGACGCTGTCGCCCGCGTATATGTCTCCCGGACTCGAGCAGTTGCCGGCCATCCACCCGCTATCGCGGGCCAGCACGTCCGGGAGCGCATCTAGGGGGAGCGGGTGGAAGCGCCCGTCGTCGTGAAATGCGCCGTCGACGCCGAGCTGTCCGAGCTGGTCGTGATAAACGCGGCCGATCTGCACGCAGATGAGTCCACGCGTGGTGTGGATGATCCGCATTCCCCACGGAGGGCCACCCGCCGGGTCTGCGACTCGCAGCGGCAGCAGCCGCGCGCCGCCCGCCACGGGGATGCCCTCCCCGGCGGTCGCGACCGGGATGCGCACCGTGCCGACCGGCGAGCCCGTGAGGATCACTCCGGTCGCCGCGAGCGTGATCGCGGCGGTGGCGAGCACGAGCGCGAGCACGACGAGTGCGACACGCACATGGGCGGCGGAGCGGCGTGCGGGCGCCCTTCGAACGAAGCGTGCCGACAGCGCCCGCCGACGGGCGCGTCGGCGCCCCCCGGCCAGCACCAGTCCCTGCCCGAACCTGTCCATCGCGTCCATCTCAGGCCTCCCTCATTCGCGTGCGCAGCTCGGCGAGCCCACGGCTCACGCGCTTGCGGACCACCGACTCCGAGCACCTGAGGCGTCGGGCCAGCTCGTCGTACTCGGTCTCGTCGAGCACTCGTCCTTCGATCGCGCCGCGCTGCTCGGCCGACAGTCGCTCGAGCTCGAGCAGCGCAGCGCTGCCGTCCGCCGCCGCTGCCCGCTGCTCCACGCGCTCGATGTCCTCGTCGCTGAATACGAGCGGCTCAAGGCCCAGGCGCCTGCGTGCCCGGTCTTCAACCTGTCCGCGGCGGATCGAGTCCACCAGCTTGTGGTGGGCGATCGTGAACAGCCACGCGAGCGCTGAGCTCCGCTGCGGTCTGTAGCGCGGCAAGGCCGACAGCGCGCCCGCGAAAGTCTCCGCGGCCAGGTCAGCGGCGAGCTCGCGATCGCCCGTGCGCCGCAAAAAGAAGGCGAGCACGGCGTCGACACGCCGCCGGTAGAAGAGCCCAAACGCCTCTGCGTCGCTCCTGCCTGCAACGAGAAGAGCCTCATCGGCACGGTCATCGTCAACGCCCACAACCAGTACATCGTGAAGGCCGGCGATTTGTGACGCAAAGCCGTTGGCCGCGCCGAGTGCGCTGCGGCCAGAACACACATGAGCACAAGCGCGTCGGCGATTGCAATCGAGCGTCCGGGCCAAGGCCGCCGCCAGCGCCAGCTCGCGCCGACGTCGGTTGGTGATTACGTCGGTCAGTCCGCCGCGCACGGAGCACAGGCGGTGCGTCGGGCCGGGCTGCGCCCAGGCCTCGACCGGGCCTTCGGGAACGACCCCGAGCTCACCGGGACGATCGTCGCGCAGGACCCGAGCGCCGGCAGCGCGGTCGCGCGCAATGCGAAGGTCACCCTCTACGTCGCCGCACCCGGCTCGGCGCAGATCCCCGAGACGGCCGAGCTGGGCGTGGGAGACGGCGATCAGAAGATCCGGGCGGCCGGTCAGGCAGAGGACTCAGGACGCACGGTCCTCTCACGGGGAACGCAGACGAGAGCTCGGCGCGCGCGCAAGCCGCGACCAGCTTGGGGTCCCGGCGCCGATGAGCGAACGACCGCATCCTCGCACGCAGCGCAGGCGCCAGTCGGCGCTCTGGAGCCCCTGCCAGAGGTCGGGGATCGCCCACCGGCCGCGTCGGAGCCGGGTCCACTCGCCGCGTCCACACCTCCGCACACCGAGCGCGATGCGCGAGTCGCGAACATGTTTGCCAGCCCAATAGACGAGTCCGCGCCGTGGCGGCGTACCTATCCGCGCAAGCCAATCCGCTTCGTCGCGCGCCTACCGATCACGTGGGCGCGATCACATCCGGTCCTGGCCCCACTGGCCGCAGCGATGATCGCCGTGTGGATCGCGGTGGCAGTGGCGGGCAGCACCGCGCCAGCTACCCGCCCGGCTCAAGGTACGCTCTCCCCGCGCGCGCGCGGCATCGCCGCGACGCCGTCGGCGCGTCCGGCAAAGAGCCCCGCTTGGAAACCCTCGCGTCGAGCGAGGTCCGTGCGCGGGCGGAGGCGCCGATCTCCGCGCAGCGCCGCGGGGCCGGCCGCGGCTGGGCTTGCGCGCCGCCCGGTGTCGAGGCCAGGGCCTCGGAAGGCGTGGGTCTCCCCCGGGCGCGCCTCCGCGAAAACCGCGTCGCCGCGTATCGGCACACCGAGCGAGAGCCCTGTGAGCGTGGCGCACGCGGCCCCTTCCGCGTCCGTGTCGACGCCCAGTAGCGGCGGGCCGTTCTCTCCATGACCGCTTCATCGACAACCACGGAGGCAAGCCCCTTGACGAAGCAAACAGGCACACCCACAGCCGCCGCGCCGCAGTCGCGCACGGTGGGGACGATCGTGATCTGTTCGACTGGTCTGCTCGTGGGCGCGGCGATCGCAATCGGCCTCGCCCGATGCCAGATGCACGCTCTGAACGCGGCGGGGGCATTCTCCGGGACGCCGATCAGCGGAGTCCAGACGTTCGTCGACAAGCTGAAGGGGAACATCGTGTGGCTCGGTGGGACCGCGATGGGGCTGGTCATCGCAGTCGTCGGCATCATGTTCATGGCAGGGCACTCGCGGGCTCACGACCTCGCGATTCGGACGATCGCGGGTCTCGCGATCCTGGCCTCGATCAGCGGCATCGTCGCCTAGCCAGGTGTCCGTCTTGCGCAACCCAGGCGCGCGCCTGGTGGCGGGACTCCTGCTGAGCGTCCTCGCAGGCGAGCTGCTGCTTGCGCCGAGCGCCAGCGCCTCGGGCTTGCTCGTGCCGACGGGTCTACTGGGACTGCCGTCGCTGCACGGCATCGTCGAAGCGATCGCGAAAGGGTTCTTCGGCGCGCTCGCCGGGGCGCTCGTGCCGAGCTGGCTCAAGCACGGCAGCGTGGCGACGATCCAGCATCTCGTCGCCCTGCCGGACCCGGCGACGTGGAGCCACGTCTCCGCACTCCAGGGTGAGATGACCTATCTCGGCGCGATGCTTTTGCCCGTCACACTCGCGGTCGGGGCGACGCGCTACTGGCTGATCGGGCTCAGCGGTGCAGCACACCCCGCCGGGGCGATCGTCCGCTGCGCGAGTGTCAGCGGAGTACTCGTGGCCTACCGCTGGATCGTGGAGCAGGCGGTCGCGGCGACGAACACGCTCACGCACGGCATCCTCGGGCTTCCCTCCGTCGGTAGTGGGCTTCAGCAGATCATCGGCGTGCTGTTCGGTGGGGCCCTGCTGAGTGGCACGGGCGGCGTGTTCGGAGCGTTTCTGGTGATCGTCGGAGTCGTGTTCGCAGCCGGGCTGTTCGCCGCGCAGGTGCTGCTCACCGTCGTGCTCGCGGTGCTGATCGTCGCCGGGCCGCCGCTGATCGCGATCTCAGCGATCCCAGAGCTCTCACACCTCTCGCGCAGCTGGGCGCACGCGCTGCTGTCGGTCGCGCTGGTTCCGCTGGGCTGGACGGTGCTGTTCGCGACCGCAGGGGCGCTGTGCCTCGATGCGACGAGCTTCACGGGCGCGGGCGGCGGACTGCCCGGTCACGTGGCCGCGGCCTTCGCCGGGCTGATCACGTTCGTGATCGCGGCGCGGCTGCCGCTGATCGCGCTCGGTGAGATACGCCACCTCTTCAGCGGGCACGCCAGCGGCGGGCCAGCCGGCGGCTCCGGCGCAGGAAGGCCCGCGGGCAACCCGGTTTCAGCCGCGCACGCGCGGCTGCGGGCGGTGGGCCTGCATGGGGTGCCCTCGCTCGGCGCGAGCTTGGGGCGCGCTGCCGGCGCCCTCGGCGCGCCCGCGGGAGGCCCGGCAGGAGCAGCGCGGCGCGGGCTCTCGAGCGCCGCAAAGCGAGCGGGGATCTTCCCGGCAGCGCTCACGGGTGCGGGTCTCTCGGCGAGCACAGTCGCGGCCACAGCTGCGGGCAGAGCTGTCAACCCCCGGGGGGTTCGAAATCGCCTGGCGCAAGCGAGGGTGATTCTGACAGCCGCTCCGGCACAGGCCGTCAGCGCGGCGGCTGTCGGCTACCGCCGCTCGGCGCGCGGTGCGGCTGGACCGGTCAGGAGCGCAGGCAAGGGGCCCAGCGCCGAGACGCCCGCGGCCGGGCGGAGCACCTCAGGCCCCAAAGCGCCACCGGTCGTGAAGGGCGGGGCGGTTGGCCCGGCAACGCGCACACCGGCGAGGCCGAGCGGCGTATCGATGCGTGCAGCCACTGTGGCGCAGGCGCCGAGGAGTAGGACGACATCGACAGCGGGCCTATCGCGCGTCTCGGGCGCGCCGGTATCACCCGCGTCGGGTGAGGACGAGCGGTCCAGAGCGAATGCGCCGGGAGCGGCCGCGCAGACACCGCCCCCACCCCGCCCCCCGGAGATGCACCCTGCGGGGAAGCGCTCGAACAGTCAGCGAGCAGCGACCTCGCAGCCGCCGGCCAGTACCCCACCTGGCCGCGCGACCGAGGGCGGCGCCCGTGCAGGCAACGCGCCGCCCGTTGTCATGCCGCAGCCGGCGGTAGCCGGCGACCCGCGTCCGCGCACAGCGGCGAGGCGCAAGCCCAACCCGGGCGGCCGGCCGTGATGCACCGTACATTTCGCTCGCTGGATGAGGCGCCAAAGCTCGTCGGCTTCACGATCAGACAGTGGGCGGCGCTGATCGCCGGGGCGGGCACAGTGCTCGGCGTCGTGCACGTCGCGCAGCTGCCGGTGAAGGCGGCGATCACACTGCTGGTGTTCACGGTCGGGCTCCCCGCCGCACTGGCCTACGTGTCTGAGAGCGGAGGCCTGCAGCTCGGGCGGCTGCTCTCAGACGTGTGCCGTTGGCGGCTGGGTGCCAAACGGCTGCAGCCCGCTTCCCACGGCGATCGAGCGCCGCGAGCGGTGCTGATCACCGCGGGCGCTGCGGATGAGCCGGCCGTGCGCGAGCACGTCAGGGTGGGACGGCAGGAGCAGGCGGCTCGGGGGCGATTGCAGTGAGCTCCTACAGAACCGCCAGCGCAGCCGCAGCGCTTGGGGTCGCGGCGATCGACGCCGAGGGGCTGGTGATTACCGACGAGGGCACCTATGTCCGCTATCTGGAGACCGACGCGGTCAATCCGCTGGTTATGGACGCCGCGGAGACCGAGCGGGTCTGTGGAGCGTTCGCGCAGATCGCGGCACGTCTGCCCGATCGCCAGTCGCTGCAGCTCTACCTCCAGGGCGTGCCGCTTGAGCTGGAGGAGCTGCTCGCCGATGAGAGTCACCGCTGCGAGCAGGCGGCGGGCGCGGCGCAGGACGCCTGCCAGCCGGAGCGCGCCCGCGCGATCCGCCGGCTGGGTCTCGCTCAGGAGCAGACGATCCGCAACAGCGCTGCGACGGTTTCACCCCTGCGCCTGCGCTACCTGGTCGTCTGCCCGTGGCGGCCGAGCGCACATCCGCTTGGACCGCTGACGGGCAGGCGTGGTCCCGTGCAGATCGACGCCGATGCCCACGAGCGAAACCTCCGCGACTCGCTGCGCCACAGCGAGGGGATACGCAGCGACCTGGAAGCGATGGCGCTGGCGGCCCGCGTGCTGAGCGGCGCCGAGGTGCTCGACCTGCTGCACAGCCGCTTTGATCCGGGCAGCGCCGAGGCATGGGGAATGCCCGCGAGCTTCCTGCACCCAGAGGCCGTCGATGCCCCGGTTGCAGGTGAGCCTCGCGCGAGGGCCCTGGCGCGAGCACGGGCTCTCGCGGGGGCGATCTGCACGAGCGCGATCTCATTCACAGAGCGCAATCAGGTGCAGATCGGACGCTGGCGCGAGCAGGTGCTGCACATCTCGCTGCCCCCAGAGCAGACCTGGCTGGGCTGGGTCCTGCACATGACCCAGGCTCCGTGCCCGTTCGTGCTCAGCGTGCACATCGCAGCGACCGAGCGCTATCGCGAGCGGATGGCCCAGAAGCGCCGCTACAAGCGACTGTTCGGCGTCAACCGCGGCGTGGAGCAGCGCGGGCGCCCGCTCGACCCCGACGCGCGCCTGGCCGAGGAGGAGGCGGCGCAGCTGACCGACGAGCTCAGCAGCAGTCCCGGGGCGGGCATCTACCGGCTGTCGATCTACCTCGCGCTGCGCGACCCCGCTGGGGACGCCGAGGTGCTCGGCGAGCTCGGCGGCGCCGTCGCGCGCGAGGTCACGATGGCGTGTGACGCGCGCATGCAGCAGGGGCTGTTCGCCCAGCAGGCGCTGTGGGCCTCGACGCTTCCGCTGGGTCGCGATCCGGCGCGGCGGCGACGGCGCTACGTCAGCCGCAACGTGGCAGACAGCTTCCCCATGGTCGGAAGCGGCTGCGCCAGCCCCGAGGGGATCGCGCTGGGCTACGCGCTGCCGGGTCGGACGCTACAGCGCCTGGACCCCTTCGATCAGGCACACCCCAACCATCTGCTGCTGATCAACGGGATGTCGGGTGCCGGCAAGACGATGGCAGCGATCATCCTGCTGTCCCGGGCGCTCGCGCAGGGCGCCGGGGGGTTCATCATCGACCGCGCCGGGCACTTCGCGTTCTTGGCGTCGCTGATTCCCGGAGCGTGCGCGGTGGCGATCGGGGGCGAGCAGCACGCGATCAACGCATGGGACGTCGAGGATCCCGCGCGCGTGGGAGCCGAGAAGGTCGACTACCTGCTGGCGCTGCACGCCCTGCTGCTCGGCGAGCACCACGCCGGACGCGACAGCTATGGCCTGACAGACCTCGAGTCAAACCTCCTCGGCCTGGCGATCGGTGAGGTGTATGCCCGCTGTGCGTGCAGCGGTGAGGAACCGCGTGAGCTGCTGCTCCAGGAGGAGCTCGAGCGCCGCTATCGCGCCGAGCGGGCCGAGGGCTCAGTCGGAATCGCCGAGGCGCTTCGCAACCTCTCGATGCGGCTGAGCAACTACCTCTCAGACGGGCCCTACGCCTACCTCACCGACCGCCCGACGACGATCCCAGCGCGAGCGCCGCTGGTCGTCTTTGACACTCGGCTGATTCCCGACGCGAAGGCCGCCGCCGCCCTGTTCGTGATCTGCGAGCACGTCAAGGCCCAGATCTCGATGACGCGGCGCGAGCACCTCGCAGGTGAGAGCCCCAAGCACGCCTGGGCGGGGCGCAGCTTCCTCGTGATCGACGAGGCGTGGAAGCTGATCGAGCGACCGGCGACGGGGCGCTGGTTCAACGAGTTCTGCCGGCGCAGCCGACATCAGGCGTTGTGGCTGATCGCGATCTCCCAGCAGCTCTCGGACTTCGACAACGAGCACGGCAAGGCGTTGCTGGCGAACGCCGCGATGCGGCTTTTCCTGCGTCAGGAGGCGCGCGAGCTCTCCTATGTGAAGGATTCGCTGGCGCTCACCGACGAGGCGATCGCTGCGATCTCACAGCTGCAGACGGTGCGGGCCAGCCACTCCACGGCGTACCTGATGAACGGCTCGCGCGGACAGGGGACATTGCAGATCCCTGTCGGGCCCCTGGAGTACTGGATCGCGAGCTCTGATCCGGCGCGCGACGAGCACGTGCGCCAGCTGGCGTTGCGTGAGTCCGCGGGGGATCCATGGCGCGCGCTTGAGCTGCTCAGCGACGAGCAGTGGCAGCTGGCGCGCGAGAGCGCTGAGGAGCCTGTGGCGTGATGAACGCGAAGGTTGCGATCTCGCTTCTGCGCAGTCGCTGGATGCGTAGCGGCCTGGTGGCCGCGGCGCTGCCGATCGTGCTGCTGCCGGTGCTCGTCGCCGCAGCCGTGACGGGCTTTGTCTCACAGCAGGAAGAAGCGACCTGCTCGGCGCCAGGCGTCCTGAACATCCCCGCCGGCGGCGGCGCGATCGCCGGCAATCAGTATGCAGCGCCATTGGAACTTCAGCCGGGCCGCTCCTATGAAGTCGGTGCGACGCAGTACGGAGGACCCGGTGATCCCAGCAGCGGCCAGTACGGCTCGATCCCCGACCCACGGGAGGCCTACCTGCCGGCGCACCCGGACAGCTTCGCCGAGCTCTCGGTGCTCGACAGCAATCCGGCGAACGCCGGAAGCTTCACCTTCGCCGACGCAAACGCGCTGAATCGCCTGCCCTACCTCAGCGCCCTGCGGGTGACCCACGGTGGTCGCTCGGAGCTGCTGTACAAGCGCGACGTCGGCTATGGACAGGGCCCCAGCCAGGTGATCGAAAACGGCCAGCCCTATCGCCTGGACTTGTGGTGGCAGGCGGCCCAGGCGCTCGGCGTGTCAAAGAGCCCCGTTCGTGTGCAGTTGGCGCCGCCGACGGGCAGTGCCGGAACCCTCGGGACTCTGCCCGAAGCGAGCGGAGCGCCCGAAGCCAATGGCTCGGCGAGCGGTGAATGTCCGCTCTTGCAAGGAGGCGGAAGCGTGCCGCTCCCGCTCACGCCAGGAACCCGCACGAAGGTCCTGCCCAGTGGACTTGCCGCCGTGGGCGAAGAAGCCCCGAGCGCGGTCGCGCAGATGGTCGCGGCGGGCAACCGGCTTCACGGCGCCGCCTACCTCTACGGCGGTGCGCACGGGACATCGCTGGACACGCTGCAAAGCGCCTATGACTGCTCCTCGGCCGTCTCCTACGTGCTGCATTGGGGCGGTGTGCTCGGATCCAGCGCGCTTGACTCCACGGCGCTTGAGTCCTTCGGTGAGCCGGGGCCGGGACGGTGGGTCAGCGTCTATGCCAACGCGGCGCACGCCTTCATGTACGTGGGCGGGCTGCGACTGGACACCGTCGATGACGGCGCGTATGACGCGGGGCCGAACTCGGGCATTCCCGGCCCGCGCTGGCGGGTGTCTGGCTCTGTCCCAGCGTGGTCGAGCTGGACCGTCCGCCACCCCCCGGGGCTATGAGTCCGTACCGCAAGGCATTCGCGGCGTATCTGCTGCTCGCCGCAGTGGCGCTCAGCGGCTGCAGCAACCCCGACGCGCCTGGCGCCACCGGGTCTGCACGCGCAGCGAGCACGGCGGCTGCGCCGGGAAGCCCAGGCGAGCCGGCGGCGCCGGCCTCGCCCTCCGCGAGCTCGCAGGCTCCGTCGCGCGCGCGCTCGACGCCCCAAGCGGCCCTGGCCGCATATGCCCAGACCTACATCAACTGGAGCTATCGCACGCTGAGCGCCGAGCAGCGAGCGCTCGCGGCAATGTCGGTCGGAGCCGCGCGGCTGAGCGAGCGCCAGGCCGCCGCGGCGAGCCGTAGTGACAGCACGATCGCCCGGGGTCACATCTACAACAGCGGCCGAGTCGCGAGCGTCGCCGCCGACGCGACACAGCCGGGCCGTTGGGTTGTCGTGACGCTGGAGCAGACCGGCGGAAGCACTCAATATGAGGGACTTGCGCGCGCGTACCACGTGACCCTCGCGTGGCTGGCGGCGGTACCGGGCGGATGGGCGGTGAGCGAATGGCTGCCTCAGAGCTGATCGGACGCGCGGAGATGCGCCAGGACCGCGTCGCAATCCACGGTGCTCCTGCGCAGAGGCCCGCGAGGCTTGCGGCGGGGCTGCGGACCGCGTGGCTGAAGGCCTATGGCGCCGCCTGGGCCGTCACCGCCTTGGCGGGGATGGTCGTCGCAATCGCCGGTCCACCGGCGTTCAGGTTGACCAGGCACACACTCGGGCTGAGCCTCTCGGCGAGGAGCAATCCGCCCCCACACCTCTGGGAGATTCTCGCGCTCACCGCGCACAACGTGCCGATCGCGGGGTGGCCGGTGCTGCTCGGACTGACGGGAGCCGATCGTCATCGACCGAGCAGGTGGCTGGCGGATCTGGGCGTGCTGGCATGCATCGTGGCGAACTGCGCGCCGGTCGGCGCCGCACTGGCCGCCTACGGCAGTGCCGTGATCGCATATGTGCCACAGCTTCCTCTGGAGTGGGCGGGGCTGGCGCTCGGCGCCGGCTGCTGGCTGGTGCAGCGGCGTCGCTCGCTGAGCAGCTCAGAGCGATTGATCTGGCTGGGGATGACAACGGTGGTTCTCCTGGGGGCAGCAGTCCTCGAGAGCGTCGCGGTACCTCATCGATGAGCCAGGCGGTGCTAAACGCTGCCTTAGGCAATTGCTCAGAAGTAGACGGATGTTCTAGACAAACGAACTAGTCGCAAGTAAAGTTGCAGGAACTTCGCGCATTTTGCGGAGTCCCCCGGCGCCGCGTAGGGCAGCGGTGCAGTCACGGCCGACACGGAGATAAACGGACATGGATGTTCAGGCATTGCGGGCGCGCACCGGCACAGGAGGTCGACCTGCCCCTGCGCGCGGCGTAGGGGAGGCGGGTCTTGCCAGCGAGCGGGTCGGGCAGGCGCTGGGGGAATGGCAGAGTGCCGAGCTGCGCCTGGCACGTTCCTTCGCCGAGTGCAGAGGACTCCCCCAGGAGCAGCTCGAGGATCTCTACCAGGACACCGCACTGGTGATGCTGAGCCGCTCGTTCGCAAACGAGGAGCATCTGCGCCACGCGCTGCGATGGGGACTCAAGCGCCGCGCTCTGCATCTTCATCGCGACGCGCGACGGCGCAGTGAGATCCTCAGCGAACGTGCGCCGGAGCTCCAGCTCGCCGCCGAAGGGCGCGAGCAGGAGCACACACCGGAGCTGGCCGCGGTGCTCGCGCAGGATCGGCTGTTCGTCTCGGAGTTCCTCTCAGAGCTATCAGACCTGGAGCGACGGGTCTTCTGGCTCGTGTCGGAGGGCATGCGCTACCGGGCGATCGCGCCGGTGCTGGAGATCGAGGTCAACGCGGCGAGAAAAGCGTTCAGGGGCTGTGAGCGAAAGCGCGAGCGCTTTCAACTGCTGCACGACACCGGGCGCCTCTGTGGCTTTCGCTCACACACGATCCAGGCGCTGCTGTCGGGTGAGGGAGCCAGCGAGAGGCTGGCGCGCGCCGCGTTTGCGCACGTCGAGCATTGCGCGCAGTGCCGTACCGAGCACAAAACGAACGCGAGGCGCCTGCGACGCAGCTTCCAGGAGCAGGCCGCGGCGCTTGTCCCGATCCCGGCGCTGGCCGCGCACATGGATTGGCTGTCGAGACTCGGCCTACGAGCGCGGACGCTTCATCAGCGGCTGCTGCCTTATGGCGCGCCTCCGGGAACCGGGGCGATCCGCGAACGCACGATCGCGATCGTGGCAAGCGGCGGCGTCGCGGCGAAGATGGCCGCGGCCGGGGCAACGGTCGTGGTGATCGCCGGCGGCGCGCTCGGAGCGACCCACGAGCTTGCGGCACAACACCGCGCACCCAGGGACCTCGGGCGCGTAGCGAGTCGCCCCCACGCGCGTTCGCAGTCAGTGTCACCTTCCACGAGCGCCGCAGTCGTCCCCACGTCGACGCCGAGGGCGAGCACGAGCACACCGCTTCGTTCGGTCTCCAAGCGCTCCTCCTCCACCTCAGGCCACGCCGTGACCCGCCGGGAAACGGGCGGCTTCGGTTTCCTCGGCGTGCCGAGCAGCGCGCCAGCTCGCTCTAACGAGGCGCACGCCGCGTCGGTCAGCCCGGCGGGGAAGCGCCCTCTGAGCGCACCGGAGGGGAGCGGCTCCCCCAAGAGCAGCGCCCCGGAACCCCGCCAAAGCGGAGGCGGCGCGTTCAGCCCATGAGCACCGCGAGATGTGTTGGCCGGGATCCGGCGCTCGCGGTCATCTACGGGACAGACGCGCCCGCAGGGTCCTCGAAGGACACCGATACGACTATGCACAGACACCAGATCAGACCGCGCGGCGGTCGCCGCGAAGCGCCAACGTCCAAGGTACGGGTGTTCTTCCTCGCCCTGCTCGCCGTGGTGGGCCTGCTGTGCCTCTCTGGGGGCTCCGCATGGGCGGGCCAGTGGGAGCAGGTCTCCTGCGTCAATCCCAACCAGACTGGCGCGGGCAGCGAGGGCTGGATCAGCGTGATCGCAGGCGGCGGGTACGGCTCGAACAGCAACACGAGCTGCGGACCGAGCAGCCCGATGTTCGCGCTCCTCTCGACCGACGCGGCGGTGGGCGCGGGCTCGGCCGAGACGCTGCGCTACGTGCCGCCCGCCGGCTCATCGCTGGTCGGCGGGCGTCTGGACGCGAGCCTGTTTGCCGATGGGTACGGGAACAACGCTTACGGCACAGCGCTCGCCTACACACCCGAATACGTCTATGACGCCTCGAACGTGTTCTTCCAGTGTGCTGTCGGGCTCACTCCGTGCTCGTCGGGGAGCAACGACTTCGCCGGAGTTCTTCCGATACCCGCTGGCCGCGGCGGTGATCTCTATCTGAGCGCAGGTTGCGCGGGAACAGCGGGCGCCAACTGCAGCCAGGGCGGCAGTAACGGAGCCTGGTCGCTCGTTCAGCTCTGGTGGGCAAACCTACTTCTGTTCAACGGCTCCTCGCCCACGGCCAGCGGTGTGGCCGGCACCCTGCTCGCGACCGGGGCGAGGGGAACGCAGGATCTGACGTTCAGCGCCGCCGATCCATCGGGGCCGGGCGTCTACAACATCACCGTCCAGGGAGACGGCACGAACCTTTACAGCGGCACGCCGGACGACAATGGCGGTCTGTGCGTGCCGGTCGGCAACAACGGCGAGGCGCTGATGTTCGACTCAAGCCAGCCCTGCAAGCAGAGCGAGTCTGTCGATCGGCTAATCGACACCACGCCGCTGCGCGACGGAGCGCACGCGCTGAAGGTCAGCGTGACCGACGCGGCGCAGAACACAAGCGTTGTCTACGAGGCTATGATCACGACACACAACGCGCCCACCAGCACCTCGGCACCTTCGTTGCTCAGTACCCAGGCGCCAAGTCCAGGGACCGTGATATCCGCGCAGCCCGGCGAATGGACCGCGCCGAGCGGGGCCGGACCGACCACCTACGGCTATCAGTGGCAGGACTGCGATCAGCAGGGCGCTGGGTGTGAGGCAATCGCAGGGGCGCAGAGCGCGAGCTACACGACTAGGTCCGGAGATGCCGGGCACACACTGCGTGTCCTCATCACCGCGGCGGATGCGGACGGCGCCTCAACCATCGCGAGTAAGGCAAGCGTCGTCGTTAAGGCCCCCTCCCTGCCCAACGGAGTCGGTGCGACTGAGGGCGCGCGGCTCCTGCTCACGGGGCCGAAGGCGATCGCCCGATCCTTCGATCATCGGTCGCTGAGCGTGGGCGGTCAGCTGCAGAGCGCCCCCGGCGCTCCAATTAGCGGCGCCTACCTCGAGGTTCGCCAAGAGCTGGCGGGAAGCAGTCAGGCCTCGGTCGTCGGCTTCGCGCAGACCGGGCCGACGGGGACGTTTCAGGTGCGCGTACCGTCCGGGCCCTCGCGGCGGATCCTGCTCGCCTATCGGGCCTTCACGCAGGATCCCAGCTATTCGGCTCAGGCCGTCGTCACAGAGACGGTCAGCGCGGGTGTCGCCCTGCAGGTCTCGCCGCGCCGAACCGGGCCCAGCGGGAAAATCGTGCTCGCCGGTCACGTCGCGGGGCCGGTGCCGCGCAAGGGCGTGGTCGTGGAGCTACTCGTGCATTACCAAGGTCGCTGGGAGCCGTTTCGCACGCCTCGCACCGACTCGCATGGTCGCTTCAACGTGGCCTACCAGTTCCAGGGCGGCGTCGGGCGCTTTCCCTTCCGGGCGGAGGTGCTGGGGGGGCAGTCCGGCTTCCCCTACGCGCAGGGTTTCAGCGGGGCGGTCGATGTCGCCACGCGCTGAGGCAGTCAGGGCGGTGGCGATCCTGGTGCTGGGAGGGTCGGCGGCGTTGGGTGCGGCTTCGGCGGCGCATGCCGGGACCTACGCGATCAACAACTGCCCCGCGGCCCCTTCACCCAATGGCGATCCGGGGCCGTGGACGATCTTCGGGAGTCCGCAGGCGGCCAAGGCGAGCTGTGGTGGTGGTGCGGGCGACTGGATCGGTCCGCGTGGAGCGAGCATGGGAGCTGGGACTAACGCTGGGGTGCAGGTGGTCGCACCAGCGGGCATCACGATCCGCGAAGCGAGGGTCTGGTGGTACGTGCCCGCGCACACCTCGGGAGCGACGACGTTTGCGCTGGCCGCCAGCGATGCAGGCATTCTCGGTGAAAGCGCCACGCCGCTGGAACGTCGGGGAAGTCCAGACGTGTACTCCCTGCCGTCGTCTACTACGAGCCTGACGCTCGACGACTACTGCTCAAACGACGACGCCGGGCAGGGATGCAGCTTTGGTGGTGGGGAGAGCCCGAACCTGATGCTGTTCGGCGCGCAGCTGACATTGCAAGACGACGGGCTTCCGGGCGGCAGTGTGACTGGTGGAGGATTGACGGGCTCGGCACCGCTTTCGGGAGTACAGTCGATCGCCTTCGACGCCGAAGATGGCGACTCCGGCGTGCGCCTGGCGCAGCTGTTGATCGACGGGCAGGTGGCGGGGCAGAGCGACTACGGGGCCCGGTGCCCCTACGCCAACTTTCTGGCATGCCCGGCGAATGAGTCTGGGGATATCAGCTGGGACAGCGCAGCCGTGCCAGACGGCCAGCACAGCCTGGCGCTGGTGATCGAGAGCGCTGCACAGAACTCAAGGACGATCTACGCGTCGACGATCACGACGCTCAACGGGCAGGCAGGCACTCCGCCGAGCGCCCAGCCCGGGCTGGGCGCCGGTAACGGCTCGCGCGGGGACACCTCCGTGAGTGCGGGCAACGGCGCGCCCGCAAGCCGCACCGCACAACTTCAGCTCGATCTCCCACGCGCGCTCACACGGCCCTTCTCGCGCAGCGCGGTGGCAGTCACAGGGCGACTCGCCGACGCGACGGGGCATCCCATCGCCGGCGCGACGATCGATGTTCTGCAGCGAAACAGCGGCTCGGATGCGATGCGCGTCGTGGCCCATCCTCAGACACGTGCAGACGGCACGTTTGCGGTCCCCGTGGCGCGCGGGCCCTCACGCACGATCATGCTCGGCTACAGAGCGTCGGCGAGCGAACCCGACTACAGCGCCAAGGCGACCGTGCAGGAGTCTGTGGGCGCCGGAGTGCAACTGAATGTCTCCCCGCACCTCACGGGCCCCGCCGGAACGATCAGACTGAGCGGCCGCGTCTCGGGCCCGGTCCCCGCGCATGGCGTCCTGGTGGGCCTGCTCGTTCACTACCGTGGGCAGTGGGAGCCTTTTCGCACCCCGAGGACCGACTCGCACGGGCGGTTTAGCATCATCTACCAGTTTCAGGGGGCAATCGGGCGCTTTCCCTTTCGCGCACAGGTCTTCGGCGGACAGGCTGGGTTCCCCTACGTCCACGGCGAGAGCGCGGCCGTCGTGGTGACCACGCGCTGATCCAGCGCCCGCGGTCGTCTCGCGGTGTGGGTCACCCCTGAGAGCCAAGCAGCGAACGTGCCAGGCGGGAAGGTTTCGCGTTCGTGGCTGGCCGATTAACCGCCGCGGATGAGGAAACCCGGACGGGCGCCATCCTCCGCGTGCATGATCTGCCGGCGGTGATCAACGCGATAGCGGCTGCCGCTGAGCATGATGGTGAGAAAAAGGGCGTTCAAGGAGCCCCAGATAGTTGCTGTGTAACCCAGTACCGACATCAACGCCTCCAGGTTGGTGAGGGACAGTGACCATTTCGATTGCGAATCCTTGCTTGAAGTTGTTGGCGCCGCGGCGCGAGCCACGCCGCGGCGCCGGACCGGACCCCCCGGGAGGGAGTGGGCAGCCCGGACTCCTTCGAGCGCCACCGAGGGGGAAGCCCATGGCGCTCGAGCGAGTCCGAGGTTGATTGCGTGGGCACGCTCATGAAGCGGCCTCAGCGCGGCCTGACCACCTTCTCGAAGTACTCGCCGCGGTCGGTGAGGTGCCACGCGTTTGAGCCGCCCTTTGGTTGTCCCTCGCCCGAGTTCTCGATCAGGCCGAGACCGGCGAGACGAGCGAGGAGCTTTGAGATCTGGCCCTGGTCGGTGATTCCGGCCCCCTGCCCGATCTCGCGGTTGCTGGCGCCCGGGCGCTGGCCGATCGACATCAGCGTGCGGACGGTGCGATAGGTGACACGGATGTTCAACCCCTTCAGCGGATCGCCCTCGGAGGCCGGCTCTGTGACGATCTGCTCGCGAGGCGGCTGCTCGACGGTCGCCGCCAGCTCTGAGCGCGCTGCGCGGGCGCCGAGATAGGGCAGCACGATCGTGCTCATCAGCGCCCCGAGCAGCTCGGTGGCGGGCGCCTGGTCCTCGCGGGCGAAGCGGTTGTGCAGGATCGCCAGCGCGCCGCCGACTACGGCCTCACCGGTCAGCGGGGGCGGGTCGTGCTTTGCTGCGACCGCGCGGCCGGTGTCGATCGCCCGGGCGGCTTCTGAGAGGAGCTTGGCGCGGTGCTCGAGGACCCTCTCCCCCGCGCCCAGCGCCTCGACCAGGCACAGACAGGCAAGGCCAGGCTCGTCGTCCATGAAGATCAGCAGCTGCTGCAGGGCGGCGCGAATGCCCGAGCGCCAGTCTGACTGCGCTGCGTACGCTTCGGTCGCCAACAGGCGCAGGCGGGCGGTGGTCTGATCGAAGGCCGCGAGGAAGCCGTCTTCGCGGTTGGCGAAGATGTCATAGAAGGTCTTTCGCGAGACCCGCGCGCGGGCGATCACCTTGCCGACCGTCAACGAGGGATAGCCGTCCACTTCGACGCTCTCGATGATCGCGGCGATCAGGCGTGCACGCTGGAGCTCTGAGACCGGCGAGCGCGACAGCTCGGCGACCGTCGGAGCCCGAACGACCCGCCGAGGAGTTGAGGAAAGGGCGATGGTCAAGTGAGCCTCGCGTTCGTGTCGAAGGGCCGGAAGCGCAGAGGGCCCACGCGGGGATGGCTCAGCTGCGCCCGCGCTGCCCCGCCGCCGAGAGAGGGGCAAGCACAGGGAAGCCGCGGGGCTTTGATTCCGCCCACAGCGACCCAGAGCTCGCCGGGGCGGAGGTTCGCTGCGTGAGCCGGAACCAGGTGCCGCCGAGGGTTGATGACAGTGTCCGAACGGATTTGCGCGCGGCCACAAGGCAGCGATGGCTCGTGCGCTTCGGGCACGAGTGCTTGACCCCCGATAAACATCGCTGTGGAGACTAACGAAACAATCAGGTGATTGTCAACGAGACCGCCTATCCTGGTCTAAAGGCTTTGCGAACAGGCCATTTCCGAATCGAGAGATCAGACGGCTGTAAAACGACGAGCCGCCGGGATAAACAGCGGCAGTGTGCTTGCAGAGATTTCTGTGATCGCGATTGAGTCACACAAAGCGCTGTGACTCGCGACGGCGCTCCGACGGGGCGGTGGCGAGTGGGATACGGTTCGCAGGCACTACGGGAGGACGGTGGAGGGGCCGTAAACACGATGGTGCAACGGGGACGCAAGAGCACGCAGCGCGAACGCCTGCTCGCGGGCATGGTGGCCGTTGCCAATCGCGGGGGCTACGCCGCCGCGAACGTCTCAGCGGTGATTGCCGAAGCGGGCGTCTCGCGTCCCACGTTCTATGACTACTTCGAAGATCGCGACGACTGCTTCACGGCGAGCATCGAGAACGTGCAGACGCAGCTCGCCGCCCTGGTAGGAGCGGCGATCGAGGAGGGGCCCGCGCCTGCGGCGTTGCGCAGCGCGGTGGAAGCCATCGTCGCCTTTGCAAGCGCACAGCCGGCGGGGGCGCGCTTTCTGATGAGCGAGGCTCTGGCGGGCGGAGCCCCTGCGCGGGAGATGCGAAACCGCGGGATCGCCGCGATCGCCGCGGCGACCGAAGCCGCTCTGCAGAGCGCGCCGGCCTCCGCGGCTGCGGCAGACGTGGACCCTCGCGTGCTCGTCGGGGGTGTGTATCGGCTGCTGGCCACGCGGCTTCGTCGCGGCGAGCCGGCCATCTCGCGCCTGGCCGACGAGCTCGAGGCCTGGATCAAGACCTACGAGCGAGCGCTCGACTCCCATCGCTGGGGCAAGCTGGCCCCAGCCGCCAGCGCGGCGCGCTCGCCGTACGTGCCGGACGAGCCGATTCAGCGCATGGGAAACGCCCTGCCGGTCGGGCGCCCGCGGATCTCCGGGGAGGAGGTGGCCGAAAACCACCGCCTGAGGATCCTCTATGCCGCGGCGCGCATGGCCGAGCAGAAGGGCTACATCGCGACCACCGTAGCTGACATCTCAACGCTCGCGCGCGTCGATGGGCACGTCTTCTACCGGCTGTTCAAGGACAAGCAGGACGCATTTCTCTCCGCGCACGAGCTCGGCTTCCAGCAGGTGATGGACGTGACCTCCAAGGCCTTCTTCGCCGGTGAGACCTGGCCGGCGCGCAGCTGGGAAGCCGGCCGAGCGCTGACCCAGCTGCTGGAAGAGAACCCGCTCGTCGCCCATGTCGGCTTCGTCGAGGCCTACTCCGTCGGCCCCGCGGCGATCCAGCGCATCGAGGACAGCCACATCGCCTTCACCTTCTTCCTGCAGGAAGGCCTCGTCTATGGCTCCCAACCCAACCCTCCCTCGCGTCTGGCGATGGAGGCGATCATCGGCTGCATCTTTGAGATCGTCTATCTGCAGGCCAGCGATCCCGGCTCACCTCGAGTTGCCGCGATGCTGCCCCATATCGCACACCTCTGGCTGGCGCCGTTTCTTGGCTGCACGGAGAGCGACGAGTTCATCGACGCCCAGGTCTCCAGGCTCTGAGCGCGCTAAACACTGACGGTGGGATTTGGTCGGTGTCCGGCTCGATGAGCGCGATCTACACGCGGCTAGGACGAGCAGGACGATGCCGCGGTGCACCCTCGCAAAAGCTCGGTCTCCACGCGTCGGATCCCCCGGATCCTCCTCTAGGGTCTCCCTGATGAGCCCCCGAGCGCGCACTCGGCGCCCCATAAACACGGAGTTGCAGACGGGTCGCAAGGCGACCCAGCGCGAGCGGCTGATCGCGGGGATGGTCACGGCGGCGACCAGCAACGGATACGCGGGCGCGAACGTCAGCGCGGTGATCGCGGCAGCCGGGGTCTCACGGCCCACCTTCTATGACTACTTCGCCGATCGCGACGACTGCGTGCTCGGCACGCTGAAGCACGCACAGGGACTGCTGCGCGATTGCGTGGCGCATGAGCTGAGCGATGAGGCCCCCGAGCGCGCGCTGGCAGCGGCAGTGGCGGCGCTCGTGCAGTTCGCGGGCGATCAGCCGGCGAACGCGAGGTTCCTGTTCTATGAGGTGCTCGCTGCCGGACCGCGGGCGCTGCAGCTGCGCGATCGAGGGCTGAACGAGCTCGGGCGACTGGTCGAGCGCCGCTTGGGCCGTGTCGGCGGGGATATCGTGAGCGCCGATCTACCGGCCAGTGTCGTGCTCGGCGCGCTCCAGCGCCTGCTCGCCGTGCGCTTGCGCCGCGGCGAGCCGGCGATCGCCTCGCTGCGCGACGAGCTGGTGGCGTGGGTCGAGGGCTATGAGCACCCGCTCTCAGAGCATCGCTGGCGCAAGCTGACGCTGGGCCCGGAGCCGGCGCGGTCGCCCTTCGTGCTCGAGCAGCCGCTCGAGCCACCGGCGCCGCTTGCGCCCGGGCGCCCGCGGCTCTCAGAGGAGCAGGTGGCCGAGAACCACCGGCTGCGCATCCTCTATGCGGCGGCGAAGCTGGCCGAGTCCAAGGGCTACACCGCGAGCACGGTCACAGACATCGCCAATCTCGCCAAGGTCGACCCACGAAGCTTCTATGCGCAGTTCTCTGACAAGCAGGAGGCATTCTTGGCCGTGCACGAGATCGGCGTGCAGGAGCTGATGCGCGTGACTGCCGAGGCGTTCTTCGCCACGACGAAGTGGCCGCAGCGCGCGTTTGAGGCGGGCCGCACGATGACCCAGTACCTCGAGGTCAATCCGCTGATGGCACACATCGGCTACGTCGAGGCGTTCGCGGTCGGCCCTGCAGCCGCCCAGCGTGTGGAGGACAGCCTCGTCGCCTTCAGCATCTTTCTTCAGGAGGGCTACCAGCACAGCACCGACCGCACGCCCTCGCGCCTGGCGCTGGACGCGATCGTCGCGAGCTTCTTTGAGATCTTCTACCGCCAGTCGCGCGGGCACCCCCGCCCCCGCCTGGCGGGGCTGCTGGGAAATCTCAGCTTCTTGGCGCTGGCTCCTTTCTTGGGTCCAGTGGCGACGAACCGCTTCATCGACGAGCAGCTGCAACGCCCCACCCCGAGCACCTGAGGCGTGCACGGGTGAGTGAGCCGCCGCTGCCAGCCGCGATCGAGCCGAGCCAAACCCGCGCGCGGGGTGGGCGAACAGGCGACTCGGCGGCGGCCGGACGCTTGGTCTAGGATGGCGAGCGATAAACAGACGCCTGGGGGTTTCTGAACCCGGCCGCGGCTATCCAGCAGAAGCGAGATGACGATGCAGCGAGGGCGAAAGGACACCCAACGGGCAAGGCTCTTGCGGGCGATGACCCAGCTCGCTGCAGAGGGCGGTTATCAGGACACGAGCATCGCCCAGGTGATCGACCGTGCGGGGGTCTCGCGACCGACGTTCTATGAGTACTTCAAGGACAAGGAGCAGTGCTTCCTCGCCGCCCAGGCGCAGATCGCACAGTATCTGCAGGCTGAGCTCGCCGACTCGATTCAGCGCAACCCCGCCCAGCACGCGATCGAGAGTGTGCTGCGAGGGCTCGTAGGCTTCGCAGCGGACAATCCGCTGCGTGCGCGCCTGCTGCTGTGCGAGACGCTCGCCGCTGGCCCGCGGGCGTTGGACGAGCGCGACCGCGCCATCGCAGAGACGGTGAAGATGATCGGGCACGCGCGTGCGGCGGGCTCACCCCCGGCGCGGGCCGCAGACCTGCCGTTGCCCGCGCTGATCGGCGCCGTGCTGTGGTTGCTCTCACGCAGTGTGAGACGCGGTGAGCGCGATCTGAAAGAGCTGGCCGACGAGCTCGTGCGCTGGGTTTGCAGCTATGAGCGGCCGCTGAGCGAGCATCGCTTCTGCACGTTGGATCCCGGACCGCCCCCCCCACCCTCACCGTTTGACTCCGAACTGCCCGCTCAGCCGCCTGGCGTCCTTGCGCCGGGGCGCCCGCGGCTGTCACGCGGCGAGGTCGTGCGCAATCAGCGTGAGCGGATCCTCTACGCCACCGCCGAGGTGTCCGCACAGAGGGGCTACAACGCAACGAGCATCGCCGAGATCGTCGCCGCGGCGGCGGTGGACACGCGGGTCTTCTACTCCCACTTCAAAGACAAGCAGCAGGCGTTTTTGACCGCGCACGAGCTCGGCTTTCAGCACACGATGGCGGTCGCCGCCGGGGCGTTCTTCAGCTCGGAGAGCTGGCCGGAGCGGATGTGGCAGGGAATCCTGGCCGGGACGCAGTTCCAGGCCACGCACCCCACCCTCACACACGTCCTCTACGTGCAGTCCTACGCGATCGGCGCGCCCGCGGTTCAGCGGATCGACGACACGCACGCTGCCTTTACGATCTTTCTGCAGGAAGGAAACCAGCTGGCCGCCGAGCCCCGATCGCAGATCGCGATGGAAGCGATCGTCGCGGCGAGCTTTGAGATCGTCTTTGCCTTCTCGCGCGAAGGTCGCGGCGAGGAAATGGCGCGCTGGTCATGGCTGATGACCTATCTGTGCCTGGCGCCGTTTCTCGGTCCCGAGGCCGCTGCGCGGTTCGTCGATGAGAAGCTACTGCGGAAGCGTCGCGCCGGGCGCCGGGCCCTGTGACGGGGTGAGTCAGGGCCGCTGCAAGCGCCCTCTCTTCAGTCCTGCAGGGCGAGCGCAGGCGCCACACCGGCAGCGACATAACCGGGGATCGCGATCATCACGGCCGCCGTCACGCACACGATCAGGGCGCTCGACAGGGCCGCGACGGCCGCCACGGAGTAGACGACGGGGAAGTTGATCACGTTGGCAAGGGCACGGTCTAAGAGCTGTTGTCCGTACAGGCCGAACAGGCCTCCCGCGAGGCAGCCGAGCCCGACCAAGAGCAGGCTCTCGAGCAGGATCGTGCGCCAGAGCTCTGATCGCGCGAATCCCTCCAGCCTCAGCTTGGCCAGGCGCGGGCGACGCTGCCAGGCCATGTTTGCGGTCGCCGCCGCCATCGCCAGCACGGCTACGACGAGGATCAGCGTGGCGATCTGACTCAGGCGCTGAAGGCCCTGGCGGCTGAGCGCGTTCTGTTCGGACGCGTGCGCGGATGCCGTCTGCGCGCTCAGGGGCGCTGCCGGCCCGAGCGCTCGGGTGATCTCCTGCGCGACGCGGGCCGGGTCGACCCCAGCCGTCACGAGGACGTTGTAGGCGCTGGCGTCAGCGCTCCCCCATGCGCGGGCGTAATCGGCCGCGTTGAGGATCAGCGCGCCCGGCGCCCAACCGATGTTGGTGCAGAGGGCCGCGACCCGGACGGAGAGAGGAACGGGTGTTGGCAGCGTGACGCGCTGGCCGATGTGCAGGTGGTGTTCTTCAGCCACTGCCTGGGCGAACACCGCCCACCCCCCCTCGCGCAGATGCACGCTCGCTTGGGCAAGTGAGCCTTGCACCATCTGGGAGGCAGGCAGCAGGGGCGTCGCCTGTACCGGAGGGGCGATCACCCAGATACGTCGCTCGCGCCAGTCAAGTAGGCCGCCGCGGTAGATGCGCACGGCGCGGACGCCGGGCAGATGCTGCAGGGAGGCCTGCTGGAGCGGCGCGAACGGGGCGGTTCTCAGCAGGTTGTAGGCACCGGGCGGGGAGACCCACACATCGGTGAAGGCGTTCTCGTCGCGCGCGGCGCTCTGCAGACCCTTCAGCAGATCGGCGTGGGCGCCCTCGATCGCCACGGCGCCGAAGACGGCCACCGCTCCCGTGGCCGCGACACCGATCGCCCTGACTCGCGCGGCGCTCAGCTCCATCGCCGCCACGTGCCCCACGGCGCCCGTCATCCGGCGCGCGAGCTTCCTGACGAGCGCCAGCTCCAGCTGCAAGGCAGATGGCAGGACGAGCAGCAGTGCGGCGACCAGCAGGACCATCGCGAGGATCGCCAGCCTTGGCGCCACGAGCAGGATCGCGCTCGCTGTCGCGAGGGACAGGACTGAGCCAAGCGCAGTCCTCAGGTTGGCGCGAGGGGCCATGGAGTGCTCCCTCGGTGTGATCGCGGCGAGCGGATCGCGAGAGAGGATGTCGCGCAAAGGGCTCAGCACGGCCACGACCGCGGCAAGCATGCCCCCACCCACGGCGATAGCGATGCTGCTGGAGGCGACGACGCGCTGGGAACCCACCGAGAAGGCCGAGCCGAGGTATCCGGGGCTGGAGTGAAAGAGGTGGATCGAAAGCTCCTGCCCGAGCAGCAGGCCGAGCAGGCAGGCGATCAGGCCGAGCGCGACGGCGTCCAGCAGCAGGACGGCGATGACCGTCGCAGGGGCGTAGCCGTCGCGGCGCAGATCGGCGATCAGCCGGCGTCTCTGGGAAACGGTGAGGAGCATCGCGTTGAAGGCGAACAGGAATCCCACAAGGGCGCTGATCACCGCGAACAGTGCGGTGGACTGGTTGCTCGCGGCAGCCGCCCTGGCGAACAGCCTTTCGTCGTAGCTGGTGCCCTGCACGTTCAGACGCCGGCCCGCCAATCGGACGAGCGCGGCGCGCACCTCGGCTTCTCTGCCGGAGCCGGGCTGCACGAGGATGCGCGAGACGCGGCCGGCGAGGCCCGCCATTTCCTGCGCGAAGAAAAGCGGCGCGAGGACTATCGGGCTTGCCGCCAAGCCTCCGATCTGGCTTTCGTGCAGCTGCTCGTACAGCGGCGCGCGCTCGGTCCTGCCGTAGAGCTTGAGCGTCAGTTCCTTGCCGAACATGGTGACGCCGATCCCCTTGGCGAGGGGGGCCGGCAGCAGGACTGCGCCGATCGCCGCGAACGGTTCCAGTTCGGTATGGCGCACGAGCGCACCGCCGAGCTTTCTCAGGCTCGAATCGGCACCCACTAGCTCGACGGAGGAGCTGCCCTTTGGGCCGCTCGCGCTCGCGCTCGCTTCGAGCAACGGCGCGGCGGCGCGGACACCGTCGATCGCGCGAACCTGCCCGAGCAGGCCCTGGGGCATCCCGTGAGGATCGCGGGCAAGCACCTGCAGCGACGCGTTGCCGACCACGCCGTGGGAAAGCTGTGACACCGAGCTCGAGAGGCTCTGGCTGGCGACCTGGGAGGCGAACAGGAGTGCGACACCCGCGGCGATCCCGATCACTGCAAAGAGCTCCTGGACCAGGCGCGCCCGTAGACGCACGCGGTACAGATGCAGGATGTTGGCGAGTCTCACGCCCGGTTCACCGAAGCGGCTATCGGTCGCCGGGTTGGGCGGGCGGGCGCCGTGGCGCGTAGTCAGAGAGCTTGCCGTCGCGCAGCGCGAGCACCCGGTCTGCGTAGTCCGCGGCGAGCGGGTCGTGGCTTACCAGGACCATGGCCACGTTGCGCTCGCGGCAGAGCTCACGCAGCATCTCGAGGACTTCGCGGCTGCGCTGGGAGTCCAGGCTGCCCGTCGGCTCGTCGGCGAGCAGCAGGCTCGGGCTCGTGGACAGCGCGCGGGCGATCATCACCCGCTGGCGCTCGCCCATTGAGAGCGTCTCTGCGCGGTGGGAGAGGCGCTCTGAGAGGCCCAGGCGCTGCAGCAGCGGCGTGATCTGGCGGTGGGCCTCACGCCAGCGGACCGTCTTGAGCAGCTTGAGCACGGCGTTGTCCAGCGCCGAGACGCCGGGCAGCAGATCGAAGTTCTGACGGATGAAGCCAAGCTCTGACAGGCGGAAATGCGAAGCCTCGCGCTCGGACATGCTCGACACGTCCCGTTCGGCGATCATGACCTTTCCGCTGGTAGGGGCCAGGAGTGTGGCAACCATCAGCAGAAGCGTCGTCTTGCCAGACCCGCTCGGGCCGTACAGGGCGACGATTTCCCCCGGGCGGACACTCAGCGAGACCCCATCGACCGCGCGGACGGGCTGCCCGCCGACCGCGGGGTAATGCTTTACGAGATCGCGCAGATCGAGCACCGTCGCCGCCCAGGTTGCTAGCGGTACGCGCCGTGAAGGAGAGACCCGGCCGCGCGCCTGACCTTGAACAGCAGGAGCGCCGGACCCACGAGCGGGCCGAGTGCGTCTGCGACGGCAGTGGCACATGCGCGTGCGTCCGCTGTGGCAGCCTCCGGACTTGACAGGTAGTAGGCAGCCATCGCGGCCAGGATCACCTCGTGAGCGGAGGCTTCCGGGAGTCGTGTGGCCGCGTCGCGCGCGCGCCGTGCGAGCAGTTTCATCGCAAAGGCCGCCTGCTGGCGGGAGGGGTGGTAGCTGAGCAGGTTGCGTTGGCCGGCCCGCTCGTCCTCCTGAACATCGATCAGGCTGTCGAGCAGGGAGTGAAGTGCACAGATCCAGGGAAAGTATGCCTCTTGGATCGCGCCGAGCTGAGCGTGGGTCACGGCGGGCGTGGCGGCCGTGGCGATCAGTGCGTGGACCGCGAGCGAGGACCCGCCGGCCGCCGCGGTCTGCCACCAGTGAAGGCCTGAGGAGGTTGGGTTCTCGGCTCGGGCCCAGCGCTGCAGCGCGTCGTGACCACCCTGATCGCGGGTGAGGTTCAGGCTCTGAAAGGCGACGATTCGCGCGACAGCAGCCTGAGCGGCGCAGGCCACCGCGTGGTGGGAGGGCAGGGCGATCAGAGCCGAGCGGCAGACGTGCACGAGCTCCTGGAGAAAGCCGCCGTCATCGCTGTGGGAATGGTGGGCGTAGTAGTCCGCCTGAGACGCCGCCGGGTCGAGCGCGAGCAGCAGGGCCTGGTGCAATTGGCGGGCATTCGCGCTCGCCACGGCGCTGGGCTGCTCGGCGAGGATGTCGAGATAGTTGTAGGCCGTCTGAAAGGCGACCAGCGCACGCACGGTCGCACGGCGACGGCGGCGTGGGGCAAGCACGGCGAACAGCGCGGCCCCCTCCATGTTGCCCCGCTTTGAGATCGCCTGGCTCGCCAGGGCCCGGAGAGCTGGGTCGGGGATCCGCTGCGCCCGCTTTCGCCAGTGGGCCAGCTCGCGGGATACCGTAGGCATCACGGTCGTGAGATAGCGCGCAACCGTCGTGCAGAGGGCGAATCTGAGGGCGAGCGCGCCGTCGTGTGCTGTGCGGGAGTGGGGGACGCGCTGGTGAGAGGGGGATCCGAAGCGGTTCAGGGCGTGCACAGCGACAATATCCGCACGACGTTCGGGCACCGGCTGGAGTCGCTGCAGCGCCGGTCCCCGCATCGCAATCAGTGGTGACGAGGCGCCGGCGGACAGGGCACGGCGGTCTGAGCGCTGGTGGTGCTCTGATCGGAGAATGTGAACTGGGCGGCGAAGGGGAAGCCGCCGCGTGGGCAGCGTTCGGGGACCGCGACGCCACGCGGATGAAATGCCACGCGCCGGCCACGGACGTTCTTGTAGTAGAGAAGGTGGCTCGGACCGATCGTCGTCTGCACGCTGAGGATCGAGACGTCTGGGCCGCCCGGCACGCTTGAGACGGGAGGAACCGTAGTCGTGAGCTGGGAGCCGAACCTGCCGCTGTCGGGGAGCACTTCGCCGGAGAACGCGAGCTGTGCGGAGACCGGGAAGATCCCGTTTGCGTAAAAGAGGACCACGAGGTTTCCGTTGGGCGACGGGCCGGAGAGCGCTTGCAGTTCGGGCACCTCGTGGCCGGAACCGACGCCAAACGGGACTTCGACGTAGGCGGTCCCGTAGCCGAGGCGTGAGTTGGGCGAGCACCCCCGCAGGCCTCTTTCCAGTAGCGCAGACGGTTGGCAAATTGCAAGCCCCATTGTGGTCCTCGTGTAGTTCATGCCCGCCGGCATCTGAAGATTCAATCCGGTCAGCGGCGGTGGGGCCGTCCCTTCGCTCGTCGAGAGCCGAAAGGCGAAGCTGATCGTGGTTGGCGCCGCGAGCCTGTCCGGAGAGAACGAGGCGTGCAATGTCGCCTGCTCGGCGGTTGCTCGCGCCGCACGCGGCGTCGCGATACACAGGAGCGACCCGCAGAGCACCGTGAGAACCGCCAGGCGAGACAATCTGGACCTCAGGACGAGCTCAGGCGGAGATCCGGCCACTGACGTGCACCGTCACCGCGTCGTTTGAGCGCTGCACCGTTCCGGTGAAACTGAGTCCCGTGCCACTGGCGCGGCTGTAGCGCCCTGTACCTCTGACGATCGACATGCTTCCGTTGAAGCTAGCCACCGCACCGGCCGGACGGTAGCTGGCGCCGGCGCGACCGGTGAGCGAGCCACCACTCGGATAGATGTTGACTTCTGCGGTCACCCGGTTGGTCGAGACGACACTCAGATGAATGTAGATCGTGCCGGAGATCGTGCCGGAGGCGGATCCCTTCTCGTTGAGCGTAAAGCCGTGATGGCTGGTGAGTCCCAGGCGTCCGGTCTCATTCAGCGAGAAGGTACGCGCGGCCCGGGCCGGGGCAGCGTGAGACGATGTGGCGCCGGCGAGCGCGGCCCCGAGCAGCGCCGCCAGGGCCACGGTGCTCACGCAGACCGTGCGGTTGCGGCGAGGCCGAAGTCCCGTCCGGTCTGCCATCACGCCCAGCGTCGATCCGAGGCCGCGCCTGAACAGCCTGCTGTTTGCTCTAGTTGCCATGCTCAGCTTCCCCTTTGTGTGACCTGCCCTTGCTTGAACCGACAAGAGTCCAGCCTGCCGACGCCGTGCAGCGCAAAGCAGCGCGGCGCAGCGCAGCGAGTCTCACCACCCCTACCTCTTCCTTCTGAGCGGGCCGTAGGTCCGCCGTGCCTGCTTGACGCAACCGGCACGCTTGGACTTGGCCTTCCTGCTGCATGCCTTCAGCGCCCTGGCAAGCTTCTGAGCCCTGGTCAGCGCCCTGTGCTTCGCGCAGCCGGTGACGGCGATCGGCGTGTTCTGGTTGATCTTCAGGCCGTTCTGGGCGAGGAATTCGGTCGGCATTTGAAGCTTTGAGGTGCAAAGATTGCCGTTGGCCGCGAGCGCTGAGTACCTGCCCTGGGGAAGGGTCAGTTCGAAGCTCCCGACGGGGGCGTCGGGGACGGTCTTGAACGTCGAGCTGGTGATCCCGGCCTTGTTGATGAACGTGGTGCCGACGAGGTCGAGCGTCACGCCGTAGCCCTTCAGTACGAGGACGAGGTCGGGGAACGCTTCGCCGCCGTGGCTGACGAAGTATGCGGGGCCTTCCAGCGGGACCGGTATGAGGGGGGTGATGGCGCGGGCGTGGCCGATCCGCGAGGCCGCGGGGCAGCCTTCGGGGTCTGCCTGGAATTGGGCGCTGGTGCAGGCCTTCTGGAGGGTCGTCAGGCGTGAGGGGAGCTGTCTGGGGAGTGAGACCTTGACCCTCGTGATGTTCGCCTGGCTGCCGAAGGGGGCTTTGGGGTAGGTCAGTTTGACGGTGAGGCTCGCCCCATTTGCTTTGGAGTTCTTGCCGGACGTCGCGACGGCAAATTTCGGGGCGAAGCCGAGGGTCGCGCAGTTGGTGGCCTGGAAGGGGACGTTCAGGGTGGCCGCTGCTCCTTCGATGCTCTGCAGTGCGCCGGAGATTTCCTGGGGGTTGCAGTTGGTGGGGTTGAAGGTGAAGCCGCCGGGACGGTTGATCGTGACGTTGACGTGCTTGATCTGCAGCGGGATCCCGTCGATGCTCGGGGGGATCGCGTAGGGCCCGGTGCTGTCGCTGGTGACGGTCACCGCGGTCGTGTGCGGGTCGACCTGGAGCATCGCTCGAACGATGACTTTGCCGAGGTCGAACGGGCCGGCCTTCGCGGGGTTGACGATGGAGAGCCCGAACGGGGCTTCCTTGTAGGGGCCGGTGAGGAACACCTGGCCGCCGGTGACGGTGAAGGGGCTTCCGCCGAGGCCGACGCTGACGGTCGTTTCGCCCACGAGGCTCTGGGCGGGGCAGGTCCCGGTGTTCGCCTGGGCTTCGGCGCAGAGCGGGATGCCCGTGAGCACACCGGAGAGGCCCGGCGGCATGTGCAACTGGATGCTCTTGAGGTTCTGCTGCCCATCTTCGCGGCTCATCGTCATCGTGAAGGGGCTGAACGCCCCTGCCTGGATGTTGGTGTTGCCGGCTGTGAAGGACGGTGAGAACGGGAGGGCCGCGCCGGGGCAGGGGCTTCCGTTGGGGCCTGTGGTGATGTTGAACGTCGCGCTCGAGGTTGCGTCTTCATTGCCCGACCAGGGCGTGAAGGATGCGTGGGTGGTGTAGGTGCCGCAGTGGGCGGGTGTGGCCAGCGGTGCGCGTTCGCCGCCGAAGAAGTGCAGTTCTGCGTTTTCGAAGGGCAGCTGGGGGCTGTTCTTGAAGCTAGCGGTGACCTGCCCGGTGGATTGGTTGAGGGACACGCTGCCGGGGAGCTTGACGAGCGTTCCGGAGACCGGGTCTTCGGCGACGATGTACATCGCGACGAGGGAGTTGAAGGGGTTCTTGCCCAGTTCGCCGGACGGCGCGGGCGTCGCGAGATAGACGGCGCCTTCCAGGGCGTGTGGAAGCAGCGGCGTTTCGATGCTGACGGTGGCGACCTTCGCGGCGTTTGAGCAGAACGGCCGCGGCGCTTCGCCCTTGACGGCTGGGAGCCCGTTGGTGAAGAGCTTGGTGTCGGGTTCGCCGGGCTGCTCGCCGAGGAAGCCGATCTCCGCCTGGCTGCAGGAGTCAAGGCCGTCCGCGCCTGCGGGGTTGAGGGTGACGCCTTCGGGCAGGGCGACGGTGATGTCCCTGACCGAGGACTCGGCGAGGCCTTCGGGGTTGATGGAACCGTTCTGGGGCACGTGGACGATGGTCTTCAGGCCGGTCGGGGTGCTGGCTGCGGTGCCGTCGGGTTTGACTTCGACGGTTGGTGAGAACGCGAGGTGGTTGCATCCGTCGATCGCTTCCGCGGGGGTGTAGGTGAGCGTTTCGGCGATCGCGGGAGGGTTGCCGGAGGCGGCCCATCCTTCGCCGCGCAGTGTGCTGGTGAAGGGTGATTGGCAGGAAGTCGGCATCACGAGGAACGGTGGGGGCGTCGTACTCGTGGATGGGCTGCAGGTGCCGAAGCCCTCGAGGCATTGCCAGCCGCGCTGGCCGTCGTGGGCGGGGGCGCCGGGGACACCCCAGAAGGTCAGCTTCGCCCCGATCAGGGAGACGAGCTGGGTGATGTTGCTGGAGGTGACCGTGACGCCGTAGTCGCTGCCGGTGCGGACCTTGGCGTCGAGGAAGGCCGAGACGATGCCGAGGGCCTTGAAGGCGAAGCGCGCGGGCTCGCCCGGCAGCGGAACCATGTTGAAGATCGGCGCGGTCGCCGTGCTGTAGGGGCCCGTCGGGTTGGTGTAGGTGATGGTCGCGACGCCGACCGCGGATGTGGCGGGGCACTCGTTGGTGATGTCGTGCGTGGAGCCTTCGGGTGCCTGGGTGGCGAACTGCGCGTCGGTGCACTTTTCGAACGGGCTGGGGTTACCGACGAAGCCGGCGGGCAGTTCGCCGATGATCTCCTTCGGCAGGCTCACGGCGCGGGGGTTCATGTTGGAGTCGGGTCGTTTGGTATTGAGGGTCACGACGTTGGTGACCTGGAAGGGGTGCGAGCCGGCCTGGGTGTCGACGGTGCCGCCCGCGTTTTCCGGGGTGAACTGGAAGTCGTCGAAGCCGAAGCGTTCGGGGCCGCCGATCGTGATCGGATGGGTGGCGGTGGCGGGGTGCGCGGCGCCGCCGCCTGAGACGGTCGCCGTGTTCAGCGCGCCGCTGGTGGCTTCGGGCTTGGGCACGACGGCGATGCGCACCTCGATCTCCTCGTAGGCGTGCAGTGACGGGCAGGGTACGGCCTGTTCGACTCGTTTGCATTCACCGGTTTCGGTAGGTGGTTCGGCGGCGGGACAGTTCAGGCTGTTCTGGGTGCAGAAGGTGCAGGTCAGGGTCTTCAGGTTGCAGCTGACGTCGCCCCGGTTGTGCGTCCCGATTTCGCCGGCTACGCCCGCGATGGCGACAGCTTCGAGGCCGGGCGGCAAGGAGTCTGCGACCGTCACGGCCCCGGTGGTGTTCGCGTCGCCACGGTTCTCCGCGGTGACGACGATCTCGTCTTCGGTGGCGGTGCCCTGCTGAAGCTCCACGTCGGTGGCCTGGCCGGGTTCTTTTCCTTCGTTGGTAGTGAGGGGGGGCTTCCCGAACGCGGCCGGGAATTCCCCGTTTGCGGAGATCGCCAGCACGGGTTCGGGAAAGACGCCGCCGCTCTGGTGCGGGAATGAGATCGTGTAGCGACGCGTTCCTTTTTCTTCTTCTTCTTTGCTGGAGACCTGCGTGACCTGGACCTGGCGTCCAGGGTAGACGGACGCTTCGATCCCTTCTTGGACTTCGGCGGCGGTGGCGTTGAACGGGATGACGGCCACGAGCTGTTCTGAGAAGGATCGCCGTCCGCTTTCGAGTTCCTGCAACCGCTTCGGTTCGAGCAGAGCGACGTTGCCTGCGGTCCCGTTGATCGTGAGTTCCTGTGTCTCGGTGCTACCGGGAGCCCCGCTGAGGTTCGTCGGTCGTGCGTTGGACGTGACGGCCCACCAGGGCGACGTTGTTTCGGCGCCGGCGGAGCAGGCCGCCGTGGCGAGGCCCAACGTCATGACCGTGAGGGTGACCAGTGTGATTCGGCGCATTACTTGACCCTCCGGTTGTTGCTGGCTTTGTGGGATGTGGTGGCGTAGTGCTTGCGCGCGCGGCGTTCGCAGAGGCCGCGGCGTCTCTTGGAGTGCGGGAAGGTGTGCCGGCACGCTTTCAGCGCCCGGGCGAGCAGCTGGGGGCGGCTCAACGGCTTTGGCCTGAGGACGGGCGGCGGCGAGATGTTCCCGGCGCCCGAGAAGGTGGCGCTGGAGGGCGATCCGAAGATGCTGGGCTGGGGTGCCGGTGCGGCACGGCACGCCTCGGCGGTCGTGCACGGCGGCGGCGTCGCCGGACTGCTCGTGCACGGCGCTTCGCTCGTGCAGACATGGGCGTCATAGAGATCCACGGCGCCGTCGATGTCCTGGGGCACGAGCCGTTCACCGGTGAGGAAGAACACGTCTTTGCCGTCTTCAGAAGCATCCAGGAACGCCGATTCGCCCGCCGCGGTACCCGAGGAGATCAGATCCGCACAGCCGCCCGAGGCTTCGCTGTAGGTTGGGGAGCTCGTGGTGCAGCTGCCGGTCCCGGGGGGCTCGTACTGGTAGACATCCTGGTTCTTGTTGACGTCACGCGGGACGAGCGCATCGCTGCTGTCGAAGAACAGACGGCCGCTGTTAGACAGGTAACGTGACTGGTAGCGCGCAGTCGATCCTTCAAAAGCGGCGAAGGCGGTCCACGGCGGGATGCTCGCCGCGAGCCATGTTGTTCTGGGCCAGATCTTGCCGCCGCCGCTCACGAGTGGAAGGTTGCGCCCTTCTGGCCCGTATTCGGTGCCCGCCGGTCGCGCACCCGTCGGGTTGCACGACGCGCACACCAGACTGTGGTTGAGGTTGTCATAGAGGTAGACCTCCTCGTCGGGGTGCCCGCTGATGGCGTCACGGTTGTTGTAGCTCGTGAGCGAACGGTTCGACATAAACGCCAACCACCGCCCATCCGGAGAAACCCTCGCCGTGAGACCGCCGAAGCTGAGGCTGAACGCGCCTGCTGCCCAGTCGGGCCCGTCTTCGTTTGAGAGCGTGGTGATGAGCTGCGGGGTTTGCCATTTGCCGCTGGCGGGGTCTTGCTGCAGGCTGTAAAGATTTGGTGCGCCGAGCGAGGCGGGTTCGCGCTCGGCGCTTTCACCGGCCGTCAGCACGCCCTTCGCGACGAAGTAGAGCGTCCTTGCGTCCTTGCTTGCGCCGAGCACCAGGCCTTCCTCCAGGTCAGCGTTCGTGCCGCCCGCTTCGGGTGTGAGGTCCGTCAGCCTGCACTTCAGTTTGCCGGCTTCGTCGACAATTTCACACTCATATAAGTCGGGCTGGTGCAGGAGTGCGCCCGCACCGGCGATCAGCTTTTGGGTATCGGTGAAGAACCATCGCATGCCATCGCTTGAAGCGAGCTGAAACTTGGGTTCTGGACTGCAGTCTTCACAGCCGCCTGGTTGCACGCTGTCGAGCTTTACCGTCTGGCCCTTCGCGAGGTCGCGCACATAGAGGTGCCCTTCGGCGGTCCACGCGACTCGCGACCCGTCGCTGGAGATCGCGTTCCGTGCCGCTTTGTTTTCGAGGCCGAGCGTTGCGTTTCCCCCCGCTGATTCACCGCCCGGCAAAACGCTAATCAACTGCAGGGGTTCCGTCGCTGGGCGCGGCGCGCTCCACTCGTACAGCTCACGTTGACCGCCGGTGCTCTGGCTGGTCAGTGCTATGGGTGAGGATAGAACGACATGGGAGAGATCGGTGGTCGCGCCGAGGAAGGTCGTGTCGGAGACCAGGACAGCCGGGTTCCCACCGAATTTCGTTTCCGCCGGCACGTCCGCGTAGCCCGGAGCGCCGGTCAGCAGCGGCTCAAAGCAGGTGTGCGGCGTTTCGGGACATGTCTGGTCGTGGCGGATGTAGGCGGTGCGTTCGGTATCCGGCGGGGACGCTTCAGGTGCCAGGGAGGTGAATTCGCCGCGCGGTTCAACGAGGCTCTGCGAGAGGTCTTCGCTGAAGAAACGGTACTCCAAGCCGTTTCCGACGCTCGGCCCGGTGGGGCCGCTGTGGGGTAGTGCGACGTTCTGCGAGGACCAGCCGGTCGGGCCGCGAGTCGAGATGATCTGCACGTCTTCGGCGTTGCCCTTTACGTCGCTGCCCGTCGGGTTGTTGGCGACATAGGTGATCCCCGCGCCCGAAGGGGCTGCCTGGACCAGACCGACTTCCGAAATCGGCAAAAGCAGCGCGCCGTGCTTGTCCGCCGGGGAGACGAGCTCGTATTGGCGCCCGTCGGGCAACGTGCCGCCCGCGGAGCCCTGCGTGATGAACGCATGATCGACGCCGGGGAAGGAAACGGGTTTACCGCCGAGCTGGCTGACCGCGACGACACGGTAGTGATAGACGCTCGTCGGGCTCAGACCCTGGATGTGCTGCTGTACTTCGACGGCTTCTTCGCCTGAGCCGATGGACGTCCCCGGTGGGACCGGCGCCTGAGAGCCATAGCCCGTGCTCGGGCCGTATTCGAAGTAGAAGCTCGTCGCCGTGCCGTGCGGGCTGACGGTTGCGTGCAGCGTCGCGGAGGTGGCAGCGATATCCGAGACCGACTCGTCGAACAGCCCCGGGCCGGGGGTCGTGAACTGCTCATCCTGGCTTCCTTCACCCGGGTTCAAACCGTTTTTGTTGCTCGCCTGCAGACGATAGAAATACGTCGTATCGGACTGAAGGCCAGAAAGCTTGGCGTGCACCGCGGATTCTTCGACGCTGACTTCACTAGGTTCACACGGTGCGCTCTGGCCGAAGGACTTGGTGGTGCCCCACACAAAGCTGCAACTCGCAGGGCCTTCGCCAGCCAGACCAAGCGACCCGTTGAGCGTCGCAGCGCCCGGCGAGACTTCCGTAGCCGGCGTCGTCGTGACATCCGGGATCACGACACTCGGGCCGAACACGTCGACCGAGCCCGCTTCCTTTTCGGTGTTGTAGTCCCCGAGATACACCTGCTCACTGACCGGGTCGACCGCGACGCTCTGGAGCGAGACGAAACCTCCCGTCGGGGTACCCGTCAAACGCCCCAGATATGTCCCTGCCGCCGTGAACTGATCGACCACCTGGCGCCCGTGCCCGACCGCGTCTACGACGTAAATATCGCCGTTCTTGGCGTCGACCGCGACAGTCACGACACGTTCGAAGGCTTCGCCTGCGCCCGCCGGGCCCGTCGGCGTCTGCGCCAGCTGCCCTACATACTTGAACTGCCCGAGCGGCAGCGGTTCGAAGATGTCGACGAAGCGGTTGTTGTCGTTGACCAACACATCCCCATTGAACCCGGAGATCGCCACGCCCTGCGGAGCTTCGAACGGAACCGGTTCGGTCGGACACGACGTTTCGACCGCCGCGCACGTCCCCATGATCGACGAAAGCGCTTTTTCGGGTTCTTCCCCACCCGCTTTCGGCCTGAAGACATCAACCAGATTGAATGCGGCTTCCCCATGCGTCGCGACGTACACGTCGCTCTTCGTTTCGAGGTTTTGCGAGCCATCGACCGCGACACCGGCGAGTACTCCCACGAGCTGCCCTTCGCTGTCTTCGGTAAACGATTTGTTCGCGGTGCCCGCACCGGTCCACGCGTGCTGCAGTTTCCCCGACGGGCCGAACACCGCGACGACGCCTTTGCTTGTTTTGCCCGCTTGGGCAGCCCCGACATACACCTCTTCTTCCCCACCGGGATGACCGACCGCGACACCCTGATGCAGCTGGGAAACGCCGCCTTCTTCATGCAGCTGCGGCGCCACGAACCTCCCGCTGGACGCATCGAAACGATCGACTCTCGAAGAGCCGTTTTTGAGCTCTTCCGCGATCCACAGGTGGCCCGAGTCGACCGTCATGGCATCAACGCTGTACAGCGACCCCGAAAGACACGGCGGTTCCGCTTCGGTGAGACCACAGCCCGCCGGGACGCCTTCCGTGATTGTCGTCGACGGTGCCGGGAGGAACGGGTGGGTCACCGCGGCCCCCGCCGGCTCGGCAGAGAGCCCAGCCGCGGCGAGCACGCAACACACCAGCGCCAGCACAAGCGCAACGCCAGGACGGACGCTACGCGCCGAGCGGACACCACCACGCTCAGGGAACGACACGAACACCGAAGAGGCAGGAGCTCCTGTCTCACCGAGGAGGCCGCAACGCGACCCGCGGTAGCGAACTGACCACGAACCCCCGGTAACGACGCCGACGGCGCTCATGCGGCCCATCCCGTGACTGCTCTGCATTCCTCGCTCCCGATCCTCTCAAACCCACAACCAGCTACGGTCGACCGGGCCCGTCCCAGCGCGACCCGATTAATAAACGCTGACATGGACCCTAGCGCATACCGATGCGAGCTGTCAACAAGCGACCCTCCGAGGGAGCTGCGCGCCCACACGGGTTCCCGATCGCCCAAGCCCGGCACGCATAAAGCAGCGCCCCGCCGCGGGTCGGCCGGCAGCAACTCACGCATGGGCGTCAGGCCCGCGATGACCACCCCGGCGAGGACACCCTGCACCCCCACGCCTTGGTCCGCCCTCGATGCTGCCAAACAGCACACGACGATCGATAACCGAGAACAGGCCGCGATAAACAACCGTGACCGCAAACAAGAAGCATTCAGAGCCCGGGGCGGGAAGCTGTCACCCCCACGAGAAGAGCAACCCCAGGGCACCGGACCAGCCGATGCCCTCACGCTCAACAGCGCGAGAGCCTCCTCGACAGACGGACACGAGGGTGTCATGGCGTCTCCGCGCACCAGCCAGAGGGTTTCGGCCGCTGAGCGCCGGAGACATGGGGCGCCCAGTCGCCGTGTTCTATCCGTGGCCCCGTGGCGCTTTCGGTTAAGGCGCTGGCCGTGGTGGCAGTCGGGGCTCGCGACCCCCAGTCGCGACACGCCGATGTCACGACACGCAGATGCGTCACTCCTCATAGGAAGCGCGTTCGGACGGTGGCACCGTCCGAACCAGCACGGCGTCACCGCCCTCAGGTGACCTGAGCGGGCCTGCCGTCGGTAGCTTCGCCGGGCACGCGGGACACGCCAAGGCCATCGTGCTCCTTGGCGTGTCCTAGTTAGCCTATGCGGAAATTTCCATTTCCTGCGACGTTTCAATTGTTATGGTGGCGGCGAGCCCTGTACTCTGCCGGTTCCACTGCGTACATGCGGTGTTGCACATCGAGAACGCAAACCGTTCCGGGTATTTTTCCGATTCCCCTTCAAACCACAGCGGAAACTCTTTACCGCCCCCCTGTTCGAAGTGAAGCGTGAATCTGTTGGTGCGGTAGTTCAGAGGCGTTATCGTGCCGATCAGCTCTCCCGCGTACACCTTGTTCTGAGCCTGCTGATAACAAGACGCAATCGGCTGTTTGGCTGGGACGAGCATCAACCCGACCTTTTTTTCCGCTTTGTTGATGTATCCGAGTGTGCCGTTTAGGTTATTGAACGCCAAGCTATAGCTAGGGAGGTTGTTGCACCCATAAGACTCGCCTTCGACGAAACTCATCGAGATGTTGCTCATCGTTTTACCGAAGCCCGCGACTTCCCCAGAAAGGGTAGGAGTGCCGCCGCGGTAGGACCATGCCCCCCCCGCGGCGGGGTTGTCTATCGTAATTGCGCCCCCCGTTTGTCCGGTGACTTTGAGCGGCAAGTGCCCAGGTTTGAATTCGGGCAGCGTGGCTGACGCTGTTGAGGCGACGGCTCCCATCGCGACGATTACGGCAAGGACGACCAGTCCTCGGTAGCGTGATCTCATTGTGCCTCCTCGTGGGGCGTGTTTGGGTTTCCACTGCGGGTGCCGGTGTTTGAGCGTGCGGCCCGGCGGACGTCGACGACAAGCCAGTGAGAGGCGGGCGAGCGACGTGTGGGGCATTCGACCGCGCGCGAGGAGGGCGTGCTGAACAGGAACGGTGGCGAGAGGAGGCGATGCCTGCCGCCCAACGGGGGCTCACGGGCTTGGGCGCGACGGACAGGGTGTGCAAAGAAGTCGTGCGAAGAGGCCGGTAACGCCGGGGGTGGGCGCCGATGGCGAGGATCAGTGCAGGCCCGCTTCTAACGTGAGCGTGTCGAAGCGATCAGGCAGCTGGAGTCCCGAACTGATCCTCAGCACCGGGTACGCGCGCACCCCAGCGCTCGTCGAGACCTAGGCAGTGCCCAGCACCGGGTAAACGGGGCCTTGGGTGATCGGCGGCGGGCGCAAGCGCGTGGACGATGGCGACCCGCGCAACAGGCCCGCGAGCCATAAACACCCGCACAAAGCCCCCTCGGCGATCACGGCTGAGACGTTCGCGCTCGCGTATCCGCCGCGGTTACCGGCGGCGACCGCGAGGACTGTTTCACCGCGACCGCGGCCGACATCCACGCGCGGCTACTCGCGAGCGTCCGCGACACCCTCGCCAGCGCGCCCTCAAGCCCACCCGGGCACCCGAGCGCTCACCGTTCATCCCAGAGCTCCCGCTGCGAGCCCCCGCACCGATCCCTCCCGGGCGCACACGAATGTCCAAGCAGGAAATCGCAGAGAACCACCGCCTACGGATCATGTTCGCCGCCGCACAACTCGCCGAGGGAAAGGGATACACCGCCACCACGGTCGCCGACATCACCCGGCGAGCCGACATCGACGGACGCGCGTTCTACGCCCAGTTCACCGCAAAGCAAGACGCCTTCATGGCGATCCACGAGCTCGGCTTCCAAGAGGTCATGGCCATCACCGCCGGCGCATTCTTCGCCGCAGAGACCTGGCCCGAGCGCAGCTGGCAAGCAGCCCGCGCCTTCACCCAATACCTCGAGCGCAACCCCACCCTCACCCACGTCGGATTCGTAGAGGCCTACGCCGTCGGACGCGCCGCCGCCCAACGCGTAGAGGACAGCCACACCGCATTCACAATCTTCCTCCAAGAAGGCTTCCAACACCACCCACAAGAAAACCCCCCATCACGAGCAGCAACTACTTGACCCTCTGCTTGTTGCTGGCTTTGTGGGATGTGGCGTAGTGCTTGTGCGCGCGGCGTTCGCAGGCGACGCGGCGCCTCTTGGAGTGCGGGAAGGTGTGCCGACATGCTTTCAGCGCCCGGGCGAGCAGCTGGGGGCGGCTCAGCGGTTTCGGCCTCACGGCGGGCGGCGAGATGTTCCCGGCGCCTGAGAAGGTTGCGCTCGATGGCGATCCGAAGATGCTGGGCTGGGGTGCGGGTGCGGCACGGCATGCCTCGGCGGTCGTGCACGGCGGCGGCGTGGCCGGGCTGCTCGTGCACGGCGCTTCGCTCGTGCAGACATGGGCGTCATAGACATCCACGGCACTGTCGATGTCCTGGGGAACGAGCCGTTCACCGGTGAGGAAGAACACGTCTTTGCCGTCTTCAGAAGCATCGAGGAACGCCGATTCGCCCGCCGCGGTACCCGAGGAGATCAAGTCAGCACAGCCACCCGAGGCAGTGCTGTAGGTCGCAGAGGCCGTGCTGCAGCCGCCGATGCCTGTGGGCTCGTACTGGTAGACATCCTGGTTTTTGTTGACGTCGTGCGGCACGAGCGCATCGCCGCTGTTGAAGAACAGCCGGCCACTGTCTGAGAGATAACGCGACTGGTAGCGAGCAATCGACGCTTCAAACGGTGTCCAAGCAGGGATGTTCGCCGCCAGCCAGTCTGTGGGTTCCCAGACTTTGCCGCCGCCGCCGACGAGATTGAGGTTTCTGCCTTCCATGCCGTATTCGGTGCCGGTAGGGCGCGCTCCGGTGGGATTACACGACGCGCACACAAGACGGCCGGTGAGGCTGTCATACAGGTAGAGCTCCTCGTCGGGGTGCCCACTGTTGGCGTCGTGGTTGTTATAGCCCGTCAGCGAGCGGCTCGACATAAACGCGAGCCAACGCCCATCCGGCGAGACACGCGACGTCACACCCTTGAAGCTGAGACTAAGCGCGTTTCCTGCCCAGTCGGGGCTGTCTGCGCTCGTGAGGGTGCTGATGAACTGCGGGGTCTGCCAATTCCCGCTGGCCGGGTCTTGCTGGAGGGTGTAGAGGTTCAGGGCGCCGGGCGTGGCGTGTTCGTGACGGGCGTTTTCACCGCTTGTCAGTATTCCCGTGGCGACGAGGTAGAGTGTGCGCGCGTCTTCGCTTGCGCCCGGCAGCGCGCCTTCGACGTTCATGTTTGCCGCGGCAGCTTCGGGTGTCAGGTCGCTGAGCTTGCACCGGAGTTCTCCGACTTCTTCAACGATTTCACACTCGTACAGGTCCGGCTGATTCGGGAGCGCCCCCGCCCCCGCAGCCAGCTTCTGGGAGTCGGTGAAGAACCACCGGGCTCCGTCGCTTGAGGCAAGCTGAAATTTGGGTTCAGAGCGACAGTTTTGACAGCCACCGGCCTGCACGCCGTCGAGCTTCACTGTCTGGCCGCGCACCGTGTCTCGCATATAGAGGTGTCCTTCAGCCGACCACGCGACACGTGCCCCGTCGTTGGAGATCGCATGCCTCGCCAACCTGTTCTTAAATCCGAGTTCCACCGTTCCGGCGGGGGCTTTTTCCCCGGGCAGGACGCTGATCAGCTGCAGCCGTTCCGTCGGCGGACGCGCGGACGTCCACTCATACAGCGCCTGTTCGCCGATGCTCTGAGTCGTCAACGCGATGCGAGAAGAGAGGATCACATGAGAGAGATCGGGTGTGGCGTCAACGAAACGTCCTTCCCCGCCAATCTCGCCAGGGGGCCCGTCGAATTTGGTTTCGGGTGGGACGTCGGCGTAGCCCGGGGCTCCAGTCAGCAGCGGCTCAAAGCAGGATGCTGGGACCGTTGCGCATGCCTGGTGGTGGCGTACGTAGCCGGTGCGTTCGGTATCGGGCGGGAACGCTTCAGGAGCCAGCGAGGTGAATGCCCCCCGCGGTTCGACCAGCGCCTGGGAGAGATCTTCAGAGAAAAACCTGAATTCGGGACCGGAGGTGGCGCTCGGGCCGGTCGGGCCGGCGTGCGGCAACGCGATGTTCTGCGACGCCCAGACCCCGGCGCGACGGGTGGAGATGATCTGCGCATCTTCGGAGTTGCCTTTGACGGGTTCGGTCGGGTTGTTCGCGAGATAGGTGACCGCGGCGCCCGACGGGGCGGCCTGCGCGAGGCCGGCTTCTGAGATCGGTAGCAGCAGCGCCCCGTGCTTATCCGCGGGTGAAACGAGCTCCCACCGGCGCCCGTCAGGGAGCGTGCCGCCCGCGGAGCCCTGGGTGATGAACGTGTGGTCTTCCTCGGGGAAGGGGACGGGCTTGCCGCCGAGCTGGCTGACGGCCACGACACGATAGTGGTATTCCTTCGACGGGATCAGGCCCTGGATGTGCTGCTGGACTTCGGCGGCTTCTTCGCCTGAGCCAATGGGCGTCCCCGGCGGCAGGGGTGCCTGGGAGCCGTACGCCGTGCTCGTGCCGTATTCGAAGAAGTAGCTGGTCGGGGTGCCGTGCGGGCTGACAGTGGCATGCAGGGTCGCGGACGTCGCCGCGATTTCCGCGACCGACTCATCCAACAGCCCCGGCCCCGGAGTCGTGAACTGCCCATCTTGAGACTCTTCGCCGGGGTTCGTTCCGTTCTTGTTGGTCGCCTGCAGGCGATAGAAGTAGGTCGTATCCGGCGCGAGCTTGGACAGCTTGGCGTGCACCGGGGATGCTTCCGCGGCGACTTCCGGGGGTTCACACGGCGCGGTCTGGCCGAAGGCGCTGGTGGTGCCCCACACGAAGGTGCAGCTCGCCGGGCCTTCACTGGCCAAACCCACAAGACCGTTCAGCGTTGCGCCGACCGGCGCGACTTCCGAGGGCGGGGTCGTCGTGACATCCGGGATCACGACGCTCGGCCCGAATACATCAACCGAGCCGGCACCCTTTTCGTTGTTGTAGTCCCCGACATACACCTGCTCGCTGGCAGGATCGACCGCGACATTCTGCAGCGAGACAAAACCCCCCGCCGGGGTACCCGTCAGGCGTCCCAGATATTCCCCTGCCGCTGTGAACTGATCGACCACCTGGCGTCCGTGCCCGACTGCATCTACGACGTAGATGTCCCCGTTCTTGGCGTCGACCGTCACCGCCGCGACGCGTTCGAACGAGACGCTCGCGCCGCCTGGGCCCGTAGGGGTCTGCGTGAGCTGCCCGACATACTTGAACTGCCCCAGCGGCAGCGGTTCGAAAATATCGACGACCTGGTTGTTGTCGTTGACCAGGACACCCCCGTTGAGTGCAGAGACCGCCACCCCCTGCGGTTCCATGAACGGCACCGTTTCTTTCGGACACGCCGTTCCAGGCACCACGCACGTCCCTTCAATGGCTGGTAGCGCAGCCGCAGGTTCTTTACCGCCGCGAGCTTCGGGCCTGAAGGCGTCCACCACGTTGAATTGCGCTCCACCCCGGGTTGCTACGTATAGGTTACCCTTGGTTTCGAGGCTTTCCGAGTTGTCGACCGCGACGCCGCTCAGGTTCCCCACCAGTTGCCCTTCGCCATTTTCCGTAAAGGATTTGTTGGCGGTCCCTGCACCGGTCCACGCGTCCTGCAGTTTCCCCGAGGGTCCGAACACAGCCACGACGCCTTTACCTTCCTTGGCAGCACCGACATAGACCTCTTCTTCGCCGCCGGGATGGCCGACCGCGACCCCCTGATGCAGCTGAGAAACACCGCCTTCTTCATGAAGCTGCGGCGCCAAGTACGCGCCGCCGGCCGCATCAAACCGATCGACCCTCGACAATCCCGTCCCAAGCGATTCTGCGATCCACAGATGGCCGGCGTCGACCGTCATCGAGTCAACGGCATACAACGGCCCCGAAATACACGGAGGTCCCGTTTCCCCCGCACCGCAGCCCGGAGGGACACCTTCGCTGATCGCCTTGGAAGTGGCAGGCAGGAATTGGTGGGTGACCGCCGCGCCGGCCGGCGATGCGGACAGCAGGACCGCGGCAAACACACAGAGCAAAAACGGCACGGCGAGGCGGACGCCAGACGGTCGGACGTAGCGCGTTAGACGAGTGCCCTCCCGGGCACTGCGCGGCGCCACCGGTCGCGAGGCGACGTGCGCATCGGCGCAGACCAGCGCGGAACGCGTGCCGCGGGAGCGGACGTTCGAAAGACAGCCAGCGGATTGGGCGTCGTCGGTGCTCGTGCGGCCCATCCCATCGCTGCTCTGCATCCGTCGCTCCCCAATCCTCTCGAACCCCCACCGGCTCTCGGTCAACGACCCGTCCCCAGCGCGGCCACCAAATAAACGCCAATATGGACCCTAGCGCACCCTCGCGGGATCTGTCAACACGCAACCCGCCGACGGACGGCGCGCGGCGAAAGACGGCGTTCCGTTCCAACGGTGCGCCGGGGCAAAACGGACCTGACGTATCCCGCATCCGCAGAGCGCTCTGCCGCAGGTCGGGTGGCCGGCCCCCAGCCACGTCGCGACGCAGAACACGACATGGCGGCGCCCGACTGCGACCCGAGCCCAGATCAGCGTTGGACGCCGACCGGAGGCCCGGGATAAACAACCGTGGCTCCAAAGAGCATGATCTGGCGCCCGTGCGAGTGTGCACCCACTCGAGACGAGCAGCCCCGGGCGCCGGACCAAACGGACGCGCTCGCGCTCAAGAGCGAAACGCTCGTCGTCACATCGGCGCGCGAGGACCGTCGACGGCGTCGGAAAGGAAACACGCCGCATGGGTGGGAGCGCGGTCGCCGCGAAGCCATGCGCGGCGACACACGCCGCCCGCACCCGAGACCTCCGGGGACAACATGCGAACCGCGACTACCGCGAACCCTCGGCCCTTATGGGTCAGCCCCCGTCCCGATGAGATTGTGGTTCGCGGACTTCACGTATCTGCGTCCCTGGGACGCCTGGTGCCGCGGTGAAGCGCACAACCCATCACCACGCTGAAGACGCTCGCCGTGTGCACTGCGACGAGTCGCGCTAGGAGCTCCAGGCGCTGTCGAGGCCAACCTCAGAGACCGCTGCCCGCTGCCCCCCGACCAAAGGCCGGTCGACAGCACTCTCGCTGCGCCAAGCACGCCACCAGGGCATGCCCTCGGCGCTCGCAGCACCTCGAGCAAGAGATCAAGGACACGATCGCCACCTGGACACCCTGACCGTCGAAGCGGCGCCTGCGCCGCGCGATGTATTCGGGATCGGAGTCGAGGTCAGGCGCGACATTGCGCTCTGTAAGCCACGTCCCACCGTGGCATCAGCGCCGGCGAACATTTGGCGCGACCGACGGGACCCTCGGCAGCAACCGTAGAGGGCAGGGCCGCGGTGAACCGCAAATGAGGCGGCTGCCCTCCCCCACGGTCCGGACGGAGAAGCCCCCGACCGGGCGCCAGTGCGTGCTCCGGCCGTGGGCGAATCTGAGCTGACGCCAGCCGCACGGTAGACAATGCCAGGGGGAATATTCCCCCTGGCATTGTCCGGACCGCTATGCGGAAATTTCCATTTCCTGCGACGTTTCAATTGTTATTTCCGCGTCGAGCCCTGTGCTCTGCCGGTTCCACTGCGTACACGCGGAGTTGCACATCGCAAACGAGAACCTTTCCGGGTATTTTGCGGATTCTCCTTCGAAGAACAGCGGGCTCTCTTTACCGGCCGCCTGTTCGAAGGAAAGGGAAAATTTGTTGGTGCGGTGGTTCAGGGGCGTTATTTTGCCGATCAGCTCGCCCGCGTATACTTTTTCTTCGGTGCCTTTGTTGCATTTGGCAATGGGCTGTGTGGCGGGGAGAAGCATCAACCCGACCTTTTTTTCCGCTTTGTTGATGTATCCAAGTGTGCCGCTTAGGTTCGTAAACGCCAAGCTATAGCTAGGGAGGTTGTTGCACCCATAAGACTCACCTTCGAGGAAACTCATCGAGATGCTGCTCATCGTTTTACCGAAGCCGGTGACTTCTCCGGAAAGGGTGGGAGTTCCGCCTTTATAGTACCAGAACCCCCCCGCGGCGGGGTTTTCGATCTTGACGAGCCCTGCTTGTCCGGTGACTTTGAGCGGCAAGTGCCCAGGTTTGAATTCGGGCAGCGTTGCGGACGCCGTCGAAGCGACAGCTCCCATCGCAATCATTATGGCAAGGACGGCCAGCCCTCGGTAGCGTGATCTAATTGTGCCTCCTCGTGGGGCGTGTTTGGGTTTCTACAGCGGGTGCCGGTGTAGAGCGTGCGGCCGAGCAGACGTCGACGACCAGCCAGTGCCACGCGGCCGAGCGACGTGTGAGCCATTCGACCGCGCGCGAGGAGGGCGTGCTGGACAGCGACGGTGGCGAGAGGAGACGACGGCTGCCCCCCAATCGCGGGCGCACGGGCTCGGGTGCCGCCGACAGGGTGTGCAAAGAAGTCGTGCGTACGAGGCGCAGGGCGGTTGCTTTGCGTGCACCGGGGTGGGCGCCCAAGGCGAGAGCAGTGCGTGCCCATTCTTGTGCGGCAGTGCCAAAAGCCGTCAGGCCGCAGGAGTCTCGAAACCGACGGCCCGGCCGGGCTGGGGTCTGTCCTCGGCGAGAGAGCGTGATACCTCCGCATTGGTCCAGCGCGGTAAACAGGGCCGGTGCGATTGGACGCGCCGTACGCAGGAGACGCGCACCGACGCGCCGCGACGCGCGAGCGCCTCTCCCGGCGTTGCCGCTAGGGTTCGGGGACGATGGCGACCCGCTCGACAGCCTCACGAGCCATAAACAGCCCTGCGCAGCGGGGGCGCAAGGCGACGCAGCGGGAGCGTCTGCTCGCGGGGATGGTCGCCGCCGGCAACCGCGGTGGATACGCGAGCGCGAACGTCTCGGCCGTGATCGCCGAGGCGGGAGTGTCACGCCCGACGTTCTACGACTACTTCAGCGACCGCGAGGACTGTTTCACTGCGACCGCGGCGGACATTCATGCACGGCTACTCACGAGCGTCCGCGACACCCTCGCCGAGGCGCCACCAGCGGAAGCGGCCGAGGCGGCGGTCGGGGCACTCGTCGCGTTCGCGACCATGGAGCCCGCGAACGCGCTGTTCCTGATGAACGAGACGATGAGCGGCGGCCCCGGTGCCCTGGACGCCCGCGACACCGGGATCGCCGAGATCGCCCAAGCCATCCGGCAGGCACAAAAGCCGCTCGGCCCGCGGGGGGCGATCCCGGACATCGCGGGCGAGCTCATGGTCGGCGGCATCTACCGGTGGCTATCAGGCAGGCTGCGCCGCGGCGAGCGGGCCCTCTCCCCACACGGCGAGGACCTCAAGCGGTGGGTCAGCACATACCGCCAGCCCACCGGAAAGACACGCTGGCAGACCCTCAAGCCCACCCGCGCACCCGAGCGCTCACCATTCATCCCAGAGCTCCCGCTACGCGCCCCCGCACCGATCCCTCCCGGGCGCACACGAATGTCCAAGCAGGAAATCGCAGAGAACCACCGCCTACGGATCATGTTCGCCGCCGCACAACTCGCCGAGGGAAAGGGATACACCGCCACCACAGTCGCCGACATCACCCGCCGCGCCGACATCGACGGACGCGCCTTCTACGCCCAGTTCACCGCAAAGCAAGACGCCTTCATGGCGATCCACGAGCTCGGCTTCCAAGAGGTCATGGCCATCACCGCCGGCGCGTTCTTCGCCGCAGAGACCTGGCCCGAGCGCAGCTGGCAAGCAGCCCGCGCCTTCACCCAATACCTCGAGCGCAACCCCACCCTCACCCACGTCGGATTCGTAGAGGCCTACGCCGTCGGACGCGCCGCCGCCCAACGCGTAGAGGACAGCCACACCGCATTCACGATCTTCCTCCAAGAAGGCTTCCAACACCACCCACAAGACAACCCGCCGTCGCGAGCCGCGATTACTTGACCCTCCGGTGGTTGCTGGCTTTGTGGGATGTGGGGTAGTGCTTGTGCGCGCGTGTTGATGTATTGGCGCTGTTGAGCGCCCGAGGGCGCACAGACGTCGATGACCAGCGAGTGCGAGGGGACGATCAACGCACCGAGCATTCGACCGTTGGTGAAGGGCGCGTGCTGAACAGCGATGGTGGCGAGAGGAGGGCCGAGCGGGCCGCCGGCCCACCGGAACGGCAGACGGGGTGTGCAAGCGAGTGCTGGCGCGTGCGGGCGCCATGGGGAGCCGTGGGTCGCCTGTGCGGGGCACCGCGTGAGCTCGGCGGGAGACGTGCGCAAACGCTCAGCGTTCCGAACGCATCTGACCCGCGCGGCGAGCAGCCGCGTGCGGGCTCGAAGACCCAGCTGCTACCGATAGGTCTGTAGACCTTCAAGTAGCAGACGGAGAGTCTTTGCCGTGTGGAAGGTCAGCTCCAACGAACCGTCGGGCGCAACCTGCGCGCCCACCGCGAAGCACGAGGACTCAGCCAAGAGCGATTCGCAGAGCTACTCGGAGTCCACCGCACGTACATGGGCGGAATCGAGCGCGGCGAGAGAAACCTGACGCTCAAGAGCCTGGAGCGGATCGCGGGGCGGATCCGGGTGGATCCGCTGGAGCTGTTGGACGGGGAATAGCAGCGGCGGGCGTTTGCCCCCTGCGAGCCTGACCACTCCGGGCGTGTCCACGCCGGGGAATCGGCGCGGAGACCGCGCGTGAGACGCTCGCGGGTCCTTCCAACTATGACCGGACGGCTAGAGGGGGCAACTACCAGCCGAATTCGGAGCCCTACAGCGCACTCCGTGGCAATCAGGCGTCCGGGTCTGCAAGTGTCGGCCGGCTCGCGAGCTTTCCTGCGACGAACTCCCGAGCCAGCTCGCAACCGATGAACGGCGTCAGGGCGATGTAGACCGCGAGCGGCTGCATCGAACGGATATACAGCCCTGGCGAGCGGCGACTCGCTAGAAAGCCGCTCTCCGCGATCGCCGCGGAAGTCAGAGCGGAGCAAATGCGCACGGGCATGCCCTCGGTGTCCGCGCTCTGGCGGTAGCCCTCCTCGAGGAACAATGTGAACGCGAGCTGCGTCTCATTTACACGTTGGGCGAAGTCCCGTCCGAGGGCGTGACATTCGACGAAACCGAGGTATGCAAAGGACGGATGCGCCGCGAAGTATCTGGTGAACGCGAGCGCGCTACGCCACACGCGCTCGGGCCACTCCTCCGCGCTGAAGAAGGCGGGGGCACACGCTGCCATCGTCTGCTCGAAACCGAGCTCATAGGCCGCCCTGAAGGCCGCCTCCCGGCTGGGAAACGCGTTGTAGAAGCTGCGACGGGAAACCCGCGCGACGGTAACGATGTCCGCCACCGAGGAGGCGTGGTAGCCGTGGCGGTGGATCACCGCGGCCGTAGCCTGGAGGATCCGCTCGTAGGAGCTGCCGTCTCCTAGCGGCGTCGAGTGAGCGAGTGAGCTTGAGAGTTGTTCGGGAGGCCGTGGAGTCGGTGTCGAGCTCCACGACGCCTCGCACGCCGGGCGCTCGAACGAGGACGCCCAGGCACGGATCTCATCGCGCGCGCGCGTAGGCGTTCCGTCTGGGAGGTTCGCGGCAACGAACCTGAACATGGCGCCGATCAGTACGTTCGGCGGGAGATCTATGGTCCGGGGCCGGTCCCCGGCGCCGGCAAGGGCCGCTTCCAGGGCGGATATCAGCAGGTCGCGCTCGCGGAGGCCGATAGGGCCCGCGGCCATGCACTCGCCGAGCAGGACGGTCGCGACGCTCGGGCGAGATTCAGCCAGATCGATGAGCGTCTCCAGGAGCATCCACTGTGGATGCTCGGCGCCCTCGGCGGCGCTCGCGACGGTGCGAGAAAGGTCCTCGGCGTGTAGGCGGTAGGCGCTGCTGAAGGCGTCGTCGACGCTCTCGTAGTACTGGTAGAAGGTCGCGCGGCTGACGCCGGCCTGCTCGAGCACTCGCTGTACCGTCAGTTGCGCGTAGCCGTCGCGCGCGAGCAGGGCGGTGACGGCGGAGAGGATGCGCTGCTCGGCGTCGGGCCGATCAGACGGCGCGGCGGGCGAGGTCACCTCGGGCGGACGGTGAGCGGTGGGGGCGTGGTGAGCCAGAGGGCGGGGCGGTGGTGTTGGGGCATGGGCGTTTGGTGGCGAGGCGAGTCAGGAGCCGTTGGATGGCCGGGGGCTGGACGAGAGAGGATCCGATCGCCGATGCTACTTATAAGTATGCGTCAACGCACCTTGGCGTCCCGCCGGGCTCGAGCGGCCGTCTGGAGGACGCCACATACGGCACGAGGAGACCCGCAGGTCGCGACGAGCCATCGAGTGGCTCGGCCGTGTCGGAGCGTGGCCTCGATGCGGAGCTCTCGCGAACACGCCGCGACGGTAGTCAGCCGGCTCTCACTTCGTCAAGAAATTGATGTGACACCTCACCCGGACAGGTGACACGTCACAGACACGCGGACGGCCCTCGAAGGTAAACGCGTGCAATGGCAAAGCCGCGCCCGTGTTCGTCTCCCAGCGGATCGGCGGGCGATCCACCAGCGGTCGCCGACGCTGACTGACGGTTAGCGCCCGGCGAGCCGGTAACGGCGCGAACCCGGGTCGCGCTCGAGCACCCCGACCTCGGCGAACGTCGCCGTGTATCGGTGCGCGGTGCTGACCCCCATGCCCAGCTGCTTGGCGACCTCCGAGACCGAACGGGTGCTCCCGTCCTCGGGGTAGGAGGCGAGGACCATCAGTGCGCGCAGCAACGAGCGCGAGAAACGGACGTCGTCCATGCTCGTGCTCGGCACCTGCACCTCACGACCCTTCAGGCGCGAGCCGAGCAACCCGAGCAGGCCGTCATCCTCGGCGGCTTTGCCGATGATCTGGTTGATCTGGCCCGGCGAGAGCTCGATTGTCATCCCGTTTTGCGGCAACTTGCCGGATACTGATGACCGTGGCGTGGGGCGACTAGTGACGCGTCACCCAAGTTGGCGGGGATCAGCGCGGGCGCAGGATCACACGGCAACCCGCGTGTGGCGTCACGATCACGCTGCGCCAGCGCGGGCGCTCCATACGCTCGCCGGCGGGCTCGACCGTCGCGTGTTCGAGCACGACCCGAAGGACCGTCTCGATCTCAAGGCTCGCCAGATGCGAGCCGGGGCAGCGCTTACGCCCCCCACCCCACGGCAGCCAGGCCGCCGCAGGGGGCAGCCCCGACGGGGCAAGGAAGCGCTCGGGGCGAAAGGCGTGCGGATCCGGGTAGACCGCGGGATCGTGCTGCAGGAGATAGATGCACGCGAGAAGATGCGCGGGCGGACGGTGGCTCCAGGCACCGATCTCGATTGGACGCGTGACGGCGCGCGGGATCGCGAAGAGGAACACCGGACGGTGGCGCAGGACCTCCTTGACCGTGGCGGTGAGATACCCCTCCCCCGTGCCGGCGTCGAGTTCCTCGATCAGGCGCTGCTGGACGCGAGGATTGTGGGCGAGCAGCTGAAAGGCCCAGGCGAGCTGAGAAGCCGTCGTCTCGTGGCCGGCGAGGATGATCGACATCAGGTCGTCGCGGACCTGTCGATGGGAGAAGGGGGAGCCGTCGGGGTTGCGCGCGGCGAGGAGGCGATCGAGGAGGTCGCCGTTGTGGGCGGGGGCCTGGGTGCGCTCGTGGATGATCGCGTGGAGGAGGCGGTCGACGGCGGTGCGGTCTGCCAGGAAGCGCCTCCAGACGGTTCGGCCGCGGCCGTGGCGCAGGAGGGGCTCCGGGAAGGTTGCGCTTGCGGTGACGTTGAGCATGTCGAGAATGCGTCCGCGAATTTGTGTGGCCTGCTCTGAGGACGACGGCGAAGACAGCAAGGACGTGCGCAGGATGATCTCGAGCGTCAGGTCACGCAACCGTGGATGCAGCGCCAACGCCACACTGCGGGGCCAGGAGCTAATTGAGCGCTCGACAAGTCCGGCTATGAGGGGGACATGGTCGCGCGCCGCGCGAGCGTCAAAGACCGGCAGAATGTTTCTGCGGCCGCGCAGGTGCCGATCTCCCTCGAGAAGCATGAACGACCTCGATCCGACGATCGGCTGGATCATCGCGCCGCCTTGGCCCGGATGAAGGACGTCGGCAGGAGCGCCGAACAACGTTCTGATCTCGTCTGATTGCGACAAGAATACGAGTGACGGGCGCCCGGTCGTTTGGATCGAGAATGTCGATCCCAGCCGCCGGCGAGAGTAATTGAGAAAGCCGAGCGGCCACCTCCAGAGCAACCCAGTCTGCAGAACCGAAGGTAAGCGCCAGCTAGGCGGAGACTGACGTCCCTGAGCTCTCCACGAGCGCGATCTAAGCCGAGCGTAGGCCGTACGCGACTCGCCAACCCCGAAGAATCGGGAGCAGGACTCGGGGCAGGGAGCCACCCGCCGCCAGCAGCTTGCGGGTGCTTGCGGAAAGCTGTGGGGAGCGTGCGCTGTCGCTAGACAAATACATGGCGACCATGCAGGCGACGATGACGGCGTGGCGATTGCCTTTTTGCAGGTCACCGGCCTCGCGCGCAGAGCGATGGATCACCTCTGCGAGCCGGCGGGCGGCGATCTCCTGGCTTGCGTAGTGGGCCAGATAGCTGTGGCTAGCGCTATCGGCGTCCTCGAGCTGGTCGACATAGCTGTCGAGCATCGTGGTCGCAAGCGAGCACCAGGGAAAGTACGCGGCCTGCACCCGCGCTATCTCGCCGTCTGTACACACCGGCTCGGCCGCGACCGCCGCGAGCACATGAACTGTCAGCGACGCTGTGGCAGCGGCGCTGAGCTCGAACCAGCTCGCCTGATCCTCGTTGGGGAGCTCCCGAGCCACCCATTCCTTCAGCGAAGCGTCGCGGCGATCGGGGTCGGGGTCGTGGTTAAGGGCGAGAACCTGTGCACGGCCCGCTTCGCGCATGAGCAGATCACGGACGCGGTCATAGGACGGCAACTCCGCATAATGTCCGCGACACGCGATAACGAGGGAGTGCAGGTAGCCGCCGTCCTCGCCTTCGGTCGCGAAGCGGTAATAGTCGGAAATCGGAGACTGCAGGTCCACCGCCTCAGCCAGCGCGAGATGTAGCTGGCGGTGATGAGCACCGCCAGCGCGATCGCAGTGCTCAGTTACCTCATCAAGAAACTCAAGGGCGATCTCGTAGGCGACCATAAGTCGCAACAGCGGCAGGTTGCGTCGACGGGGGAGGATCCAGAACAGAGCGGCGCCATCGAGATGGGTTCGCTTGCGCGTGAGCGCCTGCAGTGCGTGGGCACGCAACTGCGCGTCTGGGATATCGGCGGCACGACATCTCCAGATACGTACCTCGCGCGATACGGCCTTCAGGCCCCAGAGCAGCTGTCGAGCCGCTGCGATGACCAGCGCCCAGAGCTGGCCGGGACGCAGGGGGGTGGGATCGTAGGTTGGGGGACTTGCCCGAAAGCGGGATATTCCCTAATGCTAGAAGATACTGCCGGTCTGCGCCAGGGCGATCCGCCCGCGCGCCAGCTGGCGGGCAGGAGACGCAGCCGCTGGCCCCTGAGGGAATCGGCCTGTGCCTAGGAGCTACAAGTACGGCGACACGCGCGCCGCCAAGTAGCCCGGTATTGCGACGATCCCCGTAGCAACCGCGGTGACGAGGGCGAAGCTGGCGACGGCGAGTGGCGCCTGTGAAGAAAAGACGACAGGAAAGCCGGTAACACTCAGCAGTGCATGGCCAAGCAGGAGTTGGCCGTACATGCCAAAGAGGGCACCGGAAAGGCACCCGGCGCCAAGGAGCAGCGAGGTCTCACAAAAGAGCGAGCACCAAAGGACGCCGGTTCGGTACCCCTGGACCTTCATCCGAGCGAACCTCTTGCGACGTTCCCAGAGCATCGCCCCCATCGCGGTGGCGACTGCAAGCACCCCGGCTATCAGTACGAGCGTGGAGATCTGGGTAAGTCGCGCGAGGCCCTGGTGACCGGCGGAGCGCTGGGTTTTCTCGCGCTGCGCAGCGGTCTGGACGATGAAACCGGAAAGCGGCCCGAGGGCTTCGCGCACCTCGTGGAGGCCTTCGCGCATAGAGAAGTTGGGTCGCAGCGTCAGGTTGTATGCGCTTGGGTCCGGGCTCCCCCACGCACGAACGTAGTCATGAGGGCTGAGGATGACGGCACCCGGCGGCCATCCTAGGTTGGTCGTCAATGCGGCCAGGCGCAACGGTGCAGGGTTTGGTGAGGGGAGGACAAAGTGCTCGCCGAGATGCAGGGCACTCTGCGATGCGACCGCCAGGGAGACGACGGCCCACCCCCCTTCCGCCAGCCGCGCTCGTGCGCGCATCAAATCTCCCATGATCAGCTCGCTGGGCGGAATCGCCCGGGTCGCCGACGCGGGCGCTAGGACCCACACGCGGCGACCGTCGAAGTCGAGAAAGCTCGAGCGGTATGGCGCGACCGATTGCACCGCAGGCACCTGTGCGAGCGTGTGAGCACTGACGTCGCGAAATGAAGTCGTCGCGAGCAGGCTCTGTGTCCCTGGCGGTAGGACCCACAGCTCAGAAACCCCTGAAAGCTCATGGACCAACCGATCGAGGCCTCGCTGGAGGCTTGCGTGAGAGCCTTGGATCGTGACCGTTCCGAAGACGGCGACGGCGCCTGTCGCCGCGATTGCCAGCGAACGGGTGCGCGTCTGAGGGGAGCGAAGCTCGACCACCGCGAGGCGACTCCAGCCCCAGCTCGTGAGATCCTGCAGGTGCTCGACCAAGGCGACCAGCCCGTCGAGCATGAACGGGACCACGCACAGAAGCGCCCCAACCAAGGCCGCAACTCCGAGGATCGATGATTGTGGCGCGGCGAACAGGATGAGGGTTGCAAAGCCCAGGCCAAGTGTCGCGCCCAGCAGCGCGACGATCATCCATACGCGAGAGGATCCACTCGCGCTAGCCCGATCGCGCCCCGGCGCAGAGGAGGTGTCGCGAAGAGACAGCAGCACCCCGGCGCAGGCGGCGAGCAGTCCTCCCACGATGGCGACTGCGACGCTCTGCCAAGTGACGATTCGTTGAGAGCCGATCGGAAATCCGATGGCAAGATAGTTCGGCTCAGAACCAGAGATCGCCAGCGAGATCAGCTCTCCGAGCACGAGGCCCGCGGCGCAAGCGACCACGGCGAGGACCAATGCGTCGAACAAGAGCGCCTCAAGGGTGTCCAGGCGAGTTGCCCCATTGGCCCGTAGACCTCTGACCAACGCCCGCCGCAGCGGAGTTGTGAGCAGCATGGCGCAAGCCGCGAACATGAAGCCGATCAAGGCGCAGATGGTCGCGAAGGTTTTTGTCGACTGGCCAATTGGGCCAGCGGCCTGAGCGAACAGGGTCGCATCAAAATTCCCCGGCTCGACGTTGAGATGGCCTGCAGCCAGACGGGTCAACGCGACACGCACAGCATGGTCATAGCCCGGGCGCACTTGGACGAAGACTCGGCTAACGCGCCCCCTCATGCGGGTGAGTGCCTGCGCATACTCCAGCGGCGCCAACGCGACCGGGCTGTTGACCAGTGCACCTATGTCGGCAGCTTGCAGCGTAGTGGCGAGCAGGCTCTGGGCGAGCCGACCGTCAATCTCCAGAGTGACCGGTTGAAGAGAGTGTGCCCCGATCGAGCTGGCGACAGGTGCCGGGAGCGCAAGGACGTGCTCACCTGCGAGCACGGCGTAGCCGAAATGACGCAGCAGAGGACCGGACAGCGCCACCGTCCCCGGTTCACCGGCAATCAGGTCAACGGTCTGCCGACCTGACGGACCGATCACGCCCAGCCGCTTATCGAGCACACCGACAGCAGACGTGACGCCCGGCAGGTGCTGGATCTCAGTCGACAGCTTTTGATCAAAGCCCCGAGAGTCCCTCGCCGCGAGCTGCAGCTGTGCATGCCCCACGACGCCGCTGGCCAGCTGCGCCACGGAACCGTTCAGGCTCGAGCTTGCAACCTGCGAGGCGAAGAGCAGGGCGATACCCACAGCCAGGCCGGCGGCGGCCAGCAGCTCCTGTACGAACACTGCTCTTGCCTTGAGTCGCACGTGATAGAGATGCACGACGCTTGAGGCCCGCATTGCTAGTGGGGGCCGCCGTCGATCGGGCGCGGCAGAAGACGCTCGTCTGGGCGATAGGTTGAAAGCCGGCCGTCACGCAAGGCATAGGCACGATCGGCAACGAGCGTCGCTTGCGGGTCGTGCGTCACCAGCAGGACGGTCGCCCGGCGGTCGCGGCAGCTGCGACTGAACAGCTCCAGCACTTCGCGGCTTCGCTGCGTGTCCAGACTGCCGGTCGGCTCGTCGGCGAGCACGAGCTTTGGATCGGTTGAAAGGGCGCGGGCGATCATCACGCGTTGGCGCTCGCCTATCGAGAGCTCAGATGGACGATTGGCAAGCCTTCCCCCGAGGCCTAGACCCAGCAGCAGCGGCTCTACGAGGCGTTCGGCTCGACGGGCGTCGCCCGTCAGCCACAACTTCAACGCGGCGTTCTGCGCGACTGTCGCTCCGGGCAACAGGTCGAATGCTTGGTCTACATAGCCCAGGTCGCGTAAACGGTAGCGCGCAGAATCGGCCTGCGAGAGGGTGGTGACATCCCGCCCGTCGACGATCACCGAGCCGCTGTCAGGCGTCAGTAGCCCAGCGATCAAGTCGAGCAGTGTCGTCTTGCCCGAGCCGCTCGGTCCATATAGCGCGACGAGTTCCCCCCGACCGATGGAGAGCGTCAGGTCGTCGACCGCCCGAACGCGCTCGCCGTCAGCCGCCGAGAAATGCTTCGTCAGCTTTCGCAGCTCCAGCACTAGGAGAACGCGCGTCTGGATGACGTCTGGGTTGGAAAGTCGATCACCGTGCCGACCGGGGGGCCTTCCGCCGGGGACGGTGACAGCTCCCCGCCGGCGAGCCTGAGCACGCGCTCAGACCAACTCGTAGCTTTCGCATCCGAGACACACATCAGGACTCCCATCGACCGTTCCTCGGCCAGCGAGGCCAGCAGCTCGGTTGCATCAAATGCCTCCTCGAGCCCCAACGACATCGTCACGTCGTCGACGAGCAGCAGGCGCGGCTGTCGCACGATGCCATGAGCGAGCGCGACCAGGGCGCGCTCCCAATCGGCCAAGCTTCCCCAGAACTGCTCAGCACACGCAAGGGCACCGACTCGCTCGAGCGCACCGGCGGCGCGCACATAGGCCTGGCGCTTGGAGCAGGTCGCCAGAAGCGGCAACGCCACACTGGTGAGCATCGGCACGTCGAGGTCCGGGGGCGTGTGTCCGGCCCAACCGATCTCGGCGCTGAGCAGCCGTGCGCGCCGGTTTGCACTGAGCTCCCACAGATCCTGACCGGCCACGAGAACTCGACCGCGGTTCGGGCGCTGCGTTCCAGCTGCCACACGCAGCAGTGAAGTCTTACCCTGGGCACGTTGGGCAAGGACCGAGACGACCTGACCCACGTGCACCTGCAACGACGCACCTGCGAGAACGCTCACGAGATGACGTCGTCCTCGATGAAACGTCAGGGTGACGTCCTCAAGGGCCAGAACGGGCACCGTCAATCAGTCGGCGCTGTTCCGTATGGTGGTTGACCGGCCTGGTAGCGCTGCCCTTCTCGTTGCAGATAGGAGCGCAGCTCGGCCAGCCACTTGATCCTGGCGTCCCACCATGCGACATCGCTGGCGCTGACGATCAGGCTCATCAGGCGTCGCCAGCGGTCATCTCCCGCGAGAAGTCGCTCTCTGCGCATTCTCGCGTTGACCTCTTCGAGCTGCGCGGTGCAGGCCAGCTCCGCGTCGCGGACGATCTCGATCATGCGTGGTAGGTCTCCGGGTCCGCAGAAAGTGACCTTGGCGAGCAGCTCCTCGCGGACCGGCGGCGTTGACGTGGAGGCCAGCAGCCAGCGCCGAAAGTGCTCAAAGCCCTTCGGTGTCGGCTCGTAGGCGACGGCCGGCAGCGGGCGCATACCCGGAGCAGGGCCGATATCCGGCGCAGGAGACGCCAGCGGCCGGATCAATTCTTGACCAGAAAGCCGTCTGACCGCTTGGTAGGCGGTCCCGTGGGCAAACTGCGCGGCGCCGAAGCGAGTTTCCAAGCGTCGCTCGAGCTGATAGCTATTGGCAGGCTGCTCGACGAGCAGCCCGAGGACGGCGTCGCCCGCGGAGAGTGCGGAGGTCTGTGTCTGGGCGCGGGACATCGCAGAGAGCGAACGGTCAACGTTGCTGGGCGCAGGCGGAGCTCGCGACTTCAGCGGCGGGCTGCGGGAGCGTCGCCTTGGCGGGCTCGCTCGTTGGGTGCGAAGCAGAGCGCCGCGACCCGCAGCCGCCAACGTTGGGGCGCCGAGAGCCGGGCAGGTCTCCCGTCCTGGATGTGAGGAGTGGTCTCAAGGTGTGTTGTTATCCGCGCTCACCCAACCGGAGCGGTAGGCCCCGCCGCGGGAGGGATGCCGCAAGGTCAACGACAGATAAACGGTTGTGGCGGGAGCCTATCGGACGGCGCTGACGGCTCCGTAGGCGCGGACGGACGTTCCTAGGGCCGTTTGGGCCCTCCAGACTGGATTTGAGGCTCTCCCACCTCCGTCCTATAAACATCGCCGGAGCTTTTCTAACTATGCGGAAGTTGCTATTGTCGCAGACTAGGTGGTCGGGATCGCGTCGCGAGGATGCGTCGGGTTCACGCGAAGAAACGAGGGGTCATTGATGCCCAGACATACATGAGCGGTCTCGGGGGCAGGCGCGCAAGCGTCGGATGGGCGTGGTGCAGCCGGTTGACAGTGGTCGCCGCTACCGTGCTCTTCTGCGGTGCCGGCGTGGATACCCTGGCACTTCCGGCCCAAGCACACGCCGCGCGCATCCTGAAGGTGCACGATGAAGGCCACCTGAAACTCGTCAGCGGCGAAGGGTCGACCCTGATCGGCCAGGGGTCGCTCTCAGGGACGCTCCCGGGAAGCGTTCGGCTGCGCTTTAGCTACTCGGGGGGAGCGACGGTGGCGGCCCACCTCGCGGTCTCCGGTGCCGGCTGGACGATTCGCGCCGACAGCCGCATGGGCCTGAGCAATGCTGCCAGCGCAACCCCAAGCTTCCGGGGCACGCTGCGCATCACCGGTGGTACGGGCCGCTTTGCGCACTGCAGCGGAAGCGGCGAACTGTTCGGCGTCTTCTATCGCCGCAGCTATGGGCTCACCGTTCAGGCGCTGGGCAAGCTCAGCTATTAGGTCGAAGCTGGCGCAGCCCTGCTCGGGGGGGGCGGCTCTCGCCGCGGTGCTTGCGTTGTTGAGCGCTGTCGCGAACGGCGCATTCGCCTCGCCCAGCGCGACGATGAGCGCCTCCCTGACGCCCGAGCGGCTCGGGGCGCCGACGACGATCTCGGCGAGCTTTCACATCTCCCCCGGCCCCGGCGAGTTTCCCGTCCTCGCCGGCGTGGCGCTCAGCTTTCCCGCCAACCTGGGATTCCTGACGAGCGGCCTGGGCCTGGCCGCCTGTGACCCGACGCTGCTGGCCGAACAGGGTCCGCAGGCGTGCCCGGCGAACTCCCACATCGGAGGTGGCAGCGCCGTTGCCCTGCTCCCGCTGAGCGGATTGATCAGAGAGCCGGTGCAACTGAGCATTCTTGCCGGGCCATCGTCGGACGGGTCGCTGCACGTGCTGCTGTCCGCTTTGGGCGCGTTTCCCGTGGCAGCGCTGATCGTGCTCGACGCGCGGCTGCTGCCTGGACGTCTGAGCATCGCGGTGCCGGCTGTGCCGAGCATCCCCGAAGGTCCGGACGTGGCGCTGGGCGACATGCACCTGCAGCTCGGCGGCGAGCTGACCTACTACGAAGCGATCCGGGGACACGAGGTCGCCTATCACCCGAGGGGCATCGGCCTGCCGCGCAGGTGCCCGCGCGGGGGGTTTGCGTTTGGAGCGCAGTTCACGTTCGTCGACGGGCAGCGCGCGAGCGCGCATACGAGCGTCGCGTGTCCGCGCGGAGGCCCGAGGCGGAAGGGGTGAGCGAAAGAGGCGGGCTGGCGGCTCTGATGGTGTTGCGGGGCCGGCGTAGATGGAGCGGATGCTCGCCCGGGGGGCGAGCGGGGCGCCGGCAGGTGACCTGATGCACTCGATGGCCTTGCCCTCTGGTCGGGCGCTGCCCCAGATGGCGGGGTCGGGTGGACCGGCGCGGAAGTCGAGGATGCTCGCCTGCGGGCGAGCGGGGGCGTCCCGGGCTGATCACGTGATGCTCTTTAGGCTCCACGACGACGATGACGACAGGCGGCGGCCCCGGCGCGGGCGATCCGAACAGTCCCCGCAACGCGAGGGCTGAGGAGGGCAGTGCGAGGATCAACGAGATGATGGCGACGGCGGAACGTCGCCTGTTCGTGTCCGCTGAGCGGTGAAAAAGGGTGTCCACGCCGGCGACTATCTAGCGCCAGCTCCAAATCACCGCTGCGGCGTCCATGGGAGCGGCGGGGACGCTGCAAAGTGGTGATGCTTCGCCGGTTTGGCAATGCGTCGCCAGGTGGGGCCGGGACAGGTCATCGCGCCGCTGCTGCTTGGCGAGCCGTTGTGGCGGGCGGCTTGGAGCTGGCGTTGACGAGCTCCGCCGGCCGGTGCCAGAGCGCGGACGGCAGCGCTCGCCTCGGGGCCGCAGCCTGTAGCGGCGCTCGTTGGTTGGACCGACGCGGCCGCTCGCGGACGCAACCTGCGAATCCGCCGCCACCGGTCAACAGGGGCCAGCACCATGGAAGCCACACTCCGTCGGAGGCGTGGGCCGCGCTGAGAGCGCAGCCCACTTGTCAACGGCAGCTCTGAGGGTGGGGAAGATTGCGGATGGCGGCGTGATGGATGGCGGCAGCTGTGATAGCCGAGGATCTCTGGAGCGGGCTCGTGCCGGGGAGACGGGCGAGCGGAGGAGGAGGGGTGTAGGGCGATCCGAGACTCCGACCACGAGCGACGGCGGGTGTAAACGCGGTTGTGGCGATAGCTGCCATGGCCTGGAAGATCCGTATCGGCTGCGGTGCCCGGCGTTCTATGTTCGGCGATCGCCCGCCGCAGCAGGCGCTTGCGAGTAGGGCCCGGGCACGTTCTCACAACACATATAAACACTTGTCTAGCAGTGGGAAGCAGGTTCAGGTGCGGCGCGGCGGGAGCCGATCCGCCGAGCATGTTCACACAACTGCCAATCCCTGCGGATCGCGCGACGGCCACGTCCCCATCTCCGACTCCCACGCCCAGCCCCGGCATCGACGTGCGCCGTCTCGGCGAGGAGCTGAGTGCTCAGACCAAAGAGGTGGTCGAGAGGACCGTCGCTCAGAACGAGTTCTCCGGGCTGCGGCTGGACCCCGTCGTCGAGGAGCGCTTTCAGCGCCTTGGCGAGGTGTCGACCGCTGCGGTGGCGCGGTGGATCAGCGGGGACAGCCCTGAGTCGGCGATCGAGGTGGGCCAAGAGGTGTGGCAGATCTTCGGAGCGCTCGCCGCGCAACGCGCGGCCCCGCTGAACGAGGTTACAAAGCGCTGCCTGCGCTGGGGGGATGCGACGAGCGAGGTCCTGCGCGACACGGCCAAGCGGCTGGGAACGCCAGCCGAGGCGCTGGCGCAGGCTCTTGAGATGCTGGAGCTGACGATGCGCATGACGCTCGTGCAGATGTGCGAGTGCTTTGACTCTGAGCGCCAGTTGGCCGACGAAGAGCTTGGCCACCGCCAAGAAGAGCTCGCGTTCATGGCGACGCACGACGCGCTCACAGGTCTGCCGAATCGCACGCTGATCGTCGACCGCCTCGAGCAGATGCTGTTGCGTGCGCGCCACGGCAAGACCCCCGTGGCAGCGCTGTTCATCGACCTCGACAACTTCAAGACGATCAACGACACGCTCGGTCACGCCGCCGGGGATGAGCTGCTTCAGGCAGTGGGCGCGCGCCTGGACGGAGTCGTGCGTGATGTCGACGCGCTGGGTCGCCTGGGCGGAGACGAGTTCGTCGTGGTCGCCGGGGACATGACGCTGATGGCAGGGCCCGAGCTCTTGGCCGAGCGCCTCCTGGATGCGCTGAAGGAGCCGATCAAGCTGGGCGACGAGCAGACTCCTGTCACGGTCACTGCCAGCATCGGGATTGCCAGCGGCGACCGCGCAGAGGCGGGCGAGCTGCTGCGCGACGCCGACATCGCGATGTATCGCGCCAAGTGGAGCGGGCGCAATCGCTACATAGTCTTTGAGTGCGGAATGGCGGACGCGCTCCAGAGCCGGATGGAGCTCGAGATGGACCTGCGGGTTGCGCTGGAGAACGAGGAGTTCTTCCTCGCCTTCCAGCCGACCTTCGACCTCGCGAGCATGAGCCCGACGGGCCTGGAGGCGCTCATCCGTTGGGACTCCCCCACCCGCGGTGTCGTCCAGCCCGACGATTTCATCCCCCTGCTGGAGGAGACCGGTCTGATTACAGACATCGGTCGATGGGTGCTTAACCGAGCCTGTGTGCAGGCGATGGCGTGGCGCGAGAGCGGCTATCCGGTCGGGATAGCGGTCAACGTCTCGGCCCGCCAGCTCGACTGCGACAGGATCGTGTCCGACGTGCAGGATGCACTGAGCGAGAGCGGCCTGGACCCAGCGGCGCTGACGCTCGAGATCACCGAGACGACGCTGATGCGCGACGCCGAGGAGACCGTCAGGCGACTGACGGCGATCAAGGACACCGGGGTTCGGATCGCGATCGACGACTTCGGCACGGGGTATTCCTCGTTGGGGCACCTGCGCCAGTTCCCGGTCGACGCGCTGAAGATCGATCGCTCGTTCATCACGGGACTCGCCAGCAACCTGGAAGGCGAGAGCCTGCTGCACACACTCGTCCAGCTCGGAAAGGCTCTCTCGATCGAGACGATCGCCGAGGGCATCGAGCAGCCCAAGGAGCTGTCGCTGCTTCGCGGCGAGCAGTGCGACGGCGGGCAGGGGTTTCTGTTCGCGCGGCCGCTGGATGCCGAGGCGACGACGGCTTTTCTCGTTGAGTGGGCGAAGGGGCCGCCAGCCAGCGTGGTGACGACGGCCCTCTAGGAGGGTCTAGCGAAACTCGCTAGACCAGTAGTGGTCGGGGTCTGGAACCTTGCCTGCATGGGCTCTACCTCGACTTCGGGCCGGAGCTACCCCAGGACGCTAGCGTGTCGTGGGCCAGCACATACGACCTTGGAGGGCCGATGAACGACTACACGCCGCGAGGCACTCACCACCGGGAAGTAGGACTACCTCGCCAGAGCGTGGGAGACCGCCAGCACAACCGAGGCGGGCCTGTGGCGCTCAGCGTTCGTCAACGTGGGAGGTGCGATGGCGCACGCCGTGCTTGACGTGGCAGATGCCATCCGTGATCACGCGGAAGGTGGGTATACGAAGGACGACGAGTAGGCGCGGCTTACAAGTCATCGGGCGGAGAGGCGACCGACTCGTGCTTCGTGAGGCCAGGCTTCGACGCGTTGAGCACATCGACGATCGTTTCCCACTCCTGGTTGGTGACCGGCCGGGACACGTTGAGTGTCGCCCAACCACCACCGGGCAGGTTGACGTTGATCGGTAGGGGAGCCGGAGCCTGTTGTGTATCGGGCCGCTCGTACTGGCCTGAGGCTGGGGGGGCTGGAGGAAACGGGGAGGTACCAGGCATCATGGGACGTTCGCTTGGCTTTTCGCTGCCTTCAATCTGAGTCGACTGGTTGTCTCCATCCCCGGGAGACAGCGTAGCACCCAGAATCCCGGCAAAAGCCATCGTGTCCCGAAGGCGCGGAATGAACTCGTCCACGGCGCCGTCCGTAAATCCGCGCTCCAGCCGCAAGTAATGCCGCAGGTTTCGGTCCGACGGCAGCCCCTCCGGAAACTTCTCGAGAAGCTCAAGGTGGATCGTCGGGGTCCGTGCGGCACGTTGGATAGCGTCCTTGCGCTCCGAAGAGTCCTCGCGTTCATCCAGAAGGATGGTGAGCGCAAGCCGCGTGAGCTTTATCTGCCCTTGGCGGCGCTCTCCCGCGTCCTCAACGAGCCCATATCGCCTGAGCGCGGCGAGTACTTGTCGGCCACCACTGCTCTTGACGCCGTAGCCCCAGTGTTCGACGGCGGCATCCACAGGCATCGCGCTACGACCCTCCTGCTGATAGAGAACTGCGGCGCGCTCTAGAGCCTCCCTGAGGCTTAGGAAAGGGTAGCTTGGGCTCCGCTGTACGCGGCGCTTGTGTGGTTCGGGGGCGGCACGTGAACTCTCCATGAGACTAAATGTACACGCCCGGCAGGTGGACGTCAAGATCTGGGAGACAAAAGGTTTGCTTTAGCCTTGACAGGCCGGAGACAAGCGATAGACTTTCGGCATGGGACCACACTCTCCCCTCCACAAGGAGATCCAGCTTGGTCCTGCAGTCGGGCGGAGAAGCAGTAGGTACCGCTCTACCCCGGCGTCTCCGCGAAGAGTGAGGGCGGTCGTTGCACGCGACCGTCCTCACTGGAGATTGTAGCCCTATATCGGCTAAGAAATCCAGCGAAAGTGACCCCCGCACGGTTGGAGCCGCCGGAGGGCCAAGCTGTCCTGTGCGCTTCTAAAGCAAACGCGCCGACGTTGGCAGCGTAGAAGTAATGTTCAGCTGTCGCCGAGCGCAGTTACGCGCTCGCGCGCGCTCGCGATCAGCTTTGTTGCGGTTGGACGCTGTGACTTCCGCCTCGCTGCCGGTAGGGGCAGATCCAGGAACGACGTGGATTGCTTCGGGAAGATCTCGTCGAGGTCGGGCATGCGCAGATCGCCGCGTGCCCTAAGGATCTCGTGGACTGTCAGAAGCTCGATACGGACCCCGTTCTTGGCGAGCGCTCGGGCGGCCTCCTCGTGGGCGCCCTTTGTGAAGCTAAAGGCGACTATGCAACCGCGTTTCTTGCCCTCACGCTCAATCGTGGTTTGGAAGCCGTCGAGCGTCGGCCTACCGACATGCTCAGAGCGCTTGACCTGGATGGGGTCGCGGTTGAAGAACGTGTAGCCGTCAATGCCCATATCGCCGGTCAGCCGTTTGGAGTGATGTCCCTGAAGGCTTTGGATGACCCAGTTTTGGAACTCGAAGGGCCGCAGTTCAGCAAGCTCCTTCTCTGTCGTAGGCATTCCGATGACCTCGGGCCGATTTCCGCGCTCCTTAAGCAAGCGACGTTCGATGATGCCCATCGCGGTCACGCTGATGTCGATGCCGATCCACCGGCGCTTGAGACGTTCGGCAACCGCGAGCGTCGTGCCACAGCCGCAGAACGGGTCGAGCACGATTTGACCCTCTTTACTCGATGCCGAGATGATGCGCGTCAGAAGCCCCTCGGGCTTCTGCGTCGGGTAGCCCATGCGCTCCTGATCGCGAGGCGAGAGCCATCGCACGTCCTCGTCTATCCCCGTCTCGGTCCCGAACACCGTGCCCCCCGTATACGGCTGGAACGCCCAGATGTCAGGTACACCCGTTCCGTGGGCCGGCGTGATGTAGTGCTCGTACATCGGCCACGCGGCACCGGGATCGATCGTGATGTACCCAAGCTCGTAGAGACGGTCGAGCTTCTGATGCTGAGTCAATCCTGTTAGGTCCTCCTCGACCTCCTCCAACAGCGCTCCAGGGATCGCCCAATGGCGACCCTTAGCACTCGGGTCAATCCCGCGCCAAGGCGCTCCGCTTTCGCCCCCGCGCCGTCCTGAACCCGTCAGGACGTTGCCGTAGTAGTTCGTCCGCCAGCCTCGTTCGTCCTCAACGAAATACTGCTCTACGTGCTCACGCATGTATGGGCGACGGGGATGGGTCCAGGTAGCCTCGGTCCCCTTTCTGTAGAACAGGAGCGTGTCATGAATTGGCCCATAGCGACCACGCTTGTTGTGCGCACCCGTTCGGCGCCAGACGATCTCGTTGACGAAGTAGTTGGGCGAGCCAAACACGTCGTCCATCATCACCTTGAGGTAGTGGCTGGCATGCCAATCGCAATGGAGGTAGAGAGAGCCGGTGTCCTTCAGGACACGGTGCATCTCGACCATCCGCTCCTTCATCCAGTTGATGTAGACCTGTATTCCGCCCTCCCAACGATCCTCAAACGATCTGACCTCCGCCTCGTCGCCCCAGATGACCTCATACGAGCGATTTGAGAAGAACGGCGGATCGAGATAGATGAGGTCAACCGAGTCGTCCGGCAGCAGCCTTAGACGCTGCAGGTTGTCGTCCCGATAGAGGACGCCGGTTTCGAGTTGCGCGACGGGCTTCACGAGCGGTTCCTTTCGGCTGTGTAGGATTTGTCCTGCGCGCTGCAACTTGGCCGTCATCGGTAGTACGCCTCCGTCAGCGCAAGGCAAGCCGTATCTACCTGGAGGTGCTGAATGGCTGATGACGAGGTCGCGATCGCCTACGAGGAGCTGCGACGGGCGACTATCCGGCTAGAACGGGCCTATGAAGGGCGCGTGACCCGCCCGGCAGAGTTCGCAGATGCTCTTGAGGAGCACAACCTTGCCGGGGGCAACCTCACACGGACATTGCGAGCTGCCCGAGGCGACAACGACTAGCGGGAGTTTCGCTAGTCGTTTCCTAGGTCACGCGAAGCTGGGATCCACGTGCGGCCTGGTCTGAAGCCGTGCGTGGCAACTGGGCTTCGCCGGCCGCACGGCTTGACAGTACCGCTCGGCGCGTACCGCGCGCAATCAACTCGTCTCGGCCTGTTGGGACGTAGATTGCCGGGGGACGAAGCCGCGATCGGAGGGAGAGGCTTGGGACGCTCAAGAGGAGCAGGGCTGATCCGGCGTGTGACCGGGGCGCGGAGGATGACGATCTCGACCGCCGTGGCACTCGGCTTTGCGCTTGCCCTACCCGCCTGCGCGGTGAGCGCTGGAGTGTCTTCTGACGCGACCGCGACGAGCTCGTATCTGGCGGCGAACTACGCACTTGTCAAGAGCGTCAGCTCTCAGCTGCCACGCTCACAGTCAGCACTGCTCGGTCTGCTCGCGCACGTTCGCCAAAGCTGCCCGAGCGCCGCTGCGAACTCCCCTCAGGACCCACAATCGACGCAGCTGAGCAACGAGCTGATCGGAACGATGGTGCTCACCGGCGGCAATGTCGATCGCCAGGCGGTCCGCGCGTACGTCGCGAAGGTAAGACGTCTGCGTTGGAGCAATCGGGCTGTCAACGATCAGATCCGTGCACATGTCGCAGATCTGCAGACACTTCTCAGCCTGAAGATCCCCGACATCTGCGCTGACGTGAAGTCCTGGGCGTCGAGCGGTTTCAAGGTCCTCCCCGCGCGCACGGTCGCATTCGCCGCGACGTTCATCGAAGGCTGGGTGCGCCCGGGCAATCAGCCGTCACAGCTGGCGCGATCTGAGGGGCCCTCACAGCGAGCGCTCGCTCATCGAGCTGAACAGGCCGAATGGCGCATCACCGACTTCGAATCAGCCGCCGTCGAAACATGGGGGAAAATCATGGATGCGCTCGTCCTCAGCCCTTGAGGGACGGTGTCTCTAGGTGGGCGAAGCGATGCGCACGGGCGTTGCTGCGGCGTGCAAACCGCGATCAGGGAGTTCGATGTGCGGATCGCGAACCGAGATTTCGGGAAGGGCTACTCGTCGCCTGAGCGCCGCGCGCTACTTGATGTGCATCTGAGAGATCGCGCGCGAGATGACCAGCTGCTGAATCTCCGCGGTGCCCTCGAAGATGTCGTAGATCTTCGCGTCGCGGTGCCAGCGCTCGACGGGGAACTCGCGCGTGTAGCCGTTGCCGCCGAGGATCTGCATCGCGCGCTCGGTGACCCACACGGCGACCTCGCCGGACTTCAGCTTTGACATCGAGCCCTCGGCGTTCTTGAAGGGCACCTGGTTGCGACCCATCCAAGAGGCGCGCCAGACGAGCAGGCGCGCTGCGTCGATCTCCATCTTCATGCGCGCGAGCGTGAACGCGATCGCCTGGTTCTCGATGATCTTGCGCCCGAACTGCTCGCGCTCCTTGGCGTAGTCAAGCGCGTACTCATAGGCCGCGCGGGCGATGCCCAGCGCCTGGGAGCCGACGGTCGGTCGCGAGGACTCGAACGTCTGCATCGCGGCCTGCGAGTTTGACTTCTTGCCCTCGCGCACGCGCGCCAGGCGCTCGTCGAGCTTCTCCTTGCCGCCCAGCACGTAGCCGGTCGGGACGCGGCAGTCGTCGAGGAACACGTCGGCCGTGTGCGAGGCGCGCAGGCCGTGCTTTGAGACCTTCGAGCCCTGTGAGATGCCCTTGGCCTCTGACATCGGCACGACGAACGCCGCGTGGCCTTTGGATCCGAGCTCGCGGTCGACCGAGGCGATCACGACGTGGACATCGGAGATACCGCCGTTGGTGGCCCAGGCCTTCTGACCATTGAGGATCCACTCGCCGGCGGCCTCATCGAACTTGGCCGTCGTGCGCACGCCCGAGACGTCTGAGCCGGCGTTTGGCTCAGACGCGCAGAAGGCCGCGACCTTGACGTCATCGACGGTGCCGAAGCAGCGCGGAATCCATTCGCCGATCTGCTCGCCAGAGCCCTGGCCGAAGATCGCCGCGACGGCGAGCGCCGTGCCCATGATCGACATGCCGATGCCGGCGTCGCCCCAGAACAGCTCCTCGTTGACGAGCGGCAGGCCCAGACCGCTGGGGTCGGCGAAGAACTGCGCCATGCCTTCAAACCCGTACAGGCCGATCTTCGCGGCCTCCTGGATGATCGGCCACGGCGTCTCCTCGCGCTCGTCCCACTCGTGCGCGGCGGGGCGCACGACGTCTGCGGCGAAGCCGTGCACCCAGTCGCGGATGTCCTTCTGGTCCTGGCTCAGTTCCAGCGAGAAGCTCACGTCCTGGCCGGCCGCGGTGGAGATGGCTTGTAGCGCGGCGTCGGCTGTAGCGGAGGCGGTGGTTGCGGGCAGGGGGTCGGCTGTGGTGGACATCGAGGGGGCTCCTTGGTTGCAGTGAGGTGGGCGCTGACGCTCAGGCCGGGGCGAGGTGGCTCGGGGAGACGGGGCGGCGATACTTGCGCGACTTCGGGTCCTGCTCGAGCAGGCCGACCGCCAGCCAGGTGCTGACGTAGCGATGTGTGGTGCTCGCGTTGGTCTCGAGCTCCCTGGCGACATCCGCCAGTGCTCGGTAGGAGCCATCGAGCGGAAACGCGGCGAGCACGAGCAGGGCGCGCAGCACGGAGTGGGAGACGTTGCTGGTATGGGCCGCGCCGAGAAGCTGCGAGGCCGACCTCAGGTTCTGAAACGTGCTCAACAGGGAAGGGACGCCTCGGTCGGTTGGCGCAGTGGCGCGAGCGACCTGGGCCAGTTGCGAGCGGGTCAGCACGATGGAGACGTCAGCTGGCTCACTCACGGGCGCTCGTTTCTTCTCCGCTCTCGGTGGTCGCGGCGGCTGGCGGCCGGTCCTCATGCGGCGGAGCCGTCTGGCGGCCACGTTGCCGCGACCTCGCGAGCGATTGCCCGCTCGACCTGACGTCCGCGGAGCGTCAGTCGCCACGCGTTTGGGAGCGTCTTTGATTGCATCTCCCCCGTGTTCTCCAGCAGTTCGAGGCCGGCGAGGCGAGCGGCGGCGCAACCGACAAGAGGGTCCGGGTGCCGCGGCGAGACTTGCGCGAGCCGCGACGCCCGGACTAACCCGGAGAGTGACCGGGATTCCTTCGAGCGGGCCGCGGACAGGGTGCGGCGGCGCTCGAGCGAAGCCTGGGGTTTCGGGGCAGAACCCGTGGTGGGCTGCAGGGAACGGATCGGGCGGGAGGAAGCGTGCATAAACGTTGTCGTAGCGAGGCTACAGGATTGGGTCCAGCCTGCTCGATGCAGTGCTCCCTGCGCATCGCGCACCCCAGTACCCCGCTATAGCGCGGAGACCGATCACAATAAACGTGCTCGTGGGCGCTTGACGGCTTCCGCGCCTCTGCCCCCAACAGGGCGCTCTCCCCCGACGCCTGCCCGCGCGAATGTCCAAGAGGTAGACGGTTGCTCGACCGACGACGTGATGGCGCTCGATCATTCGTTCAGGTCGTCTTCGAACGTGCCGATCCACCGACAGGGCAGCCGGCGCCACCCCGCTCAAGGGATAGTCCTAGGGATAGAAACCTCTTGACCGAGGCGGATTCGAGCGGATCTGTGCGGAATGGCGCGCCCGGCGGTCGGCAGCGCAAAATGGCTCTGGAAAGCCAGATGCCCCGCGTTCGCGGGGCATCTGACCGACGGGGAACCGAGGAGTCGAACCTCGCGCTGCGGTTTTGGAGACCGCCGTGTTACCGATACACCAGTTCCCCGGGCAGCCGGAATTCTAGGCGCTCATCGCCGTGCGGCCGCTTGCGCCTCGGCGTGCGACGGCCAAAGGGTCCGCGAACCTCAAGCAAACGCCGGGCAATGCCGACATTCGTCATGGACGGCCAGCCGTCACGTTTGTGATGATGCCTACGAACTCCAGCAATGCCTCCCCTCGACCGCCGGCCGCCGCCGCGCCGCCCTCGCTGTTGCGCGCCTCAGAGCAGGGCGACACGCTGATCGAGGTGCTCGTCAGCGCACTGCTCATCGCCGTGATCACCACCGCCACGCTGTTCGGCCTCGACAGCACCAACCGCGCGACCGCGATCGACCGGGCACGCTCGCAGGCCGATGCCCTGGCCCAGCAGGACGAGGAGCAGCTGCGCAGCGAACCGGTCGCGAAACTCTCCGAACTGAATCGCACCTACAAAGTCGAAGAGGGTCGCACGAGCCACGGCTCCGGCACGACATACACGATCACGTCGACCTCGCAGTACGTCTCCGACGCGACCGCGACCGCCTCCTGCACATCGAGCAAACCGAGCGCCAACTACCTGCTCACGACCTCCAAGGTGACGTGGCCCTCGATGGGCAAGACCAAGCCTGTGTCCGAGACAAGCATCATCAGCCCGCCCGTTTCGTCGTCGCTGATCGGCCAGGTGGCGAACTCGGGCGTGGCGGTGAGCGGGGCAACATTCACCGCGACCGGCCCCTCGCCGGCGACCACCGAACAGTCGCTGGAAACCTCGGCGAACGGCTGCGCAATCCTCGCGCTGATGCCCGGAAACTACGCGCTGAACGTCAGCAAGCCCGGCTACGTGGACGAAAACTGGTACGCGAACACGAGCGAAGACGCTTACTACACGCCGAACGTCTATCTGGTCGCCGCATCGTCGACGAAGAAGGGCTACAACCTCGCGCCCGCTGGAAAACTCGAAGTCAAGTTCAGCGGCTCGACGCCGGCTGAAGGCGATTCATTCGTCGCCTTCAACAGCAAAATGACTGGCTTCAAGACCGTCGGGTCCTGGCGACCTACAGCACCGCGGTCACGTCTCCTACCCCCGCCTCGGTGTTCCCTGCCAAGTACACCATCTACGCGGGCACGTGCGAAGCCGACAAGCCGTCCTCGCTCAAAGCGGGCAACCCGGAAGTCGAAGTCAAAGTTCCAGCGGCGGGGAGCGTCACGGGAACCGTCGTACAGCCACCCGTGAAAATCAAGGTGATGAGCGGTACGGGCCCTGGCGTGCCCTCCGAAGGATCGGTCGTGACGACCGGGGCGGGCTACACGCGCGACACCGGCTGCAACAACGCGCAACGTAACTTTGCGACCACCCCCCTCGGCGCCCTGCCGCGGCCCGGCCTCCCATACGGGAAGTACACCCTGTGCGTCGCCGCGGGCGGCCGACATTGGGAAGGCTCGTTGTCCAACAACACGCCGACTGGTCCCTCGGCGAACAACTGGACGAACGGCAACACCAACGCGGGCACGTCCATCATCTACCTCGGGACGAGCCCGGTCGGCACTCCGAGCGGCACAGCGTCCGGCGCGTGTCCATGAGCCGCCTGCGAGCCTCAGCCACAGCGCTCCGCGACGAGGCCGGTTATTCGCTGGTGGAGCTCCTCGTGGCGATGTCGATCGGGCTGATCGTAAGCTTCGGCGCGTTCCTGCTGCTCGACGTGACCTCGAGCGGCGTCTCGCGCATCACCGCTCGCGTGCACGCCAACCAGGCCGGGCGCGTCGCGCTCGAACGCATCATGCTCGAGCTGCACTCGGTGTGCGTCACGTCGGGAGCGACGCCGATCGAAGTCGGCAGCACCGGGTCGGTCCTCAAGTTCGTCAGCGAAAACGGCAGCTCGCCCGCCTTCGCCACCGTCAGCCTGCACGAAATCATCTACACGCCGGCGACGGCGAGCACCGAAGGCACTCTCGTGGACAAGGCCTGGACGAGCACCGGCGGGACGGCACCGAACTACACGTTCACCACCTCCGCTTCGCCCACGACCGAACGCACGCTCGTGACCGGCGTAGAACAGACCACAGAAACCTCCGAACTTCCGATCTTCCAATACTTTCGCTACTACGAAGAAAGCGACGCCGGCGCTGAACCCGGACGACTGGATCCCACCCCGGTCGCCACTCCCATCTCCACGAGCGCCACCGCGAACAAGATCGCGAAGGTGGCGGTGCACTTCACGGTCACGCCGGGGCGCAACCCGAGCCGCACGTTCAACCAGGACCGTCCCGTCGCGCTGGAAGATTCGGCGATTTTCTCGCTTAGCCCCTCCTCGGAAGCAGCCGGCAACCCCAACACCCCTTGTTAGGCACCCCATGACCTCCAACGCATCCCCGCTCAGTCGCCTCCGCTCACAGCACGGCTTCACGATGCTCGTCACGATCGGCGTGATGCTCGTCACCGCGCTGCTGCTCGTCGGCGCCTTCACCGCCGCGCAGGGCGAGATCCACCTGACCGGCACCGACCTGTCGCAGAAGAAGGCTTACTACGCCGCCGAGGCCGGCGTCTCCAACTACGAGTACCACCTCACGCAGGACGGCAACTACCTGAGCTACTGCACCGAAGGCGCGGCCGCGACCAACACTGCGCTCAATCAGCAGGGATCAACCGCCCGGCGCGCGATCGTTCCCAGCTCCAATGGCGAAGCGACCAACGAGCAATACGCGATCGAACTGCTGCCCGCCGAAAGCGCCCCACCCGCCGACAAAAAATGCGATCCCGCCAACGCAGCCGGGACGATGATCGAAGCGAGCGGCGGCGCCGCCGGCACTTTCCGCATCCGCTCCACCGGCTACTCCGGCAAAGCCAAAAGCACGGTCGTGGCAACGTTCCGCAACGCCAACTTCGTCAGCTACGTGTGGTACACGAAGTACGAAACCGGCGACCCCTCGCTGTACGGTCCGCCTACCGGCAAACCGGCTGACTACTACACGAAATGCGGCCAGTTCTACGGGGAACGGCCTTCTTATTGCAAAACGTTCGACAACTACTTCTCGACGGGCGAAACGGTGAAAGGTCCGCTGCACACCGAGGACCACGCGGGCGTGTGCGGCTCGCCGGTGTTCGGTCGCACCGGGAACGACCGCATCGAATTCGGACACAGCTTCGGCGGCGACGAAGGCTATTCGCGTGAGGCGTGCGGCTCGGCGGCGACGCCCACGTTCACCGGCAGGCACATACTCCCCGCGGAAGTCCCTTCGCTCGAACCCCCGCCGGGCGACGAAGAACTCGAACACATCGCAGAAGAAGGAGGGTATACCTTCGAAGGAAAGACGGAAATCGTGCTCGAAGGCACCACGATGAAGATCAAAACCCACGTCGGCACCCCCGGCGAAGAAACGAAAAACAACGTGGCGTTCCCCTCCCTCCGGTGTCATCTATGTCGCGGGAGGGTGCTCGGAACCGTACTCGGCGTTCGGGCCTCTTCCCGGCTACTCCGAAGACAGCGAATGCGGCAACGTGTACGTGCACGGCGAATACAAGACGGCACTGACGATCGCCTCGCAGAACGACATCGTGATCAACGGCAACATCACGACTCCGCGCAACGCCGAAGGGATCCCCACGAGCAACGCGATGCTCGGCCTGATCGCCAACAACTTCGTGCGGATCTATCACCCACTGACCGGCTCACGGGAAAACAAATTCCAAGGTTGCGGCAGCGCCGACCAACAACACCACCGAACCACCGGCCGACCTCAACGAACCGACGATCTACGCGGCGATCCTCGCGCTCAAACACGCGGTGATCGTCGACAACTTCGACTGCGGCTCGCCCACGCTCGGTCATGTCAACGTCTACGGTGCGGTCGCCGGCCTCTTCAGCAACGGCCTGACGGGCCGATCTTCGGGCAGCACGCTCGTCCACGGCTACTCCTACAACGCCGTGTACGACAACCGCCTGCAGGTCGAGGAGCCGCCGCACTTCCTCAACCCGATCCAGGCTGCCTGGTACGTCCAGCGCCAGACGCTCGGACCGTAGGCCGGCCTGCGCTCATCGCGTGCGCGCGATGCGGGCGAAGGGACTCGAACCCCCAAGGGCTTTCGCCCACCGGCTCCTAAGGCCGGCGTGTCTACCAATTCCACCACGCCCGCGCGTGGCGTAGCCTGAGATTGTATGGTGAGAACCGGTATGGGCTCCATTTCGGGCCGGCGCCCGGGCGAGCGTGCGGCGCCCGGCGTGGTCATCACGCATCCCAACCGCGACAAGCCGGTCGTGCAGGCGACGCGCGCGACGGTCGTGCTGCTGCTGCTGGTCAGCGCCGGCGCTCGTCCTGATCGTCACGGTCGGCGGCTGGAGCGTGCTCGCAGGGCGCGATGCCGGTGCAGATCGGCTTCATCCTCGTCTACCTCACGCTCGCCTTCTACGCCGCGCGCTGGAACCGCGGCGTGCTGCCCGTGGCCGCCGCGCTGGCGGTGCTGCTGGCTGATCTTCGCGCTCGTCGCCGGCCCGGCGTGGTTCGCGCGCGACAAGACGCGGCTTCGCCCAGCCCGCGCTCAGCGCGGGCCTGCTCGGGCTGCTGACGCTGCTGATCGTGCCCGTGCAGATGCTGCTCGTGGCGTTCGCGATGCGCGGCTTCAAACAGGGCTGGAACGTCGAGCTCGAGCGCCGCGATCCCGGGCACGCGGCGCGCCCGGAGCTGCTGCGGCGAGCCTGCCGCCGCACCCCGCCTGACACGCGGATATGCCTCGATCGACCGACTCTGCGGCGGTGGCGGAACGGTAGACGCGGGGCCCTCAAAAGGCCCTGTCCGAAAGGGTGTGTGGGTTCGAATCCCACCCGCCGCATCGATGCTCCCGCGACTCCCCGTGCGACGCGACGCGAAAGCGACCCGCTCGGCATGCTGAGTCAGGCCCCCGCGTCCGCGCACGTCGGCCGCTCCCAGCCGGCGTGGTCGGCCCGGCGCCGCCTAGGGCCCCGACGACGAGCTCGAGCAGCGGCTCGCTCAGCGCCGGCGGGGCGACGAGGATGCCCCAGGGCAGGTCCTCGTGCTCCGGCAGCTCGAGCACGCCAGCCCCGCGCGCTCGCAGATCAGCGCGCCGGCGGCGATGTCCCACTGCTTGACCGTGCGCTCGAAGTAGGCGTCGTAGCGCCCCGCCGCGGTCCAGCCAGGTCCAGCGCCGCGCTGCCGAAGCGGCGGATGTCGCGCACGCGCGGGAGCAGCCGCGCGAGCACCGTCGCCTGGGCGCGCGCGCACCTCGGCGTCGTACGCGAAGCCCGTCGCGACCATCGCGCTCGCCAGCTGCCGCCGCCGCGGCCCGCGTCGCTGCCCGTGCGCGCGCCCGTGCCCGCGTCGGCGCCCGTGCCGCGCAGCTCCAGCGCGCCCGGCGGGCTGCTCAGCCGCGCGCCGGCCGTCGCGCGTCGCGCGTGAACAGCTCCTCGCGGTTGGGGTCGTAGACCGCGCCCGCGAGCGTCCCCTGCTCGTCGCGCACGGCCACGCTCACGCACCACTGCGGGATGCCGAACAGGAAGTTGACGGTGCCGTCGAGCGGATCCACGACCCAGCGCAGGCCGCTGCTGCCGCGCGCGCTTGCCGCCCTCCTCGCCCAGGAAGCCGTCCTCGGGCGGCGCTCGCGCGAGCAGCTCGCGGATCGCGCGCTCGGCGGCGAGGTCGGCCTCGCTGACGAGGTCCGTCGGCGTGCTCTTGCTCGCGACCTCGCGCTCGGCGCCCTCGCGCGACGCGCTCGGCCAGCAGCTCGCCCGCCATCCGCGCCGCCTCGCACGCGCGCAGCGTCGAGCAGCGCGCTCGGCCTCGCGTCGCTCACGCGAACTCCGGGCGGGCGCTGCTGCGCCCACGGCCGCTCGCGCCTCGAGCTGCGCGGCGAGCGAGAGCAGCGTCGCCTCGTCGTTGGCGCGTCCGACGAGCTGGACGGCGCGCGGCAGCCCGTCGGCGCCGAAGCCGGCCGGCACCGACGCGGCGGGCTGGCCGGTCACGTTCCACGACGCCGTTGTAGGGCACCATGCCGGCCGACCGCGTTGAGCGTCCACAGCGCGCCGCGTCCCTGCAGCTGCCCGATGCGCGGCGGCGGCGCGCGGTGGCGGGCGTGAGCAGCACGTCGTGGTCCTCGAGCACGCGGTTCAGCGCGCCGCGCGAGCGCCGCCTCGCCCGCGAGCGCGCGCTGCCAGCAGCGCGGGCGGGATCAGGCCTCCGAGCCGCGCCATGCCGCGCGTGCGCCGTTCCAGGCGCTCGGGGTGGGCCAGCGCGCGCGCATCGTCGTGGATGCCGCGCAGGTAGCGCGCGAGCACCGCCGGGATCGCGTCCGAGCCCGTAGTCGGGATCGCGCTCGTCGCACCTCGTGGCCGAGCGAGCGCAGCAGCTCGACGGTCTCGCTCGCAGCGCGCGCGCGGCGTCGGCGTCGAGCTTGCGAGATCACGCCCGGCGGGAACGCGTCGTGGAGAAGGCGATCCGCAGCCGTCCGGGCGCCGTCGCGGCCGCCTGCGAGAAGGCGACCGCGCGGGGCCGGCGCGCGGTCGCGGCTCGCCCGTCGCTCGTGCCCGAGGCCACGTCGTGGAACAGCGCCGTGTCGGCCACGCGTGCGCGTGAGCACGCCGTTGACCGACAGGCCGTGCCAGGCGCGCGGCGCGCGGCGCCATCGAGACGCGGCCGCGCTGGGGCTTCAGGCCGAACAGCCCGCACCACGCGGCCGGGATGCGGATCGAGCCGGCGCCGTCGGAGCCGAGCGCCGCGCCGACGAGGCCGGCGGCGACCGCCGCCGCGCTGCCGCCGCTCGAGCCGCCCGGCGCGCGCTGCAGGTCCCACGGGTTGCGCGTCGCGCCGAACGTGGCCGTCTCGGTGAACGGCCACATGCGTCAGCTCGGGCACGTTCGTCTTGCCGATCGATCACCGCGCCCGCCTCGCGCAGCCGGCGCACGACCTCGGCGTCCGCGCGCGCCGGGCTCGCCGTGGGCGTTCGTGCCGTAGGCCGTCACCTCGCCCGCGACGTCGATGTCGTCCTTGACCGCGATCGGCACGCCCAGCAGCGGTCGCTCGCTCGCCGCGCGCTCGCGCGCCGGCGCGTCGCGCCTGGTCGGCCTCCAGCAGCGCGCGCTCGGCGAACACCACGCGAAAGGCGTTCAGTCGCGGCGTCGCAGCGCGCTCGATCCGCTCGAGGTAGAGCTCGACGAGCTCGCGCGAGGAGACCTCGCCGGCGGCGATCAGCTGTGCCTGGCGGGCGATCCCGGCGAAGGCGAGCTCGGCTGCGTCCATCGGCCGGCAATCTATTGAAAGCGCGCGTCGCCGGGGCGCGCCGGGCGAGCGGCCGCTCAGACCGGCGTGACGGCGTTGTGCTTGGCGGGCCAGGTCGCGCTCGCTTGGACGCGCAGCGTGCGCGAAGCGGCGGATCAGCTCCGTCGCGCAGCAGCGCGGGCTCGACCACCGCGTCGACCACGAGCTCTGAGGCCAGGTGCAGGATGTCGATGTCCGCGCGCGTACTCCGCGCGCAGCTCCTCGGTGCGCCGCGCGCGCTCGGGCTCGTCGTCGATCGCCTGCAGCTGGTTGAAGTAGACGGCGTTGATCGCCGCCTGCGGGCCCATCACGGCGATCGACGCGCTCGGCAGCGCCAGGCAGCAGTCCGGCTCGAACGCCGGGCCGGCCATCGCATAGAGGCCGGCGCCGTAGGCCTTGCGCACGACCACCGAGATCTTCGGCACGGTCGCCTCGCTGACCGCGCTGATCATCTTCGCGCCGTGACGGATGATGCCTTCGCGCTCGACCTGCGTGCCGATCATGAAGCCGGGGACGTCCGCGAGGAACAGCAGCGGCACGTTGAACGCGTTGCACGTCGCAGATGAAGCGCGCGGCCTTGTCGGCGGAGTCGCCGAACAGCACGCCGCCCTTGTGCTTGGGCTGGTTGGCGACGATGCCGATCGACCGGCCGTCCAGGCGGGCGAAGCCGACGACCAGCTCCTTGGCCCAGCGCGGCTGGATCTCCAGCAGCGAGCCGTCGTCGACGAGCGCGGCGATCAGCGTCTTGATGTCGAACGGCTTGTTCTCGTCGGCCGGGATCAGGTCGGCGATCGCCTGTCCGTCGGGCAGCTCGCGCGCGGGCACCGGCGTGACGGCGGGCGGCGGCTGCTCCCAGTTGCCGGGCAGGTAGGAGAGGTAGCGCCGCGCCGTGGCGATCCCCTCCTCGTCTGACTTGACCAGCTGGTGCCCGCAACCGGACACGCCCGTGTGCATGCGCGCCCCGCCCATCTCCTCGAGGCTGACCTTCTCGCCGATCACCATCTCGGCCATGCGCGGAGAGCCGAGGTACATCGACGCGTTGCCCTCGCGCATGATCACGACGTCGCAGAACGCCGGGATGTAGGCGCCGCCGGCTGCGCTCGGGCCGAACAGCACGCACACCTGCGGCACGACGCCCGACAGCTTCACCTGGTTGTGGAAGATCCGCCCGGCGCCGCGGCGCCCGGGGAACATCTGCACCTGCTCGGTGATCCGCGCGCCGGCCGAGTCGACGAGATAGACCATCGGCACGCTCAAGCTCATCGCGCGCTCCTGGATGCGCAGGATCTTCTCGACCGTCTTCGGCCCCCACGAGCCGGCCTTGACCGTCGGGTCGTTGGCCATCAGCGCGACAGGCCGGCCGTCGACCGTGCCAACGCCAGTGACCACCCCGTCGGCGCCCAGGCCGTCCTCCTGCCAGTTGGCCAGCAGCGCCTCCTCGGCGAAGCTCCGCTCGTCGACCAGCAGCGCGATGCGCTCGCGCACGCCCAGCTTGCCCTGTTCGCTGGCCTTCTCGCGGTGGCGCTGCGGGCCGCCGCTCAGAGCGCGCTCGCTCGCCTCGCCAAGCGCGCTCACCGCGGCAGTTCCCCACGATCACGGCGCGACCGGCCGTGCCGGTGCTCCAGGCGACGAGTGCGCCTTTGCTGCAGACGCGCTTGCACCGCCTGCTCGTCGGGCGCTGGGCCGAGCAGCAGCCAGCCGTCGCGAACGAGCGGCAGCAGCGTGAAGACGATCACCCAGATCGGCCAGAACTGGCCGTGCGCGCCGGCCGCCAGCCAGATCGCGACACACACCCCCGACGCCGTCAGCGAACCCCCCGCCTCCTGCGCCAAGCGGCGGCGCAGGTGGCCGCGGCGCTCCTGCAGCGAGCGCTGCACGGCGGCCGGGCTCATCGGCAGGTCGTCGCGCAGCGCGTCGAGATCGGCGCGCGTTGTCGCCTTGTACGTCAGGTCCAGGCGCTGCTCGAACTCCTCCTGGTCGAGCCGCCCGGCGACCATGTGCTCGCGCAGCTCGCCCGCCAGGCCCTCGCGGTCTGCATCGGAGACGCGCAGGCTCGACGGATCGCTCATGTCATGAAGGTTATTGGCGCGGCGCCTCCGCGCGGCTACAGCGCCGCGTTCTGCTGGGGGGACTCGCCCGAGTAGTCATAGAAGCCCTTGCCCGACTTGCGCCCGTACCAGCCCGCGCTGAGCATCTTGCGCAGCGTCGGCGGGTGCGCGAAGCGCCGCTCGCGGAACTCGTCGAACAGCACGTCGCAGATCGAGCCGAGCGTGTCCAGACCGACGAAGTCGGCCAGCGTCAGCGGCCCCATCGGGTGGCCGGCGCCGGCCTTCATCGCCTCGTCGATCTCCGAGATCGACCCGACGCCCTCTTCCAGCGCGCGCATCGCGTCGAGCATGTACGGCACGAGCAGCCGGTTGACGATGAACCCCGCTTTGTCCTTCGTGGGGATCGCGAGCTTGCCCTCCGAGCGCACGAACTCGAGCGCCGCGTCGAACGTCTCGTCGTTGGTCGTCACGCAGCGGACGACCTCCACCAGCTTCATCACCTGCGCCGGGTTGAAGTAGTGCAAGCCCACGAAGCGCTCGGCGCGCCCGGTCGAGGCAGCCTGGTCGATCACCGCCAGCGACGACGTGTTCGTCGCGAAAATCGCCTCCGGCTTGACGATCTCGTCTACCTCCTTCCACATCTCGAGCTTCAGCGCAAGGTTCTCCGTGATCGCCTCGAGCACCAGATCGCAGTCGGCCAGCTCGCGGTAGTGCGTGGTGCCGTTGATGCGAGCGCGCACCGCGTCCGCGTCGTCCTGGCTGGACTTGCCCTTCTCCACCGCTCGCGCGAGCTGCTTGTCGATCTTGCCGATTCCCTTCGCGAGCGCGTCCTCGTCCACCTCTCGCAGCACCACCTCGTAGCCCGACTGCGCGGCCACCTGCGCGATGCCGTGCCCCATCAGGCCCGCTCCGAGCACTCCCACCTTCTCGATCTGCTGCGCCATTGGGCCTCCCCATCGGTTCTACGGTTGGCGGGCAGCCTATTACGCGTCGCCGCGTCGACGCGCGCGGCTCAGCCAAGCGGCCCGGCGGGACCGACCACGCCAGCGGCGCGCACGAGACAAGCGCGGGAAGGTTTTGCCAAGCAGGACGTCTGAAGCAGTGAACGCCGTTTCGGCGCGTCCCCCTGCGCCCGAGCAGGCCGCCTTCGTGCGGTCGGCGTCCAGCGGAGCCGGTCCCGCTGGTCCTGCCCCCGATCCGGGTGGGGCCAGCGGGACCGGCTCCGCCATCTTCACGCAGACCCGATTGGCCCCGATTGGCCCCTGGAAGGGAAGTTCTCGCCGGCTTCGGAGTCATGCCCTCTCAAAACCATCGAAAGAACTGGAGGGTCGTCGTGTTCAAACCTGCCCAAGGCCGACCCATGCGGCTGCTCGGCCAACTCAGGTCCTCGCGATGCGATCTCTCGATTAAAGCGCCGGCGGCGGGCAGGCATTCGGCGCGCGCGCGATTGCTCTGCGTGCTCACCGCCCTGCTCGCGTTCGCCGTGGCGCTTCCGGGCTCCGTGTCCGCCTTCGACCATCCGTTCATCGGCCCATTCGACAAGCTCTCCTCGATCGGCAGCACCGTGCCGTCCAACGGCGACGAGAACCCTTACGGGATCGTCAACGTGTCAACGAGCAATGGCTCGCTCGTAGCCGGCGACACCCTCATCAGCAACTTCAACAACTCCGAAAATCTCCAGGGGACCGGCACGACGATCGTGCAGCTCACGCCGAGCGGCCACCTGTCGCTGTTCGCCCAGATCAACCCCGCGACGCTGCCGGGCCCGTGCCCAGGCGGCGTCGGCCTTACGACCGCGCTGGCGATCCTTCCGCAGGGCTTCGTCGTCGTCGGCAGCCTGCCCACGACCGACGGCTCGGCGTCCACCGCAAAAGCCGGCTGCTTGATCGTGCTCGACAGCAGCGGTCATGTGGTCCAGACGATCTCCGGAGCGCCGATCAACGGTCCGTGGGACATGACCTCGGTCGCGTCGGGACAGAACGCCACCCTGTTCATCACCAACGTCCTCAACGGAACGGTCGCTTCCGGGGAAACTCCCACGCCCGAAGGCACCGTCGTGCGCATCCGCATGCACATCACCTCGCTACACGTGCCAAAGGTCACCTCGACGAGCGTCATCGCAACGGGATTTCCCGAGCGCACCGACCCGGCGGCGTTGGTGCTCGGCCCCACTGGGGTGGCACTCGGCGATGAAGGCACGCTGTATGTGGCCGACACGCAGGGCAACCGCGTCGCCGCGGTCCCCGGCGCGCTGAACCGCTCCGCGCCGCTCGGAGAAGCCGGTCAGACGGTCGCCGCAGGCGGCTACCTCAAGAACCCGCTCGGCCTGACGCTGGCGCCCAACGGCGACATCCTGACGGCCAACGCCAACGACGGCAACCTCGTCGAGACGACGCCGGTTGGCGCCGAGTTCCAGCCTCTGAACACCGAAGCCGGCGGGGGCGGCCTGTTCGGGCTGACCGTGACGCCGACGTTCAAGGGCGTGTATTTCGTCGACGATTCGAACAACACGCTCGGACTGGCGCACTAGCCCACCGCGCCCCGCTGGCGGCCGCTCCGAGCCGCCCCCATCGATCTCGCCGCGCGGGCGGGATCGGGGGTCGGCCGGAGGGCGACGCGGCGTGGGGGATGTGTCGGCGCTAGCCTCACGCAGACCACGTCGCGGCGTGCGAGAGCCGTCATCCAACGACCGCCAGGAGCCAAACGATGAGCATCGTCGTCACCGAGGACCGCGGCGCCGTCCGCCACGTCATCCTCAATCGCCCGGAGAAGCGCAACGCGATGAACCAGGAGCTGCTTCGCGCGCTCGGCGAGGCCCTGCGTAAGGCCGCCGCCGACAGCGACGTGCACTGCGTCGTGCTGCGCGGCGAGGGACCGGTGTTCTCGGCCGGCGTGGACCTCGTCGAGCTCGCGCAGTCGGCCGGAGCACCCGGCCATCTGCGCCCCTTCCGCAAAGTCTTCCTCGACTGCGCCAACGTCTGCGAAGAGATGGCCAAGCCGGTCGTCTGCCAGATCCACCGCACGTGCGTCGGCGGCGCGCTGGAGGTGGCGCTCGGCTGCGACCTGCGCATCGCCTCCAGCGACTCGCAATTCGCCCTGCCAGAGGTCAAGTTCGGAATCATTCCCGACGTCGGCGGCTCCACGCGCCTGCCGGCGGTCGTCGGCCTCGGCCGCGCCAAGGAGCTGATCATGACCGCGCGCACGATCGACGCCGCCGAGGCCGAGCGCATCGGCCTGGTCAACCGCGTCGTCGCCCCCGAGCAGCTGGAGGCGGCCACGCAGGCGTTCGTCGACGAGCTGCTGGCGAACTCGCACGTCGCCGTCGGGCGCGCCAAGCGCGTGATCGACGCGTCGGCTCGCCCGGCGCTCGCGCAGACGCTGGAGATGGAGGTCAGCGTGCAGGAGTACTGCGTCGCAGCGGCGCGCGAGAGCGCGCGCGAAGCCGAGCGGGCGCAGGACGCTGCACCGGTCGCCGGTTAGCGACGAACCCTGCCGCGGCGGGTGTGGCCACTGCGTTTCTGCGCGCTGATAGCGATGGTATTCACGGCGTGGGCCCGGGCGCCTGCGAAAGGTACGTCGCGATAGCGATGGTATTTACGCCGTATATACGATTGCTACCGCACTCCGCAAACGGGTAAGACTTCCCGCGGACCTCGCGGACCACACGCCACGAGCCTCAGCGCCAGTCGACCGGCCCGGCGACGAGCGTGTGGCTGCCGAGCGGGCGACCGAGGATCTCCTGCACGCGGCGCGCGCAGGCGAGCAGGGCGTCGAGGTCGATCCCCGTCTGCACGCCCATCTCGTGCAGCATCGAGACGAGGTCCTCCGTGGCGATGTTGCCCGTCGCGCCCGCCGGCACGGGACAGCCGCCGAGCTCGCCGAAGCTCGACTCGAAGCTCGTCACGCCCGCGTCGAGCGCGGCGAGCACGTTCGCCAGGCCCTGCCCGCGCGTGTTGTGAAAATGCGCGGTCAGCTGCAGCTCGCCGCCGAGCGCCGCGCGAGCGGCGGCGGCGGAGAAGAACTCGCTCACCTGGCGGGGATTGGCCATGCCGGTCGTGTCGCCGAAGCCGATCTCCTGCGCGCCGGCGTCGCGCAGGCGCGCGGCGATCTCGAGCACTCGCACGGGCGCCACCGCGCCCTCGTACGGACATCCGAAGGAGGTGGAGATCACGGCCTCGCAGCGCAGACCCTCCCCCCGTGCGCGCGCGAGTACGCTTTCCAGCTCGGTGAGGGACTCGTCGACCGAACGATTGACGTTCTTGCGATTGTGCGTCTCAGACGCCGACAGGAAGACGTTGATCTCGTCGATTCGCTCGCGCTGGGCCAGCGCCGCGTCGAGGCCGCGAGCGTTGGGGATCAGCACGCTCACCGAGACCTCGTCGGGCACGTCGATCCGTTCGAGCACCTGCGCCGCGTCGGCTAGCTGCGGGATCACGTCGGCGCGCACGAAGCTGGTCACCTCCAGGCGGCGCACGCCCGTACGCGCGAGCGCGTCGATCAGCGCGACCTTGTCTTCCGTGGCGATCGTCTCGGGCTCGTTCTGAAAGCCGTCGCGCGGGCCGACCTCCCTGATGCTCGCTGTGTGCGGCGCCGCGTCCATCGCCACGCCCACGATAGAGCCCACCGCCGAACCCTATACTCGCCGCGATGCCATCCGAGGCCGCCGACCCAGTCGCGATCATCGGCGCCTCCGGAGCGCTCGGCTTCGGCCTCGCCGTGCGGCTCGGACGCGCCGGCGTGCCGGTCGCGATCGGCTCGCGCGATGCGTCCCGTGCGCAGGAAGCGGCGCGGCGCGCGGCCGGGATCATCCCCGACGGCTCGTTCTCCGGCCACGACAACGCCGACGCTGCGCGCACGGCCGACACGGTGATTCTCAGCGTGCCGTTTCGCAACCACTCCGAGACGCTCACCAACCTCAAGGACGCGCTCCAGCCCGGCAAGCTGCTGATCGACGCGACCGTGCCGCTCGCGGCGGCCGTCAGCGGCAAGGCCACGCGCATGCTCGGCGTGTGGCAGGGCTCGGCCGCCGAGCAGGCCGCGGAGATGTTGGGCGATGGCGTGCGCGTCGTCTCCGGGCTGCACACGGTAAGCGCCGCCTCGCTGACCGACCTCGAGCACCCGCTCGAGCAGGACGTGCTCCTGTGCGGCGACAAGCGCGACGACAAGCGCGAGGCCGCCAGGCTGATCCAGCGAATCGACGGGCTGCGCTGCATCGACAGCGGGCGCCTGGAGATGTCGCGCATCACCGAGTCGCTGACAGCACTGCTGATCGGCGTCAACAGCCGCTACAAGGTGCACTCGGGCATCCGCCTGACCGCGCTCGCCGCCCCCGAGTGGGAGTGAGCACGCCCGGCGATGTCGTGGTGCTCGCCGGGGGCACCGGCGGCGCGAAGCTCGCGCGGGGGATGGCCGACGTCGTCGGCCCGGAGCGTCTCGTGGCGATCGCCAACACGGGCGACGACATCGAGATCTACGGCGCCCACGTCTCGCCCGACCCCGACCTGATCTCGTTCTGGCTGGCCGACCGCATCGACGAGCGCGGCTGGGGGCTTCGCGAAGACACCTTCGAGGTGATGGACGCCCTGCGCGCGCTCGGCTCGGAGGTCTGGTTCAACCTCGGCGATCGCGACCTCGCGTGGTGTGTTCAGCGCGCGCGCATGCTCGGCGAGGGGCTCTCCGCGACGGCGGCACTGCAGCGACTGAACGAGAGCATCGGCGTGCGTGCGCGCGTGCTGCCGATGACTGACGACCCCGTGCGCACGTGGGTCCTCACCGGCGCGGGCTGGCGCTCTTTTCAGGAGTTCATGATCCGCGACCGCGCGGCCGGGCCGGTGGAGGGCCTGGAGTTTCGCGGCGCCGAGCAGGCGCGGCCCACCGAGCAGGTGCTCGCGGCGATCGCCGGCGCGCGCGCGATCGTGATCGGGCCGTCCAACCCGCTCGCCTCGATCGCGCCGATCCTCGCCGTGCCCGGCATGCGCGAGGCGCTCAGAGACTCGGCTGCGCCCGTCGTCGCCGTCAGCCCGATCGTCGGCGGCGAGGTGCTCAAGGGACCGACGGCCGCGTTCATGGCGTTTGCCGCACTGGAGTGCGACGCGGGCGGCGTGGCCGACTTCTACGGCGAGCTGCTCGACGGGATCGTCGCCGACGAGGACGCCAACGGCGAGCTGGCGAGCCTGCGCATGGACACGCGCATGGACGACGCGCGCTCGCGCGCCGCCGTAGCCGAGCAGACGCTCGGCTTCGCGGGCGCGCTCGCCGGCTGAGTCGCCAGCGCGCGCTCACTATCGTCTGACGGGCACATGCGCACCGCAGCGATCCTTCCCGTGAAGCGCTTCGCCGCGGCCAAGTCGCGGCTCGGCGCGAGCGTCGCCGACTCGCTGCGCGAGCGGCTCGCGCGTGCGATGGTCGCCGACGTCCTGCTCGCGCTCGCGCAATGCGCGGCGATCGAGCGCACGATCGTCGTGACGCTCGAGGACAGCCTGCTGGAGACCGCGCGTGAGCACGGCGCCGAGATCATCGCCGACAGCGGCGAGCAGAGCCAGTCGTCGGCGGTGAAGCTCGGCGTGCGCCGAGCGCTCGCCGAGGGGATCGAGCGTGTGCTGTGCATTCCCGGCGACTGCCCGGCGCTGGACCCGCGCGAGCTCGACGAGCTGCTCGCCGCTTGCGCCCGAGGCCCCGCCCGCGCCACCGGCGCCGAAGTCGTGATCGTGCCCGACCGTCACGGCACCGGGACCAACGGCCTGATGCTGCGCCCGCCCGACGCGATCGCGCCGAGCTTTGGCCCCGGCAGCTGCGAGCGCCATCGCGCGCTTGCGGCGGCCGCCGGAGTCAGTTGCCGCGTCGAGCATCCCTCCTCGCTGCTGCTCGACGTCGACACCGGCGCCGACCTCGCCGCCCTGCAGGCCCGCCTCGGCGCCGGCGACGCTCCCGCCGCGCGAACGCGCGCGGTGCTCGGCCGGCTCGAGCGCACGGGCGTCCTCACAACCACCGACGGCGACTGAGCGAGCACAGACCGATGGCAAGCCTCAGCGCTCGCGCAATTGGCGCGCTGCCGGAGCTGCGCGCTGGCGACGACCTCGCGCGGCTGATCGCCGATGCTGCCCTCCCGGACGAGCCGCTGCACGACGGGGAGCTCGTGGTGATCGCGCACAAGGCCGTGTCGAAGTCCGAGGGCGCCGTCGTCGCGCTCGCTGACGTGCACCCGGGAAAGCGGGCGCTGGTGCTCACCGAGCAAGCGGCCGCCGCCGGCCAGGAGCGCGATCCGCGGGCGATCCAGGTCGTGCTCGACGAGTCCGTTCAGATCGTGCGCGCCGAGCGCGGCGTGCTCGTCTGCCGCACGCGCCACGGCTTCGTCTGCGCCAACGCCGGCGTCGACGCTTCCAACGCGACCGACAGCGAAACGCTGATCGTGCTCCCGCGCGACCCCGACGGCTCCGCGCGGCGCATCCGCGCGCGGCTGCGCGAGCTGACCGGCGCGAGCGTCGCCGTGCTGATAACCGACAGCTTCGGGCGCGCCTGGCGCCACGGTCAGGTCGACGTGGCGATCGGCCTCGCGGGCATGCAGCCGCTCGACGACTGGCGCGGACGAAGCGACGCGGCCGGGATGCAGCTGCGCGCCACATGGCTCGCGGTCGCCGACGCGGCAGCGGCCGTCGCGGAGCTTGCGCGCGCGAAGGACTCGCGCGAGCCCGTGGTCGTCATCGACGGGCTGGAGCGCTTCTTCGGCGAGGACGACGGGCCTGGCGCGACCGCTCTGCTGCGCCCGCTGGAGGAGGACCTGTTCCGCTGACCGCCCACGCGGGGCGACCGGCCGGCCGGCGGCGGATCTAGCCGACCGCGGCCCTCGCCAACTGCCGCTGCAGGAACGGAATGAGCAGCTCCCTGACGCGCTGCGGATCGTCCTGGAACGCCCAGTGCCCGCTGTCGGGCAGGATCGCGACGTCCTCGACGTCGAAGAACTCGCGCTGGCGCTCGGCGAACTCGACGCCGATGAACGGGTCCTTGGCGCCCCAGATGACGAGCGCGGGCTCGTGCAGCGCAGCGATCGCATCCCCCAGCTCGGCGGCCATGTTGCCGGGATTGGGCGTAGCGCGGTAGAGCTTGAGCACGGTGCGCCGCGTCTCGCGGTCGTAGTCGTCGTACATCTTGTCGACGAACTCCGGCGGCAAGCCGCGGGGGCTGCTGCCCTGCATGATCCGCCGCCACGCGGCACGCGGGATCCACGCCTGCGTGAGCTCGCCGAGCACCGGCGTGCGCCAGCGTTTGGCCATCGAGTGCCATTGATAGCCGGGCATCAGACCGATGTTCAACAGCGCGACGCTCGCCCAGCGATCGGCGTGCTGCACCCCCCACGTCAGCCCGAACGGACCGCCGAAGTCGTGCAGCACGAGGTGCACGCGCTCGATTCCGAGCTCGCTCCTGGCCGCCTCGATGAAGTCGGCATATGCAGCCACGTCGTAGGCGAAGCCCGGCGGCACGTGCGCGCCGCCGAAACCCGGCAGGTCGAAGGCGACCGCCCGGCCGAGCGCGCCCGCCGCCTCGACGAGCGCCGTCCAATCGCTCGCCGCCCCCGGGTTGCCGTGCACGAAGACGACCGCCTCGCTCGCGTCGGGCGGCCCGGCTTCGATCGTCGGCGACTGCGTGCCGGCGACGCTCAGCATCCGGCGCGAGAGGCTCATCGCGCCCCATTCGACGCATCGCCGGCGGACAGCGCCGACATGCTCGCCTGGCGCTCTTGCGGCCGCCGCCCCGAGAGCGAGCGGCGGGCGCGCGCCGCCAGCGCGCGCGGCGTGCTTGCGATGATCATTCGCGCGGGCCCGATGTTGCGCGAGCCATAGGCCTCGAGCACGCGCGCGACGCCTTCGTCATACGTGGCCGTCGAGAAGCCGAGGCTCTCGATCGGGTTGAGCTTCCTGCCGCCGGCATAGTCGTAGATCAGCGTGGCGTGCCCGCGCAGCGCGCGCGCGTGTCGACGGCGATAGCGCGCGAGACCGCGCGCCAGCTCACGCGAGGCGCCTGGCGCCGAGCGCGGTGCGGCCAGCGCAGTCGCGACGCTGTCGCCCAGCCATTCGGCCGATTGCAGCGCCCAGCCGCAGCCGACGCCCCACAGCGGATCGATCGCCAGCGCGGCGTCGCCGACGAGCGCGAGCCCAGGGGCGGTCGGCGTGTGTGCAACGTTGGTCATGTCCAGCTTGCCCTGCGGCGGAGCGATCATCCGCGAGTCGCGGATCGGCGGTGCGTCGGGGATCGCGGCGATGAACTCGACCAGCGCCTTCGCCGGGTCGGCGCGGAACTCCTCGACCCTGCGCTTGGTCGGCATCGCCGCGTAGAAGACGAGGCCGTTGTCGGTGGGGAAGGCCGCCGCCATGTCAGGGTCCAGCAGCCACAGCGAGGCATCCGGGGCGCGGTCGGGCGGCGGTCCCTCGAAGTACGCGCCGTAGGCGAAGCGTCGGTGGCGGTTGGTTCGCTCGCGCACACCGGCCAGCTTGGCCACGCGCGAGCCGCGGCCGTCGGCGCCGACGACGAGCTTGGCGCGCAGACGCAGCTCCGCGCCGCCGCGCTCGCGTGCGACGACGCCGCGCACCTGCTCGCCGTCGCGCAGCAGCTCGCCGACGTTGTGTCCGAGCAGCAGCTCGACGCCGGGCGTCTGCGCCGCGTGCTCGCGGATCAGCGGGTCGAGCAGCTCGCGGCGCAGGTTGACGCCGCTCGGCACCGTGCTGTGCACCGGCGGCTCGACCCAGCCCCACGGTCCGTGAATGCACGCGCGCGAGCGCACCGCGCCAGCCTGCATCATCGGCTCCAGCAGCTCCAGCCGCTGCAGCGTGGCGATCGCCGAGGACTGGATGTAGTGCGAGCAGACTTTCTTGTAGGCGCCCGCGTCGGGTCGCTGCTCGACGAGCGCCACACGCGCGCCCGCGCGCCCGAGCATGATCGCCGTCGCGCACCCCGCTAGGCTCGCGCCGACGATCACCGCATCGAAGTCCTCAGTCGTGGCCTGGCCACGGTCGCTGAGCTGTCCACCACTCATCTCGTCACCTCCGAGTAGAACGCAAGCGAAGTTCCGATCGATGAAACCCTATAGTACGTGGCGTACTATACAGAAAGAACCATGAACGTCAAGACCGATCTTCCACAGCCATGAGCGACGAGCAGGTGCGCCTTACGGGCACCTCCTACGCGGTGATCGCGCTGCTCGACCTGCTCGGCGACGCCACCCCGTATGACCTCAAGCAGGCGCTCGAGCGCTCGGTCGAGAACTTCTGGCCGGTCCCGCACACGACCTTCTACGCCGAGCCAGAGCGCCTCGCGAAGGCCGGGCTGCTGTCAGAACGCCGCGAGGACCACGGCCGCCGGCGCAGGGTCTACTCGGTGACCGACAGCGGGCGCGAGGCGCTGCGGAGCTGGCGCGACTCGCCCGAGCTCGCGCCGCCGCAGCTGCGCGACGAAGGCGTGCTCAAGCTGTTCGCCGGCGGCGATCCGGTGTCCTATGCGCGCACGCGCCGGGCCTTCTACGAGGCCAAGCTGGCAGAGCTGGAGGGCTACCTGCAGGCGTGCCCGCCGGAGGAGCGCTTTCGCGGCGTGCGCGCGAGCCTGATCGCCGGCACGACGTACAACCGCCTGCTGTTGCAGGCGACGGAGTCCTTCCTGGCCGATCAGGCCGCGACGGCCGGCTCGTAGCGGCGGCGGATCTCGTACAGCGTCGTGCGCTCGGCCGCCGGGCGCCCGGCGCGGTGCGCGGCGGCGACGAGCTCGTCGGGGTCGAGCTTGGTGCCGTGGTAGCTGCCGGCGAGGCGGCTGATCGACTCCTCCATGAGCGTCCCGCCGAGGTCGTTGACGCCCCAGCGCAGCGCCTCGGTCGCCGCGTCCAGGCCCATCTTCACCCACGACGCCTGCAGGCTTGCGATCGTGCGGCCGAGCGCCAGGCGAAAGACGGCGGTGTGCTTGAGGTTCTCCTCGCGCGAGATCTCCTCGACGCCGTGCGTGCGCCCGAGCAGGGTCTGGAAGGGGATGAACGACAGCGGCACGAACTCGGTGATCCCGCCGGTGCGTTCCTGCAGCTCGCGCACGACGCGCATGTGCTCGGCCAGCTCCCACGGCTCCTCGATGTGGCCGAACATGACCGTCGAGGTCGAGCGCAGGCCGGCGCGGTGCGACGCTTCGATGATCTGCACCCAGCGCGCGACGGGCAGCTTGTTCGGCGAGATGCGTTCGCGCACGCCGTCGTGCAGCACCTCCGCGGCCGTGCCCGGCGTCGAGCCCAGCCCGGCCTCGCGCAGCCGCGCGAAGACCTCGTCGGGCGCCAGCTCGGAGATGTCGCACATGTGCGCGATCTCCATCGGGCTGTAAGCGTGCAGGTGAAGCTGCGGCGCGAGCTGCTTGGCGAACACAAGCCATCCCAAGTAGTCGGCAAGCTGCCAATCCGGATGAATGCCCGATTGGATGCACAGCTCCGTAGCGCCGTAGTCGACGGCTTCTCCGACGCGGCGCGCGAACTCGTCGCGGTCGTGCTCGTAGGCGTCGGGCGAGCGCTTGCCCTGACCGAAGCCGCAGAAGGCGCAGCCGACGGTGCAGACGTTGGACACGTTGATGTTGCGGTTGACGACGAACGTCACCGTCTCCCCCGCGAGTTCGCAGCGCAGCTCGTCGGCCGCCTCGCGCATCTCCTCGATCGCCTCGGGACGCGTCTCGGCGAACATCGCCGTCAGCTCGTCGGCGCTGAGCGCGAGGCCCTCGCGGCCGCGCTCGATCGCGCCGGCGACGAGGTCCGGGCGGATCGGGCGGGCACCGCTTGCGGTCGGGTCGGTGCGCCCGGAGCCGCGTCGCGGGATGAAGCTCCAGTACTTCGTCTTGATCGCGTCGAGCACGCCCGGCGCGATCCACTCGGGGTCGATGTACTGCGGATACACGCACAGGCGCTCGGTCAGCGCGACGCCGTCGCGCTGCAGCTCCTTGCGCACCTGATGCGGCGAGGGGAACGGGTGCTCGGGCGAGATGTGGTCGCCGTTGGCGCTCAACCCGCCGAGGTCGGTGGCGCCGGCGGCCACCAGCTCGCCCCACCAGTCGGCGAGGTTCGGCGGTATCTGGATGCCCACGTCGGGCATCAGGCGGTGCGTCTCCGCGATCAGGCGCTTCATCTCGTCGATGCTCACCGGGCATGCCCAGTCCGGCAGCGGCAGGCTCGGCGTCTCAAACGCGCGAGCGGAGCCGTCGTCGGCGACGCCCGTCTGCCAGTAGGCGCGCGCGGCCGCGTCGGCGATCTCCGCGGGCTCCTGGCCGTAGTAGCGCTGGTGGGGCACGAAGTTCTGCAGGATCACCTCCTGGATGTGGCCGTGCTCGGCGTGCACCGCGGCGATCGCTTCCAGCGACTGTACGCGCTCGTCCTCGCTCTCGCCGATGCCCACGAGGATGCCGCTCGTGAAGGGGACCTTCAGCTCGCCAGCCGCGCGAATCGTCTCCAGGCGCCGCGCGGGATGCTTGGTCGGCGAGCCCGCGTGGACGGTCTGCATCAGGCGCTCGGAGATCGACTCGAGCATCAGCCCCTGCGACGCCGTCACCTCGCGCAACCGTGCCAGGTCATCGCGCGTGAGCACGCCGAGGTTCGTGTGCGGCAAGAGGCCCCGCTCGACCGCGCGCTCGCACGTCCACACGACATACGCCGTGAAGTCCTCGTGGCCGTAGTCGCGCAGGAGAGCGGCGACCTGCGGGTTGACCTCGGGCTTCTCGCCGGTCAGCACGAGCAGCTCCTTGACGTGGCGCCTGGCGGCGCCGTCGAGGATCTCAATCACCTCGTCGGGCGCGTACAGATGGGCTGTGTGCGTGGCGAACGCGCAGTACTTGCAGTAGCAGCGGCACGTCCGCGACAGCGACAGCGTCAGATTGCGCGAGAAGGTGACCCGACGACGCATGGGTCGAGTCTATGACGCTGCGGCGCGCACTCCCCCCGCATGCGCCTCGGCGTCGCTCAGCGCGACGTGGCGGCCACGAGACCTCGCGCGCGTATCTCGCGCGCGAGCTCGGCGGCGACGTCCGCGGCCTCGAGCCGATCGGTTTCGATCCTCAGGTCGATGCCCGCCAGGCGCGGCATCGAGCCGGCCAAATCGCGCGCGCGCGATCAGCGCCTGCTTGCCGGGCCAGTCGTCGGGCTCGCGACGCTGCAGGCGCTCGGCGACCGTCTCCGCGGAGGCGACCAGGCAAGCGACGAGCGAGCGATCGGCGCGCGTCGCGTCGATGACGCCGCGCAGCTCCTGGGCAGTCTCGGTCGTCGCCACGACCAAGAACAACCTCCTGCCAGAGTCCCACTGGAGCTCCAGCACGGCTGCCAGGGACTCGACCCAGCGGAGCCCGGGGAGCGCCGGAAACCCACGTCCCAACTCCTCGCTCTCGATCGCGCCGTGCGCCACGCCTTCGATCTCCAGCCGCGTCGCCAGCGCGTCGAGCACCGACGACTTGCCCGACCCGGGTGCTCCAGTCAGGACGACCGCGCAAACCATCGACGCAGTATCGACAATCGAATCAGCGCCCCGCGATCGCGACATCGACATCTTCGCGTCGAGACCGCACATGTGCGGTCTCGCAGGGCCGGCACATGTGCCGGCCCACCGGAGCCGCATGCGGCTCCGGTCCAGGGCCGCATGCGGCCCTGGGGCCGCGCCACATGTGGCGCGGCCCCAGAGAATCAAATGGAGATCAGATGCCTGTCCGCTCGTGGCTCGGTCTGCATGCGACTACGACTCGATCGTGCTTGCATGGGTACCCTCTTGCTCGCCGAGCGCGCCGCGTCCTGACACGAAGGAGCCGCGATCCATCCGCGGCCGATCGGGACAGCCGGCACGGCGAGCAGCGACCCAGCAGAGGCACCGTTGAGCAGAAAGGGACAGGAACGACATGACTGAGAGCGTCAGCGAGAGCGAGAACCCGGCGATCCCGAGCCCGAGCTCCGAGGTGCCCCACCCGAGGACGAACCACGACTGGTGGCCGAACCAGCTCGACCTGAGCGTGCTGCACCGCCACTCGCCGCTGTCGGACCCGATGGGCGAGGACTTCGACTACGCCAAGGAGTTCGCGACGCTCGACGTCGAGGAGCTGAGGCGCGACCTGATCGAGCTGATGACCTCCTCGCAGGACTGGTGGCCGGCCGACTACGGCCACTACGGCCCGCTGTTCATCCGCATGAGCTGGCACGCCGCCGGCACCTACCGCATCGCCGACGGCCGCGGCGGCGGCGGCGAAGGCGCCCAGCGTTTCGCGCCGCTCAACAGCTGGCCCGACAACGCGAGCCTCGACAAGGCTCGCCGCCTGCTGTGGCCGATCAAGCAGAAGTACGGCCGCAGGCTCTCGTGGGCTGACCTGCTCGTCTACACGGGCAACGTCGCGATGGAGTCGATGGGCTTTCAGACGTTCGGCTTCGGCTTCGGGCGCGAGGACATCTGGGAGCCCGAGGAGATCTTCTGGGGTGCCGAGGACGCGTGGCTCGGCGACGAGCGCTACAGCGGCGAGCGCGAGCTCGCCAAACCGCTCGGCGCCGTGCAGATGGGCCTGATCTACGTCAACCCGGAGGGCCCCGGCGGCAACCCAGACCCCGTGGCCGCGGCCCACGACATCCGCGAGACGTTCGCGCGCATGGCGATGAACGACGAAGAGACGCTCGCGCTGATCGTCGGCGGCCACACCTTCGGCAAGACGCACGGCGCGGTCGACCCCAAGTACATCGGCCCCGAGCCCGAGGCCGCGCCGATCGAGCAGCAGGGCCTCGGCTGGAAGAACAGCTTCAACAGCGGCACCGGCTCCCACGCGCTGACCAGCGGGCTGGAGGGAGCGTGGACGAACGAGCCGGCGAAGTGGGACAATGGCTTCCTCAAGAACCTGTTCGAGTACGAGTGGGAGCTGACGGAGAGCCCGGCCGGAGCGAAGCAGTGGACGCCGAAGAACCCCGAGGCCCAGGGCACCGTGCCGGACGCCCACGACCCCTCCAAGCGCCACGCGCCGATGATGCTCACGACGGATCTCGCGCTGAGGCTCGACCCGATCTACGAGCCGATCGCGCGTCGCTTCTACGAGAACCCCGACCAGCTCGCGGAGGCCTTCGCCAAGGCCTGGTACAAGCTGCTGCACCGCGACATGGGCCCGGTTTCGCGCTACCTCGGCCCGTGGATCCCCGAGCCGCAGCTGTGGCAGGATCCCGTGCCCGCGGTCGATCACGAGCCGATCGGCGAGGCCGAGATCGCCGCGCTGAAGCAGAAGCTCCTCGGCTCGGGACTGTCGATCTCGCGGCTGGTCGCGACCGCGTGGGCGTCGGCGTCCTCGTTCCGCGGCACCGACAAGCGCGGCGGGGCGAACGGCGCGCGGATTCGCCTCGCCCCCCAGAAGGACTGGGAGGTCAACGAACCGGCCGAGCTGGCCGGGGCGCTGCAAGCGATCGAGCGGGTTCAGCAGGAGTTCAACGACTTGCAGTCCGGCGACAAGCAGGTCTCGCTAGCCGATCTGATCGTGCTCGGCGGATGCGCGGCCGTGGAGCAGGCCGCGAAGAACGCCGGGCAAGACGTCACCGTTCCGTTCACCCCGGGGCGCGGGGACGCGTCGCAGGAGCAGACCGACGCGGACTCCTTCGCCGTGCTGGAGCCGGCCGTCGACGGCTTTCGCAACTACTCCAGTCCGGGCGAAACCGTCCCGCTGGAGCGCGGGCTGCTGGAGCGGGCCTACATGCTGACGCTGACCGCCCCGGAGATGACTGTGCTGATCGGCGGCATGCGCGCTCTGGACGCGAACTTCGCGCACGCTCAGCACGGTGTCTTCACCGACCGGCCGGAGGCCTTGACCAACGACTACTTCGTAAACCTGCTCGACATGAGAACCGAGTGGACGGAGTCCGACGCGGCCGAGCACCTCTTCGAGGGAAGCGATCGCCGGACCGGCGATACCAAGTGGACCGCCACCTCGGTCGACCTCGTGTTCGGCTCGAACTCAGAGCTGAGGGCCCTCGCGGAGGTCTACGCGTGCGATGACGCCAAGGAGAAGTTCGCGCGCGACTTCGTCGCCGCCTGGGACAAGGTCATGAACCTCGACCGCTTCGACCGATCCTGACCAAGCGCTCCTCCAGCGGCGTCTATCTCGCACGCCACGGACAGACGGCCTACAACCTCGAGGGGCGATTCCAGGGCCAGGAGCCCATCCCGCTCGACGCCACCGGACTCGCGCAGGCCGCCGAGCTGGCCGAGCGCGCGGCGGCGTTCGAGTTCGCCGTGCTGTGGTGCAGCCCGCTGCTGCGCGCCCGCGAAACGGCCGACATCGTCGCGCCGCGGATCGGCCTGCAGCCGCGCGAGGACGCGCGGTTGATGGAGACCGACGCCGGTGATTGGACCAATCGCTCGTTCAACGACGTCATCGCCGAATCGCCAGACCTGTTCGCCGCGTTCGCTGCCGCCGACCCGGACTTCGCCTTCCCCGGCGGCGAGTCCTTCGCACAGCAGGAGCACCGCGTCGGGGCCGCGCTGCACGACGTCGAGGCCGGTGAGCTGCCGGCGCTCGTCGTCTGTCACGGCATGGTCATTCGCGCGGCGCTGTCTGTGCGCATCGGCCGCTGGCTGCCATACGGCCAGCGCGTGCCCAACGGCGCGATCGTGCCGCTCGAACCGACCGACGCCGAACTCGCTCAGATCGGCCGCGTGGCGGCGCCCGAGGCGAGCTGAGCGCGCGGCGAGCCGAGCGTCAGCCGAGGATCGTTCGGCGCCCGGCGGGCGCCCGCGTGCTCGAGCGTGCTCACGCGATCTCCTCGAGCACGAGCGGCTCGACGACGAGCGGGTCGGAGATCGCCTCGGAGATCGCCGGCTGCTCGCCGGGCGTGCTGCCGGCCGCCCGTCTGACTGGTGGCCCGATCGCCGCCAGCAGCAGTCCGGCGGACGCTCCGCCGACGACGGAGATCAGCCACGCCGAGTGGAAGTCGGCGGCATTGCGCACGGCCGTGCCGAGCACCGCCACGAGCACCGCCACGCCAAGCGCAGCTCCGATCTGGCGGCCCATCGTCAGAACCGCCGCGCCCGTCGCAAAGCGCTCCGGCGGCAGCGACGACGCCCCGGCGCCGGTGAGCGTGGGGATCATCAGGCCGACGCCCGCGCCGCCGATCGCGATCCCCGGCAGGTACTCCGAGGCATAGGCCGGCGTGTCGCCGGTCTGCGTGATGTACCAGAGCTGTCCCGCACAGAACAGCACCGCGCCGACGATTCCCGGCAGGCGGTAGCCAAAGCGCGCGCCCAGGCGCGCCGAGGGGATGCTGAAGACGGTCGCCATCGCCGGCCCGGGGAACAGCATGAGCCCTGCCGTCAGCACGTCCTCGTGCCACACCGACGTGAGGAACAGCACGCCCGCGAGCAGCATCGCGCCGAAGCCGCCGAAGAACAGCACCGAGGCGCCGACGGCCAGACCGAAGCTGCGCACGCGCAGCATCGACGGCTCGACAATCGGCGCGACGTGGCGTTCCGAGCGCCACCAGATCGCCGGCAGCAGGACGACGGTCACGACGAGCAGGGCGACGATCGACGGCGAGCTCCAGCCCCATTCCTGGCCCTTGACGATCGCCACGACGAGCGCGCCGATCGCGAGGATCAGCCCGAGCGCTCCTACCAGGTCAGGCCGAGCCGCGTCTTGCTCGCGGCGCTCGGCGAGCGTACGCAGGCCGAAGCCGAGCCCGAGCAGCCCGATCGGGATGTTCACGAGGAACACCAGGCGCCAGTCGGCCTGCACGAGCAGGCCGCCGAGCGGCGGGCCGGCGGCGGCGGCGATGCCGCCGGTCGCGGCCCACGCGCCGATCGCCACGTGGCGCTCGTGCGCGCCGAACTCCGGCAGCATCAGCCCCAGCGACGTCGGCAGCATCAGCGCGCCGCCGGCAGCCTGGACGACGCGCGCGCCGATCAAGAAGCCGACCGACGGCGCCAGCGCACAAGCGGCGCTGGCGGCGACGAAGATGCCCAGGCCGAGCAGGAAAGTGCGCTTTCGCCCGAACGCGTCGGCCCAGCGCCCGGCCGGGACGAGCAGCGCGGCGAACACGATCGCGTACGCGCTGAGCACCCACGACAGCGAGCTCAGCGAGGCGCCGCCGAAGTGCTTGCCGATCGCCGGGAAGGCGATGTTGACGATGAACAGGTCGAGACTCGACATGAACACGCCCGTGCACACGATCAACGAGACGATCCATTTGCGTTGCATGACGAAACGGACCGTATCACAAGAGTTGCATGATGCAACTGAGCCCGCTATCCTGGGTCGCATGCTCGGCAACGAATACAGCTCGCAGACGTGCAGCATCGCAGGCGCGCTGGAGGTCGTCGGCGAGCGCTGGTCGCTCTTGATCGTGCGCAACGTGTTCCTCGGCCTGCGGCGCTTCGACCAGATCCAGGACAACCTTCAGATCGCGCGCAACGTGCTGCAGACGCGCCTGATGCGGCTCGTCGAGCAGGGCGTGCTAGAGCGTCGCCTCTATCAGGAGCGCCCGCCGCGCCACGAATACCGCCTGACCGAGAAGGGCCTTGACCTATGGCCGACGGTCGTCGCGCTGATGCAGTGGGGCGACCGCCACGCGGCCCCCGCCGGCGGCCCCCCCGTCGTGCTCGAGCACCGCGGCTGCGGCGGAGCCGTCGACCAGCACCGCGTGTGCGAGAAGTGCGGCAAGCCGCTCACCGCGCGCGAGTCCCGCGCGCTGCCCGGCCCGGGCGCGTCGCCCGATCACCCGCTCGTGCGGCGTGGCGAGCACCCCGTCGCGGCTTAGCGGACTTCCACGTCGCCCCTCTGTACCGGGCACTAGCCGGGTCGCGTGGAGGGGCTAGGAAGCGGCTGGACGTCGTCAGTCCGCGCCGGCGAGGCGAGCGACCAGCTGGGCGCCCTCGCGCGCCATGCGCGAGCGCGGAACGACGAGGTCGAAGCCCGCCGCGCGCGCGCGCTCGCCGACCTGCGTGTCGACGTGCGAGAAGAACGCCAGCGTGCGCACGCCCTCGAGCAGGCCGTCTGCGGCGAGCGCCTGCAGGATCGAAGCCCCGTCGAGCGAGGCATCGGTCAGGTCGACGACCAGCACCGCGCCGGCCGCCGGCGCGTCGGCGTCTGCGTCGGCCAGGCGGGCGCGCAACCGCGCCTCGTCGACGATCAGCTGGACGTCGTTGCCAGCGGCCGCGAGGTCCCCCTGCACGCGCGACCCGAACAGCAGGTCGGGGACGAGCGCGAGCACGCGGGCCACGACTACTGCGCTCGCAGGCGGCGAAACTCCTCGCGCGCGGACTGCGGACGTCCCCACCCGTGCGTGATCTCGGCACGCCCGCTGCGCGTCTGGCGCACGACGAGCTCGGCGTCGATACCCGCGTCGTCGAGCAGCGCGAGCGTGCCGTGCACTGTCTGCGCCGAGGCGGCGTGACCGAAGCGGTGCGCGACGAGCAGACGCCAGTGCCAGTCGTGGCGCGAGTACGGGCGCGCGTTGCACGTCGCCAGGTACAGCGCGGCTTCGACGTAGCGCGACTCTTCGACCAGGCGCATGTCGAGCTCGAGGTCCGTCCAGTCGTCGGGCAGCGAGTCGACGATTCGCTGGAAGGTGTCGGCGAGGCCCATCGCGAGCAAGCCTAGCGTGGCTATGCTCGAACGATGGCCGCGACGCAGACAGACTTGAGCGGCGCCGTTGGGCCGGCGGCCGCCGAGCAGCGCGCGCTGCGCGAGGGCTGTGGGCTGCTCGACCGCTCCGAGCGCGGCAAGCTCGCGCTGACCGGCGCGGGCGCCGTCGAGTTCCTCAACGGCCAGGTGACCAACGAGCTCGCCGAGCTGCGCTGCGGCGAGGGTCGCTACGCGGCGTTCTTGACGCCGAAGGGCAAGATGCTCGGCGACCTGCGCATCCTCGCCGTAGGTGAGGTCGAGCGAACCGTCGAGCGGACCGACGAGGCCGCACCGGCGGCGCCCGCCGAACTGCTGCTCGACACCGAGCGCTCGGCCCTGCAGGCGCTGTTCGACATGATCCGCCGCTACAAGGTCGGCTACGACGTGGAGCTGCACAAGCGCACGATCGAGCGCGGGATGCTGTCGCTGATCGGCCCTGCGGCCGTGTCGACCGCCGGGGCGCCGGCGCTCGCGGCGAGCGCCGAGCACGCCAACGCTCCACTGGAGATCGACGGCGTCGCTGCGCTGGCGGTGCGCACGGACCTCGGGGTCGACCTGATCTGCGAGGCAGCGGAGACCGAGAGGCTTACGGCGGCGCTGCTGGCGCGCGGCGCGCTGGCGGTCTCCGAGGCGGCGGCGGAGTCGCTGCGCGTGGAGTCCGGGCGCCCGCGCTTCGGCCTGGACATGGACGACACGACGATCCCGCAGGAGGCCGCTCTGAACGAGCGGGCGGTGAGCTTCACGAAGGGTTGCTACGTCGGCCAGGAGACAGTCGCGCGCCTCTACTACAGGGGCAAGCCCAACCGCCACCTGCGCGGCCTGCGACTGTCATCGCCCGTGGCCACGGGCGCGGAGCTGCGCCTGGGCGAGCGCAGCGTCGGGCGCATCGGCAGCTCGGCGCTCTCCCCCGCGCTCGGCGCGATCGCGCTCGCGCTCGTGCGCCGCGAGGCCGGACCGGGCACAACCGTCGACGTGGGCGAGCACGGGACGACGGCCGTCGTCACCGAGCTTCCGTTCGACCCCTCGAGCGCTTAGCCGCAGCGCAGGCGCCACCGGCAGCGCGGGCGCGGCGCGTGTGAGCGGGCGCAGGCGCGGCGCGCTGGCGGCGAAAGGGGTCCTCATCACTCATCGCCGGCGCCCTCCTGGGGAATGCCGGACTCCTCGATGTACGCCTGCCACTGCTCGCCGAGCAGGTCGAGCAGCTGGCTGGCAAGCAGCGGCGAGAAGGACACACGCGAGACGACCATGCCCTGCTGCCCCTGCGGCCCGATGCGCAGGAAGTCGAGCGTGAACTCGTGCGGCGTGCGCGCGATCGACGCGGCGTTGGCCCACTTGCCGGCGAACTCCTCGGGCGGCATGACGATGTTCGGGCCCTGCTGCTCGGGCTGCTCGGACTCCTCCGCGGGTTCCTGCTCGTCCATGTCGTTGAGCGTAGCGCGACGGAGCAGGCCAATGTGAACCTTGCGACGCCCCCGGCCCCCGGGCGCAAAATGTGATCCATCTCACAGTTGCAATGGTTGCGCCGCAAATATCCTTGCGTTCATGCAAGCAAATGCGCAAGCGACGGCAGCCGACCGCGAAGCGCTCTCGCGCGACATGGCGGCGCTCGCGAACTTCCTCATGCGCACGGCGAACATGGGGACGTTCAACGCGATCGCCGAACTTGACCTGTCGTTCACGCAGATAAAGGCGCTGTGCGCGCTGGACGCCGACGGCGAGGAGCGCTCGGTGAAGGCGCTGGCAGAGTCGCTGGGCGTATCGCTGGCGGCGATGAGCCGCGCCATCGACGGCCTGTTCGACCGCGGCTTCGTGCATCGCGAGGAGGACGCGGCGGACCGCAGGATGAAGCGCGTCGGCCTGACCGACGCGGGGCGCACCGTCCCGCGGGCGCTCAACGAGGCGCGCCTGTCGGCGCTGCAGGAGCTGATGAGCTCGCTCGTCGACGAGGAGGCGAGCGCGCTGGCGCATGCGCTTGACCTGATTCTCACGCGGCGCGAGGACATCGCCGCCTACCGACCAACAGAAGAGAGAGCTGCGAATGGCTGAGCGAATGCGAACACTGCAGATGCACGACGGAAACCGCCGCTGGTGGGCGCTCGGAGCGATGTGCTTCGCGCTGTTCATGATCATGCTCGACAACACGGTCGTGAACGTCGCGCTGCCGTCGATCCAGCGCAGCCTTAACGCGTCGACGTCTTCACTGGAGTGGACGGTCAACGCGTACACGCTGTCGTTCGCCGTGCTGCTCGTCACGGGCGGGCGCCTCGGCGACCTATTCGGCCGGCGCAAAATCTTCCTCGCTGGCGTCGTCATCTTCGCCTCCGCGAGCGCCGCGATCGGCTTCTCCCCGAGCGACACGTGGCTGGTCGCCTGGCGCGCCGTGCAGGGAGTCGGCTCGGCGCTGATGATGCCGGCGACGCTGTCGATCATCACCAACGCGTTCCCACCCGAGGAGCGCGGCAAGGCGATCGGCACGTGGGCGGGCGTCTCGGCGATGGCGCTGGCGATCGGTCCGGTCGTGGGCGGCTTTCTCGTGGAGAGCGTGAGCTGGCAGTCGATCTTCTTCCTCAACCTGCCCGTGGCCGTCGGCGCGGTCGTGATCGCACTGTTCGCGGTGCGCGAGTCGCGCGACGAGACGGTCGAGCGCTCGGTCGACGTGCCCGGCGTGCTGACGCTCACCGTCGGCCTGGCGGCGCTCGTTCTGGCGCTGGTGGAGGGCAACGAATGGGGCTGGGGCTCGCCGCGCGAGCTGGCGATGTTCGCGCTCGCAGTCGTCGGCCTGACGGCCTTCGCGGTCGTCGAGCGCCGTCGGAAGTCGCCGATGGTGGACTTCGCCTTCTTCCGCTCGCGTACGTTCCTCGGCGCGAACATCGTCGCCTTCATCGTCAGCTTCGCGATGCTCGCGATGTTCTTCTTCCTCGCGCTGTACATGCAGAACATCCGCGGCTACACGCCGCTTCAGGCCGGCGTGCGCTTCCTGCCCTCGACGGTGATGATCATCGTGATCGCGCCGCTGGCAGGGCGCTTGGCCGACCGTGTCGGCTCGCGTCCGCTGATCACGTTCGGGCTGCTGTGCGTCTCCGGAGCGCTCTTCTGGCAGTCGCACCTGACCGTCTCCAGCGGCTACGGCGCGCTGCTTCCGGGCTTCATGCTGATGGGCGTCGGCATGGGCTTCGTGATGTCGCCGATGAGCCTCGCGGCGATGAACGCCGTGGACCGCACGAAGGCCGGCGTGGCTTCCGGGATCCTCTCGATGAACCGGATGGTCGGCGGCACCTTCGGCGTGGCGATCCTCGGCGCGCTCGTCGCGACGCTAGGGCGCTCGAAGATCGATCAGCTGCTGCCGCAGCTTCCCGATTCGGCACGCTCGCGCCTGGCCGGCGGCCTCGGCTCGGGCGGCGTGCAGCACGGCGTGCCCGCACGGGTCGTCGATGCAGCGCAGCAGGCCTTCGTGTACGCGCTGCACTACGGGCTGCTGCTCGGCTCGGGCGTCGCGCTGGTGGGAGCGCTGACGGCCTTCGCGCTGATCCGCAAGCGCGCCGACGAGCAGGCGGAAGCCGCGCCGGAGCCGGGCGGGGCATCAGTCGTGAGTGGCGAGCCGCACTCGTCCGGCGGTCCGGGTCGCGAGATCGCCGGATCTGGCGCGACATCGCCGCAGGGCGCAGAGCGCGTACGCCGGCCGGAGACGGTTGGCGCCTAACTAGAGGTGTGATGCGGGTTCGAGCCTGAATCTCTCCAGCCGGTTCTCGCGAGCAGACCCACAGCCGGGTGGCGAGTGTGTCTCGTTTTAGGTTTTACAGACTGCGATAGCGATCGTATATACGTTGTAAATACTATGGCTATCGCTGACGTTATTTGCACACACCGACCCCACGCTGCGTAACTACCATCGCTATCGCGAAATCACACGAGCGCTCGGTGCCAGGCACCGCCAACGCTTGCGATGCGACCCCCGGATAGGATTGTGGGCGCACCCAGTCCCCTACTTCGCGAGGTTCAACCGCACGTGGCACTCGACCTGCAACAAGTTTCCGACGTCAGCACCGAGCCCGGCGAGCTGCCGAAGACGATGGCCGCCTGGGTGATCCGCGAGGAGCGCCAAGGCGAACCGAAGGACGCCTTTCAGGTGGAGGAGATCGAGGTGCCCGAGGCGGGCGCCTTCGAGGTGATCGTGCGCGTGATGGCGGCGGGCGTCAACTACAACAACGTGTGGGCGGCGCTGGGCAAGCCGGTGTCGGTGATGAAGTACGGCGACCACCCGGAGTTCGGCCACCACATTGGCGGCTCGGACGCCTCGGGCGTCGTGTGGAAGGTCGGCGCCGGCGTGACGCGCTGGAAGCCGGGCGACGAGGTCGTGGTGCACTGCAACCAGGCGTCCTACGAGGACCCGGAGGTGCACGGCCTGGACCCGATGGCCGCGCCGTCGCAGAAGATCTGGGGCTATGAGACGACATGGGGCTCGTTCGCTCAGTTCACCAAGGTGCAGGCCCAGCAGCTGCTGTCCAAGCCGGCCGCGCTGAACTGGGAGGAGGCCGCCTCCTACGGCCTGGTGTACTTCACCGCCTACCGCATGCTGATCACGCGCTGCAACCTGCAGGCCGGGCGCAACGTGCTGATCTGGGGCGCCGCGGGCGGCTTGGGTGTATTCGCGACGCAGCTCTGCGCCGCCGCGGGCGCGCACTGCGTCGGCGTGGTCTCCTCGCCGGAGAAGGGCGAGCTGGTCAAGCGTCTCGGCGCGGTCGACTACATCGACCGCAACGAGTTCAAGGGTATGATGCGCACGGGGACCGAGACGCCCGAGGAGGACAAGGCGCGCTTCGGCGTGTCGCGCGAATTCTCAAAGCGCGTCAAGCAGATGCTCGGCGACGCGCCTGACATCGTCTTCGAGCACGTCGGCCAGGCGACGTTCCCGACATCCGTGTTCACCGTCAAGCCGTTCGGCAAGGTCGTGATCTGTGCGGGCACGACGGGCTTCAACCTAGACTTCGACGTGCGCTACCTGTGGATGAAGCAGAAGGAGATCCTCGGCTCGCACTTCGCCAACGCGTACGAGTGCATGAAGGCCAACGAGCTGATCGAGAGCGGCCAGATCCGCCCGGTGCTGTGGCGCACGCTCGGCTTCGACGGCGTCGCCGAAGCGCACCAGCTGATGCTCGAAAACAAGCACCTCGGCAAGATCTCGATCCTCGTCGGCGCCGAGCGCGAGGGCGAGGGCAAGACCGCCGAGGGCCCGGGCGCGATCCGCGCGGAGGTCGGCGCCTGATGGCCGGCACGGTGATCGTCCCGTGGTACGCCACGGGCTTTCGCGCGGACGCCTTCGAGAAGGTGCTCGGCGACGTCGCCGCGACCGCGCTGCGCTACGGCGCGACCTCCTACGAGGTCTACCGCGCGCGCGACGACCGCTACAAGTTCCAGCAGCTCGCGCGCTTCGAGCACCACCTGCAGTGGGACCGCTACTGGGCCGGCCCAGAGATGACGCGGTTTCGCGTCGTGCACTCCGGCTGGTATCAGGTGCCGCTCGTCTACGGCTGGTGGGACCGCACCGCCGGCGGCGAGATCCTCACCGAGCGCGCACCCGGAGCAGGCAACGGGCACGCGGGCAACGGCCTCGCCGGCAACGGCAAAGTGCCCAACGGCGACCGCGGCGTCGTCGAGGGCGAGTCGGCTTAGGTAACAGCGCCTAAGACGGCGCTGGACCAAGCGGGGCTAGGACGCAGAGAGGGTGGCGTGCTGGCCGAAACGGGGATGCGAGCGCAGCGAGTGTCTCCCGGCTTCGGTACGCGAGCGATCGAGGACGACGCACCGCGCCGTGTCCAGCGTCGTCTTAGCCCTGCTCAAGCGGCGCCATCGTCAGCCCGGCGCCCTTGAGCTGCTCCCAGTAGTGCTCGGCGGGCTCCTGCATGCCTGAGAAGACGATCGCCTGACCGGAGGTGTGGATCACGTTGGCGATCTCGTAGCCGCGATCGAGGCTGGTGGCGGGGATGAAGCGCGCGAGCGTGCGCGCCACGTGCTCGAACGTGTTGTGGTTGTCGTTTCGCACGATCACCCGCCACGAGTCGCCCAGGCCGCTTCCCGGCCCTCCGACACGCGGCAGCTCGACGGTCTCGCTCACGCACGAAAGGATAAAGGCAGCGGCGCGACCGTACAATTGGTGCATGAGCGGCGATCAATCCCCGCGGTTGCCCGAGCGCGACCGGCCCTGGATGATGCGCACCTACGCCGGTCACTCGACGGCGAAGGCGTCCAACGAGCTGTACCGGCGCAACCTCGCCAAGGGCCAGACGGGCCTGTCGGTGGCATTCGACCTGCCGACACAGACGGGCTATGACCCCGACGACGAGCTGGCGCGCGGCGAGGTCGGCAAGGTCGGCGTGCCGATCTCCCACCGCGGCGACATGGCGGCGCTGATGGACGGCATCCCGCTCGCCGAGATGAACACGTCGATGACGATCAACGCGACGGCGGCGTGGCTGCTGGCGCTGTACATCGTGGCAGCCGAGGATCAGGGCGTGAACCAGGAGGCGCTGCAGGGCACGACGCAGAACGACATCATCAAGGAGTTCCTCGCACGCGGGACGTATGCCTTCCCGCCCGCCGCGTCGATGCGGCTGATCGCGGACATGATCGCCTACACGGTGGAGCACGTGCCGAAGTGGAACCCGATCAACATCTGCTCCTACCACCTGCAGGAGGCGGGGGCGACGCCGGTGCAGGAGATCGCCTACGCGATGGCCAACGCCAAGGCCGTGCTCGACGCGGCGCGCGAGCGCGTGGACGCGGCTCACGAGAAGGTCGACGGCGCGCGAGGCTCAGAAGGCCAGGAGCTGATGGAACAGGTCTTCGGTCGCATCTCGTTCTTCGTCAACGCGGGTGTGCGCTTCGTCGAGGAGCACGCCAAGCTGCGCGCGATGTCGGTCCTCTGGGAGGAGCTGGGACGCGAGCGCTACGGCGTGCAGGACCCGCGCAGGCTGCGCTTTCGCTACGGCGTGCAGGTCAACTCGCTCGGGCTGACCGAGGCGCAGCCGGAGAACAACGTGCAGCGCATCGTGCTCGAGGCGCTGGCGGTGACGCTCGGACGCGACGCACGAGCCAGGGCAATTCAGCTGCCGGCCTGGAACGAGGCGCTGGGCCTGCCGCGCCCGTGGGATCAGCAGTGGTCACTGCGCATCCAACAGGTGCTCGCGTACGAGACCGACATCCTGGAGTACCCGGACATCTTCGAGGGATCGATAGTCATGGATGGTCTGGTCGGTGAGCTGCTGGAGGGCGCGCGTGCGGAGATGGCCGTTGTCGACGAGCACGGCGGCGCGGTCGAGGCGGTCGCGTACATGAAGGGCGCGCTGGTCGACTCTCACCGCGAGCGAATCCGCCGCATCGAGGCCGGCGAGCAGGTCGTCGTCGGTCAGAACCGCTACACGGAGTCCGAGGAGTCGCCGCTGACGGCGGACGCCGAGGGCGGCATCCTGGTCGTCGACCCGGCGGTCGAAGCGGAACAGATCGCGGCTGTGCGCAAATGGCGCACACAGCGAGACCAGGCGAAGGTCGATAAGGCGCTGGGCGAGCTGGCGCAGGCGGCGGCCGACGAAAGCGCCGCGCAGAACCTGATGATCGCGACGATCGCCGCCGCGCGTGCGGGCGCGACGACCGGCGAGTGGGCGAGCAGCCTGCGCGGCGTGTTCGGCAGCTACCGCGCGCCCACGGGCGTCGGCGAGGCAACTGCGGCGCCGGCCGACGCGGACCTGAGCGAGCTGCGCGAACAGGTGTTGAGCCTGCAGGAGAAGCTCGGGCGCCGCCCGAAGATCCTCGTCGGCAAGCCGGGGCTGGACGGGCACTCCAACGGGGCCGAGCAGATCGCCGTGCGCGCGCGCGACTCGGGCATGGACGTCGTCTACGAAGGCATCCGTCTGACGCCCGCGCAGATCGCGGCATCGGCGCTGCAGGAGGGCGTTCACGTGATCGGCCTGTCGATCCTCTCGGGCTCGCATCGCGAGCTGATCCCGGCGGTGATCGACGCGCTGCGCGAGGCCGGCGTGAATGCTCCGGTGGTCGTCGGCGGGATCATCCCCGAGCAGGACGTGGCGGCGCTGCGCGAGGCGGGCGTGGCGGCGGTGTACACGCCGAAGGACTTCGACATCACGCGCATCATGCGCGACATCGTGGAGCTGGTGGGCGCGGAGCGCCCGGTGCAGGTGGCGGCCAACGGCGCCTCCGTCAACGGCTCGGCGTGAGCGGGGCACAGCGGCCGACGGGCACACGCCGCGAAGGGGTGGGTCCCTCCGGTCCGGGTGCCCACGGGGTCGGGGCCGCGCTCGGCGCGCGACTGCGCCACGGAGACGTGACCGCCGCACCGGCCGCACTGAACCTGCTGGAGAGCACTGCAGGTGAGGACCGCGAGGCCGCCTCGGCGCTGCTCGCGGAGGTCTCCCCCGCAGCGCTCGGCGGCGAGGCGCCGGGTCACGTGATCGGCGTCACCGGGCCGCCTGGCGCGGGCAAGTCGACGCTGCTGTCGGCGCTGCTGGGCGCCTGGCGCGCGCACGGACGCAGCGTGGCGATGCTGGCGGTCGATCCAAGCTCGCGGCGCTCGGGCGGCTCGCTGCTCGGCGACCGCGCGCGTATCGAGTTCGACCCGAAGGACCGCGACGTGTTCATCCGCTCGACCTCGGCCGGCGAGCGGATGGGCGGCCTGGCGTGGGCGACACGCGCGGCCGCGCACGCGCTGGCGGCGGCGTTCGACATCGTGGTGATCGAGACGGTCGGCGTCGGGCAGGCCGAGACGGAGGTCGCCGACGTCGCCGACACGGTGGCGGTCGTCGTACAGCCGGGCAGCGGCGACGTGCTGCAGTTCTACAAGGCGGGAATCATGGAGACTCCGGACGTGCTCGTCGTGACGAAGGCGGACCTCGGTCAGATCGCGACGCGCACCAGCCGCGACGTCAACGCCGCCCTGCGCTCGCTCGGCTCCTCCGAGACGAGCGTCGTGGCCGTCTCCTCGCTGCCGCCGCCCCAGGGAATCGACGAGCTGGTCGGCGCCCTGGACGAGCACCGCGCGAGCATCGACATCCGCGAGCGCCGGTTGCGTGCGCGCCGTGCCAACGCCCTGGCGGACTTCGTGCACGAGCACGGCGCGCGGGGTCTGCGGGCACTCGGCGGACGCCGTGTCGCCGAGCAGCTGCTGGCGGGCCAGGATCAGCGCCTCGACACGGCCGCGCTCGTCGCGGCGCTCGAACGCGGCGCCGACGGCGGATGAGACGAGACCTGCTGCTGATCGTCGGGGCGTTCGTGCTCGCGAGCGCGCTGGCGGGCGCGCTCGGCGCGGCGAACCTCGGCACGGCGCTGTCCTTCGGGCAGATCGCGCTCGCGCTGATGGTCGTTTACGTGCTGCTGCGGCGCTGAGCGACGGCGCAATCGGCGCTCTGGGGCCCTCGCGCGCATAGGCTTCACGCATGCTCGTGCTACTCGGCTTCGCCGTGCTCGCCGGCGCGGGCACCGCCCTGTCGCCGTGCGTGCTGCCCGTCCTCCCGGCGCTGCTGTCGGCGGGCGGCGTAGGCGGGCGGCGTCGGCCGCTGGGGATCGTCCTGGGCTTGTCGATCACGTTCACGGTGACGATCGTCGGCGTCGCGAAGGTCGTCGGCGGGGTCGGGCTGGGCAGCGACCCCCTGCGCGACGTGGCGATCGTCGTGCTGCTCGTGTTCGGTGCAGCGCTGCTGCTGCCGAACGTCGCCGATCGCATCGAGGCGCCGCTTTCGCGCCTCGCGCGCTTTGGCCCGCGCACGCGCGGCGACGGCTTCTGGTCGGGAATGCTCGTGGGCGGCGCGCTCGGCTTCGTGTACACGCCGTGCGCCAGTCCGATCCTCGCGGCCGTCATCTCGGTCAGTGCGGCGAGCGGAAAAACGGTCGTGATCGCGCTGGCCTACGCGCTCGGCTCGGCGGTCGTCCTCTTGACGCTGACGCTGGGCGGCCGCCGCCTGTTTGATCGCGTGCGCAAGGCCGGCCGCGGCCCGCTGCTGCAGCGTGCGCTGGGCACGATCATGATCGTCACGGCGATCGCGATCATCGCCAACCTCGACGTCAACTTCGACCAGTTCGTCGCCCAGCACCTCCCCAACGTCAACCTCACCGCGTCGCTGGAGTGCTCGGAAACGGTGACCAGCCACCTGCACGAAATCAGCGGGCGCCGCGCGAAGTTCAAGGTCGCCAACGGCTCCTCAGCGTGCGGCGGCTCCGGATCGCAGGTCAAGGCGGCGCCATCGAACGCCAGCCAGGCGACGCTGCTGGCCGCCGCGCACGGCCTGCAAAAGCTCGGCCCGGCGCCGGACTTCATGCAAACGCAGGAATGGTTCAACACGCCGGGCAAGCGGGCGCTGTCGCTCTCGGCGCTGCGCGGGCGCGTGGTGCTGATCGACTTCTGGACGTACACGTGCATCAACTGCATCCGCACGCTGCCCTACCTCAAGGCGTGGGACGCCAGCTACCGTCGCGACGGGCTGACGATCGTCGGCGTGGAGACGCCGGAGTTCGCCTTCGAGCGCGACGCCTCCAACGTGTCCAATGCGATCAAGCAGTTCGGGCTGCGCTACCCGGTCGTGCAGGACAACGAAATGGGCACGTGGAACGCCTACGGCAACCAGTACTGGCCGGCCGACTACCTGATCGACTCGAGCGGCCAGGTCCGCTACGCGACGTTCGGCGAGGGCGACTACGCCAAGACCGAAACGGCGATCCGCGCCCTGCTTGCCGAAAAGGGCAGCAACGTCGGCGCCCGCAGCCATCCGAGCGACGTGATCGTGCCGAGCGAACAGGCAACGCCGGAGACCTATCTGGGCACCGAGCGCGCTCGGGGCTGGATCGATCCGCCCAAAAGCGGCGTGCACGACTACGGTCCGCCGCCCACCGGCACCCTGTCGCTGAACGAGTTCGCGTTCAGCGGCACATGGAAGATCGCGGCGCAGCCGGCGGCCGCGGTCGCCAATGCCGGCATCGACGTCGCCTTCCAGGCCAAGAACGTCTACCTCGTGCTCAGCTCGGCCGGCGCCAGCCCGCGCCCGGTGCAGGTGCTGCTCGACGGGCGTCCGATCCCCGCCGCCGCCGCCGGGGCCGACGTGCACGGCGGGGTCGTGACGGTCCGCGGACAGCGGTTGTACACGCTCGTTTCGCTGCGCCACGACGAACGCCACCACCTGAGCCTGCGCTTCGCACCGGGCGTGACGGGGTACGCGTTCACGTTCGGGTAGTCGCTTCCCGCATGCGTGGACGCCGCCCACGGGTGCAGCCGCTCGCGCTCGGGAAGGCTATAGGCTGCGGCGCGGAACGCGGCAACCGGGAGTGCGCGATGACCGCTGACGCCACGCACAAGGAGGGAGTGCCCCCATGATCCGGTGGAGCGATGCGCGCATCGCGGTCAAACTGCGCCGTCGGACGAGCAGGTCGTGGAGCTTGATCGCGATTCCCCTTGCCGTGACAGCACTCCTGTGCGCGGCGGCAAGCGCGAGCGGCTCAGGAGCGGTCACTCTTCCGGGAAACCCGCTGATCGTGTCGGTGGGATCTGAGGGACAATGCCAGTCCCACTACCTCGGTGCCGGCAACAACTTCTTTCCCGGAGAAGGCACGAGCGGGGACTGTGGCTTCTTCCTGGGCTTCCCCGGGACGAGCGATCCGGCGGCGCTGCAGAAAAAGGTCTATGGCTTTCAAGGCGTTCGGGGGCCCGGCCTGGGGTCGACCGAATACGCGCCCATCAGCCCGGGTGTTCCGTCCGGGAGCGGAACGCCCACCGATCCATACAGGCTGGTCACGACCTTCAAGGTCAGCGATCCAGAAGCGACCGAAAAAAACGACTACGCGCTGATCACCGAGACGACGACCTACATCAACGGCGAACCTCAGTTCACCTCGACATTCGATGTGGAGAACGTCACCGGCCAAACTATTCCGGGGCTGAGCACGGCCACCGCAGCCCCACTCAGATTTCATGCCATCTACGCGGGTGATCTGTTCACCAATAACAGCGATTTCGGCACCGGTGTCTTCCTCGGCGGTCCGCCGCGGTTCATCGGCGGACAGAACGACGCCACCGGCGTCTTCGGGGGATTCATCGAGGCCGGTTCGCCGTCTCCGCAGTGGACCAACTACCAGGCGGGCTGCTGGAACGTAGTGCCCGAGGAACGGTGTCCCGCGACCAGCCCTGCCGACGCGGGCATCTGGCCCGCCGTCCGCGCAGCGGGGTCTGAATCTCCTGTTTTCAACGGCGATGTCGACCCGAACCTGATCGACAACGCAGCTGGGGTCAGCTGGGACAACCATCTCTCGTCAAGCCCGCTCCAGCCCGGAGAACATGCCACGTACGCAATCACCAACCGCGCGCAGATCCCGGCCGGGCTCGGCGTCCAGCCGGTCACGCAGACGCCCTCCGTCGGCCAGACGGCAACGGTGACGGTCACGGCCACCGACAATGTGGGCACCCCCTACGGCAACCGTCCGCTTGTCTACAGAGTCGGCGGAGCGAACCCGAAATCCGGGAGCGTGACGACGAACCCCCTAGGTGTCGCGACGATCAGCTACGTAGGGACCGCGGCGGGCTTGGACACGATGCAGATGTTCCTGGACCTCGCGGGGACCGGCTCGCAGACAGCCCGGGACCCGGCGTCTGCCGCTCAGATCACCTGGGCCCCCGTGCCGCCGACGCCGCGTGGCCCGAACGGCGGCTACCGCGTCCAGCGCATCCACGCGAACACCGACGGGACGATCACGGTCGTCCTCGTTCCCGTGCAGGACGGAACGGCAACGGTCGAAGTGACGGTGCCGACGGCGACGATCTCGCGCAACGAGGCGCTCGCAGCGAACAAGAAGAAATGCAAGCGCAACGAGATCGCGATCAAGGGCAGGTGCCGCCCTAAGGCGACTGTCTTGGGCAGGATCACAGCAAGCGGCAGGGCCGGTGTGACGCTGAAGCTCACGGTCAAGCCCTCGATCAAGCTCAAGAGGGCGCTGAAGAAGGGCAGGAGGGTTCAGCTGACTGCGAAGCTGACGTACAGGTCCAAGCTCGGCGGAAAGCCCGTCACGCAGGCATTCCAGCTGACGGTCAAACCGCCTCAGAAGAAGAAAAAGCACTAGCGCAACCGCGCTGGGGTACATCACGACGGAGCGCCCACGCGCCCCGTCATCGTTCGGGCGAGGTCGCCCATCACCCAAGCACCGCCATCACCCGCTCTACAATGGCCGAATGGAGAGCTCAACGCCCGAGACGGGCGCGCGCAGCTGGCTTCGCTGCTATCGCTGCTGGTCGCAGGACCTGGAGGTTCAGGTCCACTACGAGGGCATTCACAAGATCGACCCCGACACGGGCGAGCGAGCCGAAGTGATCGACGAGCTGCAGGAGGCCGTCGTGCAGTGCCTGGACTGCATGCACGACCAGCCCCACCTCGGCTTCAACAACAGCCGTGTAGAGCCGATCGAGGACCGCTGGGAACGCATGATCGCGGGCACGCCGTGGGTCGCATCGTGCACCGTCGAGGTCGACGCCGACGAGGTCGAGAGCTGCTCTGGACCCGAGGCCGGCGACGCGCTCTCATACGCCGCGTTCGGCGACCATGGCGTGCGCGAGTTCTTCACGCACGTGCGCTTTCACAAGCACGAGGACGACTCGCGGATCATCGTTCACCTGCTCGTCGAGCTGTACGCGCGCTCGCTGGAGGAGGCCACGGAGGTGCTCGAGTCCTCGGCCCGCGGATCGCTGACGATCACCTCGCTGGCCGAGGAGTCGCGGCCGCCTGCGGCCGCCGGCGAGACGCACGGACACGACTGAGCGCTTCTCCGCCGCCGCGATCGGCTTCAACGGAAACCCGGACGCGGATCAGCCGTCCGCGTGACGGGTGGCCCGCTTGAGTCCGACCCTGGGATGGCCGATGCACTGCTGGTGGACACCGCACGCCTGGAGGCCCCGAAAGACGTTCTGAAGGTGCTCGTCGCCGACGATCACCCGTTGATCCTGCAGGGTCTGCGCCGGTCGCTGGAGGCCTGCGACGACATCGAGGTCGTCGGCGAGGCGCGCTCGGGAGCCGAGGTCCTGGCGCTCGTGGAGCGCCGTCGTCCCGACGTGGTCCTACTCGACCTGCGCATGCCGGGGCTCGACGGCGTCGCGTGTGTCAAGCAGATCAAGCAGAGCTCACCGCAGGTCAAGGCCGTCGTGCTGTCGGCGTGCGACGACCGGCCCTCGATCGAGTCGGCCGAAAAGGCGGGAGCGAGCGCGTATGTGATCAAGAGCGTCAGCGCCGTGGACATCCCCGCGCTGCTGCGCCAGGTGGCCGCGGGCTACACGCTCTTTCAGGCTCCCGCCGCAGATTCCGAGGACGCCGCCACGGACGCCGACGCGCCCGGGCTGACAGAGCGCGAGCTGACGATCCTCGCGTCCGTCGCCGCCGGTCTGACGACCAAGGCGATCAGCTCGGAGCTGTGGGTGAGCGAACACACTGTCAAGTTCCACCTCACGAACATCTACCGCAAGCTCGGCGTGTCCAATCGCAGCGGCGCCGTCCGCTACGCCTATGAGCACGGCCTCGTGCCGGTCGCCGGCTGACCGACAGCCGCGCCTCGGCGGGCAACCGCCGGCGATCCATCGACCCGGTCCTAGCCGGCTTGCGATCCCTCGGAAGTCTCGCTCCGGTCCGAGCGCCTCCCCGCCTGGGCCGCCGTCAGCGGCTCCCAGCGCGCCAGGCGCAACTCGACGGCGGTCGGGCCGCCGGGCCTGCTGTCGACGACGCAGCGCCCGCCGAGCAGGCGCACGCGCTCGTGGATGCCGGCCAGCCCGATGCGACCGCGACGCGCCGCGCTCAGCAGCGCAGCCTCGACGTCGAAGCCGCAGCCGTCGTCCACCACGCGCGCGCTGACGCCGGCGGCGTCGAACGCGATCTCGATACGCACGGCGCTCACCGTGCGGCCGTGCTCGCGGATGTTGTTGAGCGCCTCGCCGACGACGCTGAGCAGTGCGATGCGCTGCGACGGCGAGACGCCGCCGGCATCGCCGTCGAGCTGCAACTCGGGAACGACGCTCGAACGCGCCGTGAAGGCCTCGACGAGTTCCTGCAGCGCTTGTGCGAAGGGGCGGTCGATCAGCACGCTTGCGTGCAGCGACGTCGAGATCCGCCGCAGACCGCCCTCGAGTGCCACGAGCCTCGCGTCGAGGTCGTCGAGGCGACCGGTCAGACGCGTCTGCTCGCCGCCCTCCCCGAGCACGCCCGTGAGCTGCCCGCGAAACAGCCGCAGATCCTCGGCGAGCAACAGCAGCTCCTGCAGGGGTCCGTCGTGTAGGTCGAGGCCGAGCCGCATCAGCCGGCGCTCGCCGCCCTCGAGGAGCGCCCGCTCGTCGCTGGCGTTGCGGGCCATCAGCGCGTCACGGTCGAGCACGGCGGCGAGCGCCGCTAGCACCGCCCGCAGGCGCGCCTGCGCAACCGCGCGGCCGCTCGGCTCGCCGCGCGCGACGAGCACTCCGACGGCTTGACCGTCGTGCTCGACCGCGAAGCCGAACAGCTCGGCGCGCGGACCCCGCCGCGAGGCTTCGCCGTTGAGCAGTCGCCGCGCCAGCCCGCGGGCGGTGACCGAGCAGGCGCCCGCCCCGACGTCGTCGACGCACTGCAGGCCTCCGGCTCGATCGCGTCGCCACAGCGAGACGCCGCTCACGGGCGCCAGTCCGACGATCAGGCCGAGCAGGTCTTTGACGGCCTCGGCCGGCGGTCGGCCGGCCGCCGAGGCGGCCGCGAACGACAGCAGCTCATGCGACAAGGCGTCTGTGGAGATGCCCAGCGCCGGGTGCAGGTGCTCGACGAGCGCGCGCAAGGCGCGCTGATCTGCCGCGAGATCGGCCTCACGCTCCTCGAACAGACGTCTCGCGAACACGAGTCTCGCCTGCCGCGACGCCTCGTCTTGGTCGCGAAAGCCCGCGCAAGCCTCCCGCGCGAGCTTTCGTGCGTCGCTCAGCGCCCGCGCCGATGGAGGCAGGTTCTGCTCGACGAAGACTCGCGCGACCGGCGCGAGCTCTCGCGCCGCCGTCTTGGCGTTCTTTTGCGTTTGCGTAGCTGACATGCCGAGCGCGCCCCCGACGGGGCGTAACTAGGTATCGGCAGCATGCGTGCGCAGCTCAACCGAGCTCGCGCGCACGGGCAACGCTCAGCCCTGCCGAGCGATCCGCCGTCGGCGGCGGTGGCCCCGCGCGTCCGCGGTCGGCGGCGAGAATCGCCGCGAACAGCGTGTCGAAGCTGTCCCACTTGGCCAAGGCTCGCAGGCCTGAGAGAGCCGGCTCGCGGTCTTCCCCGACGAGCACCACCCCCACGGGCGGTGCGGTGGCATCGCTGCAAGCCACGTCACGCGCGACCTCGGCCAGCAGATCCGCGCCATCGACGAGCACGACGTCGACGCGCTCGCGTGCGAGCGTGGCGGCGATGTCGTCGCAGGAGCTTGTGTCGAACGGACAGCAGCCGCGCCCTGCCACGAGCATCGCGATCACTGCGCGGAAGCGGCGGTCGGCAGACACGACCAGCACGCGCAGTGGACGCAGGCGCACCACCTGCGCGCCCGCTTGCGTCGCGTCCGCCTGGCGCCCGTCCTCGGTCTCGCGTTCCATTGCCGACAGCATCTCTGCGCCCGCGCGCCTCGCCTACCCCACCTTGGTCTAGACACGATCGGCGCCCCGCGACGTCCGGGCGCCCGCGCGGGCAACCCGGACAAAGGTGCAGGTAGGACTAGCCGAACTTCCGGCGAGCGCGCGCCGTTCGCACTTCACCATCCCCGTCAGATGGAGCCCTCGTTTGCCAGACCCTCCGCCCTACCGGGATGCCAAGCCAGACGGCGCGATCTCGCGCGCTGCTGCAAGCCGGTTGGGAGGGGCTATGAAGGGGGAAGAAAGGACGCTTCCCCCTCCATAGCCCCTCGCCGGTCGCCGAGCGATCCTGGGGGCGCCGACGCATCCGACCGGCCGAGCGAGCCGCTGGGGACGGCGACGCTCACGTCGAGCGAAAGGGGCTCGATGGGCTGCTCGGATGCGTCGGGCTTTCCCGCACCTCGCGGCTCGGGCAATGGCCGGTCGAACGACAGCTTCGCCGCGCACACCTCGGGATACGGCGATGCGACGGTCCTACTCAAGAAGTAAGCCCAAGCGGCCGCGCCGGGCCTCCTGCACGCCCGAAGCGATCGGGACGCGCATCTGCCGGTCGTGGGGACGCGGGCGCAGCGGCTGGACACCGCCGTCGCCGGTACCCGCGGCGCGCTGCGCGGGCGCCCGAGCGCGCGCCCGCCACTAGCAAGGCTAGAGCTGCGTCAGGCGCAGCACCGGAACGTGGCGGATGCCGGCGGTACGTTCCTCGTAATTGCCGTACCCCGTGTAGAGCTGCTTGGCGAGCTCGTACAGCCGCGCGCGATCCTCTCCATCGGTCTCGCGCGCAAGGAAGCGCGCGCTGCGGCCCTTCGCCTCGAGCGTGACCTCGGGGTTGGCCTTGACGTTGTGAAACCACGCCGGATAGCGCGGGCGACCGAAGCTCGACGCGATCAGGACCACCTCGCCGCCGTCGGTGAAGTAGACCAGCGGGACCGTCCGCTCCACGCCCGTTCGCGCGCCGCGCACGGTGAGCAGCACGATCGGCAGCAGCCCCGCGGCCAAGTTCACACGTCCGGCGCTGCGGCGCATCAACCATGGGTCGATCCGCGCGGCGACCTCCGAGAACAGCCATGTGCCGGGCTTGGTCAGCGCAAAGCGCGTGACGAGGCCGAGCAGCCCCGTGCGCGGGCGTCGCGGATCGACCGCGGGGATCGCGAGCTCGGACACCGTCGCTCCCGCGCGCCCCGCTAGGCGAGTCGCGCTTCGAGCGCGTCGAGCTGCTCGTTGAGCTCGTTCGGCAGGCGGTCGAACTGCGCCAGGTGAGCGCGGAACTGCGGCAGTTGCGCCTTCCACTCCGCGGCGTCGACGCGCAGCAGCTCGGCCATGTGCTCGTCGGACACGTCGACGCCGGTGACGTCGATGCCGTCGCCGCCGACCGGCGGGATCAGCCCGATCGGCGTCTCGGTGGCCGCGCCGTGGCCGGCGCAGCGCGCGAACACCCACGCCAGCACACGCGAGTTCTCGCCGAAGCCCGGCCACAGGAAGCGGCCGTCCTCGTCCTTGCGAAACCAGTTGACGTAGAAGATCTTCGGCAGCTTGGCGCCCTCGCGACGGCCCATCTCGAGCCAGTGCGCGAAGTAGTCGGCCATGTTGTAGCCGCAGAACGGCAACATCGCGAACGGGTCGAAGCGCAGCTCGCCGACCGTGCCAGCAGCCGCGGCAGTCTTCTCCGAGCTCATCACAGAGCCGAGGAAGACGCCGTTCTCCCAATCCAACGCTTCGGTCACGAGCGGGACGACCGTCGAGCGGCGCCCGCCGAACAGCATCGCGTCTATCGGCACGCCTTTGGGGTCCTCCCACTCGGGCGCGATCGCCGGGTCCTGTGACGCGGGGGTGGTGAAGCGGGCGTTCGGGTGCGCGGCCGGGGCCTCGGAGTCCGGCGTCCAGTCGTTGCCGTGCCAGTCGATCAGGTGCGACGGCACGTCCCTGGTCATGCCCTCCCACCAGACATCGCCGCCGTCCGTCTTTGCGCAGTTGGTGAAGATCGAGTTGTTCTGCACCGTGCGGATCGCGTTCGGGTTGGTCTCCTCGCCGGTGCCCGGCGCCACGCCGAAGAACCCGTACTCGGGGTTGATCGCGTACAGGCGGCCGTCGTCGCCGAACTTCATCCACGCGATGTCGTCGCCGATCGTCTCGACCGTCCAGCCCTCGAGTGTGGGGATCAGCATCGCCAGGTTCGTCTTGCCGCAAGCGCTCGGGAACGCGCCGGCGATGTACTTGACCTCCCCCTCGGGCGAGGTCAGCTTGAGGATCAGCATGTGCTCGGCCATCCAGCCCTCGTCGCGCGCCATCACCGAGGCGATGCGCAGCGCGAAGCACTTCTTGCCGAGCAGCGCGTTGCCGCCGTAGCCCGAGCCGAACGACCAGATCTCGCGCGTGTCGGGGTAGTGCACGATGTACTTGTTCTCGGCGTTGCACGGCCACGGCACGTCTTCGGCGCCATCGGCCAGCGGCATACCCACCGAGTGCACGCACGGCACGAACTCGCCTTCGGAACCGAGCGCGTCCAGCGCGCCTTGGCCCATGCGCGTCATGATGCGCATGCTCGCGGCGACGTAAGGCGAATCCGTCAGCTGCACGCCGACATGGCTCTTGTCCGAGCCGAGCGGGCCCATCGAGAACGGCACCACGTACATCGTGCGCCCGCGCATCGCGCCGGCGAACAGCTCGTTGAGCGCTTCGCGCATCTCCGCCGGGTCGCGCCAGTTGTTCGTCGGGCCCGCTTCCTCCTCAGTCGAGGAGCAGATGAACGTGCGGTCCTCGACGCGCGCCACGTCGCCCGGATCCGACAGGGCCAGGTAGGAGTTGGGGCGCTTGGCGTCGGACAGGCGCTCGAAGGTCCCCGCGTCCACCAGCGTCTGGCACAGCCGGTCGTACTCCTCGGCCGAGCCGTCGCACCAATAGATGTCGTCCGGTTCTGTGAGCGAAGCGACCTCTCCTACCCAGGAAAGCAGGCGCTCGTTGGTCGTGGGGGCGGAAGCGGTCGTGTTCATCGGGTCAAGCAGCTCCTCGATCGCGGTCATGATCGGCACGCCGAAAACGATCCTTGACCGCTCGGCGCGATCCAGGGGCCCCTCTGGCCCCGGGAAACATAAAAACGCCCGTCGGGCGTGGTCTACAAGGCTACCGTACGCCTACCCGCCGGAGCCTCCGCCTACACCGCGAAGCTCTGCCCTAGTCGACGTTGCCCTCAGCCTCGCCGTCGCCCGGGTTCTTGCGCGGCACGAGCACCAGCCGCTTGAACTCGGCGACGAGCAGTCCGTCCTGGTTGAGCACCCGCGTGTGCACCTTGACGGTGCCCCGGTCGGGCTTGGATTTCGACTCCTTCTTCTCCAGCACCTCGGACTCGCAGTAGAGAGTGTCGCCGTGGAACACGGGAGCGGGGTGCTTTAGCTCTTCGGTGGCGAGGTTGGCGATCGCCTTGCCGCTGACGTCTGAGACCGACATGCCCAGCGCGAGCGAGTAGACGAGCGGGCCCACCACGACGTTGCGCCCCTGCTGGGATTTACTCGCGTAGACGTCGTTGAGGTGCAGCGGATGGTGGTTCATCGTGATCAAGCAGAACAGGTGGTCGTCTGACTCGGTGACGGTCTTCGCCGGCCAGTGCTTGTACACGGCGCCGACGTCGAACTCCTCCAGGTAGCGGCCGTAGGGATGGGCTCCGCTCGCCTCGCGCGCGGCCTGCTCGGTCTCGACGGCTTGCGTCTCGCTCATGGGGGTCCAGCGTCTCCTTGATCGGTCAAAATGCCATACGGGTCCGTATCGCCGTCGGATAGCCTATCTCGCGTTCCGATGGTCAACAGCGGCGCGCCCGTTCCTCTCAAGCCGTTGAACGTGCCTCCTCACGCCGCTGCGCTCACCGAAGGCTCTGTGCCAAACGTCGCCTCGTGCGCTTAGCGACCTTCCTGCGAGCTCCCGGCGCCAGCACCGTTTGGTTTCGGCCCAGCTTCTTGGCCTCGTACAGGGCCTCGTCAGCCGAGCGGCTGAGGGTGTCCGGCGTCAGCCCGTCGGCGTCGGATTCGGCGATTCCGAGGCTCATCGTCACCGGTACGGCGTCTGTCGCCACCGACGCGAGGATCGCCTCCCGCAGGCGCTCGGCGAACCGGAAGGCTCCCTCGGCGTCGGTGTCGGGCAGGATCGCGGCGAACTCGTCGCCGCCGATTCGCGCCACGTAGTCCGCGCTGCGCGATACGCGACGGGCGGTTTCGCCCACGACGCGCAGGGCAGCATCCCCGGCCGCGTGGCCTTGACTGTCGTTGATCCCCTTGAAATAGTCGATATCGGCGATGATCAACGATGTGGGCGGACCGGCACGGATGCTCCTGGCCAGCTCTATCTTCAAGCGTTCGTCGAACGCCTGCCGGTTGAACAGACCCGTCAGCGCATCGGTGCGCGCCGCCGCTCCCAATCGCTCGAGAAGCCGCTCGTTCTGCAGCTTCAGAGCCTGCACGATGACGGCCGCCGCCGAGATCATGCCGACGGTGATCAGCCACCGAGTCAACCCGACCGGTCCGGGATCGATCACCAGCAGCACGCCACCGTAGAGGCTGGCGATCACGCTCAGCTGCGCGACCATCGCGACGCGCGAGAAGAAGTAGCCGGAATACAAAGCGATCCACAGATAGAGCACCTGGTTGCCCGGCGAGGGGCCGCCAAGGCGCTCGCCGTTGAAGTAGATCGACAGCGTGACCGTGACGCTCGCGACCACCATCCATGCCCCGTAGGACCGCATCGACAGGCGTGGCGCGTAGCGGAATAGCGCCCCCGCGCTCAGGGCCGTTGCCCCGGCCATCACCCAAAATCCGCCGACATCGGCCTTGGCCGAGTGCGGCAGCAGGATCCCGCCAACCGTCATCACCGAGCCGATCGAGAACAAAGCCCCGGCTACGCGGCCCATCGTGGCGCGAGTTGCACCAGTTAGGCCCAACGGAGCTGGCATACGGGCGTCATCGACACCCGGCCCCGACCAGTTGAGCCCGAGGAACTGGAAATTCGCGAATGACTGCTCCCGGGGTGCAACCCGATGGGCGCGGCCGAGCCGATAGCGTTCAGGCGCCAGCAACCCCGACACTGCAGACTCAGGAGAGCCGACTTGCGCAACCCCCGCGACTTCTTCAAGCCCCTAGCGATCGACGCGCCCGAGCCCGCGAGGGAGATCCCGTTCAAGCCGTCTCGGATGATCCACTTCATGGACTTCTCGAACGAGAAAATGGTCGCCAAGGCGCCCGATCTCGCGCCGAAGGTCGACATCCTGCTGGGCAACCTAGAGGACGCGGTGCCGCTGGAAAAGAAGGAGGCCGCGCGCGCCGGGCTGATCAAGGTGGGCAGGGAGATGGATCTCGGCGACACGGCGCTGTGGACGCGCGTCAACGAGCTCGCCTCGCCGTATGTGCTCGACGACCTGACTCAGCTCGTGAGCGAGATCGGCAACAAGCTCGAGGTCATCATGATCCCCAAGGTCGAGGGGCCGTGGGACATCCACTACGCCGACCGGCTGCTCGCCCAGCTCGAGGCCAAGGCCGGCATCGACCGGCCGATCCTGATCCACTGCGTGCTGGAGACCGCGCAGGGCGTGGCCAACCTGGAGGAGATCGCCAGCGCCAGCCCGCGTATCCAGGGCATGAGCTTCGGTCCGGCCGACCTCGCCGCATCACGCCGGATGAAGACCACGCGCGTCGGCGGCGGGCACCCCGGCTACCGCACGATCGCCGACCCCGACCCGGACAACCCGGACGCCCCGCGCGCCAGCTATCAGCAGGACCCCTGGCACTATTCGATCGCGCGCATGGTCGATGCGTGCACGTCGGTCGGAGCGCTGCCCTTCTACGGCCCCTACGGCGACATCTCCGACGAGGAGGGCTGCGAAACGCAGTTCCGCGCCTCGTTCTTGCTGGGCTGCGTCGGTGCCTGGTCGCTGCACCCGGGTCAGATCGCGATCGCCAAGCGCGTCTACTCGCCCGACCCCGAGGAGGTCGCCTTCGCCAAGAAGGTCATCGAGGCGATCCCCGACGGGCGCGGCGTGCACATGATCGACGGCAAGATGCAGGACGACGCGACGTGGAAGCAGTGCAAGGTGATGGTCAACCTCGCCGAGATGCTGGCCAAGAAGGACCCCGAGCTGGCCGAGGCCTACGGACTGCCCGGCGCCGGGCAACCGGCGCCGGAGCCGGAGCCGGCCGCCGTCTAGCGCCGCCGTATAGGCTTCCGCGCCGCATGAGGTTCCGCAGATGAGATTCTTCGAGTACGAGGCCCGCGAGGTCGTCAAGCGCGCGGGCATCCCGGTGACCGACTACGGCTTCACGACCGACCCGGCTGAGGCCGCGCAGATCGCCGAGCGCATCGGCGGCCCGACGGTTATCAAGTCGCAGGTCCTCTCGGGCGGGCGCATGAAGGCCGGCGGCGTCAAGTTCGCCGACACTCCGCAGGAAGCCGAGGCCTACGCCAAGGACATCCTCGCGCTGGAGATCGGCGGCCACACCCCACGCGGCGTGCTCGTCGACCCCAAGGCGGAGGTCGAGCAGGAGTACTACGCGGGCGTCGTCTGGGACGGCACGCGCAAGCAGCCGGTGATCATCTTCTCGCCCGTCGGCGGCATCGACATCGAGCAGGTAGCCGAGGAGCAGCCCGACAAGGTCGGCCGCCACCACTTCTCCAACATCCTGCCGTTCGGCGACTTCGAGGCCAAGCAGGTGATCGCCTCCACAGGCGTCACCGGCTCGGCGCTGAACAAGCTCGTCCCGATCGTCACGCGCCTGGCGAAGCTGTTCGTGGACAACGACATGACGCTCGCCGAGATCAACCCGCTCGGGCGCCTCGCCGACGGGTCGTTCGTCGCACTCGACGCGCACATGGAGATCGAGAACGAGGCGCGCGTGCGCCACAAGGCGCTGCTCGCCGACCTCGGCGTCGGCGACGAGGAGACGCGCCAGGCGCGCGAGGCCACGCCGTTTGAGCTCGCCGGCGAGGAGGTCGACTCCCAGGATCACCGCGGCGTGGCGGGCAACGTGACCGAGTTCGACGGCAACCTCGGCCTGGTGATCGGGGCGGGCGGCGGCTCGCTGACGCTGTTCGACGCCGTGCGCGCGCACGGCGGCGACCCGGCCAACTACTGCGAGATCGGCGGCAACCCCTCCGTCTCCAAGACCTGCGGCCTGGCCAAGCTCGTGCTGCAGAAGCCCGGCGTGGACAAGATCGCGGTGATGATGTCGATCGTCTCCAACACGCGTGTGGACATCGTCGCGCGCGGCGTGATCAAAGCCTGCGTCGAGCTCGGCTACGACCCCGCCGAGAAGATCGCGATCTTCCGCATCCCCGGAGCCTGGGAGGAAGAGGGCTTCAAGATCCTCGAGAAGTACGGCGTCGACTACGCCGACCGCAGCGTCTCGCTCAACGAGGCCGCGCGGCGCGCGGTCGAGAAGATCGGGGCCGCCGCGTGAGCATCCTGATCGACGCCGAGACGACGTTCATCGTCCAGGGCATCACCGGCCGCGAGGCCGTGAACCTGACGCGCGAGTGCCTGGACTACGGGGCCGGCGCGAAGGGGGCACCGCCGGCAAGGCCGGTGGTCGGCGGCGTGACGCCCGGCCGCCTCGGCCGCGACGTGCACGGCGTGCCCGTGTTCGACACGGTCGCGCAGGCCGTCGAGCACCACGGCTCGCAGATCTACGGGTCTGTCGTCACGGTCCCTCCCGCGTTCACCAAGGACGCCGTGTTCGAGGCGATCGAGAACGGCATCAAGCTGATCGTGATCGTCACCGAGCGCATCCCGCGCCGCGACGTCGCCGAGATGGTCGAGCTGGCCAGCCTGCGCGGCGCGCGCATCATCGGCCCCAACTGCCTGGGCATCATCGTCCCGGACGTGATCAAGATGGGCGGTATCGGCGGCCCGGCGAAAAACGCCTCGCAGGCCTACACGCCAGGCCCGATCGGCGTGATCTCGCGCTCGGGCGGGATGACCACGGAGATGTCCTCGACGCTCAGCGCCGCCGGCCTCGGGCAGTCGACGGCCGTCTCGATCGGCGGCGACGCGATCATCGGCTCGACCTACGCCGAGCTGATGCCGCTGTTCGAGGCCGACGAGCAGACCAAGGGCATCGTCATCTACACCGAGCCGGGCGGGCGCATGGAGGCCGAGCTGGCCAACTGGGTGACCGAGCACCGCTCGCGCCTGCCGATCGTCGCCTTCATGGCCGGGCGCTTCATGGACGAGATGCCGGGCATGAGCTTCGGCCACGCCGGCACGATCGTCGAAGGCAAGGAGGACACGGCCGGCGAGAAGATCGCGCGCCTGGCCCAGGCCGGGATCACGGTCGCCGAGCGCATCGAGGACATCCCGCAGATGATCGGCGAGAAGATCGCCCAGGGAGCGGCGAGATGAGGGCGGACGGGATGTTCATCGCGATCGAGGTCGACGACGCCGCGGCAGCCGACACGGCGCTGGCGAAGAAGCTGACCGAGGCCTGCCCCGTGGACATCTACGCCCAGCGCGAGGACGGAGCGCTCGAGCTGGTCGAGCGAAACCTCGACGAGTGCGTGCTCTGCCGTCTGTGCCTGGACGCTTCTCCGGAGGGCGCCGTCAAGGTCATCAAGCTGTACGACGGCGGCGCCGTCCTCGCCTGATCTTCACTTTCGCGGCGTCGGTGCATTATCTTGGTGTCAAGAGCACCGCTGCAAAACGCGAGGGAGCCGGCATGAACGAAAACTTCTCACTGGTCGTCATGTGTCTCTTCCTGCTCGCGTCGCTGGCGTTTCTGGCGCAGCAGCTGACGTCCTACCACTAGACGCCCGCTGAGCGCTATGCCGTCTTGCTGCTGCGCGCCTTGCGCGTGTGCTCGCGTTCCTGCTGGCGCTCGACGACGTTGACGATCAGCTTGAGGATCTGCTCGGGGCCGGTCGCCTTGGCCTGGCCGTAGCTGTAGGCCTCGATCCAGTCGGGAACCTTCCCCTCGCGCGCCATCACGTTGAAGAACTCGCGTCGCATTTCCGTGCGCACCCGCGCGTCGGCGGCGGGCCCCTTGGTCACCTTGATCTGCGGCATCTCCATGCGGAAGTGCTGCACGTCACCGCGCCCGCGCAGCTCGACGCCGACGACCAGCTTCATCGGCGCAAGCGCCGGCACCTCCTCGAGGAACCTTCGCGTGGCCAGTTCGATCAGAGCCTTGGCGTCCTCTGCCATCGATCAGATCTTATGACGCTGCAGGAGCTTTCGCCCGATCACCATGCGCTGGATCTCCGAGGTGCCCTCGCCGATCAGCAGCAGCGGCGCGTCGCGGTAGAGGCGCTCGATCTCGTACTCCTTGGAATAGCCGTAGCCGCCGTGGATGCGCAGGCATTCTTCGACGCAGAAGCGTCCGGCCTCCGAGGCGAACAGCTTGGCCATGCCGGCCTCCAGGTCCGAGCGCTCGCCGGCGTCCTTCAATCGCGCGGCGCGCAGCGTGAGCAGACGCGCGGCGTCGACCTGCGTGGCCATGTCGGCGAGCTTGAACTGGATCGCCTGGTGCTCGGCGATCGGCTTGCCAAAGGCCTTTCGCTCCTGCGAGTAGCGCAGGCCGAGCTCGAGCGCGCGCTGGGCGATGCCGACGCCGCGCGCGGCGACGTTCACGCGCCCCACCTCCAGCGCGTCCATCATCTGCGAGAAGCCACGGTTCAGACCCGCCTGCTCGCCGCCGAGGACGTTCTCGGCGGGGCAGCGGTAGCCATCGAACACGAGCTCGGTGGACTCGACGCCCTTGTAGCCGAGCTTCTTGATCTGCGGCGGCACGGTCAGGCCGGCGAACCGGCCGGTGTTCTTCCCCACACCCGGCTCTTTTTCGGCGATGAAGCAGGTGAAGCCCTTGTGGCGGGGGTCGGCGTCGGGGTCGGTCTTGACGAGCACGAACACGAGCGTGCTGCGCAGGCCGTTGGTCACCCACATCTTCTGGCCGTTGATCTCGTAGTCGCCGTCCTCGGTCTTCTTGGCCGACGTCTTGATCGCCTGTACGTCGGAGCCGAGCTCGGGCTCGGACAGCGAGAAGGCCGCGCGGATCTCGCCGGTGGCCATGCGCGGCAGGTACTTCTGGCGCTGCTCCTCGGTGCCGAACTTCATCAGCAGGTAGGAGCCGATGAAGTGCGTGTTGATCACGCCGGATATCGAGATCCAGCCGCGCGATAGCTCCTCGACGATCATCGCGTACGTGGTCAGGTCGAGCCCCATGCCGCCGTACTCCTCGGGGATCGTCACACCGAACAGCCCGAGCTCCTTCATCTGCTCGACGATCGGCTCGGGGAAGGCGTCCTCCTGGTCGTAGTGCTCGGCGTTGGGCAGGATCTGCTCGTCGGCGAACTGGTGCACCATCTCGGTGATCGCCTTCTGCTCGTCGGTCATCTCTGTGTACGGCGAGGCGGCTACGGCCATGCTGTTTAGCGCTCCAAGGTCGTTTTCGGGCTTGTCCAGGGAGAATACCGCCATGAACTTCGCCGTCGACGTGGTCGAGCAGCTGCCCGCGTCGGATCGCGCCCTAGTCGAGCTCGCGCGCGATGGCGCGCGGCGCGAGTGGAGCTTCGCGCAGGTCAGCGATCGCAGCGCGCGCCTGGCGGGCGCGCTGGCGCGGTTGGGCATCGGCCGCGGCGACGTCGTGATGACGCTGATCGGCAACCGGCCGGACTGGGTCTTCGCGATGGTCGCGTGCTTTCGCATCGGCGCCGTCGTGCTCCCGTGCACCGAGCAGCTGCGCGCCAAGGACCTGCGCCTGCGCCTCGCCGCCGTGCGCCCGTCGCTGATCCTCGCCGACGAGCGAAACCGCGCAGAGCTCGAGGCGGCGGGGCCGGACTGCCGCGTCGTGCTCGTGCCCGACGAGAGCCTCTATGAAGCCGAGCCGGCGCCGCCGGTCGTGCTGGCGAGCGCCGACCCGTGCCTGATCACGTTCACGAGCGGCACCGCCGGCGAGCCCAAGGCGGTCGTGCATGCGCAGCGCTACCTCGACGGCCAGCGCCTGCAGGCCGAGCACTGGCTTGCGCCGCGCGCGGGCGAGCTCGTCTGGTGCACGGCGGCGAGCGGCTGGTCGAAGTCGGCACGCAACGTGTTCATCGCGCCGTGGCTGCGCGGCGCGAGCGCGCTGCTGCACGACGGCCGCTTCGACCCCGCCGAGCGTCTGCAGCTGCTGGAGCGCGAGCGCGTGAACGTGCTGTGCATGGCGCCGACCGAGTACCGCGTGCTGGCAAAGCGCGCGAGCCTGCGACCGCTTGCAGACCTGCGCGGGATGGTCGCCGCCGGGGAGGCGCTCAACCCGGAGGTGCTGCGCGCCTGGCACGAGGCCACAGGCCTGGACATTCGCGACGGCTATGGCCAGACCGAGACCGGTCAGATGACCGGAGCGCCGCTCGACGCTGCGGTCCGGCCTGGTTCGATGGGCAAGGCGCTGCCGAGCATCGGGCTGCTCGTGAAAAAGGGCGAGCTGACGGCCAACCCGCACACGGTGCCGACGTTCTTCCTCGGCTACCTCGGCGAGCATGTGCGCCGTGGCGAGGACGGCGCGTGGGCCATCGAAGATCGCCAGGCGGGCGGCCCGTGGCACACGGGCGACCTGGTTGCGCAGGACGACGAAGGCTGGCTGCACTTCGAGGGGCGCGATGACGATGTGATCATCTCCTCGGGCTATCGCATCGGCCCGTTCGAGGTGGAGTCGGCGCTGGTCGCGCACCCGGCAGTCGCCGAGGCGGCCGCCGTGGCGGCGCCCGACGAGGAGCGCGGCTCGGTCGTGCGCGCGGTCGTCGTGCTGCGAGGGGACGCTTACGTGCCCTCACCCGAGCTGGCACGCGAGCTGCAGGAGCACGTCAAGCGCGAGACGGCCCCATACAAGTACCCGCGCATCGTCGAGTTCGCCGCCGAGCTGCCGAAGACGGCCAGCGGCAAGGTCAAGCGAGCCGAGCTTCGGGCGGGCGGCTGACGAGCCCAGACGCGGGGCGGGCGGGCGCCTGACGAGCCCAGACGCGGGCCGGGCGGGCGCCTTCGAGTCGACAGCCAGCGCGCGCCGGGCGAGCCGGGCTGCGGGCGCGTTGCCCCGCAGCCCGGTCGCGCAGCACGCTCAGGCGAGCTGAGTCGCCGGCTCGCGTGTGCCGTACTCGCGCTCGAACTCGAGCTCGAGCTCCTCGACCTCCTGCTGGACGGTGCTCGCGGGCGGACGCAGCACGAGCAACGCGGCGAGGATGCCGACGGCCACGCAGATCGCGGCGACGACGTATGCCAGGTGATAGCCGCCGGTCAACGCCTCCAGGACCGAGTGCCCGCTGGCGCTCAGCGCTTTGGTGTGATCGGTCGCGATCGTCCCCAGCGAGGCCAGACCGATCGCACCGAACAGCTGCACGGAGACGTTGATGATTCCCGAGGCCAGACCCGCGTCGCGCTTGGGCGCGTCGGCCATGCCGATCGTCAACAGCGGCAGGAACGAGGCGCCGGCGCCGAGCCCGATCAGCAGGAAGGCGAAGAACAGCCCTGGGAAGTAGCCGGCGTGGATCCCCGCGGTCGACAGCAGCAGCAACCCGGCGACAATCGACGCGAGCCCTGCGGCGAGCGAGTTCACGGCGCCGAAGCGTTCTGCCGCCCTGGCCGACAGACCCAGCGACATGACAGCGATCGACGCGGTCAAAGGCAGGAACGCCAGACCGGTGTCGATTGCGTTGTAGCCGAGCACCTTCTCCAGGTACAGCGATCCGAGGAAGAAGGCCGAGAACATGCCCGTGACGAGCAGCCCGCGCACGAGGCTCGAGCCCATCAGCATGCGCAGTCGCAGCACGCGCAACGGCATGATCGGATTCTCCAGCCGCGCCTCCAGCGCGAGGAACGCGCCGAGCAGCACCAGCGAGCCGGCGCCGACGCCGAGCGTACGCGCCGACAGCAGGCCGTAGTCGCTGGACTTGACGATCGCGAACGCGCCGGCCATCGTCGCGAGCGTGATCAGCGCAGAGCCGAGCCAGTCGACGCCGCCGGACAGTCCGATGCCCTCGTTCTCGACGATCAGCGCCCTGCCGAGCGCGAAGGCGAGCAGGCCGATGGGAACGTTGACGAAGAAGATCCAGTGCCAATCGAGCGACTGCGTGAGCACGCCGCCGGCGAGCAGCCCGATCGAGCCGCCGCCGGCCGAGACGAACGCGTACAGGCCCATCGCCTTGGCCTGCTCGGCGCGCTCGGGGAACTCGGTCACGATGATCGCGAGGATCACGCTAGACGCGACCGCCCCGCCGACGCCCTGCAGCAGGCGAGCGCCGATCAGCAGCGCTTGGCTGTTGGCCAGGCCGCACAGCACCGAAGCGGCCGTGAACATGACCAGGCCGGTCAGGAACACGCGCTTTCGCCCGACGAGGTCGCCGAGGCGTCCGGCGAGCAGCAGGAAGCCGCCGAACGTGATCAGGTAGCCGTTCATCACCCACGTGAGGCTGCCCTGAGAGAAGCTCAAGTCGTGCTGGATGGACGGCAGTGCGACGTTCACGATCGTCGCGTCGAGCACCATCATCAGCTGCCCGAGGCAGAGGACCGCGAGCGCGATCCATCTGCGCCGCTCGCTCGACAGGCGCGGCGGTTTGGCTGTTGCGGTCTGGATGGCTGGCTGCTGGACGGTCGTGCTCATGGGGCTCCCTTCGGATGGCGAAGGAACACCGTAGCAGCGATCATCCCTGTCAAAAGGATCATCTACTAAATATTTATTATTGCTGCTAAAGTGACAAACCATGCGAGATGATGTAAAATGCGCCGCGATGGGAGACGAGAGGGCGCCTGTTCCTGGCTCGATGGTCCTGCTCACGCGGCTGGCCAAGCAGGTCTACCGCCGCAGCGACGAGGATCTACTGGGGATGCACCTGCGCCACCTGATGACGCTCAGTTACCTGCGCGATCACGTCGGCTGCCCCCAGCAGGAGCTCGCCGAGGTGCTGTGCATGGACGCCAACAACGTCGTGCTGCTGCTCAACGAGCTCGAGGACCTCGGCTACACCGCGCGCCGTCGCGACCCCGAGGACCGCCGCCGCCACCGCGTCGAGCTGACGCCGCGCGGGACCAAGGCCCTGACGAGCGCCGAGCGCGCGCAGGAGGCGATCGAGGACGACGTCCTGCAGGCGCTCAGCGACGACGAGCGCGCGACGCTGTGGCGACTGCTCAGCCGGGCCCTCGTCGCAGCCGAGCCTGGCGATGACGACGTCGCGCCGGGCGAGGCCGACGCCGTCTACGCGGCGACCTCGCCTTCCTGAGAACGCTCCAGAGAGCAGTCCGTTAGAGCGCGACGATCGCGTCGATCTCGACCAGCGCGGCCTTGGGCAGCGCCGCCACGCCGACGGCCGCACGCGCGGGCGGCTCGGCGTCGAAGAACGTCGCGTAGACCTCGTTGATCTCGGCGAACGCGCCCAGGTCGGTGGTGTAGATGGTCAGCCGTATTGCCCGCTGCAGCGTCGTGCCCGCGGCCGCGCAGACGTTCTGCAGATTCTCCAGGCAGCGCCTGGTCTGCTCGGCGGGCGTCTGCCCCACCAGCTCGCCGCTGGCCGGGTCGAGCGGGATCTGACCGGAGCAGTACAGCAGGTCGCCGGCGCGCACAGCGTGGCTGTACGGGCCAATCGCCGGCGGCGCGCCGGGGGCGTCGACGGTCTCGCGGTGGCCTGACATCGCGCGCAGCCTATCGCGGCGGGGATTCCGCATACGCGAGCCGGGGTACGTATTCGCAATGCTCAGCGCCTTTGCAACCGCGCCGTCACGACCACGCTTGCCGCTAACGTTGCGCCGCATGTCACGGTCGACACTTATCTGCACCGTCGCCGTGTCGTTGGCGCTCGGCGCGCTCGGCGCAGCGGGCGCATCGCCGGCGGGCGCGGCGCTGACCTTCGCGCCTTGCCAGAACGCACCCGGCTTCTCCTGCGCGCCGCTGACCGTGCCGCTCGATCGCAGCGGCAAGACGCCGGGAACCCTGTCGCTGACCGTGGAGCGCAAGACGGCGAGCGCCGCCCAGGGACAGAGCGCGGTGATCGCGCTCGCCGGTGGGCCGGGGCAGGCCGCGGACCCGCTCGGCGAAGACCTCGCGCGAACGATCGCGCCTGCGCTGGCCACGCGCGACCTGCTCGTCTTCGACCAGCGCGGCACGGGGCTCTCCTCGCCGCTGAACTGCCCGGTGTTCAACAACGTCGCTGCGCTCGAACACGCCAGCGAAAGCACGCTCGGCCCGCTGGTCGAACTGTGCGCGCTGCAGATCGGCCCGGCGCGTGGCTCGTTCACATCGCTGGAATCGGTCGAAGACATCGAGTCGATCCGCCACACGGCCGGGTACAAGAAGCTCGTCCTGTACGGGACCTCCTACGGAACGAAGGTCGCGCTGGAGTACGCCGAACGCTACCCGCAGCACGTCGAATCGTTGGTGCTCGACTCCGTCGTTCCGACGACCGGGCCCGAACCGTTCGGCATCTCGCGCTTCGCCGCGATCGACTCGGCGCTCGGCGAACTGTGCTTGAACCGCGCATGCAGCGGGATCACTTCCAACCCCGTCGCAGACCTCGCGCGGCTGCTCGCTCGGCTGCGAAACCACCGGCTGAGCGGCTCGGCGTTCGACGGTTCGGGCAAGCGCCATGCCGTGTCCTTGGGCGAGCTCGAAGTGCTCAACATCCTGCAGGCCGGCGACCTGAATCCGGCGCTGCGCGCGCTGCTGCCGGGCGCGGTGCACTCGGCGCTGAGCAGCGATCCGGACCCGCTGCTGCGCCTGAACCTGATCGCCGAGGGTCTCGTGCCGAGCGTTCCGATCAGGCCGAGCCCGGAAGCCGAACGGGTCGCCTCCGAAGAAGAAGGCAACGCGCTGTTCCTGACGACGTCGTGTGAGGAGACGCTGTTCCCGTGGCAGCGCAGCGCCGCGGCGGCGGCGCGCCTGGCGGAAATGGGCGGCGCATTGCACGCGCTCCCCGCGAGCGACTTCTACCCGTTCGACCCGGCGACGGCGCTGGCCAGCAGCCTCGTGCCGATTTGCGCGTACTGGCCGGACGCCTCCCCGGCCCCGGCAGCCCCGGTCGCGCTGCCGAACGTGCCCACGCTGATCCTCTCCGGCGGACAGGACACGCGCACGCCAACGTCCGGGGCGCGCGCGCTCGTCTCGCTGATCCCCGATGCGCAGTTGCTCGTCGTGCCGTTCACCGGACACTCTGTGCTCGGCAGCGACTTCAGCGGGTGCGCGCAGGCGGCTGTCGGCGCGTTCTTCGCTGGCGCGCCCGTGCAGCCGTGCACGGCCGCGACGAACGTCTTCGCACCGACGCCCGTCGCGCCGCGCAGGCTCGCCTACGTGCACTCGCCTTCGGGGCTGCAAGGCAAGCCCGGGCGTACGCTCACGGCCGTGCTCGACGCGATCGTCGACCTCGATCGCCAGGTGGTCGCGGCGACATTGCAGGCGGAGTCCGAACTGCCCAACGGCTCGAGCTTCGGCGGCCTGCGCGGCGGCTTCGCGCGCTTGACGTCCTCGGCGGCGACGCTCAAGGGCTTCTCGTTCGTCAACGGAGTCGCGCTGAGCGGGACGTTCCCGGTGCGCAACCACGAACTGCAGCCGGCGACGATCCGCATCACAGGGTCAAGCGCGGCGCACGGCACGGTCAAGCTGTCGGCGAACAAACGCGTCAGCGGCACGCTCGGTGGCAAGCGCTTCGACGTCAGCCTCGCCGAGGTCAAGCTGTCGCGTGCGGGCGGCTCGGGCGAATGGCCCGCGCGGCCGGTGCAGCTGCCGCTGCCGAGACTGGTCGCCGAACGGCCGACCCCGCTGCGCTGACGCCGGACCGCCGGTACTACTAGTCGGACCGCCGGTACTAGGCTGACTCGCAGCATGGCCAATGCGCTCGCTTCCGAGACGTCCCCGTACCTGCGCCAGCACGCCGAGAACCCGGTCGCATGGCTGCCCTGGGGCGACGAGGCGCTCAAACGCGCCGTCGACGAGGACAAGCCGCTGCTCGTGTCGATCGGCTACTCGTCGTGCCACTGGTGCCACGTGATGGAGCGCGAGTCCTTCGAGGACGCGCGCACGGCCGAGCTGATGAACGAGGCGTTCGTGTGCGTGAAGGTCGACCGCGAGGAGCGCCCGGACGTCGACGCGCTGTACATGGAGGCCGTGCAGGCGATGACCGGCCGCGGCGGCTGGCCGTTGAACGTCTTTCTCACGCCCGAGCAGCTGCCGTTCTACGGCGGCACTTACTACCCGCCCGAGCCGCGCCACGGAATGCCCGCGTGGACGCAGGTGCTGCAGGCGATCGCCGAGTCCTGGAGTGAGCGCCGCGAGGAGATCCGCGCCGGCGGCGAGCGCCTGCGCGAGCGGCTGTCCGGCGGCGCCCAGCTGCAGCCGTCGTCCGAGCCGATCCGTGTCGAGGCGCTCGACGCGGCCGTCGCGGCGCTGCGCGCGTCCTACGACGCCGACGAGGGCGGCTTCGGCGCTGCGCCGAAGTTCCCGCAGGCCTCGGCGATCGAGTTCCTGCTGCTGCGCGCGGAGCGCGAGATGAGCCGCGCGACGCTGCGCGCGATGGCCGGCGGCGGCATCCACGACCAGGTCGGCGGCGGCTTCTCGCGCTACAGCGTCGACCGCTCCTGGACGGTGCCGCACTTCGAGAAGATGCTCTACGACAACGCGCTGCTCGCACGCGCGTATCTGCACGGCTTTCAAGCGTTCGGCGAGCGGCGGCTGCTCGACGTGTGCCTGGACACGCTCGGCTGGGCGACGCGCGAGATGCGCGGTCCGGAGGGCGGTTTCTACTCGGCGCTCGATGCCGACTCCGAGGGCGTGGAGGGACGCTTCTACGTGTGGACGATCGCCGAGCTGCAGGCGGTGCTCGGCGAGGACGCTGACGCGGCGATCGACTGGCTCGGCGCGACAGAGCAGGGCAACTTCGAGGACCCCCACCATCCGGAGCCGGGCCTGAACGTGTTGCAGGACCGCGAGCACGACCGCTTCGTCGCCGAGCTCGACGAGGCGATGCGCGAGCACATTCGTGCGCGCCTGCTCGCCGCCCGCTCACAGCGCGTGCGTCCGGGGCTCGACGACAAGCGCCTGACGTCGTGGAACGCCTTGATGATCTGCGCGCTGGCCGAGACGGGCGCGCACTTGCGCGACGCGCCCGTGGAGGGCCTCGACCCGGCGCTCGCGCAGGCGCTGCTCGACGCCGCGACGCGCTGTGCGCAGTTCGTGCTCGACGAGCTGCGCACCGAGGACGGGCGGCTGCTGCGCAGCTACAACGACGGGCGCGCGAAGATCGGCGCCTACCTGGAGGACTACGCCTTCCTGCTGGAGGCGATGGTCGTGCTCTTCGAGACGACCTGCGACGAGCGCTGGTTTTCAGAGGCGACGGCAATTGCCGACGTGCTGATCGCCCGCTTCTCAGATCCCGAGCGCGGAGGCTTCTTCTCGACCGCCGCCGACCACGAGGCGCTGATCGCGCGGCGCAAGGACCTCGAGGACACGCCGATCCCCGCCGGAGCCTCCAGTGCAGCGATGGGCCTGCTGCGCCTGTCGCAGCTGACCGGCGACGAGGACTACGAGCGCCACGCCGTCTCGGTGCTGCGCTTGGTGCACGAGATCGCGCCGCGCTATCCGGCGGCCTTCGGACACCTGCTGCAGGTCATGCACTGGTACCTCTCCCCCGCCCGTCCGATCGCCTGCGCCGTGCCCGCGCGCGCTTGACCGTCGCGGCGCGCCGTGCGCGCGAAGGCGCCCCGTGGGCAATAAGCACGCCCACAGCGCGTGCACGTGGGGTTCGCTTTTTTTAGTGGCCGATAGCCTTCGTATATACGGCGTAAATACCTTGGCTATCGAAGAACGCGACTATAGGATCGACAGGTAGCGGTCACGCTCCCACTGCGTGACCTGCACGCGGTAGTCGTCCCACTCCTGGCGCTTGATCTCCACGTAGCGGTTGAACATGTGCTCGCCGAGCGTGCGCAGGACGAGCTCTGACTGCGCCGTCAGCTCGATCGCTTCGCCGAGGCTCTCGGGCAGCTGCTCGACGCCCAGGCGCCGGCGCTCCTCGCCGGACAGGTGGTAAAGGTTCTTCTCCATCGGCTCGGGCAGCTCGTAGCCCTTCTCGATGCCCTCCAGCCCCGCCTGCAGCAGCACGGCGAACGTCAGGTATGGGTTGCACGCCGGGTCCGGACAGCGCAGCTCCATGCGCGTCGCCTTCTCCGAGCCCGGGTGATACAGCGGGACGCGCACGAGCGCCGAGCGGTTGCGCCGCGACCACGCGACGTATACCGGAGCCTCGAATCCGGGCACCAGGCGCTTGTAGGAGTTGACCCACTGGGCGAAGATCGAGCAGATCTCGCGCGCGTGCTTGAGCTGACCGGCGATGAACGCCTTGCCGGTGTCCGAGAGGAAGTACTGGTCGTCCGCGTCATAGAAGGCGTTGGCGCCGTTGCTGAACAGCGACTGGTGCGTGTGCATGCCCGAGCCGTTCTCGCCGAACAGCGGCTTGGGCATGAACGTCGCGTGCCAGCCGTACTTCATCGCGTACTCCTTGACCGTGATGCGGTAGGTCATGCAGTCGTCGGCCATCTTCATCGCCTCGGCGTAGCGCATGTCGATCTCGTGCTGAGACGGGCCGACCTCGTGATGGGTGTACTCGACGTGGATGCCAAGCTGCTCGAGCGCGAGCACGGTCTCGCGACGCACGTCCGAGCCCGCGTCGAGCGTCGTCAAGTCGAAGTACCCGCCTTCGTCGAGCACCTCCGTCGAGCGCGAGTCCTTGAACAGGAAGTACTCGAGCTCCGGGCCGACGTTGAACACGTCGAAGCCCATCCCGTGGGCGCGCTCCAGCGCCCGCCGCAGTACATGGCGCGGGTCGCCCTCGTACGGAGTTCGCTCGGGCGTGATCACATCGCAGAACATCCGCCCCACGCCCTGCTCCTCCGGGCGCCACGGGAGCACCGCGAAGGTCTTCGGATCGGGCATCGCGATCATGTCGGACTCCTCGATCGCGTTGAAGCCCGTGATCGACGAGCCGTCGAAGCCCATCCCCGACTCGAAAGCGTCGTCGAGCTCGTCAACATTGATCGAGAACGACTTGAGCTGGCCGAGGATGTCCGTGAACCAGAAACGGATGAAGCGGATCTTGCGCTCAGCGACGATCGCCTTGACGTCGTCCGCGGTCTTCGGCGAATCCGGCATCGGCCTGACCTTAGCGATGGGCTCGGCTCGGCGGTATCGACGGTTGGCCAAAGGCACGCGAGCTCATGGGAGCTGAGACATTCGAGGGCCGAGCGAGACAAGGACGCAGGGAGCGTGGCGTACCGATCGTCGATCGGAGGGATCGCCGATCGTCCAGCACGCGAGTGACTGAGGACGCCGTCACGCGAAGGCCCTCGGACGTCTCAGAGATCAGTGTCCCGCGACCGCCGCTACGAAGTCAGCGACGTCTTCGGCTTCCTTGCCCTGGTACAGCAGCGCGGGCATCTGGCCGAGGCCGCGGGCGCGGCCTTCCGTGATCGCGCTGAGCACGAGCGCCTTGCGGCCCGCCGCCGTCGAGATGTCCGAGCCGACGCGGATGTCCAGGTTCGGACCGACTTGGCCGACCGACTTCGTGGCCGCGAGCGTGTGGCAGACCGCACAGGTGTGCGCGAACAGTTCGCGGCCGGTCTGCTCCTGCGCGTTCAGGTGCACGCCGCCCACGCCCACGCTCGCCTTGTGGTCGCCGTTGAACGCCAGCACGATCGCCGGGACGGCCAAGCCCGCAGCGAACAGCACGACGACCGCCAGCGTCACCGAGCGCCGGCTGGCCTTCGATTCGGTGTGCAGCGATTGGCGCGCGCCGCGCGGGCCGCCGCGCATCGCGACGAAGAAGACGCCGAGCCCGAGCAGGACCCACGCGATGACGATCACGATGACCATGCGCGCGAGAACATATCGCCTGAGGACACCGGAGGCCCGTCGGAGGGCGGCCAACCTAAAGACGCGGGTGGAGAAGCGTCCAGGATTTAGGCAGCGGCAAGGTTCGGCGCTAGCCTGGAGGGTGATCCTTCTCATGAACTGCAAGCTGGCCGAAATGGACGAGCCGTCATGAACATCCTCCGCCGTCTCCCGCTCTCCCGTCTACTGCTCGTGTGCGTCGCGGTCATCGCCGTCGGCGCTTCGGCGACAGCGATCGCCTTCGCGCTCGGCTCTGGTCCGAAGCCCGCGGCCAAGGCGCTTCCCCAGGCGGTCCATGACGCGCTCACAGCGCCGCCGGTGGAAGGCGTCACGGCGAGCGTCAAGCTGACCGACAATCTGCTCGAAGGCGCCAGCCTCGCCAGCGGCGGCGGCGGCGAAGCCGGTCAGCTCTCGCAGAGTCCTCTGCTGTCCGGCGCCTCCGGGCGGCTGTGGATCGCCAAGGACGGCCGCGTGCGCCTGGAGCTGCAGGCCGAAAAGGGCGACACGCAGGTGCTCTACGACGGCAAGACCGTGACCGTGTACGACGCCGCGTCTAACACGCTGTATCGCTACACGCCGCCGGCCGAAAAGGGCGCCGGCGCGGACACCCAATCCAGCGCCAAGTCGCATGAAGTCCCGACCGTCGCCAAGATCGAAGAAGGCATCGCCAAGCTGTCCAAACACGCCAACGTGTCCGGCGCCACGCCTACGGACGTCGCCGGGCAGCCCGCCTACACGGCGCGCATCTCGCCCAACGAAAGCGGCAGCCTGATCGGCGGCGCGGAGCTCTCGTGGGACGCCGTCCACGGTGTGCCGCTGCGCGCGGCGCTGTACTCCTCGACGAGCTCCTCGCCGGTGATCGAACTGGCGGCCAGCGAAATCTCCTACGGTCCCGTCGCCGACTCGGTCTTCCAGTTCAGCGCACCCTCCTCGGCCAAGGTCGAAGAAGTCACGCTCCCAAGCTCACAGGGCTCCAAGCAGCACGGCGCCGGCGGCGAAAAGCCCAAGGTCACGCCCCACGGCCACGGCATCTCCGCCGTCGAGGTGCTGGAAAGCAAGGTCAAGCCAGGCGACAAGCCGCTCAAACTGCCCGAAGGGCTTCCGAAGGTCAAAGTCAACGGCACGACCGCAACCGAGCTGCCGACCGCGCTCGGCACGCTGCTCAGCTTCGAGAGCTCCGGCGTGCGCTACCTGCTGGTCGGATCCGTGACGCCGCAAGCCATCGAGGCCGTCGCCAAGGGCCTCTAGCGTGGCCGAGGCGGCCGCGGGCGCTGCGGCGCGGGCGACCGAGCAGACGGACGACGACGACGCGCAGCCAGTCCGCGCAAGAGGGCTCGTCAAGCGTTATAAGGAGGTCCTCGCGGTCGATCACGTCGACCTCAACGTGTGCGCGGGAGACGTCTACGGCTTCCTCGGGCCCAACGGTGCCGGCAAGACGACGACGCTGCGCATGGCCCTCGGGCTGATCACCCCCAGCGAGGGAAGCGTCGAGCTGTTCGGGCGCGATCCGCTGCGCGTGGGAGCGCGTGCCTTGGAGGGAGTCGCCGGGTTCGTCGAGGCCCCGCGCTTCTACCCCTACCTCAGCGCGCGCAAGAACCTCGAACTGCTCGCCGCCTACGATGGCGGCGGCGCGCGCGAGCGGATCGACGAAGTGCTCGAGACGGTCGAGCTGACCCCGCGCGCCGGACACCGCGTCGGCGGCTTCTCGCACGGCATGCGCCAGCGGCTGGGAATCGCCGCCGCGCTGCTGCGCCGACCGCGCCTGCTGATCCTCGACGAGCCCGCCACCGGGCTCGACCCCGCCGGGATGCGCGACATGCGCCTGCTGATCCGCCGCCTCGCCGACGCCGGCATCACCGTACTGCTCTCCAGCCACCAGCTGCCCGAGGTTCAGGAACTGTGCGACCGCGTCGCAATCGTCGAGTCCGGGCGCGTCGTCTACGAGGGTGCGCTATCGGACCTGCGTCGCCAGGGCGGCGCGGGATACCGCCTGCGCACGACCGACGACGCGCTCGCTTTGCGCATCGTGCGCGAGCAGCCCGGGGTCGAGCGCGCGAGCGGCGGCGAGCAAGGCCTCGCCTTCCAGGCCGAGGAGGCCACGGTCGGCCATCTGTCGCTCGTGCTGGCGAGCGCCGGCGTGGGGATCCTCGTGCTCACTCCCGAGCTGGCGACGCTCGAGGACCTCTTCTTCCGCCTGACCGAGGGCGGCTCCACCGGCGCCGCGACCGAGACGCCGCCAACGCCGGCCGCGCGCGACGAGGTGCAGGTCGGATGAGTGCCACCACCGCTGCGACGCCCCCCGTCGTCGGCCTGCCGAGCGCAGCGAGCGAGACGCTGCGCCGCCCGAGCGTCCTGACGATCTGGCGTTGGGAGATGCGCAAGCTGATCTCGCAGAAGCGCACATACCTGGGGCTGGCGATCGGCATCGTTTTCCCGCTCATCTTCGTGATCGCTCAGCACCTGCGCGGCCATCACGGCCACGAAGGCGGCAACGTCTTCTTCTCGGAGATCACTCAGTCGGGCCTCGCGACGCCCGTGCTCACCCTGCTGCTCGAGTCGGCCTTCCTGCTGCCGCTGGCAGCGGCGCTCGTCGCCGGCGACATCGTCGCCACCGAGGACGGCAACGGCACGCTCAAGACGATCCTCACGCGCTCGGTCGACCGCGGCCAGGTGTTCGCCGCAAAGGCGCTGGCCGCGATGACCTACGCGACGGTCGCCGTGTTCCTCTCGGCCGCCACCGCGACGATCGCCGGAGTCGCCTCGTGGGGCTTCAACCACGTGACCACGTTCTCCGGCTCGGTCGTCCCGCCGGGCGAAGGCCTGCTGCTCGTGTTCGCCGCGAACGCCTGCTTCTTGATCCCGATGGCGGCGATCGTCAGCCTCGGCGTGCTGCTCTCGACCGTCACGCGCAACAGCGCCGCCGCCGTCGTCGGCACGCTCGCGGTGACGCTGATCCTCGCGCTCGTGACCGTCATCCCCGGACTGGAGGGCGCACAGCCCTACCTGCTGACGACCGAGTACAACAACTGGCACGGCCTGCTGCGCACGCCCACCGACTGGAGCCCGATCTGGCACTCGCTGTGGGTTTGCGCGCTGTACGCCGTGCCGAGCCTCGCAGCCGCCTACCTGGTGTTCCTGCGGCGCGACGTCGCCGGCGGCTGAACCGCGGCTAGCTGACCTGCGCCGGCTGCTCGACGGCCGACAGCTCGACGTCGCCCATCAGCCGCCGAGCCTCGCGTGGGTCGATCAGCCCGGCTTCCAGCCGGCCGGTCGACTCGGCTCCGCAGGCGACGCCCAGACGAAGGCACTGATCGGGCGGGCGGCCCTCGTAGCGAGCCGCGACGTAGCCGGCCAGGAACGCGTCGCCCGAGCCGCGCCTGGCGATCGGCTCGCGCTGCTCGATGCGCGCGCGCTTGCTGCGCATGTGACCGTCGACGAGCACCTGCGCGATGCATCCGTCGGGCAGCGTCATGATCGCCTCGCGCGGGCCCAGCGCGGCGATCTCGCGCACGACCTGCGCGCGCTCCTGCTCGCCCGAGAACTCGTGTCCGACCAGTTCCTCGGCCTCGAGCACATTCGGCGTGACGACGTCGGGATCGGCGCGCACCGCCTGGCGCAGCGGCTCGCCGTCGGTGTCGATCACCGTCGTCACCTCCAGGCGCTGCAGGTCGTGGATCAGCCCCGCGTACAGGTCGGGCTCGACGCCGCGCGGCAGCGAGCCGGCGAACACCACGATCGCCGCGCCGCGCGCCAGGTACAGCAGCTTGTCGCGAAACAGCTCCACCTCGCGATCGGACACCGCCGGGCCGCGTTCGTTGATCTCCGTCTGCTCGCCCGTCGTGGGGTCGAGCACCGAAGTGTTCGTGCGCGACTCCTCGCGGATGCGCACGAAGTCGTTGAGGATCGACTCTTCGGTCAGCTGCTCGACGATGTGCGTGCCCGTCGCGCCGCCCGCGAATCCCGTCGCGATCACCGGCTGGCCGAGCGTCTTCAGCGTGCGTGCGATGTTGACGCCCTTGCCGCCCGCCATCGTGCGCTGCTCGACTGTGCGATGACGCCTTCCGAGACGGAAGTTCGGCACCGACAAGGACTTGTCGATCGCCGCGTTGAGCGTGACCGTGATGATCATTTGGCTCCTCACCCAGCTTCTGGCTCATTGCGCGACGACGATGACGCCGAGCGCCCTCCAAGGCTAGCGGACCGCGAGATTCAAGCCATCCGACCGCGCGCCGCGGCGGCCGCGGGCGAGCTAAGAGCCGGAGAGCCCCCATGCCGTCTCGCGTAGGCGCTCGGCCTCTGCGCGCGCCGCCACCGCCGGCTGCTCGCCGGCCGCGCTGTGCCCCGGCGCCAGATACGCCCCGACGATGCTGCGCGACGCCGACACCAGGCCGCCGGCGCGGCCGGGCGCGAACGCCGCCGCCAGATCCTCCACGCGCCCGCCCTGCGCGCCCACGCCAGGGAGCAGGAACGTCGCACACGGCATCAGCTCTCTCGCGCGCGCCAAGTGTCCCGGCTCGGTCGCCCCGACGACCGCCCCGACATCGCTCAGCCCCGACTCGCCCACGCCCGCCGCGCCGAGCGCGTCGACGATCGCAGCGACTCGCTCCCACACCGCGCCGCCGCCCTCCACGCGCAGGTCCTCGACGTCCGCCGCGCCCGGATTGGACGTGCGCACGAGCACCAGCACGCCAGCGCCGCTCGTGCGCGCGGCCGCGACGAACGGCTCGATCGCGTCGACGCCCATCAGCGGGTTGACCGTGACGAGATCCGCGCGCAGCCCGTCGAGACGCCCGAACGGGCTGTCTGCGCCGCCAAGCAGCGCGGCCGCGTAGGCCGTCGCGCTCACGTCGATGTCACCGCGCTTGCCGTCGGCGATCACCAGCAGCCCGCGCGAGCGCGCGTGCTCGGCGACCCCCGCCAGCGCCGCCCACCCCGGCGCTCCGAGCAGCTCGAAGCGCGCCAGCTGCGCCTTCACCGCCACGATCGCCGGCGCCGTCGCGTCGATCACCGCGCGGCAGTGCTGCAGCACGGCCGCCGCCGCGCGAGCCGCTGCCCCAGCCGCCCCAGCCGGCGCGAGCTGCGACTCGGCGTCGCTTCGCGGCCACAACGACAACGGATCGGGGTCCAGGCCGAGCACGATCTGCGACTCGCGCTCGGCCACCCGCGCGGCCAGCGTGTCCGCGAACGACGCCGTCAGGCTCAGCGGCCCTTCACCGCGCTCTTGAGCCCGCTGCCTGCCGTGAAGCGCGGCACGCGCGACGCGGCGATCTGGATGCGCTCGCCGGTGCGCGGGTTGACGCCCATCCGCGCGCCGCGATCGCTGACGTGGAACTTGCCGAATCCCGCCACCGTGACCTCGCTGCCGCGGCGCAGCGCATCCTCGACCGTGGCGAGCACCGCGTCCACCGCCCGCCCGGCATCCTGCTTGGTCAGCGCGGCGCGGTCCGCCACCTGGTCGACCAGCTCGGCCTTCGTCACTTGGGCCTCCTCTTTGTTGAAACCATGATTTCGACGCTAACACCATGCGCGGACGGGCGCCAGGGGTCGCACAGGGGGTCCAGAGCGGCTTTCGCGGCGCGCGGACGGGCCGATCCGCAAGAATGCGCCGATGAGCGTCACCCGCGTCGCCTGGGTCGTGACCGTCTTCGTGGCGCTGGTCACCGGCCTGCTCCTGCTGCTCGGCGGCTATGAAGGCTATGCCGGCCTCGGCCTCGCCGTGGCGATCGCCGCAGCGATCAACCTGCTCTGAGCGACCGCGGCGTCGCGGGCGGCCGTCTATCGCTCGGCCGGACCCTGTGAGAGCCACTCGAACAGCGCCCGCGCGGCCCGCCCCCGGTGGCTGATCGCGTCCTTCTGCTCGTCGCTCAGCTGCGCCATCGTCAGCCGCTCGGGCCCCTCGGCGGGCACGAACGCGGGGTCATAGCCAAAGCCGCGCGCGCCCCGCGGGTCGTCGCTCAGAGTCCCCGCACAGCGTCCCTCGAACACGCGCTCGACGCCACGCGCGGGGTCGACGTAGGCGATCGCGCACACGTACTCCAGCCCGCTCCCAGCCGGCGCCTCGCCCAGCAGCTTGTCGAGGTTCTCCTGATCGGTCGCATGCTCTCCCGCATAACGCGCCGAGCGCACGCCCGGCGCGCCGTCGAGCGCCGCAGCCTCGATTCCCGAGTCGTCGGCGATGCTCGCCCGACCCGTGCCCGTCGCCGCCGCGCGCGCCTTGCCGAGCGCGTTCTCCGCGAACGTCTCGCCGTCCTCCGGCGGCAGCTCCACGGCCTCCGGCAGCGACTGCAGCTTCCACACCTCGCCGCCGGCGCCATCCGGCAGCAGGCGCGCGAACTCGCGCCGCTTGTGCTCGTTGTGCGTGGCCAGCAGCAGCTTCAAGGCGACGCGGTGTCGGCGTTCACTGAAGCGGCTCCGGCGGCGATCGCCTGCTCCTGCGCGGCGCGCAGCTGCTCGATGCCCGCCGCCGCCAGCGCCAGCAGCTCGTCCAGGTGCGCGCGCGACAGCGGCGTGCGCTCGGCCGTCGCCTGCACCTCCACCAGCCCGCCGTCGCCCGTCATCACGACGTTCGCGTCGACCTCCGCCGTGGAGTCCTCGGAGTAGTCGAGATCGAGCAGCGCGCGGCCGTCGACCATGCCGCACGACACCGCCGCCAGCGAGCCCGTCAGCGGTGAGCGCTCGAGCGCCCCCTTGCCGCGCAGCCGCTCGCACGCCAGCGAGAGCGCCACGAACGCCCCCGTGATCGACGCGCAGCGCGTGCCGCCGTCGGCCTGCAGCACGTCGCAGTCGAGGTAGATCGTCCGTTCGCCCAGCGCCTTGAAGTCGATCACGCCACGCAGCGAGCGCCCGATCAGCCGCTGGATCTCCACCGTGCGCCCGTCCTGGCGTCCGCGCGTCGCATCGCGCTGCTTGCGCTGGCCCGTCGACGCCGGCAGCATCCCGTACTCCGCCGTCAGCCAGCCCGTGCCCCTGCCCGCCATCCAGCGCGGCACGCTCTCCTGCGCCGACGCAGTGCAGATCACCCGCGTCTCGCCCACCGAGATCAGCGCCGAGCCGGTCGCCGTGCGCATGAAGCCCGGCTCAATCTGCGTCGGGCGAAGCTCCCCCGCGCCGCGCCCGTAGCTGCGCGCGCGCGCGCCCGCCTCGCTCACGCGACCGCCTCCACGGCCGCCAGCTCGACGCGCTCGACGTCGCCGAGCGGCATCTGCAGAAAGCGCGTGCCGAGCTCCTCGAACACCCGCGTGTCGCCCGTGCAGAGGAAGCGATAGTCGCCCTCGCCCTCGCGCGGGTTGCCCAGCGAGCGCGTGCTCAGCGCGTGCTCGACCTGTCGCGCGAGCGCCGCGCCCGAGCTGATCAGCTCCACGCGCGGGCCGAGCATTCGCTGCAGCATCGGGCGGATCAGCGGGTAGTGCGTGCAGCCGAGGATCACCGTGTCCACGGCCGCCTCGCGCAGCGGCTCGCACGCCTCGCGCACCGTCTGTACCGCGCGCTCGTCGAACTGCTCGCCCGCCTGGATGATCCCCGCCAGCCCCGGGCACGGCACCGCGTACACCGTCACGTGCGGGTCTATCGCGTGCACCGCCTGCTCGTATGCGCCGCTCTGCACCGTCGTCGGCGTCGCCAGCAGGCCGATCCGCCCGCTGCGCGTCGCCGCCACCGCTTGAGAGGCCTCCGGGCGCACGACGCCCAGCACGTCCACGCCGAGCGTCGTCTCGAGCATTCGCCGGCGCAGGCTCGGCAGCGCCGCCGCGGTCGCCGAGTTGCACGCCACGACCAGCAGCTTCGTGCGCCGGCGCAGCAGCTCCTCGGCGATCTCCGCCGAGAAGCGCGCCAGCTCCTGCGGCGAGCGCTCTCCGTAGGGAAAGCGCGCGGTGTCGCCCAGGTACAGGAAGTCCTCGTGCGGCAGCTGCACGAGCAGCTCGTGCAGCACCGTCAGGCCGCCGACGCCCGAGTCGAACACGCCGATCGGCCGCTCGCGCGGATCGAAGGCGTTGGGCGGCGCGCTGCTCACGCGAGCCATCATTCCAGAGCGCTACCGTCGGGGCCCGTGCGCGCGCTCGTCGTCTCGAACATGCTGCCCGACCCCGCGCACCCCGAGCGCGGCAGCTTCGTCCGCGACCAGGTAGCCGCTCTGCGCGCGCTCGACGGCCTCTACGTAGAGCTGTACGAGTTCGCCCCCGGCCCCCGCGCCCTCGCGCGCGCCGCCCTGGAGCTTCGCCGGCGCAGCCACGAGCGCTTCGACGTCGTGCACGCGCACTTCGGCCTCACCGCCTGGCCCGCGCTCGCCGTTCCAGCGCACGTGCGCGCGCTGACCCTGCACGGCACCGACCTGCGCCACCCGCGAACGCGCCTGCTCACGCTCGCCGCGCTGGGAACCGTCGACCTGCTCGCGACCGTCTCCGACGAGCTCGCGCGCGAGCTTCCGCGCGCGGCGGCCGAGCGCGCGCAAGTGCTGCCGTGCGGAGTGGACCTCGAGCGCTTTCGCCCGCTCGCGCGATCCGAGGCGCGCGCGAGCCTCGGTCTGGACGCGGACGAGCCCTATCTGCTGTTCGCCGCCGACCCCGCGCGACCGGAGAAGCGCTTTGACCGCGCCAGCGGACTGGCCGGCGCCGCGGACGTCGAGCTGCTGACGCTCGGCGGCGTCGCGCCCGCCGACGTCCCCGCGTGGATCAATGCCGCAAACGCCGTGCTCGTGCCCTCCGACCGCGAGGGCTTCGGCCTCGCCGTGCTCGAGGCGCTCGCCTGCGACGTGCCCGTGCTCGCCACGCCCGTCGGCATCCACGAGCAGGCGCTCGCCGGGCTGCCCGGCACGCTCTGCGCGCCGTTCGACGCCGCCGTCTGGCGCGACGCGCTCGCGACGATCGTTCGCGCCCGCGACCCCCGCGTCGAGGGGCGGCCTCGCGCCGAGCCCTACTCCGCCGTGCGCATGGCCGAGCGCGTCGCCGGCGCATGGCGCACTACCCGGGAGCGCTCTGGGTAGCATGGGTTGGCCGTGGATCAGCCATCTGCCACGACTTCCCCGGCCGCGCCCGCCCAGCCGGACGAGGCCGATCAGCCGAACGACGCAGTTGCGCCGGCGCCGCACGATTCCCAATCGGCCGGCTTCGGATCGCGCGGGCGGCTGCGCCGGCGCGCGCGGTTTTTGCGCAAGGCGCGCGAGCTCGCCTACCGCGACCTCGGCGGTCTCGTCTACAGCCTGCACCGCTTCGGCCAGCGCAACGACTCGCTCGTGCTCGCCAAGCTCGCCACGCTCACGCGCATAGACGCCGAGCTGCGCGCGCTCGAGGCCAGCCTCGCCGAACGCCAGCCCGTCACCGTCCTGCGCGAGGCCGGCATCACCGCCTGCCCGCGCTGCGCCGCCATCCACAGCGGCGAAGACCGCTTCTGCCCCAACTGCGGGCTGCCGATGAGCCGCAACGTCGACCTGCCGATCGCCGGCGCAGCCGCCACGAGCGCCCCTGCCCCCGCAGCCGCCGCCCCTGCGCCCGCGCCCGTCGTCGCGTCGGCCCCGGCACCCGGCGGGTATCCCGCGCCCTCGTCGGCCGCCACCGCGTCGTTCGCGCCGATCCCCGCCGCCGCTTCGCCCGCACCGTCCCCCGCGGCGGCGGGGCCGGCGAGCCCCGCCCCGAGCCCCGTGGGCGCTCCCGCCGCGTCGCCGGCGCCCGCGCAGGCCACCCCTGCGACGCAGGCGCATCCCCTCACACCGCCGCCCTCCGGGCGCTCGCCCGTGCCGCCAGTGCCAGCCAAGGCGCCATCCGCCGGCGAAGACGATCAGCCGACCGAGATCATTCGCCCGCCGGCAGCCGGCTCGTGACGGTCGCCGCGCCGCCGAGCAGCCCCGCCGGCTCGGGCCCGAGCGACGGAGCGCACGCACTGCGGGGCGATGCCCACCTCGCAGTGCCACAGCGCGTCGCCGGCGGCGACGCCTGTCCGCTATGCGGCACGCCGCTCAGCCCCGAGCAGGATTGGTGCCTGCGCTGCGGCGCCGCCGCCCGCACGCGCCTCGCCGCGACGCCGAACTGGAGGGCGCCGATCGCCACCGTTGCCGTCGTCGCCGCGCTCGCGCTCGCCGTGCTCGCCGCCGCGCTCGTCAAGCTCGCCGGCGGCTCCGGCTCCTCCTCGACGCCGACCACCGCGACCGTGACCACGCCGGCCGCGAGCACGCCCGCCACGCCCACCACCGCAGTCCCAGGCGCCACGGTCGCGCCCGGCGCGATCGCGCCGACGCCCACGACCCCCACTGTGAGCACGCCCGGCGCGACGATCACGACGACGCCGACGACGCCAGGGGCCACGACGCCGAACCCAGGCGGCGCGACGACGAAAACCGGCGCGCTCGGCAAATCCTTCCCCGGGCTCACCCCCGCCGAGCGCGAAGCGCTGCGCAAGTTCAACAAACGCGCCGCCGGCAGGTAGTCGCGCGCCGGTCTCGGCGCGCGAGATACGGTTCGCGCGATGCCCGCGTCCCCACTCGCGGTCTCGCTCGAGACCGACGTAGCAGTCGTCGGCGCGGGCGCAGCCGGGCTCTATGCGGCGCTGTGCGCCGCACGCGACGGCGCGTCCGTCGTGCTCGTCTCCGCCACGCCGCTCGCGCAGACCGCGAGCTACTGGGCCCAGGGAGGCCTAGCCGCGGCGCTCGCCGACGACGACAGCGCCGAGCTGCACCTGCGCGACACCGAGCTCGCCGGGCGCGGCCTCGTGCGGCGCTCGGCCGCCGAGATCCTCGCGCGCGAAGCGCCCGACTGCGTCCGCGACCTGCAGGCGCTCGGCGTGCGCTTCGACGCCGACGGCTCCGGCCGGCTCGCGCTCGGCTTGGAGGGCGGGCACTCCGTGCGCCGCGTCGTGCACGCCGGCGGCAGCGCCACCGGGCGGCGCGTCGTGCGCCAGCTCTCCGCGCTCGTCGCCGAAGAGCCGCGCATCGTCGTGCTCGAGAGGGCGCGTGCGCGTGCGCTGTGGAGCGCCGGCGGCCGCTGCGCCGGGCTGATCTGCGAGGACGAGCGGATCGTCGCCGCGCGCGCCGTCGTCGTCGGCACCGGCGGCGCCGCGGCCATGTGGGCGCGCACGACCAACCCGCCCGGCTCGCAGGGCATCGGCCTGCTGCTCGCCCACCAGGCCGGCGCCGACCTCGCCGACCTCGAGCTGCTGCAGTTCCATCCCACCGCCGTCATCGGCGTGCCCGGCCGCGAAGGCTTCCTCGTCACCGAGGCGATACGCGGCGAGGGCGCCACGCTGCACGACAGCGGCGGCGAGCGCTTCGTCGACGAGCTGGCGCCGCGCGACGAGGTCTCCCGCGCTATCCAGGCGCGCCTGGACGAGTCCGGCGAGCGCTCCGTCGGGCTGGACATGCGCGAGGTCGACCCGGCGCACTTCCCCAACGTCGTCAGCGCACTGCGCGACGCCGGCCTGGACCCCACGCGCGAGCTGATCCCCGTCGCTCCCGCCGCCCACTACACGATGGGCGGAATCGTCGCCGACCTGCACGCCCAGTCGACACTGCCCGGCCTGTACGCCGTCGGCGAGTCCTCCTGCACCGGCCTGCACGGCGCCAACCGGCTCGCCTCCAACTCGCTCAGCGAGTGCTTCGTGTTCGCGCGCCGCGCCGTCGCCCACGCGCTCGCCCGCCCGTCTTCCACCCGACCTGACGCCGGCCCCGCCGAGCTCGCGCGACTGGGAGCGCTGCCCGCGCCGCCCGTCGGCGACGCCGCCACACGCGACGCGCTGTGGCGCGACGCCGGCATCGTGCGCGACGCCGACGGCCTGCGGCGGCTGCTCGACAGCCCCCACCCGCTCGTGCGCGCGATCGGCCGCTGTGCGCTCACTCGCGCCGAGAGCCGCGGTGCGCATCAGCGCGTGGACTTCCCCGAGCGCGACCCCGCCCTGGACGGCCGTCACGTGGTCATTTGCGGACATGCCCGCCCGCTCGGCGAGGATCCGCTCGACGGCGACGCAGCGGAGATCGATCGGCAGATCGCCTGGGAGACCTGGAGCTGACGCGCGTCGCGCCTGCGGGCGCGCGATCCCGTGAGGCGGCACGTATAAGCGCGGCGGACGCCGATCCGGACCCCGGAAGGGGTCTAAATCTAAAAAGTTGACCGTTTCGCCTTTATCTCAGGTCTTTTGTGATCGGCGACGTGTTATCGAGCGTAAAAGGAACAGAGGCATTTGGAGTCTCTGAAGCCGGGGGGTGTGCTCCATACACAAAAGAGGGTCAGGAGTAGCCATGTACCAATTCAGTCGCGCCATCTACCGGGAGCTGGCTCCCCAGATCGTGCCTTCCCCCCCAGGCGCCCCCGCCGCTTCCAACCACGCCGCCGTGCTGAGCGCATGCGAGGCCGTCGTCACCCGCCTGGCGACCGACCGCCACTATTTCGCGCGCCCCGAGCGCACGCTGTTCTCCGACATCCGCAACTACTTCCCGATGTCCGCGCAGTCGCACGTGCATCAGGTCGTCTGCCGCTACGTCCAATACGCGCAGGAGTTCGTCACCCAGCATCCGCACGAGGGCTATGCCGCCGTCAGCGGCGCTCCGCCACAGTGTCGCGCGACGACGCGCAAGGGCTCGGCCTGCCAGCGCGTGCCGCTCCCGCACAACGGCTACTGCCCGTCGCACCAGCACCTCGCCGAAACCGAGGACCGCGAGCTCGCCGCCGCATAGCCGCGCGCCGGGTCGCGTGGCCCGCGCAACCGTCGCGTAGGCTCCGAGCGTGCTCCTCGGAGTCGATGTCGGCGGCACCTTCACCGACGCCGTGCTCGTCGGCGCCGACGCCTCCGTCCACACCGCCAAGGTCCCCTCGACGCCCGGTCGGCAATCGCAAGGCGTGCTGGCGGCCGTCGCGCTCGTACTCGAGCGCGCCGGCGCCCAGTCCGAGGACGTGCGCCGCTTCGCGCACGGCATGACCGTCACGACCAATGCGCTGTTGCAGGGCGCGACCGCCCGCACCGCGCTCGTCGCCACAGACGGCTTCACCGACGTGATCGAGCTCGCCCGCCAGGCGCGCCCGCACCTGTACCGGCTGTGCGACGCGCCGCCCGCGCCGCTCGTGCCCGCCGAGCTGCGCTTCGCCGCGCCCGAGCGCATGACGCCCGACGGCCCCCTGCGCGAGCTCGATGCCGACGCCGCCAGGGCGCTCGTACGCGAGATCGCCACCGCGCAGCCCGAGGCCGTGGCGATCTCGCTGCTGCACTCCTACGCCCAGCCGCAGCACGAGCGCCTGCTCGGCGAGCTCGTCGCCGAGCTGCTGCCCGACGCCCACCTGTCGCTGTCCAGCGACCTCGTCGGCACCTTCCGCGAGTTCGAGCGCACCGCCACCACCGTGCTCGACGCCGCCCTCTCGCCGCTGCTGCACGACTATCTCAGCCGCCTCGCCGACGAAGCGTGCTCGCGCTCGCTGCCCGCGCCGCAGATCATGCAGTCCTCCGGCGGGCTCACCGACGTCGCACGCGCCTCCGCGCACGCCGCGCTCACCGTGCTCTCCGGCCCTGCCGGCGGCGTCGGCGGCGCGCTGCTGCTCGCCGAGCTCGCAGGCGAGCGCGACGTGCTCTGCTTCGACATGGGCGGCACCTCCTGCGATGTCTGCCTGATCGACCGCGGCGACGTCGCCGAGACCGCCGAGCGCGAGATCGCCGGACGCCCGCTCGCGCTGCCCGCGCTCGACATCCACACCGTCGGCGCAGGCGGCGGCTCGATCGCCTGGCGCGACTCCGGCGGCGCGCTGCGCGTCGGCCCGCAATCGGCCGGCGCCGAGCCAGGACCGGCATGTTACGGCCGTGGCGGCTCAGCGCCGACCGTCACCGACGCCAACCTGCTGCTCGGGCGCCTGCTCGCCGACGCGCCGCTCGCCGGAGACCTCGCGCTCGACCGCGCAGCCGCCGAGCGCGCCGTCGCGCGCCTCGCCGCCGCTGTCGGCATGGACACGCTCGCCTGCGCCGAAGGCATCGTGCGCGTCGCCGAGTCCGAGATGCTCGGCGCGCTGCGCGTGCTCACCGTGCAGCGCGGCATCGACCCACGGCGCTTCGCGCTGATGCCCTTCGGCGGCGCCGGTCCGCTGCATGCCTGCGCGATGGCCGACGAGCTCGGCATCCGCCGCGTGCTCTGCCCGCGCGCCTCCGGCGTGCTCTGCGCGCTCGGCCTCGCCGCCGCCGCGCCGCGCCACGACGTCTCGCGTACCGTGCTGCTGCGCGCCGAGCAGCTCAGCGCCGAGCGCCTGCACGAGCTGCGCGAGGCGCTGCTCGGCCACGCCAGCGCCGCGCTCGCCGGCGACGTCGCGCGCCAGCGCGTGCTCTACGAGCTGCGCTACAGCGGCCAGTCCTTCGAGCTCGCCGTCGAGCAGTCCCACAGCGATGATCCCGCCGCGCTGGGCGAGGCCTTCGCCGCCGCGCACGAGCAGCGCTACGGCTACCGCGACGACGACGCCGAGGTCGAGCTCGTCAACGTGCGCGTGTCCGTGTGGGGCGCCGCCCCCGAGTTGCGCCCGCGCGCCGGCGTCGGCGCGAGCGCCGGTGGCGGCGGTGCCGGCACCGGGCACGCCTCGGGGCACGCGCCCGTCGTCTTCGCCGGCGCCGCGCTCGACGCCGAGATCCTGCGCGGCGAGCTCGCCCCGAAAACGCGCGTGTCCGGTCCCGCGCTTTGCGCCCTGCCCGAGTCCACGCTGCTCGTCGCGCCCGGCTGGTCCGGCGTCGTTGACGAGCACGGCACGCTGCACCTCGCGCGCCAGGGGCCGCGATGAGCGCGCTCGACGCGATCGAGCTGCAGGTCGTCACCGGCGCGCTGCGGGCCGCCTGTGAGGAGATGGGCGTCGCGCTGATCCGCTCCGCGCACTCCTCCAACATCAAGGAGCGCCGCGACGCCTCCACCGCGCTGTTCGACAGCGACGCGCAGATGGTCATGCAGGCCGAGCACATCCCGGTGCATCTCGGCTCGATGCCCGCCGCCGTCGCCGCCGTGCTCGGCGAGCGCCACGCACCGGGGGTCTCGTGGATCCTCAACGATCCCTTCGCCGGCGGCACGCACCTGCCCGACATCACCGTCGTCACGCCCGTGTTCGCCGACGAGCATCTGCTCGGCTTCGCCGCCAGCCGCGCGCACCACTCGGACGTCGGCGGGCGCGTTCCCGGGTCGATGCCCGCCGACAGCCGCACGCTCGCCGAAGAGGGAGTCGTGATCTCACCGCGCGCGCTCGACAACGCCACGATCGAGGAGCTCGTCGCGCGCATGCGCCAGCCGCAGGAGCGCCGCGCAGACCTGCGCGCGCAGCTCGCGGCCAACCGCGTCGGCGCGCTGCGCCTGTCGGCGCTCGCCGAGCGACTCGGGCGCGAGCGACTGCGCGAGGCGACCGACGCCGTGCTCGACTACGCCGAGCGGCGCACGCGCGCCTGCCTGGCGGCGCTGCCCGACGGCGAGCGCCGCGCGCGCGACGTGCTCGAGGCACGCGAGGGCGACCTCGAGCTGCGCCTGCGCGCGACCGTCGACGGCGAGCGCCTGATCCTCGACTTCGCCGGCAGCGCCGCGCAGCACGACGGCAACCTCAACTGCCCGCTCGCCGTCACGCGCTCGGCCTGCCTGTTCGCCGTGCGCGTACTCACCGACCCCGACATCCCCCCGTCGGCCGGCGCCTACCGGCCGGTCGACGTGCGCGCTCCCGAGGGATCGCTGCTCAACGCGCGGCCCGGCGCCGCCGTCGCCGCGGGCAACGTCGAGACCTCCTCGCGCGTCGCCGACCTCGTGCTCGGCGCCTTCGGGCGCGCGCTCGGGCAGGGCACGATGAACAACCTGACGCTCGGAGCCGAATCCTCGTCGCCCGGCGATCGCTCCTTCTCCTACTACGAGACGCTCGGCGGCGGCCAGGGCGCGTGCGCGCACGCCGACGGCCCGAGCGCCGTGCACGTCGCCATGAGCAACACGCTCAACACGCCCGTCGAGGCGCTCGAGCGCGAGTTCCCACTGCGCGTCGTGCAGTACGCGCTGCGTCGCGGATCGGGCGGCGCCGGCGAGACGCGCGGCGGCGACGGCGTCGTGCGCGAGATCGAGGCACTGCGCGCGATGGACTTCTCGCTGATCGCCGAGCGCCGCCGTCACGCCCCGCGCGGGGCCGCCGGTGGTGAGGCGGGCGCGCCCGGACGCGACTGGATCGACGGCGAGCCGCTGCCCGCGAAGGCCACCGGGAGATTGCGCGCCGGGCAGCGCCTGCGCATCGAAACGCCCGGCGGCGGCGGATATGGCGCCGCGCACGATCACCCGCCGGGAACTTGAGGCGCGAGCAGCCGCGCCGTGCTGGAAACACGCGCGCGACGGCGGTTTGACCGGACGGACGGTCGCGCAGACCGAGCACACCGCCCGGACGCCCGCCAATAAACCCCCGATTTGCAGGCGATTTGGGATTTCCGCCTGTGTTTCGTATCTTTAACGCACCAGCGACCGCTCAGAAGGGGCGGAATGCCGGTGAGATAGAGACGCTTTCTTAGCTTCATCGTTATGCCAATTGCTTTCAAAGAATGGGCTGTCACCGTCCGCGCTCTAGCGGAAGGCGAGCAGCTTCTGACGCTCCGCAAGGGGGGCATTCGCGAACCCGGCAAATCGCTGCGGCTGGCTCACGAGCGCTTCTTTCTGTACCCCACGTTCGAGCACCAGACGGGCGATCTCGTGCGCGAGTCCCACCAGCCGGAGCTGCGCCGAGCGCTCGAGGAGGGCGTGTGGAGCGACGGCGAGCCGCTGCTGCACGCATTCACATCCGGCGCGCCCATGCAGCAGCCCGACCGCGTGCGCATCCGCGCATGGGCCGAGGTCGCCGAGCACTTCACGATCGCCGACCCGCGCTGCGTCGACGCGCTCTCGCCGTTCTACGTGTGGACGCCCGACTACGCCGAAAAGCGGCTGGGCTGGCGCCGCCACCAGCCGCTGCACGTGCTGCTGCTGCGCACCTACCGCATCCCTCGCCCGGTGACAGTCAAGGTCAAGGACGAGTACACCGCTGCGCAGGCGTGGATCGAGTTGCAGCGCGAACTCCCCTTCGAGGGCACACCCGTGCTCTCCGACGCCGAGTTCGAGCGCGCCTCCGAAGAGATCCGCTCGATCATCACCAGCGAAGCCGCCGGCCAACCGGTCCTGGCCTAGCCGCGGCCCGCCGGCTCGGCGGGATCCTCGGCGGCCTCGGTGTGAGCTGTCGTATCGGCGGCAGGCGGCGCGAGCGCTTCGCGCGCTGCCTCGGCGCCGGACTCGGGCACGAGGATGTCGCGCGGGCCGGCGGCGAGGAAGTCGGGGACGTCGAAGCCGCCGGAGCGGCGCGACATGCTGGGGATGCCCTCCTCGAGCAGCAGCGCCTCGATCAGCTCGGACTCGGGCTGGTTGTTCGCGCGCGCGATCTTGACGAGCCGGCCCTCGGCGTACTGCGGCTTGATCTTGCGCGCCTTGCGCTGGCGCTCGGTCGTTTCGCGCTCGCTGCCGGGGACGTGCACGAGCGGCATCTCACAATCGGGGCAGAAGCGCTCTGAGCGCGGGTGCGAGGAGCCGCAGGACGGGCAGATGAGCGGCTTCTCCTTCAGCTCTGCGGCTCTCCCACGGCTGCGGCCTGCACGGGCTGCTCGGTGACGTCGGCGCCGTCGATCAAGTAGGAGCGCACCTTCGGCTGCGCTCCGCTTGCCAGCCCGACGATGACCCACTCGACGCCGGGCCACTGGGCAGCGAAGCCGATGTCGGTCTGCGAGGGGTACGGCTCGCTGCGCACGTGCGAATGGTAGATCGCGCCGATCTCCCAGCCGTGCTCGTCGATCGCGCTGTTGACGTGCAGCAGCTCCATCGGATCGATCTCGAACTTCAGCGCGCTGGCGTGCACGTTCTCGGTGCGATACACCCGCGTGGCGGTCTTCGCGCCGCCGTCCGCGCTCGACTGCACGGCGACGACGCCGCAGCACTCGATCGTCGGATCCTGCAGTGCGTGCTCGACGATCTGCTCGAGCAGGTCCGCCGCGATCTTCACGCGGGGCCCCGCGCGCCACGAGCGATCGGCGGGGGCGCTACCACCAGACGGTCGAGTCGAGGTTCTCGATCTCCTCGACGGGCAGCGTGTAGATACCGCTGGACAGGTACTTCCAACCGTCGTCGGCGACGACGAACACGACGTTGCCCTCATCGAGCTCTCCGGCGATGCGCACGGCGATGCTGGCGATCGCGCCGGTCGAGACGCCGGCGAACACGCCCTCCTCGTCGAGCAGCTTGCGCGTCCAAGAGATCGCGTCTGAGTTGGTCACGAAGATCTTGCGGTCGAGCAGCGAGAGGTCGATGATCGGCGGGATGAAGCCGTCGTCGAGCGAGCGAAGCCCCTGCACGGGCTCGCCCTGCATCGGCTCGGCGGCGACGATCTTGCAGGCATCGCCGAATGTCTCCTTCAGGCGCCTTCCGTTGCCCATCAGCGTCCCGCCGGTGCCCAGGCCGGCGACGAACGCTGAGATCTCGTCGAGCTCTTCGAGGATCTCCAGCGCGGTGCCGTTGTAGTGGGCGTTGGGGTTGGCCTGATTGCCGTACTGGTAGGGCATGTACAGCGACGAGTCGGCGGCGGCCATCTCCAGCGACATCGCTACGGCTCCGTTTGAGCCCTGGTCGCCGGGCGAGTAGACGATCTCGGCGCCGTACATGGTCAGCAGCTGCGTGCGCTCGGGCGTGACGTTCTCGGGCATCACGACCTTCAGCTTGTAGCCCTTGCGCGAGCAGATCATCGCGAGCGAGATCCCGGTGTTGCCGGAGGTCGGTTCGAGGATCGTCTGCCCGGGGCCGATCGCGCCCTTCTCCTCTGCGTCTTCGATCAACGCGCGCGCAACGCGATCCTTGACCGAGCCGGTCGGGTTGTGCGACTCGAGCTTGGCCCAGATGTGCACGCCGGGCTTCGGCGACAGGCTCGGCAGCTCGATCAGCGGCGTGTTGCCGATCGACTGGACGATGTCGCCGTAGCGTCCGCCGCACGGCCGGTTTCGCAGCCTCTCCGCCATTACTTCACGGAATATAGCGGGGTTGCGCGGCGACCTGAGAAGGACGCGCGGCGCCGACGCGCTACACGCGCCCGAGCAGGATCAGGATCAACAGGATCAGCGCCAGCGCGCCGATGATGCCTCCGACGAGCGCGACTTTGACGAGCACCAGAACGATCGCGATGATGATGAGAACACCAAGCAGCCCTCTAACCATGTTTCCTCCCCGCGTTGAAGTGACCTGGAATAGCGCTACCCAGCGGGGCGCCGCGACAAACCCGCCGCAAGCGATTGCCCGAGCCGGCGCCGCAGCCTGGCTGGGCGGCCAGCCACGCGGTAGGATCGAGCACGCGCTCGGGGGTCGGCCCTGTCGGTCGATTGGGCGCCCTGATCATGGAGACATCCAAGGACAGCTTCGACTTCGACTGGCTGGTGATCGGCTCGGGCTTCGGCGGCAGCGTGTCGGCGCTGCGCCTGTCGGAAAAGGGCCACTCGGTTGGGGTTCTGGAGTGTGGGCGGCGCTTCGCCGACGACGAGCTGCCGAAATCCACGGCAGATCTCAAACGCTACTTCTGGAACCCGCGGCTGGGCATGAAGGGCATATTCCGGATGACGACTTTTAGAGATGTTTCGGTCGTCTCGGGGTGCGGCGTGGGCGGCGGCAGCCTCGGCTACGCCAACACGCTGTACGTACCGCCGAAGGCCTTCTTCGAGGATCGTCAATGGGGCGAGATGCAGGATTGGCAGGGCTCGCTCGCGCCGCACTACGCCGAAGCGCAGCGCATGCTCGGCGTCGTGCAGAACCCGCACGACGACCCGGCCGACCAGCTGCTGCGCGAGCTCGGCGAGGAGCTGGGCGTCGGCGACACATACAAAAAGACCCCCGTGGGCGTCTACTTCGGCGAGCCGGGCAAGACCGTCGCCGACCCGTACTTCGGCGGCGAGGGGCCGGACCGCACGGGCTGTCGGCTGTGCGGGCGCTGCATGGTCGGCTGTCCGCACGGCTCGAAGAACACGCTCGTCAAGAACTACCTGTACCTCGCCGAGAAGCGCGGTGCACGCGTGATGCCCGAACGCACGGTGCTCGACGTGCGCCCGATCGGCTCGCCCGACGGCGCCGGAGGCTATGAAGTGGAAAGTGTTCGCTCGGGCGCGTGGCTGCGCAAGGAACGTCGCGTGCAGCGCGCCCGCGGTGTGGTCGTCGCGGCCGGCGCGCTCGGCACGAACAAGCTGCTGGCGCGCTGTCGCGTCAAAGGCTCGCTGCCGCGTATCTCCAGCCGCCTGGGCGAGCTCGTGCGCACCAACTCGGAGTCGATCCTCGCCGTGACGGTCCCCGAGGACTACCCCCAGGACCTGTCCAAACGCGTGGCGATCACCTCGTCGATCTACCCCGACGCGAACACGCACATCGAGACGGTCACATACGGCGACGACGGCGACTCGATGCACCGCCTGAACACGCTGCTCGTCGGCGACGGCACGCGCGTGACGCGCCCGTTGAAGCTGCTCGTGGAGATCCTGCTGCACCCCAAACGGCTGATCAAGGTGATGTTCCCCAAGCACTGGTCGCGGCGCACGATCATCGTCCTCGTGATGCAGACGCTCGACAACGCGATCGCGCTGCGACCGCGCAAAGGCCCGTTCGGCTCGTTCTGGCTGAGCACCGAACAGGACCCCGAGCGGCCCAACCCGACGTTCATCCCGATCGCCAACGAAACGGCGAAGTGGTTTGCCAAGCGCACCGGCGGGATCGCTCAGAGCTCGGTCACCGAGGCGCTGTTCAACATCCCCACGACCGCGCACATCCTCGGCGGCGCCGTGATCGCGCCCGACGCTTCGCAGGGCGTCGTCGATGCGCGCCAGCGCGTGTTCGGCTACGAGAACCTGCTCGTCTGCGACGGCTCGGCCGTGCCGGCGAACGTCGGCGTGAACCCATCGCTGACGATCACAGCGCTGGCCGAGCACGCGATGAGCCACGTGCCCGCCCGCGGCGCCGAGGCGCCTGCCCCGGGCGAGCCCGCCGTGCAACCGGCTCGCAGCACCGTCTCGGCCTAGCGCTCGCGCGCCTGGGCGCCGCTAGAACATTTGTTGTGTTCAAGGCGGTGTAATTCTGTCAAGCGGGCACACATGGGCCGACTCTCGGGCCATGTCGACTCCATGCGCAGGTTCCCAGACAGGCCGACGTTCGCAGCATTCCGAGCACAATCCCCTGCCGGGCGAGCACAATCCGCTGCCGGAGATCCCGCCGGAGCACTCAGCCGACCTGCGGCGGCTGGCCGGCGAGCTGACCGGACGCACCGACGACGTGGTCGACGGGATGGTCGCGAGGACGGCCGGCTCGGGCCTGGTGCTCGACGACGCGGTCGAGGAGCGCTTCGCGCAGGTCGGAGTGCTCTCGACGATCGCGGTGGCAAAGTGGATGGCGGGCGAAGGGGTCGAGGTCGCTCGCGACGTCGGCCAGGAGTCCTGGTGCATCTTCGGCGAGCTCGCCGCCCAGCGACACGCGCCCTTGAACGAGGTCACCAAGCGCTGTCTGCGCTGGTTCGACGCGGCTTCTGACGTCGCGCGCGCCGCGGCGGCGGATCTCGCGCTCGCGCCCGAGGTGCTCGCGCAGGCGATCGCCATGCTGCAGCGCAGCCTCAACGTGACGCTCGTGCGGATGTGCGAGTCCTTCGAGGCCGAGCGCAAGCGCTCCGACGACGAACTGACGTTCCTCGCGACGCACGACGTGCTCACGGGGCTGCCCAACCGAAAGCTGATCCTCGACCGCACCAAGCAGCTGCTGGCTCGCTCGCGCAGGCACGGCACGCCGCTGGCGGCCGTGTTCATCGACCTGGACAACTTCAAGCTGATCAACGACACGCTCGGCCATCGCGCCGGCGACGAGCTGCTGTGCGCCGTCGCCGCCAGGCTGCACGGGGCAGTGCGCGATACCGACACGCTCGGACGCCTCGGAGGCGACGAGTTCGTCGTGATCGCCGAGGAGCTGTCGCTCGCGGCGGGGCCGGAGCTGATCGCCGAGCGCCTGCTCGAAGCGCTGAGCGAGCCGTTTACGCTGCACGAGGGACGCGCCCGACTGAAGGTCACGGCCAGCATCGGCGTGGCGACGGGCAGACGCACGTGCGCAGAGGAGTTTCTGCGCGATGCCGACATCGCGATGTACCGCGCCAAGTGCAACGGCAAGGATCGCTACGTCGCGTTCGAGTCAGAGATGCAGGGCGCCGTCCAGAGCCGCCTGGAGCTGGAGATGGACCTGCGCGAGGCTTTGCAGAACGACGAGTTCTTCCTCGTGTACCAGCCGATCTTCAACCTCACCGACATGAGCCCCAGCGCAGTCGAGGCGCTGATCCGCTGGGAGCACCCGGCGCGCGGGGTCGTGCAGCCGGAAGACTTCATCCCACTCCTGGAGGAGACGGGGCTGATCACCGAGATCGGCTCGTGGGTGCTGCGCGAAGCATGCGCGCAGGGCGCGATCTGGCGCGCGGCCGGCTCTTGCATCGACATCGCCGTGAACGTCTCGGCGCGACAGCTCGACAGCGACGACTTCGTGACCGAAGTGCGCAAGGTGCTCGACGAGAGCAGTCTCGATCCACGGGCGCTGACGATCGAGATCACTGAGACGACATTGATGCGCGACGCCGAGCAGACCGTCCGTCGGCTGACCGCGATCAAGGCGCTCGGCGTGCGTATCGCGATCGACGACTTCGGCACCGGCTACTCGTCGCTGACCCACGTGCAGAAGTTCCCGATCGACTCGCTGAAGATAGACCGATCGTTCATCAGCGCGCTGAAGGACAACAAGGAGGGCGAGGCGCTGATCCACACGCTCGTGCAGCTGGGCAAGGCGCTGTCGATCGAGACGGTCGCCGAGGGCATCGAGCTTCAGCACGAGCTGTCGCTCCTGCAGCACGAGCGCTGCGACAGCGGCCAGGGGTTCCTGTTCGCGCAACCGCTGGACCTGCCTGCCGCGGATGCGTTTCTGATGAGCTGGGTAACCGCGGCCGGAGCGGCCCGCAGGCGCGCGCCGATTAGTCCGCGCGCCAGCCTGCCGCCGGCGGTGCGCTCCAAGGCGCGGCGCTCAGCCGTCGCATAGTCACGCCGTCGCGGCTCGTCCGTGGTGGCGAGCGCTCGCAGCCGCACGCCGCCGGTCGGCGCCACGAAGGCCGCGGCAGCTACTGGCAGCCGCCGGCCATCGCCGGCAGGATCACGAGCGTGTCGCCCTCGCCGACGGACGTGGCCAGCCCATCGAGCACGCGGACGTCCTCGTCGTTCAGGTACACGTTTACGTAGCGGTTGAGCTCGCCCTCGGCTGAGAACAGCTGGCTCTGCGTAGCCGGGTGGTTGGAAGCGAGGTCCTTGAGCACGTCGCCGACGTTGTCGCCGGAGGCGCTGACCTCCTTCTCACCGCCCACGGACGCACGCAGGACCGGTGGGATCTTGATCGTGGCCATCAGTTGGGCGCGAGACTACCGGCTAGCCTGCCGCCGCGCAGAAAGCCTCGTAGTCCGGGAACACGCCGAGCTCCTCGTCGGCGATGTCCTCCGGGTCGCGCGAGCAGATTGGGCACTCGGGGTCGCGGTGGACCTTGACCTCGGTCAGCGTCGCGCCGAGCGCGTCGTACAGCAGCAGGCGCCCTATCGCGGGCTCACCGATGCCGACGATCAACTTGACGACCTCGGTGGCCTGCAGCAGGCCCATCGTCCCGGGGAGCACGCCGAGCACACCGTTGGCGCCGCACGACGGCGCCAGCTCGGCCGGCGGCGGCTCGCGGAACAGGCAGCGGTAGCAGGGGCCCTCGTAGGGCTTGAAGACCGAAAGCTGGCCGTCGAAGCCGAGGATCGACGCGGACACGACGGGGATCTTCAGGCGCACGGTCGCGTCGTTGAGCAGGTAGCGCGTGGGGAAGTTGTCGACGCCGTCGACGACCACGTCGTAGTCCTTGATGATCTCGACGATGTTCGACGCGTCGATGCGCGTCTGGTACTTGACGACCTTCACGTCGGGGTTCAGCGCACGGATCGACGCCTCGGCGGAGTCGACCTTCGGCGTGCCGATGCGGTCGGTCGTGTGGATCACCTGGCGCTGGAGGTTCGACAGGTCGACGACGTCGTCGTCGACGATGCCCAGCGTGCCGACGCCGGCCGCCGCCAGATAAAGGGCGGTCGGCGAGCCGAGGCCGCCGGCGCCGAGCAGCAGCACCTTGGCGTCGAGCAGCTTCTGCTGGCCCTCGATGCCGATCTCCGGCACGAGCATGTGGCGCGAGTAGCGCTCTCGCTGTTCGGCGGTGAGCGCGCGCGGCACGTCCACCTCGTAGCCGCGGTCCTTCCACAGCGTGATGCCGCCTGTCATCGAGCGGACGTGCTCGTAGCCGAGCTCGTCTGAGAGCGTGCGCGCGGCGTACGCGGAGCGGTTGCCCGACGCGCAGTACAGGATCACCTGTGTCGCGCGGTCGGGGACGACACCCTCGATCCGCGACTCCAGGTATCCACGGGGCACGTGCTTTGCGCCGGGCAGGTGCCCGGCGGCGTACTCCTCGGTCTCGCGCACGTCGACGACCGTGACGCCCTCGTCGATCAGCTCGTTGACCTCGGAGGGGTCGACCTCCTCGATCTGGCTCTTGACTTGGCGGAGAAGCTCAGCTCCAGACGGACTCATCTCGAAACTCCTAAACCACGGTCGGGATTTATGACTTCACAAAGTATAGCGACAACGAGCGGCCTTTCAGAGCTCCGCAGACGGTCCTCCCCTACCCTGACCGACGATGCTCGCACGCCCGCAGCTCCCCGGCCTCAAGCGCGCCGGAGCGGTGCTCGTGGCGCTCGCTCTCGCGATTGCGAGCAGCGGCTGCGGCTCGAGCTCGCCCTCGTCGCCGGATGCGTCGACGCAGAGCGCGAGCGCGTCGGGGTTCGATGGCGCGGCGCTCCCGGCGGGGGTCGTCGCCCCTCCGTTCACGCTCGCCGATCAGAGCGGGCGGAATGTGTCGCTGGCGAGCTATCGCGGGCGCGTGGCGATCGTCGCCGTCGTGTACTCCACGTGCGGCGCTCCGTGCGTGGTGATCGCCCAGCAGATCCGCGGTGCGCTGGACGAACTGGCCAAGCCCGTCCCGGTGCTGCTCGTAAGCGCCGAACCGGCCGCCGACACACCCGCGCACGTCAGCCGCTTCCTCGCGCGCGTATCGCTTAACGGGCGCGCCAGCTATCTGAGCGGCTCGCCGGCTCAGCTGCGAACGGTGTGGCGCTCGTTTCACGTGATCGGGGCGAGCGGTCATCGCGCCGCGTTCGCGCGCTCGGCGTCGGTCTTCCTGATCGATCGCGCCGGCCGCGAGCGCGTGATCTTCCAGCTCGAACAGCTCACGCCGGAAGGCCTCGCGCACGACGTGCGCAAGCTGCTCGGATGAGCTGCGCGCCTGCCAGCGGCCGAGGTCCCGTGTGCCGTGGGCGAGCGCTCGCGTCGGCGCACGATCGGCCGGCGGCCTGACGGCCGGTTGATACCCTAGCCCGCAGGTAGGTATTTGCGGAGATGATGTTCTCAACCAAGGCCGAGTACGGCGTACGCGTGATGGTCGAGCTGGCTCGACGAGCCGGCGAGGAACCGATCCCGCTCGCGGAGATCGCCGAGCGCGGCGGGTTGCCGCTCGCCTACCTGGAGCACCTCGTCGCTCGGCTGCGCAAGGCTGGGCTGGTCGATTCGCGCCGTGGCTCGCGCGGCGGCTACCTGCTCGCCCGCTCGCCGACCGAGATCACGATGGCCGAGGTCGTCGAGGCGCTGGAGGGCTCGATCGCGCCGATCGAGTGCATCACCGAGGGATCCGACGGGTCGATCGTGTGCTCGCGCGAGAAGCAGCCGGGCCACGTGTGTCCGACGAAGCTGCTGTGGACGCGCGTGCGCTTTTCGATCGTGCGCACGCTGCAGGAGATGACCCTTGCCGACCTCGTCCTCGGCCCGGCGCTGCCGGCGGGCGCGGAGCTGTCCACCGGCCCGACGCTGCCGGCGCTGCAGACGACACCACAAACACTCACTACCGGAGCTTGAAACGGAGAACATGGCCGACCTGGAGATCAGAGACCTGCACGTGCGCATCGAGGAGCGCGAGATCCTCAAGGGTGTCGACCTGGACATCTCGCGCGGCGAGATCCACGCGCTGATGGGGCCCAACGGGTCGGGCAAGTCGACGCTGGCGAGCACGCTCATGGGCCACCCCTCCTACGAGATCACCGAGGGGTCGATCGCCTTCAAGGGCGAGGACATCACGCAGGCAGAGCCGCACGAGCGCGCGCGCGCCGGACTGTTCCTGGCCTTCCAGTACCCGGTCTCGATACCGGGCGTGTCGGTCGCCAACTTCCTGCGCATGGCGATCAACGCCAAGCGCGAGGAGCCGATCCAGGTCAAGGAGTTCCGCAACGAGCTGCAGCACGCGATCGAGCTGCTGGACGTCGACAAAGCGTTCACCTCGCGCCACCTCAACGACGGCTTCTCCGGCGGCGAGAAGAAGCGCGCGGAGATCCTGCAGATGGCGATGCTCGCTCCGGACATCGCGATCCTCGACGAGACCGACTCGGGCCTGGACATCGACGCGCTGCGCACGGTCGCCGAGGGCGTCCAGCGCCTGCACGACGAGCAGGGCCTAGGCGCGCTGATCATCACGCACTACCAGCGCATCCTGCATTACGTGAAGCCCGAGTTCGTGCACATCCTGATGGACGGACGCATCGTGCTCGAGGGCGGAGTGGAGCTCGTCGAGCGCCTCGAGCGAGAGGGCTATGACCAGATTCGCCAGGAGGTCGGCGCGAGCGCCGTCGTGGCCGGTGACGGCGGTGTCTGAGCCAGGCGAGGCAGTCACCCCAGAGGCAGTCGCCAACGGCGCAAAGCCGGTGCAGGTCAAGCCCGGCCGCCACCGCGAGGCGACGCTCTACCACGCGCTGGGCGGTGCGGGAGCGGGCGACGGACGCTCGCTGCAGCAGCTTCGCGAAGCTGCGCTGGAGTCCTATGACAGCTCGGAGCTGCCGGTGTGGCGGCGCTCGGGTTTCTGGACGACGAGCCTGCAGAGCCTCGACCTCGAGGCCCTCTCCACGCAGCCTTCGCCGGCGCCGAACGGCGTCCCGGACGTCGTCGAGCGCACGCTGGCGGAGCGTCCGCGCGCCGGGCGCATCGTGCAGAGCGCCGGCTCGGTCGTGCACGTCGAGCTGGACGCCGAGCTTCAGGCCAAGGGCGTGATCCTGTGCTCGCTGGAGGACGCCTTCCGCGACCACGCCGAGCTGGTCGCGCCCTGGTACTCCAAGCGCATGGCGATCGACCGCCACAAGCTCGAGGCCGCCAACGCGGCCTTCTGGACAGGCGGCGCCTTCCTGCACGTGCCCGACGGCATCGTGGTCGCCGAGCCGTTCGAGATCGTCTACGCGATCGACTCGCCGGGCATCGCGCAGTATGGGCGCACGCTCGTCGTCGGCGCGCCCAACAGCGACTTTCGCGTGCACGAGTACGACCTGGCCGAGGACTTCGAGGGCCAAGCGCTGCACGCGGGCGCGTTCGAGCTGTACCTGCAGGACGGCGCGCGCTGCCGCCTGGCGCAGGTACAGGACTGGGGCTCGGGCGACGTGTTCGATGTCTCCACGCGCTTCGTCGGCATCGGCCGCGACGCCTACTGCCACTGGCTGCCGGCGCTACTCGGCGGCCAGCTCGTGCGACAGCACCTCGAGCTGGCGATCTCAGAGCCGGGCGGGGACATGGCCTTCCGCGGGCTGTTCTTCACCGAGGAGCACGAGCACCTGGACGTGTTCGCGGTCGATCTGCACGAGACCGGTCCGTCCGGCGGCGACGTCCACTGGCGCGGAGCGGCGACCGGCGAGAGCCGCGCGAGCTTCGAGGGGCTGATCCAGATCGACCCGGGCGCGCAGCAGACGCACACCTACCTGCAGATCCACTCGATGATGCTCTCGCCGAAGGCGCGCGTGGACTCGATCCCCTCGGTGCTCGTCTCCTCCGACGATGTCTCGGCGTCGCACGGCGGCACGGTGGGCGAGCTCGACGCGACGGCGATCTTCTATATGCAGACGCGCGGTCTCGACCGCCCGGCGGCCGTGCGGGTGATCGTCGAGGGCTTCTTCGAGCCGCTGATCTCAGAACTGGAGGACGAGCCGCTGGAGGAGCTCGTGCGCGCGAAGGTCGCCGGCAAGCTCGCGGCTGCCCGCGAGGACATCGAGGCGTATGCCACCAGTCGTTGAGAGCTCGCTGGAGGTCAAGGCCGACTTCCCGATCTTCGCGCGGCGCTTCGCCGGGCGCGAGCTGATCTACCTGGACTCCGGCGCGACCTCGCAGAAGCCGCAGGTCGTAATCGACGCCCAGGCCGAGCACCTGCGCAGCCACAACGCCAACGTGCACCGCGGCGTCTACGCGCTCGCGCAGGAGGCCGACGCGGCCTATGACCAGGCGCGCAGGCGCGTCGCGGCGTTCGTCGGCGGCGACCCGCGCACGACGATCTTCTGCAAGAACGTCACGGAGGCGATCAACCTCGTCGCCTACTCGTGGGGCCGCGCGAACGTCGGCCCCGGCGATGCGGTGCTGATCACGCAGATGGAGCACCACGCCAACCTCGTCCCCTGGCAGGTCCTCTGCCGCGAGCGCGCCGCCGAGCTGCGCTACCTCGAGGTCGACGAGAACGGCGAGCTGTCGCTGGAGGCGCTCGATCGAGAGCTCGCGCGCGGCGACGTCAAGCTCGTCGCCTTCGCGCACGTGTCCAACGTGCTCGGGACGATCAACCCGGTTGCCGAGATGACAGCGCGAATCCGCGCGGCGGGCGCAGTCTCGCTGGTCGACGGCGCGCAGGCGGTGCCGCAGATGCCCGTCGACGTCTCGGCGCTCGGCGCCGACTTCTACGGCTGGACCGGCCACAAGGCGCTCGGGCCGACGGGCGTGGGCGTGCTGCACGGCGGCGAGCAGATCCTCGAGCGCATGGAACCCTTCCTGACCGGTGGCGACATGATCGCCTCCGTCGACTTCCAGTCGGTGAGCTGGAACGAGCTGCCGTACAGGTTCGAGGCGGGCACGCCGCCGGTCGCCGAGGCGGTCGGGCTGGGCGCGGCCGTCGACTACCTGGCGGCGCTGGGTATGGAGCGCGTGCGCGCGCACGAGCGCTCGCTGACCGCCTACATGCTCGAGCGCCTGGCCGAGGTGCCCGGACTGCGCGTCGTCGGACCGCCGGACCCCGAGCGCCGCGGCGGCCTGGCCTCGTTCACGATCGAGGGCATTCACCCGCACGACGTCGCCGAGCTGGCCGACCGCGGCGGCGTGTGCATCCGCGCCGGCCACCACTGCGCGCAACCGCTGATGCGCTGCCTCGGCGTCGGCGCGACCGCGCGCGCCTCGGTCGGGGTCTACAACGAAGCGTCAGACATCGACGCGCTCGTCGACGCGCTGCAGGCCGGACGCGAGGTCTTCGGGCTATGAGGGTCCGAAGGACCCGGTCACGGGCGGCCGGAGGTAGCCCTACGAGGAAGGAGGGCGGGGTGGGATGCCCCGCCGAGCACCATGGATGATCTCTACCGCGACTACATCCTCGACCACTACAAGCGCCCGCGCAACTTCGGCGAGCTGGAACCGCACGATCTCGAGGCGCTCGAGCACAACCCGCTGTGCGGCGACGAGCTCGGCGTGCACATCGTGGTCAAGGACGGGCGCATCGACGATCTGCGCTTCCACGGCCACGGCTGCGCGATCTCCCAGGCATCGGCGTCGATCGCCTCCGAAGAGCTCAAAGGCATGGAGCTCGACGAGGTCGGCAAGCTCGACGCCGACTGGATGATCGAGCTGCTGGGCATCCCTGTCTCGGCGACGCGGCGCAAGTGCGCGCTGCTCAACTTGAAGGTCGTGCGCGGCGCCGTGACCGGCGACAACGCGTGGCCGTCGTGAGCGCGTTATCCAGCGCGCCGTACGTCGCCGCCCCGCCCGCTTGCGCGCCGCGTCTCGCTCAACGAGGCCGCTCGACGCGCGGTCGAGAAGATCCTCACACCGTCGCCGCGCGGAGAGGTCCCGCCCTCCGCGATACAATTCCTACTTCAGCGCACAGGATTCGCAAAGCCCCGTCGACGGGATTTCGCACCCCCCGGTAAGGAGTTTCATGGCAACGCTCGACCGCACGAAGATCACCAAGCCCAGCCCGATCGTCGAGGACGACCAGGGTCAGCTGCGCGCTCGTCAGGGCATCTCCCGCGAGGTCGTCGCGGAGCTCTCGAAGGTCAAGGGCGAGCCCGACTGGATGGCCGAGAAAAGGCTGAAGTCGCTGGAGATCTTCGAACGTAAGCCCGTGCCGACGTGGGGCCCGGACCTGGGCGGCCTGAACCTCGACGACCTGGTGCTCTACTCGCCGCCGACGGCCGGCCGCTTCAACAGCTGGGACGACGTGCCGGACGAGATGAAGCAGACCTACGAGGACCTGGGCATCCCGCAGGCCGAGCGCGAGCACCTCGCGGGCGTCGTCGGCGTGTGGCGCCAGGAGCCCGTCTACGAGGGGTTGAAGGAGGAGTACGCCAAGCAGGGGATCCTGTTCTGCTCGATGGACACGGCGATCAATCAGTACCCCGAGCTCGTGCAGAAATACTTCATGACCAAATGCGTGCCGGCGCAGGACAACAAGTTCTCCGCGCTGCACGGCGCCGTGTGGTCGGGCGGAGCCTTCTGCTACATCCCCAAGGGCGTCAAGTGCGACCTGCCGCTGCAGTCCTACTTCCGCATGGAGGGCGCCGGCGAGGGCACGTTCGAGCACACGCTGATCGTCGCCGACGAGGGCTCAGAGGTGAACTACATCGAGGGCTGCACCGCGCAGACCTACAGCGTCAACTCGATGCACTCGGCGGTCGTCGAGATCTTCGTGCACGACGGCGCGAAGGCCCGTTACACGACCGTGCAGAACTGGTCCAAGGACGTCTACAACCTGAACACCAAGCGCGCGATCGTCGACACGAACGGAACGGTCGAGTGGGTCGGCGGATCGATGGGCGCCAAGTACGTGATGCTCTACCCGGGCTCCTACCTGATGGGCGAAGGCGCGCGCGCGGACCACCTGAACGTGGGCGTCGCCGGCAAAGGCGTGCATAAGGACACCGGCGCGAAGGTCGTGCACCTGGCGCCGAACACGACGTCGAACATCCTCGCCAAGTCGATCTCCAAGGACGGCGGCATCATGGGCTATCGCGGGCTGGTCAAGATGGGCCACAACTCGGCGGGCTCGAAAGCGCGCGTCCAGTGCGACGGCCTGATGATGGACGGCGAATCGAAATCCGACACGTGGCCGGACATCCAGATCCAGAACCCGCACGTCACGGTGGCGCACGAGGCAACCGTCGGGCGCATATCCGACGACCAGCTGTTCTACATGGGCTCGCGCGGCTTCACCGAGGACGAGGGCGCGGCGATGATCGTCAACGGCTTCATCGAGCCGGTGACGAAGGAGCTGCCGATGGAGTACGCAGTCGAGCTCAACCGGCTTATTCAGCTGGAGATGGTCGGCTCAATCGGCTGACCTGACGCCGATGGCCTGCGGCTGGCGGCGTCCTCGGTCGCTCGCGTGCAAAGCACGCCACGCTTCCTGCGTCCTTGCCATCCTTGACCCTCGACACCAGGTCGGCGCGTCCACGTGACCTGCGTTGCGCGCGCCCGTTGACACGATTGCCGCTCCGCTGTTCCCCGCGAAACTGCCGTGGGTCAACGCGACGGGCGGGCAAGCGAGCGTGATTCAGCGCGGGCGACCGATGCTCGTGGAGTTCTGGGACTTCTGTCGAGCGAACTCGATGCGCACGCTGCCGTACGTGCAGGCGTGGCACGAGCGCTACTCGGGAGACGGACTGCGCGTGATCGGCGTGCACTCCCCCGGCTTTGACGTGTCGCGTGACGAGGCCGCGGTGCGCGCGGCGGTGGCGCGTCTGGAGATCCGTTACCCCGTGCTGATCGACAGCGAGCTGCAGCTATGGCAGGAGTACGAGAACGAGGGCTGGCCGGCGCGCTATCTGTTCGACGGAGGCGCGCGGCTGTTCGAGTACCACTACGGCGAGGGCGGTTACGAAGAAACCGAGCGCGCGATCCAGGAGCTGCTCGGCGTCGAACGCGAGCCCCTGGAGCCGCTGCGTCCCGAGGACGCGCCCGGCGCGCTGCTGGCCGCGCCCACGCCCGAGCATCGGGGCGCACACAGCGGCGCTTATCAGGCGGGGGGCGTCTGGGCGGTGCTCGACGGCGCGGGGAGCGTACGCGCCGGCGACAGCGTGACGGGCGCGAGTGCGCAGCTGACGGTCGCCGGGCCGGGCGCCTACCCGCTGCTCGAGCACGGGCGACACACCGCGGGCGAGCTGGCGCTCGAGCTGCAGGACGGCGTGCGCTGCGTGGCTACGTGCTTCACGCCGGGCCTCGCCTGAACTCGCCGCGAGGCTACGCCGGCTGCGGCGTGCGGCGCGCAGGGGCGAGCTCGGCGTAGCTGCGATCGAGCAGCAGGCGCTGCAGCTCGGGCGGTCCGGAGTCCTCGACGAGCACGCATGTGCCGGGCCAGTAGGGACTCTCGCCGGACTTCTTGGTCAGGAAGATCGAGTCGTAGGTCCAGCAGCCGGTGTTCATGAGTTTGGCCCCGGACGCCGCTCCTGCGCCCGCGGGCGGTCGGTTCCACTCGCTCGCGTCGTCGCCGGGAAGCGGCCCGGAGCGATGGGTGTGGCCGAACACCACGTAAGCGTCGCCGATTTCCAGGCGCGAGGCGACCTCGCCCATCGCGCGCAGCCCTGCACCGCGCAGCTCTCCTGAGGAGATCTCCGAGCGCAGCGGCCCGAGGCCCGCGCGATTGAGCGCCGCGACGGCCAACGGGAAACCGTGGACGAGCGCGCGCGTGCGCAGCTTGGCGGCGAGCGAGGCCCCCAGCGAGCGCCCCCTGCCTTCCGCGCTGGCCGTGCCGTTGCGCCGAGCGTCGGCGTCCTCGCCCCCACCGCCGCCGAGCGTACGCCACGCGTCAACGGTGGCGATCCCGTTGAGCGCGTTGCCCGTGCGCGCGTCGCGCGCGACAGCGTGGCGCCACGCGTACATCGGCCCGGTCACCGACTCGTAGTCGCCGACCTGCCTGAAGTGCTGGGCCGGACGTCCGAGCAGACGGCTCATCGCGCCGACACTCAGGCGCTCGATCGTGGGCACGGTCAGGTGGCAGTCCAGGTAGTGGCCGTGCGTCGCGTAGACGTCCGGTCGTATCCACAGGCCGGGATAAGCGAAACGAACCTTCGCCGGGGCCGCCCAGTCGGCGAGCCGCTTGACCATCGGCGAGGCCTCGTGCGGCTCGATCAGCTGCTCCAAGCCGAGCGGCTCTGCCTCGGCCAGCTCGGCACGCAGAGCGAGCCACGGCTCGATCAGGGCGTGGTCGTGGTTGCCGGCGACGAGCACGAGCTCCTTCGCGCCGAGCGCGCGACCGAGATCCTCGAAGAACGGCTGCGCCGCGGCGAGCGCTTCGCGCGGGGGTCCGTGGCGCAGCTCGAGCACGTCGCCGAGCAGGACCACGCGATCGACCTCAGCGACGGCGCGCATCAGCGGCTCGCGCAGCTCGCCTCGACGCAGCAGGTCCGAACGCGAGACGCCCCCCAGGTGCAGGTCGGAGAGGATCAGCGTTCGCATGGGAGCTCCTCGATGCTGGCCGCGGGACCCCTTCGCGGGTGCCACGACGCGAAAGGCCCGGCGCTCAGCGCGCCTCGCCGACAGTGGCGGCTTCGCGAATCTGCTTGGGCAGCATGAAGCGCACGTCCTCGCGGATCACGTGAAACTCGGAGATGTCGCTGACGCCGCGATCGCGGAACAGTTGCACGAGCTCCTGCACGAGGTTCTCCGGCGCGCTCGCGCCCGACGAGATGCCGACGACGCGCGCATCCTGCAGCCACTCCTCGCGAATCTCCTCGGCCGTGTCGATCAGGTGCGACTCGGTGCCGCAATCGCGAGCGACCTCGACGAGCCGCACAGAGTTGGAGGAGTTGCGCGAGCCGATCACCAGCAGCAGGTCGCAGCCGTCGGCCATCTGCTTGACGGCGGCCTGGCGGTTGGTAGTGGCGTAACAGATGTCGTCCGTGCGCGGGCCGACGATCTTCGGGAAGCGCTCGCGCAGGCGCTGGAGGATCGTCGTCGTTTCGTCCACGGCGAGCGTGGTCTGCGTGATGAACGCGACGCGATCGGGATCGGCAACCTCCAGCTCCGCGACGTCCTGCTCGTTCTGCACGAGCACGATCCGCTCGGGAGCCTCGCCCATCGTGCCTTCGACCTCCTCGTGCCCGTCGTGGCCGACGAGCACGACCGTGTAGCCGTCTTGGGCGAAGCGGACGGCCTCGCGATGGACCTTCGTCACGAGCGGGCACGTCGCATCGATCGTCTGCAGCCCGCGCGCGACGGCGCCCTCGCGGACGCTCGGCGCCACCCCGTGAGCCGAGAACACGCAAACGGCTCCCTCGGGCACCTCGGTCTCCTCTTCTACGAAGATCGCCCCTCGCTCGCGCAGCGTCTCGACGACGTGCTTGTTGTGCACGATCTCCTTGCGCACGTACACCGGAGCCCCGTGGATCTCCAGCGCGCGTTCGACGGTCTGCACGGCACGGTCGACGCCGGCGCAGTAACCGCGCGGCGCCGCGAGCAGCAGCTTCTCGACGGTGTTGGCCACGATTGCCATTGTAGGGCGCGCCCAGGTACGCTAACGCCCGTGGCTCAGCGACACCTCGACAGGCTCACGCCCGTAGACGCCTCGTTTCTGCACCAGGAGAGCGCGCAGTCACACATGCACATCGGCGGGTTGACGATCGTCGAGGGTCCCCCGCCGGCGATGAGCGAGTTCCTCGAACAGATTCGCCGCCGCCTGCACCTCGTCCCACGCTACCGCCACAAGCTCGCGTCGACGGCACTTGACAGCGGGCGACCTGTGTGGGTCGACGACCCGAGCTTCAACCTCGAGTACCACATCCGCCACACCGCGCTGCCATCGCCAGGCGGCTGGGAGCAGCTGTGCGGCCTCACCGCGCGGATCTTCTCCCAACAGCTGGACCGCTCCAAGCCGTTGTGGGAGATGTGGCTGATCGAGGGCCTCAAGGACGATCGTTTCGCGCTGATCACCAAGACCCACCACTCGCTGATCGACGGCATCGCCGGCGTTGACTTGGCGACGGTGCTGTTCGACCTGTCGCCCGAGCCGCCCGTGATCAGGCACAACGGCCGGCCGTGGCAACCGCACAGCGAGCCGGGCGCCGCGGAGCTGGTCGCCGCCGGGATCCGCGGCGCCGTGCGCACGGGACTCGCGTTGGCCGAGGGCGCGATCGACGCGCTGACGCACCCCGAGCGCGCGCTGTCACACGCCCGCGAGGCCGCCGAGGGAGTCGGAGAGATCGTCTGGGCGGGGCTCAACCCGGCTCCAGAGACGCCGTTGAACGTCCCGATCGGCCCGCACCGGCGCTTCTTCGGCATCGGCAGCAGCCTCGATGACTTCAAGACGGTCAAGAACGCATTCGGCGGGACCGTTAACGACGTCGTGCTCGCGGTCGTCACTGGCGCGCTGCGCAGCTTCCTGATCTCTCGCGGACGGCGAACGGAGGGCGTGGAGATGCGTGCGCTCGTACCGGTGTCGGTGCGCGTCGAGGACGAGCACGGCCAGGGCGGTAACCGGATCGTCGTCATGCGCGGCCCTCTGCCCGTCTACATCGCCGACCCCGTGCAGCGGCTGCGCTTCGTCTCACAGGCGATGGACGGCCTGAAGGAGTCAAAGCAGGCGCTCGGCGCCGAGGTGATCGCAGGTGCGCAGAACTTCGCGCCGCCGACGATCCTCGCGCAGGCTTCGCGCCTGAACTTCTCCACGCGTTTGTTCAATCTGCTCGTCACCAACGTGCCCGGCCCGCAGTTCCCTCTTTACGTGCTCGGCCGCGAGATGCTCGAGGCCTATCCGATCGCGTTCCTGCCGGAAAACCACGCCCTGGCGATCGGCATCATGTCCTACAACGGCCAGATGAACTTCGGCTTGCTCGGGGACTACGACGGGCTGCCGGACATCGGCAAGATCAGCGACAACATCGCGCAGGAACTGGCCACGCTCGTGACCCTCGCGCGCGAGTCCATCCCCACACCCGCATGACCAAGCCAAGCGAGAAAGGTCCGCGATGAAGAAAATCCTCGAGCTGCTGCTCTGCATCCTGCACCCCCTCGCGGTCGTGCTGATCTGGATCGATCTGCTCGGACGCAGCGACCTCGGCTTCGTGGGCAAGCTCGCGTGGGGAATCGCCGCGATCGTGCCGTTCGTGCCGTTCCTCTACGTGCTCACCGGCAACGACTTCATCTAGAGCCGGGCCCTCGGCCCGTCTCGGCGCCGGCGAAGTGGGCGCTTGCGACGCGCATCCCTCACGCACGCGTCGCAAGCAACCCGAACCGTCGTGCCACTGCCCAGGCCTACGCCGGGGCGAGGCAGCGACCCTGGGACGGCCCCCCCTTGGGTAGCCAACCCGTTGGCCAGGTACCCGGTATGGGCTCCAAACAAACCACCGCGGCTCACGGGGTGCGCGCACGCGCAGGGCAGTGCGCTTCCTCGACGTATTGAGAAGCTCTACGACGGGGTATCAGTACGGGAGGATCGAGTCACCCATGCCGGCCCGACGAGGGACTGGCGCCACCCGCAAAGAGAGGTAGACATGTTCAAAAAAGCATTCGAGCTGGTGACCCTCAAATGGCTGTGGGATCGACGCGGCGGTAGGCGCCGGTAGACCTCCGCTCAGGGGCCTGTGCTCAGCGTCCAAAGGATGTTCACGCGATAGACCTCTTCGTTGAGCAGCGCCCGCAGTGTCGTGGGAACGGCCAGGGCCAGGCTCGTCGCCGTAAACCCTGTGGTCGTCCATGTCGTTTCTCCCGCGCCTCCCGTCGCGGCGGAGGCGATCTTGACGGCCGTCGCGGTATCGACTTTGCAAGCGGCGGCGCATTGCAGGGTCGGGGCGGTGCCCGTGCCGCCGGTGAATTTCGCGCCGGTGCTGTTAAAGGTCAAGGAGTTGGCAACCATTTTCTGGCCGCCGCTGACATAACCTTCGGCGTCGGCTCCGCATTTTGCTTTTGGACAGTACTGTGCGAACACGGCGCTTTTTCCGGTGCCCGACTGCCCAGCGACCGTGACGTTCCAACCGGATTTGGTGCCCCTCGTGTCGATGACCGAGAAGTTCGTCATCGTCGTGTTGACCGTTTGAGATTTGCCGCTCAGGGCTACGGCGGCCAGGCTCGGCAAGGTCGGCGCTGTCCCAAATTCAAAGGCCGCGCCAGCCTTATCGGCGCCGAAGGCTACGATCAGCCCGGCCACTGCGATCAGGCCTGCTGTCGAAGCTCGAAGCACGTGTCATCACCGCCGCGGCCGGCCGAGCTCACCGCGTCCTCACTGCTGCATCGGCGCATGAACGCGCCGATTGCGACGCCGAACAAGCAGGATCGTCGTAACGAGGCCGTAGAGAATCGCGGCCACCACCCCGGCGATCTTCCACCATGCCGTGCCTGCGGGCGCGGCGGTCGGTCCTCCGTACTGCTGCTGGGCGACGGCTTCCCGATGTCCGAACGTAAGACCCGTGTTGAATCGCGCAGCCCCACCGGGGTAGGCCATCCACGCCGAGACCTCGTAGCGCGTTCCCTGGGTGGGAGTCTGCCGGAAGGCGTTGACTGGATAGACGATGCTGGTCCCGGCGACGAACGTCCCGGGTCCGATCGGTTGGGACACGACGGTATGCCCCGCGCGACTGATGCGGACTTCCCCGTGCACCCCCTGGAGGATCGCGTTGCCGGAGTTTCGGGCCGTCAGGGCGAAGCTCAGTCCGGCAGGTTCACGGTGGATCCGTGCGCCGGTGATCTCGATGTGCGGTTGGCGTACCCCCGGCAGCGAAACCTCCGTCCCGATTACGTACCGAGAGACGCTCGCGATCGAGACCCCGCGTTTCTTGACGTTCTCGGAATGCTGACCGAGGGCTTCGACGCTGATGCCGCTCAGGTAATCGCCTGGTCGCGCGCCGGGCGGGATCTGAACCGCTACCGGAACGACAAGGCTGCCGCCCGGCGCGAGACTCGCAGCACGAGCCCCGAGGCGCAACCACAGCGTCGATCCGTGTGGATGCGCATTGGGCGGGGCATAAGAGGATCCCAGCGTGTTGAGCGTTTCTCCGTCGACTGCAGTCAGCACGACTCGCAGCCGCTTGGCGGTCGGATTGCGCAGCTCGAGCGTGCCCGCCTGCGCAGCAGATCTCGGCTTGGCTGAAAGCTTGAAGTAGCTGAGCCCCGGCTGGGACGCCGTGTGCGGGATCACCACCAGCCCCGACGGGGCCGAGAGCGCGGTTGACGGGCCCCACAGCGCCGCTGTAACGACAGTCAGGCCGATCAGGGAGTGGATCTTCGTGGCCGCGCTTAGTCGGCGGAGCGTGAGGGCCGTCATCGCATCCACCATTCAGCGTCCGTCGCCTGTCTCCTGCGTGGCCGCGTTACGGCCCGGTGCTCAGTGTCCAAAGCAGGTTCACGCGGTAGACCTCTCCATTGGAGAGGGCTTTCAGCGTCGAGGGGGTCGAGAGCGCGAGGCTGGTGGCGCTGAAACCGGTCGTCAGCCACGTTCCCATGCCGGCATTCGCCGCCGCCGAAGCGACCTTTACAGCGGATGCACTGTCAACGTTGCAGGCGCTCGAGCACTGAAGAGCCGGCGCCGTGCCGGTGGTGCCGCTCTGCGCCGAGAAGCTCGCCCCGGTGCTGTTCAGCGTGAGCGAGTTGGCCGCGAGCGTCGCGCCGCTGGGCACGTAGCCTTTGCTGTCGCTGCCGCACGTCGCGGTCGGACAGTACTGCGCGAAGACCGCGCTTTTTTCCGAGCCGGACTGCCCGGCGACGGTGTTGTTCCAGCCTGAGCCGCTGCCGGTCGCATCGGCTATACCGAAGTTTGTCATCGTCGAGTTGGTCGTCTGCGCTCCGCCGTTGAGCGTGATCGAACTCAACGTGGGAAGCGCCGGGACGGTTGAGAACGTGAGCGAGCCGGCGGTCACGGAGAACTGCGTTTTGTCTTCCTGGGTCGCCGCGCCAGAAACGGCCGGGAGCAGCATGAGCAGGACGCTCAGCGCGATTGTGATCGCTGCGAGCCTCGTGCTCAGCCCGCGACGACTTTCACGAATAGCGGAGCTGGCCTGTCTGTCGCTGCATCTGAACATCGCTGGTTCCTTCCAGTCTGATCGGTAGTCTCGGCAACCCGCAGGTGAGCCAGTCCCCAGCCATCGACCAGCAGACGCACGGCAGCGAGAGTCAAACTGTGCCTGGTGACGAAACCTTAGGTTCCATCTCAGCGCCGCACGAGCTCCCGGCGCGCGCCAGCGCTCCCGTACGCGCCCCGGACTTGGCCGAACTCGAGACGCTCGTCGTCTGCGCAGCCGAAGGCAGCCTCGTTGGCGCGGCGGCTCGACTTCAGATCAGCAGGCCGGCGGTCGCCAAGCGCATCAGAAATCTCGAGGCGCTCGCCGGACGGCCCTTGCTGGACCGTGGCGGACGGGGCGTGCGACTTACAGACGCCGGTGCCACCCTCTTGGCGGGAGCGCGTCGGATGCTCGACGAGCGCGACATACTCGTGAGCCTGCTGAGCGAGATCCGCGGCGAGGGACCGTCCGCGATTGCCGGGCTGCGTGACCTGCTCGGCCATTCGCCCGACGCCTCTCGCGCCGCCCAGCAATCAGAGGCGCGACTGGCCGAGACCGAGCGTGTGCTGGAAGTCGTGCTGCGCGCCAGCGCAACCGGAGTGGCGATCTCCGATCCCGAGACGGCCGTCCTGCACGAGGTCAACGACGCATTCTGTCAGTTCGTTGGCCGCCCTCGAGCCGAGCTGCTGGGCAAACCGGCCACCGAGAGCGGCACGTGGTACGACGTCGCCGAGCGTCCGGGATTCATCGAGGAGCTGCGGCGCACGGGGGCGCTGGAACGGGTCTCGGTCCGCGTGAGGCGACCCGACGGAACGACGCGCACGGGAGAGACCTCAGCCTCCCTCATCTCGCTGGCCGGCTCCCCCCAGGTGCTCTCAACGATCGATGACATCACCGAGGAGCGCCGAGTCAGACTCGAACATACCGGCAGCCTCATCGCCTATCGCGCGATCGCCCGGCTCGCCGCGCATGCCCTAGCTGGACGCTCGCTCCTGGAGAGCGTCACCGAGGCGCTCCCTGAGCTGCGTCGCAGCGGCGAGTTCAACACGGCCTTGCTGTGGAAGCTCGACCCAGGACTGGTTGTGCACTTCAGCGGCGATGAACCGTGGCCCACCCTCGGCGACGAACTGGCAAGCGCTCCGCCCGCCGCTGATGGCGAGGTCCGGCTCATCATGCCGGCTCGCGGGCCGGAGGGACCCGAGATCGGCTTCGCTATCGCGCTGCCCGGCATCGGGCACGCTGTCGTCCTCCTGTCGACGAAGGCCCTGCCGCCGTCGACGCAAGCGTTGATAGCCGACGTGCTTGCGGATTTCGCCGGCGTAGTCTCAGCTGCGAGCGCCATGTAGCGGCCACCCATCGGGACGCGATTCGTTCGCGCTGCGCCCGAGAGCATCCTCAGTGCGAGCGTCGAGCAGCGCGTCGGTCGCCGAGCGCGAACTTGGCGTCGGCTCGTGATCGGAGTATGTTCGCGTCCACCAACCCGAGGAGGTTCGCCATGCATGTGCGTGTCGTGAGGTTCACCGACGTAAACGCTGAGCGGCTAGAGGGCGTGATAGCGCGCGTCAAGGAGTCCGGCGGTCCTCCACCTGGCGTACCTGCCACGGGGATGGAGATGCTTTTCGATGAGGCGCAGGGCACGCTCGTGGTCCTCCAGCACTTCGCGACGGCGGAGGACATGCAGGCCGGCGGGAAGGTGATGGGCGCGATGGATGCCACCGAGACGCCGGGCAGCCGCGCCTCCGTGGATAGCTGCGAGATCAAGCTCGAGGTGACGGCGCCGTAAGCGGGGATGACCTCAGAGCCCGAGCCCTGGCGTACCAATCAGCCCAGGCCGTTCGGGGAGGATGCCCGTGAACCCGCTTCCTAGGAGAAAGGAAGCAAGCATGAACACCTACGTGATCCTTCGCCGAAGCGGATGGCGCTCGCCTGGAGACTTGCAAGAGGCTGCCGCACGCTCGAAAACAGGTCGGTGACGAGGAGATGTCGGACGACATCCGTTGGATTCGCAGCTACGTCCTTGAGGAGGGCGGCGGCTCGGTCGGCACCGTCTGCATCTACCAAGCCAGTAGCCCGGAGGCGATTCACGATCATGCCTCGCGCGCGGGTCTGCCCGTGGATGAGATCATCCCCGTCGCCGACACGGTCCTCGTCCGCCCAGACCCGGCAGCAGCTTCCGCATAGACCACGCTAGGCCGCCGCGGTCCTGACCGGCGTCTCAATCGCTGGCGTGACCTTCGCCATCTCCGGCCCTTCGTGACCAATCTGAGGCAGGTCCGTATCTACGAAGCCAACTGAGCCGAAGCTCAGTAGCCGAGCGCGAACTTGGCGTCCTCGCTCATCTTCTCCGGCGACCACGGCGGCGTGAAGACCATCTCCGAATCGACCGACTTGACGCCCTCGAGTTCGCCGACGAACTCGTCGATCTGCTCAGTCACCTGAGGCCCGATCGGGCATCCGGGCGTCGTCAGCGTGAACGTGACGTTGACGTTTCCGTCGTCCACCGCCACCCCGTAGATCAGCCCGAGCTCGACGAAGTCGAGCCCCAGCTCGGGGTCGATCACGTTCGACAGCGCGTCCATCACGTCATCGACAGTGGGCGTCGCGGCAACCTCGGACATGCCTCGAGTCTAGCTGGCGTCGAGCAACATCAGCGACTCTAGTTGTCGCAGCCCAAGCGGTCCCACATATACAGCTGAATGCACTCACTGGCCAGCTCGATCGCGCGATCGCGTGACAAGCGCGGCAGGACCGTGTCGAGCGCCTGCTCCTCGGAGACTCCGGCCTGGAAGGCTTCCTCGCCGCGAAAGCCGGCCGCGATCTTCAGCGCCTCGCGCCGGTTCTCGCCGAGGCTGGGGAACACGCCGACGAGGAAGTCGGTGTTCGGGATCGGCTGACCGACCTCCAGCGACGCGTGCCACGCCGCGAGCAGGTGCAGGTCGTCCTCGTCGAGATCGGCTATCGCCTTGGCGTAGTGGACCGACAGCTCCGGCTCGGGGATATCGTCCACCCACGCTCGCACGACCTCGCTGACGAGCTGGCGGCGCGCCTCGCGACCGACCGACTCGGCGATCACTCGGATTGCGTCCTGTGGCTCGATGAAACAAAGTGGCATCGCGACTCCCGGGGGCGGTTGCGAAACAGCTGACAGGTGGACTGTAGGCACCGGTGAGGACGACACTTTCGCGTCGGTCCTCGCACAGGGAGAGTCGGCGCGCGGTGGCTGCAGCGGGTCAGGCGGTGGGCCGCTCAGAGCCCGAGCACTTCGCGTGCGCGGTCGCGGGTCGCGTCGTCGGAGGCCTCTGGCGGAAAACCGAGCGTCGCCCGCTCCCCCACGCCCCAGTTGGCCAGCGCGAGCTCCAGCGACGCGATCGGCGCCTCGACCGCCGCGGCGAGCGCCGCGGCGCGACGGTCGAGCAGCAACGGGTCGCCGATCGCGAACACGCGCTTGGCGGCGAGCGTCGCCGGATCCTCGGCGCCACCCGCGCGCGCTGTGGAGAAATGCAGCGAGTCGGCCGCCAGCTCATACGCGCCAAGCGCCCCGAGGAGCGTCAGCAGCTCGTAACGCGCAGCGCGCGAGAGGCCGGGCAGCGCGGTGCGCTCGAGCAGGCGCTCAAAGCGCCGTTGCGCGGTCCAGTTCGCGTCGCCGGAGAAAGCGAGCGCTTGTTGGCCGATCTTCGATCGGTCCGCCTGAGCGACCCACTGGCGATATGCGTCGAGCGTCCGCGCGCCGCGCGCCGGGTCGTGTGAGGCGCGCGGCCCGAGCGGGATGTCGGAGAGGTCGCGCAGCTCGTCGCTTTGGACCTGCAGCGCTTGGCGGATGCCTGCGAAAGGCTCGGAATCCTCGAGGGGGCACAGGTAGGCGATCAGAAAGCACGCCCACGTCGCCTGCTCGAGATCGTCGGCGACGAGTGAGCGCACCTGCGCATAGAGGTCGGGGGGCGGGAGCTCGGGACGCTCGCCTTGCAGAACGAGCAGGCGGCCGGTGGAGAAGGCGATCTCCTCGGCCAAGCGCGCCGCATCCGCGGAGGCACGCAAGCCTGGCAACAGCGGCGAGCTGTAGCCATCCTCGACGGCTCGCTGCTGACGATGCACGCGCATACCGGCGCCACGGCGAGCGCCTGGGCGAGCGCCCTGCGCAGCTTTGCGCCGGGGGGCCGCGCCTGGGGCAGCGCGCTCGCCCGGCGAGTTGCCGGGCAGCGTCTTGCTACAGATCGGGCAGCGGTCTACGAAGCGGTTGTGCCGGCAGAAGGTAGGCATCGCAGAGGGGGTCGGAAGGAGTTGGCGCGCGCCCGCTGGAATCCTTGCGCGCGCTCCTTGGCGAGCGCGTGGAGGTAGTCGTCGAAGTCGACCTGGATCGTGTGGCGCTTGGAGGCGACGTAGCGTGCGCGCATTGCCGCCTGGTCGGCGGCGATGTCGGCGCGCATGTCGGCGACCGGCGGCAGCGCGTAGTCGCCGCGCAGGTAATCGCCCACCCAGGCGCCCTGCGCCTCGGCCAGCGGCATGATCGCGCCGAGCGGCTGCAGCAGGCCGACGAAGAAGACGTTCGATATGTCCGGGTGAAAGACGCGGCGAAACAGCTCGATGTGGTTGTCGGGGGCGGAGATGAAGTCTTCGTCGAAGAACGGAAAGGAGATCTGATAGCCGGTGCAGTAGACGACGACGTCCGCCTCGACCGTCGTTCCGTCGACGAAGCGCACCTGCGAGCCCTGCAGCGCCTCGATGTTCGGCTTGGGCGTGATCGTGCCGTGCTGGATGCGGTCGAGGATGCGACCGGAGACGGTGGGGTGCGCCTCGCCGAACCGATGCGTTGGCTTGGGCAGCCCGTAGCGCTCCGGAGGGCCGGCATAGCTGCGCACGAGCTGCTGGATGAAGCGCTGGCGGATCTTGAACGGGATACGCGGGTCGTTGCGCAGCTGGTCGACCGGTTTGCCGAAGATGTACTTGGGGATGATCCACACGCCGCTGCGCGCGGCCAGGTAAGTGCGCTCGGCGACGTATGAGGACTCGACGGCGATGTCCATCGCCGAGTTGCCCATCCCCAGGATCACCGCCCGCTTGCCCGCGAAGATCGAGTTGTCGAGATAGGAGTGGGCGTGCAGCTGCTCGCCGGAGAAGGTGTCCGCGCCGGGGAACGACGGTTCGGGCCAGCGCGGCTTCCAGTGATGGCCGTTGGCGACGATCAGCGCGTCGTACTCGCGCGTCTCACCGTTATCCAGCGCCACCTCCCACGTGCCGTCGGCGCGCCGGGCGGCGTGCTCGACCCCGGTCTCGAACATGATGTGGTCGCGGAAGCCGAAGTGATCGACGTATTCGTCGAAGTACGCGGCGATGTGCGTGTGGTGGGGGAAGTCGGGATACACCTCGGGCATCGGCAGGTCCGCGTAGGCCATGCGATCGCGCGAGGTGTTGATGAACAGGTCGCGATAGGCCGCCGACATGCCGTTCTTGTTAGCGAACACCCAGTTTCCGCCGACGCGATCGGACTTCTCGATGCAGTCGAACGGGATCCCGCGCTCGTGCAGAGCCTTGGCCGCGGCGATCCCCGAGGAGCCCGCGCCGATCACGCAAGTGCGCGCCAGCTCGGCCTTCCGCGGTCGTCCGTTCTCGAGCATCCCCCTCACAGCTTCAGCCTAGAGAAAAGCCGGCGCCGCACCCCAACCCGCAGCCGTCGCGTCGCTCCGCCGGCTACGCCTAGTCCTCGGCCGGGATTCCCGGGCCGACGTGCAACGGCGGCCCCTCCGGGCCGCGATCGGCGTCGGCGTGGCCGGACAGACCCTCGTCGTGCGAGGGAGCGCCCGAGCCAGCGCCAGCGCCAGCGCCGTTGCGCTTGCCCGCGAGAAAGCGGTCGACCATGCGCGCGCATTGGCGCCCCTCGTTGATCGCCCACACGATCAGCGACTGGCCGCGACGCGCGTCACCGGCGGCGAACACGCCCTCCACCGAGCTCGTGTACGGCGTCTGAGTCTTGACGTTGCCGCGCGGGTCCTTGGCCACGCCGAGCCCGTCGAGCAGCTCCTGCTCGGGGTGCAAGAAGCCCATCGCCAGCAGCACGAGCTGGGCCTTCAGCTCGCGCTCGGTGCCCGCCACCGGGCCGAACGGCGGCGCCGTCTCGGCCTGCGCGATGTGCAGCGCGGCGAGCTTCCCGTCGCCGTCCTCTGAGAAGCGCGTCGTGACGACCGAGTAGTCCTGCTCGCCGGCGTGTGCCTCCTTGGCCTCCTCCATCGCGTAGCTGAGGCGGTACTTCAACGGCCACTCTGGCCACGGCGTGCGGTCGTCCGGTCGCCGCTTGGGCGGCTCGGGCAGGAGCTCCAGCTGAGTGATCGAGCGCGCGCCCTCGCGAAGCGCGTTGCCGACGCAGTCGGCGCCGGTGTCGCCGCCGCCGATCACCACTACGTCGCGGTCCTTGGCGCTGATCGGGTGCTCGACCGCCGGCTGTTCGCTCGTCGGCTCCGGGCCGAACTCGCGCGCAACCCAGCGGTTTCGCTGGTAGAGGTACTCCATCGCGAAGTGCACGCCGTCGAGCTCGCGCCCCGGCGCCGGCAGGTCGCGCGGGACGCGCGAGCCGGTCGCGAGGACGACCGCGTCGAAGCGGCCCCGCAGCTCCTCCACGCTGACGTCACGGCCAACGTCCACGCCGCAGCGCAGCTCGATGCCCTCGGCTACGAGCTGCTCGACGCGCCGCTGCACGACGGTCTTCTCGATCTTGAAGTCCGGCACGCCGAAGCGCACGAGCCCGCCGATCGACTCGTCGCGCTCGAACAGCGTGACGCTGTGGCCGCCGCGGCGCAGCTGCTGCGCGGCAGCCATGCCGGCCGGACCCGAGCCCACGACGGCGACGGCCTGACCGGTCTCCCTGCGCGGCGGCTTGGGCTTGACCCAACCCTCGTCCCACGCACGATTGATGGTCGAGTTCTCGATCTGTTTGATCGTCACCGCGTCGCCCTCGCGGATCTCCAGCACGCACGCCGCCTCACATGGCGCCGGGCACAACCGGCCGGTGAACTCGGGGAAGTTGTTCGTCGCGTGCAGCTGCGCGATCGCGTCCTGCCAGCGGTCGTGGTAGACGAGGTCGTTCCAGTCGGGGATCAGGTTGCCCAGCGGGCAACCGTTGTGGCAGAAGGGCACGCCGCAGTCCATGCAGCGCGCCCCCTGGTCGCGCAGCTCTCCCAGCGGCCGCGTGATCAGGAACTCGCGATAGTCGTGCGCGCGCTCGGCCGGGTCCCGTTGCGGGATCCCGTGGCGCTCGATCTGCAGAAATCCGCCGAGCTTGCCCATCAGGCCGGTACCGCCACCTGCTCCTGCGCGCGCTCGGCCAGGACGCGCTTGTAGTCGTGCGGCATGACCTTCACGAACGCGCCCTTGCCGAGCAGCTCGTCGAAGTCCGCCAGCACCCGCGCTGCGACCGGCGATCCGGTGCGCCGGCCGTGCTCCTCGATCAGCGCGCGCAGCCCGCCCGTGTCCTCGGGCGACGGGGCTTCAAAGCCGACCATGCCCATGTTGCAGCGCTCGACGAAGTCGCCGCGCTCGTCGAGCACGTAGGCGATGCCGCCGCTCATCCCCGCTGCGAAGTTGCGCCCGGTCGCCCCCAGCACGACGACCGTGCCGCCGGTCATGTACTCACAGCAGTGGTCACCGACGCCCTCGACGACCGTCGCCGCGCCCGAGTTGCGCACGGCGAAGCGCTCGCCCGCGAGGCCGCGGAAGAAGGCACGCCCGCGCGTCGCGCCGTACAGCACGGTGTTGCCGACGATCACGTTCTGCTCGGCGCGGAAGTCCGCGCCCATGCCCTCGCGCGGGCGCACCGACAGGACCCCGCCGGACAGACCCTTGCCGGCGTAGTCGTTGGCGTCGCCGTTCAGCGTGAACGTCACGCCCGGCGCCAGCCAGCCGCCGAAGCTCTGCCCTGCCGAGCCCTCGAAGCCGACGACGATCGAGTCCTCGCCCAGGCCGTCGGCCCCGTGGCGCAGCGCGATATGGCTGGAGAGGATGCCGCCGACACAGCGGTTGCGGTTGCGCACGCGCATCCGCAGGGTCACCTGGCGCTGCTCGCCCGACGCGCCGCCGTCCAGTGCCGGCTGGGCGAGCTTGACGAGCTCCCAGTCCAGCGCGTCCTCGAGCACCGGCGGCGGCGGCTCGACGCGATGACGCGGCGAGCCCTCGGGCAGGTCGACGTGCGTGAGCAGGTGCGTGAGGTCGACGCCGCGCGCCTTCCAGTGGTCGATCGCCTCGCGCACCGACAGCAGGTCGACGCGGCCGATCGCCTCGTCGAGCGTGCGCAGGCCGAGCGTCGCGAGGATCTCGCGAACCTCCTCGGCGACGAAGAAGAAGAAGTTGACGACGTGCTCTGGCGTGCCTTTGAAGCGCTCGCGCAGCTCCGGGTCCTGCGTGGCGATGCCCACCGGGCAGGTGTTCAGGTGACAGGCGCGCATCATGATGCAGCCAGTCGCGATCAGCGGACCGGTCGAGAAGCCCATCTCGTCGGCGCCGAGCATCGCGGCGATCACCACGTCGCGCCCCGTCTTCAGTTGCCCGTCGGTCTGCACCTTGATGCGCGAGCGCAGGCTGTTGCGCAGCAGTGTCTGCTGCGTCTCGGCCAGACCGATCTCCCAGGGAATGCCGGCCGACTGGATCGAGGACAGCGGCGAGGCGCCCGTGCCACCGTCGTGCCCGGCGATCAGTACGCGGTCCGCATTCGCCTTGGAGACGCCCGCGGCCACCGTCCCGACGCCGACCTCGGCCACGAGCTTGACCGACACCTCCGCCGCCGGGTTGGCGCAGCGAAGGTCGTAGATCAGCTGCTTGAGGTCCTCGATCGAGTAGATGTCGTGGTGCGGCGGCGGGGAGATCAGGCCGACCCCGGGCGTCGTGTGACGGATCGAGCCGATGTAGTCGTCGACCTTGTGCCCCGGCAGCTGGCCGCCCTCGCCGGGCTTTGCGCCCTGGGCCATCTTGATCTGCAGCTCGTCGGCGTTGACGAGGTAGTGGATCGTCACGCCGAAGCGCCCGGAGGCGACCTGCTTGATCGCCGAGCGGCGGCGGTCGCCGTTGGCGTCGGGCGTGAAGCGCGACGGGTCCTCGCCGCCCTCGCCCGTGTTCGAGCGACCGCCGAGGCGGTTCATCGCGATCGCCAGCGTCTCGTGCGCCTCGCGCGAGATCGAGCCGAGGCTCATCGCGCCCGTGCAGAAGCGCTTGACGATCTCGCTCGCCGGCTCGACCTGCTCCAGCGGTATCGCCTGGGATGCCTGCGCGCCGTCGCCCGGGCCGATCCGCAGCAGGCCGCGCAGCGTCGCCTTGCGCGCGGCGTCCTCGTTGATCGCGCGCGCGTACTCGCGGTACTTCTCGAAGGCTGCCGACCCGCGCACCGTCTCCAGCGCCTGCGCATCGCCGGTGAGCGCCGCCGGCACGTCGCCGTTGGCCTCGCGCACGGCGTGCTGCACGAGCGCGATCGTCTCCGGGTTCCACATGTGGTGCTCGCCGTCGCGCCGCCACGCGTACACGCCGCCGACCGGCAGCAGGTCGTCATGGGGCACCGGATAGGCGCGCGCGTGGCGCTCGATCGCCTCGGCGCCCAGCACGTCGATGCCGACGCCGCCGATCCGCGAAGCCGTCCCGGTGAAGTGCTTGTCGATCAGACCTGGCTCGAGTCCGACGGCCTCGAAGATCTGCGCTCCGCAGTAGGAGTGGATCGTCGAGATGCCCATCTTGGAGATCGTCTTCAGCAGCGCTTTGCCCAGCGCTTTGACGACGTTCTGGGCGGCCTCCACGGCGCCGACGTCGACCTCGTCGCCGTCGGGCCCGGGCCGTTTGATCGCGCGTTGGTTGAGCACAAGGTCGTCGAGCGTCTCGAGCATCAGGTACGGGTTGATCGCAACCGCTCCGTAGCCGATCAGCGTCGCGAAGTGGTGCACCTCGCGCGGCTCGCCCGACTCGAGGATGATTCCCGCGCGCAGGCGCGTGCCCTCGCGGACCAGGTGATGGTGGACGGCCGCCACGGCCAGCAGCGATGGGACAGGGACCCGCCGGGGGCCGACGAGCCGGTCTGACAGGACGATGATGTTCACGCGTTCCTCGACCGCCTCGGATGCTTCACGGCAGATCCGCTCCAGCGCCTCGCTCATTCCCGCCGGGCCCTGGTCCAGCGACCACGTCGTGTTGATCGTGCGCGCCGCGAACACGTCGTGGTGTACGTGGCGCAGCGTCTCCAGCTCGCGGTTGAGCAGGATCGGCTGGTCGAGCACGAGCTTGTGCGCGTGCTCGGGCGTCTCCTCGAACAGGTTCAGCTCGGAGCCGAGCGTCGTGCCGAGGCTCATCACGATTTCCTCGCGGATCGGGTCGATCGGCGGGTTGGTCACCTGCGCGAAGAGCTGCTTGAAGTAGGAGAACAGCGGCGGCGCCTGCTCGGAGAGCACGGCCAGCGACAGGTCGTTGCCCATCGAGCCGATCGGCTCGGCGCCTTCGCGCGCCATCGGCGCGAGCAGCACGCGCAGGTCCTCTTGCGAGTAGCCGAAGGCGCGCTGGCGCGTGCGCAGCGGCTGGTCGGAGATCGTCACCTGGTCTGACGGCTCCAGCTCGGAGAAGGGAACGGCCTTCTGCGCGTACCACTCGCGGTAGGGCCTGCGCGTGGAGACGCCGCGCTTGACCTCCTCGTCCTCGACGATGCGGCCTCCCTGCAGGTCCACGAGAAACAGCTTGCCCGGCTGCAGGCGTCCCAGGCGGCGGATCTGCTCCGGCGGGATGTCCAGCAGCCCGATCTCCGAGCCGAGCACGACGTGACCGTCGGTCGTCTCCACCCAGCGTCCGGGGCGCAGGCCGTTGCGGTCGAGCGTCGCGCCGACGACGCGACCATCGGTGAAGGCCACCGACGCCGGTCCGTCCCACGGCTCCATCAGGCACGAGTGAAACGCGTAAAAGCCCTTCAGGTCGTCGGACAGGTCATCGCGGTTGCGGTAGGCCTCGGGGATCATCATCATCGCCGCGTGCGGCAGCGAGCGGCCGCCGAGCATCAGCATCTCGAGCACGTTGTCGAACGTCGCCGAGTCGGAGTTGCCGGGGCTGACGACGGGGAGGATCTTCGGCAGGTCCTCGCCGAACAGCTCGCTGCGCAGCTCGCTCTCTCGCGCGCGCATCCAGTTGATGTTGCCGCGCACGGTGTTGATCTCGCCGTTGTGGCAGATCACGCGGTAGGGGTGCGCGAGCTCCCAGCTGGGGAACGTGTTCGTGGAGAAGCGCGAATGCACGAGCGCGAGCGCGCTCTTGATGCGCTCGTCGCGCAGGTCCGGGTAGAACGCCGCCAGTTGGAAGCTGATCAGCATCCCCTTGTAGTTGAGTGTGCGCGAGGAGCTGGAGGCGATGTAGAGCCCGGGGTGCTCGGCGGTCAGCTCGCAGATCCGCCGGATCACGTACAGCTTGCGCTCGAAGGCGTCCTGGTCCCCCCCCAGCTGCGAGCCGGCGCCAACGAACAGCTGGCGGATCACCGGGCGGCAGGCACTTGCGACCTCGCCGGCCTGCGTCGGGTCGACCGGCACGTCGCGCCAGCCGAGCACGCGCTGGCCCTCGGCCTCGACCGTCCGCTCGAGCAGCTGCTCGAGGCTCGCGCGCGCCGCGTCGTCGGTCGGCAGGAAGCACATCAGCACGCCGTAGGAGCCGAGCGCGGGCAGGTCGAAGTCGACGACCCCCCGCAGCAGCTCGTCGGGCATCTGCATGAGGATGCCCGCGCCGTCTCCCGTGCGCGGGTCCGCGCCGTTGGCGCCGCGGTGCTCGAGGTTCTCCAGCGCCGTGATCGCCCGGGAGATCACGTCGTGCGTCGGCTGATTGTCGAGACGCGCGACCATGCCGACGCCGCAGGCGTCGTGCTCATAGGTGGGGTCGTAGAGTCCGACGGCCTTTGGCGGCTGCTTGATGGGCGAGTTCATGGAAGTGCTCCCTTGGGGCGGTGCATCCCCCGTGGCGCGGGCAGGCGGGCACCTGAGGCTGAGCGAGAAAGCGTAGCAGCGGAGAGGGGCTGCAAACCAGCCGCTCGGCGATTGGAAAGGCCCGCGCAGGGGGCCCTTTTGGGCCGCTCTCAGAGGTCTGTCAACGTAGCCTTCACGGCTCGGATCGCTCGCCGTGCGCGCCGTCCTCGCTTCGCGCCGGAGCGGGCACCGCGCCCGGCGCGGGGACCGCGAAACGCTCGGGGGAAAGCTCGCGCAACGTCTCGCTCTCCTCCCACGAGCACAGGCCTGCGCGGCCCGGGCACGTCAGACACAGGCCGCGATGGGGCAGCTCACTGACCGCAAAGCGCCGCTCGCGCGCTCGCGCGATGCGGGCCGCCAGCCGCTCTTCGAGTACGAGGCGCTCCGCCGCGACATAGCGCACCGCGACCCATTCCTCGCGCGCGAGGAACCAGTGGACGATCTCTACCGCCGTGGCGCCCTCGCGCAGGACCGCCAGCGCGTAGAGCAGCCGCTGAATCGCGTACTCGCGCTCGACCAGCTCCTCGAGGTCGGCGTCTGCTCCGACGCGGTCGCTCTTGTAGTCGAGCACCAGACGCGAGCCGCCGGCCTCGCTGGCCACGAGATCGATCACCCCGGTGATCAGCGGCTCGTGCGCGCCGAGTGAGAAGGCGAACGGATGCTCGCGCTGCACCGCGAAGGCCGCCGACACGCGAGCCGCCGGCTCGGCCCGGCATGCAGCGGCGATCAGCGCCGCCAGCTCCTCGCGCTCCTGCGCTCCCACCCGCAGGCCGAGCTCGCGCGCGCCCAGCTCGACGTCCTGCGCGCTCGGCGCGCGCGCGCCGGAGAAGTCCAGCAGCTCCATCAGGCGGTGCACGAGCATCCCGCGCGCCCGCGCCTCCAATCCCGTCGCGCCTGCGCTCGACCTCGCCGCCGAGCGATCCTCTCCTAGCGCGAGCACGCGTTCGAGGTAGTAGCGATAGCCGCAGCGCTCGAGCTCGGTCAGCGAGCTGTAGCTGAGCGCCGCGAGCTGCTCGCGCTCGGAGGCGCGCGCGAGCGGGAACGCTTTCGGCACCGTCGGCCCGATCGCGGCCTGCGCGGATGACGCTCCCGGTGACCTCTGCACCGAGGGCGCGCTTGGCACAGAGGGCTCGCCCGGCGCCGACGGCGCGCGCGGCGCCGAGCCGGCGCCCGGCGCTTGCGCCGGCGCGCCGGCGGAGTTCAAGCGCAGGCGCACGGCCGCCGCGCCGCCTGACGCCAGCGCGACGTCGTGCGTTCCACCGGCGGCGAGGAGCTGGGGAAGGTCGCGCGCCAGCGCGGGCGCCAGCCAGGAGATCGGCGCCGCGCCGGGGCCCTGGCGCGGCCAGCGCTCGAACCTGACGGCTCCGCTGAGCAGCAGTCGCTCGCGCGCGCGCGTCATCGCGACGTAGGCGATCCTGTCCTCCTCCTCGGCTTCGCGCGCGCGGCGCGCGGCGCACAGCTCCTGGTAGTCGAGCGCCGGGCTGGACGTCTCACCGTCGAGGCGCATCAGGCGCAGCCCGACGCGGTCGCCGTCGACGAGCAGGTCGGGCGTGCGCGAGCTCGGCTGGCGACCGAGGTCGGCGAGGCACACGACGGGAAACTCAAGCCCCTTGGCCGCGTGGACGGTCATCAGGCGCACGGCGTCTGGCTCGACCCCCTCCACCGGGGCGTCCGGCTCGATTCGCGCGGCGCTCGCGAGGTACTCGACGCGATCGAGAAAGCCGCGCAGGTCGCGGCCCTCGCCGGCCTCGAAGCGCCGTGCAAGGCGCAGCAGCTTGTGCACGTTCGCCAGGCGCCGCTCTCCCCACTCCAACGCGAGCACGTGCTGGCGATAGCCGGTCGCCGCGATCGCGCGCTCGATCAGCGAGGCGACCGTGCGCAGCGGCGCGCCGGCGCGCTCGCGCGCCAGCAGCTCACACGCGCGCGCAAGCGCATCGCCGTCGGCGGGCGCCAAGCGCAGCGCGAGCTCTCCGTCGCCGCCCACCGCCGCCAGCGCCGTCTCCCAGGCGCCGCGATGGGCGCCCTGCGCGCTCTGCGCGAGCAGCGCCAGGCAGTCGCGCGAGCAGCCTCCCAGCGGGGACGCGAGCAGCCCGTACAGCGCCTCCTCGTCGAGCGGGTTGGCCAGCGCGCGCAGGTAGGAGATCAGGTCGCCGATCTGCTGATGGCCCCAGAAGGCGCCGACGGCGGCGAGCGTGCGCAGACCGGCGAGCTGCAGCGCGCGCTCGAACACCTCCAAGTCGCCGGACGCGCGTAGCAGCACGACGATCTCCCCTGGCCGCGCGGACCTTTCGCGCACCAGCTCGCCGACGCGCCGAGCGAGCATGCGCGCCTCGGCCTGGCGCCACAGCGGCGCGGGCGGCAGCCCGGCGGCGACCTCCGCCGCCAGCTCCTCGCGCTGCTCCCAGCCGTCGGCGTCAGTGAGCAGCAGCTCGACCGCCGGCCCGCGCTCCGCGTCGCGCGCAGCGCCATCACGGGCGTCCGCCTTTCCCACGCCCTCGCCCTCGCGCTCGCCGGCGCGCAGCGGGGCGAAGTCGGCGAAGCGCTCGCCGAAGACCGCGTTGACGACGTCCAGCAGCGGCTCGCGACTGCGGAAGTTGCGCGTCAGCGAGAGGCTCGCCCCGCGCGCCGAGAGCTCGCTGCGCCGCGCGCGGAACAGGCTGACGTCGGCGTGGCGGAAGCCGTAGATCGACTGCAGCTCGTCGCCGACGGTGAACAGGTTGCAGCGGTCCAGCGCGCGCAGGATCGCCAGCTGGCGCGGATTGGTGTCCTGGAACTCGTCGACCATCAACAGCTCGAAGCGCTCAGACCAAGCGGTGCGCACGCCCTCGCGCTCGCCGAGCAGCTGCTGGGCGAGCAGCTCGAGGTCGTCGAAGTCGGCGCTCGCGCGCGAGCGCTTGAGCTCCTCGTAGGCCAGCGCGAATCGCGCGAGCAGGTCGTCGAGCAGCACGCACGCCGCCGCGGCCTCGCGATCGAGCTCGCCGGCGTCCGCCTCGACGGGGACGGGCAGCCGCGGCAGCAGCTCACCGCGGCTGCGCAGCTCCAGGTAAACCTGCTCGATCATCGAGCGCACGCGGTCCACGCCGTAGGCGGCGAGCAGGTCGACGGCTGCCTCGTCGCCGGTCGCGAGCAGCTCGCGCACCGCGCTCTGGAAAGCCCGTTCGCGCAGCTGCCCGGCCAGGCCCTCGTCGAGGATCGTGAAGTCGGGGTCGAGTCCGGCCGCGAGCGGGTGCGCGCGCAGCAGGCGCGCGCAGAAGCCGTGGAAGGTCCCGACGAAGGCCGCCTCGGTGTCGCGCGCGGCCTGGCGGTCGCCGAGTTCCAGCAGCCGGTCGCGCACGCGCTCGCGCAGCTCGCCGGCGGCGCGCTCGGTGAACGTGATCGCGAGGATCCGCCCGGGCGCCACGCCGTCGTCGCGCACGGCGGCGACGAAGCGCTCGACGAGCACGGACGTCTTGCCGCTGCCGGCAGCCGCCGACACGAGCAGCGATTCCGAGCGACGCGCGACCGCGTCACTCTGCTCGTCGGTCAGCGCGCGCACCTCGCCGCCGGCGACCGCCAGGACGCCCGCCGTCTCCATGCCCGGAAGCGCCTCCAGCTGTGCGGCCTGCGAGCGCCGCGCGCTCATCGCTCGCAGCGGCAGATCGTCGGGTACTGACAGCCGCCTCTGAAGGCGCACGTGCCCGGCCGCGCCTGCAACCGTCCGGCGGCGGCCTGCCCGGCCACCTCGCGCGCAGCCTCGACGGCTTCGTCGAGCAGCTCGCGCAGCTCGTCGTGCTCGCGCACGTCCGTGGAGACAGAGTCCAGCTCGATGCCGCTGTCGCCGTCGAGCACGCCGCGCGGGCGCAGGTCGCTGCCGCTCAGCGGCTGATAGAAGCCGCCGACGGCGCGCAGATCGAGCAGCTCCTCGACGGCGCGCATGTACAGAGCCACCTGCAGCTTGCCGTCTTCGATCCACTTCGAGGCGCCTGAGACGAGGGTGCCCTTGTAGTCGTAGACGATCGCCGCGCCGTCATCGCCGACGTCGATGCGATCGATGCGCCCGCGCAGCTGCACCCCGCCGCCGAGGTCGAAGGCCGGCAGCTCGCTCGCCTCGCCGCGTTCGTCGCCCTCCTGGAAGCCGAAGCCGAGCTCCAGCTCGCCGGGTGTCAGCGGGCTCTCGTTCTCGGCGGCGAGCGCCAGGTAGCGGTCGAGGTCGGCCTGCATGCGCCGGCGCACGGCCGCGCGCCGCTCGGACGCGACAGACAGCGGGTGGGCGGCCTCGTCCTCGCGTAGCGCGTCCGCCAGCAGCTCGCGCGCTCGCGCGAGGTTGCCGCGCGTCAGGCGCGCGCTGCCGGTCTCGCGCCGCAGCGCCCCCAATGCGTGCTCCAGCGCCGCGTGCCTCAGCGCGCCCGCCGCGAGCGGCTCGGGGTCGGGTTCGAGCGCATCCGGGCGCAGCAGCCGCTCGACGAACCAGGCGACCGGGCAGCCGATCCAGCGCTCCATCGAGGAGGCCGACCATGGCCGCGCCGCGAGCTCGCGCAGCAGACGCTCGTCGCGCAGCGGCTCGTCCGGGCTTTCGGACTGCTCCGCCCCGTCCGCACGCAGCGCTGCGTGCGCCCCCCCGTCCACCGCGCCCTGGGCCTCCGCGGCGCCCAGCGCGTCGACGGCGCCGAGCGCGCGCCGCTCGCGCGCGACGAACAGTCCCTGCTCGAACAGGTCGCAGACGTCGTCGACGAACAGCGAGCGCGGCGTGTTCTGGCCATCGTCGTCGGAGCTGTGCCAGCTCAGCACGAGCTGCTCCTGCGGCCGCGAGACGGCCGCGTAGAGCAGGTAGCGCTCGGCGGCCAGCAGGTCCTCGTGCTCGCCCAGGCGCAGCCCGGACACTTCGGCAAGCCGCCGACGCTCCTCCTCGGACAGTAACGGCTGCGGTCGCGCACGCGCCGGGAACACTCCCTCCTGCAGCCCGCAGACGAACAGCGCGCGCACGCGCCGCGCGCGCAGCGAGAGCGGGTCGAGCACGGCGACCGCCCCGGCGACCGGCCCCTCGCCGCTGAGCAGCTCGACGCCGGCCAGCACGCCGGCCAGCTCCGACGCCGTTGCGGGCGCGAGCTCGGCGGCGATCTGCGCAAGCTCGCGCAGTTGCGCCAAGGCCCGCCGTCCGGCCGCAAGCGCGCCGGCCTCGTCGAGCTCGTCGGGCGCGAGCAGCTCGGCCGAGGCACGGCGCGGCGCGCAGAACAGCCAATAGAGCTCGCGCGAAGCGCGCTCGACGAGCGCAGCCGGGCCGCGTTCCTGGGCCTTGCGCAGGTGGTCGATCGTCACCAGGCGCCAGTTGCGCTCCTCCCACAGCGCTCTGGCCCGCTCGGCGCCGAGCGCCCCGGCGCGGCGGGCGCGCAGCTCCAGCGAATCGGCGAGCGCGGGCACGTCGAGCAGCCCGGGCGCGCGCAGCCACGCGAGCAGGTCGCCCAGCTCGCCCTGCGCCTCGCCGCCGGGAAGCGCGACGCAGCGCAGCAGCCCGCACAGCGCGCCGCCGATCGCCGTGTCGGCGAACGGCCGGCGGCGCTGCAGGGCAAACGGGATCGCGGCGTCGGCGAAGACCTCCTCGAGCAGCTCCATCGACGTTCCCGCCGGTCGCGCGAGCACGGCGACGTCCTCGGCGGCCATGCCTTGCGCGAGCAGCAGCGCGATCCGGCGCGCGACGAGCTCGCAGCTCGGCGCGCTCGCCGCCGCCCTCGAGCAGGCGCACGGCCCCGCCGGAGCCGACGCGCGCGGCGCCGGGCTCGAACAGCGAGCGCTCGAGATGGCTGAGCGGCGTGCGCGCCTGCGGCGCGTAGTGCTCGGCGCGCGGGCGCAGCTCGCGAACGTCCGACGCGAGCGGGGCGAGCGCCTGGAAGGTCGCGGCGCGCCCGGCGAAGGCCGAGCGCCCGCCCTCGTAGGCGAGCGACACGGTGACCGGCGCGTCGACGACGCGTCCGAGCGTCTCGATCGCGTCCAGCTGCAGCCGCGCGAGGTCGTCAAAGCCGTAGAACAGCACCGGCGTGCCGCCCCACAGCGCCGGGCGCTCGCGCAGCGCGTCGAGCGCGCGCACGGCGCGCTGCTCGGCGTCGAGCCGGCCCAGGCGGCGCAGCTCGGCGTCGTAGCGCATGAACAACCGGCCGAGCTCGGCGCGCCCGGCGCGCGCCCCGTCGGCCTCGCGCCAGGCGTCGAGCGCGCTGACCAGTCGCGCTGGCGAGACGCGGCGCGTGCGCAGCTCGCCGATCGACTCCGACAGCGCGCGCACGAAGCCGGGCCCGACGACGCGCGGACAGCTCCTGCTCGGCGAGCGCGCGCAGCAGGCGCTCGCGGGCCAGCCCGCCGAGCACACTCTGGCCGACTCCCGCGCGCTGCACGATCTCGCCGGTCAGCCCGGCGAAGCGCTCCACGCGCACCCCCATCGCGACGCCCTCGCCGGCCAGCTCGCGCATGTAGTGCGCGGCGTCGGCGCGCGTCGGGACGATCAGCAGCGGGTCCTGCTCGCGCGCGCTGTGCCTGCGCACGGCGTCGAGCACGAGCTCGGCCTTGCCCGCGTTGGCGGGTCCTGTGATCAGCGAGATCGTCATGCGCCATCCATCCTGGCGCACTCGTCCGACGGTTCCGGGCGCCTGCCCAGACGCGCCGGACGCGCCGTCAGGACCGGCGCGCGCTCAGGCGGCGCTGCGTTCGCCGACCGCTGCGGAGCGGTCGGACTTGCCCTTCGCGGCGGCCAGCTCGTCGGTCTCGGCCTCGGCCTCGGGTGCTTTGGCGCCCTCCTTGGCCCACTCCTCGTCGAACTCGACGCGCCATTTGCCCTCCTCGGTCTGGCTCATCGCCAGGCGCGCCCTGAACGAGCGCCCGCTGCGCCCGCGAAAGCCGGTCACCGGGCGCTCGGTGTAGCCGGTCTTGATCAGTTCGCGCGCGATCGCCACGGGCAGCGTCTTGCCGGCTTTGGACTTCCAGATGACGAAGCCGCAACCGGGATCCTCGCGCGACCAGCACGAGTAGCCCTTGCGGTTCTCGGAGATCTCGTGGCCGCACACCGGGCACGGGCCGAGCTTGGCGCGCGGGATGCGCACGTCCTTGAGCGTCTCGTCGAGCTTCTTGACCGTCTCCTGCGCGAAGCCGGCGATGTCGCCCATGAACTTCTCGCGCGAGTCCTCGCCGCGCTCGATCTTGCCCAGGCGGTGCTCCCAGCTGCCGGTGAGTTCGGGCGACGTCAGCGCGTGCTCGTCGAGCAGGCGCACGACGTTGAGGCCCTTCTCGGTGGCGACGAGCGCGCGCGCGTCACGCTCGACGTAGCCGACGGTGATCAGGCGCTCGATGATCGAGGCGCGCGTGGCGGGCGTGCCGATGCCCGACTCCTTCATCGCCTCGCGCAGCTCTTCGTCGTCGACGAGCTTGCCGGCTGTCTCCATCGCGCCGAGCAGCGAAGCGTCCGAGTAGCGGCGCGGCGGTTTGGTTTCCTTGCGCTCGCCGGCGATGCGCGTGGTCTTGACGATCTCGTCGGCCTTGAGCCTGGGAAGCTGCTGGTCGGCGCCCTCGTCCTCCTCGCCTTTCGGCGGGCGCGCGTCGGCGGCGGCGACCTCGTCGTACACGCCGCGCCAGCCGGGCACGACCAGCAGCTTGCCGCGCGTGCGGAAGACGTGCCCGGCGTCACCCTCGCCGATCGTAGTCTCCACGCGCGTGTTCTCGAACACGGCCTCGGGATGGAAGACGGCGAGGAAGCGGCGCGTGACCATGTCGTAGATGCGCCGGTCGTCGGAGCTCATTTTTTCGAGCTTGTGCTCGGAGCGCGTGGGGATGATCGCGTGGTGGTCTGTGACCTTCTCGTCGTTGACGACGCGCGCGAGCGGCAGCAGGTCCAGGCCGGTGACGTATTCGGCGCCCTTGCGGTACTCGGGCTGCGCGCCGACGAGCTCAGCGATCGGCTTGATCTCGGCGACCATGTCGGTGGGCAGGTAGCGCGAGTTGGTCCGCGGGTAGGTCAGCGCCTTGTGCTCCTCGTAGCAGCGCTGCGCGGCGCCGAGCGTGCGTTTGGCGGAGAAGCCGTAGCGGTTGTTGGCCTCGCGCTGAAGGGTCGTCAGGTCGTAGAGCATCGGCGCTTTCTCGCGCTGCTCTTTCTTCTCCAGCTTGGTGATCTTGCCGGGCTTGCCCTCGCACGCGGCGACGATCGCCGTGGCCTCCTCCTCGGTGGCTATGCGCGGCTTCGCGCCGGCGTGGTAGCGGCCCTCGTAGGCGCGCTCGCCGTCGGCCTCGAAGGCGGCGTCGACGAGCCAGTAGGGCTCGGGGACGAACGCTTTGATCTCCTCCTCGCGGCGCGCGATCAGCGCGAGCGTAGGCGTCTGCACGCGCCCCAGCGAGACGGCGCCGTCGAAGGAGCTGCGCAGGCGGATCGTCGCGGCGCGCGTGGCGTTCATGCCGACGATCCAGTCGGCCTCCGAGCGCGAGCGCGCGGCCTGCTCTAGGCGCGCGAACTCGCCGGCTGGGCGCAGCGCGGTGAACGCCTCCTTCATCGCAGTGCTGGTCATCGATTTCAGCCACAGGCGGTTGACGGGCTTCTTGCCTTTGGCCTTCTCGTACAGGTAGGCGAAGATCAGCTCGCCCTCGCGCCCGGCGTCGCAGGCGTTGACGACGTCGCCGATGTCGTCGCGGCCGATCTGTTTGGTCACGACCGACATCTGCTTGCGCGAGCGCTCGTCGCGTACGACGAGCTTGAAGCGGTCGGGGACGATCGGCAGGTCGTCCATCCTCCAGCGCTTGAATTTGGCGTCGTACTCGTCCGGTTCGGCGAGCTGCACGAGGTGCCCGACGGCCCACGTGATCACGTGATCCGGGCCCTCCAGCACGCCCTCGCCTTTCTTGAACGGCCCCTTCAGCACGCGCGCGAGATCGGTCCCCACGGAGGGCTTCTCGGCGATCACGAGCGTCTTTGACATGGCGGTCAGCGTAGCGGAGGGTGCTAGCCGCCGATCGGCGCGCGCGGATTGGCGCCCCAGAAGACCTGCGTCCCGAGCATGCCGATGAGCGTCACGAAGACGAGGTTGAGCACCATCGACTTGGCGGTCGCGGTGCCCACGCCGACGGGGCCGCCGCTGGCGTTGTAGCCGTAGTAACAGGCGACGAGCACGATCACGGTAGCCATGCTCATTCCCTTGATCACGCTGAACAGCAGGTCGGGCGCGTTCTGGAACTGCCAGAAGATCAGCAGGTAGCCGCCGGAGGAGACGAAGCCGAGCTGCTCGACGACGCCGATGTAGGAGCCCAGGAAGGCCACGCCGATGCCGGCGATGTACATGAACGGCAGGACGATCCACGCGGCGAGCAGGCGCGTCGCGCAGAGGAAGACCATCGAGTCGATGCCCATCACCTCCAGCGCGTCGATCTCCTCAGAGATGCGCATCGCGCCGAGCTCGGCGACGATTCCGGTGCCGACCTTCGCGGCCATCATGTAGCCGAAGGCATAGGGCACCGCCTCGCGCAGGTCGCACCACGCAGCGAACACCCCCGCATAGGCGGGAGCGCCGGTGGAGAGCGTGAAGTACGCGCCGCCGATGCCGCACACGCCGAGCCCCATGAGGAACACGAGCGACCAGATCACGACGGTCGAGCCGACGATCAAAATGCCCGCCTGGCGCAGCGCCTCGCCGAAGAAGCGCAGCACGCGCAGGCTCCACACGTCGCGCACGATCGCCCCGGTGAAGCGCGCGATCTCGCCGCTGCTCTCCAGCCACTCGCGCGGCGTCGCCTGCTCAGTCACCGTCGGGCCTCCCTGAAAGCGTCACTTTATGACGAGGATGTTCGGATGCGTCGCCAACAAGGTCTGCGTGAAGGCGTAGTTGAACGCGCCGATGCCCAAGAAGGAGACGACGACGGCCTCGTTGACGGCGCGCCCGACGCCCTCGGCGCCGCCTGAGGCGGTCATGCCCTTGTAACAGCAGACGATCGCGATGATCGCGCCGAAGCACGTGGACTTGAGCACCGAGCCCCACAGGTCGGTCGTCGAGGCGTTGGCGAACAGCGTGCCCCAGAAGGGCCCGAGCGGCTGGCCGTTGACGAGCTCGGCGGCGATGCCCCCGAAGATCCCGAACAAGAGCGCATAGATGTCGAACAGGCCGGTGATCACCATCAGCGCGAGAAAGCGCGGCACGACGAGGTTCTTGACGGGGTCGACGCCGAGCACCTGCAGCGCGTCGAGCTCCTCGCGCACCTTGCGCGCGCCGAGGTCGGCGGTGATCGCGGTGCCGGCGATGCCCGCGACGACGATCGACGTGATCAGCGGGCCGATTTCGCGGATCGCGGCGAGGATGAAGAAGCCGCCGAGACGGTCGAGCGCGCCGAACAGTGTGAGGAAGTTGGCCGCCTGCAGGCCGGGCGCGCCGTAGCTGATCGCGACGGTCGTGATCAGCAGGGGAAACCACACGAGCCGCAGCGCGAAGAGGAACTGCGAGACGAGCTCGCCGCCATACGGATACGGCGGCGTCAGCGCCGAGCGGATCGTGCGCCCGGTCAACAGCACGACGTCGCCGAATTCCTCGAGCACCCGCCGCGGCGGCGCGAACGCACGTCCAAAGCGCGCCTGGCCGCCGGTTTCGCCAGACAGGCCTGGCAGCCGCCTGCCGCTGTGCTCTCCACCCGAACTACTCATTATTTATATATAATAATAGTTTACTAGCACACTGTAAAGCCCGTTCCTCACTCGGTAGTCTGCGTGCATGGTCCACAAGCCGAAAAGCCCCCCGTCCGAGTCGGACCGATCGAGGCTTTCGAGTCTCGCCGTCGACCGAGATGCCGAAGTGCCGATCGGCGTCCAGCTCGGCTGGACGTTGTGTTCGCTGATATCCGAGGGCAGCTTCCAGCCGGGCGAGCAGCTGCCGACGCTGCGCGAGACGGCTCAGGCGACCGGCTTGAACGTCAACACGATTCGCGTCGTGTATCAACGCCTTGAACAGAAGGGCTTGATCGAAAGCCAGCAGGGCAGCGGCACGTTCGTCGCGCAGACCTCCGCGCGCGCCTCGGCGGTCGGCTCGATCGCGGCGACCGCCGCGATCGCCGCGCGCGAGTCTGGCGTAGACCCGCGCGAGATCGCAGCCGCGCTGTACGTCGCGCCCGAGCCGCCGGCGCAGGGCGCCGAGGAGGCGGCCGACCTGTCGCACGTCGGCCAGCGCCAGCTGCTGCGCCGGCAGATCGCCGCCTTCGAGTCGGCGCTCGGCGAGATCGAAGCAGCCAACCCCGGCGTCGCCCCCCCGGCCGAGCCCGCGAGCGTCGCCGCCGGGCCTGCGCTGCTCGGCACGCGCGAGCTCGAGCAGGTGCGCACGGCGCTCGTGCGCCGCCTCGCCGCAGTGCAGGCGGCGATCGACGCGCGCGATCGACAGGACGCGGGACATGACCCACCGCCGCCGCCCAGGCGCCGGCGCAAGCCTGCGGCGCAGACGGATGCCCCCGACGGGGCCGCGAGGGCTCCCAAGCGCACGCGCCGCCCCCGCGCGACCGCGCGCACGCTGCCGGCCGGAACGTGAGCGACGGCGAGATGCACGAACTCGCCTCTTCGCTCGACGACCAGCAGCGGCACGAGATGCAGGAGCAGCCTCGCCTGCTGGCGCTCAAGCGCGCGGCGATGGCCGCCGCGACGGCGTTCGTCGCCGCGAACATCTGGACCGGGTGCCCGCTGCTCGCCGTGTGGGTCGGCTCCCAGACGGTCGGCGGCCAGACGCTGAGCATGGGAGCAGTGGGCGTCGTGATCGTCGTGCTCGCCGTGCTCGTGTTCGCGATGGCCTTGCTTCTCACGTGGCTGAACAACGTCTACGACGAGCTGACGGGCAGGCAGCGCGTCGAACGGCGCTCGGCATGGCTGCGCAGCATGCGCGCGGAGTCCGAGCGTCACGTCAGCCGGCGCTCGGGCATCACGGCGCTCGAGCGCATCGTGATGGTCAACGTCTACGTCGCCGTGATCACGCTCGTCCTCTGGTACGTGTTCTTCGCCGCGCCGCCCGCGCCGACGCTGTGCACGATGCACTGCTGAGCCACGTCAGCCCGCTGCGCAGCCGTCCGTGCCGACGCTGCGCCCGGCGGCGACGCGTGCTCGCGCCTGTGCGAGCACGCGCGCGACCGTCGAGTTGGCCACGCCATAGCCGCCGCGCGGGCGCCCGCCGAGCGTCCCGGCGAACACGGTCGTGAGCACCGAGCCGTCGTCGCCGACGAGCGGGCCGCCGGAGTTGCCCGGCCGCACGAGCCCGCGCAGCGGCGTTAGCAGGCGCCTGACCGGGCCGCGGCCGTAGGCGTCGTCGGTGAGCACCGTCTGCGTGCGTCCGATGCGCCCAGGGCGCACGTCGAAGGGCCCGTTCTGCGGGTAGCCGAGGATCGCGCCGCCGCGCCCTGACGACGGATCGGCGGCGAGGCGCAGGCCGGGAAGGCCGAGATCGGGCACGCTCAGCACGGCGACGTCGTCGGTCGGGTCGAAGGCGATCGGTCGCGCGGGCAGGCTCGGCGAGCGCCCGAGCACCTGCACGGTCGTGTCGCTCTCGCCGGCGATCACGTGCGCGTTGGTGACGATCAGGTCCGGCGCGGCGACCCAGCCGCTGCCCTCGATCGCCAGGCCGCAGGCCGTGCCGAGCACGCGCACGACGCTGCGCGACGCAGCTTTCACGCCGGGGTCGCGCGCGATGCGCGGTGGCGGCGCCGCGACGTCGGGCGACGGCCCGGCGATCGACGGCAGCGGGTCCAGTCGCGCGAGCGCGTTGAGGATCGGGCCGGACGGAGGCAGCAGGACGTTGAGCTCCTGCAGGATCGCCGAGCGCTGGACGTCTGCGCGCAGGCTGCTCTCGTTGGGCGCCTGCGCGACGACGGCGGCGACGATCCACACGACGCCGAGCGCGAGCGCCCCTCCGAGCAGCGCCCCGAGCAGCCCGTCGAGCACGCCGATCCCGGGAACGATGAGCGCGCGCCGGACCCTGAAGCCAAGGCCCTCCATGCCGCTGGCGAGGATCGCGCCGGCGAGCAGCGCGCCGATCAGGCCGAGCGCCGGCGCGTAGGGCGAGGACGAGCCTTCGTTGAGCAGTAGAGGAGCCAGGCGAGTTCCGAGGAAAGCTCCTATGGCGAACCCGCCGAACGACAGCGCGCCGACGATGAACCCCCGTCGGAAGCCGAAACAGGCGAGGATTGCCGCAACCGCGACGATGATCCAGTCGAGCCCTGTCACCCGCCATGTTCTACCGCTCTCTGACTGACGAGCAGACCCGCAGGGTGCGTCGCGCGCGCCCGGTGATGGCGCTGGCCGCGGTCGCCTTTGCGATCGGCTTGATCGTAGGGGCCAACGGCGGCGGCTCCTCGAGCGACTCGCTGGCCCAGCGATTCGTCGCCGCGTGGGCCAGGAACGACTACGCGGCGATGTACGCCGATATCGACGCTGCGTCGCAGCGTGCGACGAACGCTGACGAGTTCGCCTCCGCCTACCACGAAGCTATGCGCACGGCCACGGCGACGACGCTGCGCGCCGCCGGCAAGCCGCGCAGCTCGGCGGGGGGGATCGTCACGGTGCCGGTGCGCGTGAGCACGCGGCTGTTCGGCACGCTCGCGCTGGATGTCCGCCTGAAGATCATCGCCGGCGCCGAAGGCGGCGACGCTGTCGTCTGGTCGCGCTCGCTGAGCTTCCCCGGGATGCGCGCCGGCGAGACGCTCAGCCGTCGCACGACGCTGCCGCGTCGCGCGACGCTGCTGGCGCGCGACGGATCGGCGCTCGCCGAGGGCGAAGCGACGGGCGCGGGCGCGCGCTCGTCGCCGCTCGGCGAATCGGCGAGCGCGGTGATCGGCGAAGTGGGCCCGATCCCCAGCTCTCGTCGCACGCTGCTGGAAGCCGCAGGGGTCCCATCCGATGCGGTCGTCGGCACGAGCGGCCTCGAGCTGGCGCTCGACGCGCGCCTGCGCGGCACGCCCGGCGGCGAGCTGCTGGCCGGGGGCACGCAGTCCGGAGGACAGGGTCGCGTGCTCGCGAGCGCCGCGCCGCACCCCTCCCCCGCCGTGCGCACGAGCGTCTCGCCCGCCGTGCAGCGCGCCGCCGTCGCGGCCCTCGGCTCCCAGCTCGGCGGCATCGTCGCGCTCGCCCCGAGCGGCCAGATCCTGGCGGTCGCCGGCATCGGACTGAACAGCGTGCAGCCGCCTGGCTCGACGTTCAAGATGATCACGCTCACGGGCGCGCTCGAAGCCCACGTGGCAACCCCGCGCACGACGTACCCCTACGCGACCTACGCGACGCTCGACGGCGTCAAGCTGAACAACGCCAACGGCGAGGAATGCGGAGGCTCGCTCACGCTCGCGTTCGCCGTGTCATGCAACTCCGTGTTCGCCCCGCTCGGCGTCAAGCTCGGGGCGCCGCGCCTGGTGGCGACGGCCGAACGCTTCGGCTTCAACCACGCGCCGGGAATCGACGGCGCCGCCGAAAGCACGCTGCCGGCGGCGTCGAGCATCCAAGGCGAACTGGACGTCGGCTCGACGGCGATCGGCCAGGGCCAGGTGCAGGCCAGCGCCCTGCAGATGGCGATCGTCGCCGCCTCGATCGCCGACGACGGCCGGCGGCCGCGTCCGACCTTCACGCCCGAAAAGCTCCTGCCCGGCCCGCGCGTGACGAGCGCCGACGTCGCGCACACCGTGCGCCGCCTGATGATCGGCGTCGTGCGCAACGGCACGGGCGCCTCTGCGGCGATCCCCGGCGTGACCGTCGCCGGCAAGACCGGTACGGCCGAACTGAAGACCCAGTGCACCAACTCCTCCGCACCGCCGGCGGGATCGGAACCCGGCTCGCACGAATCCAGCTCCTCAGGCTGTCAGGGCACGGCCAGCGAAGCGAGCAACACGGACGCGTGGTTCGCGTCCTTCGCGCCCGCGTTGTCGCCGCGCATCGTCGTCGGCGTGCTGCTCGTCAAAGACGGCGCCGGCGGCGCCACCGCTGCGCCGGTGGCCCGCCAGGTGCTCGAAGCGGGCCTCAAGGCCAATCGCTAGCCAGCGGTCGAGCGCTGGTCAGAGGTCGACCCGCCCACCCGGCCGAAGCCACGCTCACCGGCGCCTCGGCCCTAGACGTCGAGCTCGGCGGAGGCGGTCTCGGCGGTGTTGTCGGGCGAGACGATCGTCACCGTCAGCGGGCGGTTGTCGAGCGAGACGGTGCGGATCTTGAACAGCAGCAGCGCGCCCTGCACGGAGTCGGCCGAGGCGATCGTGTCGGGTTCCGGCAGCCGGCCGTTTGCCGGAACCGTGCCTGCGCGGTAGGCGAACGGGTTGGTTGCCGCGGGGATGATCGGGATGTAGCTATTGCCCTGCGTGTCGGCGATCGACACATCCGTGGCGGCGGGCAGCGCCTGCGGTTTGTCGTTGTAGACCTGCAGGAACACCGCAAACCACTCCTGGCCCGGTTCGAGCTTCTGTTCGGCCGGCGACAGGCCCTGCAGGTAGGCGGAGTCCTGCGTGGAGGACGGGTTCAGCTCGCGCGAGAGCTGGACCTCGTATTTGAGCGGACCGACGTCCAGGTACGGCGCGTTGGCGCCCGACTCGCCGGCGTACGTTCCCGAGCTGACCTTCGTGTGCGAGTCGCCGCACGCCGTCAGCGCGCCCGCCGCGAGCAGGACGAGCGCGAGGAGCGTGAGCTTGCGCAGGCGGCTGGACATGCGACGCGGCAGTCTATCCGGCGGCGACCGTCACGCGGCTTCCGCGCTGCTCGTCGCGCTCGAGGATCGCACGCAGCCGGCGCATCGAGCGGGTGTTCTTGCGCTTGAGCCAGCCGCGCGCGCCGAGCGACTCCATCAGGCGGTCCGACAGGGTCGCGGGGATCGTCTCGAGCGTGAAGCGCACGCGCGTGCTGCCCGACGCCGCCGGCGCCAGCTCGTATGTCCCGAGCGTGCGGATGCGGTTGTTCTTACCCGTGCGCCCGGCCTCGACGATGCGATGCGGGCGGTCGACCTCGACGAACGTGGCGTCGCCCCAGCTGAAGCGCTGGCCGGGCGCCTTGACGCGAAAGCGCGCCCCCGCGCCGCGGCCGACCGAGTCGATGCGCGTGAGATGCCAGTCGACGATGTAGTGATCGGTGAACTCGCTGTGGTTGGCGATGTCCTGCAGGTAGTCGAACACCTGCTCGCGCGGAGCGGAGATGATTGTCGAGACGGTCACGGGATCCACGGCGACCGCCAGTCTAAAGCGCGGCCGCCCCGTACGGCCCGCCGCTAGGCTGCGCGCGCGGTGAGCCGGACGGTGTGCCCGTGCTCGCAGTGGCGCACGATCTCGCTGGCGACCGGCGCGTCGCGACGCAGCGTGCGGCACAGCTCGCACACGACTTCGCCGCCGCGGCCTTCGTACAGATGGACGTGCTCGCCGGTCAGCGGGGTGCGCCCGCAGTCGGCGCAGCAGTCGCGATCGGCCTCCAGCTCGCCGACGCCGCGGCGCAGCAGATGGCGCTCGAGCTGATCGACGTGCGTGATGGCGAAGGCCATGATGCTGCTGCTTTCGCCGCGCGAGGCGGTCCTCCTTCCGCGGCCACAAGCGCGGGCGCAAGCGTGCGGCGCCTGTTTGCGCGAGCCCGTCTGCGGGTACGAATCGAACGACCTGTCGACAGCTGGCAAATCGTGCGGTGCGCTCCGAGACGTGTGCCTTTACGGAAAATGCGCGATTTTGTTACTTGCCGATCGGGACAACTTGTTATGATCGTCACGATCTTTCCTGACGAGGAGCACCGCGACGGAGCGCCTGGCAAGACGGGAGGAGGAGCAGCATGGATGTAGTTAGCACGGGCACCTTCGTAGGCGCCGGGTCGTTCTGCTGTAACGACTGCGGCTATGTGCTCACGTTGACCGGTCTCGACACGCTCAGCGATTGCCCGGGATGCGGTGGAAGCGACTTCGTACGCGCCTCTCTGTTCAGCGGCGACCTGCCCTCGGCGGCCCAGGAGACGGCGCGCCACGGCGGCATACTGTCCGAGCCGGCCCCGCCGGATCGCGCGGCGCGGCTGGCGAGCGCACGCGAGCACATCTCCCAGCCCGGCGAGTACCTCTGCTTCGACGAGGGCGGCGAGTCGCACACGGTGGCGCTAAAGCGCGAGTGGACGCGCATCGGGCGCAGCCTGGCCGCGGACGTGCGCTTCGACGATCCCACCGTCTCGCGCCGCCACGCGTTGATCGTGCGCCAGCCCGACGGCGTGCGCGTGCTCGACGACCGCAGCCTCAACGGCGTGTACGTGAACGGCGAGCGCATCGAAGGCAGGCTGCTCGCCGACGGCGACGAGATCATCGTCGGGCGCTACAGGCTCAGCTTCCTGGTCGTCGTGCCCGAGCGGTCGCCCGGGCACGGCGGCGCCGGACCGATCTCGCTGCACGACGCCGGCTGACCAGGCGCAAACGCCCTCCCGCCGCGCGCTCGCCCTCTGGCAGGCGGCGGGTCGGCGCATCCTCGCGCGGACACGTAATATCGCCGGATGGCTGACACGATCGCCGTGCTCTCGCAGAAGGGCGGCACGGGCAAGACGACGACCGTACGCACGCTGACCGACGCGTTTCGCCGCAGCGGCCTACGCACGCTCGCGGTCGACCTCGACCCGCAGGGCAACCTCTCCGACTACTTCGATATCCCACCGGACGCCGAGCCGACGATCTCAGACGTGCTCGCCGGGCGCGCGGAAACCGGCGAGGCGATCCACGAAGACCTGATCCCCGCCAACCTGACGCTGGCCGAAGCCGAGCTGATGCTCGGCGGCAAGATGGGCCGCGAGCTGACGCTGCGCCGCGCGCTCGCCAAGGCGCCGGACGAGTACGACCTGATCCTGATCGACTGCCCGCCGTCGCTCGGCCTGCTGACGGTCAACGCGCTCGTCGCCGCCGACCACGCGCTCGTCACCGCCGAGGCGCAGTACTTCGCCCTGCAGGGCGTCGAGCAGGCGATGGAGGTCGTCGAGCTGGCGCGCGACGGGCTCAACCCCGAGCTGTCGATGCTCGGCGTGCTGCTCAACCTCGCCGACATGCGCACGATCCACTCGCGCGAGGCGCTCGCCTCGCTGAAGGAACGCTTCGGCGATCAGGTCTTCGACACGGTCGTGCGCTCGTCGATCGCCTACGCCGAGTCGGCCGAGCGAGCGCGCTCGATCCTCGACCACCGCCCCGACCTCGGCAGCGACTACCTCGACCTCGCCGGCGAAGTGCTCGCGCGCCTGCCCGGCCTCACGGCCGCCGGCAAGCGCCTCGCGCAGCTGCGCTAGAGCTCGGACACGTAGGCGCCCTGCGGCTCGAAGGGGGCGCGCAGGAGCGTCGCCCAGCCGTCAATCTCCTCGCGCAGCGCCTCCGCGACGGCGCCGGTCTGCTCGTAGAAGCACCACACGAGCACGGTCGGACCGGCGCCCGAGATCGTCGCCCCGAGCGCGCCGAGCTGTTTCGCGCGCAGGGCGAGGTCATAGGAGCGCGGGAACAGCTCCGAGCGCCGGCGCTGGTGCAGACGGTCCTGCAGGCCGTGGGCCAGCATGTCCCAGTCCCCGAGCGTCAGCCCGAGCGTCAGCAGCGCCGCGTGCGCCACGTTGAAGACCGCGTCGTCCAGCGGCACCTGCTCGGCCAGCGCCGCGCGGGCGGCACTCGTGCGCACGGCCTCCTGCGGAACGACAGCAAGCGCCTCCAGGCCCGTCGGCGGCTCAAAGCGCGTGGCCCGTCCGTCCGCACAGACCACGAAGCCGCCGTTCAGCGACGCCGCCACGTTGTCGGGGTGTCCCTCCATGGCCGTGCACTGCGCGAGCAGGTCGACGTCCATCTCAAACAGATGGTCCGCCGCCATCATGCCCGCGACGATCGCCGCCGCGCTCGATCCCAAGCCTCCGCTCAGCGGGATGTCCGAGCTGATCCTGAACGTGAACGCGTCCGCCGGGTGCAGCCGCTCGAACGCCCGCACCAGCAGGTTCTCCCGACCCTTGGCGATCGGCAGCTCGGACTCCACCGCGAAGCGCCCCGTCTCGATCACCTCCAACTCCAGCTTCAGCGACACCGCCGCGGCCATGCAGTCGAATCCCGGGCCGAGGTTCGCCGAAGACCCCGGCACGCGCACCACGCGCCTTCTGGAGTACCCCGATCCGCCGCCCGGGCGGCTCATCCGATGCCCGCGGTCGCTCTCGCGGCGACCGTTTCGACGGGCCTCACGGCCCGTCTCCGAGCACCGCTTCCTCGATCGCCTCGCTGTCGACCGCGCACTGGATGATCAGCCCGTCGTTGTTGGCGAGCGCCGTCTCGGGATCCTTGAGCCCGCGCCCGGTGAGCACGCACACGATCTGCTCGGCGTCGCCGGCGCCGTACTTGAGCAGCCCGGCGACAGACGCCGCCGAGGCGGGCTCGCAGAACATGCCTTCGCGCGAGGCGAGCAGGCGGTAGGCGTACAGGATCTCCTCGTCTGAGACCACGCGAATCGCGCCGCGCGAGTCGGTCGCCGCGGCCATCGCGTCCTCCCAGCGCACCGGGTTGCCGATCCTGATCGCGCTCGCGACCGTTTCCGGGTGCTCGATCACTTTGCCCTCGACCAGCGGCGCGGCGCCTTCGGCCTGAAAGCCGAACATCTTCGGTGCCGAGCCCATCTCGCGAAAGCCGCGCCAGTAGGAGGTGATGTTGCCGGCGTTGCCCACCGGGATGCACAACGCGTCCAGCCCCCCGTCCAGCGCCTCGTGGATCTCGAACGCCGCCGTCTTCTGCCCTTCGATACGAAACTCGTTGACCGAGTTGACGAGCACGATCGGGTTCGTTGCGGTCAGCTCGCGCACGAGCGTCAGCGCCTGGTCGAAGTTGCCCATCAGCGAGATCACGCGCGCGCCGTGCACGAGCGTCTGGGCCATCTTGCCTTGGGCGATCTTGCCCTCCGGGACGATCACCGCGCACGTGATGCCCGCACGAGCCGCGTACGCCGCCGCGCTCGCCGCCGTATTGCCCGTCGAGGCGCAGATCACCGCCTTGGCGCCGTCGCGCGCGGCCGCCGACACCGCACACGTCATCCCGCGATCCTTGAACGAGCCCGTCGGATTGGCGCCCTCGAGCTTCAGGCGAACGGTCGCGCCGACCATCTCCGACAGCACCGGCGCGCGCAGCAGCGGCGTCGAGCCCTCCTGCAGGCTGACCAGTTTGTCGCCCGGCTCGAACGGCAGACGCTCGTGGTAACGCTCGATCAACGGCACGTGCGTGCCCGAGAACGCCGCTCCTTCGACGACCGGCAGCGGCACGCGTGGAAGCTCGCTGACGGGAGGCGTCTCGCTCATACGAACTCCTCTTCGATGACGCGGATCATGCGCGGCTCGGCGCGCACGAACTCGAACTCGCCCACCCGCCTCATCGCCTCGCGCAAGCTCGACTCGAGCACCGGGTGCGTCACCATCACCAGTCGCGCGTGCTCGCCCATCCCGCGCTGCACGACCGACTTGATCGACACGTCGTGCTCACCGAGCACCTTCGTCACGGTAGCCAGCACCCCTGGCTGGTCGGTCATGTCGAAGTGCAGGTAGAAGGCGCTCGCGACGTCCTCGATCAACTCGAGCTGCAGCGGGGGAGCGGGCGGCCTGGCGCCGCCGGTCATCACGCTCACCACGTCGCCGAGCACCGCGCTCGCCGTCTGCCGGCCCCCCGCCCCCGGCCCGGACATGGTCAGCTCGGTGATCGTCTCGGACTCGACCGTCACGGCGTTGAAGGGACCCGAGATCGCAGCCAGCGGATGGCCGGAGTAGAGAAACGTCGGATGCACACGCACCGACAGGCCCGCGCCGTGGCGCTCGGCCGTGCCGACCAGCTTCAGGCCCAGGCCGAGCTCGCGCGCGTACTCGAGGTCGTCGCCGTGCAGATGCTCGATGCCTTCGTAGGGCACATCGTCGAGGTGCACCGGCGAGCCGAACGCCAAGCGCGCGAGAATCGCCATCTTCGCCGCCGCGTCGCGCCCGCTCACGTCGTCGCTCGGATCGGCCTCGGCGTAGCCGATGCGCTGGGCCTCCGCGAGAGCTTGCGCGTACGTCGAGCCGCCGGCCATCTCGGTGAGGATGAAGTTGGTCGTCCCGTTGACGATCCCGTGGATGCGCTCTATCGGCGTCGCCGAGAGCGATTCCTCGAGCACGCGCACGACCGGCACCGCGCCCGCGACCGCCGCCTCGAAGCGCAGCCTCACGCCGTGCTCGCGCGCCGTCTCGAACAGCTCCTCGCCGTGCTGAGAGAGCAGCTGCTTGTTCGCGCTGACGACGTGCCTGCCGTCGCGCATCGCCTTCAGCAGATACTCGCGCGCCGGTTCGATGCCGCCCATCACCTCGACGAGCAGATCCGAGTTGGCGAGGATCTCCTCGAAGCTCCCGCGCGTTCGTGTCAGCACGCCCACGATCACCGGCCTGCGGCCGTTGAAGCGCTCGATCTCATCCGCGCGCTCGTCGAGCAGCTCCGCGAACGCCCCTCCGACCGTGCCGTGGCCAAGCAGCCCGACCCGGAACGGGGCGAGCGCGACGTCGTCGGCGTTCGCGCTAGCGCACATCGCGCGCCGTCAGATCGTCGAAGCTCTCGCGGCGAACCACCAGGCGAGCGTCGCCGTCGCGGCAGAAGACCACGGGCGGTCGCGGCACGCCGTTGTAGTTGTTGGCCATCGCAAAGCCATAGGCGCCCGTCGCCGGCGTCACGACCACGTCGCCGGCGCGCGGGTCGTCGAGCAGCGCCCGGCGCACGATCACGTCGCCCGACTCGCAGTGCTTGCCGGCGAGCGTGCACGCGGTTGCGCCGTCGAAGCGATCGGCGACGTGCGCTTCGTACTGCGCTGCGTAGAGCATCGGCCGCAGGTTGTCCGACATCCCGCCGTCCACCGCCACCCAGCGCGAGACGTTCTGCTTGACGCTCTGCACGGTGTAGAGGGTCACGCACGCGTTCGCGCTCAGCGCGCGGCCCGGCTCGACCAGCAGCCGCCTCTGTGCACCGCCCTCGTGCGCATGCGCGGCCTGCACGAGCGCGCTCACGTAGTCCTCGATCGGCGGCGGTGCGGGCTGATCGGCCGTGTACCGCACGCCGAGCCCCCCGCCCAGGTCCCACACGGGGAAGGCGCCCAGCTTCGCGAGCTCCGTGACCTCCGCGCGAAACGGGTCGAGGCCGAGAAGCTGAGAGCCGATGTGCGCGTGCACGCCCTGCAGCGAAAGTCCCTGCGCACGCTGCACGCGCGCAAACGCCTCGCCCGCCTGCGCGATAGAGAAGCCGAACTTGGAATCCGCCTGCCCCGTGGAGATCTTCTCGTGCGTTTCCCCGCGCACGTCCGGCGCGACGCGCACCAGCACATGCTGCTCACTCGCCGCGCCGCGCGCGCCGCCGGCCAGGAGCCCCTGCAACCGGTCGATCTCGTCGAAGTTGTCGAGCACGATCAATCCGACGTCGCGCTCCAGCGCCATGCGCAGCTCGGCCTCGGACTTGGCGTTTCCGTGCAGCACGATCCGCTCGGGCGAGAAGCCCGCGTTGAGCGCCAGGTGCAGCTCGCCGCCGGAGGCGACGTCGCACCACAGCCCCTCCTGCGCGAACAGCTCCAGCACCGCCGTGCAAGGGAACGCCTTGGATGCGAAGACCACGTGCAGATCCTCGTGGCCCGAACTGCGCGCGGCCGTCGCGAACGCGCGCGCCCGCGCGCGCAGATCGTCCTCGGCCACCACGTACGCGGGGGTGCCGAACTCCCTCGCCAGCTTGATCGTGTCGCAGCCGCCGATCTCCAGGCGGCCGCGCTCGTTCAGGCGGCTGCCCAGCGGGAACACATCCGAGAGGCTCGTCTCCGTTGCCATGGCGCGGATTATCGCGTGCGACGGCGAGAGGATGCGCGCGCGATGCTCAGGCCGGTGCGGGCCGCAGCCCGGACGCGCCGCCGCGGCGCGCCATCAGCGCCAGCCACACCCCGCCGATCGCCATCAGCGCGAGGCTCTCCAGCTGCGGCGAGGTCAGCCCCGCGACCACTTCGCTGTTGCGCCGGACGAACTCCACCAGGAAGCGCTCCAGGCCGCTCAGCGCCAGATACAGCGCGAACACCACGCCGGGGCGCACGCGATCGCGCAGCTGCCACAGGCCGTATGCCAGCAGGCACATCGTCACCGTCTCGTAGATCGGCGTGGGCTGCACCTTGACCCCGGGCGGCGTCGGCAGGGTCCCGTGCGGATAGCCCATCGCCCACGGCAGCGTGGAGTGGATCCCGTAGTCGCCGTCGCCGGACACCTGACAGCCGACGCGACCGATCGCATAGCCCAACGCGAGCGCCGTCGCGCAAGTGTCGAACATGCGCAGTTCGAGCACGTGGCGCCAGCGCATCCACCCCACGACGCCGATCGCGCCGCCGATCGCGCCGCCGTACCAGACGAGCCCGGAGCCCGAGAACACGCTGCCGATCAGGTCGTGCTTGACCGAGTCGTAGTTCTGGATCAGGTAGTACAGGCGTGCTCCCACCACACCGCCGACGAGCGCCGCGAACGTGATCTCATACGCCCAGTCGACCGGCCTGCCCAGCTCGCGCAGCCTGCGCGCGACGACCGCGCCGCACGCGATGAAGCCGAACGCGAACGTCACCCCGAACGTCTTTATCGAGATGCCGAGGACGTGAATCTCGGGCTTCATGGCAGCGAATCGGCGGGCATCGTGAACTTCGCGCCACTTTAGGGCAGACGTATGTCCTTCTGCGACAATCAGCGCATGCCGGCGAGACGCCAGAGCTTTGGCAAAGACACGGGCCTGCAGGCACGCATGCTGCTGACACTGTTCCTGCTCGGTCTGCTCTATGCCGTGTTCGTGGGAGTGCTGTTCGCGGCGGGCGCCGCCGCGGGGCTGATCATCGTCGTCGCGGTCGTGCTGCTGCTCGTGCAGCTGTTCGGCTCGGACAAACTGGCGATGGCCTCGCTCGGGCTCAAAGAGGTCACTCCCGAGGAAGAGCCCGAGCTGCACGGGATCGTCGATCGCCTGTGCGTGCAGGCCGACCTGCCCAAACCGCGCGTCTGCGTGATGGAGACGTCGATGCCCAACGCCTGCGCGATGGGACGCTCGCAGAAGAAGGCGACCGTGTGCGCGACGCGCGGCATCCTCGAGATGCTCTCGCCCGCCGAGCTCGAAGGCGTGATGGCGCACGAGCTCAGCCACGTGATCAACCGCGACGTGATGGTGATGACGCTCGCCAGCTTCTTCGCGACGCTCGCCTCGATCATCGCCCAGTTCGCGCTGTTCTTCGGCGGCGGCTACGGCTCAGACGAAGAAGGGGAGCAGGACATCATGATCGTGATCCTCGTCTCGGTCGTCGTCTACGCCGTCTCCTTCGTGCTCCTGCGCACGCTCTCGCGCTATCGCGAGTTCGCCGCCGACCGCGGCTCGGCCGTGCTCACCGGGCGTCCCAGCGCGCTCGCCTCGGCACTGCTGAAGATCAGCGGCACGATCGAGCGCGTGCCCAGCCAGGACCTGCGCAAAGCCGAAAGCATGAGCGCCTTCTTCATCATCCCAGCGCGCGCCAAGAAGTCGCTGATGAACATCTTCGCCGACCACCCGCCGCTGGAGCAGCGCCTTGCCGCACTGGAGCGCTTGGAGTCCCAGCTGCAGGGCGTCGCCTGACCGTGGGCCTGCGCGACATCCTCACCGGCCGCCACGAGGTAAACGGCCCGGCCCCGGAGCGCCTGTTCGCGATCACCACGGCCTACGTCACGCTGCAGTCCGAGCACCAGATCGATCCCACCGGCAGCTCGGCGATCGTCTTTCAGTCGCTCGCCACGAGCGAATTCGAATCGACGCTCAAGGACATGGAAGAAGTCGTCACCGCGACCGGCGGCGACAGCGCAACCACGGTCTCCAGCGAGGACGACAGCTTTGGCTATCGCTGGATGATCCTGCGCAGCGCGCCCGGCGCGCCCAGCGTCGAAGACCTCGCCGTCGGCATCAACGCGGTGTCCAGTTCGATCGAGACCGCCGGCTTTGGCGAGCGCCTGCTGTGCGCCGTGTTCGCCTTCGTCGACGCGCAGCAGCGCCGCATCTACTTCATCTACAACTACAAGCGCGGCTACTGGTATCCGTTCGTACCGGCCCCGGGCGACGCGCAGGAGCGCTCGACCGAGCGCGAGCTGCAGCTGAAGGCGCAGATCGGCTCCGAACTGCCGACCGAGCCGGAACTGGAGCGGTGGTTCCCGCTCTGGGGAATCCCGATCTAGTCGGGAATCAGCCCCTCGCCGTTGAACGCCTTGCCGGCCTCCGCGAAGCTGAGGTCGGCAGGCGGCAGGATCAGATCCGAACCCGCCAGCTCGTCGTCGGGCACGCGCTCTCCGTTGCTGCGCACGAAGTCCAGCAGCGCGGCGAAGCTCTGCGCGTAGCCGTTCTCGTCGCCTCCCTCACAGGCTGAGACGACGGCGTTGTCCAGCTCGTTCAGCCGCGCGGTCTGGTCGTCGGGGAGGCGGTACTGGTCCTCGCCGGAGATGCGCACGATCATGCGTGGCCGGTCCCGGTGGACTGCTCGCCCGGGACATCCGCGCCGCCGGAGGCGATCTGCGGCGCGTCGCCCGCTGCACCACCAGTGCCCAGTTCGCCCTTCATCTTGGCCAACTCGTCGTCGACGGCGGGCTGGCTGGAGAGCTGCTTGAGCTGGCGGTCGATGTCGTCTTCACCGGAGCCCAGCTGGGTGATGTCATCGAACGTGCCCGCCTGTTCGAGCTCTGACACGGCATCGGCGCGAGCTTTCATGTTTTCGGTCTTGTCGACCGCCCGCTGCATCGCCAGCCCGACGTCGGCCATCTGCTCGCCCACGCCGGTCGCCGCCTCGGAGATGCGCACCTGCGCCTCGGCCGCGGAGTACTGCGCCTTGATGACCTCCTTCTTGGTGCGGAAGGCCTCGATCTTCGCGCGCAGTTTCTGCTCGGAGTCGGTGAGCTTCTGCTGCTGGTCTTCGAGTTCGTTGACCTGCGTGTCCAGGCCCTGCAGCTCTGTCTGCGCGACGTTCTTGCGTTCGAGCGCCGTGCGCGCCAGCTCCTCGTTGCCGGCGGACAGCGCCTGGCGAGCCTGCGTGTCGAGCTTCACGACGCTCTGCTGCAGCGACTTTTCCTGCATCTGCAGACGCTTCTTGGCCGTGACCACGTCGGCGATGCCCTTCTTGACGTTCTGCAGCTGTTCGACCTGCTTCTGGTAGCTGTAGTCCAGCGTCTCGGCAGGGTCTTCGGCTCGGTCAAGAAGTTTCGAGACCTTCGCCTTCACGACGGTTGACATGCGCCCGGTCAGGCCGGCCATCTGATCCTCCTATTGCGTTCTGGGGCGGCCAATCCCGGATCGGCCCGCTCGCTCAAGCGTAGCCGACTCCGAACAGTCCTAAGCCTGCTCAGAGCCCGAGCGGGTGGCGGACCGTGTAGCCGCCGTTTTCTACGCGCAACGGACGCCAGCGCGGACCCTGCTGATTGGATGGGTCGTCGGCGGCGCTCGTGTCCAAGCGCAACCCGGCGACGTCCATGTAGGCGTGTCCGGAATTGCCGAAGACGGCGATCCACCGACCGGCTCCGTGCGAGCCCCAACCCATGAATTCCGAGGAGTCCTCCGGCGCCGTGACCAGGCTCGCGCCGTGCAATGCGTAGGACACCGTGCCCGAGCAGTCGTAGCCGGGTGAGACGAACGAGCCGTGGCCGCCGCCGAAGATGTACGGCAGGCCGACGATTTCGTTGCCCGCCCAGATCACCTGCTGCACCGCCGCCGGCGCCGACATCGGCGCGGCCGCGAGGCCGTTCACGTAGCGCGCCAGCGACCCGGGCACGAGCAGCTGCGGCTTGGTCGGGGACGCTGCCGCGGCGGCGGCGCTGACCGGGCTGCCGCCCGTGGCGCTGGTCAGCTGTTCGGCGGGGGCCGGCGTTACGAAGGGGACGACTTCACCAGTAGCGGTCTTCTGGTAGATCGGGCCTTTGTATGCGAGGCGGCGAGACTTGGAAGTGATCGGCGACAGATGGATCGCCGGAGCGGTGGGCGCCGGGGCGCTCGTCGGGGCCGGGGCGGTGGGGGCAGGAGCGACGGTGCTGCCAGCGACGGCTCCGCCTGTGGTGGCGGACAGGGCCGGGGTGGCCGCGACGGCCAGGATCGTCAAGCTGCTTAGGAACGTGCTGAGGGTTCGCACCCGCAAGACAACAACCTCTTTCGTCGGCCTCCGGGGTTAGCTGACGGGCTAGCGCTGAAAGAGCTTGCGCTTCTCACGGACACTCCGTGTGATTCGCCCCAAAACAACTTGGGTCCCCCGGTCTCTGACATCGGGTCAGGGACTCGGCGTTCTTGGCGCGGCAGACTAACAGAGTGCAACGACGCTTGCACGATCTGGGCGTCGATGTGCATTGTTCGCCTGCAAACAAGCGTTCCGGGCGCTCCGCAGCGAACGCTAGTGTCCCCCGCCATGCGCGCCCCCTCGCTCCGGCTGCTCGCCGCGCTCGCGCTGACGAGCGCTCTGCTCGCTGGCGTTCTCAGCGGCTGCGGCAAGGGCCGCGCGTCGAGCGTCGCCAACACTTCCAGCAGCTCCGCCGCGAGCCCGGCCGCGCAAGGGGTGATCGGCGTGTCGACGAAGAACACCACCCGCCTCGGAGGCGCCCAGCCGGCCGACGACGCAGCTGCGGTCGCGCGGGCCGTCTTCGCGGGCTTCACGCCCGCCACGCGCCCGCAAGCGGTCGTGGTCGTCAACCAGCGCCAGTGGCCCTCCGCCCTGGCCGCAGCGGCGCTGGCGAGCGCGCCGCTGGGAGCGCCTGTGCTTTACGCCGAAGGCGACACGCTTCCCGACGCGACCGTCCAAGCGCTGCACGCGATGCGTCCGATCGGGGCGACGGCGCTCGGCGGGGCCCAGGTGATCCGCATCGGCACGTCTGCCGGGCTGCCCGACGGCTTGCGCGCGCGCTCGATCGCCGCGACCGGCGAACCCGCGAGCGAAGCGGCCGGCGTGCAGAAGCTGCTCGACACCGTCCACGGCGCGGCCCCGCACCAGGTGATCGTCGTCGCCGCCGATGCGCCGCGCGCCCTGCAGATGCCCGCCGCCGCGCTTGCGGCCGAGAGCGGGGCGCCGATCCTGTTCGTAGAGCGCGCTCGCGTGCCGGCGCCGACGGCTGTCGCGCTGAAGGCGCTGCATCATCCGACGATCTACGTGGTCGCGCCGACGACGCTCGGCAAGAACGCGTACGCCGGCCTGCTGGCGCTCGGAGCGGTCGTGCGCGTGGCGGGCGCCGCCGGCGCCCGCGAATCGGCCGCCGCGCAGGGCAGCAGCGACGCCGTCGAGAACGCGATCTCGGTCTCGCGCTTCTCGCACGGATCGTTCGGCTGGGGCATCCACGAAGCGGGCCACGGGCTCGTGTTCGCCAACGTGTCGCGACCGCTCGACGCTCCGGCGGCCGCTCCCCTGGCGGCCCACGGCGACTACGGGCCGCTGCTTCTGCTGGCGGACAGCGCGTCGGTCCCGGCGTCGCTCACGCGCTATCTCAGCGACATCGAGCCCGGTTACACCGCGGCCGCCCCGCCCGTTCGCGAGGTCTACAATCACGGCTGGCTGATCGGCGACGAACAGGCGATCTCGGCGCTGGCGCAGGCCGAACTCGACACCGTGCTGGAGATCGCGCCGCGCCAGCCCTCCGGAGCAGAACAGTCCGTCGCCACCGCCGAATGACCGCCAGCACGTGAGCCCGAGATGAGCCAAGCCGAGGATCCGCGAACACTGCGCAAGGAGCGTGCCGGCGAGGTGGCCGTCGAGGACGTACGCCGGCTGATGGGCGCCTCGACCCCGCACTTCGCGTTGCAGCTGCGCGAACGCATCGCCAAATTGATCGCCGGGCTGCCCGAGGGTCACGCGGCTCGCGTGGAGGGCGAACGCGAGATCGCCCGTCTGCAGCGCCTTGGCTTCGCCGGCGAGATCCGCGGCCAGACCGGCCCGCCCGGCGAGCACGCGCTGCCGTCGCTCGACGACACCGCCGTCGGCTGAGCCGCCCCGGCCGGCTAGCGACTTCCCGCGAACACACGCGCGCGCCGTGCATCTGCAAAGCGTGCGCGGAGCAGTTTGTGGAGAACCGCGAACAGCGGCAGCGCGAGCGTGAGCGGGGCGATCTTCAAGCCCACCGGCACCGGCGTGACGAAAGCCGACAGCACCAGCAGCGTTCCCGTGTACAGGACGACCGTCGGCAGCAGCGCGAGCAGGATCGTGTGCGATCGGTAGCCGCTGCGGTGCTCGCGCAGCGAGAACTCGACCGTCCCCACCAACACGGCTGCGACACCCGCGACCAGCGTCGCCACGCCCGCGGCGGAGCCCTTGCTGAGTTGGCTCGCGCCGACCGCCGTGGCGATCGCCCCGATCAGGATCAGCAGCTCGGAGACGGGCACCGGATGCCAGGGCGCCGGCGGACGCTCGCCCAGCGATTGCGGGTCTTTGAAGCCGCGCGTCGAGCTCTTCGGCGACGCCGCGGCTTGCTCGACGACAGCCGCCGTGCGCTGGCGATTGCGCTTGCGCGAGCGGCCGCGACGACCGTTGTTGCGATTTGCCACGCCGCCGTCGCTACTCGCCGTCGGGGCGATGTCCGCTGCCGCGCATTTGACGTCGATCGTACCGCCTATGCTGGGCCTCGATGGCCCGGACGAGCCCCCTGCAGCCTGCCCGCGGCGCAGCCCAGCCCACACCGGCAGAGCCCGTGTCTGGCGGCGGCCCCGTCGAAGCGCCGATCCTCGCACCTGCGGGCGGAATCCCGCAAAGCACGCTCGCCGGCCCGTTTGCAGTGGGCGAGTACGCGGCGGCGCTGCGCGACAAGCTGCGCTCCTTCGCACGCGTGCAGGTGGTCGGCGAGCTGGTCAACCTGCGGCCCTCGCGTGCGCGCGTGTACTTCGAGCTGCGCGACTCCAGCGGTGCGCTCGCCTGCGCGGCCTGGCGCGACGACTGGGATCGCATGGTGGCCCGCGCCGGCACGGCGCCGAGCGAGGGCATGCAGGTGGTCGTCGCCGGCGGCTGTGACTACTACCCGGGCAGCGCCACCTCCTCGCCAGGCTTCTCCTTCGCCGTCGCCGACCTGCGCGTGGCCGGCGAGGGCGATCTGCTGGCGCGCATCGATCGCCTGCGCAAGCAGCTCGACGCCGAGGGGCTGCTCGAGCCGCAGAAGCGCCTGCCGTTGGCGTTCGTGCCGCGCACGATCGGCGTGGTCACCGCGGAGCAGGGCAAGGCGCGCGACGACGTCCTCGCCGCGCTCGCCAGACGAGGCTGGGCCGGGCGCCTGGTGTGGGGCTTCGCTCCGGTGCAGGATCGCCACGCCGCCCCGGCGATCGTCCGCGCGCTGGGAGATCTCGCCGCGCTCGCACAGGTCGACGTCGTGATCGTCGCGCGCGGAGGCGGCTCGCTCGCCGACCTGCTGTGCTTCTGCGACGAGACGCTGTGCCGCACTATCGCCCTGCTCAACGTGCCGGTGATCGCGTCGGTCGGGCACCACACCGACCGCACGCTGCTCGACGATGTCGCGGCGGTCAGCTGCTCGACCCCGACGCACGCCGCCGAAGCCGCGGTCGGCGTCGACTGCCGCGAGGCGCGCGCGGCCCAGGCGCAGCTCGCCCGGCGCCTGCAGAACCACGCCGGCCGAGCGCTCGGCGCACGCGCGAGCCTCCCCGCTGCGGCCGCGCGGTTGCGCGATCACGGCCGCCGCGCGGTGCTCACGCGCGCACGCCTGCTCGCGTCGCTGTCGCGCGCGCCCGGCGCCCACCTCGAGCGCGAGCGCACGCGCCTGCACCAGCAGCTGCGCGAGATGCGCGCGGGTTCGCGCAGGCGCCTGGAGAGCGAGTTGAGCGTGAGCCGGCGAAGGGCGCTGGTCGTCCAGCGAAAGACAGAGGCGGCGCTGCTCGACTGCCGCCAGCGCCAGCCGCGCGAGCTGGCGCGACTGGCGCTCGCGCTCGCGGCGCACGACCCTCAGCGCACGCTCGAGCGCGGCTATGCGCTGGTCGAGTCGCCCGGCGGCGAGCCGCTGACGACGGCGGCGGGCGCGCGCGCCGCGGAGCAGCTGCGCGTGCGTTTCGCCGACGGCACGGTGCCGGCGCGAGTGCGCGAGTCGTGAGCGGGCGCGCGCGATGAGCGATCCGGGCGGCCAGGGCCCGCAGGCGCGGCTGACCTACGAGGCTGCCTCGGCGCGCGTCGAGGAGATCATCCGGCGGCTGGACTCCGGCGAGGCGAGTCTCAACGAGACGCTCGAGCTGGTCAAGGAGGGCAAGGGCTTGATCGAGCTGTGCGCGAGCGAGCTCGGCGCCGTCGGCGACGCGCTGGAGGAGCTGCGCCTGGACGAGCTCGTCAGCCGCCTGGAGAGCGAGGCGGCGGGATGAGCACGTGGGAGCTGCTCGCGGGGCTGCCGGTCGAGATCGAGGACTACTCGCTCGCGCCGCTGCGCGCCGAAGTCTCAAGCGACTTCGAGCGCAAGAGCACCGTGATCGAGCTGCGCGGCGGGGGCGAGCGGGGCGTCGGCGAGGACGTCACCTACGACGCCGTCGATCACGAGGTCCTGCAGGCGGCCGGACCTATGTTGTCGCTGGCCGGTCGCTTCACGCTGGCCTCCTTCGCCGAGCACCTGGCCGGGCTGTCGCTGTTCGCAGAGCCTCCCCAGCGCGAGGTCTCCCAGCGCTACCGCACCTGGGCGTACGAGTCCGCCGCGCTCGATCTCGCCCTGCGCCAAACCGGCACGACGCTGCACGCCGCGCTTCACCGCCAGCCGCTCCCGGTGCGCTTCGTCGTCTCGCTGCGTCTCGGCGAGCCGCCCTCGCTGGAGCCGATCAGCCGGCGCCTGGCGCTGTATCCGGATGTGCGCTTCAAGCTCGACCCGACGAGCTCGTGGGACGAGCCGCTGATCGCCGAGCTGCGCGCCACGGGCGCCGTGGACTCGGTCGACTTCAAGGGTCTGTACGTGGGCTCGATCGTCGACCAGGCGGCCGACCCGGTGCTCTACGAGCGCGTCGTGCAGGCGTTCCCGCAGGCGTGGATCGAGGACCCGAAGCTGACGCCTGAGACCGACGCCGTGCTCGCCGAGCATCGCGAGCGCTTCTCCTGGGACGCGCCGATCCACTCGATCGAGGACATCCAGGCGCTGCCCTACCCCCCGCGCATGGTCAACATCAAGCCGTCGCGGCTGGGTGGCCTGCGCAGCCTGCTCGACGCCTATGACTACTGCGCCGCCAACGCGATCGGCAACTATGGCGGCGGGCAGTTCGAGCTGGGCGTGGGGCGCGAGCAGATCCAGTACCTCGCCTCCCTGTTTCACGCCGACGCCCCCAACGACGTCGCGCCGACGGGCTACAACCTGCCCGACACGCCGGCGGACCTGCCTTCCAGTCCGCTCGCGCCAAGGCCCTCGCCGACCGGCTTCCGCTGGGGCTGACGCAACTTCCGTGGCGCTGCACGGTTTGGCAGGGCATAGCGGCTAACCTCGGACGCCGCGCAATCGGGAGCAGCAAGTCGCCCGTTGGAAGGGGATTGTCTTGGCGACCACAAACGCCCACACGCGTTCTCAGAGATTCCGAGCCAGGCGTCTCGCTGCGCCGGTCGCCGGTGCGGCGCTCGCCTGCCTTGCCACGTTCGCCACGGGCCCGACCGGCGCCCTAGCCGCCGGCAAGTCGCGCCCGTCCGCAGCCGCCGGCGCCAGGAAGGCCAAGTCGGCCCCGGTCAAGGCGCGAACGCACGCGGCGTCGAGCCTGCACGTCGCGAGCGTGCGGATCACGAGCGTTGCGTGCGTGCCGAAGGCCAGGTGCAGCGCCAACCCGCACCAGGTCTCCACGCGCGGCACGCTGCTGCTCGCCGGCAAAGCGCTCGTCGCGGGGATGACCGTGGGCTTTCCGCGCACGCCGGGCGGTCGCGTGGGCTCCGGCTCGCCGGTGGCGCATCTGCACATGACCAACGCCGGGCTGATCCTGACGGTGCCGAGCAGCGCGCACTCGGGCCACATCATGGTGCTGCTCAGCCACGCTCGCTACTCGAGCTCCTACGGGCCGATCTATGTCTACAGCCACGCACTGCACCCGCCGGTGGTGAAGACGGCGGCGCCGCCGTCCGCCGCCGTCGGCGCGGTCAGCGGCTCGCCGTTTGACGGGCAGGGAATGTGGATCTGGTACGTGAGCAAGTCCAACGGCGGCAACGTCGCCTCGATCGTCGCTCAAGCGCACGCGGCAGGCGTGACGACGCTGTTCATCAAGAGCTCTGACGGGTCGAGCAACTACTGGGGTCAGTTCTCCTCTGCACTCGTTGCAGAGCTGCACGCCAACGGCCTGCGGGCGTGCGCGTGGCAGTACGTCTACGGCACGAATCCCGCCGGCGAGGCGAACCTCGGCGCGCAGGCGGTGAGCAACGGCGCCGATTGCCTGGTGATCGACGCCGAGGCCGAGTACGAGGGCCATTACTCCGCTGCGCAGACCTACGTCAACGACCTGCGCGCGAAGATCGGCGCGGCCTTCCCGCTCGCGCTCGCGTCGTTCCCCTACGTCTCCTATCACCCATCGCTGCCCTACTCGGTGTTCCTCGGCCCCAACGGCGCCCAGTACAACGCCCCGCAGATGTACTGGAAGGACATCGGCGTGTCAGTCGACACGGTCTACGCGAACACGTACATCGGCAACCGCGTCTACGGCCGGCCGATCTTCCCGCTCGGGCAGACCTACGGCGGCGTGAGCACCTCCGACCTGCTGCGCTTCCGCGAGGAGGCCGTCGACTATGGCGCGACCGGCTACTCGTTCTGGGACTGGCAGGAGACCCCGACCAGCGGCTGGAGCACGCTCGCCGCGCCGATCGCGCCGCTGACGAGCGTGACGCCGAACAACGGCTACCCGGAACTCGGCAAAGGGGCAAAAGGCGACCAGGTCCTGTGGCTGCAGGAGCATCTCGCGAGCGCCGTCCCCTCCCAGGAAGTCACCGGCTACTTCGGCTCGCAGACGACAACCAACCTGCGCGCCTTCCAGTCCGCGCACGCGCTTCCCGCCAGCGGCATCAGCGAAGCGGCGACGTGGGTCGCACTGCTGGCGCTGCCCCCCGTCGCGGTGAACTGGACGGGGGGCGGACCGAGCGGCTGAGGTAGCAGGCGGGTGGGTTAAGCGCCGACCTCGCCCACACCACGCTCGCTCGACCGAGAGTTGAACCGCTTGCGGCGCAGCCGCACCAGGTCCCAGCACAAGTAGAGTCCAAAGCCACCGTAAATCGCGGTGGAGTACCCGACGGCGCCCCACAACGACGTTCCGCCTTCTGCGTAAGCAAAGAAGGCGCACGCGGCGGGGATGCAGACGATCACGGAGACGATCACGGCGGCCATGACGTACAGCAACAATTTCGCGCGCCAGCCTCGCAGTTCAGTCGTGCGGCTCTCACCGCCCAATTCGATCCGAGGTAGACCGGGCTCCTCCATTGGCTCGACTATACGCCGCGTTTCACCAAATCTGGCGTCTCTTGACGTAGGAGCAGAAAGGTAGGCCAGGCCGCATGCGGCCTGGCCCGGGGGCGCGCATGCGCGCCCCCGCCGGCCGGCGCATGCGCCGGCCGGAACAGCATCAGAGGACTAGACCCTCTGGATCAGCGTGCCGGTGCCTAGACCGCCGCCGCAGCACATCGTCACGAAGCCGATCTCCTTGTCGGAGCGCTCGAGCTCGTGCAGCAGCGTCGTGATCAGCCGTGCGCCCGTCGAGCCGAGCGGGTGGCCGAGGGCCATCGCGCCGCCGTTGACGTTCACGCGGTCCATGTCCGGGTTGTGCTCGCGACGCCATGCGGCGACGACGGGTGCGAACGCCTCGTTGATCTCGAACAGGTCGATGTCGTCGATCTTCATGCCGTTGCGGTCGAGGATTTTGCGCGTTGCCGGGATCGGCCCCTCGAGCATTTTCACCGGGTCGCAGCCGACGGTCGTCTGGTCGACGATGCGAGCGCGCGCCTTCAGGCCGAGCGCCTTGGCCTTGTCGGCGGACATCAGCAGCACGGCGGCCGCGCCGTCGGAGATCTGCGACGCGTTGCCCGCCGTGATCTTGCCGTCGGGCTTGAACGCCGGCTTGAGCTGCGAGAGCGCCTCGAGGCTCGTTTCGGGGCGGATGCCCTGGTCGGTCACGTGCTCCTGGCCGTCGATCGTCATCGGCACGATCTCGCGCTCGAAGCGGCCCTCCTCGGTTGCCTGGTGGGCGAGGCGGTGCGAGCGGACAGCGAGCTCGTCGAGCTCTGAGCGGGAGATCTCCCACTGGTCGGCGATCATCTCCGCGCCGAGGCCCTGTCCGACGATGTTGTGCTTGGCCATCAGCTCCGGCGTGAAGGCATAGCCGAAGTCCTCCTGCGTCTTCATGCCGGCGGCGAACGGCAGGTGGCCCATGTGCTCCACGCCCGAGCCGATCATCGCGTCGTGCACGCCCGCGGCGATCAGCGCCGCGGAGAAGTTGACGGCCTGCTGGGCAGAGCCGCACTGGCGGTCGATCGTCGTGCCGGGCGTCTCGATCGGCAGGCCCTCCTGCAGCCAAGCGTTGCGGGCGATGTTGAAGCCCTGCTCGCCGAATTGCTGCACGCAGCCGGCGACGACGTCCTCGACCTCGGCGGGATCGATGCCCGAGCGCGAGATGACCTCCGAGTAGGTCTTTCCGAGCAGGGCGTTCGGGTGGGTGTCCTTGTAGTAGCCCTTCTCCTTGTGCCCACGTCCGATCGGCGTGCGCACAGCCTCGACGATTACTACCTCGCGGCCCTCTGCTTGCCTCATTTTGGGTCAGCCTCCTACGGATGTTGCGCGGCGGTTATGGAGAGGAACGCGGGTCGCTCACGACCGGTCGGAGCGCTTGAGAATGGTGCCCGGCCCCTGCAGGACATACTCTACCGCGGTCACGCCGTCTGTAGATTGACTGGTCAGTCAACGCTTGGGAGAGCCCTGCCGTGAACCAGCAGACCGACGCCAATGAGACACGACCCGCCAAACGTCTCGCGGTGGCGGGGAGCGGGGCGATCGCCTGCGGCCTCGCGGCGACGGCCGCCCATCACGGGCCGGTGCTGCTGCTGGCCCGTTCGACGAGCTCCGCCGAGCGCGCGCGAGCGACCGTCGAGAAGACGCTCGCGCGCATGCACGCTGAAGTCGACCCGGAGCACGTGCAGGTGGTGACCGAGCCGCAGGCGCTCGCGCCGGCGACCTTCGTCGTCGAGGCGGTCGTCGAGGACCACGACATCAAGGCGGCCCTGCTCGCTGAACTGGACGCCGTGCTCGACTCGCGCGCGATCCTCGCGACCACGACTTCCTCGTTGTCGATCGAGCAGCTCGCGCTCGCCAGCGGGCGCCCGCAGCGCTTCCTCGGCCTGCACGTGTTCAACCCGGTGACGAAGATGAAGCTCGTCGAGCTGGTCTTCCCGCAGGCGGCAAGCGAGGAAACGCGCAGCCGCGCGCAGGCGCTGTGCGAGGCCTTCGAGAAGACGCCCGTCGAGGTGCCCGACGTGCCGGGCTTCGTGGTCAACCGACTGCTGTTCCCCTATCTGTTCAGCGCCGTGCGGCTGCTCGAAGAGACGAGCATGGACGCAGCCGACGTCGACACGTGCATGCGCCTCGGCGCCGGGCATCCGATGGGGCCGCTCGCGCTGCTGGACCTCGTCGGGCTCGATGTCTCCAAGGCGATCGGCGAGACGATCGGCGCGCCGATTCCGGCGCGCGTCGAGCAGCTGATCGACGCGGGCGCGCTCGGACGCAAGAGCGGCCGCGGGTTCCATATCTACTGACCCATGCGGGTGCGTGCCGCCGGGCTGGCAGGCACCTGGAGGCTTGTGAGGATCGGCTCAGCCTACTTTTAGCTGGCGTTCATCCTGATCGCGATACTGGTAACTGCGACATCAGAGTCGCACTGCACACCCGCCTCCTCCCAGTGCACGCGTTCCGGCCCGCTCCCCCCGCGGGCCGGACGTGTTTAACGGCAACCGCGACGGCGCGTCCTGGCGAGGCGCCTGCGACTCGCCAGTCGGCTGCGGCGAGCCGGTCAGTCCTCGGAGTTGCCGCGGCTCTCGCCCGTCTGCACCGGGCGGCGCTCGCGGATACGCACTGCCTCGATGCGGTTCTCGCGCACCGACTCGACGCGTATCGAGAAGCCGTTGGCGTTGACCGTGTCTCCGCGGCGGGGCAGCCTGCCCAGCTCGGCGAAGACGAGACCGCCGATCGAGTTGTAGGCGTCGCTGTCGACGGGCAGGTGCAGGCCGTAGTCCTCGAGATCGGTCACGGCGACGTGCCCGCGCACGAACCAGTCGCCGTTGGCGAGCTTGCGCACCTCCCCGCCGGCGGGATCGGTCTCGTCGGTGATCTCGCCGACGACCTCCTCGATGATGTCCTCGACGGTCACGATGCCGACGACGCGCCCGTACTCGTCGACGATCACGGCCATCGACGTGCGCTGGCGCTGCAGATCGGCGAGCAGGTCGTCGAGCGGCTTCGTCTCGGGCATGATCGGCGCGTCGTGTATCAGCGGCTCGATCGGCGAGTGCGGGCCGTCCTCCATCAACTGCTGCACGAGCGTGTTGGAGTGCACGATCCCGCGCACCCGGTCGCGGTCGTCGGCCTCGGTGACGACCAGCCGCGTGTGCCCGCTGGACACGCACAGCCGCAGCGCCGTCTCGACGTCCTGGGAGGCGTCGACGGTTACGACGGCGGGGATCGGCGTCATCACCTGGCGCGCCTCCTGCTCGTGCAGGTGAAAAACGCCGGTCAACATGCCCGCCTCGCCGAGGTCGATGTGGCCGCCGGCGTGCGACTCGGCGATCAGCCGCTTGAGCTCGTCGGGCGAGCCGCCGCGGCGCTCCTCGCTCATGTCGACGCCGAGCAGCCGCAGGATGCGGTCGGCGACGGCCGTCAGCGCGACGATCACCGGGCGAAACAGCACGCTGAACGCCTGCAGCGGGCCCGCCACGCGGCGGGCCACGGCCTCGGCACGATCGATCGCGTAGAACTTCGGCACCATCTCGCCCGCGACGAGCTGCGCACAGGAGATGATCAGGAAGGCGACGATCGCCGACACCGCGACCGCAGCGCCGTGAGCGAGCGCCGTGCCGAGCGCGCTTTTGAAGACGTTTGCGAGCGCGGGCTCGCCGAGCGCGCCGATGCCGATCGACGTAAGCGTGACGCCGATCTGCACCGCGGAGATGTACTCGTTGATGTTCGTCAGCTGCGCCAAGGCCAGCCTGGCGCCTTTGGCGCCTTCGTCGCGCATCTTCTCGAGCACGGTGCGGCGCGAGCGCACGAGCGCGTACTCGGCGATGACGAAGAACGCGTTGATCGCGACCAGCACGGCCGCGAGGATGATCTTCAGGGCGTTCACGCGGCGGCGAGCACCCGTCGGGCGCGCGCACGCCCTGCATCGAGGCGGCGACGCGTTCGGCGGCGACCGCTTGTCGGGCCCATCAGGGCCGCGCTACTTCGGGGAAGTTCTTCGTCGTCGTTCATCGTTTGCCGACCCGCCTAAGGTAGCAAGGCGGTGTGTCGGAAAGAGGCTGGCGGCAATCGGTGTTTCCGTGTTCAGCGCAGCGCGTCGAGACGCGCCGCAAGCGCAAAGTCGGCGTCTGTCAAGCCGCCCTCGGAGTGTGTGGAGAGCGTCAGGCGCAGCTTGTTCCAGCCGTGCACGAGGATGTCCGGGTGGTGATTGGCCGCCTCGGCGACCTCTGCGACGCGATCGACGAGCACGATCGCCGCGGCGAAGTCGGCCAGCTCGAGGTCGCGCACGATCGCCTGCCCCTCGCGCCGCCACTCAGAGCCCAGCAGGTGCTGCTCGATTTGCGCGTCGCTGAGCAGTGCCATCCGTCGAGCGAGCATACCGTGGCTCGGGAGCGTGGTCGGCCGACCGGGCGCGCGGCCCTCTGAGGCGCGAACACTTCACGCGGGAGTTACGGGTGCGTAGAGTCGAGTCATGCGCATCGTCAGCCTCGTCCCGCACGCCACCGAGCTGCTGTTCGCGCTCGGCCTCGGCGACGACGTGGTCGCGGTCACGCACGAGTGCGACTATCCGCTGGAGGCGCTGCAGTGCCGGCGCGTGACGCGCGACGTGCTCGCAAGCGGCCTGAGCGCGGCAGAGATCGACGCCGCCGTGCGCGAGCGCACGCTGGAGGGCAACGCGATCTACGAGCTCGACCGCGACGCGCTCGAGCAGGTCGCCGCCGACCTGATCGTCACGCAGGAGCTGTGCCCGGTGTGCGCCGTCTCCTACGAGGAGGTCGCGCAGATCGCCAAGCGGCTGCCGACGCGTCCGCAGGTGATCGCGCTCGACCCCAAGACGATCGGCGAGATGCTCGGCGACGTGCGCACGCTTGCCGAGGCGACCGACCGGCGCGACCGCGGTGTCGAGCTGATCGGCGACGCCGCCGCGCGCATCGACCGGGTAAGGCTGGCCGTGCGCGCGCAAGCGCGCGTGCGAGTGGCCGCGCTGGAGTGGCTGGATCCGGTCTTCGTAGCGGGGCACTGGACGCCGCAGATGATCGAGTTGGCCGGCGGTGAGGACGTGCTCGGTCTCGCCGGCGAGCCGTCGCGGGTCGTCGCCTGGGAGGAGGTCGCCGCCGCGCGGCCGCAGGTCGTCGTGGTGATGCCCTGCGGCTACGACGCCCAGCGCGCACGCGAGGAGGCGCTGGCGTTCGCGCGTGAGCTTGCGCGGCTCGGCGCGCAGCGCATCGTCGCGGTCAATGCCTCGGCCTACTTCTCGCGGCCGGGGCCGCGACTGATCGACGGTCTGGAGCTGCTCGGGCAGATCCTGCATCCCGAGCGCTTTGCGGTCGGACCGGCGCCGAGCCAGGCGCTCGCCGTGGAGCTCGCCGGCGTCAGCTGAGGCGCTCAGGCAAAGCCCGAGCCGGACACTCCGGAGACGGCGATCGCGCCGGCCACGCAGGCCGCCGCAAGCGCCAGACACGCGAACAGGCCCAGCGTCTTGTAGCGGTCGCCGGCGAGGCGCAGCGCGTATCCAGCGACCGCTCCACCGATCAACCCGCCGACGTGCCCTCCCACGGAGATGTTCGGCACGACGAAGCTGAAGATCAAGTTGATCACGATCAGGCCGCCGATGCCCGACTCCATCACGCTGAGGCGACGGGCGCGCAGCTCGACGACGACTGCGCCCATCAAGCCGAACACCGCGCCGGACGCGCCGAGACTCGGTTGTGCGGTCGCTATCAGCGCGCCGAGCGAGCCGGCGAGCAACGCCGTGACGTAGACCGCGGCGAACCTGACCGAGCCGATCGCCGGCTCGAGGATGCGCCCGAGCAGGTAGAGCAGGTACATGTTGAAGGCGATGTGCAGGATGTTCTCGTGCACAAAGCCGGAGCTGATCAGCCGCCAGTACTGATGGGCGACATGGATCGAGCCTCGATCGAGAAAGCCTTCGTTGACGACGTTGCCGTAGATACCCGATCCGCTGATCGAGAACTGGCCCTGCTCGGTGAAGAAAACGACGACGTTGATCGCGACCAGCGCGTAGGCGACGCGCGGGATGTTCGCCATCTCGCGCAGGCGCACGACTTTGGTGCCCTGTTTCGCGCACTCCGGGCAGCGCATGCCGACGGGTGTCGTCGTCATGCAGTCGGGGCAGATCGGCCGCCCGCAGTTGGAGCAGGAAACCCCCGTCTCACGCGAGGGATGGCGGTAGCAGGTGGCCATTGCTGGCCAGAGCCTAGCTTGGCGCCCGCGGCGCCGAGGTGGACGCCCGTGCGCGACACCTACGCCTGACCCAAGCCATGGCCCTCGGCGTCGGCGGCGTTCCGCTCAACGCTCTCCGAACAGCTTGCGCGTCTCGCGTCCGAGGTCCTTGAGCGTCCGTTCGGCCGAAGCCCGGTCGAAACCGGGTAGGCGCACCCCGAGCGGTCCGCTCGAGGCCTGACCGCGCCGGCGGGCGCGCAGCAGCACGAGCGCCGTGCCCGCCGCTCCGCCCGCGACGATCGCCGCCGCCGGCCGGGCCCAGTTGCGCGGATCGCGCATCGCCGAGAGCTCCCACGCCTCGAGCTCGTCGGCGGCGAGCTCGGTGATCGTCGTCAGCGTGTCCTCGAGGCGCTCGACCAGATCCTCCGGCGGCTCGACCGGCGCGAGGGCTTCGCGCAGCAGTCCCTCGAAGTTGTGCAGGGCCTCACTCACCTGCCAGCTCCTTGCGCGGATCTCCGACGAGTTCCTCCAGCTGTTTGATCGCGCGATGGATCAGCACCTTCGTGGCGCCGTCCGAGCGGTCCATCGCACGCGCAATCTCGCGATTGTCCATACCGAGGGCGAAGCGCATGATCAACGCCTCGCGCCGATCGTCGGGCAGTCGCTGGACCCCGTCGAGCACGCGGCTGAGCTCGTCGCGTCCCTCGACGAGCTGCTCTGTCGTGTGCAGTGTCGTCAGGTTGCTCGACTCGTCGATCGGCATGGCCGGCTTGCGCGAGCGGTCGCGGTAGAGGTTCGCGGCGAGGTTGTGCGCGATGCGGATCAGCCAAGGGCGCAACGGCCGCCCGTCGGACTCCCGCTGCGCACGCTCGAAGTGGCGATATGCCTGCAGGAACGTCTGCTCGGTCAGATCCTCGGCGTCGTGATGGTTGCCGACGCGGTAGTAGCTGTAGCTGTAGACGTCGCGCAGGTGCGCGCGATAGAGGTCTGAGAACTCCGCGTCGAGCTGCGCCTTTGACTTCTGGCTGGACTCGGTCACTCATCGCACACCCTATCTTCCTGCCGAGGCGATCCGGGCCAAGCCGCCATCGCAAACGCGCGAGCGAGCTCAGGCGGCGCGCGACTCCTTCTCGCGCGACTTGTCGAGGGAGCCGGCGGAGATACGTTCGCGTCGGGGCGCAGCCGGCTGTGGCCGCTCGGCGCTCGTACGCGGCGGCCCCTCGGCGGCAGTCGCGTCGGGGGGCGCGATCGCGCGCGCTCCGCCGAGCCACTCCCACTGCAGGCTCACGCAATCCCAGATGCGCTCGGTGACACCCGCGGCGAGCGCCGGCGAGGAACCGCCGGTCGTCGGGAAGTTCATCGGACGCCCCACGCGTACGCGGACCTTGCGCGGGCGAATGCGCCAGCCGCGGCGAAGGTTTTCACTTCCGATGATCGCCACCGGAGCGACCGGCACCCCGGCTTCGAGCGCCAGGCGACCGATCCCGCGGCGCGGGGCGTGCAGCCCACCCTGGCGCACGCGCGTGCCCTCCGGGAATACGACGACGCAATCGCCGCGGTCGAGGATCGCTCTCGCCGTGTCCATCGCGGCGCCATCGCCCGCGCCGCGGTCGATCGGAAACGCCCCGAGGCCGTTCAGGAGCCATGCTTGCCAGCGCTTTTCGAACAGCTCTCGCTTGGCCATGTAGTAGACGGGCCGGCGCACGAGCATGCCGATCACGAACGGGTCGAGGAAGCTTCGATGGTTGGAGGCGAGCAGCAACGGACCCTTGTTCGGCAGGTGCTCGCGGCCGATGCGCTTCATGCGGAAGTACACGAGGAACGTCGGCACGAGGATCCAGCGCAGCGTCCAGTACAGAAACGGGTTCACGCCCCTGTTCAGAGAGCGCTCGCGAAAGCCGTCCAGGGCCGCCCCGTGCAGTCCCTCCGGCTCACCCGGCCCCGCCTGCGAGCGCTCTGTGCGTTGCTGCTCCATGCCCTCAATACACCGCTCGCGGCAGCGCCGTTACAGTTGGCGGATGGTCGGCTTGCGCACGATCTTGCCGGAGTAGCTCAGCTGGTAGAGCACCTGTCTTGTAAACAGGAGGTCAGGGGTTCGAGACCCCTCTCCGGCTTGGGCGTGTGTGCCATATCTAGGGGCGCCAGATAGTCCGCGGTCGGCACCCTCTAGCTCCGCACCCTCTAGCCCACGCCCCCGACGCCGGTCCGACCGCTGGTCGAAACCGGCACGCCGTTCTGCCAGTCCACCTCGATTGACTTCTTGGTCTGCGCGAGCGTCGAGAGCGTGGTCGTGACTTTGCGCGTCGGCGTGTCGATCACCTCGCCGGAGTCCCCGACGAACAGGTAGCGTCCATCGAGCGACAGCTGGAGCCACCCACCTCGGCCGCAGTCATAAGTGCAGGGGCTCTCATAGCCGCTCCAGCCCGCAACGGGCACGACCCCGATCTGGCTGGGAGGGACGCCTTCTCTGACTCCCGAGACATCCCACACTTGAACCTCTTTGTGGACCGTGTCGACGACATAGAGCCGCTTCTCATCCGGCGAGAGCGCGATCCCGTGACTTGGGGCCGTGAAGGCGAAACCTTTGGGCACTTCACCGAACGACACCGTGAAAAGGACCTTGCCGCTCGTGATCGAGGAGACCTGAAAGCCGTCGAAGTTGGTGGCAGTCGCGAACGCCAGCGTGTTGGAGCCGTTGACCGTGAACGGCCGCACGGTGTTGATCAGGGGACCAATTTCGCGGACTTTGCCGGTCGCCGTTTCATAGACGTCGAGAAAGTTGTACTCGCGGCCGCCCAGATAGACGAACCTGCCGTCGTTGGACGCAACGGTGTTGTGCGGCGCCGTGCCACCGTGTATCGCGCCGACGACTGCTCCGCTTGCGGTGTCCAGGACGTTCCACAGACCATTGGATTCGAGCTCTCCGCTGGGGATGTAGAGCTTCGTGGCGTCTGGGCTGACCTGTCCAGAGTCGATGCCTGTGTTCAGCTTGACGTCCCAGACGACCTTTTCTGAGAGCAGGTCATAGGCGAGCACCGAGCCCTTCCCGGCTCCTGCACCGTCGCCGCCGTAGGGCACGAACATCAGGTGCGTCGAGGGCGCCACCGTCACGCCGCGCACCTCGGCTTTGGTCTGGGGCAGGCTGATCGTCTTGAGCAGTTTGAATTCGTGGTCCATGTCGTACACCGACGTGACGCCGTCTTGCAGTACGTACTCCAGGTGGGAGATCGCTACAGGAGGCGTCTGCGCCGGTGGTGGCGAGACGAGGGTTGGCGGCGGTGCTGGCCCGGGACTAGGCGGCGGACCGACCGCCGGCGGCGGCGGCGGCGGCGAGAGCGAACTCGAAGCTTCCGAGGAGGGTGCCGTCGGGGTTTCCGGCGCAGGTCCGGGTAGCGCGGCCCGACAGACTCGTTGGGACTTGTGTGTCAGGAACTCGACGCGCACGTGGAGATATACGGTCTTGCCGTGCCGGCGAACGACCACGCGGTGTCCGTGTACCCGCCGCGTCTTTCTAACCCACGCCCAGCGTTTGGCATGGACCTTGACGATGCTGATGCTGCACCGCCGATCGCCTGCCACGGGTGTCTGAAGGCTGGCGGAACTGCCGAGAGCGGGCGCGAATGAGGGGTTCCGTACGGACGAGACCGCCGACGCGTTCGCTGCCACGGTCCTCCAGATCTGCGCTGTGGCGACGCCCAGGAGGAGGGTCACTCCCGCCAAGAGCCTGACGCATGCGAGAACCGCCGATGTCCGCTTCCGTGCGCAGATGTGCCGATTCATGCAGGAACCTCCGTGTTCCTTCGCAACCCGTGGGGTCGACGAGCATCGCTTTTCAGTGGCGATCTGTCAAGTTGGCCGCCGAGCGCGGGTCTGCGCTTCGCCTTTTCGAGCGCCACGATCGCTCCTGTGCGGCGTTCCCAAACGGCTGATCTGTTTGGCCGGGGGCCCGTTCGGGCACTCACAGGGTCTAATTCCACGCCCACGCCGGTCCATCGGGAGTCGCATGAGGAACCCCAGTACTGAGACTGAGATCGCGCAGACGCTGGAAGACGTGCAGGCGACGCTCGAAGTGCTGGTCGCCCACTTGGGACTCGAGGAGCCGGTTCAGCGCGCAGTCGGGGCCGGACGGCTCAAAGCCGAGCGCTCGCGCCTGGAGATCGAACGGTCCCTCGGCCACGGCTTCGACTCCGACGGCGACTCGCGGAGATAGCGCGGACGCTGGGCGCGCTTTCGCGGGGTTGGCGGCGACTCGTGACCGTCGAGGCCTGGTTCGGCGGTTTCGACGAGTACCACGCGCGCGCAGCCGCCGCGCCCCGAACTGCCGCGGGAACTTGAGCGGTCCGGCCATGAGCCGGTCGTTTGCTCGCCTGTACTCGCGGGTATCCCCCAGGCGAGGTTGATCGAGAGGACATGCTTAGGCTGAGATGCCTCAACTGCGGGGTCGCCGTGCCCTACAAAGGGTCCAAAGGCGACCTGTGTCCTCGGTGCCTGGTCCGAGAAGAAAGAGCCGTCACCTTGATCCCGGTCAGCGACCAGCCGTCGTCGGGGGCCACCATGGGGAGCTTGCGGATCCGGACGAAGGTCGAAGGCGAGCGCCACACGGTCGCCCTAGCCGGCGAGCTGGACGTGGCGTCGGCGCAGGTCCTGGAGGAGGCGCTGACCGAAGCGTGCGCATCCGGCGCACGAGAGATCGTGCTCGACCTCGGGGGCGTCGAGTTCATGGACTCCATGGGCCTGAAGACGATCCTGCACGGCAAGGGCCTGTGTGAGGCTCATCAGTGCGCGTACTCCCTGACCCCGGCGCAACGGCCGGTCGAGCGGGTCTTCGAGGCGACCGGAGTACGGCGATGGGTGTCGTTCCGGAGGTGATGAAATGCGTTTCGGGCTGTTTGCACTGCTGCTCGCCGCGCTGATCTTCGTCGTCTCCGTCGTTGCGCCAAGCTGAGCCGATCGCCAACATCGTCTTCTCCGTCTGCGCCGCGCTGGCCTCGTTGCTCGTCTCGGTGCTGTCCGCGGTTAAAGGCGCTCCGGCGGTCGCCATCGTGTTCGGCCTGCTGTTTGCCGGATTCCTGCTCAGAGCGCGCGAGGGCTATCGCCGGCAGCCCTGACGCCTTCGCCCGCGAGCGCCTCTATTCCGGCCCGTAACCGAGCACGGGCGAGCCGAGTTCCAGGGTGTAGTCGTGTGCGGCCGCGTTGACGAATCTCGGATCGACTTCGACGTTTTCGGCGAGCGTCACGCTTTCGTGCGGGCCGATGTTGCCCGAGACGTTGCCGAACACGTCGTTGTTGACGGCCGAGTTGGCGGCGCCCACGCTGCCGTAGGTCCAGATCCCGAAGTAGAGTTCGCATCCGCCGCACGCGCCGTGGCTGTTGGTGATGATGTTCCAGCGCACCGTGTCGCCTTCGGGGTTGAGATCGCCGAAGATGACTCCCGAGCCGTTGCCGTCGATGATGTTGTGTTCGATCACCGCGCCGCTGCCGCCGCGCAGCAGGACGCCCTTGGAGGACACTTCGTAGAAATAGCTGTTGCGGGCGGTTGTCCTGATCCCGAGGTCGTACAGCCCGTGAATGAAGTAGCCGTTGTTCGGCGGGACGTTGCATGGTTTCGCGTCGGTCGCACACGTGAACGGCCGTCCGCAGTTGTGCACGCGGTCGCGTTCGATCAAGGTGTCTTCGGCTGGCCCGTACTGCCCGGACCCAGTCGTCTCGAAGCAGATCGTGTTGGGCGCAGTGACGTCGTCGTAGGCCCACGTGGTGTGTGCCGAGCCGATTGTCACGCTCGGGCCGCGCGTGCTCGAGTCGGTGAAGTTCAGGTGCGTGAATGTGAGGTAGCCGGCGCCCGGCATCGTCACCACGCGCCCGGAGATCGTCGCCGGCGCCTTGGGGTCGGTTGACGTGATCGTGACCGGCGCGCCGGGAGCCCCGTGGGATTCGCCGGCACGCGTGGTGAAGCTTTCGTAGCTGCCGGGGGCCAGGCAGCCCGTCTGGCCGGCCTTCAGCCGCCCCAACAGCGCAGTCACGGTCCTCAGCGGCACCGATTGTGTGCCCTTGTTCGCGTCGTTGCCGCTCGGCGAGCCGTACAGCGCGCAGCTGGCGCCGCCGGTTCCTTCTTCGGTCGGCGGTTCTTCGACAGGCGGTTCTTTCGGCGGTTCTTCGTGAGGCGGTTCTTCGTGAGGCGGTTCTTTCGGCGGTTCTTCGTGAGGAGGTTCTTTCTTCGGCGGTTCTTCGAGCTTTTCCTGTTCGTCTTCTTCGCCTGATTCTTCCCGCGGGGGTTCTTCCTTGGGGAGTCCTTCTTTCGTTTTCGGCTGTTCTATTTCTTTCGGCTGTTCTCTTGCTTTTTCTCGCGACCCTTCTTTGGCGGCGGGAGCTTCTTCGTGCGGCGGCCCTTGAGGCAGTTCTTCCGCGGGCGCGAGCGCCGTCGCCGCGCCTGAGACGACGCCGCCCAGGCTTCGGGTCGGCTTCCTGTGACGTGCGCCATTGCTCCGGGTCGCGGCCCCGATCGCGCGCACGCGCACTTCGTACACGGCCGCGTCAAGCCCCCTGATCGTGTAGCTGCGGGCCGTCGCCGGAAGTTCGATCGGCTTGCCCCACGGGCTGCTGGGCGTCGTCAGCGGGCGCCAGCGAACACGAAATCCGGCGAGCCCGGAGATGCTCGCCGCGTCCCACGACGCGCCCAGCGAGGCGACGCTTGGGTCGATCTGAAGGTCGCCCGCAGCAGGGCGCTGGCCGGCCGATGCGACTCCCGCAACCCCGAGGCAAAGCACGGCAAGCAGCGCGACCGTCGCTGCCACGCGTCTCACCCCCTGCTGCGCGGGGCGCTGGGTCCGTGGCTTCAACGCGTTCCTCCGTGACGGTGTTTCCATGGCCATCCTCGCTCGATGTTCGCGTCCCTACCCGGTCGCTTCGGCAGCTAACCCTGCGGTCTCCGGCTCCGGCGTCTGGTCATGCCGCGTTGCGTTGCGTGGGGCGCCCGCTCGATGCGCGATCGGGCGACGCCCGTAGGGCGCCGCTCGCCGAAGACGATCCCCAACCCTCACCAAAGCTGCGCGAGAAGAACATCAGGCTATCTCGCGCGACTTGTAGCGCTCGTGTTGTCGAGCCGCCCGGCCAACGCTTTTTCCCGCTGTTTGCGACAAAAAGCTTGTGCAGCTAACGTTCAGCCCCGCCCGCCTCACGTTCAGGCCGCCTGTCGGTGGCGAGCGCTGACGGCGAGTAGCAGACCCGCGAGCACGGCCGCCGCGCCGATCGCGATCGTCGCGACCGCGATCTCCACGAGCGCTCCCGTCACGATCGACCACGCCGCGCTCGCCGCCGGACGCACCGTTTCGCTGCTCGTCAGCGCATCCACCACCTGCGTGCCCGCGATCGACCGCACGAGCAGCGTCGCCAGCGCCGCCGCGACCGCGACCGCCCCGACCGCCGCGAGCGCGCGGCCGCGCCGCCCCGGCGAGAACCCGATCGCCAGCGCGAGCAGAGACAGCGCGAGCGCCGGCAGCACGATCGCCAGATCGTGCAGGCCGCGCGCCACGCCCTGCAAAGTCTGCAGTCTCCTCGAGCGCAGGATCGTGATCTCACCGACCGAGCTGCGAAGTCTTGCCACGACCGAGGCGGGCGTCGCGAAGCGCTGGGCAAGGTCGGCCACGATCGGGCGCAGATCGAGCACCACCGCGCCGCCCCCGGGCGTGCGCAGGACACGGCCCCTGTTCTCGATCAGCGCTATGAGCTCCCTGTGGGAGCGGTCGCTCGCGTTGCGCCACAGCGCCTGCACCTGCGGCGTGCGCAATGCAGCGACGATCGCCTTTTCGACTACGGTGCGCAGGTCCCCGGCAGCCGGCGCGGCGAGTGCCTTCAACGGTCCAGGCAGGCCCGAGCGCAACTCTCCTGCCAGGTCGACGTTCGCGTAGAGCTGTTCGGTCAGGTAGTCCGCCAGCCGTGCCTGGATCGCCTCGTTCTGCAACAGCTTCGTGTTCGTGCGCGTCCAGTCGCCGGTGTCGAGCAGCTGGCGGTCGGCCCACAGAGCGAAGATCGCCGCCACGCTCAGCACCGCCGCCAGCGCGAGCATCGCGCGCACTCCCCACGACAGAGCGCCGTCCACCCGCCTCGCAGGCCGACGCTCGGCCGGAGGCCGCTGGCCCACCGCCGCCCGGCTCACTGGCTCGTATCGGTCGCCGCGTCACTCACCGAAGTCCTCCCGTGCTGCCCCGCCCAGCGCGCTCGCGCGCAGTGACGAAGCCGTTCCAGGCGCAGCCTACGCGAGCGCCGCCGGCGCCCGGCCGACGGTCCTGCGGGAAGCTTGTGTCCCATGCGGCGTCTTCAATCCTGAGAGGCACCACAGCCGCGCCCCACCATCCCCATGCGCCCAAGCGCGCAAACGCAAACACGTCTCGGCAAACACACGTCTCGGAGGACAATCATGAAGCGCACCACTCATCTTCGACTTAGCCTCGTCGCCACAGCCGCCACCGCCGCGGCGATCGCCGCGGCCGGCATCGCGGGCCCTGCGGCAGCGACGTCGGCGCACGCCACCCGCACCGAGAAGCTCCAGCTGCGCCACACGAGCCTGGGCAAGGTGCTCGTCGACTCCTCCGGGTTCACCGTCTACCGCTTCTCCAAGGACAGCGCGAAGAAGAACACCTGCGTGACGACGAGCGAATGCTCGACGACCTGGCCGGCGCTCACGACGACCGGCAAGCCCGCCGCGGGGCCGGGCGTCAGCGCATCGCTGCTGTCGACGATCACGCTGCGGGGCGGAGCGCACCAGGTGACCTACGCCGGGCACCCGCTGTACCGCTACGCCGCGGCCGGCGAACGTGCGGAAACCGGCTACGCGGGCGTCAAGCAGTTCGGTGGCACCTGGTACGCGGTCAGCGCGTCGGGCGCCATCGTCAAGTAGCTCGTGCTACGCGGGGAGGCATGTCGTGCGCGGCGCTCACGTAGCGCGCGCATGCCGAACCGCAGTGAGGTCGCACTCGGCGACAACCGGAGGAGTATCGTTGGCCGCCGAGGAAGGGAGCCGCGAAGAATGTACGACTACGTGATCGTCGGAGCAGGATCGGCGGGCTGCGTGCTCGCCAACCGTCTCAGCGAGGACCCCGACGTGCAGGTGCTGCTGCTCGAGGCCGGACCGCCCGACACGCACGAGAACATCCACGTGCCGCTCGGCTACCTGCAGCTCGGCCGGCACGGAGGTCGACTGGGACTACCACTCCGCGCCCGAGCACGAGTGCGTCGGACCGCCGCATCACGCTGCCGCGCGGTCGCGTGCTCGGCGGCTCCTCGTCGATCAACGCGATGGTCTACATCCGCGGCAACCGCCGCGACTACGACGACTGGGGCGTGGCCGGGCTGGTCGCTGCGCCGACCTGCTGCCGTACTTCATCAAGGCCGAGGACAACGAGCGCGGCGCGTCGCGAGTGGCACGGCGCCGGCGGCCCGCTGCCCGTCAGCGAGGAGCGCTCGCACAACGCATCTCGCACGCCTTCGTCGACGCCGGCGTGCAGGCCGGGCTGCCGCGCAACGAGGACTTCAACGGCGCCGAGCAGGACGGCGTCGGCATGTACCAGGTGACCCAGCGCGGCGGCATGCGCGCGAGCGCCGCCGTCGCCTACCTGCACCCGGCGATCGAGCGCCCCAACCTCACCGTGATGCCCTACATGCACGTGCACCGCATCCTCTTCGAGGGCACGCGCGCGGTCGGCGTCGCAGGCGAGCCAGCTCGGCGCAGGCGCAGGAGTTCCGCGCCGAGCGCGAGGTGATCCTCTGCGGCGGCGCCTACAACTCGCCGCAGCTGCTGATGCTCTCCGGCGTCGGCCCCGCCGAGCACCTCGCGATGCGCGAAATCGAGGTGCTGCTCGACCAGCCGGCGGTCGGCGAGAACCTCTCCGACCATCCCGCCGCGCAGCTCGTGTGGACGACGCCCGAGCCCGAGAGCCTGCTGCTCGCGCTCGAGCCCGCCGCGCTCGACGAGTACGAAGCGACGCAGACCGGACCGTTCGCCTCCAACCTCGCCGAGGCCGGCGGATTCGCCCGCGTCGGCGAGGGCGCGCCCGCGCCCGACACGCAGTTCCACGTCGCGCCGGTGCACATCGTCGACGAGGGGATGCGCGACCCCGAGGCCCACGGCGTGTGGGTCTCGCCGTGCCTGCTCACGCCAGCACAGCCGCGGCTCGGTGCGCCTGGCTTCCAGCGACCCGACGGCCAAGCCGATCGTGCACAACGCCTTCTACTCCGCCGGCGACGACATGCGAGCGCATGATCGCGGGCGTGCGCCTGGCGCTCGACATCTGCGCCCAGCCGGCGATGCGCCCGTACTGCGCCGAGCCGTTCAACGTGCCCGCCGGCGACTCCGACGAGGCGCTGCGCGCGCACGTCGCGCGCACGACGTTCGCGATCTATCACCCGGTGGGCACGTGCCGCATGGGCGAGCGACGCCGCCGCCGTGGTCGACGAGCAGCTGCGCGTCAACGGCCTCGAGGGCCTGCGCGTGGTCGACGCCTCGGTCATGCCGGTGGTCCCGCGCGGCAACACGAACGCGCCGACGATCGCCGCTCGCCGAGCGCGCCGCCGACCTGATCCGCCACGGCCGCGCGCTCGCCGAGCCGATGGCCGCCGCCAGCACGCGCGACGCCGGCTCCCAGGCGGTCACGGCTTAGCCGCGCGGCGCGGACAGCGGCGGCTCGGGCAGTACACGCTCGACGTACGCCCCCGTCGGGCGTGCCTCGATCTGCGGGCGCAGATCGAGGCGGTAGGCGATCAGCGCGATGCTCGGCGCGATCATGAAGTCGGCCGCATTGAGCCGCTCGCCCCCGAGCACGCCCATGCCCAGCCAAGCGTCGATCTGGTCGAGCAGCGCCGGCAGCTCGCGCACGAGCTGACCCTCGACCTGAGCGTTAGCTTCGAACGCCCTCCCGGCGACGCCGCGAGCGCCGAGCACGCGCAGCTTCTCGCTGGGTGAGAGCAGCGCCCCCAGCCTGCCCGAGTTGCCGCGATCGCGGAAGCTGTCCAGTCCGTTCAGCGACCCCGTCAGCCCAAGTCGCCGGGCGGACATCTGAAAGATTTCGTCTCCCCAAGCCTCCGCCTCTTCGACAGCTTGGCGGCGCTGCGCGTCCGACGGGAACAGCGGCGGGTCGCCTCGCACCTCGTCGAGAAAGCGCGCGATCCTGCGGTTGGTCTGCACGCGCCGTGAGCCGTAGCGCAGTGCCGGCACGGTGCCCAGTCGATCGAGCAGCGCCAGCGAGCGTCCCGTGTGTCCGTGCACCTTGCGAATGGACTCCTTGTGCCCTGGGAAGCCGAGCGCGCGCACGGCCATCGGGTGCAAACCCGTGGGGAGGCGCACGCGCCGGTAGCCGATCCGCTTGTGCGCGAGCATCAGCATCGCCGTGGCGCATGCGTGCGAGCCGGAGATCACGTAAAGCGTCGGCTTGACACCCGCCCCGCCGCGGTCCCCCGGCCCGCCCCCGTCGTCCGCCCCGCCGCCATCGCGGCGCGGGCTCGCTCCCGCGTTGTCGAGCGCACTCATACCTCCACCAGCACGGTCACAGGGCCGTCGTTGACGAGCGCGACGCGCATGTGCGCGCCGAACTCCCCACGCGCGGCTCGCGCACGCTCGCAGAAGCGCTCATACAGCGGCCGGGCGTCTCGCCGGGCGCCGCGGCGACGAAGCTCGGGCGATTTCCCTTGCCCGTGTCCCCGTACAGCGTGAACTGGCTCACGCAGAGGATCTCGCGCTCGCCGAGCGCCTCGTTCATGCGCCCGTCTGCGTCCTCGAAGATGCGCAGCGCGCGCACCTTGTCAGCGAGCCGGTCGGCCGCAGCGGCGTCGTCTTCGTGGGAGATTCCGAGCAACACGAGCAGGCCTGCGGCGATCGTCGCCACGCGCCGCTCGTCCACGTCGACGCTCGCACACGTCACCCGCTGCACGAGCGCGCGCATCGCGATCAGCCTGCAAGCTCGAACATGCACATCTGCGAGCGAACACTACTGCCCCTCTTTCGGGCGGTGTCTCAGTTTCACCGCGGCAGCACCCTCTTGCGCGGCGAGATAGCCATCGTATGTACGCCGTATATACGATGGCGCACGACGTCCGAAGGGAGCAACCAACACCTCTTCCTGCCCAGCGCGCTCGCGCTCAGAACAGCGCGGACAGCGCCTCGACGAGCCCGGGCAGCTTGTCGGGTCCCTGCGCGAGGTCGATCTGGCGCTTGGGCCGGGGCGTGGCGGCGAGGTTGCGCGTCCACTGCAGCTCCTCCTCGCAGCCGAGGTCTTCGGCGTGCGGCGACGCAGCGCTCGAGGACCGACTCGAGCACCTCGGACACGGGGAGCGGCGGCCGAGGCGCGCGTCGATGAGGCTCGCCTCGGCGCCGTCGCGCGCGGCGAGGAAGCGGTTCTCGGCGAGCACCTCGGGCAGGTCGATGAGCGGGTCGGCGCCCGAGCCCTCGGTGCCTCGAGGCGCACGAGGCACTGCACGAGCGCGGTCAGCGCCGCCGAGTCGTCGACGGTCGTCTGCGCGTCCATGATCCGCACCTCGATCGTGCCGAAGCGCGGCTGCAGGCGCACGTCCCACCACAGGAACGTGGGCTCGGGGAACGCCTCGCAGCGCAGCAGCAGGTCGATCGTGCTCGACGTAGTCGGCGTAGTCGAGGAAGGCGCGCGGGATGCCCACGCGCGGGAAGGCCTGAAAGAGCGGCGTGCGCGCCGAGGCCAGGCCGGTGTCGCGGCCCTGCCAGAACGGCGAGTTGGCCGACAGCGCGAGCAGCAGCGGCAGGTGCGCGCGCATCCGGTTGATCGCGCGCAGCGCGCTTTCGGGGTCGGGCACGGCGACGTGCACGTGCAGCGCGAACGTCGGCTCGCGCCGCGCGAGCTCGCGCATCGACCCGTACAGGAAGTGGTAGCGCTCGCCGTCGGAGATCTGCGTGTCCTGCCACAGCGTGAACGGGTGCAGCCCGGCGGCGGCGGCGCGCAGCTCCAGCTGCTCGAGCTCGCGCGCCAGATCGCCGCGCAGCTCCGCGAGCTGCGCGAGCCCGCCGGCGACGGTCGCGTGCGGGTCGGTGCGCAGCTCGAGCGCCGAGCCGTGCGTCTCGGTGCTGGTGTGCGCTGCAAGCTCGCCGGTGAGGCCGGACATCACCGCGTCGGCGCGCGAGGCGAGCGCCCAGTCGTCGGGGTCGAGCAGCATCACCTCCTCCTCGATGCCGACCGTCCACGGCGAGGCCTCGGCGCCGGGCGACCAGCGCGACCACGCGCCGGGCGCGTGAGCGGTGTTGGCGGGCATCAGCGCGCCGGCGTCGGCGGGCGACGCGATCGCGCCAATCGCGTCGCCCGTGACGCCCTCGGCGTTTGGCGCGGTCCTAGACTGCGTGGGCACCGAAGTCCTCCTGTTCGTCGCGATCAGAGCCTGACGACGCGGGCGCGGGGGCGCTGCGCTGGCCGAAGCGTTCGCGCGGCGCGGCCTGGCCGGGTGTCGCGTGGCCTCGACGAGCCGTTCGAACAGCGCCAGCTGCTCGGCGTCGGCGACGAGCGTCTCGGCGTGCCACTGCACGCCGAGCACGAAGCGCCCGTCCGGCTCCTCGATCGCCTCGATCACCCCGTCCGGCGCCCACGCGACGGCGCGCAGGTCGAAGCCGATGCGGTCGACGCCTGGTGGTGGAAGGAGTTGACCTGCACGGGGCCGCCGCCGGTCGTCTGCGCGAGGCTCGAGTCGGGCGCGACGCGCACCTCGTGGCTGGTGCGCGAGCCGATCTCCGACTGGCGATGCTCGATCGTGCCGTCGGCGAACTCGGGCATGTGCTGGTGCAGCGTGCCCCGGCGGGCGACGTTGAGCAGCTGCGCGCCGCGGCAGACGCCGAGGATCGGCATGCGCCGGCGGTAGGCGTGGCGGCAGAGCGCGAGCTCGAAGGCGTCGACGTCGGGGTCGATCGGGCCGAGCTCGGGGTGCGGCGCGGCGCCGTAGGTCGAGGGGTCGAGGTCCGGGCCCGCCGGACAGCAGCAGTCCCGAGAGGTGGTCGAGCAGCGCGTCGACGTTCTCGGTGCTCAGCGGCGGCAGCGCGACGGGCAGCCCGCCGGCCATCTCGACGGCGCGCATGTAGGAGAGCCCGAGCGTCATCTCTGTCTGCGTCGGCTCGCCGTGGCGCACGCTCTGCGACGTCGTTCCTTCCGGCGGATCTCAGAGACCGTGACGCCGATCACGGGCCTGCTCATGACGCGAGCACCCACGTGTCCTTGCTGCCGCCGTTCTGCGAGGAGTTGACGACGAGCGCCCCCGGGCTCGAACGCGACGCGGGTGAGGCCGCCGGGGAGCACGTCGACCTCACCGCCGCAGGCGATCGCGAACGGGCGCAGATCGACGTGGCGGGGCTGCGGGCGCCCGTCGACGACGGTCGGATGGCGCGACAGCATGACGGTCTCCTGGGCGACGAAGCGCTCGGGCGCGGCGGCCAGTTCGTCGGCGGCCTTGCGCACGTCCTCGCGGCGCGCGTGCGGCGCGATCACCACGCCGTAGCCGCCGTGGCCGCTGCGCGGCTTGATCACGAGCTCGTCGATGCGCTCGAGGATCATCTCGAGCATCTCCGGCTGGGCGAGGTCGTAGGTGGGCACCGAGCGCAGCAGCGGCTCCTCGCCGAGGTAGAAGCGCACCATGTCCTCGACGTAGGCGTGCAGCAGCTTGTCGTCGGCGACGCCGGTGCCGAACGCGTTCACGCAGGCGAGCGTGCCGGCGAGCACCGGCTCGAGCAGCAAGCGCGCGACGCGCGTCAGCTCGCCGCGCTCGTCGAACAGCCGGTCCTCGTCGGTGCGGCGGTAGACGACGTCGACGGCGCGCTCGCCGTCGGCCAGCCGCGCGTACAGCCGCCCGCCGCGCACGAGCAGGTCGCCGGCGAGCACGAGCGGCAGGCCCAGCGCGCGCGGCGAGCGTCACGTGCTCGTAGTAGGCCGAGTTGCCTTCGCCGTCGCTCAGCAGCACGACGAACGGGTCCTCGCCGGCGGCCTCGGGCGCGGCGCTGCGAGCGCGCGACCGAGCGCGTCGAAGGCGCCGTCGAGCGAGCGCACGCGCAGGCCGTCGGGCGGCGGCAGGTGCTCGGCGAGCACCTCGCGCGCGGCGACGGCGTAGGCGATGCCCGACGGCGTGCGCAGGTTGTCCTCGAGCACCTTGAAGACGCCGTCTGCGTCGCGCACGACGTCGAGGCCGGCGACCGTGATCCACGAGCCGACGCGCTCACCCATGCCTGCGAGCAGCGGCTCGTAGTGGTTGGCGCCGGCGATCGCACGCGCGGGCACGACGCCGTCGCGCACGATGCGCTGCTCGCCGTAGACGTCGCGCACGAACAGCTCCAGCGCGCGCACGCGCTGGGCGACGCCGGCCGACAGCCGACTCCACTCATCGGCCTCGATCAGGCGGGGGATCGGGTCGATGCGGAACTCCTGCGGATCGTCCGCGCCGCCGAAGCGCACGCCGCGGTCGTCGGCGTCGCGCGCGACGGCCTGGCAGAGCTCGCGAAGGTCGAGCGCGTCGAGCGCGTCGCCCAGGCGTCGGTCGTGCTGCGTGGCGTGATCCCCGTCGACGGCGCCCTCGTCGAAGGGGACGTCGGCGGCGCCGGCGGCCCCCCACCCCTCGGGCGTCATGCCCGGCCTGAACGCAGGGGGGACGGGGCGGGCGCGCGGCGGCGCGTGCAGCTCAGCTGGCGCAGTCTGAGACATGCTGTGATTGTGTCCGAGAGCACGCGCGAAGTCGTTCGACCCACGTCCAAAATGGCGCTGTGCGCCTTGGACTGGCCGCGAACGGCCGTCGCCGGCCTTATGCCCAATAGCATCGCCGCGTTGGGCTCGGGATGACATCTCCAGGGGTTCAATGCCCGTCTAGCCGCTTTCTACTCCGAGGAGGGCCAGATGTCCTATGAGACGCTGCTCTACGCCGTCGACGGCGCGATCGCGACGATCACGCTGAACCGCCCGCAGCGGCTGAACACGATCGTGCCGCCGATGCCCGACGAGATCGAGGCGGCGGTCCATGCGGCGGTCGCCGACGCGGACGTGAAGGTCATCGTGCTGCGCGGCGCCGGACGCTCGTTCTGTGCGGGCTTCGACTTCGCGCGGCGGCTTTCATCACTGGGACGAGCAGCTGACGACCGACGGCCGCTGGGATCCGGGCAAGGACTTCGTCGCGGCGACTGCGCCGAGCCTGGGCGCGGTGCCGAAGTTCATGAGCGCTGTGGCGCTCGCCCAAGCCGGTGATCGCACAGGTGCACGGCTGGTGCGTGGGCGGCGGCAGCGACATGGCGCTGTGCGCGGACCTCGTGATTGCCAGCGAGGACGCGCGCATCGGCACGTCCTACTCGCGCATGTGGGGCTGCTACCTGACCGGCATGTGGCTGTACCGGCTGGGCTTGACCAGGGCCAAGGAGTACGCGCTCACGGGCAAGCCGCTGTCGGGATCGCAGGCGGTGGACGCAGGGCTGATCAACGCGGCCGTCCCGTTCGCGCGCCTGGAGGCGGAGGTGCGCGAGCGCGCCGAGCAGCTCGCGGCGATCCCGCTGTCGCAGCTCGCGCGATGAAGCTGATCGTCAACCAGGCCTACGAGAACATGGGCCTGGCCTCGACGCAGGCGCTCGGCCCGATCCTCGACGGCCTGATGCGCAACACGCCCGGACGCCGAGCGCTTCATCGAGCTCGCCGAGCGCGAGGGAGTGGGCGCGTCGTGGCGCTGCGCGACGGACCCGTTCGGCGACTACAGCCAGGCGCCGCCCGACGAGCAGCCCAATCCGGAAAACGTGATAACCCCATGAGAACTAATAATTAATACTTTTACGAGGCCTGACGGCCCGGCTTGGTCGCGCCGTATCGCTGCCAGTGGCGCTCGGGGATGTCGTCGGGGTCCTTGTACCAGTACCACGTGCACGGGTCCTTGGAGTAGTCCTCGGGCGGCTCAGAGGGATACAGCGGATAGCCCGACCATTGGATCGGCATGGACTCGTTCATGAAGCTGCAGTGCGTGCAGTACAGCGGGAAGCCCTTGCGTCCGAAGGACCAGTCGTGGGCCTCGCGCGTGCCGCCACCGTCGGGCAGCCCCTCGTAGGCGCCGTTGCGCACGAGGCGCTGGCCGGAGCCGCAGGGGTTCATCGTGAACGTCACCTTCTCGTCGTCCTCTGAGATCGTGAAGCTGCCGGGGTTGGGACCGACGCCAGAGCAGGAGTGCGCGCGCCAGGTGGCCGCGAGCAGCTCGACGAGCTCGCGCCGGTCGAGCGCGACGATCGCGTCGTGGTGGCGACGCCAGCCGCGCCCCATGCTCTCCGTCCACGCCTGCTCGACCCCCTCGTCGCCCAGTCGCTGCTGGATGAACGAGACGAGGTCGAGCACGCCGGAGGCCATCAGGTCGTGGAGCATCTGCCACTCGTGCTTCATCTCGCCGCACAACCGCCGCGCCTCGTCGAGCTCGCCCGCGTCGATCGCCTCGATCGCGCGGTCCATCGTCGGTCGCGAGAGCATCTGCAGCTCCTGCTCGGAAAACCAGCGGTCTGTCATCGTCTCCTCCTTCGATGATCAAAAGAGGGCAATTGTGACCGAGCCGCGCAAGGCGCTTGTCACTGGCGCATCGCGGGGGATCGGCGCGGCGATCGCGCGGCGGCTGGCGGCCGACGGCCTGGACGTCGTCACGCTCGACCTGCGCGACGGCTGCGACATCGCACTCGACGTCGCGCGCGACGAGTTCCCGGCGCTGTCGACGTGGATGTGTGCGTGGCAAACGCCGGCGTCACGACGACGATCGCGCCCGCCCACCGGATGACAGCCGAGCAGTGGCAGCGCGACATCGACGTCAACCTGACGGGCGCCTTTCGCACGGTGCAGGCGTGCCTCGGCGGGATGCGTGAGCGCGGCTTCGGACGGATCGTCGTGATCTCCAGCGTGGCGGCCGTCGCCGGGCTGCCGGGCCAGGTCGCCTACGCGGCGTCGAAGGCCGGGCAGCTGGGCATGGTGCGCACGCTCGCCGGCGAGAACGCCGCGCGCGGGATCACCGTCAACGCCGTGCTGCCGGGGCTCGTGGCCACCGAGCAGGTGCTGAAGATGCCGCCGCACGTGCGCGAGCGCGCGGCCGCGTCGTGCCTTCCGGCCGCCTCGTCGAGCCGCAGGAGATCGCCGCGGCGGTCGCGTTCCTCGCGAGCGACGACGCCGCTCAGATCAACGGGCAATCGATCGCCGTCGACGGCGCGGCGTCGCTGTCGCAGCTGACGCTCGGCAGCGAGCGCGAGCGCGAGCGCTGAAGCGAGCGCGCGAATGGCGCCTGCGCCCGACGCACACGCGCATGCACGCGCAGGCCGCTGGACGTTCGCTCGACACACCGCATCGACGCCGGTGCGCTCGGGTTAGAGGCAGCAGTCAACCCGCCCGTGCTCCCACGCGGGCGGTCCGAGCACCGATCCTGGTTTCTCACGAAGGAGGCGCATACATGCGTTCAATCAAGCTGCTCCCGATCGCCGCGGCTGCGGCGATGTTGTCCGTTCTGGCGCCGACAGGCGCGTCGGCGCGCCCGGCGAATCCGAAGCACTCGAGCCCAAGCGGACCCTGCCGTGTGCTCGTCGAAGCGCCGAGGGGGCCGATCACCTACGGGGACGCCTTCTCCATCTCAGGCCATCTGGCCTGCCCAAAAGGGCAAGCGCCCCAGGAACTGGGCAACAAGCAGGTCACGATCTACCAGCGTGCGGCGGGTTCGCCGGGCTATGTCCTCGCGGGAAGCACGACGACCGAAACGAACGGCGCGTATGCGTTCACGCCGCCTGCGTTCAGCACCAACAGCACCTTCTTCGTGCTCGTCGAAGGCGCGCGCAGCGCCCATCGCACGATCCGCGTCTCCCCGCTGGTCAGCCTCACGACGCCGTCGGAAGGAACAAAGCTGCTGACGGCCAGCGGAAGCGCGCGCACGAAAGTCGAATTCACCGGCACCGTCAGCCCGCTGGAACCGCACGATCTCAAGGACGCCACGGTGACCGTTCAGCAAGAGAGCTCGTCGGGCAACGAAGAATGGCGTCGCATCGGTAACGAGGCCAAGGTCCACGCGGACGGGACGTACTCGATCCCGGAGGTCTTCCACGTCCCTGGCACGGCGAACCTGAGGGTCGTCGTTCACCCGAACAGTCGCCTCAACGCGACCGGCGCCTCTTCCCCGGTGCCGTACGTGATCTCCCAGCCGCAGAATCCCCAGCTGGCGATCAACTCGTCGGTCGATCCGCTGACCTACGGCGAATCGACGTCGATCACGGGCGAAGTCGCTCCAGGGCGTGGACAAAACGCCAGTGACGCTGATGGCGCTCAATCGCTGGAGGGCACTTCGCGGCGATCGAAAGCGGACAGACCAGCGGACCGACTACAGCTTCAAACAGGTGCCGCTGGAAAACACGCTCTACAAGGTCGTCTCCGGCACGCGCACCAGCTCGATCCTCGTGGAGGGCGTGCAATACGCGATCACGCTGGCGCCTCGACGACGACGGCGCTCACGACAAGCCAGCCGATCACGTTGAGGGGCACGGTCACGGGCGCACAGGTCCAAACACGCCGTCTATCTGGAGCGCAAGAACCTGAGCTCGGTCGGCTACCACGTCGCCGACATCGCGGAACTGAGCGCCCCTGACCCGGTCACGCACGTGTCCACGTACACGCTCGCCCACGCCTTCCGCGGCGCGGAGGAATTCGAAATCCGCATGAAGGTGCCCGGGCGACCCGGGGCACCTGGGCAAAGCCACGAAGCCGATCAAGATCACCGTGACGAAGGCGAGCGCCTCGATGCTCGCGCCGGAACTTCCGGCCAAGCTGCCCCCGGAAGGCAGCTAGCTCGACGTCAGAATCCCCCCTCGCGAGGCTCTGTGATCGCTAGCAGCGGGCGGTCGCAGAGCCGGACCGGGGCCTGCCCCGCCTGCCCGAGAGCGTGTCGCTCGGGCTCCCGTATCGAGGCTCCGCATGGCCCGCCGGCTCACGCGGCGACGGCGCGCGCCTGCAGGTGCGCGCCGACCTTGCGCTTGACCCGCTGCAGCGCGTTGTCGACGGTCTTGGTGTCGCACGCCAGGCGCTCGCCCACCTGCTCGTAGGAATAGCCGTCGAGATACAGCGACAGCACGCGGCTCTCGAGCTCGGAGAGCGCGCTCGACAGGCAGCCGACGAGCGAGCGCAGCTCCTCGGAGGAGATCACCTGGTTGACGGGATCGTGCACGCGTCGAGCCGGGCAGGATCTGGTCGAGCGTCGGCACGTCGTCGCCGGCGCCTGCGGGAGTCGAGGAGAACGAGACGTACTGGTTGAGCGGCGTGTGCTTGTTGCGCGTGGCCGTCTTGACGGCGGTGATGATCTGGCGCGTGATGCAGAGCTCGGCGAAGTTGCGAAAGCTCGACTCGCGGTCGGTGCGGAAGTCGCGGATCGCCTTGTACAGGCCGACGAGACCCTCCTGGATGAGATCGTCGGAGTCGCCGCCGGCGAGGAAGTACGAAGAGGCCTTCAGGCGCACGAAGCCGTGGTAGCGCCGGACGAGCCGGTCGTATGCGTATCGGTCGCCGAGCTTCGCCAAGGCGATCAGATAACCGTCATCGACCTTAAGTTCAGACTGAGGGTTACGTGGAGATTCGTGCCACGAGCAGATCCTTTCCAGTGCCCAGCCGCTACGGCAGGGCCCAATTTGCTCAGTGGCGCACTCCTCCCCTGGCGCCAAAGCTATGTATTCCCAAGGCTTCTTCAACCTTAGGTACAGCGTTATGTCGGCGCGAGCCTCGCACAGTTATGGAGACTTGTCAAGACTCTTTTCGCGCCGCTGCAAGATCTCGTACAAAATCGCCGCGGCGGCGGCGCTGACGCCGAGCGACTCGATGCGCCCGCGCAGCGGCAGCGCGATCAGCGCGTCGCAGGCCTTGGCGACGCGCGGGCGCAGGCCACTGCCCTCGCTGCCGAGCACGAGCACGACGCCCGCGCCGCGCGTAGTCGGGCGCGTCGTATGCGACCGCCCGCTCGGCGTCGCCGCTCGCCCCGTAGCACCAGCAGTCGGCGCCTCGCGCGTCTGCGAGGAAGTCGGCGACGTTGCGCACGCGCGCGATGCTCAGGTGCTCGACGGCCCCGGCGGAGGCCTTGCAGACGGCCGGCGTCACCTCGGCGGCGCGGCGCTCGCGGGATCACGACTCCGCGCAGCGCCGGCGCACTCGGCGCGTGCGGCAGATCGAGCCGAGGTTCTGCGGGTCCTGGATCTGGTCGAGCGCGACGATCAGCGGGCTCGGGACCTGAAAGCAGGCGCTCGGCGGCAGCTACGGATAGGAGCCGGCTTCGGCGCAGACTCCCTGGTGCGAGCGCCGAGCCGCAGCGCTGCTCGATCTCCTCGCCTGTGGCGATGCGTGCCTCGAGGCCCGCCAGCCACGGCTCGCGCGCGGCTCGCGCGGTCGCCCACACGTCAGCGACCTGGGCCGCCCTGCGACCGCGGAGCGCCTCTCGGACGGGGTTTCGCCCGTAGACGATCACGCGACCGGCGCGGGAAGCAGCTCGGGGCCGTCGGGGCCGTCGCGGATCTCCCAGCCGCGCGCTCGCAACTCGTCGCGCATGCGGTCGGCGGTCGCGAAGTCGCGCTCCCGGCGCGCCTGCTCGCGGCGGCGCAGCAACGACTCGGCCTGCGGATCGACCGCGGCGAGGTCGCCAACGCCCTCCAGCGCCTGGACGTCGTGCAGGCCGACCGCGGCGAGCATCTCGCGCAGGTCGGCGTCGCCGACGCCGGCTCCGCGCCGGTTGGCCTCGCGCACCCACTCGAACAGCGCTGCAAGCGCCGTTGGCGTGTTGAAGTCGTTGGCGAGCGCGTCGAAGAAGGCATCCTTGTGGTGGGCCATATCGGCGGGGCTCGGCGCGCCCGGCTGCATCCGCCCGAGGGCGTCGCGCAGGCGCTGAATGCGCCGCTCGGCGTCCTGCAGCTCGCCCGGAGAGAAGGCGAGCGGCTGGCGATAGTGCCCGGACACGAGGTACATGACGACGGCCTCTGAGCCGTACTGCTCGATCACCTCCCCCAGCAGCGCGATGTTGCCGACCGACTTGGCCATCTTCTCGCCGGTGAACTGGATCATGCCGTTGTGCATCCACAGCTTCGTGAGCTCCGCGCCGCGCGCGGCGCGTGTCTGCGCGGCCTCGTTCTCGTGGTGGGGGAAGACGAGATCCGAGCCGCCGCCGTGGACGTCGAAGCCGACGCCGAGCAGCTGCTCGGCCATCGCCGAGCACTCGATGTGCCAGCCCGGGCGCCCAGGCCCCCAGGGCGAGTCCCAGACGGTGTCCTCGCCGTCCTTGTGTGCCTTCCACAGGGCGAAGTCGAGCGGGTCCTCCTTGCGTTGGGCGCCCTCCACGTCCTCGCCCTGATCCATGTCGTCGGGGCGGCGGTGGGAGAGGCTGCCGTAGCCGGCGTCAGAGCGTACGCGGAAGTACACGTCGCCGCCGGCCGCGTAGGCGTGCCCGCGGTCGACGAGCGCGGCGATGTGCTCGACGATCGGCCCGATCGTCTCCGATGCCAGCGGCTCGTGGTCGGGGCGGCCGAGGCCGAGCGCGTCGGTGTCCGCGCGGTACAGCTCGGTCATCTCGGCCGCGAGCTCGGCGCTGGGCCGATCCTGTGCGCGCGCGGCGTCGTAGATCTTGTCGTTGACGTCGGTGACGTTGATCACGAGATCGACGCCGTATCCCTCGTGCTCGAGAAAGCGCTTGAGCAGGCTGAAGACGACGAACGGCCGCGCGTTGCCGATGTGGATGCGGCTGTAGACGGTCGGGCCGCACGCGTAGATGCCCACACGCGCCGGATCGTCGGGCGCGAGCGGAAGCACCTCCCCGCTGCGTGTGTCGTGTAGGCGTACGGCGCGCATCGCGCGGCAACCCTAGCGCTCGCTCGGTCTCGCGCGGGCGACGCGGCGACGCTCGGCTGGCCCGCAGAGGCCGGACGGGCGCCTCAGGGGGCGTCGGGCGGCGCCTGCACGCCGACGACGGCGAGCGCGGCAACGCCCTCGCCGCGCCCGACGAAGCCGATCCGCTCGCCGGTGCTCGCCTTGACGTTGACGCGGCTGGAGTCGAGACCGAGCGCGGCGGCGAGCGACGCGCGGATCGCGCTGCGATGCGACCCGAGCCTGGGCGCCTCCATGACGATCGTGCAGTCGACGTTGACGACGCGCATGCCCTGCCCTGCGAGCGTCGCGAGGACCTGCGCGAGCAGCTCCATCGAGTCGGCGTCGCGCCAGCGCTCGTCGCTGTCGGGAAAGTGCTCGCCGATGTCGCCGAGTCCGGCGGCGCCGAGCAGCGCGTCGATCACGGCATGGGTGAGCACGTCGGCGTCGGAGTGGCCGTCGAGACCGCGGTCGTGTGGAATCTCCACGCCGCCGATCACCAGACGCCGCCCGGCGGCGAGTCGGTGGGAGTCATAGCCGATGCCGACGAGCGTGCTCATCGAGCTGTCTCGGTCGCGCCGATCGCCTCCAGGCGGCGCTCGCGATGCTCGAACACGCACAGCTCGCCGACGCCGAGCTGCTCGAGCAGCTCCAGCGCGCGGTCATAGTCGGCGCCGATGTCCTGCGGGCGGTGTGCGTCGCTGGAGAGCGCGACGGGCGCCCCGGCTTCCAGGCACATCTCCAGGAACGCGGGCGCCGGATAGAGCTCCTCGACGCGCTTGCGCAGCCCGGCGGTGGACACCTCGACGGCGATGCCCGACTCGGCGATGCCGTCGATCGCCAGCTCGTAGTAGCGGCGCAGGTCTCCCTCGGGCAGCGGACGCTCGCCGCCCCACACCTTGACGAGGTCGGGGTGCGCAATCACGTCGAACAGGCCGCTGCGCGCGGCCTCGCCGATCGTCTGGAAGTAGCGCCGCCAGATCTGCTCGACGCTGCGCCCGGAGTCCCACACGCTGTAGTCGTCCATGTCGACGGCGCCCTCGCGCACGAAGTGCACCGAGCCGATCACGTAGTCGAAGTCGCGCACTTGAAGGACGTTTGCGGTGCGGTCCTCGGCGCCGGGTACGAAGTCCGCCTCGATGCCCAGGCGAAGGTCGGTGTGCTCGCGCACGAAAGCGCAGTAGGCGTCGATGTCGTCGCGCGCGAAGGAGGCCCAGAAGGGGTGCTCCCAGATCTCCAGCGCCGCCTCGAAGCGGTAGATGTGCTCGGAGACGCCCAGCTCGGCGATGCCGCGCTCGCTCGCCGCGGCGCGGTAGCGCTCGAAGTTGGCCTCGGTGAAGTACTCGTCCGGGCGCGCATTGGCGTCGTCGGGACGCAGGTGGAGGTGGTAGTCGGTGAGCACTGGCGAGTCGGGGCGATTCAAGCAGGATTCACGCGCGCTCGGGCGGTCGCCGCGACAGCAGCATGGCGGCCATCTCGAGGTCGAGCGCCGTCGTCACCTTGAGGTTCTCGCCGCGGACGTTCACGACGAGCACCCTCCCGCCCACGCGCTCGACAAGCCACGCGTCGTCGGTCGCCACGGCGAGCAGCTCGGCGGAGACGTCCAGCGCCCGCGCCAGCGCCCCCCGTCGGAACACCTGGGGCGTCTGCACAGCCCACAGGCTCGCGCGCGCAAGCGTCTCGCTCACGGCGCCGCTGTCGTCGACGCGCTTGATCGTGTCGCTCACCGGCGCGGCGGCGAGCGCCGCGTCGGCCTGCGGATCGCTCTGCAGCGCGGCCGTCACGTCGCGCGCGAGCGCAGGGGTGAGCAGCGGCCTGGCGGCGTCGTGCACGATCACCAGGTCACCGTCGTCCGCCGCGGCGAGCGCCCTGCGCACGGAATCCGAACGCGACGCCCCGCCCTGCACGCCGAGCGTTCCCGCAGGCGCCTGCGCACCGCCGGGAAGCGCGACGACGATCTGCCCGACCTCCTCCATCGCGCGCAAGGCGTCGACTGACCACTGCACCATCGGCTTGCCGGCGACGTCGACGAGCGCCTTGGGGCGGTCGGCCCCGAGCCGCTCCCCCGAGCCCGCCGCCACGATCAGGGCGATGGTCATGCTCAGAGACTGTCGCGCACGGCCCAGACAAGCCGTCGCCGGCGCTGGGGCGTGCGCGAGAGCCTGTTACTCGGCCGCGGCTCCGGCCATTTGGCTCGTGGCCGAGTCGGCGAGCAGCTCGTCGAGGTAGTTCTCGGCCTCTTCCTCGTCCTTGTCGAGCGCGTACATCAGCTCGGAGGCGAGGATCTTCTTGGTCCGCGTGAACATCTGCTTCTCGCCGGTCGACAGGCCCTTCTCGCTCTCGCGCAGCGAGAGGTTGCGCACGACCTCGGCCAGCTCGTAGATGTCGCCTGTCTTGATCTTGTCGCGGTTGTGCTTGAAGCGGCGGTTCCAGTTCTTCGGCATCTCCGAGACCTCGTCGCGCAGCACGTCCAGGACCTTCTTGACGGTTTCCTCGTCGATGACCCTGCGCAAGCCCGCCAGCGCGGCGTTCTCGGTCGGGACTCGAACCGTCATGTCGTTGTGGAGGATCTTGATCGTGAGGTACTCGCGCCGTTCGCCGAGCATCTCCATCTCCTCCTTCTTCAGCACCTTGCCGGCGCCGTGATGGGGGTAGACGACATGATCGCCGAGCTCGAACTCGATGAACTCGACTTCGCGAGTGACCTCGAGCTCGTCCTCCAACGTGTCCTCTTGTATTGCATGTGGCGGGATGGTGTTCTCCTTTGTTTCGGCCGGCCACACAGGCCAGCCCGTCTTCAAGTCTGCAGGTAGCGATCCACGAGGTTGATCTCCTGCAGCCTGCGCAGGCCCTCGCGAATGTCCTTGGCTCGGATCTCGCCGACGCCCTCGACCGCCTCGAGCTCGGCGTCGGTGGCGGCAAGCAGCTCGTCCAGGCCGCCGAACTCGCCGACGATCTGAGCGACGACGAGCTTGGGCAGCCGCGGGATGCGTCCGAGCACGCGGTAGCCGCGCGGCGACACCGGGTAGTCGAGCGTGTTCAGCTTGCGGTCGTACCCGAGCAGCTCCGCCAGGCGGCCGAAGTCGAGCAGGTCCTGGTGCGCCAAGCGCCCGATCTCCTCCAGGCCGGCGGCAAACGCCTCGTCTGAGTAGTCGAACAGGTAGTCGCGCACGAGCGCCGCCTTTTCGGCGGCGGTGCCGACGGTCGTCTCCTCGAGCTGCATCTCGATCAGGCGCCCCTCACTGCCCAGCTCGACGATGTAGCGCTCGATCTCCACGGCCATCCGCGTCACCAGCTCAGAGCGCTGCAGCACGGTAAGCACGTCGTGCAGCGTCGCGCCTCCCTCGAACTCCAGCGCCGTCAGCCTCGTAGCCACCTGATCCAGGCGGGTGCGGTACTTGTCGAGCGTCGCGAGCGCCTGGTTGGCCTTGGCGAGCACGACGGGGATCTCCTCGAGGATGTACTTGGCGCCGTCGACGTACACCGACACCACCTCGCGCCGCTGAGAGACGGCGATCACCAGGGCGTCGGTCTGCTTGGAGACGCGCTCGGCGGTGCGGTGGCGCGTGCCCGTCTCGTGTGAGAGGATCGTCGGATCGGGCATCAGCTGGACGTTGGCCATCGTGATCTTCGTGGCGTTCGCGTTGAGGACGATCGCGCCGTCCATCTTTGCCACCTGGTAGAGGAACGCAGGCGTGTAGTCGATCTCCAGCTTCAGCCCGCCGGAGTTCAGAAAGCTGAGGTCTTCCGGCTCGCCGATAACGATCAAGCCGCCGGTGCGCGCGTGAAGGATGCTGTCAATCCCCTCGCGCAGAGCCGTGCCTGGAGCAATCATCTCCAGTGCCTTCATCAACCCCGGCTCCGGCCTTACTTCCGTGTAGAAATCTTCGCCGGATCGCAGAGCCACAATCCTCCATTCTAGGGCATTTAGCGTTCCTTTAGCGCCTCCTGGACGGGCCGCCCGGGCGTCAGGCTACGGCCTCGCTGAGCCGCCTGGAACCCGTCGGAAGGGCGAGCGCGAGCGCGTCGCGCAAGGTCGCCGCCTCACACGCCCCGGCGCCGCTGTCAACCGGCGCGATCACCTCGCCGCAGCCGTGCTTGGCGGCCTCTTCCAAGCGCCGCTCCGGGTGCCCGACCCAGCGCAGCTCGCCGGTCAGGCCGAGCTCGCCGAAGCACGCCCTCGGCGTGCCGTTGAGCGCAACGCCGCGGCTGGCGCTCGCGACCGCAAGCGCAACCGCCAGATCGCAGCCCGGCTCGTCCACGCGCACTCCGCCGACGACGTTGACGAACACATCCGAGCCACCCGTGCCGATGCGTCCGTGACGACCGAGGATCGCCAACACGAGCGCCAGGCGGTTGCGGTCGAGGCCCGAGACGACGCGTCGAGGCTGCTCGAGCTCCGACGGAGCGACCAGCGCCTGCACCTCCACGAGCAGCGGTCGCGAGCCCTCCATCGCGGCGAGCACGACGCTGCCCGGCGCGCGCGTGGCCTCGGCGACGAACCGCGCCGACGCGTCCAGCACCTCGACCAGGCCGCCTTGGCGCATCTCGAACAGGCCGGACTCGTTGGTCGAGCCAAAGCGATTCTTGAGCGCGCGCAGCTCGCGATAGGGTCGCTCGCGCTCGCCCTCGAACTGCAGCACACAGTCGACGAGGTGCTCGAGCACGCGCGGCCCCGCCAGCGCGCCCTCCTTGGTGACGTGGCCCACGAGGATCACCGCCGTGCCGCGCGACTTGGCCATTTCCATGATCTGTCCGGCGACCTCGCGGACCTGCCCGACCGATCCCGGAGCGCCCGACAGCTCACCCGAGTTGAGCGTCTGAACCGAGTCGATCACGCACGCCGCCGGTCCTTCGGCGGCGATCGTGTCGAGCACCGTGTCGAGGTCCGTCTCGGCGACGATCGGCACTCGCAGCGCCCCCGGTCCGAGACGCTCGGCGCGCAGCCTGACCTGCTCCGCGGACTCCTCGCCGCTCACGTACAGCGTGCGGTGGCCCGCCTCCTGCAGGTGTCCGAGCGCCATGTTCGTGAGCGTCGACTTGCCGATCCCCGGCGAGCCGCCCAGGAGCACCAGCGAGCCCGGCACGAGCCCACCGCCGAGCACGCGATCGAGCTCTCCGATGCCCGTCGACATGCGCTCCAGCGGAGCCGCTCCGACCTCGCGCAGCGGGCGCGCGGCGAGCGTTGGCGGACGCGCTCGCCCACTTCCTGCGCCGGCGCTCGCCGCCACGCCAGCGGGCGCGATCTTGCGGCGGGCGCCGCGGCCCGAGGCGCGCGCGGACGCCGCGGGAAGACGTTCCTCGACGAGCGAGTTCCAGGCGTTGCAGCCGGGGCACTGGCCATGCCACTGCGCCGACTGCAGGCCGCACTCCGAGCAGCTATAGGCGGTTTCGCGGGCCACCGGTTGAGCCTACGGGGCGATGAGGACGTCACTCGGGGTGACGCGCGATGCCTCTCCGGCGAGATATACCGACCTTATCTCGCTTGACGGTAAGATCGATAAGACAGAGTAAGCTCTGTTGAAGTGGATGAGTTCGACAACCCGTTTTCGCCAGGCGCAGGTACCGCTCCCCCGGCGTTCATTGGACGTGATGGGCTCATCCAGAGCTACCAAGTCGCGCTGCGTCGCACCAAATCCGGACGGCCGGGGAAGAGCATCATGCCGATCGGTCTTCGAAAGGTTGGCAAGACGGTGCTTCTCAACCGCTTCCACGAGATGGCTCAAGAATATGAGTTCGCGGCCGCGTTCATCGAGGCGCCGGAGACGGGGGACTTCAAGTCGATCCTTGCCGCCCGGCTGCGCACAATTCTCCTGGAATTGGACAAAGGGTCAGTCTCGCGAGCCGTAAAGCGAGCGCTCGGCGTCCTGAAGTCATTTACGTACACCCTCCCCGATGGCTCATCCATCTCACTCAACGTCGACGCGATCGAGGGGACTGCAGACTCGGGGGTCCTGGCAGACGACGTCACGGATCTGCTCATTGCCGTCGGGCAGGCGGCCCAAGATCGCGGACGAGGGCTTCTGCTGGCGATCGACGAGGTCCAATACCTGACATCGGGGGAGCTCGGGGCTTTGATCAGTGCAATCCACCGCACCGTTCAGCTCAGCCTGCCCGTCATCCTCGTTGGCGCGGGGTTGCCACAGCTTCCCGGTCTGGCCGGCAATGCCAAGTCCTATGCCGAGCGGCTGTTCGATTTTCCAGAAATCGGCTCGCTCGACCCTGACGACGCACGAGCTGTCCTGTCGGTGCCCGCTAGTGCCCAAGCCGTTGCCTTTGAGCGCGAGGCTCTCGACGCGCTGCTGGGCTTTACGAAGGGATATCCCTACTTTCTCCAGGAGTGGGGCTACCACGTCTGGAATGCTGCCCCGCAGTCTCCGATCACATTGGACGACGTGACGCTGGCAGCCCCCGACGTACAACGCCAGCTCGATGAGAACTTCTTTCGCGTCCGAATGGACCGGCTGACTCCAGGAGAGAAGGACTACCTCGTGGCGATGGCGGACCTGGGAGCCGGACCCCATAGATCCGGCGACATCGCAACGAAGCTCGGCGTGAAAGTCGAGAGCGTCGCACCTCGTCGCTCAGGGTTGATCAAGAAGGGCATGCTGTATAGCCCAGCCCACGGCGATACGGCGTTCACAGTGCCGATGTTCGACGACTTTCTCCGTCGCTCACACCCGCGCTGAGCGATCAAGCTCCGCAACCGTAAGACGTTGTTGCCTACTCCGAGTCGGGCTCGGCGACCACCGGGCTGTCGGCCGCCGCCGGGGCGTCGTCGCCCTCGGGGAGCTCCTCGGCGCCGCCTTCGGCGCCGACGCCGACCGGCGTCTTCTGCTTCTTCGGCTTGACGATCGTCAGGCGCACCTCGTCGCCCTCCTCGCCCTCGGGCTTCGGGTCGATCACGACCGTCGCGCCGGGGGTCAGCTGCTCACGCAGCACGAAGTCGGCGAGCGGGTCCTCGATGTAGCGCTGGATCGCCCGGCGCAGCGGACGGGCGCCCATGGACGGGTCCCAGCCCTTCTCGACGAGCAGGTCCTTGGCCTCGCCCGTGAGCTCCAACTGCAGCTCGCGCTCGGCCATCGACTCGCGGATGCGCAGCAGCAGCAGCTCGACGATCTGCTTGATCTCCTCCTTCTGCAGCTTGTGGAAGACGATCACGTCGTCGATGCGGTTGAGGAACTCGGGGCGGAAGACCTTCTTCAGCTCGCCCATGATCCGACCCTTCATGTCGTCGTAGGTGATCCCCGTCTCATCCTCTGAGACGGCGAAGCCCAGCGGCGTGTTGCGCGCGATCTCCGCGGCGCCGATGTTCGAGGTCATGATCACGATCGCGTGGCGGAAGTCCACCGTGCGGCCCTGAGCGTCCGTCAGGCGGCCGTCCTCGAGGATCTGCAGCAGGATGTTGAAGACGTCCGGGTGGGCCTTCTCGATCTCGTCGAGCAGCAGCACGCTGTAGGGCTTGCGCCGCACGGCCTCGGTCAGCTGACCACCCTCGTCGTAGCCGATGTAGCCCGGGGGCGAGCCGACCAGACGCGACACGGCATGCTTCTCCATGTACTCGGACATGTCGATGCGGATCATCGCGTCGTCGTCGCCGAACAGGAACTCGGCGAGCGTGCGCGCCAGCTCGGTCTTGCCCACGCCGGAGGGCCCGAGGAAGATGAACGAGCCGGTCGGGCGCTTGGGGTCCTTCAGCCCCGCGCGCGAGCGCCTGATCGCCTTGGAGATGACCTCGATCGCCGGGTGCTGGCCGATCACGCGCTTGTGCAATTCGTCCTCCATGCGCATCAGCTTCTGCGTCTCGGCCTCGGTCAGCTTGAACACCGGGATGCCGGTCCACATCGAGACGATGTCCGCGATCTCCTCTTCGCCGATCGAGGGACGCTCGGCGCCGGTCTCGCCCGACTCCCACTCCTGCTCGAGCTCGCGTTTCTTGTTCGTCAGCTTGCGCTCGGTGTCGCGCAGGGCAGCGGCCTTCTCGAACTCCTGCGCCTCGATCGCCGCCTCCTTCTCGCGGCGGGTCGTCTCGACCTCGCCCTCGAGCTCGCGGTTGGCCGGCGGGGACGTCATCGACTTGATGCGCATGCGCGAGGCGGCCTCGTCGATCAGGTCGATCGCCTTGTCCGGCAGGAAGCGGTCGGAGATGTAGCGGCTGGCCAGTTCGCCGGCGGCCTGCAGGGCCTCGTCGGTGATCTGCACCTTGTGGTGCTGCTCGTAGCGGTCGCGCAGGCCCTTGAGGATTTCCACCGTCTGGTCGATCGTCGGCTCGTCGACGCGGATCTGCTGGAAGCGGCGCTCCAGCGCGGAGTCGCGCTCGAGGTACTTGCGGTACTCCTCGAGCGTCGTCGCGCCGATCGTCTGCAGCTCGCCTCGGGCCAGCGCCGGCTTGAGGATCGACGCGGCGTCGATCGCGCCCTCGGCGGCGCCCGCCCCGACGAGGTTGTGAAGCTCGTCGATGAACAGGATGATGTCGCCGCGCTGGGTGATCTCCTTCATCACCTTCTTCAGGCGCTCCTCGAACTCGCCGCGGTACTTCGAGCCGGCGACGAGCGCCGCCAGGTCGAGCGTGTAGATCTGCTTGTTGCGCAGCAGCTCGGGCACGTCGGAGCTGGTGATCCTCTGGGCCAGGCCCTCGACCACCGCGGTCTTGCCGACGCCCGGCTCGCCCACGAGCACCGGGTTGTTCTTCGTGCGCCGCGAGAGGATCTGCATGATCCGCTCGATCTCCGTCTCGCGCCCGACGCACGGGTCGAGCTTGCCTTCGGCGGCGAGCTTGGTCAGATTGCGACCGAACTGGTCGAGCAGCTTGGAGGACTTCTTGCCCTCGCCCGGCGCCGAGCCCGAGCCCGAGCCAGAACCGCTGGACTGTCCCTGACGGCGGCCGCCGGGGCCGGAGAGCATGCGGATGACCTCGTTGCGGATCTTCTCGGAGTCGGCGTCGAAGTCGAGCAGGATGCGCGCCGCTACGCCCTCGTTCTCGCGCACGAGGCCAAGCAGGATGTGCTCCGTGCCGATGTAGTTGTGGCCAAGGCTCAGCGCCTCGCGCAGGGCCAGCTCGAGGACCTTCTTCGCGCGCGGCGTGAACGGGATCTGCCCGGAGGTGACCTCCTCACCGGAGCCGACGATGCGCACGACCTGCGCGCGCACACGCTCGACGGTGATGTCAAGGCTCTCCAGCACGCGAGCGGCCAGGCCCTCCTCCTCGCGCAGCAGTCCGAGCAGGATGTGCTCGGTGCCGATGTAGTTGTGCTTGAGCGTCCGCGCCTCCTCCTGCGCGAGAACGACCACCTGCCGGGCGCGTTCTGTAAATCGCTCGAACATTGTTGAATCCTTCCTGCGAGGACGGCGCCTCAAGTGAGCTATGTGGTCTGGTCTTTTGGGCCTGTTTCGAGGGGTCGAGGCCTTACCGGCAGTCTACCAACCGGCTACCCGGCCCCGTCAGGGGTCAATCGTCAGCGTCGAGCCCCAGCTTGAGGGCTGAACGCAAGCCGGACGACTGGGCGGCGTCGCCCTCAGTCGCGCATCGCGGGGAACAGCACGACCTCGCGAATCGAGTCGCGGCCGGTCAGCAGCATCACCAGGCGGTCGATCCCGACTCCCACGCCGCCGGCCGGCGGCATCCCCTGCTCGAGCGCCTGCACGAACAGCTCGTCGTATGGCTGTGCCTCCTCGTCGCCGCCCTCCGCCGCGGCGCGCTGCGCCTCGAAGCGCTCGCGCTGCGCGTCGGCGTCGTTGAGCTCGGAGAACGCATTGGCGATCTCCATCCCCCCCGCGAACGCCTCCCAGCGCTCGACCAGGCCAGGGGCGCTGCGGTGCTCGCGCGCGAACGGCGACAGCTCGACCGGGTAGTCGCGCACGAACGTCGGTTGCACCAATCCCGGCTCGACGAACTTCGACAGCAGGTCGTCGGCCATCTGCGCCCACGTAGCGCCCTGCGTGCGGATCTGCAGATCGCGCTCGGAGATCGCCTGGCGCAGGGCGTCTGCATCGCGCACGCTCGTCAGGTCGATGCCCGTCGCCTCGACGATCGCCGCGACGAAGCTCACCTGCCGCCAGGTGCCCGCGAAGTCGAGCTCGCCGGAGTAGCCGATCGCCGCGGCCGCCGTGCGCACCAGCTCTTCCAAGCGCACGGCGACGCCCTCGTAGTCGGCGTAGGCCTCGTAGAACTCGACCATCGTGAACTCCGGGTTGTGCTTGGTCGAGACGCCCTCGTTGCGAAAGTCCTTGCCCAGCTCGTACACCCGCTCCAAGCCGCCGACGAGCAGTCGCTTGAGATACAGCTCCGTGGCGATGCGCAGGTACAGCGTGCGCTCGAGCGCGTTGTGGTGCGTGGTGAACGGCCGCGCCAGCGCGCCTCCGTAGAGCGGCTGCAGGACAGGCGTCTCGACCTCCACGAACCCCTGCCCGTCGAGATAGGCGCGCACCGCAGCGACGATCTTGGCGCGGTCGATGAACACGCGCCGCGTGTCCTCGTTGGCGATCAGGTCGAGCTCGCGCCGGCGATAGCGCGTCTCGACGTCGCTCAGGCCCGCGTGTTTGTCAGGCGGCGGGCGCAGTGCCTTTGCAAGCAGCTGGAAGGCGTCCACGCGAAGCGAGATCTCACCGCGCTTGGAGCGCAGCGCGGCGCCGTCCACGCCGATCAGGTCGCCGATGTCCAGCGACGTCAGCCGCTCGAACGCCTGCTCGCCGAGCACGTCGCGCCTGGCGTGCAGCTGCAGCTTGCCCGTGCGGTCGACCAGATCGAGGAAGGCGGCCCCGCCCGAGCCGCGCCGCGCGACCAGGCGACCGGCGACGCGGTGGTGCTGCTCGGTCTCCTCGCCTGCGGTCAGGTGCTCGTATGCGCCGAGCACGTCTGCGATCGGCTCTACCCCCTCGTACGTGTAGGGGAACGACTCCGCGTCGCCCTGTCTCAGGCGCGCCGCCTTCGCGCGGCGCTCGGCCATCAGCTCAGGCAGGCCATGCTTCGCCGACTCGCTGGAGCCAGCGTCCTGCGGGGTTCCGCTCATCGCGGCGAGACTACTTGAGGCCGACGTCGATCTTCGTGATCTTCAGCTTGCGCGCGGGGCCGCGGGGAACCTTCACGGCGACCGTCTCGTTGCGCTTGCGGCCGATCAGCGCGCGTCCGACTGGAGACTCGTTGGAGAGCTTCTGCTCGTCCGGCTTGGCCTCGGCGGAGCCGACGATCGTGTACTTGACCGACTTGCCCGTCTTTTCGTCTTTGACGTGCACGACCGAGCCGATCTGCACGACGTCGGTCGACAGGTCCTTCGTCTCGATCACCGTCGCCATGCGCAGCTTCTCCTGCAGCTGCGCGATGCGGCTCTCGAGCATCGCCTGCTCGTTCTTGGCGTCGTCGTACTCGGAGTTCTCCGAGATGTCCCCGAACTCCCGTGCCTCCTTGATCCGTTCGGCGACTTCGCGTCGCTTCTGCGTGGAGAGCAGCTCGAGTTCGCCCTTGAGCTTTGTCAGGCCTTCAGGGGTGAGGATTACGTCCTTCGGCATGTGACCCTCGATCGCGGGGTTGATGTTGGGCCGCCAGTGGACAAAAACCCCGCTGCGGTGCGGGAAAGTCGCGGCGGACGGCCCCCAGGGAGCGCAGCAGTATAGCGGGGGCGCAAGGCCCGTCGAGGGGTGCTTAAACGGCCACTGCGAGGGCCGCCGAGCGAGGCTGCAAAAGGGCTCGTACCCCGTCCAGCGTCTCCGACTGCTGCAGCGCAGCCTGCAGTCGCTTCGTGCCCTGAGCGTCCATCTCCAAGCGCGCGACGTACCACGGATAGAACTTGCGCAGGTAACGCGTCGCGCGGGTTTCGCCGAGGTGCTCGACCGCGCGTTCGATCGTCCAATGCAGCTCGTCGAGCACCTCCTCGCGCGTCGGCGGCTCTCCGCGTCCGGCCAGCAGCTCGGCGAACAGCCACGGGTTGCCCAGCGAGCCGCGCGCGAGCATCACCGCGCTCGCGCCGGTGCTCGCAAACGCCTCGCGCACGCGCCCCGCGTCGCTGAGCCCGCCCGTGAGGATCACCGGAGCGCCGAGCGACTCGACCAGGCGCGCCGCCAGCGCGTAGTCGGGCACGCCCTTGTGCTGCACCGCCGCCGAGCGAGGATGAAAGGCGATCGCCGCCACCCCGGCCTCCTCGACCAGTCGGCGAGCCAGATCGAAGCCGCTCTCGTCGCCCACGTGCAGGCCCGAGCGCAGCTTCACCGTCACCGGCAGCGAGCGACCGTCCGCGCATGCGCCCTCCACGGCGGCCCGCGCCACCGACACCGCGCGATCCGGATCGGCGAGCAGCGCCGCGCCCGCGCCCGTCTTGCACACCTTCACCACCGGGCAGCCCATGTTGATGTCGATCGCGTCCGCACCCACGCCGGCCACGTGCGCGGCCGCCTCGCGCATGATCGCCGGCTCCTCGCCGAACAGCTGGATCGACACCGGCCCCCCGGCCCGCTCGCGCGGATCGATCCGCAGCATCTCCACGCACGTCTTCTCGTTGCCGTGGTGGATCGCGTGCGTCGACACCATCTCCGACACCGCCATCCCCGCCCCGTAGCGCTTCGCCTGCAGCCGCACGAACCAGTTGCCAATCCCCGCCAGCGGCGCCAGCAGCACGCGATTGGGCACACGCAAAGACCCCAGCATCCAGGGCTCGCTAAGCCGATCGCGCGATGTCTCGCCAGAGTCCATCGTCCAATTATGGACGCCGCTACGAGTTGCGTTCCGAAAGCAACCGCAGCCCCGTCAGGGTGAGCATCTCGTCGACCTGCTCGAGCTCCTCCGTATAGGGCACGACCAGGCCGGCGAGGCCGCCGGTGGCGACTACGTCGGGGCGTTCGCCGAGCTCCGCGTACAGCCTGCGCAGGATCGCGTCGATCGCTCCCGCATAGCCGTACACGACGCCCGAGCGGATCGCGTCGATCGTGTTCTTGGCGATCACGCTCTTGGGGGGCGCCAGATCGACCTTCGGCAGCCGCGCTCCCCGCTCCGACAACGCCTCGAGTGAGATCTCGATGCCGGTCATCAGCGCGCCGCCCACGTACTCGCCCTCGCGCGAGACGACGTCGAACGTCGTCGCCGTGCCGAAGTCCACGCACACCGCCGAGCCGCCGAAGCGCTCGCGGATCGCCACGGCGTTGACCAGGCGGTCGGCGCCGATCTCTCGCGGGTTGTCGTAGCGGATCGCCATGCCCGTCTTCGTCCCCGGGCCCACCGCGAGCATCTCGTGGCGCAGGTAGCGGCTTGCCATCGCCGTCCACTCCGGCTCCAGCTGCGGCACCGTCGAGGAAACGATCGACGCCTCCAGATCGCCGAAGCCGTAGCCGCGCAGCTCCATCAGGTTGCGCAGCGCCGCGCCGAGCTGGTCGGCCGTCGACTGTCGCACCGTCGCAAAGCGCCAGTGCTCGACGAGTTCCTCCGCGCGGAACATCCCGAAATGGGTTTGCGTGTTCCCGACATCGACGACGAGCAGCATTCGCGACCATTATGCTCGGCAGCACGATGGCGACGACCGCACCCAAGCTGTACGTGCTGCCCGGCTCGCATCCCTGCGATGCCGTCGCCGCCGCGCTCGCGCTGAAGTCGATCGCCTACGAGCGCGTCGACCTGCTGCCGATGAGCCAGGTGGTGATCGGCCCGCTGCGCTACGGCGGCAGCACCGTGCCTGGGCTGCGCTATCACGGCGAGCGGCTCGTCGGCTCGCGCGCGATCATGCGCCGCCTCGACGAGCTCGTGCCCGAGCCCGCTCTGCTGCCGGCGCCAGGCAGCCCCACCTACGCCCAGGTGCTCGAGGCCGAGCGCTGGGGCGACGAGGTGCTGCAGAGCGTCCCGCGGCGCGTGCTCGACGTCGCCTTCCTGCGCCGGCCAAGCGCGATGCTCAGCTATGTCGGCGACGCCAAGCTGCCGCTGCCGATCGGGCTCATGCGTCCCGCGCTGCCGCTCACGGCGCGCCTGATGGCGCTGAAGAACAAGGCGCGCGACGACGCCGCACGCGCGGATCTGGTCGCGCTGCCCGGACAGCTCGATCGCATCGACCGCTGGATCGGCGACGGCCTGCTCGGCGGCGAGCAGGCCAATGCCGCCGACCTGCAGATCGGCAGCACGGTGCGCCTGCTGCTCACCGTCGCCGACGTCCGCCCGCTGATCGAAGGGCGCGCGTCGGCTGGGCTCACGCGCTATTTCCCGCCGAGCGTCGGCGAAGTCCCGGCGGGCACGCTGCCCGCCGACTGGATCGCCGCCGCGATCCCGGCCGCCGCCTGACGCTTCGCGCGCCCGACCGAACCGACACGAGGCCGACGCCGACGCAGCGACTTCGTTCGCACGCGGCGCTACAGTCGCCGTGACCGTCGCTTGCACGCGATCCGCTCGCACTGCCATGCGCATCCTCGATCCACAATCCCTCAGCCAGCATGTCGATCGCCTGTACCGCGCCGCGTGGGGATTGTGCGGCTCGCGCGAGGACGCCGAGGACCTCGTGCAGGAGACCTTCGCCAGAGTGCTCTCGCGCCAGCGCGTGATCCACGGCGATGACGACCTCTTCTATCTCATGCGCGTGCTCAGGAACACTTTCCTGACCAGCCGCCGCACCGCCGGGCGCAGACCCGTCACCGTCGCCACGCTCGACGACGTGGTCGCCACCGACCCCAAGCCGATGGGGCGACCAGAGCAGGCGCTCGAGGTCCAGGAGGTCTACCAGACGATCGCCGAGCTGCCCGAGGACTTTCGCATGGCGCTCGTCGCCGTCGACGTGCTCGGCCTGTCCTACCGCGAAGCCGCGCGCGCGTTGCGCGTGCGCGAGGCGACGATCACCACACGTCTGTTTCGTGCGCGCAAGCAGGTCGCTGCGCGCCTCGCCGACCCTCCCGAGCCGGCCGCCGGCGAGCCGCCCGAAGCGGCGCGCGACGGCGCAGGCGCAAGGCGCGGTATCTCACAGTCGCGCCGGGAACAAATGCGCGCCGGCGGAGTCGTTGAAAGCAGGGACCGCCCATGACAGACCCACGCCCGACAACCACCGAAACCGAGCTGATCGAGCAGATCCGCGCGATCGACGTGCCGGCTCCCGTGTCGCTGCACCGCAAGGTCGAGTCGATCGTCGCCGCCAGATCGTCGCCCCGCGCCGCGCGCAGGCGTTCGCGCCGAGACGAACGCCAGAGCCGCTCCTTCGGGCTCGCGCCGCGACTTGCCGCCGCCGGCGCGATCGCCGCAGTCGTCGTCGCGCTGGCGATCGCCGTCGGCCTCAGCGGCGGATCCTCGACGCTCAGCGTTCGCGACGCGTCCGCGCTGACCCTGCTGCACTCCACCGCCGCGCCACCCGCCGAGAGCTCCACCAACGGCAGACTGCTGACCGCATCCGTCGACGGCATCTCATTCCCCTATTGGAGCGGACACTTCGGCTGGCGCTCGACCGGCTCGCGCACCGACCGCCTCGACGGCCGCGACGTCACGACCGTGTTCTACGCCAACGGCCGCGGACAGCGCGTCGGTTACGCGATCGTCGCCGGCGCCGCGCCGCCGAAGATGAGCGGTGGGGTCGTCTCGATGCGCGACGGCACCCCCTACCGGCTGCTCACCGTCAACGGCACCGCGGTCATCACCTGGCTGCGGAGCGGTCGCCTGTGCGTCGTCTCCGGACACGGCGTCGACGGCGCTACGCTGCTGCGACTCGCCAGCTGGGACGAGCACCGGTCCGTAGCGTCCTGAGCGTCGTCAGCGCGCGACGCCGGCGGGCAGCTGCAGCGGCGGCCCGGCCCAGCGCACGCCCTCCTGCGGCGAAAGCGCCGCCAATGCGTCGGACAGGCGTCTGCCGTCGGGGACGGCGAGCTCGAAGTCGAGCTCCAGAGCCGGGATCAGCACGAAGCGGCGGCTGAGCAGCTGCTCGTGCGGCAGCGTCATGCGCGCGTCGTGCAGCTCGACGTCGCCGAGCAGCAGCACGTCGATGTCGATCGCGCGCGGCCCGTGGCGCACGCCGCCCTCGCGCCTGCCCAGGTCGCGCTCCAGCGTCTTCAGCGCGTCGAGCAGCGACAGCGGCTCGAGCGTCGTCTCGACGCGCACGCAGGCGTTGAGGAAGCTCGCCTGGTCGAGCATCTCGCCGACCGGGTCGGTGTCGTAGGTGGACGAGCTGGCCAGCGGTGCCACGGCCGCCCCCGCCAAAGCCGACACTGCCGCTTGCAGCTGCGCGCGGCGGTCGCCGACGTTCGAGCCGAGTCCGAGCAAGCCGATCCGCGCTGGCACGACGCTTCGCCCGCGCCTACGCGCGCGTCGTCTGCAGGCCCGCTGCCTGCGCGCGCTCGCCCATCGCCTGCGCGAACGGCACCAGCGCCGACAGCGGTCGCAGCATCACCGTGAAGTCGGCGATCAGACCCTCGTCGTCGAAGCGCAGCAGGTCGATGCCCTCGATCTCCCGCTCCGCGCCGGCGACGTTCGCGCGGAAGATCAGCGCGTGGGCGCCGTCCATCGCCAGCTCGTCGGTGAAGCGGAAGTCCTCAAACACCTGGACGACCTCGCCGAGCAACCGCTCGACCGTATCGCGGCCGATGAACGGATGGAACGTCACCGGGCTGTGGAAGACGATGTCCTGCGCCAGCAGCTCGCCGACCGCCGGCAGATCCTTGCGTTCGACAGCGGCGCGATAGCGCTCGGCCGTGGTCATGCCCATCGTGCGACGTCCGCGGAGCTCATCGCCGCGAAGCCTACGCCTCGGCCTCGCGCCACACCTCGACCGATACCTCGTCGACCGTCAGCGGGATCGGCGGCTCGGGCTTGGTCGCCTTGACCCACACGCCTTCCAGGTCGTAGTCGGCGAGCAGGCGGTTGGCGATCGTGCTGCACAGGCGCTCGAGCGTCTTGTGCGAACGCTGCTGGGCGATCAGCGCGACCAGCTGGCAGACCTCGCCGTAGTCGACCGTGTCCTCGATCGAGTCGGTCACCGTCGCGTCGCTCTCGCCGATGTCCAGGCGCAGGTCGAGCACCAGCCGCTGGCCGACCTCGCGCTCGGCGTCGCTTACGCCGTGGTGCGTGTACAGCGACAGGCCCGTGATCTCGACGGTCACCGCCTCGGCGGCTTCGTCGCGCTCCCCCTGGGGCTCGCGAACGTCGTCGTCTAGGTCGTCCGCGTCCTCGCCGTCGCCGTCCATTTCTCGCCCAACGTAGCAGCAGCCACCGTGAGCGCCTCGCGCAGCGGCGCGACCTCGTGGACGCGAAAAACGGTCGCGCCGCGCTCCAGGGCGAGAACGTTCGTGGCGACCGTTGCAGCCAGTCGCCGCTGGCCGATCTCTGATCGGTCCGTCGCGCCGCCCGCGATGCGCCCGAGGAAGCCCTTGCGCGACGTGCCGATCACGACCGGGCGCCCCAGCGCGACGAGCTCGTCCAGGCGCGCGAGCAGCTGCAGGTTGTGATCGTCGGTCTTGCCGAAGCCGATTCCCGGGTCGAGCAGCACGCGATCCTCTGCGATCCCTGCGCGCACGGCGAACTCCATGCGCTCGAGCAGAAACGACTTGACCTCGTCGACCGCGTCGTCGTAGCGCGGGTCCTGCTGCATCGTCTGCGGGTCGCCGAGCATGTGCATCAAGCAGCACTCCGCGCCGCTCTCGGCGACCGTCTCGGCCATCCGGCGATCGCCGCGCAGCGCAGTCACGTCGTTGACCAGCGTCGCACCGGCGTCCAGTGCCGCGCGCGCAACGCGCGCCTTGGAGGTGTCGATCGAGATCTGCGCACCCGTCGCCGCCGACGCGAGTCCCTCGACGACCGGCCGCACGCGGCGCAGCTCCTCCTCCAAAGCCACAGGCTCGGCGCCCGGACGCGTAGACTCGCCGCCAACGTCGACGATCTGCGCCCCCTCGCCGATCAACGCCAGCCCGTGCTCGATCGCCGCGCGCGCCTGCAGGAAGCGCCCGCCGTCGGAGAACGAGTCCGGCGTCACGTTCACGATCCCCATCAGGCGAAAGCCGCCGCCGGGACCGGGCATCTAGACCAGTTTGGGCGGCTCCGGGTCGTGACCGCGGACCTCGGCCGTCCCGCTGGCGAGCCCCGGGCGGGGGATCGTGCGCGGGGCTTCGCGCTCGGCGCGGTCGGCCGGCACGGGAGGCGCCGGCAGCTCGGGCTTGGCCTCCTCTTCGATGCCGAACACGTCCTCCTCGCTCTTGCCGGCGAGCAGCGCGAGGAACTCCTCCTTCTCGATCGTCTCGCGTTTGACGAGGATCTCGGAGATCTTCGTCAGCTCGTTGTGGCGCTCGGTGAGGATGTCACGCGCGCGCTGGTGGGCCATCTCGATGATCCGCCTCACCTCGTCGTCGATCTCGCGCGCGATTTCGTCGGAGTAGTCGGGCTCGGTGGAGAACTCGCGGCCGAGGAACGGCTGGCCGTGGTCATGGCCGAATACGCGCGGGCCGAGCTTCTCGCTCATGCCAAAGCGCATGACCATCTGCTTGGCCGTCGCGGTCACCTTCTCGATGTCGTTGGACGCGCCGGTGGTGATCTCTGAGAACACCAGTTCCTCCGCCGCGCGACCGCCGAGCGTCATCGCCATCGTGTCCTTGAGCTCGGCGCGCGTCGTCAGGAAGCGGTCCTCCTGGGGCATCGAGATCGTGTAGCCGAGCGCCTGTCCGCGGGAGATCACAGAGATCTTGTGCACCGGGTCGGAGTGCTCGAGGAAGTGGCCGACGATCGCGTGTCCCATCTCGTGGTAGGCCGTGATCAGACGCTCCTTCTCGCTCATCACGCGCGTCTTCTTCTCGGGGCCGGCGATCACGCGCATGATCCCCTCCTCGAGCTCGTCCTGGCCGATCTCGCGCTTGCCGGTCCGCGCGGACAGCAGCGCGGCCTCGTTGATCAGGTTGGACAGATCGGCGCCGGTGAAGCCCGGCGTCTGGCCGGCGAGCGCGTCGATGTCGATCACCTTCGCGAGCGGCTTGCCGCGCGTGTGCACCTCGAGGATCTTCGCGCGACCCTTGCGGTCGGGACGATCGACGGCGATCTGGCGGTCGAAGCGGCCCGGGCGCAGCAGCGCCGGGTCGAGAATGTCGGGCCGGTTGGTGGCCGCGATCATGATGATGTTGTCCTTGGCCTCGAAGCCGTCCATCTCGACGAGCAGCTGGTTGAGCGTCTGCTCGCGCTCGTCGTGGCCGCCGCCGAGTCCCGCTCCGCGGTGGCGCCCGACGGCGTCGATCTCGTCCATGAAGATGATGCACGGGCTGTTCTGCTTGGCCTGCTCGAAAAGGTCGCGTACGCGCGAAGCGCCGACGCCGACGAACATCTCGACGAAGTCAGAGCCGGAGATCGAGAAGAACGGCACGCCCGCCTCGCCGGCGACCGCGCGCGCCAGCAGCGTCTTGCCGGTTCCGGGAGGCCCGTAGAGCAGGACGCCCGTGGGAATCCTCGCCCCGAGCGCCTGGAACTTCTTCGGGTTCTCCAGGAATTCCTTGATCTCGTGCAGCTCCTCGACCGCCTCGTCGACCCCCGCGACGTCGCGGAAGGTGATCTTCGGCGAGTCCGCCGACAGCCGCTTGGCGCGCGACTTGCCGAACGACATGACTTTCGAGCCGCCTCCCTGCACCTGGTTCATCAAGAAGATCCAGAAGCCCAGGAACAGGACGAACGGGAGGATGAACGTGAGCAGGCTCAGCAGTGCGTTGCTCTTTTCCGCTTCGACGTTGTACTGGACGCCTGCCGAGCGCAGTTCTTTGATCAGTTCGGGCGCCGCCTGGTCGATGAAGCCGACTTCGTAGTCTTCTTTGTTCTTCAGTTTGACTTCGAGCGATTTGCCCTTGTTCTTCAGCTTGACTTCGCGGACTTCGCCGCTCGGAAGCTCTTTGGAGACGAGCGTCTGATAGCTGTGCGTGCGGTGCACGCTGGAACCAGGATTGACCAGTTTGACCGCGAGGAAAGCCAGCACCACGACGATGAGGATCGGGAACGCGGCGCTCTTGAAGAAACGGCTCATGGGTTAATCCTGAGTGTTCTGGCGCCTGCCGTGATGGTCGTCACCAGGCCTCTAGCGTACCATGAGGGGCCGTGCTTTCCCGCAGTTGGCGCCTCTTCAGCGGCGGTGTCAGAACGCGGTAGCTAACGCTCCAGCACGGCGACGAACGGCAGGTTGCGATGGCGCTCTGCGTAGTCCAGACCGTAGCCGACGACGAAGCGGTTGGGGATCTCGAAACCGACGTAGCGGGTGGGCAGATCCACCTTGCGCCGCTCGGGCTTGGTCAGCAGCGCGCACACCTCCAGCGTGCGCGGATTGCGCGAGCCGAGGTTGCGCATCAGGTACTGCAGCGTCAGGCCCGAGTCGACGATGTCCTCGACGATCAGCACGTCGCGGTCTTCGATCGCCGCGTCGAGGTCCTTGAGGATGCGCACGACGCCCGAGGAGTCCGTCGCCGAGCCGTAAGACGCGACCGCCATGAAGTCCACCTCGACGGGAATGTCGATGAAGCGCATCAGGTCGCTTAGGAAGAAGACCGCTCCCTTGAGCACGCCGATCAGCAGCAGCGAGCGCCCGGCGTAGTCGCGCGAGATCTGCTCGCCGAGCTCCGCCACGCGGCGCTGCACTTCCTCGGCGCTGACGAGCACCTCGCCGATCGCCGACTCCTCTGGGGCTCGCACGGGACTCGCCACCGGGGGGAGTCTAGTCGCCGATCGGCGGCTGCTCGCGCGGCGCCAGGCGGTACATGCGCAGGACGCCGCGCTCGATCAGCGCGCCTGCCTGACCGCCCACGTGCAGCTCGGCTCGCCCGCCGCGCGCGCCCAGCTGCAGCAGCTCGCCGACGCGCTCGCCGGCCTGCGGGACGTACGTGCCGGCCGCGCGCTCTGCCAGACGCACGACGACCATGCGCGCGAGCGCCGCGGGAAGCTCGCGCAGGCGCGCGATCGCGATCTGCGCGTCGCCGCCGAGCTCGCCGTCGACCAGCGCCTCCAGCAGCTCGGTCTCCTCGCGCAGCAGCAGCGCAGTGCGCAGGACGTTGCGCTCGGCCGCGGGGTGCACGGCGCGCAGCGCCGGCACGACACCGTGTCGCACGCGCGCCCGCGCGAAGCGCTCGTCGTCGTTGCTGGCGTCCTCGCGCCAGCGCAGGCGGCGCTCGCCGCAATACGCGGCCGTCTGCTCGCGCGTGACGCCGAGCAGTGGCCGGACCAACCGACCCTCCTCCGCCGCCATGCCGAGCAGCGCGCGTCGCCCGGGCGACGCGGCCAGCCGGTAGAGGATCGTCTCGACCTGGTCGCTGGCCGTGTGCCCGGTGGCGATCGACGCGTCGCGTCGCGCGGCCTCCGCCTGCGCGGCCTCGTAGCGGACGTCGCGCGCCCACGCCTGCAGGTTGCCGGGCGGGATCGCAAGCGCACCCGGCGCATCGTCGAGCGGCGCGCTCGTCGCGCCGCCGGTCGCCGGCGAAGGTCGGGGGCGCACGACGCATAGCTCCACGCCAAGCTGCGCGCAGAGCTCCGCGCAGTGGCGCTCATCCGCGTCGGACGCCTCGCGCAGGCCGTAGTTGACGTGCAGCGCGCTGACCTCGCGACTGCCGCGCAGAGCGACGGCGACATCGAGCAGGCAAACGGAGTCGCGCCCTCCGGAGAGCATCGCCAGGACCGGCCGCCCGTCGAGCAGGTTGCCGGCGCGCACCGCCTCGCGGACCTCCGCGACGCTCACCGGGCCGGCCCTACCCCGACCGGTCGGAGGCGAGGAACATCTCGGTGGGCTCGGAAAAGCCCTTCAACCCGACCTCGCCGATGCGATCGAACTTCACGTCCGCGCCCGCGACGAGGTCGACGACAGGTCGCGTCACGAGCACCTCGCCGCCGCCGGCGCGCGCCACCACGCGCGCCGCCTGGTTGATCTCGCGTCCGTAGTAGTCGCCGTCGCGATAGAGCGCGTCGCCGTAGTGCATGCCGATGCGCGGCGGCGGATCGCCCTGCGCAGTCGCCGAGCGCAGGCCGACCGCCCAGCGCACGAGCCTGCCGGCGTCGGGACCGACGACCATCACCTCGTCGCCGAGTGTCTTGATCACGCGCGCGTCGGCCGGCAGCGTCTGCTCGACCGCCTCGACGAAGCGCTCGACCGCGGCCAGCGCCTCCTCGTCGCCGCGCTGCACCGTCAGCCGCGCGTAGCCGGCCAGGTCGGCGAACACGATCGCCACGCGCACGCGCCCCTCCTCGGAGGAGCTCTCGGCGAGATCGGTCTCCATGTGACCGATCACGTCCTGCTCGACGAAGGCGCCGAGCAGCCGGTCGTGCACGTAGCGCAGCAGCGGCACCACGAACGGGATCAGCTCGCGCGCCAGGCCCTCCATCTCCTCTGCGATCTCCACGTTGGGCATGCCCTCGCGCATCAGCGGCTCGTGCACGTAGAGGTGGATCAGGCGGACCTCCGCTTCGGCGATCTGCGCGATCGACTGTCCGTACACGCGCGCGAGCTGCAGGAAGGCGACCGACGGCAGCCCGGCCTCGAGCATCGTCGCGACGTACTTCATCATCTGCATGTCCTCCTCGGACATCAGCGCCGCCGACTGCGCACTCAGGCCCATCGCGGAGAGAATGCGCTCGATCAGCGCCTCCTCCAGGCCGCTCTCGCGCGACACTTCGCGCAGCGTGTAGCGCGGCTCGGAACCGCCGAGCAGGTTCTCGATCGGCCCGACTGCGAGCTGCCCGTTGTCGCTGGCGCGCTTGATCTGCTCGAGCGTGTGCCCGCGCGCGCGCAGGCGCGCGATCACGCGCACGTAGGCCGTGGCGGCGGGCGTCCAGCGGCCTGCGTAACCCGGCACGAGCCCCTTGCGGATCCACCGCGTGACCGTCGCCGGCGACACGCCGGCGCCCGCGGCGACCTGGCCGAGCGTCGGCTCGGGGAGCTCGGGCTGGGGATCTTCTGTGGGCTCAGCCACTCAGGCGCGAGGCGAAGGGCTTTCCCATGCCGGGCAGTCTAAAGTCGCGGCCGATGTCCGACAGCGAGCCCGTCTTCCCTGCGGCCATCCACCTGCGCCCGACGGCGCCGCTGGCCGAGCGCGTGCTGCTGCCCGGCGACCCCGGACGCGCGCTCGCGCTCGCGCAGTCGCTGCTGGAGAAGCCGCTGATGTTCAACCACAACCGCGGGCTGTGGGGCTACACCGGCCAGGCGCGCGACGGGCGGCCGCTGACGATCCAGGCGACCGGCATGGGCGGGCCCTCGGCGGCGATCGTGCTCGCCGAGCTGATCGCGCTGGGGGCGCGCCGGGCGATCCGCGTCGGCACGTGCGGCGCGTTGTCGCCTGCGCTGCAGCTGGGCGACCTGGTGATCGCGCGCGAGTCCGTCTGCACCGACGGCACCTCGCGCGCGCTGGGCGCAGGCGCGCGCGCGACCGCCGACGGGCCGTTGACCGAGGCGCTGGCGCGCAGCGCGCCGTCGGCTCGCGCGGGCACGATCGTCAGCGTCGACCTGTTCTACGACGACGGCTCGCGACGCGACGAGGGCGACGGGGCACTGGCGATCGAGATGGAGACCGCCACGCTGTTCGCGCTGGGCGCCGCCGAACGGGTGCCCGTGGCGTGCCTGCTCACGGTCACCGACACGTTCGACGCGCACGGCGCGCGCACGCGCATCGGCGACGACGCGCTGCACGCCGCCGCCGAGCGGATGGGCGCCGTCGCACTCGCCGCGCTGGACGGCTAGCGCGGCGGCCGGCGCGTCAGCGTTTGCTCGCTTTGGCTTTGCTCTTGGTCGGTTTGGTCGTCGCGCGTTTCGGTTTGCCGGCGCGCGTCGCTTTGGCTTTCGTGGCCGACGCTTTGCCGGCTTTGCTCGCAGCTTTGCTGCGGCCTGCTGCGGCTTTCGCTTTGCTCGCCGCTTTGCCGGCCGCTTTGGCTTTAGTAGCGGCTTTCGCTTTCGCTTTGCTCGCCGTTTTTTTGGCGGCTTTCACCTGCGCTCTGCCCGCGGCTTTGGCTTTGCTCGCGGTTTTTTTGGCCGCGCTTTTGGCGCGCGTTGCTTTGGCTTTGCCGGCGCTTTTCACCGGTTTGGCTTTGGCTTTCGTCGGTTTGGCTTTGGCTTTCGTGGATTTGCTGCGCGTCGGTTTGGCCGCCGCGGCAGCGCGTGCCGGCTGGCTGGCTTGCGGCCGGAACCTGCTGGTCAGCTTGCCGAGCTGCTCCTCGATCGCCGACAGACGCGTCTCGACTCCGCTCGGCGAGAGCGCGCGGTCGAGCCGGTGCACGCCGTCCTCGATCCCCTCCAGTCGATGCGATACGGACCGCAGCCGTCGGGTCAGCCGTTCGATGTCGGCAGCCGACGGGATGTTCAGTGCACCCATTGCAACCTCCTGTGCTTGAGAAGCCTTCTCCCGGGCGTCGAACGCCCGGCCGATAGCCCCCGTGATCAGGGGGTTTTCAAGCAGGTCGGAAAGTGCTTTTCCTAGCCGCTCCTCCGTGTTCTCGCTCAACCGCTCGCGCAGGCTCTTGGCGACGTTGCTCGCATCGGACATCCGTGCGCTCCTGGTGTAGGGGTCGGCGGGCCCGCTGGCCCGCGACGGCTGCTCACGCGCCGCCGACGAGGAAGGATACGGTGCAGCGATGTCCGACCGTTTGTTCCTGTTCGTGCAGTTCGAGTTTCCGTGGGAGCTCGGACCGCCGGACGGGCGCTATTTGATGCGCGCGCACGAGGATGCGGACCCCGAGCGAGTGGTCGTGCTGACGACTCTCGGCGCGCAGCGGCGCGCACCCGCGCGCGGTCAGCTGCTGAGCGCGGCGACGCGCTCCAAGCCGCGCCGGCGACCGGCGCCGCCCGAGCCCGAGCCGACCCCTGTGGCGACCGCCCGCGCGACGCTCGTGGACCCTGTCTCGGTGTCGGCAGAGCGACAGGCCAAGGCGTGGCTGTCGGAGCTCGACGGCGAGCACGAGATCGAGGCGGCCGCGTCGGCGCTCAACCGCGTCCTGCACTTTCACCGCATCGCCGCGGCGGACCCGTACGTGCACGAGATCTCCCCCGATCAGGCGCTGGTGATCCGCGCCGGCTGGGGCGAGGGCGAGCAGGTCGCAGACGGGCTGTGGCTGGCGGCGCGCGAGCTGGCGTGGCGAGGTCCGGCGGGGGTGCGGCGCAAACGCATCGGCGACCGCGCGGCGGCGCTGCGCCCGCAGGAGAGGATGGCCGAGCTGCTCGGCGCGCGCGGCTCGACGCTGCTGTGCGAGGAGCTCGTGCTGCGCGCGCGCGTGGACCTCGACAACGGCCGCGCGGCGCACGCGGCGATCGAGCTGCAGGACGCCTACGCGGCTGCGCTCGGCGAGCTGCCGGGCGAGCGCCGCGAGGACCTGGCGATCCGCCTGGACGAGCTGGCCAAGCTGCGCGACGGAGTCGACGCGCAGGCGCGGGCGGCGTTCGCGGGCACGGGCGAGCTCGACGACGAGGCGCTGCGCCACGCGCTCGGGCGTCTTGAAGCGACGCTTCGCGCGCGCACGGCGCCGGGGTTTAGGGTGAAGTGAGCGTGGACCCGACGACGACAGCGATCGGCACGTGGAGCGGCGGGCGCTTCATGCACTTCGGCGAACCGCTCGCCGAAGACCGCCTTCGCTCGCTGCTGCGCCCGGGCGGCGGAATCGACACGGTGATAACCGCCGACGCGTACGGCGCCGGCGAGGGCGACCTCGCACTCGGGCGCGCGCTGGCGGACGTCGCGCGCGAGGACTGCTGCATCGTCGGCGCGATCGGCCACGACTTCTACGAGGGCGAGCGCGAGGGCGCCAAGGGCTTTCCGCGCTTCACCGACAGCCGGCTGCGCGGCGAGGCGGCGTACGGCGACTACATCCGCATGGCGACCGAGCGCAGCCTGCAGCGCTGCGGCGTGGACAGCTTCGACTTGCTGCTGCTGCACAACCCGGATCGCACCGGCTACACCAGCGCAGCCGTGTGGGCGGGCATGCAGGCCGTCCGCGAGGCCGGCCTGACGCGTCTGCTCGGCGTCGCGCCGGGGCCGGCGAACGGCTTCACGCTCGACCTGATCGACTGCCTGGAGCGCTTCGGCGAGCAGATCGACTGGGCGATGGTCATCCTCAACCCGCTCGAGCCATGGCCGGGCGAGCTCGCGCTCGCGGCGGCGCAGGCGCAGGACGTGAGCCTGATAACGCGCGTGGTCGACTACGGCGGGCTGTTCCACGACGACGTGCTCGCGGGCCATGCGTTCGCCGAGTACGACCACCGCAAGTTCCGCCCCGACGGCTGGGTGCAGCGCGGGCGCGAGAGGCTCGAGCTGATGCGCCCGTATGCCGAGCGCCACGAGATGACGATGCTGCAGCTCGCGTGCGCATGGAACCTGGCGCACCCGTCGGTGCGCTGCGTCGCGCCGACGCTGATCCAGGAGAGCGGGGCGGACGCGCGGCCGATCGAGCGCAAGCGCGCCGAGCTGGCCGCCGTCACGACGCCCTCGCCGCTGAGCGCCGAGGAGGTGCGCGAGCTGCGCGAGATCGGAGACAACGCGGGCTCGATGACGTTGAAGGGGTCGAGCCCCGAATACAGCGGCGAGCCGCTCGCTGACCGCTGGGAGCTCGACGACGAGCTGGCGGCGGTGGCAGAGCGCTGGCAGATCAAGCCCGAGCGCGATCTGGTGAAAGCTGAGCGCACGACGGTCAACCGATGAGGAGGCAGCTGGAATGAGCATCGACGTGAGCGGCATCAAGCAGGGTCAGAAGATGATGTGGACCGCCGGGGACTATCCCGACATGGCGCGCACGATCGCGTCGGTCGGTGAGCTGGTAGCCGAACGCGCGCAGCCGCAGGCGGGTGGGAAGCTGCTCGACGTCGCGACGGGCACCGGCAACGTGGCGATCCCCGCCGCCCTCGCGGGCGCGCAGGTCACCGGGCTGGACCTCACGCCGAAGCTGCTGGAGGTCGCGCGCGAGCGCGCAGCCGAGGCAGGTGTGCAGGTGAGCTTCGTCGAGGGCGACGCCGAGGATCTTCCTTTTGATGATCGATCGTTCGATCGCGTGACCTCGTGCTTCGGCGTGATGTTCGCCCCGCGCCACGACGTCGCCGCCGGCGAGCTCGTCAGGGTGGCCGAGCCGGGCGCGCGGATCGTGTTCGCCGCGTGGACTGCCGAGGGGCTGAACGGCCGCATGTTCAAGACGGTCGGCTCCTACATGCCGCCCCCGCCGCCAGAGCTGAAGCATCCGGTCATGTGGGGCGACGAAGGGCACGTGCGCTCGCTGTTCGCCGACAGCGGCGCTGAGCTGTCCTTCGAGCGCCGCGACGTGAGCTTCGAGCACGACTCGCCCGAGGGCTGGCTGCAGTACAACGAGCGCGTGCTCGGGCCGACGATCATGGCCAAGGCGGCGCTCGAGCCGCAGGGCAAGTGGGATGCGCTGCGCGCGGAGCTGATCGAGCTCTACACCGACGCCAACGAGGCCGACGACGGCAGCATGCGCGTGCGCGCCGAGTACCTGCTGACCGTCGCGCAGCTGCCCTCCTGAGCAGCCGGGCGTCGCAGCGATCCGCCTGAGCGCGGGGCCGTCGCTACGGGTCGCCGAGCGCGGGGCCGTCTCTACGCATCGGCGAGCGCGCAGCCCTCTCTACGGGTCGCCGAGCGCGGCGAGCAGGCCGTGCAGCTCGCCGACGACGTCGCCGCGCAGGCGCACCTCGGCGATCGCGTCGAGCGGCGTGGGGCCCTGCGTGAGGATCGCCACGGCGCCGCCGGCCTCGTGCGTGAGCAGCGGCAGCGCGGCGACCGGATGGACTTCCAGCGAGGAGCCGATGCACAGCAGAAGGTCGGCGCGTTCGCACATCGTCCGCGCGCGCAGCAGCGCGCCCGCGGGGAGCATCTCGCCGAACAGCACCACGTCGGGCTTGATCGGCCCAGCGCACTCCTCACAGCGCGGCACGCCCTCGTCGTCCGCGGCAATACGCTCGCGCGTCTGCTCCAGCGCCACGCTGGCGCCGCAGTCTGGGCACGAGCAGCTGGCGATGCTGCCGTGCACCTCGACGAGCTCGCGCGTCCCCGCCTTGTGGTGCAGCGTGTCGATGTTCTGCGTGATCACCCCGTCGATCAGCCCGCGGCGTTCGAGCTCCACGAGCGCGTCGTGCGCGCCGTTGGGGCGCTTGTCGCCGAGCGTCGCAAAGCGCTCGCCGTAGAAGCTCCAGAAGCGCACCGGGTCGCTGCGAAAGGCGTCGATGTGCGCCACCTCCATCGGGTCGACGTTCTCCCACAGCCCCGTGCGCGGCGTGCGGAAGTCGGGGATGCCCGACGGCACTGAGATGCCCGCTCCGGTCAGCGCGACAACCGAGCGCGCGCCGCGCACGAGCTCGGCGAGTTGCTGCAGAGGTGTTGTGTGTGGCGCTGCAGACTGCGTATAGCCATGGTTATACGCAGTCGTCAAAACGAAACACCCCCTCCGCGCTCATCGTCCCTGGAAGTGCGCGGCGCGTTTGCCGAGGAAGGCGCCGATGCCCTCCTTGGCGTCGGCGCTGGCGAAGACCTCGGCGAAGGCGCGCTTCTCGGCCTCGACGCCCGCGTCGAGGTCGCCGGCCGCGGAGACGCGCTTGATCTGCTCGAGCGCCAGCGGCGCCGCCTGCGCGAGCTTGCGCGCCCACGCGAGCGCCGTGTCGAGCAGTTCGTGATCCTCGACGACGCGGTTGACCAGCCCGAACTCGAACGCTTCGTCGGCGAGCACGGGATCGCCCACGAGGTTCATCTCCAGCGCCTTGTTCGAGCCGACCAGGCGCGGCAGGCGCTGCGTGCCGCCGAAGCCGGGGATTATCCCGAGCTTGATCTCCGGCTGGCCGAACAGCGCCGAGCGCGCGGCTATGCGCACGTCGCAGGCCATCGCCAGCTCGCAGCCGCCTCCGAAGGCCAGCCCGTTGACGGCGGCGATCGTCGCGATCCTGCCCGAGCCGAGCTCTTTGAACAGCGCGTGCGTCTCTCCGATCAGCGTCTCGCCCGCGCCTGCGTCCATCGTCGTGAACGCCTTGATGTCGGCGCCGGCCGAGTACAGGAAGGGGTTGGAGGAGGCGATCACGAGCGCGCGCACGCCGGACTCCTTGACCTTGGCCCAAACCTTCTCCAGGTCGCCGGCGACCTGCGGCGAGATCGAGTTCATCTGGCCGTTGGCCAGCCAGGCGATCGCCACGCCGTCGGAGCGCGTCTCCAGCTTGATCACCTCGGCGGGCTGCTCGGCGTCGGGCTGGGGGTAGGCGTAGAAGCCCTGGCCGGTCTTCTGCCCGAGCCGCCCCTGCGCGACGAGCCGGCGCAGGATCGTCGGCGGCGTGAAGCGCTCGCCGTAGCGCTCCTGCGCGCTCTCCATGCGCTCGAGCACCGTGTCCAGGCCCTCAGAGTCGGCGCGCATGAACGGCGGCAGCAGGCCGCGCCGCGGGTCCAGGCCGGCGCCGGCCATCATCCCGAAGTCGATGTCGCGGTGGCTGGCGACGCCCTCCTCGAGCACCAGGCACGCCTCGAGGAACGTCTTCAGCGACATCAGCTCGACGAGCTCGGCGATGTCGGGCTCGTTCGTGCCGGGAAGCATCGCCTCGCCCTCCGGGTTGTAGAACCCGTTGCCGCCGGTCTTCGCGCCGAGACGACCCTCCGAGACCAGTTTCTGCATCCCCTTGGGGACGTAGAAGCGTTCTTCGCCGTAGGACTCGAGCAGGTGTTCGGCGACGTGCAGCACCGTGTCCAGCCCGAGCAGGTTGATCAGCATGTACGGGCCGATCGGGATCACGCCCGCCGCACCCAGACCCTCGTCGATCTTCTTGATCGACAGTTCCTTCTCCTCCTGCTCGCGCCACACCTCGGCGCTGCCCGAGTTGAGGATGCGGTTGACGACGAAGCCGGGGACCTCGGCGCAGGTGATCGGCTGCTTGCGGATCGACTGTGCGAACGTGACCGCCGCGTTGACGGTCTCCGCGGAGGTCTCGTCGCCCTCGACGATCTCGATCAGCGGCATGATCGAGGCCGGGTAGAAGTAGTGAAAGCCGACGACCCTGTCCGGGCGCAGCGTCGCTTCGGCGATCTCGGTGATCGACAGCGACGAGGTGTTCGACGCGAGCACGGCATGTCCCGGCGTCGCAGCGTCGAGCTGCGCGAACACGGCCTGCTTGATTTCCATCCGCTCGGGCACCGCCTCGATCACGATGTCGACGTCGCCGAAGGCCGCGTAGGACGTCGTGCCCTGGATCCGCCCGACGATCTGCTCGATCTGCTCGGCCGCCTGCTCGGCGGTGATCTTGCCCTTCTCCGCGAGTTTGCCGATCTGACCCGTCGTCACGTTGCGGGCCTCGTCGAGGCCCGCCTGCACGAGCGCGTCGTCGATGTCCTTGAGCACGACGGGAATGCCCGCTGCGGCGATCGTCTGGGCGATCTGCCCACCCATCGTCCCGGCGCCTACGACGGCGGCTTTGAACACGAACATGTCTTTTGCGTCTCCTCTGCTGGCTAGGGTTGCCGGAGCCTAGCGTTCACGGCCTCGCCACCGCACCTCTCGGGTCGCGCCGGGGTTGCGGGGGTGACAATGCGAAGCACGATCGGGGGTAGGAGGCAGACATGACTCAGATACACCAGGTCGCCGGCGATTCGGCCCGCGACTCCCGCCGGAGGGCCGGCCGGTACCGGCGAGGGCTCGCCGTCGCCGCGATGCTCTCGTTCGCGGTGCTCGCCGCGCCGACAGGCGCGCTGGCGGCGAACACACCGAAGGCGAACACCAACGGCCCGCGCGAAGTCAGCTATGCCTCGGCGGTGCTGACAGGGTCGGTCAACCCGAATGGCAGCGACACCTCCTACTACTTCCAATACGGCCTGACGAGGGCCTACGGGTCCCAGACGATGATCGCCGACGCCGGTTCGGGGACCAAAGCAGTTTCGGTGCGGCTTGCGATCAGCGGTCTGCAGCCGCTGACGGTCTACCACTACCGGCTCGTCGCCGTGAACAGCTCGGGCGCGACGATCGGGTCCGACGAACAGCTGTTGACGACGAAGGTTCCGCTGTCGCTGCAGATCCTGGCTTCGCCGAACCCCGTGTCCTTCGGGGACACGGTGACCGTGCAGGGGACGCTGTCGGGCACGGGCAATGCGGGCCGCACGGTTGTCCTGCAGGCCAACGCGTTCCCGTTCACAGCGGGCTTTCAGAGCGTTGGCAACCCTGAGGTGACGTTGGCGACGGGCGAATTCAACTTCACCGTGCCGGGCCTGGGCAGCTCGACGCAGTTCCGTGTGTTCACGCCGACGAGCAACGCCGTGATCAGCCCCGTCACGACCGAGAACGTCGCCGTGCGCGTATCCAGCCATATCGCGCACACTCACAGGCGAGGCTTCGTGCGCTTCTTCGGCACGGTCACGCCTGCCGTCAACGGCGCGCAGATCGGCGTCCTGCGCATCGCGCGGGGCCACGGCATCCTCGCCGGCGGCACGGTCGCCAAGCCGCTGAACGCGACCAGCTCGCAGTTCAGCCGCGTGGTGCGCGTCAGCAAAGGCGCGTACCGCGTGCTCGCCAAGGTGGCGCCGGGCGCCGTCGTCTCGGCCTACGGCACACCTCTGCTGATCCACTGAGCTGGGTGAGCGCCGCCGCGCGACGGCGGCGGCGCTCACCAACCCATCGATCGATAAAACTAAAAACCGTCAGGCCGCGCGAGCGGACTAGACGGCGACCGTTTCCACGCCGCCAACCGCGGCGGACTCCTCGACGCGCCGCGGCAGCAGCGTTTCGCGCGCGATCACCAGGCGCTGGATCTGTGAGGTGCCCTCGTACAGCTGCATGATCTTGGCGTCGCGGAAGAGCTTCTCCACTGGGTACTCCTTGATGAAGCCGTAGCCGCCGTACACCTGCACGGCTTCGGTGGCCGTCTTCATCGCGGTGTCGGCCGCGAAGCGCTTGGCGTGTGAGGAGACGAGCGTGTTGCGTTCGCCGCGGTCGAGCATCGTCGCCGACTTCCACGTCAGCAGGCGCGCCGCTTCGATCTCCGTGGCCATGTCGGCGATGATGAACTGGATCGCCTGGTGCATCGCGATCGGCACGCCGAACTGCACACGTTCGCGCGAGTAGTCGGTCGCGAAGTCGAAGGCCGCGCGCGCGATGCCCGTCGCCATCGCCGCGACGCCCGGACGCGTGCGGTCGAGCGTCATCATCGCCAGCTTGAAGCCCTGGTTCTCCTCGCCCAGCAGGTTCTCCACCGGGACCTCGACGTCGTTGAAGGAGATCGTCGCCGTGTTCGACGCGCGCTGGCCGAGCTTGTCCTCCTTCTTGTCCACGACCACGCCCCAGTCGCGCTCGACGACGAACGCCGAGATGCCGCGGTGACCGGCCTCCTTGTCGGTCTTCGCGTAGACCGTGTAGTAGTCGGCGTAGCCGCCGTTGGTGATAAAGCACTTCGAGCCGTTGATCACGTACTTGTCGCCCTGTTTGACGGCCGTCGTGCGCATGCCCGAGACGTCTGAGCCGGCGTCGGGCTCAGTCAGGCAGAACGACGCGAGCTTCGGCGCTTCGGTGAGCATCCCGAGGTACTTCTTCTTGATCTCCTCAGAGCCGCCGAGCATGATCGGCGCGGTCGCCAGGCCGTTGCAGCCGAGCGACGTCTGGATCCCCGAGCATCCCCACGAGAGCTCTTCCTCGATCAGGCAGCCGTCGAGGTAGCCCGCGCCGGCGCCACCGTAGGCCTCGTCGATGTGCGAGTTCATCAAGCCGACCTCCCAAGCCTTCTCGATGATGTCCTGCGGCCACGTGCCGTCCTTGTCGTACTCCCAGGCGACCGGGCGTATCTCCTTGACCGCGAAGTCGTGCGCCATCTCGCGCAGGCTCTTCTGCTCGTCGGTGAGCGTGAAATCGACCATTTCTCGGTGAATCCCCCTAGTAGGCTGGCGAAATGACAATGATTGACTGGTCAGTCAACCCCGACCAGCCAGGGTAGCGAAGCACACAGCGATCGGCAACAATCAACGGGTGCCGCCGAGCGCCTTCGTGTTGCAGAGCGCTTTTCCCATCGTCGTCTTCGGCGCCGTGGCGGTTTCGGTCGTGATGTCGCTCGTCTTCCTGTTCAGCCGCGGCAGCATGTTCGACCACATCGGCGACGGCGGGCTCACCGGCGAGAGCGATCCCTACGGCTCGCCGCCGCCATCCGCCGGCGCCGGCGCCGGCTCGTCGGCCGAGCAGGAGAGGGAAGTCCGCCAGATGCTCAAGGCACGCAGCGCGCGCCTCGTCGGGCGCGGCCAGCCGGCGCTCGACATCGACGCCGAGGTCGCCAAGCTGCTTGCGCCGATGCAGTCCGCCGGGCACGACCCCGGGCTCGCCACCGAGGTGCGCCAGCTCGTCGTCGCGCGCAACGAACGCCGCGAACGCAAGGGCCTGGAGCCGCTCGACGTCGAGCAGGAGGTGCAGCGCACGCTCGCCGAGCTCGATCCGTAGCCAGTCCGGTATAAACGCGCCATGAGCGACCCGCGCCGCTTCACGCTCGACGAGCTGACGATCCGCCCCGGCACCTACTTCAACCCGCAGACCGAGGTGCTCGTGATCGTCGACGACTCGCCCGAGGTCGACCACGAGATCTTCGAGTCCGACGACCTCGACGAGAGCGTGTGGGTGCTGATCGCCGATGAGGCGCCCGTCGACGAACACCGCCGCGACGAGCTGATCGAGCACTTTCGCGTCACCTACGCGCCCGGCGGCGAGCTGCTCGTCGCCGGCGACGACGAGATCGTCGAGGACGAGGACGAGCTCGAACCCGACGACGACGTCGAGCTCGACCGCTGACAGCGCGGGCCCGCCGCAAGGGCGCGGGCGCAACTCGCGCGCCCGCGCGCGTGTTTGGGAGGCGTGCCCCTCTCTCGCCCGCGCTCGGCTGCAACGACCGCTGCATTGGCCGCGCCGACTCCGGCCGTGCGTAGCATGCGCCGCGTGCGCGCAAAGCTTCTCTGGGCGCTTGCCCTCGGCGCCCTGACGCTCGTCGCCGCGACGGCGTCCCCGGCGGCAGCCGCCGGCCCGACCGTGTCCCGCGCGCTGCAGGGCCTGCAGCGCAGCGCACAGATCACGCCGGCGCAGTACACGCAGTACCTCAACGCCTACGTCGCCGCGAAAGCCTCGCTCGGCAGGCTCAGCGGCACCCGCCGCGTTGAGCTGGGCGCGGTGATCGCAAACGTGCAGGCGATGGCGGCGAGCGGCTACTTCATCGCCTCGCGCCTGCCGGTGATCTTCCTCACGCTCGAACGCAACCGCCATTGGTGGACGACCGAACCGCTGCTCTCCAGCGGCACGCGCGTGAGCTTCCCTAACAGCAAGATCGTGTGGGAGTACTACGGCGGTCAGGGCATCGAGATCCAGTGGCTGGGGACGTTCGGCGAGGCCAACGGCTACTACCTGTCGGGCCATGAAAACGCCAACCTGCGCCAGCTGCTCGGCGAAGTGCTGCCGCTGGCGACCAGACGCGCGGGCGGCATCGCGTGGGAGTACATGTTCCAGTTCGACGGCGGCCGCCCGCCCTGGACGAGCGGGCTCTCGCAGGGCACCGCGCTGCAGGTGCTCGCGCGCTCGTGGTCGCGCTTCAAGGAACCAGCGCTGCTGAGCGCCGCCCAGCAGGCGATCGGGATCTTCGAGACCGCGCCCTCCAGCGGCGTGCAGGTCAAGACACCGGCCGGGTCTGAGTACGCCGAGTACACCTACGCGCCGAGCGACCGGATCCTCAACGGCTTCATCCAGGCCGTCATCGGGATCTACGACTACACGCAGATCACCAAAGACCCGCTCGGGCTGAAGCTGTTCGAAGCCGGCGACGCCGAGGCGCGCGCGGAGACGCCGCACTACGACACCGGCGCGTGGTCGATGTACGACCAGTTCTCCGAATCCAACCTCAACTACCACGAACTGCTCACCGAATTCCTGACGCACCTGTGCGAACGCACGCGCAAGGGGCCGCCGATGTCCAGCGCCCCCGCGCCCGCGCCGGCGCCGACGACGACCGCCACGACCCCGCCGCCGACCACGACCACGCCGACCGCTCCTTCCGGCGGAACCGAACCGGTTGGCACGCAGACGCGCGTAACCGCCCGCGCGGCGAGGACGAAGGCACGTCGCGCGGCGAGCACGCCGGCACCGACGCCGATCGCCGGCGATCAGGTCTACTGCACGACGGCGCAGAGATTTACGACCTATGAGAAGACGCCGCCGGTCCTCTCGCTGCTCACCAAGACGCTCAAGGGCGGCGCGCGCGCGGGCGTGCAGATGGCGCTCTCCAAGGTCTCCACGGTGCACCTGACCGTACGCCAGGGCTCGCGCACGGTGTGGACGAACAGCGCATACGTCGGTCGCGGCAACCCCAAGCTGCTGTGGCTGACACCCGCCGCCGGCGGCACGTTCAGCGTCACGCTCAGCGCGACCGACCCTGCCGGCAACTTCGCCACGACGACCGGCACGATCGTCGTCTCGCACCGCTAGGCACCGCCGCCGCCGGGCACTCCTAGACTGGTGCGGTGAGCCGCTCACAGACGACGCTGGCGGAGGGCAGGCGGGCGATGTCCCGAGTGGCAGATGCCTGGCACGTGCTCGGACGTGACCAGCGGATTGCTGCCCTCACGGCGCTCGGCCTGTTCGTGTCGATGCTGCTGCCGTGGTACAGCAAGACCGTCGTCGAAGGCTCACACGCCACACAGGCGAGCCTCAGCGCCTTCCAGGCGTTCTCGTTCGTCGAGGCAGCCGTCCTGCTCGTCAGCGCCGGCCTGCTCGCGATGCTGTTCGCGCGCGCCGAGGGACGCGCGTTCCACGTCCCCGGCGGCGACGGCACGATCGTCACGATCGCCGGCGCCTGGGCGGCGATCTTGATCTTCTACCGGATGCTCGACAAGCCGAGCCTGCACGGCGCGCAGAGGTTCACCGCCAGCGTCGGCATCGAGTGGGGCATCTTCATCGCGCTGCTGCTCGCGCTCGGCCTGCTCTACGTCGGCAGGCGCATACGCGCCAGCGAACGCGGGGAGCCCCCCTTGTCTCGCCCCCGCGATGGGCGCCACGATGCAAGGCAACGTCAAGAGCGCACGCGCCGGCCTGACCCCGACGGCGCCGAGACGGTCGTTCGTGCCGATGCACGGCGCCCGCGAGAGCGCGCCCGCGAGGCGCACCCCGACGGCGCCGAGACGGTCGTGCGTCGCGTCGACGATCTCGGTCTCGCGCCGGGCGCGGACGCGAGCGAACGCGACCAGACCGCTGCGACGGCGCCCGTGCCGGCGCGTCCGGGACGCGCGCGACGCGCACAGTCGCCGCGCTCGGCGACCGAGACCGACCGACCGACCGCCGACGAGCCGCGCCCGCCGCGCGGGCGCCCGCGCTTCCCGCCGGCGCCGTCTGAGCAGATGTCCTTCGAGGACTCGCCGATCGAGGAGGACTAGCCGAGGCTCGACATCGCCGTCGAAGCTGTGACGCGCCAGCGCAGCGCGCGCGAGCGGCGCGCCCAAGCGGCGCGCCCGGCGGGCCGCCTTCTTCGCTGCGCCTATCATTGCGCTGACGATGTCCGTCACACCGTCAGAGGCGCCGGGATCCGACCTGGCGACACCCAGCTCCGTGCAGGACGTGTCCGACGGGCTTCGCGCGGTGGGCTACCTGCCGGGCGAGTCGACGGCGCTCGTCTCCTATCTGGCTACGAAGCTCGGCAAGCCGGTGCTCGTCGAGGGCCCAGCGGGGGTCGGCAAGACCGAGCTGGCGAAGGCCCTGTCGCGCTATCTCGGTCGCGAGCTCGTGCGCCTGCAGTGCTACGAGGGCCTGGACGAGGCCAAGGCGCTGTACGAGTGGAACTACCGCAAGCAGCTGCTGCGCATCCAGGCCGAGGCCGCGGACACCGGCTGGGGCGCCGTGCAGGAGGACATCTTCGGCGAGGAGTTCCTGCTCGCGCGTCCGCTGATGACGGCGATCGCCTCAGAGCTTCCGGTCGTGCTGCTGATCGACGAGATCGACAAGACCGACCAGGAGTTCGAGGCGATGCTGCTGGAGGTGCTCTCGGACTTCCAGATCTCGATCCCCGAGCTTGGCCGCGTGGAGTCGCGCACCCACCCGGTCGTGCTGCTCACCTCGAACAACTCGCGCGAGCTGACCGAGGCGCTCAAGCGACGCTGCCTGTACCTGTGGCTGGACTACCCCGAGCTCGAGCATGAGCTGGAGATCGTGCGCCTGCACGCGCCCGACCTCTCCGAGACCGTCGCACGACGGCTGGTCGAGGTCGTCGGCATGGTGCGCGCGCTGGACCTGAAGAAGCCCCCTTCGATCGCCGAGTCGATCGACTGGGCGCGTGCGCTGCTGCTGCTCGGCGTGCAGGACATCGACACCGAGACGTTCACCGAGACGATGTCCGTGATCGTCAAGCACCGCGCCGACATGGACGTGGTCGCCGAGCGGGTGGGGCTCAAGCTCTCCTCGGCCGCCGATGTCGCCTGAGCGCCCAGCCGCTGCAAAGGGCAAGCCATCGGCCCCCGAGGGCTTGCCTGCGCGCATCCTCGAGCTGGGCGAGGAGCTGCGCCGCGAAGGCGTCGCCGTCGGCACGTCGGAGCTGCTCGACGCCTTCGAGGTGCTGCGCGAGATCAGCTGGACCTCGCAGGAGGACTTCCGCGAGGCGCTCGCGGCGACACTCGCCAAGAGCCAGGAGGACCGGCGTGTCTTCGAGCTGGTGTTCGAGCGCTTCTTCTTTCGCGCCGTCGAGATGGCCGCCTCGCGTGAGGGCGTTCGCGAGGACGACCGCGCGATGCTCGGCGAGCTCACCGAGCAGGAGCTCGACGCGCTGCGCGCGGAGATCGCAGCGGCGCTGAGAGACGGCTCGGAGGGCGCCATGCGCGACCTCGCGCGCATGGCCATCGCGGCCTTCGCGCGCCGCCAGGAGGGCTCGGGCGTGATCGGCGTCGACGTGCAGCGCATCCGGCGTGCGCTCGGGCTGCGCGCCGAGCCCCAGCCAGACCTGCCCGCGGACGACCCGCGCCACGACGGATTGCCGCGAGACGCGCTGCGTCGCTTCGAGGCGCTGATGCGCCGCGAGCTCGAGCGCGCGCAGATCGAGCGCACTGGCAACCTCCCGCCGGCGCGGGCGCTCGGCGAGCTCGACCGCGCGCTGCCGTCGGGGCCGCTCGCCGACCTCGCCGCCGTGCACCGCGTCGTCGCACAGCTGCGCCGGCGCCTGGCCACGCAGGGCCTGCAGGCGCGCGGGCATCGCCGCCACGCGCACGTCGACGTGCGGCGCACGATGCGCGCGTCGCTGCAGACTGGCGGCGTGCCCGTCGAGCTGAAGTTCCGCCCGCGCCGCCCGCGCCGCCCGGAGATCTACGTGCTGTGCGACGTCTCCACGAGCGTCACCTCGGCCTCGGTGTTCTTCCTCTCCGTGCTGCACGCGCTGCACGACACGTTTCGCAAGATGCGCTCGTTCGTGTTCATCGAGCGCATCTCCGAGGTGACGGACATCTTCGAACACGAGCGCAACTTCAAGACGGTCTCAGAACGCATCGGCTCCGACGCCGGCGTCGCGGACATCTCCGGCTACACCGACTACGGGCGTGTCTGGTCGGAGTTCCTCGTGCAGGTCGAGGACGACCTGCACCCGCGCGCGACCGTGATCGTGCTCGGCGACGCGCGCACCAACGGCCGCGACCCGCGCGCGGACATCTTCGCGCAGATCGCCGCGCGCGCCGGGCGCACGTTCTGGCTGAACCCCGAGCCGCGCCTGTACTGGAACTACGGCGACTCCGTGATCGCCGCATACGAGGAGTACTGCACGGCCTTCGAGTGCTGGACGACCGCGCAGCTCGAGGACTTCGTGCGCGCGCTCACGCGTCCGGTCGTCGCCGTCTGACCGCGGCGCTCGTCGTCTGACCTCGCGGCGCTCGTCGTCTGACCGGCGGCGCTCATCGTCTGACCCGGCGGCGCTCGCCGTCATCCGCGCCGCGTGCACGCGCCCGCCGCGCGGTAGCATCAGCGCAAGAGCGAACTGACACCAGGGGTGCTGGCGGGAAGGCCGGCTGAGATGGCGCACGGGAAGCGATTCCCCCGGCGCCGACCCTTAGAACCTGTGGGGTAATGCCCGCGAAGGGAGCGAAGTGGCAAGCACGATCTCCTACTCCGTACAGCCGCCGCCCGGCGGGCTGGCGCTCGGCCGCTCGATCGACTGCCGCGACGTCGAGCACACCTTCACCGACCGTCGCGGTGGGATCGTCCAGGCGCTCGCGGGCGTGTCGCTGCAAGCCGGACGTGGTGAGCTGCTCGCGCTGGTCGGCCCGAGCGGCTGTGGCAAGACGACGCTGCTCGAGCTGATCTGCGGTCTGCAGGCCCCGCAGCACGGGACGATCGAGTGCGAGCCGGCAGTGCTGATGCCACAGCGCGACCTGCTGCTGCCCTGGCTGAGCGCCGTCGACAACGCCGCGTTGGCGCTGCGCATCGCGCACCTGGGGCGCGCAAGCGCGCGCAACCGCGCGGCCGCGCTGTTCGCGCAGCTCGGGCTCGACGGCTTTGAGAACTCGCACCCGGGCGAGCTGTCGGGCGGCATGCGCCAGCGCGTGGCCTTCGCGCGCACGCTGCTGTCGGGCAAGCCCGTGCTGTGCCTCGACGAGCCTTTCGGCGCGCTCGATGCGATCACGCGCGCGGAGATGCAGGACTGGCTGGCTGGCGCGCTCGCGCGCGAGCCGCGCACGACCGTGCTCGTGACGCACGATGTCGAGGAGGCGATCCTGCTCGCCGACCGCGTGCTCGTGCTCTCGCCGCGCCCCGGGCGCGTGATCGGCGAGCTCGCGGTCGACTGCGAGCGACCGCGCGTGCGCACCGACGGCGCCGTTGTCGCGCTGCGCGAGCAGGCGCTGGGCATGCTCGCGCACGGCCGGAGCGCCGCGACGGGACGGACATGAGCGAGCTGCGCGTGCAGCGCGCGCAAGAGGCGCGCGAGAACCCGGTCGCCCCGCCGCGCGCGATGCGCACGACCGCCCTCGCGCGCCGAGGAGCGCGCTCGCTGCTGCCGCCGCTGGCGCTGCTGGGCCTGCTGGTCGGAGCGTGGGAGGCGTATGCCGACTCGGGCGCGACGAGCCTGTTCGTGCTCCCTGCTCCGCACGAAGTCGCCTCCTCGCTGTGGCGCAACGCGGGGTTCATCGCCGGCAACCTCGTGCCGACCGCCGAGGAGGTCGTGCTCGGCATCGCGCTCGCGCTCGCGCTCGGCTTTGCGCTGGCGGTGCTGATCCACTTCTCCGGCGCGCTGCGCCGCGCGGTGTACCCGCTGGCGGTCGGTTCCCAGGCGGTGCCGATCGCGGTGATCGCGCCGCTGCTGGTCTTCTGGTGGGGCTTCGGCGTGCTGCCGAAGCTCGCAGTGATCGTGCTGATCTGCTTCTTTCCTGTGCTCGTCACGACGATCGACGGGCTCGGGCGCATCGAGCGCGATCAGCTGAAGCTGCTGCGCACGCTCGACGCGTCGCGCTGGCAGGCGTTCCGCTTCGCCGAGCTGCCGGCGGCGCTGCCGGCGGCGATCAGCGGCGCGCGCATCGCCCTGGCCGTCGGCGTGATCGGCGCGTACATCGCCGAGTCACAGACGGTCACGAGCGGCGCCCACGCGGGGCTCGGACACGAGATCAACGCCGACCTGAACGTATTGCAGACGCCGCGCGCGTACGCTGCCGCTCTCGTGCTGTTCCTGCTCGCGATCGCCTGCTTCTATGCACTGACGCTCGCCGAGCGCACGCTCGCGCCGTGGGCCAGCCGACCAGGAGGAGAGATCCCTTGAGAGTCCCGCCCCTCGCTCGCCGCGCCGCCACCTGGCGTGTCCTCGTCGCGCGCCGCGCCCTCGTCGCGCCACGCGCGGTCGCGCTCGCAATGGCGCTCGCCTCGCTGGGCGCTCTGAGCGCGTGCGGCTCCAAGCAGGACGCGATCTCGGCGTCGAGCGCCAAGCCGTTCTCGGTGATGCTCGACTTCTACCCCAACGCCGATCACGCGGCGCTGTACTCGGCGATCTCGCACGGCGACTTTCGCGCTGCCGGGCTCGACGTGCAGCCGCAGACGCCGTCGGACCCCGCCGCTCCGCTGAAGCTGCTCGCCGCGGGCAAGGTCGACATGGCGATCTCCTACGAGCCGGAAGTCCTGATCGCGCGCGACCAGGGCCTGAAGCTGGTGTCGATCGGAGCGCTCGTGCAGCGTCCGCTGACGTCGCTCATCGCGCTGCCGTCGAGCCACGTGCGCAAGGTCGCAGACCTCGCGCACGAGACCGTCGGCACCGCCGGCATCCCCTACCAGGCGGCGGAGCTGAAGACGGCACTGCAGGCCGCGGGCATAGATCCTGCGAGCGTCAAGGAAGTCAACGTCGGCTTCAACCTCGTGCCGGCGATGCTCTCGGGCAAGGTCGCAGCGACGCTCGGCGGCTTCTGGAACGTCGAGGGCCTGCAGCTGGCGCAACTGCACAAGCGCCCACTGGTCGTCCCGGTCGATAGCGCGGGCGTGCCGACGTACGACGAGCTCGTGCTCGTCGTACGTCAGGACGAGGCGCACAAGCGCGGCGAAGACCTGCGCGCCTTCCTGCAGGCGCTGACGCGCGGCCAGCGCGAGGTGCGCGGAGACCCCGCCGCCGCGGCGGCGCTCGTCGTCAAGGCCAACCCGTCGCTCGAATCCAAGCTGCAACTGGCGACGATCCAGAAGACGCTGCCGGCGACGGTGCCTACGGAACCTGGCAAGCCCTACGGCTGGCAGAGCCCGTCCGCGTGGGCCGCGTTCGGCAACTGGATGTTCTCGCGCCACCTGATCGAACACGATCCCAACGCCGGATTGCAGCCGTTCACCAACGAGTTCCTGCCCGGGCAGGGGATCTGAGGCCCGACATGCGGGCCGCCAGCTCGATCCAAGGAACGCCGTGCGCGTCGGCCTGCTGACCGGCGGGGGCGACTGCCCGGGCCTGAACGCCGTGATCCGCGCGGTCGTGCGCCGCGGGCTGGCCGAACAGGGGCACAGCTTCGTCGGCTTCCGCCACGGCTGGGCGGGCGTGCTCGAGGACGACGCGGTCGAGCTGACGCTGCTGAGCACGGCCGGCATCCTCCCGCGCGGCGGCACGATCCTCGGCACCTCGCGCACCAATCCCTTCGCCGTCGGCGACGGCAGCGACGGCGCGGCGGCGATCCGCGACACGCTGCGCTCACGCGAGATCGACGCGCTGATCCCGATCGGCGGCGAGGACACGCTCGGCGTCGCCCAGCGCCTGTACGAGGAAGGCATCGCGGTGGTGGGCGTGCCCAAGACGATCGACAACGACCTCGGTGGCACCGACATGACGTTCGGCTTCCAGACGGCCGTGCAGATCGTCACCGACGCGATCGATCGGCTGCACACCACAGCCGAGTCGCACAACCGCGTGATGGTGCTCGAGGTGATGGGCCGCCACGCCGGGTGGATCGCGACCTACGCCGGGATCGCGGGCGGCGCCGACGCGATTCTCGTTCCCGAGCGACCGTTCGAGGTGCAGGACGTCGCTGCGCACCTGCGCACGCGCCACGCGCGCGGGCCGAACTTCTCGATCGTCGTGGTCGCCGAGGGCGCGATACCCCTCGAGGGAACGCTGCACACGCGCGAGGCGACCGAGACCGACGCCTTCGGCCACGCCCGCCTCGGCGGCATCGGCGTCGCGCTGGAGAGCGAGTTGGAGCGGCTGACCGGCTATGAGAGCCGCGTGACGATCCTCGGCCACGTGCAGCGCGGCGGCAGCCCCGTGGCCTTCGACCGCGTGCTCGCCACGCGCTTTGGCGTCGCCGCGATGGACGCGGCGGTGAACGGGCGCTTCGGCTCGATGGTCGGTCTGCGCGGCACGCAGATCGCGCAGACGCCGCTCGCCGAGGCGCTGCGCGAGCCCAAGCTGCTCGACCCGGCGCTGTATGAGACCGCGCAGCTGTTCTTCGGGTGACGCGATGCGCGCGATGATCTTCGAGGGCGTCGGGCGCCCGTTGCGAGCCGTGGAGCGCAAAGTCCCCTCCCCCGGGCCGGGCCAGCTGCTGCTGCGCGTGCACGCCTGCGGGGTGTGCCGTACCGACCTGCACCTGCTCGACGGCGAGGTCGAGATCAAGTCCCCGCCACGCGTGCTCGGGCACCAGATCGTCGCCACCGTGGAGGCGGCCGGGGAGTCCGTCGGGGCGGCTGAGACGACGCCCGCGGACCGGCGGAGCCCGAGCGCGCCGGCGCCCAGCGTAGGCGATCGCGTCGGCGTGCCGTGGCTGGGCTGGAGCTGTGGCGAATGCGAGTGGTGCCTCAGCGGTCGCGAGAACCTGTGCCCGCGCGCGCGTTTCACCGGCTGTGACATCGACGGCGGGATGGCCGAGTTCGCCGTCGCCGACGCACGCTTCTGCTTTGCGATCCCGTCCGGCTACCCCGACGAGCAGGCAGCGCCGCTGATGTGCGCAGGTCTGATCGGATATCGCGCGCTGTGCATGTGCGGCGATGCCGAGCGCATCGGCCTGTACGGATTCGGCGCATCCGCGCACATCCTCACGCAGGTCTGCAGATCGCAGGGACGCGAGGTCTACGCGTTCACGCGCGCCGGCGACGACGCGGCACAGGCCTTCGCGCGCGAGCTCGGCGCGGTGTGGGCCGGCGCCTCCGACGAGCCTCCGCCGCGGCCGCTGGACGCGGCGATCGTGTTCGCGCCCGACGGCGCGCTCGTTCCCCTGGCGCTCGCCGCCGTCGCTCCCGCGGGCGTCGTCGTGTGCGGCGGCATCCACATGTCCGACATTCCGTCCTTGCCCTACAGCGCGCTGTGGCAGGAGCGCGTGCTGCGCTCGGTGGCGAACCTCACGCGCGCCGACGGCCACGAGTTCCTGGCGCTCGCCCCCGAGGTGCCCGTGCAGACACGCGTCAGCAGCTATGCCCTCGCGGACGCCAACCAGGCGCTCGCCGACCTGCACGCCGGGCGCTTCACCGGCGCAGCGGTGATCGTGCCCTAGCGTGCTGCCGCCATTCTGAGCGGCTTCTCATCCGCGGGCTCACTTCGGCTTAAGGCTGCGCGACAAAGCTGGCGGGGTGTCGACGAGCGGGCCAGCTGCTGAAGGTCCCGTGCCTGCCCGCTTCCGGCTACGCCGCGCCGAGCGGGCGGCGATCTGCAAGCGTGCGAGCGCGCCGGCGTCGCTGCTCGGCATCGCCGGCGCCCTGGCCCTCGCCGGTTGTGGCAGCACAGCCTCCAGCGCACACCCGCAACGCAGCTCGGGCACATCCACCGCATCCGCGACGCACAACGCACCGCGCGCTGCCGCGACGTTGCGCGTGGGGGCGTCCACCGCGCTGCCCGCGCCGGTGCAGCTTCCCGCCGTCGCCCCCGCGCCGAGCGGCGTGTACTCGATCGGGGGCCTCGACGCCGCCGACTCGTCGGTCGCCAGCGTCGTCCTGATCGACGGCTCCGGCGCGCACGACGTGGCGAAGCTTCCGCTTGCCCTGCACGACGCGGCCGCGGCGCAGGTTGACGGACGGACCTACATGTTCGGTGGAGGCGAGCTGGAAGGCGCGAGCAAATCGATCTATGAGATCGCTTCGTCCGGCGTGCGGACCGCCGGTCGGCTCGCCGTGGGGACCTCGGACATCACCGCGGTGACGATCGGGCACACCGCGTACCTGGCCGGCGGCTACACCGTGTCCGCGCCGCTGCGCACGATCGTCGCGTTCACCCCGGGTGCCGAAGTGAAGACCGTGGCGATGCTTCCACACCCGCTGCGCTACGCCGCCGTGGCAGCCGTCGGCGGTCGCTTGCTGATCGCCGGGGGCACGTCCGGGACCACGGCAGAACGAGCGATTCTCTCCTTCGATCCGGCGACGCATATCGTGCACCAGATCGGCGAGCTCCCCCAGCCACTGACGCATGCCGCCGGCGCGTCGCTGAACGGGTGGTTCTACGTACTCGGCGGCCGCGGCGAAAATCTGTCCGAACAGCGCTCGTCGATCCTCGCGATTGACCCGCGCACGGGCGCCGTCCGCCGCGCGGGTCAGCTGCCCGAAACTCTGTCGGACATCGGCGCCGCCTCGCTGCCGGGCCAGATCGTCGCCGTCGGCGGGCGCAACAGCGCCGGGACCGTGTCCGGCCGCGCGCTGACGCTGCTACCCGTGGCGCGATGAGCCTGCGCCGAGGCCGCCTGGCCGGCGCCGCGCTCGCCGCCGCGCTGGCCCTGAGCGGGTGCGGCGGGGGCGGCGGCGCCTCCGCAGGCTCGGGCGGCGCCTCGAACGCAAGGACGCAGGGCCACGGCTCGGTCGAAGTGCCGACTGCAGGGCGCGTCCCGCCCCCGTTGAGCGCGACCAACGTGTATGCCGCCGGCCGGCCGGGCCTGCTCAGCCCTGTCGTGCGCCACGACCCGGCGCTCGTCTACGTCCCCAACAGCAAGTCCAACACCGTCGACGTGATCTCGCAGCGCACGTTCAAGGTCGTCGAGCACTTCGCAGTCGGGACGCTGCCCCAGCACGTGACCCCGTCGTGGGACCTGCGCACGCTGTTCGTGACCAACGACATGAGCAACACGGTCACGCCGATCGACCCGCGCACCGGACTCCCCGGCAAGCCGATCCCCGCGGCGGACCCCTACAACATGTACTTCACCCCCGACGGGCGCTGGGCGATCGTCGTCGCCGAGGCCAATCGCCATCTCGACTTTCGCGACCCACACACGATGGTCCTGCACCACGCGCTGGCGACGCCGCAGTGCGACGGCGTCGACCACATGGACTACACGGCCAACGGCCGTTACGCCCTGGTCTCGTGCGAGTTCGCCGGGCGCATGATCGTCGTCGACCTGCGCCAGGAGAAGATCGTAAAGACGATCGAACTCGCCTCCGGCGCGATGCCCCAGGACGTCAAGCTGTCCCCCGACGGTCGCACCTTCTACGTCGCCGACATGGCCCTCAACGGCGTGTGGCTGATCGACGCCAGCTCCAAGCAGGTCATCCGATTCGAGCTCACGGGCGCCGGCGCACACGGCCTTTACCCGGGCCGCAACGCCAAGGTCCTGTACGTCTCCAATCGCATGGAGGGCTCGATCTCCGTCCTGTCGTTCGCGACGCGCCGGCCAATCGCCAAGTGGTGGCTGCCCGGCGGCGGTTCACCGGACATGGGCGGCCTCTCAGCCGACGGCAAGGTCTTGTGGCTGTCGGGGCGCTACAACGGCGAGGTGTACGCGATCTCGACGGCCACCGGGCACCTGCTGCACAGGATCGCGGTCGGCGAAGGTCCGCACGGGCTCTGCGTATGGCCACAACCTGGGCGGTACTCGATCGGTCACACCGGCATCCTTCGCTGACGCGGGCCGCGCAGCGCCTGCTCGTTCAGATCGCGAACATGTGCACCGCCGCGAGTCCAGCCCACTCCTCGTAGGGCGCGAAGAACGCCCGCACTTCCTCCTCCTGCGCGCGCGCATGCGGGTCGCCGCCGCTGAGCAGCCGCCCGACGAGCTTGAGCAGCCCGACGTCGCCGGCCGGAACCTGGTCGTGGCGGCCCTGGCCGTGCAGCGCCAGCATCTCGACCGTCCAGCGCCCGATCCCGGGGATCGCACGCAGCCGCCGCCAACCGTGCTCGTGATCGTCTGCGTACAGGTCCACGCGTCCCAGCGCGACCTCTCGCGCGGCGCGCACGAGCGTCAGCGCGCGCTTGCCGGCGAGGTCGAAGGACTCCAGCAGCGCCGGCGCGGTCCCCGCGAGTTCTGCGGCCGCGGGGAGATCGCGCAACGGGCTGGCGGCGCCGTCCCAGCCGATCCACCGGCGTCCGAGCCGGGCGAGCAGGCGACGCTCGATCGCCGCCGCGCGCTCGTACTCGATCAGCTGCTCGCAGACCGCCCAGGCGAGCGCCTCGAACGGCTCGGGACGCCGGCTCGCGCGCAGCCACGGTCGGCGGCGGACCGAGCGGCCGATCAACGGGTCGTCGGCGAAGCGGCGATGAAAGGCGCTGAGATCCTCGTCGAGGCCGAGCGCGAAGCGCATGCGCGCGATCCCGTACGCGGCGGCCTCGCGCGTGCGAGCGCGGGCTCCCAGCAGCACGAGGTCGGGAGCGGTCTGCGCGGCGCGCACGAGCACCGGCTCGCCCGCGTGGTGCAACAGTCGCTCGAGCACATCGCCGCGACGACGCAGCGCGCCGTCCATGCCGCCTCCGGGCAGGCGAAACGGCCCGGCCGGGCGTATCTCCAGGCGCTGCTCGACGCTGTCCACGGGCCGCTGCGGCGAGAGCTAGTCGCGGCCGCCGAGCAGGTGCACGTCCACCAGCAGCGAGCGGCTGCCGACGATCTGCACGAGCTCTCCCGCGGTCGGCGCGCCGCCGCGGCGCCCGCGGCGCGCCAGACGACGCCCGGCGCGGCCCTTGGCCAGCGCCGCCGAGTGGCGCCGGCGCCGCGTCACCAGGCTCACGACCGCGGCGCCCGCGACGAAGCCTCCTGCCGCTACGGCAGCAGCCTGGACTGCAGGGATCGCGCTCGACGCGCGTGAACGCGACAGCTCGCCCGCGAAGGGAAAGCCCTCGACGACCGTCGCCTCCTGTGCGAGCACGGGCAGCGCGTCGGCGGTCGCGGCCTGCTCGTGCGCCGCTGCCGAGCCTTCGTGCTGAGCTTCGACGCTCATCGGCGAAGTGTAGAGCGCGCCGCAGACCAACTACAGCTCGCGCTCGTACACGCGGTAGCGCTTGACGATCCGTCCGCCCATCGCTTCCATGCCGCGGTTCATCGCGGTGTTCGTCTCGAGGATCCAGCCCATCTCGCCGCCGTCCTGCGGACGCTGTTCAGCGGCGTCGAAGTGAAGCTGGTACAGCCGCGCGGCGACGCCGGTGTGCTGGTACTCGGGCTTGACGCCGAGAAAGCCAACGCGCACGCGGTCGGTGAGCTTGCCCTTGTTGAGGAAGTGCCACCAGCCGAGCGGCAGCAGTTTGCCGTTCATCTTCGCCAGCACCTGGTTGATGTCGGGGAAGGTCATCGCCATACCGACGACCTCGCCGGTGTCGATGCGCTCGGCGATCATCGCCCAGTGCTTGTCGAACACGAGCTGCATCTCCTGCGCGAGCGCGTCGAGGTCCTTCTTGGAGTACGGCACGAAGTCCCAGTTCTCAGACCACGCCGCGTTGTAGACCTCGGCGAAGGAGTCCATGTCTTTGCGCAGCTGGCGCCGGCGCATCGGACGCACGCGGATGCCGTGCTCGCTCTCGGCCTTCTCCGCGAGCTCCCAGATGACCGGCAGGACTTTGTCGCGCCCGGTGACCTCGAGGTTCCACATCAGCAGGTCCATCGCCTTGGTCATGCCTGCGCGCTCGACCAGCTGCTGGTAGTAGGGCGGGTGCCAGGGCTGGCGGATCATCGGGCGCAGCTCGAAGCCCTCAACGAGGATGCCGCTCTCGTCGTTCATCGAGAAGTCCGCCGGTCCGACCATCCGCTCCATCGACCGTGCGCGCAGCCACGCCGCCGCCGCGTCGAGCAGCGCGTCGACCGCCTGCTGGTCGTCCTCTGACTCGAAGAACCCGAACCAGCCCCACTTCTTCTGCTGGTGGTCGTTGAACGCGTGGTTGACCTGGGCGCTCGCGCGAGCCACCGCGCGCCCGTCGCGCAGCGCTAGGAAGTACTCGGCCTCGCCGTGGCTGAAGAACGCGTTCAGGCGGCGGTTGAGGAACACGCGCCGCTCGAGCTTCAGCGGCGGCACCCACTGGGGGTGGTTAGCATGCAGGCGAAATGGGAGGTCGATGAAGCGCTTCAGATCTCTTGCACCGGAAACAGATCTGATTTCGACTCCCACGGCCGAGGCACACTACATGCACACCTCAACGGACGTTTTCGCCAAGGTTCGCGACCACGACCGCTCCGAGCTGCTCGCCGCCGCTCGCGCGGCGGACATCCTGCCGTACTTCCACGTGCTCACCTCGCCGGCGATGCCGGTCGTCGAGATGGAGGGCGCCGAGCGGATCATGCTCGGCTCCAACAACTACCTCGGGCTGACCGGCGACGAGCGCGTCATGCAGGGCGCCGAGGACGCGCTGCACCGCTTCGGCACCGGGCTGACCGGCTCGCGGCTGCTCAACGGCACGATTCCCCTGCACCTGCAGCTCGAGCGCGAGATCGCCGAGTGGATGGGCTGCGAGGACGCGATCGTCTTCACAACCGGCCACCAGGCGAACGTCGGCACGCTCGGCACGCTGCTCGGCCCTGCCGACACGGTCATCGCCGACGCCGGCGACCACGCCTCGATCCTCGACGGCTGCCTGCTCTCGCGCGCCAAGCTTCGCCCGTTTCGCCACAACCGCCTGGACAAGCTCGAGAAGATGCTCCAGCGCGCGCAGGACGACGGCGGCGGCATCCTCGTGGTCGTCGACGGCGTGTTCTCGATGGAGGGGGACATCGCCCCGCTGGCCGAGATCTGCGACCTGTGCGAGCGCTACGGCGCGCGCCTGATGGTCGACGAGGCGCACGGCGCGGGCGTGCTCGGCGCCCGTGGCGCGGGCACCGCCGAACTGCTCGGCGTCGCCGACCGCGTCGACCTGCGCATGGGGACCTTCTCCAAGTCGCTGGCCTCCTGCGGCGGCTTCGTCGCCGGCTCGCACGAGGTGATCGAGTACCTGCGTCTGTATTCGCGCGCCTTTCTCTTCACCGCTTCCGCCGTCCCGGCAGCCGTCGGCGCGGCGGCGGCTGCGCTGCGCGTGCTGCGCTCCGACGACGGGCCGCCGCTGCTCGCTCGCGTGCTGGAGAACGCGCGGCTGCTGCGCGACGGTCTGCAGGAGCGCGGCTTCGCCGTCGTCTCCCCCCAGGCCCTGGCGCTCGGCGCCGGTGTGCAGGAGCACGCCCCCGGCCTGCTCATCGACGGCGACGGCGATGCCGGCGCGCCGCGGCGGGCGTCGATCGTCACGCCGATCGTTCCCGTGCTCGTCGGCGACGACTGGAAGGCGGCGGTGTTGTGGCGCGCCCTGTACGACGCCGGCGTGTTCGTCAACACCGCGCTGCACCCGGCGGTGCCGCCGGGCGGCGCGCTGCTGCGCACGAGCGTGATGGCCACGCACGACGAGGACACGCTGCAGCGCGCGCTGGACACGTTCGCGCGCGTCAAGGGCGAGTTCGAGTCCGAGCACGGGCCGCTTCCCGGGCCGCACGAGCACTCCTCGGCTGGCTCCTAGGCCGTCCCGGACGACGGCTGGCGCCGGGAGCGCCACGCGTCTGCTCTTGTCCAAATCTTCACAAGTGGACGGCCGGCAAAAAAAGGTCGCTTCTAGCGTACGAAGCGCGAGATGGCGGTTGACCGAGCGGCTCGCCTCTCATAGCTTGCGGGAGCGCTCTGCGTGACGTCCGGTTTCGCCCCCATCCCATCGCAAGGACACTTTTCCTCGGGTCGCATGCCCTCTGACCCTGGTGGATGCCGGACAACCAGCGCCAGCGCGCACTCGTCAACCATCAAGCACGGACGTCGTGGCGCGGTATACGTCGCTACGACGGGGAGAGTCCACATGAACGCGACAGCGACAATTGCCCCTGCTCCGCAATACATGCGCGCGCTGGAGCGCGCCAACAAGGTTCGCCTGGCCCGAGCGGAGCTCAAGCGCAAGGTTTCGATGGACGAGATCGAAGCCGCCGAGGTGATCCTCGCCTGCCCTTGGGAGGCCCAGAGCATGGCGGTGGCCGACCTGCTGATGAGCCAGCGCCGCTGGGGTCAGACGCGCTGCCGCAAGTTCCTCGCGCAAATTCCGATGTCCGAGAAGAAGACGATCGGATCGATGACCGACCGCCAGCGCCGCACGCTCGCGACGATGCTCACGTCTGCTGAGCGGGGCCGCGCGTGGAGCGCGACCCCCTGGGTAACGGACAGCCTGACGAGAGCGTGAGCTGCCACCAGCCGGCGAGCATCCCGATCAGGCCGAGCCGCGGGCGAACCTCCCACACGCCGCAGCCGCCCTGTCCGAGATCGCGGACCGGCAGGCGCACGAACTTGTAGCGACCGGGTTCGAGCTTCATCCGTTCCAACTGCTCGTGCGCGCGCCGCTCGTGCTCGGCGCGGGCGCGGACCAGCACACCGACGTCCTGCACGCGCCCGGCGAGCGTGTCGCGCTGGCGCTCGAGCTGCGCCAGGCTGAGCAGCCGCGGGCCGCCGAAGGTCTCGCCGGCGACGTTGCGCGCGGCGTCGGCCGCGATGTGCGGGAACCCGTCGGCGACGATCTGCGACAGCTCGCGCTCCAGCCGCGCGACCTGCGTACGCAGCGAGCGGCGCGCCGCGTGCTCGTCGACCGACTCGACGGCCGGTGCGCGTCGGTCGATCGTCGACTGCTCAAGCTGGCTCACGCCTCCGACTCCTCCTCGTATCGCCGGACGCGATTCTACCAGTGCCGCCAGCCTCCATGTGACAGTTGACGCGACGGTGTGCGCGCAAAATCGCCGTCGCCGCATCGCCGGGCACGCCCGGTTGCGCCACCGGCCGAGCCGCGCCCCACCGGCGCAGGCGCTGGTCACGGCGACTGCAACGAGGAGCTGCAGATCCACAGCGCCTCTTCGGCGTACAGCTCGGGCACGCCCGCGACCTGCACCGCGAACAGCGCCAGGCGCCGTGTGCGCGCCGCCGATGCATGGCCCGGGGCGAGCTCGCCGAAGAGGACCGCAAGGGGCGTCGAGGCGTCGGCGATCACCAGGCGTCCAGCCGGCAGCACGGGAGCGTGCGGGGAGCGTCCGAGGCGCTCGCCGTCGACGCTCGCGCGGATCCCCAGCGGTCCGTCGACCTGCGCCGCGTCGAGCGCGTAGACCGGCACGCCGGTGTCGATCAGCGCGATCAGCAGCACGTCCTCGAGCAGGCCGCCGGTCAAGAAGCCCCCCTTCATCATCCGTTCGAGCACCGCCGCCTCGATCGGCGTGCGCGTCACCTCCGGATCGAGGCCGATCTGGCGAAAGAACACGCGGTAGGCCGAGGCGACCGGCTCGCGGCGCACCGCCACGGCAGTGGCGCCGCGAAAGCGATTTGACATTTCGCGCAGGCGCCCCTGCACGTCGCCCGGTGAGTCGCCCGTCAGCGAGCCTGAGCGCCCGACCTCGACCTGCGCCGTCAGCAGCCGCAGGCCGGGGAGCTCCTGCTCGACCTCGCGCGCGCACCATCCCGGCGTAGGAGTCGACCCGGCGTCCGCCTCGTCGGGCGCCGACGGACGGCCGTGCGAAGCCGGGGGCGGCGCGCTCACCGGGCCTTTCCCTGGACGGCCTTACCGACGCCGGTCTTCGGCTGCTTCCAGCCACGCGCGCGAGCGGCGGCGACGAGTTCGGCGACTCGCGTCCGCAGCGTCGCGCGCGACGGGCGCGACAGCAGCGCCCTGCTCTGCACTTCGCCGCCCGGGTAGGCGAGCGTCACCTGCGGGCACGTCGCCACCTTGTACAGCGCCGCCAGCGCCCCGTCGCTGTCCAGCCCCACGGGCAGCGTCAATCCTCGCGAGCGAATCAGCCGGCGCACCTGCGCGCGGCCGTTCTTGATCGCCACCGCCGCGAAGCGCACCCCGGGGAACGAGCTCGACAGCGCCTGCATGTCGCCGAGCACGTCCGAGCACGATCCGGAGTCGACGAACAGAGCGAGCACGACAGGGGCTCCTTCGTAGAGCTGACAGATGTTGAGGATCTGCGCGCCGCGCTCCTGGCAGGCCGCCACGCGGCCCGCCGCCCCTTCGTCGGCATGCCTGGCCGTGTCGGCGTCGCCTTTGAGGCTGCCAAGCGCGAGAGGGACTGCGAACGGAGGCATCTGTTCACCCGGCGCGAGGCCTCTGACGCCGTTCGGCTTGGTGACGATCGTGTTGATCGTGATCAGCACGAGGATCACCACCGCGAGCAGACCGACGTAACCGCCGTAGCGCGGCGCGCGCCGCGCGGGCTCAGGCCGGCTCATGGACCGGCTCGCGCGGACCGCCGCGCAGCCTCAGCGGCTTGCCCGGGCCGCTTGCCTCGGCGCCGGCGCCGGACAGCACGAGCGCGGCGGGCAGCGCGACGAGCACACCGAGCAGCGACACGCTCAGGTCGATCAGCGTGACCAGGCCGAAGTCGCGCAGCATCCGGATGTCCGACAGCGCGAGCACGCCGAACCCGGCGATCGCCGTGACCCCCGACGCCGCGACGGCCGCGCCCGTGCGCCGGTAGGCGCGCCGCAGCGCCTCGATCGTGTCGAAGCCGGCCAGGCGCTCCTGGCGATGTCGCTCGGCGAGCAGCACGCTGAACTCCGTGGAGAGCGCGATCACGAGCGCGCCGAGCGTGACCGACATCGGGTTCAATGGCACGCGCACGGCGAACAGGATCAGCGCCGACCAGCCGCTCGCCAACGCGATCGGCGCGAGCGGCACGAGCGCCCGGCGCACGTCGCCGCGGAAGGCCAGCAGCAGCACGAGCGCGACCACCGCGAGGCTCGCCAACAGCGTCTCGACGCGCCGCAACGGAGACGCGACCTCGGCCGCCGACTTGGCGGCGAGCACCGGCAGCCCGACGAGCTGCGCGTCGACACCGGCCGGAGGATGCAGGCTCGAGCGCATCTCGTCGATCAGCTGCTGCTGTTGCTGCAAGCTCATCAGGCGGATGCCGAAAGCCAGCGTGGCCACGCGGCGATCGGCCGTGATCACGTCCTGGGAGAAGTATGGCGGGATCGCCTGCAGTAGACCGCTCACCTGCGCCTGCGTCAGCTTTTTTCGCCTCGCCGCGCCTTTACCCGTGGCGGGCGCGCCCGCCTGTTCGGAGAACAGGTCGGGCAGCGAGAAGGCTGGGCACAGCCGCGCCCGCCCGCAGCCCCTCGCGGTGCTGTAGCCGAAGCGCTTGAGCACCGTGCTCTCGTATGCGCTCATCCATTCGATCGTCGCCGGCCTGGTCAGCGACCTGGAGCTGACCATCAGGTCGATCTCGCCGCCCACGCCGGTCGTCCGCTCGACCGCGTTGAGCCCTTCCAGCGAGCTGAGGTTCTGCGGGACGAGCTTGGTGATGTCGGTCTCCACCTTCGTCTGCGTATCCAGCCCCCAGCCGAGCGCCGCCAGCGCCAGGCCGACGCAGAGCACCCGGCCGGGTCGGCGCACCGAGCCGACCAGCGCCGCGCGCGAGATGGCGCGCGTAAGCGCGTTCTCGCGCAGCAGCTCCCCCGCCCCGCGCCACGCCGCCGAGACGTCACTCCAAACCGATGCCGCGCGCGCTGCGAGAGGGTTGCGCCGGCCCGTGTCGCGCGGCGGCGCGTCGTGCGGCGGATCGCCGGCGCCGGGCGCCGCGAGCGCGAGCACCGCGGCGCCCGCCGTCAGCGCGCACAAAAACGCGACGATCACGCCAACGACGAGCAGCAGCCCGAAGCCGCGAACCATCGGCACCGGCGACAGCGCGAGCACGAGCATCGCTCCCGCGCTCGCGGCGCCGGCCGTCGCGATCGTCGGCGCGCCAAGGGCCGCCGCGCGCCGGACGAGCGCCTCGCGGGCGCCGCCGTGCTCGCCCTCCTCGCGCACGCGCGACTGAAACTGGATCGCGTAGTCGACCGACAAGCCGACGAGCACCGGCAGCACGGCGATCGTCGCCATCGTCAACGAGGCGCCGGCGAGCGACAGCGCGCCGAACGTGAGCGCCGCTGCGAGCAGCGCTATGGCCAGCGGCAGCAGGCGCGGGCGTCCGGTGAAGATCAACCCGAGCGTCGCTGCCATCACGAGCAGCACCGCGATCAGCAGCAGCTCGAGCGAGCTGGTGATCGAGTGCGTCAGGTCGGCGACGATCACGGGCTCGCCGGTGACGAGATAGGACTCGCCGTGCTGCAAGCGCCACTGCGGCATCGCTACGGCCTTGCGGATCAAGTCGATCGTGTGCGTCCGCTGCGACTCGCTAAGCCCGGCGCGCATGCGCACCGATACGAGCGCCGCGCCGCGGCTGGGGAACAGGTAGGCAAAGCGCTGCTTGGGCGTGCCCGCCCGCTTGGTCGAGTCGAACACCAGCGACGAGACGAAGTCGTGGTTTTCCAGGCTCGGCCGCGAGGTCAGCCCGTACTGCAGCGCGAGCGTCACCAAGCCCTCCTGGAAGCGTACGGTCGTGATCTTCGCCGCTTGGCGCCCGAGCGATCGCGCTTCGCCTGCGCTGAGACCGCGCCGCAGCGCCGCGCGCGCGACCACGCTTTCGGCCTGCTTGGCCTGCGCCTGGGCCTGGTGGGTCTGCTGGGCGAGCTGTTCGTCGATCTGGTTGGCGGCCTCGTTGACAAACGTGCCCGGTCCGAACACGACCTTCACCGTGCGTGCGAGCGCCAGCTTGCCGCACGGCCCGTTCGCGCCGCCCTCCTTGGCGAGCGCGCTCGCTGGGACGTTCCCCGACAGGCAACCCTCCAGCCCGACCAGGCGCTCGATGTCTTCGCTGAGCACGAGCTGCTGCAAGTCGCCTTTGACGAGCACCTCGATCGGCTCTTCGCCGAAGTTCTGATAGAAGCGCTGCGTCGTCTGGTATTGCGAGCTGGAGCTGGAGACGAACGTGCTCGTCGCCGCCGTCGGGCGCAGCCGCAGCGCAAGCCCCGCGCCGGCGAGCCCGAGCACGATCGCAACGGCGATCACCAGCCGCGGACGGCGTCCAGCTGCGCCGGCCAGCGCCGCAAGGAAGCGAGACGCGTTCACAGCTGAAGGCTAGTCGTGCGGCAATGCAGAATGCGCAGGAGAGTCACCGCGAACTGCCGCCGGCAGGGCTACTCCATGCCTAGGGGGCCGGCTGATTCGCCCGCCAGGAACTGCCGCACGAAGGGGTTTTCCGACGCGAACAGATCCTCGGCCGGGCCGGATTCGACGATCCGGCCCTTCCACAGCACGGAGATGTGCTCGGCGACGCGGCGCGCGCTCATGATGTCGTGTGTGATCACCACGTAGCAGCCGCCGTTCTCGGCGTGGATTTCCTTGATCAGCTCGCACAGAAGCGCCGTGCGCACGGGGTCCAGGCCAGAGTCGGGCTCGTCGAACAGCACGATCTCGGGGTCGAGCACGAGCGCGCGGGCGAACCCGGCGCGCTTGCGCATCCCGCCCGACAGCTGGTTGGGCATCTTCGCGCCCTCGCCGCCCAGGCCGACCTCGTTCATGCGGCGGTTGACGATCTCGGCGATCTCCTCGTCGCCCTTCTCGGTGTGCTGGCGCAGCGGGAAGGCGACGTTGTCCCAGAGAGTCAGCGAGCCGAACAGGGCTCCATCTTGGAACAGCACGCCGAACTTCTTGCGTATCTCGAACAGCTCGGCGTCGGGCAGGCTGGGGATCGACACGCCGTGCACGAGCACGTCGCCCTCGTCGGGATACAGCAGCCCGACGATGTGCTTGATGCAGACCGACTTGCCCGTCCCCGAGGGCCCGATGATCATCGAGATCTTGTCTTCGGGCAGGCCCATGTTCAAGCCGCGCAGCACGTGATTGCGACCGAAGGACTTGTGCACGTCGATGAACTCGATCGCGTCCGGCGCCTCTGACGGGCGCACGGTCCCGCTGTGGTAGGCGAACTCCTCCTCACCGGCGCGTTCGCGTTGGCGCTCGCGTTCGCGTTCGCTGAAGGCCGTTCCCGTCTGCTTGACGGCGGGCTCGTCGCCCGGCGCAGCTGCGGCGAAGTCGGTCTCGCCGCCGGGCTGGCTCGGCGTCGGATGGTGCTCGATCTGCTCATAGGACTCGCCGGCGCTCTCGGCGTCGCCGTGAGGCCCGGGAACGTCCTCGCGTGCCACGTCAGCCGCCGATCGGGGCGCGCGGATTTGCGCCCCAGAAGATCTGTGTTCCGAGCATGCCGATCACGTGCACGAGCACCAGGTTCAGCACCATCGACTTGGCCGTGGCTCTGCCCACCCCCACCGGCCCTCCGCTGGCGTTGTAGCCGTAGTAACAGGCCACGAGCACGATCGCGGTGGCCATGAACATGGCCTTGATCAGGCTGTAGAGGAAATCCGGTGGATTCTGGAACTGCCAGAAGATCAGGAAATACCCGCCAGAGGACACGTAGCCGATCTGCTGCACGACGGCGATGTAGGACGCCAGGAAGGCGGCGCCGATGCCGGCCAGGTACATGAACGGCAGCACCAGCCACGCGGCGAGCAGGCGCGTGGCGCAGAGGAAGGTCATCGAGTTGATTCCCATGACCTCCAGCGCGTCGATCTCCTCGGAGATGCGCATCGCGCCGAGCTCGGCGACGATTCCGGTGCCGACCTTTGCGGCCATCATGTAGCCGAAGGCGTAGGGCGTGATCTCGCGCAGGTCGCACCAGGCGGTGAACACGCCGGAGTACGCGGGGGCGCCTTGCGCGGCCGTGAAGTACGCACCCTCGATCCCGCACTGCAGGCCGAGGATGAACATCAGCGTCCAGATGATGGTCGTCGAGCCAACGATCAGGATGCCCGACTGGCGCAGCGCCTCGCCGAAGAAGCGGAACACGCGCAGGCCCCACACGTCGCGCACGATGCTGCCCGTGAACTTGCCGATTTCCCCCGTCGCCGCGAGCCATTCGCGCGGCATCGCCAGAAGCTCGCCCATTACCGCCCGCCCTCCCCACGCGCCCGCTTCGTCACTTGATCACCAGGATCTGCGGGTGCGTTGCGAGCAAGGTCTGCGTGAACACGTAGTCGAAGGAGAAGATCGCTGTGAAGGCGAGCACGACGGCCTCGTTGACGGCTCGCCCGACGCCCTCGGCGCCGCCGGAGGCGGTCATGCCCTTGTAGCAGCAGACGATCGCGATGATCGCACCATAGATCGTCGTCTTCAGCACCGAGCCCCACAGGTCGGTCGTCGAGGCGTTGGCGAACAGCGTGCCCCAGAAGGGCCCGAGCGGCTGGCCGTTGACGAGCTCGGCGATGATCCCGCCGAAGATGCCGAACAGCAGCGCGTAGATGTCGAACAGGCCGGTCACGACCATCAGGGCCAGGAAGCGCGGCACGACGAGGTTCTTGACGGGGTCGACGCCGAGCACCTGCAGCGCGTCGAGCTCCTCGCGCACCTTGCGCGCGCCGAGGTCGGCGGTGATCGCGGTGCCGGCCACGCCGGCGACGACGATCGCCGTCACGCTCGGGCCGATCTCGCGCACGGCGCCGAGCACGAAGAACCCGCCGAGGCGGTCGAGCGCGCCGAAGATCGTCAGGAAGTTGGCCGCCTGCAGGCCAGGAGCGGCGTAACAGATGCAGACGGTCGAGACGAGCAGCGGAAACCAGCACAGCCGCAGCGCGAACAGGAACTGCGAGACGAGCTCGCCGCCGTACGGGTACGGCGGGCGCAGGGCGGACCAGATCGTCCTCCCGGTGAGGATCATCATGTCCCCGAATTCCTCGAGCACGTGCCTGCCCGAGACGAACGTTCGCTCGGTGACGCTGCGAACCATCCCTACCTACCCCTCCTCGGGTTGCCTGCGGTGGTCTGTGCAACTGTACGCGATGCGCCTGCTGCGCGCCACTCACTACCGCCCGTGCGATCGCCCGCTCGCGTGCGTGCGGGCCGTGACGATGCGCAACAGCCACTGATATCGTCCGGCCATCGTGAGGGGACGGAGAGTCTTCCGGTTGGTGCTCGGCGGCGCGTGCTCGGCGGTGCTTGCCAGCGGCTGCGGCGGCGGGTCCAAGCAGACGGTCGGCGAAGCCAAACGGACGTACAAGATGCGCATCGCCGCGGCGACGTTCCCGGGCAAGCAATCGATTGCCAAGCCGGCCGAGATGCAGGTCGAGGTGGTCAACGAAGCCAACCGCACCGTGCCGAACGTCGCGATCACCGTCGACTCCTTCTCCTACGTGGAAAAATACCCCGAACTGGCCTCCGACAAGCGCCCCGTCTGGGTCGTCGAACAGGGGCCCGGGACGTCGCCGAAGACTCCGGTCCAAAGCCTGGCGGTGAGCCCGCCGGGCGGTGGCCAGACGGTATACATCAACACCTGGGCGCTCGGGCCGCTGAAGCCCAAAGCGACACGCACGTTCACATGGAAGGTCGTCCCCGTGAAGGCGGGTGCGCACAGCGTCCATCTGACCGTCGCCGCGGGACTCGCGGGCAATGCCCGAGCGACCCTCGCGCGCGGCGGCGCGGTCACGCGCTCCTTCGCGGCGCAGATCGCGCCGGCGCCGCCTTCGCGCCACGTCGACCCGAACACCGGACGGGTCGTCTCAGGCGCCGTCTCCGCGATCCCGTAGCGCACGCCGGACGGCGCGCTCCCGGTCGCCGATTCGACTTCGCCGTGCGGGTTGAAGCCGCGATTGGGCACCGGCCTGCGGAGTGCCCGTTTGGCCCGCTGTCGAACAACTCGCCCCTCCGATTTCGCCAGCCGGTGATGTCCGAGGATGTGCTTGGCACTACGATTGCGTTCGGCTTTCTGCCTCATCTCGCCCGACCTTTCCAGGAGGAATCGATTCCGCTCATGCCCAGGACTCGCCAGCAAAACGTCACCGCCGCGCAGTGGAGCGCCGACGGAGCAGCGCTCGGCTCCCCGGACCTCACGCTCCAGGGCAATCAGGTCTTCGGATCCAACGTCTTCTCGGCTTCCGTTCAGCGCCACCGCCTGCCCAAGCACGTCTATCGCGCGCTGCAGGCGACGTTCGCTCGCGGCGAGGCGCTCGACGCGACGATCGCCGACCAGGTCGCCCAAGCGATGAAGGAGTGGGCGATGGAGAAGGGGGCGACGCACTACACCCACTGGTTCCAGCCGCTGACCGGATCGACGGCCGAGAAGCACGACTCCTTCTACGGCCCCGACGGCGAGGGCTCGGCGATCGCGGAGTTCTCGGGCAAGGAGCTGATCCAGGGCGAGCCGGACGCCTCGTCGTTTCCCAGCGGCGGCACGCGCACGACGTTCGAGGCTCGCGGCTACACAGCCTGGGATCCCACGTCGCCGGCGTTCGTGCTGGAGAACCCCAACGGCACGCTGCTGTGCATACCGACGGCCTTCACCTCCTGGACGGGCGAGGCACTGGACAACAAGATCCCGCTGCTGCGCTCGATGGACGCGCTCTCCGGCGCGGCCGTCGACGCGCTGAAGCTGCTCGGCGTCGACGACGCCAAGCACGTGTTCACGACGACCGGCTGCGAGCAGGAGTACTTCCTGATCGACGAGCAGTACTACTTCGAACGTCCGGACTTGCTGATCACCGGGCGCACGCTGTTCGGCGCGAAACCGCCGAAGGGCCACGAGCTCGACGACCACTACTTCGGCTCGATTCCCGAGCGCGTGCTCGCCTACATGCTCGAGGTCGAGCTCGAACTGGCCAAGCTCGGCGTGCCGATCAAGACGCGCCACAACGAGGTCGCGCCCAACCAGTTCGAGGTCGCGCCGATCTTCGAGAACTCCAACGTCGGCTCCGACCACCAGATGATCACGATGCAGATCATGCAGAACACGGCCAGGCGCTACGGGCTGGTCTGCCTGCTGCACGAGAAGCCCTTTGCCGGCGTCAACGGCTCGGGCAAGCACAACAACTGGTCGATGGGCACCGACACGGGCATGAACCTGCTCGACCCCGGCGACACGCCGTCGGAGAACCTGTCGTTCCTGTTCTTCTGCACCGCGGTGATCCAGGCCGTAAACGAGCACCAGGAGCTGTTGCGCGCGTCGATCGCGAGCGCCGGACAGGACCACCGCCTGGGCGCCAACGAGGCGCCACCGGCGATCATCTCGATCTTCCTCGGCACCGACCTGGAGAAGGTCTTCACGGCGATCGAGAAGGGCAAAACCCAGCCGTCCAAACCGGGCTCGTTCCTCGGCTTCGGCACACCCGTGCTGCCGCCGCTGCCGCTGCACGGCGCCGACCGCAACCGTACGAGCCCGTTCGCGTTCACGGGCAACAAGTTCGAGTTCCGGGCGCTCGGCTCGAACTCATCGCCGGCGTTTCCCAACACGGTCCTGAACACGATCGTCGCCGAAGCCGTCGACGACCTGGCGGACAAGCTGAAGTCGGCGCTGAAAGGCTCGACGACGCTGGAGAAGGCGGTCACCACGGTCGTCAAGGACGCGTGGGCGGCGAACAAGCGCGTCGTCTTCGACGGCGACGGCTACTCCGAGGAGTGGCACTCCGAAGCCGAGAAGCGCGGTCTGGCGAACCTCAGAACCACGCCCGACGCGCTGCCGTGGATCGTCGAGAAATCGACCGTCGCGGCGTTCAAGAAATACAAAGTGCTGAGCAAGCGCGAGCTCGAGGCGCGATACGACGTGTACACCGAGCAGTACGAGATGAACCTGAACATCGAGGGCGAGACGGCGGCCTCGATCGCCCGCACGATGGTGCTGCCGGCCGCGGTCAGGTACCTCAACGAACTGCGTGCGACCGGACTGGAGGAGCTCGTCGGCGAGATTGAGCCGCTCGTCAAGGAGCTGCACTTCGCGCTGACCAAGCTCGAGGACGCGAACCTCGACGAGAACCACCCGGAGGGCTCACCGCAGGAGGCCGCCGTCTACATGCGCGACACGGTGATCCCGGCGATGGAGGACGTGCGCGACGTGTCCGATCGCCTGGAGAAGCTCGTGGCTGACGACCTGTGGCCGCTGCCGAAGTACCACGAGATGCTGTTCATCAAGTAGATCGGGGTCGCGGGCGGCAAGGAATGCGCGCGGCGGTTGGCCCGGTTCGCGCGCGGCCGGCATCGCGCTAGCTAGCATTGCTTGATGGCCCGCGACTACAGGCAAGCGATAAACAGCCACGTCGTCATCTACGACGGTGGCATGGGCGCGACCCTGGAGCAGTTTGAGCTGACCGCCGAGGACTACGGTGGCCTCGCGGGCAAGTGCCACGAGGCGCTCGTGCTCAACCGCCCGGACGTGATCGAGGGGGTGCACAGCTCGATGCTCGAGGCGGGCGCGGAAGTGCTCGAGACCGACACGTTCCAGGGGTCGCGGATCAAGCTCGACGAGTGGGGCTTGGCCGAGTACACGGTCGAGATCAACACCAAGGCGGCTGAAATCGCGCGCAAGGCGGCGGGCGAGGATCGCTTCGTCGCCGGCTCGATCGGGCCGACCGGGTTCCTGCCCGCTTCCGAGGACCCATCGCTCGGTCAGATCCGCTTCGCAGAGCTCGTCGAGGTCTTCTCAGAGCAGGCCGCCGGGCTGATCGAAGGCGGCGCCGACCTGCTGATCATCGAGACGGCGCAGGACATCCTCGAGGTCAAGGCGGCAATCTTCGGCGCGCGCGAGGCCTTCAGGAGCAGCGGGCGCACGCTGCCGATCCACACGTCAGTATCACTGCTGCCCAACGGCGGCAAGATGCTGCTCGGCACTGACATCTCCTCGGTGCTGACGACGCTGGAGGCGCTGAAGGTCGATGTGATCGGCCTGAACTGCTCGACCGGGCCAGAGGACATGCGCGACGCAATCCGCTTCCTCGGCGAGTTCTCCCCGCTGCCGGTCGCGTGCATCCCCAACGCCGGGCTGCCGCTGCAGGGCCCCGACGGCGAGACGATCTTCCCCGAGCAGCCCGAGCCGCTTGCAGAAGCGCTGAAGGAGTTCGTCGAGCGCTACGGCGTGGGCATCGTCGGCGGCTGCTGCGGCACGACGCCCGAGCACATCGCGGCGATCGCCGAGCGCGTCGCCGGGAGGCCCGTCGGCGCGCGTCCCGCTCCCCGCCCGCCGCAGCTTTCCTCGATGATCGCCTCGACGCCGCTGCAGCAGGAGCCGGCACCGACGATGGTCGGCGAGCGCGTCAACTCACAGGGCTCGCGCAAGGCCAAGGAGCTGCTGCTGGCCGACGACTACGACGGGCTCGTGCAGATCGCCGAGGACCAGGTCACCGGCGGCGCACACGTGCTCGACCTGTGCGTCGCGCTGACCGAGCGCAGCGACGAGGACGAACAGATGCGCCTCGTGGCCAAGAAGGTCTCGCTCACCCAGCCTGCGCCGATCCAGATCGACTCGACCGAGCCGGAGGTGATCGAACGCGCGCTCGAGCAGATCCCCGGCCGCGCGATCGTCAACTCGGTCAACCTCGAGGCCGGCCGCGACAAGCTCGACCGTGTGGTCCCCGTCGCGCTCGCGCACGGCGCCGCGCTGATCGCGCTGACGATCGACGAGGTCGGCATGGCCAAGACGGCCGAGCGCAAGGTGGAGATCGCCAAGCGCATTCGCGACCTCTGCTGTGAGGAGCACGGCATGGACCCGCAGCTGCTGATCTTCGACTGCCTGACGTTCACGCTGACGACCGGCGACGAGGAGTGGCGACCTTCGGCGGTGGAGACGATCGCGGGGATCAAGGCGATCAAGCAGCAGATCCCGGAGGTGAAGACGTCGCTGGGGGTCTCCAACGTCTCCTTCGGCGTTTCGCCCGGCGCGCGCGCGGTGCTCAACTCGGTCTTTCTGCACCACTGCGTCGACGCCGGCCTGGACCTGGCGATGGTCAACCCCAACCACATCACGCCATATTCAGAGATCCCGGACAACGAGCGCGAGCTCGCCGACGACCTCGTGTTCAACCGCCGCGAGGACGCGCTGGAGAAGTTCATCGAGCATTTCGAGTCCAAGGGCGAGGAGGAGGGCCCCGCGGGGGCGGCCGACCCGACCGAGGGCATGGAGCCCGAGGAGGCGCTGCACTTCCACATCCTGCGCCGCCGCCGCGACGGCGTCGAGGACCAGATCGACCTCAGCGTGGAGAAGATCGGCGCGGTGCCGACGCTCAACGACGTGCTGCTGCCGGCAATGAAGGAGGTCGGCGACAAGTTCGGTGCCGGAGAACTGATCCTGCCGTTCGTGCTGCAATCGGCCGAGGTGATGAAGCGTGCGGTCGCGCAGCTGGAGAAATACCTCGACAAGATCGAGGGCTACACGAAGGGCACGGTCGTGCTCGCGACGGTGTTCGGCGACGTGCACGACATCGGCAAGTCGCTGGTCAACACGATCCTCACGAACAACGGCTACACGGTCGTTGATCTCGGCAAGCAGGTGCCGATCCAGACGATCGTCGACGCCGCCCAAGAGCACGACGCGACGGCGATCGGCCTGTCCGCGCTGCTCGTCTCGACCTCCAAGCAGATGCCGGCGTGCATCCAGGAGCTGCACGCCAAGGGACTGCAGTACCCGGTGCTGATCGGCGGCGCGGCGATCAACCGCGCATTCAGCTACCGCACGCTGTATCCGGGCGGCAAAGACTCCGAGGAGGTCTACGAGCCCGGCGTCTTCTACTGCAAGGACGCCTTCGAGGGCCTTTCGGTGATGGACCAGCTGGTCGACTCGCAGGCGCGCGGCGCGCTCGTGGAGAAGCTGCTCGCGGGCGCGACCGAGTTCCGCGCCAAAGGCGACGCGCCGCAGGAGGAGCTGAACTTCGCCGACGACTCCGTGCGCTCGTCGGCGAGCACCGACGTGCCGATCCCGACGCCTCCCTACTGGGGCGTGCAGGAGATCGACGTGGACCTGGACGAGGTCTACCGCCACCTCGACACGCACGTGCTGTTCAAGCTGCACTGGGGCGGCCGCGGCGTCAAAGGCGAGGCCTGGCAGACACTGCTGCGCGAGGACTTCCGCCCGCGTCTGGAGCGCATGTGGCGTGAGCAGACCTACCTGCACCCGCGCGCGCTGCTGGGCTTCTTCCCCTGTTACTCGCTCGGCAACGACATCATCGTGCTCGCCTGTCCCGGCGACGGGGACCCCGACGACCGCGAGAGGGAGCTAACGCGCTTCGTCTGCCCGCGCCAGCCAAAGGGCGACCGCATCTGCCTCGCCGACTTCTTCCGCCCGGCCGTCGACGGCAAGCCGCCGCAGGAGCTCGACGTGATCGCCGTGCAGGCAGTGACGGTCGGCTCTGAGGTCACCGAGCTGATGGCCAAGCTGGAGGCCGAAGGTGAGTTCGCCGAGCAGCTGTTCGTGCACGGGCTCGGCGTGCAGACGGCCGAGGGCTTGGCCGAGTGGCTGCACTGGCGCGCGCGCCAGATGCTCGGCATCGACGAGACGCAGGGCCGGCGCTACTCGTGGGGCTACCCGGCGGTGCCGGAGCAGTCAGAGCACCTGAAGGTGGAGAGACTGCTCGACCTCGGCCAGATCGGCATGACGATCACTGACGGCTACGCGCCCGAGCCCGAGCAGTCGACGCTCGCGCTGATCGCCCACCACCCGCAGGCCATCTACTTCGGCACGCGCCAGGGGCGGCTGCTGCCCGAGGGATCGCCCGACGACTTGATCCGCGGCTCCAACCGCGACCCCTCGCTGTTCGGCGAGATCGAGGACGCCGACCCCCCCGACGGCGCCGTCGAAGCCGAGGACGAGCCCGCGATGGCGGGCGAAGCTTCCTAGTCGTCCTCGCGCGGAGGCGGGCGAAAGAGGATCCGCTTGACCTCCGACGCGCTGCTGCCGCCGAGGCGCAGGGCCGTCTGAAAGCCCTCCTCGCCCAGCTCGCCGGCGTCTAGCGCACGGCGCAGTCCGTTGAGCGTCGGCAGGTCGTCCTCTGAGACCTGGTCGCGCGAGGTCTCAAGCAGGATCAGATGGCGCGGACGTTTCAGCGCCGCGGCGGCGCGCACGAAGACCTCGCGCTCCTGCGCGTCCAGACCCTCGGCGACGAGCACGACCGTGTCCCTGTTCGCCAGCCGCTTGTTCACGGCGGCCAGCAGCAGCTCCTGCGCGCGCGTATCCAGCTCCTCGGTGCCCACGCGGCCCTCGAGCAGGCCGCGCACCTTGCCCAGCGACAGCAGGCTCGCGCGATCCTCGATCAGCCGGGTGACGAAGGCCTCGCGCTCGCTTGGCGACGCCGACACCACGACGACGAGGCTGCCAGGCGAGTAGCGCAGGCGGTCGACTGGCCGCAGGACGCGGCAGTGCGCCGAGATGTTCGGCGGACGCTCGGGCGCTCCGTCGCGTCGCGGACGGTCCGATGACCAGCCGGTGCGCTCGTCGGAGCCGATTTTCACGCTGCGCGCGCCGGGTCGGCTCGCTGAGGACTGGTCTGCCATACCCCCATCATGACTCAACCGCCGCCGCGTCCCCTTTGCGCCCGCAATCAGGGCTGCGCGGGCGTGCGGATCAGCCGGCCGCGCGCGCGGCGATCAGCGCAAGCTTGGCCTCCCGCTGCAGGCCTTTGATACGGGCCTCCTCGCGACGCGCGGCGCTGCGATCGTCCATCGCCACCTCGTACACCAGCTCGACCGGCAGCCGGCTTGCCGTGTAGCGGCTGGCGTTGCCCGCGCAATGGCGCGCCAGGCGCTTTGCGACATCGGTGCTCCAGCCCGTGTAGAGCGAACCGTCGGCGCAGCGCAGCATGTATACCCAGGCGTCGGTCATGCGTATCGATACGCCGTCGCGGCGCCGATGCCTTCCGCGCGGCTCAGGCGTCGCCGGATGCGAGCGCGGCTGCCCTCTGCGGCAGCGCGCCGAGCCTGACGGGCGTGGCGTGCTGCGTGCGCAGGCGCACGTCGCGCCAGGAAAGGCCCTCGTTGAGCAGCGCGGGCAGGCCCATGAGCAGCGCGGTGGCGATCTCGACGGCCTGCAGGACGATGCCGTAGGCGATCGCGTCCGGGGTGGAGACGTGGTAGGCGCCGGCCAGCACGGCCACGCACGCGGCCTGGAAGATCCCTACGTTGGCCGGCGTCGCCGGCATCACGGCGGTGATGTTCACGGCGAACAGCACGCCCGCGGCAGCGGCGCCGCCCGAGCGGACGTTCAGCCCGAGCGCCAGCAGCAGCAGCCAGCAGGACAGCCATTGAAGCGTCCACGCGGCGAACTGCAGGACGGTCGCTCGGGCCGCCTGGCGCGGCCGGCGAAACACGCGCAGGCCTTCGCGCAGGCGCAGCAGCGAACGCCGCACGGCCGCGCGCAGTGCCTGCACGCGGTCTGAGCGCAACGCCGTCGTCGCCGGCAGCAGGATCGGCGCGAGCACGCTGACCAGCAGCGCCGCGATCGGCGCGAGGCCCACCAGCAGCAGCGCGCGATAGTGGCTGTCCAGGGCGTCGGCGCTCGACAGCGTGACGCCCCCGAGCACCGCCAGCGCGAGCAGGTTGAGCAGCGTCTGGGAGACCATCGTGCCGAGCACCACGGGCAGCGTCTCACGTGCGCGTCCGAGCCGGCGAGCGACGATCAGCGCACGCGAGGACTCGCCCAGGCGCGCGGGCAGCGTGGCCGACATGAGCACGCCGATGAACGTCCCCTGCATCGCGTCGCGGCGTTTTACCCGCCGCCACGTGGGCGCCGCGGCGAGCAGCGCGTGCCAGGCGATCGCACGCGTGAACATCGCCGCGCACATCAGCGCCAGGCCGGCGATCAGCAGCCCCGGCTTGGAGGCCAGCAGCGATGCGAGAACGCGCGCGACGCCGACGCGCTGCAGGGCTAGCCCCGCCAGAGAAGCTCCGACCAGCGAGGACGCGACGAGCCCCACGCGGCGCAACGTGCGCAGGCGCCGCTCGCGCCCGACGAGCGGCAGGGGATCGGGCGCCAGTGAGGGCAGTCGCTGGGCCGGCACGCGCGGCTTCAGGTCGGCGGGCAGCAGGCCGTGGCGAAGCGCGACGCGCGAGAAGCTGCCTCGCGCGTGGCGCCGAGCGGGCTCGGCGAGCGCGATCGCCTGCTCGTAGGTGTCGAGCACTTCGGCGGCGACGTGTGGCCAGGCAAAGCGCTCTGCGCGCTCGCGCGCCGCCGCGGCCATGCGGTCGCGGCGCGGGCGCTCCAGCGACAGCCGCCGCAGCGCCTCGGCGAGCGCGACCGGGTCCCCCGACGTCACCAGTTGCCCATCGACGCCATCGCGAACGACATCGCGGTAGCCGGGGATGTCCGAGGCCACGACAGGCGTCGAGGCGGCAAACGCCTCCGTTAGGATCATGCCGAAGCTCTCACCGCCGAGCGACGGCGCGCAGAGCACGTCGGCGCGGGCGAGCTCTGAGAGCTTGCGCTCGTCGGAGACCTTGCCGAGCGCGTGGACGCCGCGGTCGTCGAGCGTCATGTGCGCGACCTCCTGCGCGGAGGCGCCGACGAGCGTGAGTGTCGCGGGCACGTGATCGCGCAGCGCCTCGAAGGCGCGCAACAGTACGGGCAGCCCCTTGCGCTCCACGGCTTGGCCGATGAACACGATGCGCAGGCCAGTTTCCGCACGCGCATCCTGTTCGGTTCGGGCGTGTGCGAGCTCGGCCGCGGTGGGAATGCGCACGCCGTTGGGCACGATCCGATAGCGACCGCCGTAGAAGCGCCTGGCGGTCCACGCGGCGGCCTCGGAGACGGCTATACGCGCGTGCAGCCGGTTCATCCGGCGCCGACCGCCGAGCCCAACGGCGATCACTCCGTTGGTGAAGGCGTTCTCGGAGTACGTGTGGAAGGTGCCGACGAGCGGCAGCTCGCCGCAGGAGCAGAGCGCGTCCCAGCCGAGTATCGGCACCACGGGCTCGTGGATGTGCAGCACGTCATATTTGCCCTCGCGCAGCTCTTCGCGCAGCGCGAAGACAGCGTGTGGTGTGAGCGCCATGTTCGACACAGCGCCATTGGCCGGGACGCCGACCGTGCGCCCGAGCGAGACGAAGCCGTCGGGCGTCGGATGACGCTGTGGCTCGGCACCGCGGTGCAGGCGGCGTGAGAGCTTGTCGTCGGGATCGAACGGCGCGAGCACGCGGGCCTCGTGGCCGGCCTCGGCAAGCTCGCGCGCGAGCGCCTCTATGTGACGGGTGACTCCACCCGGATACGTCCACGAGTACGGCGAGAGCAGCGCAACGCGCACGCAGAGACTCTATCCCTCCGCGACCGTGCATCCGGCGTCGGCGGGGCTGAGAATGGATCGGCGGCTGCGATAATCGGGGCCGTGAGCGCCCGCCACTTCGTCAAGTACACGTTCCTCAAGGTCGACCCCGCCTGGCGGCGCCTGGATGCCGGGCGCCGCGCCGAGGACAAGCGTGAGCTGATCGCCGCCTGCGAGGACTTCTCCGACGGCCACATGCTGCAGACGTTCTCGCTCGTCGGCACGCGCGGCGACGCCGAGCTGATGCTGCTCGCGGAGGCCGAGAACCTCGACCGCATTCATGAGTTCCACGTCGTGCTCGCGCAGAGCGGGCTGATGAAGTGGGCGCAGATATCACACTCGTTCCTGGGCATGCGCAAGAGTTCGGAGTACTCCGAAGACGAGCGGACCGTGCCGCGCGGCTTTCGCGGCAAGTACGTGTTCGTGTATCCGTTCGTCAAGTCGCGCGAGTGGTATGCGCTGCCGGCGGACGAGCGCTGGCGAATCATGCAGGGGCACATCGAGGTCGGCCGCGAATACCCGGGCGTCGACAACCACACGACCTACTCGTTCGGCCTCGACGACCAGGAGTTCGTCGTCGCCTTCGACACCGACGACGTGGGCACGTTCCTGGACCTCGTGCAGCGCCTGCGCACGACCGAGGCCTCGCGCTTCACCGTGCGCGACACCCCCAGCTTCACGTGCCTCGCCATGTCGCTGGAGCGGGCGCTGAACGCGCTCGACGGCGAGCCGGTGGCGCTCGCCGCGGGGCTGGACGCGGGCGATTAGCCGTGCCGCGCAAAGCGACGTCGGCGAAGGCCGTGCCCACGCCGGCCAGTTCCTCGCCGCGCCGCGCGCCGCGGCGCAAGGTCTCGATGCGCGCGGAAATCGAGCACCTCAGCGAAAGCGACCCCGTGCTCGCAAGAATCATCGAGCAGGTGGGCAAACTTCCGCGAACGCGCTCCGGGCGCCCCGATCCGGGCGATCACTACGGCGCGCTCGTGCGCTCGATCGTCGGCCAGCAGCTGTCGGTGCTCGCCGCGCGCGCGATATACGCCCGCCTGACCGAGCGCTTCGGCGGGCGTGCGCCCACGCCGCAGGAGATCCTCGACGACGAGCCCGAAGAGCTACGCGCCGCCGCGGGCCTTTCGCGTGCCAAGGTCGGCTTCCTGCGCTCGCTCGCCGAACACGTGTTGTCGGGCGAGTTGGAGCTCGAGAAGCTCGACACGCTGAGCGACGGCGAGGTGATCGCCGAGCTCATCGCCGTCAAGGGGCTTGGCGAATGGACCTCGCACATGTTCTTGATGTTCGAGCTGGAACGCCCGGATGTGCTGGCGGTCGGCGACCTCGGCATCCGCCGGGCGATCGAACGCGCGTACGGCTTGGGCGCCCTCCCGGACGCGGCGGAGATGGAAGCGCTGGCTGAGCCGTGGCGCCCCTACCGTACGCTCGCGTGCCGCTACCTGTGGCGCTCGCTGGCCAACGAGCCGGGATGAACGACGACAGGCGCGACGCCGGACTGGCGCCGCGCCTGTGATGAGGCAGCAACTCGTTGCTAGAGCCTGATCTCGATCGGTTCTTCGTTTTTGATCAAGACGGGGACCTTCGAGTTCAGTACGGCTGATTCTGTCGTTTTCGTCAGACCCGTCGTGAAGTTCTCCACGAGCGTGTCTTTACTTGCCCCTTCGAACTGTTCCGGGATCTGTTTGCCGTTCTTCGCTTTGACCAACAATTTGAATTCTTCGGTCATCACGTTCACCGGCTTGACCGTGGCGATCACCGACCCTTCGACGGTGACGAGCGTTATTTCTTCGCGCGGCTGCCCGCACTCAAACGTGAACAGGTCGGGCGAGTGTTTGAAGTCGATTCCGACCACCGGTTTTGCTCCGGTGGCGATGTAGCCGAGTTCACCTTCGAGCCCGGGGCCTTCGATTTCGCCCATTTTCACCGCAGCGGTCTGGCACTTCCTCAGCGTGGCGGGTTCTTCGCAGCCGCTCAAGGTCACATTCGCGGTCAGCGTTTTTGCTCCCGTGTATTCACCGGCGAGCGCACTGCCTGCGCACGTGACCTGCACTTTTTTGGCTGATTCCAGCGTGATCGCCCCGCCCGTACCGGTGAATTTCTTCTTCGCGCCAGGGCCTGAGGAGAAGTTGTACTTCCCGACTCCCGGCGCCGGTTTGAGGCAGTGTTTGCCATCCCTGTATTCGCCGGTTTTCGGCGCGACTTCGACGCAGCGCCCGAATTCCGGCGGCGCCGCCACTGCGGCTGCTGCCATCGCCGTGACGGCGATTACAACAACCATCACACCGAAGCCCAGCTTTCCTAGTCTCCTCACTGCCTCATCTCCCTTGTAGCGTTTGCCTGTAGATCCTTCTTACAGCGACCGTCCGGCCGCCACTCACAGCACTGCTTTGATCTCGAGCGGTTCTTCATTGGTGACCGTCTCGGTCGTCTTCAGTCCGGCTTGTTCTGCGCCACTGCCGGAGTTGAACGACAGGACGTCCTTCGGGCCACCCTCGAATTCTTCGGGCGTCTGAATGCCTCCCGAGGACAGCGCTTTGTATTTGAACGAGGAGGCCATCGTGTCGAGTGCGGTCACCGGCACGATCACAGAGCCGCCCACCGACACGGCTTTGCCGCCGCATTCGAAGGTCGCGATGTTCGTTCCGGACGAAGGCTTGAGATCAGACCCAACTTCGGGCGTCGCCGGTTCTTCGTTCTCTTTGATGAATTCCAGCTGCCCTTCGAGCGATGCAGTGCGAATTTCTCCGCTGCTCGCCGACGCGCTCTGACAGGCTCCGCCTTTGCCCTTCGGGCCGAGCTGGCAGCCCGTGAGCGTGAGCGTCAGCTTCTGCGTCTTGGAGCCGGTGTATTCGCCTTCACTCGTGCTCGCCGAGCAGGTCAGCGATCCTTTGCCGACGGTTTCCAGCGTCAGCGCCTTGCCCGACCCGGTGAACTTGGGTTTGGCACCCGGGCCGGGAGTCCATTCGAACTTGCCCATTTTCGACCCGTTTTCTTCGGTGCATTTCGAGTTCGTGTAAGCGCCGTGATAGATCGGCTGTTTGCCTTCGAGGTTCGGTTCGACCTTCACGCAGCGACCGAGGTCGGGTAGGGGCAGCACGCCGCGTACGACATTCGCCGGGGCCTCTTCGGTCGTTCCGTTCATGATCGCCGTGTTCGTTCCGGCGGCTGCTGGCAGGCCCTCCTTGGTGTTGACCGCCAGGTCGCCGACCGGTGGCAGCAACGTGCAGCCCGTGGCGCCGGGCGCCGCAAACGAGTTGTCCACGAGCGTGCCGACCAGCGCTGTGATGTCTTTGTCCACCGTGAGGATCGTAACTTTGCCGCTGATCGGTTTGTTCGGCGGGGGCGGGTTGGTCGTTGTGTAGACGAGGTGCAGGCTGATCGGTTCTGCTTCGGAGCCGATGTAGCAGTTGCCGCCGAGCGCCAGGTTGTCCAGTTTGACCTTCAGCGGCAGCGTGATCGCGGTACCGAGCTGCCCTTGGCCGGCGAGTTCCGCGGTGGCCGTGACTTCGGTGAAGTTTCCCGGCAGTTCGATGCCGACGAGACCGCCGGGGACCGGCAGCGGCGTCTTGGGGAGACTGTTGCCGTCCGCCGCCGGAACGAACGCGCCGAGGCTCGTGAGGCCTACCTGGATCACCACGGGCTTGCTGATAGGCACTGTGCTTTTGCCGATGACGAATTCGCCGCTGGTCGTCGCCGAGTAGATGCACTTGGCGACAATCGGGTTGTTGTACGGGCAGTCGCTGAACTTCTGCAGATCCTGCTTTAGCGACGCCGATGCCGGCGCGGACGCGATGCCCAGAGCAGCAAGCGACATCAGCGCGCTCAACCAAACCGCGATCGCAGTCCTGCTTACGCCGCGCGCGCCCCTGCGCGCCCCCCTGCGAGCCCTCTCCCTCTGTCTCATCGAATCTCCCCTGCGTCGGTCGGTCTGCGTGTCGGAGAGCGCGATCCAATGCCGCCCTCCGCAAGCTCGATTTGGCTTGACTCGCACGGCATTACCCGTTTGCGCCGAGTCTAATCGCGACTTTCCGCCCGGCTTGGGCCGCCGATCCACCGCGGCAGCGACGACTCCGGCAGCGGAGCCCTACTTCTTCTTCGAGTGCTTGCTCTTGTGGTGGGCCTTGGGCCCGTATCGCTTGCGCGCCTGGCGTTCGCAGGACTGGCGGTTCTTCTTGTTGTGCTTGAACTGCTTGCGGCACTTCTTCAGCGCTTTGGCAAGCAGTTGCGCGCGCGAGAGCTTATGTATCTTGGCGCCCAAGACACAGCCGGTCGTCTTGATCTGGGTTGACTGCTGGATCACCGCGCCGTTCTGCGCGGTGATCTTCGTCGGCATCGTCAGACTCGCTCCGCACAGACTGTAGTTCTTGCTCGGCGCGACGTTGGCGGTGAGCGCGGAATGCGGCCCGGTCGGCAGTTCGGTGAGGAACGTCGTGAACGGGGCATCCGGCGTCGCTTCGAAGCGCGAGTAGGTGATGCCTTTTTTGATGTCCGTCTTGCCGTCGAGTACGAGCGTGATCCCTTCGCCCTGAAGCACGAACTCGACGTCGGGGAATGCCGCGTTGCCGTGGGAGACCAGGTAGGCGGGGCCGCTCAGCGGATTGGTCAACACAGGGGTGTGGATCGTCGCTTTTCCGATCAGAGAGCCTTCATCGCAGGCAGCTGGGTTGACTTTGAAGACTGCGTCGAGGCACGCTTTCTGGATCGTCGTCAGACGCGAGGGCAGCGCCAGAGGCAGTTGCAGTTCCACTTTGGCGATGTTGTCCTGCCCGAGCCCCGGCGATACAACCTGAACGTTCAGGCCGGCACCGTTCGCTTTGCTCGCGACCGCGCCGACGGTGCTCGTTAGTTTCGGCGCGAACGGCAGAGCGGCGCAGTTGGCGACTTGGAATGGAGAGGACACGGCCTTGGAGGTGCCGTGAGAGCCGGTCAGGCTGCCCGTGATCGACATCGGGTTGCAGTTGGTCGGGTTGAATTGGAATCCGGGCCGGTCGACGATCACGTTGATCTGTTTGAGCTGGGTAGGCACGCCTTTGAGGATCGTCGGGAACGGATCGCTGGTTACCGTCACCGCCGCAGTTTCGCGATCGACGTTGATCGTCGAGCGGACCGTGACGTCACCGAGGTTGAAGGGGCCGGCGACGGCGGGGGTGACCACCGACAGGCCAAATGGAGCGCCCTTGTACGGGCCGGTGAGGAACACCTTGCCGGGAAGGTTGAACGGTTCCCCGCCGAGGCCCGAGCTCGCGGTCGAGTCCCCCACGAGGCTCGCAGGACCGCATTCGTTTCGCGCGACCTGCGGTTCGGGGCACGGAGTCACGGATGAGAGCAACGCAGCCATGCCCGGCGGCAGCTTGATCGAGATTCCTTCGAGCGCCTCGTTCCCGTCGGGCTTCTTGATCGTCAGCGCAAACGGCGTGAACGACGACGCCTGCAGGTTGGTCGACCCGGCGGTGAACGAAGGCGAGAACGGCAGCGGGTTCGACGGACAAGGGCCGCCGCCGGGGCCGGAGGTGATGTTGAAGCTGCTCGATGTGGGCGTCGCCGGATTCCCCGACCACGGCGTGAACGAGGCGTTGGTCGTGTAGCTGCCGCACTGCGCGGGCGTCGACTGGGTGGCGCGGGGGCCGCCGAAGAAGTTCAGCTTCAGCGCTTCGAAGGGTACCTGCGGAGTGTTTTCGAAGGTCGAGCTGAGCTGGCCCGTGACCGGATCCGGCGTCACCGTCCCGGCGAGCTTCACGAGCACGCCCGAGACCGGATCGCGGGCGACCAGATACAGCACCAGCGGCGGCTGGAACGGGTTGGTGTTCTGGTTTGCCAGGTAGGCAAAGCCTTCCAGTTCGTGTTCGAGGTCGGGTGACTTGATCGTCACGGTGGCGACCTTCGCCTCCGGGGGACAGCTGGCCGGTTCCGCGGAGAAATTGGTGTTCTGAGTCTGTTCGTGTTCTTCTGAGCCGAGATATCCCACCTGTGACGCAGAGCACGCGAGCAACCCGCTTGCTGCCGCGGGGCTCAACTGCAGGCCCTGCGGAAGCGCGACCGTCGTGCTCTTGATCGCTGATTCGACGAGTTTTTCACCGCTCGTCCCTTCGCCGCTTTCCTTCTGCGGCGTCGTCACGTCGACGGTCATCCCGGCCGGAGTGCTGGTCGAGTGCGATTCGGGTTCGACGCTGATCAAGGGGTTGGACTGCAGGAAGTTGCATCCTTCGAGCGTCTCGGTGTTCTGAGATTCAAATGGCGGCTGCAGGGCGGCCCCGGGAACCCATGACTGAATCTGCGCGGGCGCGCTCAGGGGGGTTCCGCAAGAGGTCGGCATCACCAGGAACGGCTTTGGTTCTTGATAGGTGCCTTCGCTCTTCTGTTTTTCTTCCAGTTCTTTTTCCTGTTTCTGCTGCGCTTCGCAGGCGCCATAGCCGCCGCCGGAGCTTTCCCCGTGCGCGACACACGCCCATCCGCGATCGGGGTTGTGGCGCGGATCGCCTGGCACACCCCAGAACGTCGCCGTGCTCGAGAGCAGACCGGCGAGCTCGCTGGTGCTCTTGGCGCTGACCACCACGCCGTAATCGGTGCCGGTGCGTACCGCGGTCTCGAGCACGACCGGGTCCTTGAGGACGACCAAGCCGAAGCGCGCCGGTTCCCCGGGTGCCGGTTCAAGGTTGAAGATCGGCACCGTTCGAGACACGGGGCCGGCGTGGCCAAGGGCCGGTTCTTCGATCGTGACCTGCGCCTCACCCACAACCGAGGCCGCCTTGCAAAGATTGATGGCGGCCGTCACGGGCTCCGTGTTGAAGTCGGCCTGGCTGCACTTTTCGCTCGTCGCCTGGGGATTGCCGATGAGTCCCGGGGGAAGGCTGAACTGGAGGTTCTTCGTCAGCGCGACGGGTTCCTCGACAGGTGTTTGGGTCACGCCAAGCGTGGTCGTCAGCTGAGAGGGATGCGAACCTGCTCTCAGGTCGAGGGCGCCCCCCTGTTCTTCCGGCCTCAGTTCGTATTTTTCGATCCCGAACGGGGCCGGTTCCGCGGACAGTTTAACCGGGCTTTCGACGCTGGCTTTCGCGGCGCCACTGGCTTCGACGCGATTCTCTCCCGTCACCGCATTGCCAACCTGAACAATGATCGTCAGCTTGAGCCCTGTCAGTGGAGCGAGCGGTGTCGCTTCGCTGTAGCTGCAGGCAGCTTCCTGCGGGCCTTTCAACGAACATTGCAGCCCAAAAGTGGATTTGTTCGCCAATGAGCCTTCGACCGCCACCGCTCTCAAGCCCGCTGGGAGGTGGTCGGTCACGACGACTTCGCCGGTGAGCGAGGCATCGCCGAGGTTGGTGGCGGCGACGAGCAGCCTGCCTTTGCCGCCGGGCGTCAGATTGGTCGGAGCCTGGCTCGTGGTCAGCCGCAGATAGCCGCTTGGCGCCGTTTCCGCGAGGGCCGCCGGAGCCGGGAGCAGTCCGAGCAGCAGCACGCCCCCCACGAGCAGCCCGTGCAAGCGCCCGCGTCCGGCTCCACCTGCGCGAAGCAGCATCATTTCTTCTTCCGCTTTGGACCGTAGAGCTTGCGGGCGTGCGTTTCGCAGCGCGCCCGCTTGAGCTTCTGCGAGTGGGTCTTGTGTGGGAGTCTGCGGCACACCTTCAGCGCGCGGGCGAGCTTCTGCGCCTTCGTCAGAGGCGGCGTCGAGGCTTTTGCGGGAAGCACGCTGCCGGTGGGCAGCACGTGGGTCACGTTGCCCGGTCCTGAGAAGGTCGAGGTGAGCGGAGGTTGGAAGGTCTGCGCCGAGGAGCCGCTGGAACGGCATTGTTCGCTGCTCGCACATGGCGCAGCGGAAGGCGACGGCGGCACCTGGCAGGGAGATTCGCTGCTGCAGACACGCGCGTCGTAGACGTCGTAGCTCGAGTCGATGTCCTGCGGAAGCAGTTTGGAATCGGTGACGAAGAACACGTCGTTGCCGCTTGTGCTGGCATCGAGCAGTGCCGATTCCTTTTGCGAGGTGCCAGAGGAGATCAGCCCCACACAGCCGGCTTCGTTGGCGCAGTTGCCGGCACCCGTCGGCTCGTATTGATAGACGTTCTCGACGCCCACTGCAGCCGGTTTACCTCCGGGAACGATTGTCTCCGGACGGGTTTTTCCGGCTGCTTCTGGCACGAGCGCGTCGGCGCTGGTGAAAAACAGCCGCCCGCTGTCAGACAGGTAGCGCGGCTGGCGAAGCGCGGTGGCTATGGTGAGAGGCGTCGCGCCCGGGACGCTTCCGGCGAGCCAGTGATCGGTCGGCACAGCGCGGGCCGAAAGCCAAGTTCCGACGCGGTCAACGACCAGGCCGATGCCTTCGCCGGCTTCCGTCTGGTCGAGCACTCCGCGGGGCCGGGCACCGCTGGGGTTGCACGAGGCGCACGCGATTGCGGCCGTGACCGCGTTGTAGAGGAAGACCTCCTCGTCGGCGTGCTGCCCTCCTTCTTCGTTGACGTCGGTGTTGTTGTATCCGGTCAAACGGCGGTTTGACATGAAGGCGAGGTAGTGGCCGTTGGGCGAGACTCGCACGGTCTGTCTCTGCGATTCGGCCACAAGCGGCAACGCGGGTGAAGGAGCCCAGTCGGGAAGGTCTTCGCTTGAAAGCGTGGCGATGAACTTGGTCGACCACGTCCCGCCTTCCTCATGTAGCGCGTAGAGATTGTTCTGGCCCGGCTGACCGCCGCTGGAGAGCACCCCGGTCGCGACGATGTAGACGTAGGAGCCGTCTTCTGAGGCGCCAAGCACGCCGCGCAGCGCCGCGTTTTCCCCGGTTGTCGGTGGCGCGGTCAAGTCGCTCAGCTTGCATGCCAGCTTGCCGGCTTCTTCGACGATTTCGCACTCGTACAGATCAGGTTTTTCCACCGGCGGACTCCCAGCGATACTGGCTTTCGCATCCGCCGTCAGCGGCTGGGTGTCGGTGAAGAACACCTTGGAGCCGTCGGCGCTCGCATCCTGGTAGACGACCCTGCCCGGGGTTGGGGTGATCCCCGGGGCGGGTTTGTCGAGCTGAATCGTTTCGCCCCTGGTCATATCGCGCAAGAACAGGCGGGCCGAGCCTTCCACGGTTTCCCTTTCGCCCTGCCGAGCCTGGCTCCAGATCACGCGCGACCCATCGTCGGAGATCGCGTGGTGATAGCTGTTGGCTGCGAATTCTGCGCTATCCGCGCCAAGTTCGACCTTCGCCTGAAGGACTGACGCCGGCTGCCCGGAGGGGAGCACGCTGACGAGTTGCAACTTGCCGGCTGCCCACTCGTAGAGACCAGGTGCTGAGGGGGGTGCGGTGAGCGAGACGTCCGACTGGAGCACGACGTGGCTCAGGTCGGGGGTCGCGTCGAGCGCTTTGATCCGCGGCTTCTGGATCCTTCCACGCCTTTCCGGCACGCCGCCGAATGCCGTGCCGCCCGGAGTGTTGAACGCTGTCACGAGTGCCAGGAAGCCGGGTCGAGGCGCTGATTCGCCGTGTTCGGCCGCCAGCTTTTCGCCGTTCTGACGCGCTTCTTCATAGATCGCGGCCTGTGAGGCGTCCGGCGAGAGGGGCGGGTTCGCACGCAGATAGATCGTTTTTTCCTGGTGCCCGCGTTCGGCTTCGGAGAGCGGCGGCGTGAGCGGCGGTTCTGCGAAGGAGCTGTAGGAGAACGGCAGAGGCTGCAGCAGCGCGAGCGAAAGGTTCGGGGAAAACGCCAGGTATTCCGCAGTCGTCTTGGCGTTGGCCTCTCGCGGACGTTCGCTGGGCGTGACGATTTCCTGCGAGGACCAACTCGAGGCTCCGCGCGTGGCCAGGACCTGCTCGGGTTCTGGGCTCAGGTTTCCTTCGGGATTTTCCACCACCGAGCCCAGGTCGACGTAGGCGAGCGAGTTGCCGTCTTCGGAGGCCTGGATCAGGCTGCCGCCAGCCGAGAGCGGCTCGATGTACCCGCCGTGCTTGTTCGGCGGGGAGACGAGCTCATAGGCGCGCCCGTCCGGAAGCGCCGGAGCCGAGGCGCTGGACGCGACGGAGCTGGTGAAGGTGGTATCGGGTCCCTTGGTTTCGCCTTTGCCGTTGATCGCGACCACGCGGAAGTGGTAGGTGGTGTTCGGCTTCAGGGCCGTGAGTGCTGCGGAGACGCTTCCGCCCACGGGAACTTCGGCTTCGGGGGTCGGTGTGCTCTGACCGTAGGCTTCGCTTTCGCCGTATTCGAAGTGATATTTGCTCACTTCCCCGTTGGGGTTGATCTGGGCCGTGACCGTCTCGCCTCCCGGGGCGCCGGTTTCAGCCGACTCGCTGAGGATCGTGGGTGCGCCGGCGAGGGTTGTCGTAAACGTCGCGTCTTCCCCATAGCTCGTGCCGAATTCGTTGCTCGCCACGAGGCGGAAGTGATAGGTGCGCCCGGGCGTCAGGCCCACGACCGGCAGTTCTGCGGCGACCGGTGGTTTGGAGGAGGTTTCGGCGGCTGTCGTGGGCTTGCCATACCCGATCGTTTCGCCGTATTCAAAGTGGTAAGCGGTTTTTATGCTTTCGGGCTTCAGAGACCCAGTCAGGGTTGCGCCGCTGGCGGTGACGCTGGCGGGGGCACCAGTCGTAACGCCGTTGACCGCTTGTGGCGTCACCTTGAGTGCCACGACGAGGCCGTAGCTCCCGGTTCCCATGTGGGCGTCGCTTTCGCCGACGATGCGATATTCGTAGAGCGTTCCCGGCTTCAACTTGACCGTGGTGTGCACTTCGGTTGCGCTCGAACCACTGATCGCTTCAGGCGCCGTGCTCTGGAACGTTTCGCTGCCTGCTTCGATGTATTCGAAGTGGTAGCTCGAGGCTTCGCCTTCAGGGTCGATCGTGCCGTTAAGCGTCGCGCTGACCGCACCGGTTCCGAGGGTGCGTTGGACTTCGCTTGCCTTGCCCGTGATGACAGCGGGCACCGGCACAGTCGGGCCGTACGTGTCGATCGCCTGGGTCGCGCTGTCGGTGACGTAGACCTTGCCGCGGGTCGAGCCGGTCGAGTTGTCGATCGCCACCCCGACTGGAACGAGCGGCGCTTTTGTTTCGCCGACGCTTATGCGTCCGATCGATTCGCCCGCCGCGTTGAGCTGGTCGACCGCTTCGGCTTCTTCATCCGCGACGTAGAGGTCTCCGGTCGATTCTTCCACGGCGAGACCGGCGATGCCTCTGAAGGCCTTGCTGGGAGTGCTCGTGCCCTTGATCAGGCGTTCGAATTCCCCGGCGGCGTTGAAGACCTCGACCAGTCGTTTAGGAGGGTTGGCGACATACAGGGCTCCCGTGGCCCCGTCGACGGCAAGTGAGTTGGCCTGCTTGGAGTTTTCGACTTCGAGTTTCGGTTTGCCCTTGATGGTCGCGACGACGGTGCCTTCCGTCGCTTCTTCCGGTCCCGCAGGCGGCGGTTTGAAGACGTCGACCGCTTCTGCTGAGCCGTCCTCGATGTAGACGTCCCCGGCGAACGTCCCGGTCGAGCCGCTCACCGCGACGCCTGTCAGATTTCCGAAGGGCGTGCCCGGCCCGCGCCATTCAGAGAGAAGGGTGTAGCCGCCGAGTCCGTCCGGCTTGAAGACATAGACGATCCCTCTCGGCTTTTCCCCCGCAAACCCCTTGGCGGCGACGTACACGCGGCCGTCTGTACCGATCGCCAGGCCGGCGACTTCCGTGATCCCTGTGATGCCTTCGAGGATCCCGTTGCCGAACTGCGTGATGTAGGTGCCAGACCCGCTGTAGACGTCGATCGTGCCGGTCGAGTCGTCGGCGACGAGGAGATCGCCGGTGTGGCTATCGACGGCAACTGCCGCGGGTTTCGGCGCGACCCCGGGCACGGTCAAGCGCGACAGGAAGGGGTGGCCGGACGCGGCGAGGGACGACGAGTCGGTCAGCGCGAGCACGGCGACGATCGCCAGGGCCAAGGCAGATACCAGCCTGGGCACGACGGAGCGCACGGAACGACGCCGCTCACGAAACCCGTCTGCCCTCACCACCTCACCTCCCATCGTCAACCCTGCTTCCCCATTTGAAGCCCTTAAGAGCACTTATGAAACCCAGCTTACGTTATGTGCTGAGGGCTGTCAACACGGAACCAACTCGTCCCAAATATCAGCGAGTACCCGCCGTATTCGCCGCTCCTCAGCAGGTAGTGGCGCCGCGGGGGCATCGACCTACCGGGAGCCCGGCTCGGGCTCGGTAGGCCAACGGCGCTGGCAAACGCACGACGGGCCGGGACATAAGTCCCGGCCCGTCGACTGCGCTTCATTCCAGCTCTGAGCTCAGTGTTTCAACTCAGTGGCAATCGAACGTCCTTATGCCTTGATCTCGAGCGCTTCTTCGTTCGTGACGGTCGTGATCAATTTCTGGCCAGACTTTTCGGGAGCGCCGCCGTTGACGGTGCTTTCCAGCTGGCAGATTTTGGTCGGAGTTTTCTGGAAGTGCTGCGGTTCCTGAATGGATCCGGATGATTTGTAGTTCTGTTCAACCGTGAGAGCCGACACGTTCGGCGGGCTCACCGGCGCGATGATGCAGTTGGTTTTCGCCGCTTTGGTGATGATTTTGACTGCGCCGCCGCCACATTCGAATTCAGCGAATGCGCCGTTTTTGACTTCCGGCGCCAGTTCTTGGCCGACTTCAGGCGTTTTGGTTTTTTCGCCTGAGATGTAGCCGAGGTTTCCGGCCAGCGTCTTGGTCTGGATCGTGCCGGAAGGCTGGCCTGCACTGTTGCAGGGAATTCCGAACGTCGGAATCGAGCAGCCTGTGAACGTCGACACGACTTTCTCGACGCCTTTGATGGCGCCATTGTCGAGGTCGTATTGACCGGTCGCCGTCTGCGCTTTGCATTCCACGTTGGACGCACCTTCAAGAATGCCTATGCCGCCGGCGGACGTGAATCCGACTTTTTCGGCGCCTTTGACGAATTCGTGCGTCCCGTTGCCTTTGACCGATTTCACGGTGCAGTTGGAGTCGGTGTATTTACCGCCCGTTTTGGCCACGCAGCGGCCGACTTCCGGCAGCGCCAGGGCGCTGCTTGCGGCAAACGCGCTCATCGCGAAGATCGCGACGAGGGCGAGGCCCACAATTTTCATGCGTTTCATGTACTGCTCCTTTTCCCTCTTGCCTTTAGATGACCGACCCCGAACTCCCCTTCTTCAGGACAGAAGACGTCCCGAAGCCAGTCCCCGTCGTAGGCTGAACCCTCCGCCTACGGTGTTGTATACCCACCCTTACAGAAAACATGCGCGGCGTCAAGGTCAAGTCCGAAGCCGGGCGACATGGCCACGAAAACGGACCTTGAGCGGGAGATAGCGGGCCATTGACAGCCCGGGAAATCCCGTTCCCTACCAACGCTTGACATCATGTCGCGGCGAGCCTACCGTCGGTTTGCCGGCTCGTCAACCTCATTGGACTGTCGTTTGGGTGTTCAGACGGGGCGGGCGTCATCTAAGGCTCGATCTCAGGTTCAGCCCTCCGGACTGCAACCGTTCGATCGGCCTCCGCCAGCAGCTCCCAACCGCGGGTCACGCCTGTGCGAAACCTCTTGTTGACGACTTCCGTCGGCCCGGGCAGCCCGCGCCCACCGGGTTGCCCGGCCCGGGCGTCGTGAAAGACGACGCACCCCCCCATCGCCACGTGACCGTGCCACGAGACCCAGTCCAGCTCGCACCCGCGCTCGGAGTGATCGCCATCGACGAACACGAGGTCGACCTCCTCCGACCAGCGAGCCGCGACTTCGTGGGAGCGGGCGATATGCCACTCGACGCGCGGCGCCGCTGGGCCACGACGCCTGACAGCCCGCGCCACCGTGCGTCTGGTGGCCCACTCGGTGGCCCCCCACCCGCTCGGCAGCGCGTCCGGGTGCTTTCCAAACGGGTCGATCAGGTGCAGCTCGGCACCCGGTTCGAGCGCCTTGCAGAGCATCAACGCGGATGCCCCCTCGTAGACGCCGATCTCGACCACGCGACGCGCCCCGCGCGCGGCGTCGAGCAGCACGCGCGCGTCCTCGGTGGAGTGCATCGTGCGGGGCGGGATCAGGCCGAGCCCGACGGCGAGGGCGCGCAGGCGCACGTCGTCGCGCAGGTGCGTGGGCGCCAGCGAGCGCACCCGCTGAGAAAGGATCGCCACGGCGCCAGCCTATGCGCAGAGGGTCGACTGCGGTGCAACCGGCGCGCCGGCCATGCTCGCGCGTGTGTAGCGGAGCCACAAGGCATAGGCCGGGTAGGCATGCGAAAGGTCGGCGCTCAGCAGTCCGACGGGAAACGCCGGGTCCTCGCGGAAGCTGTACTGCAGGATCGCCGTGACGCGCGGGTCGGCGACCCACCGCGCGAGCTGTCGGGCGAGCGTCGCGCAGCCCGAGCGTTCGTCCTGCGCGCCCGCCGGGCGCCTGCGCCCGGGGTGCGGCGCTCCCGCACCGGCCTCCGTCACCCAGATGCTCGCGCGGCTGCCGCAGGCTCCGCGCGAGTCGAGGGCGCGCTCCAGGATCGACGTGGGTTCAAGCTGAGGCTCAGCCTGAGGCCTGGCAGCGTATGCGTGGACGGACCATGTGTCGCTCAGGCACACGACGGTGTCGGGCAGCGCGGCGACGAACGAGGTGATGCTCGTGCGCTCAGCCGAGTCCGCCTGAAAGGCGTTGAGCTCCCCAAGCAGCAGATGGTGCACGCCGGGGTGGGAGTTCAGCTCTTCCGCCATCGCCTGCGCGAGCTCGGCGTACACGGCCGGGGCGAGCAACGGGGAGTCGGCCGCGCACGACGCGCGCTGCGGGCTGACGAACACGGGGTCGTTGGGCTCGTTCCACGGCGCCCACCACTCGAGTGCGACGCCTTCGCGCGCGCCGAGCGCGAGCAGCGAACGGATCAGCGCGCGATACCCGGCGATCCCCGCGCTGCCGATCGGCCTGGAGAAGGGCGCCGTCTCGGCCGGCTCGCAGCCGCTCGGCGGGCGGGCCGCCCACGCTGGGGTGCCGAACAGGTCGAGCACGACCTGATAGCCGGAACGCCCTTCGGTGCGGGCTGCCCGTTGCTGCGCGGCCAGCGCGCGCAGCTCTTCGCGGATCCCCGCATACGCGCCGCAGGGCCCGACCCCGCGCGCACACCCGTCGACAGGGCCGTCCAGCGCAGGCGCGCGATCTGCGTAGGGCTGAAGCGCGGCCCAGTCGACGAGCAGGCGCACGTAACGGGGGTGCAGGGCGGCGAGACGCCGGCGCGCCGTCTCAAACGGCGGCCCGCCCGAGGGCGAAGCGGTCACTGCGGGCCACAGCAGGTCGGCGTTGTCCTCGGTCAGCCCGAAGGCAGGGCCGCGGGCCGCGGGCCGGGTGGATGGAGCGGTGCTGGAGCGGGCGACCTTGGAACTCGCGGCATCCGAGCCGCCACATCCTGCGAGCGCGAGAGCGGCGAGCAGCGCGACCGCCGCAGGCCACGGACGAACGCTCAGACTGCCGAGACCTGCTCTTCCTCGGCTACGCGGAAGGACGAGCCGCAACCGCATGCTGCGACGACGTTGGGGTTGGTGACCTTGAAGCCGGCGCCCTGCAGGCTCTCCTCGTAATCGATCACCGAGCCGCGCACGAAGGGCAGGCTCTCGTTGTCGACGAGCAGCTTCAGCCCGTGGCTCTCGAACACGATGTCGTCGTCACGCTGCTCGTCGAAGGCGAGCTGGTACTGAAAGCCCGAGCAGCCGCCACCGCGAACGCCGACGCGCAGCCCGGCCATGGTTACATCGGCCTCTTGGGTGGAGAGGAACTCATGGACCTTCTCCGCACCCTTGTCGCTAAGCGTGATCATCGTTTCGCTCCTGTGAGGATCGCAAGACTTTCCAAAGTATAGCGCCGCGTCGAAGGGTGCAGGCAGGCTCCACGGGTGCGCGCGGGAAAGGCCCGCTCGATCCTCTACGCTAGAGATCGTGCCCTCCCCCGAGGACATCTCACAGCGTATCGAGGCGGCGATTCCCGGCTCCCAGGCCGACGTCGAGGACTACACCGGCGGCGGCGATCATTTCCGTGCGACGGTGACCGCGGCGGCCTTCGCCGGGCGCACCCGCATCGAACAGCACCGCCTCGTCTACGACGTGTTCGGCGCGGAGATCGGCGGAGCGATTCACGCCCTGTCGCTGAAGACGCTCGTGCCGCACGACGCCGACGCGCAGCGGCCGCCCGAAGTGCAGCCGACCGCCAACCGATGAGCCCGCACCCCACCAGCCAGGAGCCCTCCATGTCGAGCAACCCCGTCAGAGATCTTCCGATGTCGCCCGGCCAGCCCGCGGCGCCCGCACCCCCCTCCGCAGCGGCCGACGCCAACCCGATTCGCGAGGCGATCGCCGAGGCGATCGCAGAGCACAAGGTGATCCTGTTCATGAAGGGGACGCCCGAGGCGCCCGCGTGCGGCTTCTCCGCGCGCACCGTCGCTGCGCTGCAGTCACTGGACACGCCGTTCGCGGCCGTCGACATCCTGCCCGACCCGCGCATTCGCCAAGAGCTGTCGGCGATCTCCAACTGGCCAACGATCCCTCAGCTGTTCGTCAACGGCGAGCTGCTCGGAGGCTGTGACATCGTCACCGAGATGTACGAGTCGGGAGAGCTCGCGCAGGCGGTGGTGTAGCGTCCGGGCGCGCATGCCCGTCGCGGTCGCCACCGACAGCACTCACTATCTGCCGCGCGAGCTGGCCGACCGCGAAGACATACATCAGGTCAGCCTGTACGTGGGCTGGAGCGGCGAATCCGAGCGCGAGCTGGAGATGGACGGGTTCGACACTTTCTACGAGCGACTGCGCACCGACTCTGAGCTTCCCACGACCTCGCAGCCGTCGATCGGCGACTTCCTCGCAGTGTGGGAGCCGCTGCTGGCCGAGGGGCAGGAGGTCGTGTCGATCCACCTCGCCGGCGGCATCTCCGGCACCTACGAGGCCGCCCGGCAGGCCCACCAGCTGCTGAGCGAGCGCGGACTCGGCGAGCGCGTCGAGGTGCTCGACTCCGAAAGCGCCTGCGGGGGGACCGCTCTGCTCGTCCTCGCGGCACGCGCAGCCGCGCGCGCGGGCGCCGACAAGGACGCGGTCGTCGCGCACGTGCGCGAGACGCGCAAGGCGCTGAAGATCTGGTTCTGTCTGGACACGCTCGAGTACCTGCGCCGCGGCGGGCGCATCGGCAAAGCGCAGGCGTGGCTCGGCGGCACGTTGAAGATCAAGCCGATCCTCTCGCTGGAGTACGAAATCACGCCGGTCGAGCGCGTGCGCACGGCCGGGCGCGCGTTCGAGCGGATGGTCGACTACGCCAAGCAGCTGCGCGACGGCGGGGCCGACGGCTGGGTCGTGCAGCACATCCAGGCGCCCGAGCAGGCCGAGCGGCTGATCGACCGCTGCCGTGAGATCTTCGACACCGAGCCGGTCTTCACCTCGGAGGTCGGCCCGGTCATCGGCACGTACACCGGGCCAGGCCTGATCGGCGTCGGCGCCGTCCCGCGCACGCTGCTGGCCTGAAGCGTCAGCTCAGCGAGCGCGACGGCGGCGGCTGAGCATGCGCACGCCGAGGACGAAGCCGACGAGCGCCGCGCCGGCGGTCAGCTCGCTGCGATGGCGCTCGAGGTGACCGCGCCAGTCTGTGACGTGCGCCACCTCGCCGCGCAGGCGGTCGATCGAGACGGCGAGCTCCATGCGGTTGCCCTCGATCGACGAGCGGATCTCCGCCGGCGTGCGTTGCGCCATCAGCTGCCGGCCACCTTGGACGGTCCGTCGGTTCCCGAGGAGACGGTCTCGCGGATCTTCTTGGCCTCCTCGATCGCCATCTTGGGCACCGGCGGGGAGCTTTTTTTGACGGCTTTGGCGGCGAGCAGGCCGGCGAGCGCGCCGAACAGCAGCAGGATCACGGCCATCGCGAAGAAGCCCCAGAAGTAGGTGTAGTTGTTGCCGGGCAGGTAGTAGTAGAGAAGCCACGCGCAGCCGACGAGCGCCATCACGAGCGCCATCACGACGAACACCCCGGCGGCGACGCCGACGATCGCGCCTTTGATCAGCTTGCTCGCCTTCTCGGTGACCTCCAGCTTGGCGAGCTCGATCTCCTCGCGCACGAGCAGCTGCGCGCGCTCGGACACTTCGGTGATCGCGGCGGCGATGTTGTGCGGCACCTCTTTGCGAGGCTCCGACGAGGGCGGTGGCGGCGGGACGCTCACTCGGGCGGCTCCTCGTCGAACAGGCGGCGCCAGAGCATCGCTGCCGCGCGCTGGGCGACGATCGTCGAGAGCGCGCCGACCGCTGCCAGCATGCCCGACCAGACGAGTCGCTTGACCATCTCGTTCTCCATCAGCGCAGGAGTCTATTGCCCGCGGTGGTCCCATCGGAAACTGCGGGCGTCTCCAGGCCTCCGCAGACGGTCTCGATGACGATCCACTTGGCGCGCTCGAACTCCTCCTCGCCCTGCGGGCGCAGGTCGAAGATCCAGCCGGTCAGCAGCTGCTCGATCACGCCGTAGAAGGCCATCGCGGCGAAGCGCGCTTCGATCTCGGGCTTGAAGTAACCGTCGGCTTGCGCCTTTTCGACGATCGCGCCGATCAGCTCGTAGGCCTCGCGGATCGTGCCGATGTGCGTGTCGCCGAACGAGTTGGCCGCGCGCGTGACCTCGACGATGATCACCTTCATCAGGTCGGGGTCGTGGCTGTAGCTGTCGATGATGAACGAGGCGATCGCGCCGAGCTTCTCGCGCACGGGCAGCGGTTCTGCGTCGACCTGGCGGATCAGCTCGAGCATCACCTCCCAGCGCTCGAGAAAGAGCGTGTCGAGCACCTCGTCCTTGGAGGCGAAGTAGTGGTACACGAGCCCGTACGCGACACCCGCCTCGTCGGCGATGTCCGACACGCGGCACGCGTGAAAGCCCTGGCGCGCGAACACGCGCACGGCGGCGTCGAGGATCAGCCGGCGCTTGTCCGGCGCCGTCTTCGAGGCGCCTGCGGATGCGGGCCTGCCGGGGCTCACGCGCGCACCTCCTCCGGCCAGCGATAGACGTCGGGGCGGCGGTTGGCGAGCGCGGGCAGTTGGGCGCGTATTTGCTCGAGTCGCCGCAGGTCGAGGTCGGCGACGATGTGCCCCTCGTCGTCGGGCGCCTGCGCGAGCACCACACCCCACGGGTCGACGATCATCGAGCGGCCGCCCGAGCGGTTGCCGCCGGGGTGCTCGCCGATCTGGTTGGCGGCGATCACGAACGCCTGGTTCTCGATCGCGCGCGCGCGGATCAAGGTCTCCCAGTGGTCGCGTGTGGTCGCGAGCGTGAACGCGGCGGGCAGCGGGAACATGCGAGCGCCGCGCACGGCGAGGATGCGGTAGAGCTCGGGAAAGCGCAGGTCGTAACAGATCGACAGGCCCAGCTCGACGCCGTCAGCGGTCTGCGACATGACGATATCCTCGCCGGGATCCTCCAGGTCGGACTCGCGATAGGAGCGCCCGGCGACCTGCACGTCGAACATGTGCAGCTTGCGATAGACGGCTTTCAGCTCGCCGTCGGCGTCGACGTGCACGCACGTGTTGGCGAGCTTCTCACGGCCTTGCACGCGCTCGACGATCGAGCCGGCGATCAGCTCGATGGCGAGCTCCTGGGCAATCGCTCGCGCCCACTGGACGGTCGGACCGTCGAGCGTCTCGGCGGCGGCGCGAAGCTGCTCGTCGGAGCCCATCGCGGTCCACTTCTCGGGGAGTACGATGACGCTCGCGCCGTCCGCGGCGGCCGCGCGCGTGAGGCGATCGGCGACAGCGAGGTTCGCCGCCGGATCGGCGGTGGAGTGCAGCTGGACTGCGGCAACCCTCAAGAGCGCATCCCCTCCCGCGAGCGTAGGCCCACGGGTCCGCCGGGCGCTACGGCCACCGAATAGATTGACTGGTCAGTCAACACCTCAAAGCATAACGGCCGATGAGAGTCGGGCGAGCGTTCGTGCGCTGTCGGCGCCGTCGCGACTGCGCGCATTTCGCGCAGCGCGTCCGCTGAAGCGCTGGCGCTACGTGGGCGTGTTCAGCGAGGAGCTGATGGCGTGCGCGGCGCTCGTGCAGGTCGGGCCGGCGCGCCAATCCTTTTGGGCGCTGTACAGCCGCGAGCGGGACGAGCTGCGCGAGCGCACGCGCATTTTGCCTCGCGCCGGCAAGCTGCAACTGCATGCGCAGGCGGCGGGCGAGAATGGCCCGGCGCGGCCCGGGGGCTTGCGCATCCGCGACCAGGGCGTCGCGCTCGACCTGGAGCTCGCCGAGGAAGATGGCTTTCGCGCGCACTGCCTTGACGAGCGCGGCGAGGTTTGGACGCGCAAGCAGGCCGGCATCGGCGCGCGCGGCACGCTCGCGTTGGATGGCAGCGCGCCGCGGCAGGTGCGGGCGCGCGCGGTGATCGACGACACGGCCGGCTATCACTCGCGTCACACGCAGTGGTGGTGGTCGGCAGGCGTCGGCCAGAGCGCCGACGGCCGGGCGCTCGCGTGGAACCTCGTCAGCGGCGTGAACGACCCGCCGTCGGGCTCTGAGCGCGCCGTGTGGGTGGACGGTGAGCCACGCGAGGCACCGCCGGTGCGCTTCAGCGAGGACCTGCGCCGGATCTCAGGCGAGGATGGCAGCGAGCTGCGTTTTCACGCCGAGGCGCAGCGAAGCCACAGCGCGAACCTGATCATCTTCAAGAGTGATTATCGAGCCCCTTTCGGGGCTTTCTCGGGATCGCTCCCGGGAGGCGTCGCGCTCGCTCACGGACTCGGCGTGGTCGAGCATCACCGCGCGCTCTGGTAGCCGGCACGCGGCCGGCGCGGACCGCGCTCAGTCGCTGCGGCGCGAGCGCTGACGGCGCAGCTCGGCGAGCAGCAGCTTGGAGTGCATCGCGCCGAGCAGCTCGCGCAGCGGCTCGACGCCGGCGGCGACGATCTCCATCGCGCGCTCGACGTCGACCTCGCCGGCGAGGCGCTCGAGCAGCGCGCGAACCTCCTCCTGCACGAGCGGCTCGAGCGCCTCGCGATAGCGCAGCGTGTCGTACACGGTGAAGCCGAGCGCCTCCTCGTAGCCGCCCGCGCGGAAGCTGGCGATCGCCTCGATGATCTTCACGTCGTCCTGCTCGTAGCCGTTGCGGTTGGGTGTGAGCACGCCGATCTCGGCGAGCCGGTCGAGTACGTTGCGCGGGATCTCATAGCGCTCGCGCACGACCTTCGCGGGGACGCGGCGCGAGTCCTCGGCGCCGGCGAGCGCGCGCTCGAGGATGCGATCCTCCAGCTCGATCAGCGCGTGCACGCGCCCAGGGTCCTCTTCCAGCGCTCCCTTGATCAGGCGCAGCGGCATGAAGCGCTTCTCCTGCAGGCGCTTGATCAGCTCGATGCGCTGCACGTACTCCGGCGGGTAGTAGGCCATGTTGCGGCTCGTGCGCACGATGTCCGAGCCCTCGCCGAGCAGCCCCTCGCGCAGGTAGTAGCGGATCGTCCCCGCGCTCACGCCCGAGCGCTCCGCGAGCTCGCTCATCTTCAACAGCGGGCGCTCGACAGGGGCGTCGCCCGCCGCCCCCGCCGTCGTGCTCATGCGATCCGCCTCACGTCACACCCGGAAGGTGAGGTCCTGCTGGCCGCCTGAGCGGTCGCCCGCCGGACCGGCTGCGGCGCCGGCGGACAGCAGCTCGGCGATCTGGAGCTCGGAGTAGCCGGCCGCGCGCAGCGCCTCCTCGGTGTGCTCGCCGAGCGCCGGCCCGGGCAGGCGCGCGTGGTCGCCGGGCGTGCGCGCGAGCTTGACCGGCAGGCCGAGCTGGCGCACGGGGCGCTGCGCGCCCGGCTGGTCGAGCTCGACGACCATCTCGCGCGCGGCGACGAGCTCGGAGGAGAGCGCCTCGTCGAGTTCGAGCACCGGCTCCAGGCAGCAGTCGTGCTCGCGCGCGAACGCCTCCCACTGCTCGCGCGTGCGCGCACTGAAGATCTCCGCAACCTGCTCGTGCGCGGCCGAGCCCGGACGCTCGAACTGCGCGGCGATCAGGTCCTCGCGCCCGACCCCGCGGCAGAAGCCCTGCCAGAACTTCGGCTCCAGCGCGCCGAGAGTGACCCAGCCGTCGGCGCACTCGTACGGGCGGTAGCAGACGAGCGATCCCGCGAGCGGCAGGTCGCCGCGGTGCGGAACGACGTCGTCGGCGAAGTAGCTCGCGGCGACCATCGCCAGCCACGACAGCGCGCCGTCGGCCATCGACACGTCGACCAGCTGGCCTTCGCCCGATCCCGGCTGCGACCCGTTGCCCCCGCCGTCGCGCTCGCGCAGCGCCGCGAGGATGCCGAACGCGGCCATCAGCGCGCCGCCGCCGAGGTCGGCGATCTGCCCGGCCGCCTGCACCGGCGCGCCGCCGCTCTCACCTGTGAGCCCGAGCAGGCCGATCAGGCCTAGGTAGTTCATGTCGTGCCCTGAGGCGTCGCGTTTGGGGCCGTCCTGGCCGTAGCCGGAGATCGCGCAGTAGACCAGCCCCGGGTTCTCCTCGCGCATGCGCTCGTAGCCGACGCCGAGGCGGTCGAGCACGCCCGGTCGAAAGGACTCGAGCACGACGTCGTATTCGCGCACCAGGCGCAGCAGCGCCTCGCGCCCGCGCTCGTTCTTCAGGTCCAGGCGGATCGAGCGCTTGTTGCGGTTGAGCGACAGGAACAGCGCCGAGCGCGCGCTCTCGTGCGCGCCCTCGTAGTACGGCGGCGACCAGCGGATGTAATCGCCCATACCCGTGTCCTCGACCTTCAGCACGTCCGCGCCGAAGTCCGCGAGCAGAAGCGAGCAGAAGCCACCGGGCAGCAGCCGTGACAGGTCGAGCACGCGGATGCCCTCCAGCGGCAGGCTCACGCGGCGCTCGCGACGCGCTGGGGGACGTTGAGCATCGTGCGCGCCTGCTGCACGGTCGCCGGGCGGCGACCGACGTCTTCGGTCAGCTGGCGCGCCTTGGCGATCAGCTCGCCGTTGGACGTGGCCATACGGCCGTTGGGCAGGTACAGGTTGTCCTCCAGGCCGACGCGAACCGAGCCGCCAAGCGTCAGCGCGGCGGTGACGAGCATCCACTGGTCGCGCGAGATGCCGATCACCCCCCAGTGCGAGGCCGGCTCGCCGGGCGCGGCCGGCGGGATGTTGTCGACCATCGCCGCGATGTTGCGTGCGGTCGGCGGGATGCCGCCGGTCACTCCCATCACACAGTCGACGTGCAGCGGCGTCTTCAGCACCCCCATGTCGATCAGCGGTGCGAGGCTGCCGACGTGGCCGAGGTCGAAGCACTCGTGCTCGGGTTTAATGCCCAGCTCGTTCATCGCCTGCAGCAGCTCGACGATCTCCTCGAACGGGTTGAGGAAGACCATCTTGAACACGAAGTCCTTGCGCGAGCGCGAGTACTTCGCGTAGTTCATCGAGCCCATGTTCAGCGCGGCGACCTCCGGTCGGCAAGCGCGCAGGTATTCGACGCGCTTGGCCACCGGCACGCCGATCGTGCCGGTCGAGAAGTTGACGATCACCTCGTCGCCCACCTCCGAGCGGATCGCCTCTGAGATCGCCTGGAAGTCCTCGACCTCGTAGCTCGGCGTGCCGTCCGGTTTGCGCGCGTGGATGTGGATCATCACGCCGCCCTCGTCGACGATCCGCCGCGCCTCCGCGGCGTACTCCTGCGGCGTGTATGGGATCGCCGGGCACTGCTCGCGGTTGGCGATCGCGCCAGAGATCGAGCAGGTGATGACGACGGGATCGTCCAAGCTCATACGGGCACCACTCCTGACTTCTTGTAGGGACGCTCGATCTTCTTGCCGGCGGCCATCTCCAGCCCGCGGCAGATCGTCGCGCGCGTCTCGCGCGGGTCGATCACGTCGTCGATCATGTCGTTGCCGGCGGCGATGTACACGTCGATGATCTCGCGGTAGGCCGCGATCAGCTCGGCCTTCTTGGCCTCCGGGTCATCGGCTTCCTCGACCTGTTTGCGCATCACGATCTCGACCGCGCCCTCGGCGCCCATCACACTGATCTCGGCGCTCGGCCAGGCGACGATCAGGTCGGGCTCGTAGGCGCGGCCGTTCATCACGTAGTAGCCCGCGCCGTAGGCCTTGCGCGTGATCACGGTGATCTTCGGCACGGTGGCGTTGGCGACCGCGTAGAGCATCTTCGCGCCGTGGCGGATGATGCCGGCGGCCTCGACCTTGCTTCCGACCATGAAGCCGGGCACGTCCATCAGGAAGACCAGCGGGATGCCGAAGGCGTTGCACAGGTTGACGAAGCGCGCGGCCTTGTCGGCGGAGTCGTTGTCGAGGATCCCGCCGAGCTGCTTGGGCTGGTTGGCGACGATCCCCGCCGGGCGTCCGCCGAAGCGCGCGAAGCAGGTGATGATCGTCTTCGCCCACTGCGGCTTCATGTCGAAGTGGAAGCCGTCGTCGGCGATCCGCGCGATCACCTCGTACATGTCATACGGCTTGCGGTTTGACTCCGGCAGCACGTCGAGCAGCTCCTCGTCGCCGCGCTCGATCGGGTCGGCGCTGGCGATCGTCGGCGCCGGCGATTCGCAGTTCTGCGGCATGAACGACAGGTACTGCTTGATGCGCTCGATGCACTCCTCGTCGTCGGCGACCTCGAGATCGCCGACGCCGGACTTGCGACAGTGCACGCGCGAGCCGCCGAGCTCCTCCTGCGTGACGTCCTCGCCGACCGCCGCGCGAACGAGGTGCGGGCCGGCGAGGGCCATCGAGCCGCGACCCTTGACCATCGGCACGAAGTCCGCCAGGCCCGGGATGTACGCGGTGCCCGCCGCGCACGGCCCCATCAACGCGGCGACCTGCGGGATCACACCGCTCATCACGACCTCCTCGCGGAACAGGTGCCCCGACCCCGCGAACAGCGAGCCGACGGCCTCCTGGATGCGCGCGCCGGCCGAGTCGAGCAGCCAGACGAACGGGATGCGCTTGGTCAGCGCCAGCTCGCGCAGGCGCGTGACCTTCAGCTCGCCGGTCATGCCCATCGAGCCGGCCATCACCGTGAAGTCGTACGCGCACACGGCGACGAGGCGGCCGTCGACCTTGCCGTAGCCGGTGATAACGCCGTCAGCCGGCGCGATCTTGCCGTCCATCGCGCGCTGGGCGAAGTGCGGGCGCCCGTGGATGCCCAGCTCCGTGAACGTCCCGTCGTCGATCAGCAGCGCCAGGCGCTCGCGTGCGGTCAGCTTCTCGGCGGCGTGCTGCTTGGCGATCTTCTCCTCGCCGCCGCCCAGTTCGATCTGCGCGCGGCGCGCGTGCAGGTCCTCGACGAGCGGGCGCAACAGGCTCATCAGCGTCCTTTCCACTGCGGCTCGCGCTTCTCGAAGAACGCGCTGACACCCTCGACGATGTCCTCGGTGGACATCGCGAGTGTCAGCTGCGCGCGCAGGTAGTCGAGCGCGTCGTCCAAGGGCATGTCCATCTGGCGGCGCATCGCTTCCTTGCCCAGACGCATGATCACCGGCGACTTGCCCGCGAGCTTGCCCGCCCACTCCGCGACGGCGGCATCGAGATCGGCCGCCGGCACGACCTTGTTGACGATCCCCGCCGCGTGCGCCTCCTGTGCGCTCCAGCGCTCGCCGAGCAGCAGCAGCTCGGTGGCCTTCTTGCGCGGCACGTTGCGATAGATCAGCGCCATGATCATGAACGGGAAGGTGCCGACGTTGATCTCCGGCGTGCCGAAGCTCGCCCGCTCGGAGGCGACGATCAGGTCGCAGGCCAGCGCGATGCCGAGCGCTCCGGCGAGCACGTGCCCGTCGGCCGCGCACAGCGTCGGCTTGCCGAGCTCGCCGATCAGCTTGAACAGGCCGACGAACTGCCCAGAGCCGAAGTGGCGCCGAACGAGCGGCGCGTCGGCGGCGAAGCCGCCGAGGTTGGCGCCCGAGGAGAACGTCTTCTCGTGCGAGGACGCGAGCACGATGCAGCGCGCGCCGTCTTCGTCGCGCGCGCACTCGAATGCCGCGATCAGGCCGGCGAGCATGTCCGGGGACAGCGCATTGCGCGTGTCGGGGTCGTTGAGCGTGATCGTCGCCACGCCCGACTCGGCGAGCTCGTAGAGGACTACATCCGCGGCCACCGGAGCATCCTAACCGGATCCGGTGACCGCTGGAAGTAGGTAGCTCTACTGTTTACTTTGCGGGCTACTTCTTCTTTTTCTTCTTGAGCTGCTTGACGAGGATCTTCTGCAGTTCCGCCCCGGTGATCGTTTCGGCGGCGGGCGGAGGGGCGATCGCAGCGACGGGGAAGTTGATCGCGAGCACGTCCTCGGTGACGTTCAGCTTCACGCTGCCGAGCGCGAGCACGACGTGCGAGCGCACCGGGAGACCGTTCGCGGCGATGAACACTTCGAACGTCGCCGCCGGTTTGACGTGCGACTTGAGTATCTCCGCGCGCAGCTTTGCCGGCAGGCTGCTTTCCTCGATTTCCTTGGGGTTCGCCGTGCCGGCGAAGCCGGTCACCGACTGGCCGTCGATCGCGCTGGCGCCGAGCGAGCGCACATCGTTTGACGCCTTCAGCAGCGCCGTCTCCGTCTTGAACTTGCTGCCGGCGGCCGTGCCGCTGGAGCCGCCCGGGCCGCCTCCGAGCTTGGTGTGGGAGCCAAACAAGCCTCCCGAGGAACCCTGCAGGCTTTCCTTGACCCACGGGCGCCCGCCGTCGAGCTTGGCGATCGAGGCGTCTCGTATGTACAGCGTGTTGTCGACGAGCCGTAGCGAGATCGTCCTGCCGAGCGCCGTCTCGGTGATCGATGCGGCTCGCGGCGAGGTGCTTTCTTCGCCAGCGATTTTCGTCTTCAGGCCACCGAGCGCTTTGAGCTTGGGCGGCACCTTCTTGCCTGTGACCGTCAGTTCGCCGGAGAAGCGCTCGCTGCTGATCTGCAGTTCGCTGGTCTTCTGCAGCAGCGGCGCGAGTTCCGGTGGCGGCGGCGTCGTCGCCGCAGCGGAGGCCGCGGGAGCGATCGCCGCACAGAGCGCCGCGCCGGCGATCAGCGTGCCGGAGAACAGCGAGGTCATCCTTGAGGTTGAGGCGAGTGGTTTTGTCATCCCGCCAGAATGTCGCATTTTCGAAACGTCGCAACTCCTGCAAGCGCGTTTGCGCCCTCGACGAGGGCTCCCGCGTCGAGAGTGAGTAGTTCTACTGTTTACTTTTGCGCGCGCCTGCGTTAGCGTCTGCGGACGCCGCCGAACGCGTCGAACGCCGCCGGCCCAAGCATCTACCCGAAGGAGACCGCCGACCATGGCCGCGACCGCCGAGAGCGTGCTCAAGCCGGACTTTCAGAGCGCGCGCAAGCACTTCATCTTCACCGACGAGCACGAACAGCTGCGCGAGTCGATCCGCAACTTCGCGATCAAAGAGCTCGCGCCGCACGCCGAGGAATGGGAGGAGACGACGTTCCCGGATTCGGTCTTTCACCGGATGGGCGAGCTCGGCTTTCTCGGCCTCGACAAGCCGGAGGCCTACGGCGGCCAGGGCGGCGACTACTACTCGGCGCTCGTGCTCGCCGAGGAGATCACGAACGCCAACTCGGGCGGCCTGGCGATGGGCCTGGCGGTGCAGACCGACATGGCGATGCCGCCGATCCTCGCGTTCGGCACCGAGGAGCAGAAGCAGGAGTGGGCGGCGCCGGCGATCAAGGGCCAGAAGATCCTCTGCCTGGGCATCACCGAGCCGGACGCAGGCTCTGACGTCTCGGGGATCAAGACGCGCGCGGTCTCCGACGGCGAGGACTACGTGATCAACGGCTCCAAGACGTACATCACCAACGGCCACCGCGCGGACGTGATCGTGCTCGTCACCAAGACCGACCCGGACGCCGGCTATGACGGCTTCACGCTGTTTCTCGTGCCGATGGACGCGCCGGGCGTGATCCGCGAGAAGAAGCTGCAGAAGCTCGGCATGCACGCCTCGGACACCGCGCTGCTGGCCTTCCAGGACGTGCGCGTGCCCGCGTCGGCGGTGCTCGGGCAGGTCGGCAAGGGCTTCTACCACATCATGTGGGAGCTCCAGGGCGAGCGTCTGATCGGCGCCGCCGGGTGCGTCGCCGGGGCGCAGAAGTGCTTCGAGCGCACGCTGCAGTACGCGCACGAGCGCAAGGCCTTCGGCCGCGAAATCGGCAAGTTCCAGGTGATCCGCCACAAGTTCGCCGAGATGGCCACGAAAATCGAGTCGGCGCGCCAGATGGTCTACGTGACGGCGTGGCGCTTCAACAACGGCGAGTACCCGGTGCGCGAGATCTCCATGGCCAAGCTGCACGCCGCGCGCATCGCCTGCGAAGTCGCCGACGAGTGCATCCAGATCCACGGCGGCGCCGGCTACATGCGCGAGTACGGCGTCGAGCGCGTATGGCGCGACATGCGCCTGAACCGCATCGGCGCCGGCACCGACGAGATCATGCTCGACGTGATCGGGCGCTCCTACGGGCTGTAGTGCAGCTACTCGAGATAGGAGACGTCGACGCCGATCGCCTCGTACGCCTCACGCGCGCGACGGTCGGCGCTGAGCAGCGTCGCGCCGTGCTCGCGCGCGGTCGCGGCGATCAGCGCGTCATACAGCGCGCCGCCGCGCAGGCCCGCGTTGACCGCGCGGCGCAGACAGGCGCGTTGGCCGTCGGCGTCGAGCGCGAGCCAGGGCTGCGGAAAGTCGTGCTCAAGCGTCTCGAGGACGGTCGCGGCTTGCATCCTCAGCCCCTCGGGCAGGCGGCTCAGTACCGAGCAAGTCTCGAACGCGGCGTGAACAACCAGCCTCGGCGCATCGTGCAGGGCGTGCACGGCCCGACCGTGACCGTCGTGATGACTTGCCAGCGCAGCGACCAGAACGCTGGAGTCGGCAACGATCACTTTCTGACGCGTTCGAGCGTTTCGCGGACGATCTCTGCCGTGAGCGGCGGGACGGGCTCGTCAGGGACGATCACCGCCCAACCGTCGCGTTCCTCGATGTGTGCCTTGATGTACGGCACGGTCAGCTCCAGCTTCCCGTCGACGGCGGTCAGCTCCAGCTCGCTCGGCCCGTCAATGCCGAGTTCGTCGCGCATCGGCTTCGGGATCACGATCCTCCCCACACCATCGATGGCAACTCGCATACCATCAGATTACCAATCCTGCTGATCGCGATTCTTTGAGCACCCTCACACCCCCCTTCTCCGACGAGCACGAAGAGCTGCGACAGTCGATCCGCGGCTTCATCGAGCGCGAGCTGACGCCGCATGCCCATCAGTGGGAGGAGGACCGCTGGTTCCCCAACGAGGTCTTCGCCAAGATGGCCGCGCAGGGCCTGCTCGGGCTGAAGTACCCGACCGAGTACGGCGGCCAGGGCGGCGACTACCTGCACGAGTCGGTGCTCTGCGAGGAGCTCGCGCGCACGGGCTCGGGCGGGACGGCGGCGGGGATCGGCGCGCACACGAACATCGCCACGCCGCCGATCTGGAAGTTCGGCACCGAGCAGCAGAAGCAGCGCTATCTCGTGCCCTCGATCGCCGGTGAGCTGATCGGCGCGCTCGGCATCACCGAGCCGGGCGCCGGCTCTGACGTCGCCGCGCTGAGCACGCGCGCCGAGCGCGTCGACGGCGGCTGGCTGGTCAACGGCGAGAAGACGTACATCACCAACGGCGTGCGCGCGCACTTCATCGTGACCGCCGTCAAGACCACGCTCCAGGGCGGCCACCACGGCATCTCCTTTCTGATCGTCGACCGCAGCGAGGGCGTCGAGTCCTCGGCGCTGCACAAGCTCGGCTGGCACGCCTCCGACACGGCGACGATCGCCTTCCAGGACGTGTTCGTGCCCGATGAGAACCTGCTCGGCGAGCTCAACGAAGGCTTCAAGCTGATCATGGCCAACTTCCAGTGGGAGCGCCTAGCGATGGCGCTCGGCGCCGTCGGCGCGATGCAGCTCGCATGGGAGCGCACCGCCGAGTTCGCGCGCGAGCGCCAGGCCTTCGGCCGCCCGCTGTCCGGCCACCAGACGATCCGCCACAAGCTCGCCGACATGGCGACCTCGGTATACACGTGCCGCTGCGTCACCTACGACGCGCTGCGCCGCTTCGTCGCCGGCGAGGAGCCGCTCAAGGAGGTCACGATGGCCAAGCTGCTGACGCAGCGTGCGTCCTTCGAGCTGATGGACGAGTGCCTGCAGATCCACGGCGGCGCCGGCTACATGCGCGAGTACTGGGTCGAGCGCGCCGCGCGCGACGCGCGCCTCGGGCCGATCGGCGGCGGCTCAGACGAGATCATGCGCGAGATCCTCGGCCGCGTGCTCGCGCTGTAGCGAGCCTCACCAGCCGCTGAGCCTCGCCAGCCGCTCCTGGTCCCTCGCTCATGCGACCCTGGGCCGGCGGGGATTCGGCCGTTTGCGACCTGCATGAAATCGTCCAACGGGGCCACCGCTGTCTCATGCCGGGCGGGCGGCGCTCCGATACCGGTTTCGTGGCCATCGGAAGCTGTGCGCGCTTCGCCATCCGCCGCCGTCCGCTCCGGGCGGCCGTCTGCACGACCCTGCTTGCGCTGTGCGTGGCCTGCTTCGCAGTCGCCTCGACTGCGCCCGCATCGCCGCGCGCGCGAAACGCTTCCAGCCACGCGCGCTCTCCCTCGCACAGGCGCACGCACGGCCGCTGCGCCAGGCCGGCGAACTACCACGCAGGCGGCAAGCCGACGAGCAAATCGCGCCACCGCGCACACCGCTTCTCCTGCAACCGACGCCACGCCGGGCACCGCAAGGCATCGCATCGCCACGGTGCCCCCGTCCGACCTCCCTCGGCGAACGGCGCGTGCGCGGACACGCAGGTTCGCCCGAGCGGCGCGAACCTGCAACTCGTGCGCGCTGTGACGCTGTGCCTGGTCAACCGCGAACGGACGAGCCGCGGCGAGAGCGCGCTGACAGCCGATGTCCCGCTGCAGCAGGCCGCGCAGGGGCACTCCGAAGACATGTCCGCGGGCGACTACTTCGACCACAACGGTCGGCGCGGCGACACGCCGCTTTCGCGCATGCGCGCCTGCGGGTACATCTTCAGCTCGCGACTCGGCTACGCCGTCGGCGAGAACATCGGCTGGGCGACGCTCTGGCTGGCCTCGCCGAAGGCGATCGTCGCCGGCTGGATGGCCTCGCCGGGACACCGCGCGAACATCCTCGACGCGACCTTCCGCGAAACCGGCATCGGCGTCTCGCCGCACCCGCTCGCCTCGCTCGCGCACGGCCAGGCCGGCGCGATCTACACGCAGGACTTCGGGCGCATCATCAAGCCCTGAGCCGGCCGCCGCGGGCGCTCGGATAACCTGCGACGCCAACTCAAGCGACCAAGGAGCAGGACAGCTATGGGAGTACTCGACGGCAAGTCGGCGATCGTCACGGGCTCGGCACGCGGGATCGGACGGGCGACGGCGGAGCTGCTCGTCTCGCAGGGCGCGCAGTGCCTCATCAACGACCTCGACGGCGACGTCGCCGAGCAGGCCTCCTCGGAGATCTCCGGCGAGACCGCCGTGTACGCCGGCGACCTCACCCAGCCGGGCGCCGCGGACGAGCTCGTGCAGAAGGCGATCGACTCGTTCGGCAAGATCGACATCGTTGTCAACAACGCCGGCTACACGCTCGACGCGCCGGTCCACAAGATGTCCGACGAGCACTTCCAGGCGATGCTCGACATCCACACGGTCGTCCCCTTCCGCGTGATCCGCGCCGCCGCGCCGCACCTGCGCGAGCCCGCCAAGAAGGAGAAAGAGGAAGGCAAGGAGGTCTTCCGCAAGATCGTCAACATCTCCTCGACCTCCGGCACGTTCGGAAACGCCGGACAGGCCAACTACTCCGCGGGCAAGGCCGGCGTCGTCGGCCTCACGAAAACGGTCGCCAAGGAGTGGGGACAGTTCAAAGTGAACGTCAACGCCGTCGCCTTCGGCTTCATCGACACGCGCCTCACGCAGGCCAAGGTCGACGAGAACACGATGGAGAAGGACGGCGAGAAGATCCAGCTCGGCATTCCCGAGCAGATGCGCCAGATGGCCTCCATGCTGATCCCGCTCGGCCGTCCCGCCTCGCCCGAGGAGGCCGCCGGAGGCGTCTTCTTCCTCTGCTCGCCCTGGTCCAACTACGTGCACGGCCAGACTCTGCACGTGACCGGCGGGCTGTTCGGCGGAATGAGCGGCTGACGTCCGCCGGTTCGCCGCCCGCTCCCCGCGTGGCGCCAGGAGGGCGAGCCCGCTTAAGAGCTGCGTATAGCCATGGTTATACGCAGCTCGTAGCAGCTACCTGGAGCGTCAGTCCGCCTGCTGAGTGCGCGTGAGCAGTTCCCACGTGACCGGCCGCTATCAGCCGCCGCGCGCGAACGCCCCAGGGGCCACTCCGCGCAGGTCGAGCAGACAGCCGGAGTAGTACGCGCCGGCGGGCGAGGCGAGGAACGCCGTGACGGCGGCAACCTCGCCGGCCGATGTCCGCTCGCCGGCGGCGATCGTCACGAGCGTGACGGCATACCTGGCCCACTCGATCGACAGCGTGCGCGCGAGGTTCTCCAGTCCAGCGCGCGCGGCGTCGGTGTGCGTGGCTTCGCGCGAGGGGTCGGAAGCCGACGTGGGCGCCAGATAGACCACCCGACCGGGGCGCCCGCTGTCGATGAACGCCGCGTTGGCAACCGCTCGCGTCGCCTCCCAGGCGCCATGCAGGCAGTTGCGCAGCGCGTTGCGTGCGCCGTCGCCGCGCTCGCCCACCACTCCGGCTGTCGCGAACAGCGCCGCGCCGTCGACGACCAGCCGGTCGACGTCGGCCGGCACCGCGTCGCCCGGCCTCCATGCCGACACGCGTGCGCCCAGGCCGGCGCACGTCGTCGTGACGGCAGCGGCGAGCCTGGTGCTTTCGCTCGCCGCGACGGCCAGCTCGTCCGGCGCGGCGACGGCGACGACCACGTGCACGCCGTCGAGCAGGCCGAGGCGCAGGAGCTTGGATGCGTCGACCGTCGCTGACACCGGCAGCACCCTAACGGCGACCGGCGCTTCGCGTTTGCATGCGCCAAGCGCGCGGGCGCGCGCCGGGACGCTTGCAAGCGGCGCGCCGGGCGGCGCCCAAGCTCGCTCAGGCCGGTGGCGGCGGCTCGCCGGCGGCGGGCGCAGGCCGGTTGCCGAAGGCATCGGGAGTGGCGCCCGGAGCGTCAGGCGTGGCGCCCGGAGCGTCCGGCACGGCGCCTGGGGCGCCCGGTGCTGCGCCTGTCGACGCGACCCCGCCGTCCGGTGTGCTCGCCGTCCCGACGCGGCGCAGTTCGAAGTAGAGCACCGCGGCGGCCAGCGCGGAGAACGGGCCGGTGAGCACGCCGACGACGACGCGTGCGATCAGCGCGGCCGCTGTGCCGGCCGCGCCTGCGGCGATCTCGATCCCCGAGCTGACGAACAGCACGAGGAAGAAGAGCACGAAGATCACGCCGAACACCTGCCAGCCGTTGCCGCGAACGAGCTCGCGACTGCGGCCCAGCGCGGGGAACACACCGGGGCGCTCGAGCACCACGACGGGCGCCGCGACCGACCAGATCGTGATCAGGATCAAGCCGGGGACGATGATTAGAAGGAAGCCGACGACGATGCCAATGGCGGCGACGATGCCCACGAGGATCAGCTGGCCGAGCACGGGCGTCGCCGAGCGCAGCAGCTCGCCGGGACTGTGATCGCGCCGCCCGTCCTGGATGTCGGCGACCAGCTCCACGACCATGCCCGTGAACAGCGTGCCCGCGACGAGGCTGAGCAGCAGCGCGATCACTGCCAGGCCCGGAGCCGCCGCGACGAGCAGCGCCGACACGATCCCGGTGATCACGAACACGACGGCCGAGGCGGGCAGCAGCACCGACGCCTGCTCGACGTAGATGTCGAACACGCGGCGGATCACAGCTCCGACCTCGAGTCGCTCGCCCATGCTTGGAGCCTAGCCTGCGCTCAGGCGGCGATTGCGTTCTTCGCAGTGCGCCGCTCGGCGCGCAGCCGCTGGAGGATCCCCTTGCGTCCGTGCTCCTGCAGCCCCCCGTACAGCCGCCGGATTTCCTTGAGCACTTCGTCGGCGACCGCCTGCTGCTGCTCGCGCGTGGGATTCTCCACACGCTCCCAGCGCATCGCCTCGCCGTACTGCACGGTGACCTTCGGGAACTGCAGGCGCTTCCAGTTTCTCACGTGTGAGGAGCCGAAGATCGCGATCGGCACGACCGGGACTCCCGTCTCCAAGGCCAGGCGGCCGATGCCGCGCTTGGCCTGTTCGGCGAGCTTGCCGCTACGCGAACGTCCGCCCTCGCAGTACATCGTGATCGCGCCGCCCCGCTTGAGGATCGTCTCTGCGGTGATGAACACCTCTTCGTCGCGCGCCCCGCGGCGGACGGGAAAGACGCCGCCGTGCGTGTACACCCACTGCATCGGCTTTTTGAACAGCTGCGACTTGGCCATGAAGCGGACCTTGCGCCTGACGAAGCTGCCCATCAGGAAGTGGTCCATGAACGAGAAGTGGTTCGGCGCGAGGATCACCGCGCCACTGCCCGGGGCGTTCTCGCTGGCGATCGAACGGGCGCGCAGGAACGTGTACGCGTACAGCGAGGTGATCACGCGCACCACGTCGTAGACCCAGTCCGGCTCTCGCGTGCGCGCGCGCTCGTGAAAGCGGTCGAAGTGCTCCTTCGGACGCGGGTCGGTGTAGACCTGCGCGCGCATCGGTGCGAGATCGGTCATCAATCCGCTCTACCTCCGCCGGCCGACAAAGTTACGCGCGCTCGTTACGCGCCTCTCGCGTCCGGGCGCTCGCGCGCGACAGAGCGTCGTCCCAGCCCGCGAGCAGGCCGGCGCGCTCGTCCTCGCCCATGCGCGGCTCATAGCGCCGGTGCTCGCGTCCTGCGCCCGGCCCGTGCTCGGCGCGCAGGTCGTCGACGGTCCATTGATCGCAGCCCACTCCCGCGAGGTACGCGGCGCCGAGCGCCGTCATCTCCGGGCGCTCGCCCAGCACGACCGGGATGCCGAGCACGTCGGCTTGGAACTGCATCAGCCAGCCGTTCGTGCTCGCACCGCCGTCGGCACGCAGCTCGCTCAACGGCTGCGGCGACGCGGCCTCCATCGCGCGCACCGCGTCGACGGTCTGGTAGGCGATCGCCTCCAGTGTCGCCCGCGCGATGTGTGCGCGCGAGCTGCCTCGCGTCAGGCCGACAATCGTGCCGCGAGCGTGCGGATCCCAGTGCGGCGAGCCGAGCCCGGTGAGCGCCGGCACGAAGTACACGCCGTCGTTGCCGTCAAGTGAACGGGCGAGCTGCTCGGTCTCCTGCGCACGCTCGATGATCTGCAGACCGTCGCGCAGCCACTGCACGGCCGCGCCGGTCACGAAGATCGAGGCCTCCAGCGCGTAAGCGCGCGAGCGCCCGACGGCGCACCCCGCCGTCACGAGCACGCCCGGCGGCACCTCGGGCATCGCAAAGCCCGCGTTGATGAGCACGAACGAACCCGTCCCGTAGGTGTTCTTGCCCGTGCCCGGGTCGACGCACGCGTGCCCGAACAGCGCCGCCTGCTGATCGCCGGCCGCCCCGGACACGGTCACGGCGTGCCCCTGCAGGGCCTCCGCGCGCGTCTGTCCGAACGGACCGGCGCTGGCCTGCACGCGCGGCAGGGCGCGCTCGGGCACGCCGAACAGCTCGAGCAGCTCTGGGTCCCAACGCCCATCGACGAGGTCGTAGAGCAGCGTCCGCGAGGCGTTGGTCGCGTCGGTCACGTGCTCGCCGGTGAGCTTGAAGATCAACCACGAGTCGACCGTGCCGAACAGCGCACGTCCGCTCTGCGCTCGCTCGCGCAGGCCGTCGACGTGCTCGAGCAGCCACTCGATCTTCGTCGCCGAGAAGTACGGGTCGAGTACCAGCCCGGTGCGCGCTCGCACGAGACTCTCATGCCCCTGCTCGCGCAGCTGCTCACAGCGCGCGGCCGTGCGCCGGTCCTGCCACACGATCGCGTTGTGCAGCGGCTCGCCGCTGTCGCGGTCCCACACGCACACCGTCTCGCGCTGGTTGGCGATCCCGAGCGCCGTGACGTCGCCCCTACGCGCACCGGCGTCTGCCAGCGCAGTCGCGGCGACGGCGCTCGTCGTCTCCCAGATCTCGCGCGCGTCGTGCTCGACCCAGCCAGGTCGCGGAAAGTGCTGGGTGAACTCACGGTAGGCGCGGCCGACCGGCTCGGCGCGCTCGTCGAACACCAGGCAGCTCGTGCCGGTCGTGCCCTGATCGATCGCCAGGATCATCGTCGCGCGAGCCTACCCCGCGACACATACACGCGCGCGAAGTCCACGAGCTGGCGGCCGCGATGGGCAAAGCCGGCGAGCGAGCGCGCGCTCGCGCGGTGTGAGAGGTCGAGCTCGATCTCCTTCACACGGTGCCCAGCGCGAACGGCGTCGATCGTCATCCCCAGCTCCATGCCGAAGCCATGCGCGAAGGGCAGCACGTCGGCGAGCGCCTGCTCGCTCAGCGCACGCTGGCCGGAGATCGGCGCGTGCGTGACCAGGCCGCAGCGACGGCGGATCGCCCAGCGCGCGAAGCCGAGAGCCAGCCCGAAGCCGCCGCCGACACGTCTGGCGAAAGCCGCAACGACGACGTCTGCCTCGCCGCGCCGGATCGCGTCGGTCAGCGCCGTGAGCAGGCGAGCGGACCCAGCGAGGTCGCCGTCGCAGAGCAGGAAGATCGCGTCGCCATCGCGCATGTCCGCCTGCGCCGTGCGCAGAGCCGCCTCGGCGGCGAGCGTGGCGGCGCCCCCCTTGCCGATCACGCGCTCGCTGCGTACGACGTGCGCGCCGGACGCGCGGGCGAGCTGCGACGTCGCGTCGCCGGAGCCGTCGTCGCCGACGATCAGGCGGGCTCCCGGGAATGCGCTCGCGAGCGTCGCGAGCGTCGCGCCGATGCGTTCGGCCTCGTTGTACGCGGTGACGATTGCGTAGATGTCCGGGTTCATGACCTCTCGATCGCGGCGCCGACGCGAGCACCCGCGGCAGCGCAGGTCGCGGCGGTGCGCCGTCGGGCGCGGAGGCTATTGTCCCGGCAGTCAGCGACGATCGCAGCTCTCGACGCTCTGGAGGTCACATGTCCGCGGTAGAGGCACACATCACCGGCACCGTATGGAAGATCGAGTGCGCGGTCGGCGATCAGATCGAGGAGGGCGACACGGTCGCGATCCTCGAGTCGATGAAGATGGAGATGCCCGTCGAGGCCGAGGACTCCGGCAAGGTCGCGAGGATCTGCTGCGAGGAGGGCCAGGCAGTCAACGAGGGCGATACGCTCGTGGAGCTCGAGTAGCGATCGCCGCGACCCGGCGCCGAAGGCTCGGCCGGAGAGGAGCGCGACATGATCGGCAGAGAGACTGGCCGCACGCGTATGGCCCCTGGGCGCACCTGTATCGCGACGATCGCAGCGACTGCGCTGCTCGGCGGACTTGCCGTGCCGCCCGCAGCCGACGCCGTGGGCGGCTTCGGACCGCTCAGCGGTGCCGGGGGATGCCTCGTGGCACCTGGTTCTGAAAGCGCCGAAGCGGGCACGAAGGGCTGCGCCGCGGGCAACGGGCTGTCCGGCGCCAAAGCCGTCGCCGTCTCGCCCGACGGTGCGAACGTCTACGTCGTCGGAGGCGTGGCCGGCAACGACGTGGCGATGAGCTTCGGTGCCGTCGCGATCCTCAAGCGCGACGCCGCGACAGGCGCGATCACCGAGACCGGATGCCTAAGCTCCGATGGCACCGACGGGCGCGACGGAGCATCCGGCGCATGCGCCGTGGAGCCGTCACTGCTCGGCGCGCGCGGGGTCGCCGTCAGCCCGGACGGGTCGACCGTGTACGTCAGCTCGAGCAGCTCGGCGAGCGTCGTGGCCTTCTCGCGCAACTCCGTGAGCGGATCTCTGACACGCCTCGGCTGCTTTCAGGGAACGCCTCGCCCCGGCGCGCCCTGCGGTGCCGCCAACCTGCTCGCGAGCTCCAGCAGCCTCGCGGCCAGCGCAGACGGCAGCGCCCTGTACGTCGCCGCGCCGCTGGAAGGCGCGATCTCGACCCTCGACACGGCCGCCAGATTGCGCACGCCCAACGGGATAATCCCAGCACTGGGCGCTGCGACGCCGACCTCGACCACGGCCGCCCCGACATCGGGGGCGAGCGCCACGAGCACACCATCCGGCGCCGGCGGGTCGGCCTCGCCACGACCGCTCGCCGCGATCTTCACGGCATCGCTGGCGGGGACCGAACTGCTGAACCCGTGCATCGCCGTCAACGGCCTCGACGGCGTCTGCGCCGTGGGCACGGCGACGCAGGGCCTGGGCGATCTCGCGCTCAGCCCGGACGGCAAGCAGCTTTACGGCGCCGCGCCCGGCAGCAAGGCAATTGACGTGTTCACGCCCGAAACCGGCGGCGCGCTCGCGGAGACGAGCTGCGTGAAGGTCGATGCCCCGCCCGGCCTGTGCAGCGCCGCGCTCATGAACGAACCGTCCGAGCTCGCGACGAGCCCCGACGGCAAGAACGTCTACGCGGCGGACTCCGTCGTCTCGCTCGCCACCGGGCGCGTGGATGTGCTCTCGCGCAACTCGACGACCGGTGCGCTTTCAACGAGCGGTTGCGTCGAATATCAGGCGCCCCCGCCGAAGCCCGAACCCGAAGAAGAACCGGAAGAAGAAGGCGAAGCAAAAAAAGCGTCAGCAGCCGCTGGCCAGTGCGCGACCGCGCCCGGCCTGAACAGCGTGAGCATCGTCGCGGTCAGCGGCGACGGCTCCTCCGTCTATGCAATCGGCAGCGGCTCGGCGGCGATCTTCTCGCGCAATGCCGCGACGGGCGCTCTGACCGAGACCTCATGTGCAGCCGAAAACGACGAACGCTGCACGAACCTGCCGGCGCTGAGTGGGGTGACCGGCGCGGCCGTCAGCCCGGACGGTCGCGAGGTGTACGTCGTCGCCTCCAGGAGCAGCGCGGTGATGGTCTTCGGCGTCGGCGCCGCCGTCACGACCGGCCACACCGCCGCGACCCGGGCGGGAACGGCCATGGTCAGCGTCGCGTGCCCAGCGGGTCTGCGTAATGCATGCACCGGCCGCGTGGATCTCACCCGCGCCGTCGCTCACGTGGCGACCACGCGCCACGCCAGGCGCGTGCGCGTGCGGCGGTTGAGATCTGGGCACTCGGGCGTGTTCTCGATCAAGCCGGGCCATCGCGCGAGCGTCGAGGTAAGGCTGAGCGCGCCGGCGCGCCACTTGCTGCAAACCCGGCGGAGGCTGCGCTTGATGGCTGTCGTGCACGCGGCGCCCGCGGCCGGCGGCTCGGGTTACGGGCGCCACGTCCTGCTGGCGCTCGGGCGACGCTGACGCTCGCCGCCGAGCGCCGCGCCCGGCGGCGCTCGACTAGCCTTTCGCCCGTGTCCAACAGCGCCGCCCCCCGCGAGCTCGCCGATGGCAAGCTGCTCGTCGACGAGCCGGCGCCGGGGGTCAAGCGCCTGACGATCTCCAACCCCGCCAAGCGCAACGCGCTCGACCATCCGATCCTCGACGCGATCACGGAGACGCTCGGCGAGTCGTCAGACGCACGTTGCCTGATGATCACCGGCGCGCACGGGATGTTCTCGGCCGGCTATGACATCGCCGAGATTCCCACCGAGGAATTCGAGGAGCGCGCCGAGCGCCTGGTCGCGCATCCGTTCACCGAAGCGATCGACGCGCTCGAAACCTTCCCCTATCCAACGCTCGCGATGCTCCCCGGGCACACGATCGGGGGCGGCTTGGAGTTGGCGCTGTCCTGCGACCTGCGCGTGGCGAAGGCGCAGATCAAATTGGGCATGCCCCCGGCGAAGCTCGGCCTGGTCTATTCGCACACCGGACTGCGCCGCTTCATCGACGCGATCGGCGCTGCGCGCACGCGCGAGCTGTTCCTGCTCGGACGGCACATCGACGCGGCCACGGCATTGCAGTGGGGCCTCCTGACGCGCGTCGCGGCGGAGGCCGAACTCGAGTCGCTCGCACTGGAGCTGGCAGCCGAGCTGGCGGGCAACGCGCCGCTGTCGCAGACCGGCAACAAGCGCGTGATCGGCGCTCTGTTGGCCGCCGAGGGCGAGCTCGAGGACGACGTCGAACAGGAACTCATCGAACTGCGCCGCGCGTCCTTCGCCTCCCAGGACATGCAGGAGGGCATGCGCGCCTTCGCCGAGCGGCGCCCCGCCCGTTGGACCGGCGCCTAGAACGGGCCGGTCAGCCCGCGCAAGCCGTCCGCAACGCTCCATAACCTCCGCGGCATGCCACCGCTGATCACTCGCGAGGAGGCTCTGCGCCTGGGCGAGCTGGAGGATCGCCAACAGATAGAGGCGCTCGTGCAGCGGGCCTGGGAGGCGCGCGTCGAGCGCTTCTCGGACTCCACCGACATGTGCTCGCTGGTCAACGCCAAGTCCGGCGGCTGCGCCGAGGACTGCGGCTTCTGCGCGCAGTCGCGCTTTGCCGACGCCGAGACGCCGATGCACGCGATGATGGAGCCCGACCAGGTGCTCGAACACGCTCGCGCCGCCGAGGCCGCCGGCGCCCACCGCTTCTGCATGGTCACCCAGGGGCAGGGGCTCTCCAAGCGCGACTTCCACAAGTACCTGGAGGGTGTGCGTCTGGTGTCCGAGCACACCAACCTCAAGCGCTGCGCGTCGGTCGGGCACATCTCGGCCGAGCGCGCCAAGGCTTTGCGCGAGGCGGGCATCCAGCGCGTCCACCACAACGTCGAGACGGCGCAGAGCTACTACGACGAGGTCACGAGCACCGTCCGCTACGAGGGGCGCCTGCGGACGATCGCCGCGGTGCGCGACGCCGGCCTGGAGACCTGCGTGGGCGGCATTCTGAACCTCGGCGAGAGCCGCGAGCAGCGCGTCGAGATGGCCTTCGAGCTTGCGGAGATCGATCCCACGAGCGTGCCGATCAACATGCTCAACCCGCGCCCTGGGACGAAGTTCGGCGACCGCGAGTACATGGACCCGTGGGAGGCGGTCAAGTGGATCGCGATCTTCCGCCTGATCCTTCCCGACGCCCTGTTTCGCCTGTGCGGCGGCCGCGTGGAGAACCTCGGCGAACTGCAGCAGCTCGCCGTCCAGGCCGGCATCAACGGCGTGATGATGGGCAACTTCCTGACGACGCTCGGCAACGAGCCCGAGGCCGATCGCGAGATGTTCGAAGAGCTCGGCCTGAACGTCGCCCGCCAGCCCGACAACGCCGCCAACCCGCGTCCGGACAACCGCTCCGGATGGCTGGCAGGCGAGACGCCCGATCTCGTCGAGGAGCTGCTCGGCGCTGGTGATCCAGACGATGGCGAGGCTGGCGCGGACGCGGACGCGGACGACGGCACATTGAAGATCCGCCTCTGGGACCCGTCGACACAGCTTCGCTTTCGCGCCAAGCGCACGGTTCCGCTGCGCCCGGACGGAGCGCCCAACCGGATGCACGCAGGCAGGCGCGAGCAGAGCAGCGGTGCGGACGAGGCGCTGGCGCAGAGCACGCCGAGGACGGCCTCAGCGGGTTGAACGGACTCACAAGCAAGGACGGGAGCACTATGCACGGGGAACTAGGAACGGCAGAGATCGAGGAGCGCCTGGCAGAGCTGGAGCGCGCGGGACTAGCGCGGCGGCTGCGGCTCGTCTCCGGCCCGCAGGGGCCGACCGTGCTGCTCGACGGCCAGCCGGTGCTGCTGCTGTGCTCCAACAACTACCTCGGCCTCGCCGACCACCCGCGCGTGCGCGAAGCCGCGGCGGACGCGGCGATGCGCTGGGGCGTCGGCGCCGGGGCCTCACGACTGATCTCCGGGACGATGACCGTCCATCGCCGCTTGGAGGAGCGCCTGGCGGCATTCGCGGGCAGGCAGTCGTGCCTGTTGTTCGGCTCGGGCTATCTCGCCAACCTCGGCGTGATCGGCGCGCTCGCCGGACACGGCGACACGGTCTTCTCCGACGAGCTCAACCACGCGTCGATCGTCGACGGCTGCCGCCTCGCGCGAGCGGAGGTCGTCGTCTATCGCCACGCCGACATCGAACACCTGCTGTGGAGCATGCGCCGCCACGGCGGGCGCGGCAACGCCCAGGGCAGCCGTCTGATCGTGACCGACTCGGTGTTCTCGATGGACGGCGACGTCGCGCCGCTGGCGGACATCGTCGAGCTGGCCCAAGCATCCGGCGCCCGGCTGGCCGTCGACGAGGCGCATGCGATCGGCACCTACGGACCCGGCGGGCGCGGCGTGCTGGCTGAGGAGGGCCTGGAGGGAGAGGTGGACGCGATCGTCGGCACGCTCGGCAAGGCGCTCGGCTCCTACGGCGCATATGTGTGCGCGGACGAGGAGATGATCCGCTACCTGCTCAACACGTCGCGCTCCTTCATCTTCTCCACCGCCGCACCGCCGCCGTCGATGGCCGGGGCGCTCGCCGCCCTGGAGCTCCTGCAGGAGCGTCCCGACCGGGTGCAGCGATTGGCCGCCAACGCCCGTGCGCTGCGCCGCGCGCTCGCCACGGAGGGCTTTGCGGTCGCCGAGAGCGACATGCACATCGTGCCGCTCGTCGTCGGCGACGAGCGCGACACGCTGCGCCTTTGTCAGGAGGCGATCGAGCGAGGGGTCTTCGCACAGGCGATCAGGCCGCCGACGGTGGCCGCCGGAACCTCGCGCCTGCGGCTCACGGCGATGGCCTCGCACACCGCCACGGACATGCGACTGGCGGCCGAGGTGCTCGCGACGGCGGCGCGCAAGCTCGGCCTGGACCCGGCGCAGCTCGGCACGCCGCTACCGGAGCCGCAGGTCGCCGAGCACGAGCACGAGGTCGAGGTCGAGCGTGAGGTCAACGAGGAGGTTCCCGTCGCGCGGCCTGCCGAGGCGGCGCCGTTCGACGGCGAGCAGCCGCGTCCACGACGCCCGCCGGCACCCGCCGGCGAGGGCTCGCGCGAAGCCAACGCTCCGTTCGACGGCGAGCGCGAGAGCGCCGTCGCGCACGCCGCCTAACGGCGACCGAGCGCGAATGCGCGGGCTGTTCGTCACCGGGACCGACACTGGCGTCGGCAAGACCGTGCTCAGCGCCGCGCTGCTCGCGGCGATGACCGCCGCAGGCGAACGGGTATCGGCGCACAAGCCGGCCGTCACGGGACTCGACGAGTTGACCATGGATGCGTCGGCGGTGCACTGGCCGGCCGACCACGAGCTGCTCGCAGCCGCAGCGGGCATGTCCCCCGACGAGGTCGCCCCGCTGCGCTACGGGCCGGCCGTGTCACCGCTGCTCGCCGCCGAGCTCGCCGGCGAGACGCTCGAGGCCCGGCGCCTGCTCGCCGCGGGCGCCGCGGCTGTGGCCGAGGGCGAGAACCCCGACCGGACGGTTGTCGTCGAGGGCGTCGGCGGCCTGCTGGCGCCGCTGGCCGACAACCTCACGGTCTGTGACCTCGCGGTCGCGCTGAGGCTGCCGCTCTTGATCGCCGCTCGCCCGGGCCTCGGCACGATCAACCACACGCTGCTCACGCTGCAAGCGGCGCGCGCAGCCGGGCTCAGCGTTCGCGCGGTCGTGCTCACGCCATGGCCCGAGGAGCCTTCGCACCTGGAGCACTCGAACCTCGAGGCGATCACGCGCTTTGGCTTCGTCGAGGTGGGCACGCTCGCGCGAGCCGGCGGCCCGCAGATCGACGAGCTCGCACGCATCGGCGACGGCCTGCCATGGCGTCGGTGGCTCGGCGAGCGCCCCGGTGTCGCGGGTGCGTCGCCATCCGCTCCGCACCTGTAGCAGCCAGCGCCGCGGCCTACAGGCCGCCGCCGCAACGACGTACAATCATACGTGATAACATACGCGCCTATGCCCAGCGCCTATCGTGACGGACTGACCTACGACCGCATCTCAGCCCCGCTCGAGCGCATCGGGCGCGAGGTGCTCGAGCGCCTGGAGCTGCGCGGCGACGAGACCGTGCTCGACGCCGGCTGCGGTTCGGGCCGGGTGACACAGGCACTCGCCGAGCGCCTGCCACGGGGTCATGTGATCGGCGTGGACGGCTCGCCCGAGATGATCGCCGCGGCACACAGCCGCCTCGGAGACCGCGCGGAGCTGATCGTCGCTGACCTCGAGTGTCTCGATCTCGGCGACCGGGAGGTCGACGCGATCCTCTCGACGGCGACCTTCCACTGGATCGCCGACCACGCCGGCCTGTTCGCGCGCCTGCGCACGGCGCTCGCGCTCGGCGGTCGTCTCGTCGCCCAGTGCGGCGGGCGCGGCAACACGCGTGAGCTGATCGACGCGACCCGCTCGGTCGGCGATCGCGACCCCTTCGCCGCCGAGCTGGGCGGCTGGCCGGGGCCGTGGAACTTCGCCGGCCCCGAGGAAACGGCCGCGCTTCTGCGCGACGCCGGCTTCGCCGACGTGAGCACATGGCTGGTGCAGCGCCGCGCCCCCTACGAAGACCTGCGCGAGTGGCTTCATACGAACGCGCTCACCGCGCACCTCGCGCGCCTGCCTGCGCAGCTGCGCGCGTCATACGTCGACGCAGTCGCCGCCGAGCTCGGCGAGCAGCCGTCGATCTCCTACATCCGCCTGAACCTCGACGCCACCGCCGCGTAGGAGCTACGCCGAGGTCGCAGCAGCGAGCATCGCGCCGGTCACCTGCGCGAGATCGTCCTCGCCGATGATGTACGGCGGCATCGCGTACACGAGGTCGCGAAACGGTCGCAGCCACACGCCGTGCGCGACGGCTGCCCGTGTCGCCGCGGCGATGTCGACCGCGTGCGTGAGCTGAACCACGCCGATCGCGCCCAGCACGCGCACGTCAGCCACGCACGGCAGCTCGCGGGCGGGTGCCAGCCCGGCGCGCAGCCCGCGTTCGATCGATTGCACGCGCCCGCGCCAGTCCTCCTGCTCGAGCAGCTGCAGCGACGCCAGCGCGACCGAGCAGGCCAGCGGGTTGGCCATGAACGTCGGGCCGTGCATCAAGCCACCCCCCTCGCCGTGGGAGACCGCGTCGGCGACCTCGCGTGTGCACAGCGTCGCCGCGAGCGTCATGTAGCCGCCGGTCAGCGCCTTGCCCACGCACATCACATCCGCAGCGACCGCCGCGTGCTCGCACGCGAACAGCTCGCCCGTGCGCCCGAACCCGGTCGCGATCTCATCGAGCACGAGCAGCAGGCCATGCTCGTCGCACAGCTCGCGCAGCAGCGCCACGCACGCCGGCGAGTGAAAGCGCATCCCCCCCGCCCCCTGCACGACAGGCTCCACGACGATCGCCGCGAGCTCGTCGGCGTGACGCGCGGCGAGCTCGCGAACGTGCGCCGCCCAGCGCTCGTCTAGCCCGACGTCGAACCCGTCCGGCGGACGCTCGGCGAACACGTGTTCCGCGAGCACACCCGTGAACATGCTGTGCATCCCACCCACCGGGTCGCACACCGCCATCGCGCCGAACGTGTCGCCGTGATAGCCGCCCTTGATCGTCAGCAGGCGTGTCCTTGAAGGACGCCCGCGTGCGCGCTGGAACTGCAGGCACATCTTGATCGCGACCTCCACCGAGACCGAGCCGGAGTCCGCGAAGAACACCGCATCGAGCTCGTCCGGGGCCAGCGCGAGCAAGCGCTCGGCCAGGCGCACGCCGGGCTCGTGCGTGAGGCCCCCGAACATCACATGCGCCATGTGCTCGAGCTGCTCGTGCACCGCGGCGTCCAGCGCCGGGTGGCGGTAGCCGTGGATCGCACACCACCACGACGACATGCCGTCGATCAGCTCCCGGCCGTCGGCCAGCTTCAGACGCACCCCCTGCGCCGAAGCGACCGGCAGCGGAGCCAGCGTGGCGGGAAGCGCGCCGTACGGATGCCAGACGTGCTCACGGTCAAGCGCGAGCAGTGCGTCCCAACCGGGCTCCACCGGCGCGCTAGGGCGCCCGCTGGTCAAGCGAGGCAAGGACGCAGGAAGCGTGGCGTGCTACGCACGCGAGCGACCGAGGACGCCGCATCGCGCAGGCCAGCGGGTGCCCTAGTCCTCGTAGGGGACGAAGTCGCGCTTACGCGCGCCGCACACCGGACAGAACCAGGTGTCGGGGATGTCGTCGAAGGCCGTGCCCGCGGGAATGCCTCCGTCGGGGTCGCCCTCCTCGGGGTCGTAGATGAACCCGCACGACTCGCAGATCCAGCGCTGAAGTGTCTTTGTGGAGGCGCTCATGCGCAGAAGACTAGCGGCAGGTAGGGTCAGCGCAATGAGCACGCGCGGGGAGAGCGAGCCAGCCGTCTCCGGCGAGCAGTACAACGCCGGGCCCGCGACGGCGCCGCGGCAGGCCGCCACGGTGATCCTGCTGCGCGGCGCGGCCGACGCCCTGGAGGTGCTGCTCGTCAGGCGCACGCCCAAGGCGCGCTTCATGGGCGGCGTGTGGGTCTTTCCCGGAGGCGCCGTGGACGCGCACGAGGGCGACGGCGACCAGGCCCACCGTGCCGCCGCGATCCGCGAGCTGCGCGAGGAGGCGGCGATCGAGCTCGACGACCCGAGCGCGCTCGTCAAGTTCTCGCGCTGGATCACGCCCGCGCAGGTGCAGATCCGCTTCGACACACACTTCTTCCTCGCGCCGCTGCCCAGCGGCCAGGAGCCCGCGGTCGATGGCCAGGAGGTCGTCGAGCTCGGCTGGTTCACCCCGCAGGCCGCGCTCGACGCGCACAACGCGGAGCAGATCGTGCTCGTCTTTCCCACGATCAAGCACCTCGAGCAGATCAGCGCCTTCGCCTCCGTCGACGAGCTGCTCGCCTACGCACGCCAGCGCGACGTGCAGCCGGTCGAGCCGAAGGTGCTGCTCGAGGGCGAGGTCGCGCGCGTGCTGCTGCCCGGCGACCCCCGCTACTGAGCGCTCGCCGGCCCGCCGGGGGCGCCCCGCGCAGCGTCAGCCGGTCATCCGGCGCGTCCGTCAGCCGTCTCGCTGTGCGGCGATCACGTGCGTGACCGCGTTGATCAGCGCCAGATGCGTGAACGCCTGCGGGTAGTTGCCCAGGTGGCGGCCGCTCGACGCCTCGAGCTCCTCGCCGTACAGCTCTAGCGTCGAGGAGTAGGAGAGCAGGCGCTCGCAGAGGTGTTCCGCTTCGCGGTCCTCGCCGATCTCCGACAGCGCCGAGACCAGCCAGAACGAGCAGATCAAGAACGTGCCCTCCTTGCCATGCAGCCCGTCGTCGGTCTCTTCGGTGCGGTAGCGCAGCACGAGCCCGCTCTCGGTCAGCTCGTCGCGAATCGCGCACACCGTGGCGTGCACGCGTTCGTCGTCGGGCGGCAGGAAGCGCAGCAGCGGCACGAGCAGCGTCGAGGCATCGAGCGCGTCGGTGTCGTAGTGCTGGCGAAAGACGCCGCGCGAGTCGACGCCGCGGGCGAGTATGTCTTCTCGCACCTCGTCGGCGAGCGCCTGGAACTCCTCGGCGTGATCGTCGTGGCCGCGCCGTTCGGCCAGGCGCGCGCCCCGGTCCATCGCGACCCAGCACATCAGCTTCGAGGAGACGTAGTGCTGGGGCTTGCCGCGCGCCTCCCAGATCCCCTGGTCGGGCTGCTTCCACACGGCCGCCGCGCATTTGACCTGGTCGATCAGCACGGGCCAAAGGCGCTCGGGGATGTGGTCGCGCTGCTTGGAGTGCAGGTACACCGAGTCGAGCACGGCGCCGAACACGTCGTTCTGGCGCTGGTTGTAGGCGCCGTTGCCGACGCGCACCGGCTGTGAGCCTTCATAGCCCTTGAGATGGTCGAGCGTCGACTCCTCGAGGTCTTTCTCCCCCCTCACCCCGTACATGATCTGCAGCGAGCCGTCCTCGTTGCGCGGGACTTCCGCCACGTACTCGATGAAGTCGTCGGCCTCCCAGTCGAGGCCGAGCGCGTGCAGCGCCCACAGCGTGAACGAGGCGTCGCGCATCCAGCAGAAGCGGTAGTCCCAGTTGCGTTCGCCGCCGGGGGTCTCCGGCAGGGAGGTCGTCGGCGCGGCCACCAGCGCGCCCGTGGGCATGAACGTCAGCCCCTTGAGCACCAGCGCCGAGCGCTGCAGATGCGCACGCCAGGGGTGGTCGGGGTAGGTGCCTTCGGCGAGCCAGCCGCGCCAGAAGTGGCCGGTGCGCTCGAGGATCTGTTCCGCTTCCTCGGCCGTGTGCGGGCCGCCGAGCGACTCCGTCCAGGAGATCGCGCAGAAGCGTTTCTCGCCCTCGACCATCGTGTGGCGACCATGCGTGCGGTTGCCCTCGATGCCCATGCGGATGTCGCTGAACAGCCTGAACATCGTCTTGCCGTCGGTGGCGTTCATCGCGCAAGCGTCCTGCGCCTCGGTATCCAGCTCGACTTTGCTCCACTGTGCCGTCGTGGCGCCGTAGTCGAGCATCGGCTCGCAGACGACCTCCACCTGCACCTGTCCTTGGACGCATTCGATCATGCGCACGAGCAGGTGGTCGGCGTCGAAGTCCGTCGGCGGGCGTGTATGGCTGGAGCCGTGCTCGTTGTCGTGCCATTCGCCCATCGCCAGCGCGTCGACGACACGAATCCAGCCCTGCGGCGTCATCCACGTCGTCTCGATCATGTTCGTGCCCGGGATGTAGCGTCGCCCGGCGGGCACGTACAGGCCGTAAGGGCCCACGCGCCAGCTGCCGGCGCCACGATCGAGCAATGCGCCGAATACCGACGGCGAGTCGAAGTACGGCAGGCACATCCACTCGATCGATCCGTCCGACGCGACCAGCGCGCCGGTGTGGCAGTCCGACAGGAAGCCGTAGTCGGCGATCGGCGGAAACGGCGAGCTTTTGGCGAAGCCTCTCGACGCCGGCGTCGTTGCGGCTTGCGCGCCGATCGTCGGCGTATGCCCCTGGCGATGGTTTTCACCCGCGCCGCGCGTTCGCTTGCCGGAGGGAGGAACGGGCGGGGCCATCGTGCGAGAACCGTAGCGAGGTAGGCTTTCAGGCGAGCCGCCGTGACCGACCCTCCTTTCCAACTGCACCCGCCCGACGCCCGCCTGCTCGAGGGCAGGCGCGCTCTCGTGACCGGCGGCGACTCGGGCATCGGCGAGGGCGTGTGCTTCGAGCTGGCCGCGCACGGCGCCGCGGTGGCCGTCAACTACGTCGGCTCGCCCGACGCGGCGCAGAGGATCGTCGGCGAGATCGAAGCGGCCGGCGCCAAGGCGCTGGCCGTGCCAATGGACGTGTCCAGCGAGAGCGACGTGCAGCGCGCGTTCACCGCGACCGGTGAGGCGTTCGGCGGAGTCGACCTGCTCGTCAACAACGCCGGCGTCGAGCATCCCTACGAGCTGCTCGAGATGCCGCTGGAGGCCTGGCAGAAAGTCATCGACGTCAACCTCACCGGCGCGTTTCTCTGTGCTCGCGAGGCCGCACGCACGATGCGCGACCAGAAATCGCCAGGCACGATCGTCAACATCTCGAGCGTCCACGAGCAGGTCGCCTGGGAGCGCTTCTCCCATTACTGCGCCTCCAAGGGAGGGATGAAGCTATTCGCGCAGTCGATCGCCAAGGAGCTCGCGCCGCTCGACATTCGCGTGGTCAACGTCGCTCCCGGCGCGATCGACACGCCGATCAACAAGTCCGTGCTCGAAAATCCCAAGGCAACCGCCGCAGTGCTGTCCGAGGTTCCGCTCGGGCGCTGGGGACACGTCAGCGACATCGCCCGCGCCGTCGCCTGGCTCGCCTCAGAGCAGGCCAGCTACGTGACCGGCGCGACCCTGTTCGTCGACGGCGGCATGACGCTGTACCCGCGCTTCGTCTGAGCCCCGCCGGGCTCAGCGGGTCGGTGACGACGCCGTGGCGGCGCGCTGCAGGGCGAGCGGCTCACCATCTCTCGGACTCGAAGGCCGGGCGCTGCACCCCGCGCGGCAGGACCTCGTCGTCCTCGAGCTTGTCCAGGTGCGCCGCCAGCGTCGCTGTCGCGGCCGGGCGCAGCTCCGGCGGCACCTCCGGCCAGACGGCCGCCAGCAGATCCGGCACGGTGCGCAGCCCTTGGTTGAGTGCCAGGATCAGGCGGTTTTCGCGGTCGATGCGATGCGCGATGTATTCGTCGAGCTTCGCCCGCGCGTCCCACACCACCTCGCCGTGCCCAGGGCAGATCACGTTGAAGTCTTCACGCAGGCGCAGGCGCGTGAGCGCGAGCAGATAGCCGGACATCGCCCCCGGGTGCGGCGTGATCAGCACGCTGCCCTCGCCGAGCACCGCGTCGCCGCTGAAGCACGCGCCATCGGCCACCAGCGCGTAGTGGTCCTCGGCGTGGCCCGGCGTGTACACGGCTTGAAAGGGCCCGAAGCGCATGTCCTCCGCGAGCCGCACGTCGACATCGCCGCGTCCCGCCGCCAGCGGCGCCGGATGGACTTCCAGCAGCGTCTCGACCGCCTCGTTGTGGTCGTGGTGATCGTGCGTCAGCACCACTCCGCCCAAGCCGCCGCGCGACTCGATCGCCGTCATCAGGCGCCGCAGGTGCACGTCCAGCAGCGGTCCCGGGTCGACGACGTACGCCGGGCGCCGTCCGACGACCCACGTATTCGTCCCCGTCAGCGTCAGCGGGCTCGGATTGGGCGCCCGCAGGCGCAGTATGTCGTAGTCGCGAAGTAACCCTGCGTCCGAACGGGCGTCCTCTGACTGCGGCTCGCCCGGCTCGGAATCCGGCGGAATCGAACCGTTCACAGGCGCGACGTTAGCTGAGACGGCGGGAGCTTGAACTGCCGACAGTCCGTATCAACGGGTCTTAATCCGATCCATCAACCCTCATCAAAGGTCAGCAGGGCGCATCGAACCCCGCTCGACGAACGCTCCTCAAACGTGCGCAACCCTCTTCGACGCCGCCGCGAGCGCCCTCGCGGGCGCCCATCGGCGGCCTCGTCGAGCCTGTCGCTATGCCCCCGCCGGAGCGCGGCGGCGGCGGTTGCGACGGCGCGCCTCTGCGGCCCGCGGAGCCTGCGTCCTGCGCTTGTCGTTGGAGCGGCCGCCCGCCGTGCTGGCAACCAGACCGCCGACCTCCAGCTCGCGGTGCAGGCCGAGTCCGCCGACCATGCCGGCCAGCTCGCGCTTCTGGTCGTGCGTCACCAGCGTGACCCCCACGCCGCTCGCGCCGGCGCGCGCCGTGCGTCCGATGCGGTGGACGTAGTCCTCGCGCGTCGCCGGGATGTCGTAGTTGATCACGTGCGTGATGTTCGCCACGTCGATGCCCCGCGCCGCGACGTCAGTGGCGACGAGCGTGTCGACGACACCCGCCTCGAAGTTCGCCAGAGCGCGCTCGCGCTGGCCCTGGGACTTGTCGCCGTGCATCGCGACGGCTTTGACGTTGTTGCTCCCCAGCCGTTTGACCAGACGGTCGGCGCCGCGCTTGGTGCGCACGAACACGAGCGTCAGCCCGCGCTCGGCGTCGTTGAGCTCGGACACCAGCCGCGAGACCTTCGCGTCGTGCGAAACCGCGACGAAGCGATGCTCGACATCGCCCTTGCGCTCCTCCGAGTGCGCGTGCTCGTGGCGACGGGCGTTCGACGTGTACGCCTTGGCGACCTTGCCGACCTCGCCCTGAAGCGTGGCCGAGAACAGCAGCGTCTGGCGCTCGCGCGCGCACATCTTCACGATCTTGTCGACGACCGGGCGAAAGCCCATGTCGAGCATCCGGTCGGCCTCGTCGAGCACGAGCAGCCTGATCTGCTTCAGCGAGACGTCACGGCGCTCGATCAGGTCCAACAGGCGCCCCGGCGTCGCCACCAGGATGTGCGCGCGTCCAGCCAGGCGCGCCTGCTTGACGATGCCCGCGCCGCCGTACACGGCCGCGATCGACAGCGCGCGCGAGTGTGCGATCGGGCGCAGGTCGTCGACGATCTGGCTCGCCAGCTCTCGCGTAGGCGCCAGCACGAGCGCCGAAGGACGCGCGTCGGAGTCTTTGATCCGCTCGACCATCGGCACGCCGAAAGCCAGCGTCTTGCCCGATCCCGTCGGCGACTGTGCCAGCACGTCGTGGCCGGCGAGCACGTCCGGAATGACCATGCTCTGTACTGCGAAAGGCTTCGCGATCCCGCGCTGCGCGAGCTCGTTCACGACGACCTCGGACACGCCGAGATCGGCGAAAGTTGCATCCTTCATGTGTTGGTGCTCCTTCTGGCGACCCTCTGGCCACCGCTGCAGATGGAGATTCGACTGACCCCATCCGCGCACTCAAAGCGCCAACAAAGACAAAGAACCTCACGAACGACTTCGCCGCTCGTACCGAGACCGTAGCAGCCATTTCCCTGCACACCGCCCGATTTCGTGCGGGTTCAGCGGAGCGCGATGCGCGCCGCAGCGCGCCTCAGGAGGTCGAGGGCCAAGCCTGGCAAGGACGCAGTGAGCGCCGCGTGCTGGCCGATCAGTCGATCGCATCTGATCGACGATCGGTACGCAAGCGATCGAGGACGCCGCCAGGCGCCGGCCATCGGCCTCCTGCGGTCTACTCGAGATTGGCCATTACGTGCTTGACGACCGTGTAGTCCTCGAGCGAGTACACGCTCAGGTCCTTGCCGTAGCCCGAGTCCTTGAAGCCGCCATGCGGCATCTCGGAGACGAGCGGGATGTGGTCGTTGATCCACACGCAGCCGAAGCGCAGCGCGCGCGAGACGCGCAGGGCGCGCCCGACGTCGCGCGTCCACACCGACGAGGCCAGGCCGTAGCGCGTGCCGTTGGCCCACTCGATCGCCTGCTGCTCGTCTGTGAAGCGTTGCACCGTGATCACCGGGCCGAAGATCTCGCGCTGGATCATCTCGTCGTCCTGCTCCAGGCCCGCGACGACCGTCGGCTCCAAGAAGAAGCCCGGGCCGTCAGGCTGCTTGCCGCCTGTCACGATCTCCGCGCGATCGGGGCGGCGCTGCAGAAAGCCCTCCACGCGCTCGCGCTGGCGCGCCGAGTTGACCGGGCCGAGCGTCGTGTCCGCGGACAGCGTGTCGCCGAGCACGAGCCCTTTAGCCTGCTCGGCCAGGCCGGCGACGACGTCGTCGTAGACCTTGCCGCCGGCGAGCACGCGCGTGGCCGCCGTGCAGTCCTGTCCGGCGTTGTAGTAGCCCGTCCCCGCGATCGTCTCCAGTGCGCTCTTGAGGCTGACGTCGTCGAACACGACCACCGGCGCCTTGCCGCCGAGCTCCAGGTGCACGCGCTTGAGCGTGTCCGCGGCCGTGCGTGCAAAGTGCTTGCCCGTGTCCACCGAGCCGGTCAGCGCGAGCATGTCCACGTCGGGGTGTGAGATCAGCGCCTCGCCCGTCGGCTTGCCCGGGCCGGTCACCACGTTGAGCACGCCGCGCGGCAGGATGTCGGCCGTTAGTTCAGCCAGGCGCAGCGTCGTGACCGGCGTCGTCTCGGCCGGCTTGAGCACGACCGTGTTGCCCGCCGCGATCGCCGGCGCGAATTTCCAGATCGCCATCATCAGCGGGTAGTTCCACGGCGTCACCTGGCCGATCACGCCGACCGCCTCGCGGCGCGTGAACGACGTGTAGCCCTCCATGTACTCGCCCGCCGCGCGGCCCTCCAGCACGCGCGCCGCGCCCGCGAAGAAGCGCAGGTTGTCGACCATCACCGGAATCTCGTCGTCTTTGACCGCTCCGATCGGCTTGCCCGCGTTGAGCGCCTCCAGCCGCGCGAGCTCCTCGCCGTGTTCCTCGAGCACGTCCGCGATCCCCAGCAGCGCCTCAGCGCGCTGTGCCGGTGTCGTCTTCGACCACGTCTCGAAGGCCGTGCGCGCGGCGCGCACGGCGTGATCGACCTCCTGCGGCGTCGAGCGCGGCGCCTGCGCGAGCTCCTCGCCCGTCGCCGGGTTGATCACCGGTTCGGTCTCGCTCGCCGAAGCGACCGCCTCGCCGTCGATGAAGTTGCTGAGGGTCTGTGTCGTCGTCGCCATCTCGCTGTGCCCTCCTCGGGGGTTTATCTCGTTCTAGCTCGTCTTGCCGCGGCGCGCACTAGCTGCACCAACCGCTAGCTACCTGGCGCCGGCCAGTTCGCCGAGCGCCTGCGCGACGGCGGGGTGCGTGATCTCGCCTGCGCGCACGTTCAATCCGTGACGCAGCGGCTGGCTGCTCTCCAGAGCCGCATCGATGCCCTCGTCCGCCAGCTCGATCACGTACGGCAGCGTCGCGTTCGTCAGCGCATACGTCGACGTGATCGGCACCGCGCCCGGCATGTTCGTCACGCAGTAGTGCGTGATTTCGTCGACCTCGTACGTCGGCTGCGAGTGCGTCGTCGGCCGCGACGTCTCAAAGCAGCCGCCCTGGTCGATCGACACATCCACCAGCACCGCGTGGCGCTTCATCAGCTTCAGCTGCTCGCGCGTGACCACGTGCGGCGCGCGTCCGCCGGGCACGAGCACCGCGCCGATCACCAGGTCGGCCAGCGGCAGCATCTCCTCGATCGCCAGCGTCGAGGAGTAGACCGTCGACGCGCGGCCGCCGAACGCCACTTCCAGCTCGCGCAGCCGGTCGATCGAGCGGTCGAACACGAACACGTCCGCCTCCATGCCGATCGCGATGAACGCTGCGTTCATGCCGACCACGCCGCCGCCGATCACCAGCACTGTCGCCGCCGCCACGCCGGGCACGCCGCCCAGCAGGATGCCGCGGCCGCCGAGCGGCTTCTCCAGCATGAACGCGCCGGCCTGCGTGGCGATCTTGCCCGCCACCTCGCTCATCGGCGCCAGCAGCGGTAGGCGCCCGGCGCCGTCCTCGACCGTCTCATAGGCGATGCACGTCGCGCCCGACTCCTGCAGCCCGCGCGCCAGATCCGGCTCGGCCGCCAGGTGCAGGTACGTGAACAGCGTCTGCTCGGCGCGCAGCATCTGCACCTCGGACGCCTGCGGCTCCTTGACCTTGAGCACGAGCTCCGCCTCGGCGAACACCGCCTGCGCATCCGCCACGATCTGCGCGCCCTGCGCCGCAAACTGCTCGTCGCCCATCGCGCTGCCCTCGCCCGCGCCCGCCTGCACGAGCACCTCGTGCCCGCGCGAGCTCAGCTCCCTGACGCCCGCCGGCGTGATCGCGATGCGGTACTCGTCCGACTTGATCTCGCTCGGAATGCCGATTCTCATCGCCCGCTCGCTCCGTTCCTAGTCGCCACCGCGCGGCTGCTCGCCGGCACGCGAACCGATCCAGGACTCCCGCAGGGAGTCCTCATAAAAAGAGATTCTCACCGAGCCAGCTCCCTGCCGCGCAGCGCCAGCCAGAACTCGATGCGGTCGCGCGCATTGGAGAAGTCGCGACCTGTCAGCTGTTCGACGCGACGCACGCGGTAGCGCAGCGTGTGGCGATGGCAGAACAGCCTGCTCGCGGCCTTCTCCCAGTGGCCGTTGTGCTCGATGAACACGTCCAACGAGCGCAGCAGCTCCTCGCCGTAGTCGCCCTCGTCCTGCTCGACCGGGCCGAGCACGCCGCGACAGTAGGACAGCAGCGCGTCGTCGTCCTGCACCGACAGCAGCAGCTGGAAGGCGCCGAGGTCGCGATAGGAGGCGACCTCCGGCGCGCTGCCGTTCTGCAGGCGCACCGCCTCCAGCGCACAGCGCGCCTCGTGGAAGCTCAGCCTCAGCGACTGCGCCGCGCCTGCCCGGCTGGCCGAAGCGCGCACCGCCCCCAAGCGCGCGCTCAGCTCGCCGCGCAGCTTTCCCGCCAGCGCGATCGGGTCCTTGCCCTGGGCGTCGATCACCGCGCACAGCAGCCCCGCGCGGATCGCCACGAGGCTGTGCACGCCCTCCTCCGCCAGCGCCCGTTCCAGCGGCGCCGCCGCCGCGCTCGGGTCCTCCAGCGCGAACGCCAGCACCGCCACCTGCTCGCCGATCCCGAACGGGCGCAGACGCGCCTGCAGCTCCTCCGGGTACAGGTGGCCCGTCAGCGCCTCCGCCAGCACATCGCCCGCCATGTTGCGCTGCAGCATTTCGTAGCGCTCGTTGACCAGCTGCGCGAACGCCCGCTCGGTGATCGCGATGAACGGCAGCTCGTACGGCACCTCGAACAGCGGAAACCCGCGCTTGCGCGCGGCCGTCACCAGCGCCGCCGGCAGCCGCTTGTGCTTGAAGCCCGTGCCGAAGCCCAGACCCGCAATGCGGTGGTCGGCGAGGCGGTCGATCAGCTCGCGCTGGCTCTTCGGGCCGTCCAGCTGGATGCCCGTCGTCAGCAGCAGCTCGCCGCCGCGTAGCCACGGCGTGGGGTCCGACAGCTCGGTGCTGTGCACCCAGCGAACGTGCGCCTGCGCCGATTCCTGGCCGCTGGCGAGCTCGAGGCCGAGCTCGTCGATCAGGCTCTGGACAGTGAGCTCCATTGTCCCATCCGCTGCGACGCCTCGCTCAGCACCGGGCGCAGGATCGACTCGATCTCCGCGAACTGCTCGGGACCCGCGATCAGCGGCGGCGAGAGCTGCACTATCGGGTCGCCGCGATCGTCCGTGCGACAGATCAGCCCGCGCTTGTACAGCTCGCCCGAGAGAAAGCCGCGCAGCAGTTCCTCGGACTCCTGCGCGTCGAACGTCTCCTTCGTCTCCTGGTCCTTGACCAGCTCGATCGCCTGGAAATAGCCCGCCCCGCGCACGTCGCCGACGATCGGCAGGTCGCGCAGGCCCTCCAGCATCGCGCGCAGCTCGCCTTCGTTCTCCAGCACGTGCGCGCACAGGTCCTCGCGCTCGATCACGTCGATGTTCGCCAGCGCGATCGCGCATCCCATCGGGTGCCCCGCGAACGTGAAGCCGTGATTGAAGATCTCCTTGCCCTGCAGGAACGGCTCGGCGATGTGATCGCCCGCGATAACCGCGCCGAGCGCGGCGTAGGCGGAGGTGATGCCCTTCGCCGTCGTGATCATGTCCGGCTGATAGCCGAAGCGCTCGCATCCGAACATGTGCCCGATCCGCCCCCACGAGCAGATCACCTCGTCGGAGATCAGCAGCACGCCATGGCGATCGCAGATCTCGCGCACGCGCTGGAAGTAGCCGTCCTGGGGCACGAAGCAGCCGCCGCCGTTCTGCACCGGCTCGAGGATCACCGCGGCCACCGTCTCGGGCCCGGCGAACTCGATCGCCTCCTCGATCGAGTCCGCGGCCCACAGCGGATCGCGGTCTTCCTGCCAGCGGTAGGAGTTCGTGTTCTCCACATGGATGCCGCCCGGCGTGAGCGGTTCAAACGGCGTGCGTATCGACGTTAGCCCCGTCGCCGTCAAGGCCCCCATCGAGGAGCCGTGGTAGGCGAGCTTGCGCGAGATCAGCTTGTGCCGCGTGTGCTCTCCGCGGGCGTGGTGGTAGGCCTTCGCGAGCTTCCACGCCGACTCCACCGACTCCGAGCCTCCGGAGGTGAAGAACACGCGGTTGAGATTGCCCGGCGCGAGGCCGGCGATGCGTGTCGCCAGCTCAATCGAACGTGGATGCGCATAGCTCCAGTTCGTGTAGAAACCCAGCTCCTTGGCCTGCCTGGCCGCCGCGTCGCCCAGCTCGGCGCGACCGTGGCCGATGTTCACGCAATACAGCGCCGAGAGCCCGTCGAGATAGCGCTTGCCGTGCTCGTCATAGACGTAGCAGCCGTCGCCGCGCACGATCACCGGCACCTCCGCGTCGGCGTAGGAGCCCATGCGCGTGAAGTGCATCCACAGGTGGCGCTTGGCGTTGCTCTGCAGGTCGCCCGCGTGCCGCTCGTCGAGCGCCGGGCCGTCCCGTCCCGGGGCAGCTTGGACGGCGGTCGATCCCGACGCGATCGCGGCGGTCGATCGCGTGTCGTTCGCGTTTGCTCTGCTGGCCATGAAATCCTCTCCCTTAGAGGTTTGCTCGGCTGGCGTGTCACATAGACACTCAGGACAACCGTACTGCGCCCGCCACGCCGTCACAAGTGGCCCCCCGGTCAAGAACGTCAGCCGCGCTTGTACCAAGTGTCCAAAGGAACGACCATGTTTTGGGAATTGCGCCCCTTGCGTGCCGGACCGCTGTACGCGTAGGTTCCTGCAAGACCGGGCTGAGATGCAGCCGGTCCACCCTGCCTTCAGCAACAACGAATAGAGAGGACCAACCGATGGCCACCGAGAGCGGCGCCGTACACGGAGCCCCACCGTCGCCTATGGGCGTCCTCGACAAGGGGCTAAAAAAGGGCGCGATCGGCTATGTCTCGAACATCGTCATCGGCGTCGCCTCGACCGCGCCTGCGTATTCGATGGCCGCGACGCTCGGCTTCATCGTTGCCGTCAACGGCGTCGGAGTGCACGCGCCCGCGGTGCTGATCGTCGCGTTCATCCCGATGCTGCTCGTCGCCTCGGCCTACAAATACTTCAACCGAGCCGATCCCGACGCGGGCACGACGTTCGCGTGGACGACGCGCGCCTTCGGGCCGGCGACCGGCTGGATGAACGGCTGGGCGATCTTTCTCGCGGACGTGATCGTGATGGCCTCGCTGTCGGACATCGCCGCGATCTACACCTTCAAGCTCTTTGGCTTTTCCGAACTCGGCGAATCGAAAGCCGCGATCATCATCGCCGCAGTCCTGTGGATCCTGATCATGACTTGGATCTGTTACCGCGGAATCGAGCTCTCGGCCCGTATCCAGCAGGTGCTGCTGAGCGCCGAGGTCCTGATCCTCGGTCTGTTCGCGATCGTCGCGCTCGTCAAGGTCTACGGCAGCCATCCGCCCGCGCACTCGATCAAGCCCTCCGCTTCGTGGTTCAACCCGTTCGCAATGAACTTCAGCGACTTGGTCGTGGCCGTCTTGCTCGGGGTCTTCATCTACTGGGGATGGGATTCCGGGGTCGCGGTCAACGAGGAGTCCAAGGACCCGGCCGAGGGTCCCGGCAAGGCGGCCGTGATCTCGACGCTCCTGCTCGTGTTCATCTACGTGATCGTGTCGACCGGCGCTCAGTCCTTCCACGGCGTTGGCTTTCTCACGAACAAAGAAAACCAGGGCGACGTGCTGAACGCGCTCGGCTCCGGGGTGCTCGGTGGGACGCTGAACAAGCTGCTGATCATCTCAGTACTCACATCGGCATCGGCCTCGACGCAGACGACGATCCTGCCGACCGCGCGCACGACGCTGTCGATGGCCCACTGGAAAGCCGTCACGAGCCTGCTCTCGCGCGTCCACAAACGCTACCTGACGCCGACGGTCTCCACGCTCGGCTTCGGCCTGCTCTCGATCGTCGTGACGATCGTGCTTCTGCTGCTCTCCGAAAGCGTGCTCGAAGATTCGATCGCCGCGATCGGCTTTCCGATCTGCTTCTACTACGGCTTCACTGGCGTAGCGTGCGCCTTGTACTACCGGCACGAGCTGACAAAAAGCGTGCGCAACTTCCTGCTGCTCGGCGTCGGACCGATGCTCGGCGGGTTGATGCTGTTCGGCGTCGGCGTCAGAGCGGCCTTCTACTACGGCCATAAGGAAAACGTCTCCTCGCCGCCGATCCTCGGCATCCCGCTGCCGCTCTGGCTGGGTATCGGCGGTCTGCTGCTCGGGTTCGTGCTGATGCTGATATCGCGTCCGTACTTCCGCGAATTCTTCTCGCGCAAGACTGAAACGGCACCCCCCGGGATCCTCGACCGACCGCCCGCCGAGGCGCTGCCCGCTCCGGTCGACTTCTGAGCGGTGCGCCCCGCGGGCGCTGACGGGGCAGCGCCGATTCTCTACAGCGTGCCGAAGGCTCGCGGGGAGCGTGTGTGCGAGGGGGGTGTGTGTTTTTCTGGACTGCGTATAACCATGGTGCTACGCAGTCGTCTGTGCGGTGATCGACGCCCCCGCCCCCGGCTTGTCCGGCCTCGCCTCAGCCAACGGTCGTGGCTAGACGACCAGCTCCTGCTGGCCGTGCGGCGCACCCAGCTCGGCGAGGCGATCGAGGAACGGCTTCGGCGGGAAGGCCTCCGGGCCGAGCACGCCCGAGCCCTTCCATACGCCCTCGTCGAGCAGCTCGAGCGCGACGACGGGGTTGACCGCCGTCTGCCAGACGACCGCCTGGCTGCCGTATTCGCGCATCGTGTGCTCGTTGTCGACGAGGTGGTAGAGGTACGTCGAGCGCGGCTGGCCGTCGGTTCCTGTCCCCTTGACCCACGTTCCGGCGCACGTGCGCCCGGTCATTCGCTCGCCGAGCGTCGCCGGATCGGGCAGCGCAGCCGCGACGACGTCGCGCGGCGCGACGTGAACGTCGCGCACAGACACCGGCTCGGTCGAGTCGAGCCCGAGCTTGTGCAGCGTGCTCAGCACGTCGATGAACTCGTCGCCAAGCCCGTACTTGAACGTGACGCGCTCGCAGTCCACCCAGCGCGGGATCAGCACGACCTCCTCGTGCTCGACGTTGACGCACTCGACCTTGCCGATCCCCTCGGGGAACTCGAACACCTCGGGCTCGGAGAACGGCGCGGTCGTGTAGAAGCCGCGCTCGCGCTCCCAGATCAGCGGCGGGTTCAGGCACTCCTCGATCGTCGTCCAGATCGAGAACGTCGGCGCGAAGTCATAGCCCTCCACGACCAGGTCGGCGCCGTCGCGCACGCCCACTTCCTCGACGCTCGAAAACAACTCCTGCGCGGCGTACGCGGCAAACACGTCTGACAGCCCCGGCTCGACGCCGATGCCCACCAGCGCCAGCACGCCGGCCTGCTCCCACGCCTCGTGGCGTGCGAGCTGCAGCTCGCCGAGCATCTTGCCGGGGAGCTCGTACGGGCGCTCGGGATGCGGATGCGAGAGCGTCATCGCCATGTCCAGGTAGGTCACCTTCGAGTCAAACGCCGCCGCGAAGATCGGCTCGTTGAAGCGCGGGTCGCACGCGTTGAGCACGGCATCGGGCTGCACGCGCGCGATCAGCGCCACGAGGTCGTCCTTGCTGGAAGCGTCCACGCGCTCGGCCGAGAAGCGCCCCGGCTCGCCGAGCGCGGCGACGACGGACTTCACCCGCTCGGGCGCGACGTCCGCGAGCACCACGCGCTCGAACGCCGGCCTGCGCTGCGCAATCGCCGCGAATGCCGCACCGACGCCCCCAGCCCCGACCACGAGAATCTTCATCAGCGCCAGTGTGACGCAAATGCGCTCCCGCGACTGGCACATCGCCACGCCGGGCGTGCGCCGTAACGTCGCAGACCTGCTCGCCCTCGTGCGCGGGCAACGCTCAGCCGGACGAACCTGGGCACCGCGCTCGCCCGCTCGCGGCGCATCGTCGTTGTCCGGATGGCGCCTCCCGTATGCTGCGCCGATCCCCGCTGTCGCGAACACGAGCAGACGATGAGCACAGGGGTCCCCAGCCCCTCGCATACGCCGGACGGATCCTCCCCAGCCCCGGGCGCTACGCAGCCGGCGGACGGGCGCGAGCCCGTCCGCGACGAGCACGCCTCGGCGGGCGCTGCCCACGGCGGCGATCGCGACGGCGGCGGCGGCGAGCACGAGCGCGCCGTCGGCCGATCGCGCTGGGTCGCCTCGCCTCGGCTGAGCGCCCGGGAGATCCTCTGGGCGGCCCTCGCCGGCGTGGCGCTCGCCGTGCTCACGAGCTGGCCGCTCGTGTTGCACATGCCCAGCCGCATCGCGCCCGACCTGGGCGATCCGGTGCGCACCGCTTGGCAGGTCGCCTACGTCGGCCACGGGATGCTGCACAACCCGCTGCACCTGTTCGACGCCAACGTCTTTTACCCGCATCCGCTCAGCCTGGCCTTCTCGGACTCGCTGCTCGGCTACGGGCCCGCGGGCTTTTTCGGGTCGGGCACCGTGGCCGCGCTCGTCCGTTACAACCTGCTGTTCCTGTTCGCATGGTCGCTGTGCTTCGTCGCCGGCTACCTGCTCGCGCGCGAGCTCGGGCTGCGCAAGCTGGGGGCGGCAGCCGCCGCCGCCGCGTTTGCCTACGCGCCCTACCGCGTCACCGAGGCCGGGCATCTGCACGTGATCTCCTCCGGCGGCATCGCCCTCGCGCTGTTCCTGCTGCTGCGCGGCTACCGGCGAGGCTCCGTCGGGCTGGTGATCGCCGGCTGGCTGGTCTCGGCGTGGCAGATCAGCCTCGGCTTCACGCTCGGACTGCAGTTCAGCTACCTGCTCGCCGTGTTGACGGCCCTCGCCGTCGCCCACTGGCTGCTCGCCGGCCGTCCCGCGCTGGCGCGCAAGCTCGTCGTGGTCACCTGCATGGGCATCCTCGTCGTCGGCGCCGTCGCAATCTACGAGGCGCGCCCATACCTGAAGATCTCCCACGACTACCCGACGGCCAAGCGCACGATCAGGGAAGTCAAGAACTACTCCGCCGGCCCCGCGGCCTGGCTGTCGGCCTCGTCGGAGAACCGCGTGTGGGGCGGCCTGACGGCCGGCGCGCGCGCGCACGTCCACTCCAAGAACGAGCAGGTCCTGTTTCCCGGCGGCTTCATCCTGCTGCTCGCCTTGATCGGCCTCGCGGCGCCCATCTACACGCGCCGATTGCGCATCGGCCTGGCGGTGGGGGTGGTCGTCTGCGCGGTGCTTGCGCTCGGCCTCGGGCTGACCGGCTATGGCTATCCCTACCGGCTGCTGTTCGACTACGCCCCCGGCTGGGACGGAGTGCGCGTGCCGGGGCGAGTGTTCACGCTTGCCACGCTGTTCCTCGCGCTGCTCGCCGGCGCCGGCGCGCAGCTGCTCGCCGGGCGCCTCGGCGGCCTGATCTCGCGCCTCGCCGGGGGCGCGGGCAGGCGGCGCCCGCTGGGCACGCTGTCGGCCGTCGTCGGCGTGGCGATCGTCATCGGGATCGTCGGCGAAGGCGCCGGACACCTGGCGCATCCGGTCGTGCCGCAGCCGAAGAAGGCGGAGATCGGGCTGCCCGGCCCGCTGCTGGACATGCCCACCGACGGGGCCGCCGATCGCGTATGGCAGTACTACTCGACCAACGGCTTCTACAAGATCCCGATCGGCAACAGCACCTTCGATATCCCTGCCGTGGACGACCTGCGCGGCGGCATCCACCGCTTCCCCGACAAGGCGAGCGTCGAGAAGCTGCGCTACTACGGCATTCGCACGGTCGTGCTGCACCTGACGATGCCCAAGCTGCCGGGAATCGTCGGCTTCGCCCACGCCGAGCCGCCCAACGCCGCCGAAGCGGCCGCCCGGCCCGTCGCCGGCCTCGGCATCACGCGCCGCAAGGTCGGCTCGCTGGTCATCTATGAGATCGGACCCGGCCCAAAGTCGCTGCACGGACACGACTGATGAGCTGGCGCGAGGCCGAGCGATGAGCGCCTTCGAGGCCGCGCCTCCCAGCGAGACCGCGCCCGAGTTGGGACGGACGCGCGCGCGGAGCGCGCGCCTCGCCGGCGTGCCGCGGCCGAGCAGGCGCTTGGCGCTGGTCGCGATCCTGCTCGTCGGGCTCGCCTACGCGACGATGATCCAGAGCTTCTCCTGGAATCAGACGTCGCACTACGACCTGATCCGCTCGCTGAACGTCGAACGCACGAACATCGACGGCCTCCAGCAGAACACCGGCGACAAGGTCTTCTACAAGGGCCACTGGTACTCCGCGCGCGCGCCGGGCATCGCGCTGTTCGCGCTGCCCTTCTACGACACGCTCAACGCGCTCGACGCCGGCAGGTGGGCGCGCTCGCGCGACGCGCTGCGCGGCGAAGACGAGGTCGTCTACCTGATCGGGCTGTGGGGCAACGTGCTGCCAGGACTGCTGCTGCTGCTGCTCGTGTGGCGCGTGGCCGAGCGCTTCGAGCCGGGCTTCGGCGCCGCCGCGGCCGTCTCGCTCGGCCTCGGCACGATGATCCTGCCGCTGTCGACGCTGCTGTTCTCACACGTCTTCACGGCGTTCCTCGGCTTTGGCGCCTTTGCGCTGATGTTGCGCGAGCGCGACGGGCCACCCAGCCCCTCGCTGCTCGCCGTCGCTGGTCTGGCGATGGGCTACGCGGTCGCCTCGGAGTACCCGCTGTTCTTCGTCGCCGCCGTGCTCGGGCTGTACCTGCTGTCGCGCCGCGACGCGCTGAACGTGCGCGGCGTGCTGACGCGCGCCGGAGCGTACATCGCCGGCGGTGTCGTCGGCATCGTGCCGCTGCTGCTCTACAACCACTACGCGTTTCATTCCTGGACGCACCTGGCCTACTCCGACGTACCGCGACAGCAGCACGGGTTCTTCGGCATCGGACTGCCCAGCCCGAAGGTGCTCGCCACGCTGCTGCTCGACTCACGCGGACTGCTGACGATCTCCCCTGTTCTGATCATGGGCGCGATCGGCACCGTGATCGTCTACCGCCGCGGCAGGCGCGCCGAGGCGCTGACGATCGCTGGCATCTGCCTCTGCTACGTCGGCTACAACTCCGGCTACTACCTCCCCTTCGGCGGCGGCTTCATGGGGCCGCGTTTTCTCACGACGATGCTGCCGTTCCTGGCCGTCCCGCTTGGCGTCGCCTTCAGGCGCTTCCCGGGGCCGACGATCGCGCTCGCCGCCGTGTCGATCGCGACGACGGTGATCGCCACGATCACCCATCCGCTCGTCGGCTACGAGAACGAGACCGTCGTCTGGACGCGCTATCTCGGCAAAGCCTTCTTCCAGCCGACGATCGCCACCGCCTACGGCCTGGGGCGCGGCTGGGGTGGCATCTGGCCGTTCCTCGCGGCCGCCGGCGCCGGCGTGCTCGTCACCGTGTTCGCCACCGCGCGCGTGCGCCTGACGCTCGCTGCGCTCGGCGCGGGGGCGCTCGCGCTGCTCGCGTGGGGCCTGTTCGCGGCGATCGCCCCGACGGCGCTCGGCATCGACCACCGCGGCCTGCTGAGCATCGTCGGCGCCGGCGATCACACGGCGCTGAACCTGAAGCTGCACGACGGCGTCTCCTATCCGTTGACGACGCTCGTCCTGATCGCCGGCGCCGCCGGGCTCGTCGCGCTGGTGGCCGCACGGCTGGCGCGCAACGAGCGCGATGGCCCGCGCGACCGCGACGCGACGCTCAGTGCTTACTCGTCTTGACGTTGCACTTCGCGCCGTGCAGCTTCTTGCACACGACGACGTAGCCCGGGCGCGGGACGTGGTGGTTGTCGGTCAGCCCGGCGTCGAAGCGCGTGCGCGCGTTGCCACCGGTCCAGTCGTAGATGTACAGGCGCTTGATGCGCGACTGCGATGCGGCGACGTTGAACATGTAGCCGAGCACCGTCGCCGCACGCTTTAGGCCGGAGCCGTTGCGGTTGGGGAAGTCGCCGCCGAACTGCACGATGCCGCCGGTCTCGGTCAGCCACACCTGGCCGCCGAGCGCGCGGCTGAGTTCGCGCGTGCGAACGCTTTCCAGGCGGTTGATGTCCGAGTAGTTGTGCAGGCCCCAGATCTTCGGCATGACCGTGCGCAGTTTTCCGATCTCGGCCTTGAATTCGGAGATGTAGCTCAGCGTCGGTGAGATGTTGTTCGCGTCGAGCACGTCCAGGCCGAGCACCGTGCACCGCTTGCACACGCGCAGCAGCGCCTGGTAGTACCTAGCCGCAGCGGACGCCGAGGGGCTCGCGAGCACGCCGCGGATGTTGCCGCGGTTGGCCTCGTCCCAGGACTGGTACTGCTTGACGTGCGGGAACAGCTTCACGAATTTCTGCACGTCGTGCTGGTATTGGCCGACGCTCGGCATCCTCGTCGGCGAGTACTCGGAGTGGTAGAAGGCGACGAGGATCTGCACGTGCTGAGATTCGGCCGCTTTCATCCACAGCTTCGCCTTGTCGAGCGAGAAGGAGTGCACGGCGGCGTCGTAGGGCACGATGTAGCGCGCGATTTTCGTGTGCAGCTGCTTCCAGGTCGGGTTGCCGAACATCTGCGTCGACTCGTCGCCGATGCCCGTCAGATAGGACGCCGCCGCATGCGCGGTGGGCGACTTGCGGGACTTCGCCGGACCGGCGGCCGCGCCAGCCTGGGCGACGGCAAGCGGCGCGATCGCCGCGCACAACGCGAGCAGGACGGCGCACAGCCGCGCGCGGCCCGTCGGCAGGACGCGGCGGCCGGGGACGGTGCTCTGGCGAAGTTTTCTCATGCGCTCTCAGAACAGGTCGGGGTCCCCAAGGTTTCGGGGCTGGGACAGTCTTACGAGGCCTTTAGTCCGCGACCTGCCCGCGCAGGGCATCTTTTACAAGGCCTTTAGTCCCCGTTCGCGCGCGGCGACGTCGCATCGTCGGCGGCGGGGCCGCCGCGCAGCCTCGGGTCGGCGACGATCCGCACGTCCACCCCCGGCAGCTCGCGCAGCAGCCGTCCGAGCAGCGCCCCCTCGCCCGGCGCGGCGCCGCGCCGGCCCAGAAGGCCGATCCCGCGGCGCGCGTCTGGCGTGCCGATCAGCACGTACGTCGCACCGAGCTCGCGCGCGACCGCGACGGCCACGGCGCCGACGTCGGCGCCCTCCTCGACGCGCAGGCGCGCTCCGAGCATCGCCGCGAGGCGTCTCAGCGCCTCCAGGCGCTCGCGATCCTGACGATTGGGCTCGCGCCCGGGCGGGCGCACGACGAGCACGTCGAGCTCGGCATCCAGGCGCTGGGCCGAGCGCCACGCACGACGCACGACACGCTCGGAGCTCGCCTCGAGCGTGGCGAGCGCCAGCAGCCGCTCGGCGATCGCCTGCGGCTGGGCCTCGCGGCCCACGGGCGCGCCGAGCACCGCCTCCTCGTCGCGTCGCACGGCCGCTGGCGGCGGACCGTCGGACGGCCGGCGCACGAGCCGCTTGATCTCGACGTCCTCGGCGACCTGGCGCAGCGCGGTCTCGCGCAGCGCCGCGAGGTTCTCGATCTTGAAGAAGTTGTTCAGCGCCGCCGGCACGCGCTCGGGGCGATACACGTTGCCCGCGCGAAGCCGCGCGATCAGCGCCTGCGGCGTGATGTCGATCAGCACGACCTCGTCGGCCGCCGCGAGCACCTCGTCGGGGATCGTCTCGCGCACGTGCGTTCCCGTCAGTTGGGCGACCTGGTCGTTGAGGCTCTCGAGGTGCTGGACGTTGACCGTCGAGAACACGTCGACGCCCGCCCGAAGCACGTCGCGCACGTCCTCGAAGCGCTTTTCGTGCTCGACGCCCGGTGCGTTGGAGTGCGCCAGCTCGTCGATCAGGCACAGCTCCGGTCGGCGCGCGAGTACCGCCGGCAGGTCCATCTCCTGCAGCGGTTTGCCGCGGTACTCGACGCTGCGGCGCGGCACGATCTCCAGTCCCTCGGCCTGCGCGAGCGTCTCGGCGCGGCCGTGCGGCTCCAGGTAGCCGACCGCCACGTCGCGGCCGCTGTCGGCCTCGGCTCGGCCCTCCTGCAGCATGCGATAGGTCTTGCCGACTCCGGGCGCCATACCGATGAAGACCTTCAGGTGTCCTTGACCGGCGGGCATCTGGTCATTCTCGCGGAGAGCGGCGCCTGCGCCCCGCGCGGCCTCACGAGCGGAAGCCTCCGACGCCATCGGAGGGTTCGCCCGGGCTGATGCGCGCGCTCAGCCACCGAGCACGTTGTGCACGACGAGATCGATCAGCTTGATGCCGATGAACGGTGCGATCAGGCCGCCGAGGCCGTAGATCCACAGGTTGCGCCTCAGCAGCGCGCTGGCACCGATCGGCCGGTAGCGGACGCCGCGCAGCGACAGCGGGATCAGCAGGGGAATCACGAGCGCGTTGAAGATGATCGCCGAGACGATCGCCGAGCGCGGGGACCCGAGGCCCATGATGTTGAGCACGTGCAGCGGCCCCTTGGCGCCAGGGCTCGACGCATACGTCGAGATGAACACGGCCGGCAGGATCGCGAAGTACTTGGCGACGTCGTTGGCAATCGAGAAGGTCGTCAACGCCCCGCGCGTGATCAGCAGCTGCTTTCCCACCTCGACGATCTCGATCAGCTTCGTCGGGTTGGAGTCCAGATCGACCATGTTGCCCGCCTCGCGCGCGGCCTGGGTGCCGGTGTTCATCGCCACGCCGACATCGGCCTGCGCGAGCGCCGGCGCGTCGTTGGTGCCGTCCCCGGTCATCGCCACGAGCCGGCCCTCGGACTGCTGCTCGCGGATCAGCGCGAGCTTGCGCTCGGGCGTGGCTTCGGCGAGGAAGTCGTCGACGCCGGACTCCTCGGCGATCTTGGCCGCCGTCAGGCGATTGTCGCCTGTGACCATCACCGTGCGAATGCCCATCGCGCGCAGTTGGTCGAAGCGCACCTTCATGCCCTGCTTGACCGTGTCCTTGAGGTAGACCACGCCGAGCACCTGGCTGTCGCGCGACACCGCCAGCGGCGTGCCGCCTTCCCTGCCGATGCGGTCGAGCTGGATCTGAAGCTCCGGTGGCGGGCTGCCACCCTCGCCGCGGACGAGCTCGATGATCGCGTCGCCGGCGCCCTTGCGAAGCTGCTGGCCGTCGAAGTCGACACCGCTCATCCGCGTCTGCGCGGTGAACGGCACGAACTCGGCATCGATCTGCGCCATGTCGTGCTCGCGGATGCCGTACTGCTTGGCGAGCACGACGATCGATCGGCCCTCCGGCGTCTCGTCGGCCAGCGACGAGAGCTGCGCCGCCTCGGCCAGTTCGAACTCCTGGACGCCGGGCATCGGCACGAACTCCGAGGCCAGCCGGTTGCCGATCGTGATCGTCCCTGTCTTGTCGAGCAGCAGTACGTCGATATCGCCGGAGGCCTCCACGGCGCGTCCCGAGAGGGCGAGGACGTTGCGACGCACCAGGCGGTCCATCCCGGCGATCCCGATAGCGCTCAGCAGGGCTCCGATCGTCGTCGGGATCAGCGCGACGAGCAGCGCGATCAACGTCGTCTCGGAGATCGACGTCCCCGCGAAAAGGCCGAAGGGCCGCAGCGTCGCGACGACGATCATGAAGATCAGCGTCAGCGCCGCGAGCAGGATGTTCAGCGCGATCTCGTTGGGGGTCTTGCGCCGCGAGGCGCCCTCGACGAGCGAGATCATGCGATCGAGGAAGGACTGGCCGGGCTCTTGGGTTATTTCCACGACGATCTCGTCGGATGTGACGCGCGTTCCGCCCGTGACGGCGCTGCGATCGCCGCCGGACTCGCGGATGACCGGCGCGGACTCGCCCGTGATCGCCGACTCGTCGACCGTGGCGATGCCCTCGATGACCGTTCCGTCGCCGGGGATCAGCTCTCCCGCGGGCACGACCACGACGTCGCCGCGCGTCAGCTCGGCCGCAGCCTTGGTCGCGCCGTCGCGCAGGGTCGCGACCGTCTCCTTGCGCATCGAGCGCAGCGTGTCGGCCTGCGCGCGTCCGCGGCCCTCGGCGAAGGCCTCGGCCATGTTCGCGAAGACGACCGTCAACCACAGCCAGATCGCGATCGTGAACGTGTACCAGGCCGGCTCTGAGCCGCCGCCCAGGGGCTTGCCGCCGAACGCCTGGATCAGCCAGGTGACGGTCGTGATGACAGAGCCAATCTCCACGACGAACATCACCGGGTTGCGGATCTGCACGCGCGGGTCGAGCTTCTTGAAGCTGTCGATCAGCGCGCGTTTGACGATCTCCGGTCCGAACAGCGAGATCGCTTGGCGCTCGCGGGTAGCGGGTATCTCTGCGGACATCAGTGCGCTCCTGCGGTCAGGCGATCGAGCGCCAGGTTGAGCTCGAGCACGTTCACTCCCGCCTCGCCGGAGAAACCGAGGCCGCGTGCGTCGGTGTACCTGGAGACGAGGCCGTCCACGACGTTCAAGGAGAGCTTGCGCTTGGCGGCGACACGGTGTGCCTGGATGCGCGCGTTGGCCGGCGAGATTTCGGGGTCGAGGTTCGAGGCCGACGTGTTCACCGCGTCGACGGGGATCTGCGCGACGGTCAGGCCGGGGTCATAGGGCCGCTCGAGTTCGAGATAGGCCTTGAGGTTTTCCGCGTCGCCTACCTCGGTGGCCTTGTCGTTGGGCCCGCGGTTGGAGAACGTGCTCGCGGCCGCGTTGTATGCGCCGCCTTCGGTCGCCGACGGACGCGATTGAAAGTAGAGCGGGTTCGGTTCGGTGACGACGGCGCCTTTCACTTCCTTGGGCTTACCGCTCTTTTCGAGCACCGGCGTCCCGAAGTTCTGGCCGATCAGCTTGGAGCCGACGAGCCTGCCGTTGACGTAGACCCTCTGGCCGTAGGCGTTGCCCGGGAAGACGACCTTGCTCACACCTGCGATCGCCAGCGGGTAGGCGAGCCCCAGCAGGACCGTCAGGACGATCATCGCGATCACCGATGTGACGATGTCGCGGCGCATCAGTAGAGGTGTCCGGTCAGACCCTGCACGACCGGGCCGAGCAGCAGGGCGGGGAAGAAGGTGAGCGCGCCGACGAGGATGATCACGCCGATCAGCAGCACGACGAACGTCGGGTTGTCGGTACGCATCGTGCCGAGGCCGGCCGGCGTGACGCGCTTGCCGACGAGCGCGCCGGCGACGGCCAGCGCGAAGAGAATCGGCCCGAAGCGCGCGAACAGCATCACCAGGCCGCCGAGGATGTCGGCGAATGTGACGCCGTGGGAGCCCACATTGCCTGCGTTCGGCTGAACGAACCCCGTATAGCCGGCGAAGGCAGAACCGTTGTTGTTGGCCTGCGAGAGGTAGGCGTAGAAGCTCTCGGAGAAGCCCTGCGGTCCCTTGCCGAGTTCGGAGATCGAGGCACGACCGGCGTGACTGGCGGTCGCCAGCGCCGTGGCGAAGAGCGCCGCCAACGGCGTGACGAGAATGCCCAGCCCGGCGAGCTTTATCTCCTTCGCCTCGAGCTTCTTGCCCAGCCACTCCGGCGTGCGCCCGACCATCAGCCCGCCGATGAACACGGCCAGCAGCACGTACAGCAGGATCGAGTACAGACCCGTCCCCACGCCGCCGAAGATCGTCTCGCTCGCCGACAGGTTGGCGAAGGGCACGGCTCCGCCGATGCCCGTGAACGACTCGATCGCGCTGTTCACCGCGCCACAGGACGTGACGGTGGTGACGACGTCGAACAGCGCCGATCCGGCGATGCCGAAGCGCTGCTCCTTGCCTTCCAGGTTCCCCCCGGTCGAGCCGGCGATCGCGTGCGTGTTCAGGCCTGCGGCGTGCTGAGCCGGAGAGCCGTGCGCCTCTGCGATGTACGCGACGACGACCGCGCCGAGGAACATCACCATCATCGTCGCGTAGATCGCGTAACCCTGGCGGCGGTTGCCCGTCATCCGCCCGTAGGTGAACACGAGCGCTGCCGGGATGACCAGCACGAGCAGCATCTCGAAGAAGTTGGTGAAGGCCGTCGGATTTTCGAACGGGTGCGCGGAGTTGACGTTGAAGAAGCCGCCGCCGTTGGTGCCGAGCATCTTGATCGCCAGTTGCGAGGCGGCCGGCCCCATCGCGATCGACTGGGTCAAGCCAGTGACAGTGTGCGCCGTCAGGTAGCTCGCGAAGTTCTCGATCACGCCCTGGGAGACGAGCACGAGCGCGCTGACCACGGAGATCGGCGCGAGCACGTAGAGGATCGTGCGCACGAGGTCCTGCCAAAAATTGCCTAGGCTCTTGCCGGCCCCGGCCCGCGGGCCGTGTGCCCGCCCGACGATCCCGCGGATCAGGGCGACGGCGACGACGATCCCGACCCCGGCAGACAGCCAGTTCTGCACGGTCAGCCCGATCATCTGGCTGAGGTAGCTCATCGTCGTCTCGCCGCTGTAGAACTGCCAGTTGGTGTTCGTGACGAACGAAGAGACGGTGTTGAACGTCACGTTCCACGGCGCGGAGCGATAGGCGAGCGGGTTCAGCGCGTGCGGTACGAAGAACGCGTCCTGCGTGCGCAGGATCGCGTACAGCAACAGCCAACCGGCGAGCGAGAAGATCAGGAGACTTTTCGCGTAGGCCTTCCAGTCCTGCTCGCGCTCGGGCTCGACCCTCAGCGCCTTGTAGAGAAAGCGCTCGGGCCAGCCGAAGACCGGCGTGAGCAGCACGCGCTCGCCGCCGTACACCTTTGCCATGTAGTTCCCCAGCGGCATCGCCAACGCGCTGAGCACCGCCACGAAAAGGACGATCGTCAGCCAACCGGAGAAGGTCACAGGCGCTCCCCGCGGATCAGCGCGTAGAAGAGATAGGCGATCACCAGCACCGAGACGACGAGCCCGAAGAAGTCCGCTCCGCTCATGTGCGCGACGAAGAACGCGAGGATCGGCGAGGAGCTCATACTCGGTCGATCCCCTCGATCAACAGCAGCAGCAGTGCGAAGGCGACGATCCCGATTGCTATCGCGACGAAGTCCATGACGCCAATATGGACCCACCCGCGTCACGCTCGCGTGACGATCGCGCCGGCGCGCATAACGATTTCATGACGGCGCGCGAGCGACTGCACCTACCTACAAAAAGTATTAATGATTAATAGTTCTCAAAGCGCGAAGCGGTAGCCGACTCCGGGATCGGTGACGATGTAGCGTGGCCCCGCCTCGCCGTCCGGCTCGATCTTCGCCCGCAGCCGCGCGATGTGCGTGCGCAGCGGCTGGATGTCATCGACGTACTCCGCCCCCCACACCTCGGCGATCAGCTTGCGATGCGTCATCAGCCGGCCGCGGTTGCGTACGAGCACGCGCAGCAGCTCGAACTCGATCGGCGTGAGGTGGACGGCCTGCGAGTCGCGCAGCACGATGCGCCCGGCGAGGTCGATCTCCAGGCCCTCGACGACGATGCTCGGCGTCTCCTCCGCCGGCGCCGCCCTGCGCAGCGCGGCCTGCAGGCGAGCGACGAGCTCGCGCGCGCCGAACGGCTTGGTGATGTAGTCGTCGGCGCCGGCCTCAAGTGCCCTCACCTTCTGCTCCTCTTCGCCCATCGCCGAGAGCACGAGGATCGGCATCTCGCTCCACTCGCGCAGCCTGCGTGTCACCTCCACGCCGTCGCCGTCGGGCAGCACGAGGTCGACGATCGCCGCATCGGGCGGGCGCACGGCGGCGAGGTCGAGTGCCTGTGAGGCCGTCTCTGCGGGCACCGACTCGAAGCCGGCCTCGCGCAGCACGACCTTCAGCGCGCGCACGATCTGCGGCTCGTCATCGACGACCAGCACGCGCGGCGGCGCGGCAGGGGTCGGCTGCGCGGGGGTGCTCATGCGAGCGGCTGCCCTTGCGCGTGCACGCCAGGCGCTTCGCCGGTGAGATCGCCGTCGCCCTCACGCCGGGCGGCATCGCGCTCGTGCAGCGGCAGCTCGAACACGAACGAGGCCCCTTGGCCGGGCAGCGACTCGACGTGCAGCGAGCCCGAGCTCGCCTGCGTGAAGCCGCGCGCGATCGCCAGGCCGAGGCCCGAGCCGCGGTGACCGCCGCTGGCCGACCCCGCGCGGTAGAACGGCTCGAACACCCGCTCGAGCTGCGCCGGCGGGATTCCCGGTCCGCGGTCGACGACGCGCACGATCACGCGCCCGCCGACCGGGCGCTCCCCGCCCGCACGGTCGGCCCCTGCGGGCCCCTCCGCGGCCGGCTGCCGACCGGGCGCGCGCGACAGGCCGCGCACCGCGCGCGCGCGCACCGACACCGGATGACCGCCCGAGTGGCGCCGCGCGTTCTCCAGCACGTTCACGAACGCGCGCTCCATCTGCACCGGGTCGACGCTCACGAGCGGCAGCTCGCGGTCGATCGACAGCGTGAACTCGTCAGGTGCGGCCGACAGCTCGGCGAGCGCCACGCGGATCAGCTCCTCGACCGACGTCCAATCGCGGCGCGGCTCCGCGGCGCCGGCTTCCAGGCGGGAGAGGTCGAGCAGGTTGTCGACCAGCCGCGACAGCCTGCTCGTCTCCTCGCCGATCACCGCCGCCATCTCCGCGCGCTCCTGCTGGGTCAGCGACGGCGAGGCGACCGCCTCGCCGGCCGCCGAGATCGCCGTCAGCGGCGAGCGCAGGTCGTGCGAGACCGCGCGCAGCAGCGCCGTCTTGACCGTGTCGGCGCGGCGAAGCGCGGCCGTCTCGACGACGTCGCCGAGCAGCCGCTCGCGCTCGAGCGCCGCGCTCAACAGCGCCTCCAGCGCGGGCACCACACGCTCCTGCAGCCGCCGGAGGCTCGCCTCGGACGTGTCCGCGCCGACGAGCAGCGTGCCCAGCCGGCTCGTGCCGTCACGCAGCGGGAACGCCACGCGGCGCTCGTCGCCCTCGACGGCGTCCATCTCGATCGCCGCCGAGCCGAGCTGCAGCGCCTGCGCCAGGCGCGCGGCCGCCGTCGGCAGCGTCTCCTCGAGGCGCTCGCCGCGCAGCAGCAGCCGCGCCATCTCCGCCGCCAGGTCCGCCTCGCGCCGCCGCGCGTCCGCCTCGCGTGCGCGAGCTCGCGTCACCTCCGCGACCGAGCTCGCCAGCCCCGCGACGACGAGGAACGCGACCAGCGCGACCCAGTTGCTCGACTGGCGAATCGTGAAGTGGCCGACGGGGTCTATGTGAAAGAAGTTCAGCGCCGCCGCGCTGAGCACCGCCGTGCCCACACCGAGCCAGCCGCCCCACATGACCGACACGACGAGCACCGCCGGCAGGTACACGACCGACAGCGACACCACGGGCGCCACGTGCTTCAGCGGATACACGATCAGCGTGCACAGCGCGACCGACAGCACCGCCGCGATCAGGCCGACGCGTCGGGAGGGCGGATCGGGCTCCAGCAGCAAGCTCAGCGGCGAGGACATCGACAAGCAGCGTAATACCGGCGCGGGCGGCGGCCAACGTGCGTCCAAGTATGTGATGCGCCGCTCGCTATCCGGCGATCTCGCGTCGAGTGGGACACATAGCGATTGACCCGAAGAACGCTCGTATTTCCGGGAGGGCCGGGCCGAGGCCCGATGCCCTGTCGTTGCCCATGCGCGCGAGCCTGCGCCCACGTGGGCGCTCGCGCGTGCTCGGCGCGCTCACGCTCGCCTGCGCGCTCGCGGCGTCAGTGGCGGCGATTGCGCCCCTCACCGCCACAGCCTCCACGGCGCTGATGCCGTCCGAATACGGCGTCAGCTCGCTCTGCTCGGCGCCCGCTCCCGGCTACGCCGGCTGCCTTGGCCTGCGCCTCGTCGCCCGCGACCCGCTCGCGCAACCCGGCGCACGCGCCCTGCCCGAAGGCGCGCCGCCTGGCGAAGAAGAAGCGCCGCAGGCCGAATCCGAAGAAGCGACCGCAAGTCCTTCGCCGGCCGGGGAATCGCTGTCGGGGACGCCGCCGACGCAGGCGGCCGAATTCACCAAACCGAACAAAAAAGCGCTCACCCCTGCGAGCCTGCTGACGGCGTACAACCTCAACGGCGTCACGCCGCCGAGCACGCAGACGATCGCGATCGTCGATGCCTTCGACAATGTCAACGTGGCCGCCGACCTGCAGGTGTTCAGCACGCAGTTCGGCCTGCCTGCCTGCACCGAAGGCAACGGATGCTTTCGCAAGGTAAACCAAGGCGGCAAAGCCTCGCCGCTGCCCGCCTCGAATGGCGAACTGGAACGCGGCTGGGCGCAGGAGATCGCGACCGACGTCGAGACCGCGCATGGCATCTGTCCGAGCTGTCACATCCTCCTCGTCGAGGCCGAATCCAGCGCCAACGTCAACCTATACGCGGCCGAGCAGACGGCCGCCGTGCTCGGAGCGACGGAGATCTCCAACTCGTGGGGCGGCGGCGAGCCGAGCATCGACAGCCCGGCGTTCAACCATCCCGGAATCGTCATAACGGCGTCCTCCGGCGATTACGGCTATCTCAACTGGTTCTCCGAAACGGAGCCCGAATCGGCCGACTACCCCGCCAGCTCGCCGCACGTCGTCGCCGTCGGCGGGACCAGGCTGACCCTCAACGCGACGACCAAGGCGTGGGAAAACGAGACCGTCTGGAACGACGGCGGCGTGACCGGCGGCACGCTCAAGGGTGCCGGAGCCGCCGGCGGCGGCTGCAGCGTCCCCTTCGCTGCCCCCGCCTGGCAGCTGAGCGTGCCCGGCTGGGCGTCGGTCGGCTGCGGCTCGGCCCGCGCGGTCGCCGACATCGCCGCCGACGCCGATCCGTACACGGGCGTCGCGATCTATGACTCGACCGAAACCGAAGGCAGCAAAGGCTGGGCGACGATCGGCGGCACGAGCGTCGCCGCCCCGATCGTCGCCTCGGTGTTCGCGCTCGCCGGCGGCGCCCACGGCGTCGCCTATCCCGCCCGCACTCTCTATGAAAACGCGCTGCAGACGCCCGCGTCGCTGCACGACGTGGTCGTCGGCTCCAATGGCGAATGCCTCAAACCATTCGAAAAAAGCACCGGCACGTCGGGGTGCACGGCGGCCGAAGAGGCGCGGACCTGCGCCGCGCACGCGGTCTGCCTCGCCGGCACCGGCTACGACGGCCCGACCGGCGTGGGCACGCCGCACGGCGTGCTCGCATTTGCCCCGCCCGGGACCGTCTCGTTGGCCAACGAAGAAAGCGGCGAACCGTCGCCGAGCGGCGGCTCGGGCGCAAGCGGCGCGCAGCCCCCCACCGGTACGAGCTCGCCCGGCACCAGCTCGCCCGGCACCGTCGTTCCGCCCGCCGCCGCCGCCGCGCCGGCGACACCGGTCCTCTCCGCGCTGAGCCTCACGCGCAGGGCCAAAGCAGCGCTCAACCGCAAGCGCGCAAAGCTGTCGAAGGTCGGCTTCGCCTTCACGCTCAGCGCACCCGCGCGGGTGCGCGTGACGATCTACCGGCGCGTTCGCGCGCACGGGCGCGTGCAATGGAGGCTCGTCTCATCGCCGGCCACGATCGCCGCCTCCGGCGGCGCCCAGAGCCGGCGTCTCAGCGGCAGCGCCACGCTCGTCCCAGGCTCCTACCGCCTGACGCTGGCGCCCGAACGCGGCGCCCCGACGTCGATCGCCTTCCGCGTCGCCTGATCGCGGCAGCGGCCGTGCAAGCGCGCCTGCACGCGCGCCGATCGCTTGTGCTCGCAGCATCCCCTGGCTAGCTTGGCTTGTCCATGTCCACGCCGCGGCCACGACCAACGCGCGTCGACCGACGGCGCGCCCGACGCGCGCGCCGGCGCCGTCGCGCATTGCACACGCTCGCCGGCGCGCTGGTCGTCCTCGGCGGCGCGAGCATCGCGATCGGCTCCGTCGCCGCCGGCTCGACGCCCGGCGCGCTGGAAAGCAAGATCTCCGCTTCCCAGGCGCGCGAAGGCCGGGTGCGCTCGGGCATCCAAGCCGACAGCAACCAGATCGCCGGCTTTGAAGGTCACATCGAAGACCTGCAGACGCGGCTTTCGGCGCTGGAAACCAGCCTCAGCTTCGAGCGCAACCTGCTCGCGAGCATTCGCTCCGAATTGAGCTCCGCACGCACCCGGCTGGCTGCGCTGCGGGTGCAGCTCGCGCACGACCGCAAGGTGCTCGTCGCGCAGGTGGTCGCCTCGTATGAGACGCCGCCGCCGGACATCGCGACAGTGATCCTCCAGGCGCACGGCTTCGCCGACCTGATCGAGCGCGTCAACGACCTGCGCGCCGTCTCGCGCGAGAACGCCTCGGCGACCACGCAGGTCTCCGAAGCGCAGAAGGCCGTCAACGCGCAGGCCAAGCACCTCGCCGCGCTCGAGGTCACGCACTCCTCCGAGACGCACTCCGTGCTCGTGCAGCGCGACGAGGTCGCCCAGCTGCGCCTCGCGCTCGTCAAGCGTCAGCTGGAGTTCGTCAGCGCGCGCAGCCGCAAGAGCGCCGAGCTCGAAGAACTGCAGTCACACAAGCAGTCACTCGAACACGAGCTCGCGCACGTGCAGACGCGCGAACTCGCCGCCTCGGGCGTCACATTCTCCGGTCCGGTCGGTGCATTCAGCGCGACGCCCGAAGGCGCCTACGGCTTCTTCCCCGCAGCCGGGACCGACTACTCGGTGGGCAATGAGCCGGCGCTCGCCGAACGACTCAACACGATGGGCAAGGCGCTCCATCTGCACCTGATCGGCATCTCCGGCTATCGCTCGCCGCAGCACTCCGTCGAGGTCGGCGGCTTCGCCAACGACCCGCACACGCGCGGCGAAGCCTCCGACACGCCAGGCGTCGAGGGCGTGTCCGAGGCGACGCTCAACCAGTTCGGCCTGACGCGCCCCTTCCCCGGCGCGGCCGAGGCCGATCACATCCAGCTTCACTGAGCCGGGGCCACGCTGGGGCGACGACGTGCTCCGCGGCAGTAGATGGCGGCGCGGTGGGGGCTGTTCCTACAACGCGCGTAGCGATAGCGATGGTATTCACGAGTAGGCGCCGTCAGCCATTGCTGGCGTTAGTCCACAGCCATGCTGCCGTTAGTTCGTGCGCAATTGTATATACGATCCTATAAATGTATATACGATGGCTATCGCGCTGCAAAAAGGGGTGGTGTCTCAGTTTGGAAGGGGGTGGCGATGGTAGGCTCGCCAGTATGGAGTCGGCGAGAGGCTAGACGGCCGTGGATCTCGACCAGGCCAAGCTCGGCGAGTGGTTCTCGGAGAAGTGGAAGCACGGGGCCTGCCCGGTGTGCGAGACCAACCGGTGGGCTCCGCTCCCCAGGCTCGGCGTCGTGCCGAACATCAATCCCCCGGGGCCCGATGGAGGCAACGTCGTTCCCGTGCTCCTCATCCACTGCACGAACTGCGGTTACATGCTGGCCGTCAATGCGCTTGTGGCTGGTGTGGTCAAGGGTCCGGATTGGGACGCCGAGCTGGCGCAATACAGCTCGGCTGCGGAGGTCGAGCACGCCCCGGAGACAAGCGGGTAGCTACGTCGGGATCGTCACAGTGGCAGCGGGGTCAAGTGCCGCGAGGCCAGCAACCGCTCGCTCCGAACGTTACGCCAGCGGAGGGGCCGTACAGCGCCAAGCGCAAGCCGCCGGACGTGGCGATGACTAAGACGCAGTACCAGCATGTCCAGCAGCTGATTCGCCGGGAACTTGGGAGTCGCTTCGAGAGTTCCGGTTGGTTTGCCCTTTCGCTGGCAGCCTTTGGCGTAGCGATAACCATTCTGATCACGGTCTGGGCAACGGCCATCACGGACTCGGCGAACAAGGGCAAGCTAGAGACAGCAGGATGGCTCCTGGGAGCCTTTGCGGTGTTTTGCCTCGTGATCCACTTTGCCAAACGCAAAGACTGCGACGAACGTGCGCAGGACATCATTGACATGATGGATCGCTACAACATGGAGGTCGAATCCCAGCAGCCCGCGACGCTGGCGTCGACGAGCAATCTCTCGGAAGCAGCGGCGTCGATTGCGCCGCGCCGCCGCACCTAGGGCTGGTGGTACGCTCCTGACGATGCCTGACCGCTCACGCAAGCGCCCGCGGGACCCCAACCAGCTCGCGAAGCTCGTCGTGGACATCGCTACCGGGGATGCTGAGGACGCGCCGACTGGCACCGGCAAGGACCCCGCCGCCGTCGCGCTTGGGCGCAAAGGTGGCTTAAGGGGTGGCAAGGCGCGGGCCGCCAAGATGACAGCTCAGCAGCGCCGGGAAGCAGCTAAAACAGCTGCCCGTGCTCGTTGGGATCGTCAAGCTCCTGGTCGCTAGAGGACTCCAGGACTTGAAGCTGTTCGAGCTGGGTCTGGGTTATCAGTTGATCGTCTAGAGCGCTCATAATCACGTAGGGCTGCATCATCGCGTCGGCAAAGCGGTAGGCGTAATTGCGCGCCTTGCCCTCACGGATGAGGACCCCGCGGTCTAGGGATTGAAACTCCTTGAGGTGCTTAGAGAAGGCGGGAATATCGAGGTCGCGCCCGGTAATGACCTTAAGCGGCTCTCGAAGCTGCGCGGACCTGAAGTAGCCGAGCGAGTCCTTCTCCGCCACCGCACAGGCGAGCAACACCTCGCGGTAGAGGTTGCCTGGCTGCGAACTGCCGATCGCTCGTCGATACCCGTTCTCAATGGTGTGCCCCATGAGGGCGCGCGAGATTGCAACCCGAACATCCTCACCGGTGATCCGGTCCCGTTCATCCTGGACGACCCGCTCGGCTGCTCGATATCCCAGCAGGTGGGTGTAGTGCGGCAGTCCCTCAGAAAGCCCGACGATCGTCTCTTGTGCCTGCTCGCTGATCGTCAGGCGAGCATGCGCGCATCCCTTCTCCAGGATCGCGCGTAGCTCATCCGGCTTCATTCGGGGCATTTTGATCTGCTCAAGGTTCCGGATGATCGAGGCGTGCTCGCCGATTAGGCCATCGAGCGACGCGGCCACGCCGACAAGCATGAGCGTGGTGTTGACGGCATGGTCCGAGAGAATCTTGATTGTGTCCGAGAGCGCCGTCAGCGTCTCGTCGTTCTCCATGCGGTCAAGCTCGTCGATAACGATGAGCGTGTGCCCCTCCACCGGCTCTAGGGCGGCCCGTATGCCCTCCGTGGTGGGTTCGGACAAGTCGAGCCCCAGCCGACGGAAGATCAACTCCCAAAGGTCCTCAAACAGGGTCTCTGTGGAGCAGGTGACCATGGTGGACCTGAACCCCTCCAGGGCCGAGCTGTCGAGGATCGCTGACAGAACGCGGGCCAGCGATGTCTTGCCGACGCCCCGCTCGCCGTAGAGGCCAATGTGGCGGCCCGCCTGGACGACGGCCCCAATTGCGTCGCTTCGCTGCATCTCTCGGCCGGCGAATAGCTCGACGTCGTCCACCGGCGCGGACGGTCTAAACGCCTCTCCCACCAGCGCCAAGCGCTCAACCTTGGATAGCTCCGCTGGTATCTCGCTCACCCAAGGCTGATAATAGGTCGGGGAAAGCTGATAGTCAAGCCGGGATCGCTGTTCGATCGCTGCCTTTGTCTGCGTCAATAGTTGACAATGCGTGTGCGCTCTGGCATAATGTTCAGTATGAACCGGCTGAGCACGGACAAGCGAGCGCAGATCCTCGGGATGCTCGTCGAGGGCAACAGCCTGCGCGCGACGACGCGCATGGCGGGCGTCTCGATCAACACCGTCTCCAAGCTGCTCGCCGACATCGGCGAGGCTTGCACCGTCTACCAGGACAGCCACTTCCAGAACCTCCCCTGCAAGACGATCCAGTGCGACGAGATTTGGAGCTTCGTCTACTCCAAGCAGAAGAACGTTCCCGAGGACAAACGCGGCGAGTTCGGCTACGGCGATGTGTGGACCTGGACGGCCATCGACGCCAACACGAAGCTCGTGCCGTCTTGGTTCGTCGGCCAGCGCACGACCGATGATGCCTTCCTGTTTCTCATGGACTTGAAGGGGCGGCTCGCCAACCGCCCGCAGATCACGACAGATGGACTCGCCGCCTACGCTGCGGCAATCCGGTTCTCGTTCGGTACCGAGGTCGATTGGGCCGTCTTTCAGAAGCACTACGGCTCAGACCCTGCCGCAGAACGTCGCTACAGCCCCGCGATCTGCACTGGCGTCGATGTCCGCGTCAAGCGCGGCAATCCTGACCCCGAGAAGATCAGCACGTCCTACGTCGAGCGCCAGAACCTGACCATGCGCATGAACATGCGCCGCTTCACGCGCCTAACCAACGGCTTCTCAAAGAAGGTCGACAACCACATGGCCGCTATCGCGCTGCACTTCATGCACTACAACTTCGCGCGACCGCACAAGACGCTCTCAGTGGGCGAGCCGACGACCCCGGCGATGGCGGCAGGCGTGGCCGATCACGTCTACAGCCTCAGGGATATCGCGAGCTTGCTCGATTGAAACTGAGACACCACCCAAAAAGGGCCACACGACTCACCGGACGTCGGCATCGGCGGGCGTGTTCCGCTGCTAGGACGCCGCGGCGATGCGTGCCGGGCTTCCAAAAGGCGCGAGCACTGGTGGCAGATCCACGCTGCCGTCGGCCTGCTGGCCGTTCTCCAGCAGCGCGACGATCGTGCGCCCGACGGCGACGGCGGTGCCGTTGAGCGTGTGCGGCGTCTGCGTGCGCGCGCCGCCCTGCGCGCGGTCGGAGCGCATGCGGATGTCCAGGCGGCGAGCCTGGTAGTCGGTCGTGTTCGAGCACGACGTCAGCTCGCGGTAGCGCTCCTGGCTCGGCAGCCACGCCTCGCAGTCGTACTTCTTCGCCGCTGAGTTGCCGAGGTCGTCGACGGCGATGTTGACGACGCGGTAGGGCAGGTTCAGTTCGCCCAGGATCTCCTCCTCGATCGCGAGGATCCGCTCGTGCTCCTCGCCCGAGCTCTCGGGTTCGACGAAGCTGAACATCTCGACCTTCTCGAACTGGTGCACGCGAAAGATCCCGCGCGTGTCCTTGCCGGCCGCGCCGGCCTCGCGGCGAAAGCACGGCGAGAAGCCGGCGTAGCGCAGCGGCAGGCGCTCGGCGTCGAGGATCTCTGAGTCGTGCAGCGACGCGAGCGCGACCTCGGAGGTGCCGACGAGGTACAGCTCGTCGTCGGGCAGGCGGTAGATCTGCTGCTCGGTGTCCGGCAGGAAGCCGGTGCCGTAGAGGGCGCGCTCGCGCACGAGCACCGGCGGGATCACCGGCTCAAAGCCCTTCTCGCGGAGCTTATGCAGAACCCAGCCGACGAGCGCGAGCTCGAGCATCACCAGGTCGCCTTTCAGATACGCAAAGCGCGAGCCCGACAGGCGGGCGGCGCGATCCATGTCGATCATCGAGCCGGCCAGCTCGAGATGGTCGCGCGGTGCAAAGCCGAGGCTCGGCGGCTCGCCGACGGTCTTGAGCACTTCGTCGTCGGGGCCGCTTGCGGCTGTCTCGTCGGGGACGTTCGGCAGGCGCTGCACGAGCTCGTCGAGGCGCTGCTTGGCGACGCTCGCCTGCTCGCCGAACTGCTTGACCTGCGCGCTCATCTCCTGCATCGCCGCGCGCAGCTTCGGCGCGTCATCGCCGCGCGCCCTGGCCGCGCCGAACTCCTCCGAGCGCGCCTTCTGCTCGGCGCGCAGAGTCTCCGCCGAGGTCGTCGCCGTGCGCCACTCGCCGTCGGCCTGCAGAACCTCGCCGACGAGCATCGCGAGCGACTCGTCGCGGCGCGCCAGCGCCGCGCTCACGCCGTCGGGGTCCTCCCGGATGCGCTTGAGGTCGAGCACGCCCCGCAGCCCCGCGGGATTCCTATTTCGTGGACAGATTGATCGGCGTGGCAGGCGCGGTCTGCTTCTGGCTGCCGGAGTACTTGGCGAGGAACTGCGCGATCGACTTCGCGTCGTCGCCGAGCACGATGTTCTCCGGCATGATCGCGCCCGAGAAGCCGCCGTTGTGGATCGCGTAGAGCACCTGTTCGGGCTTCTCTTCGCGGATGTTGAAGTTCGGCCCGTTGACGCGCACGCGGTTCTTGATGCTCGTCGCCGAGCCCTGCGCGCCGACGATCGACAGCGTGTGACAGCCCGAGCAGTGGTCGCGGAACAGCACCGCCCCCCGGTAGTAGGAGCTCGACTTGGCAACCCCGATGCCCTGTGACCCGCAGGCCCCGAGCGCCAACGCGGAGACGAGCAGGATCGTGGCCGTGGCGGCGATCTTCGCGCGAACCCTCATGCGCGGCGGAATATATAGGGCCTAGAAGCCATGAGCGGTACCGGCGGCGCGGAGCGCCAGGAACACGACGACGAGCGCCGACAGCGCCATCACGCCGACCTCGCGGCGCACGATCTCGCGGACGACCCCGCGCTGCTCGCTCTCGGCGAGCGCGCCCACGGCCTGCGCATCGGCGAGCTCGCGCTGGTCGAGGATCGTCTGCGCCGAGGTCACGCGAAGCTGCTCGGCGACGAAGCCAACGGCGAGCGGCAGCAGGGCGTACAGGTAGAAGAGTTCGTCGCTTGAGTACTTGCCCGCAGCCGCCAGCGAGCCGACCGCGAGTGCCAGCGCCAGCGCCGAGCCCTGCCCCCCGCGCAGCAACAGCCAGAAGACCCGCGCGCCGCGCTCGCTCGGATCGCCGTCGTACCAGAGCCAGGCGCCGAGCAGGCCCGCGACCGCGTTGAGCGCCGCCACGGCGATCGCGCCGGCGACGACCGCCTGGGTCATGCGCCTCGACGCTGCTGGGCAGGATGCGCCGCGACGCATGTTTCCAGCGAGCATTTCGAGCCGATTGCCACTATGTAACACATTGCCACAAGCGGTGATATAACAGCGTCCGGTGCTGCGAAGCTATCTCCCGGCGATCGTCTTCCTGATACTCGGCGGTGCCGTGGGGGGAGCGTTTGCCGCGCTCAACACCTACCTCGGCCCGCGCCGCGCCACGCCGCACAAGCAGGACCCCTACGAGTGCGGCCTGCCCTCCGAGGTCAAACGCGGGATGCGCTTTGGCATCAGCTTCTACCTGATCGCGATGCTGTTCATCCTGTTCGACATCGAGGTCGCCTTCCTGTACCCGATCGCCGTCGAGCTGCGCGCGTTCGGCAGCTTCGCGCTGGCCGAGGCGATCGTCTTCATCGCGCTTCTGTTCGTCGCGTTCCTGTACGTCTGGCGACGCGGGGCGCTCGAGTGGAAGTAAAACGCGATCGGCTCGACGCGCCCGCTTCCGGCGAGCGCGCCGGCTCTGCGCCGGTCGACCCGCGCACGCTGCGCGTGCGCGAGGCAAGCGCGCGTCAGCTGCTTCGCGGCGGCGACATCGAAGGCCTGACGCCGGCAATCGAGCTGGAACGCAACGCGGACTTCGACCTCGAGCGCCACGTCGAAGAGCGGGTGCTGACGACGACACTCGACAAAGCCGCCGCCTGGGCGCGCTCGAACTCGTTCTTCCCGGCGACGTTTGGCCTGGCCTGCTGCGCGATCGAGATGATCACGGTCGTGGCCTCGCGTGTGGACATCGCGCGGTTCGGCTTCGAGGCCTTCCGCGCGTCGCCACGCCAGGCCGACCTGCTGATCCTGTCGGGACGTGTGTCGATCAAGATGGCGCCGATCGTCCGCCGGCTGTACGACCAGATGCTCGAGCCGAAGTGGGCAATCTCGATGGGGGCCTGCTGCTCATCGATGGGCGTCTTCAACAACTACGCGCTCGTGCCGGCCGACAAGTTCATGCCGATCGACGTGCACGTCCCCGGCTGCCCTCCGCGTCCGGAGGCGCTGATGCACGGCGTGCTCAAGCTGCGCAAGATGGTCCAGGACGACCCCGACATGGGTTGGCGCGAGCGCTACGACGCCGTTGGCACGGAGGAGACCCTCCGCGGTGCCTGACGCCACCGCCCTGGAGTTGATCCGCCAGGAGCTGGGCGACGCCGTACTCGACACCAGCTTCTTCCGCGAGCGCGCGACGCTCGTGGTCGATCCGAGCAGAATCCGCGCCGTGCTCGCGAGCCTGCGACGCAAGGGCTACGCGTCGCTCGCGAGCCTGCATGGCGTCGACTACTACCCTGAGGAGCCGCGCCTCGGTGTCCTTTACGAGCTGCTCGACATGAGCCGCGTCGATCGCATCTCGGTCAAGCTGCGCGTGCCGAGCGACGCGCCCGAAGTCGACTCGGCCGTCCCGGACACAGGCGAGCACGCCGGCTGGCCTACGGCCAACTTCCAGGAGCGCGAGGTCTATGACATGTTCGGCGTCGTGTTTCGCGGCCACCCCGACCTGCGGCGCATCCTCATGCCAGAGGACTACGAGGGCCATCCTCTTCGGCGCGACTTCCCGATCGGCGGCGAGCCGGTCATCTTCACCTACAACGAGTCGCCGATTCTCGAGGGCGCCGAGTGAGCGCATCGCCCCCGACCTCTGAGTATCGCCGGCGCGAGCAGAGCATCACGCTGTCCTCGCTGGACGAGCAACGCGAGCAGGCATCCGGCGACGGGCAGACGACCCAGGAGCTCTTGACGCTCAACTTCGGACCGCACCACCCGGCGACGCATGGCGTGCTGCGGCTGCTCGTAGAGCTCCAAGGCGAGGTGGTGCGCGACATCAAGCCGATCATCGGTTACGTGCACACCGGGATCGAGAAGACCGCCGAGGACAAGTCCTACTGGAAGGTCATCCCGGTGATCGAGCGGATGGACTATCTCGCCTATCACTTCAACTCGCTCGCCTACATTGGCGCGGTCGAGACGCTCGCTGAGGTCGTGGTGCCGACGCGTGCGGAGTACCTGCGCGTAATCCACCTGGAGCTCAATCGGATTGCCTCGCACCTGTTCTGGCTTGCCACGAGCGCGTTGGATCTCGGAGCGATCTCGATGTTCTGGTACGGCACACGCGAGCGGGAGCTGATCAACGATCTGTTCGAGATGTCGACCGGACAGAGGATGCACACGCGCTACTTCCAGATCGGCGGTGTCGCCGAGGACATACCGGTCGGCTGGGCCGCGAAGCTGCGCGACTTTCTTGAGATCATGCCCGGCCGTCTGGACCAATACGGCGATCTGCTCAACAGCAACGAGATCGTGCTGCAGCGCCTGCGCGGCACGGGCGCGCTGGACGCCGAGACGCTGCTATCGCTCGGCGTTACAGGCCCACTGCTGCGCGCCGCCGGTAACCCGTGGGACCTGCGCAAGGCCGCGCCGTACAGCTGCTACGCCGATTTCGACTTCAAGATCCCCGTCGGCACGGTCGGCGACAACTACGACCGCTACGCCGTGCGCATGGCCGAGATGTACGAGTCGGTGAAGATCATCGACCAAGCGCTGCAGGGCCTTCCGGAAGGCCCCTACATCACGACCGACCGCAAGGTCGCGCTGCCGCCACGCCACGAGCTCGCGACATCGATGGAGGCGCTGATCCACCACTTCAAGCTCGTCACCGAGGGCCTGCGCGTCCCGCCCGGCGAGGCCTACTACCCGATCGAGGGACCACGCGGCGAACTCGGCTGCTTCGTGCGCTCCGACGGCTCCTCAAAGCCAGCGCGCGTGCACATGCGCGACCCGTCATTCGTCAACCTGCAGGCCTTCGCGCGGATGGCCGAGGGCTCCTACATCGCAGACATGATCGCCACGCTGGCGATGCTCGATCCGATCCTCGGAGGGATCGACAGGTGACGCCGATCCCGCGTCTGGGCGACGACGCCCGTGCCTCCGGCTGGGACCGCCCGGCCGACCCGGAGAAGGACCCGGCGCTGATCCCCGACGCGGCGATGACGGAGGTGCCGGCGAAGCTGCGCGAGACGATCGAGGCGGCGATGGCGCGCTATCCGGACAGCCGCTCGGCGGCGATCCCGGCGCTGCACGCCGCGCAGGAGCTGCACGGCTGGTGCTCGCCGCAGGCGATCGAGCAGGTCGCCTGCGTCATGCGGGTCACACCCGCCTACCTGGACTCGGTGGCGAGCTTCTACGACATGCTCGAGAACCGCCCGGTCGGGCGCCATAGCGTGTACGTGTGCACGAACATCTCCTGCTCGCTGCGCGGCGCCGACGCGCTGCTAACGGCGATCGGCGAAGCGGCGGCGGGCGACGAGGAGAACTTCAACGTGCGCTCCTTCGAGTGCCTCGGCGCGTGCGACATCGCGCCGATGGCCTCGGTCGACGGCGTGTACGTCGGTCCGCTGGCCATCGACGACGTGCCACAGCTGCTCGACGACGCGCGCTCGGGACGCCCGGTGCTGGCGGACAAGCAGCTCGCCACCCGCCTGGTCGCCGACCCGCACGCCAACTCGCGGGAGTTTCCGGCGCACGCGGCAGAGGGGGCTCGTTGAGATGACCGACACGCTCCTGTTCAAGGACATCGACGAGCCGGGGCTGAACACGCTGCCCGTCTACGAAGCGCGCGACGGCTACGCGGCGCTGCGCAAGGCGCTTGAGATGACGCCCGCGGACGTGCTCGCGCAACTCGAAGCCTCGGGGCTTCGCGGGCGCGGCGGCGCGGGCTTTCAGATGGGCAAGAAGGTCTCCTTCTTGCCGCAGGGCTCGATGGACAAGTACCTCGTGTGCAACGCCGACGAGTCCGAGCCGGGCACGTTCAAGGACCGCGAACTGATGCAGAAGAACCCCCACCTGCTGATCGAGGGGATCGTGATCGCCTCCTACGCGGCCGGCGCCGACCGTTCGTTCATCTACATTCGCGGCGAGTACGTGCTGCAGGCCGACGTGCTCGACGCGGCGCTGGCCGAAGCGCGCGAGGCCGGCTACGTCGGCGAGCGCATCCTCGGCTCGCAGCACTCGCTGTCGCTCGTCGTGCATCGCGGCGCGGGCGCGTACATCTGCGGCGAGGAGACCGGGCTGCTGGACTCGCTGGAAGGAAAGCGCGGCAACCCGCGCCTGAAGCCGCCGTTCCCGGCCAACCAGGGCCTCTACCAGGGACCGACGCTGATCAACAACGTGGAGACGCTTTCGACCGTCCCGGCGATCACGACGATGGGCGGCGAGCAGTACGCCAAGCTCGGTGTGCAGACCTCCACGGGCACGAAGCTCGTGAGCATTTCCGGGCACGTGCAGCGCCCGGGCAACTACGAGATCGAACTCGGCATCCCCTCGCGCGAGATCATCTACGGCCTCGCCGGCGGCCCCCCGCAGGGAAGCGAGATCAAGTGCTGGTTCCCGGGCGGCTCCTCCGCGCCGGTGCTCACGCAGGACGACCTCGACGTCCCCTACGACTTCGACTCGCTCGCCAAAGCCGGCTCGATGCTCGGCTCGGGCGCGATCATCGTCGTCGACGACTCCACGTCGATCGTCGAGCTCGCGCTGAAGGTCGCAATGTTCTACCGCCACGAGTCATGCGGCAAGTGCACGCCGTGCCGCGAGGGGACCAACTGGACGGTAAAGATGCTCCAGCGCATCGAGACCGGCGAGGCGACGCCGATGGACCTCGACATCATGGCCTCCGTCCAAGACCACATCATCGGCCACTGCCTGTGCGTGCTCGGCGACGCGATGGCGATGCCGATCGGCTCGATGATCGCCAAGTTCCGCGGCGAGTTCGAGCACCACATCGAGACCGCGCGAGCGCGCGCGGATCGGACCGTCCCGCCGGTGCCCGCCGACGAACAGGCGCTGCTCGCGCACGGGGCGGCCTGATGCCGCGGCCGCAGACGAGGACGATCACGCTGACGATCGACGGACGCGAGGTGCAGGCGCCGGAGAACTCGATGCTCGTCGACGCGGCCAAGCAGGGCGACGTCGAGATACCGGTGTTCTGCTATGAGCCCAAGCTCGGCAACCCGGTCGGCGCCTGTCGCATGTGCCTGGTGGAGATCGAGGGGATCGGCAAGCTGCAGACCGGCTGCTCGACGCCGGTCAAGGACGGGATGGTCGTGCACACGCAGACCGAACGCGTGCGCGAGGCGCAGAAGTCGGTCGTCGAGTTCCTGCTGATCAACCACCCGCTCGACTGCCCGGTCTGCGACAAGGGCGGCGAGTGCCCGCTGCAGGACATCAGCTTCGGCTGGGGCGGCGGCATCTCGCGCTTCATCGAGCCCAAGCGCCACTTCGTAAAGCCCCTGGAGCTGTCGCCGAAGATCGCGATCGACCGCGAGCGCTGCATCCTCTGCTACCGCTGCGTGCGCTTCTCCCAGGAGGTCTCCGAGGACTACCAGCTCGTGCTGCTCGAGCGCGGCGCGCACTCGTTCGTGTCGACCTTCGACGGGCACCCGTACGTCGCGCCGTTCAGCGGCAACATCATCGAGCTGTGCCCCGTCGGCGCGCTGACCTCGCGCTCCTACCGCTTCCGCGCGCGCCCTTGGGACATCGAGGACGCCGGCAGCGTCTGCACGCTGTGCCCGGCGCACTGCAACGTCAGCCTGACCGTGCGCGACGAGCGCGTCATGCGCGTGCTCTCGCGCCAGCACGACGAGGTCGACGACGGCTGGCTGTGCGATCACGGGCGCTTCGCCTTTCCGGCTCTCGCCGAAGGCACGAGCACCGGCGTCGGAGCCGATGCGACGATCGGCTCGCACGGCATACACGTGGGCATGCGCGTGCGCGAGCCGCTGCTGCGCGACGGCGGCGAGCTGCGCCCGGTGTCCTGGGAGCGGGCGCTGGAGGAGGCCGCTACGGCACTCAAACGCGCCGGCGCCAAGACGGCCGCACTGGCCGGCAGCGGCGTGACCAACGAGGAAGGCTTTCTGCTGTCGCGCCTGCTGCGCGAGGCGCTGCACTCGCCGCACCTGGACTCGCGCCCGTTCGGCGCGCTGGAGCTCGAGCTGCAGCGGGAGCTCGCCGACGCGCGCCTGCAGGCGCGCGTCTCAGACCTCGAGTTCGCGCACGCCGTGCTGCTGCTCGACTGCGAGCCGCTCGTCGACGCGCCGATCCTCGACCTGCGCCTGCGCAAGGGCGTGCGCCGCCATGCGATGAAGCTCGAGCGCGCCTGTGGCGACGACCTCGATGCGCTGCGTGAGACCGCCACGCGGCTGTCCGAGCAGGGCGAGGAGCTGGTGATCGTGTGGGGCGAGCGCTTCGCCGCCGGCCCCGACGGCACCGAGAGAGCGCGCGCGCTGCTCGACCTCGCCGCCGAGCTCTCACTCGCAGAGATCGAGGGCGCCGGCCTGCTGGAAATCCCCGCCGCAGGCAACGGGCGCGGGCTGCGCGAGTCGGGCGTGCTGCCCAACGCGGGCGCCGGTCTCAGCGAGTCCGAGGCCGACGGCCTGGACTCACCGGCGATCGCCGACGCGCTGGCCGACGGCGAGCTGAGCGCGATCTACCTGCTGGAGGTCGACCCGCTGAGCGCGGATGACCCGTTCGGCGCCGCGGCGCTCACGCTGGCCGACGGCGGCCCCTCGCCGTGGAGCGCCGCGCTTGAGCGCGCGAGCACGGTCGTCGCACACGCGACGCTGCTCTCCCAGGGCGTGGCCGAGCACGCCAACGTGATCTTTCCAGCGGGCTCCTACGCGGAGAAGGAGGGAACGGTCACGCACCCGGACGGGCGCATCCAGCGCGTGCGCCAGGCGGTCGCACAGGCGGGCGCGACGCGTCCGGGCCTGCAGGTGATCGCCGAGCTGTCCGAGCGCCTGGGACTCGACCTGGACGTGTACAGCGAGAAGGACGCCTCGCAGCAGCTGTTCGACGCGGTGAGCTTCTACTCGGGCCTGACGCTCGAGCAGATCGGCGGGCGCGGAGTGCGCTGGCCCGAGCGCGAGCTGGCCATGGTCGGCGCCGGCGCGGGCGCGAGCGGGGCCGCGGGGAGCGACCGCGAGGAGGACTCTCCCGCGCAGGTCGCGCACGACGACGGCTACACGGAGTCGGCGCGAGGTGAGCAGACTGCTCCGAGCTCGGACGCGCACAGCGGGCCGGACCGCGACACGCACGCCGCGGACACGGAGACCGACGAGGCGACGGGAGCCTCTCCTGCGGACGACCCGCCGGCGACGGGGGAACGCAGATGACATCGGCGCCCCTGGCGGTCGTCGGCTACTTCGAGCCGTGGTGGATCCAGATCATCAAGGCGATCGTGATCTTCGCGGTCGGCCTGCAGCTCGTGCCGGTCGTGCTAATCGCCGAGCGCAAGCTGCTCGGACGCTTCCAGGGGCGCTACGGCCCCAACCGCGTGGGCCCGTACGGGGCGCTGCAGCCGCTCGCGGACATCCTCAAGCTGCTGACGAAGGAGCAGTTTCGCCCGACGACGTCGGTTGGCTTCCTGTTCGCGCTGGCGCCGACGATCTCGATCCTCACGGCGGTCGCGGCGTTCGCGGTCATCCCGTTCGGCAACACGCAGGACATCTTCGGCACGAAAGTCGGCCTGTACGGGGTGGACGTGTCGATCGGCCCGCTGTACCTGTTCGCGTTCGGCGCGGTGGCCTTCTACGGGATCATGCTCGGCGGCTGGTCGTCGGGCTCGAAGTACTCGTTCCTCGGCGCAATGCGCGGCGCGGCGCAGCTGATCTCCTACGAGGTGTCCCAGGGACTGGCGCTCGTGGGCGTGATCTTCACCGCGCAGACGCTGTCTTTGACGGGCATCGTCACGGCGCAGAAAGGCATGTGGTACTTCATCCCGCAGTTCTTCGGCTTTCTGATCTTCCTCGTGGCGGGCTTCGCGGAGACCAACCGCGCGCCGTTTGACCTGACGGAGGCCGACGCTGAGCTCGTCGGCGGCTACAACACGGAGTTCGGCGGCGGACGCTTCGCGTCGTACTACTTCGCCGAGTACCTCAACGTGCTGGTCGTCGCGGGCATCGTGACGACGGTCTTCCTCGGCGGCTGGCTGCTGCCGTTCGGCATCCACCCCCCGGGTTGGGTGGACCCGATCGTCGTGCTGTTCAAGATGTCGCTGATCACGTTCCTGTTCATCTGGGTGCGCGCTACGCTGCCGCGGCTCCGCTACGACCAGCTGATGCGCTTCGGCTGGAAGGTGCTGCTGCCGCTGGCGACCCTCAACACGCTCGTCACGGCGATCGTCGTGGTGGCCACGCACTGATGTCCGAGACCCCCGAGAACCCCACGCCCGCGCCGAACCCTCCGTCGACCCAGACGGCCGCCGAGGGGGGCGCGCTGGTGCCGGCGCTGAACGTGACCGCGTGGAGCCCGGGCGAGGACGTGATCCAGGTCACGCGCGAGCCCAAGCCCGGCGCGGGGCGCAGCGCCTGGCGCGCGTTTGCAGAGACGGCGCGCGGGCTGAAGACGACGTTCGGGCGCATCAAGGAAGCACCGTCGACGATTCAGTACCCCGAGGAGAAGGTCCCGGTGTACCCGCGCTTTCGCGGCCGCCACAAGCTGCACCGCTTCGAGGACTCGGGCCTGGAGAAGTGCGTGGGCTGCTCACTGTGCGCGGCGGCCTGCCCGGCCGACTGCATCCGCGTGGTGGCAGCGGAGAACACGCCGGAGAACCGCGTGTCGGCGGGCGAGCGCTACGCCGCGGTGTACGAGATCAACCTGTCTCGCTGCATCTTCTGCGGCTACTGCGAGATCGCCTGTCCGTTCGACGCGATCACGATGGGCCACGACTACGAGCTCTCGGACTACGACCGTCACGACCTGATCTTCACCAAGGAGATGCTCCTGGCCGAGCCGCTGGAGCGCACGCCGCTGAGGAACGAGGGCGAGTGACCGGCGGGGTCGCGAAAGCATGAGCTCGGTGCTGTTCTTCATCGCCGCGATCGGGGTGATCACCGGCGCGGTCGGCGTGGTGATGCTGAGCAACCCGTTCTACGCGGTGCTCGCGCTCGTCGGCCACCTGCTGTCGCTGGCGGTCCTGTTCCTGCTGCTGCGCGCCGAGTTCGTGGCGGCGATCCAGGTCGTGATCTACGCGGGCGCGGTGATGGTCCTGTACGTGTTCGTCGTGGCGTACGTCGGCGATCAGGCACAGCCGCTGCGCGAGCGCATCGGCGCTCCCGGCGTGGTCGGCTCGCGGCTGCGTCTCGGCGGCGCGATCCTCACGGGCGCGCTGCTCGTCGAGCTGCTGATCGCGCTGCTGGGAACCGGGTTGCGGGCGATCGACGGCAAGGGCGCCGGCTACGTACCCGGACCGGAAGCGTTCGGCACGCCTGCGTACATCGGCAAGCTGCTGCTCACGCGCTTTCTGCTGACGTTCGAGGTCGCTTCGTTTCTTCTTTTGATTGCCGCCGTTGGCGGGGTCGTCCTGGCGCGTCGCCGCCACGGACTCGACGAGGAGGAACAAGAGGACCTGGTCGTGCCGGCGGAGCTGCTGGCGCGGGGCGCCGCCGGCACGATCGCCGAGGGAGTCGGCAGGCGATGAGCATCGCCTGGTATCTCGCCGTGTCGGCGATCGTCTTCTCGCTGGGCGCGATCGGCGTGATCACGCGGCGCAACCCGCTCGTCGTGCTGCTGTGCCTGGAGCTTATGCTCAACGGCGGTAACCTCGCGCTGATCGCCTTCTCGCGCATGTGGGGCAACGGCGACGGGCAGATCCTGGCGATCGTCGTGATGACCGTCGCGGCCTGTGAGGTGTGCATCGGCCTGGGCATGATCGTCGCGCTGTACCGCCGCCATCTGCCGATCGACGTGGACGAGCTGCGGGAGCTGCAGGGCTAGATGAGCCAGACGACGTACGGCTGGCTGGTGCTGGCGTTCCCGCTCGCCGGAACGCTGACGATCGCCTTCGGCCGCCACCGGCTGCCCGAACGCAGCGCCGGCTGGGTCGGCACGGGCGCGATCTTCCTCGCGTTCCTCGCATCGCTGGGCGCGCTGCTGGCGATGCAGGGCCACGCCCCAGAGCATCGCCAGATGGTCTCGTCGCTGTGGAACTACGCCTCGACGGTGGGCGTCGACGCGCAGATGTCGATCCTCGTCGACCCGCTGTCGGTGTTCATGATCCTCGTCGTCACGGGCGTCTCGACGCTGATCCACCTGTACTCGATCTCCTACATGAACGAGGACGCCGGGTTCAAGCGCTACTTCGCCTATCTCAACTTCTTCGTGTTCTCGATGCTCGTGCTCGTGCTCGCGGGCAACTTCCTGCTGCTGATCGTCGGCTGGGCGTTCGTCGGCGCGGCATCGTACCTGCTGATCTCCTTCTGGTACCGGCGCACGACGGCCACGCGCGCGGGGATCAAGGCGTTCGTGATCAACGTTGTCGGCGACGTCGGCCTGGTGCTGGGGACGTACTTCATCTTCAAGCACACGGGCACGCTGGACTTCCTGCGCGCCTTTCACGCGACGACCGCGGGCGCGTTCGGGCACGGATCGAACAACAGCGACCTCGTCGCCGGCAGTGTGCTGCTGCTCGTCGGCGCGTTCGCCAAGTCCGCGCAGATCCCGCTGCACACGTGGCTGCCAGACGCGATGGAAGGCCCGACGCCGGTCAGCGCGCTGATCCACGCGGCGACAATGGTGACCGCCGGCGTGTACCTGATCGCGCGCATGCACCCGCTGTTCGAACTGGCCCCGGCGGCCGAGGACGTGGGCGCGATCGTGGGCGCGCTGACGCTGCTCGTCGCGGGCACGATCGCGCTGACGCAGACGGACATCAAGCGCGTGATCGCCTACTCGACGATGTCGCAGATCGGCTACATGATCATGGGCGTCTCGGTCGGGGCGTACGCGGCGGGGCTGTTCCACCTGATGACGCACGCCTTCTTCAAGGCGCTGCTGTTCATGGGCGCCGGCTCGATCATCGGCGCGATGGCCGGCGAGCAGTCGCTGGACAAGATGGGCGGCTTTCGCAAAGTTATGCCGTTCACGTACGGCTGCTTCATCGTCGGCGGTTTGGCATTGTCGGGCCTTCCCCCCTTCTCGGGCTTCTTCTCCAAGGACGAGATCCTGCTCGTCACGGGCGAGCGCGGCGGCTGGCACTGGGCGCTCTACGTGGTCGGCTACATCGGCGCTTTCCTGACGGCGATCTACACCTTCCGGATGATCTTCCGCGCCTTCCACGGCGAGCCGGTGCCGGAGGCGATCGAGCTGAAAGCGGGCGAGCTGCACCACGCCCACGAGCCGACGAACCCGGCCAACGGCGAAGTCGAGGACACCGACGTCGGCTTCCCCGGGCCATTTCACACGATCGCCGAGCGCGCGCTGCCGATGCGCGTGGCGATGGGCATCCTGGCGTTCGGCGCGTTCGGCGCCGGGCTCGTGCAGATCCCGAAGGTCGACTTCGTGATCGACGACTTCCTCGCGCCGTCGTTCACGGGCTCGAAACTGTACGAAACGCACACGCGCAACGGCCTGTTGATCTTCGGCATCGTGCTCGGCACGGCACTCGGCTTGGCGGGCATCGCGGTCGCCTATCGCGTGTGGGTGCAGCGCCCAGGCACAGCCGCGGAGGTGCGCGCGCGGCTGCATCCGCTGTACGAGCTGTTCGTCAACAAGTGGTACTTCGACGAGCTGATCGATGCGGTCGTGGTGCGTCCGGCGGCGATCGTCGGGGTCTTCGCCAGGGACACGTTCGAGCGCGTCTTCGTCGACGAGACGCTCGTCGGCGGGACGACCGGGCTGGTGCGCGCGGGGTCGGCGGCCGTGCGCGCCGTGCAGAGCGGCTTCGTGCGCTACTACGCCGCGCTGCTCGTGCTCGGGCTGTCCGGCGTCGGCTTCTACTTCCTGCTGCAGACATGAGCGCAAGGACGATCTGAATGCCCCCGCTCTCGATCATCCTCTGGCTGCCCGTCGCCTGCGCACTGCTCGGCGCAGTGCTGTCGCTGCTCGGACGCCAGGCGGGCGTCGTCGAGCACCCCGAGATCCCGGCCGGCGAGACGAGCGTCGCGGGAGCGCCGTGGGCGCGCCTGAGCACGTCGGGCGGCTTCGCGCTGCTCGGCTCGCTGGGCGCGCTCGGTCTGGCGATCGGCTACATCGCCGACTACTCCCCGGGCGCCGGGCTGACGCACGTCACAGACGTGGTGTGGATCTCCGAACTGGGCATCCACTACAAGCTCGGCGTCGATGGCCTGAACGTGTTCATGATCGGCCTGACGACGCTGCTGTTCGCCGCGGCGGTGATCGCGGCGAACCTGCGCGAGTGGGACCGCCCGCGGTTGTTCTACTTCAGCTTCATGCTCGCCGAGACAGCCGTGCTCGGCGCGCTGCTGGCGCAGGACCTCGCGCTGTTCGTCGCGTTCTTCGACCTAATGCTGATCCCCTTCTACTTCCTGATCGGCGTGTGGGGCGCGAACACGAACCCCCCCACTCGCGTGAAAGCGACGATCAAGCTGGTGATCTACACGCTCGTCGGGTCGCTGCTGATGCTCGCTGCCGCCGTCGCGACGGGCGTGCTGGCGGCGCAGCAGGGCGGCGGGCACATCACGTTCGTGCTCACGTCGCTGCAGCACCTGCCGCTTCCGCGCGGCTCGCAGGAGTGGATCTTTTTGTTCTTCGCCGCCGCGTTCCTGGTGAAGATGCCCGCCTTCCCGCTGCACGGCTGGATGCCCGACGGCTACAAGGCGATGCCGATCGAGGTGCTGATGGTCTTCTCCGGCGTGCTCTCGAAGGTTGGCGCATACGGCTTTCTGCGGATCGTGCTGCCGCTGTACCCACAGGCCGCCGCGCACTTCCAGACGCTGATGCTGCTGATCGCGCTGGCGTCGATCGTCTACGGGTCTGTCGTCGCCTTCTCGCAGACAGACGCGCGGATGGTCGTCGGATACTCGTCGATCGCGCAGCTCGGCTTCATCACGCTGGGTATCTTCTCGCTGAACCCGCAGGGGGCGCAGGGGGCGCTGCTGCAGATGGTCAACCACGGGCTCGTCGTTGCGCCGCTGCTGTTCATCGTCGCGCTGCTCGCGCAGCGCGCGGGGGGCTCGGAGGACCTGCGCGAGATGGGCGGGATCGCCTTGCGCGCGCCCGTGCTCGCGACGATCTTCCTGATCGTCGCCCTGGCGACGCTGGCGATCCCCGGCTCGTCTAACTTCGCCGGCGAGTTCCTGATCCTGTTGGGCGTGTTCAAAACGAAACTGGCGATCGCAATCATCGCCTTCACGGGCGTCGTGCTCGCGAGCGTGTACGCGCTGCGCCTGTTCATCCGCGCGATGCACAACCGCGTCGGCCCGCAGGTCGACTCCCGCGAGATCAGCTTCCGCGACGGCGTCGTGCTCGTGCCGCTGATCGCAGTGATCCTGTTCATGGCGCTGTACCCGCAGCTGGCGCTGCGCCGCAGCGAAAGCTCTGTCAAGGCAGCCGTCGCGGCGTCGCACGGAGCGCTCGAACCGTCGTCCGCCAGGCTCGCCGGCGGCCTGGCGAGCAGCGCAGCGGCACCATCTACCGGCGGCTCCTCTGCCGAAGGAGCGGCGCCGTGACCTCGCTGTCCACGCTCGCCACGGCCCACCTGAAGGGCCCGCATGTCGACTTCGCTGGCCTGTCGCCGCTGATTGCGCTGCTCGGCGGCGCGACGATCGTGCTGCTCGTCGGCCTGATCCGCACGCGCTGGGTGCGCGCCAATCTCGTGCCGGCGCTCAGCCTCGTCGCGCTCGGCGCGTGCGCGGGGCTGACGATCTGGCAGTGGAACTCGCACAAGTCGATCGTCTCCGGGGCGCTGGCGATCGACGACCTGTCGCTGATGCTCAACCTGATCCTCGTGAGCGGCGCGGCGCTCGGCGTGCTGCTGGCGTGGCGCTCGCTGGCCGCGCGCGAAGCCGCACACGGCGAGTTCCACGCACTGCTGCTGACGTCGGTGGCGGGCATGTCGCTGATGGCGGCGTCGCAGAACACGATCGCGCTGTTCGTCGGCCTCGAGCTCCTGTCGATCCCGCTGTATGTGCTGTGCGCGAGCGAACTGCGCCGCGAGCACTCGCTGGAGTCTGGGCTGAAGTACCTGATCGTCGGCGCGGTGGGCTCGGCGACGCTGCTGTACGGGCTGGCGATGATCTACGGCGCGACGGGCAAGACGGACTTCGGCGCGATCGCGAGCGCCGTGTCGGGCGCAAGCGGCAACCTGGCGACCGACCCGCTGATGCTGACGGGCATCGCGCTGTGCGTCGTCGGGCTCTGCTTCAAGGCCTCGGTGGCTCCGTTTCACCAGTGGACGCCGGACGTGTACGAGGGCGCGCCGACGCCGATCACGGCGTTCATGGCGGTGGCCACGAAGGCCGCGGCGCTCGGCGCCTTCCTGCGCTTCTTCGACGTTGCGCTGATCGGCGCGCAGCACAGCTGGGGCCCGGCGATCGCGGTGCTCGCGACGATCACGATCCTCGTCGGCAACGTCGGCGCGCTCGGGCAGTCCTCGCTGAAGCGGATGCTCGCGTACTCCTCGGTGGCGCAGGCCGGCTACATGCTCGCGGGCGTCGTCGTGGCGAGCCAGCTCGGCGTCCGCGCGACGGTCTTCTACCTCGCCGTGTACGTGTTCATGAACATGGCCTCGTTCGCGGTGATCGTCGCGCGCGAGCGCGAAACGGGCTACGGCGACTCGATCCAGGCGCTCACGGGCCTGGGGCGCGAGCGCCCGCTGCTGGCGTGGCCGATGACGATCTCGATGCTCGCGCTCGCGGGCATCCCCGCCACGGCGGGCTTCACGGGCAAGTTCTATTTGATCGACGCGGCCGTCTCGGGCGGCTACACGTGGCTCGGCGTGGCGATCGTGGTCGGCTCGATGATCTCGCTCGGCTACTACCTGCCGGTGATCGCGGCGATGTGGATGCGAGGGGCGCCCAGCGAGCAGCCGGGCGGCGGCCGGCGGCCCTCCCCCTCCGCCGCGCCGCCTCGAGCAGAGGGACTGCCGGCCCTGGCGGGCGGCTCGCCGGAGCTCGACGAGCCCTCGCCGGGCCTGCAGCCCGAGGTCGCCTTCGTGGCGTTCCTCGCGGGGGCCGCGACGCTGGTCTTCGGCGTCATCCCGCAGCCGCTGTTCGATCTCGTGCACCACGCGGGCAGCGCGCTGGGCGGATTGTTCTTCTGATCTACAGTGCGGGCATGAGCGCCACGCAAAGCGGCCCGTTCGGAATCCTGCTCGACATCGATGGTGTGCTGTACGTCGGCGACGACCCGATCGACGGCGCACACGAGGCGCTCGGCGAGCTGCGCGAGCTGGGCGCGGGCGTGCGCCTGGTCACGAACACGACCTCGCGCTCGCGCCGCCAGGTCTGCGAGCACCTCGGCGAGCTCGGCTTCGATGTCAGCGTCGAGGAAGTGCTCACGCCGGCGGCGATGGCCTTGAGCTACTGCGACGAGCGCGGCTACGAGTCCGTCGAGCTGATCGTCAGCGACGGGCTGCGCGAGGACCTCGAGCAGTTCGGCGACACAGCGTCCGGCGAGACCGTCGAAGCGGTGATCCTTGGCGACGTCGGCGCGCGCTTTGACTCCGAGCTGCTCAACCACGCCTTTCGCCTGATCATGGACGGCGCCGAGCTCATCGCGCTGCAGCACAACCGCTACTGGCGCAGGGCCGACGGCCTGGCGCTCGACGTGGGCGCGTACGCCGCCGCGCTGGAGTACGCGACGCGCCGCGAGGCGGTCGTCGTCGGCAAGCCGGCGGAGGCCTTCTTCCAGGCGGCGATCGTCGACATGGGCCTGGAGAACGCCGTGATGGTCGGCGACGACGTCGAGGCGGATGTCGGCGGCGCGATGGCCGCCGGGCTCCCAGGCATCCTCGTGCGCACCGGCAAGTACCGCCAGGACGCGCTCCCCCCGGAAGTCACGCCGACGGCGATCGCGGACTCGATCGCCGACGTCCCAGCGCTGCTCGAGCGTATCCTGCCCGGTTGACCCGGTTGACCCGGTTGACCCGGCTGACCCGACCGAGCGATCCGATCGCGGGCTGACTAGCGCTCGCGCAGACGCGCGCCCTAGACGGCCTGCGCCTGAAACAGATCCTGATCGGGGATGCGGCGGACCTTTGTCCGCTTGGGCGCGCCGAAGCCGGCGTCTGAGAAGAACCCGGCGAGGTCGTCGGGGCTGTGCAGGTCGGCGCCGGAAGTCAGGTGAAAGAGCAGCCCTACCGCCGCGGCCGATGCGCGCTGGCGCTTGGCGTCGGAGCGGAACATATCGAGCACGGCGAGCGTCGCGCCGGGCTTCAGCGCCTCGCGCACGCGGCGCAGCAGCGTGACGATCTGCTCGCCCGAGAGGTGGTGGATGATGTCGAACACGAGCGCACCGTCATATGGACCGCCGAGCTGTGAGGCGAACATGTCGCCGTCGCGGTGCTCCACGCGGTCGCTCATGCCGGCGGCGGCGATTATCTCGCGACCCACGCGGGCGCTTCCGGGGAGGTCGAGCACGGTTGCCTTGAGCCCCTCGTTGCGCTTGCACAGCTCCGCCGAGAACCAGCCGTGCGCGCCGGCGACGTCGAGCAGCGCCGAGGGCTCGGAGGGCAGCCGGATCGCCTTGGCGACTTCGCGCGCTGACAGTCTCGCGATCTCGTACTGGCCGGTGATGTACACGCGCCAGTACTCCTCGTCCTCGGCCGGCTCGCGATGGATCTCGAAGCTGCCGCCCTCGCGCACGATGCGCTCGAGGTCGCCGTACCACTCCCAATAGCTGGCGGTATGCTCGATCCACGTGCCGATGTAGGTGGGCGAGCCGGGGTCGAGCCACTTGCGCGAGCGCTTCGGCAGCGAGAACGTGTGCCCGTCCTGCTCGAGGATCTCCAGGCCGGCGAGGTTCTCGCAGAGCAGCCGCGTCCCCGCGACCTGCAGCTCGAGCTCCTCGGCGACGCGCCCGGCGGTCGCCGGGGCCTTCAGCAGCTGCGCGAACACGCCGAGGCGTTGTGCGACTCCGAGCACCCGCCCGCAGGTCAGTCCATAGAGCGCGTAGGCCGCGGGGAGCGGCACCATGTGGCCGGCGATCGCGACTCGCTCGAGCAGGTCGTCTGCTGCTGGCTTCATGCGCATGGCGTTCGCAGCCTACAGCGCTCGCGCCAAATGCCAGGACCGCGCCGCTACAGCCGCCCGGATGCCTCCGCGGCCTCTTCGGCTTCGTGCAGCTGGCGCTCGACGAGATCCAGGCCGGCGTCCCAGAAGCCCGGGTCGGCGAGGTCGATGCCGACGATCTGGCCCAGCTCCTCGGGGCTGCGCGATCCGCCGGCGGCGAGCAGCTCCAGGTACCGCGGCACCAGCTCCGCGCCGGTCTGCTCGTAGCGCTCGTAGACGGACAGCGCGAGCAGCTGCCCGTAGGCGTAGGCGTACACGTAGCCCGGGCTGCCGATGAAGTGCGGGATGTAGGACCACCAGGAGCGATATCCGTCGGTCAGCGCCACCGAGTCGCCGAGCAGCTCTGACTGGCTGTCGGCCCACAGCTCGCCGAAGCGCGCCACCGAGAGCTCGCCCTCCTCGCGGCGCGCCGTGTGCACGAGATCCTCGAAGCGGTTCATCGCGACCTGGCGAAATACCGTGGCGATCGTGTCCTCGAGGTTCTCCGCCAGCAGCGCCAAGCGCGACGCCGGCGTGGAGTCCTCTGCAAGCAGGCGCGAGAACACGATCGTCTCACCGAACACCGACGCCGTCTCGGCTAGCGTCAGCGGCGTGCCCTGGTGGAAGACGCCCTGGCGCGCGGCGAGCGAGAAGTGAACGCCGTGCCCCAGCTCGTGGGCGAGCGTCAGCACGTCGCGGCGGCGCGCGGTGTAGTTGAGCAGCACGTAGGGCTCGACGGACGGCACGCCCGAGGCGCAGAAGGCTCCGCCGCGCTTCGCCGGGCGCACCGGAGCGTCGATGCGGTGGTCGGTGAAGAAGCGCTCGGCGACGCTGCCGAGCTCGGGTGAGAAGGACGAGTAGCAGTCGAGCACGATCTCGCGGGCGCGCGCGAAGGGAAAGCTCACCTCGTCCTCGCTCACCGACGCCATGCGGTCGTAGTCGGCCAGCCGATCGACGCCGAGCAGCTTGGCCTTCAGCCGGTACCAGCGGCGCGGGATCTCATAGCGGCCGCGTACGGCCTCGATCAGCGCCTGCACTGACTCGTCGCTGGCCTCGTTGGCCAGGTTGCGCGCCGCCAGCCAGCTCGGATAGCGGCGCAGTCGATCGTCGATGCCCTTGTCGGCGAGCAGCGTGTTGAACAGGAACGCGCGCGTGCGCAACCCCGGGGCCAGTGCCTCGGTGACGGCCTCCGCGGTCGTGCGCCGCGCCTCGCGGTCGGGCAGCGATAGGCGGCTGAGCGCGAGATCCAGCGCGACCGTCTCGCCACCTTCGCCAGGCGCCTGCGAGCCGGCCTCGTTCGCGGCGGCGCCTGGCGGGAGCTGCACCTCGATCGCCGAGGTCAGCTCCTCGAACAGTCGCGCCCACGCTCCCGCGCCGGTGAGCGACTTCTCCGAGAGGATCTTCTCCTCCGCCTCCGACAGCAGGTGATCGCGGTAGCGGCGCACATTGCGCAGGTGATGGCGGCAGAAGTCCAGGCCCTCGCCGGCGAGCAGCTGCTCGGCGCGCGCATCGTCGAGCGCGGCCCACTCGAGGTCGAAGAACAGCAATGTCGTCTCGATCGCCGTGCCGCGCTCCTGGGCGACCGCCAGCAGCGCGCCGTTGGCGGGGTCGGCGGTGTCCGTGGCGAAGCGCAGCGCCGCGTACGTCCCGGCCCGCCCGACGAGGTCGTAGATCTCGGCGAGCTCGAGCATCGCCTCGCGCAGGCGCTCGGGGTCGAGCTCCCCGAGCTCGCCGGCATAGCGCTCGGCGAACCGCTGCGAGCGCTCCAGCGCGTCGGCGAGGCGGCGCTCGACGCCCGCGGGTCCGTCGCTCTCGACGAGCGGTTCGAGGTCCCAGGCGGTCGCCTGGAGCACTGGATCGGTCGTCTCGGGGGCCGTCGCAGCCATTGCGTGCCAGCTTATCCATGCGCCGCCCGTGCGCGAGCGAAGCAGCCGGCCTCTGTCTGTCGCTACTCGCCGGCGAGGGCCTGCAGCATGTTCAGGCGCGCGGCGCGCCTGGCCGGGAGCTGCGCCGCGAGCAGCCCAGCGAGCCCTGCGACGAACAGCAGCACGACGAGCGTGCTGACGGGGATCGAGATCACATATCCCGAGCCCGAAAGCGTCAGCGTCACGACGAGGAGCGCTCCGACGATGCCGATCACCAACCCGAACACGCCGCCGATCAGCGCGGTGATGATCGACTCGTAGCGGATCATCTGGCGCACCTGGCGGCGCGAGGTGCCGATCGCGCGCATCATCCCCAGCTCGCGCGTGCGCTCGTAGATCGAGAGGATCAGCGTGTTGACGATGCCGAACAGCGAGACGATCACCGAGAGCGCAAGCAGCACGTAGATCAGCGCGAGCAGGCCGTTGATCTGCTTGCTGAGGTCCTGCTTGAACTGTTCCGCGGTGCGCGAGCGCGCCTGCGGGAACTGACTGGCGAGCAGCCGGTCGACGGCCGGCTGCACCTGCGCATCGGTAGCGCCTGGAGCGTAGGAGACGAAGTCGAGCGCGTCTTCGCGCTGCCCGAACGCCGTCCCCGCGAGGGGCAGGCTGATCGTCAGGTCATGCAGGACGCCCGATTTTTCGTCGACCGTGCCGAGCACCCTGAGGTTCACGCGCTTGTTGGAGGGCGTCAGCACCGACAGCGTCTGACCCAGCTTCAGGTGATGCGCTTTTGCGTATTCCTTGGTGACCACGGTGCCGGACGTGCCGAGTCCGAGCAGCGTGCCCGGCTTGCCCTTGTCCCATTTGACGCGGAAGACGCGCTCGAACGTGGCCGGGTCGATCGCGGTGATCTTTGCGTTGCTCTTGATGCCGCGGACGCGGCCCAGCGTGAACGCGATTGGCGTAGCGGTGGCGACGCCGGGCACCTTCGCCACGGCTGGCGCGACGCCCGCGGGGATCGGCTGTTCATTGCCCGTCTGGGAGTTCTCCACGATCAGGTTGCCGGCGAACGAGCGGCTGACGGATTGATCGATCGTCGCCTTGAACCCGTCGGCGAGCACGGCGACGAAGGCGACGAGCGCCAGCCCGACGGTGAGCGCCGCCGCCGTGACCATCGTGCGCCCGGGCTGGCGAATCGAGTTCTCGCGCGCCAGGCGGCCGGTGATCCCGCGCCAGGTGACGAGCAGGCCGAGCACGCGCGCGAGCGCGGGCACGACGCGGTAGTTGCGTTTGGGACGCTCTTCGCCACGGCGCAGGCGCGCCCACAGCCGCGCGGTGCGCAGGCCCCACACGATCACCAGGATCGGCAGCGACGCGCCGCCGATCACCAGCCCCAGCGCGACGACCACGACCAAGCCGAGCACGAAGCGGATGACCAGGGCGCGTCGAGTCGGCAGCGCGTGCGATATCTCGACGCCCTCGCGCATCGCGGCGATCGGGGGCACGCGTGTGGCGCGCAGCGCGGGCGGCAGGCCGGCGAGCAGGGTGACAACGATGCCCACGAGCAGCGAGACGACGATCGTGCGCGTCTCCAGCACGGTGCCGCTGTCGGGCAGGTCGGCGCCGAACAGCTTGAACAGCTGGTCCAGCCCCGGCGCGAGCCCGATCCCCGCGAACAGGCCGAGCACGGCGCCGACGACGCCGAGCAGCAGGCCTTCGCCGACGACGGTCTGCATGATCTGTCGGCGCGAGGCGCCCATCGTGCGCAGGAGGCCGAACTCGCGCGTGCGCTGGGCGACGGTGATCGAGAACGTGTTGAAGATGATGAACGCACCGACCACCAGCGCGACGTACGCGAACACGAGCAGAAACGTGCGCAGGAAGCTCAGGTTGCCTTCCAGGTCGGAGGTGTTCTTGGCGGCCTGCTGTTCGCCGGTGCGCACGTCGACGCTGCCGGGAAGCGCGGCGCGGATGCGCGCACGCAGCTGCGACGGGCTCACCCCAGGCTGCGCGGCGACGTCGAGCTGGTCGTAGCGCCCGGCCTCACCCGTCGCCCGCTGGGCCTCGACCGGTGTGAGGACCGCCGTCCCGGCGCCGCCGAAGGACTGCCCGCCGCCGAACTTGAGAATGCCGACGATCGTGTAGCGCTTGGCCGGCGCGGCGCCGGCCACGATCATCTGCTGGCCGATCTTCAGGCCATGGCGGCCCGCCGTCGCTTCGTCGATCGCGACCTCTCCCGCGCTGGAGGGAAAGCGACCCTCCACGGGCGCGAACGACTCGAAGCGCTGGGGCAGCTCGCCGGCGATGAACGCGGGCGCGCCGCCGCTGGTCAGGCGCTTGCGCTTGAGGTCGAGGAAGGTTCCCGGCGTGAAGATGCCGCCGGCGGCTTCGGCGACGCCCGGCACGCCCCGCACCTGACTCAGCATGGCATCGGTGATCGGCGATTCTTCCGCGCTCTTTTCGCGTCCGAGCGTCTCGGTCGGCGAGACGACCACCGAGTCGCCCTTGGCGGCGGTCTTGAAGATGCCGGCGAAGGACCGGTTGATCGTGTCGGTGAGGATGTAGGTGCCGGCCATCAGCGCGACGCCGAGCGCGATCGCGATGGCGGTCAGCACGACGCGCAGCTTGCGCTGCAAGAAGCCGCGCAAGACGAGACGCGTCATCTCATCCGATCGCCTTCATCAGGTCGAGCGCCTCGTCGGTGGTGACCGCCGGGCTGTCGTGCACGATGCGCCCGTCGGCGAGCACGAGCAGGCGGTCGGCGAACGAGGCGGCGTGCGCATCGTGGGTGACCATCACGACCGTCTGGCCGAAGTCGTCGACGGCATGCCTGAGCAGTCCGAGCACGTCGTCGGTGGCTTTGGAGTCGAGGTTGCCCGAGGGCTCATCGGCGAACACGACGGCGGGGCGCGAGACGAGCGCGCGAGCCACGGCGACGCGCTGCTGCTGCCCCCCCGAGAGCTCGGCAGGTCGATGGGTGAGCCGGTCGCGGATGCCGACCGTGTCGACGAGCCGATCGAACCACTCGCGGTCGGGCTTGCGACCGGCGATCGACAGCGGCAGCAGTATGTTCTCTTCGGCGTTCAGCACCGGCAGCAGGTTGAAGGTCTGGAAGATGAAGCCCACCCGGTCGCGCCGCAGCTCGGTGAGATGGCGGTCATCGAGCGAGGTGAGGTCCGAGCCGTCGAGGCGGACAGTCCCCGACGTCGGCTGGTCGAGGCCGGCGAGGATGTGCATGAACGTGGACTTTCCCGACCCCGACGGGCCCATGATCGCCGCAAAGCGCGAGGACGGGAAGGCGACGGTCACGTCCGACAGGGCGTCCACGGCCGCCTCGCCCTCACCGTAGCGGCGGCTCAGATCCTCGGCCTCGACGATCGTCGCCGAGCCGTTCTGCAAGCCTGGGGATTCCATTTTTCAGAGTCTATGAAAGCCGTCGGCGCTTGTGGCGCGGCGTCCGGATGAGGTCCTAGCATCGTGCGCCCCGATGCACCAGACCACACCGCAAGTCTTCCTGCTCGCCCGCCCCTCGATCGACGTCGAGGGCATGCGCGGCTATCTCGCGGACGTCGGCGGCGAGTCCTGGCTGGAGCGCCGGCTCGGCGAGTCCGGCGGCGCTCCCAACGGCGGCGAGCTGGTCGTCGAGTTCGGCGGTCGCGCTTGCTATCGCAGCTGGGAGCCGGGGCTGAACCCGAACGTGTCGAAGGTCCGCACCGACCAGCGCGAGTACTTCGCCAACATCCTGCGCTCGGCCCACGGCAGCGTGCTCGAGCACGCCAGCTACACCTTTGCGCTGCGCAGCGTCTCGCGGGTGTTCTGCTACGACGCGGAGACCGAGGTGCTCACCGAGGACGGGTGGAAGAGGTGGCCCGATGTCGATGGATCTGAGACCTTCGCAACCGTTGATCCGAGCAGCGGATCCCTCGAATACCAGAAGGCGACGGAGCACTTCGTCGGAGACTACGACGGCGAGATGTACCGAGTCCGCTCAGAGCAGGTGGACTTGCTCGTCACGCCCAACCACCGGATGTGGGTGAAGGCGCACGACACGCAAGCGAACAAGCGCGGCGAAGAGCCATATCGAGTTCGACTGGCGAGCGAGATCTCCGGGAAGCGGGTCGCCTATCAGAAGACGGCGGGCTGGCGAGGACAGGAAGACGGGACGGTCGAGATTCCCGGAACGAAGCGGATTTGGAAGCGCCGCGATCGCGACACGAACACGACGCGACACTACGTCGGCGCGAGATTTCCACTCCCGGAGTTTGCTCGTTTTCTCGGGCACTGGCTCGCCGAGGGAAGTCTGAATGGACACCAGATCTGCATCGCCCAGAACCGCGGCGAGCAATTGGACGCAATCGCTCAGAACATCAAGGCGATGGGGCTTCCCGCCTACGAGGTCGCAACCGGCCACGGGGCCGTCCGTACCCAGAACGTCGCACTGCGCGACTCGCTGGCCTCGTGCGGTACGCGCGCCCACGAGAAGTACATCCCCGAGTACGTCCACGGCTGGGGACCGTCGATTCTTCGGATCTTTCTCGAGGCCTACGTCGACGGCGACGGGAGCCGGCGAACTGACGCAAACCACAGCGTGATCTACACCACCTCGTCGCAGATGGCCGACGACCTGCAGGTCCTTGCGATCAAGGCTGGCTGGTCGGCGAACATTCGGATCGACGACCGGACGGGCTTGGAGCGTGTGATGCCCAGTGGGCAGAGATTCAAGAACGCCCGCCCCTGCTACGTCGTCTCGCTCGTCAAGACACGTACGCATCCGCTTGTGAACCACAACGGCGCGAAGAGCGATTCATGGGTGCCTTACAAGGGGAAGGTCTACTGCGTCAAGGTTCCGAATGGGCTGCTCTTCGTGCGTCGGAACGGAAAACCAGTCGTGTCGGGCAATACCCATGAGCTTGTCAGGCATCGCGCGGGCTCGGCATTCAGCCAGGAGAGCTTGCGCTACGTGCGCCTGACGGACATCGGCTTTCGCGTGCCGCCGGCGCTGGAGCCGGTGCGCGAGCAGGTGCTCGCGCTCGTCGAGCAACTGGAGGAGTTTCAGATCGGCGCCGCCGCCGAGCTGGGAATCGATGACGAGGGCGTCCCCTTCCACGTCAAGAAGGAGGTGACCTCGGCGCTGCGACGGCTGGCGCCGATCGGCCTCAGCACGGACATCATCTGGACGGCGAATGCGCGCACGCTGCGGCACGTCATCGAGATGCGCACATCGCTCGGCGCCGAGGAGGAGCTGCGCCTCGTGTTCGACCGGATCGCCCGGATCATGCAGGCCGAGGCGCCCGGCCTGTTTCAGGACTTCGCGCGCCAGGACGATGGCTCCTGGGTGCCCGAGCACCGCAAGGTCTGAGCCGCGGCGGCGACGCTCCCGCGCTCAGGTCCCGAGCGCGATGTGCTCGAAGGCGATCGTCTTGCCCTCCACGCGCGCCAGCCCCATCGTGCGCTGCGGCTGGCGGCGGCGGTCTGTCGGGCTCCCGGGGTTGAATATCTGAAAGTCCCCGGAGGATTCGTGCAGCGGAATGTGCGAGTGCCCGAAGACGACGGCGTCGGCCCGCGGAAAGCGCGTGCGCAGGCGGGCTGCGCGCCCGCGCGCCGGTCCCGCGTCGTGCGTCATCGCCAGGCGCGCGCGGTCGACCTCGACTTCCAGCTCCGCGGGCAGGCGCTCCACGAGCGCGGGCTCGTCGACGTTGCCGTGCACGGCGACCACCGGCGGCCCGAGGGCGCTGAGCTCGTCGAGCGCCGACAGCGCTGACAGGTCCCCGGCGTGCAAGATCAGCTCGGCGGCCCGCAGACGCTTGACGCATTGGCGCGGCAGCTTCCACGTGCCGCGCGGCAGGTGCGTGTCGGCGACGATCGCGATCAGCATGCCGCCGCGACGCGCAGATCGCTCACGCGCGCGCACCCTCGCGGGCGAGCTCGTCCAGGCGCCGGCTCAGCCAGCGCGCGTTGCGCGGGGCGAACGCCTCCCAGTCGTTGTTCAGGTACACGAAGCACTCCTGGCCGCGGCGCCACTGATCCAACCGGCGCGCCCATTGCTCGAGCTCGCTCTCGGAGTAATTGCCTCGCCGCCCGCGGCTGCCATAGTGCAGGCGGACGAACCGCCAAGGCGCCGTCGACTCGTACGTCTGAAACGGACGCGCCGGATGGTCGCCCACGACCAGCGCCGCGCCGTGGCGGCGCAGCAGGGCGTAGACCTCCGGCGCGAACCAGCTCGCATGGCGGAACTCGAAGGCGTGTCTTCCTGCGGGCAGCACTTCGAGCGCCGACCGCAGGCGCTCGTCGTCGCGATGGAAGTTCTCGGGCAGCTGCCACAGCACCGGGCCGAGGCGGCCCGCGTCGATCAGCGGCTCGATGCGCTCATAGAAGCGGGCGATGCCGTCCTTCATGTCTGCGAGGCGCTTGACGTGCGTCAGGTAGCGGCTGGCCTTGACCGCGAACACGAAGCCCTCGGGCGTCCGGGTCACCCAGCGCTCGACGGCGTCGCGCTTGGCCAGCCGGTAGAAGGTCGAGTTGACCTCGACCGTGTCGAACAGCTCCGCATAGCGCTCGAGCCAGTCGCGCGTGGCTAGCCCTTTCGGGTAGATGAGCGGTCGCCAGTCGCCGTAGTTCCAGCCCGAGCACCCGACGTGCACCGGGCGCGTCCGCGCGAGGCGTGCCTTCGCGGCCCCCGCGCCCGTCGCGCGCCGCCGTGTCGTGGTGGCCGCCAGTCGCTCAGTCCTCCTGCGCCTGCATCTGCTTGACCTGCTGCTCCAGCTGCTCGGTCACGGCCGGATCACGCAGCGTCGTCACGTCGCCCAGCGCGCGTCCCTCGGCGATGTCGCGCAGCAGCCTGCGCATGATCTTGCCCGAGCGCGTCTTGGGCAGGTCGTCCGCCCAGATGATCCGCTTGGGGCGGGCGAACTTGCCGATCCGCTGGGCGACCGTCGCGCGGATCCCCTCGACGGTCTGCTCGTCCCCCGCGAGGTCGCCCTGCAGGGTCACGAACGCGACGATCGCCTGCCCGGTGTCCTCGTCGTGCTGGCCGATCACCGCCGCCTCGGCTACGTCCGGGTGGGCGACGATCGCCGACTCAACCTCGGCCGTGGAGAGACGATGCCCGGACACGTTGACGACGTCGTCGATGCGCCCGATCACCCACAGGTAGCCGTCGGAGTCTCGCCGCGCGGCGTCGCCCACCAGGTAGGTCTCCTTGCCGAAGCGCTTGAAGTAGGTCTCGATGAAGCGCTCGGGCTCCTTGTAGAGCGTGCGCAACATCGACGGCCACGGCTGCGTGAGCACGAGTAGCCCCTGCCCCTCCTCGATCGGCTCCCCGGTGGACTCGTCGCGCACCTCCGCGAAGACGCCCGGGAAAGGGTGCGTCGCCGAGCCGGGCTTCGTCGTGGTGATCCCCGGCAACGGCGTGATCATGATCGCCCCGGTCTCCGTCTGCCACCACGTGTCGACGATCGGACAGCGTTCCGCACCGATCACCTTGTGGTACCAGAGCCACGCCTTCGGGTTGATCGGCTCGCCGACCGAGCCGAGCAGGCGCAGGCTGCTGAGGTCGTGTTTGCGCGGCCAGTCGGCGCCCCACTTGATGCAGGCGCGGATCGCCGTCGGCGCGCAGTAGAGGATCGTCACGCCGTAGCGCTCGACGATCTCCCACCAGATGTCCTTGCTCGGGTAGTCGGGCGCCCCCTCCCACATCACCGATGTCGCGCCGTTGGCCAGCGGCCCGTAGACGATGTAAGAGTGGCCGGTGACCCAGCCGACGTCCGCCGCGCACCAGTAGACGTCGGACTCCGCCTTGAGGTCAAAGACGTAGCGATGGGTCGCCGCGACGCCCGTGAGATAGCCGCCGGTCGTGTGCAGGATGCCCTTCGGCTTTGCCGTCGAGCCCGACGTGTAGAGGATGTACAGCGGGTGCTCGGCGTCCAGCGGCTCGGGCGGGCAGGCGGGGTCCGCGGCGGCGACGATCTCGTCGTAGTAGACGTCGCGCCCATCCTGCATCTGACACTCGGTCTGAGAGCTGCGGACGACGACGATCTTCTCCAGCGTCGCGAGGTCGCCCATCACCTCGTCGACGCGGTCCTTGACCGGCGCCGTCTTGCCCTTACGCGCAGCGCCGTCGACGGTGATCAGCAGCTTGGCCTCGGAGAACTCCATGCGCTCGCGCACGGCCTCGGCCGAAAAGCCGCCGAAGACGACGTTGTGCGGCGCGCCGATGCGCGCGCACGCGAGCATCGCGACGATCACCTCGGGGATCATCGGCAGGTAGATGCCGACGACGTCGCCCTTCTTCACGCCCTGCTCCTTCAATGCGCTGGCGAAGCGTTCCACGTCGGCGAGCAGCTCGGCGTAGGTGATGTCGCGCTCCTGGCCCTGCTCGCCGCGCCAGTGGAACGCCACGCGCTCGCCACGCCCGGCAATCACATGCCGGTCCAGGCAGTTGTATGAGACGTTGAGCGTCCCGCCGGTGAACCATTTGTAGAAGGGCGGATCGTCGTCGTCGAGCACGCGCGTCCACTTCTGAAACCAGTCCAGCTCCTCGGCCTGTGCCACCCACCAGCCCTGAGGATCCTGCGCGGCCTGCTCGTAGATCGCCGGATCGTCCAGCAGCGCCTGCTTGCGGAACTCCGCCGGAGGGTCGAACGTCTCGACGTCGAGCAGCGCCGCGAGCTCCTCGTCGAGCTCCTGGCTTGATCGTGCAGTATCGGGTTCGGTCGACATCGCTTGTGCTCCTCTCGCTCAACTCAGGGGTCCGGCATTCTCCCACCGGCGCGCCGCCCGACGGCGCGCCGGCTGTTGATCTGCGCGGCTAAGCCTCGGTCAGGGCCTCGTCAGCGGGACGACCGGCAGCACCGTGCGTCCGAACGTCGAGTTTGTGACGACGGCGAACGATGCGTACCATGCGGCCGCGGCGGTCGCCAGGCCGACATAACCACCCCAGTGCGTGACCGTTTCGTGTGCGCCAGAGGCGCCGATCGCCAGCAGGATGAAAGTCGCGGTCAGCAGCACGAACACGAGCAGCACAGCGCCGCTAGTGCGCATCGCCGCGACGGTCATGTAAGCGGTGAAGATCGCCCAGGCCCACAGATACACCCCGATGGCGTGCCCGGCGTTGCCGCCGATCTGCTTGGCGTAGAAAACGTTCAGGGCCCAGAAGGAGATCCAGAAGGCGCCGAACGAGCAGAAGGCGACCGCTCCGAACGTGTTGCCGTTGCGAAACTCCCACATGCCGGCGAGCAGCTGCACGATCCCGCCATAGGCGAGCGCGAGGCCGAGCACGACGGGCACGCCCTTGACGTTCACCAGATTCGAGTTGAACATCGACAGCACGAACGTCGTCATCGCGAAGGCCGCAAGACCGAGCGGTCCTGGATCGGCGGGTTTCCATCCGACGGCCGGCGCGGGCTCGGCCCGCCCGATCTCAGTCCGCGTCGGATCTTGGCGGTGGACCGATGCTGCCTCCATGTGAGCCTCCTTCCACGCCCCAAATGAGCGCGGTGACGCTGATATAGCGATCTGTCGAGCTCCGAGGGAGGCGCAAATCGACGCCTCCGGGGTCGCTCCTCAGTTCACCTATTCCCGTTCGCGCAAAGGGCTAATCATTTGGCCCGCGTCGCCCGCGACCGGTCAGAGCGCGTCAGCGCGCGGCCGCGTCACGTGGGTCGAAGGGGCACCGGTCGGCGGCGAAGGCTCGACCCGGCCTGCGAGCAAGGGGCGGTCAGCCGCGAGCGCCGCGCTTGCGCTTGCGCGACGAGCGCCCGGTGCTCGGCTTGTCGGGCGCGGGCGCCGGCGCGACGTCGCCGGTGCCCGTGGCCAGTGCGGGCGTCGCGGGTCCGGCCGCCGCTTCGCGCAGCTGCGCGCGCGTCGGCCACGGTCGCGCTTCGCCGGACTCCCACGCGGGAGGCTGGCCGTTGGGCCATTTGCCGATGTACAGGATGCCCATCGCGACCAGCCAGAACGCGGGCACGACCTCGAGCGTCGCTCCGCCGATCGGCAGGAAGATGAGGATTCCGGTGAAGATGCCGAGCACGCCCATCCAGCGCGTGACCAGGCCGACGCGCATGGCGTTGACCATCACCACGATCATCGCCACCGCGACGGCGAGTCCGGCGAGCAGGTCGAGGTACTGCGTGACCACGTTCGCCGTGCCTTCGCTCAGCGCGCTGTCGACCGCGTGATTGGTGAAGTCGTGGCCGACGGCGAAGTTGTGCGTTTCGACGGCGAGCACGGCCTGATGGCCGACGCTGATCAGCGCCAGCGCGATCCCGCCGACGAGGATCAGCGGCCGCGCCGCCGCCCAGGTCTGCGGCCGGCGAAAGCGCGCGGCGTCGACGAGTAGCAGCAGGACGAGCGTCAGCACGCCGATCGCGAAGGCCGCGATCACGCTCGCGGCAATCAGCGAGGTGGCGTGATGGCTGAAGAATTTGACTTCCGGCGCGCGCGGGCTGACCGTGGGGTTGGCTTGCCCGGAGATCGCTGGCGCCAGGCCCTGGAGCAGCCCCACGGACGGGGCGCCGTTGAGCGTCGAGGCGGTGATGATTCCGCTGAGCAGATAGAGGATGCCGCCCGCGAACGCGGGCACGCCCAGGCGGTTGCGCCGCTCGGTCTCCTTCGCGACCTGCTGCGTGATCTCACTTGCGCTGGGCATCGGGCAGGTCAGTCTATGATGAGCGCATGGAGAGCGGCGGTCTCGGAGACCTGTTCGGAGATCCCGAGGAGCTTCAACGGCGCCTCGCGGAGTTCGCCGACCAGATGCAGGGGCAGCAGAAACTGGCATGGGCGGACAACGCGATCAAGCTCGCGGTCGACATGACAGTCGCCGCCGTGCAACGCATCAACCTGCAGGGCAACGCCGAGGCCCAGGCCGAACAGATCCGCACGGTGATGGCGCTCGTGTTCCCCGAGGCGGTCACGCTCGTGCGCGAGGCGCGCGCCGGACTCCAGTAGCCACCCCGCTCAGTAGCGCGCCCGCAGCCCGCTCGACCCCGCCGCGTCCGGTGGCGTGGGCCGGTCGTGTTGGGGCTGCGCGTGGCCCTCGCGCTCGGCTTCTCGCTCCTGCTCGCGCGAAGCGCGACCGGCGGTGATGACTTCCTTGAAGGAGCGAAAGCGGAAGATGAACACCACTGCGCCGAGCCCGACCAGCGCCGTGAACGCGGCGATCGCGATCTGCTGACCGACCGAGTACGCCGCGACGACGGCCGTGGAGGCGCTGCCGGCGAAGACCTTCACGAGCAGGGCCTGCTGCACGCCGGCGCCGCCCGGGGTGAACGGCACGGCGCCCGCGACCTGGTTGACGCCGAACACCAGCAGCACGTTCGCCACCGAGCCGCCGACGCCGAACGCGTCGAGCAGAAACCAGAAAGCGGCGAAGCGGCACAGCCACGCGAGAACCTGCAGGGAGGCGACCTCGCGCAGATAGCGCCGACGATCGCCAAGGATCGTCACCCCCTGGCGCACGCGTGCCCAGAAGGCCTTGACGCGCGCCGAGAGCACGGCGAAGACGACGAGCCCGAGGACGGCCAGCGCGGTGATCAGAAAGAGCGTAAGCCGAAAATGCTGGGCGAGGTAGGAGATTTCGAAGGCGCTCAGTTTCGCGAAGTCCGGCGGCTTGGGAAAGACCCCCTGGCTGAACGCGTAGATCAGCACGAACACACCGACCGTCGCGTCGAAGATCGACTCGACGAAGAAGGCCGCGGCGACCGTCGGGTAGGTTGATCCGGGGATCGACGAACGCGTGAGGAACAGCTTGATCACGTCGCCGCCGCGCGCGGGGACGACGTTGTTGAAGCCGACCGCCGCGAAGTAGGCGCCCCAGATCCGCCGCCACTGGAAGCTCGCGGCGGGGTAGGCGGCGCGCAGGCTGTGGAAGAACCCGCGCGAGCGCAGCGTGAGGTTCAGCCCGAAGAACAGCAGCCCGAGCATCAGCGTTCCCCAGTGCACCGCGGCGAGGTCGGAGAAGAACTGCCCGACGGCGTCGAAGAACGTCGTAATGCTGTCGCCAATCGACGCCGATGCGAGCACTGCTGCCACGACTCAAGCGTACGCATAGCCCATCCGACCCGAGCAGCGCTCGTGGTGGTGCGATAGAAAGGACCTATGGCGCCCCGCAAGCCGCCCCCGCGAGGGCTGACCGTGGCCGTCACCGGCCCGACCGGGGAGATCGGCCGAGCGGTCGTCGCCGCGCTGCAGGGCTCACGCCAGGTGCAGCGGGTGCTAGGCATGGCGCGCAAGCCCTTCGACCCCGCCGAGCACGGCTGGAAGAAGGTCTTCTACCGTCGCGGAGACGTGCTCGACCGCGAGGCCGTGGACGCGCTGGTAAGCGGCGCCGACGTCGTCGTGCACCTCGCGTTCATCATCATGGGCGGCCCCGAGGAAAGCCGCGCGGTGAACCTCGAGGGCTCGCGTAACGTGTTCGAGGCGTCGGTCGCCGCGGGCGCCCGGCGGCTCGTGTATGCCTCCTCGGTCGCCGCCTACGGCTATCACGGCGACAACCCGCAGCCGCTCACCGAGGACGTCCCCGCGCGCGGCACCAACAGCCATTACTACTCGGCGCAGAAGGCCGAGGTCGAGGTGCTGCTGAACGAGATCCTCGCCGACGGCCCGACCGACGCGTACGTGTTTCGCCCGTGCATCGTCGCCGGGCGCGGCGCGCCGATGCTGATCGACAGCCTCCCCTACACGCAGATCTCCGACCGCCTTCCCAGCCCGGTGGCGCGGCTGCTCGATGGCGTGCCGATCCTGCGCCCGGTGCTGCCGGACCCCGGCGTGCCCTTCCAGCTCGTGCACCGCGACGACGTGGCCTCGGCGATGCGCGCGGCGGTGCTCGGCCGCGGAACGCCCGGCGTCTACAACCTCGCAGGACCCGGCCAGCTGAGCGTCAAGCAGCTCGCGCAGGAGCTCGGCTGGTATTCGATTCCGGTGCCCGAGCTGGCCGTCGACGCAATCGCCGAGACGATCGCCCGGCTCGGCTTCCTGCCCGCCCAGGCGCAGTGGATCAGCGCCTTTCGCGAGCCTGTGATCATGGACACCGCGAAGGCGCGCCGCGAGCTGCGCTGGCGTCCCGAGCACGACGCGCTGGAGACTCTGCGCGAGACGATCGCCGCGTCCCGCCTGGAGCGACTGATCCGCTGACTGCAGAGCGGTTAGGCGCTTGGCGGCAGTTACGCCGCGTGTTTACGCGCGCAACCGTAGGCTTCCTCGGAAATGAGCGCAGCCGCAGAGCCTCGGTCGGGCAAACCGGACGATGTCGCGATCGTCACCGACAGCACGCCCTACGTGCCGCGCGCCCTGATCGAGCGCTGGCGCGTCCGCCAGGTCAGCCTGTACGTCGGCTGGGAGGGCGATCTGCGCCGCGAGGACGAGTACACCGACCTCGACGCCTTCTACGCGCAGTTGCACGAGTCCGACAGCCTGCCCTCGACCTCACAGCCGTCGGCGGGCGACTTCCTCGCCGTCTACGAGCCGCTCGTGAGCGCCGGACGCGACGTGCTCTCGCTCCACCTCGCCGGTGGGCTGTCGGGGACGTGCGAGAGCGCGCGCGAAGCCGCGCGCCTGGTCGTTGAGGCGGGACACCCCGGCCGCGTCGAGGTGCACGACAGTCAGACAGGGGCCGGTGGCCTGGGCTGTCTGGTGCTGCTCGCGGCCGAGCTCGCCGAGCGGGGGACCCGCCTCGATGCGATCCTCGCGGCCTTGCGCGGCGCGCGCGAGACGCTCGACATCTGGTTCTGCCTGGACACTCTGGAGTACCTTCGCCGCGGCGGGCGCATCGGCGCCGCGCAGGCGATGGTCGGAACGGCGCTCAAGCTCAAGCCGATTCTCACGTTCGGCACGGAGATCGCCCCCGTCGGGCGCGTGCGTACGCGCCAGCGGGCATTCGAACGGATGGTCGCCTACCTCCGCGAGTTGCAGGAGCGCGGCGCGACCGACTGGATCGTGCAGCACGCGCAGGCACCCGTCGACGCCGCGCGGCTGGTCGAGCAGGGCAGCGCGATCTTCGGCTTCGACCCGCTGTTCTGCACGCAGGTGGGACCCGTGCTCGGCGCCCACCTCGGCGCCGGCATGCTCGTGGGCGGAATGACGCGCCCAGCGGTCGAGCCGACCGGCGGCTCTTGAGCGGCCGGCGGCTCCTGAGCGCGCCGAGCGCCTGGACCGAGCTCGACCGCACATTCCGGACGAGCGGGCGGCGGTTGCTCGCGGAGCCCGCCCCGCCGAAGCGGAGCGGGCCGTCGCGACGATCGTCTGCGCTACTTGACGATCTTGATGATGCGCTCCATCCCGATGCGCGTGTGCGGCCTGCCGTCCTGCGTCGGCATGAAGCAGACCTGCACGTACCAGCCGGGCTTGGCCGTGATCGTCTGCTGCTGCAGCGCGCCCGAGGAGGTCGGCCCCGCGAAGCTCACGGGCGGCCCTGAGGCGAGCTTTTCCAGTCCCTTTTCGTGCCCAGTGAGCAGACCCCTGACGACCTGCTGCGCCGCCTTCCTGCTCTTGGCGGCGAACGCGAAGTCCATGTGCACGAGGTAGCCTTCGTTTTCAAAGCGCACGAGCTCGCCGACTTTGAGCACGCTCGGTCCCGTGAACGCGTACTCGATCGTCCTCTCGGTCGCCTGTGCCGCCGGGAGCGCCGCGGGCGTCGCAGAGGCCGCGACGGCAAAGCTGCTGCGTACCCACTTGGAGGACTTTTCGCCTTCCGGGTTCAGCGCCACGTACTGGCCGGGCGCAAGCACGGTCTGCGCTTCGGTTGGCTTGCCTTTTCCGGCTTCGGCGTCGAACACGAGCGAGCCGAACTTGCTGACCGTGTTCGGGTCCTGGCCGGCCTTGTTATTGTCGAGGAACGCGAACACTTCCGTGATCGTCACACCCGGGTTGAGCTTCACGAAGACCACCGCCGGTTCCTTGCCGGCGGTCGCGGTGCTCGCGATGTTCACGGCGCCGGACTGCAGGGCGCCGGAGATGGCGATGCTGGTCGGGGTGACGGCGGCCGTCACGGTCGGGAGCGTCGCGGCCTGCGCGGCGCTCGCGGTGAAGATGCCTGCGGTGAGGACCGCGAGGCCGGCGGCGGCGATCGCCGAGGCGAGCATCCGCCTGGACGATGCAAGAGGACTACGGCGATATGACATTCCTTCTGATCCTTTCGTTGATCGGCGGAATGGCCGAAGCACGATTCCCCCCGAGACTGAGTGTGACCGGCGCTGGCCGGCCGCTGCTGGACGCTGCGGTGCTCCTCTCGGGCTCCGTCCCGGCGAGAGGTGAAGATCCCTGCGCGCCCGGAGTATAAGAGGCGCCACCGCCCTTTTACAAGCTGCGGCGCCGGCCCGCGCGGGCCGGCGAGCGCTAGACCGCGTGCGCGAGAACGCCCAGCACGCGCTCGTCGTGCTCTGCCGGCTTGACCTTGCGCAGAACCTGCGCGACGACGCCCTCGGAGTCGATCACGAACGTCGTGCGCTCGTTGCCGAAGTACTTGCGTCCGTACATCGACTTCTCCACCCAAACGCCGTAGGAATCCGCGACGCGATGACCATCGTCGGCCAGCAGCGCGAAGTCCAGCGCCTGCTTTTCGTGGAACCTCTTCACCTTCGCCACGGGGTCCGGCGAGATCCCCAGCACGACTGCATTGGCCTCGTCGTAGTCGGCGCGACGGTCGCGCACGCCACAGGCTTGCGTCGTGCAGCCCGGCGTATCCGCCTTTGGGTAGAAGTAGACGACGACCGGCTGGCCATGGAAGTCCGACAACCGCACGGGACGACCGTCCTGGTCGGGAAGCTCGAAGTCGGGTGCCGTATCGCCTTGCTCGATCACGGCTTGATCGTAGCTCGCGGCCGGTTTTACGCCTGCAGTTCGCCCGCGCCGGCTGTAGACGATCGCGGGTATCATCATTCACACGTGAGTTTGCGCCGGACTCGCCATCTGGGCGAGGACGACGCGAGACGCGGATCTCGCGGACGGATCTGATCCGTCTCCTTCCAGCCTTTCGCGCGATCCAAGAGGAGGAGGGAGGCGAGAAGGCCGTGCCCCTTGACTGACTCCCCGGACCGCGTCGCTGTCGGCAGCATCGCGGCCGACATCTCCAACGCAGTCGTTCATCTGCTCAGCGAATACACCGGGCGCGGCCCCACGCGAGCCCGCACGCACATCCACGAGGATCTCGTCACGATCGTGCTGCGCGACACGCTGACCAAGGGGGAACGCAGCCTGGTCGCGGCCGGCAAGACCGATGTCGTGCTGACGACGCGAAAGGCCTACCAGAACGCGATGAAGGCGGACCTCATCTCGGCGGTCGAGCGCTGCTCCGGTCGCAAGGTGGACGCCTTCCTCAGCGAGAACCACATCGACCCGGACATCGCCATCGAGAGCTTCGTGCTCGTGCCGATCGCCGGCGGCGACGATTCCGCCGGCGACGACGGGAACGCAGCGAGCGCCGGCGGGAACTCAGCGAGCAGCGCAGATACGACCGGAAAGACGACCAACGGTCACATCGACGGCTTCACGGGCTAGCGCTTCGGCTGGTCCTCGAGCTTGCGCGTGTCACGCGGCTCGAGGAACGGCTCGCGGTCCGCCGGGTGGCCGTCGGCGATCGCGCGGCCACGCTCGAGCTCCGCGTTGAACTCGGCGCCGAGCAGCACCGCGATGTTGGAGATCCACAGCCAGACGAGAAAGACGATCACCGCGGCGAGCGCGCCATAAGTCTTGTTGTAGGAGGAGAAGCTCGCGACGTACAGCGCGAACAGACCCGACGCGACGATCCACACGACGACCGCGAGGATGCCGCCCGGGCTCAGCCAGCGAAATCCCGGGTGCTTGACGTTCGGGGCGGCCCAGTAGAGGACCGCGAACATTGCGCTCACGACGATCAGCAGCACCGGCCACTTGGCGATGTCCCAGATCGTCACCGCGCTCGAGCCCACGCCGATCAGGCCGCCGACCTGCTTGGCCAGTCCTCCCGTCAGCACGACCGCGACCGCGCTGACGGCCAACAGCACAACGAGCACGAGCGTCACAGACAGGCGCACGGGGATCGTCTTCCAGATCGGCCTGCCCTCTTCGACGTCGTAGATCGTGTTCGAGGCGCGCATGAAGGCCGAGACGTAGCCGGACGCCGACCACAGCGCCGCCGCCAACCCCACGACGAACACGACCCCCGCGGTGCCCCGGCCCTTCTGCAAGTTTTCGATGGCGCTCGTGAAGATCGCCTTGGCAGGCCCGGGCGCGACCTTGCCGAGGTTTTCGATCAGCGGCTGCGTCGCGGAGTGACCGATCAGCCCGAGGATCGAGACGAGCGCGATCAGCGCCGGGAAGATCGCCAGCACTCCGTAGTACGTGAGCGCCGCGGCGAGGTCCGTCAGATTGTCCTCGCGAAACTGCGAGAACGTCCGCTTCACCGCCCCGCCCCAGGAACTCCGTGACAAGTCCGTTGGGGTGTGCGCCGCCGCCCGACTGCCCTCCCGGTCGAGCTGCGACCGGCCGGGCGACTCTGGATGCTCGGTGCTACCTGTGGTCTCGGTCATCGGCTTGTGGGGAGCGGCTGCGCCGCGTCGCGAGTTCGTCGAACGAGCCGCCGCCTCACGGCTTGAGCAGGATCTTGAACGCCCCGTCCTCCTTCTTCTGGAAAATCTCATACGCGTGCGGAGCCTCGTCGAGCGGCAGGTGGTGAGTCGCGAAGTCATCCACGCCGAGCGGGTCGTCGCTGCCGCTCAGCAGCGGCATGATGTCGTCGATCCAACGCTTGACGTTGGCCTGTCCCATGCGCACGTTGATCTGCTTGTCGAACATCTGCAGCAGCGGCATGGGGCTGGCCGCGCCGCCGTAGACTCCCGACAGCGAGACCGTCCCGCCCCGCTGGACGAGCTCGATCGCGCAATGCAGAGCGGTCAGCCGATCCGTTCCGGCGTTCTGCATGACCTGCTGGCCGATCGCGTCTGGCAACAGGCCGGCGAGCGCGTGTGCGAATTTCGCGACAGGCGCCCCGTGCGCCTCCATGCCGACCGCGTCGATCACCGAGATCGGCCCACGGCCGTCGCTCATCGCGCGCACCGCCTCGCCTAGATCGTCGATCTCCTCGAGATCCAGCACCTCGACGCCGTGGGCGCGGGCGCGCTCCAGGCGCTCAGGCACGAGGTCGACGGCGATGACCTTGCCGGCCCCTTTGTGCTGGGCGACGCGCGTGGCCATCTCGCCGATCGGCCCCAGGCCGAGCACGAGCACCGTCTCGCCCTGCGGGACGTCGGCGTATTCGACCGCCTGCCACGCAGTCGGCAGGACGTCTGACAGGTAGACGAAGCGATCGTCGGGCGGGCCCTCGGGGACCTTGATCGGACCGTATTGCGCTTGGGGCACGCGAAGGTACTCGGCCTGGCCGCCGGGAACCTGCCCGTAGAGCTTGGTGTAGCCGAGCAACGCGGCGCCCGTGCCGTAGTCGCGGACCTGGGTCGTCTCGCATTGAGACTGCAGGCCCTTGTCGCACGTGTAGCAGTGGCCGCACGAGATGTTGAAGGGGATCACCACGCGATCGCCGGGCGCGATCTGCGTCACCTCGGAGCCGACCTCCTGCACGATCCCCATCGGCTCGTGGCCAAGGATGTCGCCGGCGTCGATGAACGCGCCGAGGACCTCGTAGAGGTGCAGGTCCGAGCCGCAGATCCCGCTCGACGTGACCTTGACGATTGCGTCTGTCGGCTTCTCGATCGTTGGGTCGGGCACCGTGTCGACGCGGACGTCGTGGTTGCCGTGCCATGCAAGAGCCTTCACGTCAATCTCCTTTCTGCCGTCGCCCGATCCTTGATGCCGTCGTTCTTGCGTACCCATGCGCCCCCGCCCGCAAACGCGCTCCCGCCCGCAAACGTGGCCGCGAGCGGCGCTCGCGTGGCCGAGTCCGTGCGCGGTCCGTGCGCGCGTGACCGGGCGTATCCCTGCGCCGGCTCGGACGTGCTGCAGGTCGCTTACAAGAAGCTCGAGGACGCGCTCTGACGCTCAGGCTTCGGCCTGCGTCTCAGTCGGGCTCGAGAACGGCAGCTGGTCGATCGTGCCGGTCAACTCGAACAGGCGCCGCACCGGCTCAGAGCAGCGCAGCAGCTGCAGTTCGCAGCCGCGTTCGGCGCATAGTGCCTGTGCGGCGAGGATGCCGTGCAGGCCCGTCGAGTCCATGAACGTCACATCGGCGAGGTCGAGCTCGATCGTCTTTGCCGCTTGGCCGCAAGCCGTCTGCAGCTGCCCGTCGAGCAGCGGGCGCGACGCCAGGTCCAGTTCGCCGGCGAGGATCAGCGTGACCCGGCCGTCGCGCGCGACGCGCTTGACGTCCAGACGCGCCGGCCTTCGCCAGGGTTGGCCGAGCTTGCCGTTGACAGAGCCGCGTGGGTCGGGCATCACACCTCGCATCGCATCGCTGGTCGGCGCGTGTCCTTCCCGGCACCGTCGATGCCGCGAGTCCCCGCTGCTCCTCGAGCCCGCCCCCCCAGCGGAGGTACGACCCTGGCCGCACCCTACCGCACGTGCTCCCCCCGTGAGCAAGCAGGCCGAGCCGCGCCCCGGCGCCCCGGATCGGCGCCTTGCGCGACACGAATCGGGACCTTGTGGCTCAGCGCAGCAGCCGCGACATCCGGCGGTCCTTGAGCACGCGCCCGTCTGTTTGGTCTGTCGGGCAGTAGGCGATCACGTAGTCCTCGAAGTGCACCGCCTTGAGCGTCGTGCCACAGCGCGGGCAGGGCTCGCCCTCGTGACGGTGCACCTGCAGCGGCATCGGCAGCTTGTCGGGGATCGGCAGCGCGACTACCTCCTCGTAGCGGGCGATCGCGTCGCCCAGCGTCTGCACGATCGACTCGCGCAGTCGCGCGCGCTCGTCGTCGTCGAGGTCGCTGCCCCGCTTGAACGGCGACAGCTTCGCGCGCCACAGGATCTCGTCGACCCACGAGCGCCCGATGCCGGCGATCGTGTGCTGGTCGCGCAGCAGCGCGTGCAACGGGCGCGGCGCATCGAGCAGCTCCGCCAGCGGCGGCGGGTCGGGCCACGCTTCCGGCGCGAGCGTCGCCAGCGAGTCGTCGTCCTCCAGCACGCCCGCGCGCAGCAGCTTGACCCACGCGGCCTGCTTGGAGCCGAACTCGCGCAGGCGCAGCTCGCGGCCGTCGGTCAGGCGCACGAGCAGCCGCGACGTCCGATCGCGCGGACCCGCGCGCTTGTCGTAAAGCTGCAGGCGCCCGGCCGACATCAGGTGGATCAGCAGTGCCAGCTCGCCGGTCGTCTCGACGATCAGGTGCTTGCCACGGCGGCGCACACCCGTTACCCGCCTGCCCGCAAGCTCCGACAGCGGCGGGTCGAACGTCTTCAGCGCATTGATCCCCGGCGCGAGGGCCGACTCGATCTCCGCGTCGCGCAGCGCACGATCGAGCAATCGCGCGGTGATCTCGACCTCTGGCAGCTCAGGCATCGTCCCCAACTCTAGGACGGGTGCTGTGCATCGCCCCCTCTCTCTGAGAGAGCGATGCCAGCATCCTTCGCGGCCCTAGGCCGGCCGCCAACGTCTAGTGCGCGCTGATGGCCGGCCCTTCGTATTTCGCTTTCGTGGGGCTGACCCAGCGCACGCGCCAGTGCACGCCCTGCGTCGAGGAGTGCAGCGTCCAATAGCCCTGACTGTCGGTCGTGACGGTCTTCAGCGTCGTGTACTTGCGCGCGCCCTTGCGCTGAACGAGCACGGTCACCTTCGTCGCGCCGGTCGCCGGGCGCACGAAGCCCCACAGCGAGAAGCCGTGGCCGGACTTCGAGACGACCAGCGGCACCGGCCAGGCGAAGTACAGGGGCTTGGGCTTGCCGCCGAGGTACTCCAGACCCGTCTGGAAGCCGATCGTGCCGCCGTTTACGCTCGAGCCGGGCTTGCCGCCGAGCGGATCGTCGACGAGCAGGTACTGCGAGAACGCCGCGACGCGAGCGTTGGCCCAGGCGATCTTCTCGGCGACCGCGTCGTATTCGGCCTGCTGCGTGACGGGCACGCCGAGAAACCTGTTCGGCTTGCTCTGCACGCCGAACTCGGTCAGGTAGATCGGCAGGTTCGAGGTCACGGCGCGCGCGGCGAATGCTTTGCTCAGCGCGCTCGACAGGCGCGAGAGCACGCCGATCGTCACGTCGTCCGTTTCACGCGGTTTGTACAGCGGGCCGGCGGCGGTGGTGTACGCGTGGTGGGCGTAGCCGATCGCCGTCAGCGGCGTGCAAGAGCGCGATTTGCGGTACTTGGCGCTCAGGCACAGCGCTTCGCGCAAGAACACCAGCGGCGCCACGTCGTGCAGCAGCGCCCGCGATTTTTCGCGCTTGTAGTTGACCTTCGTGTAGCCCGTCGGCGCGGTCTCGCCGAGCAGCAGCGGAGGCTTGGGCAGCCCGGCCGCCTGCAGGCCCGCGTAGCCGGCCTGGTACAGGGCGCGGTAGATGCGCGGCGAGGCGGGCGTGCCGTTGGTGTTCCACTGCGGCAGTAGGAACGCCGGGTGGTTGGGCTCGTTCCAGATCGAGTAGAGCGATAGCTGCGAGCCGTAGTGCAGCCCCACGGCGGTCATGAATTCCTGGAAGTCCTTCGGGTCGGGTTTTGTGACGTATGGCGCTTTCTTGTTCGACGTCGCCCAGCGCGGGACGGGCGAGGTGACCGTCAGCAGCACCTTCCATTTCAGACGCTGCGCTTCGGCGATCAGCTTGTCGTATTCGCCCCAGGCGTAGAGGCCGGGGTTGGTCGCTGCGAACGCCGGCTTGGTGGCGCTGCTCGGGTTGGGGGCGACGTCGTACCAGTTGAGCTCGACGCGCAGTGCTTTTACGCCGAGCGCCTGCATCTGGGCGATCGCGTGCGGGCGCGTGCGGGCGCTGAGCAGCGTGTTGGAGCCCTCGAAGTAGGTGGTCTGGGAGTGCGAGGCCTGCGCGGTTGGCGCAGCCAAGGCGGCTGCGGCGAGGCCGCAGGCGATCAGGATGGGGAGAAGCTTGGGGATTCGTGACATGGTGCGTTGAGACACCCCGAGGCCGGGAAGGTTGCGGTGGGAGCGATGACCGGCGAGCAGTCGCCGTGTAGCGTTGCGCCCATGAGTACAGCCATCGCGCCGGACGACATCGTGCAGACGGCCGCCGAAGCTGCGGCGAACAGCCGGCCGCCGCTGCTCGTGCTCGAGCCGCTGCGGGCGTTTCTCGACAGCCACGAGCTCGGCGAGGGCAAGATCGAGGCCAGCCCGATCGGCGAGGGGCACTCCAACGTCACCTACCTGATCCGCCGCGGCGACCGCGAGATGGTCCTGCGCCGCCCGCCGCGCCCGCCGCTGCCGCCGAGCGCGCACGACGTGCTGCGCGAGGCGCGCCTGCTGCGCGCGCTGGCTGACACGCCGGCACGGGTGCCGGCGGTGCTCGCCGTGTGCGACGAGCCCGCGACGATCGGCTCGCCGTTCTACGTGATGGAGCGGATCGCCGGCGAGGTGATCGTCGCGAGCATCCCCGACGCGTTGGACACGCCGAGCGAGCGGCGACGGATCGCCGAGGAGCTGATCGACGCGCTCGCGGAGATCCACGCGGTCGACTGGCAGGCGGCCGGGTTGGAGGGCTTCGGCAAGCCGACCGGCTACCTCGAGCGCCAGCTGCGCCGTTTCACGGGGCTGTGGGAGCTGAACAAGACGCGCGAGATACCGGCCGTCGAGCGTGTCGGCTCCTGGCTGGCGCAGAACATGCCGCAGTCGGGCCCGGCGACGATCGTGCACGGCGACTTCCGCCTGGGCAACACGATCTACGCGGACGCCGCGCCAGCGCACCTGCAGGGCGTGCTCGACTGGGAGATGGCGACGATCGGCGACCCGCTGGCCGACATCGGCTACCTGTGCATGATGTGGACGCAGAGCGACGACCCGAAGGGCGGCATGCGCGAGGCGCTCGGCGGAGTCACCCGGCGCGATGGCTTCCCCACGCGCGAAGAGCTGATCGCCGGCTACGAGCAGCGCACCGGCCGCTCGATGCGCGACCTGCGCTGGTACACGTCGCTGGCGCTGTGGAAGTCGGTCGTGTTCATGGAGGGCAACTACAAGCGCGCTATCTCCGGAACGACCGACGACCCGTACCTGAAGACGTTCGGCGAGGGCGTGCTCGAGCTCGCGAGACAGGCCGAGACGGTCGCGTATGGCACCTGAGCCAAACGCGGGCGACCGCCCGAACGCGGGCGCTTCGCAGGCGCAGCCCGCGGCCACCGGCGAGGACGGCGCTTCGCGCTCGGCGCTCTTGATCGACTGGGGCGGCGTGCTCACGAGCAACCTGTTCGACAGCTTTCGCGACTACTGCGTGCGCGTGGACATCGACCCGCAGACGCTGCGCGGGCGCTTCGGCTCCGATCCGGCCTTTCGCGAGCTGCTGATCGCGCTGGAGAAGGGCGAGCTGCAGGAGGAGGACTTCGAGCGCCGGCTGGGGCCGCTGCTGGGCGTCGAGTCAGACGGGCTGATCGACGGCCTGTTCGCCGGCGTGCACCCGGACGCGGCGATGGTCGAGGCAGTGCGCAGGGCTCGCGCGGGCGGCGTGCGCACGGCGCTCGTGTCGAACTCGTGGGGCGTGCACCGCTATCCGCACGACCTGTTCGACGAGCTGTTCGACGGCGTCGTGATCTCAGCGCAAGAGGGCACGCGCAAGCCGTCGCGGCGGATGTACGAGCTCGGCGCCGAGCGCGCCGGTGTCGCGCCCGAGCAGGCCGTGTACGTGGACGACCTGCCGTTCAACCTCAAGCCCGCCGAGGAGCTCGGCATGGCGACGATCCACCATACGAGCGCCGAGCAGACGATTCCCGCGCTGGAACGCCTGCTCGGGCTGGCGCTGCACGACGACTGAGCCGCTCGAATAGGCGTCGGCAAGCGCCGTTTCGCGCTCATGCACCGAGGCGTGTGAGCCGACTAGACCAGCATGTCTCGGGAAGTGGGCGCTGCGGACGCTGCGATAGCCGACGGATGGCTGACGCAGCCCGACGCCAGCTTCGGGGCGGGGCTGACGGCGCGCATCCTCGCGGCGCTGTTCGCCGCCGGCGCGACGCTCGCGCTGCTGACGCTTGCGCTGCCGCACCCCGCGCACGCGAGCGTGCCGGGCGTGCTGGCCGTCGTCGGCATCGCATACGCGGTCGCGGGATTGCTGTTCTGGCACGCCGAGCGTCTCGCGCCGGGGATCCTGGCGCTCGCGCTGGCCGGCGGCACGACGCTGATCGCCGCGGTGGCGTACCTCTCGGCGGAGGCCCCCAGCCCGCTGATCTTCCTGTACCTATGGGTGTTCCTCTACTCGGCGTACTTCTTCACGACGAGCATGATGAGCGCGCAGATCGCGTACGTCGGCGCGACGTTCGCGATCCTGCTCACAGTGCGCTCGCCGGTCGAGAGCACCATGGCCTGGTGGCTGGTGGGTATGGGCACGCTGTCGGTCGCGGCGGTCGTGATCCGCGTGATGCGCGGGCACGTCGATGTGCTGATCGAGCGGCTGTACGAGTCGGCTCGCAGCGATCCGCTGACACGCTTGGCGAACAGGCGCGGCTTTCGCGAGACGCTCGACCTCGAGCTGGCTCGCGCACGACGCCGCGACGGTCGCGTGGCGGTGATCGTCGGCGACGTCGACCGCTTCAAGGAGCTCAACGAGCGCTCCGGTCATCAGGTTGGCGACGCCGCGCTGCTGCGCATCGCGCAGTTGCTGACGCGCGCAAAGCGCGACGTCGACTCGCTCGCGCGCGTCGGCGGCGGGGAATTCGCGCTGGTGCTGCCCGACACCGACCAGCACGGCGCGTTCGTGGTCGGCGAGCGGCTGCGCTGCGAGGTGCGCGACGAGTTCCGCGGCGATGCGGTGCCGATCACGATCAGCTTCGGCATCGCCGCGTATCCGCGCACCGGCGAGACGGCCGCGGCGCTGCTGCGGGCGACCGGCGAGGCGCTGCAGGCGGCGAAGTGGAATGGCAGGGATCGCACAATGCTGCACAGCCCGGCGATGCGCAGCGCGCCGCAGCTCGACGGAGAGGGCGACGACATCGCCGCGGAACGGCTGCTCGCGGTGATGCTCGATCTCGCCGAGACCGTGGACCTGCGCTTCAGCGGCACCGCGCGCCATTCCGAGACGGTCGGGCGCTACGCCGAGATGATGGCGCGAGAGCTCGGCCTGTCAGAAGCGCGCACCGGCCGTGTGCGCCTGGCCGGCCTGCTGCACGACATCGGCAAGGTCGGCGTGCCCGACAGCATCCTGCACAAGCCCGCGAAGCTCAGCGCTCTGGAGCTCGAGGTGATCAAGCGCCATCCGGAACTTGGCGCGCAGATGCTCGACCACCCGAGCCTCGCCGACGTTCGCGAGTGGGTCGGCGATCACCACGAGCAGCCGGACGGCCGCGGCTACCCGAAGGGCTTGATGGGGGAGGCGATTCCGCTGGAGGCGCGCATCCTCGCCGTGGCCGATGCATACGAGGCGATGACGAGCGACCGCGCCTATCGCTCCTCGCTCGACCACGAGGCCGCCCGCAAGGAGCTCAAGCGCTGCGCGGGCACTCAGTTCGATCCGCGCGTCGTGCGCACGCTCATCTCACTGCTCGAGCGTGAAACCGAGCGCGCAGCAGTCGCGCTCGGTCGCAGCTAGCTGTTCTAGTCTCTCTTGCCGCGGCCGTACAGGAGCTTGAACATCCCGGCGAGCATGCGCGAGGTGCGGTTTTTGTAGGGATACATGTGCGGTTCGCGCTTGAGCGCGAGCTTGGGCGTGACGACGATCGCCTGCTGGGAGGTGTACTTGCGAATGCCGCCCGCCCCGTGGCGCGAGCCCAGGCCGGACGCCTTGGCGCCGCCCATCGGCAACTCGAGCGCGGTGTAGTTGATCATCGCGTCGTTGACGTTCGCCGCGCCGACGTCCAGGCGCCGGGCGATCTGCTCGCCGCGCTCGGTGTCCTTGGTGAACACCGACGAGCCGAGCCCGTACGGCGAGTCGTTGGCCAGGCGCACGGCCTCGTCGGCGTCGGCCACCTTCATGATCGGCAGCGTCGGGCCGAACGTCTCCTCGGTCATGCACTTCATCGTGTGGTCGACGTCGACGAGCACGGTCGGCTCGTAGAAGCGCCCGCCGCCCTGCGAGGAGGACTGGCCTCCGGCGAGCACGCGCGCGCCCTTGTCGATGGCGTCTGAGACGTGGTCTTCGATCGTCGCAAGCTGCGGCGGGAAGGTGATCGCGCCGACCTCCACCGAGCCCGGTCCCTGCGGTGGCCCGACGCGCAGGGCGCGCACTTTCTCTGAGACTTTCGCGACGAACTCGTCGTACACGGGCTCCTCGACGTACGCGCGCTCGATCGAGATGCAAGTCTGGCCGGCGTTCTGCATGGAGTAGTAAGTGGCGAAGTTCGCCGCGCGCTCCAGGTCGGCGTCTGACAGCACGATCATCGGGTCCTTGCCGCCGAGCTCCAGGGACACCGGAATCAGGCGCCGCGCGGCCGCCTCGGCGACCTTGCGCCCGGTGCGCGTGGAGCCGGTGAACATGATCATGTCCGCCTCCTCGATCAGCGCCGCGCCGGTTGCGCCGCGCCCGGTGGCGACCTGGAAGACGTCGTCGGGCAGGCCGCACTCGCGCAGCCCTTCGGCCATCAGCATTGACGTCAGCGGCGTGACCTCGGACGGCTTGAGGATCACGCTGTTGCCCGCCATCAACGCCGGGATGCAGTCGCCGAAGGAGTTCGTCAGCGGGTAGTTCCACGGGCCGATCACGCCGATCAGGCCGAGCGGGCGGTGGCGCAGGATCAGCTTCTTGCCCTTGACGAGCAGCTGGCCGGACTTGACGCGCTCGTCCGCGAGGTACTCGGGGCCGTTCTTCGCCCAGAAGCCGAACGCGTTGCCGGCGTAGGAGATCTCCGCCAGCGAGGCGTCCTCGAAGGTCTTGCCGGTCTCCGAGACGATCGTCGCGATCACCTGGTCGGCGTTGTCCATCAGCCACTTCTGTGCGCGCAGCAGGATGCGCGCGCGCCCGTCGAAACCGTAGGCCTCCCAGCCCGGCTGCGCGGCGCGGGCACGCTTGGCCATCGCAGCGATGGCGTCGGCGCCGAGATCGGGGACGGTCGCGACGATCTGGCCGGTCGCCGGATTCTCGACCTGGATGTCATCGCCGAGCGGCGTGCCTCCGTTGTCGCTCGCGGGTGCTTGCTCGACGTGGGCCTGCTCGACGGTCGCCATCAATCTCTCCCTGTTCGCTCGCTCATAGTGCTCGCCTCTCCAGAACAAGACTACTCCGAGTCTGCAAGCTTCGGGGAGCGCATGCGCTCCCCGCGACCCACCGCATGCGGTGGGTCGTCCCGACGGCGCATGCGCCGTCGGCGAGAGCGTGCATGCACGCTCTCGAGCAGCTAATCCGACAGCTCGATCGACGCGATGCCGATCGGCTCGACGGGCCGGTCGCCGCCGTCGGTCTGCACGCCCTCGAGCTTGTCGACGACGTCGAGGCCGTCGGTGACCTGCCCGAACACGGTGTGCTTGCCGTCCAGCCACGGCGCGGCGTCGGTCGTGACGATGAAGAACTGCGAGCCGTTGGTGTTCGGTCCGGCGTTGGCCATCGCCACCGCGCCGCGCACGACCTTGTGCGAGTTGAACTCGTCCTCGAACGTGTAGCCGGGACCGCCCGTGCCGGTGCCCTGCGGGCAGCCGCCTTGGATCATGAAGTCCTTGATGATGCGGTGGAACGTGAGCCCGTCGTAGAAGCCGTCGGCGGCGAGCTTGCGGAAGTTCTCGACGGTCTTCGGCGCGTCGGCGTCGAACAGCTCGAAGACGATCGGCCCCTCTGTGGTCTGCATCGTGGCGGTTGACATTCTGCGCTCCTCGGCGAGACGGCGTCTCGCAATCGTGTGTTGACGGTGGGCGCCGGCGCCCGGGAAGCAGCGTGCCCTAGGAGGACTCGACCCGCTGCAAGGTGAGCGTGCGCCCGCGGACGTCCTTGCCATCCAGCGAGTCGATCACGCGATCGGCCTCGCCGGCGGGCACGGACAAAAAGGAGAAGCGGTCGAGCACGAGCACGTCGCGCACGGCCTCGCCGTCGAGCCCGGCCGAGGACGTCACGGCGGAGACGATGTCCGACACGCGCAGCCCCGTCGCGCGCCCGCCGCCGAGTACGAGCTTGACGTACGTCTCGTCCTCGTCGCGGCGCGAGATCTGCGGCTTGGAGTGCCGGCGCGGACGCTCCTTCACCGGAGTCGGCGCCGCCTCGGCGCCCTGCTCCCATTTGGCGATCGTCGTGCCGATGTGGCGTTCGATCGCCTCGAGCTCTCGCTTCTGGCGGTCCTCGACAAACGTGATCGCGCGCCCGGAGCGCCCGACGCGCCCGGTGCGCCCGATGCGGTGCACGTACGTGTCCGGCGAGGTCGGCACGTCGTAGTTGATCACGTGCGTGACCGTCGAGATGTCCAGCCCGCGCGCGGCGACGTCGGTCGCGACGAGGATCGGCACGCGCCCGCCCTTGAACGCCAGCATCACGCCGTCGCGCGAGCCTTGGGACATGTCGCCGTGCAGCGCTCTGACGTTCATGCCGCGGTCCTTGAGCGTGCGAAACAGCTGATCGGCGCGGATCTTCGTGCGCACGAACACGATCGCCTGCTCGGGGGCCTCCGCGCGCAGCACCTCGACGAGCTTGTCGGCCTTGGCTCTCGTCTCGACCGGGAGCTGGAACTGCGCGACCGTGTCGATCGTCAGCGTCTCGGCCTCAACCTGGATGATCGTCGGGTCGTACATGTAGCGGTCGGCGAGTTTGCGGATCGGCGGCGGCATCGTCGCTGAGAACAGCGCCGTCTGGCGGCTGGAGGGCGTCAGCGAGAGGATTTTCTCGACGTCCTCGAGGAAGCCCAGGTCGAGCATCTCGTCGGCCTCGTCGAGCACGAGGAAGCGGCAGTCGTGCAGCACCAGCGAGTGGCGCGAGATCAGGTCGAGCACGCGCCCGACCGTGCCCACGACGACGTGCCCGCCGGCGCGCAGCTGCGCCTGCTGGGTGCGGATCGGCGCGCCGCCGAACACCGCCACGACGTCGATCCCCGTGTGCGCGCCGTACGTGCGCAGGGCCTGCGTGACCTGGATGCACAGCTCGCGCGTCGGCGTGAGCACGAGCGCCTGCACCTCGCGGTCGGCCGGGTCGATGTACTCCATGATCGGCAGGCCGAAGGCGGCCGTCTTACCGGTGCCCGTCTGCGCTTGGCCGATCACGTCGTTGCCCGCGAGCAGCGACGGGATCGCCTGCTCCTGGATCGGGCTGGGCGACTCGTAGCCGACGTCGGCGAGCGCTTTCAGTGTGGACTCGGACAGACCGAGATCGGCGAAGGACTTGGCCATTGCTAGGAGGACTGCAGCTTACGCGTCGCGCGGCGCGGCCGAGCGGCTGGGGCGCTCATGCGCCAGGGTCGAGCAGCAGCTTGCCCGTCGTGCGCCGCTCGCGCAGGTCGATGTGCGCCTGGGCGGCGTCCTCGAGCGGGTACGTGCCGCCGATCACCGTGCGCAGCTCCCCGCGCACCGCGCGCGCGAACAGGTCCGACAGCGCGTTGCCGACCATCCCCGGTCGCTCCAGGCAGTGGAACAGGTAGAAGCCAACGACGCTGCGCGAATGGCGCAGCAACGAGCCGGTGCGCACCTCGTTGGGCTCCTGTGAAGCGATCCCGCAGACGACGATGCGCCCGAAATGCGCAAGCGCCGCGTAGGAGGCGTCGAACACGGCGCCGCCGGCCATGTCGAAGACGACGTCGACCGGACGGCCGTCGTTGGCCTCGATCAGCCGCTCCTGCAGGCCCTCCGCGCCCGAGCCGATCGCCACGTCGGCCCCCAGCTCGAGCGCCAGCGCGCGCTTGTCGGCGCTCGACGCGGTGGCGATCACGCGCCCGGCCCCCAGCGGGCGCCCGAGCTGGACGGCGAGCGAGCCGACGCCGCCGGCGGCCGAGTGCACGACCACGCTCTCGCCCTCCCCCACGCGCGCAGCCGTGCGGTAGAGGTGCCAGGCGGTAAGTCCCTGGATGACGATCGCCAGCGCCGCGCCGTCGTCGAGCTCGTCGGGGATCGCGAAGACGAGCTCCTGCGGCGCGATCGCGTACTCGGCATAGCCGCCGTCGCCCGTCAACGCGACGACGCGCTCGCCCGTGTCCTCGCGCACTCCGGCGACCTCGCCGCCGGGGACCAGTGGCAGCGTCGCCTTGCGCACGTAGGAGTTGGTGCGCGTGTGCGTGTCGGCGAAGTTCAGGCCCGCGCGCGTCACCTTCATCGAGCACCTCTCCCTCGCGCGGGCTCGGGCGTTGGCAGCTCGGCCAGCGTGAGCACCTCGGGGCCGCCGAACTCGGTGATCTGGATCGCGCGCATCGGCGCTGAGGCTAGCGAAGGCCCGCACCCGCTCCAGCACGCACACCGGCCCTCGACCCGCGCGCCTGGCTCTCAGCCCGCGCGCCCCTCGCCGGCGAGCGTGCTCTAAGGTGCGCGCCCATGTCAATCACCGTTGTCGGATCGATCGCCTATGACACCGTCAAGACGCCCTTCGGCGAGCGCGAGCGCATGCTCGGCGGCGCCGCCGTGCACTTCGCGCTCGCGGCCTCGTTCTTCGACGAAGTGCGCGTCGTCGGGCCGGTTGGTGAGGACTTCGGCGAGCCGCAGCTCGACGTCATGCGCAAGCGCGGCGTCGACATCGCCGACATCGAGCGCATCGCCGGCGGCAAGACGTTCTTCTGGCAGGGCGAGTACGGCTGGGACCTGAACTCGCGCGAGACGCTCGACACGCAGCTCGGCGTGTTCGAGGGCTTTGCACCGAAGCTGTCGCAGCGGCTCGCGCGCCAGCGACGTGCTGTTCCTCGCGAACATCCAGCCCGACCTGCAGCGCGAGGTCCGCTCGCAGCTGCCCGGCGCGCGCTTCGTCGCGCTCGACTCGATGAACCTGTGGATCGACATCGCGCGCGACTCGCTCGTCTCAGCGATCGAGAACGTCGACTGCGTGATCCTCAACGACGCCGAGCTGCGCCAGCTCACCGGCAAGCCAAACCTCGTCTCGGCGGCGCGCGAGATCCTCGCGTGGACGCCATCGGCCGTCGCCAACGGCGACCGCGGCGCGGCGCGCGGTCCGAGCGTGATCATCGCCAAGCAGGGCGAGTACGGGGCGGCGCTCGTCACGCGCGACAGCTTCTTCGCGCTGCCCGCCTACCCGCTCGAGACCGTGATCGACCCAACCGGCGCCGGCGACACGTTCGCCGGCGGCTTCGTCGGCTTCATCGCCGCGAACCTCCAGCAGCCGCCGTCGGACGAGCTGCTGCGCCGCGCCATGGCCCACGCCACCGTGCTCGCCTCGTTCAACGTCGAGGAGTTCGGCACCGAGCGCGTCGAGCGCCTGACGCGCTCGGAGATCGACGCCCGCTTGGGCGAGCTTCACGCAATGACGCAGTTCGTCGGCGTTCCCTGAGCCGCTCCGCCTCGCGTCGCCGGGGAGGAGGGGTGTGGCGTCCTCTTTTCGCGTTGCGGTAGCCAACGTATATACGACGTACATACGAAGGCGCACCGAAGCCAAGGGGCATGCGCACACCCACGCGATCGCCGCAGCATCCCCGTTGTGTCGATCGCCCGCCAGGTATACGATCTCACGGAGTGGATGCGTGGACGTTCATCTGGCTGATGTTCCTGCTCAAGATCCCGATCGTGGCGCTCTTCTTGATCGTTCGCTGGGCGGTGCGCCAGGCGCCTGAGCCGGCGACCGGAGAGGACGGCGGTATCGGCCCGCGGTCGCGCCCGCTGCATCCCCACCATCCGCGCACACGACGGCCGCGGCCGCCCAGGCGTGGTCCGCACGGCGAGCCGCCGGCACCCTCGCCACGGCGCGTGCGCACGGTCATCTCGCGCAAGCGACTGCCCCAGCGCTGAACGCCTGCGCGCACGCTTCGCGAGCGTCCAGCGGCGGGTCGCGCGGCGAGTTGACGCATAATCGGGTACGGAGCGACTACCGAACCCGTTGATAGGAGACGCAGATGAGCAGCGAGACCGAGGCGGACGCGAAGGGCGAGGTCGCCAACGGCGCGACGACGGGTGAGGCGGCTACGGTGGCCGCGGCCGGCCCATCGGGCAACGGTGCCACGGCGGACACGCTGAGCGTGACCGACAACCGCACGGGCAAGACCTACGAGCTGCCGATCACCGACGGCACCGTGCGCGCGACCGATCTGCGCCAGATCAAGGTCGATGAGGACGAATTCGGGATGCTCTCCTACGACCCAGCGTTCATGAACACCGCGTCCTGTCGCAGCTCGATCACGTACATCGACGGCGATGCCGGCATCCTGCAGCACCGCGGCTATCCGATCGAGCAGCTGTGCGAGCACTCCACGTATCTCGAGGTCGCCTACCTGCTGATCAACGGCCGGCTGCCCACCCAGGACGAGCTCGACCGGCTGGGTCGACGAGATCACGATCCACACCTTCGTGCACGAGAACGTCAAGGACTTCATGCAGGGTTTCCGCTACGACGCCAACCCGATGGGCATGCTCGTCGCATCCGTCGGCGCGCTGTCGACCTTCTACCCGGACGCGAACAAGATCCACGACGAGCGCGTGCGCGCGATCCAGATCATCCGCCTGCTGGCGAAGATGCCGACGCTCGCCGCCTTCGCCTTCCGCCACAACATGGGCCAGCCCTACGTCTACCCCGACAACGAGCTCGATTACGCGGCCAACTTCCTCGGGATGATGTACAAAATGACCGAGCTCAAATACGAGCCCGATCCGCGTTTGGCGCGCGCGCTGGACGTGCTGTTCATCCTGCACGCCGACCACGAACAGAACGCCTCCACGAGCGCCGTGCGCTCGGTCGGCTCGACGCAGGTCGACCCGTACTCGGCCGTCGCAGGCGGCGTCGCGGCGCTCTACGGCCCGCTGCACGGCGGCGCCAACGAGGCGGCGCTGCGGATGCTCGAGCGGATCGGCACCGTCGAGAACATCCCCGACTTCCTCGAGGGCGTCAAGCAGGGCAAGGAGCGCCTGATGGGCTTCGGCCACCGCGTCTACAAGAACTACGATCCGCGCGCGCGGATCATCCGCAAATACCTCGACGACGTCTTCGAGGTCCGCGGCAAGAGCCCGCTGCTCGACATCGCCACCGAGCTGGAGAAGCGCGCGCTCGATGACGACTACTTCACCTCGCGCAAGCTCTACCCCAACGTCGACTTCTACTCCGGCCTGATCTACGAGGCGCTCGGCCTTCCCGTCGCCATGTTTCCCGTGATGTTCGCCATCGGGCGCACCAGCGGCTGGATCGCCCAGTGGAAGGAGATGGTCGAGGACTCAGAGCAGAAGATCGCCCGCCCGCGCCAGATCTACACGGGCGACCGAGATGTCGACTACGTGCCGATCGAGCAGCGATAGGGAAACGAGGGCCTGGATGGCCCTCGCCGGTAACTGCCCGCGCACGCGTAGCGGTCACAAGTTGTAATCAGGAGCAGAGCGCGTGCGGGCCGAGGAGGCCGGATGCCGGTCACACGTCAGCGCGTTCGCCGAAGCATCGACGTCAGGCTCGGTCTTTGGCGAAAATGCTGAGTGGGCGTGTACGTATGGTGGTCTCCCGGCTCTGCTCCCGGATGAGGTGCGCATACCGGTGCACGATCTCGGACTTCTCTCGCTCGACTTGTAGCCCGCGAAGACCTTCCCGCAAGATCACCCACGCGATCGCATAGCGGTCCCAGGTGAAGCCGCGATGCTCCTCGACGATCGTCAGATCCATCGTCACCAGAACCCATGCCCGACGTCCACACTCTTGCTGGACCTTGCGGACCACGTCCGGGTCCGACCCACCCGTGACCCCGAAGTCCTCGACCGTCGACGCTTCGACGCCCCGGTCGCGAAGAGCGAGAACCAGGCGAGGGTTGGCGAACTGCTCGTCGAGGACGAGAAGCGCCAACAGAACCTCAAAGCTCTGCGGCCGCGCGGACCCAGCGCACGGACTCCTCTATGTCCCTGCGGTCCAGGCCATAGTCACTCATCAGGACGGCTCGGCCAGCGTCGTCCTCCGCGAGCTGGGCGACGCGCTCGATCGGCCATCGTCGGCCGCGCACGACGGGGCACCGGCAAGCTTGTCCTGGTCGACCTCGATGCGCCGCAGGTTCAATTGCGCGGCGAGCCAACCCCCTCGCCGGAGCATGTCTCGAGCAGCTTCCAAGAGCTCCGGTTTCAGGGTGATCTGATTCCCCCCGCTTCGAGTGTCGACATAGATGCCTTGTGCAACCCGAAGAACGATCGCGCCCTTCGGGTCTCCCGCGACCGCGTGCTGTGCAATACCCAAAGGCGCCGTCAGCAGTGGCCAATCCGAGTGATCAACCCTAGCACGCTCGATCGCCTGATGAATGTCGAAGTACGTGAAGCCCTTGTCGAGCAGCCAATGCACAACGATCGCCTCGGCGACGTCACGAAACTCGTAGAGATTCGATGGGCGCCCGCGGAACAAGGTGGGCTTGATCAGGCCGTATCGAGCCCACTGTCCAATCCGGTTCCCGCTTACGCCGGCAAGGCGCCAGCGCGAAACGGCGAAAACACGCCAGTGGACACGCTCGTCTGGGATGGAGGCGCGTAAGGGTCATCGCAACTTAGATTCTGACGACATGTTGGGATGCCTGCGCGGTTCCAGCAGACCTTCGCTACAGCACGAGCGTCGCGCCGTTGACGCGCAGCCACTCGCGGTCCTCGCGGTAGTCGGGCCACCAGCGCTCGAGCAGATCCCAGTAGCGCGGCGAGTGGTCGAGGACCTGCAGGTGGCAGACCTCGTGCCAGACGACATAGTCGAGCACGCGCGCCGGAGCGAGCAGCAGGCGCCAGTTGAAGCTCATGCTGCCGTTCGCCGAGCACGACGCCCAGCGAGTGCGTTGGGCGCGGATCGACAGGTCACGGTACGGCGTGCCCGCGAGCGCCGTCGCGCGATCCAGGCGTGGGGCGATCTCCGCGCGCGCCGTGCGCCGGTAGTAGCGCTCGATCGCCGGCCGCGCGTCCGTGTCCGGCACGAGCAGGCGCTCGCCGTCGCGGTGCGCGCGCGTGCGCCCCGGCTGTGCCACCAGCGCCAGCGAGTCGTCCAGGAACGGCACCGTCCCCGCGCGCGCCGCCACGCGCGCGAGCGCCTCCTGGGCCTCGCCGAGGCGCCGCTCGATCCACGGGCGCAGCTCGCGCACCGCCGCCGCCGCCGCGCGCTCAGGGGCGCGAACGGGCAGCACGACCTCCACTCCGGCGTGCGCGTGGACGTTCACGCGCACGCGCCGCGCGCGGGAGGAGCGGCGCACCGTGTAGGGGATCTCGCTCATGCAGCGGAGAGTACGCGTCGCGCCGGGTGCATAATCCGCTCGGCATGAGCAAATCGAAGGTCAGGCTGCCGCGCGACGTACGCGAGCCCTATCAGGTGTACCTCAACGGCGTCCCGCAGCAGCTCGGGCCGGACTTCACCGTGCGCGAAGGCGCGCTCGTGTTCGAGCAGGACCTGCGCAAGGACAAGATCAGCAGCTGGCGCTGGCTGCTCGGCGCGTGGGGCGTCGGCACGTACCGCCAGAACGACTCCGTCGACGTCCGCTACGAGGCCTCCGACGGCTCGCCGCGCGTCGCCGAGGGACTGGAGATCGAGGCCGGGTAGATCGCCCGCTCCCACGGGCGCGCCAGCTTCAGCGCGCTGACGATCGCGCGCGTCGCCGGCGAGCGGTTGAGCGTGTAGAAGTGGATGCCCGGCGCGCCCGCCGCGAGCAGCTCCGAGCACTGCAGCGTCGCGTACGCCACGCCGAAGTCGAGCACCGCCTCGGCATCGTCCTCGCGCGCGCGCAGCTCCGCACGCAGGCCGTCGGGGATCGCCGAGCCGCACATGCTCGCCATCCGCTCCACCTGACCCACCCGCGTGATCGGCATGATCCCCGGGATGATCGGCACGCCGATTCCCGCGGCGCGCGCGCGACCGACGAAGTCGAAATAGAAATTGTTGTCGAAGAACATCTGCGTGATCAGGAAGTCCACGCCCGCGTCCACCTTCTCGGCGAGGTAGCGCAGGTCGCTTTCGGCGCTCTGTGCGTGTATGTGCGTCTCCGGGAAGCACGCCGCGCCGATCGCGAACTCGTAGTCGCCGCTGATCAGCTGCACCAGCTCGCGCGAGTACTCAAGGCCGCCGTCCGTCTTCGTCCAGCCGTCCTGGCCCTCCGGAGGGTCGCCGCGCAGCGCCAGCACATTGTCGATCGCCGCCTCGCGCATCTCGTCGAGCGTCGCGCGCAGATCGTCCACCGTCGCGCCCACGCACGTGAAGTGCGCCATCGCCTCCAAGCCGAAGTCCTCCTTGATCCGCTTGACGATCTCGATCGTCTTCTCGCGGCTCGACCCTCCCGCCCCGTACGTGACCGACACGAACGACGGCGCCAGCGGCTGCAGCTCGCTCAGCGCCTTGTACAGGTTCTGCTCGCCCGCCTCCGTCTTCGGCGGGAAGAACTCGAAGGAGAAGACCGGCGTCTCGGCCGCGAGGATCTCGTTGATGCGCATCCGCTGATTATGCAGTCCAGCGCTCAGGATCTCCGGGAAGCCGCCGCACGCTGCCCGCGCTCTGCAGATGCGTCAGGTAGCCGAGCACCTGCGAGAGCAGCCAGTGCGCGTTCTGCTGAGACAGGCTGTCGCCGTGGACGCGCGTGACGACGTCGAACGCCGTCGGCTCGCCCTCGCCCACGGCGCCGAGCACGTTGGCGAGGTGCTCGTCCACCAGCTTCCGGTTGCCCGCGATGTGCGCGTGCACATCGGTGAACGTGCGCCCGTGCCCGGCCAGGCAGAGGCGTGCGCCGAGGCGCTCGACCACGTCGAGCGAGGCGAGGAACTCGCCGACCGGATTGGGCGAGTAGCCGAACTCGAAGTACAGCGAGATGCGCCCGAGCAGGTGGTCGCCGGAGATCAGCTGACGCCGCTCAGGCTGAAACAGACAGACGTGCGAGGGTGAGTGACCGGGCGTCTCATAGACCACCCACTCGCCCAGATCGGTCTCCACGCTCACGCCCGAGACGAGGTCGCGATCGGGTTCTATCGGGCCGGCGATGCCCGGCTGCAGTGTCCCGCGCTCGGCTTCGTAGCGGCGCAGCGCCTCCTCCGGCACGCCGCTCTGGCGCGCCACCTCCATGCGTCGCGCGAGCACCGCCTGCGGATCTTCCACCATGCGCGTCATCAGCTCGTGGCTCGGATGCATCCACAGCTCGCAGCCCACTCGCTCGACGATCGTCGCCGCTTGGCCGCAGTGATCGGAGTGCGCGTGCGTGCACACGACCAGCTTCGCGTCCTCCAAGCGCAGGCCACACATCGCCAGCGCGCGTTCGAGGTTCTCGATCGAATCGGGCTGCTGCATGCCCGTGTCGAACAGCACGAAGCCGTCCCCCGCGGCGACCGCCCACGCGTTGCAGTGGGGCACGCCCGGCCAAGGCAGCGGCAAGCGCAGGCGGTACACCCCGCGCTGCACCGTTTCGCCTCTGCCCAGCTCTCGCTTGGCCCCTTTGCGCGACGCCCCCGGCGCGCTCGTGCGATTCGCCGCCTCGGCCACGCGGCGGAGACTAGACTACGAGCCCGGAGCGACAAAGGGAGGAGCAGGCATGGCTGAACAGGCAAGTGACAGCGAGAGCACGGCCGCCACGAAGGTCCAAGAGGCCGCCGCCAACGTGCGTCAGGCGAGATCCGCCCGCAAACGCATCACCGGGAGCTCCGCCGAGTCCGTCGCGCGCCACTACTTTCAGGCGATCGCCGAGCGCGATCTCGACGCCGCCGTCGCGCTGTGGGCAGAGGGCGGACGCGACAACATCCGCGGCCAGATGGACGTGATCGCCCCCGAGGGCGTGCGCGCGTTCCTCGGCGAAGTGCTCGACGCCTCGCCCGACCTGCTCTTCGAGGTCCTCTCCACGACCACGCAGGACGAGCGCTGCGCCGTGCAGTGGCGCATGAGCGGCACGTTCGCCGGCCCCGGCTCGCTCAGCGGCATCCAGCCGACCGGCGACCGCTTCGCGATCGAGGGCGTCGACCTGCTGACCGTCGAGGACGGGCTGATCCAGTCCAACGAGGCGTTCCCCGACTCGATCTCGCTGCCGCGCCAGCTCGGCATGATCCCGCCGCAGGGCTCGCTCGCCGACCAGCGGCTGACCGGCGCGTTCAACGTCAAGACGCGCCTGATCACGCGCCTGTCCGCGAGCGACGCGCGGATGATCGCCACCGGCGTGTGGGTCGTGCAGGGCCAGCCCGGCCGCTGCAACGTCTATTTGATCGAGGACGAAGGCGGCGTGACCATGTTCGACGCCGGCGCGCGCACGATGACGCGCGCGCTCGCGCGCGCCGGCGCCAAGCTCGGCGGCATCCGTCGCATCGTGCTCGGGCACGGCCACACCGACCACCGCGGCGCAGCGCCCGGCCTCGGCGCCCCTGTCTACTGTCACCCCGCCGAAGTCCAGGACGCCGAAGGCAGCGGCGGCTTTCGCTACTGGCCCGAGGGACTCAAGGACCTGCCGTTCCCCCAGCGCCAACTGCACAAACTGATGCACCGCTACGCCTGGGACGGCGGCCCGGTGGACGTCGCCGGCACGTTCGTCGAGGGCGACGAGATCGCCGGCTTCAGCGTTGTCGAGATACCCGGCCACGCGCCCGGCCAGATCGCCCTGTGGCGCGAGTCCGACCGGCTCGCGCTCGTCAGCGACTGCTTCTACACCGTCGACATGTGGGGGCGCGACTGCGATCCGCACCTGCCCATGGCGATGTACAACTTCGACACCGAGCAGGCGCGCGCGAGCCTGCGCAAGCTCGCCGCGCTGGAGCCCGCCGCCGCGTGGCCCGGTCACGCCAAGCCGCTCACCGGCGACGTGCGCTCCCAGCTCGAGCACGCCGCCGAGCTCTAAGTCAACGCAGCGAGCGTCACGGCGACGAAGTTGGGCAAGCGCGGACGCAACCAGGAGCGGCTGCGCGCCCCGAGCAGCGAATACGCCGACGCCGAGCGCAACCTGCTCGTGCTGCGCGGCTCGCTCACGCCCGCTGCGCGGCGCGAGTACGCACAGACGCTCGCCGGCCCCGCAGGGCGCGCGGCGGCGACCCAGGAGGACGCGTGGCAGCGCGCCGTCGAGCTGCTGTTCGAGCGACTCGCCGTGCGCTGGACGATCTCCGGCGCGCCGATCGAGCGCCAGCGCGAGCTGCTCGCACGCTTTCGCGCCGCCTCGCCGCAGGAGCGCGCGTGGGTGCGCGAGACGCTGCGAGAGCATTGCGCCGAGCATTTCCCCGACGTGCAGGCGCCCTAGCCGGAGTCGCCGAGCAGCTCCAGTCGCGGACCCTGCCCGCTCGCCGCCGAGACGAAGCGCGCCGTCGCCGGGCTGAGCACGAACTGCAGCGTCTCTCCCCCCTCCGCGAGCACCTCGACGCGGCGGCCGTCGTCGCGCACCGCGACGACCGTGCCGCGCTCGAAGCTGCCGCCGAAGTGCGCGATGCGCGCCTTCGCGCCGACACGTGGGACCGGACGCGTGGGACCGAGCATGCGCCGATGCTAGGGGCCGGCGCCGGCGCTTGCGCGGCCGCCCCGCCCGCGGCCGTCCGCTCGACGCGCTGGGCCGCCGCGCCCGCTACCGTGGCTGCGAATGCGCCGCACCAAGATCGTCGCCACCATCGGACCGGCCTCGCGCGAGCCGGAGACGCTGCTGCGCATGGTCGAGGCGGGCATGGACGTCGCCCGCTTGAACTACTCGCACGGCACGCTCGACGAGCACGCCGAGACCGTGCGCCGCGTGCGCGACGCAGCCGGGCGCGCGGGCCGCCCGGTGGCGATCCTGCAGGACCTTCCCGGGCCCAAGCTGCGCATCGGCCCGCTGCGCGAGGACATCGTCGAGCTCAAGCCCGGCGAGCGGCTGACGTTCACCGCCGGCGGCGTCGAGAGCGAGGGCGACGCCCGCCACATGAGCGTCTCCTTCGCCGGCCTCGCCGATGCGCTGGAGGAGGGCTCCGTGCTCTACCTCGCCGATGGCTCAGTGCGTCTGCGCGCCGTCGACGTGCGCGCCTCCAGCCACGAGGTCGAAGTGGAGATCGAGGTCGGCGGCGCCGTCGCCTCGCGCCAGGGCCTGAACATCCCCGGCCCGGTGGACTCGCTGCCGTCCGTGCCCGAGGAGGACTTCGAGCTGCTGCGCCACGGCGAGTCGATCGGCGTCGACATGGTTGCGCTGTCGTTCGTGCAGCGCCCCGAGGACGTCGAAGCCGTGCGCGAGCACACGCGCCTGCCGCTCGTCGCCAAGATGGAGAAGCCGCAGGCTGTCGAACGCGCCGCCGAGATCCTCAAAGCCGCCGACTGCGTGATGGTCGCGCGCGGCGACCTCGGCATCGAGCTGCCGATCGAGCGCGTGCCGATCGTGCAGAAGCAATTGCTCGAGCTCGCCGGCTGGATGGCGCGGCCGTCGATCACCGCCACGCAGATGCTCGACTCGATGGTCTCCTCCTCGCGTCCCACGCGCGCCGAGGTCGCAGACGTCGCCAACGCGATCCTCGACGGCACCGACGCCGTGATGCTCTCGCAGGAGACCGCCGTCGGCGCCTATCCCGTCGGGGCGATCGAAATGATGGCCGCCGTCGCCGTGCAGGCCGAGGCGATCGCGCCGTACGAGCGCTGGAACGACTCGCGCGTCCGCCGCACCGAGTCAGATCCCGCGTACACGATCGCCCACAACCTCAGCCTCGCCGCGCGCGAGCTGCGCCTCGACGCGCTGATCGTGCCCACGCTCTCCGGGCGCTCGGCGCGGCTGGTCTCGGCGCACCGCCCGACCGTTCCCATCTACGCGCTCTCCCCCGGCAAAGAGACCGTCCGGCGCTGCGCGCTCATGTGGGGCGTGCAGGCCGCTTCGATGCGCCGCCACGAGACCACCGAGGCGCTGATCGCCGACGCCGCGCGGCGCGTCGTCGAGCTCGGCTGGTGCAAGCCCGGCGCGCGCGTCGGCATCACCGCCGGGTTGCCCTCCGGGCGCCCCGGGACGACCAGCCTCGTGCAGATCCAGGAGCTGTGAGAGGAGCCGCGGGGCGGCTCGGCGCGCCGCCGCGCGTAGGGCCGAAGGCTAGGCGCCGCCGTCGCGCGGCAGCTCAAACCAGACTTTTGTGTCTCCGCGCGACTCCACGCCCCATCGCGTGGCGACTTTCTCCAGCAGGTACAGCCCGTAGCCGTCGCGCGTGCTGCCCGGGTCGCGCGGGCGTGGCAGGAAGCCTTCGCCGGCGTCGGTCACAGTGACGCGGATCCGCTCCGCGCCGAAGCTCGCAACGAGCTCGATCGGCGCCGCCGGATCGCCGCGCGAATGGCGCACCGCGTTGCTGACCACCTCTGAGACCAGCAGGATCAGCGACTGCGCCAGCGAGGCGTCTAGATCGAGCTGCTCGCTGCGCCGCGTCACTTCCGCGCGCGCCAGCGCCGGCGCGTTGACCGTGCGCTGAAGCTCCATCGTCACCCGCGGCGTCAGTGCGCTCGACCTGATGCCCGCGTCTTCTGAGGACCGCGGCATCACGTGAGGCTCGCGTTCTCTGCGAACGGTAGGTTCTTCTCCAGGCCGCTGACCACGAACACCGTCATCGCCTGCTTCTGCGGGCGCGTCATGCTCAACTTCCAGCCCTCCGCCGAGGCGCGTTGGCTGAGAACGATGAACAGTCGCAGGCCCGTCGAGTCGACGAAGCTCAAGCCGCTCAGGTCGAGCAAGAGCGTGCGCGCGCCCTGCTGGAGGGTCTCGTCGACGGCCCGCTCGACGCGCGGAGCCGATGCCAGGTCGAGCTCGCCCGCCAGCTTCAAGCGCGCCGTCTCGGCGTCGCGCGTGGTGTCGATTGCGAAGGGCGTCTGCGGCACAGTCACTCCTTACCCGTTTCCCGTCGCGCCCACGCTCGACACGTCGCGCAGGCCGTTGCCCGCCGGCGCCTGTCCTGTGTAGCGCATGATCACTACCGCTGTATCGTCAGCCTGCGCGCCGAACTGAAACGCGTCCAGCGCCTGCACCAGGCGCGTGCGCAGCGCCGCCGGCGAGTCCTCCCCCGCCGCCCCGAGCGTCGCCGCCAGCCGCTCGGTTCCCCAGCGCTCGCCTCCCGCGCCAACCGCGTCCGTGACGCCATCGGTAAACGCCACGAGCGTCTCGCCTGCCCGCAGCGCGACCTGCGCTTCCGGCCAGCGCGTGTGCTCCAGCGCACCCAGCAGCGTGCCGTGCTGGCCCACTTCCGCGACGCCCTCGTCGCTCATGCGCAGCGGCAGCGGATGCCCGCCGACGGCCAGCGTCGCCCCCTCGCGCGACAGGCGCAGGCACAGCGCCGTGCACAGCGAGACCGACTGGCGCCGGCGCAGCGCCGCGTCGATCCGCGCGAGGATCTCGCTCGGGCGCGCGTCGTATTCCGAGGCAGCCCTCGCCGTGTAGCGCACCAGCGAGGTGACCGCGGCTGCGCCCACTCCCTTTCCCGTGACGTCGCCGATCATCATCAGCCAGTCCTCGCCGACCTCCCAGAAGTCATAGAAGTCGCCGCCGACCTCGCTCTCGTGGCCGGCCGGGCGATACAGCGCCGCGACGTCCCAGCCGGGGATCTGCGGGATCGCCTCCGGCAGCAGGCTGCTCTGCAGCGTGCGCGCGACCGCAGAGCGCTCGCTGTACAACCGCGCGCTCTCGACGGCGACAGCCGCCCGCGAGGCGATCTGCCCGGCGAACTCGACGTCGCCCTCGTCGAAACTGCGTCCCGATTCGGAGTTGACCATCGTCAGCGCCCCGATCGTGCGCCCGCCGACCGACAGCGCCACGATCAGCACCGCGCGCATGCCCACTTCGCGCAGCAGCTGCAGGTGCTCGTCATCGACCGCCGCGCCGACGAGCAGCTCGTCGGGGATGTCCGTGTACAGCAGCGGCTCGCCCGTGCGCCGCACGAGCCCGATCCCCTGGTCGGGGTCCAGGCGCTCCGGTTCGTAGGCGCGCATACGCTCGGCGAGCTGCAGTTTCTCCGGCTGCGAATGCGCGATCGCGACCGGTTCGCGACCGCCCAGCTCGTCGAACAGGTCGACCGCGCACCAGTCCGCGATCTGCGGCACAGCCAACCCGGCGACGTTGCGCAGCGTCTGCTGGTAGTCCAGCGACGACGCCAGCAGCTCGCCGATGCGCGCAAGGAACTCGACGCGCAGCGTCGCGCGCCGGGACTCGGTGACGTCCTCGATGATCGTCACCGCCGCTTCGATCTCACCGGCGTCGTCACGCACCAGCGTCGCCTTCAGCAGCACCCATCCCTCCTCCCCGCTCTCGCGATTGACCGAACGCATCAGCAGCGGCTCGGCCGGCTCGCCGCGCAGGAGCCTCACCGACGGCAGGTCGTCCAGGCGGATCTCGCCGCCGTGCTCGTCGGTGGTCTCATACGGACCCATCAACGCCTGCGGGTCGGCGTCGCGCAGCTCATCAGCCGTCGCGAACCCAAGCCGGTCCAACGCCGCGCGGTTCGCATACACGAGGCGGTTGTCCGGAGCGCGGATCGTCACCGCCTCGGCGAGCGAGTCGAGCGTCACCGCCAGGCGCTGTTCGCTGCCCGCGAGCGCGTGGCGCAGCTCCTCGACCAATCGCTGGCGCTCGCGCTCGGCGTCGCGGCGCTCGGAGACGTCCGCGATCACAGCGTGAAACGCATAGCCGTCGCGCTCGGCGATCGGCGAAATCGTCATCTCCGTCGGGAACTCGCTTCCGTCCGCGCGCAGCGCGCTCAGCTCCAAGCGCTGGTCGAGCACCGGCCCCGTACCCGTCTCGTGGTAATCGTGCAGCCCCTGGCGGTGCGCCGCGCGGAAGCGCTCGGGGATGATCGTCTCGGCCAGGCTGCGCCCGATCGCCTCTGCACGCGAGAGGCCGAAGATCCGCTCGGCGCTCGCGTTCCAGGCGACGATGCACCCCTCCGCGTCCATCGCCACGAACGCGTTGTGCGCGAGATCGAGGACCGCCCTCTCGTGTTCGCTGTCCATCGGGCGATTATCCCGACTATCGCGACACCGGCAGCCGTTGGCGCCTGTGCCGGCAGCGGCTGGCGCCTGTGCCGGCAGCGGCTGGCGCCTCAGCCCCGCGTCAAGATGCCGCGCTCAGCGTGCGACGGCGCCGCTACGGCCGTAGAACTCGGCCTCCTGCGCGCCCAGCTCGGTGACCGGCGCGTCGCCGTAGATCCACTCGCGCGCGATCCTGTGCCAGTTGGCGCTCGCTTGCAGCTGCGAGAGCACCGCCAGCGTGAGCATCTCCATGCGCCTGCCGAACAGGTGCTCCGGGCGCATGTCCTGGTGGCGCATCTCGCGAAAGTACGACGAGCGCGGATCGGAGCTCTCGAGCATCACCTGCGTGGCGATCTCCGGCGAGAGCTGGACAGTCTCGTCGGTCGTGTACCACCAGATCGCCGCGTCGATGAACGCCATCAGGTGCTCGGGGTCCACGCGCTCGGGGTCGGGCAGGAACCCCGACTCGGCCAGCAGCCGATGCAGCGCCTTGGGATCGCGCTCGACGACCGCGCGTTGCGCCGCCAGCTCGAGATCCACCGGTCCGGCCTCCAGGCGCTTGAACAGGCCGAAGTCCAAGAACGCCACGCGGCCGTCGTCGAGCAGCAGGAAGTTGCCCGGGTGCGGATCGCCCGAGAACTGCCGGTGGCGGTACAGGCAGCCGAGAAAGAAGCGAAAGACGATCTCGCCGAGGCGGTCGCGCTCGGCCTGCGAACGACCCTTGAGCTCCTCGAAGCCGACGCCGTGCACGAACTGGCTGACGAGCACGCGCTCGCGCGAGAGCGAGCTGACGACCTCCGGCACGACGATGAACGGGTGGCCCTCGAAGATGCGTGCCAGCGAGCGCTGGTTCTGCGCCTCCAGCTCGTAGTCGAGCTCCTCGACGATCCGCTCTTTGATCTCCTCGGCGATCGCCTTGACGTCGAGCCCTGGAGTCATCCGCTTGAGCAGGCGCATGATCATGTCCAGGTTCTGCATGTCCGCGCGCACCGCTCCGGCGACGCCCGGGTACTGGACCTTCACGGCCACCTCGCGCCCGTCGTGCAGCGTCGCGCGGTAGACCTGACCGATCGACGCCGCCGCGATCGGCTCGCGATCGAAGGACGCGAACACCTCGTCGACCGGATCTTCCAGGTCGTCCTCGATGACCTTGCGCATCTGCTTGAAGGAGACCGTCGGCGCCGCGTCGCGCAGCTTGGCCAGCTCGCGCTGGAACTCCTCGCGGTGCTGCTCGGGCACGAGGCCCATGTCGAGAAATGACATCACCTGTCCGAGCTTCATCGCCGCGCCCTTCATCGTTCCCAGCGCCGCGACGATCTGCTTGGCCGTGTCCAGCTGGCGCCTGGCCATCGCTTCTTCGGAGGCCTCCTCGCCGCGCGCCACGTTCGCCGCGCGCGTGCCGAACTGCTTGACCGCCTCGCCGGCAGCCAGCGATGCGACCGTCGCCGTGCGCCGCACGCGCGAGGTCGGGATCTTCTCGCTCTCGCGTGCCATGCCTTGCATCCTAGGCGGCGCCGAGCCGAGGCGGGCGTGGGCGTGGACCGCCCGGTTCAGGTGGCCGCGCGCACCGGGCTCAGAAGCCGCGCACGCTCGAGTTCATGCAGCAGCGCCGGGCGTCTTCATATTTTGGTTTGTGTGCGCGATCGTATCTACGCGCGTGTATACGATCGCTATCGCCTGCTTCAAGCACGACAAGCGAGCCGACACTCCAGGTCCCCGGAGCCAAACCTGCGGGTCCCCCCCTCGGTCGAGCTATCGCTCGACGCGCGAGCCGGGCACGATGTCGTCGGCGCCGTCCTGCCAGCGCACCCACGCCTTCGTACCGCCGTCGTAGTCCTGGCCGAGCAGCACGAGCGTCGCCGGCTGGCCGAACGCCACGCACGGTTCGGCCCCCTCGGGGTCCAGGCCGCGCCACACGCGGATGAAGCTGTTGGAGTCCCACTCCTGCGCGACGGACGTCGCGTCGGAGTGGCCCGGGTAGATGACGGTTTCGCCCGGGAGCTCCATGAGCGTGCCCATGATCGAGTCGCGCAGGTCGGTGTACGTCGTGTGGCCCGGCGCTTTGACGCCGCCGACGGAGTTCTTGAACAGCGTGTCGCCGGTGAACACGACGGCCTCGCCGCCGCTGAAGCCACCTGGCGCGGCGGTGGACGACGAGCGTTTGGCGCTCGGACTCGGCTCGCCGCCGGAGCGGTCGCCGACGAGGAAGGAGAGCATTCCGGCGGTGTGCCCGGGCGTGTGCAGCGGACACACCTCGAGCGTGCCGAAGCGCAGCGTCTGGCCGGCTTGCACGGCGCCCAGCTGCTCGGCGCCCGACTCGCCGCCGGAATCGGCGGCGCTCGCGCGCATCAGATCGCTCTCGATCGGGCTGATCACGATCTCCAGCTTCGGCCAGCGCTTGCGCAGCTTGGCGACGTCGCAGACGTGGTCGTAGTGGTGATGGGTGAGCAGGACGTGCGTCGGCGTCAACCCGAGACGCTCGGCGGCGTCGATCAGCGGCTCGACGGGTCCGCCGGCGTCGACGAAGAACGCCGGGCCGCCCTCGCCGTCGGCCACCAGGTACGTATTGGAGAGAAACTGGGGATTGCTGGCGGTCTCGACGATCACTCGCTCAATCCTTGCACGATGGCCGTCAGGTCGAGCGAACGAGAGCGGTGAGACCCTGCAGGTAGCGCTCGTCGCCGACCTCGCGTCGCCACTGCAGCACGCCGACCGAGCTCGCACACTCGACCACGCGCTCGTGCGCCTGCGCGAGCGTCGGCGCCGTGGCGACGAGCGCCACCGCGCGCGAGGTGCCGACGGTGCGGTAAGTGTTCTCCGCGACGTGCACGGCCGAGGAGAAGAACACCTCGCAACCGGCCCGTTCCATCGCGTCGACGTCGAGCTCGAACTCATACGTCGTCGGCGTCGCGCCGCCGCTGGGCAGTGCGTAGTCGGGGGAGACGAGATAGAGCACGAGCGAGGCTTCGTCGCGCAGGCGCACGTCCTCGAGCGTCAGCTCGCCGGCGCTGATGCGCTCCATCACGCGCGTCCAGTCCCCGTCGAACAGCGCCATGATGTTCATGCACTCCGGGTCGCCGAAGCGCGCGTTGAACTCGATCACCTGGACGCCCGCGGCGGTCGCGAAGAAGCCGCTGTTCATCACGCCGGTGAAGCGCCTTCCTTCGGAGGCCAGCCGTGCGATCACGCGCTCGACGATCGAGCACGCCTGTTCGTAGTGTGCGGCCGTCATGAACGGCAGCGTCGCCTCCGCGCTCGACAGCGAGCCCATGCCGCCCGTCCCCGGCCCCTCGTCGCCGTCGAAGCGGTATGGGTAGTCATACGTCGAGTTGGGGAACACGATCGTCCGTCCGTCGCTGATCGCCTGGATCGTGAACTCCGCGCCGACGATCTTCTCCTCGATCAGCACCGAGTCCCCGTGCCGCCCGGCGGCGAGCAGGCCGCGCGCGTAGTCGGCCGCGTCCTCGTGACCGGCCAGGTGCGGGCCCATCACCTTGACGCCCTTACCACCCGTGAGTCCCGACGGCTTGACGACGACCGGCGTAGGCCCGAACGACGCGATCGCCTCGTCGACCTCGCCCGACTCGTGCACGACGCGCAGGCGCGGCGTGGCCTCGGGCGCGACCTCGAGCAGCAGCGAGCGCGCGAACGCCTTGTTCCACTCGATCTCCGCGCCCGCGCGTGTCGGCCCGACGGCCCGCGTTCCCTGCTCGAGCAGCGCGTCGACGACGCCCGCCGCGAGCGGTTCGTCGGCGCTGACCATTGCCAGATCGATCTCGTGCGCGCGCGCGAACTCCGCGACCGCGCGCGCGTCGCACACGTCGCCGATCTCCACCTTGCCTCCCGACGCCCGCGCGTAGCGCACGAGCGACGGGTTGAGATGCCCCGCGAACGCGTACAGCTCGCTGTGCTCCGCCATGCGGGAGGCGAGGGCGCTCTCTCGCCCGCCGTGGCCGACGATCATGGTTCGCACGCGCGCCGAGTATAGGTCGCCCTGCGCCCGCGTAGGCGGCGGTCATGAAGCCGAGGCTGCTTGAGCGTTTCGCGCGCCCTTGTCCGTTCTCCTAGACTCCGCGCATGGCTCTCATCCACACCTGTTATCGCATCACCGACATCGACCGTGCGGTGGCCTTCTACAACGCGCTCGGCTTCGAGGAGATCGGCCGCCTGCCGATCAAAGACGAGGCGGTCAACGTGTTCATGAACCAGCCCGGCGACGGCGACATGCCGCGCTTGGAGCTGACGTACAACTTCGGTGTTGACTCGTATGACGTCGGCACCGGCTACGGGCACATCGCGATCGCCAGCGACGACCTCGACGCGACGCTTGCGAAGCTCGCCGAGCAGGGAATCGAGCCGGAGAAGCCGCCTTACTCCGTGCGCGAGGGCGGCTCGCGGCTTTGCTTCGTGCGCGATCCGGACGGGTATCGGGTTGAGCTGATTGAGATGCCCGCCCCCTGAGGTCGGCCCGCAGACGCTAGGCCTGTCCGCCGGCTCACACTGGAGTAGGGTCAAGCTCCAACCGTGCCGACCGAGGAGGAGCCATGAGTGAGCAGAGCGTCGAGTTCGTCGAAGGCATCTACGGGGCGTTCGCGCGAGGCGATGTGCCCGGCGTGCTCGGCTCATTCGCTGACGACATCGAGTGGTACGAGGCCGAGGGCATGCCGTACGGGGGCCTGCACCGCGGGGGCGAGGCCGTGGCGCAGAACGTCTTTGGCCCGATCGCCGAGGACGTCGAGGGCTTCGCGGTCACACCCGAGGAGCTGATCGGATCCGGCGGAACTGTCGCGGCGGTCGTCCGCTACACGGGTACGGGCAAGGCGACTGGGAAGGCGCTGGACGTGCAAGTCGTCCACGTCTGGGACATCCGCGACGGCAAGGCCGCACGATTCCGGCAGTTCATCGACACGGTGAAGTTCGCCGAGGTCGTCCCTGCGGCTGTCGCGACGGTCGGGTAGGGCGCGAGGCCCCCACGCTTGTGCCCGTGCCATCTCGTTGGCGGACACCCCACGTCAATGAAACCGCGACCGGGACGCCGCTGTGTTTACTTAGTTAGGAACCGCACCTCGATCGGTATCGAATTGAGCTGATCGAGAAGGGCTAGAAGCGGAGTTCGCAGGGGCAGTTGCCGTATACGCTCCGCGCGTGCGCGTAACGTCGCTCGGCTGGCAGACCGACCTCGCTCTGCGTGAGCTGGAGGGCGCCGAAGTGGTCACTGGTGCGGATCACGTGCTCGTCCGCACCCCGACGCTCAGGGATTTTCGCTGGGGGAACTTCCTGCTCTTGCCGGCAGCGCCGGAGCGGGGCGACGCTGAGCGATGGATCGCCCGCTTCAAAGACGCGTTCCCCGGAGCCGACTACGTCGCGATCGGCATCGACCGGGCGCCGGCGCAGGCGAGCGCGCTGGACGAGCTCGTGGCGCTCGGACTGCGCGTCGAGGTCCACGCGGTGCTGACCACCTCGCGTCTGCAGGAGCCTGCCAAGCAAGCGCCGTCAGCGGTGGCGATCCGCCCTGTGAGGAGCGATGGCGATTGGCGTATGGCGGTCGATCTGAGCGTCGCGACCGACGAACGCGAAGACCGCGCGAGCCATCGCGACTATGCCGAGCGCCGGATGGCCGCGATACGCCGCGCGTGCGAGACCGGCCGCGGGGCGTGGTTCGGTGCGTTCCGAGACGGCGAGATGCATGCGGGTCTGGGGATCTTCGATGCCGGTGCGGGGCTCGCGCGCTTCCAAGCCGTCGACACTCATCCGGCGCATCGACGCCAGGGCCTGGCGAGCCATCTGCTGTTCGCCGCCGGGCGCTACGCGCTTACGCAGCTGGGCGCGCGAACGCTGGTCATCGCCGCAGACCCGGAGTACCACGCGATCGAGATCTATCGATCGCTTGGCTTCGGCGAGCACGAGCGCCACGTGCAGCTCGAATGGCTCGACACCGACCAGTAGTGAGCGCTCAGGGCGCCTGCCACACGAACACCCCCCCGCGCTCGTCGCCGCCCAGTCCCAGCTCTTGCACAGCCTCGCGCACCCCGGGGTACTGCGGGTGCCTGTAGTCGTGGAACACCACGACGGCGCCGAGGGCGAGCGCAGCGCGCCAAGCGCCGAAAGCCGCGAGCACGGGCTCGCGCGCATGCTCGGAGTCGATGAACAGCAACTCGACTGGTGCGTCGCCGACGTGAGGCCCGCGCGTGTCGGGCTCGGCGCGCAGCTCGATGCGCTCGCGGGCGTGGGGGCCGGCGAGCTTCAGATAGGCGATGCGCTCAGGCCGCACGCTGGGGTCGTAGCTGACGACGCGCCGCGAGCGATCGTCGAGGGCGAGGGCGACGGCGCTCCAGGCGGTGCCGGTCCCGAGCTCGACGACGGTCGTGCGTCCGCGCGCCAGCGCGAGCAGCTCGGCGAGCTCGCTCGGCCGCGCGGCCGAGGCGAGGCTGAAGCGATCGCCGCTGCGTCGCGCATGGCGATGCGCACGCCGGTAGAACAGCGCCACACGCCACGGCAGCGCGCGCAGCGAGAACAACAGGCGGAGGTTCGAGCGCATCGCGTGGCACCCTAACGCCGGTCCCGCGGCACCCCTCCCGCGCTACGCTGCTGCAAGCGATGTCGAGCACGGGCAAGATCGCGAAGAACCTCGAGCGCTTCGCCCAGGCGGTGGCTGCGCACGACCGCGAGAACCCCACGCACACCGCGCACGGGATCGGCTTGGCGCACTTCGACATGGAGCGCCTGGGCTTCGACGAGGGCGAGGAGATCCTGCCGGGCATCACGATCCACGCCGACAGCGGCGTGACGGGCAACTTCCGCGTGCTCTGCGACGGCGAGCACGACGAGGAGCGCCAGGAGGCCGAGCAGGAGACGGTCGAGGCGGTCTCACGCGAGTCCGTACCGGCGGTCGCTCCGGCAGCTGCGCCTTTTCCCTTCGAGCGCTAGTCCGACTGCCTTCATATTTATGAGGGCCGCTTCCGCGGCCGGCTTTTGTCGCGCGTCTCAATGCGCGGCGACGATTTTGGACGACCGGCCAACGGCAAGCGACCACGTTGCGCGCGACACTCGGGCGACGTGGCCGCGACCGTCTCGTCCTCGGACTCGCAGGCCTGCCGCGACTGGCTCGGGCACGTGATCGTGTGCGGGCTCAACGACGTCGCGCTGCGCACGGTCGAGCAGCTGCATCTCGCGGGCGCGCGCACGGTGGTGCTCAGCGACGAGCCCGACGAGCGCCTGAGCCGCATCGTGCGCGGCTGGGGCATCACGCACCTGCCGCGCGGCGGGCATCTGTCCGAGCCGCTGTTCGACGCGGGCATCTCGGGAGCGGCGGCGGTCGTGTGCGCCGAGAACACCGATCTGCGCACGCTCGAGACGGTCCTGCAGATCCGCGACCTGCGCCCGGACGTGCGCGTGGTCGCCGACCTGGACAACCCGTCGGTGGCGCATGCGGTCGAGGGGGTGCTGAGCTCGGTCGGCGTGCTCGACGTCGCCGCGCTGTTCGCGCCGGCGGTCGTGGAAACGTGCCTCGGGCGCCGCGCGCGCGAGCTGCAGCTGGGCGAGACGTCGTTCGTGGCGGCTGAGGTGGTCGCGCCGCGCGACGCGACGCTGCGCGAGCTGTACGGCAACCTCGCGCCGATCGGCGTCGTCACGGACGCCGACGACGAGCTGATCGCCTGCCCGGGGCGCGACCATGCTGTCGCGGCGCGCGATCGCGTGACGCTGCTGGGCACGCACGCGGAGCTCGACGCCGCCGGGCTCGGCCAGCGCGAGTCGCTCGCCGGCGCGACGTCGCAGCTGTCGGCGCGCGCACGCAGCTTTCTCAAGCGCCTGACCGGCGCCGTCACGGGAATCGTCGACCGCCCCCTGCGCATCGCGCTGGTGCTCGGCCTGGTGCTGCTGGTCATCTCGACGATCGTGCTGCACTTCGGCTACCGCGAGCCGCTCGGGCGCTCGCACCTGCCGCTGCTGCAGTCGGCCTACTTCACCGTCGAGACGATCGCGACGGTCGGCTTCGGCGACTACTCCTTCGCCGCCCAGCCGACCGGCATGGTTCTGTTCGGGATCTTCCTGATCGTCGCCGGCACGACGCTCGTGACGACGATGTTCGCGCTGCTGACCAACGCGCTCGTCAGCCGGCGTCTGGCGCAGTCGCTCGGACATGGCCGGATCCCGGGCATGTCAGGCCACGTCGTGCTCGTGGGACTCGGCAGCGTGGGTATGAAGGTGCTCGAAGGCCTGCTGTCGGCCGGTGCGGAGGTCGTCGTGATCGAGCGCATGGAGAGCAACCCGTATCTCACCGAGGCGCGCGCCCTGCAAGCCCCGCTCGTGCTCGGCGACGCGACGCTCGCGCGCACGCTGCACTCGGTCAACCTGTCCGAGGCGGCGGCGGTGGCGATCCTCACCTCCGACGACCTGACGAACATCGAGACGGGCCTGGCGATACGCGACCACCTGGGACCCCGCTGGGCGGACGTGCCCGTCGTGCTGCGCGTGTTCGACCGACAGCTCGGCCATCGCCTGGAGCAGAGCTTCGGCTTTCGCCACGTGTGGTCGACCTCGGCGATCGCCGCGCCGTGGTTCGTCGGCGGCGCGCTCGGCTTGGACGTGCTGTTCACGTTCTACGTCGGCAACCACCCGTTCCTGCTCGCGCGCCTGCGCGTGAGCGCCGGCGGCGGCCTCGACGGCCTGGCGATGCGCGAGCTGCCAGGCACCGTGCGCGTGGTCGCGATCCGCCGCGCGGCCAACGCGCCCGCGACGGCCGACAGCGCGCCCGCGCTGGAGCATCCCCCGCGCCGCGACACGCGCCTGGCGCCCGACGACGACGCCTACCTCGTCGGCCCGTACGCCGAGCTGCTGGAGATCCTGCGCCACGACCGCCAGACCGCCGCGACCTGAGCGGCGGGGGCTTAGCTCTCGATACGCGCGAGGATCGTCGCGACGAGGCGCTCGATCGTCGGACAGTCGATGGCGTGTCGCGCGCCCGCGCGCAGCACCGCGCCGGGGATCGCGTCGATCTCCGGCGCGCGCTCGGCGACGATGTCTCGCTGCATCGAGCTGCCGAGCTCGTCGTGCGCGCGCTGCAGCTCGTCGATCGCATTCTGCGCGCTGACGTCTTCGGCGCCCTCGGCCACAGCGATGGCGCTCGCCTCCTCGATCGCGCCGACGAGGTCTGCACGCAGCGCGGGCGTCGAGCGGATCTCGCCGAGCTGCTTGTCATAGGCGCTCGTCGTGCACGCGAGCGCGTTGAGGCGCACGAGCTTGGACCACATGACGGTCGCTTCGGCGCGCGGCGAGATCGGCCAGTCACCGCGGGCTTTCACACCAGCGCCCTCCAGCGCCCCGGCGAGCTCGTCCATCCGCTCGCGCGCGGACTCGTGGCGACTGGCCATTTCCACGAGCAGGAAGCGGCTGGAGTGCACGACGACGCCCGGCTGCGGGTTGTCCGCCTCGACGCGGATCGTCCCCGCGACGACCGTCGGCGCGTCGAAGCGCTCGCGCAGCAGCGCCAGATGGTCGAGTCCGTTGAGCAGCGGCAGCAGGAGCGGCGGCTCGCCGTCGATGCGCTCAAGCGCGTCGCTCAGGCCGCCGGCCTTCGTCGCGACGATCAGCGCGTCGACCGGCTCCCGCAGGTGGTCGACGACGCGCGGACGTGCGATGAACTCGCCGAGCGTGACGCTGCTCACGGCGATCCCCCGCGCGGCGATCGCCTCGGCGGTCGACTCGCGCGCGACCACCGTGACGTCCTCGCCCGCGCGATGCAGCACAGCCGCGAGCAGGCCGCCGACGCCGCCCGGCCCGAGCACGGCGATCCTCATCGAGTCGCAGCCGCCGGCACGCCGGCGTCGATCAGCACGCCCGGGTTCATCACGCCGTGCGGATCGACCGCCGACCTGGCGCCGGCGAACGCCGCCGCGAACGGGTCCGGCCGCTGGCGGTCATACCACGGGCGGTGGTCGCGCCCGACGGCGTGGTGGTGGGTGATCGTGCCGCCCTCGGCGAGGATCGCGTCGGACACTGCCCCCTTGACCTGCGCCCACTGCTCGACCTCCTCGCCGCGGCGCGCGGGCGCGATCGCCGTGAAGTACACGGCAGGCCCGTCGGGATAGACGTGCGTGAAGCGCGCGGTCACGCGTGCGCCCTCGCCGCACGCTTCGCGCATCGCCTGCTCGGCGCTGCCTTTCACGCGCGCGTGAAAGCCCTCGAAGCGCTCCCACGTGATCGCCGTCTCGAACGTCTCCGCGAGCACGCCCATCGCGACGAGCGCGTCGCGCGCGTACGGCGCACCGAGGAACGCCTCACGCCACGAGCCGACCGCGTCGCCGCCGCCGGCGGCGGGCCGCTCCGGCAATTCCCCGCCGTGCTCGGCGCAGATCGCCAGCGCGCGCGCGAGCGCCTCGTCGACGGGGTGGTCGGTGGACTCGAAGCCGAGCACGAGCAGCGCGCGTGTCCCGTCGCCGGCCATCGTCATCGCGGCCTCGCGCGCGTCGATCAGACGGCAGTTCGCCGGGTGCAGCGCGGATTGGCCAAGCGCACGCACGCATTCCGCGCCAGCGGAAAATCCAGAAAAAAGAACGCCCGCCGAGCGACGGTGAAGCGGGCGCGGCTGCACGCGCACCCACGCCTCGGTGATCACCCCGAGGGCGCCCTCGGACCCCGCGAGCATCCGATCGGGGCTGACGCCGGCCCCCGACCCCGGCAGCCTGCGCGACTGCCACACGCCGATCGGCGTGATCGCGCGCGCGGACTCGACGAAGTCCTCGATGTGCGTCCACACCGTCGCGAAGTGGCCGGCCGCGCGCGTGGCGATCCAGCCGCCGAGCGTGGAGTACTCAAACGACTGCGGAAAGTGACGCAGCGTCAGGCCGTGCTCGCCGAGCTGCGCCTCCAGGCCGGGACCGGTGGCGCCACCCTGGATGCGCGCCGAGCGTGACACCGCGTCGACCTCGAGCACGCGATCGAGCGCGCGCAGGTCGATCGAAACCGCGCCGTTGTAGCCGCCGGGGATGTCCGCCGTGACGCCACCGACGACCGACGTGCCGCCGCCGAACGGGATCGCCGCGACGCGCTCGGCGCCGCACCACTCCAGCAGCCGCTCGACGTCGCGCTCGTCGCGCGGCGTCGCGACGAAGTCCGGCGGGTGCTCGAAGCGCCCGCGAAAGCCGTTGACGACATCCGTGTAGGACTTGCCCAACGCGTGCGATGCGCGTGCGTGGTCGTCGCCGGCGCAGATCTCCGCGAGCTCCCGCGACGCACGCACGCGCGCGGGCGCGAGAGCGACCTGCTCGAGCGCCACCGGCGACTCGATCTCACCGAGCGCCAAGCCCAGATGCTCTGCCGCGGCGGCGGCCGTAGCGCGCAGCGCGTCCGGCGCCGGCTGCTGGTCCTCATAGCCCCAGCCCCAGTGCTTGTAGCGACGAATCTTCACGCGCGCGAGTCTATGCTCACTAGCGTTGACCGGCGCGCGCCGCGCCTCGCGAACCCGCCCACGGAGCAATGTCCACACGACCCGAGCCCATCCCAACCGAACCGCCGCAGATACTCGCCCGCGGACCATGGGAGCTCGAGCGCGTCAAGGCGCACTGGCGCGTTGAGCAGTTCGAGCCCTCGCCCGCTCACGTCGCGGCCGCAGACGAGGCGATCGAAGGCCTGCGCGACCGTGGCTCGCCAAGTCACGACGGCGTCGCCGCCCGGCTCGTCGACTTCCGCGCGGACGACCAAGGGATCGCGATCGAGCTGCAGCCGCTGCGCTGGGCGCTGCGGCTCGTCGACGGCGACGCGTCGCGCAGCGTCGCCGCGCTGTGCGTGACGCGCTCGGCCGACGGCCGCTGGCTCGCCGGCCGGCGGGCACCGTGGGTCGCCTCGTGGGCCGGGCGCTGGGCGCTCGGCGCCGGCGGCGCCGTCGACCTCGGCGAGAGCCCCGCGGAGACGCTCGTGCGCGAGCTCGACGAGGAGTGGTCGGTCACGCCCGAGCGCGTGCGCGGCGAGGCGCTGATCTCGCTTCCGCAGCAGCTCGTCATGTTCGTCGGCCAGGCGTGGATCGCCGAGGGCGCCGAGGACTCGGTGACGCCCGATCACGAGCACGACGAGTACGCCTGGTGGCCGCGCGAGATCGACGACTGGCCGCCCGAGGCCGGCGACGTGCTGCCGCGCATGGCGCGCTGGCTGGCGGAGTGACCGCCACGTCGGCTTCTGCCACCCGGCGGATGCCCGAGCGCGAGGGCGCGGGCCCGCTGACGTTCACGCGCTTGAAGTGGACTTCGTTCGCCCATTCGGGCGTGTACCTGGCGCTGTTGATCTGCGCCTTCGCCGCCGGCAGCCCGCAGCCGCTGACGTTCGTGCTCGGCCTCGCACACGGGCTGCTGTGGATCTTCATGTCGCTCGCCTGCCTGGCCGCCGCGCGGCTGCGAATCGTCTCTCTCCGGCTGGCCGTCGCGGTCGCAGTGCTCGGGGGGATCGGGCCGTTCTTCGGCAGCTTGCAGTTCATCCGTGAGCTTCGCCAGCGTGCCGCGCTAGAGTAGACAATCAATGGCCACAGGCACCACGGCTGAGCAGATAATCGACGTCGTGACCCCTGCCGCGGGCGAGTCGGTCACCGAGGGAACGGTCCTCGAATGGCATGTCAAGGTAGGCGATCCGATCAAGGTCGACGCGACGATCGTCGAGATCTCGACCGACAAGGTCGACGTCGAGCTGCCCGCACCGGCCAGCGGCACGATCTCCGAGCTGCTCGTCGACGAGGGCGACACGGTGACGGTCGGCCAGGTGATCGCGCGCATCGCCGTAGGCGCGAACGGCGCACCCGCGTCGGGCGACGGAAACGGGCGCGCGTCTGAAGCCAACGGGTCGGCCGCAGGCAAAGGGTCGCCCGCCGCCGCGCCCTCGGCCGCGGCAGAGCCATCCGCAGCCGTGCAGTCAACCGCCACCGCCGAGCCCCCCGCCACACCGGCACCGGACGCACCTGGGCAGCCTACTTCGACGTCTACGCGACAGACCGTGGACGTCGTCACGCCCGCCGCCGGCGAGTCGGTCACCGAGGGGACGATCCTCGAATGGCGCGTGAAGGCCGGCGACTTCATCGAGGCCGACGCGACGATCGTCGAGATCTCGACCGACAAGGTCGACGTCGAGCTGCCCGCACCCGCCAGCGGCACCGTCGCGGAGCTGCTCGTGCAGGAGGGCGACACGGTGACCGTCGGCCAGGTCATCGCGCGCATCGCCGTCGGAGCGCCGCATGGCGAGGCCGCCGCGAGCCCCGCCGACGCCGACGGAGCGTCCGGCGCAACCGACGCGGAGAGCGGCGGCGCACCAGCTTCGGGCGAGCTGCCCGACGGCACGAAGGTCTCTCCTGTCGCCGCGCGCGCCGCCGCGGCCGAGGGCGTCGACCTGGCGAGCGTTTCGGGCAGCGGCCCGGCCGGGCGCATCGTCAAGTCCGACGTGCTGTCCGCCGCCTCGGGCAACGGCGCGGCGCAGGCCGCGAGCGCGCCGGCCAACGGCGCTTCGGCGCCCGCCGGCGAGCCGCAGACCAAGCCAATGCGCGGCAGCGCGGCAGCGCTCGCGCGCTACATGGAGCAGTCGCGCTCGATCCCCACGGCGACGAGCTTTCGCACGCTGGCGGTCACGATGCTCGACGCCCGCCGTAAGGAGCTCAAGGCGGCCGCGCGCAAGGTCTCCTTCACGCACCTGATCGCCTACGCGATCGCGCGCGCGGCCGACGACATGCCGGTGATGGCCGACCACTTCGCCGAGATCGACGGCAAGCCCAACCGCGTGCACGACGGCCGGGTCAACCTCGGCCTGGCGGTCGACGTGGAGAAGAAGGACGGCACGCGCACGCTGATGGTGCCGGTGATCCGCGACGCCGGGCGCATGGCGTTCGACCGCTTCGTCGCCGCCTACGACGCGCTCGTCGAGAAAGCGCGCACGAACACGCTGACGGCCGACGACCTGCAGGGCGGGAACGTCACGCTGACCAACCCCGGCGGCATCGGCACGATCGCCTCGGTGCCGCGTCTGATGACCGGTCAGGGCACGATCGTCGCGACCGGCTCGATCGCCTACCCGCCGGGCCTTCAGAACATCGGCGCGATGATCGGCGCGGAGAAGGTCATGACGATGACCTCGACGTACGACCATCGGATCATCCAGGGCGCCGAGTCCGGGCGCTTCCTGCAGCGCATCGAGGAATACCTCGTCGGCGACCGCGGCTACTACGAGGGCGTGTTCGCCTCGCTCGGCGTCGACCTCGGCCCGGCGCCACAGCCGCCCGCGCCGGCCGCCGCCGCATCCGCTGCGGCCGAATCGGCATCCGCCGCCTCGACCGACGGTGCGGGCGCGACGGTCGTCAACGAGGAACTGCTGCGCGCCGTGCACGCCGCGACCACGCTCGTAAGCCGCTTTCGCAGCCACGGCCATCTCGCCGCGCGCCTGGACCCGCTGGACTCCGAGCCCGAGGGCGACCCGGGGCTGGACCCCGAGCCGCTCGGGCTGACGCCGGAGCTGCAGGCGCGGATCCCCGCGAAGGTGCTGAACATGTACGTCCCGGGCGCGACGCTCGCCGACGCGCTGCCGCACCTGCGCGAAACCTACTGCGGCACGATCGCCTACGAGATCGAGCACATCGCCTCCCACCGCCAGCGCGTGTGGCTGCGCGAGCACATCGAGTCGGGCGCCTTCCGCGGCCCGCTGACCAACGACGAGGCTCGCTGGCTGCTGCGGCGCCTGGTCAAGGTGGACGCGCTGGAGCGCTTCATGCACAAGGCCTACCTCGGCCAGCACCAGTTCTCGATCGAGGGCCTGGACATGACCGTGCCGATGGTCGACGAACTGATCAGGCTGTCGGCCGCGCACGGCGGCAAGGAGGTCGTCATCGGCATGGCCCACCGCGGGCGCCTGAACGTGCTCGCGCACAACCTCGGGCGCGCCTACGACACGATCTTCGCCGAGTTCGAGGGCGCCTCGACGCTCGAGGCGGTCACGACGATCCCCCAGGGCGGCACGGGCGACGTCAAGTACCACCACGGAACGCAGGGCTCCTACGACCTCGGCGACGGCGAGACGATCCGCGTCAACCTCGAGTCCAACCCGAGCCACCTGGAGTACGTCTATCCGGTCGTCGAGGGCGCCACGCGCGCCGCGCAGACCACGCGCCAGGGGCCGCACGCCCACCAGGACACTGACGCGGCCGTGCCGATCGTGATCCACGGCGACGCCTCCTTCCCCGCGCAGGGCGTCGTCTCGGAGACGCTCAACCTGCAGGCGCTCGACGGCTACAAGGTCGGCGGGACGGTGCACATCATCACGAACAACCAGGTGGGCTTCACGACCGACCCCGACGATGCGCGCTCGACGCGCTGGGCCTCGGACCTCGCCAAGGGCTTCGACGTGCCGATCGTGCACGTGAACGCCGACGACGTGCAGGCGTGCATGAGCGCCGTGCGCCTGGCCTTCGCGTTCCGCCAGGAGTTCGGCCACGACGTGCTGATCGACCTGATCGGCTACCGCCGCTTCGGACACAACGAGTCCGACGAGCCCGCCTACACGCAGCCGGAGATGTACGCGAAGATCAAGGGCAAGAAGCGCGTCGCCGAGCTGTGGGCCGACCGCCTGGTCGCCGAAGGCGTCGTCACGCGAGAGGAGGTCGACGCCCAGGCCCAAGAGGTGTGGGACAAAATGACCCTGCTGCACCAGCGCCTGAAGGCGAAGATCGCGGCCGCCGCCGAGCACGGCGACCATGCCACCGGCGAGTACGAGCTCGACCGCTCGCCGAGCCCCGAAGTCGAGACGGCCGTCCCGGCCGAGCGGTTGCGCGACATCGGCGAGGGCCTGCTGCGCGTTCCCGAGGGCTTCACCGTCCATCCCAAGCTCGTCAAACAGCTGCAGCGCCGCCGCGATGCGCTCGCCGACGACGCGCACGCCGTCGACTGGGCCCACGCCGAGGCGCTCGCGTTCGCCTCGCTGCTGACCGAGGGCACGCCGATCCGCCTGACCGGGCAGGACACCGAGCGCGGCACGTTCAGCCAGCGCCATATGGTCCTGCACGACGCGAAGACCGGCCAGACCGTGTGTCCGATCCAGAGCCTGCCTGACGCGCTCGCGCCGCTGGAGCTGCACAACAGCCCGCTGTCGGAGCTCGCGTGCATGGGCTTCGAGTACGGCTACAGCCAGGAGGCGCCCGAGACGTTCGTGTTGTGGGAGGCGCAGTTCGGCGACTTCGTCAACTCCGCGCAGGTGATCGTCGACCAGTTCATCGCCTCCGGCCTGGCCAAGTGGGGCCAGACCTCGCGCCTGACGCTGCTGCTGCCGCACGGCTACGAGGGCTCAGGCCCCGAGCACTCCTCCGCGCGCTTGGAGCGCTTTCTCGCCGTTGCCGCCGAGGGGAACATCCGCGTGGCGAGCCCGACGACGCCCGCTCAGTACTTCCACCTGCTGCGCCGCCAGGCGCGCATCGCCAAGCAGCGCCCGCTGGTGATCATGACGCCGAAGTCGCTGCTGCGCCTGCCCCAGGCGACCAACGCGCTCGCCGACCTCGCCGAGGGCACGCGCTTTCATCCGGTGCTCGCCGAGCCCGGCGTCGACGACGCGCAGGTCACGCGCCTTCTGCTGTGCACCGGCAAGATCTACTACGACCTCGTCGGCCACCCCGATCGCGCTTCCCACCCCGGCCTGGCCGTCGCGCGCGTGGAGCTGCTCTACCCCTTCCCCGAAGGACAGATCCTCGAGCTGATCCGCAAATACGCGAACCTGCAGGAGGTCGTGTGGGTGCAGGAGGAGCCGCGCAACGTCGGCGCGCGAGCGCACATGTTCCCGCGGCTGATGCAGATCATGCCCCACGACATCCGCTTCGGCTTCATCGGCCGGCCCGAGCGCGCCAGCCCCGGCGAGGGCTACCCGGCTGCGCACCTGGCCGAACAGAACCGCATCGTCACGACCGCCATCGACCTCGGTCAGGCGATCTCCCAATACCCGCGAAAGACGCCAGGTCAGCGCTGATGTGGGCTCTGTGGAGGCGCTTCCTGGAGATCCGCCGCCAGCGCAAGCGCAAGAAGCAGCTCGGGCGCTAGCGGCCTTTCCAGACGGGGTCGCGCTTCTCCTTGAACGCGTTGGCCCCCTCCTTGGAGTCCTCTGACGCGAACACCGGCCCGGAGATCGCGCCCTGCTTCTCCCACATCTCGTCGGAGCCCCAGTCGTACTGTTCCTGCAGGATGCGCTTTGACGCGATCACGGCGAGCGGACCGCTCTTGGCGAGGCGTTCTGCCAGCTCCAGCGCTGCGTCAACGGCGGACCCGGGCTCGGCGATGCGGTTGACGACGCCGAACTCGTGGAAGCGCTCGGCCGGCAGCAGGTCGCCGGTCAGCGCCAGCTCCATCACGACGTGGTAGGGCATGCGCTGCGGCAGGCGCAGCAGCGCGCCGCCGGCGGCGACGAGCGAGCGTTTGGCCTCGGGAATGCCCATCTTCGCGCCGGCGGCCGCGACGATCAGATCACACGCGAGCGCGATCTCCATGCCGCCGGCGACGGCGAAGCCCTCGATCGCGGCGATCAGCGGCTTGCGCGAGGCGCGCTGGGCGATGCCGGCAAAGCCGCGGTCGCCGAACCACGGCGATTCGCCTTTGACGAACGCGCCGAGGTCCATGCCGGCGCAGAAGAATCCTCCGGCGCCCGTCAGCACACCGACCGACAGGCCGTCGTCGGCGTCGAGCTCGTCGAGCGCCCCGGCGACGCCCTCGGCGACGGCGCCGTTGACCGCGTTGCGGACCTCCGGGCGGTTGATCGTAATAAGCAGCACGCCGCCGCGACGCTCGGTCAGAACGGCATCGGCGGGGGCTGCGGCTGGCTCGGCGCTCATCGGCGGTGCTCCTTGGTCGGGAGGTTGGAGCCTACCCGCGACGGTGCCGATAGCGGGGTCGCGCGCGGCGGCCGGCCGGCCGCCGGTGGGAGCTAGCCTGCAGCTCAGCCGCGGTGCGCCTGCTCGTCGGGCTGCCCGGCGGGCGCCTACGGGGTGTCGAGGGGGATGGTCGTGTCGACGGCGTGCGGCGGCGGGGCGGGAGCGGGCGTCGGCGACGAAGCGCTCGCGGCAGGCGTGACGGTCTGCGCGGGCGCGACGTCCGGCTCGGGCGCGACGTCCGGCTCGGGCGCGTTGGCGCCGTCGTCGAGCGACTGGCGGAACTCGCGGATGCCGTGGCCGAGCGAGCGAGCGAGTTCGGGCAGGCGTTTAGGGCCGAGCACGATCAGCGCGACTATCGCGATGAAGATCAGGTGTGTGGGACTCTCGATGCCCATTAGGTGTCTCGGGTTTGCGCGCCGCCGGCGGTCGCTGCGGCTCGCCCGTCCAAGGCTAGCGCTACGGCCGCGCGTGGCCGTACGCTCTGTCGATGGCCCAGCAACCGCCCGCGCCCGCCGCTCCCGCTCCGCCCATTCCGGCCGCGTTCCGCCGACCGTACCCGCCGCCGCCGGACAGCGAGGCGTTCTGGCCGGCGCAGCTCTCGGTGCTGCTGGCAATCGTCGTGCAGCTGCTGCTGCCGGGACGCCTGACAGCCGGCCCGAACTGGCTGGTCCCGTCGCTGGAGGGTGCGCTGCTGATCGGCTTGGTCGTGGTCACGCCGAACGTCATCGAGGACGAGCATCCGCGCAGGCGGCGCATCGCGCTGTCGATGACGGCGATCGTGAGCGCGGGGAACATCTTCTCGCTCGGCGCGCTGACGCACTTCCTGCTGCACCACGACGTCTCAAACGGCCGCGGGCTGATCGTCGCCGGCGTGCTGATCTGGCTGACGAACCTGCTGATCTTCGCGCTGTGGTTCTGGGAGATGGATCGCGGCGGGCCCGGCAAGCGAGCGTTGGGGCGCGACGGGCCGCCGGACTTCCTGTTCCCGCAGATGACCGACGACCACATCGAGCCCCGCGACTGGCGGCCGAAGTTCGTCGACTACCTGTACGTGTCGTTGACGAACAACACGGCCTTCTCGCCGACCGACACGATGCCGCTGACGCCGATGGCCAAGGCGATCATGGGCGTGCAGTCGGTCGTCTCGCTGCTGACGATCGGCCTGATCGTCTCACGAGCCGTCAACATCCTCTAGGGCGACGCGCGCGTCCCAAGAGCGGCGCGCGACTGGAGCGCGCACCGCACCGCGTGCGCGACACGCACTCGCCGCGGCGAAGGGCTCAGCCGGCGATGCTCGGCTCGATCGCGAGCGCTTGGTGAATCAGCTCACGCACGTCCTCGCCGGCGCCGAGCGCCAACGCCTTGCGCAGCGCCTCGAGCGTTCCCTCGCGATCCATCAGGCGCAGGCGCAGACGCCCCAGGCGCTCCCACGCGCTAGCGTCGGAGGGGCCGCGCTGGGCGGCGCGCTGGGCGGCCTCCTCGGCGAGGTCGACGGCGCCGATGTCCTCGTAGATGCGCGAGGCGAAACGGTGCGCGGCCGGGCGGCTGCCATCGACGCGCGCCCAGTCGCGCACGGCGCGCGCCGCCTCGTCGAGCTTGCCGGCCTGCCAGAAGGCGAGCGTCATCAGGCGCAGCACGGCGACGTTCTCGGGCTCGGCGTCGCGCGCGTAGATCAGCCGCTTGGCGGCGAGCTCGTACTCGCCTTCGGCCATCGCGCGCTGCGCGGCGAGCATGAAGCGTTCGACGCGCTCCTCGCCGGGGTCGGGCTTTGAGAAGTCGACGAAGCGCATACTGCTCGCCGGCACCGTGCGCACGCCGTGGCTGAAGCGCACGCGCGCCCACTGCTGCACGTCCTCGTCGCCGTCGGGGTCGCCGCTGAAGTAGATGCCCGCGACCGTGCCAACGCCCCACTCGGGATATGACAGGCAGCGGGCGTAGCGGTGGACGACGGAGTGGTCGGGCACGCGGCTGGCGAACGGATCGTGCTTCTCCCGATCGGCGGCGTGTTCGCGCGCACGCTGCTCGGCTTCATAGGCGCGGCGCCCGGCTTCCTCGCGCTCGCGGCGCGCGGCTGAGGCGCTGGCACGCACGGCGTTGCGCGATACCTTGCCGCCGCGCGATCCCTCGGCCAGGCGCTCGAGCTGATCGGCGGCCTCGTTGATCGCCTTCAGATGGCGCTCGTGCTCGAACTGCTGGCCGGCCGGCGCGATGTCGGGGTGCCAGCGCTTGGCCATGCGCCGGCGGGCGAGCTGCACGTCGCGCTTGTCGAACGGCGCCTGCAGCTCCAGCAGGAGCATGTGCTGCTCGACATCAAGGACGGTTGTAGGCATGACCCGACAACGTTAGCGACCCTCGCGACCTCCTATCCTGCCTGCCAATGTCATCTCAGTACATCTTCACGATGCACCGGCTGTCCAAGCTGCACCCGCCCGACAAGACCGTCCTGGACAACGTCACGCTGGCCTTCTACCCGGGCGCGAAGATCGGCGTGCTCGGCTACAACGGCGCAGGCAAGTCGACGCTGCTGCGGATCATGGCGGGGGTCGACCAGGAGTACCGCGGCGAAGCCGCGCTGGCTGCCGGGGCCACGGTCGGCATGCTCGAGCAGGAGCCGCATCTGGACGAGTCGAAGGACGTGCGCGGCAACGTCGAGGAAGGCGTCGCCGAGACCAAGGCGCTGCTGGACCGCTTCAACGAGCTGGCGGCCAACTACTCCGACGACACGGCCGAGGAGTTCGGCGCGATCCAGGCGAAGATCGAAGCGGCCGACGCATGGAACCTCGACACGCAGCTGGAATACGCGATGGACGCCCTGCGCCTGCCGCCGGCGGACGCTGACGTGAGCAGGCTCTCCGGTGGCGAGCGCCGCCGCGTCGCGCTGTGCCGCCTGCTGCTGCGCGCTCCCGACCTGCTGCTGCTGGACGAGCCCACCAACCACCTCGACGCCGAGTCGGTCGCCTGGCTGGAGCAGCACCTGACCGAGTACAAGGGCGCGATCGTCGCGGTCACGCACGACCGCTACTTCCTCGACAACGTCGCCGGCTGGATTCTCGAGCTCGACCGCGGCAAGGGGATTCCCTACGAGGGCAACTACTCGGGCTGGCTGGAGCAGAAGCAGGCGCGCATGGCTCAGGAAGCGCGCTCGGAAAAGGGCCGCGAGCGCACGATCGCCGCGGAGCTCGAATGGGTACGCACGAACCCGAAGGGCAAACGCACCAAGTCCAAGGCCCGCCTGGCCCGCTATGAGGAGCTGATCGCCGAGGAGCGAAACGTCAAGCTCGACGAGGTGCAGATCCACATCCCGCCGGGCCCGCGCCTGGGCGAGAAGGTGCTCACGGCCGACGATCTGCGCAAGGGCTACGGCGAGAAGCTGCTGATCGAGGATCTCGATTTCGATCTTCCGCGCGCGGGCATCGTCGGCGTGATCGGCGCCAACGGCGCGGGCAAGACGACGCTGTTTCGCATGATCACCGGCGAGGAGACGCCCGACGGCGGCTCGATCGAGCTGGGCGACACCGTGCAGCTCGCCTACGTCGACCAGTCGCGCGACGCGCTGGACCCGGCGAAGACCGTCTGGGAGGAGATCTCCGAAGGCTACGAGCACCTGAAAGTCGGAGACCGCGAGGTCAACTCGCGCCAGTACACGGCCGGCTTCAACTTCAAGGGCTCAGACCAGCAGGCGAAGATCGGCAAGCTCTCCGGTGGCGAGCGAAACCGCGTGCACCTGGCCAAGCTGCTGCGCAGCGGCGGCAACCTGCTGCTGCTGGACGAGCCCACGAACGATCTCGACGTGGACACGCTGCGCGCGCTGGAGAACGCGCTGCTCGAATTCCCCGGCTGCGCGGTGATCATCTCCCACGACCGCTGGTTCCTCGACCGCGTCGCGACGCACGTGCTGGCGTTCGAGGGCGATTCGCAGGTGACGTGGTTCGAGGGCAACTTCGAGGCCTACGAGGAGCATCGACGCTCGACGCTCGGCGCAGCCGCCGACCGCCCCCATCGCATCACTTACAAGCGCCTGGTCCGTGGCTGAGGCTCCTACGCGCTCACCGAGCGCGAGCGCGAGGCTGACAGCCTTCGACCGCGACACCGCCGTGCGGTTGCGCTCGCGCACAGACGAGGGCGCCGGCGAGCGCGTCGAGTTCGCGGCAGACGTATCGCCTGACTGGCGCGCCGGGCGCGGGCCGCACGGGGGCTACCTCGCGGCGATGCTCCTGCGCGCGCTGACCGAGGCCGTCGCCGACCCAGCGCGCGCGCCGCGCTCGCTGACGATCCACTACGCGCGCGCGCCGCAGGCAGGGCCGGTGAGCGTCGAGGCGGCGGTCGAGCGCAAGGGTCGTTCGCTGAGCACGCTGTCCGCGCGCCTGGAGCAGGACGGCGCGCTCGTCGCGATCGCGCTGGCGGCGTTCTCGGTCCCGTGGGCCGCGCCGCAGATCGCCGAGCTGGCGATGCCCGAGGTCGCCCCGCAGGACCCCGAGCGCAAGACGGGCATCCCGCTGTTCGCCGGCGCGCCGCCGTTCACGAGCCACCTGATCGTCCAGCCGCGCATCGGCGTAACTCCGTTCCAGGGTTCGGACGAGCCGATGGAGATCGGCTCGTGGCTCGGCCTGAACGAAGCGCGCCCGATCGACGCGCTGTCGCTGGCGTTCTTCAGCGACGCGATGTTCTCGCCGCCGTTCATCCGCCTGACCGAGCCCTCGACGACACCGACGATCGACCTGACGATCCACTTCCGCACACCGATGCCGCGCGTCGCCGAGCCCGACCCCGAGGAGCTGTGCTTCGCCCGCTTTCGCTCGGGGCTCGTCCAGGAAGGGTTCTTCGAGGAGGACGGCGTGATCTGGGCGAGCGACGGAACGGTGCTCGCGCAGTCACGCCAGCTGGGCATCGTGCTGCCGCTGCCGATCGGTTAGTGTCGACTAATGAGCGACTACACAGCGAAGTGCATCAAAGACATGGAGGCGGGCTTCGGCGGAGGATTCGTCAAGGCGCGCGCGGAGCTTGGAGTGACGGCTTTCGGGATGCAGGTGATCCAGCTCCCGCCGGACTACTCAGACTACCCCGAGCACGACCACGCCGAGAGCGCGCAGGAGGAGGTGTTCATCGCGCTGGGCGGGTCGGGCTGGATGGACATCGACGGCGAGCGCGTGGAGCTCGACGGCGACACCTTCGTGCGCGTCGGCCCGCAGGCCCGCCGCAAGGTCTACGCCGGTCCGCAGGGCCTGCGCATGCTCGCCATCGGCGGCGCGCCCGGCAAGCCCTACGAGATCGTCCCCGGCACCGAGCTCGGCGCGGCCTGAGCTCAGCCGGCCGTGGCGCGACTCGCGCCACGGCGTTCATCGCGGCGCGCGTATCGTGATCGTCGCGCGTGCCGTGTGCATCAGGCCGATCGAATCGCGGGCGGCGACTATCGCTTGAGCTTTGACCACGCGCAGGCGAGACAGCAGTGCGCGCGCGCTCGCCGACAGATGCAGCGTCACCGAGCGCACCTGGCCGCCGCGTAGGGCGAACGACCCGGTGGCGAGCGTGAGCAGCACGCTGCGTCGGCTGCCCGCCGGCGGCTTGGTCGTGCGTACCTGCAACACGACCCGCCCGTTGCAGCTGCTGACGGTGCCCGGACAGCTGACTCGCAGCGTCAGCGTCCCGTGCCTGGACGCGATGAAGACCGCCCCGGCGAGCCCTGCGTCCGGGGACTGAGGCGCCGCGCTTTCGCGAATCGGCAGGACCCCCTGTTCGGGCAGGCCCACTTGACCGCCCGCGACCTGCGAGGGCGACCCCGACGAGGGCGACCCCGACGAGGGCGACCCCGACGAGGGCGACCCCGACGAGGGCGAGCCCGACGAAGGCGTCGGCCTGGTCGCGGTGCCGGTGAACAGAACCGTGTGCAGGCCGCTGGTGTCTTCGCCGTTGATCTGCCATTCCCCGCTCGCTGCACCCGCGGCGGTGGGGGCGAAGGTCACCTGCTCAGTGATGCTTTCGCCGGCCTGTACGGTCGTTCCCTCGGGCAGCGAAGTCGCGGACGTGAACTCGCCGCCGATCGGCGGCTTGGACTTGGTGATGGTGACCGCGGTCCCACCGGTGTTCGTGATCGTGAACGATCTCGTCGACTCCGAACCCACGAGGACCGAGCCATAGTCGTTTGCTTCGTGGTCGACCTGCAGCGTGCCAGGAGCGGCGGCGCTGGCGGAGAGACCGATCTGACCATTGCCCCCCGTCGTCTGGAGGCCGATCGCGCTTTTGAACGTCCCGGCCTGCGTCGGGTTGAAGCTGACTGTGACCGTGACCGACTTGCCCGACGCGATCGTGTCTTTGGCTTTCGGTGCGCCTTCGGTGCCGAATGGAGGTGCGGGCAATGTGACTTCGCTGATCGTCAGCGGTTCGGACCCGCCGTTGCTGAACGTCGTGGTTTCCGATCGGTGGGCGCCGATGGCGGTGCCCTGGAACGACACCACCGGAGGCGAGACGATCAGATGGGGTCCTTTGAACTGGCCGGTGCCGGACACGGCGAACATCTGATCGCCGGCGCTCGTTTTCGCCGTCACCGTCGCGCCGACGAGCCCGGCTTCGGTGGGGGCGAACGTGACCGGGACCGAGATCGTTTCACCCGCGAGCAGTTCGGCGGGCAGCCCCTTTGAGGCTTCGCCGAGCGCAAACTCGGGCGAGCTCGAGGTCAGGCCGGAGAGCGTCAGGTTCGCGTTGGCGGTGAGCGTCAGCGTCTTCTGGCTGGAGCCGCCGAACGTGGTCGTCGGGAATGACAGCGCGGGGCCCGACAGCGGCGGCGTGACCGGCGAGCCGAACGCGAGCACCTTGCCTTCGCGCGTGCCGACGAACAGCTTTCCCGCGCCGACGCCGGGGGTGCTGTAGTTCGACGCCGTGCCGATCGGCGCGGTGAAGCGCAGGACCGGTCGGCCGTTGACCGGCACCGGGTCATACGCGCGCAGCTGTCCACCGGCGCCCGTTCGGTTGGTCGACCAGACGACCCATACGAGCGCCGTTCCCGAGGTGGTCCCTTCGGAGGTGATGACGGGCGCACCGCTGCCCCATCCGAAAGCGTCTTCGGAGCTGGCGGCGAGCGACAGCGACGGCGTGCCGGTGCCCGACAGCCCGTACTTGTAGACGTCGAGATTGCCCCCGGCGCTCGATCCGCTGGAGGTCGGGATGTACACATAGCCGCCGTCGCCCGGCCAGATTCCCGGCCGCGACCACACGCCGCCGCGCGGTCCCAGCCGCTGGATGACGTTGTCGGTGCCGCCGGGGCCCTGGGAGACGCCGCCGAGCGAGTCTCGGTTGAGCAGATACACGTAGCCCTGCTTGCCGTCGGCGACCGCCAGGTGCGGCAGCGCGGACGTGCCGAAGTATTCCGAGGGAAGTCCGGTCACGCCGCTGGAGGCGAAGTCAGCGTCGTATTCGTCGAGCGCGGGCCCGTTGAACGGCGCGAAGAAGTCGACCGGCTTCAGGGATCCGTCCGGCTGCACACGAACTCGCACGACCGACTCGCCGAGATTCGCCGGAGGTTTGCTGCCCGCCGCAGGTTGCGACGGCGCGCCGCCGTTGCCTGTCGTGAACATGATCGTGCCGGGTCCGTCAGACATCAGGCCGGACCCCGACTGCCAGATCCCGCCGCCGCCTTCGATCGTGTCGTCGACGTAGCGGGCCGTGACTTTCCCGGCGGTCGAGACGCCGAAGATCCATCCCTGCCACGGCAGCCGGTCGCAGTGACTGCCGAAGGCCGCGTACACGACGCCTTCCAGCAGCAGAAGACCCGGCCGCTGAAGCTGGGTGGTGGGGGAAAAGCTCTGTCCCGGAGCGTTCTGCGCCGAGCCGCTCAATTCGACGGGAAAGCCCGGCCGCTCGAGGCCGCTGGACATATCGACGGCGTCCATGTACCAGCGCGCCGGGCCGCTCGTGCCCGAGACGTAGGTCTTGTGCGTCATGTAGGCGATGTTGGTCGCGGGATCGATGACCGGCGTTGCGGTCACGCCCACCGACGGCGTCAGATCGCCGCAGCTGATGTCACTCGGGTTCCACGGGGTGCCGAGGTTCAGCGGTTTTTCCCACTTCAGCGCGCCGCTGGACGGGTCGAGGCCGTAGACCTTGTTCTTCTCCGTCGCCACCAGCAGGGTGCCGTTCTCGAGCAGCGGCTGGGCGTAGACGGAGCCTTCGACCGACGCCGACCACATCTGCCCGAACGTGCCTCCGCTGACGAGCTGCGGCGTGATCGAGGAGCTGTTCGGGTACCAACCCGTGCGCAGGTCGTCGCCGGCGTTGGTGATCCCCGCCGCACCGGCAGGGCCAGCGAGCGCGCCGAGCGTCGCCGCCAACAGCAACAGCAGCAGCATGCAGGCAACCGACAGGTCCCGCGCTCGGCGCATAGGTCTCCATTCCTTGGGCGGCAGCGCCTCCATGCGCGACCACGACTGCGCCAGAGAGTACCTGCTCAGCGCCCGATTTGTTAGAGCTGGCAGAACACTTTCCTTCCGGCTCAACGGCAAGCGTGCGCGCAGTGCGTGGACGAGCCGGCCGCAGCGCCGCTCAGCCCGAGAAGGAGCTCTCGCGCTTCAGGCGCAGCGCGGCCGCCGCGATCAGGCGCGCGCATGCCTCGACATCGTCGAGCTGCACGAGCTCGACTGGCGAGTGCATGTAGCGAATTGGGATCGATACGAGCGCAGTGGGCACGCCGCCGCGGCTGAGGTGGACGGCGTCGGCGTCGGTGCCGGTCGCGCGCGCGGTCGCCTCGAGTGTGAACGGGATCGACTCTGCCTCGGCGGTCTGGAAGAGCAGCTCGAACAGGCTTTGGTTGAGCGTCGAGCCGCGGCTGAGCACAGGGCCTGAGCCCAGCTCGTGCTTGCCGCTCTCCTTCACGTCGATCCCGGGCGCGTCGGTCGCATGGGTCACGTCGACGACGATCGCCGCGTCGGGCTTCAGGGCGAAGGCGCTCGTGCGCGAGCCGCCGAAGGTGATCTCCTCCTGTGCCACGGCGACCACGGCGAGCTCCCACTCTCCCCCGCCGGCCTCGGCGACGATGCGCGCCGCCTGCAGCGCGACATAGGAGCCAAGACGGTTGTCCAGCGCGCGCGAGACAAGGCGTCCGTTGGGCAGCTCGGCGGCCTGGGCGTCGATCACGGCGACGTCGCCGATGCGCACGCGACCGCGCGCGTCCTCCCCGTCGCGCGCGCCGATGTCGATGTGCATGTCGCGGATGTCCGCGACCTTCTTGGCCTCCTCGTCACGCAGCAGGTGGATCGGCTTCTTGCCGACGACGCCCGTGATCGGCCCCTCGCGCGTGTCGATCGTCAGCCGCTGGCCGATGAGGATCTGGGCGTCCCAGCCGCCGACGCCGCGAAACCAAAGGTAGCCCGAGTCGTCGATGTGCGTCACGATTAGCCCGATCTCGTCGATGTGCCCCATCACGAGCAGCCGCCGCGCCGAGGACTCGAAGCCGTGCTTGGGCGCGACGAGCGCCAGCGGCGTGCCGACGACGTCGGTGCTCACCTCGGCAAACGCGCCGGCCGACTCGCGCCACACGTGCGCCGCCGCGCCCTCATAGCCCGACGGCCCGCGCGCCGCGAGCAGGTCGAGCAGGACCTGCGGCGCTTTGGCTGTCTCGCTCATGCCGCGAGCAGCGTGCGCAGGACGAACTGCAGGATGCCGCCGTGGCGAAAGTACTCGGCCTCGCGCGGCGTGTCGATGCGCACGAGCGCGTCGAACGCGACCGGCTCGGCGCCCTCGCGCTCGGCGCGCACGCGCACCGTGCGCTCTGTGCCCCCGCCGCCCTCGACCGCTGCTGCTGCGTCGGCGACGCCGTCGATCGCGAACACCTCCTCGCCGGTCAGCCCGAGCGACCGCGCGCTCTCGCCCTCGGGGAACTGCAGCGGCAGCACGCCCATGCCAACGAGGTTGGAGCGGTGGATGCGCTCGAAGCTCTGCGCGATCACAGCGCGCACGCCGAGCAGCTTGGTGCCCTTCGCCGCCCAGTCGCGCGAGGAGCCCGAGCCGTACTCCTTGCCGGCTAGCACGACGAGCGCGACGCCTTCCTCGGCGTACTGCATCGCCGCCTCGTAGATCGACGTCTGCTCGGCGACCAACGGACCTCTGTCCGTCGGTGCCCGCAGATGGCGCGTGACGCCACCCTCGGTGCCTGGGGCCAGCTGGTTGCGCAGGCGGATGTTGGCGAACGTGCCGCGCATCATCACCTCGTGGTTGCCGCGGCGCGAGCCGTAGGAGTTGAAGTCGCGCGGGGCGACGCCCTGTTCCTTCAGGTAGGCGCCGGCGGGGCCGTCGCGCTTGATCGAGCCGGCCGGTGAGATGTGGTCGGTCGTGACGCTGTCGCCGAGCAGCGCGAGCACGCGCGCGCCCTGCAGCTCGCAGATTGGCTGCGGGTCGGCGGGCATGCCCTCGAAGTAAGGCGGAAGGCGCACGTACGTCGACTGCTCGTCCCAGGCGAAGCGCTCGCCGGAGGGCACCTCCAGGCTGTTCCAGCGCTCGTCGCCGGCGAACACCTCGCCGTAGCTCTTGCGGAACATGTCCGCGCGCACGGCCTCGCCGACCGTCTCGGCGATCTCCTGCTCGGAGGGCCAGATGTCGCGCAGGTAGACGTCCTCGCCCTGCTCGTCCTGGCCGATCGGCTCTCCGGCTATGTCCGTGTCCATCGTGCCGACGAGCGCATACGCCACGCACAGCGGCGGCGAAGCAAGGTAGTTCATCTTCACGTCGGGGTTGATGCGCCCCTCGAAGTTGCGGTTGCCCGAGAGCACCGAGACGACCGCGAGGTCGGACTCGGCGACGGCGTCGGAGATCTCCTGCGCGAGCGGGCCGGAGTTGCCGATGCACGTCGTGCAGCCGTAGCCGACGAGGTTGAAGCCGAGCTGCTCCAGCGGCTCGGTGAGGCCGGCGCGGTCGAGGTATTCGGTGACGACCTTCGAGCCCGGCGCAAGCGACGTCTTGACCCATGGCTTGCTCCTCAGCCCGCGTGCCAGCGCGTTGCGCGCGAGGATCCCCGCGCCGACCATCACCGACGGGTTCGACGTGTTCGTGCAGCTCGTGATCGCCGCGATCACCACGTGGCCGTGGTCGAGCTCGAACGTCTCGCCGTCGACGGTCACGCTCGTCGCCGTGCCGTTGTGCGGCAGCGCCGTCGCGCTCGCGCCGTGCCGTGCCGCCGGGCGGTGCTGCTCGGGCTGCTCGTGTCCAGGAGTGCCGTTCGCCGGCGGGTCCGACGCGGGATAGGACTCGGCGACCGCCTCGTCCTGGGAGTCGGATTGATCGCCGTCGCTGGGCACATAGTCGTTGAGCGCCTCTTTGAAGACACTCTGGGCCTCGCTCAGAGAGATGCGATCCTGAGGGCGCTTGGGACCGGCGAGGCTCGGCTGCACCGTCCCGAGGTCGAGCTCGATCTCATCGGAGAAGGTCGGCTTGTCGGAGTGCTCGTCGTGCCACAGGCCCTGCTCCTTGGCGTATGCCTCGACCAGCGCGATCTGCTCGCGCGGGCGCCCGGAGAGCTCCAGGTAGGTGAGCGTCTCTGCGTCGATCGGAAAGATCGCGCACGTCGAACCGAACTCTGGCGACATGTTGCCGATCGTCGCGCGATCGGCCAGTGGCAGGCCGGCGAGCCCGTCGCCGTAGAACTCGACGAACTTGCCGACGACACCGCGCTCGCGGAGCATCTCGGTGACCGTGAGCACGAGGTCGGTCGCGGTCGCGCCCTCGGGCAGCTCGCCGTACAGGCGAAAGCCGAGCACCTGCGGGATCAGCATCGACATCGGCTGTCCGAGCATCGCCGCCTCCGCCTCGATGCCGCCGACGCCCCAGCCGAGCACGCCGAGCCCGTTGACCATCGTGGTGTGCGAGTCGGTGCCGACGAGCGTGTCCGGGTAGGCCTGCCCGGTCTTCTCGTTGGGAAAGACCACGCGCGCGAGGTACTCGAGGTTGACCTGGTGGACGATCCCGGTGTCCGGCGGCACGACCGAGAAGTCGTCGAAGGCGCCCTGCCCCCAGCGCAGGAAGGAGTAGCGCTCCTGGTTTCGCTCGAACTCGCGCTCGGCGTTGACGCGGAAGGCATCTCGCGTGCCGAAGGCGTCCACCTGCACCGAATGGTCGATCACCAGCTCCGCCGGCACGAGCGGGTTGATCTGCGCGGCGTCGCCGCCCATCTGCGCGATCGCGTCGCGCATCGCCGCCAGGTCGACGACCGCGGGGACCCCGGTGAAGTCCTGCATCAGCACGCGCGCGGGCGTGAACGCGATCTCCTTGCTCGGCTGCGCCCTGGCGTCCCAGCCGGCGAGCGCCTCGATATCGGCCGCCTCGACCGAGCCGTTGCCCTCGGTGCGCAGCAGGTTCTCCAAGAGCACCTTCAGCGAGAACGGCAGCCGCGCGACGTCGAAGCGCTGCTGGAGGGCGTCCAGACGGAATATCTCATAGCTGCTCCCGCCGGCGTGGAGCGTGCTCCTCGCAGCGAAGCTGTTCTGCGTCATCGCACCTCCTGCGCTGTCCGGCTCGCGTTTGGGTTTGCGGGCATGGCCCGCAGTCTCGCAGAGTCGTCGCCCGCGTCAGTCGCTGCGGGCGCGCTCAGGCGACCGGCTCGGAGGCCCGCGTGACGCGGCCCTTGCCCTCACGCTTTGAGCGCAGCAGCGCCTGATCGCACGCTTCCAGCAGCTCGTCGGTGCTCATCGGCGCGCGCCACTGGGCCACGCCGATCGAAGCCGAGATGCCCGTCCCGCCGCCTAGCGAGGAGACGCCACGCATCCGCTCCAGGGCGCGCGAGGCCGCGGCTGCGGCTGAGCGCAGGTCGGCGTTGGGCAGGATCACGACGAACTCGTCGCCGCCGTAGCGCGCGACGCGATCGAACGCGCGGAACTCGCCGACGAGCGCCTGCACGACCTCGCGCAATACCGCGTCGCCGGCCTGGTGACCGTATTGGTCGTTGACCTGCTTGAAGTCGTCGAGGTCGATCAGGATGCACGACAGCGGGCTGCCCGCGCGCGTCGCGCGCCCGATCTCCTCGTCCAGGCGCCGGCGCATCGCGCGGTGGTTCATGCACCCGGCGACCGCGTCGGTGCCCGCCTCGGCGCGTGCGCGGACGAGCGCGAGCGCCGTCGCAGCCTGATCGACGAGCGTCCTCGCGAGGTCCACCGAGCGCTCGTCGAAGGCACCGGACAGGCGGCGCACGAGCATCACGACCGCCTCCACGGCGCCACCCTCCGCCAGCGCCAGCAGCAGCGCCGAGCTCGTCGCGCCTGTGGCTGCCAGCCGCGGCACGCTCTCGGCCAGCTCGCGCGCGTCGGCGATCAGCACGCTGCGCCCGGTGCTCGCCACCCAGCTCACGCCAGGCGGTCGCTCGGCGCGTGGCAGCAGATAGCTGAGCCGCCCGTTGCCGTCGAACATGTACACGGCCACCAGCTCGTCGGCGTCCTCCTCGCCGAGATGGTGCACGTGCACCTCTTCGGCGCCCAGCGACGACAAGAGCTCGCGCGCGAGCGCGCGAAGGACGGCGTCGGCGTCGCGCGCGGCATCGGCCAGCAGCGAAAGCCTGCGCACGCCGGCGAGCACCGAATCGACGCCCCCGGCCGACGCTGAGGAGGCATCCGTACCTGTCACAACGCCCATCCAGCCAATCTAGGGCATGGTTGGCGCCCAGGCAAGCGACCTTCGTCTAGGTGCGTGCGTTGGAGCAAAAACAAGCGGGGCGGCCGAGGCCGCCCCGCTTGGGAGGTCACCTGCAGACGATCGTCAGCGGAAGGACAGAGTGACGAACGCGGCCGAGCTCTTGACGCCCCTGGCCTTCGGCACGAAGCCGACACGCACGCGCACCTTGAACGGACGGTGCCTGCCGCGGCCGCCGCGAGACAGCGGGATCTTCAACGTGGCCCGCCTCTGCGCGCGGGAGAACCTGCGGAAGGTCGTTGCCAGGCTCGAGCCTTTGCCGCTGACGCGGCCCGCTCCGTAGGTCTGCACGGTCAGGAACGCCGTGCCGCCGACCACCTTGTGCCCGACGATCCGCACGCCACACCCGGCGACGCCGATCTGCGTGTTCTGTTTGACGACGAGACCGTTCTGGCCGGTGATCGTCGTGGGCATCACCAGCGAGCTGGCGCACAGGTTCCCGTTCGCCGCCAGCGCGCTGTGCGAGCCGAGCGGCAGGTTGACCGTGACGCTCGACACGGGCACGTCGGGAGTCGATGCGAACGTCGTCGTGGTTATGCCTTTTTTGATGTCCGTGTTGCCGACCAGGATCGTGCGCACGCCGTTGGCTTCGAGCACGAGGTCGAGGTCGGGGAACGCGGCTCCGCCGTGTGAGACGAGAATCGCCGGACCGACCAGTTTGCCCGGCAGGGTCGGCGTGTTGGCCCGTGCGCCCCCAACGAAGGAGCCGCCCGGACAATGGAATGGATCCGCCGCGAACTGCGCTTCGCTGCAGGCTTTCTGCAGCGTCGTCAGACGCGAGGGGAGCTGCAGGGGCAGCTGCACCCTGACCGACTTGATGTTCGCCTGACCGGGGACCTCGTCGATCGTCGTTTCCAGGCTCGCGCCGTTGGCTTTCGACGTCAGCGCGCTGGTTTTCGCCCTGAACGCCGGCTTGAATTTCAGCGCGTTGCAGTTGGCGAGCTGGAAGGGCGTCGACACGATCTTTGTGACCGTTTCGCTGACGCCCGGCGTGAAGCCGACGAGAGTCGAATCCGTCGCCATCGGGTTGCAGCTGGTCGGGTTGTAGAGGAAGCCCGGCTTGTTGATCGAAACGCTCACGTTTCGCAGGCGCAGGGCCACTCCCTTGAACACGCGCGGGAGCACGCTGCTGGCCGTCACGCGTGTGGTGGTCTGGTCGATGTCGAGCTTCGCTCGCGTCACCACGCTGCCGAGGTTGAACGGCCCGGCGACGGCCGGCACGACGATCGACAGGCCGAACGGCGCTCCATGGTAGGGACCGGTCAGGTAGACGCGCCCACCGAGGAACGTGAACGGTTTGGGACCGGCGCCGGCGATCGCGCTGGCCGAGCCGATCAGGCTTTCCGCCGAGCACGTCCCTGCGTTTGCTTCAGCTTCGGCGCATTGCTTGGCCGCCGGGATAGTGCCCACGAGGCCGGCCGGAAGGGTCGTTTTGACTTCCGAGAGGTACTGCTGGCCGCTGGGTCGTTCGAGGTTGAACACGTAGTTGGTGTGTCCCCCGGCGTTGCCGTTGGAGTTCGCCGTCGCCTGGCTGGGCGAGAACGTGATCGGTTTGGCGCACGCGCCGCCGGCTCCGTTGCTGTCGACCACGAACGGTGTCAGCGCCGGCGAGAAGGCGCCCGTGCCGGTGTACGGTTCGAAGGAGCGCTCGCTCGCGGTCGTCCCGCACGCCAGTGGGTTGGCAATCGGCGCGAGGTCTCCGCCCTTGAAATGCAAGGCCACGTTCGTGAACGGCTGTTCGGGGTTTTCCGAGAAGACCGTCGTCACGCGCCCGGTGGCTTCGTTGGGAATGGTTTCGCCTTTGATGCGCACCGAGACTCCGTAGCGCTGCGTCTCAGCGTCCAGGTACACGATGTACGGAGGTCCGGTGATCGGACCCGATTCGGGTCCCCCGAGATAGATCTTGCCCGTCAGCGGTTCGTTTTCGGGCAGCGTGGGAACCGTTAGGGCGACCGTGCCGATTTCCGAGGCCGCAGGACAGCCGGTGCCTTTCTGCGAGCTGTGGATACGCGCCTGACCAGGCGTGCAGGCGGCGAGGCCTGCGGCGGCCGACGGGTTCAGCGTCATGCCTTCGGGCAGCGTGATCGTCGCCGTTTTCAGTTGCGCGCTGTCGATTTCGGTCGCGCCGTTATGACGCGGGATACCAACTTCCGTGGTGAAGCCGTCGGGTTCGTCCTGCTTGGTCGTTTCGGGCGAGAGGCCGAACGTCGGCTGGAAGGGCACCGCTTGGCAGTTTTTGAGCCCGATCGGCGTCGTGTAGTCGCGCGCGGCCGACGTGCCTTCTTCGCCTTCCACGAGCAGGCGGGTCGTGTTGTGCCCCGGGCAGCTGGTTGCGTTCGTGATGAACGCGCCGTTGCCACTGCGGCCTTTGAACACCAGGCGCGAGCGGAGCAGTGGGAGCTGCGTCGAGACTTTTATTTCAAAGTAGTCGTGATAATCGCCCTGGTTGGTGCCCTTTGCTTCCTGACCCCATTCGACGCTGCCTTCGATGATCGTGTGGGCGAAGAGGCCGGCGGCGCCGAGATTTTTGGCGTCAAGTGCCACGCCGAACTCCGAAGCCAGGCCCGGCTTCTGGACAAGGTTGTAGACCGTTCCCGAAAGCGGGACGTCTTTTCCCGCTGCTTTGACATAGACGATGACTTCGTTGGTGCCGATTGCCGCGGCGGTGCACCCAGGCGCGGGCGGCGGGTACAGCCCGGGCGCAGCCACGGGGTTGAATTCTTTGTTGCCGAATTCTTCTTCCGTGCACTGCGGTACCGCCGCAGGGCTGGTGGCCAGGCCCGGAGCGACGTCGGTCCTGATGTGACTCACGACTCCGGTAGGCACGGCTTCGGGAAAGACTCCCGTGCTCGTCAGCTTAAAGTCTGTGACGCCAAAGGGCACGTGCCCTGCGGCCTGCGTGAAGCCTTGCGTCAGCGCTTCCGCTTCAGTCGGTTCCTTCGGGAAGCCGACCCCAGGTGCAAGGACTTCCTCTCCACAGTTTTCGAAGCCGACTTCGCAGTTGGTGGCGACGAATTTTTCGATGCCAACGGCGGCCTGCGCCCCCGGCGCTGCGACGGCGACGATCACGCCGACGAGCAGCGCGAGAAACGAAAAGCGGACGCAAGACCTCATACCGACCTCCCTAGTTGAGCCGGGCACCTGGCCCTATGACTCCTGTATTCCTCGAAAGTTTCGATTCAACGGTTGATATTGGACGCATCGGCCGAGAGTCCTTCCTCCATGAAGCCGGCGCCCGCAGGTGGCCGCTTGGCCGACGGAGGCCGCGCCATATGCCTGCGGGGTCCGTGCCGAGCGCCGAGCTGGAGCTCGTCCATCTGGCCGCCTCGGCACGTCAAGCCCTTGGGCGAGCGGCCTCAGTCGATCAGGCGCTTGCGCGAGCCGCCTTAGTCGATCAAGCGCTTGCCGAGCTGGCGGATCGCCAGGCGCCACATCAGCAGCGCGAACGCGAGCAGCACGGCGGCGTGGCCGAGGTCGGCTGCATGCGGCGCGCCGAGCGACGCGTCGCGCACGAGCTGCACGCAGGGATAGAGCGAGCGGGTTCACCTGCGCAACCTGGCGTACGCCCGCCGGCAGCCACGCTGCGCTGCCCGCTGAGCGAGGGACAGCGCCGCCAGCACGCTCAGCTGCCGGCTGCCGCGAGCGCGTCGGCGTGGCCCTGGCAGTCATACAGCGTCGTCGCCGAGCTGCTCGTGCCCGTGGCAGTGCTTGTGCCCGACGCGCGCGCCGTGCCCGTTGCGGCGGTGCTCGCCGAAAGCGTCACCTTGCGACAGGCCTTGGCGACCGCAGTCATCGCGGCTTTGGAGCCCGCACGCGTGTCGCCCGGGAGAACCCGGCCGCCGCCTTGCGCGCCAGTCTGTTCGCCCAGCACCCAGCGGATCGAGCCCGAGCGCACGTTCTGCGCCAGCCACGCCGCGCTCACGGCGCTCTCGCGCCCGGAGAAGCCGCCGATCCCAGCGACTTTCGCGTCGCTGGAGATGATCGCCGTCGCCGCACTGGACTGGCTGGACACGGCGATCGTCCCGCCGCCGTGCGCCTTGACGTATGGGAGCACCTGTGTCGTCGTGGCGTCGCTGCCGAACGGCGAGCCCCTCCCGCTGCCGAAGCCCGCACGGCCGCTGCCGGCGAGGCCGGGCGGCGCCCCGGCGCCAGCCGCGCCGGGTGCGCCGGGTGCGCCGCTGGCCGTGCCCGGTGCGCCGCCTGCCGCGGGCGGGGCTGCGCTGCCTGCGCTGCCGAACAGCGGCACGGCAGACGCGCCGGCCGTCCCGGCGGCCGCGCCTGGTCGCCCGCCGCCGCCGGTCGCGGCTCCTGGGATTGCGCCGAATGCGCGACCGCCGCCGAAGCCGCGTCCGCCGAAGCCGCCGAACGCGCCGCCGCCGTTTGCCGTCTGCACGTCGGCGGGGCCGCCTTCGGGGAACGTCCCGCTGGTGGCGTGCCCGAGCGTGTCGACCGCCCACACCGACGGCGCGAGCAGCAGCGCGACGACCGCCGCGCCGGCCGCGACCATGCGCGCCCGTGGAGCGACGAAGCAGACGAGCGCCACGGCGGCGAGCACGCAGACCGCTATCAGCACCGGCGCCAGCCAGCTGAGCTGGCCGACGTACTGCTGCAGCACGACGAGCTCCGTCGCGACGCCGGCGGCCAGCGCAATCGGCGCGAAGACGCGCGCGCTGACGCGGCCATCGATCAGCTGCGCGACGCCCGCGCCGAACAGGGCTGCCGCGAACGGCGCCAGCAGCGACACGTAGTAGGGGTGGAAGATGCCGCTCGCCGCGCTGAACAGCACAGCTGTTGTCAGGAACGCGCCGCCGATCGCCAGCAGCCAGCCGCTGCGCGCGTCCGAGCGACGCAGGCGCGTCGCGAGCAGGATCGCTAGGCCGCTGACGACCGCAAAGCCCAGCAGCCAGCCGGCTTGGCCGCCGAGCGCCGAGTTGAGCAGGCGCAGCGGACCGGGGGTGCCGCCGAACATGTTGCCTCCTCCGCCGCGCGGGCCGCCGGACTGGCCTTCGACGCGACCGAGGCCGTTGTAGCCGAAGATCAGCGAGAGGATGCTGTTGTCGCTTGTGCCAGATATCCACGGGCGATCGGCGGCCGGGGTGAGCGCGACGAGCGCCGGCCACGCCCCGCCGACGGCGACCATCGTCGCGCCGCCGGCCAGCAGCTGGCGCAGCGCGCGCACCCGTCCGCGGGGGGCGATCAGCAGATACGCCAGCGCGATGCCGGGAGCGACGGTCAGCGCGACGAGCATCTTCGTCTCGAACGCCAGACCGACGGACAACCCGGCCAGCATCAGCCAGCGCGTGCGGCCGTCTTCCAGTGCGCGCACCGTGAACCACACGGCCGCCACACAGCACAGCACGAGCAGCGCGTCCGGGTTGTTGTGGCGCGAGATCGCCACCGTGATCGGCGTCAGTGCGAGCGCCAGGCCGGCGGCGAAGCCGCCGACGCGGCCGAAGCGCCGGCGCACGAGGTCGTACACGAGCGCGACGCTCGCCACGCCCATCAGCGCCTGCGGCACGAGCATGCTCAGCGGGTGATAGCCGAACACGCGCACCGACAGCGACTGCACCCACAGCGCCAGCGGCGGCTTGTCGACCGTCATCACGCCGCTCGGGTCCGCCGAGGCGTACAGGAAGTTGTGCCAGCTCGAGCTCATCGAGCGCACCGCCGCGCTGTAGTAGTCGTTGGCCCAGCCGTTCTTGCTCAGCGCCCACAGGTTGAGCGCAGCCGCGAGCACGATCAGGGCACCCAGCTCCGGGCGCGGCAGCCGCACGGCCAGCGCCGTCAGGCGAGCCCGCGCGCGTCCCGCGGCACCTGGGCGCGCGGCGAGCGGCAGGGCCGAGCTGGCGCGCGACACGGCCGCGGTCGACTGTGTGGGATGGCTGCTCATGCAGCGCAGCATCGTGGCGCTCTGTAGGAGCAACGTGAGAGCCGCCTGAAAGTTCGCTAAGCGCCGGCAGACGCCGCGGGTCTGCCAGAGGCGGCGCAGCGGCCGGATCGTTCTGTCCCTCACCGCGCAGCGCCGACAGCTCAGCGCGCACCTCACCGCTGCGGCGAATGTCCAGTTCGCGGTGCTTGAATCCTCTACGACGGTCCATATTCGCCAGGCGGGTGCGCGGGCAACCTTCCAGCAAGCTGTTCGATCCACGCCCCGCCAACCTGCGAGCGCGAGACGAGACCATGCGACCCAGAACGCCACAGATCGTCGCCCTCGGAGGCGGCGGATTCTCGATGGAGCGAGACAGCTCGCTGCTCGACGACTACGTGCTGTCGCTCACCGACGCCGAACGTCCACGCGTCTGCTTCCTGCCGACGGCGTCCGGCGATGCCGACCACTACGTCGTGCGCTTCTACAGACGCTTCGCAGCGTCGTGCGACGCCAGCCACGTATCGCTGTTCCGCCGCGATCAGGGCACCGGCGGGGTCGAGGACGACCTCGCCAGCCACCTGCTCGCGCAGGACCTGATCTACGTCGGCGGCGGCAACGTCGTGAGCATGCTCGGTGCGTGGCGTGCGCACGGGCTCGACGACGTCCTGCACAAGGCCTGGCGCAAGGGCATCGTGCTGTGCGGCCCATCGGCCGGATCGCTGTGCTGGTTCGACGAGGCGCTCAGCGCCTTTCACGGCGCTCCGCGCAGCGTGCGTGGGCTGGGCATGCTGCCGTACTCCAACTGCGTGCACTACGACGCCGAGCCGGCGCGCCGCGCCGAGTACCACCGCTTCGTCGGCGACGGCATGCGTCCGGGCTTCGCCGCCGAGGACGGCGTCGCGCTGCACTTCCTCCGCACGCGCCTCAAGCACGCCGTCAGCTCGCGGCCCGACGGCTGCGCCTACCGCGTCGAGCACGCCGGCGACGGCGTCGTCGAGACGCCGCTGAAGGTCACCTATCTCGGCGACACGCCCGTTCAGGGGCCGACCGCGGGTGAGACGGTCACCCCCGTCGTCGAGCCGGCGCCCTCCTCGCGGCGCGCGCGAACTCGCCGGCGCACCGCCCGGCGCTCGGCGGCCGCGGTCGCGGCAGCGGCCGGCGGCGAGCGCGTGGCGGTCTCGCCCGAGCCGGTTCCCGCGTGAGCGCCCACGTTCCCGGGTCGAGCGCGCACGAACCCGACGCAAGCGCGGGCGAACCCGGCGCGAACGCGCGCCCTGAGGTGCCCGTCGCCGAGCGCGCGATCTTCGCGATGGGCGGAGGCGGCTTCACGATGGAGCCGAACAACCCGCTGCTCGACGACTTCGTGCTCTCGCTGACACCCGCCAAGCAGCCGCGCGTGCTGTTCCTGCCCACAGCCTCCGGCGATACGACCGCACAGATCAACGCCTTTCAGGCGCGCTTCGCCGACCGCTGGTGCGTGCACGAGCACCTGTCGCTGTTTCGCCTGCGCGACGCCCGGCGACCGCTGCGCGAGATCGTGCTCGAGCAGGACATCATCTACGTCGGCGGCGGCTCCATGCGAAACCTGCTCGCGATCTGGCAGGCGCACGGTCTCGACAGCCTGCTCGTGCAGGCGTGGCGCGCCGGAACCGTTCTCGCGGGGCTCAGCGCCGGGGCCATGTGCTGGTTTGAGGGCGGCGTCACACGCTCCAGCGGGCCGCCCGAACCGCTGGCCGGCCTCGGCCTGCTCGACGGCTCGCTGACCGTGCACACCGACGGCGAGCCCGAGCGGCTGCCCGTGTGGCTGGCGAGCGTGCGCGACGGCTCGCTGCCCGGCGGCTGGGCGCTCGACGACGGTGTCGGCCTGCTGTTTCGCGGGCTGCGCATGGACCGGGTCGTCAGCTCGCGCCCCGGCGCCGGTGCGCAGCGCGTCGACCAGGTGGCCGGCGAGCTCGTGCGCAGCCGGCTGACGCCCGAGCTGCTCGGCGACGGCGAGCCGTCCGTGCTCGGCGGTGTCGACGAGGCGGTCCAGGAGCTGCGCCGCGTGCACCGCATGCGGCGCGGGCTCGGCGAGGGCTGAGCAGGCTCGATCGCCGGCAGGCCGCTGGCCTTACGCGCGTCGGCGCGAATCAGCGAACGACCGTGCCGGGGGCGACGCCGGCGTTTTCGATGCCCACGCCGTGGTGGACCGTGTCCTCGTACACAGAGACGGATTTCACGTCGAACTCGCGCGTGCCGCTCGTAAAGCCGCTCGTGCACGAGCACGCTCTCAGCGCGTAGGTCAAGATCAGCGTGGTCTTGGCCGACAGATCGGGCTTCGCCGGCCCGACGTCGGTCGCCCACGGCTGGAGCACGCCGTCGACCCACACGCTGTAGGTGTTGTTCGCGGCGAGCTCGAAGGTGTACGTGTGGAAGGCCTGCGAGGGGTCGGTCGCGAATCCCGGTTTTACGCCCGACGGGTGCGGAGAGGCGAACCACATCGTGTACAGCGGGTCCGTCCGCCAGCCGCTCGTGTGCCTCGAGCTGGCGCCGTAGGCCTCGAAGAAGTCGACCTCGGTGTCGCTCCAGGGAGGCCCGTTGCTCCACCAGGCCGGATCGGCCTCGCCGGAGTTGGGCGGGAGCTTGGCCACCGCCTGGAAGACGAGCGTCTGGCCTTTGCCGGGAGACCATTTGAAGAAGGAGTAGCCGGGAAGCCCTTCGGCCTGCCCGCGCAGCGTGCCGCAGACGAAGTGCTTGGAGCCCGGCGCTTGCGCCGCGGCCGTGTGCGTGCACGTCAGCTTCAGGCCTTCGCCCGTCTCGGACACGGCGCTCGGATTCATCACCTCCAGCTCGTTTTCGTTGAAGCCGGCGCAATTGCCGGTCAGCGAGCAGTTGTTGGGAAACCACGTGTTGTCCTTTCCCGGCCCCTTGCCGATCGGTGCGCCGAAGGCGTCGGCGTAGACGACCGACCAACCGCCGGGCGGCGTCGGCGGGCCGGTCGGCGCCGGGCTCACGACCAGCTGCGTCCGCGCGGGCGCCTGTCCGATCGTGAGTGGCAGATGGCGGGTCCGACGAGGGCCTTGTCCTGCCGTGACGATCAGCACGACCGCGACGAGGGCCGCGACCGCCAGTGCGACCGCCAGTGCGATCCATCGCCATCGAGCTGCGCCGCCGGCCTCGGCCATGCACGCGAGGGTAGCCCTCAGATCGACAGGCGGCGACGCTCGCGCTGGACGCTCATCGTTATTCGGACGAGCCGTCCGCCGCGCTGCTCAGGTACGTCGCGCTGAGATCCTCATCGCCGTGCTCGCCGACGGCCTGCTGCATGCGCTTGGCGATCGCGTCGAGCACCGGCAGGTCGAGCCCGTGCTCGCTCGCCGCCTCGGTCGCGAGCCGGGCATCCTTCGTCGCCAGGCGCAGCGCGAAGCTCGGCGCGAAGTCGCGGTCGACCATCGCCTGCCCCTTCATGCGCACGTAAGGCGCGTCGAGCGGGCCGCCTTCGATCGCCTCCAAGAACAGCGCCGGGTCGAGGCCGAGTCCCTCGGCCAGTGCGATCGACTCGGCCACGCCCTCGACGACGGCGACGATCCATGCGTTGGTCACGAGCTTCAGCCGGCTGCCGGCGCCCGCCTCGCCGACCCACATCGTGCGCTGGCCGACTGCGTCGAACACCGCTGAGACGCGCTCGCGCAGATCGTCGGAGCCGGAGGCCAACACGACCAGCTTGCCTTCGGCCGCCGGCTGCTGGGTTCCGAGCACGGGCGCATCGACGAAGCCCACACGGCGCTCGCCGGCGAGCTCGATGCAGCGCTCGGTGGCCCGCTCGCCGATCGTGCTCATCTGCACCCACACGCAGTCCTCGCTCGCGTCTGACAATGCGCCGTCGTCGCCCTGCATCGCCTCGATCACCGCGTCGCCGTCGGCGAGCATCGTGACGATCACGTCCGCATCTGCGGCGGCCTGCGCGGGCGTGTCGAGCACGCGCGCGCCGTGCTCGGTCAGCGGTTCGGCCTTCTCGCGCGTGCGATTCCAGGCGTGCACCGCCATCTCCGCTTCGGCGATGTTCGTCGCCATGCCGAGGCCCATCCTGCCGCCCGCCCCGAGCACCGCCACGGTGTCGCGGTCGCCCATCTAGGCCTCAGGGGCGGACGAAAGTATCCGGGTCGGGCCCGATGCGCGTGCCGGCGTCGCGCGCCTCGATCGCCTCCATCTGCGCGTCGCTGAGCGTGAAGTCGAACACCTCGAAGTTCTCCTTGATGCGCGCCGGCGTGACGGACTTCGGGATGACCACGTTGCCGAGCTGCAGATGCCAGCGGATGATCGTCTGCGCCGGCGTCCTGCCGTGCTCCTCGGCGATCTCGACGATCGTCGGGTCCTCGAGCTCAAGGCCCTGTCCGAGCGGGCTCCAGGCCTCGGTGAGGACGCCCAGGCGCTCGTGCTCGCGGCGCAGGCCGACCTGCTGGAAGTGCGGGTGCAGCTCGACCTGGTTGATCGCCGGCGTGACGCCCGTCTCGGCGATCACGCGCTCGAGGTGCCCTGCTCCGAAGTTCGACACGCCGATCGAGCGCACGAGGCCCTCGGCCTGCAGCTCGATGAAGGCCTTCCACGTCTCGACGTATCTGTCGTGCGCGGGCACCGGCCAGTGGATCAGGTACAGGTCCAGATGGCTCAGCTCCAAGCGCTCGAGGCTCGCGTGACAGGCGCGCTTGGCCTGCTCGTAGCCCTGGTCTTCGTTCCAGCACTTGGTCGTGACGAAGACCTCGTCGCGACTCAGTCCCGACGCGTGGATCGCCTGCCCGACGGGCCCCTCGTTGCGATACGCGGCGGCCGTGTCGATGTGGCGGTAGCCAACGGCGAGAGCTTCGGCGACGGCCTGCTCGGTCTCCTTCGCCGGCACCTGAAAGACGCCAAAACCAAGCTGCGGGATCTGCTCGTTGGAGCCGAGCGAAAGGTTGGGGATCTGGTCGGCTGGAGTGCTCATGTCTTTGTCAATGCCCACTATGCCCGATGCGAAACGCGGGCGTATAGTCGCGCGATGGCCGCGTCACGACTGGAGGGGAAGGTCGCGCTGATCACGGGCGCCGCCGGCGGGATCGGCGCGGCGGCCGCGCGCAGCTTTGCGCAGGAGGGGGCGTGCGTCCTGCTCACCGACCGCGACGGCGAAGGCGCGCGAGCGCTCGCGGCCGAGCTCGGCGACGACGCGGGCGCGCACGCGCACGACGTCACCAGCGAGGCCGACTGGCAGGCGGTCGTGGCCTGGGCGCTTGGCGCGCACGAGCGCATCGACGTGCTGCTCAACAACGCCGGCGTGTTCCTCGCCGCGCCGCTGGCGGAGACCTCGCTGGAGCAGTTTCGCCGCGTGCTGGACGTGAACGTCGTCGGCACGTTCCTCGGCATGCGCGCCGTCGCGCCGTCGATGAGCGAGCGGCGCGCGGGGTCGATTGTCAACGTGTCCTCCGTCGCCGGGCTGATGGGCAGTCCGCACCTCACGGCCTACGCCGCGAGCAAGTGGGCTGTTCGCGGGATGACGAAGGTCCTCGCCAAGGAGCTCGCCCGCGACGGCGTGCGCGTCAACTCGCTGCACCCCGGCCAGATCGACACGGACATGAACGCGCGACAGCGCGAGCGCACGCCGGAGCTCGTCGACAGGCTGATCGCGGCGATCCCGCTGCGACGCATAGGCACGCCTCAGGAGGTCGCCCAGGCCGCCGTGTACCTGGCATCCGACGAGAGCGTCTACGTGACCGGCTCGGAGCTGGCGGTCGACGGCGGCACGAGCGCATGACCGCACACGCCCCAACCACCGCAACCGTCTGGAGATGAGCCAGTGAAGACCGTCAACCGCCAAGTCTGCCTCGCCGCGCGTCCGTCCGGCCTGCCCGAAAGCTCCGATTGGGAGCACCGCGAGCAGCCGATCCCGCAGCCCGGTCCAGGGCAGTTCGTCGTAGAGGTGTCGCACCTGTCGCTGGACCCGGCGATGCGCGGCTGGATGAACGCCGGCGCCTCCTACATCGACCCGGTCGAAGTCGGCGATGTGATGCGCGCCGGGGCGGTGGGGAGGGTCAGCGCTTCTGAGCACCCCGGCTTTGCCGCAGGAGATCACGTATACGGAGTTTTTGGCGTGCAGGAGCACGCGCTCTCGGACGGCAAGGGCGTGATCAAGATCGATCCCTCGCTGGCTCCGCCGGAGACGTATCTCGGCACACTCGGGATGACCGGGTTGACGGCCTACTTCGGGCTGCTCGACGTGGCGAAGGTCAAGCAGGGCGACACGGTCGTCGTGTCGGGCGCAGCGGGCGCGGTCGGCAGCGTTGCCGGGCAGATCGCGAAGATCATGGGCGCGCGCGCGATCGGCATCGCTGGCGGCGAGCAGAAGTGCCGCTGGCTCGTCGACGAGCTCGGCTTCGACGCGGCAATCGACTACAAGGGCGAGGACGTCCGCCGCGCCCTGCGCGAGCACGCGCCGCAGGGCGTGGACGTGTACTTCGACAACGTCGGCGGCGAGATCCTCGACATCGTCCTGACGCGTTTGGCGCGCCACGCGCGCATCGTGATCTGCGGCGCCGTCTCGCAGTACAACGCCACCGAAGCCGTGCGCGGACCGTCCAACTACCTTTCGCTGCTCGTCTTCCGCGCGACGATGACCGGCATGGTCGTGTTCGACTACGCCGACCGCTTCGGCGAGGCGATGGGTGCGATCGCCGGATGGATGCGCGAAGGCCGCATCGTCTCGCGGGAGCACATCGTCGACGGCGGCGTCGACGCATTCCCCGAGGCGCTGCTCAAGCTGTTCTCCGGCGAGAACACCGGCAAGCTCGTGCTGCGCGTCGGCGAGTGAGCTAGGCCAACAGCCGCCCGACGAGCTCGCGCCAGCGCGCCTGCAGGTCGCCGGGCGACATGCCGAGCTCGCGCCGCTGGAAGAGCACGAGTTCGCTGACCAGCGCACCGAGCAGGACGTCTGCCAGGTAGCCGATGTCGCCGTCGTAGCCGCTGTCGCGCAGCAGCGCCGTGACGTGTGCGCGGTAGGCGGCGTAGACGCTGTGGCGCAGGCGCTCGCCGGGCGCGCCGTTCTCGGCGGCGACGAGCAGGTCGCCCTGGATCTCGATGTGCTCGAGCATGCGCTCGCCGAAGGCCACTAGACGCTCGCACGGCGGCGCGCCCGGGCCGAGCGGCGCGGGGCCGCGGATGAAGTCCTCCTGGAAGCTGCGCTCGCGCTCGTCGAGCAGCGCGCGCATCAGGCCGCAGCGGTCGCCGAAGTGACGAAACAGCGTGCCCTTGCCGACCGCGGCGGCGCAAGCGATCTGATCCATCGTCACCGCCCCGGCGCCCTGCTCGCCGACCAGGCGCTCGGCGGCCACGAGGATCGTCGCGCGATTGCGCGCCGCGTCGGCGCGCTCGTGGCGGACGGGTTCGAGCATCGGCAGCGCTGCTGGTACGACGTTCCCCCTCACGTCGCCAATCCTATCTTCGAGACTTACCGGACTGTGGTCCACCTGTGTTAGCATAGCAATCATCCGGACCGCAGTCCGTTATTCCACCGAACAGGAGACCGCAATGTCAGCCACCGCAACAGACACGCAAACGAAGCTTCCCGTCGGCGTTTGGAAGAGCGACCCGACGCACTCCTCGGCGAGCTTCGCCGTCAAGCACATGGTCGTCGCGACCTTCCGCGGGAGCTTCGAGAGCCTCGACGCGACGCTCACCGTCGACGAGGACGGCACTGGCCGGCTTCTCGGCACCGTCGACGCCGGCTCGATCGTCGTAAAGGACGAGAACCTGCAGGCGCACCTCGGTTCGCCGGACTTCTTCGACACCGAGCGTCACCCGGAGCTGCGCTTCGCCTCCAAGTCGCTCCGTCGCGACGGCGACGAGCTGGTAATCGACGGCGAGCTGACGATCAAGGACCACACACACGCCGTCGAGGCGCGCGGCACGATCACCGACCCGCACGAGACACTCGGCGGGGCGGTCAAGATCGGCGTGACGCTGGAGACGGTGATCGACCGCACGCAGTTCGGCCTGGAGTGGAACGCGCCGCTTCCCAAGGGCGGCTTTGCACTGTCCAACGACGTCAAGCTGACGGTCGAGCTCGAGCTCGCCCAGGACGCCCAGTAGGAGCGACGATGCGAGTCCTAGGCATCTCCGGCTCCCTGCGCAGCGACTCGCACAACGGACGCCTGCTTCGGGCGGCGGCGGCACTGCTGCCGCCCGAGGCCGAGTTCGTGCAGTTCAGCGGCCTGAAGGCGATCCCGCCGTTCGACGAGGACGACGAGCACGCGCCGGGCGCAGCGGTGCAGGCGTGGCGCGAGGCGATCGGCGAAGCCGACGCGCTGCTGTTCGCGACACCCGAGTACAACCACTCGATCCCGGGCGCGCTCAAGAACGCCGTCGACTGGGCTTCGCGGCCGTTTGCGACGGCCGCCTTGCGCAACAAGCCAGCGGCGACGATCGGCGCGAGCACCGGCATGTTCGGCGCCGTGTGGGCGCAGGCCGAGTTGCGCAAGTCGCTGGCCGCGGCAGGCGCGCGAGTGATCGATCGCGAACTGCCGATCGGCGACGCCGACACCGCGTTCGCGACCGACGGGACGCTGGCCGAGCACGACCAGGAGCTGGCGCTCGGCGACATCCTCGCCGAGCTGCTCGCCGAGTCGGACGTGCGCGCCGCCGCCTGAGCCACCCGCGCGCGCGACAATGCCCGAATGGCAACACAGCAGAAGCTCGCGCCGGAGAAGGTCTCCGACCAGCTCGAGCGCTGGCTGAAGGGCGACGGGGAGAAGACGCTCGGAGGCTTGATCGACGCGTTCGGTGAGGGCAGCTTCGCGATCATCTTCGTCGTGCTCATGGCCGTGCCCGCGCTGCCGCTGCCGACCGGCGGAGTGACGCACGTGCTGGAGATCGTCGTGATGCTGCTCGCGCTCGAGCTGATCGTCGGGCGCCGCACGGTATGGCTGCCCGAGCGCTGGCGCAGGCTGGAGCTGGCGGGCGCCAAGCAGGAGCGGTTCATCGCCACGCTGCTGCGTCGCATCCGCACGCTGGAGCGCTTCTCGCGCCCTCGCGGGCGCTGGCTGTTCGGGCACCGCCTGAGCGGCAGCGTGTTCGGCGTGGCCGTGCTCGGGCTGGCGTTGACGGCATTCCTCGCGCCGCCCTTCTCCGGCCTGGACACGTTGCCGTCGCTCGGCGTCGTCGTGCTCGCTCTCGGCTACCTGCTGACCGACATCGCGCTCTCCCTGGCAGGGCTGGTGATCGGGGCGGCCGGCGTCGTCTCCGTGATCTTTCTCGGAAACATCGCGGTGAAAGCAGTGAAGAGCGTTTTCTAGAGGATTAATCAGATCGTCCGATCTGGATAGGTCTGCGACGATCCACGATGATGAAGGTTGTGACATGGGGGATTGTTGCGATATTCGGACTCGGCATGGGCCTGGGTGTGCTCGAAGTGCACGGGTCCACAGACGAGCGTGCGGCGATCAGGCACGCGCTGCGATCTCCGCTCGCGGACCTTCGCAGGCGCGACGCGCGCGCGCTGTGCACCGACTTCACTCCCGCGGTCGACGCGCGCCTGACCGCGGGCGGCGGCGGCTGCGAGAGCCGCGTCGGCGAGATCTTTCGCCAGTTTCAGAGCGCCGCGCAATACGTGCTCGCATCCGAATCGTCGAGCCCGCAACGGCTCGCGGTGACGCGCATCTCCTGGTATGGCAAGCGCGCCTCGGCCGTCTCCTCCGAACCGGGCGTACCCGGCAGCGAAAGGCTTTGGCGCCTGCAGATGCTCGCCGGTCGCTGGCGGATCGCCACGCCGGCCGACCTCGACGTGCGCGCCGATTGCAGCCACCCGTTCGGCGCGCGGGCCTGCGTGTACGCGATAGCCCTGCGCTTCGGTCCCGGCGCCGACTAGCGTCGGGACCGCGCGCCCTCGACTTCGCGCGCGATCGTCACGAGCGTCACGTCCAGCGCCTGCGCGAGACGCCGCACGGTCATCCAACCCGGGCTGTTGAGCCCGCGCTCGATGCGCGAGAGCGCCGATGCGGTCATGTCAGCGTCGAAGGCAAGCTGCTCCTGGGTGATCCCGCGTTCCTCGCGGAGACGTTTGAGGAGGCTTGCCAGGATCATGTCCGGCAGCTCGTGCACCTAAGAAACATGCCGGAGTCCTAGGGTCAAAGTCCAGGGATCTTAGGCCTAGGCATTAAAGCTCTGTATGCTCGTCACTGCACGAATCATCCCCACAGATGGTCGGTGCATCGGACCAGCCGCCTTCAGGGCGCAAGCTCGGGACGCGGTTGGTTCCGCCAGGAGCCCCCGGAGCTCGCTCCGGGGGCTCTCGGCGCCGACGCAAAACGCGCGTGTCCCGAGCCGGCGCTGCGCTTTTCCTCGCGCTCATCGACCGAGTGCGTATCTCGTCCGAGGTCTAAATGCGGACCCCGAACCAGCACGTAGGCGACCTCGCCGCAGGCCACCGCGCTGTCTGCGGGCGATTCCCGCAGATGCCGGTTGGGCATCCTGCGGACCTGCCGGATGGGCATCACCGACGCAGAACGCCTGCCGCTAGCTGCCGTCCAGCTCCACCCGTGCTGCTGCGTTATGAGTGCCGAGTTAAAGGTGGGAGAGGCGCGGCGGACGCCGCGCCTCTCCCCCTTTCGAATCTACTCCGAGGCTTTCGGCCTAGAAGATGACTTCGAATTTTTCGGGGTTTTCATTGACCAGCACAGGTTCTGCTGCGGTACCTTTGCTGAACACGAACTTGCCCTGAATGTCGCTCGGCGATTTGTCCGATTCCACCTTGATTGACGCTTCGCTCTGACCGCTGACTTTGGTGGTGGTGGCGCTGGATTCTGAAGCCAGTTTCTGTCCGGCGTACTGATAGAGATCGATGCCGACGCGGCCTGAGCCGTTGATGGTATCGCTCGTCATCATCGCCTTGCCCTGGTCGAGCGCAACACCCTCGTAGCGGTTGCTCGTGAACACGTCTTTCGACAGCGTCACCTCGGGCGTGCTTGGCTGAACGGCGCTTCCGGATATGTAGTAAACGCCGCCGTCATTTTCGGAAACCGTCGAAGACGTCAGCTTCGACCCGGGAGCGGCTTCGTAAAACAACACACCGGTGGCTTGTTCGCCGGTGGCGCCGCAGGAGCCTACGTTGCACTCGTTGCCCGAGATCGAGGATGACGTCACTTTCCCTTGTGCTCCAAACGAGATCTGAACGCCGTTTTGAGCCGTTTCCGGATTGGGGCCTGACCCGGTTATTTTCGACGCCGTAATGTTCAGGGTCGATTCAGCGTACTTGACCGTCGGCCCGTTCTTCGCGTAGCCAAGCACGGTGACTTTGTTGAGGGTCGCGTGGCCGACCTCTTTGCGGGAAGCCGAACCAACCAGCACGGACACACCCTGCTGGCAACCCTTGAAGCCAGCGACGGTCGTGCTGGCACCATTGACGGTGAAGTTGGTGCCTTTCAGCGTGCCGCCGCCACCAACGAAGATGCCGTTGAGTGCCTGTGCACAGGTTTCCACCGGAATCAGGGCTTCAACGTTCAAGCCGGCGATGCCCACTGTGCCCGAAGTGCAAATCGAGATCTCGTCAATTTGCGCAAGACCTTCTTTGGTGTCGCACGCAGATGCGGAGTTCGTAGCGGATGCCGGTAGCGCCGCCGTTGCCGTACCTGCACCGTTGATCGCGACCAGTTTGGTCGCGTTGGCGATTTCCAGCTGTTCGGTATAGGTGCCGGAGCAGACGTTGATGGTGGTGGCGCCCGCGTTTATCGCGCTTTGGATTTTGCTGTAGCCCGGCTCTGCACAGCTTTTGCCGTTGGGCACGACCGGAGCCGAATTCGACACGTATACCGCAGATGCCGAGGCATTGGCGACACCGACCGTAAGCAGCGCACACAGCGCCACGCACACCGACATGAGTCGGGATGTTCGTTTGAACACTCTTCCCCCTAGTACGAAGTTGTCAGGATATGCAGACGGGCATAAGCACCGGTCCACCACAGATTCCGCCGACCTGTGGAGCCCTGAACGCTCGCATTCCCCCAGCCTCCATGCCTCCGTCGCAGGCGGACCCCGCGACGCTCATCCTATGCCTTCTCGGACGATGTGTCCAATGCGCCGCCCGGCCGCGAGACGTGAGGGCTACCTATTGGAACGCTGGCAGGCGTCGGCCAGTTCCTCCCAGCTGGGTCCGGAGCGGCGATGGGCGACGTCGCGCGCCGCGATTTCGGCGGCAGTCCCAGGTGGCCTTGCTCGGTAGCCGTGGCTAGCCAGCGCCCCGCCGGAGCTCTTCCCAGCCCTCGGGAGCGGTCGGACATCCGGCAACGAGGGGCAGCCAGCAGGATGCCCTCCAAACACGGCATATGTGGCGCTGCTACGGAGGGGGAGAGATTCGAACTCTCGGTACGCCAATAAGACGCACAACGGTTTTCGAGACCGCCGCATTCAACCGCTCTGCCACCCCTCCACGACCCGTCGGGGGACGAGCAGTGATCTTAGTCAGTCGCAGCGGCGCAGACGCGCGCCCGCGCCTAGCGGCGCGAGGCGAAGAACGAGCTGAGCAGCTGGCCGCACTCGGGGGCGAGCAGCCCGGCGGCGACCTGCGGGCGGTGGTTGAGCGCCGGCTCGGCGAGCACGTCGAGCACGCTGCCGCAGGCGCCCGCCTTGGGGTCGGTCGCGCCGAACACCACGCGCGCGACGCGCGCGAGCACGATCGCCCCGGCGCACATCGCACATGGCTCGAGCGTCACATAGATCGCCGAGTCGAGCACGCGCCAGCTGCCGACGGCGCGGGCGGCCTCGCGCAGCGCGAGCACCTCGGCATGGGCGGTGGGGTCCTGGCGCAGCTCGCGCTCGTTGTGCGCGGCAGCCAGCAGCTCGCCGTCGTGCACGACGACAGCGCCGATCGGCACGTCGTTGTGCGCGCGCGCCAGCTCGGCCTCGCGCAGCGCCAGGCGCATGAAGTAATCGTCGCGTGGGAAGAAGCGCTCGCTCATCGGTCTGCCCGGGAGCTCTGCGACAGTGCGTGCCGCCCGCAGGCGTCCGGCGCATCATCATTATCGATAACCGCGCATGTCCCTTCGCAATCGCCGCATTCTCCGCCGTGCCTGCAGCCGCCGCTGGCTGCCCGCCGCCGCCTGCTGCATGAGCCTCGGCGCACCCGCCGCGGCGCATGCCGGCACCCAGCCGACGCGCGCGCCATACGCGCCGCGACAGATCCTCGTCAAGTACGCGAGCGCCACGCCGTCGCGGGCGCGAGCGGCCGTGGCGCGCGCTGCCGGCGCGGGCGAACCGCGCGTGACCGCTCCGTACACGCGACTGCTCAGACTCGCCCCCGGCGTCAGCGTGAGCGCGGCGCTGCGTCGCCTGCGCGGCCGACGCGACATCGCCTGGGCGGTGCCCGACTATCGCGCGCGCACCGCGGGCGGGCTGATTCCCAACGACCGCGGCGCCGGAGCCGCGCCAGGGGACTGGCAGCAGCTGCAGTGGAACTTCGTCGGCCCATTCGGGGTCAACGCTCCCCAGGCATGGGCGAACGCCGCCGCCGCAGGCGCGCCGGGCGGCAAAGGAGTGATCGTCGCGGTGCTCGACACGGGCGTCGCCTACGCGACGCGCGGGCGCTTCGTGCGCTCACCGGACTTCTCGCGCTTCGGCTTCGTCGGCGGCTATGACTTCATCGCACACAACCGCTTCCCCGACGATCGCAACGGGCACGGGACGTTCGTCGCGGGCGAGATCGCCGAGGCGACGAACAACCACTACGGGCTGACAGGGCTGGCGTTCGCCGCGCGAATCATGCCCGTGCGCGTACTCGACACGCAAGGCGAAGGCGAAGCCTCGACGATCGCCGAAGGCGTGCGCTACGCCGTCAAGCACGGCGCGCGCGTGATCAACCTGAGCCTCGAGTTCTCCAGCAACGTAACCGCCTCGGACATCCCGGAGCTGATCGAAGCGCTGCGCTTCGCGCGCCGGCGAGGGGTCCTCGTGGTCGCGGCGGCGGGCAACGAGGCGCACACCGCGATCGCCTATCCGGCACGCGCTCCAAACGTGGTCGCGGTCGGAGCGACGACCGAACATGGCTGCCTCGCCGACTACTCAAACGACGGCAGCGGCTTGACGCTCGTCGCGCCCGGCGGCGGCGCAGACGCCAACCTCCCCGGCGATCGGAACTGCCACGCCGAATCCCCCGCCGGACGCGACGTCTTTCAGGTGACGTTCACCGGCTCCTCGCCGCGGCGCTTCGGTATGCCGACGGGCTATGAAGGCACGTCGATGGCCGCGCCGCACGTCAGCGCGACCGCCGCGCTGATCATCGCCACGGGTGTGCTCGGCCGCCGCCCGTCGCCCGCAGCGCTCGTCGCGAGGCTGCGCGCGACGGCGCGCAAGCTGGGAGGAGGCGGTGACGAAAGCCTCTACGGCGCCGGCCTGGTCGACGCTGCCGCAGCGACCGCGCCGGGCGGTCGCGGCGCCGTGCCTCGCTAGCGGACCGGCGACGCATGTCCGCTCCGGCACCGGCGAGCTGCGATCTGGCGGTGGTCGGCGGTGGCATCGTCGGGCTGGCGGTGGCGCGCGAGCTGACGCGCCGTCACCCGCGCGCGTCGGTGTGCCTGCTCGAGCGCGAGCGCGAGCTGGGCACCCACCAGACCGGGCATAGCTCGGGCGTGGTCCACGCCGGCGTCTACTACCGGCCAGGCTCGCTCAAGGCGCGGCTGTGTGTAGAGGGCGCGCGCGAGCTGTACGCGTACTGCGACGAGCGCGCGATCGCCTACGAACGCCGCGGCAAGCTGATCCTGGCGACGAGCGCAACCGAGGTCGCGCAGCTACGAGAGCTGCAGCGACGCGGCGAGGCCAACGGCGTGAGCGGCCTGCGCTGGCTCGACGGCCCGGAGGTCGCGTCGGTGGAGCCGCATGCGCGCGGCGTGGCCGCGCTGCACTCGCCGGGCACGGGCGTCGTGGACTTCCGCGCGGTCGCGCGCGCCTACGCGCAGGACGTACGCGACGCGGGCGGCGTCATCGCGTGCGGCTGTGAGGTGACCACCGTGGACGTGCGCGCGCGCTCGCTGCGCCTGTCTCACACGCACGGTCGGATCGAGGCAAAGCACGCGATCTTCTGCGCCGGCGCGTGGTCGGATCGGCTCGCGGTCGCCGCCGGAGCCGGCGCCAATCCGCGGATCGTGCCATTCCGCGGCGCCTATCTGCGCCTGGCGCCACAGCGCCGCGAGCTCGTTCGCTCGCTGATCTACCCGACCCCGAACCCGGCGCTGCCGTTCCTCGGCGTGCATCTGACCAGGCAGCTCGACGGCGACGTGTCGATCGGGCCGACGGCGCTGATCGTCGGCGCGCGCGACGCCTACGATCTGCACAGCGTGCGCAGTGCGGATCTGCGCGACACGCTCGCTTGGCCCGGGACGTGGAGAATGCTCAGGCGCTACTGGCCGGCGGGCCTCGGCGAGCTTCGCCGCTCGGCCTCGCGCGCGGCGCTCGTCGCGGCGGCGGCGCGCCTGGTGCCCGCGCTGAGCGTTGCGGACGTCGAGCCAGGCTTTGCGGGAGTACGTGCGCAGGCGCTCGCGCGCGACGGCCGGCTGCTCGACGACTTCGCCTTCTCGGCGAGCGAGCGAGCTCTGCACGTGCGCAACGCGCCGTCGCCGGCCGCGACGGCGTCGCTGGCGATCGCAAAGCACGTGTGCGAGCAGGCTGCGAGCCGGTTCGCCCTTGCGGGCTGAGGTCGTGGCGACGGCAACGGCAGGAGGCGTGCTGCGCGGCGGGCGCGACCCATATGCCCCACAAGCTCGGGGCGGCAACCCGCACTGGCCGCGCTGCCCAACTGTTAGCCTTCGCGCGATGTCGTCCGCTGCCGACCTGCGCGTGTTGGGCGTCTCGATACCGGACGTCAGCGACTGGCGCGAGCCGGTTCCGCAGGGTCAGTGGTCGCAGTTCTTCGCCGCCCTCGCCCAGCGCTTTGAGCTGGTCGACGTCGTGCGTCCCGAGCTCTCGGACACGCAGCGCTATGTGAACTTCGCGCGCACGTTTCATCCCGACAAGGCCCGCTGGAAAGCAAGCGCGGGGTTCAACAAGTCGGTCGCGACAAAGCGCACGGAGGCGGTGCAGCGCGCGCTCGCGAAAGACCGCGGACGCCTCGACTTGATCATGCAGGTGCAGACGGTGTGCGCGCCCGGCTTTGACCGGGGCGGCGTGCCGTACGTCGTCTATACCGACAACACGATGGCGCTGACGCAGCGCATGTACCCGGCCTGGGCCCAGCTATCGGCCAAGGGAGCCGAATGGTGGATGGGCTACGAGGCGCAGGTCTGCCGGTCCGCGGCCACGGTCTTCACCTTCAGCGAGTTCGCGCGGCGCTCGGTGATCGACGACTACGGCGACGCGCCCGAGCACGTGGTCTCCGTCGGCGGCGGCGCAAACCAGCTGCTCGAGGATCTCGGCGAAAAGGACTACTCCACCCCACGAGCGCTGTTCGTCGGGGTCGACTTCGAGCGCAAGGGCGGATCGGTCCTGCTCGATGCGTGGCCTCGCGTGCGCGAGCGCGTGCCCGACGCCGAGCTGATCGTCGCCGGACCGAGAGGAGAGCCGCCGGCTGACTTGCCGCCTGGCGTCGATTGGATCGGGTGGGTCGACCGAGCTGGACTCGCCGAGTTGTACAAGTCGGCGTCGGTGTTCGTGCTGCCCTCGACGTTCGATCCATGTCCGAACGTCTTTCGCGAGGCGATGGGCTACGGATTGCCGTGCGTCGGCACAATCTGCTGTGCGATACCGGAGATCGTCGACGACGGCGTGACCGGCCGACTGGTACCGATCCGCGAGTCTGAGCCGCTCGCCGAGGCGTTGGCCGAGCTGCTCTCCGATCCGGCAAGGGCGGCGGCGATGGGGCGGGCGGCGCACGTCAACGTGCTGCAGGAGGGCCGCTGGAGCGATGTCGTCGATCGGCTCGCCGCGCACCTCGAGCAGAACGTCGGTCTGACGGTTGGCCTGGACGCTGCCTAAGGGCCCCGCGGCCGCAGTGCTGGCCGTCGCGGTCGCACTCGGCTGCCTGGCGTGCGCCAAGGCATCGGCGGTCCCGTGCACCTTGGTCGCGGCGACGACCGGCTCTGACCAGGGCAAGGGGACGCTCGCACGGCCGTTGAGGTCGGTGCAGCGGCTCGCCGACAAGCTGAGACCCGGCCAGATCGGCTGCGTGCGTGGCGGCGTCTACCGAGAAGACGTGACGATCAAACACGGCGGGCGCAGCGCCACCCAGAGGCTGACGATCGAGAGCTACGCGGGCGAACGCGCGACGCTCGTCGGGCGTCTCTACGTTCCCCGCGCCTCCAGCTTCGTGACGATCGCTCAGATGAACCTCAACGGCCGCAACCGCGCGTCGCTTCCCTCGCCGACGGTCAACAGTCAAGACGCTGAATTCACCGGCGACGATGTCACCAACGAACACACCGGCATCTGCTTCATCCTCGGCTCGAGCGGCTACGGTCGCGCCAAGCGAACGATCATCAGCGGCAACCGCATTCACGACTGCGGCAGGGAACCGTCGCACAACCACGACCACGGGATCTACGTGGCCGAGTCCGACGGCGCGAGGATCACGAACAACGTCATCTTCAGAAATGTCGACCGGGGCATCCAGCTGTTTCCCGACGCTCAGAGCACCGTGATCGAGCACAACATCATCGACGACAACGGCGAGGGGATAACGTTCTCCGGCCACGGAACCACGTCGAGCAACGCGCTCGTGGAATTCAACTTGATCACCAACGCGAAGATCCGCTACGACGTCGAGAGCTACTACCCGCCGGGCACCCCCCAGGGTGTGAACAACGTCGTCAAGAACAACTGCGTCTTCGGAGGCGCCAAGGGCACGATCGCCGAGGAAGTCGGCTACGCGGCGGCGAGCCTCGGCAACAAAACGGTCAACCCACAGTACGCAAACGTCGCCGGCGGAAACTATTCGATTCCCTCCGCCAACCCCTGCGCCAGCTACGTGACCAGCGGGACCCCGCTGGCTCACTTCTAGGCGCCGCTGGCGACATCGGCCACGTGCACCACATCCCACAGGTTCTCGCCGCCGCCGATCACGGCAAAGCGTCCGTTACGGCTTTCGTGCACGCAAGACGTAGTGCCACCCTGTCCACTTCACGACCGGCACCCCGCGGTCGGCGAGGCGCTGGAGGCGTTCGTCTATGCGAATGCCCCGACGCTCGCCGAAAATCGGCCTGCGCAGCAGGGACATCGGACCAAAGCCGACCGTCCTGCACTCGAGCGTCTGCAAGCCGCCTTCGCGCACCAGCCGATCGATGCGCCGCGGGAAGTCCAGACGAGACATCGCAACCCCGGGGCGCCTTCGCAGCTTGTGGTAAAGGCTGCGCAGCGGCGTTCGGGCAAGGATTTCCCGCGGATCCGTGAACGACGTCAGCCGGGCCCCGTTGTCCGCGGTGAGCACGACTTGACCGTCGTCGCGAAGCACGCGCGCCATCTCGCGGACCGCGGAGGCGGGCGTGTGCAGCCACGGCAGCACGCCGACAGCGACAACGAGGTCGAAATCGCCTGCCGCGAAAGGCAGCGCGTGAACATCCGCGGCACCCACTTTCACCAACTCGGCAAAGCCCTTCTCGCGCGCCCGCTCGGCGGTCAGCTCGACCATCGCCGGGCTGGCGTCGATCGCCTCGACGTGCAATCCGCGCCCGGCGAGCTGCATCGTGAGGTGCCCTGCGCCACAGCCGATCTCCAACACGCGCGCGCCCGGTCGCAGCGCGGCCGCGTCGATATAGGTGAGGACCGCGGTCTGGCGATTGCGGTATATGCGTCCCTGCAGGTCGTCTTCACGGTAGACCTGATCCCAGTATGATACGGTCGAATCGAAGTGCGTGTTAACGTTTTTCTGAAAGCCCGCGGGCTCCGCTTCACCCGCATGTCGCTCGGTCTCGCTGTCACTGTCCGGTCTGCCCATATTGCACCATTCGCTGAGTAGGAGAATTATGCGCCGGAGCCAGCACGAAGATCGTGGCGCCGAGACCCCGCGCGCCGAGTCTAGCGTCCTGCTCCGACGACTCACCGATGTGCAAGTCGCGCCCGCGGTGCGGCGACGAGGCGCGCGGTGAACACGACCACGCCGATCGTCATCTTCGGCCTGAGCCGAGGCATCTTCCACCACGGCGCGCTGGGCATCGCGCGCTCGGCAGGCAGGCTCGGGATACCCGTTCACCGGATCTGCCGCGAGTCCTGGGCTCCCGCTCGGCTGTCGCGCTACAGCAGAGGTTGGTCATGTATTCCCGAGGATGCTACGCCGGCCGAGGTTCTCGACTTCCTGCATACCTACAGCCGCGGCGTCGGTCGGGCGCTGCTGATTCCGATCGACGATGCGGGAAGCGTGTTCGTGGACGAGCACGCCGAGGCGCTCGAGCAGGACTTCCTCTTCCCGCGCCAGCCCTCCGGCTTGGCGCAAGCCCTCTCCAGCAAGCGAGAAATGTATGAACTGTGCATGAAGCACGATATTCCGACTCCGGCCTCGGCCTTCCCGCAGTCCGAAGCGGAGCTGCTGGAGTACGCCGAGCGAGGTTCCTTTCCCACCGTGCTGAAGTGCATCAACGCCGGAGACGCTCCGCCGAGCGCCCCGCGTGTGGCAATTGTCGAGGATCGCGAGGAGCTGCTCGCCGCCTACCGCGAAATGGAGTCACCCACAGCTCCCAACCTGATGATTCAGGAATACGTTCCGGGAAAGCCTGAAACGATCTGGATGTTCAACGGTTACTTCGATCGGCAGTCGCACTGCAAGGTCGGCTTCACCGGGAAGAAGATCAGACAGACACCGCCGTACACCGGTGCGACGACACTAGGCGTCTGCCTGGCGAATCCCACGGTCGAAGATGCCACGGTGCGCCTGATGGCGGCGGTTGGATACAGAGGCATACTCGACATCGGCTATCGCTTCGACCATCGAGACGGCGCCTACAAGCTCCTCGACGTGAACCCGCGGATCGGCGGCACGTTCAGGTTGTTCGTCGCCGAGAGCGGGATCGACGTGCTGCGCGCCATGTACCTGGACCTCACCGGCCAGCAGGTGCCCCCGACGACGCTCTCCGAAGGCCGCCGGTGGGTCGTCGAGCCGTGGGACCTCGCGTCGTCGATCGCCTATCGGCGACGCGGCGACATCACGTTCGCCGAATGGGCGCGCTCGCTGCGCCACGTTCGCGAGGACGCCTGGTTCGCCGCCGACGATCCGCTGCCGTTCCTCGCGCTGTGGGCCGGCCTGCTGCTGTACTGGCTGCCCCGGCGCCTGCTCTCGCGCCGGTAGCCCGCCCGATCGAGCGGGTCACGAACGCGCGACGGCGCGGACCTCGTCCTGCTCGATCACGAAGACATCGTCAAGGTCGTCGATGCGCTCGAGCACGAAGGCCAAGTCCTCGTGCTGGCCGGTATCGCGCAGGTACTTGGCGCTCGCGCTCTCGAGGATCGCGTCGGCATCGGCGCCATCCCAGCGCTCGATCACCTCCTCGGTGAGCCGGTCGGCCAAGGCGTAGCCGGCCTCGGCGAGCGCACTCCCAACGCGAGCTGCGCAGAGTTGGTCCTCCTCGCGAAATTCACCCCTGCTGTCCGCGCCGAGCACGCGAACGTCGCGTCCCTGCTGCGCCAGGTGCCTTGCGAGCGCAATCACGTTGCGCAGGCAGCCCGGGTAGGTCGTGGCCCGCCCCATCGCCTCGGCCATCAGGCGCGTGCCCGACGTCGACAGCAAGATGATCGGCCGCGCGGAATCCTCCAGCGCCTCCATCTGCGTCGGGCTGTTCTGCATGTCAAACCCGTACGGCTGCACGCCGCCCAGCTCGCCGGCGAGGATCGGCCGCTCGAGGTCGGCCGCGAGGCGGACCGCGGCCTCGATCGATCCGGCCGGGTACACGCGCCTGCCGATCGCCGCCGCGGTCACGGCCGTCGTCGTCGCACGGATCACGTCCACGGCGACGATCACCTCCTCGCCGCCGAGCGGCGCCAGGTGCTCGTGAAAGCAGTCGATTGCGACGCTGGGCATCTAGGCTCGCCGCTCAGGCGCGGTCCCCCGCCGGCGGGCGGGGTCGCAGGTTCTCGTGTCCGAAGGCATCGGAATGCAGGCCGCGACGGTAGATCTCGACTCGCAGCACCTCCTCGAGGCGAACGTTGCCGAGCTGCACCTCCGGCCCGAAGTGATTGATCATCGCGAACTGGCTGGCCTTGTTCGGAGCCTCGAACAGCACAGTCTGTAGACCGAAAGCATCGGCGATGCGCTCGGCCTGGGCGGGATCGAACTCGCCGGGCGCCGTGAACAGCCCCACGTCCTGAGCGCTCTCGCGCGCCTCGACCACGAGTCGCACCGCTCCAGCGTCCAGCCAACTCGTGCCGGTCGCGATCAGTTCCTCTGTCTGCTCGTTGGTGAAGCGTCCGCTGTGCTTCTCGCCCAGCTCGAACTCGACCTCCAGCCCGCGCTCGCCGGCCTGGCGGACGATGTCGGCCGGCGCGAGCGACAGATCGGTGAAGCCTTCGCCGCACTCGATCCGCGAAAGGCCCACCTCTGCGCACAGGTCGAGATAGGCGGGAAGCGCGCGCTGGGCGACGGCCGTCTCGAATGGGCCTCCTCCTGCCACGGTCGGGACCCCGGCCTCGCGTGCGGCCTGGATCTTGCTGCGCGTGGCGCCTTCCTCGGCGACCATCCAGCAGGCCATCGAGATCTTCAGCGTGCCCATCAGATGGGCGCTTTGGCGCAGGTGCGACTGCACCGTCACCGGGTCATAGCCGGGATCGAACGGGCATGTCGCCTTGGACGTCGGGCGCACGCCGATCTGCTCGAGATAGCGCTCGGTGGCCGACGGGTGCTCTGCTCCTACCATGGCCGGCACCTCATTTCGGGGCATCATAGAACGGCTATCGGCCGCGTCCTGCGAACGGATGAGCGTCGGCGGCGCGTGCAAGCGCGCTTGCCGATGCTGGGTTTGTGCTCTACATTGCAACGGTGCGCGGCGTGGGGGCGCGGCGCGCATGAGACCACGGAGGGCTCTTTTAGGAGATTGTGTGATTCGCAACCCCCGACAGCGGCGCGCTGGGAAGGCGCGTGGACGGATCCTGCTAGCCGCGTTGATCGCGGCGGCCCTGCTCGGGCTGGGCGCACAGCCGGCGATGGCGCTCGTCCCGAACGATGAATTCTTCCTGAGGCAGTGGGGCGACAACAACACCGGGCAGCTGATTCCGACCCAGAACTCCCAAGAGGAACTCGGTTCGGAAGTCAAAGGTACTCCGGGTGCGGACGATCGCGCGGCCGAAGCCTGGGGTGTCACCACCGGTAGCAAGTCGATCGTGATCGCGGAGGCGGACACTGGGGTGGAATACGAACATCCGGACCTCAAGACGAACATCTGGACCAACCCAGGCGGCATTGGGGGATGCCCAACAGGGACGCACGGCTTCAACGTGTCCGAACCCGAAAAGAAATGTGAACCGCTCGACGAAGAACCGTCCGGGGCAAAAAGCTATGGCGGCCACGGTACTCATGTCGCGGGGATCATGGGCGCCGTGGGCAACAATGGAATCGGCGTAGCCGGGATGAACTGGCAGACCTCGATCCTGCCGGTCAAGTGGCTCGAATCGGCCGGCGGCGCCAACAGCACCGAAAACCTCGTCAAAGCCCTCGAAGCGGTGGTGACAGCCAAGAAGGCTGGGGTGAACATCCGCGTGGTCAACGACTCGCCGACCTTCGTCGGCACGCCCTACTCCAAACCTCTATCTGAAGAGATCGACGTTCTCGCCGAAAACAACATCCTGTTCGTTACCGCGGCGGGTAACACCGGCGAAAACATCGACGAAGAAAAACGCGTGCGCTATCCGTGTGGATATGACGGCCCACTTTCCGGTCCGAAAGGCGAACCTCCCCATCCGCGTCCCAACGAGATCTGCGTCACGGCCACCGATAACAAGGACCAGCTGCCCAGTTGGGCAGACTACGGACCGTCGACCGTCGACCTCGCCGCGCCGGGCCAGAGCATCTACTCGACATTGCGCGGCGGAACTTACGGCTACCTCAGCGGCGGGTCGATGGCCGCGGCACAAGTCTCCGGTGCGGCGGCGCTGATCCTCTCGGTCAAGCCGGAACTCACTGCTGCTGAACTGAAGACCGAAATCTTGAACAGCGTCGAAAAGCTGCCCTCGCTCAAAGGCAAGGTCCGCACGGAAGGGCGCTTGGACGTCGCGAAGGCGCTGCCGGGCGCAGTCACCAGCATTAGCCCGAGCGTCGGCCTGACTGGCGGCGGAACGTCGGTCACGATCTCGGGCGCCAATCTGAGTCAAGCCACCGCGGTCCAGTTCGGAGCGAGCAACGCCACCCAGTTCAAAGTCAACTCTGCGACGTCGATCACCGCGACCTCCCCGGCAGGCACCGGGACGGTGCACGTGACCGTGACGACTCCTGGCGGGACGAGCGCGACGAGCGCAAACGACCAGTTCGAATATTCCACCGAAGTCCCGCCGAGGCCGACGGTCACGAGCATCAGCCCCAGCAGCGGGCCGACCGGCGGGAAAACCTCGGTGACCATCACGGGAACCGACCTCACCGGCGCCACGGCGGTCACATTCGGAGCGAACCCAGCCACGGTCACGAGAGAGTCACCGATGTCGATCACCGCGACGTCGCCGGCAGGAATCGGGACGGTGCACGTGACCGTGACGACTCCTAGCGGGACGAGCGCGACGAGCGCGGCCGATCAGTTCACCTACACACCTGCCGTCACGAGCGTGAGCCCTGGCAACGGCCCCGCGGCCGGAGGAGCCTCCGTGACGATCACCGGCGAAAGTCTCGCCGGCGCCACCGCGGTCAAGTTCGGCGCGAGCAACGCCACTCAGTTCAAAGTCAACTCTGCGACGTCGATCACCGCGACATCCCCCGCCGGGGCCGGGACGGTGGACGTGACCGTGACGACTCCGGGCGGGACCAGCGCGGCGAGCGCGGCCGATCAGTTCACCTACACAGCTGCCGTCACGAGCGTGAGCCCTGGCAACGGCCCCGCGGCCGGAGGAGCCTCCGTGACGATCACCGGCGAAAGTCTCGCCGGCGCCACCGCGGTCAAGTTCGGCGCGAGCAACGCCACTCAGTTCAAAGTCAACTCTGCGACGTCGATCACCGCGACATCCCCCGCCGGGGCCGGGACGGTGGACGTGACCGTGACGACTCCGGGCGGGACGAGCGCAACCGCTCCGACCGACCATTTCAGCTACGTCGCGCCCCCAACTGTCAGCGCCGTGAGTCCCAATAGCGGCCCGGTCGCCGGCGGGACCACCGTGACGATCACCGGGACCGACCTCGGCGAAGCGAGCGCGGTCAAATTCGGATCGAACGCGGCCACCGTCACGAAAGAGTCACCGACGTCGATCACCGCGACGTCCCCGGGCGGCACGGGCACCGTGGACGTGACCGTGACGACTCCTGGCGGGACGAGCGCGACCGCGCCGACCGATCAGTTCAACTACGTGGCCGAACTGGCGCCCACTCCGCCGGCCCAGACTCAGCCGCCGGGCACGACCACGTCACAAAGCCCCTCCGGCACGGGCCAGTCCTCCGTGCTCGGCACGACCGCAAGCTCGAGCTCGATCGTCCTCATGAGCACCACCCTGACGGTCCAGCGCGGCAGGGCAGCGGTCAATCTTCGCTGCGTCGGCTCGGCGGCGTGTCGCGGCACGCTGACGATCGCCGTCAGGCTCGAGGTGCATCAGCGGGGCAAGCCCACGAAGACGAGAGTTTTGACGATCGGCCGAGCCGGGCTCTCGCTGAGAGCCGGTCAGACGGGGTCCGTCGCGGTGAGCCTCACGCCCAACGGGCGCAGCCTCCTCAGCGCCGCGCACGGACACCTCAACGCGCTGCTGGCGATCCTCGAGTCGACGGGCCCGAGCAGCACGCAATCGAAGCACGTGCGCCTGCTCGCGCGCGCGAGCGGCGGGAAAAAGTCCGGCAGATAGCCGGCGAGGGGCGTCCGGCGGCGCGGTCGGCGAGCTGAGCACCTACCCGACCTCCGGACGCGCCCTCGGGACAGCAGCTGATCGAGGGCCTCGTCTACGCCGAGGTAAGTCCCGGGCGTGCCGCTCAACGCACGTAGCCCACGCCCTGGCGCGAGCTCGTCGCGACCGGCACGCCGCCGCGCCAGTCGATCTCGAGCATCTTGCGCGTGCTGTGGAGAGGATCCAGGTAGGCCACGCGGCGGAAGGTTCGCGTGTCGAACACGTCGCCGGAATCGCCCACGTACACGAAGCGGCCGTCGAGGCTGTGCTGGATCCAGCCGTCGCGCGCGCAGTCATAGCTGCACGGGCTCTCTTCGCCGGTCATCGGGTGCGACAGGCGCAGGTTGCGCAGCAGCCTGGGCGGGTGGCGCGGCAGCGAGGAGACGTCGAACACATGCACATAGCCGTTGGGTGCGTCCATGACCCACACCTGACGCTCGTTGGGCGACAGCGATATCCCGTGGCTGGGGGCGCTAGGAGAGAAGTGCGCCGGGCTCCAGCTGAAGCCCGGGAACGCTTGCGTGTAGAGCACGCGGCTGGATGCCAGGCTGCTGACCTGGAACCCGAGGAACCCCGTCGCCGTCGTGAACGCGAGCGTCTGGCGACCGTTGATCGTGAAAGGCCTCACGCCGCTGCGCAGAGGGCCGACGTTCTTGATGACGCGATTCGTCGCCGTGTCGGCGACCTCGAGGTAGTCGTGTTCGCGGCCGCCCAGATACACCCGCCGCCCGTCGAGGCTCATCACCGTGTTGTGCGCGCCTGAGCCGCCCCGGATGCTCGCAACCACGTTGCCGTCGTGTGCGTCGAGCACCTCCCACACACCGCTGGAATCGAGCTCGCCTGTGGGCATGTAGATGCGCGCTCCGTCGGGGCTGATCGCCATGCTGTCGATCCCCGTGTGGTAGGTGCGCTGCCACAGCACCCGCTCAGCGACCAGGTCGTAGGCGAGCAGCGAGCCCGACCCGTTGGAACCTCCGTCGCCGCCGTAGCTGATGTACAGCGTGTGCGTAGCCGGGCTCGCGACGACGCCGCGGATGCCCTTGGCCATCGGCAGGTCGACCCGCTGCACGAGCCGCTGGCCCGCGTCGAGGTCATACACATACATCGACCCGTCCGGGAAGACGTACTCGTAGTGGTGGAGAGAGCCTCCGGCCGTGCGCGGCGGTGCAGAGCTCGCGAGCGGCGCGGTGGCGACAGCTTGCGCGGTGCTCTGAGCCTTGACGCCTGAGGAGCACCCCAGCGCGAGCAGCAGACCGACAGCGGCGGTCGCAGCGGCGGCGAGTGCCAGCAGGCGATTTCCGACCACACTCATCGCGCCGGTCGCGCGACGTAGTGCAGCTCAGAGCAATGCGGCGCGAGTGCGCCCGGGGCGACGGCGCGGCCGTCCAGGTCAAGGCACTCGATCAGCTCGAAGCCCTCCTCGGAGAGCTGGCGGTCCTCCTGATCGCGCGAGATGTAGTAGTGGAGCACGGAGAACTCGTGCGCCTCGTCGTTGACGATTGCATAGCCACCGTCCTCGCGCTCGTGTGCGCGCAGGCGGCGATGGTTGCGCAGGCGCCGGGGAAGGGCGCGAAGGCTCGAGAGCGGTCTTCGCGGGTTGCCCACGACGATGCGCCTCCACCTGCCGGCCCGAGCCGGGTAGTTGCGATTGTGAGAGGACACGATGAACATCCCTCCGGGGGCGAGGATGCGGCGTACTTCGCCGGTCACGCGGCGCCGCTCGACATCACCCAGCACGTCCAGCACGTTGTAGGGAGCGAACACCACGTCCAGCGAGTGCTCGTCGAAGCGCGAGAGATCGCGCAGGTCCCCCTCGCTGAAGCGCGCACGCGGATATTCCCGGCGACAGTAAGCCACCATCGCCGGCGAGAGGTCCAAGCCGTGAACGTCTCCTCCGAGCTGGGCCAGGTGGCCGGTGAGACGCCCGCCGCCGGATCCAAGCTCGAGCACGCGGCCGCTCAGCGCATCGCGATAGCGATCGAGCAGGACCTCCTCGACGGGGCGCAGCTTCCGGTTCGCGTAGTTCCCGACGAAGGCGCCCCTCAGCCAGACTTCTTCGTTGAGGCTCGCCTGTTCGTCGTCCTGCACTTAGACAGCGTCCAGGCTCTTGGATGTGTTGCTGTTCACGCGTCGTGCCGATCGAAATCCCCCGCCCACCGGCCAGACTAGCGCAGCCTCGCGGGGCGGCGGATTGCATTCTCTGAGACAATTCTCATAATGCCATTGCGCGTCGGAATCGATCTGGCGTCGGTAGACCTCGTGCGAGACTCGATCAGCATCCACGGCGAGCATTACCTGCGGCGTGTGTACACGGCGCAGGAGATCGAGGACTGCACCGCGCCCGACGGAGTGGACCCCACGCGCCTCGCGGCGCGCTTCGCGGCCAAGGAGGCGGCGCTGAAGGTGCTGCGCCCAGGCGCCGTCGGCGTTCCACTCTCGGCGATCGCGGTCGTCCGCGATCCCGAGGGCCCCGTCACCCTGGAGCTCAGCGGCCCCGCGGCGATACTTGCGCAAGAAGCGGGTATCACTGAGCTATCCCTGAGCCTGACGCACGAGGCCGGCATGGCTGCGGCCGTCGTGATCGCAAGTTGCGCTTAAGGAACCTGCCAGACGCTCCGATGAGAGACCAATGACCGACGACATACGCGAGATACTCAAGGACCACGCGCGGCTGCCCGGCGACGCCCAAGGGCTCGCCGTGGACGCCGACCTCTATCAGGCCGGAATGACCTCCCACGCGAGCGTCAACGTGATGCTGGCGCTGGAGGATCGCTTCGACGTGGAGTTCCCCGATCGCATGCTCAAGCGCAGCGTGTTCGAGAGCATTGCCTCGATCGAAGCTGCGCTGCAAGAGCTTCACGTGGAGGCGGCGGCATGAGTATCACCGTCGATCGCGACGCCACGTTCTTGGCTGCGATAAGCGGTATCGCTGACGATGTCGCCGCGCCGAACGCCCTCGACGTCGACCGTGAAGCGCGCTTTCCGGCCGAGACGATCCAGGCGCTGCGCGACGAGCAGGCCCTGTCCGCCTTCATTCCCACCGAGCTCGGCGGGGCAGGCGTGTCCTTCGAGGCGATCGCCGCGGCTTGCCTGACGCTCGGCCGTCGCTGTGGGGCCAGCGCGATGGTCTTCGCGATGCACCAGATCCAGGTCGTCACGATCGCGCGCCATCTCGACCAGGCGCCTTGGTTCGAAGCGTATTTGCGCGACGTTGCCGACGAACAGCGGCTGATCGCCTCGGTCACCTCAGAGATCGGCACGGGCGGAGACATGGGGCGCTCCGTCGCTGCGGTCACGCCTGCGTCCGACGGCACGCTCAGCTTCGAGAAGCGCGCGCCGACCGTGAGCTACGGCGCATACGCAGACGACCTCCTGACCACACTGCGCCGCACGCCCGAGGCCGAGCCGAGCGATCAGGTGCTCGTGCTCAGTCGCCGCGAGCAGATCGAGCTCGAGCCAGCCGGCACCTGGGACCCCCTCGGCATGCGCGGCACCTGCTCGCCGGGCTACACCGTGCGCGCCGAGATCCTGGCGGAGCAGGTGCTGGCGGCGCCGTTCTCAACCGTTTCGGTCGAGTCGATGGTGCCCGTGTCGCACATCCTGTGGTCGCACCTGTGGCTGGGAATCGCCACCGACGCCTTCGACCGTGCGCGCGCCTTCGTGCGCGCCGCGGCCAAGCAGAAGCCCGGCCAGCCGCCTCCCACCGCCCTGCGCCTGTCGCACCTGATGAGCGAGCTCTCGCTGCTGCGCGCCGAGGTCAGCTCGGGGTTGCGCGGCTTCGTCGAAGCCTCGGAGGAGCCCGGCCGCGAGAGCCTGTCGACGATGGCCTCCCAACTTCGCTTCAACAACTTGAAGATCGCCGCCTCCGAGCAGGCGCCGCGGGTCTGCCAGGGCGCGATGGGCGTCTGCGGAATCATGGGCTTCAAGAACGACACGCCGTTCAGCGTCGGACGTCACCTGCGCGACACAATGTCCGCGTGCCTGATGGTCGCCAACGAACGAATCCACCAAACGAACGCGAGCCTGCTGCTGATCGCCAAGGACGTCTGATGGCCGAGCTACGTCCGGCGACGGTCGATCAGGCTGCGTTCTGTGACGAGCTCGTTCAGCGCGGCCTGCTGATCGAAACCGGCGTTGCGGGGATCTATGGCCGAGGAGGCGACTTCGAGGACGTGCGCGAGGGCGTCGCGGATCTCGTCACACGCATGGGAGCCGCCGAGGACCCGGAGCGTCTGCGCTTTCCACCGGTGCTGCCCCGCCACGACCTCGAGACCGTCGGCTACCTGAAGTCCTTTCCGCACCTCGCGGGCAGCATCTTCGCCTTCGACGGCAGCGAAGACGAGGCCGCCGAGCAGTACGGCAGGGCATCCCGCCACGAGGACTGGAGCCGGTTCCAGTCGATGACCGACCTCGTGCTCACGCCGGCGGCTTGCTACCCGGTGTACCCCGCAATCGCGGCCCGCGGCCGACTCGCCCCCGGCGGCGTGACGGTCGACGCCGGCAGCGCCTACGTCTTTCGCCACGAGCCGTCGGGCGACCCTGCGCGCATGCAGATGTTCCACCAGCGCGAGATCGTGCGCATCGGCGAGCCCGAGCAGGTCGCCGACTGGCGCGAGCGCTGGCGCAATCGCGCCGTCGAGATGCTCCTCGGCATCGGCCTAGACGCGAAGCTCGACGTCGCCACCGACCCGTTCTTCGGGCGCAGCGGGCGGATGCTCGCCGCAAGCCAGCGAGAGCAGGAGCTGAAGTTCGAGGTGTCCGTGCCGATCGCCGGACCGGAGCCGACTGCCGTCGCCTCTTTCAACTACCACCAGGACCACTTCGCCTCGGCCTACGGGATCGAGATGGCCGATGGAAGCGGCGCGCATACCGCGTGCCTCGGATTCGGCCTGGAGCGGATCACGCTTGCGCTGTTTCACACGCACGGCCTGGAGGTGGCCGCATGGCCGCAGCGGACTCGAGGTGAGCTGTGGGGAGCCTGAGCGCCACAACCGGTCCGGTGAGCCTGCTGGGGCTCGACCCGGCGACCTATCGACCGCATCTGCTGCACGCGCCCGAGCGCACCTATAGGGAGATCAACTGCTACACCGACATCCTCATCGAGCTTCTGCACGCGCGCGCGCAGGAGCCGCTCGCCGCGATGGGCGCGACCGTGCAGATGGATTTCGAGGGAGACCAGTGGACCTTCTTCAAGCCCGCCCCAGAGGATCTGCTGGCGCTCTACGGCCTCGACGTGCACGAGATGCAGCCGTACCGAGCGCTGCCCGATCAGATCGCCGAGCAGATCGCGAGCGGCCGCACGATCACCGTCGAGCTCGACTCGTGGTACCTGCCCGACACCGCCGCGACCAGCTACCGGGCCGAACACGTCAAGAGCTCGATCGTCCCCGAGGCGATCGACCTCGAGCGACAGACGCTTCGTTACTTTCACGCGACCGGCCTCTACGAGCTCACCGGCGAGGATTACCGCGGCGTGTTTCGCCTGGCCACCCGGCGCCCCGACGACCTGCCCCCTTATACCGAGCTGGTCCGCTTCGATGCCGGCGACCCGCTGGCCGCCGGGGAGCTTCGCGACGCCGCCCTGGGCCTGCTGCGTGCCCGCTTGCAACGCCGCCCGGCGACCAATCCGTTCGTGCGCTTCGGCGCGCAGCTCGAGCGCGATCTGCCGCGTCTGCTCGACGGAGACGCCGCCGACTATCACGCCTATGCCTTTGCGACGGTGCGCATGGCAGGCTCGGCTTTCGAGGCCGCCGGCTCGCATGTGGACTGGCTCTTCGGCGACGCCGGGGCGGCGGCTCAAGGCGCGCTGGGACACATCGTCGAGGGCTGCAAGGCACTGTCCTTTCGCCTGGCACGCCGCAAGGCCTTCGAGCCCGAGGAGGCCGTCGCGACGATCGCCGCGGCGTGGGACCAGGCAATGGCCCGGCTCGATGAGCTCGCTGACTGAGACGAGGCACGTCGCGGCTGCGCCGGCGCAGGTCCTCGTCGAGGGCCACGAGCTGCGCGTGCTGTCGGAGGGCTGGGAGGCCTCGACGACGCCCGCCGAGCTGAGCGCCGAGTCCGCCGACGGCGCGAGCTGGTGCCCGGCGCGCGCGCCGGGCACCGCCGCCGGGGTGCTGCGCGATGCAGGAGCGTGGCGCGAAGGTCTGGCCCACGACTTCGACGCCGAGGACTGGTGGTTTCGCACGAGCTTCGATGCCGAGCCACCCGCCGACGGCGAGCAGGTCGCGCTGTGCCTCGACGGGATCGCGACGGTCGCCGAGGTCTATCTCAACGGCGAGCGCGTGCTCGACAGCGACTCGATGTTCGCGGCTCACGCGCTCGACGTCGGCTCACTGCTGCGCGCTTGCAACGAGCTGACGATCTGCTGCCGGGGGCTTGCGCCCCGCCTGCGCGCCCGGCGGCGCCCGCGCGCCCGCTGGCGCACGCGCCTGGTCGCAGAGGGCAACCTGCGCTTCTTTCGCACGATGCTGCTGGGCCGCGCGCCCGGCTTCGCCCCCGGCCCGCCCGCGGTCGGGCCGTGGCGCGAGGTGCGCCTGGAGCGACGGCGCCGTGTCGTCGTCGAGGGACTGTTGCTGCGTCCGAGCGTGGACCGAACGCAGGGGCGCCTGGTCGTCAACGCACGCTTGCGCCGGCTCGACGACGCGTCGCAGACGGCCGTCGAGCTGGAGCTGTCGCGTGGGTCACAGACGCTGCGTGCGCCACTCGCGGTCGCCGAGGACGCCGGAGGACTCCTCTGCACGGGGGAGCTGGTGGTGCCCGACGTCGCCCTGTGGTGGCCGCACACGCACGGCGATCCGGCGATGTACGAGGCGCGGCTGATCGTCGCGGACGCGAGCTCCAGCTTGACCGTCGGCGCCGGTCGGGTCGGGTTTCGCCGCCTCGCCTTTGGAGCAGACGGCGATCGCGAAATGCTCGAGCACGGCCTCGACCTGCATGTCAACGGGGTGCGCGTCTTCGCGCGCGGCTGCCTGTGGACGCCGATCGATCCCGTCGGCCTTGCGCCCTCGCCGGCGCTGCTGCGCGCGGCGCTCGAGCAGGTCCGCGACGCGGGCATGAACCTTCTGCGCATCCCGGGCACGAGCGCCTACGAGAGCACGGTCTTCCACGACCTCTGCGACGAGCTCGGCCTGCTCGTATGGCAGGACTTCATGTTCGCCAATCTCGACTACCCGATCGCCGACCCCACGTTCGCCGAGACCGTCGAGCGCGAGGCGCGGGACGTGCTCGCGCGTCTCGCCGGGCGCCCCAGCCTGGCGATCCTGTGCGGCAACAGCGAGGTCGAGCAGCAGGTGGCGATGCTCGGGCTGGAGCCGGCGCTGGGACGAGGCGAGCTGTTCGGCGAGCTGCTGCCGGGGCTCGTGCGCGAGAGCGGCGCGGACGCCGCGTATGTCCCCTCGGCGCCCTGCGGCGGGGATCTGCCGTTCCGAACCGATCGCGGCATCAGCAACTACTACGGCGTCGGCGGCTACATGCGCCCGCTGGAGGACGCCCGGCGCGCGCAGGTGCGCTTCGCCGCCGAGTGCCTGGCCTTCTCCAACGTGCCCGACGAGGCGGCCGTCGAAGCGATGCTTCCCGACGCTCCCGGACAGCTCGTCGTGCACCATCCCCGCTGGAAGCAGGGCGTGCCTCGCGATTCGGGAAGCGGCTGGGACTTCGAGGACGTTCGTGACCACTATCTGCAGCTGCTGTTCGGGCTTGATCCAGTGGCGCTGCGCCGGGTCGACCACGAGCGCTATCTCGAGCTCTCGCGCGCGGTCAGCGGAGAGGTGATGGCCGAGGTGTTCGGCGAGTGGCGGCGGGCGGCGTCGCCTTGCGGCGGCGGCTTGGTGCTGTGGCTGCGCGACCTCGTCGCCGGCGCCGGATGGGGCGTGATCGATCATCGCGGCGAGCCCAAGGTGGCATACCACCACCTGCGCCGGGCGCTCGCGCCGGTCGCCGTGTGGACGACCGACGAGGGACTCAACGGCGTCGTCGCGCATGTGGCCAACGACCGCCCGGAGGCGCTCACGGCGCGCCTACGCGTCAGTCTGTATCGCGACCTCGAGCTGCCCGTGCACGAGGCGCACGAGACGATCGAGCTGCGCGCGCACGGCCACTGCGAACACGATGTCGAGCGGCTGATCGGCCGCTTCGTCGACGCCTCGTGGGCCTATCGCTTCGGGCCGCCGGCGCACGACTTGCTCGTCGCGAGCCTGGAGCGCACCGGCGAGCAGGGCGTCGAGCTGATCTCCCAGAGCGTGCGCTTCCCCGCCGCTCGTCCCACCGCGACAGAGAGCGCCGACAGGCTGGGACTCAGCGCAACCGCCGCGGAGCTCGCCGACGACACGGTGCGCCTGCGCGTGCACAGCAGACGCTTCGCATACGGCGTGCGCGTTCACGCGCCGGGCTTCGCGCCCGTCGACGACGCCTTCTCGGTCGAGCCGGGCGGCGAGCGCGTCGTCCTGCTGCGCGGGTCCGAGGGCACCGGCGCTTATGCCGGGGGGGCGCTGACCGCGCTCAACCTCGACGGGCGTGTGCGCATCCAGGCGGAGGGTGACAGCGCATGAGCCCTGCTCCACGCGAAGTCGCGCTGTACGTGCGCGACGGGCGCGATCCGATCTTCGCCATCTTCCACCAGCCTGCGAGCCCCTCCACCGATTCGACGGCCGTGCTGATCTGTCCCCCGTTCGGCTGGGATGACACCTGCTCATACCGCAGCCGACGCGACTGGGCTCAGCATCTCGCGAGCGAAGGCTTCGCGTGCCTGCGCATGGACCTTCCCGGGACCGGCGACAGCGGCGGCTCGCCACACGACCCGCGGCGCCTCTCCTCCTGGATCGACGCCGTCGGCGCGGCGGCAGGGCGACTGCGCGCGATGACCGGCTGCGCTCGCGTGGTGTCAATCGGCATCGGTCTCGGCGGTCTGCTCGTCTGTCGCGCGATCTCCGACGGAGCGCAGATCGAGGAGGTTGTGCTCTGGGCCGCGCCTGCGCGCGGGCGCACGCTGCTGCGCGAGCTGCGCACCTTCGCGAGCCTCGAGGACTCCGATCTCTTGCCCGTCCCCGACGAAGCTGTGCGGCCGTCTGTGACAGCGGAGGGCGACGTGTGGGTCGGCGGCTTCGTCGTCACCGCCGAGACGGCCCGCGCGCTGGAAGAGCTGGACGTCAGCAAGCTGTCGTTCCCCACCGGGCTCCCTCGCCGCGCCCTTCTGCTTGGCAGGGACGGAATCGGCGCAGACAAGCGACTGCACAAGCGCCTCGAGGAAGCCGGTGCACAGGTGACCGTCTCCGCCGGCGAGGGCTACGGCGAGATGATGGCGCGTCCCCACGAAGCACGCTCGCCCGTCGAGGTCTTCGCAGAGGTGTCGGCGTGGCTGAAAGAGACCCCCGCGCCTAGGAGCGTGCAAGCGCGGAGTTCATCCGCCGCAGGGGGCCGCGACGATGGGGCGAGCTCGATCGAGCTGTCGGTCGGCAACGCGCGCATCCGCGAGACTCCGATGACGATCGCCCAGCCGTTCGGCGAGATGTTCGGGATCCTCGCCGAGCCGCAGAGCGGATCCACCGGCGACGTCTGCGCCGTACTGCTCAACGCCGGCGCGATCCGGCGGATCGGGCCGAACCGGATGTGGGTCGAGACCGCCCGCCGTTGGGCTGCGCTGGGCGTGCCCACGCTGCGCCTGGATCTCGAGGGGATCGGCGACGCCGATGGCGACACCAGCCGATTCAGCGAGATGGCCCAGTTGTACGTCCCGGACCTCGTCGATCAGGTATGCGGAGCACTCGACGATCTCGCAGAGCGCGGCTTGGGGCCGCGCTTCGTGCTGGCCGGCCTGTGCTCGGGGGCCTACTGGGCGTTTCACGCCGCGCTGTCGGACGAGCGAGTGGTCGCCGCCTACCTGCTCAATCCGCGCGCGCTGTTCTGGGATCCGTCGCTGGAAGTGACGCGCGAGGTCCGCAAAGCCCTCGCGCGGGCGTCCGCGTGGCAAAGGGTCATCCGTGGGGAAATCCCGGTGGAGCGCATGGCCGGCCTCGCCTATCGCGCCCCCAGAGTGATTGCGCGCCGCGCCGTCGCGCAGGTAGCCCGGCGCGCCGCACAACGCCGGGGCGGCGACGAGCTCGACCGCGCGCTGGACCGGCTGCGCGACGCGGACAAGCGCATCCAGTTGATGTTCTCCTCCAATGAGCCTTTGCTCGAAGAGCTGGAGGACGAAGGCCGCCTGGATCGCCTGGAGCGCTGGCCGAACCTCGGCGTCGAGACGATCACCGGCCACATGCACACGCTGCGCTCGGCCGACTCCCAACAAAGCGCGCACGAAGCACTCGATCGCGCGCTAGACGACGAACTGCAGCGAGCCTTCAAGGACGCGCTGTCGGAGGCCTCCTAGGTGGTGCGGATGATCAGCACCGAGCAGGGAGCGTGATGGGAGACCTTGTTGGGCACCGACCCGAGCAGGAATCGCTTGGCGCCGGTCATCCCCTTGTTGCCGACGATGATCAGATCGGCCTCTCGCTCCTCGGCGACGTCGAGGATCGCGTCGGCCGGATCTCCCTGACGCGGATAGACGTCCACGGCGACGCCCGCCTCGCGCGCGACCTCAGCCGCCGACTCGAGCGTCGCGTCGACGTCCTCGCGCGGATTGATCGCCCATTGCAGATCCTCCGGCGCCTGACGACGTTCCTCGCTGAGGCGCTGCTGAGAGACCGGCGCGTAGGCGCTGACGAGCTCAAGCTTGGCCCCTACGGCGCCGGCCAGATCGACGGCCTGGCGCACGGCCTGAGCGGCGGTGTCAGAGCCATCGGTTCCCACCACGATCGACCTGAACATGATTCTCCTCGCCTGTCTCGACGCCAATACAACGAGGCAAGAGCATACCCGGGCGGCGAGCGCGCGCGGTCCTCGGCGTAAGGTCCTAGGCCGTGATCGACCTGCACTGCCACGTCCTCGCGGGCATCGACGACGGCCCGCCGACAATCGCGCAGTCCGTCGCGCTCGCGCGCTGCGCTCAGGACCGCGGCGTCGAGACGATCGTGGCGACTCCGCACGTGAGCTGGCGCTATGACAACGACGCCGAGACGATCGCGCGCCTGGTCGAGGAGACCAACGCCGCCCTCACTGCGGCCGAGCTGACCGTGAAGGTCGTCGCGGGGGCGGAGATCGCGATCACGCGCGGGGTCGACCTCGCCGTGTCCGAGCTCGCCGCGTTGACGCTCGGCGACGGGCCGTGGCTGCTCATCGAGTGCCCGTTCAGCTCCGCCGTCGTCGGCCTGGACACGCTGGCGGGCGAACTGCAGGATCAGGGTCACGGCATCGTGCTCGCGCATCCCGAGCGCTGCCCGGCCTTTCAGCGCGATCCCGAGGCCCTCGAGTCGCTGGTGCGCTCGGGAGTCCTCACGTCGATCACCGCCGGCTCGCTCGTCGGGAGCTTCGGCTCGAGCGTCCGGCGCTTCGCGCTGGAGCTGATGGAAGCCGAGCTGGTTCACAGCGTCGCATCCGACGCCCACGACGTCGATCGCCGTCCACCAGGGATGGCGGACGAGCTGCAGCACGCGGGCTTCGGAGCGCTGACGAGCTGGCTGACTGAGACGGTGCCCGGCGCGATCCTCTCCGGCGAGGAGTCTGTGCCTCCGCGCCCGAGCATCGCGATTCGCGCTGTCGGGCGCTCGCGTCAGCGCAGGTGGTGGCGGCGGGGCCTGCTCAGGCAAGCTTCGTGATCGCCACGACCATCCCAATGAGCACGAACACGACGATCGCGATCTGCATCCAGATCCAGGTTGGCGACATTGCAAGAGGAGCCTAGCCGGCCTGTTGCGCGGCTCCCGCACGGCATCTAATAAGGTCCATCGCTTGCTCCGGGGTTCTCGCAAGCCAGCGGCCGTCGTCGCGCTCTGTCTCGGCGTCCTCGCCGTCCTCGCCGCGGCCGCGACGGCCAGCCCGCTGGCCGGGGTGAACCTCGGCGGTCCCGACGGCGGACTGCGGCTCTCACGCGCCGATCAGGAGATTTCGCAGGCGCACTCGCTGCATGCGAAGGTCGTGCGCATCGAGGTGACCTGGTCGGTGTTCGAGCCGATCAGCGCGGGGCAGATCGATCCCCAGGCGATGGCCTTCACAGACCGCCTCGTCGCGGATGCGGCTGCCGCTGGGATGCAGGTGATCATGCTCACCGACGGCACGCCCTGCTGGGCATCCTCGGCACCCGCCTCGCTGCGGGCGAGCTGCGTGCCAGGGCGGGCCAGCAAGGCCAACTCGTGGCCGCCCGCACACCCCTCCACCTATGCGGCGTTCGTCGCCTACCTCGCACAGCGTTACGGCGACCAGCTCGCCGCGATCGAAGTCTGGAACGAGCCCGATCAGGCCAACGAACTTTATTTCGCCGGCCCGCACAAGGCGCAACGCTATGGGGCCCTGCTAAGGGCCGCATACCCGGCGATCAAGCTGGCCAACCCACGGGTGACGGTGCTCGCGGGCTCGCTCGTCGGTTCCAACGGAGCATTCCTGCGCGCCCTGTACGCCGCCGGGATCAAGGGCTACTACGACGGGCTGGCCGTCCATTTCTACACGCTCACGCTCGCCGCGCTGCGCACGACCCACGAAGTGCAGCTGGCCAACGGCGACGCCACCCCGCTTTGGCTCGACGAGTTCGGCTGGAGCAGCTGCTGGCCGCAGAAGCGCGTCCAGCAGGAACAGGCGTGCGTCACGCCCAGTACGCAGGCTGCGAACTTCCGCGACATCTTTCGCTCGCTGGCGAACACTCCGTATGTCGCAGCCGAGCTCTTCTTCAAGCTGCAGGACTCCAGCGGCGAGGACTTCGGTGCGCTCAACGCGCGCGGCGCCCGCAAGCCGTCCTTCGCCTCGCTCTCGAGCATGTTCGTCTCACCGCTGGGCAGCCCAAGCAACGTGACGTTGAAGTTGGCAGCGCGTGGCGGGGCGGTCGTGGCCAGCGGCTCGGGACCGGTCGGCGACTTCATGCAGCTGGAAGTCCTGCAGCGCGGCGTTCCGCGCTTCCGCGCGCTGTTCACGCTCGACCGCTTCAACCGCTTCAGGTTGGCCCTGCCGCGCGTGCTCGGCAGCAGCGGCCTGCAGGTTCGCGTCTTTCAGCGCTGGACCGGGATCGGCCGAGGCGCCAGCAAGAGCATCTGAAGCCCGCGCCGTCCGCCTTACTCGGCCTTGCGCAGCAGCGCCAAGAACGTCAGCGCGAGGATCTTCACATCGAGGCCGAGCGACCAGTTGGCGATGTAGTAGTTGTCCCACTCCACGCGCTCGGCCAGCGAGGTCTGTCCGCGCAGGCCGTGCACCTGCGCCCAGCCCGTGATGCCCGACTTCACGCGGTGGCGGTCGCCGTAGCGGACGATGTCCTGTTTGAACAGCTCGACGAACTCGGGGCGCTCGGGGCGCGGGCCGATCAGGCTCATCTCGCCGCGCAGCACGTTGAGCAGTTGTGGCAGCTCGTCGATCGAGCAGCGACGCAGGAAGCGGCCCACTGGCGTGCGCCGATCAAATCCCTCGACGCCGCCCGGCGCGGTGTCGCCGCCGAGCAGGAACTCCAACGGTCCGCTGTCCTCCTCATCCAAATCGCTGCGCCCCGGCTCCATGCGCATGGAGCGGAACTTGTACAGGTCAAAGGCCTTCCCGTCGCGACCGACGCGACGCTGGCGGAACAGGATCGGCCCGCTCGAGCTCAGGCGCACAGCGAGCGCCGACGCGAGGATCAGCGGCGACAGGCCGAGCAGCAGCAAGAGCGCCAGCAAACGGTCCAAGGCGTGCTTGATCGCGAACTGCAACCCGCGTGGATCGACCGTCGTGAACGACATCAGCGGCAGGCCGCCGACCGTGTCATAGCCGACGCGGTTGTTGATCGTGTCGAACATCCGCGGGACGACCGACACCTCGATTCCGAGCTCCTGACAGCGCTGGATCAGCCGGCTGACGCGCTCGTCGGCGACCGAGGAGAACGCCACGATCAAGCGCCGCACGCCGGTGGCGGCGACGGTCTCGTCGAGATCCTCGACCGTCCCGAGCACCGGCAGGTCGCGGCCGCCGACCTCGGCGATCGAACGCGGGTCCTCGTCGAGAAACCCGATCGGCGCCAGGCCGTACTCGGGGTGGCTCTCCAGCCGCCGGGCGACCTGCGCGCCGACGACGCCCGCGCCCATGATCAGCACGGGCTTGCCGACCAGTCGCCGAGAACGCGCCCAGCGCTGGGCGAACGACAGGCTGATGCGCCCGACGCCCACCGCGACCAAGGCGAACAGCCACGCCCGGACCGTCTCCCCTTGCGGGGGAGCATGTCCGTTGAGGAACAGTCCGAGCACGGCGACGGTCATCGCTCCCACGGACACAGCGCTGATCACGGGTACGACCCCGTCTAGCACCAACGCTCGCATGCGGGTGCGGTAGAGGCCTCGCAGGTAGAAGAGCAGCATCACGACGGGCGGCAGCGCCAGGATCGGCGCGCGGTTTGCGCTCGTGTTCAGGGTGTCGTGCAGGCCGCCCTGTGCGACCACGACGGCGACGCACAGCAGAGCGAAATCGGCGGCCGGGCGCAGCACGCTCCAACCGCTCCCCTCGAGCGCCCACTGCAGCTTTCCGCCGAACTTGCCGCCCTCCAGCGAACGCGGCCGCGGGGCAGCGCGACCCAGCTCGCCGCGAAGCGGGAGCGTGGTGGTGGTCTGTTGGGTGACGGGGGTGCGAGCCATCTGTCGGGCGTCCTAGCCAGTTACTCGGATGATCCGTCGCATCCCTTTAGCCGACGCTGCCTTCCCGCCGCGACGCCCGCGTCAGCCGCCGCGTGAGAACGCCCATGAAGCCGAGGGCGCAGAGCACCAGGACGATCAGCAGGAAGTCCGTACCGGAGAGTCCGAGCAGGGCAGCCGATGGCGCGGATCCGCCGCGTTCGGCGGCCGCGTAGACGTCGGAGATGCGCGTGGGACCAACCGCCTGGCCTTTGGCGGCGGGGGCCTGCGGGCTTGCGCCGGCGGCACCGCGCGCATGCCGGTGCGAGCGCGGACGTGTGCTCGCCGTCGCCGGCTGGTTGGCACCACTCGGAGCCGCGGCGGCCGCGAGGGTGGAACTCGTCGCCGACCCCGATGCACCCGCCGAGCCGCCGCCCCCGCCGGGTCCGTTCAGCATCGCCGAGCCGAGCAGCGCCTGATTTCCCTGTCCCGGGCCACCGTATCCGCTGAGCAGCGAGCTGCCCATCGCAGCCTCAGACCAGACACCCGCGAATGCCACGAGCGAACCGACTATGAGAATGATCGTGCGATGCCTTGTCATGCTTCCTTGCCCTTGGTCTTGCCTGGAGCGGACGTGTCGTGCCACGTTCCTTGTCGCCTAGTCGTCATACCCCACCCCCCGTTTTCAGCGCCGCAGCGCACGAGCAGGCAGTCCCACCAAACCGACGCCGACCCGCGCCCACTCTACCGGAGGCGGTTCGGTGTGTCGAGGAGAAAGCGACTCGTTCACGTGCCCGCCACGCCTCTTTATGCGAATTTCGTAGCCATGAGCAGGATTGAACGGTTCAGTTCTTCGATGTCTACCCTCTTGCCCTGTCGCGCCAGCGCCAAGGCCTCGCGCGTGAGTTCGTCACGGGGGTTCAGGCGTGCGGCCCTAGCGAGCAGCTTCAGCGCATGCGCACGCTCGCCTCTGGTCGAGGCGATCGCGCCGCGCTCGAGCGTCGCGTAGGCGTCGCCGGGCGTTCGCGCCAGGGCTTTGGAGAACTCGCCGTCGGCCCGCGCGAGGTCGCCGAAACGCAGGGCGATCGTGCCGGCCACGAGGTACGGTTCGTCGCTCAGCGGATTGAGCCGCGCGGCATCTCGCAGGTCCGCATACGCCTTCAGCGGCGCCGTCCTCCAGATCCGCGCCGCCCGCTGGACCTGCGTCTGGCTGAGCCACGGCGCAGCGAGCGACACGACTGCCGCCACAGTCGCGACGGCGCCTACGGCGCCGACGGCGATCGTCGCGCCCAGCGGGGCAGGTCGTCGGCGCCGGCGCGGGCGCTGCGACGGCGGCTGCGGCGAGAGCGGGGCGCCCGCCGTGTCTAGCGAGCGCCTCGCCGGCGCGAGCGCGCAGGAGAGCCCAAGCAGGGCGAACGCTGGCGCACCTAGGCCGGCGAACTCCCAGAACCAGTCGACCGAGCCGTGCACGAGCCAGTACGCGAAGCCCGCCAGCGCGGCCATCGCCACCGACGCGCCGAGTGGATCGGCACGGCGGGCCGCCGCCGTGAGCCACGCGCGCGAGCCGGCGAGGAGCGCCGCGCCGAGGCCGACCACCGCCAGCAGCGCCCCGAGCAGGCCCGTCTCGGTCAAGGTCCGCAGCTCGACGCTGTGCGGGTAGTGGGGCGTCTCGCCGCTGCGACCGTGAACGAGGTACTGCTGTTGGAAGTTGTCGACGCCGATCCCGGCCAGCGGGTGGGCGGCGAACTCGTCGATCGCCACCCGGTAGAAGTCATAGCGATTGCTGCCGAGCCCGCTGGTCAGTCGACTGCCGCCGCTGCGGTTCGCCGCGTAGCCCCCCTTGAAGGTGTGCCAGCCGTGTTCGACTCGAGCGATCGGATTGCCCGCCACGGCCAGTCCACCTGCCAGCCCGGCAATCAGCAGGGCGATCACCGTCGCTCCCCAGACCGTGCGCATCCGCTTGGCCGTGGCTTGCGAGAAGACCTGCCGGCGCTCGAGCGCCCCAGCGCAGGCGATCAGCAAGCCCACCAGCAGGGCGGCGACGAACACGGCGGTGGTGGCGCCGTGCAGGGCGCCCTTGACGTCCCCCCCATGCGACAGGCGGTCGCCCACGCGCAGCACCAGCGGGGTCGTGACCGCGACGCCGACGGCGATCGGCGCGAGCACGGCGAGCGCTCGCAGGCGCCCAGGCAGCAGCGCGAACACGAGCAGCAGCATCGCCACCGTCGCAAACAGCGACCCGCGGCTCAAGCTGAGCAGGGCCAGGTCGGCGAGCAGCACGACGCCACCGCCGAGCAGTCCCCGCAGGGCCCAGGGAACGCGCTCGGACGCGGCGAGCAGCAGCGCCGGCCAGACGACCATCGCCCACATCGCAGCGCTCGCGTTTTCGTACCCTGCCGGGTACTTCAGGCGCCCGTCGCTGAACAACCGCGCGGGATTTGACGACGCGTCGACGTGGAGCACCACGAAGACGGCGAGCCCGATCATCGCCACCGTCCACGCGCCGATCAGCAGCGCCGCGCTCGCCCCTTTGCGCGGCCACAGCGAGAACAACGCGAACACGAACAGGTAGAGCAGCGTGCGGTTCGCCCCTTCCCAGGCATCCGCGGGGACGGGCGCCCAGAGGATCGAGAGAAAGCCGAGCGCCGTGTACAGAGCCAGACAGCCGAGCGCGATCCGCAGCGCCAAGGGCGCCTCTGCGAGACGCACGGGGACGCTGAACGCCGCGATCGCCAGCAGCGCGAGCACGACCAGCGCGCCGGGGGCCCAGTGCGTCACCGGATAGCCGGCCTGGCTGGCTGCCCAGACGATGAACAGCGCCACAACTCCGAGCGCCGGCAACGTCGTCGGACTGTCCCGCAGTGCGCCCCTCAGCCTTGCTATCGAGCCCGGAGCAGCCATCGCGGCTGAGACTATCTGTGGCATCGCCCGTCAACGCCCGGGTGAGAGCGATCGACGGGCGAACTGCCACGCGACCCCCTAGGCTTCACGCGGGCCGCCCCCAGACCATGCGCACGCTCATGTACCACGACATCGCGACGCGCGGCCAGAGCGACACCGTCGGCTTTCCGGGGCCGCTGGCGGCGCGTTACAAGCTCGACCCGGAAGCTTTCGAGGCTCACCTGGACGCGGTCGCTGCCACGGGCGCGCACGTGGGCACGCTCGCCGGCGCCGAACCTGCGCCGGCCGTGGCGTTGACGTTCGACGACGGCGGAGCCTCGGCTCCGCTCGCGGCCGAGGCTCTGGAGCGGCGGGGTTGGCGCGGCCACTTCTTCGTCACGTCCTCGCGTATCGATACTCACGGGTTCATGTCGGCCGACGAGCTGCGCGAGTTGAGCGCGCGCGGTCATGTGATCGGCAGCCACTCACACACACACCCGACGTACATGGGCCGGCTGACGCGCGCGCAGCTCGACGACGAGTGGGTCCGCAGCCGCGCCGCCATCGCCGAGGCGCTCGGGTCCGCTCCGCGGACGGCGTCGGTGCCCGGCGGTTTCCTCTCGGACGCCGTGATCGGGGCAGCCGCCGCGGCCGGCTACGAGCTCCTGTTCACCTCCGAGCCCAGCGCGCGCGCGCTTGCACGCGGCCTCGTGGTGCGCGGCCGCTACACGATCTGGGCGTCTACGCCGGCGCGCGTCGCCGCGGCGTACGCCGAGGGCCGACGCGTGGCCTGCGGTCGCCTGTGGCTGGAGTGGAACGCCAAGAAGCTCGCCAAGAGCCTCAGCCCCGCGGCCTACCAGGCCCTTCGACGCGTCCGCGCCCGCGCCAGCTGAACGTCCTCACCGCGCCGTCGCCAGGAAGGCGGCCAATCGCTCTGTGGCCGCCTCGAGCGTTCCGCCGCGCGCGCGCTCCAGCCCGGCATCGATCAGCCGCCCGCGCAGCTCGACGTCGCCGGCTATCCGTTCCAGCGCCTCGACAGCGGCGCGGGCGTCATCCGGCTCGATCAGGATCGCCGCGCCGCTCGCCGCCGCGGGGACGCCGCCGACCGCGGTGGCGACCGTCGGCAGGCCGCTGGCGAACGCCTCGACGAGCACCTGCGGGAAGCCCTCGGTCCAGGAGACGTGCAGGAAAGCGTGGCTGGTGCGGTAGAGATCGAGCAGCCCGCCGTCGATCGGGACGTAGCCCAGCAGCTCGACGCGGTCGCCCAGCGCCAGCTCGGACAGGCGCTCCTGCAGCGGCTCGCGCATCGGCCCGTCACCACACACGAGCAGGCGCCAGCGTCGTGAGCCGCGCCCGAGCAGCGCCGCGATCTCGGCGAGCAGGAGCGGGTTCTTCTCGGCGTCGAGCCGTCCCACCGTCAACAGCGTCAGCTCGCCTGCGTAGTCGCGCGCAGCCACGGCCGCGGCGGCCTCGGCGAGGTCCTGCTCGGAGACGAGCGAGACGGTGGTTGCGAGCACGCTGCGCGCGTGGCCGGCGCGGTACTTGCGCTCAAGCTCCGGGCCGACGACGACCACCGCGTAGCGGCGAGCCAGCAGGCGCCAGATCGCCTCGAGTACGTCGGCGCTCCAATGCATCCAGCGGCGGCCCGGGCGGCGGCTGCGGACATACAGCGGCATGTCCTGCCTGACTCCCAGCACCAACCGGCGCCGGCGCACGGCGGTCAACAGCGCGAGCAGCACAGAATGCGGATACGGACCGAGCACCCAGACGGTGTCGACCTCGTCGAGCAGACGCCAGAAGCGCGCGACGGAGACGATCAGCGAGCGCGCCACCGACCCTGGATGTCCAAGGCTCTCGTAGTGAGGCAGGCCGACGAGCTCGGTGTCCTCGTGCAGCGGGTAGTGCGAGCTGCCGGGCTGCGGGTCGAGGCGGCCGACGAGCACCAGGCGATCGACGCGCTCACGCAGAGCCTCGAGGAAGACGACGAAAGCACGCTGCCCGTAACGCCGCACCCCATCGGAGCGGTACTCGTAGTCGGTGTAGACCGCCAGACGCACCCTCAGCACCCCTCGACGCGCAGCGAAGGGGCGTAGACGTCGCCGGGCGCCTCGTCGACCGCCGGCTGCCCTGCGCTGCGCACGAGGCTCGCAAACGCCGACAGCGGCGGACCGAAGCGCAACATGCCGGCGAGCGTGCCCAGCCCCCAGCCGAGGTGCATCGCCGGGAGCACGACGAGCAGCAGCGCGCCGTCGGTGCGCCGGCCCGGCTGCCCGGCCGCGCCACCGGCGGTTGCCACGACGGCGACGGCGTAGGCGAGCAGAGCACGGCGGGACGCCCGACGAAGCGGCCGCGGGGCGAGCACGGCCACGATTGGCGCCAGCGCCAACGCCGGAGCGATCAGGTGCGAGCGGCGCATGCTCGTCGGATGGCGGCGAAACGTCCGCGCACGGTAGAAGCCGTAGCGAAAGTACTGCCGCGCCAGAGCCTTGAGCGAGTCGCGGGGGACGTAGTAGCCGGCCATCTCCGGCAGGCACACCAGCCGCCCGCCGCCGCGCAGGAAGCGCGAGGCCATCTCGGAGTCCTGGTTGATCGGCCAGCGCTCGTCCCAGCCGCCCGCCTCGAGCACGCGCTGTCGCCGCCAGACGCCGCCGAACACGCCCGTGTCCAGGTCTCGCTCCTCGGCGCTGTCGAGGCCCTCGTTCCACTTGCGCGAGCCGCCGCGGCCGAGCCACGAGGCAAGCGCGAGACCGACCGCCGTGGAGATCGCGCCGACCGGTCGAGGAACAGCGGGTCCGCTGACCCAGTCGGTGTCGCCGCGCTGCAGGCGCTCGACGCCCGCGGCCAGGTAGCGGTCGCCGTAGTAGGTATGCGCGTCCATCCGTGCGACGAACTCACCGCGCGCCTCGCGCAGGCAGACGTTGAGCCCGCTGGCGGTGCCTCGTCGGGGGTTGTCCAGTACGCGGATCCGCGGATCGCCGCCCGCCAGCTCCAGCAGGATCTCGCGTGTGCGATCGTTCGAGCCGCCGTCGGCGAACAGCAGCTCGACCGTCCCGGCGAAGCGCTGGGCTTGCATCGCCGCGACCGTCTCGCGGATGTGGCGCTCCTCATTGAGCACGGGGACGAGCACGCTGACGTCCACGCGCTCGTCGGCCGGCGAGACGGCCGAGCTGGATGCGGGAAGGGCGCTCACGCTGTTCCATTATGCTGTCCGCCGCCTGCGAAACCGGGCTCTGCAACGTGACCGACGTAATCGTCCTCTGCTATCACGCCGTGAGCCCGACGTGGGATGCCGCCCTCTCGACGACGCCGCAGCGCTTCGAGCGCCAGGTCGCAACGCTCGTCAAGCGCGGCTATCGCGGCGCGACGTTCACCGAGGCGGTCAGCGCACCGCCGGGGGAGCGGGTGCTCGCCGTCACCTTCGACGACGCCTACCGCTCTGTCAACGAGCTCGCGCGGCCGATCCTCGACCGTCACGGCCTGACCGCGACCGTGTTCGCGCCGACCGATCAGATCGGCGTCGAGGGCCCGCTGCGGTGGCCGGGGATCGATCGCTGGATCGGTGGCCCGCACGAGTCCGAGCTGACGCCGATGTCGTGGCCGCAGCTGCGTGAGCTCGCCGACCACGGCTGGGAGATCGGCTCGCACACCGGCTCGCATCCGCGTCTCACGCAGATCGACGATGCCGCGCTGGAGTCCGAGCTGACGCGCTCGAAGGCCGCGTGCGAACGCGAGCTGAGAGCGCCATGCACCTCGTTGGCCTACCCCTACGGGGATGTCGATGGCCGCGTCGTGGCAGCTGCCGCGCGCAGCGGCTATGCCGTCGCCGCCGCGCTGCCCGGGCGGTTGCACGCCGAGGAGCCACTGCGCTGGCCGCGCATCGGCGTCTACTGGACCGACGACGACCGACGCTTCCGCCTGAAGGTGTCCCGGCCTCTGCGACGCGTGCGACAGACGGCACTGTGGGACTCGCTGCAGGCGCTGCGCGACTTCGGGCAGCGCGCGAAGTCGCCCTGAAGCGCTCGCTCAGCGAGCGTGGCGTCGAGCCGCGCTGTGGGTCGACTTAGACCTACGCGTGGCGTGCTTGCGCTTGCGCTTGGTGGCGTGCCGGCGATGCCTGTGCGCGACGCTCGGGTGCGCGACGCGCAGGAAGGGCCGGGAGGCGCTCTTGACCGCGTCGGGCGCGTTGCCAGGAGCCGCGCCGTGTGCTGCTTGCGCGGAAGCCCCGGAGGGCGAAGGGACGCGGGCGGCCTGTTGACGGGCCGGCGTGGCGGCGGCCCCCGCTTCTTTTCCCCCAGGCGTCGGAGCGCCACCCGGTGGGGTCCCTTCGACGCCACTCGCGGTCGAGCTGAGGACCGCCGCGCAAGCGGACCCGGCGGCGGCGGCGTAGCCGCCTCCCCCAGTGGCGACGAGTTCGCCCGAGGAGGCCGTAACGTTGCCCTGTGCGCTGAACCCGCCCGAGCTGGTGTCGATCCCGCGGGCGGACACGCAGTTGTTCTGCGCGAGATTGCCGACGCCATGTGGTGTGCCGCTCGGGTACCACGATTCGATGTCGCGACGGATCTGCGAGTTGACGACCAGGTTGTGTTCGACGATGTTGGCGTTGGAGGTCGCACCGCCTTCTCCGGAGAAGATCACTCCCTCGCCGTTGCCCGCGATCACGTTGCCGGTGATCACGGCGCCGGTCGAGTTGGGGTACAGCTGGATGCCGCGATCGGTGTTGTTGACGATCACGTTGCCGACGATCTGCGTGTTCGTCGCGTCCTGCACGTAGATGCCGTGCTGGCGGTTGGTCGACGGGATCACTCCGCAGTCGTGAATGCGGTTGTGCGCGATGACCGTCGAGTCGGCCATGCCCCAGGTCGAGCTGCCGACGTCAAAGCAGATTTCGGTGTGATCGTCTGTGACGTCGTCGGATTCGAACGTCACGTGATTGGCGTCGACCGTGGGGCTCGGAAGCCGTTCTGAGGCGGACTGGTAGTTCCCGTCGAGGGAGATGTCTCCGATGGTGACGTAGTCAGATCCCCGGGGGACGTACACGCGACCGGTTATCAGCGCCTGCTCGCCCGGGTAGCTGCGCAGGACGATCGGCGCGCCGGCGGCGCCGCCGTGGTTGACGCGCAGTCCTCCGGCGTACGTGCCGGCGTGCACGCAGCCAACCTGTCCTGCAGACAGCGACGCGGCTAGCGCGCCAACCGTGCGATAGGGGGCTCCCGGGGAGCCGTTGCCGGCGTCGGAGCCCTGCTGGGAGGCGACCTTGTCGCAGGTGGTTGGTAGAGAATCCGCGCCCGCGGGTACAACGTACAGGCATGCGAGCAGGCCGGACAGCGCGAATGCAGCGGCGAGCGCGCGAGCGCGCCGGCGGGGCGGGCGCGTCGCGAGCGAATCGCGAGCGGGTGCACGGGCGACGCTGGGTGAAACGTGGCTTGCGTGATTAAGCATCTAGGGCGTGGCCTCCGGTAAGGGTGGTGGGCATGCCTTCATCGACCTCTCACCGCAGCCAATGACCGAACAGCGCTCACCCTCCGACGAACGTCCAATGCGCTCGCCGCAGATGCACCACTGCGCCGAAATAGCCGCTACCGTTGTGAAATCCGCGGCCCGCGCTGCCGCCTCCCGCCATGCAACGCTCTAACGACCCCCGCTCAGCCGACTGGCTCACGCCGCAAGGCCCGCGCGAGGGGCTGGGCCGTTACGTCGAGGTGATCCGCGACCGCCGGCGCCTGATCATCACTTGCGTGTTGATCGTCACGATCGTCGCCGGGGTCTACGCGAAGCTCGCCTCCCCGTCGTGGAAGGCCGAAGCGCACCTGCTCGTGACCCCGGTGCCCGGGGAAAGCAAGCTGGTCGGACTCAACCTGATCACGAGCACCGGAAACCCCACCGGCGATGTCGCCACAGCCGCGAGCCTCGTCACGACGTCAGAAGTCGCGGCGCTCGCCGCCGCGAAAGTCGGCAACACGAACGGTCGGGACATCCTCGGGCAGGTCAGCGCAGTGCCCGTCGCCCAGAGCAACGTCGTGGCGGTGACCGGCACCGCGACGACTGCGGAAAGGGCCCAGGCGATCGCCAACGCGTTCGCCGAAGCGACTGTGAAAAACCGCACGCGCACCCTGCACCGCCAGCTCGAAGCGATCATCCCCACGCTGAAGGCGCAGCTGGAAGCCCTGCCGCCGCTGCAGCGCACCGGTCAGGGCTCTCTGGGCGAACGACTCTCCTCGCTGCAGACGCTGCTCGCCGGTCCCGATCCGACGATGTCCGTCGAGTCGCTCGCGCAGCGCCCCTCGTCGCCGACGTGGCCGAAGACCAAACTGAGCGTGATCGCCGGCTTTCTGATCGGCCTGGTGATCGGGGTAGGGGGCGCCTTCGCCCTGGAGAACCTGGACCCGCGCGTGCGACGCGAGGAGACACTGCGCCGAATCTTCCGCCTCCCGGTCCTCGCGCGCATTCCGCGCGAACGACGGCCCGCTTCGCGCAAGCTGCCGATGCGACCCGGCGAACTCTCGCCCGCGGCGCAGGAGAGCTATCGCATGCTCCGCGTAGCGCTGGGAGCCCGCGGCCACACCAGCGGCCTGCGCTCGATGATGATCACCGGCTCGACGCGATCGGAGGGAAAGTCCACGGTGGCGCTCAACCTCGCCGCCACGCTTGCCTTCTCCGGGCACAAGGTGATCCTCGTCGAGGCCGACCTGCGCCGTCCCTCGCTGGCAGGCGCACTGGACCTGCTGGCCAAGCGCGGCAAACGCGGCACGGCCGGCGTCCTGATGGGCGAGATCTCGCTGAAGGACGCGCTCATCCCGGTCAAGGCCCTGAGCGACAACCTCAGCGCGCTGCTCGTCGAGCAGTCTGCCCCCTATCTCGCCGACGGCCTGCTGGCGTCGGCGGACGAGCTCGTACAGCAGGCCGAAGACCTCGCGGACTTCATCGTCTTCGACGCTCCTCCCGTGACCGAGGTGAGCGATGCGCTTCCACTCAGCCGCCACGTCGACGACGTGCTGATCGTCGCGCGCCTGGGACACAGCCGCACCGACCAGCTCGTCAACCTCGGAGAAGTTCTCTCGCGCCAAGATGTTCGCCCGTCGGGGCTGGTCATCGTCAGTGACGATTTCGGGCAGGGCAGCGGTTACTACGCGCCGACGCCGACGTCATCGAGCAGGCTCGGAGGAAGAGTCCGCGAGCAGATCCCCGCGATCGGGGCGTAGCGCCGAGATGAACGCCCGGGCGCGCGCGTTCGAGCTGGGGCCGTCGACGATCCTCGCCACTGCGGCGATCCTCGGCGTAATCGCCGCCCTGCAGCCGCTGATCGCCGCCGGGCTGGTTGCGGGGATGGTGCTCACGTATGTCGTGTTCTCCGATCTCGCGGCAGGCTTCGCGGTCCTGGCGTTTCTCAGCTTCCTGGAGTCATTGGCGTCGGGCTCGCTGAGCCCCGCAAAGGCGGCGGGACTGCTCCTGGCGGTGGCCTGGCTGGCGCGCTTCAGCTTGGGCGACCGCACCGAGCACGACTTCTTCGCCGACCACTCCTACCTGACCTGGACGCTGATCGCCTTCTTCGGCTGGGCGACCATCTCGCTGCTGTGGGCTCCGCAGGCCAGCGCCAGCACCGGGGCCCTGCAGCGCTACGCGCCGAACCTGCTGCTGATCCCGATCGGCTACGCCGCGGTGCGCACGCGGCGCGACCTGGCGCTCGTCGTCGGGGCGATCATCCTGGGGGCGATGGTCGCGGCCGCCTTCGCCGTCCTGACCCCGCCCAATCCGGCGATCGTCGAAGAAAGCGCCCGCGCGACCGGGACGATCGGCGACCCCAACGAACTCGCTGCCGTCCTGCTCGTGGGGCTCGCGCTCGGCGTCGGCTTCTCCCTCGGGCGCGGACGCGTCCCGCTGATGCGACTCGTCGCGGCCGCGGCGATTCCACTGTGCCTGGCCGGCATCTTCCTCAGCCTGTCGCGCGGCGGCCTGGTCGCGCTCGCGGCGATGATGCTGGCGGGCACTCTCTTTGCAGGACGCTGGCGGATGGCGATCACCGTCATGCTCGTGGCGATCGCCGCAGGCGGCTTCATCTACTTCACTCAGCTCGCGCCGCTGCCGGCGCGCGAACGCGTGAGCAGCGCCAAAGGGGGCACCGGGCGCACGGACCTGTGGACGGTCGCCTGGCGAATGGTGCAGGCTCACCCGCTCAACGGAGTGGGCGTCGGCAACTTCCCGAACACCTCTGCCGAATACACGCTTCGCCCGGGCACGATCCAGCGCGCCGATCTGATCTTCAACGAACGGCCGTACGTCACTCACAACACCTACCTGCAGATCATGGCCGAGATGGGCGTGCCGGGGCTGCTGCTGTTCCTCGGGATCATCGCGGCGAGCTTGAGATGGGCGCTCAGAGCCGCGCGCATCTGGGCGCGGCGCGGCGAAGTCGTCATGGAGGTCCTCGCCCGCTCGTTGTTCCTCGGGGTGTGCGGGATGCTCGTGGCGGACTTCTTCATCTCGGTCATGTACAGCAAGCTGCTGTGGGTGCTGCTCGCCCTCGGCCCGGCGATGTACGCGATCGCCCGCCACGAGGAGGCCGCGGAGCAGGAGCCACAGCCGGCAGACCGCGCTGTCGGGCTGCCGGCCCCGAACCCGGCGCCCGCCTAGCGCCGGCGCTCGGCCAGCAGCTCGAGGTAGAGGTCTTCGAGCCGGTGCACGAGCGTGTCGATGTCGAACTCCGTGCGCCGGCGCTCACGCGCGCGGGCGCCCATCGCGCGCGAGCGCTCGGGATCTCCCAGCAGCTCGGCGGCGGCGCCCGCCAGTGCGGGCGAATCGCCGCGTCCTACGAGCAGCCCGTGCACGCCGTCCTCGATCAGGTCGGGCACCCCACCGACGGCGGTCGCCACGATCGGCAGGGCGGCGTCCATGTACTCCATGACCGCTAGCGGGCTGCCCTCGAAGTCCGAGCAGGACACGGCGACGTCGAGCGCGCGCAGGACGTCTGGAACGTCTCCGCGGTGGCCCAGGAACAGAACTGCATCATCGACGTGCAGCTCCTTCGCGAGCTGCTGCCAGGCGGCCCGTTCGGGGCCGTCGCCGACGACCAGCACGCGCACGTCCGGCCAGCGCTCGCGCAGCGGCGGTATCGCGCGCAGCAGGACGTGCAGCGCCTTCTGGGCGCGCAGCACGCCGACCGCACCGAGCACCGGCGCGTCTGCGCCGATGCCGAGCTCCGCGCGCACGTCGCGCCCGCTCGGCGCCGGCGAGGACAGCACGCCGTTGGGGATGAACAGCGTGCGACTGGGATCGATCCCCTCGATCTCGCTCATCCGCCGCCGGTCCTCGCGAGAGACGGCGATGAAGCGGGTCGCTCCGCGTGCGATCAGCTCGCGGTCGAGGAAGCGCCGCAGCGGCTGGCCCTCATATGACCACGTGTGCTCGTGCGCGAGCACGACCGGTACGCGCGCGATCCGGCCGACGAGCGTGCCCCAGACGTTCGAGCCGAACTTGTGCGAGTGCAGCACGTCGACGCGTTCGTCGCGCAGGAAGCGTGCCAGCCGGTACAGGGCCCGGATGTCGACTTTGCGCCGGCGGGCCAGCGGCAGGAAGCGCGACGGCGAGGCCTGCAGGATGTCCAGCGCCTGCTGCGCGGAGGGGTCGTCCTTCCAGGGGCCCGTCAAAGGCCAGCGGCTGACCGACAGGATCGACTCGAACCTGTCGGGATCGAGCCTCGTGGCGATCAGCAGCGCGAGATGCTCGGCGCCTCCGAAGCAGCTCAAGAAGTCGACGAACGTGACCACGCGGACCCGGCCCGCCTGACGATTGGAAGAAGCGGTGGGGGCCATGCGAGCGCCCATGCTACGAGCAACCGGCGACGGCAGCGGATGCGCTCGTCACGACGGGAACCGGGCGACCCGACTACGGATGGCGCGTCGCGCCTGCACCCGCGAGCGCCCACACCGAAGCCAACCCGGCGGGTGTTTGACCCGTCGATACGCGCCGATAGCTCGCAGCGAGCAGGCGCGACCCGCTCGCGACGAACTGGTTCCATTCCACCGGCGCCCCGGCCACGAATTGGAATTTCTGCGTTACCAGGATGAGCTCGGGCCGCTTGCCGCGCACACAGCGCAGCACGCTGTCCACGTGCGGTGTGAAGACATATTGCGCGATCGCCGGGCAGGCCAGAGAGAAGCGGCCGTCGAGAAAAGCCGCTGCTCCTTCTTCGTCGTTCTGCCCCAGGTGCGCGAACGTGATCGTGCGAGCGCCAGCGAATCGACTGCCGGCAGCCCGCTCGAGCAGGTTGGCCGTTTCACTGTGACCGGCGTCGAACCAGTACCCGACGCCACCGTCCCGGGCAAACGGGGCCGCGGCCGTGCCGCCGAGCACGACGATGCCCAGAGCCGCCGCCGCGCAGACAGCCGCCGTTCGCGGCAGATCGGCGACAGTCGGAGCAGCCTTGGCCACGACGAAGGCGATCAGCATCAGCCCCGGAAAGGCGAGCATCTGGTCGTGTGGAGACCACGCCGCCGTCAGCGCAAGCGTGACCGCCGCCGTCAGCGTCGAAGCGACGAACAGCGCGGCGAGCACCCGCTTCGCCGAGAGACGCGACGATGGCGCGGAGGGCGCCGGTCTCTCCCGCAGCGTGCGGATCGCGAAATACCCCGCCACCAGGAAAGCCGCCGCGATCGCGGCGAGGTGCAGCGGCTTGCCGACCGGCAGACCGGCGAAGTGCACCGGTTTGCTCGCCGCTCCGGCCGCGACCTTGATGTGGCCCGGTATTCCAGTCACATTCCCGGTCGCGCGGAGCACCTCGTGCGAGTAGCTGAGGTTGTCTGCGAAGTTTTTCACGTAACCGTCCAGTTCGCCGCGCAGGGCGAGCACGAGCGCGGCCACAGCGGCCACGACCCCGAAACCACCGGCCGCCTTGGCGACTTGCATACGCGCCCCGCGTGGGTGAAGGACGAGCATCGTCAGAGGGACGCTGGCCAGCACGAGGGCCAGGTTCACCTTGAACAGCATGCCCACGCCGATCAGCGCTCCCGCCAGCACGAAGCGGTCGCGGATCCACAGCCATCCGATCAGCGGAGCGAATGACAGGGCCGCGAGCAATGAGTAACCGGATAGATACCAGGCGCCGGTGAGCAACAGCGGGTACGTGAAGAAGCCGATCGCCGCCGTCAGCCAAGATGCTCCGATCGCCCGCATGAGCAGCAGCGTCGAGCCCGCGGCAATCGCGATCCACAAGATGTCGAGCAGGAATGGACCGGTCCAGCCGAACACTTCGAGTGCTGCCGCGTGCGCATAGAAGAACAGCGGGTCCTTGTTGTCGACCACCCCCACGTACAGGCGCTCACCGTGAAGCAGGCTGCCCGCGACGCTGAGGAACACTCCCGCGTCGGATTTCAAGCTCGGCCTGCCGCGCAGCAGGACGAGCAAGGCGGCGTAGGCGGCGCTCCCGCAGAGCAGTAGACAAAGGCGAATCCTCACGGATCTGAGCATCTCTCTTCGTCCTCCTGACTCTCCGATGCCGTTGCCGGCGGCGATCATAGCCGCCGTACTGCTGAAATCCGTGCGCGTCGCAGCATGCCGATCTTTGGACCGTGTGGGAAGCATCGGTCTCACCATCATCGGTCGCGGCGCCGCTCGGCTGTAGGGATGGCTGTGACTCACCACGCCCCATGCCGTATGCTGACAGCGCTCGGGTGGGCGCTGAGCTCCGAGTGACGCGAGCGACAGCGAAGTGGAAGCGAAGGGCATGGATGCGTTGGAGCTGGAGAAAACGTGATCGCCGCCGGGTGGCAGGCTCACTGTCGCGCCGTTCGCGCAGGCTTGCGTCGCTTTCGGCCCTGATCGCGCTGGTCGCCCTCGCCTTCGCCGCGCAGGCGCTCGCCGAAGGGGTCACCAACTCGGGCGACGATCTGCGTGACGGTTGGTATCCCGACGAGCCGTCGCTCACACCCCAGCTCGTCAGCGGAGGCAACTTCGGCCAGCTGTGGTCGACGACCGTCGACGGACAGGTTTACGCGCAGCCACTGCTGGCGAACGGCACGCTGCTCGTCGCCACGCGAGAACAACAAGGTCTACGGCTTGGACCCGGCGACCGGCGCAATGCGCTGGGCTGCGCCACTCAACCTCGGGGCGCCCTGGAAAGCGGCCGACATCGGCTGCGGCGATCTCACGCCCAACATCGGGGTCACCGCCACGCCAGTGATCGACCCGGCGACCAACACGGCCTACCTGACGCACAAGAACTACGTCTCGGGCACGTCGGGACCGGCGCGGTGGTTCATGGACGCGATCGACCTCTCCAGCGGAACCGAGAAGGCCGGCTTTCCTGTCGCGCTAAGCGGAGCCGCGCAGAATCAACCAGGCGAGACCTTCCAGCCGACCACCGAGCTGCAGCGTCCGGGGCTGCTGTTGATGAACGGCGTGGTCTACGCCGCCTTCGGCTCCGACTGCGACCACTCGCCCTGGCAGGGCTGGGTGTTCGGCGTCTCCACGGCCGGACAGGTCAAGGCGCGCTGGGTCGCCCGGACGTCGGGCGACGGCGCCGGGATCTGGCAGTCGGGCGCCGGTCTGACGTCTGACGGAGCGGGCAGGCTGTTCGTCAGCACGGGCAACGGAGGAGCCCCTTCGACGCCCGCCGCCGGCAACACGCCTCCCGGGAATCTCGGAGAGTCCGTCGTGCGACTCGCGGTGCAATCCGACGGATCGCTCAAGGCGGTCGACTTCTTCGCTCCATTCGACGCCGTGCAGCTCGACACGTGGGACGCCGACTTCGCCTCCGGCGGCGTCACCGGGCTCAACGACCAGTACTTCGGGACCTCCGCCATTCCCCATTTGGCGGTCGCCGTGGGCAAGGACGGCTATGTGTACCTGCTCAACCGCGACGCACTCGGCGGCTTCCAGCAGGGCTCGGGCGGCGCCGACAAGGTCGTGCAGCGAATCGGCCCCTACGGCGGCGTGTGGTCGCGACCGGGCGTGTGGCCGGGCGACGGCGGCTGGGTGTACATCCCGACCGCCTCGGGTGGCAGCAGCGGCGCCGGCTCAACTGGATTCCTGCGCGTCTACCGCTACGGCCTGTCGGGCACCGGCCAGCCGACGCTCTCTCTTCAGGGGACCTCGGCGGACGCGTTCGGCTTCACCTCGAGCGCTCCGGTGATCACCTCCGAAGGCACGAACTCGGGCACGGCGCTCGTGTGGACGGTGTGGACGCCGAACGGCACGGGCGCGGGCGCGCAGCTTCGCGCCTACGATCCGATCCCGGTAGAAGGCAAGCCGGTGCTGCGCTGGAGCGCGCCCATCGGGACGTCGGCGAAGTTCGCCACCCCCGGCGTGGGCGCCGGGCGTGTCTACGTCGGCACGCGCGACGGCAAGGTGCTCGGCTTCGGCTCGCCTGTGACGCCCCTGCTGACCGGCCCGGCGACGAGCTTTCCGACCACCACGATCGGCTCGAGCACCCAGAAGACGCTGACGCTGACCGCGACGAACACGCTGACGTTGACCGGGCTGACGTCGAGCTCCTCGCAGTTCCAGATCGCCACCCCAACGCCAGCGCTGCCCGCGCAGCTCTCGGCAGGTCAGACGATCCAGATCCCGGTCACGTTCAGCCCGACGCAGACCGGGTTGATCGGCGCCACGCTCGCCGCGGAAACCAACAAGGGCGCGGTCTCCTTCGCGATGTCCGGCACCGGGCAGTCGGCGGCCGCGCAGCTGACGACGACCCCCGCGGTGCTGTCCTTCGGCGGCACGACCGTCGGCGGTCATCTGTCCGGGGCGGCGACGTTCCGCAACGTCGGAGGCGCTCCGTTGACGATCAACGCCGTCACGCTGCCGGCCACGCCGTTCGGGGCGACAGGCGTGCCCGCCGTCGGCAGCACGATCGCCCCCGGCTCCTCGCTGTCGATCAACGTCACCTTCGAACCGACCGAAACCGGCAACTTCACCGGCGAAATCGGGCTGGAAACGACCGGCGGCAACGGAGCGGTCGGGCTGTCCGGGAGCGCGGGAACGCCTGGCGCGCTGCAGATCGCAGGCGAACAGAACGCGTTCGGCACGGTCGAAGTGGGCAAGTCCGCGACGAAGTCGTTCACGATCACCAACTCCGGCGGGACCGCCGTGACGATCACCAAGTCAAAGCCGCCCAGCGGCGGCGCCTTCGCCGCGACCACCACGCTGCCCGAGGGAACGACCGTCGCACCCGGCGAAACGCTCACCGAGACCGTCGTCTTCTCACCAACGGTCCCCGGGCCCGCGACCGCCACGTGGGCGATCAACGGCGACGACTCCACCGGGCTGCACGAAGTGGCGTTCAGCGGCACTGGCGTCGGCGCGCAGGGCCCTGCGACCTTCGGCAAGACCAGCATCGGCGCGTCCTCAGACAGGTTCCTGGCCGACCGCAAGCGCGTCAACCACTATGCCCTGACAGCGCCAGGCTCGCTCAGCAAGCTGAGCATCTACCTGGCGCCCACCGGCACCTCCGGACAGCAGCTGCTGAAGGGTCTCGTGTATGCCGACAACGGCGGCTCGCCCGGAGCGCTGCTGGGAACGACCGAAGCGCTGACGTTCAAGAGCACCAACGCGGCCGGCTGGTATGACCTGGTCTTCCCCGCGGCGCTGAAACTGACGGCAGGCAACTACTGGATCGGCGCGATCACCGGCGCCAGCGCGAACGTCGCCGGTTTTCGCTATGACACCGTCGCCGCTTCGCGCGCCTACAACGCCAACACATACACCGCCGGACCGACCAACCCGTTCGGCGCTGTCAGCTCAGACGGCGAGCAGACATCGTTGTATGGCACCTACACGCCGCAGTCCTCACCCCCACCGCCGCCGGCCAACACCACCCCCCCGACGATCTCCGGCACAGCCCAGCAGGGCCAGACGCTGACCGAGGTCCACGGCTCTTGGACCAACGGCCCGACGGGCTACAGCTATCAGTGGCTGCAGTGCGACAGCTCCGGCAACGCCTGCACCTCGATCGCCACAGCGACCAGCCAGACCTACGTGCCCATCGCCGGTGACGTCGGGCACACGCTCAAGGTCCAGGAGACGGCCTCTAACGAAGGCGGCCCCAGCAGCCCGGCGAGCTCCAGCGCGACTGCGCTGGTCAAAGCCAGCCCACCGCCGCCTCCCGCCAACACGGTGCTGCCGACGATCTCCGGCACAGCGCAGCAGGGACAGACGCTGACCGAGGTCCACGGCTCCTGGACCAACAGCCCGACGAGCTACAGCTATCAGTGGCTGCAGTGCGAAAGCCTGGGCGGCGGCTGTGTCGCGATCGCCGCAGCTACCCAGCAGACCTATGTGCCTGTCGCCGGTGACGTGGGTCACACGCTCAAGGTTCAAGAGACCGCCGCAAACGAAGGCGGACCCAGTGCACCTGCGAGCTCCACTGCGACCGCGCTGGTCAAAGCCAGCCCACCACCGCCGCCGGCCAACACCACCCCCCCGACGATCTCCGGCACAGCCCAGCAGGGCCAGACGCTGACCGAGGTCCACGGAACGTGGACCAACAGCCCGACGGGCTATACGTATCAGTGGCTGCAGTGCGACAGCTCCGCCAACGCCTGCACCTCGATCGCTACGGCGACGAGCCAGACCTACGTGCCCGTCGCCGCTGACGTCGGGCACACGCTCAAGGTGCAGGAGACGGCCTCTAACGAAGGCGGCCCCAGTGCGCCTGTGAGCTCCGCTCCGACTGCGCTGGTCAAAGCCAGCCCACCGCCGCCTCCCGCCAACACGGCGCCGCCGACGATCTCCGGCACGGCGCAGCAGGGACAGACGCTGACCGAGGTCCACGGCTCCTGGACCAACAGCCCGACGAGCTACACCTATCAGTGGCTGCAGTGCGAAAGCCTGGGCGGCGGCTGTGTCGCGATCGCCGCGGCTACCCAGCAGACCTATGTGCCTGTCGCCGGTGACGTGGGTCACACGCTCAAGGTGCAGGAGACCGCCTCAAACGAAGGCGGCTCGGGCAGCCCGGCGAGCTCCAGCGCGACCGCGGTCGTCGCGCAGGGGCCCACGACCTTCGGCAAGACGAGCGTCGGCGCGTCCTCAGACCACTTCGTGGCCAACCGAAAGCGCGTCAACCGCTATGTGCTCACGGCGCCCGGATCGCTCAGTAAGCTGAGCATCTACCTGGCGCCGACCGGCACCTCCGGGCAGCAGCTGCTGAAGGGTCTCGTCTATGCCGACAACGGCGGCTCGCCCGGAGCGCTGCTGGGAACGACCGAAGCGCTGACGTTCAAGAGCGCAAACGCGGCCGGCTGGTATGACCTGAACTTCTCCTCGCTGCTGAAACTGACGGCGGGCAATTACTGGATCGGCGCGATCACCGGCGCCAGCGCGAACGTCGCGGGCTTTCGCTATGACAGCGTCGCCGGCGCGCGCGACTACAACGTCAACAACTACACCTCCGGACCCGCCAACCCGTTTGGCTCGGCGACCACCGACAACGAGCAGACGTCGCTGTATGCGACGTACACGCCCGGCTAGCCCGAGCGGCGCCGACTCTCGCGGTTGTTGAGCATGCGTTCGGCAGGGCTTCGCAGCGCGCTGCGTCGCCGACTTTCGCGGCGCCGGCACCCGACGACAAACGTCGATCACCGGCCCGTGCGGAGGTCCGTTCTCACTAGGCTGCCGCAATGATCGAGCGACCCGCAGAGACCGAGACGGCGGCCGACGAGGCGACCGGATCGCCCGGTTCGCCGAACGGCGGCGGCGAAGGGGGCGAGACGATCAGCAAGAACGCGGCGCTCGCCTTCTCGGCGCAGCTCGTCGGCGCCGCCTTCACCGCCGGCCTCACGCTGTTTCTCGCGAGGCGCCTCGGCTCCCACGGCTTCGGCGTGTTCTCGCTCTCGCTGGGCATCGCCGGGCTCGTCCTGATGCCGTCGGACTTCGGCATCTCGACCTCCGCTGCGCGCTTCGTGGCGGAGCATCGCGGCGATCAGCCGCGCGTGCTGTCGGTGATCGCCGACGCGTTGCGGCTGAAGCTGCTCGTCAGCGCCGTCGTCGCCGCGCTGCTCTGGGCGCTCGCGGGTCCGATCGCCAACGCGTACGGAATCAACGCGCTCGTCTGGCCGATCCGCGGCGTCGCGATCGCGCTGTTCGGACAGAGCATCATGATGATGGCTTCCGCGTTCGTCGCCGTAGGCCGCGTCCGCTTCCAGCTGTGGACGGCGACGGTCGAGAGCGCCGTCGAAACGACCTCGAGCGTCGCCTTGGTGCTGGCCGGCGTGGGGGTCAGCGGGGCCGCCTTCGGCCGCGCGATCGGGTACACGGCCGGTGCGGGCATGACGCTGTTCGCGCTCGTTCGCCTGTTCGGTCCGAAAGCGCTGCCGCGCAACCTTCGCTTCGGCCCCGACACGCGGCGGATCGCGACGTACGGGGGCATCCTGCTGGTGATCGACGGCGCGTTCACGCTGTTCAACGAGATCGACGTGCTGATCATCGGCGGCTACCTCGGCGCGAGCGCAGTCGGCGTGTTCAGCGCGCCACTGCGCCTGATCTCATTCCTCTCCTATCCCGGCGGGGCGATCGCCGCGGGCGTCGCCCCCCGCCTCGCGCGCAACGCGCGAGAGAAGCCGAGCACCGAGGCCTTCTTGACCTCCCTGCGGCTGCTGCTGATCCTCGAGGCGGCGATCACCGCGTTCGTCCTCGGCTGGGCCTCGGTGCTCGTGAAGATCGGCCTCGGCGGCGCCTACCACGAATCCGCGACCGTGCTGCGCGCGCTCGCTCCGCTCGTCTTCCTGATGGGCTTCGGACCGCTCGTGTCGGTCAGCGCCAACTACCTCGGCGAGGCGCGTCGACGGGTGCCGATCGCCGTGGTGACGGTCGCGATCAACTTCGTGCTCGACATCGTGCTCGTCCCGCAGATCGGCGTGATCGGCGGGGCGATCGGCACCGACGTCGCCTACGGCCTGTACGCGCCGGCGCACCTCGTGCTCTGCCAGCGCATCCTGCACCTCGACCTGCGCCCGACCGGGGAAACGTTGGTGCGAGCGCTCACGGCGGGAGCAGCGATGACGGCGGTGCTGCTGCTGATTGGCGGCTCCCTCGGCGACCTGTGGCGACTGCCGCTCGGCGCGCTGGCAGGCACCGCGACGTTCGCGGGGGTGCTCTGGGCCACGGGCGAGACCACGCCTCGCGAGGCGCTGGCGTTGATCAGGCAGGTGCCGCTGCTCAAGCGCGTGGTTCCCGGGCCGGCCCCGACGGGCGACTAGCTTGCGACGGGCCGCGCGCATCCCCGAGCAATATCCGGCGCCGGCGGGCGCGGCGGAGCTCACGCGCTTCTACGAGCAGGCTTACTCGCCCGACCCCGCGCGCGCGGCGCAATACGGCCGCTGGCGAGCGCTCGGCGCAGTCGGCAAGGCCGACCACGTGACCGCGCTGTGCGAGCGCGCCGGGATACGCCCCGCGAGCACGCTCGAGGTCGGCTGCGGCGACGGCGCGCTGCTGTGCGAGCTGCGCCGCCGCGGCTTCGGCGGGCGCCTGAGCGGCGTCGAGATAAGCGACGCCGCCGTGGCGATCGCACGCCAGCGGCCGCAGATCGACGCCGTCGCGCGCTACGACGGCGCGCACCTGCCCGACGCCGACGGCGCGCACGATCTGGGAATCCTCTCGCACGTGCTCGAGCACGTGCCCGACCCGGCAGCGCTGCTCGCTGAGGTCGCGCGCGCCTGCACGGCGGTGGTCGTCGAGGTGCCGCTGGAGGCCAACCTGTCGGCGCGCCGCGCCGCCAAGCGCGAGCACGCAGCCGAGGTCGGACACCTGCGGCGACTGAGCCGCCGCGCGGTGCTACAGATCGTCGCCCGTGCCGGGCTGCAGATCGCGGGCGAGCTGGAGGACCCGCTGGGGCTCGCCGTCCAGCGCTTCTTTGCGACGAGCGCGCGGGCGCGCGCGCAGGGCACCGGCAAGTGGGCCGTGCGGCGGTCGCTGCACGGCGCCGCGCCCACGTTCGCGCGGCGGCTTTTCACGGTGCACTACGCCTGCCTGTGCGTCGCGCCCGGCTCGTCCGCGCGCTGACGCCGACCCGCGCCGCGCCGCGCTACTCGCCCGCGGGACGCGTGGCCGCGGCGAACAGCAGCGCGAGCACGCGCCCCATCAGGTCGTCGGGCACGGCGCTCGGGTCGGCGAGCTTCTGGCGCGCGATGCCGTCTGCGAGCGCGTCGACTGCGACCGCGAGCTGCTCCGCGGGCAGCGCCAGCTGCAGATCGAACTCGCGCACGCCGTCTTCGATCAGCTTGGTCAGCAGCCGGCGCACCTGCGCAAAGCGCGCCGCGACCTTCGGTCGCACGTCGGCATCGCGCACGCCGTAGGCCCAGAACTCCATGAACAGCAGCAGCAGCTCGGGCTCGCGCTCGATCATGCTCATCCATCGCTGCGCGCCGCCCGTCGCGCGCTCGGCGACGGACTCGCGCACGTTGACCGCTTCGGCGATCTCGCGCGCGTGCTCGTCGATCTCACGCTCCATCAGCTCGAGGAACAGGTCCTCCTTGCCGTCGAAGTTCGAGTACAGCGCGCCCGTGGAGAAGCCCGCGCGCGAGGCGATCTCGTCGACCGAGGCCCCGTGAAAGCCGCTGCTGGCGAAGGCGCTGCGCGCGGCCGCGAGCAATCGCTCGCGCGTGTTCGCCTTGCTCTGCTCACGTGTCATCCGCGCCGGGGTTGTCTGCGAGACGGCGACCGTATCCGCTGCTCTCATGCCCACATGCTACTTGACGGAGTGATCGCTATTGCGATAACGTTCACTATCGACGCGGGTGGCTCAGCCGATCCGTGCCTTGTCGGGCCGCCCGCGACCCGACAAGAGATCAAGAAAATGAAAAGCGCGTCCCTGCGCGGCACCGATTTCCGATAGGAGCATGCTGATGGCGAGCACCACGACGGCGTCGAGCGCGAGCGAAGGCAACCTGGCGAGCCTGCCGACGGACGCGATCTCCTACGAGGACCTCTATGCGCGCTGGGAGCGCGGTAACTGGAAGGCCACCGAGCTGGACTTCACCGAGGACGCGCGCCAGTGGCGCGAGGACTTCACCGACTTCGAGCGCCAGGCCGCGCTGTGGAACTACTGCCTGTTCTTCTGGGGCGAGGACGCCGTTGCTGACAACCTCTCGCCGTACATCGACGCGGCGCCGCTGGAGGAGCAGAAGTACTTCCTCGCCACCCAGCAGGTCGACGAGGCGCGCCACGCCGTGTTCTTCAAGCGCTTCATGCAGGAGGTCTGCGAAGTCGGCGACGGCACGATGGCGGGGGGCCTGGCCGCGATCAAGCCCCAGCTGACGTCTGGCTTTCGCAAGATCTTCGACCGCCTCGACACGATGGCCGACGAACTGCGCGCCGACCGCTCGCCCGCCAAACTGGCGGCCGCCGTGACGCTCTACCACGTCGTCATCGAGGCCTCGCTCGCCCAACCCGGACAGCACTTCATCTGCAGCTATCTCGAGGAACGCGACCAGCTGCCCGCCTTCCGCGAGGGCATGGAGAACATCGCCGCCGACGAGCAGCGCCACATCGGCTTCGGCGTCAAGCTGCTCTCCGACCTCAACCGCGAAGACCCCGTGCGCGTGCCCAGAGCGGTCGCGAAGATCCTGCGCGAAGTCACGCGCTACACACAGCAGGTGCTCATGCCGCCCAACTGGGACGAGCGCTACGTGACCGTGTTCAACTCCACGTTCGACAGCGTCGGCGTCGAGGGCTTGGTGTCGATGACCACCAAGCTGCGCTCCGCCGGGATGCCGCTGGAGAGCCTGCCCGGTCCGCCGCTGCTGCCCGTCGGCCTCACGCCGCTGGAGATCTCAGAACGCGGGCGCGCGCTCGCCCAAGCCGGCGTCATCGGCGTGCGCGAAGGCCCCTCGCCGCGCGACCCCGAGACGCTCGAGCTGCTGTTCGACACGATCCGCCGCCAGGTCAACCCCGCGCACGGTCTCGCTCGTCCGACGACCTTCCAGTGGGAGTTCACAGATCCCGATGTGCCCACCTGGCACCTGACCGTCGACAACGGCTCCAGCACCGTCGCCCAGGGCGAGGCGGCCAAGCCCGACCTGCGCCTGGCGCTCGCCTACCAGGACTGGATCGACATCGTCGGCGAGCGGCTGGACCCGATGCGCGCGCTCGCCACAGGCCGCCTGCGTCCGCGCGGCAACCCGCTCGCGCTCAAACGGCTGATCCAGGTTTTTCCGCGCGGCTAACCGGGCGCGAACTCGCGCTGAGCCGCCGGGACGGCGCCCGGCGACGAGGCGCGCGCACCAGTCGTCCCTGCCGGCGCGCCTTCGCCGGGCGGCCGAGCGGGGGTTGTCGCCGATCGCGAGGCTGTCACGGCCTGCGCAGCCGCTCCGGCACCGCCGGTCGAGCCGCTCCTGCCCGGTGACCGGCCCGCGCCCGCCTGCTCGGGTCCGAACTCGTGGCTCGCCTGCGCCGCAGGGGCGACCGGCGCTGGAGCCGCCGTCACGGCAGGCGCCGGATTCTGCGCGCCAGCGGGTATCCGGCGGTAGGCACTGAGCCGTGCGTCGGCGCTGTCGCCTGACCGCGAACCGCGCACGGCGGCCACCTGGCGCGCGTGCGCTCGATGCTCGCGCGTGCGCGCCTGACCGGATTGTCCCTCCAGCGCGACGCATCCCGCGCCGACGCCGAGTGCGAGCAGGCAGCCGACCGCCAGCTTCGCGCCGAGCGGGCCGCCGACGAGCCAGAAGCCGCCACCGGCAACGCCCGCGCCCGCAGCGCCTGAGGCGGACAGCGCGCCGCCGGCGCCCGCCACCGCCGGGCCCGCACTCGCGCCGCCGGCGCCCGCCACCGCCGGGCCCGCACTCGCGCCGCCGGCGACCGGGCCTGCGCCAGCCGCGCCTCCCGCGCCCGCGCCCGCGGCCGTCCCGGCGCCCGCTGCGCCGACCGCCCAGTGCAGCAGCATCGGCACCGGCGGCAGCGCGGCGGCGAGGCCGCGCAGGGAGAGCACGTACGCGCGGCAGGCGGGGCACGCGTCGCGGTGCAGCAGCGCGAGCCGGTAGCGCTCGCCGTCCGGGTCGAGGATGCCGAAGGCGAAGCCGCGCATCAGCGAGCCTTGCTCCTCGCACCACTCGCCCGCCCGGATCGTCTGCACGAGCTCGCTTACCTTCGCCGCGACGCCCGGCGAGCCCGACCCGCGTCCCTCCATCAGCTTGCGCATGCGCGACTCGCTGACGCCCATCCGTTCGGCGGCCTCGGCGCGCGACAGCCCCTGCAGGTAACACAGCGTCGCCGCCAGCTGCTCGCGCTCGCTCAAGCGTGCGCGCAGCGCCTCGAACAACTGACGCAGCCGCGCGCGGTCGTCGAGCTCTTCGGCGATGTCGCGCTCACCGACGGCTCGACCCTCCATTGCCGCAAACGCGTCGGCCGACACGGTCTCCTGCAGCGGGAAGCGTCGCGTGCCCGCAACGCGATCGCGTCGCGCGATCGGTGCTCGTCGATCGCACGGCGATACGTCACGACCGCCAGCCATGCGGCCGGATTGTCGATCTGCGCCCCGTCGAGTACCGCCGCGTACAGGCCCTGCCATGCCTGCGAGTAGCAGGCCTCCAGATCGCCGGCGTCGAGGCGCACGCCACAGGCTCCCAGCCGGGCGCGCACACCCCCGAGAACCTTGGCGCGCAACCCCTCGAACTCGTCGCGCAGCAGGCGCTCGGCACGGTAGCGGCGAACAAGTAGGGGGCTCACTGTCCGCAGCCTACGGGAATGCAGCGAACCAGACGAATTCTATCTGGTCGATTCCTTATGATCAAACCGCCACTGACAAGACTCGTCAAACTGGAGAGGGACGACCATGCAACAGCCGCACCGCTGGGTCCTATCCGCGCTCGTCTCGCTAGGGGTCGCCGTCGGCTGCGCGCCCGCGCAGGCGACAACGCTCCTCGATCGCGACCTTGGCGCCGAATCGCTCACGCTCACGCCTGAAGCGAGCTCGCCGCCGGAATTCGGCAGGTGCATCAAAACGACGGGCGGAGCGTATAAAGACGCCGGCTGCACAGAAACTGGATCGAGCGAAAAACTGTACGAATGGTATCCGGCGTTCGGGAGCGCCCACCCGCTTGAAAAAACGGGGTTCTCGAATGTCCTCAAAGAAGCAACGCTCGCGTCACTGGAAACCGTCGGCACGATGACGGTCTCCTGTGAAGGCGAGAGCAGCACCGGTAAATACACGGGCAACAAAACCATTGGGAGCGTCGTCGTGTCGTTCCTCAAATGCAACGCGTTCGGCTCGTCGTGCCAGAGCGCCGGCTCGCCCTCGGGGACGATCGTCACGAACAGCCTCGAAGGAACACTCGGCGTGGAAGAACTCGCAGCCGAACCGGTCAACTACAAAATCGGTGAGGATCTCTTCCCGTCCGGGCGCTCCGGACCGATCGCCAGCTTCACCTGCGGCGGCGTCAGGTTGTCGATCACCGGCTCGATTATCTCCCGGGTGGTCACGAACTTGATGAGAGGGGCGACGCAGATCAAAACGAAAGCCAGCGAAGGCAAACAGAGGCCCGAAAGCTTCGTCGGCGAAACGCCGAATGTGCTGATGACCCACATCGAAGGAGGCGCCAGCGAACAGGCCGGGGAGACGCTGACGACGGTCCAGACAAACGAAGAAAAGATTGAGGTCAACTCGGTGGCGTAGGGCGCCTGGCCCAGACGCTGAGCTCGACAGCGTCTGGGCCGCCCGGGTAGGCCGGGTATCTTCACGCGATCGGCGCGACGCACCAAGCCCGGGCCCCTCGAACACCGCCCACGGCGGAGATCCTCGGCATCCCGCTGGCGATCGCCGACTACGAGCAGGTGATGGACTGGATGGACGCGATGATCGCCAGCGACTCGCGCGGCTACGTCACTGCCGCCGCGGTCAACCTGGTGATGTCCGCGCAGGAGCAGCCGGCGACGCTCGCGGCGACGCTTGGCGCGACGCTCGCCGTGCCCGACGGGCAGCCGCTCGTGTGGGCGCTGCACGCACTCGGCTATCCGCAGGCCACGCGCGTCTACGGCCCCGACCTGATGGCCAACTTCTGCGCGCGCGCCGCGCGCAACGCCACGCCGATCTACCTGTACGGCGGGCGCGGACCGGCCGAGCGCAGACTGCTCGAGCGGCGCCTGAGCGAGCGCTTCCCCGGCCTGCGCATCGCCGGTGGCTCCTCACCGCCGTTTCGGGCGCTCACCGCGCGGGAGGACGAGCGCGAGATCGAGGCGATCAACTCCTCCGGCGCCGCCGTCGTGTGGGTGGGCACCGGTCAGCCCAAGCAGGAGCTGTGGATGCACGAGATGCGCTCGCGTCTGACCCCCCCGCTGCTCGTCGGTGTCGGCGCCGCGTTCGACTTCCACGCCGGGCTCATCTCCCAGGCGCCCGCCTGGATGCAGCGCAACGGCCTGGAGTGGGTCTACCGCCTGTCGCGCGAGCCGCGCCGGCTGTGGCGACGATACGCACGCTACAACCCGCTGTTCGTCGCCGGCTTCGCGCGCCAGTACGCGCGCCACCGGCGCGACCGGCGCGGCGCATGAGCCGCGTGCTGATCACCGGCGGCGCCGGCATGATCGGCGCTGCAGTCGCCAGACGTCTGCTCACAGACCCGGCGTACGACGTGCGCGTCGCCGACGTAGCGCCCGGCGCCACAGTGGATGCGCGAAGGCTGCGAGGTCCGCGACGCGCGACCTGCGCGTGCCCGCGCAGGCGCAGGCGTCCGTCAGCGGCTGCACGCACGTGATCCACATCGCGAGCTCTCCGCCGCCCGACGTCGCCGCCCCCGCGCCGAACGCAAACGCGAGCTGCACGCCGACACGCGCTACGCACCGAGTACGAAAGCGCACTGCACAATGCGGTCATCCGCGCGGCGCTCGACCGCGATGTGCAGCGCTTCGTGTACGTGTCCTCGCCGCTCGTGTTCGAGCGCGCCGAGCTGTTGCCCACGCCCGAGGACAGCCTCGCGCACTGTCCCGCCCCGCTCTCGCCCGCCGGCTTCGGCCGGCTGATCGGCGAGCGCTGCTGTCGCGCAGCGTACGATGAGCATGGCTTTCCCTTCACGATCTGCCGCCCGTTTCCACGTACGGAGCCGATCGACTTGCGCCGGCGAACGAACCGGGGGTCAGCGCGACGCTCTGCCGGAGCTGATCGCGGAGCGCTCGCCGGCGAGCGCCCGCTGGAGCTCGCCGACTCCGAGGACCAGACGTCGACACCGACGCACGTCGATGACGTCGCCGGCGCGATCGTCACCGCGCTCGCAGCTCGCCGGCCGCGCTGAAGAGGACTTCAACATCTGCGGCTGCGCGCGAGCTTAGCGTCGCGGAGATCGCGCGCGTCCTGTGGCAGGCCTGCGGCGAGGATCCCGCGGAGCTTCGCGCTCGAGCACCGCCGACCTTCCAGTCGCGTGCCGCGCAGCCTGCCGGCGGTGGAGAAGGCCCGCGAGCTGCTCGGCTGGCAGGCGCAGATCGACTTCGAGGACGGCATCGCGCACCGTCGCTCGCTGCGCGAGCGCGCGCGCCGAGCGCGCGAGCGCCGACGGGGCGTATCGGCGAGCGCTCCGTCGGCTGCGGCTATGCTCGCACGACGTCGCTCAGCGCTCGATCACCGGGATCACCGGCCAGGACGGCTCCTACCTGGCCGAGCTGCTGCTGGAGAAGGGCTACGAGGTCCACGGCATGGTGCGCCGCGCCTCGACCGAGAAGTTCGAGCGCATCGAGCACATCCGCGACCGCATCACGCTGCACCAGGGCGACCTGCTCGACCAGCGCTCGCTCGTCGACGCGCTGCGCGCCTCGGACCCGACCGAGATCTACAACCTCGCCGCGATGTCGTTCGTCGCCGTCTCGTGGATCCAGCCGACGCTGACCGCCGAGTTCACCGGCGTCGGCGTCACGCGCATGCTCGAGGCGATGCGCGAAGTGTGCCCGGAGGCGCGCTTCTACCAGGCCTCCTCGAGCGAGATGTTCGGCAAGGTGCTCGAGGTCCCGCAGACCGAGACGACGCCGTTCTACCCCCGCTCGCCCTACGGCGTCGCCAAGGCCTACGGCCACTTCATCACGGTCAACTACCGCGAGTCCTACGACCTGCACGCGACGTCCGGGATCCTCTTCAACCACGAGTGCCCGCGCCGCGGGCTGGAGTTCGTGACGCGCAAGATCACCTGGCACGCGGCCGCGATCAAGCACGGGCTGCGCGAAGGAGCTGCGCCTCGGCAACCTCGACGCCGAGCGCGACTGGGGCTACGCCAAGGACTACGTCGAGGCGATGTGGCTGATGCTCCAGCACGACACCCCGAGGACTACGTGATCGCGACGGGCGAGGCCCACTCGGTGCGCGAGTGCTGCGAGATCGCCTTCGACGAGGCCGGGCTGGGCGACTTCGAGCAGTACGTGACGATCGACCCGGCGTTCGTGCGCCCGGCCGAGGTCGACCACCTGATCGGCGACCCGGGCAAGGCCGAGCGCGACCTCGGCTGGAAGCCGCAGACCAGCTTCGAGGAGCTGATCCGGCTGATGACGTCGCGCCGACCTCGAGCTGCTCGCGCCGCGCTGAGCGCGATGGCGGTCGCGCTGTTCGACACCTCGACGCCGCTCGCGCCGCTGCGCGAGGAGCTGCGCGCGGCGATCGACGCGCGTGCTCGACTCCGAGCGCTTCATCCTCGGACCCGAGGTCGAGCGCCTTCGAGCGCGAGTTCGCCGCCTACTGCGGCGCCGCGCACGGCGTCGGCGTGGCCAACGGCACCGACGCGATCACGATCGCGCTGCGCGCGATGGGCGTCGGCCCGGGCGACGAGGTGGTCGTGCCGTCGTTCACCTTCTACGCCTCCGCCGAGGCGATCCCGCCGACGGGCGCGACGCCGGTCTTCTGCGACATCGATCCCGACGACGTACTGCGTCACCGCCGACACCGTGCGCGCGGCGCTGACGCCGCGCACCAAGGCCGTGATCGCGGTGCACCTGTTCGGCAACGTCGCGCCGGTCGCCGAGATCGAGGCGCTCGGCGTGCCGGTGCTCGAGGACGCCGCGCAGGCCGCCGGCTCGACTCGCCGCGACGGGCGCCCGGGCGCGCTCGGCACGGCGGCGACGTTCTCCTTCTTCCCCTCCAAGAACCTCGGCTGCTTCGGCGACGGCGGCATGATCACCACCTCCGACGACGCGCTCGCCGAACGCGTGCGCATGCTGCGCTTCCACGGCTCGCGCGACAAGGTCGACCTACGAGCAGCTCGGCTACAACTCGCGCCTGGACGAGCTGCAGGCGGCGATCCTGCGCGTCCAGCTGCCGCACCTCGACGGCTGGGCCGACGGGCGCCGCGGGGCCGCGCGCCACTACGAGCAGGCCGGGCCTCGGCGAGCTCGTCGCGCTGCCGCAGCCCGGTCGCCGGGCGCCTCGCCGGCGTGGCATCTGTACGTCGTCGCGCCACCCGCGCGTCGAGCGCCTGCGAGCCGCGCTCGCGCGCGGCCGGCATCGGCTACAAGCCCTACTACCGCACGCCGGTGCACCGCCAGCCGGCGATGCGCGAGTGGGGCGCAGGCGTCGAGCTGCCGGCGACCGAGCAGGCGGCGCGCGCGCACCTGGCGATCCCGATGAGCCCGGTGCTGACGCGCGCGCAGGCGGACGAGGTCGTGGCGGCTGTCGCGCGAGCGCCGCCTAGCGCCAGCGCTCGAGCAGGTCCTCGTCGGCACCTCGCGCACGACGCGCGCCGGGCACGCCCATGACGACGGCGCGCGCGGCGACGTCGCGGTGACGACGGCGCCGGCGGCGACGAAGCCTCCTCGCCGATCTCGACGCCGGGCGTGAGCACGGCGCCGCCGCCGATGCGGCAGGCGCGGCGCAGCATCGCGCCGCGCAGCGGCGCGTCCGGGCCGTGGCGGGCCATCGTGTCGTCGTTGGTGGTGAGCGACGCCGGGGCCGACGAAGACGTCGTCCTCGACGACGCGTGAAGGCCGTCAGGTAGACGTTCGTCTGCACGCGCACGCGCGCGCCGATGCGACACGTCGTTGTCGACGACGCTGCCGCGCCCGATCACCGAGCCGGCGCCGATCGCGCGCGCGCTCGCGCACGAACGACTGGTCGCCGAGGATCGCGTCGCTCGCCGACGCGTCGCGCCGGCGAACACGACCGCGCCGGCGCACGACGGTGACGCCCGCTGCCGAGCGCGAGCGCGCCGACCTCGCCGCGCGGCGGCGCGAGTGCGCGCGCCAGGCGCGGGCGCTTGCCGAGCACCGCGCGGTCCTCGATCACGCAGCCCTCGCCGACGACCGTGCCGTCGTGCACGACGACGTGGGCGCCGAACGACACGTCGTCGCCGATCTGCACGTCCTCGCCGAGCAGCAGGCCGGGCGCGCGCGCGATCGGCCTTCAGCGCGGACGCTCGCTCACAGCGCGCGACGCACGTTGGCCGATGACGTCGGCGGCGCCCGGAGCGCGTGACGCCGCGCAGGTCGAGCACGAGCCGCGCGCGCTGGGCGATCGCGTCGTGGTCGACGCTCGGGTGCGCGGTCACGATCAGCGCCAGGTCGGCGCCGTCGAGCGCCTCGCTCGAGCGGGCGGCTGTCGAGGCCGAACTCGGCGAGCGCTGGGCACGTGCGGGTCGTGGTAGACGACGTCGGCGCCGAGCTCTCGCAGCAGCGCGATGATCTTCAGCGCGGGCGACTCGCGCATGTCGCCGACGCCGGGCTTGTAGCTGACGCCGAGCACCGCGACGCGCGCGCCGTTGACCGACAGGCCCGCGTCGTTGAGCGCGCGCTGCGCCTTCGCGACGCAGTGGTAGGGCATCTGCTGGTTGACCTTGCCGGCGAGCTCGATGAACTCGGTCGACATGTCGAACTCGCGCGCGCGCCAGCTCAGGTAGAAGGGGTCGACCGGCAGGCAGTGGCCGCCCATGCCCGGGCCCGGGCTCGAAGCGCATGAACCCGTACGGCTTGGTCGCCGCCGCGTCGACGACCTCCCAGATGTCGATGCCCATGCGGTCGGTGAGCATCGCCAGCTCGTTGACGAGCGCGATGTTGACCGAGCGGAAGATGTTCTCCAGCAGCTTGGTCAGCTCGGCCGCCTCGGGGCTCGACACGCGCACGAGCTTGTCGCAGACGAGCCCGTAGAGCGCCTCGGCGCGCGCTCGGCGCACGCCTCGGTCAGGCCGCCGACCACCTTCGGCGTGTTGCGCAGCGTGAAGTCGGTGCGGCCCGGGTCGACGCGCTCGGGCGAGAAGGCGAGGTTGAAGTCGCGCCCGGCCGCCAGCCCGGACTCCTCGAGCAGCGGCGCGACGCGCTCGCGCGTCGTGCCCGGGTAGGTGGTCGACTCGAGCACGACGAGCTGGCCGGCGCTGCAGCACCTCGCGCGAGCGCGCGCGCGGCGTCGATCAGCGGGCCGAGGTCGGGCTCGCGGTTGCGCGTCAGCGGCGTCGGCACGCAGATCAGCACGGCGTCGGCCTCGGCCAGCGCGCGCGTAGCGCGTGGTCGCCTGGATGCGCTCGCGCGACCGCCGCAGCAGCCTCGTCGGGCACATCCTCGATGTAGGACTCGCCCGCCTCGATCGCCTCGATCTTGCGCGCGTCGACGTCGACGCGCGATGACCTCGCAGCCCTCCTGGGCGAACGCGACGGCCAGCGGCAGGCCGACGTAGCCGAGCCCGATGATGCCGACGGTGCGTCATCCAGGGGCCAGTGTAGGGGCTGCTCGCATGGACCGGGATCGTCGCCGCGGCGAAGCTCTAGCGCCGCGCAGGCGCAGAGGCGCGTCAGCTCGCGGGCGCCTTCGAGCGCGCGCAGGTCGGCGCGCACCATGCGCTCGACCAGCTGCTCGAAGCCGACAGCTGCGGCCGCCAGCCGAGCCGCTCGCGCGCCTTGCTCGGGTCGCCGACGCTCGGCGTGCGCTCGGGGGCGCGCACGAGCGACGGATCGACGCGCAGGTAGCGCTCGGCGTCGAGGTCGACGCAGGCGAAGGCGGCCCGCGCGAAGCTCGGCGACGGTGTGCGCCGACGCCGCTCGCGAGCACGTAGTCCCCGGGCGCGTCCTGCTGGAGCATCAGCCAGGCGCCGTGCACGACGTCGCCGGCGAACGACCAGTCGCGCACCGCGTCGAGCGCGCCGAGCGTCAGCTCGCTCTCGCAGCCCGAGCGCGATCGCCGCGGCGCCGCGCGTGATCCGGCGCGTGACGAACTGCTCCGGGCGCCGCTCGGACTCGTGGTTGAAGACGATGCCCGAGCTGGCGTGCAGGCCGTCGTGCGCGCGCATCGCGCCGACGCAGCTCGTGCGCGGCGAGCTTGGCGATCGCGTACGGCGTCGCCGGGCGGCACGGCGTGTCCTCGCTCTGCGGGCTCTCGCGGCGCGTCGCCGAAGATCGCGCCCGAGGAGGCGACGAACACGCGGGTCGTCGGGGTCGAGCTCGCGCACCGCCTCCAGGATCGCCGCGGCCGAGCCGGCGATCGCGCGCATCGTCTCGCCCGGGCGCTCCCACGAGGCCGGCACGAACGAGGGCGCGGCCAGGTGGTAGATCTCGCAGCGGCCGCACGCGCTCGATCGCCGCGCGCAGCGCTGGCCGGCGTCGAGCAGGTCGCCGCGCACGAGCTCGACGCGCCCGCGCAGGTGCTCGGCGCAGCCGAGCGGCCGTCGCCGCGCTCGCCGCGCACCAGCCCGTCACGCGGTAGCCCTTGCTCGAGCAGCAGCTCGGCCAGGAACGAGCCGTCCTGGCCGGTGAGGCCGGTGATCAGCGCGCTGTGCGCGGACACGCGCGCAGCTTACGTGCTCGCCGCGGTCGCCGGCCGTCGTACGATCGCGCGCCAGCGCGCCGGCGACGACCTCGGGCGCGCACACGGCGCGCACGCGCTGACGGCCGCGCGCGCCGGCCGCGCGGTCGCCGGCGAGGCGCCCGATCGCCGCCGCCAGCGCGCCGGCGTCGCCGGGCGGCGACGAGCGCGCTCCTCGTCGACCAGCTCGGGCAGCGCGCCGACGCGGCTGGCGGCCACGGGCAGCCCGGCGGCCATCGCCTCGGCCGCCGCCAGCCCGAACGTCTCGGCCGAGCGCGACGGGCACCAGCGCGATCGCCGCGCCGCGCGCGCAGCGCGCGCCAGCTCGGCGCGTCGACGCGGCCGAGCGAAGCGCACGTCGCGCGCCCGCGCGCGCGCGCGCGCTCGAGCGCCGCGCGCTCGGGCCCGTCGCCGGCGACCACCAGCGGCACGCCGGCCAGCGGCAGGCGTCGATCGCCACGTCGACGCCCTTCTCGGGCGCCAGCCGCGAGGCGACGAGCGCGTACGGCTCGGCGCCGGCGCCGGGCGCCCGCGGCGCCGAGCGGCGATCCGCGCGCGAGCGCGCGCACGCGGCGGCGCGAGCACGTGCACGCGCTCCCACGGCAGCGGCGCGCCGAGCTCGCGCAGGCGCTCGCGCGCGAACGCGCTGGGCACGACGACCGCGTCGGCCTGCTCGACCAGCCGCCGCTGCCAGAGCGCCAGCGAGGCGCCGTAGGCGAGCGCCTCGGGCACGCTGCCGCGGCAGTTGAGGCGCACGCCGGGGAGCGTGTTGCGCCCGTGGCAGCGCGTGCACTCCGCGCCGCGCGTGAAGCACACGCCGACCGCGCACACGAGCCGGTACTGGTGCAGGTGCAGCACGACGCGCGCGCCCGGCCGCGCGCGCGGCCGCCAGCGCGCGCCAGCCGAGCGCGGGCTGCAGGTTGTGGGCGTGCACGACGCGCGCGCCGCCGGCGCGCACCGCGCGCGCCGACCTCGTCGCGGGCCGAGGCCGCCGCGCAGCAGCCCGGCCGCGGCGCGCGGCGCGCGCCGAGCTGCGCCGGAGTCGCGCGCCAGCAGCTCGGCGTCCTCGCCGAGCTGCTCGCGCACCAGCCACATGCAGGTCCTCGACCACCCGCTCCTCGCCGCCGGTCGTGCGGTAGCGGTTGTGCAGGAACAGGACCATCGCGCGCGTCAAACCTAGACTGTCGGACGATGACCCCCCGGCCTCGATCGTGATCCCCACCCGCGCGCGCCTCGGCCTACCTGGAGGTGGCGCTCGCCTCGATCGCCGCCGCAGGCCGCGCAGCGCGGGCGCGGAGGTGCTCGTCGTCGACGACGCCGGCGCCGTCCGCGCAGGCGCGCGCGCTGGCCGAGCGCTTCGGCGCGCGCTACGAGCCGCACGCCGCGCCGCGCGGCCTGAACGTCGGCCGCAACACCGGCGTCGCGCGCTCGACGCGGCGAGCTGGTGGCGTTCGTCGACGACGACGTCCGAGCGCCGCCCGGGTGGCTGGCGGCGCTGCTGCGCGCGGCCGCGCGCGCACCCCGACGTCGACGTGTTCACCGGCCCGATCCGCGCCGCGCCTGGAGGGCCGCCGCGCCGCGCAGCTGCGGTCGCGAGGGGCCGCCGATCACCACGCTCGACCTCGGCCCGCAGCGACACCGACGCGCGCTACGCGTGGGGCGCGAACATGGCGATCCGGCGCGCGCGCGCTGGAGCGCGTGCGGCCCGTTCGACGAGTCGCTCGAAGCGACGGCGGCGACGAGCAGGAGTGGCAGGAACGCTGCGCGCCGCCGGCGGCCCGGGCCGCGTGCGCTACGTCGCCGCCGCGGCGCGTCGACCACCGCCGCGCGGGCGCCGACGCGCGCCTGCGCGCGCTGTCGCGCGCCGCCTGCGTGCGCGGCGCGCGCGGCGCGGCGCTTCGACGCGCGGCGGGGCCGCGCGCCGTCGCTGGCGCGCGAGCTGCTCACGCTGGCGGGCTGCGCCGGCGCACGTCGTGCGCCGCCGCTGCCCGGCCGGGCTGATGATGGTCGCGCACAGCGCCGGGCGCCTGCGCGAGGCGCCTGCGCGAGCGGATCGGCGAGCGCGCCGCGCCGCTCGCGAGCGCGCCGGCGGCGACGGCACGGCCGGCGCGAGCGACGACTTCCTGTCGGGCACGAGCGGCACGGTCGGCGGCGTCGACGCGCGCGCTGCGCGCGGCGCGCGACGCCGCGTCGACGCGCGCGAGCTGGCCAGCGGGCGGCGGCTGCGCCTCGCGCTGCGCGGCGCGCCGCGAGCCGCCGCGTCGCGCGCGTGCTCGTGCTCGGCGTCGAGCGCGCCGAGCACGCGCGCTGGCGGCGCGCGCGCGCGCCGAGCTGCGCGCGCTCGCGCCACGCGGTCGAGCTGCACATCGCGCCGCCCGGCGGCGCGCGGCAAGTTCGAGAACCTCAACCTGCTGCTCGCGGCGCACCCGGCCGACGGCGCACGACTGGCTGCTGCGTGATCGACGACGACGTCGAGCTGCCGCGCGGCTTCCTCGACCGCTTCCTGTTCCTGTGCGAGCGCTTCGGCGCTCGCAGCTCGCGCAGCCGGCGCACCGGCTGGACTCGCACGCCGCCTGGCCGCTGACGCGCCGGCGCGGCCGGCAGCGTCGTGCGCGAGACGCGCTTCGTCGAGATCGGCCCGGTGACGGCGTTCGCGCGCGCGACCTTCGCGACGCTGCTGCCGTTCCCCGAGCTGCGCATGGGCTGGGGCCTCGACGCGCACTGGGCGGCGCTCGCGCGCGAGCGCGGCTGGCGCTGCGGCGTGATCGACGCGGTCGCGATCGCGCCACCGCGCGGCGCCCGGCGGCGGCGGCCTACTCGCGCGAGGCGGCGATCGCCGAGGCGCGCGCGTTCCTCGCCGAGCGCCCCTACGTCAGCGCGCGCAGCGAGCGCACGCACGCACGCTGGCGACGCACCGCCGCTGGTGAAGGTCGCGCGTCGTCGCCGAGTTCTACCCGCGCCGCCGCGACCCGGTGCTGGGCGTGTGGGCGCACCGCCAGGCGCTCGCCGCGCGCGACGCCGGAGCCGAGGTGCGCGTGCTCGTGCTGCACCGCCTGGTGCCGCCGCGCGCGTCGCTCGCGGCGGGCCGCGGCCGCGGCGCGCGGCGCGCTGCGGCAGCGTGTCGCGCGAGCCGCGCACGCAGACGCGCGACGGGCTGCGCGGTCAGCTACGTGCCCTACGTCTCGCCGCCGCGCGAGCGCTCGCTACGCCGCGTGGGGCGCGTGGGCGGCGCCCGCGCTGGCGCTGGCGCTGCGCGGCTGCGCCGCGCGTTCCCCTTCGACCTCGTGCACGCGCACAACGCCGTGCCGGCGGGCGACGCGGTGCGTCGCGCGCGCGCTGCGCGCGATGCGCGCGCCGCTCGTCGTCTCGGTGCACGGCGGCGACGTGCTGTACACGGCGCGCGCGCGTGCCGGCCGGCGGCGAGGCGGTCGCGGCGCGCGCTCGGCGCGGCGCGGCTGGTGCTCGCCAACAGCGCCGGGCATCGCCGAGCTGGCCGCGCGCACGGCGCGCGGCGAGACGCGCGTCGTGCACCTGGGCACCGACGTGCCCGACGGCGCGCGCGTCCGCCGCGCCAGGCGGCGCGCCGACGCTCGTCACGGTCGCCCACCTGGTCGCGCGCAAGCGCCACGCCGACGTGCTGCGCGCGCTCGCCGTGCTGCGCGCCGCGCCACCCGACGCTGCGCTACGCGATCGTCGGCGACGGGCCCGAGCGCGCGGCGCTGGAAGCGCTCGCGACGCGCCTGGAGGTCGCCGACCGCGTCGACTTCCTCGGCCAGCTCGCGCCCGGCGCAGGCGCTCGAGCGCGCGCGCGCGCGTGCACGCTGTTCGTGATGCCCTCGACCGAGGAGGCGTTCGGCGTCGCCTACGTCGAGGCGATGGCCGGCGGCGTGCCCGCGATCGGCTGCCGCGGCGAGCCGGGCCCGGAGGAGATCGCCGCGGCGGGCGACGGCTTCGTGCTCGTGCCGCCGGGCGACATCGAGCGCCTGACGCAGCGCATCGACGAGCTGCTGTCCGATCCGCACCGCCTGCGCGAGGCGCGGCCAGCGGGCGCGCGCGACGGTCGCCGCGAACTTCACCTGGGAGCGCTGCGGCGAGCAGACGCTCGCCGCCTACGAGCGACGCGCTGCGGTGAAGCCGCGTGCTGTTCGTCACCGGCCACGTGCCCGCCTACCGCGTGGGCGCGTTCGCGCGCCTGCACGAGCGCGAGGGCATCGAGCTGGCGCTGTTCGGCGGCCGCTACACAGCACGGCGGCGCCGGGTCGAGCGGCGAGCTGCCCGTTCCCCACCGACGCGTGCGCCCGCGCGAGCTGCTCGCGCTGGCCGCCAGCGGCGCTACCGCGCGGTCGTCTGCCCGACCGGCGGGCGCCTCGCGCTGCTCGGCGACGTGGGCGCGGCGCGCGCCGCGCGCGGCGCTGCCGCTGATCCTGTGGGCCTCGCTGTGGGCGCACCCGCGCAGCGCCGCGCACGCGCTCAGCTACCTGCCGCTGCGGCGCCTGTACCGCACGCGCCGACGCCGTCGTCACCTACGGCCCGCACGTCAGCGCCTACGTGCGCGCGCGCGGCGCGCGCAACGTGCATCGTCGCGCCGCAGTCGGTCGACAACGAGTTCTGGCGCGCGCCGCAGACGTGGCGCGCCGAGCGAGCCGGCGTGGCCGGCGAACGCCGAGACGCGCTTCCTGTTCGTCGGGCGCGACGCGCCGCGAGAAGGGCCTCGCGGTGCTGCTCGAGGCCTGGCGCGCTGGCCGAGCTGCCGGCGCCGGCCGACGCGCTCGTGCTCGTCGGGCTGGGCTCCGAGCGGCGCGGCCTTCGCCCGCGGGCCCGCGGCGCGAGGGCGACGCGGGATCGTCTCGCTCGACGCGCTCGCGCCGGCGGCGCTGCGCAACATCTACGCCGCCGCCGACGTGCTCGTCGTGCCGTCGATCGCCACGCGCACGTTTCGCGAGCCGTGGGGGCTGGTGGTCAACGAGGCGATGAACCGCGGCCTGCCGGTGATCGCCAGCGACGCCGTCGGCGCCGCCGCCGGCGGCCTCGTGCGCGACGGCGCAACGGCCTGATCGTGCCCGCCGGCGACGGCGCCGCGCTCGCCGCGGCGCTCAGCGCGCCTGGCCGGCGACGCGGCGCTGCGCGCGCGGCTCGGCGCGCGGGCGGCGCAGGACGTGCGCGCCTACAGCCACGAGGCCTGGGCGCAGGGCTTCTCGCGCAGCGCTCGCGAGCCTCGGTCTCGCCCGCGAGCGTTGGTAGCGTTGCGTCGCTTGCAGATGAGAATCGCCCTCTCTCAGCGCCGCTGGCGCCGGCCTGGCCGTGGCCTGCGCGCTGGTCGCGCTCGCGGGCGCTCGCGGCGACGGCGGCCGGCGACACGGCGCACGAACGATCATCGAACGCTGCACGCACGGCCAGAGCATCAGCGGCTTCAGCCAGCAGGACTACCGCCGCGCGCTGGCGGAGCTGCCGACGGAAGTCGAAGAGTATACCGACTGCGCCAACCTGATCCGCCAGCGCCCAGCTCGCGGCGGCCGCGGCGGCGGCGGCACGGGCTCGGCGGCGGCGGCGGCGGGGCGCCGCGACCGCCGACCGCCGCTGTCGCCGGCCGGAGCGCACGCGCGCTGGACAAGGCGCAGCAAGACCGGCGCCGGCCCGCTGCAGCGTCGGCGGCCAGCTCGTGCACCCCGGGCGTCGTGCACGCGAACATCGCCTCGGCGTTCAGCTCGCTGCCCGACGCCGCTGCTGGCGATGCTCGCCTTCCTGCTCGCCTGCGCGGCTGCGCTCGGCGGCCGCGCGATCGGAAAGGCCGTGCGTGCCCACCGCGCCGGCTGAGCCTCGCGCGCCTGCGCCCGCGCCCGCGCCTGCGGCGGCGGCCGCGGCGCGCGCGCGCGGCGCCGGCGGGCGGCCGCCTGCAGCGGCGTCCACGCGGCGCGCGGCGCGCCGCTGCGGCGCGACGCGAGCGCTGGCTCGCGCGCGCTGACGCGTGGCTGCCGGCGCTGCTGATCGCCGCGGTGCTGTGCTTCGTCGCGTTCGTCGCAGGCGGCGGGTTGAACCTCAGGCGACATGACGACCGTCGAGATCGCGCTGACGCTCGGCTGCGGGGCTGATCGCCGCGGGCGCCGTGCTGCTCGGCGCCGGGCGGCCTGCGCGCGTACGGGCCTGGCCGCTCGCGCTGCTGCTCGCCTTCACGGCGCTGACGGCGCTGTCGGTCGTGTGGTCGGTGCAGCCGGACGACAGCTGCAAGGACGCCGGGCGCATGCTCGCCTACAGCGCGGTGTTCGGCGCGTGCATCGCGCTCGCGCGCACCGTCCCGGCCCGCTGGCCGGCGGTGCTCGGCGGCGTGGTGCTCGCGGCGGTCGTCGTGTGCGGCTACGCGCTGCTGACGAAGGTCTTCCCGGCCAGCCTGGACGCCGGCGACATCTACGCGCGCCTGCGCGCGCCGTACGGCTACTGGAACGCGATCGGCCTGACGGCGGCGATGGGCGCGATCGGCTGCATGTGGCTCGGCGCGCGCCGCGCCGGGCACGCGCTGCTCAGCGCGCTGGCCTACCCGGCGATGGGGCTGATGCTGCTGACGCTGATGCTCGCCTACTCGCGCGGCGCGCTCGTCGCGCTCGTGCTCGGCCTGGCGCTGTGGTTCTGCATCGTGCCGCTGCGCCTGCGCGGCGCGGCGGTGCTGCTCAGCGGCGCGGTGCTGGCGCGGCGCGGTCGTCGTGTGGGACTTCTCCACGCACGCGCTGACCACCGACAGCGTCGAGCTGGCCGCGCGCACGAGCGCCGGGCATCAGCTGGGCGCGCTGATCGTCGTGATGCTCGTGCTGCTGACGCTCGTCGGCCTGGCGTTCGGCTTCTGGACGGGCCGCCGCGCGCCGTCGATCGTCAGCCGCCGCCGCGCGCGGGCGATCGCTGCTGAGCCTGCTCGCGGTCGTGATCCTCGCCTTCGCGGGCGCGCTCGCGGCCAGCCACCGCGGCTTCACGGGCAGCATCTCCCACGGCGTGCACGCGCTGACCGATCCGCACGCCGCGGTGCCGCCGAACACGCCCGGGCGCCTGACGGCCGTCGGCAGCGTGCGCGCGCGCTACTGGAACGAGGCGCTGAAGGTGTTCCAGGCGCACCCCGCGCTCGGCGCCGGCGCCGAAGGCTATGCGACGGCGCGCCTGCGCTACCGCACCGAGACGCTCGACGTCCGCCACGCGCACGGCTACGTCGTGCAGACGCTCGCCGACCTCGGGCATCGTCGGGCTGGCGTTGACGCTGGCGCTGCTCGTCGCGTGGATGGCCGCTGCCGGGCGCGCGACGCACCCGTTCAACCGCCGCTGGACGAGCTGGTCGATGCTGCGCGGCTGGCTCGCTCGGACCGACAGCGGCGGCTACCCGGCGTGGCGGCGATTGACCGTCGAAGGCCGTGCCGCGCCGTACTCGGCCGAGCGCGTGGCCATGCTCAGCATGCTCTGCATCGTCGTCGTCTTCGGCATCCACTCGCTCGCCGACTGGACCTGGTACGTGCCGGGCAACGCTTGCGTTGCGCTGCTGTGCGCCGGCTGGCTGGCCGGGCGCGGGCCGCTGCGGGTCGTCGAGGCGAGCGCCGCCGCGAAGGCCGGCGAGCTCGCCGCGACCGCTCCCGGCGCCTCCGGCGAGACGACGCTGATCGTGCGAGCGCCCGGGCGACGCCTGCCGAGCGCGCAGGAGCTGCGCGCGCGCCTGCACCCGCGCGTGCTCGGGCCGCTGCGCATCGGCGTGGCCGCGGCGATCGTCGTCGGCGCGCTGCTCGCCGCGTGGGCGCAGTGGCAGCCGCAGCGCTCGGTCGACGCCTCCCAGCAGGCGCTGTCGCAGCTCGGGCGCGATCCGCGTGCCGCGCTGTCCTCCGCGCAGACGGCCACCGCGCGCGACCCGCTTTCCGCGCAGGCGCTGTTCACGCTGTCCGCCGTACAGCAGGCCGGCGGCAAACCGGCGCTCGCGCGCGCGACGCTGCAGCGCGCCGTGCGCCTGCAGCCCTCCAACCCGCAGACATGGCTGACGCTCGGCGAGTACGACCTCACACGCAACCCGCGCCGCGGCCCGGCACGAGCTGGAAGCGGCGATCTACCTCAACCCCGAGTCGGTCTCGCCCGAAGCGATCGCGCAGGGCAATCCGGAAGCGATCGCGATCGAGAACGACTACGTCCAGGCGGTGCGCGCGGCCGGCGCGCAGGCGAGCGCCGCGACCGCGCTGCGACGCGCGACGCAGGCCAACCGCTCGCGCACGCGCCGCGCCGCCGCCGCGCGCAGGCACACCCGACGCTAGAAGCGCGAGCGCACGGCCGAGGCGAGCAGCGTGCGCCGCGCGCCGGGCGCGCCGCCCGCCGCGCGCACGTCGATCCGCTCGAAGCCGAAGTCGGCGAGCAGACGCGCGAGCGTGCGCTGCGTGTAGAAGCGCAGGTGATCCGAGCGCGGGTCGAAGTGCTCGTCGAAGCGCCGCGCCGACAGCGCCAGCGCGAGCATCGACAGACGCCCGTGCGCGGGCGTGCTCAGCAGCAGGCTGCCGCCCGAGCGCAGCACGCGACGCAGCTGCGACAGCCAGCCGGCGGTGTCGGCGACGTGCTCGATCGTCTCCCCCGCCCACACCGCGTCGAAGCTCGCGTCCGCCAGCGGCCACGCCTCGCCGGCGTCCACCAGGCGCACGTCCAGCCCCTCGTGCCGCTGCGCGCGCGCGGCGCAGCGGCTCCTCGGCGACGTCCACGCCGGTCACCGCAAAGCCCGCGCGCGCGATAGCCGTCGTGAGCTGCCCCTCGCCGCAGCCGACGTCGAGCACGCGCAACCGCTCGCGCGCGCCCGGCCGCGCCGTCAGCCGCTCGCAGGCCGGCGAGCAGGAACGCGCGGCGCAGCTCCAGGTCGGGCGGCAGGGCGCCGTGCGGCACCCCCTGCCACACGCCTTCGAAGTAGCTGCGCGAGGACATCTGCGCAACTTAGCCGTCATACCTGCACAAAGCTGCGCAAGCGAATATCTTGGCGGCGTGCTCTGGCAGTGGGAGATCGGCGAGTCGTGAACGTAGCTTTCGACAGCCGCCCGATGAGCGATCCCCAGGGCGTCGGGCGCTACTCGCGCTGCATGCTGCAGGCGCTGCGCGAGACCGCCGACGAGAGCGCGCAGATCTTCGCGACCTCGCGCCCGCGCCGCGCCGACCTGTTTCACGCGCCGTGGATGACCGGCGCGCTGCTGCACAGCCCGTGCCCGATGGTCGTCACGCTGCACGACCTCTCGGCGCTCAAGCGCCGCAGCGAGCTGCTGCGCGCCGGCACGCGCCTGCGCCTGCGCCAGCTCGCCGTGCAGCGCGCCGTGCGCGTGATCGTGCCGACCGAGGCGCTCGCGCACGACGCGCTCGAACGCCTCGATCTCGAACGCGAGCAGATCGACGTGATCGCCGAGGCGCCCGCCTCCTGCATGTACCAGCGCAGCGCTTGTGAGATCGCCGAGACGCGCGCTCGCTTCGAGCTGCCCGAGCGCTACCTGCTGTGGGTCGGCGGCCTGCGCCACCCAGATCCCGACAAGCACGTCGCCAAGCTCGCCGCGACCCCCCGCGAACTGCCGCTCGTGCTCGTCGGCGAGACGAGCCGATGGGCGCACGAGCTGCCCGGCGTGATCCTCACCGGCCACGTGTCCGACGACCACCTCGCGGCGCTCTACAGCGGCGCGCACGCGCTCGTCGTCGCCTCCCAGGACGAGGGCTTCGGCCTGCCCGCCGTCGAGGCGCTCGCCTGCGGCACGCCCGTCGTCGCCTGCGAGGTCCCCGCGCTGCGCGAGGTGCTCGGCGCGCGCGCCACGTTCGTGCCCGCAGGCGACCTGCCCGCGCTCGTCGCCGCCGCCGAAGCCGTCGAGCGTCCCGCGCCGGCGCCACCCTCCTGGTCCTGGCAGGACGCCGCGCGCGCGACTTGGGGCGTCTACGCACGCGCGCTCGCGCAGGCCGACCGCCCGCGCACGATCGGCCGCCGCCTGCGCCGCCGTCCGGCCGGCGGCCCCGAGCAGGCGCTCAGCGGGTCCTAGAAGCTGTCTCACACCCACCGTAGGGGTTGGGGGTCGCCGGTCAAATCATGCTGGTGACATAGCCAGGCAAGGAGGTGATGGCGACGTCGACCTAGCAATGTGTGACGAGGCGGTCCAGCCGTTGCTCCCGGAGCATCTTCCCGATCCGTGGGGCGGCTGTCCGCGCGACGATGACCGTGTCTGCTTCAACGCGATCGTGTTCGTGTGTTTACCGGTATCGCCTGGCGGCATCTGCCACGGAGGCGGGCGACTCTCCAGCAGCGGCGCATCGTAGGCTGGCGGCATGGCAGGCCGGACAGGATGTACGAGCGCTTGCATCGCGAGTTCCTGTGAGCACTGAACCGCGTGGGAAAGATCGACTGGGCTCCACAGTCTCCGCTGACCGTCCCCGCACGGCTCCGAGCATCACCTGATCACCGACGGCAGCGAAGCCCGGCCCGAGAACCAGCCCGGTCGGACGTGACCGCCCGGCCTCCGGACTTTGACAGTGAGCCCTAGCCTATTTGTGTCGGCGCGAGCGCGGTTTCCTCTTGTGGCTCTTGCGTTTGTGGCGTTTGACCTTGACCTTCGGCGTGTGGCGGTGGATACGGGCGCGTCCGTGCAGCCTCATCCTCAAGCGCCTCGTCACTGCGCGCTTCCCGCTCGGGAGGTAGGTGCCGGTGCTCAGGGAGACGGAGCCGCTGCCGCCGGCGGTCGTGACGGAGACCGCCCCGGACGGAGAGACCGCGATCGTCGGCCGCTTGAGATTGCCGGAGAAGCTCGCGTCAACGGTGTACTGAACGCCCCCGCTGACGCGCGTGACGCTAAGCGCTGTCTTCGATGTCGCGAGGGGAAGGCTAAGCGAGCCGTCGCTGGAGTTGAGGGTCACCGGATGCGCGCCCGCCCCCAACATAGCCGTGTCAATGAAGCCGGAGCCGGTGAGGTGGACGCTGGCTCCGGCCGGCCCGTCAACCGTTGCCGTGATCAGGTGGTGGCTTGGAGGTATCAATAGGCGCTGGCTGAAGGTGTCGGCAGCGATCGGATCCGGTTCGATGTCGCTCGGATAGCTGTGGCCGGCAGCGGGGCCGTAGCTGATCGCGCTCACGGTCGCTCCGGCGCCAGGCGCGAGCGTCGCCGCGGAGTGATGAGTATTCGCCGTGAGGTTGAGACCGCCCGGCACGCGAACATCTGGCATAGCGATGATCGTTCCCGAGGCTTCTTTGATCGAATTCGCGTAGGTGCCGGCGAAGCTGCCCAGGAAGCTCCAACTGCCGCCCGGGCTCACGTGGATCTGCAGTCGCTGAAACGCATCCGTTTGGCCGGAAGCCCACGTTGGGACGTTCGGGTCGACCACGTCAACGATAATCCCACCATCGCCAGCCGGCTGGTAGTTGAATGCGAGCATCGTGTGACCGTCTTGCTTCAGCCCTTCTTTCCAGAAGATACTGAGGGGCACCGGCTGGCCTCGCGAGAAGCCCGTGTCCAGCGTTGACGACATCTCGGCCGAGCTGTGGATCCTCGCAAAGCGGTCCTTCGCTTCCGGAGAGAATTGAGACATCGCGGCTCGCATCAGCGCGTGAGTCAACGCATGTGAGCCGCCCGGTTCTTCGCCGAGCTTGATGGGCTCCTGACCAGGCTTCAGCCCCAACCCGGTCGAGTCGGCCCATCCCAGGGATAGCGAGTGACTGTGCGCGTCTAGGTACATCTCCCAGCTGACAAGGCTGAAACCGAAGCACAGGCCGTGACTCAGCACGTATTTCGCCGCTTCGTCGGCTTCTTTCCATGCCGCAGTGTTCGGGCCACCGAGTCCGGTGAAAACGGATTCCAAGTCTTGGCGCGTGATTTTGATGTTCGCATCGTAGTTTTTCGTGCCGTTGCCACCTTCGTTTGATATCGCGAAGCCCCACGGGTCTCGGAAGTCGTCGACCGCGTAAGAGATCTTCGGCGCGCGGAGCCCACTGGGTCCCACGAGACCGAGGTCACTCGAGGCTTCCGGTGAGACGTGGAAGACGCGCTTCGTTGCGGTTGATTCTTCGAAGGCGGAGTCCTTGGAGTCGCCGAGCTGCACGCTGTCTTCCGGACAGAACGGGTTAGAGGCGGACGTGGTCACGGTCATCCGCGAGCCCGGCTGGCGGAAGCGCGGCGTCAACGCCGTCGGGAGGCCGTTGGAGCCGGGGCTCGGTTCGCTGGGCGTCGCCGAGGTCGCGCATTGGATCCCGGCACCTTCCACGAGGCCGATGAGACGCGTCGCGAGTTCTTTGCCGGCTTCACTCGCTTCCACGGCGCTGCCACCGCCAAGACCAGCCCAGTATTCCCAGTAGTGGATGTAGTTGGTCGAGGTGCTGTGGTAGTCGACCGTCTCAAGCGGCTTTTCGTCAGCCACAAGGCGTTTCAGGTCTTCCTTGAATTGGATGTTGACCCCGGGGTGCCACTGCGTCTGAGAGATGCCCGCCTGCGCTTCCAGTTCTTCGCCCGTCGAGAAAGGGTTCTGAAGCCAGAAGGCTTCGTTGACGCCTTCGTTCACGTCCGGCGTGTGGGGCACCTGGTCGGCGACGAGCACGATGAGGTGGCGAGCTCCGGAGCGCCACCCGACCGACGGGTTCGTGTCCGTCTCGTACAAGGCGCGTCCGTAGGCTTCCGGGCTGTCGCCACCGCCGAACGCCGTGAGCGTAGTGATCGCTTCCGAGACAGCCGCTGTGTTTGAAGTCAGGGACTGGTCGAGCTTCCACGCGTACGAGCCCGATTCTTCTTCACCGGTGTCCCTGACCTCCGCGAGGCCGAACTGCGCGCTCGAGATGCTTCCGTTGAGGCGCGACATGACTTCCTGGATTTCGCCCTTCGCTTCCCCAAGGGCGGATTCCATCGAGCCGCTCGTGTCGAAGACGAACACAACGTCGGTCGGAGCGAGGGTTGCTTGCGCTGGCGCCGCGAGGCTACCGAGCACGAGCGACAGCACCGGCACACAAAGCGCGAGGATCAGGAGTCGCCTCACATCCACTCTCCCAGGTCACCATCAACTAAGCCTGTCACCCCCCAGTGGGCGGAGGCATCGTAGCCGATCTGATCCAGAACTGCATCGCGATCAGCCCACGCTTTGACGCGCGAGGTTGACAATAAGGTGAACCCCTAGACCTGAGGATCTAGCAATAGGTGTGAGCCCGGCTGCGCAAGGTCCCTGGCCGATGGGGCAGAGGTCCTGCAAGTGAGGAGCCCGGACGACTGCAAGCGCACACCTGTGTTCCGCTAAAGAGGGAGCGGCGTGCAGCCGACTCCATCCCTCGTTATGGATCAGCGGAGCAATAGGTCATTACTCAGTCTGAGGAAGCCATCCTCACGGCGGGCGAACCCGCTCGACCCGCCACCCGGGTTGCCGCCCTACCCCGGCGAACTTACGGGACGACCATCAGAGCGCATCCTCCACGCCACTGTTCGCCCTTGGCGGAACAGCGCGCGCGGCGATGATTCGCGCCCTCAACGGAGCCCGCATCTCACTCAGCGGTCTGCGCCATCATCGCTATGGGCGCGTGCGCCCAATTACCCCAGCGGGCACCGTCGTGCTCAAGCTGACGGCGCTTCGCGGCCGACGCAGCGTTGTCCTCGGCACCGGCGCCTCGCCCAGTACAAAGCCGGTCTCGTTGTCGCCTCCCTCGTGCCCACGCGCACGGGTAAGTCGTACCTGTGCCATCATCGCCGTCTGCACGTCTCCCTGGTGATCACGCTCACGACGGCAGGCACGGCGCGCCGGACCGTCAAGCTGGTGATCCCATAACCCTAACGTTCAGAGGAGCAGTGATTATGAGGCCGCCCAGGAGAAGGTTGTTAGGGAAAGTCGTCGGGCCGTGCTGTCTCCTCGTCGCCCTAATCGCGTCTCTGGCCCTCGCGTCAACGGCGCTCGCGGCGCCGACGCTCGAACTCACGCGTGGTTCTGTGGAACCCGCCGAGTCGATCGCGACTCAGTTGGGTGCTGTCGTCAACAACGGTGGGAGTAGCTACTTCACGCTGCACCTCAAGCCAGCGGGCGGCGCTGGCTGCGGCACGAACCCGCGCGCTGACTCCGGCGCCACCATCGTGATCAGCACCGAATTCATTAGCAACGAAATCAACCCGGTCAACGAGACACGGAACTGGACCTTCGAATCCGCCGGCGGCTATAAGGTCTGCGCCTGGGTCACGAAAGACTTCAACGGCGAAGAAGTTCAGGCGTTCGCCGAAGCGTCGTTCGTAGTCCGGACGCCACATCTCGCACTCTCGATCGGTGTTCCTCCGACCGTCCTGCCTTCGCAGACATTCCAGATCACAACGACCGCGCAGACGGAGACGGCGCGTCAGGTTTGGGAGTACTTGATGCCGAACACTGGCGGCTGTCCAGCGAACGCCAACGCCGCCGCTCGCTCCGCAGGATCGCTCGGGATTCTTAGCTATTGGAACGTGATCGGCGGCCCCCTCACGGAAACCAAGAACCAGTCCCTCGAAAAACCAGGTAGCTACCTCATCTGCGCCTATTTCCAGTACCCGAACCAGGAAGCCGCGCCAGAGCTGAGCGCGAGCGCGCAGTTGAGCGTAGTGCCTCCGCCGCCTCCGCCGCCTCCATGCGTGGTCCCATCGTTCCATCGGGGTGCGAAACTCGCGGTCGTGGAGCAGAGTGTGCGCGCCGCGAGCTGCGCCGTTGGCAAAGTCCACTACACACCGAGCACCAGCGTCGGTCGCGGCGGCGTGATCTCGCTGGGCGCAGTGGCGGGAGCAAAACTCGCGAACGGGGCGCCCGTGAACATCGTCGTCTCCGCCGGTAGGCCCTGCGTCGTTCCCTCCGTCAGGCCAGGTTCGAGCGTTGGGCACGTTGAGAGGCTCCTCGCCGCCGGCAACTGTGGAGCCGTGATTGTCCACGCCCACAGCCGTCACGTGCGCAGGGGCAGGGTGGTCCGCCTCGGCTCCCGAGCTAGGTCCCACCTCTATCCGTTGAGCAGGGTGCCGATCGTGGTCTCCAAGGGCCGTTAGTGACCTAGCGAGACCGACAACGGCGGCGTTTGACTTAGTCAGGCGCGTGCAAGCCGGCGCCGCGCACGGTCGGCGCGCGGGGGCCGTCAGTACGCGCCGCGCCGTGAGAGCACGGCGGGGATCGTCTTCAGGATGATCGTCAGGTCGAGCGCCAGCGACCAGTGCTCGAGGTAGATGAAGTCCAGGTTCACGAGATCGTCGAAGTCCAGCTCCGAGCGTCCCGACACCTGCCACAGCCCGGTGATCCCCGGCAGCACGAGATAGCGCTTGCGGTGCCAGTCCTCGAGCATGTCGTAGTCGCGCTGGGGTAGCGGGCGCGGCCCGACGAGCGACATCTCGCCGCGCAGCACGTTGACCAGCTGCGGCAGCTCGTCCAGCGAGAAGCGCCGCAGGAACGCTCCCACGCGCGTCAGGCGCGGGTCCTCGCGGATCTTGAACAGCGCGCCGGTCGCCTCGTTGAGCTCTTCCAGGTCCGCCTGCTGCTCCTCGGCATCGCTGTGCATCGTGCGGAACTTCAGACACGGGAACGGCCGCTGGCCGATGCCGCGGCGCGTCGAGCGATACAGCACCGGCCCGCGCGAGGTGAAGCGCACGGCGAGCACGATCGCCAGCAGCAGCGGGCTCAGCAGGGCGAGCAGGATCGTCGCGCCGATCAGGTCGAACACGCGCTTGAGCGCGAAGTCGACGCCCTCGAAGACCGGTGGCCCGAGCTCGAACAGCGGCACCGACTGCCCCGGCACGAACTCCGCGCGGTGGATCAGGATCTCCATCGTCGACGGCGCCAGGCGCACGCGCACGCCGCGCTGGTGGCACTGGTCGACGAGCTCCACCGCCTCGAGCTGCGGGAAGTCCGGGTCGGCGATGATCACCTCGTCGATGCGTTCGCAGCCGAGCACCCTGTCCAGGTCGCCGAGCGTGCCGAGCGCGCGCAGGCCGTTGCCCGGCAGCGCCTTCGGCGAGAGAAAGCCGACGACCTCGATCGGCGAGTGCGGCGCGTCTGAGAGCGCGTGCGCAACGTCGCCGATGTGCTTGCCCGTGCCCACGAGCACAGCGCGGCGACGGTAGCCCGCTGCCCGCAGGATCGCTCCGGTCAGCCACTCGTAGCCGGCGCGGAACGACGAGACGTACAGCAGCGCGAACGCCAGAGATCCATAGAACAGGTAGTAGCTGGAGAAGTGTTCGCCGCTGACCACGGCGAACAGCAGCGCCACGAACGCCACCTGGAACAGCGAGCCGACGATCCGCGAGAGCCCCGGCCGCAGCGACCGCGCGGCGTACAGGCCCGAGCGCGCGAACAGCAGCGCCGTCAGCAGGTACGCGAACGGGACGATGCGTTCGGTTTCGTGCAGCGCCGGGTGAAATTGCACGCGGTCGAACACTGCCGCCTTGAGGATCAGCGCCGTGAAGACCGCCAGCGCCACCCCGACGAAGTCCAGTCCGAGCAACGACACCACGCGCGCCAGGCGCCGCGCCGTGGACATGCGCAGCAGAAACGACAGCGCCGGCGGGCGCTTGCGGCGCATGTCGCGATCGCCCGCCTGCTTGCGCGCCGTCGCCTCCGAGAGCACGGCCTCCGGCGTCGCCGCGCGCTCTAGCGCCGACGTCCCTCGGCCGAGCCTCGACGGCGCGCCTGACGCCGGCGCGGACGTCGTGCGCGGCATTGGCGGAGCGGGCGTGTGCGTGGAACGAGGTCCCATCTCACTGCTCACAACGCCTCAGCCTGGCAGATGGAGCGGTCGTGTGACTGCTTGGCGGCCGCCGCGCGCCGTCCCCGCATGCGGCTCAGTGGGAGCCGCCGCCGATCAGCAGCTCGACGCCCGATTGCTCGATCGTGCGCGCCAGCCCGTCGCGCAGCGCGACCTCCGGCGACCAGCCGAGCAGCTCCTGCGCGAGCGCGATGTTCGGCTTGCGCTGCTTCGGGTCGTCCTCCGGCAGCGCCTCGTAGATCAGCTCGGAGGTCGAGCCGGTCAGCTCTTTCACGGTTTCTGCCAGTTCGAGCAGCGTGAACTCATCCGGGTTGCCGATGTTCACCGGGTCGTGGTAGCCGGACTCGGCCAGCGCGATGATCCCGCGGATCAGGTCGTCGACGTACGTGAACGAGCGCGTCTGACTGCCGTCGCCGAACACCGTGATCGGTCTGTTCGCGAGCGCCTGGCGCAGGAACGTCGGGATCGCGCGGCCGTCGTGCGGGCGCATGCGGCTGCCGTACGTGTTGAAGATGCGCACGATCGCCGTGTCCACGCCCTGCTGGCGGTGGTAGGCCATCGTCAGCGCCTCCGCGTAGCGCTTGGCCTCGTCGTACACGCCGCGCGGGCCGATCGGGTTGACGTGCCCCCAGTAGCTCTCCGCCTGCGGGTGCTCCTTCGGATCGCCGTACACCTCGCTCGTCGACGCGATCAGAAAGCGCGCGCGCTTGGCCTTCGCCAGGCCCAGCGTGTGGTGCGTGCCGTAAGAGCCCACCTTCAACGTGTGCAGCGGCAGGCGTAGGTAGTCGATCGGCGACGCCGGCGAGGCCAGGTGATAGACAAAGTCGATCGGCTCGTCGATGAAGTACGGCTCGATGATGTCCACGCCAACGTGCATGAACCTGTCCCGGTCGCGGATGTGCTCGATGTTCGCCAGCGAGCCCGTCTCGAAGTTGTCCGCGCAGATCACCCTGTTGCCGCGCGCCAGCAGCTCGTCGCACAGATGCGATCCGAGGAAGCCCGCGCCGCCTGTGACTAGGCAAGTGGTCATCGCGCCGGAGAATACTCGCGTCAACCCCCGTGCGATGAAACGCCGCTGTCGCCCCGCCGCCGCGTGCCGCCGTCTCTGCGCGTGTCCTTATCATCTAGCGCATGGCCTCCACCGACTCGACCGAGGATCATCTGACCGTCGCGCCGATCGTCGGCCCCGACGATCCGCGGCGTTTCACCGACTCGGGCATCGAGATCGGCGAGCTGTACACCGAGGCCGACCTGCCGCCCGAGCTGGACCTCGGCGAGCCCGGCGAGTTCCCGTACACGCGCGGCGTGCACCGCGAGATGTACCGCAAGCAGACGTGGACGATGCGCCAGTACGCCGGCTACGCCTCCGCCAAGGAGTCCAACGAGCGCTACCGCTACCTGCTCTCCAAGGGCTCGACCGGCCTGTCGATGGCCTTCGACCTGCCCACGCAGCTCGGCCTGGACTCCGACAACCCGCGCTGCCTCGGCGAGGTCGGGCGCACGGGCGTGGCGATCGACACGATCGACGACATGCGCACGGCCTTCGACGGCATCCCGCTCGACCAGGTCTCCACGTCGATGACGATCAACGCGCCCGCCGCCTGCCTGCTGCTGCTCTACGAGCTCGTCGGCGAGGAGCAGGGCGTACCGTCGCAGCAGCTGCGCGGGACCACGCAGAACGACGTGCTCAAGGAGTACATCGCGCGCGGCAACTACATCTATCCGCCGCAGCCGACGATGCGCCTGACGACCGATCTGTTCCAGTACTGCCACGAGAACGTGCCCAGGTGGAACACCATCTCGATCTCCGGTTACCACTTCCGCGAGAAGGGCTGCTCGGCCGTGCAGGAGGTCGCCTTCACGCTGTCCTCCGGCATCGCCTACGTGCAGGCGGCGATCGACGCCGGACTGTCCGTCGACGAGTTCGCGCCGCGCCTGGCGTTCTTCTTCAACGGTCACAACAACGTTTTCCAGGAGGTCGCCAAGTTCCGCGCCGCCCGGCGCATGTGGGCGCACATCATGAAAGACCGCTTCGGCGCGACCAACCCGAAGGCGACGATGCTGCGCTTCCACACGCAGACCGGCGGCGTCACGCTGACCGCGCAGCAGCCCGAGAACAACATCGTGCGCGTCGCCCTGCAGGGCTTCGCCGCCGTCTGCGGCGGCACGCAGTCGCTGCACACCAACGGCTTCGACGAGGCGCTCGCGCTGCCCACCGAGCGCGCCGCCAAAATCGCCCTGCGCACGCAGCAGGTGCTCGCGCACGAGTCCGGCGCCGCCGACACCGTCGACCCGTTCGCCGGCTCTTACTTCGTCGAGTCGCTCACCGACGAGATCCAAGCGCGCGCCAACGAGCTGATCGACAAGGTCGACGCGCTCGGCGGCTCGGTCAACGCGATCCAGTTCATCACCGGCGAGATCGATGAGTCCGCCTGGGGCTACCAGGAGCGCTACCGCATCGGCCAGGACATCGTCGTCGGCGTCAACTCCTACGAGGAAGAGGGCATCGAGGTGCCCGACCTGCTGCGCGTCGATCCGCAGTCCGAGCGCGAACAGCTCGATCGCCTGGCCCGGTTCAAGGCCGAGCGCGACCAGCAGCTCGTCGCCCAGCGCCTGCAGGAGCTGCGCGACGCCGCCGCCGGCAGCGACAACCTGCTGCCGCCGATCCGCCAAGCGCTGAAGGACCGCTGCTCGGTCGGCGAGGTATGCGGCGCGATGCAGGACGTCTTCGGCAAGTACGCGCCGACGTTCTGAGCGCGAGCGCGAGCGCGCACGCCCTCCGCTCGGCCGGTTAGGGTGCGCGCATGCTGATACCCGCCGTCACCTTCTACACGTTTGCCCTCGCCGTGCACATCGCCGCGGTCGTCATCGCCTTCGGCGTGACCTTCGCCTATCCCGTCATGTACGCCGTCGGCATCCGCGCCGAGCCGCGCTCGATGCCCGGCATGCATCGCATCCAGGACGCCGTTGGCAAGCGCGTGATATCGCCGTTTCTCGGCCTCGCCCTGCTCGCCGGCATCTACCTCGCCAGCAAACTGCACACCTGGAGCGACTTCTACGTGCAGTGGGGACTCGGCGTGATCATCCTGCTCGGAGCGCTCGGCGGCGCCTTCTTCGCGCCCCGCGAGCGGCGGCTGGCCGAGCTGGCCGAGCGCGACATCGCCGCCGCCGACCCCCACGCCGGCGGCTTCGCCTTCGGCAGCGAGTACAAAGCGCTCAGGCAACAGGTCTTCTTCGTGAACCTCGCCGCCAACGTGTTGATCCTGCTGACGATCTACTTCATGACCGCGCAGACCGGGGCTTAGCCGCGACCGCAGCGATCGAGCGGGATGTGTGTTGCTCGTTTTTAATACTTTGATAGCGATCGTATATACGCGACCCGGAGAGATGGCAGCAGCCGAACCGGCTTCTGCCGGGGGCGTGTGAATACCATCGCTATCGCACCGCGTAAAAAGTGAACCTCCCTCCAGCTCGAGCGTCGATACGCTGAGCTGACCATGAGCGAGCGCTATCGAGTCGCCGTAGTCGGCGCCACTGGACAGGTCGGAACGCTGCTGCTGCAGTTGCTGCGCGAGCGCGATTTCCCGGCCGGCGAGATCGTGCCGTTCGCGTCCGAGCGCTCGGTCGGGCGCAAGCTCGACGGCGGCCTTGTCGTGCAGGGGCTCAGCGAGCAGGCCGTTCAGGGCTTCGACCTGGCGATCTTCTCCGCGGGAGGCTCTACCTCGGGCGAGTGGGCGCCGCGCTTTGCCGAGGCAGGCGCCGTCGTCGTCGACAACTCGTCGCGCTGGCGCATGAGCGACGACGTCCCGCTGGTCGTCGCCGAGGTCAACCCGCAGGCGCTCGACGAGCATCGCGGCATCGTCGCCAACCCGAACTGCTCGACGATGCAGATGGTCGTGGCGCTCAAGCCGCTGCACGAGGAGGCGGGGATCGAGCGCCTGGTGATCAGCACCTACCAGGCCGTCTCGGGCACCGGCAGGCGCGCCGTCGACGAGCTGCTCGACCAATCGCACGCGCTGCTGCACGAGCAGGCGATCTCGGCGCCGTCGTCCTACGCCCATCAGATCGCCTTCAACGCGCTGCCGCAGGCCGGCAGCTTCGCGCCCGGCGACGACCACACCGACGAGGAGCGCAAGCTGATCAACGAGACGCGCAAGATCCTCTGTGACCAGTCGATCGCGATCTCGGCGACGTGCGTGCGCGTGCCGGTCGTCAACGGGCACTCCGAGGCCGTCAACGTGCAGACGCGGCGCGAGCTGTCGCCCGAGCGTGCGCGCGAGCTGCTCGACGCGGCGCCGGGCGTGACCGTGCTCGACGACCCCGACGCGGCGCTGTACCCGCTGGCGATCGACGCGACGGGCCACGACGACGTGTTCGTCGGACGCATCCGCCGCGACGCCGGCCACGAGCGCGCGCTGGACCTGTGGATCGTCGCCGACAACCTGCGCAAGGGGGCCGCGACCAACGCGGTGCAGCTCGCCGAGCTGCTCGACTCGCGCGGGCTGCTCGGCTCGCGCTCCAGCGCCGCCGAGACCGCCGCCCCGGCCGCTTAGCCCGCTCGCCCGATCCGCCGGCGCTTGCCGCCCTCGGCGCGCGGAGCGTGCAGGTCGACGTGCTCGAACAGGTCGCCTCGCCGGCGCGGAATCGCCGTGCCGGGACGGCCGGCGAACATCGCTGGGCCACCGCTCGCGCTGGTGTCGTCGAGGTCGTCGCAGAGCGTCTCGAGTTCCGCGCGCAGCGCGAGGAAGGCGGCGGCGACGCGCGGGTCGAACTGACTGCCCGCCGAGCGCTCGATCTCGTCGCACGCGCGCTGCACAGACCAGGCGGTCTTGTACGGGCGGTCGTGCGTGAGCGCGTCGAACACGTCGGCGACGGCGACGATGCGACCGACGAGCGGGATCGCGTCGCCGCACAGGCCATTCGGATAGCCGTTGCCGTCCCAGCGCTCGTGGTGGGTCGCGGCGATCACAGCCGCCGTCTGCAGTACGCGCGAGCCGCCGCTTGAGAGCAGGCGCGCGCCGAGCTCGGCGTGGGTCTTCATCACGTCGAACTCCTCAGGCGTCAGCCTCCCGGGCTTGAGCAGGATGCAGTCGGGGATCGCGAGCTTGCCGACGTCGTGCAGCGGCGCGGCATGGCGCAGCAGCGTGACCTGCCCGGCCGGGAGCCCGAGCCCGAGCGCCAGTCGCGAGGCGATGTGGCCGACGCGCTCGGTGTGCTGATAGGTCTCGTCGTCGCGGTACTCGGCGGCGATCGCCAGTTGGCGCAAGGTGTCCGCACGTGCGTCGTCGAGCTCGCGCGTGCGCTCGGCGACGAGCTTTTCCAAGCTCTTGGCGCTGTTGGCGAGCTGCTCCTCGGCTTCGTGCTGGACGGTGACGTCCCTGGCGATCGCGTGGATGACGCCTTCCGCAGGCGACGCCGACGCGCTCCATTCCAGCCAGCGGTAGCTGCCGTCGGCGGTGCGGTAGCGGTTGCGAAAGCCCACCGTGTCGTGCGCGCCGGCGAGCTCGGCCATCTCGGCGATCGTCGCCTCGCGATCGTCCGGGTGCACGAACTCGATGAACGGCTCCGAGCACAGCTCCTCGGCGGTGTATCCGAGCAGGCGCTCCCACGCCGGGTTCACGCGCGTGAAGCGCCCGTTCATGTCAGCCGTCGCCAGCAGGTCCAGCGACGCGTCGTAGTAGCGCATGATTTCGCCTTCCAGCCTACGGCGATGATCGACGAACAGGCCGAGCAGCACACCGAGCATCACGAGCGCGACGATCCGGCTCACGTAGGCGTCGGAGCTCAGCTGCACGCCGCTGTGGAAGCGGCCCCAGCCGACGACCAGCGCCACCGCGAGCAGCGCCCCGCCGAGGCCGCCGCGCAGCCCGAACCTGAGCGAGAGCAGCGCGATCGGCAGCAGGTACAGGACGCCCTCCGCGTGCACCGGGTCCCCGTCCGCCATGCGCAGAGCGAAGATCGCCGCGAACAGGGCCACCGCGACCGCGATCGTCGCGCCCTGCGTCAGCTGCGGCCAACTGCCTGCATTGGCCGCGCGCAGCCGCGGCAGGTGCGGGTGGGACAGCATGCCTTCGTATCGTCGCCAGCGCCCGGCAACACGACCGTCCGCCCCGGTTCCTGAGCGCTCGCGGGTCACCACGACCGCGAATACCAGGGATTTTCGGCATGTTCGCACGAGCCCGCGGCCGCTGGGACCACCTGCCCGGTGACCGCGCGCGCAATCGGGGCCCTGGACGCCTGTTCGAGCGCTTGCCCCAGAAGGAGTACGACGAGATCGCGCGAAGTGAGAGGCGATGATCTCCTCGGAGGTGCAGCGCACCCTCGTCAAGTCTCCGCCCGAGCTGTGGGCGGAGATCAGCGACCCGACCTCTCTCGCCCGCCACCTCGGCGAGTTCGGCGAGATCCGCATCACGCGCGTCGAGCCCGAGCAGCGCGTCGAGTGGGAGGGTGGCGACACGAGCGGAAGCGTCGTCATCAAGCCCTCCGGCTGGGGCACGAGGGTCAAGCTCACCGTCACGCGCGAGCTCCCCGAGCCGGCCGCCGACGAGGCAGAGGACGTGGCAGACGTCGACGTCTGCGCCGACGAGCCCAAGTTCGAGAACTTGGCAGACGTCGACGCCGAAGACCCGGAGTCTGAGCATGTCGCGCAGCTCGACGCGGGGGATCAGGTCGCGCCCTCCGACTCCGAGCCGGAGGAGCCGGAGGAGCCGGAGGCCGGCGAGTCAGATCGCGCGCCCCAAGGGGAGGCCGAGCAGCAAGCCGCCCCCGAACGGCGCCGAGGCTTCTTCGCGCGGCTGTTCGGACGGCGGCGTGCGGCGCATGGCGAACAACCGACCGTTGACCCCGAGCCATCTGAGCATGTCGCACCGGACGGTCGCGCGCACGGCCGGTACAACGCGATGACTGTGTGGGCGGCGCAGGTCGGTCCGGACACCGATGAGGACTTCGAGGCGACGCAGGGCGTCGATGCCGAGGACGAGCTCGTCGCCGCCGAGGCGCGGGCGGGCGACTCGCCGAGCGCCGCTGACTGCCAATCGCGCGACGACGGAAAAGCGGACGGTGAGTCATCTGTGGACATCTCGGCGGAGATCAAGGCGGCCGAGGAGGTCGCCGCCGAGCAGGTCACGGCTGTTCTCACGGGCGTGCTCGACCGGCTCGGCGCGGCGCATCACCGTCCGTTCTCACGGGCCTGAGCGCAGGCGCAGACGTCCGCCGGCTGCGGCGCGCGGATAACATCCGCCGCCGAATGTCAAGCAGCTCACACGATCGACAGGCCGACGCGGCACTGCTTGCGGCGTCGCGCAGCGGACACCGCAAGGAGCCGCGCAAGAAGGCGCCGGAGAGCTACGAGGAAAAGCTCGCGCAGTTGCACGAGCTGCGCGAGGCCGCGCTGCACTCGGCGCCGGAGGCCGAGGAGAAGCAGCACGCACGTGGCAAGTACACCGCCCGTGAGCGCGTCGAGAAGCTGCTCGACCCCGGCTCCTTCCAGGAGCTCGACACGTTCGTGCGCCACCGCACGTACGACTTCGACATGCAGAAGAACCGGCCGTGGGGCGACGCCGTGGTCACCGGGCACGGCACGATCGACGGACGCACCGTGTGCGTGTTCAGCCAGGACTTCACCGTGTTCGGCGGCTCGCTGGGCGAGGTGATGGGCGAGAAGATGGTCAAGCTGATGGACCTCGCGGCGAAGATCGGCTGCCCAGTGATCGGCATCAACGACTCCGGCGGCGCGCGCATCCAGGAGGGCGTCGTCTCGCTCGGCGCTTACGGCGACGTGTTCGTTCGCAACGTCAAGTGCTCGGGCGTGATCCCGCAGATCAGCCTGATCATGGGACCGTGCGCGGGTGGCGCGGTCTACTCGCCGGCGATCACCGACTTCATCTTCATGGTCAAGGAGACCTCGCACATGTTCATCACGGGCCCCGACGTGATCAAGACGGTCACCGGCGAGGAGGTCGGCTTCGAGGAGCTCGGCGGCGCGATGTCGCACAACACCAAGTCGGGCGTCGCGCACTTCGCCTCAGAGGACGAGGACGCGTGCCTGGAGGACTGCCGCTACCTGATCAGCTTCCTGCCGCAGAACAACCTGCAGACGGCGCCGCGCGTGCAGCCGACCGACGATCCGCAGCGCATGAGCCTCGAGCTCGACGACGTCGTTCCGGACAACCCGAACAAGCCCTATGACATGCGCGACGTGGTCAAGCTGATCGTCGACGACGAAGAGTTCTTCGAGGTGCACGAACACCACGCGAAGAACATCATCTGCGGCTTCTCGCGCTTGGACGGCTTCGCGATCGGCATCGTCGGCAACCAGCCGGCGCAGCTCGCGGGCGTGCTCGACATCGACGCCTCGGCGAAGGCCGCGCGCTTCGTGCGCACGTGCGACGCCTTCAACATCCCGATCCTCACGTTCGTCGACGTGCCCGGGTTCCTGCCCGGCACCAGCCAGGAGTGGGGCGGCATCATCCGCCACGGCGCCAAGCTGCTGTACGCGTTCACCGAGGCGACAGTGCCGAAGCTGACCGTGATCACGCGCAAGGCCTACGGCGGCGCCTACGACGTGATGGCCTCCAAGCACATGCTCGCCGACTTCAACTTCGCGTGGCCCACCTCGGAGGTCGCCGTGATGGGTCCGGAGGGCGCCGTGAACATCATCTACCGGCGTGACATCGCTCACAGCCCGACGCCGCAGGAGCGGCGCAGCAAGCTGATGGAGGACTACAAGGCGCGCTTTGCCAACCCGTACACGGCCGCCGAGCGCGGCTACATCGACGACGTGATCGTCCCGCACGAGACGCGCCCGAAGCTGATCGTCGCGCTGCACACGCTGCAGAGCAAGCGCGAACCGGGGCCGAAACGCAAGCACGGGAACATCCCGCTGTAGTTGCGTCCCCAGGCCTAAGGCCTGCGGAAAAACCAGTGGTCGTGGCTGGCACCGACCACCTGTAGGACCACGCGGGTCCGTGGATGGTATTCCGTCCATCTGTATGGAATCTCGTCCAGATGTTCGATATTATCTCCATATGGATGTTGCCCGCCCAATCTCCGCCGTCTCGCCCAGCCTCGATGGCGAGGTCTTGCAGACCCTTGCCGGAACCTCGATGGCCATGACGGGACGCCAGGTTGCCGTTCTGACCGGCAGGAGATCGCACAGCGGGGTGCTCGACGCCCTGGACCGCCTCACCAGACAGGGCTTGGTCGATCGGGTCGAGCTGAACAGAGCGTCGCTCTTCTCATTGAACCGAGACCATCTGGCGGCTCCAGCGGTCATTGCTCTCGCAGGACTACGCACCGAACTCATCACGCGAATCCGCCGTGACATCGCCGGCTGGGAGATCGCAACGATCCACGCGTCGTTGTTCGGCTCCGCCGCCAGGGGCGATGGAGACACGCAGAGCGATATCGACCTGTTCGTCGTGCGCCCAGCCGCCATCCTCGAGGCCGACGGCGGCTGGCGAGCGCAGCTGGGCGGTCTCGCCGACAAGATCGAACGTTGGACGGGTAACCGAGCCTCGATCTCAGAGCTCGCCGAGCCGGAGATCTCTCGATTGAGCACGAACCCGCCGCCGATCGTGGCGCAGCTTCGCTCCGACGCGATACTCCTCGCCGGCAGCGCCCTGACCGACTTGCTCGGAGACTGATGGGCACGCGTCGCTCAGGCCGCACTCAGAGGTGTGCTGAGGGCGATGCAAGGAACCGGCTGCGGCACGCGCGCAAGTTCGCCGAGGTAGCAGAGCTGACCGCGGGGCAGGGTGAGGAGATCGAATACGCCAGCGTGGCGGCCTCGTTGGCAGTTCTCGCAGGCATCGCTGCATCGGATGCCGCCTGCTGCAAGGCGCTCGGCCGGCGCGCCCGTGGGCAAGACCATCGGGAGGCCGCGGCGCTGCTCGCCAACGTGGAGCCAGGCGGCAAGGAGGCGGCGGCGGCGCTCGGCAGGCTTCTGAGCCTGAAGGACGAGGCGCAGTACGGCCTTCTGGACATCGGCGGGAACGACCTCAAGACCGCGTTGCGTCAGGCCGGCGGGCTGGTGGAGTTCGCCGAGCAGATAGTGGCGCGGTGAGCTGCGCAGAGCTCAATCGGCGAAGATAGGCACATGCCGAGCCGCCGCCCGCGACTCCAGTTACCGAACGCCGATCTACGGGATCGTCGATCGGCCAGCCCCACGGCTTCCCGCGAGGAGGCCGCGGCTGTCGTCGCCGCGCTGGAGCGGTTCATGCGCGCGACCGCTCCGGCGCCCAACACGGCGGCCGCGGAGGCGCCGGACGCCTGGCAGCGCGCGGCTATCCTCGAAGGCGTGGAGCGAGAGTCACAGGGCGACGTCTCGGACCCCTGGATAAATACCTGAAAGCCGCTAGGCTTTAGCGTCAATAACCCTCTCGCCGGTCGAACAACGTCTAACGCAAGCCGGGCCGAGCGCCCGGATCAGGAGGTTTCTTGATGGAGCCAGTTTCAGTTCCCTCTCAGCGCGGCACGCTGAAGGACCCAGAGGTGCTCCAGAACGTGCCTGGGCACGTGATCCCGATCCTGCAGCGCGAGTACGACGACTTCGAGACCGAGGCGACGAAATTCCTGCAGGGGCAGACGGCTGAAGACGAGTTCATCAAGTTCCGTCTGAAGCAGGGCGTCTACGGCCAGCGCCAGCCGGACGTGCAGATGATCCGCGTGAAGCTGCCGTTCGGCGGGATCACGCCGGAGCAGATGGAGAGCTTCGCCGACGTCGTCGAGAAGTACGTGCCGCTGAACAAGGGGCATATCACGACGCGCCAGAACATCCAGATGCACCACATCCCGCTACCGGAAGTCGAGATGGCGATCCGCGAGCTCGGCGAGAGCGGCCTGTCCAGCCGCGAGGGCTGCGGCAACACCGTGCGCAACGTGACGGGCGACCCGTGGGCAGGAGTGGCCAAGGACGAGCTGTTCGACCTGACGCCCTACGCGGGCGCGTACGTGCGCTACTTCGTGCGACACCCGACGACGCAGGCGATGCCGCGCAAGATCAAGACGGCCTTCGACGGCTCGCCGCGCGACCGCGCGATCAGCGGCATCCACGACATCGCCTTCCGCGCGCGCGTTCGCGAGATCGAGGGTCGCGGCGAGGTTCGCGGCGCGCAGATGCTCGTCGGCGGCGGCACCTCGATCATGCCGCGCGTGGCGCCGGAGCTGTACGAGTTCGTCGAGCTCGACAACGGCGACTACCTGCGAATCGCCGAGGCGGTCTTCAGGATCTTCGACCGCCAGGAGTGGCTGCGCACGAACCGCGCGCGCGCGCGCATCAAGGTGTTCGTCGACAAGTACGGCATCGACGAGCTGCGCAAGCAGGTCGAGGAGGAGCTGCAGGGGGAGTGGGTCGGCGAACGCGACTTCTCGATCGAGCAGCGCCTGTTCATGGACGACGAGCGCGAGTCGGCGCCGGCGCCGCCGCAGAGCTACGGCAGCCCCAACGGCGACCTGTCGGAGTTCGAGCGCTTCCGCGCGGCGAACGTGCGCGAGCAGAAGCAGAAGGGCTTCGTGACGGTCGAGGCGAAAGTCACGCGCGGCGACCTCACGCCCGAGCAGTTCCGCGGGCTGGCGCAGGTCATGCGCGACTTCGCGGGTGGCTACGCGCGCACGACCGTGCAGCAGAACTTCGTCCTGCGCTGGGTGCGCGAGGAGTGCGTGTACGACGTGTGGAAGGCGCTGTCGGAGCTCGGGCTCGGCGAGCACGGATCGCGGGAGATCGACGACGTCGTGTCGTGCCCGGGCACGGACTCGTGCAAGCTGGGGATCACGAGCTCGATGGGCCTCAACCAAGCCGTGCAGGAGCGCATCGAGTCGCTTGCGATCACTGACGAGCTGACGCGCAAGCTGAACGTCAAGATCAGCGGCTGCCCGAACGGCTGCGGCCAGCACCACGTGGCGAGCATCGGCTTCACGGGCGCGTCGATCAAAGTCGGCGAGCACACGATTCCCGCCTACATCCCGCACGTCGGCGGCGTGTTCGAAGGTGGCGACGTGCAGTTCGGCACGCGCCTGAAGCTGCGCCTGCCGTCCAAGCGCGTGCCCGACGCGATCGAGCGCTGGATCGCTCAGTACGAGGCCAAGCGCAGCGACGGCGAGGAGTGGAACGAGTATCTGGAGCGTGTCGGCGCGGCGGAGCTGGAGGCCGAGGTCAAGGATCTGTCGATGCCCGTCGATTTCGGGTTGGAGACGATGAACCAGTTCATCGACTGGAACCGTGATGTTCCTTTCGAAGTCATTCGCGGCGAGGGCGAGTGCGCGGTATAGATCAGATGAGACTTTCGACAGAGGACCGAACAGATGCCCCCAACACATAGTCCGATGGCACAGGCCAACACCCACTTCGACCCGGCGCCGAGCCTCACGCACACGCTGCGCGAGGCGGCCCGGCACGGCGAGCGCGCGGTGCTTCTGTGCTCGTTTCAGAAGGAGGAGTCGGTACTGCTCGACGAGCTGCTGCGACTCGACCAGGGAACCGGCCGAGCCGTGCGCATCCTGACGATCGACACGGGCGTGCTGTTCGAGGAGACGATGAAGACGTGGCGCGCCTTTGAGGAGCGCTTCGGCGTTGAGATCGAGGTGTTCGACGCGAGCAGCGGCGACAAGCCGTGGAGCGGCCCCGAGCACTGCTGCTCGGTGGCGAAGGTCGCTGCGCTCGAGCGTGCGGTGAGCGGCGCCGAAGGCTGGATCACGGGCATCCGCCGCGAGCAGGGCCCGACGCGCGCGAGCGCCGAGCTGATCGAACGTGACGACGTGCGCGGCCTGTGGAAGTACAACCCGCTCGCGCACTGGACCGAGAAGGACCTGTGGCGACGCATCCACGAGCGCGACCTGCCGTACAACCCGCTGCACGACCAGGGCTACGAGTCGATCGGCTGCGCGCCGTGCACGCAGCCGGGCAGCGGCCGCGACGGTCGCTGGGCAGGCACCGACAAGACCGAGTGCGGCATCCACGTAGAAGTGATCGACCCATCTTGAGATGGCCGTCGCGACGCGCCCTCAGCTGAGCCACCTGCGGGCGCTGGAGTCCGAGGCGATCCATGTGATGCGCGAGGTTGCGGCGGAACTGGAGAAGCCGGTGCTGCTGTTCAGCGGCGGCAAGGACTCGATCGTGCTGCTGCGCTTGGCCGAGAAGGCGTTTCGCCCGGCACCGTTCCCTTTTCCGCTGATGCACGTGGACACGGGGCACAACTTCCCGGAGGTGATCGAGTTTCGCGACCGACGCGCGGCGGAACTGGGCGAGCGGCTGATCGTGGCGAGCGTGCAGGAGTCGATCGACAGCGGGCGCGCGGTCGAGGAGAAGGGTCCGCGCGCGTCGCGCAACCAGCTGCAGACGGTCACGCTGCTGGACGCGATCGCCGAGCACGGTTTCGACGCGGCGTTCGGCGGCGCGCGGCGCGACGAGGAGCGCGCGCGTGCCAAGGAGCGCGTGTTCTCCTTCCGCGACGACTTCGGCCAGTGGGACCCGAAGAACCAACGTCCGGAGCTGTGGAACCTGTACAACGGGCGCATCAAAAACGGCGAGAACGTACGCGTCTTTCCGATCTCCAACTGGACGGAGCTCGACGTGTGGGAGTACATCGACTCCGAGCATCTGGAGGTCCCGTCGATCTACTTCTCCCACGAGCGCGACGTGTTCAGGCGCGACGGCATGCTCTACGCCTGGCGCGAGGGCACGGAGCTGATCGACGGTGAGGAGATCTTCTCCGAGACCGTGCGCTACCGCACGGTCGGCGACATGAGCTGCACGGGCGGAGTGCTGTCGCGCGCGACGACGCTCGAGGAGGTCGTCGTGGAGATCGCCGCCACGCGCATCACCGAGCGCGGCGAGACGCGCGCGGACGACCGCGTCTCGGAGGCGGCTATGGAGGACCGCAAGAAGGCCGGGTACTTCTAGTGCGCAAGTCTTTTTTGATGGTCGCGCTTCGCGCGGGTATGCGTGCGTCGTGCACGCCGGTCGCGCAGTGACGCTCGACCTTCTGCGCTTCACGACGGCCGGAGCGGTGGACGACGGCAAGAGCACGCTGATCGGGCGGCTGCTGTATGACTCAAAGCAGGTCTTCGAGGACCAGCTCGAACACGTCGCGGAGGCGAGCGAGCGGCGCGGCGGAGAGGGCGCGCTGGACCTGGCGCTGCTCACCGACGGGCTCAAGGCGGAGCGCGAGCAGGGCATCACGATCGACGTCGCCTACCGCTACTTCGCCACGCCCGCCCGGCGCTTCATCATCGCCGACTGCCCCGGGCACCGCCAGTACACGCGCAACATGGTCACGGGCGCCTCGACGGCCGACCTGGCGGTGGTGCTCGTCGACGCGCGCCGCGGCGTCACCGAGCAGTCCAAGCGCCACGCGTTCATCAGCGCGCTGCTGGGCATCCCGCGAATGGTCGTGGCGATCAACAAGATGGATCTCGTCGGGCACTCGCAGGAGCGCTTCGACGAGCTCGCCACCGAGTTCGCCGAGTTCGCCAGGGGCCTCGGCGCGATCACGGGCAGGCGCGCAGCCGACGTCGAGCCTGGCACGGGCGCTCGCGCGGCGGAGATCTCCTACATCCCGATCTCGGCGCTCAACGGGGACAACGTCGTCGAGCGCTCGCAGGCGATGGACTGGTACGACGGCCCGGCGCTGCTGGAGCTGCTCGAGCAGGTGGAGGTCGCCTACGACCACCCGTTCGACCGGCCGGCGCGCTTTCCCGTGCAGTGGGTGATCCGCCCGGGCGCGGGCATCGCCGCCGGCGTCAATCGCGACGCTCCGGCGGGCGCGGGCGCGGCCGACCCCGACTACCGCGGATACGCGGGGCAGCTGGCCAGCGGCGCGCTGCGCCGTGGCGACGAGATCGCCGTGCTGCCGGGCGGCGGTCGCACGCGCATCGCGGCGATCGACACATACGACGGCGAGCTGGAGGAGGCGATGGCGCCGATGTCGCTGACGCTGCGCCTGGAGGACGAGCTGGACATCTCGCGAGGCGAGCTGATCTGCCGACCGGAGGAGGCGGCGACTGTCGCGCGCGAGCTGCAGGCGGACGTCTGCTGGATGACCGACAAGCCGCTGCGCGCCGGCGGTCGCTATGCGCTCAAGCACACCTCGCGCAGCGCGACGGCGATCGTCGACCGCATCGAGGACCTCGTCGACGTCGACACGCTGCAGCGCTCCCGTCCGGCCGAGGAGCTGGCGCTCAACGACATCGGCCGCGTGCACCTGCGCACGAACGTGCCGCTCGCGTTCGACGCGTACACGAGCAACCGCCGCACGGGCAGCTTCATCCTGATCGACGAGGCGAGCAACGAGACGGTTGGCGCGGGCCTGATCGCGGCTGCATCGCACTGACCGCGCAGCCCCGGGACGCTCAGTCGCGCGCGGCTTCGTCGCGCCGACCGGACCGCCTCGGCCGTGCCCGACGCCGGCAGCGGCGTAGCGAACGCTAAGCTTCCGCGGCCGATGTTCAGCAAGGTACTGGTAGCCAACCGCGGCGAGATCGCAGTGCGCATCGTGCGCGCGCTGGAGGAGCTCGGGGTGGCAAGCGTCGCCGTCTACTCCGAGCTCGACCGCGACACGCCGCACGTGCAGCGCGCCGGCGAGGCGTACAACCTCGGCGACGGCCCGGCCGCGGAGAACTACCTGAGCATCGAGAAGATCCTCGATGTCGCCAAGCGCTCGGGCGCCGAGGCTGTGCACCCCGGCTATGGCTTCCTCGCCGAGAACGCGCCGTTCGCGCAGGCGTGCGAGGACGCGGGGATCGTGTTCATCGGGCCGCCGGCGAGCGCGATCGAGGCGATGGGATCGAAGACGCGCGCGCGAGAGCTGATGCAGGCAGCCGGTGTGCCGATCGTCCCCGGGACGACCGAGCCGGTCGAGACCGTCGCGGACGCGCTGAGGATCGCCAAGGACGAGATCGGCTTCCCGGTCGCCGTCAAGGCTGCGGGCGGCGGCGGCGGCAAGGGATTTCGCGTGGCGCTGTCCGAGGATGAGCTGGAGGGCGCCTTCGAGGGCTCCAGCCGCGAAGGCGAGAAGTTCTTCTCCGACGGCACGGTGTACCTCGAGCGCTATCTGCACGACCCGCGCCACGTCGAGGTGCAGGTGCTGGCCGACCGCCACGGCAACGTGATCCATCTGGGCGAGCGCGACTGCTCGATCCAGCGCCGCCACCAGAAGGTGATCGAGGAGTCGCCGGCGCCGGAGTGGGTCGTCGACCCGCAGATGCGCGAGCGCATCGGGCAGATCGGCGTGAACGCGGCGAAGGCCGTCGACTACGTCGGCGCGGGCACGATCGAGGGCCTGTTCTCGGCGGCCGAGGGCTCCGAGCCTGAGTACTTCTTCCTGGAGATGAACACGCGCGTGCAGGTCGAGCACTGCGTGACGGAGATGACGACGGGCATCGACATCGTCAAGGAGGGCATTCGCGCGGCCGCGGGCGAGGAACTCGCCTACGCGCAGGTCGACGTTCAGCTGCGCGGCCACGCGATCGAGTGCCGCATCAACGCCGAGGACGCCTCGAAGAACTTCGCGCCGGCGCCGGGCAAGATCGGCGCCTACCGCGAGCCGACAGGCCCGGGCGTGCGCGTGGACTCGGGCGTGCAGGCGGGCGGCGAAGTCTCGCCGATGTACGACCCGATGGTCGCCAAGCTGATCGTCTGGGACGCCGACCGCGAGCAGGCGACCAAGCGAATGCTGCGCGCGCTGGGCGAATACGAGATCGAGGGCCTGAAGACGCTGATCCCCTTCCACCAGGCGCTGCTGGCGACCGAGCAGTGGGCCAGAGGCGAGACGTGCCGCGACCTGCTGGAGGACAACAAGTGGCTGAAGACGCTCGCCTTCGACGCTGCGCCCGCGCCGCCGGCGGACGGCGAGCAGGAAGCGGAGAAGGTCGAGCAGACCTATGCGGTCGAGGTCTCGGGCAAGCGCTTTGACGTGCGCGTCGTCGGACCGCCGTTCGCCGGCGGCGGCGCGGCCGCGAGCAACGGCGCCGCGCCGGCGGGCGCGAGCGCGCCGAAACGCGCCGATCGAAGATCGGCCAGCAAGTCCTCCGGCGGCGGAGGCGGCGCCGACGTCCTGCCCTCGCCGCTGCAGGGCAACATGTGGAAGGTGCTCGTCAAGCAGGGGGACACCGTCGAGGAGGGCCAGCTGCTCTGCATCATCGAGGCGATGAAGATGGAGAACGAGATCACCGCGCACAAGGCCGGCACGATCGCCGAGCTGCCGATCGTCGAGGGCGAGCCGATCCAGGCGGGCGCGCCGATCGCGACGATCACGAGCGCGGCCGAGAGCGAGGGCTGAGCTAGACGCGCGCGGCGTTCTGCGCATGCAGCTCGCGCTGAACCTTCGAGCGCCGCTGCGGCGGCAGCTCGGCCTCCGCGCCGCGCGCTCGCAGGTCGTTCAGATACGCCGCGTCCTCGCCGAGCACGCGCAGCGCCGCCGGTCCATCGATCACCGGCCCGTGGCCGGGCACGACGTGCTCGGCCACGTCGACGAACGGGCGCAAGCGCTCGAGCGTCGCCAGGTAGGCGTCGAGCATGTCCCCTCCTTCGCCGAGCGCGCCACGTCCTTCACCGAGCGCGCCCTCCCCTTCACCGAGCGTGGGCAGCTCGATCGGCGAGAGGTAGTCGCCGGCGACGAGCACGCGCGCCCATCCGATCCACACGGCCATGCCGTCGGCGGTGTGGCCGGTCGCGGGGTGCAGCTCGAGCTCGGCGTCGCCGATGTCACAGCGGCCGGGCACGGCGAGCGCCTGCACCGATCCGAGCGACAACGGCCGCGCGCGCTCGATGTACAGCTCTTCGTCAAAGCGCCGAAGCTCGCGCTGCGCGGCGCCCGGCTCGGCGCGCAGCCGCGCGGCGCTGCTCTGCGCGCCGCCGAGCGTCGCGTCGGCGAAGGCGAGCGGACCGAGCACATGGTCCCAGTCGGCATGCGTGGCCAGCAGCCCGCGCGGTACGGGGAAGCCGGCCTGCTGCACGAGCGAGGAGAGCAGTTCGAGCTCTTCGGGCAGCACCGGCGAGTCGATCGCGAACGCCTCCCCCGCGGGCGCTTGGCCGCTCCCCACCGGCTCGCCCTCGTCGGGCTGCTCCGCGCCGGGCCCGCGCACGATCGTGCAGTGCGCTTGGAACAGCTGGCTGGTGACGACGATGACGTCGCGGTGCAACGAGACGGCTCGCATCGCGAGGCGCTCTAGGAGACGCCGAGGAGCTTTGCGGCCTCTTTGAGGTTGGCCACTTCGGCGGTGGGCTTCTTCTGGGAGGAGTCGAGCGTCTCTTTGTTGCGGTTGACCCAGATGACGGGCACGCGCGCTTTGACGCACGGCGCGACGTCGTGGTAGTGGCTGGCGGCCACGTGCACCCAGCCGCGCTTGCCGCCGACGCGCCGGGCGCACTCGGTGAAATGAGCGGGTTCGGGCTTGTAGGAGCGCACCTGCTGGGCGGTGACGACGAGATCGAAGTCGGTGGGGATGTGCCGGCGGGTCTGCCCGAGCAGCTTGTCGTCGATGTTCGAGAGCAGGCCGAGTTTGTATTTCTTGGTGAGCTTCTGCAGCTGGATGTTGGTCTCCTTGAAGGGCTTCCAGCGCTGCACGGAGTCGGGCAGAAAGCCCGAGCGCGACGGCTCAAGCGGCCACTCGAGGCGTTTGGCGATCTCGATCGCAGTGCGGCGGAGCACCTCGGCGTAGAGCTCGTAGGAGCCGCTCTCGATTTCGCGAGAGATCTCGTGGAAAAGCGGGATCAGCTGGCTGCGGTCGATCTCGAAGTCGTCGCGCGCGGCCTCTTTGGCGAACGCTTCGTAGATCCCGGTCTCCCAGTCGATCAGCGTTCCATAGACATCGAATGTGACGAACGTGACGTTTTTCGGTATTGGCATCGGGCGGCATTATGCCGCGCTTGGGCAGCCGAGCGCGGTTACGTCGCTTTGCGTTAGAGTCCCGCGCCGCAATGGATCTGTTGGAGTACCAAGGCAAGCAGCTGTTCGCCCGGCACGGATTGGCAGTTTCTTCGGGCAAGGCGGTGACGACGGTGGAGGATGCGCTCCTCGCAGCCGACGAGGTCGGCTATCCGGTCGTCGTCAAGGCGCAGGTTCTGATCGGCGGCCGCGGCAAGGCGGGCGGCGTGAAGCTCGCGGCGAACGAGAGCGAGGCGCGCGAGCATGCCGCCAACATTCTGGGGATGGACATCAAGGGACACACCGTGCGCACCGTGTGGATCGAGCACGCCTCGGACATCGCCTCGGAGTACTACGCGTCGGTGCTGCTCGACCGCTCGGCCAAGCAGCCGATGGTCATGTTCAGCGTCGAGGGCGGCGTGGACATCGAAGAGGTCGCAGAGAAGACGCCGGAGAAGCTGATCCGCCACCACGTCGACCCGCTGGCCGGACTGTCGCACGAGGAGGGCGTGCAGATCGCACGCGAAGGCGGTGCCGACGACGACGTGATCGACGGCGTGGCCGATGCGCTCGTGGCGCTGTACGAGGTATGGCTTGCGGAGGACGCGACGCTCGCCGAGATCAACCCGCTGATCGTCACGCCCGAGCGCGAAGTCAAGGCGCTGGACTCGAAGGTGTCGCTGGACGCCAACGCGCTGTACCGCCACCCGGAGAACCAGTCGTTGTCGGACAAGGAGAACGAAGACCCGCTGGAACGCCGCGCCAAGGAAGAGGGCCTGCAGTTCGTCAAGCTCGACGGCGACATCGGCATCCTCGGCAACGGCGCCGGCCTGGTCATGTCGACGCTCGACGTGGTCGCCCAGGCGGGCGGCTCGCCCGCGAACTTCCTCGACGCGGGCGGCGGCTCCAACGCGGAGACGATCAAGCAGGCGGTCGACCTGATCCTCGCCAACGACGCCGTGAAGGCGGTGCTTGTCAACATCTTCGGAGGGATCACGCGCGGCGACGAGGTGGCCACGGGATTGATAACGGCGTTCGAGGAGATCAAACCCTCGGTGCCGTTCGTCGTGCGCCTGGACGGGACCAACGACGTCGAGGGCCGCCGGTTGCTGCAGGAGGCCGCGCTGCCCAACGTGCACGCGGCGGAGACGATGAACGAGGCGGCTGAGATGGTCGTTGCGTTGGCGGCAGGCCAGTCGGTCGGAGCGCCGGCCTGATGTCCGTCCTCGTCGACGAGAGCACGCGCCTGTGCGTGGCCGGCATCACCGGGCGCGAGGGGAGCTTCCACACGCTGAACAACCGCAGATACGGCACGAACGTCGTCGGCGGCGTCACGCCGGGCAAGGGCGGCCAGGACGTCGAGGGCATTCCGGTGTTCGACAGCTGGGCCGACGCGGTGTCGCAGGTTCAGCCGAACACGGCGATGATCTTCGTGCCGCCGCGCTTCGCCGCCGACGCGATCCTCGAGGCTGCGGCGGCAGGCGTAGGCCTGGTGATCACGATCACCGAGGGCATCCCCGCGCACGACGAGCTGCGCGTCTACAACACGCTCAAGCGCGACCACCCGGCGACGCGGCTGGTCGGCCCGAACTGTCCGGGCATCCTGTCGCCGGACAAGGCCAACGTGGGGATCATCCCGGCCTCCTTCTTCGAGCAGGGCAACGTCGGCGTGGTCTCGCGCTCGGGCACGCTGACCTACCAGATCGGCAACGAGATCGCGCGCGCCGGCTTCGGCTGCAGCTCGATCGTGGGCATCGGCGGCGACCCCGTGCCGGGCTCGTCGTTCGTCGATGTGCTCGAGCTGTTCGAGGCCGACGACGACACCGAGCTGGTCGTCCTGTCAGGCGAGATCGGGGGCTCGGCCGAGGAAGAGGCCGCTGAGTACATCGCCGAGAACATGAGCAAGCCTGTGGTCGCATACATCGCCGGCTTCACGGCGCCGGCGGGCAAGCAGATGGGCCACGCCGGTGCGATCGTCTCGGGCTCGTCGGGCACGGCGGCGGCAAAGGCGCAGGCGCTGGAAGCGAAGGGCGTGCGCGTCGGGCGCACTCCGACCGAGGCTGCGGCGATCGCGGTCGAGGTCCTCGGCGGCGCATCCGTCGGCGCATCCTGAACGTCCGCTGACAGCGCTGGCCGCGCGACGTCTCGACCGCTACGCTTGGCGCTCGTGGATAAGGAGATCGCGAACACGCTGGGTGAGCTCGAGCGCAAGCTGCGCGAGCTCGAACGCGTCCTCAGCGGCATGAGCGAGGGCGACGGCAGCCGAGGCGGCGAGCAGCCGGGCACGGGCGACGGCGGCCGAGGCGGCGAGCAGCCGCGCACGGGCGACGGCGGCGCGAGCGCATTCGCCCAGTCCGCCGGCGCGAGCAGGCTGATCGATGAGGCGGTCGACCGAGAGAGCGCGCGCGGCTCGCTCGCCACGGCACCTCCACCGCACTCGACGCAGCTACCGCCCTCGACGCAGCCACCCTCGCCGCAGCCGATGACTGCGCCTCCACCAACGACGGCGCAGCCGACCGCGCCCTCACCGGCGAGCGCACCGGCCGGAGGGCCGGGAGCGGGCTCTGAGACGGACTTCGAGGGAGACGCGTCGCGGGGACGGCGGGCGACGGACTTCGCGCCGGCAGAGGCAGTCCTCCAGGACTCAGCGGCGCCGATAGACGAGCCGGCGAGGCACTCGGCGCGCAGGCCGCCGCGAGAGACAGACCGGACGCCGAGCGCGGCGGAGCTGCTGCGCTTTCGCGATCGCCTGGAGCGCACGGCGCACGAGCTGACTCACGACTACGACGAGCTGCTCGGACGCATAACCTACGCGACTGTGCCAACCCCGACGGGACCGACGATCTCCTTTGCGCGCGGCGCGCCTTCGCTGGACATAGTCGACGTGCAGGGCCTGCGCGAGGCGGCAGGGCGCGCCTTCGAGAGCGACCCGGCCGGCACGACGGCATACGGGACGTCGATCGGCTACCCGCGCCTGCGCGCATGGATCGCCGACCGCCACGGCGTGGAGCCCGAGCGCGTGCTCGTGACCAACGGGTCGATGCAGGCGGACGCGTTCCTGTTCGAGCACCTCGTGCGCCCGGGCGACGACGTAGTCGTCGAGCGCCCTTCGTATGACCGCACGCTGCTGTCGCTGCGCGAGCGCGGCGCGAACCTGCATGCCGTGGATCTGGAGCCCGACGGCATCGACACGCAGGCGCTCTCGCGACTGCTCAGCTCGGGCCACGCGCGCCCGAAGCTCGCGCACATCATCCCCAACTTCCAGAACCCCGCCGGCTACACGCTGTCGCTGGCCAAGCGCGAAGCGCTGCTGGAGCTCGCCAGGCAGTACGGCTTCCTCGTGTTCGAGGACGACCCGTACGTGGCGCTGCGCTTCAGCGGCGAGTCGATGCCGACGATGCTCTCGATGGACCCCGAGCGCGTCGTGTACGCGTCGTCGTTTTCCAAGACCGTCTGCCCGGGCATCCGCGTCGGCTACCTGGTGGGCCCACCCGACGTGATCGAGGCGATCGCGCGCCTGGCGACGAACACGTACATCTCGCCGAACATGGTGGCGCAGTCGATCGTCTATGAGTTCTGCGCGTCGGGCGCGATCGAGCGCTCGATCGAGACCGTCCGCACGGCGCTCGCCAAGCGCGCGCTGACGCTGTCGCAAGCGCTTCAACGCGAGCTGCCCGAGGCCGAGTTCGTTGCGCCCGAAGGCGGCTACTTCATGTGGGTGACGCTCCCCCAGGGCACCGACGTGGCGCGCCTGTTCGACGCGGCGGCCGAACTCGGCGTCGCGTTCGTCAAGGGCACCGACTTCATGCTCGAGGGCGGCGAGAACACGCTGCGCCTGGCCTTCTCCGGCGTCACCGAGACGCAGATCGACGACGGCGTCACCCGCCTCGCCGCCGCCTACCGCTCCCTCTGACGGCCGATCGCCGCTCGACCGTCAGCCGGTTAGCGGCCGTAGCGTTGGCCGAGGACTAGCTGGTCGGGCAGAGCCGTGCGTTCGGGGGGTGACGGGTCGGCGATCACCGAGACTGTCTCGGCGACGCTGGGGGTGACGCTGGACTGGCTGCCGTCGGCGGCCTGCACGACGACCTGCTCGTCGTCGCGCTGCACGAGCTCGCCCTTCATTCCGGGTTCCAGGCCGGAGGCCTTGAGGTAGTGCAGCAGGTCCTCGGCCTCGTTCTCGAAGCGCAGGATGCGCACGTCGGCGCCGACCTCGACGTCCGCGAGCGGCACGCCCGAGAGGCGCGCGCCGGCGACGATCGGGTGTCCGTGCGGACACGTCTTTGCGTCGCCGATCGCCGCGAGCATGCGCTCCTCGAGCACCGGCGACATGGCGTGCTCCAAGCGCTCGGCCTCCTCGTGCACCTCGTCCCACGGCACGCCCAGCACATCGGTGAGGAAGCGCTCGATCAGGCGGTGGCGGCGGACGATCTGCTCGGCGTGCCCGACGCCGGAGTCGGTGAAGGCGATCGTGCGGTCCTTGCCGCGCGTGATGTAGCCGTCGCGCTCGAGCCGCCCGACCATCTCGTGGACGGTCGGCGGCGAGAGCTGCATCGCGCGGGCCACGTTGGCGCCGGTCATCGGCAATCCAGCCTCGTGCAGCCAGAACAGGCTCTGCAGGTACTCCTCCTCGGCGACCGTTGCGGTGTCGCTGCTCATGACGTTGATCCTAGACCACGCCACAGGGCGGCCAACGCCCTCCTCGGCCCCGCGGTTCGACGCCCGCGGCGGGAGCGGGCGCGTCAGGAATAGAGCTGATCGAAGGTGCAGTCGCGCGGGTCCTTGTCCTCGCGCCAGCGGCGCAGCTTGGCGCCGTGGCGGATGCGCCCGGCGGACACGTGGTCGAAGTCGATCTCGACGACGAGCTCGGCGCGCAGGCCGACCCACTGCAAGTCCTTGCCGGCGCTCCAGCGGCTGGGGTCCGCTGAGCCGCGCTCGCCGGACTCGTAGTCGGCGAGGAAGCCCGGCAGGCGCCGCTTCTCGGCGGCGGAGAGCCCGGAGCAGTGGCCGACGACGCGCAGCTCGTCGCCGTCGTACAGGCCGAGGATGAGCGCTCCGACGGTCCCCTCCTCCTTGCCCGGGCGCCAGCCGACGACGACCGTGTCGATCGTGCGCACGCGCTTGACCTTGACCATGCCCTTGCGCTCGCCCGGGCGATACGGCGCGGAGCGGTCCTTGGCGATCGCCCCCTCGGCGCCTTCCAGCCACCGGCGCGCGCCCTCGGCCGTCTCGGCGGTCTGCATCAGCTCGACCGGAGAGTCCGCGAAGCGCCCTTCGCCGAGCAGCCGCTCGAGCTCGGCGCGGCGCTCGGTGAAGGGCAGCGCCAGCAGCGAGCGGTCGTCGCGCGCCAGCAGGTCGAAGGCCACGTAGACCGCGGGCGTCTCAGCAGCGAGGCGTTCGATGCGCGAGACGGCCGGGTGGATGCGCTGGCCGAGCGCGTCGAAGTCCTCGCGACCGTCGCCGTCGCGTACGACGATCTCGCCGTCGAGCACGTAGCGCCCGGCGGGCAGCGCGAGCTCGGGGAAGTAGCGCCCGAGCGTCTTGCCGTTTCGCGACTGCAGGAATATCTCCTCGCCGTCGACGAACGCCAGGCAGCGAAAGCCGTCGAGCTTGACCTCGTAGACGTACTCCTCGCCCGTCGGCAGCTCCTTGCGCGACAGCGCGAGCTGGGGCTTGACGGGCGCCTGGACAGGCAGCGTCACGACCCATCCGCCTTGGGCTTGCGCGCGCGACTCGGCTGCACGCGCTTGGGCTCGCCCCTCTGCTTGGCGAAATGCGGCGGCCACGGCGCATCGCCGAGGCCTTCGCGCTCGTCGCGCGCGGCGAGCTCCAGCAGCGCGTCGAGGCTCCCGGGGTGCTCGTCGATCGCGGCCGACGGGTCGCCGCGCTCGCGCAGGCGCGCCGGGACGGTCTGCATGTTGAGGTCGGCCGGCTCGACGTCGGCGACCTCCTCCCACGACACCGGGCAGGAGACGCGCGCGTCTGGCACCGCGCGTACGGAGTACGCCGACGCGATCGTGCGGTCGCGCGCGTTCTGGTTGTAGTCGATGAACACCCCCTCGCGTTCCTCCTTCCACCATCGGCTCGTCGCGCGGCCGGGCACGCGCCGCTCGACCTCGCGCGCGAGCGCGAGCGCGGCCGTGCGCACGTGCTGGAAGTCATAGCCGCCCACGAGACGAACATATACGTGGATGCCGCGCGAGCCGGACGTCTTGGGAAAGCCGACCAGCCCGTGCTCGTCGAGCACGTCGCGCACGCACAGCGCCACCTCGCGCACCTGGGCGAACGCGATATCCGGCTGAGGGTCGAGATCCACGCGCAGCTCGTCCGGGTGGTCGAGGTCGTCGCGGCGAACCGGCCACGGGTTCCAGTCGATCACGCCGAGGTTCACACCCCACACGAGATGCGCGGCGTCGTTGGGCACGAGCTCGCGCGCGTGGCGGCCGCTCGGGAACGTGACGGTCGCCGTCTGCAGCCACTCCGGAGCGCTGTCGGGCACGCGCTTCTGAAAGAACGGCTTGCCCTCCACGCCGTCGACCCAGCGCTTCATCACCGTCGGGCGGTCGCGCAGGCCGCGCACGACCGCCTCCGCGCACTCGACGTAGTAGTCGACGAGGTCGAGCTTCGTCAGCTTGCGCTCGGGGAAGAACAGCTTGCCCGGGTTGCTCACGTGCAGCTCGCGCCCGCAGACGTCGATCGTGGCCGGCTCGGCCTTCTTCGCAGCCATTGCTGGAAGGATGCCCGATCATGCTCCCGCGGACCCTGCTCGTCGCCGCCACCGCGTTCGGCGAGCGCCTGAGCGCACAGCGCGTCGCCGCGGCCGTCGCACGCGGCCTGCACGAGGGCGGCTGGCCGTGCGATCCCTGCCCGATCGAACCGCGCGAGCGCGACCGAGCGCCGTCCGGCGCCACGCGCGAGCTGCTCGACGCCCTCGGCTTCGACGCGCGCATGCGCAGTGCCCGCGCGCTGATCGTCTGCGAATGCCGCCTGCACGAGGACACGCTCACGGGCAGCGTCGCCTTCGAGATCGCCACGCGCGCGAGGCAGGCCGGGGTCCCCGCGTACGCCGTCACGGCAGAGAACCGCCTGGACTCCTTCGATGCGCGCATCCTCGACCTGCAGGCGATCGTCGAGGCCAACGGCGCGCGATCGCTGCAGAGCGCCGGGCGCAAGCTCGCCGAGCTGATCTGAGCGAGAGCATCGCGCCTGCGCTACCGTCAGCGCCCGCCTGGCCTACCGTCAGCGCTGACAGCCCGGGCACCAGTACGTCAGGCGGTTGTCGTCGCCCTGACCGTGCCGGCGGATCGGCGTGGCGCAGCGCTCGCACGGCATGCCCGCGCGGTTGTAGACGGCGCGCGGGCGTGAGCTGAATCCGTCGCCGTCGGCCGACTCGCGCATGCGCTCGCGAGCGAAGCGCACGATCGCGACGGCCTCCTCGTCGGCGATCCCAGCGAGCGGTCGCCACGGGTTGATCGCGGCCGCGAAGCACGACTCCGACTTCCACACGTTGCCGATGCCCGCGACGATCCGCTGGTCGAGCAGCGCGTCGCCGATCGTCCGCGCCGGGTCGTCTGCGCGCACGCGGCGCAGGAACTCCTGCTCGTCGAAGCTCGCGCCGATCACGTCCTGCCCGAGCGCCGCCAGCCGTCGGTCAAAGCGCGTGCGCGACTCGCGCATCAGCTCGAGCACCGGACCGTCGAACTGCACGACCTCCCACTCGCCCGAGCGCATCACCAGCCACGCGCGCCGCCGCGCGCGCTTCCAGCGCGCGCCCTCGCGGTGCACGCCCCACGAGCCGGTCATGCGCAGATGCGAGTGCAGCGTCAGGTCGCCGTCGAAGCGCACGAACAGGTGCTTGCCGTGCGCGTCCACCGCACGCACCGCACGGCCTGCCAGACGCTCGGGCCAGCGATCCATCCGATGGCGCGGGTGCGGCGTGAGGATCTGCTCGGGCACGCGCTCCAGCAGCACAGCGCGGATTCGCCGCGCGGCGTGGTGGATCGTGTCTCCCTCGGGCATGCTCCGTTCACGCTCGCAGAGGCCCGCCGAGCCTCCCGGGGAGCGCGCGCGCCACGTCGAGCACCAGCCGCGTCGCGTCGGCGACGCTCGCGTAGTCGAGGTTCGCCGGGACGTCGCTCGGCAGGTGGTAGTTGGCCGGGCTACGCCAGTCGGTCATCGACACGAGCGTCGCCGTCGGATAGCCTGCGCGGCTGGGGATCACGCTGTCGGTGGACGCCCGCGCACGGTAACCGCGGTGCAGCTCGATGCCCAGCCGCTCGGCGTGCGCGGCCAGCAGGTCGCGCAGCCACGGGCCGGCGTAGCTCTCCATCCAAACCGGCCCCTCGGCCTCGAGCAGAACCAGGTGCGGCGAGCCGACCGTGTCGAGGTTCACGAACGCCGTGCGCGCCGGGTCGAGCTCCTCGCGGTGGCGCGCGACGAACGCGCGGATGCCGTCCTGCAGGGTCTCCTCCGCGCCGCACGAGACGAGCAGCACACGCAGGCCCGGCGCCGGCTGCTCGCGCAGCAGGTGGGCCAGCGCCACCAGCGCGGCGACGCCCGAGAGGTTGTCGTTGGCGCCCTGCACGGTCTCGTTGCGCCAGATGTCCGCGACCGCCGCCGTGCCGAGCACGCCGACGAGCAGCGCGGCGCGCGCGAAGCCGCGCCGCGCCGTGATCGCCCCGGCGATCGTCGCCAGTCCACCGCCCAGACCGACCCACCACTGCGGCAGCGGCGTCTTGAAGCGTTCCAGCACCTGCGGAGCGCGTTCGTGCAGCCGACGCTGCAGCGTCTGGTCGAACAGCAGCCCCGACTGCGGCGCGTCGTGATGCGCGAGCACCACGAGCGTGGCGGGGCGTCCCGCTGCGGCGGGGTCGCCGGCGCGCGCGACGACGTTGACCGTGCGCCGGCGGCGGCGCACGAGGCGGCGCAGGATCCGCGGACCGTTCTGCGCCTCGTCGACGATGCCCGCGAAGGCCGCCAGCGCGAGCAGGCCGCCCGCCGCGCGCCTGTCTCGCAGCACCAGCGCGGCGCCCGCGAGTCCGAGCAGGCCGAGGCCGGTGGCGGTCGGCGGAAACGTTCCCCACGAGTCCTCGTCCTCCAGCGCCACCTCCACGCCCGGCACTGCGCGCAGTCGCGCGGCGAGCCACTCGGCGGCCTCGCGCTCGCCCGGCGAGCACGGCGTGCGGTCGATCGGCGCGAGCGTCTCCACGACCTCGCGCAGGACCGCGTCGAGCGACTTGGCGTCGAGGATCGACGGCGGCTCGACGCTCACAGAAAGCACCTGCCCTCGCCGCGGTACGTCGGCGCCTCCTCGACGATCCGATCGCCTTCGAGCAGGTGCAGGCTCGCGAAGCGCTCGCACAGCTCTCCCGCCTTGGCGTGACGCATGTACACACGATCGCCGATCTCGAGCTCGTCCGCGACAGCGCCGAGCAGCGGCGTCTGCACCTCCCCCGCGCCCTCCTGGCCGTCCAGCCGCAGCCCGCGCGGCAGATGCGGGCGAGGCAGGCGCGCGGCGTCGGCCGGCCCCGACGCCGGATACCCGCCGCCGAGCGCCGTGACCACGCCCAAACCCGGACGCCTGACGACGGGCAGCGCGTACAGCGCCGCCGGCCTCGGGCTGAAGGCGCTGTAGCTGTCGAACAGAGTCGGCCCGTACAGCCCCGATCCCGCCGTCACCTCGCTCACCGCCGCCTCGGCGCCCGTGCGCTGCAGGCTGCCCGTGCCGCCGCCGTTGACCAGCTCCAGCGGCGGCCGCCCGGCGCGCTGCAGCACCTGCTGCACGGCATGCACGACCGCGGCGCGGCGGCCCACCAGCTCGCGCGCCGACAGCGCCTGCACGAGCCCGATCGCTCGCGCGCGAAGCGGACGTCCCCGCGGCCTGTCGCCGAGACCTGCGATCTGCGCCTCGTACATCATCACGCCCACCAGCGCCAGCGACTCGCGCGCGACGATCGCCTCGGCCAGCTCGCCGGCCTGCTCGGGAGTGTGCGCCGGAGAGCGCTTGACGCCGATGCGCACGCGTCCGCCGAGTGGGCGCCAGCCCGCGTCGACGTCGATGCAAACGCGCACGACCGCACCTTGCGAGGACGCGAGCGCGCGCTCCAGCGAAGCGAGCTGCTCGACGCTGTCGATCATCACCGTGATCCGCTCGGCTGCCGACGGCGGGCGCTCGGCCAGCGCGCGAAGCCCCGCCGCGTCGCTCGTCGGGTAGGCGATCAGGATGTCGTCGGTCCCGTGCGACGCCAGCCACAGCGCCTCTGCCAGCGTGAACGCGAGCGTGCCGCAAAAGCCGCGCCGCGCGAGCACCTTTTCCTGCAACGCGCGGCAGCGCAGCGACTTGCTCGCCAGGCGGATCGCCTTGCCCGTCGCTCGCAGTTCGAGGCTGTCGGCGTTCGCGCGCAGCGCGTCCAGGTCGACGAGCGCGAACGGCGCCTGCAGCCCCGCCGTCGCGCGCTCCAGACGCGCGTACGCCGCGTCAGCCATCGGCCGAGCCCGCCGCGACCGGTCCGAGCACGCGCTCGGTCCACTCGTTCACGAAGCGCCCACGCGGGTCCAGTCGCGCGCGCACCGCCTGGAAGCGATCCCAGTCGGGATAGCGCGCGCGCAGCGTGCCGGCCGTCTGGAAGTGGCGCTTGCCCCAGTGCGGTCGCCCGCTCAGCTCGTCCATGATCGCCTCGACCGCCTGGAAGTACGGTCGCCACTGCATCCCGCGGAACATGTGCACCGCGACGAAGCCGCTGTCGCGCCCGGCCGCCGTGCTGAGGAAGGCGTCGTCGGGCGCGACCGTGCGAACCTCGATTGGGAACGGGACCGCGAAGCCGCGCCGCTCGATCGTCTCGAGCACCCGACGCACCGCCTCGGCCGTGCGCTCGCGCGGGAGCGAGTACTCCATCTCCGTGAAGCGCACCAGGCGTGGGCTGGCGAAGATCGCCGCAGAGCGTTCGACGCGCACGCTGCTGCCCGCCAGGCGCGTGACCAGCCGGTTGATCTGCGGGATGCGCGCGGGCCACCGGCGTCCCGCGCGGCAGGCCAGCTCGAACGCGTGGTTGGTGAGCAGCACGTCGTTCGTGTACGCCGCGAGCCTGCCGCGCGGCCGGGCCGACTCCTCCGTGCGGTTGTTCGTGCGCGTCAGCGCCACGTCGGCGTGCGGGAAGACGAAGAACTCGAAGTGCTCGTTGCCTAGCGCAAGCTCCTCGAAGCGCTGCAGCGTCTGCTCCAGCGGCGCCGGCGCGTCCAGGCCGCGCAGCGTGAACGCCGGCACGCAGCGCAGCGTCACCTCGACGACGACTCCCAGCGCGCCCAGCCCGACGCGCGCGGCGCGGAAGACCTCCGCGTCGCGCTCGGCCGAGCACACCAGCGTCGACCCGTCGGCGAGCATCAGCGTCAGCTCGACCACCTGCGAGGAGATGTTCCCCAGGCGCGCCCCAGTTCCGTGCGTGGCCGTGGAGATCGCGCCCGCGATCGTCTGCACATCGATGTCCCCGAGGTTCTCCATCGCCAGGCCGTGCGCGTCGAGCTCGTGGCTCAGCTCGCGGATCGTGATCCCCGCCTGCGCGCGCACCAGCCTGCGCGCGGCGTCGACCTCCAGCACTCCAGACATCCGATCGAGCGCCAGCTGCAACCCGTCCGTGCACGCGACGTCGCTGAACGAGTGGCCGGCGCCGACCGCGCGCACGTGCATGCCGTGGCGCTCGGCGCGGCCGATCGCCGCCGACAGCTCCTCGATCGACGCCGGCCGCAGCACGGACGCGGGATCGCACGACTCGTCCCCGGCCCAGTTGCGCCACCGCGTGGCGTGCTCGTGTCGATCGCTAGGCTCGCTCATCACATGACCGAGCCCGAGCCTACTGCGAGCCCGGCCTCCCGCGCCCCTCGCGCCCGCTCGCTGCCCACGCCCGGCGCCCGGCGCGCGACCGTGATCGGGGCCGGGTCGTTCGGCACCGCGCTCGCCGTCCTGCTCGCCCGCGGCGGCCTGCGCACGACGTTGCAGACGCGCACGGCCGAGCAGGCCGCCACGCTCGAGGCCGAGCGCGAGAACACCGTGTACCTGCCCGGCGTCGAGCTGCCCGCCCAGCTGCGCATCGAACCCGCCGCCGCCGGCGTCGCGCGCGCCGACTACGTGTTTCTCGCGGTCCCCTCGCGCGGGCTCGCCGAGGTGATCGCCAGGCTCGGCGCCAGCGGTCTCGGCGAGCGCGCCGCGGTCGTCTCCGTCGCCAAGGGGCTCGTCGCGCCCGAGGGCCTGCCGCCGACGACCGTGCTCAGCACGACCTTCGGCGCGGCCCGCGTCGCCTGCGTCGGCGGACCCGCGCACGCGCAGGAGATGGTCCTCCACGGCGCCGGGCTCGTCGCCGCCTCCAGCGACGAGGAGCTCGCGCGCGCGCTCGCCAACGTCTTCACGCGCGCCGGCGTCGTCTGCGAGCAATCCAACGACCCCGTCGGCGTCGAGCTCGCGGGCGCCGCCAAGAACGCCGCCGCGCTCGCCGCCGGCGCCACCGAGGCGCAGGGCCTCAACGCCGCCGGCGCCGCCGCCGGGCACATCTTCGCCGAGGTCTGGCGCTACGCCGAGGGCCTCGGCGGACGGCCCGAGTCGATGATCGGCCTCGCCGGCGCCGGCGATCTCGTCGCCACCGCCCTCGCCCGCGAGAGCCGCAACCGCCGCGCCGGAGAGCTGCTCGCCGCCGGCGTCCCCGCCCCCGAGATCCCCGCTCGCGTCGGCCAGGCCGTCGAGGCGCTCGAGTCGGTGCCGTTGCTCGCTCTCGCGCTGGAGCGCGCCGGCGTCGGCGCGCCGGTCACCGGCGCCCTCGGACGCCTGATCGCCGGCGAGCTGCCGCTCGACGACTGGGTCGCCCTCGTGCGCGCCACCGTGCCGCCACCCGCTCGCTGGCGCCGGCGCCCGCAGCCCGGCTTCTGGCGACGTGTCTGGCAGCGACTCAGCGGCTGACGCTCGTTCGAGGCTTGTCGGCAGACTCAGCGCCTGACGCTCGTTCGAGGCTTGTCGGCAGAATCAGCGGCTGACGCTCGTTCGAGGCTTGTCGGCAGACTCAGCGCCTGACGCTCGTTCGAGGCTTGTCGCAAGGCCCGGGCGAGCCCGTCGGGGCGCCATCGCGCTCCCGGACGGCGACGGAGGGGAGGACATCGTGTCCCCTTTTTCGTTCAGCGGTAGCGATGGTATATACCTTGTAGCTACCATGGCGCACCATGCTTGTAAATGACGTACAACCTTCCCATCCAGCAGACGTGCGCTCTTCTCCAGCGCAAATACCATCGCTATCCGCGGCGGAAGTACGGTGGTGGGGACTCCCCCGCAACCGGGAGGACGCATCGTCACCAGACCAAGGGAGACTGCAAGGCACATGCCGACCAATAAGGACGAAGTCGATCCAACAAAAGGACTCTCGCTCGATCCCTACGAGTTCCAAGAGCAGCAGGCAAGACGCGAGAAGATCCTCGCCATGCAGGACGCCGTGCGCCCCGGGCGCACGACACCGATCGCGATTCGCTTCGACCAGTTCACGCTGCAGCGGCTGAAGGCGCTCGCTGCGCTGCACAACACCGGCTATCAGACGCTGCTCAAGGAGTTCGTCGTCGAGCGCCTCTACGAGGAGGAGAAGCGCGCCGGGATAGTCGAGTGAGGGTTCGCGACCGACGCGGCCTCAGCGATCGATCGGCATCCATCGGCGCTCGAGCAGCGGGCGATCAGCGATCGATGAGCGTGCTCACGACCGCCTCGTAGACGCCAGCGCCATACCCCGCCTCGGCCACGCGCACGTTGGGGTGGGCGCCCGCCGCCTCGGCGATCGACGGGTCGCGCTGCACGGCGTTCGCCACCAGCCAGAACGTCTGCACGTGCGCCGCGCACGCCAGATCCTCGCGCGAGTCGCCCACCGCGAACGTCTGCTCGCGCGTGTAGCCGCGCGCCCGGCTGAGGAAAGCGACGGCCGCCGCCTTCGACGCGCTGACCGGCAGCAGGTGATAGCCGCGCACGTGCGGCAGATCCGCCAGCGCCGGCGAGCGGCGGTTGACCACGCCGTTGTCCACCAGGCGCAGGTTGCCGTGGCCGCTCGCCGCCAGCAGCTCGTCGGCCTCCAGCGCGTCCACCAGCCCGCGAAACAGGTGCGAGACCTCGCGCTGCACGTGCCACGGCTCGTGGTACTCCAGGCGCCCAGCGTAGTGCTCCAGCAGCATCTGCGGCGCGCCCGAGCGCTCGATCTGCTCGGCGATCGTCAGCTCGCCCGGCAGCAGGTCGCCCGTCAACCAGTGCTCCTCGCCGTCCAGCACCACGCACGCCCCCGCCTCGTAGATGAACGAGGACTGGCCGAGCAGCCGCGCGTCCTCGTACACCTGCGCGCGCCGGCGCCCCGACATCAGCACAACCTCCACGTCCGCGCGCAGGCACGCCTGCACCGCGCGCACGCCGTCGATCGACACCGCTCCCTCGCCGTCGTGCAGCAGCGACGCGCCGCGCCCGAGCAGCGTGCCGTCGAGGTCCACGTACAGACAGCGCACGCGCGCGACGCCGTTGGAGGCACCGCCACCGTGCACCGGCTCGACCCCGCTCACGCCCGCGCCCCCGAGAGCTCCGCGACACCCGTCAGCGGCGGGCGCTCCAATGGCGCGAGCGCTTGAGAGGCGGCGTCCGGCGCCAGGCGCCCCTCCTGCTGCAGGCGCCGCGCGATCGTCGCCAGCACCGTCAACGCCATCGGCGACAGCGCCGCCAGCGACTGGTGTTGGTTGTGGTGCTCGTCCAAGTCCACCTGCGCCATCCCCTCCACGCCCACAGCGCGCCACGCGTCGAGCAGCATCGCGATCTCCACCCCGTAGCCCGTCGCGAACGGCAGCCGCTCCAGCAGCTCCCTGCGCGCCGCCACCTCCCCCGCGAGCGGCTGGCGGATCTGCGCGAGCTGCGGGTAGAACAGCGCCAGCGCCGGGCGCGCGAGCAGGTGGTTCACGCGCCCGCCTTCCGGCCCGTTGCCCCCATCCTCGCCTTCACCCCCATCTTCGCGCTTGCCCGCATCGTCGGCCTTGCCAGCATCGTCGTCCGCCTCGCCGGCGCCGAACGGGCGACGGTAGAAGGCCTTGACGAACGACACGTCGCGCGCGCACACCAGCGGGCCGAGCAGGCCGGTCGCGAAGTGCGCCGAGAAGCGCTCGCTGTCGGCGTCCAGGAAGCACACCACGTCGCTGTCCAGGGCCGACAGCGCACGCCACATCGCGTCGCCCTTGCCCAGCACCGCCCCGAACGACGGCAGCAGGCCGTCCTGCTGCCACACCTCCGCGCCCGCGCGCGTCGCGACCTCGGCCGTGCCGTCCGCCGAGGCCGCGTCCACGACCACGACACGATCGACCGCGCCCGCCTCGCGCAGCGTGCAAAGCGCGTCCACGATCTGTCCCACCGTCCCCGCGCATTCGCGCGCCGGCAGGCACACCGACACGCTCAGCCCGCGCTGCGCGCGCGCCGCCGCGATCGCCTCTGCCGTGAACGCCGAGTGGTGGAACGTGCGCACCTTCGCCCGCTCGTTGCTCGCATCGTCTGGAACGCTCGCGTCGGCGGGGGCCATCGCCTCTACTATCGCAAGCCATGGCCAAAGACCGCCAGCACGAGCCGTGGAGCGCGCTGCTCGACGAAGGGCGCGCCGACGGGCGCCTCGTGCGCGAGGCCCACGAAGGGCCCGGCAAGCCCAAGCTCGTCGACCCGCCACCCGAGCTGCACCCCGACGTGCTCGACGCGCTCGCGCGCATGGGCGTCTCCCAGCTCTACTCCCACCAGGCCGACGCCGTGTACGCGGCCGCCTCCGGCCCCACGATCGTCACCACAGGCACCGCCTCGGGCAAGTCCATGTGCTTCAACCTGCCCACGCTGCACATCCTCAGCCAAGAGGCGCGAGCGCGGGCGGTGTACCTGTATCCGACCAAGGCGCTCGCCCAGGACCAAGCGCGCGCGCTCGCCTCCTTCGGCCTGTCAAAACGCGTGCGTCCGGCGATCTACGACGGCGACACCCCGCGCGAGGCGCGCGCCGAGATCCGCAAGAACGCCAACGTCGTGCTCACCAACCCCGACATGCTGCACGTCGGCATCCTGCCAAACCACGGCGCCTGGCACGACCTGTTCGCCAACCTCGCCGTCGTCGTCATCGACGAGGCACACGTCTACCGCGGCGTGTTCGGCTCGCACGTCGCCAACGTGCTGCGCCGCCTGCGCCGCATCGCCGCCGCCTACGGCACCGAGCCGCGCTTTCTGCTCACCTCCGCCACGATCGCCAATCCCGTCGAGCTCGCTCAGCGGCTCACCGGCCTCGACGACGTCAGTTTGATCGACGACGACGGCTCCCCCGCGCCCGAGCGGCGCGTCGCCGTATGGAACCCGCCGCTGACCGACGAGACCGTCGGCGCGCGCCGCTCGGCGCTCGGCGAGGCAGCCGAGCTGCTCGCGCGCCTCGTGCGCGAGGACGCGCGCACGATCTGCTTCATCAAGTCGCGCAAGGCCGTCGAGCTGCTCAGCCGTCTCGTCAAAGACGACCTCGCCCAGACCCATCCCGAGCTCGCCGAGCTCGTCGTCCCCTACCGCGCCGGCTACACCCCCCAGCAGCGGCGCGAGCTCGAGCGGCGGCTGATGCGCGGCGAGCTGCGCGCCGTCATCACCACCGACGCGCTCGAGCTCGGCATCGACATCGGCACGCTCGACGCCGCCGTCGTCGTCACCTTCCCCGGCACCGTCGCCTCGCTGCGCCAGATGTGGGGGCGCGCCGGGCGCTCGACGATCGAGCGCCGCGGGCGCGGACTGGCCATGTACATCGCCGGCGAGGACGCGCTCGACCAGTTCTTCTGTCGCCACCCCGAAGATTTCCTGCAACGACCCGTCGAGGCCGCCATCCTCGACCACGAGAGCCCGCTGATCTTTCGCCAGCACCTGCTCTGCGCCGCCCACGAGGGCCCGCTCTCCCACGAAGACGCCGAGTTCCTCGGCCCCCGCTGGGAGGCCCACGCGGAGATCCTGCTCAGCGCCGGCGAGCTGCGCCGCCGCTGCACGCCGGACGCATACGTGCCCCGCCACCACGGCCGCTATCCCGCCGGCGACGTCTCGCTGCGCTCGGCCTCGCCCGAGCGCTATGACATCGTCGACGTGTCCTCCGGCGAGCTGCTCGGCTCCACCGAGGCCGCGCGCGCGCACTCGACCGTGCACGAGGGCGCCATCTACCTGCACCTCGGCAGGACCTACGAGGTCGCCGAGCTCGACCTCGAACGCCGCCGCGCGCTCGTCTCGCCGTTCTCCGGTGACTGGTACACGCAGCCCAAGCGCGCCACCGACACCGACATCGTGCGCCTGCTCGACCGCCGCGAGGCGCTCGGCGTGACGCTCTCCTTCGGCGAGGTCAGCGTCACGGACACCGTGCTCGCCTATCAGCGAAAGGGCATCACAGACCACGGCTTTCGCGAGCTCGTCGCGCTCGACCTGCCGCCCACGAGCTTTCCCACGCAGGCCCTGTGGTTCGAGCTCGACCCCGGACAGCTCGAAGCGGAGATCCCGCTGGAGGTGCTGCTCGGCGCGCTGCACGCCACCGAGCACTCGCAGATCGCCGTGCTGCCGTTGATCGCGATGTGCGACCGCTGGGACATCGGCGGCCTGTCGACCAACTACCACCCGCAGACCGGCACGCCCACGATCTTCATCTACGACGGGCACCCCGGCGGCATTGGCATCGCGCGCACGGCCTTCGCTCGATTCGAGGAGCTCTGCCGCGACGCGCACGCGCTGATCGCCGAGTGCCCCTGCGCCGACGGCTGTCCCTCATGCGTGCAGTCGCCCAAGTGCGGCAACCTCAACGAGCCGCTCTCCAAGGCCGGCGCGCGCGTCCTGCTCGCACGCATGCTCAGCGCCGGCGCACAGGACCCCGCGACGCCCGGCGACGGCCCGATCGCCGCCTCGCGCGACAGCCGACGCCGCTCCGAACGCGACGCCTCGCTGTTGAAGGCATAGCAATGCCCCGTTCTCGTGCAAAGGCGGCGTTCGCCGCCCTCGTCGCCTGCGTCGCGCTCGGCGCGGGCGCCGCCGCCGCGCAGGCGCCCCCCAGCGCCGCGCCGCCCACCGAAGGGCCGTCCGGGCGCATCGCGCTCACCCGCTGGACGCTCGCGCTCGACCCCTCCGACCGTGGCCTCGCGCGCGGCTGGCAGCGCGGGTCGTTCTCCGGGCGCGGCGTCGACGTGCCCAACGACGTCGACCCGATCGACGTCAAAGGACGCGCCGGGCAGCGCAACTACGAAGGCTCCGTCGCCTGGTATCGCACGAGCTTCTCCGCCCCCGCCGCCGGCCGCTACGCCTTCAGCTTCGCCTCCGCCAACTTCAAGGCGACCGCCTACGTCGACGGCAAGGCGATCGCCTCCCATCGCGGTCCCTACCTCCCCTTCGAAGGCCGCGCAACGCTCGCGTCCGGCGCGCACACGCTCGTCGTGCGCATCGACTGGCGCAACCCAGGCGCGCAGAGCAGTCAGGGCTTTCACCGCACGTGGTTCAACTGGGGCGGGCTCAACGGCGCCGTCAGCGTGCGCCCGCTCGGCCAGAGCGAGCTGCTCGAACCGAGCGTCCAGACGACCCTGCAGCCCGACTCGCCCGAATCCGCGCACGCGACCGTGCACGTCGGCGTACACGTGCGCAACAACGGCCCCGATCGCTCGATCGCCCCTCAGGGCACGCTCTCGGACGGATCGCAGAGCATCCCGATCCAGTTCCCCGCCCAAACCGTCGGGCAGGGGCAGACCGCGGCGTTCGCCGCCGAGGTCGCCGTCGCACAACCCGAACTGTGGTCGCCGAGCCACCCCAGCCTGTACACGCTGTCGCTGTCCATCGGCCAGGAGAGCGGCTACGCCGCGCGCGTCGGCCTGCGCCAGCTCACCTGGCACGAAGGGCGCATGCTGCTCAACGGCCGCCAGCTGCGCCTGCACGGCGCCTCGCTGCAGCAGGACGCGCGGGGCCACGGCGACGCGCTCACGCCCGGCGACCAGGACCAGCTCGTCTCAGAGCTGCACGCGATCGGCGCCAACGCCGTGCGCTCCCAGCACCCGCTCGAACCGGCCCTGCTCGAACGCCTCGACGCCGCCGGCATCGTCGTATGGCAGGGCGTCGGTCCGGTCGAAGGCGCCAGCCAGTGGTACTCGAGCACGCCCACGCTCGAGCGCGAAGCCGAGCAGCAGGCGCGCACCGCCGCGCTCGCCGCCCAGCTTCACCCCTCGATCATCGCCTGGAACCTCGTCGACGAGGTCGCCAACAACGGGCGCGACGCCGCCGAGGTCCGCTACGTGCAGAACCTCACCAACTGGCTGCACCAGCACGACCCGACGCGCATGGTCGCCGTCGACGTGTGGGGCGATCACCCGCCCGCGCAGGCCGGCGCGCTGTACCGCAACGTCGACGCCGTCGCCGAGACCGATTACACCGGTTGGTATGACTCACCGCAGCTGTCAGACGCCCAGCAACGCGCCGCGATGCGCGCGCGCCTGCGCGCGCAGGAGCGCACGTTCGCCGGCAGGGTGCTGATCGTCAGCGAGTTCGGCGCCGAATCAAACGCGCTCAACCCAGCCGGCTCGCCCGGCAGCTACTCCTTCCAGTCCAGCCTGCTCGCGCGCCACATCGCCGTGTACGCCGCCGACCCCAAGCTCAGCGGCATGCTCGTGTGGGACCTGCGCGACTACCCGCTCGTGCCCTCCTTCGAAGGCGGCTCGATCCACTTCAAGCTGCCCGCGCTGCGGTTGATCGAAGGCATCAACCAGAAGGGCATGTACACCTACGGCGGCACCCCCAAGCCCGCCGCCGGCACCGTCGCGCGCCTGTTCAAGGCATTGCAAAAGGATTGACCCGCACGACCGGCGACGCGAGAGCTTCGCCTTGCGCTCGTGGGTGGCGCGCACCCGGGAGCCCGAAGCGTGGGGTTTGGCTTACTCTTTTCGCGCGCCGCGATAGCCATGGTATCTACCGCGTATATACGATCGCTACCGCAGTGTAAAGCGAACGATCGGGGCTCCACGTCGTATATACCATCGCTACCGCAGTGTGTTAGCGAGCTACCCGCTCTCACCCACGGCCGAAGCTGCCAAAGGACTAGCCGCCGCGATCGCCGCTTGGCCGTAGGAGATCGCACCGTCGTTCGGTGGCAGACGCTCGGATACGAGCACGCGCAGGCCCGCCTGCTCGACGCGCTCCGCCACGCCCTCCAGCAGCAGGCGGTTCTGAAAGACGCCGCCGCCGAGCACGACGAGCGGCACGCCGCGCGCTCGAGCGATCTGCGCGCAGGCATCCGCGGTGGCCGCCGCCAACGTGTTGTGAAAGCGCGCCGACACGGTCTCCCGCGCGACGCCCGCCGCGATCTCAGCCACGATCGCCACGATCGCCGGACGCGCGTCGAGCTGGCCTTCCTGGAATGGCATCGCGTAACGACCGCGCTCGCGCGGGTCGGCAAGCGCCTCCAGCTCGACCGCCGCCTGGCCCTCGTAGGACACGCGCTGTCCCGCGCCGCAGATCGCCGCCACCGCGTCGCACAGCCGCCCCGCGCTTGTCGTGATCGGCGACGCCACGCCCTCGCCGGCGATCCGCGCGACCGCCCGCCAGCGGTCGGGATCGACGCTGCCCGCGAGCGCCGGCGGAACCGGCGGCAGCGGGTCGCCGGTCGCCTCGGCGATCCACTCGCACGCCATCCGCCACGGCTCGCGCGTCGCGCCGTCGCCGCCCGGCAGGCGCACCGGGCGCAGGTGACCGGCGCGCACGAAGCCGCGCAGGTCGCCTACGAGCAGCTCGCCGCCCCACACCGTGCCGTCCGTCCCGTAGCCCGCTCCGTCGTAGATCGCTCCCACAGCCGGCCCGCGCTCGCCGTGCTCGGCGAGCACCGCAGCCAGGTGCGCGTGGTGGTGCTGCACCGCCAGCAACCGCAGATCGGGCGCCTGCTCTGCACGCTCCAGCGCATAGGACGTCGACAGGTATTCCGGATGCAGGTCGTGCGCGATCAGCGCCGGCGCCACCGCGAACAGCTCCTGGAAGTGCGCGACGCCCTCGCGAAACGAGCGCAGCGTCTCCCAGTTGCCCAGATCGCCGATGTGATGGGACACCCACGCGCGCTCGCCTCGCGCCAGGCAGAAGGTGCTCTTCAGCTCCGCGCCGCACGCCAGCAACGGACGCTGCGCGGGCATCGGCAGCGCGATGCTCTCCGGCACATAGCCGCGCGAGCGCCGCAGCGCCTGCGGGCAGCGACGGGCGCCGAGGCGCACGACGCGCGCCACCGAGTCGTCGGTGCGCATGTGCACCGGGCGATCGTGCAGCAGGAACGCGTCGGCGATGCAGCGCAGGCGCGCGAGCGCATCCTCGTCCTCGTAGGCGATCGGCTCGTCGGACACGTTGCCGCTCGTCATCACCAGCGCCTCGACGCCCAGTTCGCGCGCGTCTGTGAGCAGCAGGTGGTGCAGCGGCGTGTAGGCGAGCATCGCGCCGAGCTCGCGCGCGCCCGGTGCGACGCACCGCGCCACCGGCGCGTTCGCTCGGCGCGGCGCGAGCACGATCGGCCGCGCGGGCGAGCGCAGCAGCTCGACCTCCTCGTCGCCGAACGCCGCCAATCCCCTCGCGGCCGCGACGTCGGCGACCATCAGCGCGAACGGACGATCCTCGCGGTGCTTGCGCGTGCGCAGCGCCGCGACCGGCGCGTGCTCGTCGGCGCGACACGCCAGGTGATAGCCGCCCAAGCCCTTGACCGCGACGATCGCGCCCGCGGCGATCAGCTCCGCCGCGCCGGCCACGGCGTCGGCGACGCGTCCCTCGTCGCGCATCAGCAGGTGCGGATCGTCGCACTCGAAGCCGAGCAGCCGCGCGCGCGGCCCGCACTGCGGGCAGGCGATCGGCTGAGCGTGGAAGCGCCGGTCGAGCGGGTCCTCGTACTCGGCGCGGCAGGCCGCGCACATCGCAAAGCCGGCCATCGTCGTCAGCGGCCGGTCGTATGGCACCCCACGCACGATCGTGAAGCGCGGCCCGCAGTTCGTGCAGTTGACGAACGGGTGGCGAAAGCGGCGGTCGCGCGGATCGGTCAGCTCGCGCAGGCAGTCCGCGCACATCGCCGAGTCCACCGCCACGAGCGCGTCCGCCTCGCCTCGCTGCAACGCGCTGGCGACGATTTGAAAGCTGCGCTCGCCACACGGCTCGAGCGCCCGGCAGGAGACCTCCTCGACGCTCGCCAGCGGCGGCGCGTCTTCGCGCAGGCGCCGCAGGAACGTGCCGACGGCGTCGCGCTCGCCTTCGATCTCCAGCTCGACCCCACGCTCGTCGTTGCGCACCCATCCGGTCAGCGCCAGCTCGTCGGCCAGCCTGAACACGAAAGGGCGAAAGCCCACCCCCTGCACCGTCCCGCCGACGCGCACGCGCATCCTGCAGATCTCCACCGTCGCCGCCACTTCCGTCACTCCCGGGCGGGGCGCTCGATCAGCTCGCGCAACACGTGCCAGGCGCTCGCCTGCGCCTCCTGGATGCGCGGGATGTGCTCAGAGCGCGTGACGATCACGTGGTCGGCGAGACGCTCGGCGGCGATGCGCCCGCCGTCGTAGCCGACGAACGCGAGCGTCAGCAGCCCGCGGCCGCGAGCCTCGGCGAGCGCCGCGAGCACGTTGCGCGAGCCGCCGCTCGTGGAGAACGCCAGCAGCGCGTCGTCGGCGCGCCCGTGCGCGATCACCTGACGCGAGAAGATCGAGTCCTCGCCGACGTCGTTGGCGATCGCCGTGAGGATTCCCGGGTCCTCCGTGAGGTCCAGCGCCGGCCACGCGCGCCAGCCGGGCGGCGGGACGCGCAGGTCGGCGACCGCGTCCATCGCATCCGTCGCCGAGCCACCGTTGCCGAGAGCGAGCACGCGTCCGCCGGCGCTCAGGCGCGCGCGCACGGCGTCGGCCGCCTCGCGCAGCTCCTGCTCACCATCGCGCAGCGTCTGCGCGCGCAGCTCGCAGGCCTGCGCCGCCTTGTCGAGCACCGACGCGCGCACGTCGGCGACGACCGCCTCGAGGTCGTGCTCCTGCTGGCCGAGGAACGGGTAGAGGAAGCTCGACGCGCCCGTGTCGTGCACGACCCGCTCGCTGCGTCCCTCGAGCAGCCCGCGGTGCTCGAAGAACACGTGCACGAGCTCCCACAGCACGTGGTAGAGCGTCTCCACGAGCTCCTGCGCGACGAACGTGTCGTCCTCCGCGCCGGGCAGTCCCTGCGGTACGAGCTCCCACTCGGCGCCCACGTGCGCGGTCGCGATCGTCAAGCATCCGCGGTCGCGCGCCGTGCGCAGGGCGGCGACGGTCTCGGCGTGCTCGCCGAACGCCAGCGCAATGTCCTCGCTCTCGGCGAGCAGGCGCACCTGCTCGCCCACGGGTCCGCCCTCGGCCGTCAGCGCGAGCGCGGGCAGCGCGCGCTTGCCGACGATCACCGGATGCACGAACTCGACCGCCACGTGGCGCGCGTCCGAGCGCGCGACGGGTCCCTCGCCGAAGGCGATCAGCCGCCCGCCGCGCGCGAAGCGCTCGGCCATGCGATGACACAGGCGCGCGATCCGCTCGGCCTCGGCCGCGAAGAAAGCCTCGCCTGCGCTGCGCCGGCGCTCGGTCGCCGTCGTGGCCAACGCGGGCGTCACGCCATCGCCGCTCCCGCCGGCGCGGAGGCTGCGGCCCGGTCGCGGGCGCCGGACACCTTGTCGACCAACCACTCGCCGAACGCGCCGACGCCCTCGCCCGTGCGAGCGCTCGTCAGCAGGTGCTCGATGCCCGGATGCACGGTCTGCAGGTTCGCCAGCAACTTGTCCAGATCGACATCGGTGTGCTCGAGCAGGTCGATCTTGTTGACGACCGCCAGCTCACATGCGCGGAACATCAGCGGGTACTTCAGCGGCTTGTCCTCGCCCTCGGCGACCGAGCAGACCATCGCGCGAGCGTCCTCGCCGACGCGGAACTCCGCCGGGCACACGAGGTTGCCGACGTTCTCGATGATCAGCAGGTCGATCTCGGCGAGCGGCAGCGATCCGAGCGCGGAGCGGACCATGTTGGCGTCGAGGTGGCACTCGCCGCCGAAGCCCGCCCCCGTGTTCAGCTGGACGACCGGCACGTGCAGCGAGGCCAGCCGCTCGGCGTCCAGCGAGCCCTCGACGTCGCCCTCGAGCACCGCCACGCGGACGTCGCCGAGGTCAGCGAGCGCCCGCTCCAGTAGCGCCGTCTTGCCGGCGCCCGGCGCGCTCATCAGGTTGACGACCGTGACGCCCGCGCGGTCGAAGTCCTCGCGGTTTGCGCGAGCGATCGTGTTGTTGGCGTCGAGTGCGTCCTCGACGACTCTCACCTTTACGCGGTGCACGACTACATCGACCTGATTTTCAGGTAGCGCTGGAGCTCGGGCAGCTGTGCTGCCGTGAGTGCTCCGATCGCGCCGAGGACGGCGAGCAGCAGCACCGCCTGCATCGACCGGGTGATCGTTATGTCGCTCATGTCGGCGATCCTTCCGTTTGCTTTGCAGTTGTCAGGTCGGCCAAGAGGTCTTCGACGAGCGTGACCGCCGCGTCCAGCGAGGCCCGCACGGGCTCGGTCAGCTCGGCCACGATCTGCTCGTCCTCGGCGCTCATGCGCGTCTTCGGCTCGCAGCCGACGACGAGCGTGCGCGGGAGCGTCTGCGCCCCGAGCGTGCGCGCGAGCGCGAGCACTTTCACGGGGTCCATGCCGTGCGCGTCGACGGTCATCTCGATCTCGTCGAGCTCGGGCTCGATCACGTACAGCGTCCCCGGCGCCTGCCCGCGCGGCGTCGCGTCGAGGAACACGACCGCGTCGTAGCCGTCCTGCATCGCGTAGGCCAGGTCCATCCCGCGGATGCCGAAGTCGGCAACGTCGACGCCGCGCGGCAGCGCGCGGGCGGCCAGCCGGCCGGCGAGCGCCACCCCCCAGCCGTCGTCGCCGAGGAAGACGTTGCCGATGCCCGCGACGAGCACCCGCGTGTGTGGCGGCTCGCCCGCGAGCGTCGCCGGATCGAGCGGCCGGACCTCCTGCGGGTCGAAGAAGAAGCGGTGGCCGGGACGGCGCAGCGCGCCGAGGTCCTGGCCGGGGTCGTCGACGACGGTCACGGCGAGCTGGATGCGTCCCTCGTAGTCCTGCAGCACCTCATGCACGAGCGCCGTGCGACCGGCGAGCGCGACCTCGAAGATGTCCCCGCCCGTCTGGCGGGGGGCCAGGCGCACGACGCTGCCCGCGCGCACCTGCGTGCCGGCGACCTCGACGAAGTCCGGTCCGCGACGCTCGAGCTCCTCCCACGGAGGCCTGTCGTGGATCATCGCGAGCGCACCAGCCCGAAGTCGCGAACGGCCCCGTTCAGCCGCATGATCTGCTCGTCGCTGAGCGACTCCGTTCGCTCGAGGATCTCGCGCGCGCGGGGGTCGCAGTCGCGCATCGCGCTGCGCTCCTCGTCGGTCATAGCGAGGATGTTCAGCACGAGCATCTGGTCGATCTCGCCCGAGTCGAACAGGTCTCCCGGGCTCTCCGGGGCGATCTCCGGATGGTCGGAGAGGATGATCGGCGAGGCCAGCAGCGTGCTGGCGTCGCCCGGCTCGCCGACGAGCACCGGCCACAGCCCCGAGTTCTCGCACGCCTCGGCCTGTGCGCGCAGCTGCGCCGGCGGGTCGGTCAGCGACACCCACGTGCCCTCGCCGGCGCGCATCACGACGTGCGTGGAGCAGAGCGTGTGGCGCAGCGCGTCCTCGCGCGGGCCTGGCGGCGACGGCGACGTGTTCGAGACGACAACCGTCAGGCGTGCGAGCCCCGCGCCGAGGCTCTCGCGCGTAAGCGAGACCTCGCCCTGCAATGCCTCCCACGAGCGCTCGATCGCGCCACCCTCGATCGCCTCGGACTGCTCGCCCGACGGGATGTCGATCGGGCCAGGGGCCAGCTCGCGCTCGACCGCCTCGTCCCAGGAGACGAACCGCTCCCCGGCGGCCGTCAGCTCCTCGACCGGCTCGGGCGCGGCCGCCGGCGAGTCGATCCTCAGCACCTGGCGGCGCACCACGTGCAGGAAGCGCACGCGCACCTCGACCTCGGCGTCCGGCGGTCCCTGCAACAGCACCTGCGCCTGCACCGAGCAGGCGTCCTGCTGCCACGAAGGCGGGTACACGCCGCCGAACGTGAAGCGCTGCTGATTCTTCAGCGCCGACTTGCGATAGGGCCACAGCAGATAGCCCTCGTACAGGACCGCGTCGGCGATTCGGCGGACGGCGTCGGCGCTCATCGCGGCTCCTTCAACAGGCGCTCGACGGCGTCCTCCAGCGTGCGCAGCCCGTGCTCGGCCTTGTACGCGCGCAGACCGTCAAACGCCGGGCGCCCGAGGCGCATCCAGGCCGAGCCGGGGAAATGGCGGTCCATCGCCTCGCGCCACACGCGCACGGGCAGCCGGTACTCGGCCTCCTGCTCCCAGGAGATGCGCGTTGTCTGCAGCATCCCTCCCGGGCCCGCGTAGAACACCGAGCCGGAGAAGAGGAACTCCAGCGGCACGTCGCCGTCGCTCAGCGCCGACAGGTAGCTGCAGGCGCTCGACTCCAGGTCATAGGAGCATGCGACCGGAACGTCGATGTCGGTGGCGTCGCTGAACGGAGGGACGACGAGCGTGGTGCGCGTCCACAGCACGGTGCGCAGCGTCGTGCCCCAGCGGTCGGGTGTGCCGAACAGCTCCACGAGCGCGGCCTGCTCCGCCTCGCCGTACGGGCGCCGCCGCGCGGCCATCTGGATCTGCGTGTCGAGCAGGATCGAACGCACCTGCCCGCCGCCACGGCGCTCGATGTGCAGCGCGAAGTTGAGCGTCGGCGCGGCCGAGTGGCGCTCGGCGACCGCATCGCTCACCGCGAAGGACAGCTCGGGAGCGGCGCCCGCCGCGAGTCCGATCGGCTGGGGCTGTGCCGGCATCGGGCCTAGGCCGGTGACAGGTTGGGCATGCTCGGATCGATCGGTTCGGTCGTCGCCACGCCCGTCGAGCGATCGGCGGTCGACGTGCCGTCGGGCTTGTGGCCGCTCATTTTCTCGTAGTTGCCCTTGGCGTTGCCCTCGTTGATGCCCTTCACATGCGTGGGCTGCGCCGGTTTGGTGTCTGCGTTGGCCATGGTCATGCTCCCTTCTGCCGCGCACCGCGCGGCGTTCGCGTCGCGCTGCGCGCACGACGATCGAGGTCCGCGAAGAAGCGGTCGATCTCCTGCCAGACCTGCTTGCCGCCCGACAGCCCCTTCCAGCGCGTGCGGATCAGCCCGACGAGGCTGTAGCACTCGTCCAGCCCCACCAGCCAGTAGCCCGGCTGCTCGCCGACGCGGTTGACCAGCAGCGCCTCGACGTCGGGCTGCAGCTCGGCGAGAATCGGGTTCTCGCGCTCGAGCTGCTGCCACGAGCTCAACTGCAGCTGGGACTCGGTCGGGCCCATCGGGCCGGGGTAGTAGGCGAGCACGCGCTCGGCGGCGCTCGAGGCGAAGAAGAAGGCCATCTCGACGGGTACGCGCAGTTCCTCCCAGGCGACGTCGTCCATCGCGAAATCCTCCAAGCGCAGGCGCCGCTCGGGCACGAGCTTGTAGCGTCCGCCGGCCGCGCCCTCGCGATCGAACAGCACCGAGCACGGGCGACACGCGCACAGCAGTTCGCGCGAGGAGAGCTCGAGCATGTGGCGGTGCTCGGGCCCGATCGGCGCATTGCACAGCTCGCATTTCTCCTCCGCGTCGCGCATCGTCGCGCTCGCCGCAGACCCCGCTTCAGTCGCAGGTCGCTGGGCGAGCTTGCGCAGTCGCGACCCGGCAAGCGTGCCCGATGGCGCGGCCATGCTCAGGCCGCCGCCCCGAGTGCGACCTTGACCAAGCCGGCGTCGTCGACGAGCAGCGGGACCGGCTCGAGGTGCAGTTGCGGAGCGTCCAGGCAGCGCCCCGCGCGCAGGATGTCGTAGCGGTTGGCGCACCCGGGGCACGTGAGCTCGTTGGCGCGCAGTGAGGCGTGCTCCAACGAGCCTCTGCATGCCGGGCAGTCGGGGCGGTAGGCGTATACGCGCTCGCTAGGGCGCAGGAACAGGACGGACTCGCCCGACACTTCCTTCAGCAGCACGCCGCCGCCGGACAGCTGCGGCATCCCGCCGGCCATCGCCCACACACCCGGCGCGACCGACGGCGCCGGTTTGACCATCTCGATCTGCAGTAGACCGGCGTCGGGCGTCGCCGGCTCGACGGCGCCCTCGGCGCGCACTTCCTCGACGTCGGGAGCGGCCTTGAAGATCGCGTCCTCGATCGCCAGCTTGAGCGTCATCGAGGAGGAGGGACAGCCCGAGCAGCTTCCCTCCATGCGCAGGTGCACGATGCCGTCCTCGACGCCCAGCAGCTGCACGCTGCCGCCATGCGATTCCAGATACGGCAGCACCCCCTGCAGCGCTTCGCGCACACGCTGCTGCACGGGCACCGGGTGCAGCCCGTGCAGCAGCAGCAGGTGCGACACCAGCTCGTCGTCGCCCAGCTCGCGTGCCAGCGTCCCGTCGTCGTGCTCTGCTAGCACGTCGACGATCCGCCCAAGCCCCTCTCCGTACATGTCGAGCATCGCCTGCGCGACGTCCGTGGCGATCGCGCGCGCCGTGTCGTCAGAGAGCCCTTCGACGGCCTCGAGCAGCGCCTCGACGCGCGTGACGCGTTCGTGCGCGACGTCGTCGGAGCCTCGTGGCACATCCGGCGCTGCGCCGGCGTCCTTGCCGAAGGGCATCGGCGGCGCTCCCGCCATCGGCAGGGCGACGCTCGCCTGTGCCATGTCGCTCATCGCGCGCGCCCCCTAGCCGTGCTGCTCGCCGAACATCGGCGAGTGCACCTGCTTGAGCGTCTTGCCTTTGCCGAGGTACATGTGCACGCCGCAGGGCAGGCACGGGTCGAACGAGCGAACTGCGCGCATGATGTCGATCCCGCGGAAGTTCTCCTGCGAGTTCTCCTCGAAGATCGGCTGCCCGCCGACGGCGTCCTCGTAGGGACCGGGCGTCCCGAAGTGGTCGGTGGGCGAGCCGTTCCACGGCGTCGGTGGGTAGGGGTGGTAGTTGGCGATCTTGCCCTCGCGGATCACCAGGTGGTGGGAGAGCACGCCGCGAACGGCCTCGTGAAAGCCGCAGCCGATCGCCTCGTCGGGCACGGTGAAGTCCTCGAAGACCTTCGTGCGCCCCGAGCGCAGCTCGGTCATCGCGCGATCGAGGAAGTGCATCGCCATCGCGGCCGAGTAGGCGACGAAGTAGATACGCGCGCGATCACGCTCGATCGCGTTGGACCACTTCGGAATCTTCCACTCGAGTGTCTGCTCGGGCGTGTTGGGCGTCTGGGGCAGGTTGATCAGCACGCTGTGGCCGGTCGATTTGACGTACGGCGTGTCGACCTTCCCCGCGAGTGCAGTCGCCCACAAACGCGCCAGGGCGCCCCCGCCGGTGTCCAGCGCGAGATGCTCGCCGGTGCGCTTGTCGAACCAGCGCGGGCTCATCACCCACGAGTACTTTCCGCCGTCGAGGTCGCGTTTCTGGGGCTTGGGGATCGTCGTCTGGTTCCACGGGTGGTGCTGGTCGACCGGGTTGCCGAGCGGATCGCGCTCGACGAACGTCTCCTCGTTGGTCCAGTCCTCGTAGTAGGAGGAGCCGAGCAGGATGCGGATGCCGAGGTTGATGTCGACGAGGTTTGTCGTGACCAGCTCGCCATCGACGATCACGCCCGGCGTGACGAACATCTCGTTGCCCCAGCTGTCCATGTGGCGGTAGTCGTAGTCGACGTAGTCGGGGTTGTTCCATGCGCCCCAGCAGCCGAGCAGGATGCGCCGGCGCCCGACCTCCTCATAGCCGGGCAGGGCCTCGTAGAAGAAGTCGAACACGTCGTCGTTCATCGCTACCGCCGACTTGATGAAGTCCAAGCAGCGCAGCAGCCGCGACAGGTAGTCGGTGAACAGCGTGGGGGTCGCGACGGTCCCGACCCCGCCCGGGTAGATCGTCGAGGGGTGCACGTGGCGCCCCTCCATCAGGCAGATCATCTCGCGCCCGACGCGGCTCATGTGCAGCGCCTCCTTGTACGTCTCCCCGGTGAACGGGTTGTAGGAGCGCATGATGTCGGCGATCGTGCGGTAGCCGTGGATGTTGGCGCCCGGCGCGTCTGTCTTCTCGGCCTTCTCGAACACCTTCGGGTTCGTCGCGCGCACCATCTGCTCGCAGAAGTCCACGAACACCAGGTTGTCCTGGAAGATGATGTGGTCGAAGATGTACTCGGCGGCCTCGCCGAGGTTGACGATCCACTCGCCCAGCGGCGGCGGCTTGACCCCGTAGGCCATCTGCTGCGCATAGCACGAGCAGACCGCGTGGTTGTCGCCGCAGATGCCGCAGATGCGACTGGTGATGAAGTGGGCGTCGCGGGGGTCCTTGCCCTTCATAAACACCGAGTAGCCGCGGAACATCGACGACGTGGCTTTACACGTCGCCACCTGCTGGTTCTCGAAGTCGATCTTCGTGTAGATGCCGAGGTTGCCGACGATCCGGGTGATCGGGTCCCACGACATGTCGACGAGCTTCCCGGCCTCCGGCTGTACGCGCTCGCGTGTGGCCATCTCAATCCCCTCTCTTTCTCAGTTGCCCCATCGGGGCTCATAGCCGGTGGTCAGCTCGGGCTTGTTGTGCCGCCACTTGGTCTCTTTGTTCATCGTGTGGTTGGTGATCCCGCGCAGCTTGCGCATGACCGGCCCGTACACGCTGCCGATCCCGGCCGAGATGCTTCCGCCGGGAGGCGCGTCCATAAACGGCATGAACTTGTCCGGGAACCCGGGCATCGTGCAGCCGATGCAGATGCCGCCGACGTTGGGACAGCCGCCGATCCCCGCCATCCAGCCGCGCTTGGGCACGTTGCAGTTGACGACCGGCCCCCAGCAGCCGATCTTCACCTGGCACTTGGGCGAGTTGTAGTCCTTGGCGAAGTCGCCCTGCTCGTAGTAGCCGGCCCGGTCGCAGCCCTCGTGCACGGTCTTGCCGAAGATCCACTGGGGACGCAGCGCGTCGTCGAGCGGGATCGTCGGCGCCAGCCCAGCCGCCTGGTAGAGCAGCCAGACGAGCGTCTCCATGAAGTTCTCCGGCTGCACCGGACAGCCCGGCACGTTGACGATCGGCAGGCCGGCGGCTGAGCGGAAGTCCCAGCCGAGATAGTCGGCCAGGCCCATGCAGCCCGTCGGGTTTCCCGCCATCGCGTGGATGCCGCCATACGTCGCGCACGTGCCGATCGCGATCACGCCCCAGGCTTTCGGCGCGAGGCGGTCGAGCCAGTAGTTGAGGTTGAGCGGTTCGCCGGTCGCCTCGTCGTTGCCGAAGGAGGTCCAGTAACCGTCGCCGTTGATGTTCTCGTTGGGAATCGAGCCCTCGATCACGAGCACGTATGGAGCGTCGAGTTCGTCGCGAACAGCCTGGCGGAAGGGCAGCAGGAACTCCTCTCCGCCGAGCGTCGGCGAGAGGACTTTGTTGTGCAGGTGCACCTTGGGCAGGCCGGGTATCGCGCCGAGCAGCACGTCCTCGATCCCCGGCTGTCCGGCCGCGGTGATCGAGACCGAGTCCCCATCGCAGCTCATGCCCTCGGAGATCCACAGGATGTGGACCTCCTCGACGCCCGACGGCTTTGCTTCAAACGTGGCTGCCATGGTCGACCCTTTCGTTGATCATCGGTTCCTCCTCGAGCTCGAGCGCGTCGACGAGCAGCTCTTCGCCCGCGACCACCTCCACATCCAATCCGCCGCAGCGCGCGCAGCGCAGCGGGAAGTCTTCGAGCGCGCTGTGCGCGCCGCACTCGCGACAGCGCCCGGCGGCCGGCACGTGCGCGATCTCCAGCTCGCAGCCGTCCAGGGCCGTTCCCGGCGTGAGCAGCGCGAAGGCGAAGTCGAGCGAGTCGGGCACCACCTGGCGCAGGTGGCCAACGCGGACCTCGACCTTGACTACGCGCCGGCCCTTGGCGTGGCGCGCGGCGACGTCGACGATTGCCTGGGCGATCGACAGCTCGTGCATCAGCAGATCCTCGGCAGCGGGTCGCCGACGAGCTGGTCCATCACGCGCCGCCCGCCGAAAGCCGTCTCCACGAGCACCATGGCCGGCGGGTCGGTCTTGACCTCGCCGATCTCCGTCGCGCTCTCGCCGCCGGGCGCGGCGCGCAGCGCGGCGAGCGCCCGCTCGGCGTGCTCGGGCGCGACAAACGCGACGAACTTGCCCTCGTTGGCGACGTACATCGGGTCGATTCCGAGGATCTCCGCGGCGCCGGCGACGGCCGGCTGCACGGGGACGGCGGCCTCGCGCACGACGATCGCCACGCCCGAGGCGCGCGCGAGCTCGTTGAGCACGGAGGCGACGCCCCCGCGCGTCGCGTCGCGCAGGCAGCGCAGACCGGGTCCTGCGGCGTCGAGCAGGCCGTCGACCGCGGGCCACAGCGAGCGCGTGTCGGACTCGATGTCCGCCTCCAGCCCGAGCTCGCCGCGGGCGAGCATGATCGCCGTGCCGTGCTCGCCGATCGTCCCCGACAGCAGGATGCGGTCGCCGGGCACGAGCAGGTGCGGAGCCAGACGGGCGCGCGGGTCGCGCCGGCCCAGGCCGGTCGTGCAGATGTACATGCCGTCGGCGTGGCCGCGTTCGACGACCTTCGTGTCGCCGGCGACGACCTGCACGCCGGCCGTGCGCGCCGCCGCGGCGATCGCGTCGACCTCCGCGCGCAGCGTCTCGGCGGGCAGCCCCTCCTCGAGCACGAGCGAGAGCGTCAGCGCGAGCGGACACGCGCCGGCCATCGCCAAGTCGTTGACCGTGCCGTTGACGGCCAGCTCGCCGATCGAGCCGCCGGGGAAACGCAGCGGCTTGACGACGAACGAGTCCGTCGTCAGCGCAAGGTCGACGCCGTCGACGCTGACGGCCCCGGCGTCGGCCATCGCGTCGAGCGTCGGCGAGGCGAAGGCGGGCGCGAACAGCCCCTCGATCAGCGACGTCGTCGCCTTGCCGCCGGCGCCGTGGGACATCGTGATGTGCGAGTCGCGAAACTTCGGGCGCTTGGCGCGCGCGGTCTCGATGATTCCGAGGATCTTCGACTCGCGGTCAGAGACGAGCTCGGCCATCACGCGACCTCGCGGTCGCGGGCGAAGCGACCGTAGTTGTAGTAGGCGGCGCACGCGCCCTCGGGGCTGACCATGCACGTGCCGATCGGACGCTCGGGCGTGCAGGCGGTGCCGAACACCTTGCACTCCCATGGCTTGATCACGCCCTTGAGCACCTCGCCGCACTGGCACGCCTTGGGATCGGCGACGCGCACGCCGGGCACCGAGAAGCGCAGCTCGGCGTCCCACTCGGCGTAGTCGTCGGACAGCCGCAGGGCGCTCTGGGAGATGAAGCCCAGGCCGCGCCACTCGAAGTGCGGGCGCAGCGAGAAGACCTCCTGCATGATCTCAAGCGCGCGCACGTTGCCCTCCCAGGGCACGACGCGCGCGTATTGGTTCTCGACCTCGGCGCGCCCGTCGGCGAGCTGGCGCAGCACCATCAGCACCGACTGCAGCAGGTCGAGCGGCTCAAAGCCGGAGATCGCCACCGGCTTGCCGTACTGGTCTGGGAGGAACTGGAAGGGGCGCGCGCCGACGACAGTGGCGACGTGGCCCGGCCCGATGAAGCCGTCGAGGCGCAGGTCGGGCGACTCCAGCAGCGCGCGCAGCGGCGGCACGATCGTCACGTGCGAGCACATGACCGAGAAGTTCTGCACGTTCTCGGCCTTGGCCCGGCGCAGCGTCAGGGCGGTGGAGGGCGCGGTCGTCTCGAAGCCGATCGCGAAGAACACGACCTGGCGCTCGGGGTTCTGCTTGGCGATCCTCAGCGCGTCGAGCGGCGAGTAGACGATGCGCACGTCGGCGCCTTGCGCCTTGGCGTCGAGCAGCGATTGGCTGGAGCCGGGCACGCGGACCATGTCGCCGAAGCACGTGAAGATCACGCCCGGTTCGTGCGCGAGCGAGATCCCGTCGTCGACGCGGCCCATCGGGATCACGCAGACCGGACATCCCGGGCCGTGCACGAGCTCGACGTTCGACGGCAGCAGGTCGTCGACGCCGTACTTGTAGATCGAATGCGTGTGCCCGCCGCAGACCTCCATGATCTTGTAGTGGCGGCCCGGCTCGACGGCCGCGAGAATTTCTCCGGCGACCGCGCGGCCCAGCTCGGCGTCGCGGAACTCGTCGACAAACTTCATACGGCGGCCGCCTCGGCCGCAGTCGCTGCGATGGCAGGCTGTACTTCGGCGGCGGGCTGCGCGGCGGCGCGCGAGAGCGCCGTCCCGGCGTGCACGAGCAGCCACTCGCCGGCGCTGACGGGCGTCACGAGCGCGATCTCCACGCTTTCCCGTCCGCCGTCGGCGTCGGCGCAGAGCGCCAGGCCTCGTCGATCGTCGATCTTGACGACCCGCATCGGGATCGCCACGTCGCCGCACGTGATGCAACCGTGATCGGCGACGCACTCGGTCATGCCAGTCGCCCGGTCACAGCGCGAACGCGATCATCGGTCCCGCCCGCTCACAGGTCCCGCCCGGTCATGTCGGCGCGCCGGTCATTCGATCGCGCTCATCTTGAGCTCCTCGAGCTCCTGCTCGTACTCAGCGCCCATCTCCTTGAGCAGCGCGAGCGTCGCGTGCGCCTCCGCTTCGTCGATCTTCGACAGCGCGAAGCCGACGTGGATCAGCACCCAGTCGCCGACGTCGGCGGACGTCCCGTCGACGTCGAGCAGGCCGATGTTCACAGTCCGGCGCACCCCGGCAACCTCGACCGTGGCGAGCCTGTTCTGCTCGTCCACCACCTCCACAACCTGCCCTGGAATCGCTAGGCACATCGGGGCTGCCTCTCCAAACGGGACCGTCCCGCGTTTATACCCCAAACGCACGTGGGCAAACCAGATGGTCGGGAAAGACTCACCGGTGCGCCGAAGTCACTTGCCGATCGTGGCATTCCAGCGCTCCTCGATGTGCCCGAGACGCCACACGGCGAGCGCGACGACCCAGGTGAGCACGAACAGCCCGACGATCACGAAGCCGAGCACGTTGAGGTCGATGCGCTCCCACCAGGCCCAGAAGGAGCCGGAGAGCTGCAGGTGTTCGGCGACCAGGCCGCCCAGCTCGATCGTGCCGACGACCAGCGCGACGGCGACCGACAGCCCTGTGATCGCGATGTTGTAATAGACCTTCCTGACCGGCTTGGAGAAGGCCCAGCCGTAGGCGAAGTTCATGAACGAGCCGTCGATCGTGTCCATCAGGCTCATGCCGGCGGCGAACAGGACGGGCAGGCAGAGGATCGCGTACCACGGCAGTCCGGCGCCGGCCGCGCCCCCGGCGAGCACGAGCAGCGCGACCTCGCTGGCGGTGTCGAAGCCGAGCCCGAACAGCAGCCCGACGGGATAGATCTGGTGCGGCTTTGAGATCGTCCGCGTGAAGCGCCCGAAGAAGCGGTTCATCAGGCCGCGGCTGTCGAGCTGGGCTTCGAGCGCCGGCTCGTCGTAGGCGCCGCGGCGCATGCCGGCGAAGACCTTGACGATGCCCACGAGGATCACCAGGTTCAGCGCGGCGATCGCATACAGGAACCCGCCGGAGATGAGCGTGCCGAGCCAGCCAGTCACCCGGTGCAGGCTGGAGCCGCCGTGCGCGACCGGCCCGCTCAGCGAGCGGATGCCGATCGCCAGCAGGAAGGCGAGCGCGAAGACGACCGTCGAGTGCCCGAGCGAGAACCAGAAGCCGACGCTGAGCGGGCGCTTGCCTTCGGACATCAGCTTGCGCGTGGTGTTGTCGATCGCCGAGATGTGGTCGGCGTCGAAGGCATGGCGCAATCCGAGCGTGTATGCGGTCACGCCGATCCCGATCGTGAACCCGCCGGCGCCCCCCAGTTGATAGTGCTCGGGCGCGACGAGCAGGACGAGCGTGAGAAAGCCGGCTACGTGCAGGCCGATCACGACGATCGCCATCAGCGCGAGCGTGCGTCGCTGGCCACCGTCGAGCGAGCCAAGGGCGGCAGCCAAGCCCCCACCATGGGGCTCGTCGCATCCTGCGGGCCTGCCGATGGAGGGTGCTGCGCTCGTGCCGCCTCCGCTCTCTGCTCCGTCTTGCGCAACCTGTCGGGCTGCGCGGAGTCTTACTACCCGGCGACGGTCTTTGCAAACGGCTCAAGGCCGGCGGCGACCCCGCGCACGATCCCGGTCCGCTCCGGCGCTGCTAGTGGGCCACGAGCACGTACACGCGCGCCTGTCCGGCGGACGTCGGCGCGGAGAACGAGGCGACCTCGTAAGCGACTCCGTGCCAGCGCAGGGCGCCGGAGCTCGGCAGCCTGGGCGGCGCGGCGTGCGTGCTGCCGGCAAGGTCGTGCGAGCCGCTGCGCACGTACACGAGCGCGTGCGTGAGCGTCTGCACGAGCCTGATATAGGAAGGGAAGGCCGACGGCGAGAGCGTGAAGCGCAGCGAGACCTTCTGCGCGACCACGCCCATCTCGGCCGCTTTGATCTCGTCGCAGGTCTTCTTCGCGAGCGCATGTGAGATGGGCAGCAGCAGCGACACGCGCAGCCGCCCGCTCGGGTAGGCGCCGGCCTTGAACGAGTACGCCTGATAGCTCGTTCCGCGGTATTGCACGGGCCCCTGGTCGGGGATGCTCGCCGGCCCCGGGCTGAGCAGCCCTTCGACGGGAACGTTGCCGGCGTTCGTGCGCAGCACGAGCGACGCGCCGATGAAGCGCGCGACGAGCTTGACGTAGCCGAGATCGTCTTGCACGGAGAACACGAAATGCCCGATCGTCTTGCCGTGCGCGCGCAGCGTGCCGGCGACCGGGGCGAGGATGTACGGGCCGCCTTCGTCGGCCAGCAGTTCGCTGCCACGGCTGACGCGCAGGCGCACGATGTGCGTGTGCGAGTAGACGAGGCTGTGCACGGCCGTCTGGATCGCTGCCTTTTCGCCGCTTTGCACCGCGCTCAGCAGCGGCGCGTAGCTTTCGATCTGGCGTTTGTCGCTGTCGGTCTCCGCGCTGTGCGCCTCGCCGTCGTAGATCCGCTGGGCGACCGTGCCGGCGGTGCTGGCGAGGACCTCCGCGCCGGCCGGACACGCACTGGCCGGGACCGGCGTCGGTCCGGGCGGAGTCGCGACGGGCGCGGCGGACGTCGTCGGGGCGGCCTTCGCCGCGGTGGCCTTCGTCGCGGCCGGCTTCGCGCTCGTGGCTCCGCACGAAGTCGGCACGACGGCGAGCGCGAGCGCGGCGAGCGCCGTCGCGAGCGAGGTGGTCGTCGAGCGCACGCTCATCGGCTGGCGCTAGCCCTGGTTGCCGCGCGCGATCTTGCGCAGGTCGATGGTCTTGTCATACAGCCTGGCGTCGACGCCGAGCTCGAGGGCGACCTCGCGCAGCGGGCGCCCGGAGGCGGTGGCCTGCTTGACGATCTCGGTGCCCTTGTCGTAGCCGATCGCGCCGTTGAGCGCGGTGGCGACCGCGAGCGTCGCTTCGGCGGAGGCCTTGGCGCCGGCTTTGTTGGCCTCGATGCCGTCGACGCACTTCGCGGCGAAGACCTGCGCGGTCGAGCTGAGCAGGCGCAGCGATTCGAGCAGGTTGCGCGCCATCAGGGGGATGCGCACGTTGAGCTCGAACTGACCCTGCATGCCGCCGATTGTGATCGCGGCGTCGTTGCCGATCACCTGCGCGGAGACCTGCAGGACGACCTCGGGGATCACGGGGTTGACCTTGCCGGGCATGATCGAGGAGCCCTTCTGCAGCTCGGGCAGCAGGATCTCGCCGATGCCGGCGCGCGGGCCCGAGCCCATCAGCGCGAGGTCGCCGGCGATCTTCGTGAGAGACACGGCGATGACCTTCAGCGCACCGGACAGCTCGACGAGCGCGTCGCGGTTGGCCTGCGCCTCGAAGCGGTCCAGCGGCGGGGCGATCTGCTTGAGTCCGGACTCCTTCTTCAGGCGCGCGCGCACCTTCTCGGCGAACCTGGCGTGCGTGTTCAGTCCCGTGCCCGTGGCGGTGCCGCCAAGCGGGATCTGGCCGACGTGCACGAGCGCGGCCTGCACGCGCTCTGAGCCGAGCGCGATCTGCGCCGCGTAGCCGCCGAACTCCTGGCCGAGCGTCACGGGGACGGCGTCCATCAGGTGCGTGCGCCCGGACTTGACGACGTTCTGAAAGCTCTTGGCCTTGCGCGCGAAGGAGCGTTCGAGCTGCTTGAGCGCGGGCAGCAGCTCGTTCTGGGCGACGTCGAGCGCCGCCAGGTGGACGGCCGAGGGAAACACGTCGTTTGACGACTGGCCCATGTTGACGTGGTCGTTGGCGTGCGTCCCCTCGCCGGCGAGCCGCGCGATCACCTCGTTGGCGTTGGTGTTGGTCGACGTGCCGGAGCCCGTCTGGAAGACGTCGATGGGGAACTGCGAGTCGTGCTTGCCGGCGGCGATTTCGTCGGCTGCCTTCTCGATCTTCGCCGCGCTACGCTTGGACAGCAGCCCAAGCTCGCCGTTGGCGGCGGCGGCTGCGCCCTTCAGGCGGGCGAGCCAGTGCACGACGGGCAACGGGACGGTCTCGCCGGAGATGGGGAAGTTCTCGACCGCCTTGGCGGTCTCCGCGCCCCACAGCTGCTTGTCCGCCATGCGGTGTTTCCTTTCGACTGATTGCCGGGCGTGCAGAGAGCAAGTCGTCTCGACGCGGCGCGTATGACTATGGCTATACGCGTATGACTATGGTTATACGCAGTTCTTCTAAAGCGAGATGGACCCTACCCACAGAAGGCCGACAGCTCGCGCGCAAGGCCGACGGGATCGTCGTAGGCGAGCAGGAAGCCGGCGCTCTCGAGCACGCGCAGCTGCCCGTTGGGCAGCAGGGCGAGCGCCTGTTCGGCGATCGCGAGGGGGTGCATGGGATCGCGATCGGCCCACAGCAGCAGGACGGGCATGTCCAGGCGCGGGTACAGGTCGAGCAGGTGAGTTTGCGCGCCGCGCGGCCAGGAGGCCGCGCAGCGCGCCCAGGAGCGTGCGAGGTTGGAGTTGCCGGGGACGTCGGCGAAGGCGTGGCGCAGCAGGTCGGCGGCGGCGGGGTTGGCGCGGGCGGACATGCGCAGCCCGCTCGCGGGCGTGAAGACGGCGCGCGCGCCGTGCGACAGCAGCCGGTCCAGGCCCGGTACGGCGGCGGCGCGCGTGGCCATCCGCCAGGCGGCGCGCATGCCGGAGCGCTCGGGGCGTGCGTGCATGCGGTTGCTCATGAGCACCAGGCGCGACGGACGCACGCTGCCGGTGCGCACGGCGTGCAGGAGGATCTCGGCGCCGGCGTCGTGGCCGGCGATCAGCGGGCGCGGCCCGAGCACCTCGCGCGAGAACCCGCCGAGCACCTCGGCGAACCAGTCGAGCGTGTACGGGTGGCGGGGGTGGTCCTCGGAGTCGCCGTGCAGCGGCAGGTCGGGGAGCACGACGCGAAAGCGGTCGGCGAGCGAGCCGACGGCGGGTTCCCACTCCTTGTGGGAGAGCAGGCCGGAGTGCAGCAGCGCGAGCGGCGGCCCGGCGCCGATCTCGCGGTAGGCGACGCGGGTGCCGTCGGGGTGGTGATACAGGCGCAGGCGCATCGCTCCCATCGTAGGATCGCGCGGATGCCCGCGACACCCGCAGACGCCCGCCGCGCACCTGTTGCCCACTCATCCGCCCGCCGCCGCCCGCCCGCGGCGCTGTGCGCGTCGGCGCTCGCGGCGGTGGCGCTGTGCCTGGGCTGCGGGCAGGCGAGCCCGGGCAAGGTCTCGCTGGGCGCGGCGGCTGAGGTGCCGCGCTCTGCGAGCTCGCACGTGATCGTGGTGCTGCTGGAGAATACGGAGTACGGCGAAGTGATCGGCAGCTCGCTGGCGCCGTATGTCAACTCGCTGGCGCGCCGCTACGGGCTGATGACGCAGAGCTATGCGATCGGACACCCGTCGCTGCCGAACTACCTGGCGCTGACGAGCGGCTCGACGCACGGCATCACCTCGGACTGCACCGACTGCGTGGTGTCGGCGACGAACATCGTCGATCAGCTGCAAGGCGCGGGGATCGGCTGGGCCGCGTACCTCGAGGACGTGCCGAAACCGTGCTTCACGGGCGCGCGGGCGGGCGGCTACGCCAAGAAGCACAACCCGTTCGCCTACTACGCGGACATCGCGCGATCGCCGTCGCGCTGCGGTCGGCTGGCGGGCTTCGGGCAGCTGGCCAAGGATCTGCGCGCGGGGCAGCTGCCGGCGTACGCGTGGATTTCGCCGAACCTGTGCGACGACGGGCACGACTGCGGCGTGGGCACGGCGGACGGATTCCTCGCGCGCAGCGTGCCGGCGCTGCTGCGCGCGCTGGGGCCGCGCGGCTTTCTGGTGCTTCAGTGGGACGAGGGCACGAGCGACCGCGGTTGCTGCGGCACGGCAGCGGGAGGACATATCGCGACGATCGTCGCCGGCCCGCAGGTTCGCCCGGGGTCGCGCTCGGCTCAGCCGATCGACCAGTACGGGGTGCTGGGCAGCATCGAGGAAGCCTTCGGGCTGTCGCCGCTGGGCGGCGCGGCCGATCGGCGCAGCGGACGCCTGGCGCCGCTGTTCGTGAGCGCGCCGCGACTGCGCTGAGCTCGGCGACGCGGGGCCGACCCGCGCGCCGTCGATCTCCCCCGCTCGCGACGCCCGGTCGCGGGCGATGGCCGCACCTAGAATGGGCCGCCCTGTGACGCCGCCGCCCGAACAGACCTCGAACTCGCTGGTGCCCGCGCGCGAGGTGGACGCGCGCCAGGAGCTGCCGGCGCTGGAGCAGCAGGTGCTCGAGCGCTGGCGCGAGCGCGACGTGTTCGCGCAGTCGCTGCGCATTCGCGCGGACGCCAAGCGCTGGAACTTCTACGAGGGGCCGCCGACGGCGAACGGGCCGCCGGGCTCGCATCACGTGCTGTCGCGCGTGTTCAAGGACATCTACCCGCGCTTTCAGACGATGCGCGGCTACCGCGTGGAGCGCAAGGGCGGCTGGGACTGCCACGGCCTGCCGGTGGAGATCGCAGTCGAACGGGAACTGGGCATCAAATCGAAGGCGGAAGTCGAGGAGTTCGGGATCGGCGCGTTCAACGAGCGCTGCCGCGCGTCGGTGTTCAAGTACCTGGAGGAGTGGAACCGCCTGACGGAGCGGATCGGCTTCTGGCTGGACCTCGACGACGCGTACCGCACGCTGGACGAGAGCTACATCGAGTCGGTGTGGTGGGCGCTGTCGCAGATCGACGGTCGCGAGCTGCTCTACGAGGGCCACAAGGTCAGCCCTTACTGCCCGCGCTGTGAGACGACGCTTTCCTCGCACGAGGTGGCGCTGGGCTACCGCGACGTGGTCGACGAGACGGTGTATCTGAAGCTGAAGGCGCAGGACAGCGACGACCGGCTGCTGGTATGGACGACGACGCCGTGGACGCTGCCGGGCAACGTGGCCGTGGCGGTCAGCCCGAACGCGACCTACGCAAGGGCCGCTTTGGACGATGATCACTTCGTGCTCGTGTCGGATCGTGTCGAGCCGGTGCTGGGCGGGCGCGCGCAGATCGTGGAGCAGTTCTCGGGCGAGGAGCTGGTGGCGCGCTACGGCGGCTATGAGGGCCCGATCTTCGCGGCCTCGGACCGCGAGCCGGGCGTGCTGCCGATTCTGGCGGACGCGTTCGTGACGACGGAGGAAGGCACGGGCATCGTGCACCTGGCGCCGGCGTTCGGCGAGGACGACTATCGCGTGACGGCGGCGGCGGGCATCTTCCGCGGCGACGATCCGCGCACGCTGTACAACCCGGTCAAGCCCGACGGCACGTACGACGAGCGCCCGCGCAGCCGCGACGGCGAGCCCTATGCGGGGCGCTTCGTCAAAGACGAGACGCTGACGCGTGAGCTGATCGAGGACCTCGATGCGCGGGGGTTGTTGCTGCGCACGCAGTACTACGAGCACTCCTATCCGCACTGCTGGCGCTGCGGAACGCCGCTCTTGTACTACGCCAAACCATCGTGGTACATCGCCACGACGAAGCTGCGCCAGGAGCTGCTGGATGCCAACGAGACGGTCTCCTGGCACCCGCCGCGCGTCAAGCACGGGCGCTTCGGGGACTGGCTGGGCAACAACGTCGACTGGGCGCTGTCGCGCGAGCGCTACTGGGGCACGCCGCTGCCGGTTTGGCGCTGCGAGCGGGGCCACGTCCATGTGATCGGCTCCTTCGAGGAGCTGGCGGAGCGCTCGGGCGCGCAGCTGGCCGACCACCACCGCCCGTTCGTCGACGAGATCGAGTTCGCGTGCCCGCACGAGGACGCGGACGGCGAGACCGGCTGCGGGGCGCCGACGCGCCGTGTGCCGGAGGTGATCGACGTGTGGTTTGACTCGGGCGCGATGCCGTTTGCGCAGCACCACTCCCCGTTCGAGCACGCGGAGGACTTCGAGCAGGGCTACCCGGCGGACTTCATCTGCGAGGCGCAGGACCAGACGCGCGGGTGGTTCTACTCGCTGCTGGCGGTGGCGACGCTCTTGGGCGAGCCGCCGCCGTATCGCAACGTCGTGTGCCTGGGGCTGATCCTCGACGAGGACGGGCAGAAGATGTCGAAGTCCAAAGGCAACACGGTCGAGCCGTGGCAGGTGCTCGACACCTACGGCGCGGACGCCTTCCGCTGGTACTTCTTCACGTCCAAGCAGCCGTGGGACGGCTACCGTTTCTCGGCGCAGACGATCGGCGAGGGCGTGCGCCTGTTCCTCAAGCAGCTGTGGAGCACGTACTTCTTCTACGTGCTGTACGCGCGCGTCAGCGCGGACGAGTTGAGCGCGACCGAGGGCGCGGCGCCGCGCGACGACCTCGACCGCTGGGCTCTGTCGCGTACGGCCGGGACCGCCGAGTACGTGGCCGAGCGCCTGGACGCCTACGACGCGACATCGGCGGGGCGCGCGATCGCAGAGCTCGTGGAGGACCTGTCGAACTGGTACGTGCGCCGCTCGCGGCGACGCTTCTGGGTCGGCGACGCGGCGGCATTTCAGACGCTGCACACCTGCCTGCTGACGGTGGCGAAGCTGCTCGCGCCGTTCTGCCCGTTCATCGCGGATGAGATCTACGACAACCTCGACGGGACGCTCGCGAGCGTGCACCTGTGCGACTTCCCGACGCCCGCGTCGCTCGCCGAGACCGTCGGCGCTGTCCAGGCCGGCGGCGACGCCGACGTCGCCGTGGCCGCCGACGGCGCGCTGCGCGACGAGGAGCTCGAGCGCGCGATGGCGCTGGCGCGCGAGACGGTGCGCCTCGGCCTGGGCGCGCGCGGCAAGTCGAAGATCAAGGTGCGCCAGCCGCTCGGCGAGGCGGTCGTCGTGGCGGCGGGACGCGAGCGCGAAGCGATCGAACGCCTGTCGGACGTGGTGCGCGACGAGCTGAACGTCAAGCGCGTGCGCTTCGTGGCGGCGGCGGAGGAGCTGGGCAGCTACGAGGTCAAGGCCAACTACCGCAAGCTCGGCCCGATCTTCGGCAAAGCGATGCCGCTGGCGGCGGACGCGATCGCGGCGCTGGACCCGGCGCGCGTCGCCGCCGCGGTGCGCGAGTGCGGCGGGGCCGCCGGTGTCGGCGGCGGCGGTGCGAGCGTCGGCATCTCGGTCGACGGCCGCGACCACGTGCTCACGGCGGACGATGTGATTCTGACGATGCGCGCGCCGGAGGGCTACAGCGTGGAGCGCGAGGGCGCGCACGCGGTCGCACTCGACCTGACGATCGACGAGGAGCTGCGCGAGGAGGGCTATGCGCGCGAGATCGTGCACGCGGTGCAGGCCGCGCGCAAGGCGGCCGGCCTGGAGGTCGAGGACCGCATCGAGCTGGCGCTCGACGGCGATGCGAGCCTCGTGCGCGCCGCGCGTGCGCACCGCGACTACGTCGCAGGCGAGACGCTCGCGGTCGACCTGCGAGTCGGAGACGGCGCGAGCGACGCCGCCTCCGATCGCGGCTATTCAGACGGGCTTGAGATCGACGGGCTGGCCCTGACGATCAGCCTGCGCCGCGCAGCCTAAGCCGCGCTGAGAGCCGGCTCCAGCTCCTTCTCGAGCTTCTGCTTGGGGTAGGCGCCGATCACCGTCTTGACGGGCTGACCGCCCTTGAAAAGGATCATCGTGGGGATCGAGAGCACCTGGAAGGCTGCTGCTGTCTGCTGGTTCTCGTCGGTGTTGAGCTTGACGATGCGCAGCTCGTCGGGGCGCTCGGCGGCGATCTCCTCGAGCACGGGAGCGACGACACGGCAGGGGCCGCACCAGGGCGCCCAGAAGTCGACTAGCACCGGCTTGTCGGACTCGATGACCTCAGCCTGGAAGTTGCTGTCGGTGACTTCGCTCAAACTGCCTGCCATTGGGTCTCCCTTTGTGGATCGGCTTTCCCACCACTATACAAAATGAAGGAAGGGTCACCGGGGCGCGCCGACGGTCACGGTCCAGCCGCCGGATTGGCGCACGATCGGCGGGTGGATGTGCGTGAGCGTGGTGAACAGGTGCGGCGAGACGTAGACCTCGATGAAGGCGGCGACGACGAGGATCGGCACGGCGACGGCGACGGTCACGACGGTGGCGGCGAGCAGCTGCTCCCACTGGCCGCGGCGGCTGGCGATGATCCAGGCGGCGAGCGGCAGGAACAGCGCGATCAGCTCGGGGACCGCGTGGGGCAGGACGCCGAGCAGGAGCAGGCCGGGCGACACGCGCAGGAACGCCGCGAGACCGCCGAGCGCGTGCCCGAGCAGATAGGCCTGCGCGCTCAGCGAGAAGGCGGTCGCGGCGGCGACGAAGGCGATCGCGAAGCGCCCGCCGTGTTCGTGAACCCAGCGCGAGACTCCCGAGCGGCCCTCGACCTGCATGGGCAGCGAGCTGCCGGCGATGAAGCCTGCCACGCACGCCATCGCGTGCAGCGCGAGCACGAGCCCGTTGCGCACGAGCACGTGCGCGACATCGCCGAGGTCGCCGACGGCAAACGGCGGACGCAGGGCGAGGATCTGCTCGGAGCCGCCGTTGAGCGAGGCGATGGCCCACACGGCCGCGAGCAGCGCACCGGCCGCGAACGCGGAGCCGGCGGCCCAGCGCGCGAGCACGCTGACGGGTGCGGCCTGCCAAGTGCGCAGCGTCTCACGCGTGTGGCGCACGCCGTGGGCGAACGCGTAAGCCGAGGCATCCATCGCGTCCTGCATCGACCGCGGCGCGGGCAAGCTGAAGTCGCATGCGCGGCCAAGCGCCCGACGCACGCCCAGCTACCTGAAGCGCAGCCTCGGCACGAGCCACATCGCCTCGGCGGCGATCCTCCAGGACATCTTGCTCTGTCCCATCTGGCGGTCACGGAAGACGATCGGCACCTCGACGACGTTGAAGTCGGCGCGCACGGCGCGGTAGGTGAGCTCGACCTGGAAGGCGTAGCCCTGCGAGCGCACGCCGTCGAAGTGGATCGCTTCGAGCACCTCCCGGCGAAAACACTTGAAGCCGCCGGTCAGGTCGCGCACCTGCAGCCCGAGCACCCAACGCGAGTAGGTCGAGCCGCCCTCGCTGATGAAGCGACGCAGCCAGCCCCAGTCGCTGACGCCGCCGCCGGGCACGTAGCGCGAGCCGAGTGCCAGGTCGGCGCTCCCGGACGTGTTGCGATCGACGGCGGCGAGCAGCCGTGCCAGGTCGGCAGGGTCGTGGGAGAAGTCGGAGTCCATCTCCATCACGTAGCCGGCGCCGCGATCGAGCGCGTGGCGAAAGCCCGCGAGGTAGGCGGGGCCGATGCCGTTCTTCTCGGCGCGGTGCAGCACGTGCATCCATGCGTGCTCGGCCGCCAGACGGTCGGCGATCTGGCCGGTCCCATCGGGCGAGCCGTCGTCGACGACGAGCACATTGAATCCATCGCCGTCTGTCGCGGGAGCGACCGCGCGCGCGAGCACGTCACCGGCCGCGGCGACGATCGCCTCCACGTTCTCGGCCTCGTTGTACGTCGGCACTATCAGCCACGGCTCGCCGGACATGAGTCGGCGTACCCTAAAGCGTGACGCGCGGGTGCGCCGAGTCGCGGCGAGCAGCACGGCATGCGCGGGCGCCCGGCCACGCGGACGTGCGAGCGGCACTGCGCCTACCCTGACGGACGTGCCCGCGCCCGAGCTTTCCAACGCCACGATCGCCGACGCCCTGGAAGAGCTCGGCGACCTGTATGAGCTCGACGGGGCGATCGTCCATCGCGTGCTGGCCTATCGGACGGCGGCACGCAGCGTGCGCGACGCATCGGTATCCGTCGCCGCGCTGGCGCGCGCCGGGCGCGCGAGCGAGCTGGCGGGCATCGGCGCGACGCTGCAGGAGAAGATCCTCGCGCTGGTGCAGACGGGAGCAATTCCCGCGGCGGAGCGGCTGCGCGCGCAGTTCCCGGCCGGCCTGGTCGCCGTCACGCGCCTGCCCGGCCTGGGCGCAAAGCGCGCGCGCCTGCTGCACTCCGAGCTCGGGGTGGATTCGTTGGAGAAGCTGCAAGAGGCCGCCTCACAGCAACGCATCCGCACCGTGCGCGGCCTCGGCCCGAAGCTCGAGGAACGCGTGCTCGCGGCGCTTGCCGAAGGCGCCGGCGAGCACACGCAGCCGCGCGTGCTGCTGCCCAGGGCACTTGAGATCGGCGAAGCCCTCGCTGCCGAGCTGGCCGAGCTGGGCGGCGATGAAGCGCACGTGCAGGTCGCCGGCTCGGCGCGGCGCAGGGCCGACAGCGTCAAGGACATCGATCTGATCGCCGTGACGCCGAGACCGACCACCCTGGCCAAGAGCCTCATCAAGCTCGAGGAAATCGAGAGCGTCGGCTCGGCCGGCAAGGCCGGCGCACGCGCACGCACGCACTCGGGCATCGGCGTCGACCTGCGCATCGCCAAGCCGGCACAGCTCGGCAACCTGCTGCAGCACTTCACCGGGTCTGGGCGCCACAACGCGGCGCTGCGCGAAGCGGCGGTCAGGCGCGGGCTGCACGTCTCTGAGTACGGCCTGCTCGACGATGCGATCGGCCGCACGCGCACGTGCACGAGCGAGGCCGAGCTGTACGAGCTGCTGGGTCTCGCCTACATCGAGCCGGAGCTGCGCGAGAACCGCGGCGAGCTCGACGCGGCGCTGGCCGATTTCCAATCGGTCGACGGCGTCGGCGGGCTGCCGCAGCTGATCGAGCTGGCGGACATGCGCGGCGACCTGCACAGCCACACGGTCGCCTCCGACGGTCACAACACGATCGAGGAGATGGCGCAGGTCGCACGCGAGCGCGGCTATGAGTACCTGGCGATCACCGATCACTCGGCGTCGCACGGCTTCGGCAACGACGTCTCGCCCGAACAGCTGCGCCGCCAGATCGAGCTCGTGCACGAAGCCAACGAGCGCGTCGAGGGCATCGAGCTGCTGGCGGGCAGCGAGGTGAACGTCCTGCCGGACGGCTCGCTGGACTACGACGACGAGCTGCTCTCCCAGCTCGACTGGATGATCGCAAGCGCGCACACGTCCTTCGGGATGACAGAGCAGGCGATGACCGAGCGGATGATCGCCGCGATGGAGCACCCGCTGGTCGACGCGATCGGCCATCCGACGGGGCGCCTGATCGAGCGCCGCGCGCCCTACGCGATCGACCTCGACGCCGTCTTCGCGGCGGCGGCGCGGACGGGGACGATGCTCGAGATCAACGCCAACCCCGACCGGCGCGACCTGTCTGACGTCAACGCGCGCGCGGCCGCACGCGCGGGCGTGACGTTGCTGATCGACTCCGACGCGCACCGCACGCGCACGCTGGCGAACATGCGCTGGGGCGTCGCGACGGCGCGGCGCGCGTGGCTGAGGCGCGAGGACGTCGCCAACACGCGCACGTGGCCCGAGCTGCAGCGGCTACGCAAGCAGGCGCGGCAGTAGCTGCTCGGCGACGAGCCGGTCGACCGACTCGCGGGTGAAGGGCGCGAGCGCCTCGCGCGCGCGCTCGGAGTAGTCGGCGTGCGGTTGCTCCAGTGCCGCGCGCAGTCCACCCTCCAGGTCGCCTCCGACCAGGCGCGGGTCGAGCTGGCGGGCGATCGCCAGGGCGGCGTACGGGCCGGGCGCGCGCGTGGTCACGAGCTGACATCCGTCGGCGAGCGCCTCCAGCTGCGCAATTCCGTAGTCCTCGCGGCGCGGAGCGCACACGAACACGCGCGCGCGACGCAGCAGCGCGCGAAAGTCGGCCGGGATCAGCGAGCCGACGACGCGCACGCCCGGCTCGCCAGGCGATATGAGCCCGGCGCGCTCCAGTCGCGCGGCGGAGGCGCCGGCGACGACCAGCTCCTCGTCGGCGATCGCCGGGTCGTGCGTGTGCTGCGCTCGCAGATTCCGCCAGGCGGCGAGCACGCGGTCAAGGCCCTTCTTCTGCGGGTTGGCCGCGTAGGTCACGGCAGCGATGTCGCGCTGGGCGTCCAGCGGACCCGAGGCCTCGACGGGGACAGGCAGCACGAGCGCGCGGTCGCCCCTGCGCGCAGCATCGGGCGCCTCGCGCAGACCGCCCTCACTCCAAGGGAGCAGCAGCGGTGCCTGGCTCAGGCGCCTGCGCTCGAGCGGGCGCTGCCAGTACCCGTGGCGCCCGCGGCGGTTGCCGGCGGCGGTTGCGTCGAAGCGAATCGCGCCCGGACGCTTCCATAGCAGCGCGGCGGTCGTGCTCGAGTAGATGACCGCGCGAGCGGGAGTGTCGCGCTGTTGCTTGAGGATGTGGGTGGCACACGCGCGCGCGGCGCGTGCCCAGACGAAGTCGGTGAGCATCAGCGTGGGCAATGGCTCGGGCGGATGCGGACGGGCGATCGCGACGCGCGCACCCGCGCGCCGCAGTGAGTCCTGCAGCTCGTCGTCGGCCCGGCGCAGCCCCTCGGTGGAGCCGAGCGAGACGAGCAGCACGTCCGCAGCATGCTCCCTGTCCATCTAGGTCACGGCGCCATTGGCCCGTTCGGGGCGCAGCGCCTTGAAGCCGGGCGTGCGCTCGAGCGCCATCGGGCGCACGGGAGACGTGCGCTGCACGTAGAAGAACGCGCCGTCGCGCTCCTCGATCGCCGCGACGGCGGCGTCCTGGCGTCGCCAGGCGAGCGCCCAGATGATCGCGAAGCCGGCCGCGATTCCGGGAATCTGCGGGGCGAGAAAGGCCAGCCCGCCGGCGACGAGCGTGGTCAGCAGCAGCGGCCACAAGCGATTGACGAGGATCGCGCTCGGGTGGTTCTCCGGCAGCGCCGTGCTCGATCTCGCGTCGGCGAGCAAGCGCGCAATCGGCGGGTTGGTCTCGGCGCGCCTACCGAGGCGCAGGCCGATCAGTGCGGCGAGGATCCACCAGCCGAGAGCGATCGGCAGCAGGTGTTCTTCAGAGCTCGTGCTGAGCGCCAGGACGGTGACGAGCGCGAGTGCCGTCGCCGCGCCGGCGCTGAGCATGACGGTGGCTCTGAGGAAGTCGACGAACCGCACACGCCTACTACAGCAGCGCCTCGAGCAGTTCGCGCACACCCGTCGTGCCGTCGAGCGTGAGGTCTGCCTCGTGCGCCAGCTCGGGCGGCGCTTCGTCGGAGTCGACGGCCACGCACAGCGCCGACTCCAGCGGTCCGGACTGCGCCAGCTCGCGCAGGGCGCGGAAGGCGTCGAGGTCGGTCGTGTCGTCGCCGACGTACAGCGCGGCGGTGGCAGAGCTGCCGCGCAGCAGCATCGCGATTCCCAGGCCCTTGTCGAGCGTTACGGGCGGGCGCACCTCGAGCACCTTGCGCCCCCAGTGCACGACGAAGCCCTCCTGCTGGGCAAGTCGTGCGATCTGCTCGACGGCCGCGGCCGCCGACTGCTCGTCGGGCGCGCCGCGCCAATGAAAGGCGGCGATCGCATCCTTGTCCTCGCCGCGCACGCGCAGGCGCTGGTACTCGGGCGTCAGGGCGCGCCCGGCGAAGGCGCGCACACGCGCCGACCAGGCGGCGAGCTCGGGGTCCACCTCGGGGCTCGTCGAGCGCGGACGCAGCAGCTCGCCCCCGTGATTGCCTACATAGGCGAGCGTGCCGATCGCGACGATCTGGCGAGCGGTCGCGGCGCGGCGCCCGCTGACGCAGCCGACGATGCCGTAGCGCTTGGCGATCTCGATCAGCAGCGTGCGCGTGGCCTCGGGCACGTGGGCGTCGGCGGCGTGGCGGACGATCGGCGCGAGCGTGCCGTCGATGTCGAGCAGAACCGCGCCGCGAGCGGGGTCACAGCGAATCGGCTCGAGCGCCTCGACGAGCGTTGCAGCGGGCGACACGACGTCTAGTATGGCGCGCATGGTGCCTGACCCGTTGGCTAGCAAGCGTGCTTGCTGACACGCGGTCGTCGCGGTCTTCCAGCCGCCGTGTGAAGCTGATGGCGATCGGCACGGCGGCCGGCCTGTTCAGCGGTCTGTTCGGCGTCGGCGGAGGCAGCGTGATCGTGCCGCTGCTCGTGCTCTGGCTCGGCTATCAAGAGCGCTCGGCGACAGCCACGTCGCTCGCCGCGATCGTCTTCATCGCCGCCTTCGCCGCGGCCACGCAAGGTCTGTACGGCAATGTGAACGTGCGCGACGCGCTGCTCGTCGGCCTGCCCGCGGTCGCCGGCGTGCTGTTCGGCACGTGGCTGCAGCAGCGCGTCGAGGATCGCGCGATCTCGCTGCTGTTCGCCGGCGTGCTCGTCGCCAGCGCGATCGAGCTCGTGCTCCGATGAACGAGGGCGCGCGCGCCGGCGTGGCGGTAGGCGCGATCGCGGTGGCGCGGTGGTAGGCGCGATCGCGATCGGCGTGGCGGGCGGCGTCATCGCGGGGATGCTCGGCGTCGGCGGCGGCGTGCTGTTCGTGCCCGGGCTGGTGATCTTCCTGAACCTCGGCCAGCACCAGGCCGAGGCGACGTCGCTGTTGGCGATCATCCCCGTGGCGATCGTCGGCACTTACAAGCAGGATCGCTACGGCAACGTCCAGCGCAGAGACGCGCTGCTGCTCGGCCTGCTGTCGCTCGCCGGCGCGGCCGGCGGCGTCGCGCTGGCCAATTCGCTGTCGGGCCGGGTCCTGCGCGACGCGTTTGCGGCGCTGATGCTGATCGTTGCCGCGCAGTTCGTCCGCCGAGCGCTCGCCCGCCCCGCCTAGCGGATCGTCTAGACTCAGACGAGCACATGGGACTCGACAATCCCCTGCACATCGCCTTCCTCGTAGTGATCCTGCTGCTGATCTTCGGCGCCAAGCGCCTGCCGGAGATCGGTCGTTCGCTCGGCAGCGGCATGCGTGAGTTCAAGCAGTCGGTCACGGGCGAGTCCAACTCGCAGCACACGGCGCTGCCGGCGGCCCAGCAGCCCCCCGCGCAAGCGCCGGCGCCGGCGCCCGTCGCCCAGCAGCCGCCTGCCCCGGTCGTGCAACCGGCCGCACCACCGGCCGCCTCGCCTGCAGCGCCCGCGCAGCCGGTCGAGCACCAGCAGCAGCCTTCCTAGCCCTCGACAGCAGACCTCCTGCCCGGTCGCGGCCTCGCTGGCCTTGGATTAGCTCGGCGCGTGCACGATCGGGCGCGTGCTCGATCGGCTCAGCGCTTGTGCAGGATCGGTCCTGAGCTGACCGCCTCGAAGGCCGACCCCGGCACGGTCTTCAGCTGGTTGAGGTCTTCGTCGCGCCAGCGTGGATCCGAAGCGCCGCTGATGTACCACGACGAGCCGTTGTCGGCGACGATCAGGCCGTAGCGCTGCAGCGCACGCAGGATCACGAGCGCCTGGCCGTGGTAGGGAGCGAGGTCGAAGCTCGCCTTCAGGCGCAGGCGCAGCCCCATCGGCGGAAGGCTCGCGTTCGAGCTGCTGGAGGCGAGGTGCGTCGCCGGGTGGATGTAGCCGGCCTGGGTGCGCGCGACGGTCACGCGCAGGGCGTGGTCGATGCGCCCCGCGCGCACCTCCGGATAGCGCGCCAGCAGCGGGAAGATCGGCAGCCCGGCGGCATCCGCCGACGTCCACCCTTCGGGGCGCAGCGCGTCGCTGCGCAGATCGAACACCGCGCCGGAGGCGGCTTCCCAGCCGGCTCCCGCGCGGCGCGCCGAATACAGCTCGTAGAGCTTGCACGCGCGCGTCTGCAGGACGAGGACATGGCGATCGCCTTCTTCGCCGGCGCCCTCGACAGGCGCGTCGAGTGGAACCGGGTAGGGCCCCGGGTCGGATTCCGCGCCGTATTCGCTGAACTTGATCGGCACGCGCGGCTGATGCGGGCCGACGACGACGTACGGGATGCCATAGGCGGGGTTCGTGCCGAAGTCCGCGTGCAGGTGCAGGCTCGCGCCGATCGACGCGATGTAGCTGTCGGAAAGCGGGTTGACGGGCGCGCGCGAGATGTCGCTGTTGAGCGCGTTGTCGGCGGGAAGGATCGGGCAGCCGTACTCGTGCGGACCAGCCGCGCTCGCGTGTTCGTGAGACGCCGCATCAGCGCCTTGGAGCCCCGCCGTGCACGCCGCGAGAGCACTCGTCGCGATCGTCGCGAGGAGAGCGGCGCGCCAACGCGATCGAGTCGAGGATCGGCCCAACATGCCGACAGCGTAGGCGCTCGACGAGACGCTCCACGCTCGCCTGGACGACCAGACGAGCGGCGACCGGGTCAGCGCTTGAGCGTGACGCGTGTGCTCTTGGGCTTGCCGCCGCCGGTGGTGAAGCGCACGTTCACCCACACCTTCGTCTTGCTGTGCGCCTTGACGAGCTTGCGCCCGGCGGCGTCGAGCTTGACCTTCAGCTTGCCCGTCGCGCCTGCCTTCAGCGAGAAGCTCGCCGTGCCATAGCTGACGACCTTCGGCTTCGTCGTCTTGTGCTTGCCCGCCACGCTCGCCGCGCCGGCCAGCGGCGTGCTCTGCAGGTTGAGAACGCCGGCGCAGTTGACGACGAGGCATTGGACCGGCACGGTCGCCGTGTTGCCGTTGACCGGGATCGTCAGCTTCGGCAGCGCGATCGACGGGAACAACGGCGTGGCCGGCGCCGGCGCCGCAGCGGGCTGCGGCGCAGGAGCGGGAGCGGGCGCCGCGCCGCCTCCCCCGCCCGTCGTCCCTCCACCGCCGGTGTCCAGATCGGCGCTCAGCAGGATCTGCGCGCCGAAGCCCTCTGTCGCCGCCGTGAGCGGATTCGGGCTGGGCGCGGGAGCCGTTGCTTCGCTCGGCGCCGGGTAGTAACCGGCGAAGCCGCTGCCGGTATAGCCGCTTCGAGCGTCGCCGAACGCTGGGATCGGGACGTTCGCAGCGAGCACGGACAAGGCGAGGAAGTCGCCTGCGGCATTGGTGGTCGTGTCTTGAGGTGGTGGCGTGGCTTCCTCGGTGACCGGCAGGCTGGTTGCGAGCGTCGTGACGGTATTCGCCTGCGGCGTGAAGATCGGGCCGTAGCGCTCGACGAAGCAGCAGGCGAAGTACGGGTGCCCGGGATCGCCGGCTTTGTTCTGGTAGAGCGAGCGCAGGATCACCACCTGCATCGGTCCGGTCGTCGCGCCCACGCGAACGTGCACCGCGGTGATCGTGCCGCCGGCGGGTGCGTAGGGCGACGGGCCGGGCGTGCCCGAGTAGTACATGCACGACGGGCTGCCCATCGGGGCGGTGAGGTACGGCGGGATGCCTTCGCCGCACGTCGTCGGGTTGTTCGGCGCGTTGTTCAGATCGGCGCCGAACGTCGCCGCGCCCGCGGCCGGCGCGGCCGCGAGAACCGCGATCGCGCTCGCCGCGACGACCAAGCGCTGCCCCCCGGAGAGCCACATGCGCGACATCGTAAACGCGCAGCTGCGCGATGATCAAGCCCACCTACGCAGTGTTTGCGTACGTCCGCGTCGTCAGCTGCGATCGGCGCTCGAGGGCGCGAGCACGGGCGTTCTCCTGCTCGGGTGAAGTCCCCGGCTGGGCCGCCAACTACGTCGGCGCCGCCAAGGCCGGATACGAGCAGATCACCGGGCGCGACGCCCTACAGCAGGCTGTTGGTCATGCGCTCGACCTCCGCGATCGACGTCAGGCCTTCGCGCACCTTCTCCATGCCGTCGTCGCGCAGCCGGCGCATCCCTTCGCCCACCGCCACCGCCACCATCACGTCGACCGACGCGCGCTCGAGGATCAGCGCGCGAATGCGCTCGCTCACCGTCATCACCTCATAGACGCCCACGCGGCCGCGATAGCCCGAGCCGCCGCAGCGCGAGCAGCCGACCGCGTCAAACGGTTCCGCCCCCTCCAGGCCGTGCTCGGCGAGCACGGCCTCGGACACCTTCAGAGGCTTCTTGCAGTGCTTGCACAGCACGCGCACCAAGCGCTGCGCGACGATGCAATCGACCGCCGAGGAGACCAGGAATGGCTCGATGCCCATGTCGATCAGCCGGCCCAGGCCGCTCGGCGCGTCGCGCGTGTGCAGCGTCGTCAGCACGAGGTGGCCCGTCAGCGCCGCCTCCACGGCGATGTGCGCCGTCTCGGAGTCGCGGATCTCTCCGACCATGATCACGTCCGGGTCCGCGCGCAGCATCGAGCGCAGGCCCACGTCGAACGTCACGCCCGCCTTCGGCGCGATCTGCATCTGCTTGATCCCCGCGATCCGCTGCTCGACCGGGTCCTCGATCGTCAGGATGCTGCGTTCGCCGTCGTTGAGCTGGTTGAGCGCCGCATACAGCGTCGTCGACTTGCCCGAGCCCGTCGGGCCCGTCACCAGCACCGCTCCGTTGGGCTTCTTGATCGCCGCGCCGAACTGCTCCAGCGCGTACTCGGGCATGCCCAGTGACTCCAACCCCGCGATCACCGAGCCCTTGTCCAGGATGCGCAGCACCACGCCCTCCCCGTACACCAGCGGCAGCGTCACCACGCGGATGTCCACGCGGCGGCCGTCCACCGTCAGCGCGAAGCGGCCGTCCTGCGGCACGCGCTTCTCCGAGATGTCCAGGTCCGCCATGATCTTGATGCGCGAGACCACGCCCATCGCCATCTTGCGCTTGACCGTCGCCGCCGGAGCGAGCACGCCGTCGACGCGGAACAGCACGCGCGTGTCGCCTTCTTCCGGGTTGACGTGGATGTCCGACGCCCCCTGCTGCACCGCCTGCGCGACGATCGAGTGCACCAGCTTGATGATCGGCGCATCGCTGTCCGCCTCGTCGACGAGCAGGTCCCCCTCGTCGTCGCCTTCCCCCTCGTCGTCGACGATGTCTTCGATCGAGTCGCCCATCCGCGCCAGGCGCGACAGCAGCAGGTTGAGGTCCTCCACCGATGCCGCAACCGGCCGCACGCGGCGGCCCGTCATCATCGCCACGTCGTCGATCGTCAGCACGTTCGTCGGGTCCGCCATCGCCAGCAGCACCGTGCCGTCGTCGGTGAAGCCGATCGGCACCGCCTGGTAGCGCTTCGCCGCGTCCGCGTTGAGCAGCGCCACCGCGCCCATGTCCAGGTCATAGATCGCCAGGTCCGCGTAGTCCAGCCCGAAGCGCTCCGCCACCACGCGCGCCAGCTGATCGTGGCGCAGCACGCCCTGCTCGACCAGCACCAGGCCGGTCGGGCGTCCCTGCAGGCGGGCCTGCTCGACCGCTTCGTCGACCGTCTCGCGGTCGGCGAAGCCGAGATCCACGACGACTTCGCCGATCATCCGCGTCGAGCGGCCCGAGCGGTGCGGCGGGTACAGGCCCGTGCCCGGGCCTGCCGGGGCCTGCTCGGTCGTTCCTTCCCGGGCCTGCTCGCTGGTGATCTCATCAACCGAGTCGGGTGCCGACTCGGCCGTCGGCGCGCCGATGTCGCTCATGTCGTTTACATCGGCAGAAGCGGGGTGGCGCTTGACCGCTCCCGGCCGGGCGGCGGAAGGCGCCGCTACAACCCGCCCTCGAACGCGCCCTTGACCTGCGCGTCCAGCGCGTTCAGGCGATACAGCGCGAGCGCCTCCGCCGAGGCGAAGCGCTGTCCCGAGGCCGCCTCGGCGCCGTGGTGCAGCAGCACGCAGTGCTCCAGCGCAAGACGGCGCTCGTCCTGGAAAGTGCCCGGAATATGGGCTGCGAGCACGCGCATCCCCAGCTCGATGTGCCCCAGCATCCGTCCTTCTGGGCTGCGCGCGATCTCTGCACCGTAGGAGAACTCGCGCGTCTTGCCGATGTCGTGCACGATCGCCGCGCTCAGCAGCATGTCGCGGTCGAGGCGCTGGTGCAGTGTGCACAGCTCGAGCGCCAGCGTCGCCACCGCGACCGTGTGCTCGAGCAGGCCGCCCAGGTAGGCGTGGTGAACCCCCGGGCGCGCGCCCGGTCGGTTGGACGGCGCCGAGCACGGCGCACGGCGCAGCTGCGTGCGGAGCTCGCGGTCGCCGAGAACGTTGGCCAGCAGCAGCTTCAGCGGCGGGTCGTACACCTCGCGCGCGAGATGCTCGAGAAAGCCCTCGAGCTCGTCCAGGTCGCGGTAGGCCGTCGGCAGGAAGCGCGACGGGTCGGCCTGCTCGCCCTCGGCGCGAGCGATCGTCTGCACGGCGACCTGCAGCTCGTCGCGGAAGCGCTCGGCGCGGCCCGTGACGCGCACGAGCTCGCCGCGCCCGAAGCGTCCTGCGAGCACGTCCGCGTCGCGAAAGGCGCGTCCGAGGATCGACCCGGTGCTGTCGGACAGCTCGACCGTCAGGTACGGCGTGCCGGTGCGCGAGATCTGGCGTTCCTTGCGCGTGCACGCGAACACGCCGTCGACCTCCTGCTGGTCGCGCAGCGTCGCGATCGTCTGGGCGATCTGCGGCTGTGGAGTCGTGGCGGAAGCCATCGGCCCATGATGTACGGTGGTTCGGATGCAGCCGCTCATCTGGGACCGCCGTCCCGACGGCCTGAGGGCCCCGGCGATGGTCTGCGCATTCCAGGGCTGGAACGACGCCGGCGACGCCGCCTCCAGCGCCGTCTCCTTCCTCTCCTCCGCGCTCGACGCCCGGCGCTTCGCCCGCGTCGACTCCGAGGAGTTCTACGACTTCCAGGCCAACCGGCCGAGCGTGCAGTTCAACGACGACAACGAGCGCGAGATCGTCTGGCCGACCGTCGAGGTGTTCGAGGCCAAGGCGCCGCGCGCGCCGCGCGACCTCGTGCTCGTGCAGGGCGTCGAGCCGTCACTGCGCTGGCGCGCCTTCTGCGCGCACATCGTCGACCTCGCCGAAGCGCTCGGCGTGCAGGTCGTCGTCACGCTCGGCGCCCTGCTCGGCGACGTCCCGCACACGCGGCCCGTGGCAATCTCCGGGCACGCCTCTGACCCCGCGCTGATCGAGCGCCTCGGCATGCAGGGCTCGACATCGACCTACGAGGGCCCCACCGGGATAGTCGGCGTGCTGCACAACGCCTGCACGCAGGCCGGGCTGCCGTCGGCCAGCCTGTGGGCGGGCGTGCCCCACTACGTCGCCGCAGCCGCCAATCCCAAGGCCGCGCTCGCGCTCGTGCGCCGCGTGGAAGGGCTGATCGGCGTGTCCGTCGACGTCTCCGAGCTGGAGTCCGCGGCCGCCGACTACGAGCGCCAGGTCGGCCTCGCAGTGCAGAGCGATCCCGACATCCAGGCGTTCGTCGAACGTCTCGAGCAGGCAGCCGAGAGCGACGAGGAGGTCGCGCCCGAGGACGTGCCATCCGGCGACGCGATCGCCCGCGAATTCCAGCGCTTCCTGCGCCAGCGCGGGCGCGAGAGCACCTAGTAACGGCTGCCCACTGAGCCAGCGGCCTACTAGGGCTTCTGCGACTGCGCAGGTGTCAGCTCATGGATGCACTTCGCCTCAGCAACCTTGAAGGTTGCGCTACGGCTATTGATCCCGCGGGCGCTCAGCGGGCCGCCAGCCTCGGAGGTGCCGGTCGTTCCCAGCCTTACGCCATTCGCACGCATACACGCTGTGAACTTTGCAACGTTCGGATGACTTACCGTCGTCGTCGCAGACGTCGTTTCATTGGCTCCGAGCGGCAACGGTGATTCGCCGCATTTCTTCCTCGCCGACTGGAGCTTGTCCCCGGATCGCACGCGCACGTTCGGGCTGCTTCCCGATTCGGACCGGGGTAGCGTCGCCCCGTTCTTCTTGAGACACGTGCGCAAGGCGTTAACCTTTTCCGCGAAGTGCCCTCGAAGGCCGAGCGTTGTCTTCACTGCTACGGGTCCACCTAACGATCCGCTGCATGCGCTGACCAGTACTACGGCGAGCGCACCTGCGAGTAGCGAGATCAGATCGCGAGTGCCGTGATTCCTGTCGAAGCGAAGCATCGAGTTCCTTCCGAGGAGACGAAGCAGAGGCGTACTTAACAGCCCGAGAGCACCATCAGACCGCGCGTAGGATATGTCATCGGCGGCTCATACCGACAGATGGGATGTTGTTAGATCTCGGCCGCCGGGCAGACGATCCGGTAGTCGCAGATCGAGCACGCCGCGTGTGACGGCGTCGGCTCGAACTCCTGCGCGAGGATCCCCTCGCCAACTCCCATCACGATGTCCGTGACCGACGCCGTGTCGCGCTCGCCGCGCGGCACCGGGACCTTGGCGTCGTCGAGCACGTAGTAGTAGGCCTGCGACGAGGACTCAAGACCCCAAGCCTCGCGGGCCGCCAGCGCATACAGCGACAGCTGCACGTCGTCGCAGAGCTGCTCGGCCGTCTTCGCGCGCGAGGTCTTGTAGTCGATCAGCTCGTACTCCTGCTTGCCGTCCGCGCCGGTCACGCGGTCGACCCGGTCGACGCGCCCGCGCAGGTGGTGCGGCCCGAGGCGGAAGGAGAACGAGCGCTCGAACCACACAGGCTCTGAGTCCTGTCCGTGCAGGCGGGCGTGGTAGCGCGTGAGCGCCGTCGTCGCGAGCTCGCGCAGCTCGTTCTCGCGCTGGGAGTCGCCGAAGCCCGCTTTGCGCCAGCCGGAGTCGAGCAGGTCCAGCAGCTGCGCCAGCGTCTCGCCGCCGTCGCAGTGGAAACGCTCGAGCACCGTGTGCACGGCGATGCCGAAGCGCTGGTGCAGCGTCTGCTCGGTGGGAATGCGCAGGACGCGCGCGAACTTGTAGCGCAGCGGACAGCCGCGATAGGTCTCGATGTCCGACGCCGACAGCGCCAGGCCGACGCCCTTGCGCGGCAGAAACGGCCCGAGCGAGTGCTCGTCGCGCTTGGCAATCTGCGGACCGATCCCCGAGCGGTCCTCGCCGACGCCGGCGAGCGTCTCGTCGAGCGAGGACGTCTGCAGGATCTCGCGCTGCGTCGGCGTCGTCGCCGCGAGCAATCGCGCGTTGATGTCCGACAGCGCTTCGGCGATGTCCTGCCCCGCGGGGCGCTGCAGCAGCGCCGCGAGCTTGAGCAGCTCCAGATACCGCGCCACGCCGTGGGAGATGTCCAGTTCCGTGTCCAGGCGAAGCTCGCTCAGGTGCCCACCGATCCGCGCCACGCCCTCCAGCACCTCTTCGCGCATCAGCTGGTAGGTCGCCTCCAGGCGGTCGTCCGGTGACGGGCGATCGTGCAACGCGTCCGACGCGGCTGCCGTGTCGACGACGGACGCCGCGAGCGGCTCGAGGGGCGCACCCCCCGCAGCCGATGCCCGAGCGGTCGGCGCGACCGTCGCCAGGTGACGCGCGAGCTCGCGCGGCGTCGCGCCCGGTTCGGCGCGCGCGAAGTCGGCGGCGAGATCGCGCAGCCCCTGCAGGCTGGCGTGCTGCTCGGCCGCGTCCTCGGGGGCCAGCAACGCACGCCCTCGCGTCCCCAGCAGATCGATCAGCTCGACGATGAACGCGTCCGGTGGACGTGCGTCGAGCGCGCCGGCGGCGCTGCGGTGAAGCGCCGTGAAGCGCGCGATCCGTTCGCGCGCCTCCGGGGGGACCTGCGGGGACTCGCTCGCGGCCGTCAGGCCCGAGACGAGGTCGAGCTTGCGCCGGCGCGCGACCTGGATCACGCGCGCCAGGTGAGCCTGGCGCAGCTCGATCGGCGGTCGCGCGAGCGCGCGCACGACCGCCGCGGCGTCCTGCGGATCGACGAGCAGGCGCACCCAGGCGAGAACGTCTCGCACCTCGGCGCTGCGCAGAAACGCCACGTCGCGCTGCGGCGCCGCGCGAGCGTCGCGATCGGCGACAGGCTCAGGCGCGGTCCGGGAAACTGCGGGCACCATCCAAGGATACGAGCGAGCGGCGAGACGCGACAGGGCCGTGCACCCGCGAATACTTAGGGGCCGCTCACGCGGCCGGGCTACGCTCTGTGCAGTGGACACGATCGATTGGCGCACAGCGCAGCGCATCGGCGAGCGCATCGCGGGATCGCCGACGAGCGGCGGCGTGCGTGCGGCGTCGGTCGAGCCGCGCGCGTACGAGTTCGCACGGCGCGTGAGCGACTACAGCGGCCTCGGCGTGCCCAGCGCTCTGCCTCCACTGGAGGCCGTCGACCGGGCCACTTGGATCGCCGCGAACCTACGCACGATGCGCCCGCTGCTCGGCGGGTTGAGCGAGCGCATCGGCGAGGGCGCCGGCCCGCTGGCCGGCCCGCTGCGCTCGGCGTCGGGCTTTCTGCTGGGCGCGCAGCTGGGCGCGCTCACAGGCGTGCTCTCCCAGCGCGTGCTCGGCCAGTACGACCTGGCGCTGCTCGACGACTCCTTCACCCCGCGGCTGCTGCTGCTCGCGCCGAACCTCGCGATCGCCGCGCGCAACCTGTCGGTCGACCGCGACGAGCTCGTCCTGTGGGTGACGATCCACGAGATCACCCACGCCGTCCAGTTCACCGGCGCCCCGTGGCTGCGTGCGCATCTCGGCGGCATGCTCAAAGAGCTGATCGACGGGCTGCAGGTCTCGATCATCGGCAAGCCGTCCGACGGCGAGGACAACGGCCGCGCCAAGGACGACGACACCCCCGCCTGGCGGCGGATGCCCAAGCTGCCCGACCCTGCCGAGCTGCGCGAGATGGCCGAGCGCGCCCGCCGCGGCGAGCTGCTTCGCCTGACGCTCGGCGAGGACCGCTGGCAGCTCGTCGAGCAGATGCAGGCGGTGATGTCGCTGATCGAGGGCCACGCCGAGCACACGATGGACGCGATCGGCGCCGAGGTGCTGCCTTCGTTGCCGGCGCTGCGCAGGGCGATGAACCGCCGGCGCGAGTCGCGCGGCGTGCCCTGGCGCGTGCTCGAGAAGCTGCTCGGCCTGGAGATGAAGCTGCGCCAGTACGAGGTCGGGCGGCGCTTCTGCGACGCCGTCGTCGCGCAGGGCGGACCCCAGGCGCTCGCGCGTGTGTGGAGCGGACCGGAGCAGCTGCCGAGCACTCAGGAGCTCGGCGAACCCGCCCTGTGGCTGGCCCGAACGGGCGTGCGCCCCGCTATTGCGGGCCGAACGCATGTTCCACCTGTCACAAGCTGACCGCGATAACACCCCGGCTAGACGGCCGCTTTAGCGCGTGATAGTCTGCCGTTGTAACAAACTTCCAGGGACGGGTTACAAACAGGTGTTCGATCTCGTAGAAACCGGGTATCGAGGACCTAAGAGAGCACAAACCCGCACCTCCTCGCACAGGCGAGGAAGAAGAGGAGCCCCCTTCACATGGCAACTGCAACCGCCACCCGCACAAGCAAAGCGGGCACGAAACCGGCGAAAGCCAAAAAACCCGCTCGCAAAGCCGCGAGTGCTCGCCGCGTTACCACGGCCAAAGCCAGCACGGTCAAAGCGACCGCCAAAGCGAGCACCGTGAAAACGAGCGCGACAGAGGCCAAAGCGGCCCACGCCAAGGGCGCCCGCACACGCGCCATCCACCAGACCGAAGCTGCGCTCAGCCAGGCCGAAACGGCCACGCGTGAGACCGCGGGCGTCGTCGGCACCTACGCCGAGCGCGCGCTGCTGATCCCCGTCGGCGTGGCCCTCACGGCGCGCGACAAAGTCGTCTCGGGCGTAAGCGACACGATCTCGACCTACTCGACCACGACCAAGGCCCAGGCCCAGCTGCGTCGCTTCGAGCGCCGCGGCGCGACCGCCCGCAACCGCCTCGAGCGCGAGGTGCGCAAAGCGCGCGTGCGTGTCGAGCGCGAACTGCGCCAGCGTCGTCGCGAGATCGAGAAAACGGTCTCGGAGCTCGAAGACAACGGCACGGAGCTCGCCAACCGCGTCCAGGACCGCGTGCTCAGCCTGGTCTAGGCGCACACCAGCTTCCCCCGCCCGGCTCGGAGAGACCGGTAGCGGGAAAGTCTGTCGGCCTCATATCCCGCCGGCAGTAGTAGCACCCTCTCCTCCCTCGACTCGCGGGGCGGTCCCCATCGCCCCGCGAGTCATTTAATGGCGGGCAATGTCGGCCTTTTGCCGGCTGCCTCTTCCGGCCATTTGGAAACCAGATGATCTGTCGTTCGCGCCTTTTGCAGGCCATTCTTGGCCTATCCGGCTAATTCCAAATTAGTCCAAGATTTTGGAGCTCTGCTAAACTCCAACTCTTTGGAGAAATCTGGAGTAATTTGGATCACGACGCGACGGCGACGCCTGCAATGTACGTAGCCCCAGCCCCAACGATCTCCGACATGCTCGAAAAGGTCGTTGAGAACGGTCCCGACCGCCTTCCCGAGCTGCTTAGACGTGGCTTCGTCGAAGACGGCAGGGATTATGTTCACTGGGACAAGGTGCGACAGCTGGAGCCACCGGATGGCCTGAGCACTGAGGAGTGGTGGCTGCTCATCAAGTGGGGACGCCTCAACCTGCAGAGGGCGATCCCGCTAGCGGATCCCGCCGGCGCCCACTTCGTCTATGGCGTCCCTGACCTGGTCGCGCGACGGCTGCACTATGTCGATCAGCGATGCGCCGGAGAGGTCGCGATGTCAGAGGTCGTGACTGCAGATGCCCAAGCCCGGCAGCACTATCTCGTGAACTCTTTGATGGAGGAGGCGATTCGCTCCAGCCAGCTCGAGGGAGCCACCACGACTCGCCGTGTCGCAAAGGAGCTCCTGCAGACCGGCCGCAAGCCACGCGATCGAAGCGAGCGCATGATCCTGAACAACTATCGCGCTTTGCTGTACATGCGGGATGAGATGCCAGCCGAGCTAACCCCCGGGGCCGTGCTCGAGCTTCAACGCATCCTGACGGACGGCACGCTCGACAATCCGAACGCAGCGGGTCGGCTTCAGCGCCCCGACGAGGCGCGCGTGGCTGTTGTCGATCACATCGACGGCGCCGTAATCCATGCCCCACCGCCCGCCGAGCAGCTTCCTGAGCGTTTGCGGGCGCTGTGCGACTTCGCGAACGAAGGAGAGACCCCGGATCGGTTCATCCATCCTGTCTTGCGGGCGATCCTTCTGCACTTCTGGCTCGCCTACGACCACCCGTTCGAGGACGGCAACGGTCGAACCGCGAGAGCGCTGTTCTACTGGTACATGCGGACCCACGGGTACTGGCTGGTCGAGTATCTCTCGATCTCGCGAATCTTGCGTCGCGCGCCGACCAGGTACACCCGCTCCTTCGTGCTCACCGAGACCGACGAGCGCGACGTGACCTACTTCATCGTCTTCCAGCTGGGCGTCATTCAGCGCGCCGTCGAACAGCTCCACGACTACCTCGGGCAGCGGATCAAGGACGTGCGTGCTGTCGAAACCCTCCTCAAGGGCTCGGACCAGTTCAACCACAGGCAGTTCGCTCTGCTGGCAAACGCGCTTCGCGTGCCAGATGCCATCAACACATTCCAGACGCATGCCGCCAGCCATGGCGTGACCCATGAGACGGCCCGAGCAGACCTGCTGCCTCTCGTCGAGATGGGCTTTCTCGAGATGCGTCGACAGGGGCGGCGCTACACGTTCGTGCCCCCCATCGATCTCGCTCGACGCTTGAAGGCTTCGCAGTAGTCCTCGCAATACTGCGTTCCGACAAGCCGCGGTCCGGTCCGGCCACTGGCGTTTGTCACAATACGTCTGCCGTGGCAACCAGAGACGAAATCATGAAGGCCCTCGAGGTCGTGATCGACCCTGAGCTCCACCGCTCGATCGTCGAGCTGGACATGGTGCGCTCGATCGACGTGAGCCCAAACGGCGTGGCGGACATCACGGTCTCGCTGACGACGCCGGGCTGCCCGATCAAGGGCCACTTCCAGACGGCGGTTGCCGAGGCGGCGGTGGGCGTGGACGGCATCGAGCACTGCAACGTGTACTTCGACGTGCTCTCGGACACGCAGAAGGAGGCGCTGCAGCAGAAGCTCGGCCGCGGCAGCCTGCCCCAGGGCGCGCTGGCGCAGGTCTCCAACGTGATCTGCATCGGCTCGGGCAAGGGCGGCGTGGGCAAGTCGACGCTGACCGCGAACCTCGCGGCGGCGCTGGCGGGCGAAGGCAAGCGCGTGGGCGTGCTCGACGCGGACGTGTGGGGCTACTCGATCCCGCGCATGTACGGCCTGGGCGCGACGCGGCCGCCCGTCTCGGCGCAGAAAAAGATCGTGCCGCTGGAGGCACACGGCGTGAAGGTGATGTCGATCGGCTTCTTCGTCGAGGAGGACGCGGCGGTCGTGTGGCGCGGGCCGATGCTGCACAAGGCCTTGACGCAGTTCTTGCAGGACGTCGAATGGGGCGCGCTTGACTACCTCTTGATCGACCTGCCGCCGGGCACGGGCGACGTCTCGATGACGCTCGCTCAGCTGCTCCCCCAAGCGCAGTTCTTGATCGTCACGACGCCCCAGGCGACGGCACAGAAAGTCGCGCGCCGGGCAGCGCAGATGGCCGACAAGGTGTCACTCGAGATCGGTGGCATCGTGGAGAACATGTCGTCGTTCACGACGCCTTCGGGCGAGCGCTTCACGATCTTCGGCGAGGGCGGCGGCCAGGAGCTGGCCGACGAGCTCGACGTGCCGCTGCTCGGCAAGGTGCCGCTGACGATGCCGCTGCGCGAGCACGCCGACAGCGGCGTGCCGCTGGTCGTGGAGAATCCCGAGGACCCGGCGTCGCAGGCGATCCGCCAAGTCGCGCGCGGGCTGATAGCGATGGCGCCGATGCCTTTGCCGGTGCTCCCGCTGGTGCAGGTCGGCGCTCCCGAAGCGCCTCCCGCGGTCGCCGTACCGACCCCCGCTGACGAGCGAAAACCGGCGGGCATGTCGCTGCCGATGGCTTAGTGGGCGGTCCCAGGGTCTGCAGAGACATCCTGCCGGATCGCTTGACAAGCGAAACCACTTTGGGAGGATCGTCTGACGATGTCCGTATCGGGACGCCAGCAGGAGGAGAGCGAGACAGCGCTTGAGCAAGAGGACACGACGCCGAACGGCGTCGTGGAAATCGACGAGCGCCGGATCAAGATGCAACGGCTGCGCGCGGAAGGGATCGACCCCTATCCGCACGTCAGCCTGCTGCGCGACCGCACGCTGATCAAGGACGTGCTCGCCACGCACGACGTCGAGCAGCTGAGCGAGGGCGGCCACCCAGAGCTGCGCTACCACGTGGCCGGCCGCGTGATCTCGCGCCGCGAGCACCCGAAGACATCGTTCATCGACCTGCGCGACCTGTCGGGGACGCTGCAGCTCGTCGTGCGCCTGGTGGACCTCGGCCAAGAGACGTACGACCGCGTGCTCGGCCTGGACATCGGCGACATCGTCGGCGTGCAGGGCTCGATCTACAAGACCAAGCGCGGACAGCTCGTGCTCGCCGTCGAGGAGTGCACGCTGCTCACGAAGACGCTGCGCCCGCCGCCGGACAAGCGCCACGGCCTGGGCGACACGGGCACGCGCTTCCGCTACCGCGAGCTCGACCTGATCGCCAACGAGGACACGCGCGAGCTGTTCGTGCAGCGCGCGCGAATCGTCGCGGCGATCCGCAACTGGCTGGACGAACGCAACTTCGTCGAGGTGGAAACGCCAGCGCTGCAGTCGCTGGCGGGCGGCGCGGGCTCGCGCCCGTTCACGACGCACCACAACGCGCTGGACCGCGACCTGTACCTGCGCATCTCGGTCGAGCTGTTCCTCAACCGCTGCATCGTCGGCGGTCTGGAGAACGTCTACGACATGGGCAAGGTGTTTCGCAACGAGGGCATCTCGCCGAAGCACAGCCCGGAGTTCACGATCATCGAGTTCATGTTCGCGTACGCCGACTACTACGACGTGGCGACGGCGACCGAAGAGATGTTCCGCGACGTAGCCCAGCGCGTGCTCGGGCGCACGACGGTGAAGCGTTCCGGCGAGACGATCGACCTGGCCCAGCCGTGGCGGCGGATCACGATGCGCGAGGCGATGCTCGACGCGACGGGCATCGACTTCATGGGAGAGGACCGCGACGCGGTGACGAAGCAGATGATGGAGGCGCTGGAGGAACGCGTACACCCGGCGACGACGTGGGCGGAGCTCGTGCTGGCGGTCTACAGCAAGCTGATCGAGCCGACGATCGTCCAGCCGACGCACGTCTTCGACTTCCCGCTGGAGCCGTTTCCGATCACCAAGCCGCACGCCGAGCACCCGGAGCTCGCGGAGCACTTCGACGCGGTGATCGGCGGCATCGAGATGGTCTCGGGCGACACCGAGCTCAACGACCCGGTCGACCAGTGGCAGCGCTTCGTCGACCAGCGCAAGCGGCGGATGGCCGACGACGAGGACGTGCCGCACCCCAACGACGAGGAGTACGCGCGGGCGATCGAGTACGGCTACTCGCCGACGGCCGGAGGCGGCATGGGCGTGGACCGGCTGATCATGATCCTCACCGAACGCGAGACCTTGCGAGAGGTCATCCCGTTCCCGATCGTGCGGGATCTGAAATGAGCAACAGCAAACTAAATCTTGATCTGGGGCTGGTCGCGTCGTGCAGAGCCGCCGCGTCGCAGATAGCCGGTCAGGTCTCTGAGGAGATCGCGGGCAAGACGACCGTGTCGGTCGAGCGCACGATCGTGCGCTTGCTGGGCGTGGACGGCGCCAACGACGTGGACGCGCCACTTCCGAACGTGCTGGTCGACCACGTGCGCGACCGCGGCGAGCTGGGCAAGGGCATCGCCTATTGGATCGGCAACGCGCTGCTGGCCGACGCGCAGGCGACGCCGCAGTCGCTCGCCGAGGCGGTCGACGGCGGCGAGCTCGACCTGTGCGCGCTGCCGCGCGCGGCGGACGACGCGGTGGGCATGCGCGTGATGCGCGAGTGCGAGCAGCGCATCGCTCAGATGAGCGAGCAGATGGCCGAGCGCGTGGAGCTGCGCGAGCGCCTGGGCGAGCACCCGCCGCCGCTGCGCTATGTGCTGACGGCGACGGGAAACGTCTACGAGGACGTCGTGCACGGACTGGCGGTGGCGCAGGCTGGTGGCGACATCGTGGCGGTGATCCGCTCGACGGCGCAGAGTCTGCTCGACTACGTGCCGTTCGGGCCGACGACGGAGGGCTACGGCGGCACGTTCGCGACGCAGGCGAACTTCCGCATCATGCGCGAGGCGCTGGACGAGTGGTCTGCGAGGAACGGGCGCTACGTGCGCCTGTCGAGCTTCTGCTCGGGGCTGTGCATGCCGGAGATCGCGGCGATGGGGGCGATCGAGGGCTTCGACAACATGGTCAACGACGCGCTGTACGGGATCCTCTACCGCGACATCAACCCGGTGCGCGGGCTGATCGACCAGCGCGTGTCGCGGATGATCAACGGCTACTTCGGTGTGACGATCAACACGGGCGAGGACAACTACCTGCGCACGGCCGACGCGATCGAGGCGGCCCCGTCGGTGACGGCGTCGCAATTCATCAACCGCCAGCTGGCGCTCGACTCGGGCGTCCCCGACGCACAGATCGCGCTCGGCGATGCGTACGAGATCGACACGCCAGTGCCGAACAGCCTGCTGCTGGAGTGGGCGCAGGCGCAGCTCACGCGCGAGCTGTTCCCGGACTGCCCGGTCAAGTACATGCCGCCGACGCGCCACATGGACGGCAACCTTTACCGCACGCACGCCACGGACTCGCTGTTCAACCTGGTGACGATCGCGACGGGCCAGGGCATCCAGACGATCGGCGTGCCGACGGAGGGGATCTTCACGCCGCACGTGCACGACCGCGTGATCGGCCTGGAAAACGTCAACTACGTGTTCAACGCGGCGCGCGACCTGGGCGAGGAGATCGAGTTCAAGCCGGGCGGAATCATCCAGACGCGCGCGCAGGAGGTGCTCGCGGGCGCGCACGAGCTGCTCGAGCGGATCGCGGAGATCGGCCTGTTCTCGGCGCTGGGCGAAGGCGTGTTCGGCGACGTGCCGCGCCAGATCGACGAGGGCCGCGGCACGGAGGGCATCGTCGCCGTCGAGGACGGTTACGTAAACCCGGCGAGCGAGCTGATGCGCGGAGCGTCGAGCCTTGCCTGAGACCGGCGCCAGCCCCCGCCGCGAGGTCGACCTCGCGCGCGTCAAGCCGTACGCCGACCACCTGGGCGACGGGATCGTGCAGTTCAGCTTCACGCTGCCGGTGCCGTACGGCTTGGCGGCGCGCAAGGCGGCGCAGGAGCTCGCGGCGAAGATTGGCTTCGAGCACCCGGAGGTCGTGCACTATCAGGAGCTGACGGACGGGTACACGTACTTCGTGATGTTCGGCGAGGCGACGCAGACGGTCGACTACGCGTCGCTGAGCGACGAGGGCTTCGACGTCGAGTACATGTCAGAGGACGAGATCGAGGACTTCGCCGGCCGCGAGATCGGCCGGCCGATCGTGGTGGTGGGCGCGGCGACGGGCACGGACACGCACAGCGTGGGGATCGACGCGATGCTCAACTTGAAGGGCTTTCACGGCCACCATGGCCTGGAGGGCTACAAGGCGTTTCAGACGCACAACCTGGGCAGCCAGGTGCCCAACAGCGTGCTGGTCTCGCGCGCGATCGACCTCGAGGCGGACGCGATCCTGGTGTCGCAGACGGTGACGCAGCAGAACCTGCACATCGCCAACCTCACGGAGCTCGTGGAGATCGTCGAAGCGGAGGGCAAGCGCAAGCAGATGATCCTCACGTGCGGCGGCCCGCGCGTGAGCAACGAGCTGGCCAAGGAGCTGGGCTTCGACGCGGGCTTCTCCAAGGGCACGTACCCGTACCACGTGGCGAGCTTCATCGTGCGCGAGCTGGCGGCGCGCGTGGACGACGCCGCCCCCGCGCAACCCGGGCAACCCGCGGCGACGACGAACGCCGCAACGGTCAACGGCACGGGCACGAACGGGGCGGCCCCGGCCCACACGGATGGCTAGCGGCGCGCGCGGCCCGACCGCGCGCGGCACAGGCCAGCCCCCGGCCGAGCGCCTGAGCGAGTTGGTCGCGGGCACGCGGGCGCTGGCGCTGGTGGGCCTGGCGAAGAACACGGGCAAGACGGAGACGCTGGCGGCGATCCTGCGCGAGCACGCGGCGAGCGCCACGACGGTGGGCGTGACGTCGATCGGGCGCGACGGCGAGGAGCACGACGTGATCGACGCGCGCATCGACAAGCCGCGCGTGCAGCTGCAGGAGGGCAGCCTGGTGGCGACGACAGGCGCGCTCCTGCGCTCGAGCGGCGTCGCGCACGAGCGCCTCGCGCAGACGGGCGTGCGCACGCCGCTGGGCGAAGTCGTGCTCGCGCGGCTGTCCGAGCCGGGCACGGTGGAAGTCGCCGGCCCGAGCGCAGCGGCTGACCTGCGCGCGGTGAGCGACCAGATGCTCGAGCTGGGCGCCGAGCAGGTGCTGATCGACGGAGCGATCGACCGCCGAGCGGCTTCGTCGCCGGCGGTGGCGGATGGCCTGGTGATGGCGACGGGGGCGATCCTGAGCGAAGACATCGAAGCGGTTATCGACGCGACGAGCGACGCGGTCGACCTGGTCAGGCTTCCGGTCGCCGACACGCCCGGCGCCGACGCCGATGCCGAGACGTCCGTCCGGCTTGAGCGGCGCCTCGTGCTGAACGCGGACCCGGCGGAGATCGCAGCGCTGCTGCGCGAGCACGCGCGCGCGGAGATGTTCGTCGTCGAGGGGGCGCTGAGCGCGCGCTTCCTGGAGGGACTGTTGGCCGCGCGCAGCGAGCGAGCTGGGCGCGAGCTGCGGATCGTGGCGGGCGATCCGACGAAGGTGTTCCTGGCGCGGCGCGGGCCGCGCTGGTACGCGCGTCAGGGCGTGTCGATCGAGGTGCTTCAGACGATCGAGCTGAAGGCGATCACGGTCAACCCGGTTGCGCCGCAGTCACACCGCTTCGACTCGCGCACGCTGCGCGAGCTTATCGAGGCGGCCGTCTCAGACGTGCCGGTCCTGGACGTGCTCGACGACTCCTACTTGGCGTTGGCGAAGTAGTCGGCGTTGAGCTGCGTGAACTTCTGCCACTCGTCGGGCAGCTGGTCCTCGGCAAAACAGGCGTCGACGGGGCAGGCCTCGACGCAGGCGTCACAGTCGATGCACTCCTCGGGATCGATGTAGAGCATCTCGGCCGCATCGTACCCGGGCTCGTCGGGCGTCGGGTGGATGCAGTCAACGGGACATACCTCGACACAGGAGTTGTCCTTGGTGCCAATGCATGGCTCGGCGATCACGTAGGCCATTCGCTCTTTCCTGTTGGGTTGCGGGGGGTTCTGGTGCTGCGGGTTGGTCCCGGGGACTCCGGCGAGGACCGCATTTTAGAGGTCGGCGCCGGTCGGCCGAGCCCCATCGTAGTGGCTCCGCTAGGTTTGCCCGATGCTGCTGCTGACGGGCGCAACGGGGCTGGTGGGCTCGGCGCTGCTGCGCCGCCTGGTTGCCGAAGGCACGCAGGTGCGCTGCCTCGTGCGCGACCCGCGCCGCCTCGGCGCGCAGCGCGTGCGCGTGCAGATCGCGCTCGGCGACCTGACCGACCCGCCGTCGTTTCGCAACGCGCTGCGCGGCGTGGACACGGTCGTGCACCTGGCGGCGTCGATCCGCGACCAGCCGCGCGGCTCGATCGAGGAGCTCAACGGGATCGCGACCTGGCGGATGGTGCAGGCGGCGGAGCGGGCGGGCGTCGAGCGCTTCGTGTTCTTCTCGGTGCTCGGCGCCTCGATCCACCATCGCGCGCGCTTCTTCCGCGCCAAGGCGCTGGCAGAGCAGGCGGTGGAAGAGGCGGGCCTGGAGTCGATCGTGTTCGCACCGTCGATCGTCTACGCGCCGGGCGACCCGTGGCTGACGCTGCTCGAACGTCTGGCGCTGCTGCCGGTGATGCCGGTGTCGGGGCGCGGGCGCGCGCTGTATCAGCCGATCTGGGCGGAGGACGTCGCCGATTGCGTGATCGCGGTACTCCGCGCCCCCGGCGAGGACCGCCGCACGGAGTCGCGCCGCGAGTCGGACCGGCGGGCGGCGGAGCGCCGTGCAGCTGACCACCGAGGCCGTTACGAGCTGGCAGGTCCGGAGACGCTCAGCCACAACGACCTAGTGCGGATCGTGCTGCGGTCGCTGCACCGCAGGCGTCCGCTCGTGCACGTGCCCACGCCGGTCGTCTCGCGGTCGCTGCGTCTGCTGGAGCGGGTGGCCGGTCAGAGTGCGTTTGCGACGTGGGACGAGGCGGAGCTGATGGAGGTGCCGATGGTCTCCTCGCGTGGGGCGGCGGATGTGGAGGGGCTAGGAGTGAGGCCCGCGCGGGTAGCGGCCGTGCTGGGTGTGGGGTAGCGTCAGCGATCCGCCGGCATGATCGTGAACGATCCGCCTCCGAGTGGCGTCACGGCGCGAAAGTGCCGCTCGTCGAAGCTGAGCAGGCGGATTGTGCGGTAGCGGTTGGCGAGCGCAACGAGTGCGCAATCGGCAAGTCCCAAGGCCAGGTCGGAGTATTGCCTGTCGAGTTCGATGATCGTCTCGTAGTCCTCGCGTTCGAGGGAAGCGACCTTGAAGCGGCCGGACGCCAAGTCATTCAGGAACGCGCGACGAGCGGCCTGACCGAAGCGTTGGCCGAGGAGGTAATCGACCTCAGCCGTCGTCGGGGCCGGCGTGACGAGGTCGCCCGGCTCCTCTCTGAGCGTGGCAAGGATGCTCTCGCGCTGCGGCTCGTCAGGGTCGGCGAGCGCCACGATCGGGCCAGCGTCGATGAGCAGCGTCAACTGCCGAAGCCTTTTAGAAGCTCCTCGTCAGGAATCTCGGAGATCGGACGCGAGTCGCCATCGGTCCGGGGGAAGCCGACGGCGACCTCAAAGCGGCGATCGCGCGATGCCGGTGGCTCATAGGTCGCGACGGCCTCGCGCAGGATCTCAGCCTGCGAGCGACCCTCTTGGCGAGCGAGGCGAGCGAGGCGAGCGGCCTGCTCATCGTTGAGATAGACGCTGGTCTTGCGCACGAGGAGCAGTATAGGGCAGGACGTAGGGTCCCGCCAACCAGGTAGAGATCTAACTGAGTGACCTCTCCCGCGGCGAACTCGGTAGAGATTGCGACCTCCCCGGGAGTGCACGTCAGCCCCACCACACCTCGCCGCGTCGCGTCGCGTCGCGGCGCGTCGCGTCAGTCCCGATCGCGGGAGGCGACGGCGGCGGCAGCGGCAGCCGCATTCGTGAAGGCCTCCTCGGCTGGAAGCCCCGCGGTCGCCCTGTTGATCGCGTCGGTGGTGTCCTCGTCGTCAAGGGCATCCAAGACGTCGGATTGGCCCTCGCGAGGGAGCCGTGGGTTCTCGCTTTGATCTAGTCGACGTGTGCCAAACGGTGGGAGCGCCTGCTGTGCGCGGCCTCTGCTCGCCACGGTGAAGACCTCGAACTGCGTATTCCTTGGCCGGCCGGCCTTCCCGTTTCCTCGGTACAACCCCGTCAGCTCCATCCCCAAAGACACATAGATCTCCTGGAGCTCGTCCACCGAGTACAGCCGTTTGCGAAACGGGATCGGTTCGAGCTGCTCGAACACCTCACCGATCACGATGGACGCCGTTGTACCTTCCCAGCACCGCGTGTCGCTGTCCCAGTAATGGTCGACCAGTTCGATCGCTCCAGCCCCCTCAATCCAGCCCTTCATGGGCATGAACCTTTCGGCGTGGAGCACATTGGCGATCTGCAGCAGATGACGTCCTGAGTCGCGCAGCGCGCGCGAGATCACCTCAAAACCGCGCAGGTTGTCGGCTTCGCTCTCGAAGTAGCCGATCGCACCGTCGTTGAGGCTGAGGACGATGTCGAACTCCTCATCGAAGTCGAGCTCGCGCAGGTCGGCTTGGACGAACTCGACGTCAAGGCACTGCTCCGCGGCATCGGATTCGGCCACCGCGACGTTCGCCTCCAGCAGCTCGACACCGACGACCGAGAACCCGCGTCGCCTCAGCTCCAGCGAATGCCGGCCGGTGCCGCACCCAAGGTCGAGGATCCGCTCATCGCCGCGCGGCTGAAGGATCCTCAGCAGACGATCGACTTCCGCTCCGGTCTTCTGCGCCCAGGGCAGCTTGACCATCTCCGGCGGGTAGGCGCGCCGGTACCAGTCGTCGGGGACGTCGGGAGTGGGCATGAGCGGTGAGCTGCCCCACAGATGGCCGTTTGCTCATTCGGGACAGATCGCGATGCTAGATGCGACCGAGCGATTCGACAAGCAACGTTTCTCAGCGCTGCGAGTGCTCCAGCACCGGGCGACGCGAGGCCCACGGATGGGCCCCTTCCAGCTGCGCAGCGAGCGCGAGCAGCTTCGCCTCGCCCGCCGGCCGCCCAACGATCTGCACGCCGAGCGGCAACCCGTCGTCACCCTCGTACAGCGGCAGCGAGATCCCCGGCTGCCCGCTGGCGTTGAACACGGGTGTGAACGGCGTGAACAGCCCCGATTGCGTGAACGTGGCCATCGGGTCGGGTGCATTTGGGTCGAGCGTCCCGATCGGCAGCGGCCGTTCGGCGAGTGCTGGCGTGAGCAGCGCATCGTAGGGGGCGAGAGAGGAGATCAGCCGACGCGCGAACTGCTGCAGCGCGGCGTTCGCGGCCAAGATGTCGACCGCACTGATTTTCCGCACCATCGAGTAGATCGCCCAGCTCATCCCCTCCATGTCCTGCGCGGTTGGCTCGCGCCCGGCCACGCGGCCGGAGTAGGCGATCGACAGCGCGATTTGGCTGGAGAAGACCACGCCGAACAGCTCACGCACGGCGTCGTCGCGCCACGGCGGGTCGACCTCCTCGACCTCGTGGCCGAGCGACCGCAACAGCTCGGCGGCATCGGACACCGCTCGCACTGCGAGCGGGTCGACGCTCGCCTCCGGGAGCGGCGGCTGGGTCGTAGCGGCGATGCGCAGCTTGCCGGGCTCAGCAGCGGCAGAGACAGCGAACGGCTCTGACGGCGGGGGCGCCCATGTGGCGTCGCCGGGCTCGTAGCCCTCGAGTATGTCGAGGATCGCAGCAGTGTCCGCAACGGTCCGCGTGAGCACGCCGTCGATTCCCAGCGAGGAGTCGCCGAGCTCGGGAGCAGGCGAGATGCGCCCGCGCGTGGGCTTCAGCCCAACAAGTCCGCAGCAGGCGGCGGGGATACGGATCGAGCCGCCGCCGTCGTTGCCGTGCGCCACGGGCACGAGCCCAGCGGCCACGGCCGCTGCGGCGCCGCCGGATGACCCGCCGGGCGTGCGTTCCAGGTCCCATGGGTTGCGCGTCGGCCCGAAGATGCGCGCCTCGCTGACCGGCAGGATGCCGTACTCGGGCAGTGCCGTCGTGCCGACGATCACGAACCCGGCGTCGCGCAGGCGCCGAGTGATGTTGTGGTCATAGGGGGCGATGTGCTCGCCCATCAAGGAGCAGCCGTATGTCAGGCGCAGCCCCTTGACGGGGCGGTTGTTCTTGATCGCGATCGGCACGCCGGCAAATGGCCGCTCGTCGCCGGCGCCGATCGCAGCGGCCGTCTCCAGAGCGCCCTCCTCGTCGACCTGCACGAACGCGTTGAGCATCGGGTTGAGCTCCTCGATGCGCTCGAGCGAGATCTGCACGAGCTCGCGCGCGGAGATCTCGCCGGAGCGCACCATCTCGGCGAGCTCGCCGGCGGGACGGAACATCAGATCGCTGTCGGTCACGGCGCCTCCTCGATGACGGCTCGCGCGAGCCGGACGCCCGGCGTCTGCCTGGTCTCGCAGCCTACTTGCACGCGCAATCGTGCGACGATAGGGGCCTGCCCACAAGGCAGCTCCCCCGTCAAGCATCAAGCTCAGAAAGCGAGTGCCATGAGCGCGGTCACAGCACCAGAGGTCCAGTCGGGCCTCGAAGGAGTCGTCGCCTTTGCGACGGAGATTGCCGAGCCGGACAAAGAGGGTGGCGCGCTGCGCTACCGCGGCGTAGACATCGAAGACCTCGTCGGTCAGGTCCCCTACGAGCAGGTGTGGGGGCTGCTGGTCGACGGGCACTTCAAGCCCGGCCTGCCGCCGGCCGAACCGCACGCGCTGACCGTCCGCTCGGGCGACCACCGCGTCGACGTGCAGTCGGCGCTCGCAATGCTCGCGCCCGAGTGGGGTTTCGGCCAGCTGATCGACGTCACCGACGAGGAGGCCCGCGACAACCTCGCGCGCGCGTCCGTGATGGCGCTGTCGTTCGTCGCCCAGTCCGCCCGCGAAGCCGGCCAGCCGCCCGTGCCGCAGTCGGAGATCGACGCAGGCAAGACGATCCCCGAGCGCTTCCTGATCCGCTGGCGCGGCGAGGCCAACCCGGACCACGTCAAGGCGATCGACGCCTACTGGGTGTCGGCGGCCGAGCACGGCATGAACGCGTCGACGTTCACCGCCCGAGTCGTCGCCTCGACGGGTGCCGATGTCGCGGCGGCGATGTCGGCCGCGGTCGGCGCGCTGTCGGGCCCTCTGCACGGGGGCGCCCCCTCACGTGTGCTGAAGATGCTCGAGGAAGTCGAAGCGACCGGCAACGCCGAGAAGTGGGTCTCAGATGCGCTCGATCGTGGCGACCGCCTGATGGGCTTCGGCCACCGCATCTACCGCGCCGAAGATCCGCGCGCGCGGGTGCTGCGTCGGACCGCGAGCGAACTCGGCTCACCGCGCTTTCAGGCCGCGGAGGCGCTCGAGCAGGCGGCGCTGGCGGAGCTGCACGCGCGCCGCCCCGATCGCGTGCTGGCGACGAACGTGGAGTTCTGGTCGGCCGTGATCCTCGATCTCGCAGAAGTCCCGCCGGACCTCTTCACACCTATGTTCACGTGCGCACGCGTGGCCGGCTGGTCGGCGCACATCCTCGAGCAGAAGCGCGAGGCGAAGCTGATCAGGCCGACGGCGAAGTACGTGGGCGAGGGGCCGCGCGCCGTCGACGCGGTCACATAACTCGCGTCGACCCGGCCGCTTTGAGTGACCGTTGAGCAGCCGTCTCGGGAGGCAGACCCACGCTGAGCGCAGGATCGCGCGGGATTTTGTCGTCCGTATGGGCGGACGTCCAGGGGCCATGACCTCGGTCCGTTTGGCTTATGCGAACAATCGGAGAAGCTAGAAACGTTGCTTGCGTCTGCTTGTGAGGGCCAACTACGGTACTCGCGTAGTCGAATGCCACCACTAGAAAGCGAGAGGTAAATGCTCAAACTTCACGTCAAACGCTTGACGCTCATTTTTACGGCGTCAGCGCTTTTGGCAAGTCTCGGTGCCTCGCCGGCACTAGCCACGCCAAAAGGAATCTTCGCCATCTTCTCCAACTGTCCGCTAGCTTCCTTTAAAGCGCTGGGTGTGCCCCCAGGAGCAGCCAAATGCAGCTTCAACCAGACGCTTAGCGGCGAAGTCGCTATCGGTGCGACCAAAGTACCGATCAACCAGACGATCACACTTCAGGGAGGGGCGATCCCGACCGGAAACCCAAACGAAGTTGAATACTTCCTGATTCCCGGCGCCAACGGGGAATCGTTCTCCAAAACCGAACTTAACGTGCCTGGCGGTCTGCTCGGGCTTATCAACTGCGAAGAAATCAAAGGTAACGGGATCTTTGAAAGACTCGAGCGCGCGTCGTGTAAAGCCATATTCGAAAATAAAGTTACGGGCGTTACTGCGACGACCGAATCTGCAGGCTCCTCTACAAACCCCCCGATCCTGAACGAATTCAACTTGAACGAAGAAGTGGGCACGGCGATACATTTGCCGGTCAAGATTCATTTGAAAAACCCGTTGCTCGGCAACAACTGCTATATCGGGTCCGAAGCGCATCCGATCAACCTTGAATTGACCACCGGGGCGACCTCTCCTAAACCGCCGAACAAATCGATTCACGGGAAACTGGGCACAGCAGAAACGCTCGAAGAAAAAGGGCAAGTTGCGCTCCGTATCAAAAACAACTCGTTGGTCGATAACAACTTCTCAGTGCCGGTGGCTGAAGGTTGTGGTGAATTCTTCTCGTTCATCATCGACCCCATCGTGAACAGCAAACTCAAATTGCCCTCGGCAAGCGGGAACAACACCGCGATCCTCAATGGCACATTGAACATCGCGACGGCAGAAGCAGTTGAAGCAAGCGAAAAATTCTAGCCAGCCCTTAGTTGGGTTTCTGGTTTAGGTACGAGGAGGGGGCTGTAGTTCCGGTCCCCTCCTCGGTCGTGTGGGACTAGGCCGCGGGACGCAGGCTCCACGCATTGAGTCGGAAACACACATTGTGGGCCGCCTCGGGCTATGGAACCGTATAGACGTGAGGAGAGAGCAAGCCGACGTGCGCGTAGCACGCGAGCACGGGGATATCGAGCACGGGGATATGCTCCATTCAGGTGCAGCCTTGGCTTCCTCGCAAGCCTTGACTTACGCGCCCCGTCTCGTCCCGCATTTCGCCTCGCTCTCGCTACCGGCGACGCGCAGCAGCCCGTGCGCCCTCGCCGCGACGCGACTCGACGCGACTGTTTGGGCGCTTGTGACCATCGGTTGCGCGCGCCACCACGCCCGTTATCGCTCCGAGAAGCCAAATGGAACAGTCTCGCCGACCCGTCCAAAAGAAACGGTCCCTTCGTGTACGCGTATCCCGAGTGTTGTAGCGAGCTGCACATCGTTTATTCAGGCGCGTCTCTCGCCACGGGCGTCCAAGAGGACGCCGCGACAGCAGAGGGACTTGCAAACCGTACCTTCCGTCGGCGGGAGCGCCCTGGTCCTGCGCAGTGCCGCTGAGCCCCCTCGCTCCGGAGAGGCCTCCTGATGATCTCCCTAACCGCCGTCCTCATCTCTCTTCGGCATCGCCTCGCAGCCGAGCGTGCATGCTCAGGTGCCTTCAACAGCGCCCGTGGGCCCTCGCCCAGGTCGTCCATCCGCCTCCTCCTCCTCGCCCCCGCGTGCATCGGAGCCCTCCTCCTCACCACTGCTCCCCCCGCCCTCGCCGCCAAACCCGAATCCCCCGAACTGAAAGTCTCGGAAGTCAACACCGCCAGTGCGACCCTCGCCGGCACGCTGAACCCCAAAAAAGCGGGGGAACCAGGCACCTACCATTTCGCCTACCGCCCCTCCACGAAAAAAGAATGCAAAGGCGCCGGTGAACTGAAGGCGCCCGAACCCGCCGGCGCGGCGGCCGGCGCCGCTAAAGAAGCCGTCTCCGCGCTGATCACGGCCCTGTCCTCGAGCACCGAATACACGGTCTGCTTGGTCGCGGAAAACGCCAAAAATGAAGCGACGGCGAGCGCTGCCGTCTCGTTCAAAACCACTCCGCTTGAAAGTCCCGAAGTCCTCGCCCCGGAAGCGATCAAGGCCACCGAAGCGACCACGAGGGGCGTCCTCTCGCCGAAAGCCCCTGGGGAACTCGGCGCGGAATACCAATTCGTCTACCGGGCGTCGAAAACCGAATGCAAAGGCGCCGGGGAACTAAAGGCGCCGGCGACTCCTGGCATGTCCCTCGGCGGCGAACACGAAGAACTCCCCGCCCAGCCGCTGAGCGGCCTCACCGCGGGCACTGAATACACGGTCTGTCTCGCGGTCACGAACGCCCCGAAAACCGCGACGGTTGTCAGCCTGCCCGTCACGTTCAGGACCGCGACTCCCCCCGCGACCCCGAAAACCGATCCCCCCACCGAAGTCTCCGCCTCGACTGCGACTCTGAACGGAGTCCTGAACCCCACCGGAGCCCCCTCCGAAGCAGGCACCTACGAATTCGTCTATCGGCAGAACGCAACCGAATGCCAGGGCGCCGGCGAAGCGGCCACCAGCCTAGCTGCGACTGCCGGCAAAAAAGAAGCCGTGTCGGCGAAGATCGAAGCCCTCGCACCTGGCGCCCAATACACCTACTGCCTGATCGCGCGAAACGCGGCGGGCGAACTCGCCGTCGGGGCGCCCGTCACGATCTCCCGCCCCCCCGCGATCGAATCCGCCGCTTCGAGCGGCGAAACACCCACCTCCGCGGAGTTGACCGCGAAGGTCAACCCGGACGGCGCCGCGGTCACCGAATGCCGCTTCGAATACGGCACTACGACCGCCTACACCGAACCCCCCCAGCCCTGCGAACCGGCGACCATCCCCTCGGGCACACTCGGAGCGGTGGTCTCCCGGCACCTCGAAGGTCTGACCGCGAACACCCCCTACCACTGGCGCCTGGTGGTGACCAGCACGGCCGGCACCACCACCACCCTCGACCACACGTTCATCTACGACACCACCGGCCAGGGACTGCCCGACCGCCGCGCATACGAGATGGTCACGCCCGTTGCCAAGAACGGCGCCGCGGTCGGAACGTTCCTGTTCGCTCCAAAGACGTCAATTGCGGCGGACGGCTCCCGGGTGATCGCGATCACCACGCAGTGCTTCGGCGACGCGGGGTCGTGCACCGGTCAGCGCGAGAATCAGGGCGCGCCGGTCGCGTTCACGCGGACGCCTGGCGGCTGGGTGTCGACGACGCTGGCGCCGTCGGCCACCCAGGTTCCCGGAGTGAGCATCCCGATCGGGTTCAACGCCGACCTAGGAACGGCGCTGTTCGGTGCCCCGACGCAGCCTGCGGGCGAGGACGACTGGTATGCGCGCACCTTGAGCGGGGATCTAATCGACATCGGACCGATCAACCCGCCGTCCTCGGGCCCGGCGTTCCCGTTTTACGCGGCCAGTAGCTCCGAGGCGACGGCAGACCTGTCACATCTCGCGTGGACCGCTAAACCGCTCTGGCCCTTTGACGCCACCACTTCCTCCGGCGAATCGACTTACCAGTACGCCGGCAGCGGCAATTTCCAGCCGAGCCTCGTTGGGGTCACCGGCGGGCCGGGCAGCACCGACTTGATCAGCGTCTGCAATACCACACTCGGCTTGTCCTCAAACGGCATTAATCCAAATGCCATATCGCAGGACGGCAGCACGGTGTACTTCACGGCCAACGCTTGCGCCTCGGGCTCGGGGGCGAACGCCGGCACCCCGGTTCCGGCGGCCACGCTGTACGCCCGGATCGGCGCGTCGCGTACCGTGGACATCTCCGAGCCCTCTAGTGCCGACTGTTCGGCGTGCAACACGTCGACCCCCTCGAGTGCCAGCTATGTGACGGCCTCTGACGACGGCTCGAAGGTGTTTTTCACAACCACCCAGCCGCTGCTCGGCGCCGACAGCACCGAAAACCTGTACGAGTTCGATCTCACCGCTCCGGCCGGGCAACGGGTCACGCGGGTTTCGGCCGGCGACCCGGCCGGCGCCAACGTGCAGGGCCCGACGGCCGTCTCGGCCGACGGCTCCCACGTGTACTTTGTCGCCGCGGGCATGCTCACGAGCACGCCGAACTCGCAGGGCCAGACGGCGAGCGAGGGCGCCAACAACCTGTACGCCTACGACGCTAACAGCCACCAGACGAAATTTATCGCCGCGCTGCCAAACTCCGATTCCGAAGACTGGTTGGCCTCGCGTTTCCCGCAAGGGGCGAACGTGACTCCTGATGGCCGGTTCCTGGTGTTCACCAGCCGCGGCCATCTTACGGCCGATGACACCAGCGCGACCGGGGCGGCGCAGGTGTTCCGCTACGACGATCAGACCGGGCAGCTGACGCGCATCTCGATCGGCACCGGTGGGTTCAACGACAACGGCAACGCCGCGCCCGGCTGCGCGCCGGCGCCGTGCCCTCAGCTACAGGCGGGGATCGCGGCGCCTGTCATCATCCCACCGAACCGTCGTGGCGACCCGACGATGTCCGACAGCGGCTCGCGGGTGTTCTTCATGAGCCCGCTGGCGCTCACGCCGCGGGCCCTAGACGCCGCACCGACTAGCAGCTCCGGGGAACTGGCGCAGAACGTGTACGAGTGGGAGCAGCCCGGCGCCGGCAGTTGCCCTCCAGCCGGAAGCTCGGGCTGCGTGTATCTCATCTCCGACGGCAAAGACGTCGGGGCCAGCGCCACCCGGTGCGGCTTGTCGGTGTGTCTGCTTGGGGCCGACACGAGTGGTGACAACGTGTTCTTCACGACGTCTGACGCGCTGGTGCCCCAGGACACCGACGGTGGCCAGCTGAACTTCTATGACGCGCGGGTGGACGGTGGCTTTCCTGCGCCGCCCACCCCCACTCAATGCGAAAACGAAGGATGCCAAGGAGCACCCACGGCTCCGCCCGCATTCGTGACGCCAGGAAGCACAACGATCTCTGGTATCGGGAACCTTGCGCCACTCGAACCTCGGACAACACCGAGACCGGCTCGAGTGAAACACTTCACCAACGCACAGAAGCTGACAAAAGCTCTTAGGACATGCCACGAAGCGAAATCCAAACGCGCTCGTATCTCCTGTGAAAAGACTGCGAGAGCCAAATATGGGAGAAAGCTACGAGCTAAGAAGACCGAGCGGAGGGTTCACTCATGAGTCGCGTACCGCTAAAGAGGCGTGTCACACCTCGACTCATTCTCGTATCCCTAGCGTTGATCGCTTCGCTGGCGCTGCTCGCGGCCTCCGCGGCGGCGGCGACGCCGTCGCCGGCGTGGACGGTCGACTCGCTCACGCTGCCGACGAACTTCTCGAGCGCGGCGGACAGCAGCTGTCGGCTGGCTTACATGACGAACGATATCGGCAGTCAGCCCGATGCCTGCAACGAGTACGAGGTGACGATCGCGAACGCGGGGTCGGTGCCGACGGATGGGAGTACCATCACGATCACCGACACCCTCCCGGCCGGGGTGACCCTACGCCCGATCGCCGGCGGACAGCCTGTCAGCCTGATTGAATCGCAGACCGGGAGCGACCTCGGCAGCCAGTGCACCGCCGTCGCTCAGACGGTGACCTGTCAGGTTTCCGCTTCGATCCGGCCCGACAACGTGCTGGAGCTCGACATCTTCACCTACGTCAACCCGGGGACAACGGGCAGCCTGCCGAATTCGACGACGGTGGCGGGCGGCGGCGCGCCGTCCGCGTTCGGGAGCGTGATGGCCCAGATCAGCGCCTTCTCCCCGGGATTCGGCGTAGCTGGGTTCAGCGCGTACATCGCCGGGCCGGGCGGCCAGCCGGACACCCAGGCGGGCGACCACCCTTACGAGCTGACGACCCGGATCGACCTGAACAATCTCACCGGGCAGACACCCACGGGAGGAACGAGTCAGACCGCAGTCGAGGATCCGAAGGATGTGGTCGTCGACCTGCCGCTCGGGTTCATGGGCAGCGCGGTGTCGGCTCCCAGGTGCACGTTCGCCGCGCTCGCGGCGCAGAACCCGATTGGGGCGGGGATCTCTGACTGCCCACCGGACTCACAGGTCGGGACGCTCACGAGCGAGACGTTCTACAACGTCGGCTATCCCGTACCTCAAGCATCGAACCAGCCGGGTAACGGGATCCCGATCTACAACATGACCCCGGAGAAGGGCGTCGCGGCTGAGTTCGGCTACCAGGATCCCCTGCGTGCGACGCATGTGCTGTACGCGAGGGTGGTGCCCTCACCGGCCGGATACGTGGTCCAGGTCACTAGCCGGGACATCCCCGAGGTCCCGATTACGAACATCGCGGTGGCGTTCTTCGGCAACCCGTCGGCGAGGGACGGGAACACGAGCACGCCCTCGGCGACGTTCACGAACCCGAGCGACTGCAACGGGCAGCCGCTCGTGACCAAAATGTTCATCGACTCCTGGCAGCACCCGGGTCGCCTTCACCCCGACGGCACCCCAGACCTGTCGGATCCCAACTGGGTGTCCGCGAGCGCCACAACACCACCGGTGACGGGGTGCGAGAAGCTGCGCTTCCAAAGCTCGATCTCGCTGCAGCCCGACACGACGGTGGCGGACAGCCCCTCCGGAGTGCATGTCGACATCAAGGTGCCGCAGTCCGAAGACCCCAACGCGCCGGCCACGCCACCGCTGAAGGACGCGTCTGTGACTCTGCCGCCGGGGTTCACGGTCGATCCGTCCTCGGCCGACGGGCTCGGTGCTTGCTCGCCTCCGGAGATCGCATTGGACAGCGCGGCTTCCCCGACCTGTCCTGATAACTCGAAGATCGGGTCGGTGGAGCTGAAGACGCCGCTGATCCCGGGAACGCTGACCGGTTCGATCTATCTCGCGACGCAGTTCGATAACCCGTTCCATTCGCTGCTGGCGGCGTACATCGTGGTCGATGACCCGACCACGGGTGTTGTCGTGAAGATCCCGGGCAACCTCACCCCGGACCCGAACACGGGCCAGCTCACGGGGGTCTTTGACAACAATCCGCAGTTCCCGTTTAGCGAGCTGAAGCTTGACTTCAAGGGCGGATCGGGCGGGGTGTTGGCCACTCCGCAATCGTGCGGGACGTTCACGAGCAACGCGAGCTTCTCCCCGTGGTCGGCACCGGACTCGGGTCCCGACGCGACGCCCTCATCGAGCCTTAACATCACCTCGAACTGCGGCCTCCGCTTTGCCCCGTCGTTCTCGGTAGGCACCGAAAACCCCCAGGCGGGCGCCTTCAGCCCGTTGACATTGACGGTCGCCCGTCAGGACGGCGAACAGCATCTGACCGGCCTGACGGTGACCACACCTCCCGGCGTCCTTGGGTCATTGACTGGCATCCCACTCTGTCCGGAAGCCCAGGCGAATGCGGGCACCTGTGCCGAAGCCAGCAGGATCGGCGAAACGACGGTCAGCAGCGGCGTCGGCCCGAACCCATTCGTCGTCAAAGGTGGCCGCGTCTACCTGACCGGCCCGTATAACGGCGGCCCGTTCGGAATGTCGGTTGTGATCCCGGCTGTGGCGGGCCCGTTCAACCTCGGCAACGTGGTGGTCCGCTCCAGCATCCGCATCAACCCAATCACCAGCCAGATCACCGTCGTCTCAGACCCGTTGCCGACGATGATCAACAGCGTCGAAGGCCTCCAATCCGGCATCCCCGCGGACATCCGCACGGTCAACGTAACGATCAACCGCCCGAACTTCACCTTCAACGCGACCGACTGCAACCCTCTCGAAGTCACGGGAATGCTCAGCGGAGCGAACGGGGGTTCTGAGTCAATCTCAAACCACTACCAGGCAGCCAACTGCGCGAACCTCAAATTCGAACCGACGGTCTCGGTTGTCACCGCCGCGCACTCCACGCGCTCGAACGGCGCGAGCCTCAAGTTCAACGTCGCGTACCCCAAGGGGGCGATGGGCCACGCGACGTGGTTCAACGAAGCCAAATTCACGATCCCGAAGCAGTTCCCCGCGAGGCTCACGACCCTGCAGAAAGCATGTCTCGCGGAGGTGTATGAAACCGAACGCCAGAACTGCCCGAAGGCGTCGAGGATCGGCACCGCCGTGGTCCACACCGAGGTTCTGCCGGTTCCGCTCGAAGGCCCCGTGTACTTCGTCTCCTATGGCGGAGCGAAATTCCCCGACGCGGTCCTGGATCTCCGCGGCGACAACGTCCACATCGAACTGCACGGGAACACGCTGATCGCAAAAGGCGTTACTAGCGCGACGTTCCGGAACACGCCCGACGTGCCGTTCGAATCGATCGAGGTCAGCCTGCCCACCGGTCCCTTCTCGGAGTTTGGCAGCTTCCTCCCGCATGAATCTCACGATTTCTGCGGGCGGCACCTGAGCATGCCCACATTCTTCAAAGCGTCGAACGGCGCTGAGATCAATGAGAAGACGCCGGTGCAGGTCACCGGCTGCTCCTCAGGCTCCTCGAATAGCCAGAAGCTCGCGTCGGCGTTGAGGGCGTGCCACAAGAAACACGGCAAGAAGCGTGCCTCCTGCGAAAACGCGGCTCGCAAGAAGTACGGCAAAGCTGCTCGGGCCCACCACAGGGGCGGGCGCTCCGCCAGCCACAGGGCTGGTGAACACGCCACGGCAGTGCTTGCCAGCCTCACCGCGCTGCTGCGCTCGGCCACCGTGGCGCTCGAGGCGTGAGTGCGCCGCCGGGAGTAGCGGCGCGCCACGGCGCGCTCGCTCGCCCCAAGAGACCTGTACCCCCGTTTGGCCCACCGGCACTCGAAGGGTGGCGGTACGTCTATGAAAATCAGGTGGCGGGCTTCCAGCCTCGGATCGCGGCGAGAGCCCGTCGGTCCAACCACCCTCCGACAAAGAAGTTGCATGCCGTATAGCAGCGCCGTCCTGCGCCCCACCGCAACAATCCTGAGCGTCCTGTTCACGGGCCTCGCCCTGACCTCGTGCGGACGCTCCTCGCAGGGCTCCACCCCGACCCAGCGGCTCGCGCTGACCCCCGCGAACACCGTGCGAACGAGGACCTCTTCGAAGACGCATCACGCCATAGCCAAGCGCAACTCTAGGGCCGCCCGGCCTCACCGGTCGAGCGCGACGCCGAGGTACACGCACGCGCTCCACAGCTTCGCCGACTGTATAAACGCGCACGGTGTCAACCTCCCGCCGCCCAACACCTCGGGCACCGGAGCGATCTTCTCCGCCGAGGGTGTCAACACCGCGAGCCCCGCGTTCAAAACGGCGATCGCGGCTTGCCAATCGATCCTTCGCGCCGCCCCGCAGGCGAAAGGCTAGCCCGACCCGGAGGCCGTGCTAGCTGTCCTGCCCGATCACTTGGTGAACCCTGTCGATGGGTGGCCGGTCGCCGATCGCGCTGTGGTTGCGAGTCGTGTTGTAGTGCGCCAGCCTGTGGCAGCGCGCTGCGACGAGCGTCTGATGAGGCGTAGGTTTGCCCGTAGGCCCACTCGCGTGCGAGTGTCTGCTGGTAGCGCTCCACCTTGCCATTGGCTGCGATTTCAGGTAGAGGTGAGGGCGGACGGAGAGGGTCTGGCTCGCACGCCGGCTGGGCGCCGTCGGCGCAGGTGGCGGACAAGATGGGGCTGACGCAGGCCCTGCGCTGCGCCTTGCACCGATGGAGGAGCGTCGCGCGGGCCATGACTCTGGCCTTGGGTCCGGACCGAAACTAAGGGGTCGGGCCACGAGCACCGCAAGAGGATCAGAACCACAAATCTCCTCGAGCCACGTTCGTCATCTGGGCGGGGCTGGAGCGAGATCGAGCGTCTACGCCGCGGGCGTGCCTTCGGTTGACTCACTCGCCGAATAGCGACGGGCACGCCAGGCCAATCAGGCGCCCGGCGAATCGCTTGTCCCTCCCGTAAACGATCCAGGTCGTATCGATTGCGCCGTATCGCTCGTCCACGGCCAAGGCGCCTGGGTATTCGCGCGCGTAGTGCATGTGGGTCAGCCCCGCGTCGTACTCGCCGGCGAGCAGCTTGCGGCCGACAATGGGCTTGGATGGCTCGTCGATCAGCGTTCGCCAACGCGACAGGTCGGTGTACCCCCGCGTCGCGGCGACTAGCCCGAGGCTTTGCGGGTCGTGGGCGTCGCGGCGTACCAGCAGCGCCAGCTCCTTAGTCGGATAGAGAAACGTATCGATCACGAAGACCTCCTTGTAGAAGCGCTCCGTGACGAGATGGACCTCGGTGTGCGCGCTGCATTGCACCAAGAACGTGTTCGATCGTTTGCGCAGCTGGTCCGTCGCCCCGAGCAGGTCTTCAACTAGCACGAGCTCAAAGTCCTTAATGCCCTGAAACGCGAGGTAGTGCAACAGCGCGTTCTCGTGACACGTCCCCGTCGGCCCAAGCGTGATGAACCTCGGACGCGTCACGACTCACCCGCCTTGGCTCCGCTAGGACACGAACCCGCGGCCGACGATGCCTCGACACGCTCGTCCTCCGGCGTACCCATCAGCTTGTTCTCCATTCGGCAAGTCGCGCCGATCAACAGCTCAAACAACTCGGCGACAAAAGTCTCTGGCAGTTCCGCCTCAAGGCCCCGCGCCAGATAGCGAGCCCGCACGTCCACCACACGGTCCGGTTGCATCATCGCGATGTCGTGCTCGCTCTTATAGCGTGCGACCTGCCGACAAACCTCGAAGCGCTCTCCCAATAGGCGCGCGATCTCGTCATCCAGTTCGTCCAGGCGGCCGCGGAACGGCTGGAGCCCGCAACTCACTTGAGCACCCGCCGCATCCGTGGCCCCAGCCGTGCGAACCCATTGGCCGTATAGAAGGCCTCCGTCGCCGCCTGCCGGGCGAAGCGCTCCGACGGCAGCCCCACCTCGGCGCGCGTAACACCACGTTCACTGGCTATCGCCATCAACGCCTCGACGAGCTCACCCCCGATCGTCGCGCTGCGGCGATCGGGGCGCACCCACAGATCCTGGATCAGCGCGTAGCGCCCAGCCGCGTGGATCGCCAATGGCCAGCTCGCCGCGAGCATGCCGACGATCTGGCCGCGCGCGCGCGCCACGAGCAACGCGCCCGCGTCGCGATCCTCGATCAGTTCGAGCACTGCCGCCTCGAGCGCGGCCAGGGGCGGCGGAGCGCCTCCGAGCTCCAGCAGCAGCTCCTCCACCGCGACGACAACTCCCTCGACGTCCTCGTGCAAGGCGCGGGAGACCACCCAGTGCTCAGCCGACGCGTCGCGAGGCTTACGACGCGGAGCGGCCTGGACGACGCGGCTCATGCCGCCTGGGCCGGTGGCGGGTTCGGCTCGACCTCGACGCGCCAAGCGCCTCGCGCAGGGCTGCCCGTCGTCGCCTCGGCGATCGCCGACATCGGCGCTCGCGCCTTCAGCAAGATCTCCTCGAACTCCTGCTCCGGGTCCGATTGCGTCACGATCGCGCCGCCCGCGCCGATGGTTGTCACGCCTGGGCGCATCACAACCGTGCGGATGACGATCGACAGGTCGACGCTTCCATCCACGCCGAAGTAGCCCAGGCAGCCGGAGTACACGCCGCGCGCCTCGCGCTCGATATCGTCGATGATGTCCATCGTGCGCAGCTTCGGCGCGCCCGTCATCGAGCCGCCCGGGAAGCATGCACGCACGCACTGCACCGGTGTGCACCCGCATTGCAGCACGCCCATCACCGTCGAGATCACCTGGTGCACCGTTGTGTACGGCTCAACGACCATTAGCTCGGGCACGCGCACGCTGTCGACCTCGCAGACACGCCCCAGGTCGTTGCGCAGCAGGTCAACGATCATCAGGTGCTCGGCGTACGTCTTTTCGTCGTGCATCAGCTCCGAGCGCCGCGCCTCGTCCTCAATCGGGTCCGCCGAGCGGGAGATCGTGCCCTTGATCGGGCGAGCCTGCGCGTGACGCTCGCGATCTATCGAGAGGAAGCGCTCGGGCGAGGAGCTGAGCACCGCCAGCTCGCCCAGCTTCAGGTACGCCGCGAACGGCGCCGGGTTGACGCGCCGCAGAACGCGGTACAGCTCGAGCGGCTCGGGGCTCGCCGAGGTCGTGATCTGGTCGGTCAAGCAGACCTCGTAGGACTCGCCCGACGCGAGCGCCGCCTGACAGCGCGCGATGTCTGCCAGGTACTGCTCACGTCCGCGCCCGCAGGTGAAGCTCACCTGTCCGTCCGCGCGTTTGGCTCGCGTCGCCTCGCCCAGGCACTGCTCCTCGGCGGGCGGTGCATTGAGGAGCTCGCGCACGATCGCCTCCGCATCATCCAGCCACCGCGCCGCGTCGCGATCGCCCTCGTGGCACAGCACGATCAGCTCGGTGCGGCGGATGACGTGGTCGACGGCGACGACGCGGTTGGCGAGCATCAACACCGCATCAGGCACGTCAGAGCGATGCACGTTCGGCGAGCCGCAGTCCGCCTTGCACTCGTAGCCCACGTAGCCGACAAAGCCACTGAGCAGTCCCGTCGCGCTGTTCTGCCGTAGCTCGACCGATCGCGCCGCCAGCTCGCGGTCGAGCACGTCGAAGATCGAGCCCTGCTCCGTCCTCGATGGACCAGCGCGATGGGTCTTGACGGCTTTCTCGACCACGTCGTACTCCAGCACGCAGCGATCGGCGCCCGCGCTCGTGCCGAGGTAGGAGCGCCGCGCCAGCCGCGTCGGCGCATCGGCGCTGTCCAGCCAGAAGGCGTGCTCCAGCTTGCCGAACAGCCGCTCGAACAGCAGCTCGGTCGAGGGTTCGCCCGCGATCGAGCGTACGCGCAGTTTCATGCGCGGCTCGCTCGCGGCCGTGGCGCCGCGTATGCGCCCGGACCGCGCCGCATCCTTGTGGGGACGGCGCGATCGCGGGCGTCCGCGATGGCCTAGACGGTCGTAGAAGTTCGTGACGATGCGCCCGCCGTGCTCGGTAGCGATCGACTCCGGATGAAACTGCACTCCCCACAGTGGACGGCTGCGATGCTCGATTCCCATCACCACGCCGTCGTCGGTCCACGCAGTCACGCGCCCCTCGGCGCCCAGCGAGCCCGAGACTGCGAGCGAGTGGTAGCGCACCACCGAGAAGCCCTGCGGAATCCCCACGAACAGCCCCGTGTCGTCGTGGTGCACCCGGCTCAGGCGCCCGTGCATGGCGGTCGGCGCCGCCGCGACATTGCCATTCAGCAGGTCGCCGATTCCCTGATGGCCGAGGCAGATGCCGAGCACCGGCACCTCGCTGTGGCGCAAAATGTCCGCGCACACCCCGAAGTCGTGCCAGCGCTGCGGGCGCCCCGGTCCAGGCGAGAGCACGATCGCGTCGAAGTTGCCGCCTGACAGCGCCTTCCAGGAGACCATGTCGTTGTGCACGACTTTCGGCTCCTCGCCGGAGACGGCCGCGAGCAAGTGAAAGACGTTGTACGTGTAGGAGTCGTAGTTGTCGATCAGCAGCGTGTTCATCGCGCCTCCAGGCCAAGTCCCCGCGCGCTGCGCTCCAACAGCGTCTGGACGACGCGCTCGACGTGTTCGCCGTGGGCGCCTTCCAAGTGCCAGCGCGCGAGGTGGCGCAGGTAGAGCGCGAGCGGGCGCAGGTCATAGGATTCGACTGCGGCACGCAGGTGACGTCGGTAGAGCTCTGACTGCAGCACGACGAAGCGGTAAGCCGGATCCTCCGCGGGCTTGCGCGTACCCGAGTTGGCGGCGGCACCCCGCCGCGCCTGGGCGCAAGCGACACTCCAGCCGAGGCTCTCCTTCTCGTTGAGCAACCGCTCGGGCTCGAACTCGATGTCCGGGGTCGTCGGATGCACGAGGAAGTAGCCGAGCGCGACCTGGGCACCGACGTTTTCCGGGAACGGATGGGCTCGCCGTACCGCACGTCGCACGGGGTCGTCGTCGATCTGCGTGTCGATCCATTCGATCAGGTCGTCGATCAGCTGCGCCCCTGCGCTGGAGCTCAGCGCACGCTTCTGGCTGGAAACCATCCCGTGGAACAGGCTTCGGTTCGGATGAAACCCGCCGTTCAGTCCCGGTCGCAGCTCCTCGGCGAGTTTGCGGATACTCACCAGGTGCGAGACCCACTCCCCGCCGGTGACCTGCATCGACGTCACGCCCTCGAGTTCGGGCGCTGTGAGCGCATACGTGAGCGAGCGCATGTGCTGTGTGGAGAGACCGTCCGCGCGCATCAGCGGGACCTCTTCCAACTCCTTCAGGCCGGTCGCGTAGATGATGACACCGTCGGGCCGCCGTTTGAGCGCGCCGCTGCGCAGCCCCGCTTCGGCCAGCTCGGTCGTCTCGCGCAGGAAGTCAGACTCGAAGAACACCCGGTCAAAGGCAATCCCCAGCCGCGCCAGCGTCTTGCGCTGCCCGCCGATCACCCACGCGCGCGTCGTGTACCAGAGCTCCAGTGCCTCGAGGTCGCCGCGCAGCACGAGCTTGATCAAATCGTCGGCCGTGTCGTCCTGCACCTGCACCTCGCGCGCGAGCGAGTCCTCCGCTTGCTCGCAGTCGCCGACCATCGCCACGCCGGCTGCAGCGACGTACTCGGCGTAGCACTCCCCGACGAAGTGATCGCTCTTGCGCCCCCCATCTGACCCCGCGTTCGCGTGGCGGCCGCTCTGCATCACGCCCGCCATCGCCTCGCCCATCGCTCGACCCGTGTCGGAGATGCGGCTGCGCCGCTCGACTTGCGCCCCCGCCTGCGTGAGCGCAGCCGCGAGCGCGTTGCCTATCGCGAGGTTGCGCAGGTGGCCAACGTGCAACGCCTTAGTCGCGTTCGCATCCCAGAACTGCACCGAGACACGCCGCCCCTGCGCGAGGTCCGACAAAGGCGCTTCCGAGCTGCCGCCGGCCTCGAGCGCCGCCCCGGCCTTCTCGATCCAGCTGTCAGTGATGCGCAGGCTCACGCCCTCGTGGCCCCGCACGAGGCCCTCGACCCACGGCTCGGCGCCGATCTGCTCGAGCGCTGCGATCGAGTCTGCGTCGGTCTGCCAGTCCGGCGCGCGCGGCACGAGCTTTACATCGCAGCCTGCCTGAGGCCTTCGCGGAGCACGTGCCGCCCATGCGGCAGCTGCTCCCTCACCGGGTCGCAGATCCTCAAAATAGTCGAACAGATTCATTGGCATCGGCTGGCGAACGTGTATGCGATATGCACCAGCCGGGGCTCGAACCCGGATCAACGACGTTTAAGGCCGTTCCTTTAACCGATTAAGGCACTGGTGCCGACGGTGACGCGGTTATGCAATCGCATAGGCCCTCGCCAGGCCTGGTCTATCACCAGGTCTTCCCAGCAGGCAACGTCAACGGCTTTCCGCCATCGCGTGTGTCGCAAACTAGGAGGCGATCTCCCAGCAAAGCCGGGGAATCACGCAATGGAACGAGATAGAAACGAGCGCGAGGGACGCCGGTGGGCAGCCCGACAGGAAGAGGCCCACCGACGCTCCACAGCCGACTTTCGCTGCCGGCACAAAAAGAGCCCGGCATCTGCCGGGCTCTTTTTCGCATGTCCAGTCGGACGAGCGTACGTCTGTATGTAGGCCGTGGTGCGCCCCTACATCATCCCCGACATGTCAGGCAGCACGATGCGCGCGCCCGTGCGCTCGTCGTCTGAGCCGTCGACCGACGCGCCGTTGTCGCCGATCGTGACCGCCGACGTGGCTTCCAGCAGTGCCACGCCGCCGCCCGGGACGATGCCCTCCTCGAGCGCCGCCCGAGTTGCCTGCAGCGCGTCCTCAACGCGGTGCTTCTTCTCCTTCATCTCCGTCTCGGTTGCCGCTCCGACCTTGACCACGGCGACGCCGCCGGAGAGCTTTGCCAGGCGCTCCTGCAGCTTCTCGCGGTCGAAGTCCGAGTCGGTGTTCTCGATTTCGGCTTTGATCTGGTTGATGCGGCCTTTGATCGCCTGCGCGTCACCGGCGCCGTCGACGATCGTCGTCTCGTCCTTGCCGACGACGACGCGGCGTGCGCGTCCGAGCTGGGACAGCTGGGTGTTCTCCAGAGGTCGTCAAGAACATCGCATCGCAGTCCAAGGAGGTCTCGGCAAGAGCCAGCAGCGCCTGCGCACTCTCGGCGCCGCGGTCTCTGAACCATCAGGTCGGCAGGCCAAGCCGCGCGCTGGTCGACTACTGCGCGCGAGCGCGCGGCATCAATCACATTTAGCCTGATCCGCGTCGCGGGCGCGCTGTTGATCGCGTAAGACGACGAGTGGCTGATCTGTCGACGCTATCTCTCGGCGGAGTGCATGACGATGCTCGACGCTCTGCCGGACGAGCAGGGCCACACATGCGAGAGGGACCAAGAGGAGGTGGTGACGCTCAGCGCCACCTGAGCCGGGACCCTCACCGACGAGTGGTGGTACGCCACTGACTGCGACTTGCCTCACAGCCCGCGCTCAGGGTGTCGCGGCCCCGCATGCACATCAGTCGTCTCGCATTCTGGGGCGATTAAGAGGTGGGCCACTGCTCGGCGATCTCATGCTAAAGCTCACCACGGCGGATCATCAGCGCCCCACCTCTGACCGGACCCCCTTCACAGGTCCACCCCGAATGAGAGTCGGTGGATGTTGGTCAGTGCACGGTTAGGTGTCGTGGTCTCGCGAAGCGAGCTGGGCAGCGCTTCGTGCTGAGCCCTCCAGGCAGCGGCGAAGCGGGCGGGTGACTTCATGGCAAGCGCCGAGTGCGGACGGTGCTCGTTGTAATCCTGGCGGTAGTCCTCGATGAGGACCTTTGCCTCGGCGAGGCACGAGAACTGCTCGACTGCGAGCAGCTCGTCACGCACCCGGGAGCCGAAGGACTCGACGTAGGGGTTCTGCCATGGGCTGCCGGGATCGATGTAGCTGGCCCCGGTGCCCGAGAAGCGACACCAGTCCTTCAGGGCGTTTGCGGTCATCTCCGGCCCGTTGTCGCAGCGAACGAACTGTGGTGAGCGGCCACGGGCGCGGGTCAGGCGTTCGAGCACCTGAACGGTCGCATCAGCGTCGATGCTGCGAGCGCACTTGATCTCAAGCGCCTCGCGGGTGAACTCATCGACGAGGTGCAGCAGCCTCAGGATGTGCCCGTCGGCGGTCTGGTCAAACTGGAAGTCAAACGCCCACACATGATCGGGGCGCTCGGCACGTAGCCGGTCCGCGGGAATCGCTGACTCCCCGAGGCGCTGGCGCTTGCGCCGACGCTGCGGGACTCGCAGGCCCTCCTCGCGCCAGAGGCGCTGCACGCGCTTGCGGTTCAGCATCCAGCTCTCGCCGAGGAGCTCCGCGTGGGCGCGGCGATACCCCCACCGCGGCCGCTCACGAGACAGCTTGCGAAGGCGCCCCCTCAGTGCCGCGTCATCCCCGCTCAGGACCGGCTCGCGGCGCTGAGTGCTGCGGTGCTGGTGAGCGATCTTGCACGCCCGCCGCTCCGAGGTGCCCAACCGGTCCTGAAGCATCAGGGCGGCTGTGCGTCGGCGCGACGGGCTCACCAGTTTCCCGGCATGAGAATGGCTCCTGGACCCGGTGCGTCCGGAGCGCTCGTCACTGTCGAGCGACCGGGACATGGGGCTCTATCGGAACACGCGAACGGGCAGGCCGTGCTTGAAAGGGATGAGCTTCGAGCTCGACAGTTTCCTTGGCCGCCCCTGCGACTTGCCCGGGTGTGCCTCGAGCACGAATCCGTCACTGTCGTGTGCCCGTCGCCTTCCGAAGTCACCGTCGATGATCAGTGGAGGGAGAATCATGGTGCAGGGACGTTGCATTGGACTGGATGTGCACCGCGACTTTTGCGAGGTTGCGATCTGAGAGGATGGCGAGGTTCGCCAAGCGCCGAAACTGGCGGCTCGGCCTGAGCAACTTGAGGAGTTTGCGCGCCAGCTCGGCCCGGAGGATCGTGTCGCACTTGAGGCGACGAGTAACGCTTTGGCGATCGCGCGGATCATCAAGGCGCACGTCGCGCAGGTTGTGATCGTCAACACGCGCCGTCTGAAGGCGATCGCAGAGTCAAAGCAGAAGACCGACCGCCACGACGCGAAGACGCTCGCGCAGCTGCTCGCGGCCGGGATGCTGTCGGGGTCCTGGCAGCCGGATGAGACGATCAGAGCGCTCAGGCGCCGCCGGGTCGCACGCCGCGCTCGACTGGTCTCCTACCGGGCCAGGTTCAAGAACGAGATCCTCGCGGTGCTGCACCGCAACCTCAAGAACCGCCCGCCGATGACAGATCCCTTTGGGGTGGCGGGCCGGCAGTGGCTCTCAGAGCAGGCGCTCGCCGAGGATGAGCGCGACACGCTCAACGCGGCGCTCCGACAGATCGACTTCCTCACCGAGGAGATCACGAAAATCGAGCGGCAGCTGGCAGCCTTCGCGCTCGACTCCGCGGCGGCTCGGCGCCTCATGACAGTCCCGGGCGTGGGGCTGATCACCGCTGTCGCGTTCCTCGGACAGGTCGGAGAGATCAGTCGCTTCGTCGACTCGCGGCAGCTCGTCGGCTACCTTGGCCTCGATCCGCGAGTGCGCCAGTCGGGCGCAAGCGAGGCGACCACGGGGCGATCTCAAAGGAGGGCTCGGCGCTCGTGCGGCACGTTCTCGTCGAGGCCGCCCACACGGCCGTCCGGAGTCCTGGCCCCCTGCGGGCATTTTTCGAACGGGTCCGCGCACGACGCGGGCACGCAGTGGCGATCGTGGCTGTGGCGCGGAAGATGTGCGTGCTGTTCTGGCAGCTACTGACCCGAGGCGAGGATTACGCCTACCAGATGCCGATCGTCACCGCGAAGAAGCTCCGCAAGGTCGAGCTGATAGCGGGCGCTCCACGCCGACGCGCGACCGGCAATCTGCAGGGCCCCAATCGCGAGGAACGCCGACAGCTCGAGCGTCGCTCAGCCGAAGCAGCCGAGCACGCCTACCAGCGCATCGTCGCCGACTGGCAGCGCCAACAGCAGCAACGAGGAAAGACGACGCCCGCGAGGACTTGACTTTCATCCGTCCCTTCGCGATCTCCCGCAGCCCGAGGTTCTCCAGCTCCTTGTCGGCGACCAAGCGCTTCAGCTGCGCGTTCTCGCGCTCGAGTTCCTTCAGGCGCTTGACGTCCTCGGCCTTCATCCCGCCGAACTGCGCACGCCAGCGGTGATAGGTCGCCTCGGAGACTTCCAGCGCCTTGCAGACCTCGGGCGTCTCTGAGCCCTCGGCCAGCATCTTGTCGGCCTCCCTGAGCTTCCTGATGATCTGCTTGGGCGTGTGTCGTCTGCTCTTCACGTGATCGGTCCTCCTCTCGCCCATTTTGCATGGGCTGAAGGACTCTCACACGGGGCGGACCGAATCTAGGGGGTCGGGCCACCTCGCCCGCACCCCGTCAGTGATCAAAGGCCACCTGGTGCCGGGTTCGGCGAAGCGGACCGTTGAGAGCCAGCTCGCCAGCGATTAAAAGCCGCGCCAAGCGCTCGGCGTCTCGCTGATCGGTCTTTACTCAATCAGAGGATCCGCGCGGGCTCACCCTGGTGCACACACCAGACAGTCGCCGCCAATTCACTGGGCGACTACACGACAGTCCTGGCTTGTAGCCACAGGGGTCTCAAGCCAACGGCCCAGGAACCCGCGGCTACTCGGCGGACCATTCTCGGAACACCGCCACTTGTCCTCCCAGCCGCATTACCGTGACAACATCGCACGGGCGACGACGGACGCCACGTAGCACGGCCCGTAGTATGTTATCTCCCATTCGGTTGGCCGTGGGGAAGGTCGGCGGCACGCGGGTTCCTCCCGCGTGCCGCCGGACAACTACAACTGTAGCTACTCCTAGCGTGCCGCTAATTGACCAATTCAATCATCTTCGAAGCGGTCAGCGCTAGGTTCGGTTGCACATCCTCACAGGCTTTTTTGAAGCCCGTGCCGAAGTTAGCTAAGAGGAGCGCCGACTTTTCTTCGTTTGCCGCGTTCCAGTATTTGACCTCTTTCGGTTCTCCTACAGCAGCAGAGCACCGAAGAACGCCTTCGAACCCGCTTGTTTTCTCTTCAGTTCCTCCGCCTTTTCCGACGGGCAAGAGTAACGCGAGTACATTGCCTTCAATTTTGATTTTCGTTGCACCGCATTCGACGGTGATTACCGACAGGTTCAGCAGTGCCGCCACGCCGGTAGTGCTCGATATGTCGTGTACTAGCGTGAATGTGTTTGTGTTCGGCACTAATACCGTTTCTGACGCGTCCCCAGCCGTTTTACACGCTTCCGCACCTTTCTTCACCTTAGTGAAGTCGGCGCCGTAAGTACCAGCGCTTGCGGACGTCAGAGATGCAGTGAGCGTGACGCCTTCGCCTTTCAGCACACCGGCCGCGTTCTGAAGTTCGGTTTTGGCGGCGGTGTTTTCCCCTTTGATGGTCACAGGAAAGGTTTCTCCGGTTAACAGTTTGGCCGTCGGGCTGGCTGCGAACGCCGAAGCAACAAGCGCGCTGGACACCGCCAGCACACCCATCAGGACGACAAGCAGAGTTTTGGCTTGCTTCATGACACTTCCTTTTTTGTTGTCTTTGGCACCTATCGAGAGAACATCCTGCGCCTTGTCGGCTGTCTGGGCCCTCGATACGGCCGACACGAATAGTCGGCCACTGCAAGAGTCAGTCTTCACCTTCTCCACCGGGGAGTCAAGCGATTTGCCCAAGTGTCTCCGATCACCTGCTGTCTGATCGTCGCAGTGGATGAAGTAGCTGCTGCGTCTCCGACTTGCCGCCGGACCCGGGTTCCGCATGTTTGGGCGCGACGTCCGAAGTCGCCCGCAAGCGGCGGATGCGGACCCCGTCTTGAGGACCTCGTGCCGCCGCTCAGAAGGTCCGCCCAGCCTGGACTTGCGGGCTGTCAGTCGAGCGAGTAGGGATCTTCAGGCGGTTCGTGCGCTGACGTGGCGAACTGCCGACACTTGCGAACAATATAGCCTAGCCGGCAGTTGGTCTTTGACCGCCATGAGTCACGCCACCTTGAGGTGAAGGCTGCGAGCGCCTGTAGTCGCAAGATTTCCGGCAGAGCTTTGGTGATAGATTGCTTAACCTGTGCGAGACTCTTCTGGTAGGGTGCCCTTACCGCGTTGATTCGAAAGACGTAGTAGCCGTCGATCTTTTGCGTCTCGGTTACGGTATGGCTACGGTAGTGGGGTGTGACATGCAGCTTTACGGGGCCGACGACCACGTTTGGCCTCGCGGAGAAGATCGCGTCGTTGATCACACTCTCCGAGAACACGTGCGGTTCAAGGTTCGGCACTAACCCGTCTCTGACAGAATAGATCGGCTGCTGATCTGGGAGCTGTCTTGCGATAGTCCCAAAGCTAACTCCGGCTTCGAGTTCTCGCTTGACGGTCAGCGCGGTAGATTTGAGGTTGGTGCGGATGATACCGATGTCGCGCTGTTCGCGTACCGCATATGCGCGCTTATGTTCTTGGTAGTACCTGGCCACGGCCTGCGGAGTGTCACTTTTTGCCGAGGATTCGACCTTGGCGCGTAGTGCCTGAACCGCTAGCTGTTGCTTGAGGTTGAAAAGCAGGTCGTAAACGTTCTCGCCGCTCTGCTTAAGGAACCTTTGGAACTTCTCGTTGGTTCCAAATTGTCTTCCAAGCTCAAGTTCCAGATGATTTCGAAGTCGGCGGTCGTCGACGGCAAGCCCTTGATCGGCAGCTTCGCCGATTGCCCACTCGTTGGCGATCAGTGAGTTCAGCACGTTTTCCCGGAGAGCACGGTAGGCCTGGGTACATTGCTCCGTCAGTTTCTGCCTGGAGACGGGCGCGATGTGCGTCGCCTTGACGCGCGCTTCCAGCGAGGCTGCGCATGCCGAGATGTGCGAGGGCACGGACGGGACGGGCAGGCCGGCGATCCCGCCGCGGGCTTCGATCGCTATGCGTCGCCCCAGGGCGCGCTTCGTGATCACGGTGGTACCGACTGTCACGATAGGTTCCCCGGCCTGTAGGGCGCCGCCGATCGCAGGGCGCGCTGAGGTGTCGATCACGATTCGCGTCTGCGCCGGATCGAAGCGCGGGCTGCTCGGACGCGTACTGCCGCAGGCGCCTAGCCCGATTGCCGCGAGCAGCGAGGCGCCGAGCAGGCTCCGCTGATGGCCTGGTCTCTTCATTTCGCGCGTCAGATTAGACGACAGCGGTCCGCCTTTGCCGGCCTTCGTGGAGCGGCTACTCACGCGCAACGCTCGCCTAGACGGAGTGTTTGGCGATTACGCTGGCGGCGACCGCCTGCGATCACCCCTGCGATCTATCACATGGTTCTGAGCGTCATATGGCGAAAGACCCCGATTTGTCCCGGGGGGACTGGCGTTCTCGGCTATGTGGGCGGTGCCCGGATCGTCCGAGAGATGACTCAGTGGCAGACGAGGGAGCTCCGTCCGTGCGCGTCGATTAGTTTTCGCCCAAGGGCGAATGTGGCCGAGCCGATGGTTGGCAAGGACTGGAGTATGTCTCCGTCTGCCACCCTTCATCGCCCAGGTGGCTGCTTGAGGGCGCCCGCAGCGTCCGGATGGGCACCAGCCGGCGAGGACCCGGCATCGTGCCGGGTCCTCGCAAGCGCCAGTCCGCGGACCTGCGCGCTACACCCGACTGCGCCCTACATCATCCCCGACATGTCCGGCATCCCACCGCCACCGGCGCCCGCGCCTTCCTTTAAGGAAGCTCAGCCACGATCGCCTCGGTGGTGAGGATGTTCTTGGCGATCGACGCCGCGTTCTGCAGGGCAGAGCGCGTGACCATCGCCGGGTCGATCACGCCGGCGGCCACGAGATCGACGATCTCGTTGGTCGAGGCGTTCAGGCCCTGGCCTTTCTTGGCCTTGCGCACGTCGTTGACGACAACCGAGCCCTCGAGGCCCGCGTTCTCGGCCAGCTGACGCAGCGGCTCCTCCAGCGCGCGCAGCACGATGCGCGCGCCCGTGCGCTCGTCGTCGGAGCCGTCGACCGACGCGCCGTTGTCTGAGATGCTGACGGCCGCTGAGGCCTGCAGCAGTGCGACGCCGCCGCCAGGGACGATGCCCTCCTCCAGCGCCGCGCGAGTTGCCTGCAGCGCGTCCTCGACGCGGTGCTTCTTCTCCTTCATCTCCGTCTCGGTGGCTGCTCCCACATTCACCACTGCCACGCCGCCGCGGAATTACGTCACAAGCAAGTGCAAAGGTGTAGCCGGTGCGCAACTCGACTGGCACCCCAACGACCCCGGCAAGGCTTATCCGGACTCAGGTACGTCTATCGCGATCACCTCAAGCTCATCGATGCCCCGGAAATCCGCCGGGTTGCACGTGTAGATCGGAAGGTCGTTGGCTACGGCGGTCGCTGCGATCATCGCGTCGTAGGCTCGGGCCGTCGTCTTGCGGCCTGCTCGCCGCAGCGAAGATGCGACCCGGCCAAACGCGCGCGCCGCATCAGCGTCGAAGGGGAGCGGGTCGAATGCGGCCTCGGCCTGCTGCAGATGTGCCTGACGGGCGGCACGCTGATCTTGGTCGGTCGCGACGAGCGGCCCGACCGAGAGCTCCGCGAGGGTCACCGCCGTGATAAGCGGCTCCTCGGGAAGCGACGCAGCATCCGGAAGGCGTTGCAGCAAGATCAATGTCGAGGTGTCGAGGACACCTCGAGCGCGGCGTGTCGACCTCTGGGACGGAGACGACGGGCCGCTCACACGCTCGCATCCAGGATCTGGTCAATATCGGCCCGCAGGGCATCTGGATCTACCGCCGGGAGCGGTCGTAGCCGGGCCAGGAGCACCTCCGTCGACACCCCGGGGCGAGGCGCGGCGCGTAGCTCCGCCACAGGCTTGCCGGCGCGCGTGATCGTAATCAGCTCGCCTCGAGCGGCGCGATCGACCACATCGCCTCCATGATTGCGCAGGTCGCGAATGCTGACGTCGGCCATTGGCGTAGCGTATCACGTGTGATACATCGGGCCGATGCTGCATGGCCCGTTAAGCACGAGGGCCCGGCAACATGCCGGGCCCTCGCATCGACCGCCAAACGACGGTCGGGCTTCCCATGCACTGAGAAGTGCCTACATCATTCCCGACATGTCAGGCATCCCGCCGCCACCGGCGCCCGCGCCTTCCTTTTCAGGAAGCTCCGCGACGATCGCCTCGGTCGTGAGGATGTTCTTGGCGATCGACGCCGCGTTCTGCAGGGCAGAGCGCGTGACCATCGCCGGGTCGATCACGCCGGCGGCCACGAGATCGACGATCTCGTTGGTCGAGGCGTTCAGGCCCTGGCCTTTCTTGGCCTTGCGCACGTCGTTGACGACAACCGAGCCCTCCAGGCCCGCGTTCTCAGCCAGCTGACGCAGCGGCTCCTCCAGAGCGCGCAGGACTATGCGAGCTCCCGTGCGCTCGTCGTCTGAGCCGTCGACCGACGCGCCGTTGTCGCCGATCGTGACCGCCGACGTGGCTTCCAGCAGTGCCACGCCGCCGCCCGGGACGATGCCCTCCTCGAGCGCCGCCCGAGTTGCCTGCAGCGCGTCCTCAACGCGGTGCTTCTTCTCCTTCATCTCCGTCTCGGTTGCCGCTCCGACCTTGACCACGGCGACGCCGCCGGAGAGCTTTGCCAGGCGCTCCTGCAGCTTCTCGCGGTCGAAGTCCGAGTCGGTGTTCTCGATTTCGGCTTTGATCTGGTTGATGCGGCCTTTGATCGCCTGCGCGTCACCGGCGCCGTCGACGATCGTCGTCTCGTCCTTGCCGACGACGACGCGGCGTGCGCGTCCGAGCTGGGCGATCTGCGTGTTCTCCAGCTTCAGGCCCATCTCCTCGGTGATCACCTCGGCGTTCGTCAGGATCGCGATGTCCTCGAGCATCCGCTTGCGGCGGTCGCCGAAGCCGGGCGCCTTGACGGCCACGCCCGTGAACGTGCCACGGAGCTTGTTCACGACGAGCGTCGCCAGGGACTCGCCCTCGACGTCCTCGGCGATGATCAGGATCGGCTTGCCCGACTGGATGACCTGCTCAAGCACCGGCAGCACGTCGCGAACCGAGCCGATCTTCGAGTTGGCGATCAGGATGTACGGGTCCTCCAGAACGGCCTCCATGCGGTCCTGGTCGGTGACCATGTACGGCGATATGTAGCCCTTGTCGAACTGCATGCCCTCGGTGAACTCGAGGTCCATGCCGAACGTCTGGCCCTCCTCGACGTTGACCACGCCGTCCTTGCCGACCTTCTCGATCGCGTCGGCAATCACGTCGCCGATCTCCTCGTCGCCGGCCGAGATCGTCGCCACGCGGGCGATCTGGTCCTTGCCGGAGACCTCCTTGGACTGCGATGCGATGTTCTTGACGACCTCGTCGACGGCTTTCTCGATGCCGCGCTTGAGCGCCAGCGGGTTCGCGCCCGCCGCGACGTTCTTCAGGCCCTGGCGAACGATCGCCTGGGCGAGCACCGTCGCCGTCGTCGTGCCGTCGCCGGCCACGTCGTTGGTCGCCGTGGCGACCTCGCGCACGAGCTGTGCGCCCTGGTTCTCGAAGACGTCCTCGACCTCGATCTCACGAGCGATCGTGACACCGTCGTTGGTGATCGTCGGCGCGCCGAACTTCTTGTCGAGCACGACGTAGCGGCCCTTGGGACCGAGCGTGACCTTGACCGCATTCGCGACCGCGTCGACACCCGCCTCAAGCGCCGAACGCGCCTCGGAGCTGTACTTGATCTCCTTGTTTGCCATCTGTTCTCAGTTCTCCTTATGCCTCGACGAGGGCCAGGACGTCTGACTCGCGCAACACGAGCAGGTCCTCCCCGTCGATCTTGATCTCGGTCCCGCCGTACTTGCTGTAGAGGACCTCGTCGCCCTTCTTCACGTCCAGCGGGATGCGCTTGCCGTCGTCGTCGAGCCTGCCGTCGCCGGCGGCCACGACCTCGCCCTTCTGCGGCTTCTCCTTGGCGGTGTCGGGAAGAACGAGACCACTTGCAGTGGTCAGCTCCTCCTCGATCGCCCGTACGATCAGACGATCGCCCAGGGGCTTCAGCTTCATCGGTAATACCTCCATCTAGAGAATGCTTCGGGCGTCTCGCGTGGTCCTCAGCCCTCTGCCGGGGGCGAAACGCCTCTGGCACTCTCCGCGGAGAGTGCCAACGGTCCCCTGAATATATAGACGATCCGGGGCCCTATCAAGGAAAATTGCTAGTTCTGCGCGCCGCCGAAGCCTTTCATCGCCTCGGTCATCGCCGTCGGGTTGTCGCGGATCTGCGAGAAGCGCACGACCGTCACGACCTCCTCCGGCGACACGCTGCGGCCGTAGATCTGTTCGAGGAAGCTGATCAGCTCCTCGTGGCGGCGGAACTCCGGGTTGTCGTGCTTGATGTCGCGCGGCGATAGGTCGGCGAGTTTCATCACCTCGACCGTGTCGATCACCGCCTCGAAGATCCGCTCGCGCGGCGAGTGCTGGTAGCCGATCGTCACCAGCACGAGCGTGTTCTTGCGGTACTTGCCCGACTTGTCGCCGAGGCGGATCGTCGCCGTCTTGCGCCCGCGCTTGAGCTCGTCGGCGAAGATCGTCGAGTAGAAGTTGAGCACCTGCACGGACGGCAGGCTACCGCTCTTTGCGCTGTTCCTCCAAGAACTCCGCCGCGCGCGCCACGATTTCGCGCTCGGCCGCGTGGCTGAGCTCGTTCTGAGCATCCGCCAGCGCGATCCAGCGAGCCTCCTCGACCTCGTCGTCGTGGTCGGCCGTGTCGCCTTCGACGTAGGCGAACAGGAAGAACGTCACCGACTTGGGGATCGTCTGCCCGTCGCGCCTGTACCAGTAGCGCGCCTCGCCGAGCTCGCGCACCGGCTCGCCGACGACGCCCGTCTCCTCGCGCACCTCGCGCGTGGCCGCCTGCAGCGCGTCCTCGCCCGGGTCGATGTGGCCCTTGGGCAGCGCCAGCACGCGCGAGCCGTCCGAGGCGCGTCGCGTCGGCACGATCACGACGATCTCCCCGCCGCGCACGACCACGCCGCCGGCTGACAGCTCGCGCGCCGGGCGCTTGCCCCCGCGCCGGCGGCTGCGCGGCCTCCTAGAAGACATACTGCTCGAGCGCCTCGGCGTCGTGCACGACCAGCCGCCCCCGCCCCTGCGTGATGACCCCGGCGCGCTCGAGCACCGCGAGGAAGCGGCTGGCCGACTCGCGCGAGGAGCCCGCGAGCTGCGCGAGGTCGGCCTGCGTGGCCGTCACGAGCACGTCGCCGGGCGGCTCGCCGTCGTTTTTCTCCTGCTCCACGAGCTGCTTGAGCACCACCGCGACGCGGCTCTGCACGGTCTGAAAGGACTGGCGCGAGAGGCGTTCGTTGGTCTCGCGCAGGCGCCGGCCCAGCGCGATCACCAGGCGCGAGGAGATCTCCGCGTGTTCTGACATCAGGCGGCGCATGTCCGGGCCGAGCACAGCCACCGCGCGCGTCTGCTCGATCGCTTCGACCGTCGCCGAGCGCCGCTCGTCCTCGAACAGCGCGAGCTCGCCGAAGATGTCTCCCGGGCCGAACGTCGCGAGCGTCAGCGTGCGTCCGTCGGTGTGCGTGCGCAGGGCGCGCGCACGGCCGTCGCGCACGACGTAGCAGGTGTCGCTCGCGTCGCCCTCGCGGAACACCACCTCGCCCGGCTCGAACTCGCGCGGAACCGCGAACTGCGCGATCCGCTCCAGATTCTCGCGCACGAGCGTCGAGAAGACCGGAACGCCGCCGAGCAGCTCGACCACCTCCTGTGAACTCATCCCGGCCATGCGGCAGGCATATCACAAGCCGCAACTGCGGCTTCGTCGAAGGTATCTTCAGGCATATGCTTCGGTCCTCGCGAACGACAGCGACACCTTTCCGCGGCTTCGTACGCGCGGCGGCGATCGCGCTGGCCTGTCTCGTCGCCGCCCTCGCTGCGCTGTCGCCGAGCCTCGCGCTCGCCAAAGCGCAGAGCCTGCGCGCCAAGCGCGCCGTCGACACGCAGACGTTGTTTCGCTCGCGCCTGCTGTGGTCGACGATCGACGTGTGCAGCCCCGCCGACCAGCTCAAGACGGTCGGCGTGCGCGGCTCGATGCCCGGCGACCACCAGGCCCACGACACGATGTACATGCGCTTCCGCCTGCAGTACCTCGACACGACGAGCAAAGCCTGGACCGACCTCGCCAAGGGCGCGTCGTCGGGCTACGCCAACGTCGGCACCGGCGCCGCCCCGCGACAGGCCGGGCGCAGCTTTCAGCTCAGCCCCGTCGCCGGCCAGCCCGCGTTCACTTTTCGCGGCGTCGTCAGCTTCCAGTGGCGCCACGGCAGCAGCGTGCTCGCGCAGATCTCACGCGCGACCAGCGCCGGCCGCGACAGCCTCGCCGGCGCCGACCCGGCCGGCTTCTCAGCCGCCAGCTGCCTGATCGGCTGAGCCTCAGAACAGCCGCGGGTCGTTCGTGATGATCCCGTCGACGCCCATCGCCGTCAGCTTGGCGATGCGCGCCGCGTCGTCGACCGTCCACACGTACAGCTCGCCGCCGCCCTCGTGCACCGCGCGCACGAGGGCGCGCGTGACCACCCGCCAGTGGGCCATGATCGCGTCGAAGCGGCCTTCGCGCAGCGCGCTGCGAGCGCGACCGGGCAGCGCGGCGCGATAGCCCGTGAGGATCGCCAGCGCCGGGATCGCCGTGAGCATGTCCGTCGTGTAGTCGCGGCGCACGCGCGGCACCGACCAGCCCAGGCGCAACCCCGGCTCGGCGGCGCGAATACGCGCGAGAGCGTCGGTGAACATGCCGCTGACGAGCGTGCGCTCGATCAGGCCGTGGTCGCGCAGCGCCTGCACGACGCGCAGCTCATAGCCGGGGATCTTCACGTCGACGTCGAACTCCAGACCAGCGAAGGCGTCGGTCGCGAGGTGCTCGAGCGCCGCCTCGAAGCTCAGCGGCGTGCGTCCGCGCATGTCCTGGAAGTCGTGCGCGACGAGCAGCCGCCCGCTGCCGTCGGCGCGCTCGCAGAGCACGTCGAGCTCGATCATGTCCACGCCGTGGCGCAGCGCCGCGTCGAAGCTCGCCAGCGTGTTGCCCGGCTCGATGTGCGCCGCGCCCTTGTGGCCCACGCGGCGCGGGCCCGCGCGGCGAGGGGTGTTCGTCGGCTGGGGCTCGGCCATCGAGCCTCACGATCGCAGATGCTTCAGTAATCGCTCGGCAGCGGTTTGCGCGCTGCCTCGATCGTCTCCATCGCCGGCTTCGGGCCGATGTACGGAGCGAGCATGATGAACGTCAGCTGGTCGACCAGCCGCGGCAGCTGCCGCACGCGGTCGTGCGCGGTGTAGCTGGAGACGATCCCCCAGATCGCGCCGGTGACCGCTTCGCGCGCGATCAGCGGGCCGCGCCGCGCCTCCGGGCCGAGGTCGTCGAGCAGCTTGGTGAAGTCTTCGATCGAGCGCGTCATGCGCCCGACCATCCCCGGGCCGACGTCGAAGATGTCGATGAACGCCAGTCGGCTGAGCCCCTCGTGCGCGGCGAAGAACTCGACCAGCGTGCGCATCGCGATGTGCACCGCCTGCGGCCACGAGTCGGCGCCGTCGATCGCGTGCTTGACCGCCTCCATCGCTTCGCCGACGAATTCGTCGAGCACCGCCAGGTAGCACGCCTCCTTGTTGGCGAACTGCTTGTGGAAGGCCTCCGTGGAGATGCCCGCGAACTGCGCGATCTGCGGGTCGCTCAGCTCGGCGTAGCGCTCGTCGAGCGTGAGGTGCACGAGCGCGCTCAGCGCACGCGCGCGCTTGTCGTCGCGCGACAGGAAGGCCGCCGGCTCGGGCTCCACCGGCTCGGGCATGACCAGCCCGGACACGTTCAGGCGCTTGGCCACCGGCGAGCGGTAGGACTCGATCCAGTCGAGCACCTCGTCGGTCAGCGTGTACAGCTCCGTCTCGCGCTTCTCGTACATGCGCGTAAAGGCGATGTGGCGAATGCCCGCGACTATCGCTTTGACCATCAACGGCGACAGCTCCTCGCCGTTGGGGTCGGCCGCGAAGGCCATCGCGACGACGCTCTCGAACGTGGTCGCTGCGAGCACCATGCGCGGACGCACGTTCGGGCCCACGCCGAGCGAGTCGACGAGCACCAGCCGCGGGCCGTTGGGCTCTCCGGCGACGTGGTCGAGCAGCGCCCGGCACGCGCCGTGCATCCGGTTGGCCCAGCCGCGCTCGCTCGACCATGCGTCGAGCACCGTCTTGCGTGCCCGCGCCACGACGATGTCGTACGTCGCCAAGAAGCACGCTTCCTTGTTGGCGAACTGCTCGTAGAAGGCCCTGCGCGAGACCCCCGCCAGGCCGATCACGTGCGCGACGGTCGTGCGCGAGTAGCCGCGCTCGGCGACCGCCTCGATCATCCCGCCGTACATGCGCGTCCGCTGGTTACGCGCTACGTCGTCGCGCGACATCCCGTTCGGACCGTGAGGGAGCCTTCGGTAGATCGGCGTAGGCCCCCTGTGAGTTCCACTCATCCCCACGATTCGCGACACTAACCAATCCCTCGAAAAAACGCAAGTCTACTTTGATGCACCACGACATTCTTTATACCGGAATGGATCGAGTCCTGTCACCGATGTCTCCTGTGGACCGAACCAGCGAACGAAGGTCCGTTTCAGCGTCCAACGAGCACGCCCCCGAGCGCTCGCCAGGAGGCTCGAGGCGATGCTCTCAGGCGCTCAGCGTCAGACGCCTCGGGCCGGGACTGAAGCCCAGCTCCAGCAGCGTCGCGGCCAGCTTCGACGAAACCGCCGGCTCGCCGTCGATCCGCTCGAGCGTGAGCTTGGGCACGCGCCCGGCGCGAACCGCGTCGGCGAGCGCGCGCAGCCCCTCAGCGACCGGGTCGCCGTCGCCCTCGCGCGGCTCGGCGAGCGTCAGCAGGCCGCGCCCGCCGCGCTCGACGTACAGCGCCGGCTCGTCGGCCACGGACACGACGTACGCGCCCGCCACGCGCGACGGCCGGCGCTCCTGGCCCTCGCGTTTGGCCCACGAGAGCGCCGCGCCGTAGGGCTGAGCCGGGTCCGCGGCGGCGATCACCAGGGCGCGCGGGCGGCCCGGGGACGCTGTGGTCGCTCCTGGCGTGACCGCCGAGAGCCCGGGGCCGGCCGAGGCTGCGCCGCCGCGACCGATCGGAGATCGGCCAGCGCGCAGCCGCTCGACCGCGCCGGGCAGCGCGAACTGCGCGCCGCCCATGCCCTCGACGAAGTAGCCGCGGCGGCAGACGCCGAGCGTCTCGAGGTTTGCCGAGCGTGTCGTAGAGCATCGCGAAGCCGCCCTTGATGCCCTCCGCGAGCACCTGCTCGCGCGTGACGATCCCGTAGCGCTCGAGCAGCAGCTCGGCGAGCGCGCGGCGGCGCTCCGGGCCGGACGCCGCTGCAGGCGCCGAGGAGCCGTCGGCGGCGAGCGGGCCGGCGCGGAAGATCGGCTCGGTGAGCCCCCAGCGACCCTGCACCTGAGACTGCGCGCCGGTGCGTCGTGAGCCGAAGCGCCGGACGGATGTTCGACGCTCGTGGCGCGCGCTCGCCCGCGCCAGCGCCAGGCGCGGCGCGCGCAGCGGCGCCCACGCGTCGTTCGTCGCCTCGCCCGCCCAAACGAGGTCCCACAGCGCCTCGCGCAGCGCCTCGGCCGGGAGCGTCGAGCTCGGCGATCAGGTCGCTGAAGAAGCACGGCGTCTGCAGGCGTGCGCGGACGAGCTCGTGCTCCGGCGTGTCCGTCGACGCCGCGGCGGCGCCTGCGGCACGGCGCTCATTGCTCGGCGGCGGGCCGATCAGCGGCGCGTCCTCGCGGAAGTACAGCGCCACGCGCCCGGAGCGTCCGAGCGGACCCGCGCCGACCCACACGAGCTCGCCGCTGGCGCACAGCATGTCCAGCCACGACGGCGAGTACGCGCCCGTGCGGCGCGGCAGCACGTCGCGCTCCCAGATCTCCGCCGGCAGCGCCAGGCCCTGCAGCGGCACGAGCACTTCGCGCAGTCGGTCGATCCCGGCGCCGGCCGGCGGGTGGCGGTCGACGCCCTGCCACGACGGCAGAAATGCGGCGAGGCTGCGCTGGTCGGCGGGCTCGATTTCCTTGCGCAGCGCCGCCAGCGAGGCGCGGCGCAGGCGGCGCAGCACCTCGACGTCGCACCACTCGCGCCCGCTGCCGCCCGGGCGCAGCTCGCCGCGCACGAGCGTCGCCGTCGCGCTCGAGCTCGCGCAGCACGGCGCTGGCGTCGACGCCGTAGCGCTCGCGCAGCTCGTCGTCGTGAACGGACCGTGCGTGCGCGCGTAGCGCGCGACGAGCACGCGCAGCGCGTCAGGCACGTCGGCGAGAAACGCTTCGGGCAATCCGCCGGGCGGCGCGGCCGACAGCGCGTCGCGATACAGCCCGGCCTCGTCGGCGGCCACCCAGCGCTGCTCGCCGCCGACGCGCAGGCGAATCGCGCGGCGTTCGCGCTGCAGCTCGGCCAGCAGCGGCGCCGGGTCGATGCCCTCGAACACGCGCGACGCGATCTCCTCGGCGTTGAGGTCGCCGACGTGGCGCAGCACGTCGTGCAGGCCGTCGCGCCCGGTCGCGCGCGTTATCTCCGAGCGATGCTGCAGGTCGTCCTCGACGCGCTGCAAGGCGTCGGGGTCGAGCAGCTCGCGCAGCTCCTCCTGGCCGAGCAGCTCGCGCAGCAGGTCGCGGTCCAGCGACAGCGCCGCAGCGCGACGCTCGGCGTTCGGCGCGTCGCCCTCGTACATGTACGTCGCGACGTAGTCGAACAGCAGCGAGGAGGCGAACGGCGAGGCAGTCGGCGTCTCGACCTCGACGAGCGAGATCTCGCGCGAGTGCAGCGAGCGCAGCAGCTCCTGCAGCCCGGGCACGTCGAGCACGTCGCGCAGGCACTCGCGGTAGGTCTCCAGCACGATCGGGAAGTCCGCGTAGCGGCGCGCGACCTCGAGCAGGTTCTGCGCCTTCAGCCGCTGCTGCCACAGCGGCGTGCGTCTGCCCGGATACGCGCGCGGGATCAGCAGCGCGCGCGAGGCGTTCTCGCGAAAGCGCGCGCCGAACAGCGCCGAGCCGCCGAGCTCGGCGGTGATCTGAGCCTCGACCTCGTCGGGCTCGAGCATGATCAGCTCAGCGGCTGAGGGGAGCGCCTCGGCCTCGTCGGCGTCGAGGTCGGGCAGGTGCAGCACGATGCCGTCGTCGGAGGTGATCGCGTCGGCCTCCAGGCCCATGCGCTCGCGGATGCGCGCGGAGATCGCCAGGCCCCATGCCGAGTGCACGCGCCCGCCGAACGGCGAGAGCACGCACAGGCGCCAGTCGCCGATCTCGTCGCGGAAGCGCTCGAGCACGATCGTGCGCTCGCTCGGCAGCACGCGCGTCGCCTCCTGCTGCTCGCGCAGGTAGGCCAGCAGGTTGCGCGCCGCGCGCTCGTCGAGGTCGTAGTCGCGCTGCAGCGTGTCCGGCTGCTGCTCGACCGCCCAGCGCGAGAACGCGCCGATCGCCTCGCCGAGCTCCTTCGGGCGCCCCATCGAGTCGCCCTTCCAGAAGGGCACCGCGCCGGGTGCGCCGGGGGCGGGCGTGACGATCACGCGGTCGCGGCCGATTTCCTCGATGCGCCAGGTCGATGCGCCGAGCAGGAAGGCCTGGCCGGGGCGCGCCTCGTAGACCATCTCCTCGTCGAGCTCGCCGACGCGGCGGCCGTCGGGCAGCGTCACCGCGTACAGCCCGCGGTCGGGGATCGTGCCGGCGTTGGCGACCGCCAGCTGGCGCGAGCCCTTGCGCGCGCGGATCGTCCCCGCGACGCGATCCCACACGATGCGCGCGCGCAGCTCGCCGAACTCTTTCGACGGATAGCGCCCGTCGAGCATGTCCAGCACGTTCTCCAGCAGGTCCATCGACAGCTCCGAGTAGGAGTGGCAGCGCGTGACCAGCGCGTGCAGCTCGGCCACCGAGATGCCGCCGACAGGAGCCTCGTCGTGGTGGTCCTGCGGATCGTCTTTTCCTTTTACTGGGCCGGCTTTCGCCGGCTCTGCGGACACGGCGATCGCGACGATCTGCTGGGCGAGCACGTCCAGCGCGTTGCGCGGGACGACCGTCGGCTCGATCAGCGCTTCGTGCATGCGCCGCGCGACGACCGCGCACTCGAGCAGGTCGCCGCGGAACTTCGGGAAGATGCGCCCGCGGCTGACCTCGTCGACGCCGTGCCCGGCGCGGCCGATGCGCTGCAGTCCGCGCGCGACCGACTTCGGCGACTCGATCTGCAGCACGAGGTCGACCGCGCCCATGTCGATGCCCAGCTCCAGCGAGCTCGTCGCCACGAGGCACGGCAGCTCGCCGGCCTTCAGCAGCTCCTCGACCTTCGTGCGCTCCTCGCGCGCGAGCGATCCATGGTGTGCCCGCGCGATCTCCAGCGGGGTCGGCGGCCCGTCGGCCGCGTGCTGCTGGGACGCACCGTCGGCCGGCGCCAGTCCGTCGGCGCCTGCGCTCTTCCCCGCCACGCGCACGCCCGCCCCGCCGGAGGCGGCATCAAAATCTTTCTCGGCCTGCTGCTTGCCCGCGAGCTCGTTCAAGCGCAGCGCCACCCGCTCGGCCGAGCGTCGGTTGTTGACGAACACGATCGTCGAGTTGTGCGCCTGGACCTGCGCCAGCAGCTCCGGGTAGATCGCCGGCCAGATCGAGTTTCGCGTCGACTCGCTGCCCGCGACCGGCTCCAGCGGATCGGCCGTCGGGTCGACAGACCCGCCCGGTTCGCTCATCGACTCGACCGGCACCTCGATGCGCAGGTCCAGCTGCTTTTTGTGGCCGGCGTCGAGGATCGTCACCTCGCGTCGCGGCCCCACGAGGTAGCGCCCGACCTCCTCGAGCGGGTTCTGCGTCGCGCTCAGGCCGATGCGCTGCACGGGACGCCCGGCCTGACGCTCCAGGCGCTCGAGCGTCAGCGCCAGGTGCGAGCCGCGCTTGGTCGCCGCGACCGCGTGGATCTCGTCGACGATCACCGCCTCGACGCCCGTGAGCATCTCGCGCGCCTGCGAGGTGAGGATCAGGTACAGCGACTCCGGCGTCGTGATCAGGATGTCCGGCGGCCTGCGCGCCATCGCCGCGCGCTCGCGCTGCGGCGTGTCGCCGGTGCGGATGGCCACCGTCACCTCGTCCGCCCCGATCCCGCGCAGCGGCGTGCGCAGGTTGCGCTCGATGTCGTAGGCCAGCGCCTTCAGTGGGCTGATGTAGACGACGCGCACGCCCGGCGCACGCCCGCCTGCGGCGTCCGTCTGCGCGCCGTCGGACGTCTTGCCCTCGGCCGCTGCGCCGTCGGCCGCCGAGCCCGACGACCCAGTCTTCTCCGCGCTCAGACGGTCGAGCGCCCACAGGAACGCCGCGAGCGTCTTGCCCGAGCCCGTCGGCGCCGACAGCAGCACGTTCTCGCCGGCCGCGATCGCCGGCCACGCCTTCGTCTGCGCCGGTGTCGGCGCGTCGAAGGCCTGCTCGAACCACGCGCGCACGCGCGGCGTGAAGCTTGCAAGGGACACGCGTTGAGGCTAGCGCGGGACCCTTCACCGGCCGGGTATGGGATCGGCTCGCTCCTCAGGGGCCGCGCAGCCGCGGCCGCTTTTCGGTCTATCCGAACCGATCATGACAACTGTCTGTAGATGTTTGGTCTGCAATGCGAGACAGTCGTATGCATGCTCACGACGCAGACAACTCGCCGGCAGTTCGCCGAGAACCTGCGCGAACAGCGCAAGCGAGCCGACCTGACCCAGGAAGAGCTCGCCGAAGCGTGCGACCTGCACCCCACAGCCGTCGGCAAGCTCGAGCGCCGCGAGCGGACGCCGCGCCTGGACACCGTCGCAGCGCTTTCGCGCGCGCTCGGGCTGAAATCGGTGTACGAGCTGGTGAAGGGGGTCAAGTAGCCGGTTACACGAATCGTGTGGAATCGTGTAGTAAAATGCCCTTGTGGCCCAATCCGCTCATCGTCTGAACGTCACGCTCGATCCCGAGCACGCCGCGCGTCTCGCCCGCTTGGCGGAGCGTACGCATGTCCAGGAGGGCACGCTCGCGCGCTCACTGCTCTCGACCGCGATCGAAGACGCGGACCCCGAGGCACGAAACGTCGCGGCGCTTCTCGACGGCATCTCAGGCGCACACGAGCGCGCCCAGCTCGGGCTCGAGCGCGGTCTCGCCGGCGAGACCGTCGGCTTGGACGAGCTCTAGCCGGCGAACGCGGTGACGCGCGCCACGCTCAGCGCCGTAGCGGTCGAGGACCTCGACCGGCTGATCCTCACGCACAGCCTGCCAGCCGACACTCGCCCGCGAGTCGCGCGCTCTCTGCGTCCGCTCGAGCGATTCCCACGAATCGGCCACGCGCTGGAGGGCCGCTGGAGCCCGTTTCGCTTCGTGCTCGGACCCTGGCGATGGCTGCTCGTCGTCTACATTTACGACGAGCAGCGCGATGAAGCTCTCGTCGTCACCTTGCAGGACGCCCGCTCCTCCGCTGCAGCGCGAAATGCACCATAGGAAACAGTCCGCCCAGAACCCGATTGGCGGAATCTGCGCTCGATTGCCCGACAATCGACGTGTGTACGGCATTTCGCAGACCATGTGATCTGGCAGGTGCCCGGCGCGAGCGGGCGGCCGAAGCGAGGGACTACGCTCCTAGGCATGGAGCACGGATTGAGCACAACGCTCCCCGTGCGCACTCACCGCCAGTGGACGCCGTTGGCGCGTGCGCTGACCGCCGTCGGCGACCATTGGACGCTGCTGATCGTGCTCGCGCTCGCCCACGAGAAGCTCCGCCTCAACGTCCTGCGCACGCGGCTGCCGGGCGTCAGCTCGGGCGTCCTCGACCACCACCTCAGCCAGATGGTCGCACTCGGCCTGCTCTCGCGCGAGCGCTTCCGCGAAATGCCGCCGCGCGTGGAAGTCGAGCTCACGGAGCGTGGGACCGAGCTCCTGCCGATCGCCGCTTCCCTCGCGCGCTGGGGCATGCGAAATGAGTGGCCGATGCCGGAGAGCCGCGAGCACGTCCACGCCCACGCGATCCTGCGCCAGCTTCCCGCGCTGCTCGAGGAGGCGACCGGCCTGCCCGATGGCGTCATCGAGGTCGGCGTCGGCGTCGATGCACACGACGGCGACTCCGAGCCGGGCCGTGGCGTCCCCAGGCGTCTGTGGTTCGAGATCTCAGGCGGTCGACTGCGCTGCGTCGAGGAGACAGATGAGACGATCGGAGCTCGCGCTCCGACAGCGCGCGTGGAGGGCGACGAGGATGCCTGGACTGCGGCGCTGGGTCCTGAAGGCGACTACTCCGGCTTGCGCTTTGCCGGCAAGCGATCGACGACCGAACGTCTGCTCGACTCGCTGCCGCGCGGACATCAGCGACGGTAACATGTGCATGCTACAGTATGAGCATGTCGCTGGAGCATCGGCTGCAGATCCTGATCGACGATAAGCGCCACCGACGCATCTCGGCCGCCGCGAAGGAGCGCGGGGTATCGGTGGCGACCGTGGTGCGCGAGGCGATCGACCGCGGGCTGACGAATCCCGACGCGCAGAGGCGGGCAGCGGGCCGGCGTCTTTGCGAAGCCCCGGACATGCCGGTTCCCGACCCGCAAGAGCTTCGCGCCGAGCTCGATGCCCTGCGCGGTCGCCGCGGGTGATCCTGCTCGACACGACCGTCCTCGTATACGCCAAGGGACAGGACCACCCTCTGCGCGAGCCGTGCCGAGAGCTGATCCAAGCGATCGCCGAGCGTCGAATCGAGGCAACCACGACCGTCGAGGTCATCCAAGAGTTCGTGCATGTTCGCGCTCGACGGCGCGGCCGGTCCGATGCCGCGGCGCTCGGACGGGACTACGCGGAGCTGCTTTCCCCCCTGCTGAGCCCGACCACCGCAGACCTCACCGACGGGCTCGCGCTGTTCGAGCGCGCCGAGGAGCTTGGCGCATTCGACGCCGTCCTCCTCGCCTGCGCCGCTCGCCGCGGGATCGGCGCCGTGGTGTCGGCTGACGTCGGCTTCGCTCGCGTGCAGGAGATATCGCACGTGGTGCCCGACGCGACCGGGGTGGCCTCGTTGCTGGCGACGTGACATGCGGTATGCGGCCGGGCCTTCACGGACGCCGCGGCCGGGCGAAGAGCTGCGGCGCCCGCGGAGACCCGGCATCGAGGGGTGACACCTCGATCTCTTCTCGAGCACCGTCGGAGAGGGTTGACGATGCCCAAGCTGTACGCCCCGGTACGGCCCCCTTTGCGAGATGGACGGATCGCGAATCCGCCGTGGCAGCAAGCGATATTCCAATGGCGACGCTACTTTCACGTATCCACGTCCGCCACCGCCGTTTCCCACTCGCACCCGCCGGCGACGGCGTGCGCGCGCCGCCATAGACTGAGCACGCATGCACGAGCGAGCGTCGCTTCGATGAGCACATCCGCCACGAGCGCCGAGATGCGCGCGGCGCAGCGCAGCGCGGGCGAGGCAACCGGCGTGCTGCCGGCCCAGCGCCTGCGCGAGGCGATCGCACGCGAGTGGCTCGTCGCGGGCGCCTGGAGGATACCGGGCGAGTCGGTGCAGCCGGCGAGCGTCGACCTGCGCCTCGGCGAGCGCGCGTGGGCGCTGCGCTGCAGCTTCCTGCCCGACAGCGATTCGACGGTCGAGGACAAGGCGCAGGATCTGGCCTTCGAAGAGATCGACCTGCGCGACGGCGCGACGCTCGAGCGCGACCGCCCGTATCTCGTGCCGCTGATCGAGGAGCTGCGCCTGCCCGAGGAGGTCCGCGCGAAGGCCAACCCGAAGAGCTCCACCGGGCGCCTGGACGTGTTCACGCGCGTGCTCACCGACCGCAACCACCGCTTCGACGAGATCTCAGCGGGCTATCGCGGCAAGCTCTACCTGGAGGTCGTCCCGCGCACGTTCGCGATCCGCGTGAAGACCGGCCTGGCGCTCAACCAGGTCCGCCTGATCGACGGCGACGGCCGCCTGGCCGACCGCGAGCTGCTGCACCTGCACGGCCAGGTGCCGCTGCTGTTCCGCGACTCGCAGGCGCTCGCGGCCGGCTCGCTGTCGCTCGGCGACGGACTGTTCCTCAGCCTCGACGCGTCCGGCGGGCCGCAGAGCACCGTCGGCTACCGCGCGAAGAAGAACAGCCTGCCGATCGACCTGACGAAAGTCGGCGCGCTGCGCTGGCAGGAGTACTGGGAGCCCGTGCATCCCGAGGCCAAGCAGCGCATCGTGCTCGAGCCCGAGGTCTTCTACCTGCTGCTCTCCGCCGAGGGCGTCAGCATCCCACCCTCCTACGCCGCCGAAATGCTCGCCTACGACCCGACCGCCGGCGAGCTGCGCACGCACTACGCCGGCTTCTTCGACCCCGGCTTCGGCTACTCGCGAAACCAGGACACGACCGGCAGCAGGGCGGCGCTGGAGGTGCGCGCGCGCGACGTCTCCTTCATGGTCGAGCACGGCCAGCCCGTGTGCAAGCTCGCCTTCGAGCGCATGGCCGAAGAGCCCGACGTGCTCTACGGCGAGGACGTCGGCTCCAACTATCAGGGCCAGCAGACAATGCTCAGCAAGCACTTCCTCGCCCGGGCGGCGAGGCCGACGACTGACGCGCCAGCGCGGCGACCGGGCACTCGTGCCCCAACGCGGGAGCGCTTCAGGGACGATCGTACGAAATAAACGACCAGTGCCCGCTCTATCATCCTCCTTCGCGGGAAACCAGACTGTTTATCATCGTCTACCTCGCGGCCGCGGCCGCGATTTTCATAGCGGCTCCTCCCTGGACGAGGACGAGGAAGCCCGCTTGCCCCCAGTAAAGGACGGGAAACGAGCCCACATGCCCAAAACTAGCTCCAAAGCTCCGAAAGCCCCTGCAACCACGCAAGAGCCGGCGTGGTCGATTCCGAGCCTGCGCGAACCGCGCTACTCGCAGTCGCTCGAGCGCGGGTTGGCGATTCTCAGCTGCTTCACGCCCAAGCGCCCGGTGCTCGGCATCGCCGACATCGCCGACGAGCTCGGCATGAGCCGCTCGACCACCCACCGCTACGTGATCACGCTGCTCGCGCTCGGCTATCTGGAGCAGGGCGCCTCGCGCAAGTACCGCCTCGGCCTGCGCGTCACCGACCTGGGCATGTCCGCGCTGAACTCCACCGGCCTTCGCGAGCACGCCCAGCCCTACCTGGAAGAGCTGCGCCAGCGCACCTCCTACTCGATCGGCCTCGCCGTGCTCGACGGCCCGGAGATCCTCTACGTCGACCACGCGCGCAGCTTTCGCCGCGGCCCGGGCCAGACCGGCTTGGACGTGCGCATCGGCTCGCGCCTGCCCGCCTACTGCACGGCTATGGGCAAGCTGCTGCTCGCAAACCTGCCCGACGGCGACCAGCGCGAGCTGCTCGGCTCGCTGAAGCTGAGCAAATCCGGCCCCAACACGATCACCTCGAAGAAAGCCCTGCGCGAGGAGCTCGACGAGGTGCTCGACGCGAACTTCGCCGTAGACGACGAAGAGCTCGCTAAGGACCTCTACTCGATCGCCGCGCCCGTGCGCAACGAGGCGCGCCAGGTCGTCGCCGCGGTCGACATCGCCGTGCCCAGCTCGTCGATCTCCCTCGGCGAGCTCGTCGACGCGCTCGGCCCGCACCTCGTCTCGACCGCCGATCGCATCTCCGCGCGCCTGGGCTACCGCCGCGACGACGAGCAGGGCTGAGCGCCCACGCGCGGGGTGTCGGGCGTGGCCGCGAGGTGCGCCCGTCGCCTGCGCCCGTCGCGTACTCTCTGCGGCCGTATGCCCGCCCCCTTCAAGCGCGCGTCCCTGCAGTCGTGCGCGGTGCTGCTCGTGATCGGCCTGTCGGCCTGCGCGACGACCGTCTCGACGTCCGGCTACAAGGGCGAAGCCAAAGACGTCGCGCAGACGATCAAGAATCTGCAGAGCGACGTGACGACCGGCGAACAGAAGAAGGTCTGCAGCAACGACCTCGCGAGCTCGGTCATCCAGAGCCTGAGCACGGCCAAGGGCGGCTGTCAGCAGGTCATCAAAGACCAGCTCAAAGAGATCGCGTCGTTCGAAGTCAACGTGCAGTCGATCCAGATCACGAGCGGCGGGAACGCCGCCATGGCGAGGGTCAAGAGCAAGTACGCGGGCAAGAACCGCGTCTCGACGATCTCGCTCGTCAAGGAAGGCAGCGCGTGGAAGATCGCCAAGCTCGGCTGAGCCGGCGGTCGCGACGCTGAGCTCGGCTTCGCGCTGAGCTGGAGCTGGAGCGCGCCGCGGCTAGTTGACGCCGTCGAGCAGCTCGCCCGCGGACTTCAGCCCGAGGCCACGCGCGAGGATCACGATCGTCTCCAGGCGCGGCGAGCGCTTGCTGCGCTCGAGCAGGCTGATCTCCGTGCGATGCAGGTCGCAGACATCCGCGAGCGCCTCCTGAGAGAGGGCGGCACGGTCGCGCTGCTTGCGTAGGTTCTCGGCGAACTGTTCACGTGTGGTCATGCATGCAGTCTCGTGTATGACGGACAACTAGTTCCACAGACAGTTGTCTCGACGCTCGGCGTGTCTCTAGAACACAAGCCCACCGCTAGGCGAGCGAGCGTCCGTACTGGCGCTCGTAGTAGGCGCGATAGTCGCCCGAGCGGATCGGCTCCCACCACCACGAGTTGGCGCGATACCAGGCGACCGTCTGCTCCAGGCCCTCGCCGAAACGCACCTGCGGGCTCCAGCCGAGCGCACGCACCTTGTCCGAGGACAGCGAGTAGCGGCGATCGTGGCCCGGCCTGTCGACGACGTGCTCGATCTGCGACTCCTGGGCGCCTGTCGCTTTGACTATCCGTCTCACGACGTCGATGTTCGCTACCTCGTCGGGGCCGCCCGCGTTGTAGACCTCGCCCGGCACGCCGTGCTCGAGCACGTGCCCGACCGCGCGCGAGAAGTCGCTCGAGTGGATCCAGTTGCGCACCTGCATGCCGTCGCCGTACACCGGCAGCGCGTCGCCGTGCAGCGCGTTGAGGATCATCAACGGGATCAGCTTCTCCGGGTACTGGTTGGGGCCGTAGTTGTTCGATCCCCGAGCGATCACCGCCTGCAGGTCGTAGGTGTGGAAGTAGCTCTGCACGAGCAGGTCCGCGCCGGTCTTCGTCGCCGAGTACGGCGAGGACGGGCGCAGCGGCGACTCCTCCGTGAACGACCCTTCCTCGATCGAGCCGTAGACCTCGTCGGTGGAGACCTGCACGTAGCGCAGCTGCGCCGCGCGCGCGGCCTCGAGCAGCACGTACGTGCCGAGCGCGTGCGTTTTCACGAACGCGTCGGGTTCGGCGATCGAACGGTCGACGTGCGTCTCCGCCGCGAAGTTGACGATCGCCTGCGGCGCCGCCGCCTCGATCGCGCCGGACACCGCCTCGGCGTCCTCGATCGCGCCGCGCAGGAAGCGAAACGACGCGTGGTCGGCGAAGTCGCGGAAGTTCTCCTCGCGCCCGGCGTACGTGAGCTTGTCGAGCACCGTCACCTCGTCGCCGTGCTCGAGCAGGCGCTGGCGGGCGAACGTCGAGCCGATGAAGCCGGCGCCACCGCAGACCAAGAGTTTCATCTTCTGATCATCCCAGCCCGCGCCGCCAGATACCCCGCCAGCCCGTCGCGCCAGTCGGGCATCGGCAGCACGTCGTCGCGCTCTGAGGCGAGCGCCGACCACGCCGGGCGCGGCGCCGGACGGGCCATCTGCTCGCTCGTCGCCGCCTCCACGCGGCAGGCGACATCGGCCTGGCGGAAGATCTCCTGGGCGAAGGCGTTCCACGAGGTCTCGCCGGCGCCGGCCACGTGCACGAGGCCGGCGACGTCGCGTTCGAGCAGGCCGATCAGCGCGGGCGCGAGGTGGCCGGTCCACGTCGGGCAGCCGATCTGATCGGTGACGACCGCGATCGAGTCGCGCTCGCCGGCCAGGCGCAGCATCGTCGCCGCGAAGTTGGCGCCGTCGAGGCCGAACAGCCACGCGCTGCGCACGACCGTGTGGCGCGACGACGCCGCGAGCACCTCGCGCTCGCCGTCGAGCTTCGTCTTGCCGTACACCGAGCGCGGCCCGGTCGCGTCGGACTCGACGTACGGACGGCGCACGCCGACGTCGTCGAGCGGCGCCTCGCCGGAGAACACGTAGTCGGTGGAGACGTGCACGAGCGGCACGGCCGCAGCTGCGGCCGCACGGGCGAGGTTGGCGGCGCCGTCGACGTTCACCGCGCGCGCGCCGTCCGGGTTGCCCTCGGCGCCGTCGACGTCCGCCCACGCCGAGCAGTTGATCGCCGCATCGGCCGACGCATTTGCGAAGGCGCGCTGCACGGCATCGGCGTCGGTCACGTCGAGCTCGGCGCGCCCCAAGGCGACGGTCTCGTGTCCCGAGCGCTGGGCCGCGCGCAGCACGTCGTGGCCGAGCATGCCGCCGGCGCCTGCGACGAGCAGCCTCACAGGATGGAGATGTCTGAGTTGTCCCCGACCATGAAGCGATACGCGCGCGGCTGGCCGTCGCCGCGGCGCACGCTCACGTTGCGCCCCAGCAGCGAGGACTCCATGCGCCCGTCGAGGTCCGAGACGGTGCAGCCCGCGAGCAGGATCGAGTGCTCGACCTCCGAGGCGGTTATCTCACAGCGCTCGCCGATCGCCGTGTACGGGCCGACGTAGCAGTCGGTCAAGCGTGCCTCCGCGCCGATGATCGCCGGGCCGCGCACGGTCGTGCGCTCCAGACGCGCGCCCGCCTCGATCACCACGCGCCCGTCCACGCGCGAGTCGATCAGCTCGCCGTCGAGGCGCTCGGTGAGGTTGTCGAGGATCAGGCGGTTGGCCTCGAGCATGTCCTCCAGGCGCCCCGTGTCCTTCCACCAGCCGCGCACGATGTGCGGCTCCACGCGCATGCCGCCGTCGACGAGGTATTGGATCGCGTCGGTGATCTCCAGCTCGCCCCGCGCCGAGGGCTCGATCGCGCGCGCCGCGTCATGGATCTGCCCGGTGAACATGTACACGCCGACGAGCGCAAGGTCGGTCGCCGGCTCGCTCGGCTTCTCGACCAGGCGCACGACCTGCCCGGTCTCGCCGGCGGCCGCCGAGGCGAGCTCGGCGACGCCGTAGTTCTCCGGGTCGGGCACCGGCGTGAGCAGGATCAGCGCGTCGGGCTCGTGCTCGCGAAAGGCCGCCACGAGATCGGCGATGCCGCCCTGCAGCAGGTTGTCGCCCAGGTACATCACGAACGGGCTCGCGCCGAGGAACGGCTCGGCCGTGAGCACCGCATGAGCGAGACCGAGCGGCTCGTCCTGCAGGATGTAGGAGATGCGCACGCCGAAGCGCGAGCCGTCGCCGGCGACCTGTTCGATCTCCGGTCCCGTCTCCGGGGCAATGATGATCCCGACCTCCTCGATCCCCGCCGCAGCCATCGCCTCGATGCCGTAGAACAGCACCGGCTTGTTCGCCACCGGCACGAGCTGCTTGGCGCTCGTGTGCGTGATCGGGCGCAGGCGCGTGCCCTTGCCCCCCGAGAGGATCAGTCCCTTCAGCGGCTCCATTCGCCGGAGCCTATCGGGGGCCGTTCAGTAAACGCCGCCGAGCTTGCGGTGGTCCCAGCTGACGCGGCGGCGCTCGACGAACTCCAACCCGACGCGTTTGCCCGCCTGCGCGGCGACCGCGTCGCGCGCCTCGGGCGGCAGCTCCGTCGGCGCCGGAGCGTCGCGCGGGACCGAGTTGCGCGTCATGATCTCCGCGCCCAGGCGCACGACCTCGGCGATGTCGCGATGGACCACCACGTCGCATTCGAGCATCACGCCGCGCAACTCGGCGTACTCCTCGCCCGACTCGACCTGCAGCGTGGCGCGCGCGTCGCGCTCGATGTTGCGGACCTTCTGTGACTTGCCGTACGTCCACGACCAGATACGCGGCCCCGGTTCGCCGGCCGAGTGTCCGCGCAGCACGTACCACAGCGGCATCAGGTGCGGCCAGCCGGTGTGGCCGGCCGTCGCGCAGGTGACCGTGCGCTCTTCGGCCAGGAACGTCGCCACCTCAGCCGCCGTCATCTGGATCTGCTCCCTGCGCTTCATCGCTTGGAGCCTACTGTCAAGCCGGCTGGAGCTTTGCGCGGCGGTCCTTCGGGCGCCGCCGCGCCGGCTTGCCCTGCGCCTCGCCCAGCCGCCTGACCGCCTCGCGCACCGCCTCGCGCGCGTCTTTGGGCTCGAGCACCGCCGCGTCGCCGGCTTCCTTGAGGATCTCGCGCACCAGCCAGTCCACGCCGGCGAAGCTCAGCTCGACGACCACGGCGCCGTCGCTTCGCTCCTCGACCACGCGCCGCGCCTCACGCGCCCAGCGCGCCCGCTCCGGCGAGACCCACACGCGCGCGCTGCGCGAGGTCTCGACCTCGCCCGTGCGCAGCCAGCCGTCGACCTCCGCCGCCGGATCGACCTCCGGGCGCGGCTCGAACGTCTCGTCGGTGACCGTGGCCTGCTTGATCCGGTCCAGGCGGAAGTGGCGCATGCCGTCGCGCGCCGGATCAAACGACGCGACGTACCAGCCCTCGCGCCCGTTCGTCAGCGCATAAGGCTCGACCTTGCGCTTGACCAGGTCGTCCTCGTTCTCCTTGTAGTACTCGAGCTCCACGAGCCTGTTCTCGACGATCGCGTCGGAGATCTGGCGAGCCACGCCCGAGTCGTCGCCACCCGCGCGCGCGACCTGCAGGCCCTGCTCCATCGGGTCCTCACCCAACGCCGCCACGATCTTCTCGCGCGCAGAAGTCAGCGAGCCCTCCGGGATGTGCTCGCCGATCAGGTCGATCGCCGCGACCAGCGCCTTCGCCTCGACCGGCAGCAGCCGCGCCGGGCGGTCGAAGTTGTCGCTGTAGGGCTCCGGGTCGACCTCGATCTCGCCCGCCTGCTCGTCGATCTCCGCGTACAGCACATAGGAGCCGCCGCCGAAGTTGACGACGTTGAGCACGTTGACGTCCTCGATCAGCTCCTCCCCTGAGAGCTGCAGGCGCTCACACACCTCCGCGATCTGCACGCGCTCACCGGCCCGGCCCGCGCGGATCAGGATGCTCGCGAGCGTCACCAGGCGCGCGAAGCGCTCCGGGCGGATCGCCGTGTCGGGGCGAGACGATTGCGCGTCGTCCGCGTCGCCTTCGCTCGCGCTGGCTCGGCGACCGCCGCTGCGACCGCGCGCGGGAGCCGCGGCGGATGCACCAGAGCCGTTCGGCGACGTCGCCGTCGCGTCCGCCCCCGGCAGCGTCCGGCCGTGGCGGTCCTTCAGCAGCTTTAGCCGCCGCGACATCTCCTTGCTCAGCTCCGCCGGTCCCTGCAGGCTCGCGTTGACGCCCAGGCCGAGCACCCACGAGATCACGCCGCGCGGGTTTGAGTAACCGGTCAGGAAGAGCTTGTCGCCGCCCTCGGCGTCGCGGATCTCGCCGTAGCGTCCGAAGTGGCGCTCGACCTGCCAGGCGATGCGCTCGCAGATCAGCACTTCGGCGACGCCCAGCTCGTCGCCCAACTGCCAGTCGGCACGGTTGGCGTAAGCGCGCGGGTCGAAGTCCGCCGGGCGGCGGAAGTCGTGCTCGGCCTTCGTCGCATAGGACACCTTGCCGCGGATGCGCGACAGGCGGAACACGCGGATCGCCTTGCGCTCGTGCGAGTAGCCGAGCAGGTAGAACTCCCCGCCCTGGAACAGCAGGTGGTAGGGGTCGACGCGGCGAGGCCCCACCTCGTCGCGCTCCATCGTGTAGTACTCGAACAGGATCGTCTTGTTGCGGAAGATCGCCGTCTCGACCTTCGCCAGGCGCGCCGACAGCTCGTGCCCGCCCGCCGACGCCGTGATGCCGAGCGCCACCGAGCGCTGCTCGGGCGCGCGCAGCGGGCTCGGGCGCCCCCACGTGATCTGCTGCAGCGCCAAGCGCAGCGGCTCGGCGTAGGCGAATTCGCCGTCGAGCAGGGTCAGCGCCGTCTGCAGCGCCGCCAGCTCCTTGTCCGTGAACGCGATCGCCGGAAGGTGAAAGTTCTCCGGGCGCAGCGAGTAGTTCTCCTGCTCGGCCGCGCCGTCCGCGGGACGGTCCACGCTGAGCGCGATCCGGAGCGATTCGAGCTCCGACCTGTCTGCGTAGAAGCGGCGCGCGAACGCGTCTTCGTTCATCCCGCTGTAGCCCTCGACGTCGCGCCTGATCTCCAGAGCCGTGACCGGCCGGCGCTCGGCCATCAGGTAGGAGATCAGCGACAGCTGGCGGATCAGCTTCTCGGTGTCCTTTGCCATGAACTGGACACCTTAGAACTCGGCGGCGAGACGGTTGCCGGGCGAAAGCTCTCCCGAACCGCTATTTGCGGAGTTTCAGGGCCGCGATCGCGCCGGCGGCGAATGCAGGCAGAACGGTTTCGGGCCCCGTTCTCTCTGGCGCGCGACCTTATAGGCCAAGCACGAGAGCAAGCGCGTCGTCGACATTTTGGAGCTCATCCGCGTCGAGGCGCCCGACGGAGCGTCCCAAACGCTCGGGGTCAACAACAGTCGTCTGCTCGACCAGGACGCGCGTGCGAGCCCCCTCGAGGGTGATAGCTGGTCGAAAGCTCGCGGGTTGAGCACTAGTCGAGGTTGGCGATACGAGCGTTGTGCTCAACCGAAGGAACTCGTCGGCTTGCACGATGACCGCGTATCGAGCTCCATGCTGCTCTCGGCCACGCGCTCTGCGTGGAGAGGGCAGGCGGAAGACCTCGCCCCGTACCACTTCAGTCGATGGATTCGGGCGCTAGCTCCGCCATCTGTTCGCGGATGGCCCGCATCTCCGATCGATCGGCGTCGTCGGCCGCGAGCCGTTGAACCTCGGTGACGATCGAGGACCGAGCCCGGCGCCTCGCGGCCGCCTCTCGTAGAGCCGTGCGGACTGCCTCGGAATCACTCAGCCCACCGTTACTGACGATGCTGAGAGCTGCGGCCGAGCTGTCGTCCAGCCGGACATGTAGGGAACGACTCATTTTACGACTGTAGCACGAAACATGCTACATAAACGCCTAAGCCGCTTCGCGAGCGGGCGACGTCGGCAGGGCGATCTGCCCGCCGGCCTCTGCTTCTGCGCTCTGCGCCGAAGATCGCTCGATCTCCGGCAACTCGACCGGCGACGTGTCGCGACCGGCGAAGTCCGCTTCGAGTCGTTCGTGCTGTGGCTCAAGGTCCTGCTCGCGCACCGCGCCCGGTCGCGCGGCGAAGAACGCGCCGCCGCCGATCGCGCGGTCGAAGCCCGTCCAGCGCTTGCCCGGCGCCAGCTCCTTCTCCAGCCGGTCGAAGCTGCCCAGGCGCCCGCCCAGGTTGTCGATCATGTGCACCAGCGTCGCCTCGCGCGTGCACGGCACGACCGGGCTGCCGTGCTCCAGCGTGCCGTGGTGGGAGAGGATGATGTGCACGACCGCCTGCGCCAGCTCCGCCGGGAAGCCCTCGATGTCCTCGATCGCGCGGCGGATGCGGTAGTAGCCGAGCGGGATCTCGCCCTGCAGGCGCCCCGCGTCCGTCAGGTCGATGTTCTGCGGATCGTCCGTGTAAGCCTCGAGCTTGCCGATGTCGTGCAGCAGCGCACCCGTCACCGCCACGTCGCGGTCGATGCCTGCGAACGTCGCGCTGATCGCGCTGACCGCCTGCGCGACGCCCAGACAGTGCTCCAGCAGTCCGTGGCGATAGGCCTGGTGGTAGTACTTCGCCGCCGGCGCCTCGCGGTATCCGGCCCATAGCGGTGAGTCCTCGCCGAACACCCCGTCGAGCAAAATCCCCAGGTGGGGCTCCTGAATCGTCGCGATCAGCTCGCGTACCTCAGCCTCCATCTGCTCGACGCCACGCGCTGGGCCGTCGAGCAGATCATCAATAGAAAAACTTCCAGGCTCCGCCGGCTCCAGGCCACGCAGATTGATCTGCGGACCGAAGCGCGGGTGCACCGTGTAGCGGCCGCGCACCCGCACCGGGGACCCCGCGCACGCGAGCTCCTCGACGTCCGCCAGCTCATCCCAGACCATGCACGCCAGCGCCCCGGTGCGGTCGCCAAGCTGCAAGCGCAGGTAGTCGCCGCCGTCGCGTCGCTGGCGTCGCTCGGCTTGTCGCACCAGCAGAACCTGGTCGATCTCGATGCCGTCCGTGAGCTCGTTCACGAGCATGGTCCGGAAGGTAGATGGAAGTGCGGACAGGACGCTCGGGCCGCGCGCGTCTGCTAGGACGGTCACGCCCTCGTGTCCGCACCGTTTCAGCTATCAGTGCTCGACCAGTCGCCCGTCGCCGAGGGCTCGACCGGGGCGCAGGCGCTGCGCAACACGATCGATCTCGCGCGCCTCTGCGACGAGCTCGGCTACCTCCGCTACTGGGTCGCCGAGCACCACGGCGGCCCGATGCTCGCCGGCCCCAGCCCCGAGGCGCTGATCGGCCCGATCGCCGCTGCGACCTCGCGCATCCGCGTCGGCAGCGGCGGCGTCATGCTCCCCCACTACAGCCCCTTCAAGGTCGCCGAGACGTTCAGCCTGCTGTCCGGGCTGTTCCCCGGTCGCATCGACCTCGCGCTAGGGCGCGCCGCCGGCACCGACCCGTTGACGACCTTTGCCCTGCAGCGCGACCGGCGCCATGCCGCGCCCGACGACTTCCCCCAGCAACTTGCCGAGCTGCTCGCCTACCTCGACGACCGCATGCCCGAGGACCACCCCTTCGCGCGTCTGGCCAAAGCGCTCCCCGGGCGACCCGAGCTGCCCGAGCGCTGGCTGCTCGGCTCCTCGCAGCAGAGCGCCATCTGGGCCGCCGAGCTCGGCATGCCCTACGCCTTCGCCGACTTCATCAACGCCGGCGGCGCCCCGCTCGCCGCGCTCTACCGCGAACGCTTCGCCGAGCACGAACACGCCGAAGCCAAACCGCGCACGGCCGTCGCCGTGTGGGTCATCTGCGCCGACAGCGACGAGGAGGCACAGCGCCTGGCCTCCAGCGGACGCATGGCCTTCACGATGCTGCGCCGCGGCGAACTGATCGCCGTCCCGGCTCCCGAGAAGGCGCTCGAGTTCCTCGCCAACGACGGGCGCACGGCCGCGCCCGGCCAGTCACGGGCGCAGAGGCGAACCGTGGTCGGAGCCCCCGACGCCGTTCGCGCCGAGCTCGAAGACGTCGCCCTGAAATACGTCGCCGACGAGCTCATCGCCGTCAACATCCTCTACGACCACCAAGCGCGGCGCAGATCCTACGAGCTGTTGGCCAAGGCCTTCGCCGACTGATCGAGTGCGCCGTCGCGATTTCCCCGGGGTTGTGGCCTGCGCCGCGACCCGCTCGACCTCTGACGCGCGAAGGCTTCGGGTGTGTGTATGTCCTTTTGTGTAGAGCGATAGCGATCGTATATACGATCGGCCGCTAAGTTCGACCGAGACCCAGGAGCCCTCGCAATTCGCGCATCGTGCCGAAGACTGCGGCTCAAGTTGACAGACCGCAGTGACGACTTATGATCAGTGTCGTCCCGCATGTTGAAACTGCGCTGGCCCGCAAAGTGCAGCGTCTGCGGCAGCGCGCTGCCGGCGGGAACCCGCGCCGAGTTGGATCCGGCGACCCGTTCGGTCACCTGCTCGGGATGCCTTGGTACAGCGGCTGCGCCTGCTGGCGGGGCGATCGGGCAGGCGCCGGCGGGAGAGCTCGATCGCGGGCTGCCTGGAGCGAGCGCGCAGCGCGAGTACCTGCGCCGCAGGCGCAACCGTGAAGCTCGCACGCGGCGTCGCCATCCGGTGATCGGCGGGGTGCTGCTCGCCGTGCGGCGCGCGCCGCGACATGAGTCCGCTTTCCTCCTCGGCCAGGTGGGCGAGGAGTCCGTCGCGAGATCGCTCGAGCGTCGCACCGCGAAAGGCCGCGCGATCGTGCTTCACGACCGGCGCATGCCGTACGGGCGCGGCAACATCGATCACCTCGCCGTGACGCCTACCGGCGTGTACGTCATCGACGCCAAGAACATCAGTGGACAGGTGCGTGTCACCAAACCCGTGTTCGGCGACGCGAAGCTGATGATCAACAAGCGCAATCGCAGCCGACTCGTCGACGGGCTCGACCGGCAGGTGGCGGCGGTGCGCGGCGTGCTTGCCGATTTGGGCAGCACGGACGTTCCTGTGCACGGCGTGTTCTGCTTCACCAAAGCCGATCTGCCGCTGTTCGGCAGCGCGGAGATTCGCGGGCACCGTCTGCATCACCCACGAGCCGTCGCCAGGAAACTGAACAGGGACGGGCCGCTCGCCGCGCGGGCCATCGAATCGCTCGCTCATGATCTCGCGCGCGCGCTCCCGCCCGCATAGACGCCGCAGCGGTCAGCCCAAAAGCCCGCCGCGGTCAGCCAGGAACGCATCGGCCAGGCGCTTCGGCGCACGCGCCAGCCAAGCCTCGGTGATCACCTCGTCGAGCTCCTCGACTGCGATGCGCTGCAGGCGCACGAGGATCGCCGCATAGCCCTTGAAGTGAGAAGTCGTGAAATAGATGCTCGGATCGTCTGCGAGCAGCGCCTCCTTGGCCCCGAGATGCTCGACTCGCGCTCCGAGGATCGGCCCGTCCGTCCCCGCATCGCCGAGCTCCTCGACTTCCTTGGCGCGCAGTGGACGCTCCCACACGAACAGCCTGTCCTTGACGCGCCACTGGTGTTTCTCGCGCGAGACGCGTTCGCCGGTTTCGGGCAGGGCGAGCGCGATTCGCTTGACGTCCTCCCAGTCGGCCATCCGCGTACGCTACCGCCGAGTCGACGGGCGCCCTTACCGCAGCGAGCGAAAGCGATTGACGAGGCGCTGGCGCCACTGCTCGTGGCGCGGGCCCTGTCCGGCGGCGTCGGCGAGCACGAAGGCGACGACCGAGCCGACGGCGAGCAGCGACAGCAGCACGAGGATCAGATCGCTGGCAACCGGCGGGATGTTCGCCCCGAGGATACGCCCGAGCGTGGAGGACTTGGTCGAGCTCGGTCTGATCGCACTCGCGCTGTAGCGAACCGCCTCGACGCCCCCCGTCGCGCCATGGTGCGCGCCGCCGCCGAGTCCGGCGCCGATGAACGACAGCGCGCTCGCCACGATCGCGCCCGTCTGCCCGCAGCTGTGTGTGCTTCCCGCGTAGCTCAGTTCGCGCACGGCCTGCGCTTCCAGACGAGCAAAGCGCGCCGGCGCGAAGTGCAGGCGAGCCGCCGCGGCGCGCGGGCTGAGCGGCCTCGCGGTTCCGAAGCCCGTCCTCAGTTCGAGCAGTTCGCGCTGGCCCTCCGGAAGCGCCGTCAAGCACCCCTGGAATCGCGCGACCGTCGCTTTCAACATGCGTTCGCGGCGAGCGATGCGAGCTCGTGCGCGGTGGCCGGGCGAGCCTTCCGACGCAGGAAGTTCACCGTACCGCGCGCCCGGCCCCGCGTGGGACGACACCGGCGAGGAAACCGCACCCGCGCCGGCCGCGCCGCCACTCGCGCCGGAGCTGGGCGAGCCGGATGGCGTCGAGCCCGAACTGCCCGAGGGGGCCGCCGCGCCCCGCTGCGACGTGCCGGGCCTCGCAGGGGCGCCGGCACCCGATGGAGAAGTCGTTTTGACGGACACGCCCGGCGCATTGACGCCCACCGCAGGCCCTTTGCCGGCGACCGTAGGCGTTTTGCCGGACACGCTCGGAGTTTTCACCGATACCGTCGGCTGTTTGACGCCGCCTGTCGGAGTTTTGACCGGGACCGGCGGTGCTTTGACCGGGATCGGCGGGACTTTCACCGGCACCGTCGGGATTTTCACTGGCACGGTCGGAACTTTGACGGGCACCGTGGGTACCGTCACCGGCACCGTCGGCGTTTTCACGGGCACCGTCGGGACTTTGACCGGGACCGTCGGGACTTTGACGGGCACGGTCGGCGTTTCCGTCGGCAAGCTCAGCGACGCGGCCGGCGAAGCCGGAACGGCCACCGCGAGCAGAGCCAATACGGGCGCGACTTGTCGCGCCCTGCGATATATGCCCGACCTGCGCGCTTGAGCCATCCATAACTCCTAGAACATCTGCCTAGAACATCTGTCCACCTGGGTTTAGCCGCACTTTACCCGAAAAGGAGCGGTTTTATTCGCAGATGTGGACAACGAGCCGCAGTCCATGCTCGTGGCTCGCTCGGTGCGAAGGTTGATCCGCGTTTACGCTTACGGCTCGAGCCGGTGCGGCCCGCGGTACAGGAACGTGACCTCGCGCACGTTCTCCTGCCCCAGCATCTGCATCAGCAGGCGCGTCAGGCCGAAGCCGAAGCCTCCGTGTGGCGGCGCGCCGAAGCGGAAGAAGTCGAGGTAGTACTGGATCGGCCCGACATCGACCTTCTTGTCCGCGGCCTGCTCGAGCAGCTTGTCGTAGCGGTGCTCGCGCTGGGCGCCGGTCGTCAGCTCGATACCGCGCCACAGCAGGTCGAAGCTCTTGGTCACGGTCGGTCGATCCGGATAGCGCATGTGGTAGAAGGGCCGTACGGACGTGGGGTAGTCAGTGACGAACGTGAACTCGTGACCGTGACGCTCCTTGACGATCGCCGACAGCGCTCGCTCGCTCGGCGGGTCGAGATCCTGCCCGGCGCCCGGCGCGCCGTGGCCGGCCTCGCGCAGCAGGTCCTTGGCGTCGTCCAGCGTGACCCGCGGGAAGGGCAGCTCGGGTATCACGAGCGCCGTGTCGAACGTCTGCGCGATCTGCTCGCCGTGGGCCTCCTTGACGACCGCCAGCACGTGCGCCAGCCAGCGCTCCTCGAAGGCCATCACGTCGTCGTGCGAGTCGATCCATGAGATCTCCACGTCCACGCTCGTGAACTCCGTGTCGTGGCGCGATGTGAACGACGGGTTCGCGCGAAACACCGGCCCGACCTCGAACACCTTGCCGAAGCCCGCCGCCATCGCCATCTGCTTGTAGAACTGCGGCGACTGGGCCAGATAGGCCGTACGATCGAAGTACTCGGCCTTGAACAGCTCCGCGCCGGACTCGCTCGCCGAGCCCATCAGCTTCGGCGTGTGGATCTCGATGAAGCGCTCTTTGCGCCAAAAATCGCGCATCGCCCGCTCGGCCGTCGTCTGCACTTCGAAGATCAGCTTGCGGTCGGGGCGGCGCAGGTCGAGGTAGCGCCAGTCGATCCGCTTGTCCAGCGCCGAGTCCGGCGCGATCGGCACCTCCGGCTCGGCCAGCGAGTCGACCTCCAGATCCTCCAGCTTCACCTCCAGGCCACCGAGGTTGACGCGCTCGTCGGCCGCCACCGTGCCGACGATCGTGACCGCCGACTCGACCGTCACGCCCGACACCCGCTCGTTGAGCTCGCTCGGCGGGTCGTCCTTTGCCAAGACCACCTGCGCGAGCCCCGTTTCGTCGCGCAGCACGATGAACTGCACGCGCTTCTGGTCGCGCAGCGCCTGGACCCAGCCGCGCACGCGCACGCGCTTGCCGATCAGGCCCGGCAGCTCGGTTATCAACGTGCGCTTCACCTGCTGGACCCTATCCAAGCGAGCCTCACTGAGTGCGTGCCTAACGGGCCGGCTCCTGCGCCAACTCGACGTCTACCGCGAACTCCTCCGCGACGACCGTCTCGATCGTCTCGATCGAGCCCGCCTGGCGCAGATCCTCGGCGCCGAGCTCCATCGCCGAAAGACGCTCTGCGGTGTCGTGCACGATCGCGCGAACGACCGGCGCGCGCATCGGTCGGCGCGCTTGGGACTTGGCCTTGCGCACTTCCTTGAGCACGTCTGCGGCGACCGCGAGTGCGACGTCCTCGACGGCAGCGCCGTCGCCCGCTGCGTCGCCGAGCGCAGCGTGCAGCTCGTCGGCGTCGGGCCAGCTGGCGAGATGGACCGAGCCTTGCTGCCACCACGACCACACCTCCTCACACACGAACGGCAGAAACGGCGCGAGCAGGCGCAGGAAGACTGACAGCGAGCGGCGCAGCGCGCGGCTCACGGACGCCTGCCCCTCGCCTTGTCCGCCGGCGCCGTCGCCCGCTGCGTCGCCCGTGTCGTAGCGCCGGCCCTTGACGAGCTCGAGGTAGTAGTCGCAGTACCACCAGAAGAAGCTCTCCACGCGCTCGAGCGCGCGCGCGTAGTCGTACTCCTCGAAGCTGCTCGTCGCCTCCGCGACGACGTTCGCCAGGCGCGCGATCATCGCGCGGTCGAGCGCGCTCGACAGCTGGCCGATCTCCGATCGGTCGCCCTCGACCGGCAGATCGGCGAGCGCGAACTTCGACGCGTTGAGCAGCTTGACCGCCAAGCGGCGTCCGACCTTCATCTGCTTGGCGTCGAACGCCGTGTCGGTTCCCGGCCGGCCGTTCGCCGCCCAGTAGCGCACGGCGTCGGCGCCGTACTCCTCGAGCAGGTGGATCGGCGTGACGACGTTGCCCTTGGACTTGGACATCTTCTTGCGGTCGGGGTCGAGCACCCAGCCGGAGATCGCCGCGTTGGCCCACGGCAGCTGACCGTGGTCGAGCTGCGAGCGCAGCACCGTGGAGAACAGCCACGTGCGGATGATGTCGTGTGCCTGCGGGCGCACATCCATCGGAAAGACCTTCGCGAACAGCTCGTCGTCGTCGCCGGACCCAGCCGGGCCGTCTGTGTGCCCGGCGATCTGCGGCGTCAGCGAGGAGGTCGCCCACGTGTCCATCACGTCCGGGTCGCCGGCGAAGCCGTTGGGCCGGCCGCGCTGCTGCTCGGCGTAGCCATCGGGGACGTCCGTTGAGGGGTCGACCGGCAGCTGCTCCTCGCGCGCGGGTATGGGCTGCTCATAGAGCACTGCGCCGTTTGCGTCGAGCGGATACCACAGCGGGAACGGCACGCCGAAGAAGCGCTGGCGGCTCACGCACCAGTCGCCGGTCAGCCCGTTGACCCAGTCCTCATAGCGCGCGCGCATGTAGGGCGGATGCCAGCGCAGCTCGCGCCCGCGCGCGATCAGCTCGTCGCGGTGGGACATCGTGCGAATGAACCACTGGCGGCTGGTGACGATCTCCACGGGTCGCTCGCCCTTCTCGAAGAACTTGACCGCGCGCGTGACCTGCGTCGGCTCGCCGACGAGATCGTCGGACTCCGCGAGCAGCTCGAGGATCCGCTTGCGCGCCTGGTTGACCGTGCGCCCGCTCAGCTCGCCGTAGTCGCGGCGCGCGCGCTCGACGTCGTCGGACTCCCAGCCGTCCGTGCCCCACGGCACGTCGATCAGACGCCCGTCGGGACCGAGCACCGAGCGCACCGGCAGGCCGAGCTCGCGCCACCAGACGACGTCGGTGAGATCGCCGAACGTGCACACCATCACCAAACCGCTGCCCTTCTCGGGATCGACGAGCGGATGCGTGAGCACGGGCACGCGCGTGCCGAACAGCGGCGTCAGCACCTCCCTGCCGACAAGCTCGCGCTGGCGAGCGTCGTCGGGGTGCGCTAGCAGCGCCACGCACGCCGGGATCAGCTCTGGGCGCGTCGTCTCGATCAGCGCCTCGTGCGCCGCGGCCCTCGCACCGTCGGCGTCGGCGTCGGCGTCGGGCTGCCCGTCGCCCGCCAAGCGAAAGCGCACGCGGTTCATCGCCCCCGGACGCTCGCGATCCTCGAGCTCGGCCTGCGCGACGGCCGTCTGGAAGTCGACGTCCCACAGCGTGGGCGCCTCCAGTTGGTAGGCCTCCTCGCGCGCGAGCAGCGCGAGGAAAGAGCGCTGGGAGATGCGCTGCGCGCGAGCGCCGATCGTCGTGTAGTTCATCGACCAGTCGACCGACAGGCCGAGCCCGCGCCACAGCTCCTCGAAGGCGCGCTCGTCTGTCTCGGTCAGGCGCAGGCACAGCTCGACGAAGTTCGGCCGCGAGATCGCCACAGGGTCTCTTTCCGACGGCTCCTGAGGCGGGGTGAAGTCCGGGTCGTAGGGCACGGATGGATCGCAGCGCACGCCGAAATGGTTCTGCACGCGGCGCTCGGTCGGCAGCCCGTTGTCATCCCAGCCCATCGGGTAGAAGACGGCTTTGCCGCGCATCCGCTGATAGCGCGCGACGGCGTCGGTGTGGGTGTAGGAGAAGACGTGCCCGACGTGCAGCGAGCCGCTCACCGTCGGCGGCGGCGTATCGATCGAGAACACGTCCTCGCGCGCGGCCGAGCGGTCAAAGCGGTAGCAGCCGTCGCGCTCCCACGCCTCGCTCCACTTGCGCTCGAGACCGTCGAGCGTCGGGCGCTCGGGGACCTCTGCCGTCAGCGCTGGCCGTGCGGATATGGGATCGGGCGCCAAGCGGTTGATCGTATCCGCAGCACGCCTTCGCTCAGCGGCCGTCGGTCCGCGGCGCGGCGCTCAGGCCGCCAGCGCAAGCTCATAGACGACGTCGCCCGCGTCGCACACCGCCGCACGCGAGCGCTCCGCGCGTTGGCTGTTGTGCGACGGGCAGTAGACGCCGCGGACCAGGCCGGTCTCCAGGCCATAGGCCTGCCACACGCCGCCGTCGTGGATCAGGTGAAAGAAGCGCCCTTCGCGATCCCCGCCGGCAGCGAGCTCGCCCTGCCAGGCCGCCTCTACGACGGCCCGGGGGATCTGCGCGCGACACGCGCGGCCGTCGAACGCATCGCTCCACACGCAGCGCACCGACGCATCTCCGACCTCGGCGAACGGGTCGACGATTTCAACGCCTCTGTCCTCGGCCCCCCGGCTCCCCGGCCGCACCACGTCCATGTGAAGATCCATCGTTACCGCCTCCCTTGGGTCTGCCCTTCCCGGGCGACACGGTGTCGTCCTTTGCGTTCCTATCGGGCAGTTCATGTCGTACTTTTCGGACGACACCGCTCTTCGCATTCGGTTCGGGCGAATTTCCTGGACGTCTGTTGAAGGCGCCCGGAAAAGCCCCGGCCGGCGAGACGCGAGCGCGCGAGCCCAACAGTTGGACCGCGGTCTGCGTCTAAGAAGATTCTCATCGTGTTGTGATCGGGCCACGCTGCACGAAGACCGCTCGCGGGTGTACAGTCGTCGCGTTTGGCTGGGAGGAGCTGATTGCCCAGCCCGATCGGCGAGCGGAGGGATCGGACGTGAGCCTGGCGGCGAGGAAGGTTTTGGGAGTCGGCATCGCGACAGCGGTGCTCGTGGCGCTGATCGCACTGTACGTCGCCGACTGGGCGACGAGCTTCCCGAAGACCGTCGCCGCGAGCACGGCTCCCGCCAACAGCGGGGGCGCCAATCTCACGCTGGAGACGGTCGCGGCGGTCGGCTCGAAATACAGTCCGGGCCACCCGAGCTGGGTGTCCTACCTGATCCGCAGCCAAAACCGCTGGGTGCGCACCACCGACTACAAGGTGCCGGCCAACTCGGTCGTGCACATGACGATCTACCAGTTCGATACGCCGACCGGCCTGCGCAACCCGTTCCTCTCGCAGGTGCAGGGCACCGAAGGCGGCACGGCGAGCATCGACGGCAAGTCCGTCAGCTCGATCCCTCCCGAAGAAGCCTCACACACGTTCGCCGTACCTGAGCTCGGCATCTTCGTGCCACTGCCCGGCGTCCCCGAAGAAGCGAAGCACGTCTGCGAAGAAGCGCCGTGCGAATTGAACCAGGCGCACCGCACGATCTCCTTCACGTTCCGCACCGGCAAGAAGGGACGCTACCGGTGGCAGTGCTTCGTGCCGTGCGGCGCCGGCTGGTACTTCGGCAATGGCGGCCCGATGCAGACGCTCGGCTACATGGACGGCTTCATCGATGTCGCCTGAGCCGGCGGCGGCCCAGGCCGAAGGCCCCGGCGAGGAGCCAAACCACGCGCTGCGCTACGGCCTGACCTGGCTGGTCGCGACGCTCGTCGCGCTCCCGCTCGTGATCTTCGTGCTCGGCCCGATCCTGCCGCCCGGAAGCGGCAGCGAACAAGCGCAGGGCCAGTCGACCGACAACACGGTCCTGCTGGCGCTGGCGACACCGGTCCTGCTGATGGTCGTGATCTACCTCCTCTATGCGATCGTCTACTTTCGCCAGCCAAAGGGCGCTGCACTCGAAGGGCCGGCGATTCGCGGCAACGCGCGGATCCAGACGACCTGGCTGATCGTCACCTCGACGCTCGTGCTGTCGCTCGCCGCCTACGGCACCTGGCGGCTGTTCGCCGACCACGGCGCCGGCTCGGGAAGCGGGCCGTCGCCGATCTCCAGGCCAAGTGGCCCCAAGCTCCCGGTGCAGGTGATCGCGCAGCAATGGGCTTTCACGTACCGCTACCCGACCTACGGGGGCGTCGAGACGCCGCACCTCGTGCTGCCCGAGAACGAGACGATCGAACTGCACGTGACGTCGCTCGACGTGATCCACTCGTTCTGGGCGATCCAACTCGGCGTCAAGGCCGACGCCAACCCGCAGATCGACAACATCGCCTTCGTCCAGCCAACCAGGTTGAAATCCTTTGAAATTCGTTGTGCCGAGCTCTGCGGGATCTGGCACGGCGAGATGTTCGACCACGGGCGCGTCGTGACGCCCGGCGAGTTCGGCACCTGGATCCACGAACAGCAGTTGAAGTTCGCTGCCGCGACGAAGGCGCTGCCTCCTTACAGCCCGACCTATCTACCCGAACCGACGAGGCGAGGCGGATGACGACGACGACACCTTCGCAGACCACACCCGAGCTCGGCGCCCGGCCGCTGTGGCGGAGGCTGATCGGCTTCAACCTGCTGACCGCAGTCCTGCTCGGAGTCGGCGGCTACTACCTCGGCTGGTTCATCGGCCACCAGATAAAAGGCTCGAGCTTCCAATACCAGGAAAAAACGAGCGAGAACGATCTCGCCCTGTTGCTCGCTTACGTCTTTGGCGTGATCGGCTTCCTCGCCGGCCTCGGCTTCGCCAACTATCCACTTTCGCGCCTGCTCGGACGCCCGGCCTCGCTGCGTGAGAAGGAGCACGAGGGCTGGGGACGGTACTTCGGGCTGTGCACCGATCACAAGGTCGTCGGGATCCAGTACCTCGTGGGGATCGGCTTGTTCTTCTTCATCGGTGGTCTGAACGCGATGCTGATCCGCACCGAGCTACTGCACAGCACCCCCACCTTCGTCGGGCCGAACCAGTACATCTCGCTCGTGGGCGAGCACGGGACGATGATGATGGGAATGATGACGTCGGGGATCCTCGGGCCGTTCGCCAACTACTTCGTGCCGCTGATGATCGGCGCCAGGCGCATGGCGTTCCCGCGGATCGAGGCGCTGACGTTCTGGCTGCTGATGGCGGCGGGCTTCATCCTCACGTCGACGATCTTCTTCGGCGGCTTCCCGACCGGCTGGACCGGATATGAGCCGCTCAACGACCAGGCCGTGATGGGAATGGATTCCTACATCGTGTTCTTCGCTCTCGTCGGCGTGTCGATGTGCCTGCTCGGCCTGAACATGCTGGCCACGATCATCACGATGCGGGCCCCCGGACTGACCTGGTCGCGGCTGCCGATCTTCGTCTGGGCGGTCTTCGCGACGTCGGTGCTGATGGTGCTCGCTGCGCCGATGCTCGTCGCGACGCTCTCGATGGCCGCGCTCGACCGCACGATCAACACCTCGTTCTTCATCCCGGGGGGCGGCGGCAGCTCCTACCTGTTCCAGAACCTGTTCTGGTTCTTCGGACACCCCGAGGTGTACATCCTCGCGCTTCCGGGCTTCGGAATCGTGCTCGAGCTGCTCCCCGTGTTCACGCGCAAGCCCCTGTGGGGCTACCGGCTCGCTGTCTCGGGCATGCTCGGCGTGAGCCTGCTCAGCTTCTTCGTCTGGCAGCACCATCTGTTCGTCAGCGGCATCAACGCCGATCTGCGCCCCTTCTACATGCTCTCGACAGAGATCATCTCGATTCCGACCGGGTTCATCTTCCTGGTCGTGATGGGCACGCTTTGGAAGGCTCGCACGTCGTTCACCGTGCCCATGCTGTTCTGCCTCGGATGGACCTTCAACTTTCTCCTCGGCGGCCTCTCTGGCGTGTTCCTTTCGGACACGCCGAGCGACACGAGCACGCATGGAAGCTTCTTCGTGATGGCCCACTTTCACTACACGATCATGGGTGGGCTGATCTTCACCTTCTTCGCGGCGATCTACTATTGGGTGCCGAAGATGACCGGGCTGCGCTTCAACGAGCGCCTCGCCAAAACGCACTTCTGGCTGATGTTCATCTCCTTCAACTCGACCTTCCTACCGCTGTTCGCACTCGGAATGCAGGGCATGCCAAGACGCGTAAGCCAGTACGCGCCTCGCTTCCACACGCTGAACGTGTGGGTCTCGATCTCCGCGTTCGTCCTGGGAATCTCGATGTTGATCTTCCTCGTCAACGTGATCTACTCGCTGGTCTTCGTGCGGCTCAAGGCCGAGGCGAACCCGTGGCGCTCGAAGTCGCTGGAGTGGCAGTTGCCGACGCCGGTGCCCGTCAACAACTTCGAGCAGATCCCGGTGATCGACTCCGACCCGTATGACTACGGCGTGCCGCTGACCCCGATCGGTGGCGCCAAGCCGGCGTCGGCTGGAGTCTGACGATGGCTTCCGAAAGCGAAAAGCTGCCGCTCGGGCTGATGACGCCGCCGGTCGAGGCCGGGGTCGAGATACCGCCGGAGCCGCCGGACGTCGGCGCCCGAGCGCTGTCGGTCGGGGCGCGCCTGCTGTCGGGCGCCTCGGTCTTCTTCTTCCTGGCGTTCGTGTTCGCCTACTTCTACCTGCGCTCGATCAATCAGGAGCACTTCTGGCGACCCTCGGCAGCGCTGCTGAAGGAACAGAAGGAGCTGCACGTGAGCCTCGATCCCAACCAGGCGCTCGGGGCCGTGTTCATTGCCTGCCTGCTCTTGAGCGTAGGCCTGACGATCGCGGCGGGTCGAGCGATGAAGCGTCGAGACCGCAGTTGGGTCGGCCCGGCGATCGGCGGCCTGGTGCTCGGCCTTGCAGCCGTGGGCGCGCAGTGCGTGGAGTTCGTCGTGCAGAAATTCGGCCCCACGGACGGGGCCTTCGCGAGCGTGTTCTGCGCGTGGCTCGGCTTCTACCTGATTGCCGTGATGGGTACCCTGTACTGGTTGGAGACGCAGGTGGCGACCGAGTTGCGTGCGCGACGAGCGCCCGCGGACCCCGACGGGGACATCAAGGACCCGGACCGGCTGATCGCGCCGGGGCTCGACGCGGCGGTGTTCTTCTGGAGCTTCCTAGGCGGGATCGGGGTCCTCACCTACGTGACGCTGTACCTGCTGTAGTGCCGACCGCGACGACAGTCGCGCCCGGTCTCTGGGACTGGTCGCTGGACCCTCCGCTGGTGATCGTGGTCGGCCTCGCGGTCCTCTACTGGGTCGGCGCCAGGCGTACCGTCACTCCCGCGCGTACGCGCTCAGAGCGCCGCCGCGAGAGCGCGTGCTTCTACGCCGGCCTGCTCGTCCTCGCGATCGCGCTCGCCTCGCCGCTGGACACGCTCAGCGAGCAGCTGTTCTGGGCGCACATGGCCCAGCACGTCCTGCTGCTCGTCGTTGCGCCGCCGCTGATCGTGCTCGCGCGTCCGTGGATCCGGATCTGGCGCGCGCTGGGCATCGACTCGCGCCGCCGGCTCGCGCGCGGACTCGCGCAAGGCGAGCGCACACGCCCGCTTCGTCGCGCGAGCAACGCGCTCGGCTCTCCGGCGACGGCGTTCATCGCGTTCAGCGGCGTCCTGCTCGCGTGGCACGTGCCGGCGCTGTTCGACGCGACGTTGCGCTCGAGCGAGCTGCACGCGCTCGAGCACACGCTGTTCTTCACGACCGCAGTGATGTTCTGGAAGCAGGTGATCGATTCACCGCCGCTGCACGCGCGGCTCGGCTCGGTGCAGCGCATCTGCTACCTCGTCGGTGCGATGGTCGTCAGCTGGGTGCTCGCGATCGTCCTCGCGACCGCGCCGCACCCGCTGTACGCGTCCTACGCGCATGAGGCCGCCCGCCCCGGCGGCATCTCGGCGCTGACCGACCAGCACATCGCCGCCGGCGTCATGTGGGTTCCCGGCTCGATCACGTTCGTGATCGTGATCTTCGTGTACGTCCATCGCTGGCTCGCGCCAGCGCCAACTCCCAACCCGGGGCCGCGCGCCGCGCCCGTTAGGCTTGCTGGAGACCACTAGGAGGAACCATGCCGCAGCTTCCCGTCCCGCTCGCATCGCACTTCCTGACCGGATCGATCCTCACGCTGGCGTTGCCGCTGGGCACGCTGGTGCTCGTGGCGATTTGGTACGTCGCGTTGTGGCGGCGCGGCAGCGGCGAACGCTAGCCCTGCGCGCCGCTTCTCGCGCCCGACGGCCTGATGGCTTCGCCGGGCGCGAGTCCCGGTGCTGGATCAGCGAGCCGAGGTCTGCTGCGCGCGAGCGGGGCTCTGTTGCTCGCGAGGCACCCATCGGCGTGTGGGCTGCGCGCCACCGTGTCGCGCCGGGTGCAGATGACGCTCCGTGCGCCAGTTGAGCGGCACGTGCGCAGCCGGCCGCGCGGGGACGACGGATGGCTCGTGCGGGGTCAGCCTGCGCGGGTGCGACATCGTGTACGCGAGCAGGCCGAGCAGCGCCACGCCGAGCGCGATGTTCACTGTGAGAATTAGAGCAAATGTCATGCACATAGTGTTCCCATGCAACCTCAGGCCAAGCTGAGCATCGGATGAGAATCGGCTAATCGGCGCAGCTCGTGCCGGATGTGACGTATCGCGCCATCGCAACCGCGGCGATGCTGGCACCGCGCGATCAAGCGGCTTGTGCGAAATGTCGCGGACGACCACGACCGCGCTAGGATCGTTTGACAAGTCGGGGGTTGACCGCGGTCGGGAGGACTGCAGGTCTATGGCGAGCGGATGGATCATCTTGGCCTTCGGGCCGCTCAGCCATTGCGGTCACAGTCAGCGCCCATCCAGGTCGAACAAGGGGATGAGGGATGCGATCGACAGGCCGGTATCGGACCCGCGAGCTGGCGGGAGGGCGCAAGCTGCGCGCCGCGGTGGTGATGGCGCTCGCGGTGGTCGCGTTCGGCGCCGTGGCCGGCGCCGCGTGGGCCAAGAGCGTGAACATCGTTCGCCAGGGAGAACCGCCGGCGGGCAAAATCCCCGCGAACACGCATTACTACACGACGATCCAGGCAGCCGTGAACGCCTCGCAGCGCGGCGACTGGGTGCTGATCGAAGCGGGCACGTATCCCGAAGAAGTGCTGGTCACCGCAGAACACGCGGGGATCCACATCCGCGGGATGGACCGCAACGGCGTGATCGTCGACGGGCAGCACAAAGCGACGCCTGAAGGTCGCAACGGCATCCAGGTGCTCAAAGCCAACAACGTCTCGATCGAGAACCTCACGGTGCGGAACTTCGACCGCGCCACGGCCAACGGCTCCAACGGCAACGAGGTCTGGTGGAACGGCGGCGACGGGACGGGCGCGATCGGCGCTCACAAATGGCTCGGGCGCTATCTGACCGCGTATGACGACGGGCTGCTTGGCGGCTACGGGCTGTTCACATCGAACACGGTCAAGGGCTCGCTGGAAGACTCCTACGCGTCCGGCTTCGGCGATTCGGGCCTGTACATCGGCGCGTGTCGCAACTGCCAGGCCCGGGTCTTCAACGTGGTCATGGAAAACAACGCGCTCGGCTACTCGGGCTCGAACGCCGGCGGCAGGCTGTCGATCGAAAACTCGGTCTTCAACCACAACTCGATCGGCTTCGCGCCGAACTCCGAAAACCCGGGCGACCCGCCGCCGCCGCAGGACGGGGCGTGCAATTCGGGCGCCAACCGCAGCCCGACGCCCAAGTTCAAGTCGACGGACATCGAACGCTGCACGGTGTTCCGCAACAACGTGTTCTCCGAAAACAACAACATCAACGCACCCGGGAACTCTTCCACGGAGGCCGGAGGCTGGGGCGTCGGCGTCGAGCTGCCCGGGGACTATGCCGACCTGGTGGAAAAGAACACGATCTCCAACAACGTCAACGTCGGCCTGCTCGGCTTCGAGTACCCCAACCCGTTCCCGCCGCAGGAAAACACGATCTACTTCGCGCTGTCGGGCAACCGCATCAGCAACAACACGTTCAGCGGCAACGGCTCCAACGAACGCGGCTTCTCCGGCGACCTGACGCTGCAGGGCGGCCTGTTCACGAACTCGGTCAACAACTGCGTGTCGGGGAACTCGTTCGCCGCGGCGACGCACCCGGCGAACATCGAAACGACGTGGGGATGCCAGAACAGCACGACGCCCAACCCGGAAAACGGGTTCGCCGCGATCGAATACCTGCTGCTGCTGCAGGGCGAATCGGAAGCGCGCACGCCAACCCCGCAACCGGTCCCGCCTGCCCAGCCGACGATGCCGAACCCCTGTCAGGAAGTCCCCTACAACCCGCTGTGCCAGTGATCTCGCGGCCTCGCCAGGGCTAACAGGCCAGGCGCGAACGCACGCCGCCGCTCCCCCCATCTATTCGGAGCGGCGGCGCTGCTGCGCGCCGGCGTGCGCCGCGTGCGGGGTGCTTCGCGCCGGAGCGATAGCCATACACCCAACCCACGCTGCGTGAATACTGTGGCTATCGCTGCAACGATTCGCACACCACCCACCCCCCGCTGCGTGAACACCATGCAAAATCGGTGCAGCGATAGCCATGGTATGTGCATCGTATATACGATTGCTATCGCAGGTCGCAAAGCGAGACACACCCCCCGCCGCCGGCCCCCCGCCGCCGGCCCCCCGCCGCCGGCCGCCTCCGCGCGAACCCGATCAGTATCTAGTCGTTGGCAGTCAGCGCACCGAGCAGGTGCGCGAAGCGCTCGCGCGCCTCGGCGCGGCGTGTCGGCAGGTGCTCTGAGGGCACGTCGCCGGGCGGCGGCGAGTAGCCGTGCAGGATGCGCCGCGCGACGGTCTGGCGGTGCACCTCGTCGGGTCCGTCGTAGATGCGCGCGGCGCGTGCGAAGCGGTACATCTGCTCGAGCGGCAGGTCGGTGGAGTAGCCGAGTGAGCCGTGGGTCTGCACGGCGCGGTCGACGACGTCGTGCAGCACCTTGGCGCCGTAGAACTTGATCAGCGCGATGTCGACGATCGCCGCGCGCGCGCCCTGCGTGTCCATCACCCAGGCGGCGTGCAGGGTCATCAGCCGCGCGGCCTGCATCTCGGCGGCGCTGTCGGCGACCCAGTTCTGCACGGTCTGCTTGTCGGCGAGCAGCGAGCCGTGCGCCTGGCGGTAGGTGGCGCGCTCGCACATCATGTCGAAGGCCCGCCGCGCGACGCCGAGCCAGCGCATGCAGTGGTGGATGCGGCCCGGCCCGAGCCGCTGCTGGGCGAGCATGAAGCCGTCGCCGACGCCGCCGAGCAGCGCGTCGGCGGGAACGCGAACGCCCTCGTAGAGGATCTCCGAGTGCCCACCGTAGGCGCCGAACTGCTCCCACGGGTGCTCCATCGTGGGCACGTCGCGCACGATCTCCACGCCGGGCGTGTCGCGGGGGACGATGAACATCGAAGCACGCTGCGAGCCGCGCGCCTCGGGGTCGGTGACGGCCATGACGATCAGGAAGTCGGCGATCGAGCCGTTGGAGGAGAACCACTTGTGGCCGTCGATCACCCAGTCCTCGCCGTCGCGCAGAGCGCGCGTGCGCAGCTGCGTGGGGTCCGAGCCGGGCGTGTCGGGCTCGGTCATGCTGAAGGCGCTGCGCAGGTCGCCGGCGAGCAGCGGGTGCAGCCAGCGCTCCTTCTGCTCGGGCGTGCCGGCCATCGCGAGGATCTCCGAGTTGCCGGAGTCCGGCGCGGCGTTGCCGAACGCCAGCGGGGCGATCGGCGAGCTGCCGAGGATCTCGTGCATCAGCCCGAGGCGCACCTGGCCCATGCCCTTCCCGCCGAGCTCGGGCGGCAGGTGCGTGGCCCACAGCCCGCGCGCCTTGACCTGCTCCTGCAGCGGCGCGATCGCATCGCTGAGGCCGTCGAGGCCGAGGTCGTGCCAGATCGACTCCAGCGGCCAGATCTCGCGACGGACGAACTCCGCCATCCAGTCAAGCTGCGCTTGGAAGTCGGGGTCGGTGGAGAAGTCCCAGCTCATGCGGCGTCCTTTCGGTCAGGCGCGGGCGGCTCACGCGTAGCCTACGCCTTGCACGCAGGCGAACGTGTTGGAGAGCTGGCGCGGCGCGAACGAGCTCACCCGGCGGCCCGGGATCGCGCCGAATCGCCGTTGGGCGTCGTGACCGAGCCAGGTCACGACGCCCACCGGCGTTGACGCCCACGCCAGGGAGGGAGCGGCGCCGGGCCTCTTCAAGGTGACCGGACGAGGGAGGTCACTCCTGAATGTTCAACATCGCATAGCCAAAGTGACATGTCAAGGGTAAAGTAGACGCCTGTTTATAAAACAAATGATCGATTTACTTCGTCTCGAGTCGCGTCGTTGCGCCCCACTGGCCGCGAGAACGCGAGGCATGCGGGCGCTCGACAGCGCGCGCACAGCCTGATGCCCACAAAAGCCAAATCGCGAGAGCCCTCGCCACCCCGGGACGACGGCGTCCAGCCCTCGCCGCCCAACGCCGGCGCCGGTCGCCCGCGCCGCCCGTCTGGACCGGTGGCGCGCGAGCAGATGCGCGCCGGGCAGCGCCTGCGCCTCGCGCTGGCGATGATCGACGCGGTCGGCGAGCACGGCTACCGCAAGACGCGCGTGGCCGACGTGATCGCGCGGGCGGGGGTTTCGCGCAAGACCTTCTACGAGCTGTTCGACAACAAGCAGGACTGCCTGCTGGCGACGTTCGACCTGATCTCCGGCGAGGCCGTCCGCCGCGTGGAGACCGCCTACCGCGGCGCCAACGGCTGGCCTGGACGCGTGGAAGCGGCGATCGGCGCGTGGCTGGCGGCGGCGCTGGAGAACCCGGGCGCGCTGCGGCTGAGCCTGCTGGAGATTCCTGCCGCCGGGCCGGCGGGAATCGAGCGCCGCGAGAAGTCAAACCTGCGCTTCGAGCGGTTCCTGCGCGACACGCTGGAGCTCGCGCCGGGAGAGGGAACCGTCTCCGACGTCGCGCTGAAGGCGATCGTCGGTGGGCTGAACCGGCTGCTCTACGGGCGGGTGCTGCGCGGCGGAGCGGACGAGCTGGTGGCGCTCGTGCCTGACCTGGCGAGCTGGGCAGCTTCCTACTACCCGGCGCCGCCTTCGATGCTCGCCGAGGCGACGGCCCGGTTGGGGGTGCGACGCGGGGCGAGCGTACTGCGTGGTGGGCGCGCGCCGGGCACGCTGGCCCCGCATTCTCCGCTCGGCCGCCGCCGAGGACTCGCGCGCGGAGACCAGAACGTCTCGCGCAGCTACGTCGTGCAGAGCCAGCGCGAACGCATCCTCGACGCGGTCACCAACCTGACCGCCGCCGAGGGCTACGCCGCGCTCGGCGTGGAAAGCATCGCCGAGCAGGCGGCGGTTTCGCTGGTCGCCTTCTACGAACACTTCGCCGACAAGGAAGACGCCTTCCTGGTCGCCTTCGAGGTGGGCCAGGCCAAGGGCCTGGCGATCGTCGAGAGCGCGTTCGCCGCGGAGAGCGACTGGCGCTTTGCCGTGCGCGCCGGTATCGCCGCGCTGTTCGAGTTCCTCGCGACCGAGCCGTCGTTCGCGCACATCGCGCTGGTCGACGCGCTGATCGCCACCGAGCGAACCGCGCAGCGCTCGGTCGCCGGTGTGGACGCTTACGCGCAGATGCTCGTACCGGGGTTGGAGCGGACCGTTGGTCAGGGGCCGCCTGCGGTGACGATCGAGGCGATCGCCGGCGGCTTGTTCGACCTCTGCCTGCACTACGCGCTGGCCGGCAAGATCGGCGAGCTGCCTGAGCTGACCGCCTCGGCGACGTACATCGCGCTCGCGCCGTTCCTCGGCGGCGAGGAGGCCGCACGGGTCGCGACCGAGCGCCCGCCGGGTGTGCGCGCCGCGGGGCGCGCGAAGGCGCGCGCGCCTAGGAACCACGCCTAGGCGCGCTGCAGACGCGGGCTCATCAGCGCCACGGGCACGGCGAGTCCGGCGGAGCGTTTGAGCGTCACGATCCGCCGTCCGGGCTGCACGGCGTCGCGCACGGCTCCGGCGTGCGGTGAGAGCGCGCCTACGGTGCGGTCGATGTCGGGGGCGACCAGCGCAAGGCCCCACAGGCGCGCCGGCCGGCCCGGACCGCCGTGCTCCGCGACAACCTGCTCGGGTTCCTGCACGACCTCGAGGATCTCCGCGCCGAGCCGAAAGAAAGCCTGGCGCGGCGCCCCCGCCGGCGTCGGCTCCTCGCGGATCCTGCGCAGGTCCAAGCCGGCGCCCTGCAGCGCGCGCACGCTGCGGTCGAGGTCGGGTGTCATCGCGACGACATGGTCGAGCGAAGTCACGCCGTTTGCGTGCGCTGGTCCCGCGCCGGCGGGCGCCGACGACGAGGCCGTCGTAGGCAGGCCGTCGAGCTCGTTGGAGGAGATCCCGCGCAGCGACCAGCCGACGATGCCGCGGCCCGCGCCCTCGCCCGCGAGGCGCACGCGAACGGCGCCGAGCTGCACGACGTCGCCCATCACCGTGAAGCCGAGCGCCGCCCAGCGCTCGGGCTGGGCGGCGAGCAGGAGCTCGTCGATCGTCACCGGCGGCGTGTCCGCCGAGCCGACGGTCGTGTCCGCCGGGCCGTCGGCGTCCGGGGCGTCTGGGGCGTCTCGGGCGTCTCGGGCGTCTCGGGCGTCTCGGGCGTCTCGGGCGTCTCGGGCGTCTGACGGTGCGCTGGACATCGCCGGCAGGATCGCAGCTCAGCGCTCGATCACGAGCTTGCACCAATCGTTCTCGCGCAGCGCGTCGGCTGCGTCCTCCCAGGCGACCGTGCGCGTCGTGACCTGCTCGGGGTGGATCGCGCCGCTGGCGGCGAGCGCAAGCACGTGCGGCATCGCCTCGCGCACGTGCGCGCGTCCGGTCTTGAAGGTGATGCCCTTCGTGTACATCTCCAGCAGCGGCATCGTCGGCTGCTCGCCGAAGTAGATCGCCGTGCTCGTGCAAGTGCCGTCCGGCGCGGTCGAGCGCAGAGCCAGCGCGAGGCCGTCGTGCTCGGCGCTGGCGTCGACCGTCACCGGGAATGGGCCGAGGCGCTGCGGCGTCTCGGCGAGCGTCTCGGCGCCCAGCGCCTGCGCGGTGTCGCGGCGCCCTGCGTCGGCGTCGACGTACGTCACCGACTCGGCGCCGAGCGCGAGCGCGAGCGACGCCGCGTACAGGCCGATCGAGCCGGAGCTGGCGCCGCCGACGATCAGCACGGGCGCGCCGGGCTCCTGCTCGAGCGCCGGCGCGACGGCACGCCAGGCGTCTGAGATGTTGTCCGAGGCGCTCGCGACCGCCGCCGGCGCCACGCCCGGCGGGACCGGGACGAGCATGTGCTCGGCGTACGGGACGCAGACGACGTCGGCGAGGAAGCCGCCCCAGCGCGCGACCGCCGGGCCGAAGCCGTACGTCGCCATGAACTCGACGCTTGCGCAGTTGCCCGTGCGCCCGCGCCGGCACGGCGCGCACTCGCCGCAGGAGATCTGAAACGGCACGCTCACGAGCTGACCGCGCCGAAACGACGTCACCGCGTCGCCGGCCTCGATCACCTCGGCGACGCACTCGTGCCCGATCGCAAACGGCGGCGGGAACGGCGATTCGCCGCCGAGGATCATCGCGTCGAGATCGCACGTCGCGACGGCCACCGGCCGCACGAGCGCGGCGCCGTCGGCGCTCAGCTGCGGCTCGGGCGCCTCGCGCCACTGAAGCTCATGCGGGGCCGTGTACGTGAGCTGCTGCATGGAGACTCCTCTGGTCTAGATAGATCGTTCGCTCCAGTCTGGCGGATCGCGCATGTGAGTGTCGCGCGGACGGTCCGCCGCTACGGTGTCGCGCGTGTGGGCGCAACGCGAGATCCGCCTCGACCCGTTGCCGCGCGGCTATCACCTGGTCACGCGCGACGTGCTCGGCGCGATCCCCGAGCTGGCCGACGTGCGCGTCGGGCTGCTGCACCTGTTCCTGCGACACACCTCCGCGTCGCTGACGCTCAACGAGAACGCCAGCCCCGACGTGCGCCGCGACTTCGCCGCGTTCTTCGACCGCGCCGTGCCCGAGGACGCCTCCTACTGGACGCACACGCTCGAGGGGCCCGACGACATGCCCGCGCACATCAAGGCGTCGCTGCTCGGCCCCTCGCTGTCGCTGCCGGTCGCCGGCGGGCGCCTGGCGCTCGGCACGTGGCAGGGGATCTACCTGTGCGAGCACCGCGACCGCGGCGGCCCGCGCTCGCTGCTCGCGACGCTGTGGGGCGACAACGACGGCTGAGGCCGGTCCGCGCGCGTTCATGCGGACGATTGCCGCTCGCGAGCTTGGCGGCGAGACCGGCGCGGCGGCGTAGCTCAGGCCGGCTTGTACGGACCGGGCTTCGGCCGCACGCGCCCGCCGGGGAACGCCAGGCGCAGGATCGTGCGGTGGACCGTGCCGAGCTGCTTGTGCAGCGGGCCCGTGTTGTACGGCAGGCCGTAGCGGCGGCAGATGTCGCGCACGCGCGGGGCGATCTCGGCGTAGCGTGAGGAGGGCATGTCCGGGTACAGGTGGTGCTCGACCTGGAAGCTCAGGTTGCCGGCGAGCAGGTGAAACAACGGGCCGCCGTCGATGTTCGCCGCGCCCAGCAGCTGGCGCACGTAAAAGCCGCCGCGCGTCTCCTCGGCGACCTCCTCCTGGCCGAACGTGTAGGTCTGGTCGGGGAAGTGCCCGCAGAAGATGATCGAGTACGACCACACGTTGCGCACGATGTTCGCCGTGAAGTTCGCCGCGAGCGTCGACTTGAACGAGCGCTTGCTCGACTCCAGCGAGCCGCGACCGGAGGCGAACGCCGCGAGCGCGGCCAGCGCCGGGAAGGCGACGTAGTCCTTGACGATCTGATCGCGCGCCTTGACGCCGATCGCCTTGAGCTCCTGCACGACCTGCTCCTTGGACTTCTCGCCCGAGTGGATCGCGCCGCGGTTGAGGTCGTGCACGGCGACGCCCCACTCGAAGAAGCCCATCAGCAGCAGGTTGTACAGCGGCTGAAACAGGTACACCGGATGCCATTTCTGGTGCGGGTCGATGCGCATGATCTCATAGCCCAGGTCACGGTCCTTGCCGCGGATGTTCGTGAACGTGTGGTGCTCGTAGTTGTGCGAGTGGCGCCACGCGTCCGCCGGCGAGGCCGTGTCCCAGTCCCAGTTCTGCGAGTTGATGTCCGGGTCGTTCATCCAATCCCACTGCCCGTGCATCACGTTGTGGCCGATCTCCATGTTCTCGAGGATCTTTGCCAGCGACAGCGCCGTCGTGCCGGCCAGCCACAGCGGCCTGCGCTGCGAGCCCATCAGCAGCGCGCGCGCTGCGAGCACGAGGTGACGGTGCAGCTTGATCGTGCTGCGGATGTAGCGCGAGTCGCGGTCGCCGAGGTCGGCGTAGACCTCGTCGTGGATCGCGTCGAACTCGCGCCCGAGCTGCTCGATCTGCTCGGGCGTCAGCGTCGCGAGCGGGCTCCGGGGCTCGTCCAGGTCGGGTGCGGCCGGGGGGCTGTCGATTTGCGTGGCGGACATTTGGCTCCTTGCGTTAAAGGCGGGGACGTAGAGGCTTGGACGAAGATTTCAGAGGGCGATCTCGACGGGGCCCTCGGGCGCGTTGATGCAGGTTTGGATCATTTCTCCAGGCTGGCCGTGGACGCGGCCGGTGCGCAGGTCGCGCACCTGACCGGAGCACAGGCGCCCGACGCACGTGTGGCAGATGCCCATGCGACAGCCGAACGTCAGCTCTGCGCCGGCGCTCTCGCCGGCGACAAGGATCGGCTGCTCGCCGTCTGAGACGGTCTCGATTCCGCTCTTGGCAAAGCGGATCGTGCCGCCCGCGCCGCGCTCGCCGTCGCCGACGCGCGCGTCGGGCTGGAAGTGCTCCATGTGCAGGCGAGCACGATCGCCGTCGCGCTCGAAGCGCTCGCCGATCGCTTCCAGCAGCCCGGCCGGCCCGCACAGGAACGTCTCGCGCTCGCGCCAGTCGGCGCACAGCTCGTCGAGGTGCGCGGCCGTGAAGCGGCCCTGCTCGCCGGTGCGCTGCTCGTGCAGGCGATAGCCGGGGTGGCGCGCGTGCAGCTCGCGCAGCTCGCCGCCGAAGATCACGCCCTCGGCGGTGCGCGCGCTGTGCACGTGCACGACGTCCTCCAGCGCACCGTCGCCGGCGAGGCTGCGCAGCATCGACATGATCGGCGTGATCCCGCTGCCGGCGCTGATGAACAGCAGCCGCTGGGGCAGCGGATCGGGCAGCACGAACGTGCCTTCGACGCCGCCCAGGCGCACGATCGCCCCCGGTCGCACGCCGCCGAACAGAAACGGCGAGACCTTGCCGCCCTCGACGAGCTTCGGCGTGATCGAGATGCAGCCGTCCTCGCGCCGCGGGTCCGACGTCAGCGAGTACGCGCGCCAGTGGTGGATGCCGTCGACCTCGATGCCCAGGCGCAGGTACTGGCCGGGGCGGTGGCCCGGCCACTCCCAGCCCGGCTTGATCAGCACCGTCGCCGCGTCCGGCGTCTCGCGCTCGATCCGTTCGATGCGCCCGCGCAGCTCGCGCGTCGACCACAGCGGGTTGACGAGCTCGAGGTAGTCGTCGGGCAGCAGCGGCGACGTGAACGAGCGGATCGCCCCGAGCGCGCGACGGCGCCAGGCGGAGACCTGCGGTACCGCTCCTCGCTCAGCCATTGGGCGACATCCTGCCACGCGATATCGGCAATCGGCGCTGTCGACTACGGGTGGGCGGGAGGCGAACCATCGTGCTCTGAATAACCATTACCTCAAACGAGGTTACATGAAACATGGTAGCCTTGCGTGAGGGATGGCACAGACTGCGACCGACAAGCCCAAGCCCGCGGTCAACGGCGCCGCGAAGTCAAGACCGCCGCGCACCGGCCCTGCCAGCGAGGCTGCTGGCGCTCACCGCGCGGACCTGACGGTCGAGCAGCTCGCAGCCGAGGTCGGCATGTCGGTGCGCAACATCCGCAACCACCACACGCGCGGGCTGCTTCCCCCGCCCGAGGTGCGCGCGCGCATCGGCTACTACGACGCCGAGCACGTCGCGCGGCTGCGCCTGATCCTCGACCTGCAGGCCGACGGCTTCAACCTCGCCGCGATCGAGCGCCTGCTCAGCGGCTCCGACGGGCTCGCCGAGCGCCTGCTCGGCCTGCGCAAGGCCGTCACCACTCCCTACGAGCCCGAGCAGCCCGAGCTGATCACCGCCGCCGAACTGAACGAGCGCTTCGGCGAGCTGAGCGCCAAGGACGCCGAGCGCGTGCGCAAGCTCAAGCTGCTCGTCGCGCTCGGCGACGGTCGCTTCGAAGCCCCCAGCCCCGCCCTGCTGCGCGCCGCCGAGCAGGTCGTCGCGCTGGGGATTCCCATGCACTCCGCGCTCGTGCTCGTCGAGCGCATGAGCCGCGACTGCGACTCCGTCTCGCGCGACTTCACCAAGCTGTTCCTGCGTGAGCTGTGGCAGCCCTTCGACGAGGCCGGGCAGCCCGACGAGGGCTGGGACGAGCTGATCGAGGGCGTCGACTCGCTGCGCCCGCTCGCCTCCGAGGCGCTGCTCGCGCTGTTCAAGCTGCGCATGACCGCCCAACTCGAACAGGCCTTCGGCAAGGTCATCGAGCACCAGGCCAAACGCAAGTAGCCGACTCACGCGGCGACCTCGATCGCCCAGGCGCGCGCCAGGTTCTGCGCCGCCATCGTGCCGAGCATGTCGGCGAAGCCCTCCGGCGCCGCCGGCAAGAGCGGCACGCCGCCTGCCGTGATCGCGCCGAGCACCCGCTCGGACGCCGAGCGCGCCAGCTCGATCGCACGCGCGACGTCGCGCCCGACGAGCTCGCCGTCACGCTTGGCAAAGCGCCCGGCGACGAGCACGTGCTCGACGTTTGACGCGTTCGCCTGCGCCACCAGGCAGCCGACCGGGTCGGCCATCGGCACGACGTTCAGCCGCCGGCCGCCGATCACGATCACGTCGGCCTGCTTGCCCGCCGTCAGCGAGCCGATGCGGTCCTCCAGGCCCATCGCATGCGCGCCGTTGACCGTGCCCCACGCCAGCGCGTCGCGCACGCCGAGGTCGAGCGAGTCGGGCATCAGGTTGCGCGCGTTGAAGGCGTCGTTGCGCATCGCGCGCTCGAACTGCAGGCCGAGGCGCATCTGGCTGAACATGTCGCCCGAGTTCGACGAGGCGACGTCGCAGGAGAGGCTCGGACGCATCCCCAGCACCAGCGCGCGGCGGATCACCGGATGGCCCATGCCCATCTGCAGCTCGCTCTCCGGGCTGCTCGACACCTTGCAGTCGTGCTCGGCCAGGCGGCGCAGGTTGCGCTCGTCGAGCGTGTTGCAGTGAACGTGCACCTGGTCTGCTGCCAGCAGCCCGTGGTGCGCCAGCTCGGGGATGCCCTCGGTCAGCGACGAGCCCCACGAGCATCCCGTGTGCAGCACGCTCGGGATCGCAAGCTCGCTCGCCGAGCGGGCCTCGGCGATCGTCTGCTCGAACGGCAGCAGGCCCACCTCGGTCAGCGCCACGCCCATCGTCACCAGCGCGTCATCGCTCGAAAGCTCGCGCTCGCGCAGCCGTCGCGCATCGGCCAGGCGCGCGTCGTGGTCGGCGAACGACGGCGGATCGCTCGGCGCCGGGTAGTAGCCGTAGGCGAACATCGCGCGGACGCCCGCGTCGCGCAGACCCTGCAGCGCCGCGTCGGCGTGCTCGGGCGTGTTGTTGCAGTGCGAGAAGTCGAGGATCGTCGTGACGCCAGCTTCCAGCGCCTCCAGCGCGCCGAGCAGGTTGCCCGCGTAGACGTCCTGCGCCGCGCAGTTGGGCGAGATCGACATGCGGATCCCGCGGAAGTAGTCCTCCAGCGTCCAGTCCGCACAGACCCCGCGAAACGGCGCCTGCCAGGTGTGCCTATGCGTGTCTACGAAGCCCGGCATGACCACGTGTCCGGCGACGTCGAGCACCTCTGCTTCCAGCACGTCGACGCGCTCGGCGACGGCCGCGATCTTGCCGTCCTCGATCAGCACGTCGCCCCTTGGCAGCTCGCCGATCTCCTCGTCCATCGACAGCACGTAGCCGCCGCGCAGCAATAGCCGTTGGCCCATCGGTCCCTCCCCGGTCGTGGGCCGTCACCGTAGATCGCCTGCGCCCCACCTGTCAATGCGCCCACGTCCGGGCCGCGCTGCGCCGCGCCGCCGCACCTTCCGGCCGTGCCGGCGCCGTGCCGTCGATTCGTACGCTCGTCTAACGCAGGCGCGCCGATGAATGGCTCGCGCGCGCGCTGCCGATAGGCGTTGCAGACCAGCCATGCGGCGAGCACAACTACTCCGACAGCTCGTGCTCGACTCGCAATATGTGATCGACGAGCACCTCGTGGCGGCCGCGATTCTCGCGCGGGCCGCGGCGCGACGCGTGCTCGCCGACGCGAGCTTTCGCAACGACATCCGCGCCCCGCGCCCGGTGCGCTCGTTCAGGCCGAGCACGGAGGTGCGCTCGTTCAGGCGGTACGTGCTGCGCGCCGCGCTCGATCGCCGCCGCGCGCCCGGCCTCGCGGGACCGGTCTGAGGATGGCGACGCTCGAGGTCTCCCTGCCGATCGCCTACGAGCTGCTGGAGCAGTGCGTCAATCAGGGCCACGCGCTCGTGCAGCGCGCGAGCCTCGTCGGCGATTTCAGCGACTACGAGAGCTGGAAGGCGGCGCGCAACCAGTGGGTCGAGCCAACCGTGCAGGCGCTCGCGCACATGTACGGCGGTCCCGACCGCGCCCAGGAGTTCACGCAGGCCGTGGCGCCATCCAGCGCGCGCCAGAGCTGGCAGCAGCAGTACGCCCGGGATCTCGATGCCGTCAAGGCCGCGATCGAGCTGCTCACCGTCATGCAGAGCGATCTCGCGTTCGCCACCGGTGCCGTGCCCGATCCCTCGCCGGCGCGCGAGCTTACGATCGCGAGCGTCGCCGCCGATTCCTCCGCGGCACACGTCCAGCCCGTGTCGCCGGCCACCGTCAAACCCGAGCTCGCCGCCGAGCCTGAGCCCGAGGCCATGCCCGAGCCCGACCCCAACCCCGACCTACGACTGCGCATCCGCGACGAGCGCCGCGAGGACATCCCGTCGGTCGGCGCCGCGCTGGCGCCCGCGTCGGTCGGCGGCGAGCTCGCGCAGCACGCAAACGGCTCTGTCGCACAGCCCGCCAACGGCTCGGTCTCGGCCGAGCGCGCGGGGGCTCCGGCGCCGTCGCCGGCCAAGCGGGTCCTGCTAGCACATGGGCGAAACGACCGCTGGATGCAGGCGGTCGCGCAGCTGCTCGAGCGGGCGGGAACGCACGAGGTGACGGTGCTCAACGAAAGCCCCAACGAGCGCGGCGCGCTGTCGGCTCAGTTCGGCGAGCACGCGCCGGGCTCGCACTACGCGGTCGTGCTGCTCACGGCCGATGACATCGGAGCGCCGCGCGTGGAGTCCGAGGACGAGCCCTACTTCTCCCCGCGCGCACACCAGGCGGTCGTATTCGAGATGGGCTTTCTCGTCGCCGCGCTGGCGCCGGGCCGCATGTGCGTGCTCTACGAGGAAGGCGTGCAGTTGCCTTGCGATCTCGAGGACATCGCCTACGTGCGCCTGGACCTCGCGGGCACGTGGCAGCCGAAGCTGCTGCTGCAGCTGCGCAAGGCCGGCTTCGACTACGACCTGAACAAGCTCGCGGCGGCCTGAGCGGCGCGACGCTGCGGTCGTGCGATGTAGCGCACCCGCCAGCGCGCCCTGCTTGACACAGGCGACGCTTGACAGATAATGAACGCGATGCAAGGCAGCCGCAAGATCACGCCCCGCTCGCACGAACAGCGCGCGTGGCGGCCCGGCCGGGGCTGAGCTGCTTGCGGGTTGACTTCTGCGGCGTGCGCGGGTCGCTCCCGGCGGCCGGCATCGAGTACGTGCGCTATGGCGGCCACACCTCGTGCCTGGCGCTGACGCCCGACGGCGCTAGCGCGCCGACGCTGATCCTCGACGCCGGCACGGGCGTGCGCCGGGCGAGCGCCCTGCTCGACGGCGCGCCGTTCGACGGCACGGTCCTGCTCAGCCACCTGCACTGGGACCACACGATGGGGCTGCCGTTCTTCGCCGCGGGCGACCGTGGCGACGCGCACGTCACGGTGATCCTGCCCGAGCAGGAGAACGGCGCGGACGCGGCGACGGTGCTCGGCGGCCTGATGAAGCCCCCGTACTTTCCCGTCGGCCCGACGGAGCTTCGTGGCAGCTGGTCGTGCCAGTCGATCGTGCCCGGCGAGCGTGAGCTCGAGGGCTTCGCTGTGCTCGCGCGCGAGATCCCGCACAAGGGCGGGCGCACGTTCGGGTATCGCGTCAGCGACGGCCACTGCACGATCGCCTACATGCCCGACCACAACCCGACGGCCCTCGGCCCCGGCGAGGACGGCTTCGGCGAGCATCACCCCGCGGCGCTCGAGCTCGCGCGCGACGTCGACCTGCTCGTGCACGACGCGCAGCTGCTGCCCCAGGAGCTCGACGCCGAGGGCGACTTCGGCCACGCCGTGGCCGACTACCCGGTGGGGCTCGCCGAGCGCGCCGGAGCGCGCGCGGTGGCGCTGTTTCATCATCGCCTCAACCGCACCGACGACGCGCTCGACGCGCTCGCTGCGCGCCTGGCCCGCGACGTCCCGGCGGTCAGCGTCGCGACCGAGGGCGTCGTGCTCTACCTGTAGCGGCCGGCGGCTCAGCGCGCTCGCGGCTGCAGCCCCGAACGCTCGCCCCGTCAGCGGCCCGGCAGGCGATCACTCGACGACGTAGCGCTCGGCCACGAAGCGTTCGCCGAGCCGCGACGGGCGCTCGTACTTGCGCCGCTGGCGCGCGGGCAGCCGGACGGGCTTGGGCTTCTTGGGATGCTCGTAGGGCACGAGCGACAGCAGGTGGGCGATCAGGTTCAGGCGCGCCGTTCGCTTGTCGTCGGCCTCGACCACGTACCACGGGCTCTGCTCGCTGTCGGTGCGCGCGAACATCCGGTCCTTGGCTTCGGCGTAGTCGACCCAGCGCGCGCGTGCCTGCACGTCGGTGGGGCTGAACTTCCAGCGCTTGCGCGGGTCCGACAGCCGCTTCTCGAAGCGCCGCTCCTGCTCCTCGTCGGAGACCGACAGCCAGTACTTGACGAGCGCGATCCCGTCGTTCTGCAGCGTCTGCTCGAACTGCGGGCAGAAGCGCAGGAACTCCTCGTACTCGGCCTGCGTGCAGTAGCCCATCACGTGCTCGACGCCGGCGCGGTTGTACCAGCTGCGGTCGAACAGCACGATCTCGCCCGCCGCAGGGAGGTGTGGGACGTAGCGCTGGAAGTACCACTGCGAGCGCTCGCGCTCGCCGGGCGTGGGCACCGCGGCGACGCGGCACGTGCGCGGGTTGAGATAGGAGGTGATGCGCTTGATCACCCCGCCCTTGCCGGCCGTGTCGCGCCCCTCGAACAGCACGACCAGGCGCCTGTCGTTGGCGACGATCCACTCCTGCATGTACACGAGCTCGGTCTGCAGGCGCAGCAGCTCCTTCTCGTACTGCTTGGCGCTGAGGCTGCGCGAGGCGGTCATCCGTGGATGATCCCAGTCGCCACCCGGCGCGAGCCTCGGCGACGGCCCCTACGCGTCAGGCGCTCGTGCGCGGCGTCAGCACCGGCTCGGCCGCGGAGCTCGACTCCTCCACGTGCGCCGGCACTCCGGCCGCGGCGTAGGCGTCGATCGCGTCGAGCGTCTCGGCCTTCAACAGCGCCTGGGCGAGGCTCTCGAGCTGCTCGCGATGGTCTGTCAGCAGGCGTGTGACGTGCTCGTGTGCACCGTCGACGAGTTTGCGCACCTCGTCGTCTACGAGCCGTTGGGTCTCCGGCGAGGTCTCGCTCGCGCCGGGCAGGAACGGGCCCTGTCCGTCGGACGGCAGCACGGCGATCGGGCCGACGGCGTCGCTCATGCCCCAGCGCCCGACCATCTGGCGCGCGATCGCCGTCAGCTGCTGGATGTCTGACTCCGCGCCGGAGGTGATCGAGCCGAACACGACCTCCTCGGCGACGCGGCCGCCGAGCGCCACGCGGATCTTCGCCTCGAGGTCCTCGCGCGAGTAGGACACGCGGTCGGCGTCGGGCGTCGACAGGGTCACGCCGAGCGCCATGCCGCGTGGGATAATCGAGACCTTGCGCACCGGATCGGCGCCGGGCGTGAGCATGCCGACGAGCGCGTGCCCGGACTCGTGGTAGGCCGTTCGCTCGCGGTCGGCAGGCGACAGCAGTATTCCGCGCGGCGAGCCGAGCATGATCTTCTCCAGCGAATCGGTCAGATCGGCCATCTCGACCTCGTCGTGGCTGCGTCGCGCGGCGAGCAGCGCGGCCTCGTTGGCGAGGTTGGCGAGGTCGGCGCCGACCATGCCCGGCGTGCTCGCGGCGATCGCGTCGAGATCGAGGCTGTCGGCGAGCGGGATCGAGCGCGTGTGCACTTCGAGGATTTCCTTGCGCCCTTTGCGGTCGGGCGCCTGCACGACGACGCGGCGGTCGAAGCGCCCGGGGCGCAGCAGCGCCGAGTCGAGCACGTCGGGGCGGTTGGTGGCGGCCAGTACGACGACGGCCTCGGAGCTCTCGAAGCCGTCCATTTCGGTGAGGATCTGGTCGAGCGTCTGCTCGCGCTCGTCGTTGGCGCCGCTGACGGCGATCGATCCTTGGCGCGAACGGCCGATCGCGTCGAGCTCGTCGATGAAGATGATCGCCGGCTCGGCCTCCTTGGCCTTGGCGAACAGATCGCGCACGCGCGAAGCGCCGACGCCGACGATCGCCTCGATGAACTCCGAGGCGGATATCGAGAAGAAGGCGGCGTGCGCCTCGCCGGCGACGGCGCGCGCGAGCAGCGTCTTGCCGGTCCCCGGCGCGCCCGACAGCAGAACGCCGTGGGGCATGCGCCCGCCGAGTCGCCCGTACTTCTCAGGACTTCGCAGGAAGTCGACGATCTCCGCGAGCTCGGCCTTGGCCTCGTCGATCCCGGCGACGTCGGCGAACGTCACGCGGATCTTCTCGGGGTCCACGCGGCGGGCCTGCGAGCGCCCGAAGTTGCCCAACGCGCCCATCGCCCCGCCGGCTTTGGCGGCGCGGCGCGCGAGCAGCACGAACAGGCCGACGATTAGCAGCGTCGGCCCGAACCCGAGCAGCAGCTCGGCGAGCAGCGATTTGCTTTCGCCGGTCGGCTTGGCGGAGATGTTGACGTTCTTTTCTTTCAGCAGCGCGGTGAGCTGGCCGTGATCCCAGTAGGTCGGAATCTCCGTCGCGATCAGCGTCGTCGGCGTGGCGTTCTTGTCGTGCGCCGGGTAGCGCACCTTGGCCGTCAGCGTGCCCTGGATCGAGTTGCCCGTGCTGGTCACCGACTTGACCTTCCCGGCCTGCACCTCATGCAAGAAGAACGGTTTGAACTGGACCGAGACCCGCGGCTGGCTGGAGGACGGGTGGATCAGCAGCAGCGACAGCCAGTTGATCGCCAGCAGGATGAGCACGAACCACAGAAAACCGGGGCGGCGGTGCGCCGGCGGCCCGCTCGGCGACTGCTCGGGCATACCCCGTCCGTCGGGCGCGGGCGCGACGTGCCAGCCGCGCTTGTCGCGTGGCATCGGCGGGTGCGCGTCGGTGCGGTTGGAACTCGGAGGAGCGGGGTCCGCTGGCGGCTGCTCGGGCACTGCGTCCATCCTACGGCGTCGCGGAAGCGGAGCGGTCAGCTCGGCAGCTGAGCAGCCGGGCATGTCCGCGCGCGCTGCGCGGTAGCAATGGTATTTACGAGCGAGGGCTCGGGCGCTGCGCCCTGTGCCCTGCCGAGTGCAATCGTATTCACAGCGTAGATACGATTGCTATCACTCAACAAAAAACGACATGCCACCTACGCGGCTGTCGGGCAGAGCCGCTCGACGCGCGTCAAAGCGGCCAGTAGCGACCGAGTTGCGCCACCGCGCGCGCGGTCGCCGTCTGCGGTGCGGAGACCGACCGCGGCTCGCGCTCGTCGCCGAGCGCGAGCAGGGTCTCGCGCACCGACTCGGCCAGCGCTTGCGGTTCGTAGCCGCCCTCGAGGATCAGGCCGAGCGGGATCGCGGCGTCTCGCGCGAAGCCGCTCACGTGGCGCGCGAGCTCGCCGAACGAGCTGGACTGCAGCGCGCAGCCGGCGAGCGGATCGGCGCGATGGGCGTCGAATCCGGCCGACACGAGCACGAGGTCGGGCGCGAAGGCGCGCGCGGCTACGAGCACGACGTGCTCGACCAGCGACACCCATTCGTCCTCGCCGGAGCCGCCCGGCACGGGCAGGTTCAGCGTGTAGCCCTCGCCGGCGCCCGAGCCGGCGTCGCGCAGCGGACCGGTGCCGGGATAGATGCCGTCCTGGTGGATGCTCGCGTAGAGCACGTCGGCGCGCGTGCGAAACGCCTCGGCGGTGCCGTTGCCGTGGTGCACGTCCCAGTCAACGATCAGCACGCGGCGCGCGCCGAGCTCGGCGATCGCCACGGCGGCGGCGATCGCGGCGCTGTTGAACAGACAGAAGCCCATCGCGCGATCTGCTTCTGCGTGGTGGCCGGGGGGCCGCAACGCGCAGAAGCCGAGCGTCGCCTCTCCCGCCAGCAGCGCCCTGACCATCTCACACGCGCCCCCGGCCGCGTGCAGCGCCGCGACGTAGGAGGCCTCGCCGACGACCGTGTCGGGGTCGATCGATCCGCCACCCGCCTCGGCCAGCCGCCTGACGTGGGCGATCTGCTGGGGCTCGTGGACGAGCTCGAGCCAGTGCTCGCGCGCCGCCGGTGCCACCCGCCGCTCCCAGCCCAGCCAGTCCTCGGTGCCGAGCAGGCGCTCGATCGCCGCCAGGCGCTCGAGCGTGTCCGGGTGTCCGGGCATCAGCGTGCGCGGATCGTGCTCCAGCGAGGAGGGGTGGGAGAAATAGAGCCCTGTTCGGTCGGTCATCGCTGTACGCTCCTCGCGCAGTCTGTAAGGGGAAACGGGAATCGGCAAAAGGGGGATGGGATGAGAGCTTCACGCAACGGCGCCGTGCGCGCCGCACGACGGGCCGCGATCGCGACCGCGCTGGTGACGCTGGCACTCGCGGCGCTGGCCACGGCGGCGAGCGCGGCGACCTACGCGGCGCTCGGCGACTCCTACTCGTCGGGCGTCGGACACGCACGTTCTACAGCGAAAGCGGCAGCTGCAAACGCAGCCCGCTGGCTTACCCGGCGAAGGTCGCGGCGGACAGGAACTGACGTTGAGCTTCGCGGCATGCTCGGGGGCGAAGACGGGCGACGTGCTCAGCGGCCAGCTCGCGAGCCTGAACAGCTCGACGGCCTACGTGACGATCTCGATCGGCGGCAACGACGCGGGCTTCTCCGAAGTGATCAAAGAATGCGCGCTGCCGTGGCCGTTCACGTGCTGGGGCGGGATCGAAAGATCCGAGACGTTCATGCGCAACACGCTGCCTGGCCTGCTCGACAACGTGTACAACCAGATCCACAGCAGGGCGTCGAACGCCGAGGTGATCGTGGTCGGCTACCCGCGCCTGTTCAACGGCGTCGAATGCAATGGCCTGGCGCGCATCAGCCCGGGCGAGCAGTCGAGCCTCAACGAAGCCGCCAACATCATGGCCGGGGTCATCTCCGCTCGCGCGAACGCGCACGGATTCAAGTTCGTCGACCCGCGCGCGGCCTTCTCCAGCCATGAGATCTGCTCGGGCTCGGAGTGGCTCAACGGGCTGTCCAACCCGGTCAGCGAAAGCTACCACCCAAACGTCTCGGGCCAGCAGGACTACACAACGGAAGTCGAGGCGAAACTGTAGGCGCAGACGGGCGCGGCGACCGCAGCCGAGCGCGCGTGACGGGCGCGCGAACGGCTCAGAACACGACGGTCGTCGCGCCCGCTCGCAGCACGCGGTCTTCGCAGTGCCACTGCACGGCGCGGGCGAGCACCGTGCGCTCGATGTCGGCGCCGAGGCCACGCAGCGCGGCGACGTCGTCGCGGTGGCTGACGCGCACGGTGTCCTGCTCGATGATCGGTCCCTCGTCGAGCCCCTCGGTGACGTAGTGCGCGGTCGCGCCGATCAGCTTCACGCCACGCCGCTTGGCCTGCTCGTAGGGACTCGCGCCGGCGAAGGCGGGCAGGAAGGAGTGGTGGATGTTGATCAGCGGGACGTCGAGCGCGTCGAGCAGCTCGCCGCTGAGGATCTGCATGTAGCGCGCGAGCACAACGAGGTCGATGCGCGCGGCGAGCAGCAGCTCCACCAGGCGCTGCTCGGCCGCGCGCTTATCGCCGGCCTCGACAGGGATGTGCACAAAGGGCAGCCCGAAGGACTCGACGTCCTCGCGCAGGTCGGGGTGGTTGGAGACGACCAGCGCGACGTCCATCGCCAGCCGCCCGCGGCGCCGGCGCCACAGCAGATCGAGCAGGCAGTGGTCCTGGCGCGAGACGAGGATCGCGACGCGCTTTGGAATCGCCGCGTCCGACATGCGCCACTGCATCTGCAGCGGCTCTGCGACCTCGCGCTCAAAGCGCCGCTGCAGCTCGCCGCGCTGCTCGCCGGTCAGGCGCAGGTCGAACTCCATGCGCATGAAGAACGTCCCGCCGCGCGGATCGGTCGTGTGCTGGTCGGAGCGCACGATGTTCGCCCCGGCCTCGGTCAGCAGGCGCGAGCTGGCGGCGACGATGCCGGGGCGGTCGGCGCAGGAGATCAGCAGGCGCGAGATCTCGCCGGGCGCGCCGGGCGGCTGCGACGCCTGGGGCGGTGACGGCTTCGATCGCTCGGCCGGCTCGGACACGCCCGCAGGATAAGCGCGGCTTCGCAGCCGCGCGGCGCTTTCACTCGACGGGCGCGGCCTGCGGGTATTCGTGCACGGAGATGAGTCTGACCGGACCGTTCAGCACGCGATAGCTGTGCGCGCGATCGGCGCGAAAGCTGATCAGGTCGCCCCGGTTGAGCACCTCGCTGAACGAATCGCTGCTGATCTGCACCCTGCCGGCGGCGACGGTGACGTGCTCGAACAGCCCCGTCGCGTGGGGGTCTGCGTGACGCACGGCGCCGTGCTCGAGCTCGAGCGCGTAGATCTCGATCAAGGCCCCGCCGGTGCGCGTGAGCAGGTGGCGGATGACCAGCCCGTCTCCCTCCAGGCCGGCTTGGTCGCCGGCGACCACCTGGCTGTCGCTCTCGCGCACGAGCAGCACGTCGTCGGCGGGCGACTCATCCTGGAAGAGGCTGGCGAAGGGCACGCCGAGCGCGGCGGCGAGCGCGGCGACCGTGTCGATCGAGGGGTTGGCGTGGCCGCGCTCGATCAGCGAGACGGTGGACTTCGCGACGCCCGCCTGCGCGGCGAGCGCGGACAGCGTCATCTCGCGCGTGTTGCGCCAGCGGCGCAGGTTTCGCGCGATCGGCTCGGCGGCGCCGTGCGGCGCGCCGGCTCTCGCGCTGCGTGTGTCGCACAGGTCCATAGTCAAATCGGCCGACTAAATGGGATGTTATCCCCTCACGGCCGCAGGCTGCGCCAGTCGTATTCGCCCGTTGCGAAGCGGGGCGTCGTTGTGCGACGATGCCGATGCTGTGCCAAAGCTTGGGATGGGGCCGATAAGACGCGAGCAGATCTGCCGGGCTGCGTCGACGGTCATCGCCCGCGAGGGGTTTGCCGGGACGACGATGCGCGTGGTCGCCGAAGAGGCGGGCGTGAGCACGGGGATGCTCAACCACTACTTCGCCAACCGCCAGGATCTGCTGATGCAAGCGGTGTTGTTCGTCTCCGAGCGCGCGCACGGGAGGATGGTCGCGGCGATCGAGGGCCTGCCTCCTGGGAGAGCACGGTTGACGGCGCTGCTCGACAGCATGCTCGCCGACGGCGAAGAGCAGGACACCGGCGAGACGTGGCGGGTCTGGCTGCACGCCTACGCCGAGGCCGTGCGCATTCCCGAGCTTCGCCACACGATGGAGTCGCGCTTGAACAGCTGGTACGCGCTGCTCGACCATGCGCTGGAGGGCCTCGCACCGGCGCACGCCGAGGGGGAGATTCCCTGGAGCCGGCGCCTGGACGCGATGGTCAACGGCCTGGCGATCCGCGCGCTCACGTCCGAGACGGGGTTGGACAGCGTGCAGATCCGCGACGAGGTGCTGAGCATGCTGCCCACCGCGGTCGCGGCCGAGGCTTGAGCGAGCCTCGGGGCCCGACGCGCCGGCGCCGGGCCCCCCGCAGCGGCCCGCCCCCCCGCTACACCTCGCCCGGCTGCGAGCGCGGCGGCAGCGAGGGCTCGACGCGCAGCACGCGGGCGGGCAGTCGCGGCAGCCACCAGTTCCAGCGCCCGAACAGCGAGATCACGGCGGGCACGAGCAGCGCGCGGATGATCGTCGCGTCGAGCAGGATGCCGGCCGCCAGGCCGGTGGCGAGCACTTTGATTTCGGTCCCAGGACCGGAGGCGAGCGAGACGAACGCGAGGAACAGGATCAGCGCGGCGCTCGTGACGAGCCGTCCGGTGCGCCCGATGCCGCGTACGACGGCGGTGTCGGTCGAGCCGGTGGCGTCGTACTCTTCGCGCATGCGCGCGAGGATGAACACCTCGTAGTCCATCGACAGCCCGAACAGGAACGCGAACACCATCAGCGGGATCCAGGCGGTCACCGATCCGGTCGCGGCGATGCCCCAGATCAGGCTGGAGCCGTGCCCGCGCTGCCACACGAGGTCGAGCACGCCCCACGCGGCGCCGACGCTGATCACGTTGAGCACGACCGCCTTCAGCGGCAGCAGCAGCGAGCGGAAGGCGCGCGCGAGCAGGATGAAGGTGATGATCGCGATCAGCGCGATCATCAGCGGGAAGTTGCCGTAGACGGCGTTGATGAAGTCCTCGTTCTGCGCGGCGAGCCCTCCCAGGCGCACCTCGCCGCCGGCGGCGTGCGCGGCGTTGCGCACGCGATCGAGCGTGTCGCGCCCTGCCGAGGACGAGCCGTCGGGCTGGGAGAAGGCATCGACGACGGCCGCGCCCTGGCGCCGCCACTGCGGCGAGGCAGGTGCGACCGCGCCGTGCACGCCGGACACGGCCGCGAGCGCGGCGGCGACGCGTTCGGGCGAGGCGTTGCCTTCGACGAGCACCTCGTTGGGCAGCAGCGCTCCGGAGCCGATACCCGAGCGCTCCAGCGCCAGCAGTCCCTGCTTGGCGTCGCCCTGTTTGGCGATCGTGTTGACGTTGGGCAGGCCGGGCTGCAGGCTCGACGCGGCGATCACGAGCGCGATCAGCACGGCGGCGGCGCCGATCGCCGCGATCCAGCGGCGGCGCACGACGAACTTGGCCCAGCCGGTCCACGAGCTGCTGGCGTTGTCGTCGCTGCGCACATGCGGCCAGTCCAGGCGCGGGCCGAGCTTGCTCAGCACGACGGGCAGCAGCGTCGTCGCGACGATCACGCTGATCAGCGGGATCAGCATGCCGCCGTAGCCGACCGAGCGCAGGAACGGCAGCGGCAGCGCGACGAGCGCGAGCAGCCCGATCGCGACTGTCGTGCCGCTGAACACGACGGCGCGCCCGGCGGTCTCCATCGCGCGCTGGATCGCCTCGTCGCCCTGCAGGCCGTGCGCGCGCTCCTCGCGCCAGCGCACCACCACGATCAAGGCATAGTCGATCGACACGCCGAGGCCGATCAGCGCGATCAGGAACTGCACGATCGGCGAGACTTCGGTGACGGTCGTCAGGCCCCACACGACGAGGAACGTCGTGAGGATCGAGACGATCGCCATCATCAGCGGCACGATCGCCAGGAACGAGGCGAACACGAAGGCGAGCACGAGCAGCGCGCCGAAGCCGCCGAGCAGCGCCTCGACGAGCACGCCCGGCCCGCTGCCGCCGCCGCTCTGCAGCGACAGCGCGTCGAAGCCGGTCACGTGCACGGGCGCTCCGGCGACGCTCGTGCCCTTCAGCGCGGCGGTCGCCTTTTCGGCGGCCTTGGGGTTGTCTTCGAAGGCCTGCGTGCGGTCGGGCGGCGGGTAGGCGGCGATGAACGTGGTGCGCCCGTCCTTGGAGACGAACGTGGAGCTGTGCGTGCTGGCGTAGCCGGCAACGCGGCTCCCGGGCAGCGTGGCCTGCAGGCGCGTTTCCACGCTGCGCAGTTCGGCGACGGTGGCCGGCGAGCTCACCGAGCGCCCGGCGGGCAGCGTGACGACGGGCAGCAGCGGCGCGCCGTTGCCGCCGGTTCCGTGGAAGTCGCGGGCGATCTGCTGGTTGGTCACCCAACCTTCCTTGCCGGGGACGGAGAATTTCTGTTTGAGCGCTTTCGTCGCCGAGCCCGCGGAGCCGAAGCCGATCAGGGTGAGCACCACCCAGAAGATCACGACGATGCGCTTGTGTGCGAGGACCCAGCGTGTCAACGATGCCATGCGTGCCTTCCTTCGGTCGTTTGCGTCTCTCCCCTATGACGGGTCGCCGGGCCGAAACTAATCGCGTGCCGGCGAATGGTTCGAGCGAAAATGGTTTGTAGCAGAAATGATGTGTCGTGCGTAGAATGAACGCATGTGGGACGGAGGGCCGATTCCGGGGGAGCTGGGCGTGTTTCCCGGCTACCTGCTGGCGCGCCTCGGCGAGGCTTCCAGCCGCCGCTTCCACCGGGCGCTGGAGCCAGAGGGCCTGCACCCGCGCCACTTCGGGGTGATGACGATGGTGGCGGCGCAGCCGGGGATGAGCCAGCAGCAGCTGCACGAGAAGACGGCGATCGACCCGAGCTCGATGGTCGCGGTGATCGACGAGCTGCAGGCGCGCGGCCTGGCCGAACGCCGCCAGGACCCCGACGACCGCCGCGCGCGCACGATCTTCCTGACCGAGCAGGGCGAGCAGACCCTGCAGCGCATCCGCGGCCTGGCGGCCGACCTGCAGCGCGAGTTCTTCGCGGCGCTCACGGTGCAGGAGCGGCGCACGCTGCACGCGCTGCTGCGCAAGCTCGCCGGCTCGGCGACGTGAGCGCGGGCGGCGCGCGCTAGCCGGCGCGCTCTGCCGAGGCGAGCCCGCGGCGCGCCCACAGCGACATCACGGCGGCCCCGGCTGCGAGCAGGCCGAAGGCGAGCGCGAGCTTGACGGGTGAGCCGGCGAGCAGCCCGCGCGCGGCCTCGAGCACGACCGTGGCAGGGTTGTAGCTCGCCACCGCGTGGATCCAGCCGGTGAGCAGGCTCAGCGGAACGAAGACGGGCGCGAGGAACAGGATCACGAAGACGGGCATCTGGATCAGCGCACCGGCCTGTTCGGTGCGCAGGAACATCGCCACGCCGCAGGCCCACAGCGCCGAGACGAGGTTCATCATGATGCCGAGCCCGACGAGCCCGACGAGTTCGCTGCCGCCGCCGACGACGTCCATGCCGGCGATCAGCGCGGCGGCGGTGATCACGACGGCGGTGATCAGCCAGCGCCCGAGCGCGCCGATCGCATAGCCGGCGATGATGCCGCTGCGCTGGGGCGCGCACAGCAGCAGCCTGCGCGCGAAGCCGGTGTCGAAGTCGCGCGCGACGGCAAAGCCCGTGAAGACGCCGCCGAAGGCCGCTGACTGCAGGAACACGAACGTGAACTGAAAGGCGGTGTAGCCGGGCTTGTAGTGGAAGTTGGGCACGTCGGCGATCCGCGAGAGACCGCCGGCGAATGCGGCGAGGAAGAACAGCGGGAAGATCAGCGAGGGCAGCAGGATCGCGGGGTTGACGACGGTGTTGTGCACCGAGCGCCAGGCGACGCCGCGGGCGACGAAGTAGAAGCGCCTCACGTGCGCACCAGCCGGTTCTTCATCGCGGCGCCGGCGAAGCCGAGCGTGAGCACGCTGAGCGCGAGCGCGAAGCCGAAGCCGAGCGCGAGCGCCTGGCCGTCCCAGCCGGTGATGATCAGGCTGCGCACGCCCTCGATCAGGTAGGAGACGGGGTTGTAGGTGGCGACCTCGCGAAACCAGTCGGCCTTGATCAGGTTGCGCGGCAGGCTCGACGAGCTGAGAAAGACGGTGACGAACAGCAGCGGGAAGAAGCCCTGCACGGCTTCGCCTGTGCCGAAGCGCAGCGCGAGCAGCGCGCCGAGCCCGGCGAAGCCGAAGGCGATCAGGATGGAGAGTGCGAGCAGCACGAGCGCTCCGCCGAACCCGCTGGCGATGCCGACGCCGCTGGCGATGCCGACGCCGAGGTACACGAGCGACTGCACGCACGCGACGACGACCGCGCCTCCGAGCTGGCCGGCCAGCAGCGCGCTGCCGCGCAACGGCGTCAGCGCGAGCCGGTCGAAGAAGCCCGACTCGATGTCGCGCGCGAGATCGGTGCCGGCGCTGACGGCCACGAACAGCGCGCCCTGGATGAACGGCACGGCGAGCGCGAAGTCGCGATAGCTGACGTTGGGAAAGCCGGGGATCTTGCGCGCGGCGCTGAGCGAGCTGCCGTTGATCGCAAAGAGGATCAGCGGGAAGACGAGCGGGAACACGAGCAGCGCGCGCTGGCGATACGTGCGCCGCACCGAGCGGCGCGCGATCGCGCCGATCTGCTCGACGAGGCTCGGTGTGGCCAGCGGGAGACCGGCCGGGCCGCCCGCGCCGCCCGCGCCGCCCGCGCCGACGGCGGCGGCCACGCCGCTACTGCTCATCGGCGGCCTCGCCGGCGCCCTCTAGCTTGCGCCCGGTCTTGGCGAGGAACACGTCGTCGAGCGAGGGCTGGTGCAGCTGCAGCGAGGCGACCTTGAGGTGCGCCTGGTCGAGCACACGCACGATCTCGGCGAGCGCGAGCGCGCCTTCGGGCAGCTGCACGCTGACGGCTGGGCCGCCGTCGCGCGCGACCTCGCCAAAGCGCCGCAGCTGCTCGGCGAGCGCGTCGCCGGCCGCGGGATCGGCGGGGACGACCTCGACGCTGGGACTGCCGATGTCCCCCTTCAGCTGCTCGGGCGTGCCCTCGGCGACGATCTTGCCGTGGTCGATGATGCCGACGCGATCGGCGAGCGCGTCGGCCTCCTCGAGGTACTGCGTGGTCAAGAAGACGGTCATGCCCTCATCGCGCGCGAGGCGCGCGACCTCCTCCCACAAGGCGCTTCGGCTCTGCAGGTCGAGGCCGGTGGTGGGCTCGTCGAGGAACAGGATGCGCGGTCGGTGCACGAGCGCGAGCGCGAGGTCGAGGCGGCGCTTCATGCCGCCGGAGTAGCCGCCGACGCGCCGATCGGCGGCTTCGGTCAGGCCGACGCGCTCGAGCAGCTCGCCGGCGCGCCGCGCGCGTTCGGCCTTGGGCATTCCCTGCAGCGTGGCCTGCAGCATCAGGTGCTCGCGGCCTGTGAGGATCGCGTCGAGCGCGGCCTCCTGCAGCGCGGCGCCGATCGACGCGCGCACGTGCGCGCCGTCGTGCACGATGTCATAGCCGCCGACGTTCGCGCGGCCGCTGGTCGGCGGCAGCAGCGTGGTGAGCATCAGCACGGTCGTCGACTTGCCGGCGCCGTTAGGCCCGAGGAAGCCGTAGATCTCGCCGGGCGAGACGGCGAGGTCGATGCCGTCGACGGCGCGCGGTCCCTTGCGGAACTCGCGCACGAGCTGCTCGACCTCGATTGCGGGGGCTGTGCTGTTCATCGGTGGGCTAGCGTAGCGATGGGGTTAGGACGGCACGGGCGACGCGAACTCATCGCGCAGCGCCGCGCCGCTCAGCTGAACTTGGTCGACGGGCGCTGCAGCAGGGCGCCGTCGACGGCGATGTCGAGCTTCTCGTTGTAGAAGGCGACGAGCCCGGCGATCGCCTGGCTCTCGGGCAGCGGGGTCGGGTAGGACCAGGCGAGCTGCTCGTGCAGCTGACCGCCGGCGCGGATCGAGAAGGACTGCGCGGCGCCCTTGTAGGGGCAGTGGGTGACGGTGTCGGTGAGCTCGAGCAGCTCCATGCGCACGTGCGTCTTGGGCAGGTAGTAGCGCACGGGCAGGCCTGTCTCGAACAGCAGGCGCGGACTGGTCGACTCGGCGACAGTGACGCCGGCGACGTCGACGCGCACGTGGCGCGAGCTGGGCAGGATGTCGACGCGCGTATAGGGATCGCGCGGATGCGTGAAGACCTCGACGTCCTCCTCGAACCACGCGTCCATCGCCTCCCACTCCAGGCGGATCAGGTCGCGCAGCCCGGCGATCGGCGAGTCGCGATAGCGCAGCGCGGCGTGGGCCACGCGCTTACCTCCGGCGCTGACGCTGAAGACGGTCGCGTCGCCGCGGCTGGGCGAGTGCGCGAGGCCGTCCTGGGCGTCGAGCAGCTCACCGCGCACGTCGGCGACGGGGAAGTAGTAGGTGGGGTAGTAGGGCGCCTCCCACACGAGCTGCGGGCGGATCGTGTCGGCCACTAGCTCGCCGCCGAGGAACGCGCGGACGCGCTTGGCGCCCGCCTCGATGCGTATCCCGCGCTCGGTATCGGTCCGCTCGGTCGCGCTCATGCGAACACGGTAGGACGTTTTGATGAGTGCTTCGCACAATGCCCCAGCCGGTGGGCGGGACGGTGCGTGCCTCGGCGTACCGGGCGGGACGGCGCGGCGACTCAGACGTCGCGCAGTCCGTCGTCGGCGACGCGCCCGCCGAGCTCGACGGTGCCGTCGCCGACGGGCTGCGCTTCGATCTCGCAGTGCGGGCCCTGGTCGATCGCGATCGCGCGATCGAGCTGCGCGCACAGGGCCACCGTCGCGGAGCCTGTGGCAGGGTCCTCGGGCACACCGAGATCGGGGACGAACACGCGCGCGCGAATGCGCCCGCGCGCCTCGTCGCTCCACGCCCACACGTGCAGGCTGCCGCTGCTCGGCGCGACGAAGGCGTCGACCTCACCCGGCGTGGCCAGCTGGCGGCGCTCGAAGCTCGGGCACCACTCGGCGCGCGCGAGCACCCACGCGCGATCGCCGTCGACGCGCGTGCGCACCTCCCCGGCGGGCACGTGCAGCGACGGCTTGCGCAGCAGCCACGCACTGCCGACCATCGGATGCCCGGCGAACGGCAGCTCGACGGTCGGGGTGAAGATCTGCACGTGGGTGTCGCGCTCGACGAACACGGTCTCGGAGTAGCCGAGCTCGGCGGCGATCGCCTGGCGACGCTCGTGCGGTATATCGGCGGCGTCGCGCACGACGCCGAGCAGGTTGCCCGAGGCGCCGGCGGGGTCGGTGAACACGCGCAGGACGCGTACGGCGGTCATACGCCGATCCTAGACGCCGCCGCCACGGTTTCGCGCGCCTTGGCGCGACCATCGATCCCGCCTGCAATAGGCTGGCGATGATGGAGCACGTGAGCATCGGCGAGGCGGACGACGACGGCGTCGTGCTGCTCACGGTCGACCGTCCGCCGGCGAATGCGATGGACCTGTCGCTGCTGCGCGAGATCGTCGAGGCGGTCGCGCAGGTCGCGCGCGATGCTCCGCGCGCGCTCGTGATCGCCGGGCGCCTAGGGTGCTTCTCGGCGGGCGCCGACCTCAAGGCGGTTCCGGGCTACGGACCGGCGCAGCAGCGCGAGATGGTGGCGGGCATCAACGCGATGGCGCTGGGCGTCTACGAGCTGGAGTTCCCGGTCGTCGGCGCGATCACCGGGCACGCGATCGCCGGTGGCCTCGTGCTCGCGCTGTGCGCCGACATCCGCGTCGCCTCGAGCGCCGGGCGCTACGGACTCACCGAGGTGCAGGTCGGCGTCCCCTATCCACAGGCCGCGCTCGGCGTCGTGCGCGCCGAGTGCACCCCCCAGGCGACGCGCGTGCTCGCCCTCGGCAGCGAGCTGACCGACGCAGGCGAATGCGAGCGCCTGGGCGTGTTCGACGAGGTGCTCGCGCCCGACGAAGTGCTCGCCCGCTCGCTGCATGTCGCGGCACGGCTGGCGGCACTCACGCCCGAGGTCTATGCGCGCACCAAGCGCGACCTGCGCGCGCCGGCGCTGGAGCAGATGCGCGCCGGGGCGAGCGCCGACCCGCTGCTGGACCGCTGGGTCGACTGACGCCTCAGCGGCGCGAAAAGACGACGACGGGGATCTCGCGCGCGGTTTTCGTCTGGTAGTCGTCGTAGGCGGGCCACACCTCGGCCATCAGCGACCACAGGCGCGTGCGCTCGTCGCCCTGCGCTGTCGAAGCGCGCACGGGGATCTCCTCGCCCTTGACCTGGATCGTCGCCTCGGGATCGGCCTGCAGGTTCTCGTACCACCCGGGGTTCTCGGGCGCGCCACCCTTGGAGGCGACGACCACCCAACGATCGCCGTCGGTGCGGTGGATCAACGGCGTCGTGCGCGGCTCGCCTGACTTGCGCCCGACGGTCGTCAGCAGCAGGATCGTCGTTCCGCGCCATTCGTAGCCGTGCTCGCCGTTGGTCTCGCGGTAGACGCGGACGTGCTCGGCGCCGAACAGCTCGTCGTCGGTCGTGGCCATCTCGGCGAGTCTAGCGCCGGCCGCCCTGACCGCGTATGCCCGGCTGGGCCAGTTTCCGTCCGCGGCGACGCAGCCGAGCGATGCGCGCTAGAAAGTGGGATGGCACCAGACGAGATGCGGGTGGCGGGCCTCTACAGCACGCCCGTGAAGGGTCTGCGCGTGACGATGCGCTCGCAGGTGACGCTCGAACGCGGCGGCCTGCGCGACGACCGGCGCTTCTACCTGGTCGACGAGCGCGGTCGAATGGTCAACGGCAAGCAGCTCGGCGCGCTGAGCGAGGTGACGGCGACGCTGGGCGAGGGCGACGTCCTCACACTCACGCTGCCCGACGGCGAGCGGATCGCCTCGGCTGTCGAGCCCGGCGAGCTCGTGCAGACGTCGTTCTTCTCACAACCGCGCGAGGCGCGAGCCGTGCGCGGGCCGTTCTGCGCTGCCTTGTCGAACGCGGCCGGACGCTCGCTGCGCCTCGTCGCACCGAGCGACGGGGCGCCGGCGGTCGACCGCGGGAAGCGCGGCGGCGTGAGCTTGATGTCACGGGCATCGCTCGCGCGCGTGACCGACTCCACGGACACGGCGCGGGTCGACGCGCGCCGCTTTCGCATGTCGATCGAGCTCGACGGCGTGGCGCCCTTCGAGGAGGACAGCTGGGTCGGGCGCGAGCTGGTCGTCGCCGACGCGCGGCTGTCGATCCACGGCCACGTCGGCCGCTGCATCGTCACGAGCCGCGATCCCGAGAGCGGCGAGGTCGACCTGCCGACGCTCGACATACTGCGCTCCCTGCGCGGACAGGCGGCGACGACCGAGCCGCTCGCATTCGGTGTCTACGGCGAGGTGCTGCGCGCCGGCGTCGTGGCTGTGGGCGATCGCCTGCAGGTGGTCTAGAGGCCTCGCTATCCGGTCAAGGCAGGGCACGTTCCATCACGACGTGCGGGCCGATCGGCGGCACGTCGAAGACGTCCGAGCGCACGCTGAACCCGGCGCGTTCGTAGAAGCGCTGTGCGGGCGTGCGCGCGTTGCACCAGACAAGCGACGCTCCGCGCGCACCGGCGTGAGCGAGCAGGGCTTGCAGCACGGCCGTGCCCGCGCCGCGACCGCGCGCGTCGGGGGAGCTCGCCATCCCGCGCACCCGCCACCCTGCGCGATCGCGGCTCGGCGCGATCAAGCCGACGGCGACGAGCGTCGCGCGCTCGAACGCGCCGACTGCGTAAGTGCCCTCGCCCTCGTCAGCCGCCATCATGGAGACGGTCTGGTGCGGGCGCAGAACCGACTGGCGCAGCTCGCGGGTCTCGGCCACGGGGACCTCGCGCACCGTGAACGCGCTCACGGCCCGCTCGCCCTACGCCAAGACGGGCATGACCTCGGCGGCGATCAGCTCGAGCTGGTCGAGGTCGTCGAGGTCGATCAGCTGCAGGTACGCGCGCCGGGACCCGGCCTCGGCAAACGCCGACAGCCGCTCGGCGACCTCCGCCGGGCTGCCCGCGGCGCCGCTTCGGCGCAACTGCTCTAGGTCGATCCCGATCGCCTGCGCGCGCCGGCGCAGCTCGCTGTCGCTCTCGCCACAGCAGACGGTCACGGCGTTGGAGTACACGAGCTCGTCGGGATCGCGACCGTCCGCTTGGCAGGCCGCGCGCACTCGCTCGAACTGCTCGCGCGTCGGTGCGACCCCGGCGAACGGCATGTTGAACTCCGCGGCATAACGCGCCGCAAGCGCGGGGGTCCGCCGCGGGCCTTGGCCGCCGACGATCAGCGGCGGCCCCGGCGGATGGTGCGGCTTGGGCAGGGCGGGAGAGTCGCTGAGGCGGTAGTGCTCTCCCTCGTAGGAGAAGCGCTCGCCCGCGGGCGTGGCCCACAGCCCCGAGACGATCGCGAACTGCTCCTCCAGTCGATCGAAGCGCTCGCCGACCGGAGGGAAGGGAATGCCGTAGGCGTCGTGCTCCTGCTCGAACCAGCCGCTTCCGAGCCCCAACTCGACCCTGCCGCCGCTCATCGCGTCGACCTGCGCGACGGCGATCGCCAGCGGACCGGGCAGCCTGAACGTCGCCGAGGTCACGAGCGTCCCCAGGCGGATCGTGCGCGTCTCGCGCGCGATCGCGCCGAGCGTCACCCACGAGTCCGTCGGCCCGGGCAGCGGATCGCCGGGCTTGATGCGCAGGTAGTGGTCGGAGCGAAAGAACGCGCCGAAGCCGAGGCGCTCGGCGGCCTGCGCGGCGGCGAGCTGCTGCTCGAAGCTCGCCCCTTCCTGGGGCTCGGCGAAGACCCTCAGCTCCATCGTCCGCACGATAGCGCCGGCCTGCGGTCTCTCAATCGCGCTCGGCACCCGCGGCCCGGTGCTGCTCAACCGGGGTCGCGTATCTGCCGCTGACCCTGGCCATCATCGGCGCCTCGGCGCTGGCCTCGCGGTTTGTCGACCGTTTCACCCCCAAGCCAGTGCTCGTCGCCGGCCTGCTTGCCTCGACCGGCGGCTTCGTGCTGCTGACGCAGATTTCCGGCCACGGGGACTACGCGATCCACGTCCTGCCGGCGATGGTCGTGCTCGGTGCGGGCTGGGGATGTCGTTCGTCCCGATCACGATCGCCGCCACCAACGGCGTGGCTCCCAGCGACTCCCGGGCTGGCCGCGGGGCTGCTCAACACCACCCAACAAGTCGGCGGCTCGTTGGGCCTCGCGCTCCTCTCCTCGGTCTCGACGAGGCGACGCCGAGCGTGTTTGACGCCTCTTACGAGGGCATCGGAGCCTACGCTGAGTCGATGAGATGGGCGTGGGGACTATGAGCCCGTTTCGAGCGCACCTCTCAGTGCCCAGCATGCCTAAGAGGCCCGTACTTCTCATGCGCTCGCCTTTCGCAGGCTCGCCGCGGATGCCTGCGATGGACCTTCTTCGACACAGCCTGAGTGCGTTCGTGAAGCGCTGGGCTCTCGTCGGCGTGATCTTGGGACCCGGTAGCGTTCCTGCTGGAGCTGTAGGTAACGTTCCCGCTGGAGCAGTGCCCACCGCTGGGCCTGGCGGTGTCGGGGTAGCGACTGGAGTCGGAACGGCGTGCTGTTCGGCGACGAACGGGCGAGATGCGAGCACGACGTCCTGGCGCTGTTCGGAGCCTGGGTATGGCGTGTAGTAAGCCTCAAGACAGGCTTGCTGGCCTACAACGGCCGGAAAGCCGATCCCGCCGATTTTCACCGTCCCGTTTTCCAACCACCCGCCGCTGTTGGACACGAAGTAGACGGAAGAAAGCGCCACGCCCCGTTCGAGCGGCGTGGCTTCGTGGAGGTCCTGAACACTGCAGGGTTCAGACGCTGGCTTAACGATCACTGAGGCATCCCAATAGCACTGCGACGGGCTGCTGCACTGATCCCACGTCACGGTGCCCGCAACCCAACCGTGTAGGCCGTCCTGTCCCACCCCGGCACCTGTGAGCGTGCCATTGCTGGCGCAGACAACAGCGGGTAGCGAGAGCCCGAGCACGAGGACGAGCAGCAACCCGGAGATGGCGGTTCGTGTCGTGGCGGTCGGCTTTCTCATGACGTGCTTTCGGGACAACCTTCCTGATCCTAAGTCGGTCGGCCTCAGCCGTGCTCGACTACCCGTACCCCTCATGCCGCTCAAGAAACGCAGCGTCGTACGCGAACGTCGCGGGCCTCTGTAGCGTTTGGGCCATCAGGCAAGCAATGGCCAAGGAAGAACGCAGGCGCGCGCTGCCGGCGACGCATGCGGGGCCACGCGCGCCAACGTCCCGATTCTGATCCCCGGAGATCACGAGGACATCGACATAACACACATTGCCGGGCAGATCGCGCTCGCCGAGTTCTGGGTTAGTGAGGCGATCAGCCTCGACGAGGGGCTGGCTCGTACGGACGTCGGCGTAGCGCGCGATGAGCTTCGAGCCGATCTGGTGATGACACGAGACGTAGCTGAACTCATTATGCGCTTTACGAGGACTATCATCGACAACGTATACACCACAACGCTGGGCGATCGTGGAGAGCGATCCAGCTCGGCCGGAGTTTCCGCCTTACTCACCGGGATTCCCGGCGACGCCAACGGCGCTCGTGGATGTTCCGTCCCTCGGAAAAGAGATCTGGATTAAAGACGAGAGTCACAACTTCACCGGGGTCATAAGGACCGGATGGCGTGGGAGATTGTCGTCCAATACAAGAAGACGATTGAAGATCTCCTGGATGGGTCGGCTGAGCACCTCGTTATTCTTTCAAAATGGTAACGAGATACTCGTCGTTAACACGGGATGGCTTGCCCTGTCCTAGTGCTGGGTGACCGTCTGGCCCGTCCTGGAGACGGTCTCCCGAGATAGTGCAGCGCACTGGTTTCGTCCTAGGAAAGGTCGTTTTAGATTCGATGAGCCTTAGCCTGAAGGCGGTGGCTTATCCCAGGTACTCCTCGGCAAGCACAACGTATTTGATTCCCACGAGCGCGCGCCGCAGCGATCGGTCCGCAGTGATGAGCTCCGTTTTCCGTCGCTCTGCGAGTGCGACATAGACCAAGTCGTAGATCGAGTGGTTGTCGTAACGACGAGCGAGCTCCCATGCTCGCTCGAGATCTCGAGGCTGATCGTCCATGCGCACCGGCAGCGTCATCAGCGATGCGTGCGCGGCGTCGGCCTGTGTACCGCTCCAACGTCGCCGGCGGACGCCGGTGAGCAGCGCATTTGAGACCTCCTCGATGAGGAGCCGCGGCGCGAGCAACTCCTCCTCGGCGTCAGCGAGCCGGCCTAGGACGCCGAGTGCCGGTAGTGCAGGATCGGCGTCGGGGGCGATCCAGTCGACGACGACGCTCGCGTCAACGACCTTCACTGTCACCCGTGTGCGATCGCGCCTCGCGATCACCGATCACTAGATCGGCGGCACTGGCGAGGCTAGCTACCTCGCCTCTGTTATGGCGGAGCTGACCGACACCGTCCGCCCACTCCTTCAAACCTGTGCGCGCGTGACCGGCGCCGCCCGCCGCGACCGTCGCCAGCTGGTCCCGATCGAGAAGCAGGCGATTGCCCTGCCGCCGAGCGGCTACCCGGCCCGTCCAGACCCACCGTCGAATCGTCTCTGGATGACGTTGCAGCACCCTCGCCGCATCTCGCACGCTGATCTCCCGGGCGTCCTCACGATCAGCCATGCCAGCAGTCTACTACAACATCAGAATGCATCGTTGTTGTTGCCCATGAGTCCGTGCAATTCCGCATTGGAACCCTCAACCATCCCCAAGGGTTGGGACGTGAAAAGGACGTGAAGCGAGAATCGCGGTGTTTGACCGGGCGATCTGAGGCGGAGGAGGTCCAAGAACACGCCCATTTGCAGGCACCCCAACCTATGGCGAGACCCGGACTCGAACCGGGGACACCACGATTTTCAGTCGTGTGCTCTACCAACTGAGCTATCTCGCCGCTGTCCACCTTCGACCGGCCCGATGCTACCGGCTCGACGGCCGCGCAAGCGGGCTCTCTGGCGGGGGGGCGCGGACGCTGTCGCGCTTTCGCCAGTGCCCGCCCTGTGCGCCCCCGAGCGCTGCCCGTCAGCGCGCTACGCGCCGTGTTCCCAAGCTTCGAGATATGGCAGCGGGTCGATCGTGTGCCCGCCGGGCGCGTACCAGCCGCCGACCCACATCTCGAAGTGCAGGTGAGGCGCGGTCGCGTCGCCGGTCTGCCCGACGAGGCAGAGTTCCTGTCCGGCTGTAACGGCTTGGCCGGCGGCGACGACGAGCGACGAGGCCTTGCAGTGTGCGAACACCAGGTCCAAGCCGACGAGCGTGTGCTCGACGGCGTAGTAGCCGGCGCCGCCGGCCTGGTAGTCGGTGCTGGTGATCGTGCCCGCGAGCGGCGCGACATCGGGCGTGCCTTCGGACGTGAGGACGTCCTGTCCTTCGTGCACGTGGCCGCTGCGCGGCGCGCCGTAACGATTTTCCGGTCCGCCGAAGTTGTGCGCCCCGGCGACCGGGAAGACCGCGCCGCTCGCCAGCGTCTGCGCGGGGCTCGGCACGCCGGATTCCACGACCGGAGCCGGCGGCGCGACCGGAGCAGGTGGCGGGGACGGGGCGGGCGCGGCGACCGTCAGCGTGCTCACGCCGGAGCTGTGCGCGCTGCGCGCCAGGCTGCGCTTCTGGTGGTCGTGTGCGCTGACGCTCACGTGGTAGGTGCCTGCCGCCAGCGTGACGCCGTGCGGCCAGCTGACGCTCAGCGCGCGGCCGGTGTGTACCCAGCCCATGCTCACTACGATCGCCGCCTTGCGCGAGGAGAGATCGTTGACGGCGACCGTCGCATAGACCGTGCCGACGTGCGCCTCGTCGATGCGGAAGGTCACGCGCGGCGGGCGGCCGGGGACCAACGTGCTCGGCACGCTCAGGCTCGTGACGGCGGGGTGCGCCACGTTCGCTGCGCTCGTCAGGCCGTACTCGCTGCCACCCGACAGCGGCGCCGACGGCGCCTTGGCACCGCCGACGGCTCCCGCCGCAGCGGAGGAGACGAAGAACAGCGTCGCGATGCTCGTCGCCGCCGCCAGCAGCGGCTTGCGGGCAAGGCTCATGTGCTTAACGTCGGCACGCGCGCGGCTGACGCCACCGCTCGCACCGCGAATCGCACATCCGGCTACTGCTGCTCGAACCCTTCGACGAGTGCGTCGTAGGTCTTGTGCAGGCCCTGGGCGATCGGAACCTCCGGCCTCCAGCCGAGCTGTTTCTCGGCGCGGCCGATGTCCAGGCGGCTGTGCTGCAGCTCGCCCGGTCGCAGGTCGGCCAGCTCGGGCTCCAGCGCCTCTGGGTGCTCGGAGGCCCCCGGAGCGTCTGACTCCACGGCGGCCTTCTGCAGCTCGCGCCAGACCGTCGCCACGTCGGTCTCGACGCTCGTGGCGACGTTGTACGTGCCTGACTTGCCCGACGCCGCGAGCAGCGCTTTGACGACGTCGCCGACGTAGACGTAGTCGCGCGTTGGCTTGCCCTGCCCATACAGCTTCGGTGCCTTACCCGTGTACAGGTGATGGGAGAAGATCGCCACGACGCCGGCCTCGCCGTGCGGGCTCTGACGGGGCCCGTAGACGTTGCCCAGCCGGCACACGGCGTGCGCGATCCCCGACGACAGCGACCAGGTGTTCACGTACGCCTCCGCCGCGAGCTTGGATGCGCCGTACGGAGACAGCGGAGACGGAATCCGCTCCTCGTCGGTGGGCATCGGCGCGTCGTCGCCGTACAGCGCGCCGCCCGTCGAAGTGAAGACCACAGGCGCGCCGACGCGCCCGGCCGACTCGACGACGTTCAGCGTGCCCATCACGTTGACTTCGCAGTCGCGCCCCGGGTTCTCGACCGAGGCGACCACGCTCGCCTGCGCTGCGAGGTGGAAGATCGCGTTTGGCTCGACTTCCTCGAACAGCGCGCACAGACGATCGAAGTCGACGATGTCCAGCTCGCGCAGTTCCGCCTGCGCGGCGACGCGCCGCGGATCGCCGGCGGACAGGTCGTCGACGACCGTCACCTCGTAGTCCTTGTCCAGCAGAGCGTCCACGACGTGAGAGCCGATGAAGCCGGCTCCGCCGGTCACGATCGCGCGCGAGGTCACGCCGGGCAATCTACAGCGACGCGGCGCGCGGGCGCGCGGCGAGCTGCTCCTCGACCGCTTCGACCGCCTCGTCGATGCGCTCGAGGACCCTCATCCCGTTCTGCGACGCCGGCGTAGCGCCGCCGACGGCCACGCCGCCGAGCACGATCGGGATCTCCGGGTGCGCTGCGTGAAGCTCCTCGACGGCCCGCCCGATCGCCTCGGGGTCCTCGCCGTCGGTCGCGCCGAGCACGATCACGTCCGGCGACTGTCCGGTCACCTTCGCGCTCAAGGTCGCGCTCGACAGCTCGGTCTCGAACACCGTCTCGAACCCGGCCGCGGCGATTTGGTCGTGCATCATCTGCAGCTCCAGGGCGTGCTTGTCGCCCTCCATGCCAGCGAGCAGCACGCGCTCGCGCGTGGGCTCGGCGTTGCCGATCATGTAGCGATACAGCGTTGCCAGAACGCGCCGAGTGATGCCCTTTGCCAAGCGCTCGCGATCGCTGTCGATCTCGCCGGCGGCACGCAGCTCGCGGATGCGCAGCAGGGCGGGCGCAAGCACCTCGCCATGCAGCGTCGTCGCCGGAATGCCGTCCTCGATCGCCGTTGCGATTGCGCTCTCGGCCGTCTCCGCGTCGCCCCTTTCGAGCGCCGTGCCGTAGGTCTCCAGCGTGCTCTCGACGAGCGCGCTGGGGTCTGAGCGCTCCTTCTCGCGCGCATCCGGGCCGGAGTTGTCGAGAACTTCCATGAAGGCGTCGAGCAGTACGGGGTCGAAGTGGCGCCCGCGCTGTTCGCGCATCATCTGCACCGCCTCCTGGACTGGAAAGGCCTTGCGATAGACCCGGTCGCTCGTGAGCGCGTCGAAGACGTCGGCGATCGCCACGATCCGCCCCTCGATCGGGATCGACTCGCCGGTCAGGCCGCGCGGATAGCCGGTTCCGTCCCACTTCTCCTGATGGCTCAGCGCAATCGTCGTCGCCAGCTCGAGGATCGACGAGGTCGACCCGCGCAGCAGCCTGTGGCCCTCCTCGGCGTGCGTCTCGACGATCGCACGCTCCTCCGGGGTGAGCGGTCCTGGCTTGAGCAGGATCGCGTCGGGGATCGCCACCTTGCCGACATCGTGCAGCGGCGCCGCGTGGCTGAGCTGCTCGCAGAACTCCTGATCCATGCCGATCTGTTCGGCCAGCAGCGTGGAGAGGCGCCCGATGCGCTCGATGTGAGCGCCCGTGTCCTCGTCGCGGAACTCGACCGCCATCGACAGGCGGCGCACCGTCTCGGTCTGTGCGATCTCGAGCTCCGACAACGCGCGGCGTAGCTCGTAGGAGCGACCGTCGATCTCCTCCTCCAGCGCCGTCCGGCGGCTCTCGCCGAAGCGCCAGCCGAGCACGATCGTCGCCGCTGCGAGCACCGCGATGCAGACGATCTCGATCGCCGAGCCTGCCGTCACGACCGCACCGACGACCGCAGCGAGCGCGAGAATCGCCCACGGAGCCCAGAGGATCGCCGGGCTCGCGCGCCTTACGTCTTGGGCGGAATCCTTGCGCTTGCGCGGCGACTTGGGAGGTTGCCCCACATCGTCGAGCTTACCCCCCCGATCCCCGGACCCGCGGGGCCCGGCGGGGGTGCGGCGGCCTGCCGCATTGGGCGTAGGCGCCGCGCCGTCAAGGCGCGTCTGAGTGCTCCCGCGTTGGGCGGGTCGTCGAAAGCTGGCTTGGATAACTCCGCTCACGGGCAGAACACGGTTCACATACGCTCACGTTGGGCAGTCAACCACGCGTTCGGCTCCGCTCGCAACGCTCTTGAGCGCGCGAAATCGGCCTAGACGGATGATCGAGCGCTAGTGAGCGCCGGACTGCAGCTGAGCGACGTCGATCGCGTTCGCGGGCGCCGCCAGCGTCACCGGGCTGTTCCAGCGGTCGAACGTGATCTTGCCCCCGCCTCCGCTTGACCCGGTCTTGGCGATCTCGACCGGGTAGGGCTTGCCGGTCGTGGCGATGTACAGCGTTCCGCCTTTGGTCGTGTCCGTGATGCCCACCACCTTCTGCCCGTCGATCGTGGTCGTCGCAGACTTCTTCAGCGAGCCGTGGTTCGTGAGCGTCTGGTCGACGAGCTGGCGCAGGTCGGTGAGCTGGCTCAGCGAGGCGAAGTTCGCGTCGGTGGAGGGCGCCTTCAGCCACTTGCCCTGCAGCAGCTGCGCCGCCGCCGTGCCGCCGATGTGCTTGTAGAACGCCGAGCTGCCTTTGATGTAGACGGTCCCGCCGACCTGGATCAGTTCGAACGCCAGGCCGCTCTCGGAGAGCTGCCCGCGGCCGCCTTTGCCCGCGAGCAGGTTCATATTCAGCGTGATCGGCGATTTTTCGCTGACGATCGAGCCCGACACGTGGACGGAGGTCGCTGTGTCGGTGGCGGCTTTCGTCGCCGCGAGGATCTCCGCGGGCGTCTTGCCGGCCACCCCGTTGCCCGACGAAGAAGACGAGCCGCCGCAGCCCGCTAGAACGGCGGCGACCAGCAGGACGACGAGCAGCGGCGCGGTCGTGAAGGCGTTTCTCCTGTTCATTGCCGCGGCACTCTATAGAGACGGACGGTCGCGGTCGCGGCGCGAGCGGCGCGGTCGCGGGGCCTACGCGCCCTGCGCGGCGACCGACAGATCGTTCCACGCCTCCCAGGTTTTCACGCGCTGTGCGTAGCGGTCCTTGGCGATCTTGCAGAGGTCGCGCGCCAAGAGGACGCACAGCGAGCGATATGCAGCCGTGGCAGCGCTCACGTCGTCTTGATCAGGCCACCGTCGATCGTGTAGTTGACGCCGGTGATGTTGCCAGCGCGCGGGCTCGCGAGGAAGGCGATCAGCGCCGCGACCTCCTCCGGCGTGGTGAAGCGCCCAGTGGCGAAGCCGCCGATGCCGGCTACGACCTGTTCGCGCGCCGTGTCGGCATCGACGCCCGTGGCCTTCGCCACCGTCTGCGCGACACCGTGCTCGCCCAGCCACAGCTCGGTGCTCACCGGCCCCGGCGACACGGCGTTGACGCGGACCGCCCGGTGTCCGAACTCCTGCGCGAGCGACTTGGTCAGGTTGACGACCGCCGCCTTCGCGGCGCCGTAGTCGATCGTGCCCGCGTCCGGCTGGAAGAAGGCGTTGACCGACGCGACGTTGACGATCGCGCCGCCTCCGTCCTGCAGCAGAGGCGCCATTGCCGCGCGAGTCGTGCGCACGTTGATGAAGAAGTTCATCTGCATCGCCCACTCGAACTCCTCGTCGCTCGTTCCGAGAAAGCCCTCCAGGCGGATGCGCACCGCGCCGACGTTGTTGACGAGGATGTCGACGCGGCCGTGCTCGGCGACCGCCCGCTGGATCAGCTGCCGCGGACCGTCGGCGGTCGCCAGGTCGACGGCGACCGGCGTCACCCGGTCGAGTCTTGCGAGGCTGTCGCTGCCGCGAGCGCCGGCCACGACCAGCGCTCCCTCGTCGGCTAGTGCGCGCACGACCGCCAACCCGATGCCCTTGCTCGCCCCTGTCACGACGGCGACCTTGTCGCTGAGCTGAAGGTCCACCGGCTACCCGAGTGCGTCGGTGATCGCAGCGATCGCCGTCCGCTCGGCGTCGCTCACCGGGTCGCCGTCTCGGCCGCTCTCGCGATGCGCTGCAGCGACCGTCTGCGCCAGGCCGAGGACGAAGCGCTTGTACTCGTCGAGCTCCTGCGAGCTCGCCTTGCCCTGGAGCAACGCAACCGCGTCGCTTATGTGGCCCAGGTTGCGAGCCTTCAGCTCGTCGAGTGAGCCCGTGCGTGTGCGATCGATCTCGGGCTTGTCCGCGACGATCGCATCGAGCAGCTCGCTCTGGCCGTGCTGCTGGCGTGCCTCGGCATACGCCTTGGCCATCGAAACGGTCTCGCGGATCGTTCCGCCGCGCTGAGCGGTGATCACGATCATGCCGGCGCTGGTCGGGCCCTCGAGGACCTGATCCCACTCCTGCGGCGTGAAGTCGGCCTTTGCTGTCATTGCAGCACTCCCTCTCGGCTCTGTGGATAGGGCGGATGAGCGTGCCCGGCAAGGTTAGGCCGTGTGAGCCGCTCGAGCAGCAGCACGAACGACGCATACGGCGCTCCCGTCGTCTGCTGCAAGCCGATCTCGCACGTGCGGTTGCTGCAGACGTGCTCGTCGATCTGCATCTCGGCCAGCTCTGCCGCGGCGTCGCGCATCGCCGACGCGGGCAGCTCCGGGTGAAGCAGCCCGCGGTCGCCGGCCATGCCGCAGCAGGTCGTCGAGACCGGGACGATCACCTCGTCGGCAAGCTCGCCCGCAATCTTCGCCAGCTTGCCGGCGAGGCCGAGCTGAGCGACAGAGCACGTCGGATGCAGCGCCGCCCTGCCGACCTTGCCGGCCACGGTCAGCCGCGGCAGCAGGCGATCGTGCGCCCAGGCGATCGAGTCGAGCACGTCGATCCGCGCGAAGCGCTCGCGCTCCTCGTCGGGCAGGCGCGGTGCGATGTCCTGAAGCAGGCCGAGCGCGCACGAGCTCGCGTCGATCACGACGGGCAGCGCACCTTCCTCGCTCCAGCGCCACAGCGCCGCTGCGGTCTTCGCGGCCATCGCGTCCTGGCCGCGCCGATAGCCCTTCGAGCTCCACGGAGTCGCGCAGCAGTGCCCGGCGACGTCGTGCGGGATCCACAGAGGGAGGCCGGCGCGCGCCGACACGGCCACGAGCGCGTCGGGCAGCGAAAGCTCCTGCGCGACGCCCGAGGGGTTGCCGAAGATGCGGTTGATGCAGGCCGGGAGATACACGGCCGCGGCGCCCCGGCGCGCCGTCTCGGGAAGCCGCGCGGGCGCGGGCGGCGGGAGCTTCGCGGGCAGCGCCGGAATCAGCTCGTTGCTGACTCGCCGCCGCAGCAGCTCGGGCAGCTTTGCCACGCCACCCGCCCCCACGACGCCGCTGAGCACGCCGGCCGCCGACAGGCCCGCTCGCGCCGCGCGCTCAACCGCGGCGTAGCGCTCGGCAACGGCGAGCGCGACGGCCTCCTCGCGGTCGCTGCGCTCGCGCCGGCGAAACTCCTTGACCAGTGCGCCGGTATCGATCGCGACCGGGCAGGCCCCCTCGCAGGTGCCGTCGGCGGCGCACGTTTGCAGCACGTCGTGCTCGAAGTCGGCCATCAGCGCTTCATAGACCGGCGAGCCCTCCGCCTGGCGCGCCATCTCGCGGCGGATGACGATGCGCTGGCGCGGCGTGGTAGTGGTGTTGCGGCTGGGGCAGACAGGCTCACAGAATCCGCACTCGACGCAGTGCGACACGGACTCCTCGATCTGCGGCTGGCTCTTGAGGTGCTTGAGGTGCACGCCCGCGTCGCGGTTGAGCACGACGCCGGGGTTGAGCACATCGTGCGGATCGGCGAGGCGCTTGACCTGCCACATCATCTCCGTCGCCTTGGCGCCCCACTCGCGCTGAACGTAGGGGGCCATGTTCACGCCCGTGCCGTGCTCGGCCTTCAGCGAGCCGTCGTACTTGCCCACGATCAGCTCGACGAGCTCCTCCATGAACTGCTCGTAGCGCTGCACATCCTCGGGCTTTGAGAAGTCGGGCGTCAGCTGAAAGTGCAGGTTGCCGGCGGATGCGTGGCCGGCGACGCCGGCGAGGAACTCGTGCTTGCCGAGCAGCGCCTGCAGGTCGCGGGCGCACTCGGCGATCCGCTCGGGACGCACGCACACGTCCTCGATGATCAGCGCCGAGCCTGGCGGGCGCAGCCGCCCGACGAGCCCGAACAGGCCCTCGCGCACGGTCCACGTCAGCTCGATCTCCTCGCGCTCGCGGGAGAAGCTCAGCGGGCGGATCAGCTCGTGGCCGGCGAGCACCTGCTCGGCGGCCGCCTCGCCGGCGTCCAACTGCCCTGCGTCCGCGCCGGCGAACTCGACGATCAGAGCCGCCGACTCAAACGGCAGCTCGCGCCAGTACTCCGGGCAACCGTCCATGTTCCACGCGGCTGCGATCAGCGCCGGAGCGACCATCAGCTCCGTCGCGCGCGCGCCGGCCGCGACGAGCGCCGGCACGGCGTCCGCCGCGGCGTCGATGTCCTGGAAGTGCGCCCACGCGAGCGTCGTGCGCGCCGGCTCCGGACGCGTGCGCACGACCGCCTCGGCGATGAACGCGAGCGTGCCCTCCGAGCCGACAACGAGCCGGCGGAATATCTCCAGCGGCGTGTCCGCGTCGAGCAGCGCGCACAGCCGGTAGCCGGTGACGTTCTTGATCTCGTACTTGCGCCTGACGCGCTCGCTGAGCTGCTCGTCGGCGAGCAGCTGCTCGCGCAGCTCCAGCAGGCCGCGCGCGAGCTCGGGCTCGGCTGCCGCGAAGCGCTGCTCGGCGTCGGCTTCGGCGGTGTCGATGACCGTGCCCGACGCCAGCACGAGCGTCATCGACTCGACGGTCGAGTAGGAGTCCCACGTCACGCCGCAGCGCATGCCGCCCGAGTTGTTGGCGATAACGCCACCGATCGTCGCGATGTCTTTACTCGCCGGATCGGGGCCGAGCTTGAAGCCGTGGCGCTCGAGCACCCTGTTGGCCAGGCCGAGCAGCGTTCCCGAACGCAGACGCGCACGCTGCCCGGCGTCCTCGACTTTCACGCCGGAGAACCAGCGGCGCACGTCGATCATGATCCCGTCGGTCTGAGCCTGCCCGTTGAGGCTCGTGCCGCCGCCGCGGAAGTTGACCGGCGTGCCCGTCCGGCGCGCGTACCCGAGCACCTTGCCGACGTCGTCCGCGTCGTGGGCCATCACGACGACGGCGGGCAAGCGGCGGTAAGGGCTGGCGTCGGAGGCGTAGCGGATCAGGTCGATCGCCCGGCCCAGCACGCGCTCGGAACCGAGCAGCGCGATGAGCTCGCCGCGCAGCGGCTGCGGGGTTCCCTGCGCGAGCGAGTCGGGAGCGCGATCGACCGCCACCGGTCCGGGCGGGCGGCCGATCCGGCGCGTGTCCGGTTCCAACAGCGGCCGCGCGAGTGTCCTCAAGCCAGCGCCATCCCCGGCGCCACGTCGACCTGCACCAGGCGCGGGCCGTCCTCGGAGAGCGCCTCGGCGAGCGCGGCGTGCAACTCGTCGCGGCCGCTCACGCTGCTCGACGGCACGCCATAGCTCTGCGCGGTCGCGGCCACGTCCAAGGCAGGGAGGTCGAGCGCCGGCGCGCCGGTCACGTTCTCCAGCGAGGCGAACCACTTGAGGATCGAGTACTCGCCGTTGCGCAGCACGAGGAACTTCACCGGCACCGAGTATGCGGCGGCCGTCCAGAAGGCGGTGATCGCGTACTGCGCCGAGCCCTCGCCGAGCACGCAGATCACCTGGCGCTTGGGCTGGGCGAGCTGCACGCCGACCGAGGCCGACAGGCCGAAGCCGAGGCCGCCGCTGGCGCTGAAGTAGTAGGAGCCCGGGCGCGACAGGCGCAGCCGGTTGCGCAGCGCCGCGGTGCTCGACGGCGACTCGAGCACGACGATCCCCTCGTCGGGGAACAGCTCGGCGAGCGTCGCGTGCACTTCGCCGCCGGAGAGCTGCTCGCCCGGCTGCAAAGGCTCGAGCTCCACGCGCGCGGGCGGCTGCTCGCGCTCGGCCGCCTCGGACAGCTCGTCGGCGAGCGCGCGCAGCGTCAGGCCGACGTCGGCGACGATCGCGTCGCCCATCGGCGCGCGTGCGGCCTCGTCGGGGTCGCACGTGATTGCGACGAGCGCCGTCCCCTCGGCGAGGAAGTCGCCGGGGATGTTCGGGTAGTAGGGGAACACCGATGACCCGGCGACGAGCACGAGGTCGTGGTCGGCGAGCGTCTGTGAGAGCGGACCGACAGCGGGCGGCAGCATGCCCTGAAAGGCCGGGTGGTCCTCGGGGAACCCGATGCGGCTGCCGCCGGTCGGCGGCGAGGCCCATACCGGCAGGCGCTGGGACTCGACGAGCTCGACCGCCGCGTCCCAGCCGCCGGAGGCGTCGATGTCCGGGCCGGCCACGAAGACCGGTCGCTCGGCCCTGCGCAGTCGCTCGGCCAGCGCCGCGATCTGCTCGGCGGGGGGGAGCGCCCTCCCGCCGACGTTGCGCGCGATCTGCGCGGCGTAATCGACGGGCGCGACCTCGACGAGCCAGTCGTCCATCGGGATCGACACGAACGCAGGCCCGGCCGGCGGCAGCGTCGCGTGGTGGATCGCCTGCGCCAACGCGAACGGGACGTCTGCGGCGCGCGGCGGCTCGTGGCTGTACTTCACGTACGGCTTGGGCACTTCGACCGCGTCGCGATTGGTCAGGTTCGCCTGCATCGTGATCAGCGAACGCGCCTGCTGGCCGGCGGTCACGAGCAGCGACGCGCGGTTGGCGCGCGCGTTGAAGATCGCACCGACGCCGTTGCCGACTCCCGGAGCGGTGTGCAGGTTGACATGAGTGACGTTGCCACTCGCCTGCGCGAACCCGTCGGCCATGCCGACCGCGACGGCCTCCTGCAGGCCGAGCACGTAGCGGAAGTCGTCGGGGAACGGGCCGAGCATCGGCAGCTCTGTCGACCCCGGGTTGCCGAAGATCGTCGTCATCCCGTGCCTGCGAAAGAGCTCGAAGGAGGCGTCGCGCACGCTCGTCATGTCGATCTCCCCGCCGTCATCGAGCGCCAAGGCTACACACGTTGCCGAACACGGCACGCAACGGTCGGCGTCAGCGACGGTGACTCTCCGCCCGCGCCACGGCGAGGGCTCAGTTCAGGGCGGCGATCGCCTTGTGGCTCGCGCTCGAGTCGCGCCCCAGGCTCGACGGGCCCAGGCGCAGCGAACGCCCACGAAGCTTCTTGTGTGCGAGACGCAGTCGGCCCTTGACGGTTCCGAGGGGAAGACCCAAGTTGTCCGCCATCTCGACGTGGGTCAGTTCTTCGAAGTAGGCCAGCTCGATCACCTCGCGCTGCTCGATTGGAAGGTCGGTGAGCAGCCGGCGAACGTGACGCGATTCATCTCGCTTGACGACGGTTGTATCGGTGAGCTCCGGAGCCCGGAGATTCTCAGCCTGCACATCATCGAGCCCTACGTCCCGTTGACGGCGCGAGCCACGACGAAGCGCGTCTATCCCGCGGTTGTGAACGATCTGAAGCAGCCACGACGCCAGGCTGCCGCGGCCCGACTCGTAGCGTGCCGCGCTCCGCCACAGATTCAGAAATGCTTCCTGCGTGACGTCCTCGGCAGCGGCTGAATGCCTGGTCATGCGCATCGCCAGACCGAGGGCCTGCCCCCGATACCGGTCATAGACCGTCTCGAAGGCTCGAACGTCCCCCTCCGCGACGCGCGTCATCAAGGCGCTGTCGCTCGCCCTCTCGGTGCTTTCGGTCGTCGTCATGCGGATACTGTACAGCTTTTGTATAGCTTCTGCATAGGTACCGTACAGTCAGTACTCTCACGACATGTCCGAGGGCGCGAGACTGCGGATCGGAGAGCTCAGTCGGCGGGTGGGTGTGAGCCCTGAACTGCTGCGCGCGTGGGAGACGCGATACGGGCTCGTACAGCCGCAGCGGACGGCAGGCGGACTGCGGCTCTTCTCTGAGGACGACGTGCGCCGTGTTCTCCTCATGCGCCAAAACATCTCCGCCGGGCTCTCGGCTTCTGAGGCGGCCCGGCTCGCGAAGCAGCAGGACGGCCAAGCCAGTCCCAACGACGCCGCAACCCTGGAGGAGATCGAGGAAGCTCTGGAACACGCCCTCGACGCGCTCGACGAACCTACGGCTCAGCTCGCGCTCGACCGCCTTTTCAGGCACTCAGAGCTCCAGGTCGCGCTTGGCGAGGTGGTGCTTCCCTTCCTTCGTCGACTCGGCGAACGCTGGGCAACCGGAGGCCGGAGCGTCGCCGACGAGCACTTTGCGAGCAGTGTGATCGGTGGCCGCCTGCGCGGGCTCACGCGTGACTGGGGAAGGGGCGTGGGGCCCCGCGCGATCCTTGCGTGTCCCCCCGGCGAGCAACACGAGCTCGGGCTGCTCTGCTTCGGGCTGGCGCTGCGAGAGCACGGCTGGCGGATCGTCTACCTGGGTGCGGAGACACCGCTGAGCGACATCGGCGAGGCGCTTACAGAGCACGCGCCGACCGTTGTCGTGCTCGCTGCCGTCACCCCGCAGCCGTTTCTCGACGCCTCCGAGGAGATCCTCGCGCTCCGTGGGCGCGTGCGCGTGGCAATCGGCGGGAGCGGCGCCACCACGGCACTCGCCGACCGACTGGGCGTCGAGATCCTCGGCGGAGATGCGATACCAGCAGCGGCCGGATTGGCGCCCTGACTGCAGTCGTGGACCAAGCTGAAGCGACGACGCTGCGCTCAAGGGATCTCGATGAGCTTTGCGCTGACGACTCCAAGCCGAGCGTCCTTTCGGCGCCCCGCTACACCGCGAGCGCGACGTACTTGGTCTCGAGGTACTCGTTGATCCCCTCGAAGCCGCCCTCGCGACCGAAGCCGGACTGCTTGACGCCGCCAAACGGCGCAGCGGGGTTGGACACGACGCCCTGGTTGAGGCCGATCATGCCGGTCTCGATCGCCTCGCAGACGGCAAAGGCGCGGTCGAGATCGCGCGTGTAGACGTATGCGACGAGCCCGTACTCGGTGCGGTTGGCCGCCTCGATCGCCTGCTCGTCTGAAGCGAAGGTGGCGACGGGCGCGACGGGCCCGAAGATCTCCTCGTCGAGCAGGCGCGCGTCGTCGGGGACGTCCGCCAGCACGGTCGGCGCGTAGAAGTAGCCGCGCTCGCCGACGCGCTCGCCGCCGAGCAGCACGCGCGCGCCGCGCTGCCTGGCGTCGTCGACCAGCTCGGCGACCTTCGTGCGCTGGTCGTCGTCGATCAGCGGTCCGACGTCGGTGTCGGGATCAGAGCCGCGGCCGACCTTGAGCGCGCCCATGCGCTCGGCCATGCGCCGCGCGAACTCGTCGGCAAGCGACTCGTGCACGTGGAAGCGGTTGGCCGCTGTGCAGGCCTCGCCGACGTTGCGCATCTTCGCGAGCATCGCGCCCTCGACGGCGGCGTCGAGGTCGGCGTCCGCGAACACCAGAAACGGGGCGTTGCCGCCGAGCTCCATAGACACGCGCAGCACCTGCTGGGCGGACTGTTCGATCAGCTTGCGCCCGACCTCGGTGGAGCCGGTGAAGGAGAGCTTGCGCGTGCGCGGGTCCTTGAGCAGCGGTTCGATCACCTCGCCGGAGTGCGCGGCGGTGATCACGTTTAGCACGCCGTCGGGCAGGCCGGCGTCCTGGAGGATCTGCGCGAGCGCGAGCATCGACAGCGGTGTCTGCTGTGCGGGCTTGACGACGATTGTGCAGCCGGCGGCGATCGCCGGGGCGATCTTGCGCGTGCCCATCGCCGTGGGGAAGTTCCACGGCGTGACGAACACGCACGGCCCGACCGGCTGGCGCATCGTGAGGATGCGTCCCCTGCCGGTCGTGTTGACCATGTAGCGGCCGTGAATGCGCACGGCCTCCTCGGAGAACCAGCGAAAGAACTCGGCGGCGTAGGAGATCTCCGCGCGCGACTCGGCCAGCGCCTTGCCCATCTCCAGCGTCATCAGCAGCGACAGCTCCTCGCTGCGCTGCACGATCGCCTCGAACGCCCGGCGCAGGATCTCGCCGCGCTCGCGCGGCGGGTGCGCAGCCCACTGCGCCTGCGCGTCTGACGCGGCGGCGAGCGCCGCCAGCGCGTCGTCGGCCTGCGCGTCGGCGACCTCGACGAGCGTCTCTCCCGTCGCAGGGTCCTCGACGGCCAGCGTGCCCGCGCCGGACGCGTCGCGCCAGCGTCCGCCGATGTAGAGCTGCTTGGGGACGCGCTCGAGCACGCCCGCACGATCGTCCTTTGGCGAGTCCTGCGCGCTCATCGGCAGAAGTCGGTTTCCCGCGCGCGAGGCGCAGCAAACCTTGCACGATTTGGACGAATGGCCCTCCCGCGAAGGCGATGCTCACGCGGTGCCGGCGCTGCTCCGAATGAAAGAGGGCGCATGGCAACGGGCCGGCGCAACCGGCCAAGCGACAGAACTGAGCCACGCGGAGCACGGATGCTCGACATCGGATCAACCTACCACCGCACCAGCCGCCATCTGGCGATCCTCGCCGCGACGCTCGCCGTGTCGCTGCTGGGCGCGAGCGGCGCGCGCGCGTCGGACCTGGTGATCGCCGGCGGCGGCTACGGACACGGCGTCGGCATGAGCCAGGAGGGGGCGCTCGGGTACGCCGAACACGGCTTCAGTTACCAGGCAATCCTCGCCCACTACTACGCCGGCACGGCGATCGGCGCGGCTGCGGCGGGCGCCCAGGTGCGCGTGCTGGTCAACGGCAAGGTGCAGACGGTCGCGCTCGACACCTACGTGCGCGGCGTCGTCTCCGCGGAGGTGTCCGCGAGCTGGCCGCTGGCCGCGCTAGAGGCGCAGGCTGTGGCGAGCCGCACGTACGCGCTGACCGCACACGCGGGCGGGTCGCGCTTCGATGTGTACGCGGATACGCGCTCGCAGGTGTATCGCGGCGTTGCCGCGCAGACGCCGCAGACCGACGCCGCCGTCGCAGCAACGGCGGGGCAGATCGTCACGCACAAGGGCAAGCCGGCGGTCACCTACTTCTTCGCCAGCTCGGGCGGGCGCACGGAGAACAACGAGGACTCCTTCACGGGCTCGCTGGCGCAGCCGTGGCTGCGCGGCGTGGTCGACCAGTACGAGCGCGGCGACCTGCACACCTGGAAAGCCGCGCTGAGCTTCGCTGCCGCTGCGTCGCGCCTGCGCGGCCTCGTGCGCGGCAGCTTCCAGGGCATCGAAGTCGTCAAGCGCGGCTTCTCGCCGCGCATCGTGTCGGCCTACGTGCTCGGGTCGAGCGGGCGAACACTCGTCGGCGGCCCGGAACTCGCCTCGCGGCTGGGCCTGTACAGCGCGTGGGCGTACTTCAGCACGCGCGAAGGCCAGAGCGTCAAGGCCGAGCCCGACCGCAGCGGCTGGTCGGCGCTCGCCAGTCCGGCTCCCGCGGCGGCTCCCGGGCCGTCGAGCGCGACACAGGGGGGCGTCGCGCCGGCGCCGGGGGAAGCCTCGTCAGAAGCCTCCGCCGAAGCGGCCTCGATCGCCAAAGGCGCCCGGGTGGGCGTAGGCGGCGGCACGTCGGCGCCAGGCTGAGCGGTCCTCTGTCCCGACCGGCTTCGGGTCTGCTTGGAGGCACGCGGAGAGGCGCTCCTCTGCAGGCTGCTCGCGGCAGCTTGTTTCATTAGACGCGCTAGCGGGCAAACCGTCACAAAGGCTTTCGATGCCCGTCAAAGCTCTCCATCGCTCGCACGGCCCCGTACGGGGCCCATTCGCCTTGGCCGCCGCTGTCGCAGCGGCCTGCGCCTTGGCGATGACAGCGACTTCGGCAGGCGCAGCCTCTCCCATCCCGGTCACCGGGGCACTCGGCGCGACAGCCCAGACGACCACTTCGGGTATCTCCGCCGCGGTGCGCACGACCGCCGCGCCCGCAACTGCGCCAACCGCCACGTCGGCGCCGCCGCCGCCGGTGACCCCGCCGGTTGCTTCCGTCGCACACGTCGCGTCCGGCGCGCCCGCCGAACAGGGCACGCCGGCGAGGCCGAGCGCGCCCACGCCAACGGCGGTCACTCGCGGCGTTGCTGGCGTCGCGACGGTCGTGCACAGAGCGAGCAGCGAACTGACCCCAGCGCCCGGCGGTACGCCGCGCGGCGCAGGCCGTGAAGCACTCGCCGCGATCGCTCACACCGCGAGTGGCGCCGTGGGAGCCGCCTCGCCACGCCTGGGGCTGCTCACGAGCGCCGTCCGCGGCGCTGGCTCATCGCCGGCTCCAGCAGCCATGCAAGCGGCCACACGGGCGGTTCTTCATGCGGGTGGCGCGGCGCACGTCACGAACACGCTCGCCACAGGCGTCTCGACGGTCCGCGACGCGCTTGTACCGACGGACGTCTCGACGGCGCGCAGCGCGCTCACGCAGACGGCGGGCGCTGCCCGCGCGGTCGCGCGCCTTGGCGGCGCAGGCGCGAATCGCGGCGGCGCGATCGTGCGATCGCTCGGGCGCGCGGCCATCGTCTGGGGTCGGGCCGTCGCCGCCGCCTCCGCGGCCGGCGCGAGCGCGTCGAGCGGTCTTCAGAACGGCCTGCAGTCGCTCGTCGCGGCGACGCCCCTGACCCAAGCCGGCTTCGGGCCGTGGGGCATCGCGGCCGCGCCCGCGCACGGCTGGCTCGGCGGCGCGATCGCGCCGCCGATTGCGCAGTCGCCCGCCACGGCCGTGTCACGGAGCGCCGCAGGGCTTCTCACCAGCGGGCAGGGCGCCGGTTCGGCTCCGGTGCGCGGCGTGCACAGCGTGCCGCCGCGCGCACTTCCCGCGCCCGTGCCGCCGTCGCCGGGGGCGGTTTCACCGGCGAGCGCCGCCGGGGCCGGTGGCGGCGTATCGGTCGCGCTCGCGCTGGCGGCGTTGTTGATGCTCGCGGCGCCTTGGGCGCTGCGCCGGCTGCGGCTCGCCGGCGAGCAGTGGCGACTGACGCCTCTCGTGCTGATCTCAGACCGCCCGGGCTAGCTCCGCCCGCAGCGAGTCCTCCGGGCCCGGATCACCCGATCCGGCCCTCGTGAATCAGTACGAACGCTCTCGAAAGGAGCTGATCGGATGCACACGCTGGAGTTGCTCGGCGAGCTGGATCGCGCGTCGACAGCCACGCTGGAAGCAGCGATCGAGGATCTATGCGAAACGGAGGTCGCCCAGATCGCGATCGACTTGAGCAAGCTCACACACATAGACGCCACGGGCGTGGCGGTCGTCGCGTTTCGCTGCCGCTGGTGTGAGAGGCAGGGCCGCGAGGTCACGCTCGTCCCCGGACCGCCCGAGGTCCAGTACGCCTTCGAGGTTGCCGGACTGGTCGACAGGCTCCCGTTCCTGGAGCACGATCGCGCGGCGTCCGTCCAGGCGATGGCGGCCGCGGGGGCGCACACGCCGGGCGCGACCGAGCGTAGGGGATCGCACGCCGCGGGTAGAGCAGCGGGAACCTGGCGCGTGCGCACGGTTTCCCTACCGGGCGCCTCCAGGCGCCGCGCGCGAGCCAGGCGCGCCAGGCTGGCGGGCTGGGGCCTGTAGCTGCCTCGCCCGTCGCGCCCGGCGGCCGCGCGGATCGCTGCCCCATAACCTGCGCGCATGGCCGACGCCGCGCCGCTGCTGCTCGCAGACATCCCGTGGCTGCTTTATCGCTCGTACTTCGCCCTGCCGAAATCGATTGTCGGCCAGGAGGATCGGCCGGTGAACGCGCTGCTCGGTACGGTCAACGCGCTCTTGGGTTTTGTCGATGCGCGCCTTACGGCGCGGGTCCGCTCGGTGGTCGCGTGCACGGGGGCCGAGGAGGCGGACTACCGCGTGAAGCTGTACCCGGGCTATCACGCCCATCGGGATCCGATGCCACCGGAGCTCGCGTGGCAGTGGCAGCTTGCGCCGGACCTGCTGGCGAGCCTCGGCTGGGCGGTGAGCGGCAGCGACAGCCTGGAGGCCGACGACGTGATGTTCTCGTTCGCGCGCGTCGAGCAGGAGCGCGGCGGGCGGGCGCTGCTGATGACGGGCGATCGCGACCTTTACGGGGCGGTGAGCGAGCGCGTGTCGGTGCTAGAGCTGCTCAAGGGCGGCAAGACCGCCGAGCTGGGGCCCGAGCAGGTGCGCGAGCGCTACGGCGTCGAGCCGTCGCTCGTGCCTGACTTCATCGCGCTGCGCGGCGATCCATCCGACGGACTGCCGGGCGCGCCGGGGATCGGCGCGAAGACGGCGGCCGAGCTGCTGCGCCGCTACGGCCCGCTGGAGGACGTGCTCGACGCCGCGCACGCGCTCGCCGACAAGGTCAGGCGCAGCGACGACGAGATGCGCCCGCGCGCGGCGGCGGCGCTGCGCGAGAACGACGAGCTGCTGCGCGCGTTCAAGCAGATCGCGACGCTGCAGCGCATCGACGTGCACGCCCCGCCGGACGGTGCGACCGACTTCGCCGCCGGCGCGCGCCACGCGCGCAAGCTCGGCATGCGCCGCCTGGCCGAGCGGCTGGAGGGTATGGCCGATGCATGACCGCCCGACCGCGGCCGGCTAGGGCGTGAACTTGACGGTGATCACGTCACCGTCTGTCATCGCGTAGTCGCGCCCCTCCAGGCGCAGCGTCCCGCGCTCGCGCGCGCCGGCGTAGCCGCCGGCGTCGACGAGCTCGCGCCAGCCGATCACTTCGGCGCGCACGAAGCCCTTCTGGATGTCCGAGTGGATCTCGCCGGCGGCGTGCCACGGGGTGAGGCCCTGGCGCAGATGCCACGACTGCGCCGGCTTGGCCTCGCCGGCTGTGAAGAAGGCGATCAGGCGAAGCAGCGCGAAGGCCTCGCGCACGACTCGCGCCAGCCCGGACTCGCTGACGCCGAGCTCCTCGCGCATCGCCGCCGCGTCCTCGTCGTCGAGCTCGGCCAGCTCGGCCTCGATGCGCGAGGAGACGGCGACCGCGCGGGCGCCCTGGGACTGCGCGTGCTCGGCAATCGCCGCGGGGATCTCCTGCGAGCCCTCGTCGACGTTGGCGACGAACAGCACCGGCTTGGCGGTCAGCGAGCCGAGATCGCGCGCGGCGTGGGGCGCCTCCTCGGGCAGCGGCACGCCGCGCGCCGGGCGCCCGGCCTGCAGCTCGCCGACGACCCGCTGCAGCCAGGCCTCCTCCGCGATCGCCGGGCGCTCGCCGCCGCGCGCCTGGCGCGTGACGCGCTCCAGCCGCCGTTCGGCCGCCTCGAGGTCGGCGAGCACGAGCTCGGTCTCGATCGTTTCGATGTCGCGCAGCGCATCGACGCTCCCCTCCGGATGCACGACGTTCTCGTCGCCGTGCGCGCGCACCACGTGCACGATCGCGTCGGTCTCGCGGATGTTCGCGAGAAAGCGGTTGCCGAGGCCCTCACCCTCGTGCGCCCCGGCGACGAGCCCGGCGATGTCGTGGAAGTCGATCGTGTCCCATACGATCTCCGACGCGCCGACCGTCTGCGCGACCTGCTCGAGTCGCTCGTCGCGCACGGGCACCACCGCGACGTTCGGCTCGATCGTCGTGAAGGGATAGTTCGCCGCCTCGGCGCCGGCTTTGGTGAGCGCGTTGAACAGCGAGGACTTGCCCGCGTTGGGCATGCCGACGATGCCGATGCGCGTGCTCACGCCTGCTCCCGCGCCGGCGGCGGCGCGAACGCCCGCCCGGCGTGCCCGTTGCCCCGTGCATCCGGCTGCAGCTGCGGCTGCTCGGGCGGGTACGCGCGGGCCCGGTCTTCGCTCGGCCGCGAGCGCACCGCGGCGACAGCCGTGCCGAGCAGCGCGCCGGCGAGCACGTCTGACGGGTAGTGCACGCCGAGGTACAGCCGCGAGTACGAGAGTCCGCCGGCGAGCGCATACAGCGGCAGCGCAGGCAGCCCGAGGCGGGAATAGGCGAGTGCGCCGGCAAACGCCGTCGAGGCATGCGCGCTGGGAAAGCTCAGCGTCGTCGGCGTCCCGATCAGCGGCGGCAGCCCGCGCAACTGCGGTCGCGAACGGCGCACGACGAGCTTGATCGCCGTGTTCAAGGCGTACATCCCCCCCACGGTCGCCGTAGCGCGAGCCCACTCGCGCCGTCGAGGCGCGTCGAGCGTCGCCCCCACACCCCCGATCGCCAGCCACCCCAGCGCATGCTCGCCGAACAGCGAGAACCGCTCGACCCCCCGATCGAGCGCCCGCGTATGCCCCCGCGTGCGGGCAAGGCGAAGGAGCTGCTCGTCGAGCTGCAAGGCGGAACCTAGAGTGTCGATGGCCAAGCGAGACAAGGACGCACCGAACGTGATGTGCTGGCCGAAACGGGGATGCGAGCGCAGCGAGTGTCTACCGGGGTTCGGTACATGAGTGAGGGAAGACGCTGTCTCGCGCCGTGCCAGCGGCGCTCTAGGCGCCGAAGCCTACGCGTAGGTCGGAGCTCTCCGAGCGCACGTACACAACCTGCGCGAGGTCGAGGCGCACGGGCCCCTCCTCGGTCTCCAGCTCGTGCCAGCCCGTGCTGCCGAGCGCCTTGTGCAGCGCGTCGAGATGCTTGTCGGCGACGTGCAGCGAGAGCACCTGGCCGCCCTGGAAGCCGACGCTGATGTGCTGCTTGCCGGCGGCCATCAGTGCGCCTCCGCCGGCTGCACGATCTCCGTGAGCACGCCTGCCGTCGAGCGTGGGTGCATGAAGGCGACGCGCGATCCGCGGATGCCCGTGCGCGGGCTCTCGTCGATCAGCGACAGGCCGGCCTGCTTGAGCGCGCCGAGCGTCGCGTCGATGTCCTGCACCTGGTAGGCGACGTGGTGCAGGCCGGGGCCGTTCTTGGCGAGGAACTTGCCGACAGGCGTGTCCGCGCCGAGCGGCGCGAGCAGCTCGACGTGGTTCTCGCCGACGTCCAGCAGCACGGCCTCGACGCCCTGCTCCTCGACGACCTCGCGATGGGCGAGCTGCAGCTGAAAGCTGTCGCGGTAGAGCGCCAGCGCCGGCTCGATCTGCTCGACGGCCACGCCGATGTGGTCGATGCGCGAGAACACTCTGCGCAGTCTATTCGGGCGAGCGCGCGTTCGCCGCCGCCGCCGCGTTACTTGGGCTGAACTGCGTCTATCGCGCTCGCGGCCGCGACCACGCGCAGTCCGACCCCCGGGGCCCGCTCCAGGCGTGGCACGTTGGCCATGATCCGTTCGATCGAGTCGCGCTCGAGCACCTCGTGCTCGAGCAGCTCGTGCGCCAGCGCGTCGAGCTCGGCGCGATGGGCGAGGATCATCCGCTGCGCCGCCCGGCGCGCCTCCTCGACGAGATCCTGGCGCTCCTCGTCGCGGATCCGCAGCGTCGTCTCCGACAGCTGCACGTCGCCGTCGGGCGAGCGCCCCATGCCGGCCGTGCCCATCGCGTAGTCGTGGATCATCTGGTGGGCGATCGACGCGACACGCGAGAGGTCGTCCGATGCGCCCGTCGTGATCGCGCCGAAGACGATCTGCTCGGCCGCGCGGCCGCCGAGCAGCACGGTCATGTAGTCGAGCAGCTCCTCGCGCGTCTTCAGGTAGCGATCCTCCGCGGGCAGGTTGAGCGTGTAGCCGAGCGCCTGGCCGCGCGGGACGATCGAGATGCGGTGCACGCGGTCGACCGATGGCAGCAGCTCTCCGCACAGCGCATGGCCGGCCTCGTGGAAGGCCACGACGTGCTTCTCGTGCGCGTTGAGCACGCGCCGCGATTGCACGCCCGCGATCACGCGCTCGATCGCCGCGTCGAAGTCGCCGATCGCGATCGTCGTGCTCTTGCGGCGCGTCGCGAAGATCGCCGCCTCGTTGCAGATGTTCGCGAGATCGGCGCCCGTCAGGCCGCTCGTCTGCTGCGCGATCACGCTGAGGTCGACGTCCTTCAGCGGCTTGTCCTTGGTGTGCACCTTCAGCACGCCTTCGCGCCCGCGCACGTCCGGCGGCACGACGAACACCTGGCGGTCGAAGCGACCGGGGCGCAGCAGCGCCGGGTCGAGCTTGTCGAGCAGGTTCGACGCGGCGATCACGACCACGCGTCCGCTGCCGGCGAAGCCGTCCATCTCCACGAGCAGCTGATTGAGCGTCTGGTCCTTCTCGCCGGAGATGTCCGAGCCGCGCCGGCCGCCGACGGCGTCGAGCTCGTCGATGAAGATGATCGCCGGTTCGTGCTTGCGCGCGATCGCGAACAGGCGGCGGATGCGTGCCGCGCCGAGCCCCGCGAACATCTCCACGAACGACGACGCCGACTGCGCGAAGAACTGCGCGCCCGATTCGTGCGCAACGGCCTTCGCCAGCAGCGTCTTGCCGGTGCCCGGCGGCCCGTGCAGCAGCACGCCCTTGGGCACCTTCGCCCCCAGCTTTGCAAACGGCTTGGGGTCGCGCAGGAACTCGACGATCTCCTCGAGCTCGGCCTTGGCCTCGTCGACGCCGGCGATGTCTGCGAACGTCACGGCTTGACTGGAGGACGGCTTGATCTGCTGCGGCTTGACCTTCGGCATCACCTTCAGCGTGCGCCACATCACGAACAGCAGCGCCGCGAAGAACAGGATCATCACGACCGGCGACCAGCTGTACGCCGCGTTCTGGATCTGCTGCACGATCGAGGCCTGCGGCACCGCAACGGCAGCAGGCACGGTGCGCCCGCCGACCATCGGCACGAGCGCGTGCGACGTGTGCGCGTAGTTCACCAACGCGTTCGCCAGACGATGCGACGGCGCGTCGATCACGCTGCGCACCGTCGATTCGACTCCGGCGTTTACTTTCTCCAGCAGATCCACCATCCTTGGCATCGACCGAGTATCGCCAATCGGCGGTCCGATTGCGAGGGTTGAACGGAGGATTTCTCAGGCCCGCTGGATCAGCGCTGCGCAAAGCTGCACAAAGCTCTGCGCCGTGCGCGCCGGCGCCCCCTCCGAGGAGTTCAGCCGAGCGCGCGCGTCGCCAGGTCGGCGTAGAACTCCGTCGCGAACTGCACGTCGCGAACGTCGATGCGCTCGTCCGCGGCGTGCACCAGCGGCGCCGCCTGCAGCATCGACTGGTGTCGCTGCGGGAAGAACCCGTAGGCCACGCACTCGGGAAACGCCGCGCGAAAGTGGCGCGAGTCGGTGAAGCCCGGCAGGATCACCGGGACGACCGTCGCGCCGGGATCGCGCTCGCCGATCCAATTGACGATCGTGTCCATCAGCTCGGAATGCATCGGCGAGCGGTTGCCGACCACGCGCTCGGTGAACTCGATCTGAAAACCGTCCTCGCCGAGCACTTCGGCGATGCCGCGCCGCACCTCCTCCTCGCCGAGCCCCGGCGGCACGCGGCAGTCGACTTTCAGCTCCGCGCGGCTGGGGATCACGTTGATCTTCTCCGACGCCGTGATCCGCGTCGGCGTGAACGTCACGCCGAGCATCGGCTCGAACATCGTCGCCAGCAGCGGGTCGGCGGCGCGCATCCGCGCGATCGACGCGCTCGCGTCGTCGGGGTCCTCGCCGATCGCGCGAAGCATCCCGCGCGGCTCGTCGGTCAGCTCGTACGCCGGCTGGCGCGCTCCCAGGCGCTCGAGCACGGGGCCCATCTTCAGCAGCGCGTTCTCGCCCATCCCCGGCATCGCCGCGTGCCCGGCCACGCCGTCGGTGCTGACCGTGAAGCGAAACACGCCCTTCTCCGCGCAGCACACGCCGTAGCAGCGCTTGCCCGCGTACTCGAACACCTCGCCCCCGCCCTCGTTGACGAGCAGGTCGCAGCGCACCTTCTCCGGGTGCGTCTTGGTTATCCATTCCGCCCCCAGCGATCCGCCCGTCTCCTCGTCGACGACCGCCGCGATCAGCAGCTCGCCGTTGGCCGGGCGCCAGCCCGACCGCGCCAGCGAAGCGGCCGCGGCGATCTCCGCGGCGACCTGCGACTTCATGTCCAGCGCCCCGCGACCCCACAGGTAGCCGTCGGCGACCTCCCCCGACCACGGGTCGTGCGTCCACTCGCGCGGGTTCGCCAGCACCGTGTCGACGTGCCCGAGCATGCACAGCGTCGGGCCGCCGCTGGCCGGCTCGTCCGGCGGGGGGCCGCCGGACGGGCGCAGGCGCGCGAGCAGGTTCGGGCGCCCCGGCTCGGCGCCGAGCAGCTCACAGTGGAAGCCCGCGTGGCGCAGGTGGTCGGCGAGGTATTCCTGGGCCTCGCGCTCGTTGCCCGGAGGGTTGACCGTGTTGAAGGCGACCAGCCGGCCGAGCAGCTCCAGCGCCTCCGCGCCCTGCTCCTCGGGGCTCATCGCACGGATGCGAGCGGGTCGAGGCTCATCGCGGTGATCGTACGCCGATCTCCGCGACCTCCTCGCGCGTGAGCGGGAAGTGACAGGCCGCGCGCGTGCCCGCCTGCGCCCCAGAGGGTGTGCCCTTGTCCTCCAGCGGCGGGTCGTCGATCGAGCAGCGCTCCTGCGCCTTCGGGCAGCGCGTGTGAAAGCGACACGCCTGCGGCGGGTTCGCCGGGCTAGGCACGTCGCCGCTGAGCAGATGGCGCTCGTCGCGGCGCGCCGACGGGTCGGCGATCGGCACGGCCGACAGCAGCGCGCCCGTGTACGGGTGGCGCGGGAAGTCGTACAGGACCTCGCTCGGCCCGATCTCCACGATGCGCCCCAGGTACATCACCGCCACGCGATCGCACATGTGTCTGACGACCGACAGGTCGTGCGCGATGAACACCAGCGTCAGGCCGAGCTGGCGCTGCATGTCGCGCAGCAGGTTCAGCACCTGCGCTTGGATCGACACGTCCAGCGCCGACACCGGCTCGTCGGCGATCAGCAGCTTCGGCTTCAGCGCCAGCGCGCGCGCGACGCCGATCCGCTGGCGCTGACCGCCGGAGAACTCGTGCGGGTAGCGGTTGTAGTGCTCCGGGTTCAGACCGACCATCTCCATCAGCTCCTGCACCGCGCGCTTGCGCTCGCCCTTGCCCTCCTCCAGGCCGTGGATCGCAAACGGCTGGCCGATGATCGAGCCGACCGTTTTGCGCGGATTCAACGACGAGTACGGGTCCTGGAAGATCATCTGCACGTCGCGACGGATCGCCTTGAGCTTCGCGCCCTTCAGGCGCGTGATGTCCTGACCGTCGAAGCGGATCTCGCCCGACGTCGCGTCGAGCAGCCGCGTGATCAGCCGCGCCGTCGTGCTCTTGCCGCAGCCGGTCTCGCCGACCAGCCCGAGCGTCTCGCCGCGCTGGATGTCGAAGCTCACGCCGTCCACGGCCTGCACCGCGCCGACCTTGCGCTGCACGACGATCCCGCGCGTCAGCGGGAAGTGCTTGACGAGGTTGCGCACCTGCACCAGCGCGTCGCCGTCCGTCGTCGCGGCGGCTGCGCTCACGCCGACTCCTCCGGCACGCCGACCTCGGCCAGCGCCTCGTCGGGCATGCGCCCGGCGCGCAGCTGCGCCCACAGCTGCCGGCGCACGTCGACCTCGAGCAGGCACGCGACGTGGTGGCTGGGGTCGTCCGGGAGCGGCTGCAGCTGCGGGTCGATGCGCGCGTGCGAGGGCTGCGCGTAGGGACAGCGCGGATGGAAGTGGCAGCCCGAAGGTCGCCGGATCAGGCTCGGCGGCGTGCCGGGAATCGGCACGAGGTCGTCGTCGCGCGAGGTCGCAAGCGTGGGGATCGACTTCAACAGGCCCCACGTGTACGGGTGCTCCGGTCCGTCGAACACCGTCGCCGTGGAGGCCGTCTCGACGATCCGCCCCGCGTACATCACCGCGATGTCGTCGGCCAGCTCGGCGACCACGCCGAGGTCGTGCGTGATGATCACGATCGCCATGCCCAGCTCGCGCTGCAGGCGTTCCAGCAGCGCGAGGATCTGCGCCTGCACGGTCACGTCCAGCGCCGTCGTCGGCTCGTCGGCGATCAGCAGCTTCGGCTCGTTGGCGAGCGCCATCGCAATCATCGCGCGCTGGCGCATGCCGCCGGAGAACTCGTGCGGGAAGTCGTCCACGCGCCGCGACGGGTCGGGGATGCCGACGAGCCCGAGCAGCTCGATCGCCCGCTCGCGCGCCTGCGCCTTGGAGACCTCCTGGTGGGCGCGCACCGCCTCGATCAGCTGAAAGCCGATCTTGTAGAAGGGGTGCAGCGAGGACAGCGGGTCCTGGAAGACCATCGCGATGTCGTTGCCGCGGATCGCGCGCAGCTCGCTTTCGCCGAGCGCCACGAGATCGCGTCCCTCGAACATGATCCGTCCGGAGATGCTCGCACTCTTGCCGCGCGTCAGGCCGAGCGTCGTCATCGAGGCGACCGACTTGCCCGAGCCCGACTCGCCGACGATCCCCAGCGTGCGCCCGGGATGCACCTGGTAGGTGATCCCGTCGACCGCGTGCACCACGCCGTCTTCGGTGGAGAACTCCACACGCAGGTCCTCCACGCGCAGCAGCGGCTCTTCGTCGCTCACGAGAGCGCCTCCGGCGGATGGATCGTCGGGGCGGCGAGGCACCGCCGGCTCACGAGTACCTCACCCGCGGATCGAGATATGCGTAGGCGATGTCCACGATGATGTTCGCCACGACTATGAAAAAGGCCGCGAGCAGCACCGTTCCCTGCACGATCGGAAAGTCCGAGTGCGTGATCGCGTCGTAATTCAGGCGGCCGATGCCGGGGATGTTGAAGACGGTTTCCACGAGCACCGAGCTGCCGAGGAAAACGCCGATGTCGATGCCGAGGATCGTCACGATCGGGTTGATCGCCGAGCGCACGCCGTGGCGCAGGACGACGCGTTTCTCCGACAGCCCCTTCGCGCGCGCCGTGCGGATGTAGTCCTCGCCCATCGTCTCGATCAGGCTGCCGCGGATCAGCCGCGCGTAGATCGCCGCCGTACCGGCCGCGACGACGAGCCAGGGCAGGATCAGCGAGGTGAACCATTTGACCGGACTGCTGGACAGCGCGACGTAGCTGCCCGACCCGGGGAACACGTGCACTTGGCCGATGTCCGTCGCGAACAGATACAGCACGATCAGTCCCAGCCAGTATTCGGGTGCGGACACGAGCACCAGCGCCGTGCCCATGCTCGCGCGATCCAAGCGCGAGCGCGGCCGCAGCGCCGAGACGATCCCGACCGTGAGGCCCGAGACGAGCCACACGACCGCGCCGCCGACCACCAGCGAGACCGTCGCTGGGACGCGGTCGAAGATCAGCGACTTCACAGGCGCAGTGCTGTAATAGCTGAAGCCGAGGTTGAAGTGCAGGAAGATGTTCTTCATGTAGATCCAGAACTGCGTCAGCAGCGGCTTGTCGAGGCCGAGGTTGTGGCGGATCTCGGCGATGATCTTCGGGTTCTGCTGGCGGCCGGCGAGCAGTTTCGCCGGATCGGCCGTCGGCAGTACGCGGAAGATCACGAAGGTCAGCGCCGAGACGAGCACGAGCAGCACGATGCCCCACAGCAGGCGGCGGATGATGTAGCGCGTCATTTCGCTTGTCTCGTTGGCATCGTCAGATCATCGATTCCCGCCCCGAGCATGGGGCCCGCCCGCGCGGAGCGGGCCCCATCGCTCGCCTTACCGGGCTACTTCAACGACGTGTAGCTGTAGTCCCAGGAACCGATGTTCCACTGATCGCCGATCCCGCTGACGTCCTTGGACTCGATCACGGGCTCCTTGTCCCAGTCATACGGAACCGCGACGGCTTCGGCGACGAGTTCTTCGTCGATCTTCGCCCACGCTTTCGCTCGTGCCGAGACGCCGACGATCTTTTCGGCCGCTTCCATCGCGGCGTTGATCTTCGGGTGGTTGACCACGCCCCAGTTGGAGTTCGTCCCGTTCTTGACGATCAGCTTGCCGTTGAACGGCACGTTGAGGGTGGCCTGCGGGTCGCCGAAGTCGGCGATCCAGCCGACGTTCGGGCAGACGTCGATCTTTTCGCTCACGACTCCGCAGAACTTCGAGTACATGGTCGGTTGGTCGACGAGGTTCAGCTTAGTCTTGAAGCCGAGCTTCTTCAGCGATTCGTTTGCGATCTGCGCGTCTTCGGACGCCGGGTTGCCGGTCGAGCCGACGACCTGCAGCGTTTGCGAGCCCGTGTATTTCCCGCTCGGGTAGCCGGCGAGCTTCATGTACTTTTCCGCCACCGCCAGATCGCCCTGCGGGTGTTCGTTGTAGTCGACCTTCGGCCCGGTCAGACCGCCGGCCTCTTCGAAGCCCGGGATTTCGGGGTAGAGGAAGTGCGTCTGCACGTTCGTCACGAGGCCGCCTCCGCGCGCCTTGTCCATCGCTTCGCGATCGAGCGCCGCCCAGTAGGCCTTGCGCAGGTTGACGTTGGTGAACGGACCGTTGCTGTTGTTGATCGCCACGTAGTGGTCGCCCGCGCCCGGCGAGATCAGCAGCTGGCTGCGGAACTTTTCATATGCGAGCTTGACGATCGACTGCGCAGGCGTGTCGTTCTGAACCGTGTGCGAGCCTTCCAGCACCTGGCGCCCGATGACCGTCGTGTCGCCGCCGATGCTCAGGTTGATCTGGTCCAGATACCCCGGCCGGAAGTCCGTGCTCGCCTTCCAGTTGGGGTTGCGCACGAGCGTCGCCGACTTGCCCGGCTGGTAGCCGACGCCGAGCACCTTGCCTGCGCTGTCGGCCTTGAACATGTACGGCCCCGTCGCCACCTGGTAGTTGCCGTATTCGCTCGGTTTCTTGGCGTCGAACTTCTTCGCGTACTCCGGCGGCACCGGAGCGCTCATCGGCAGCACGAGCGCGGCGGCGACGATCGCCGCCTGCGGTTCGGTCAGGTGAAAGGCGACCGTGTACTTGTCCGGCGTCTGCACGCCCTTGACCGGGCCACCGCTCGCCGTCTTCATGCCTTCGACCGAGCCGAAGTAGCCGAGGTAGTACGGGTTGGCAACGCTCGGGTTGGCCGCGCGCTCGATCGCATAGGCGACGTCGGCGGAGGTCACTTCGCGGTTGACCGGCGGGCTGAAGTGAACCCCGTGACGGATTTTCACCGTGAGCAGCTTGCCGCCGTTGGCGATCACCGGCATGCCTTCGGCCATGTCCGGCGTGACTTCAGAGAAGGTGTTCGGCTTGTAGGAGTACAGCGGACGCTGCGTCGCGTACACCGCCTCGTAGTCGATCGAGAAGTACGACTGTCCCGGGTCGATGTGTTCGAAGTCCTGATGGTTGAGCACGCTCAGCGTACCGCCGCGTTTGCCTCCGGTCAGGCTGGCCGTCTTCGGGGTATTGATCCCCGGGGCGATGCCCGCACCGCCGCCGGCGGCGTTCGCGCTCGTTTTGGTGCTGCTGCTCGAGCCGCACGCGGCGAGGGCAAGCGCGAGCAGCCCCGCGAGCGCCGCCGTCGTAATCACTCTCAGCGACCTCATGGGCGCCTCCTCTGCTTTGTTTTTTGCAATACCCGAGTCATCGGGCAGTCCTTGGGTTCAGGGCGTCCTGGAGACCGTCGCCGAGCAGGTTGAACGCAAGCACGGTCAACAGCAGGGCGAGCCCCGGGAACGTCATGTACCACCAAGCGGTGTTGAAGATCGGCGTCGCCGCGGCGATCATCTGGCCCCAGCTGGCCGTCGGCGGGCGGATGCCGACGCCGAGGAACGACAGGGCCGCCTCGAGCAGGATGTTCAGCGGGATCAGCAGCGTCGCATAGACGATGATCGGCGCGACGAGGTTGGGCAGGATCTCGCGGAACATGATCCGCGCGTCCGACGCGCCGAGCGAGCGCGACGCCTCGACGAACTCGCGCTCGCGCAGCGACAGCACCAGGCCGCGCACGATGCGGAAGATGTACGTCCAGTTGGCGAAGGCGATCAGGAACAGGATCTCGCCGAGACCCGGCTGGATCGCCCCGCCGAGGCAGCCGCGCACGGCGCACGCCGCGCCGAGGCCGAGGCCTAGCAGCAGGATCGGGATCGACAGCATCACGTCTACCAGGCGCGAGAGCAGCGTGTCGACCCAGCCGCGGTAGAAGCCGGCGACGACGCCTGTGACGACGCCGATCACGGTCGCGATACCCGTGCCGAGGATGCCGATCTCCAGCGACACGCGCGTGCCGTAGATCACGCGCGACATCACGTCCTCGCCGAGCTGATCTACGCCAAACGGATGCGCCGCGCTCGGTCCGAGCGGACTGCCGAAGGAGTCGGTGAGGTTCGGGTTCTCCACGCTCGGCCCCGGCAGGCCGAGCAGTTTGACCACGAGCGGCGCCGCGATCGCGAGCACGATCAGGAAGACAATGAAGCCGAGTGAGACCAGAGCGACGCGGTCCTTGCGCAGCCTGCGCCAGAAGAGCTGCAACGGCGAGCGCGCGGCGATCTCCTCGCTCGCCTCGAGCACGTCGAAGGCCCCGCCCGCTCCGGGAAATATCTCGGCGGCGCCGACGCTCATGTCATTTAGGTCCCCAGCTCACAACGCTCTCGTCCCACACATATACACGCGGCTTACCAGTTCGACGTCCACACCTGGCCAACCTGCCGACCTTCGTACATCCACAGTTGGCCAACGGCGATTCCCACGTGTCAAGGCATTGCCCCGTTTGCGCCTTTGCTATTCGGCTGTTCCCCCGCAGGACGCGATACTGCGGGGCGTGGACACGCTGTTCGACGCCGATCCAGACCGACGGCAGCCGGGCGCTGAGCGAGACCCGGGTGGGTCAGACGCCGGCGGCGACCCCGCCGGCAACGCACGGGCGGGCGCCCGCGACGGCGGCGACCCCGCCGACAGGCGGCCGTTGGCCGTGCGCGTGCGCCCGCGCAGCCTCGACGAATTCGTCGGCCAGTCGCACCTGCTCGGCGACGGCTCGGCGCTGCGCAGCGCGATCGAGCACGGCCGACCGCACTCGATGGTCCTTTACGGGCCGCCCGGGTCGGGCAAGACGACGCTCGCGCGGCTGGTCGCCGAGCACTCGCAGGCGGCCTTCGAGGAGCTCAGCGCCGTGCAGGCCGGACGCGCGGAGGTGCGCGCGGTGATCGAGCGCGCCGCGCATCGCCGCGCGCTCGTCGAGGAGGGCTCGCAGGGTGTCGGCGGCGCAGGCGGCGGCCAGACGATCCTCTTCCTCGACGAGATCCACCGCTTCAACAAGGCCCAGCAGGACGCGCTGCTGCCGGCCGTCGAGGAGGGCCTGCTGACGCTGATCGGCGCGACCACCGAGAACCCCGCCTTCGAGGTCAACGGCGCGCTGCTCTCGCGCACGCGCGTGTACGCCCTGCAAGCGCTCAGCGCCGACGAGGTCGCCGAGCTGCTGCGCCGCGCCGCCGGACCGGGCGTCGACGAGCAGGCGGTCGCGTTCCTCGCCGCGCGCAGCGAAGGCGACGCGCGCACGGCGCTCAACGCGCTCGAGCTCGCGAGCGCGACAGCCGAGGAGGCGGGCGACGGCCGCGTGACGCTCGCGCGCGTGGAGGATGCGCTGCAGCGGCGCGCGGTGCTCTACGACAAACAGGGCGATCGCCACTACGACTACGCCTCCGCCTGGATCAAGGCCACGCGCGGCTCGGACCCCGACGCGTCGCTGTACTACCTCGCGGTGATGCTCGAGGGCGGCGAGGACCCGCGCTTCATCGTGCGGCGCATGGTGATCCTCGCCTCCGAGGACATCGGCAACGCCGACCCGGCCGCGCTCTCCGTGGCGACCGCCGCGGCCGCGGCGGTCGAGCACGTCGGCCTGCCCGAGGCGCGCTACGCACTCGCGCAGGCCGCCATCTACCTGGCGCTCGCGCCCAAGTCCAACGCCGCCGGGCGCGCGCTCGGCGCTGCCCAGCGACACGTGCGCGAGCACGGCGCCCAGCCCGCTCCTGCCTGGCTGCGCTCCGGACCCCGACCGGGGCAGGACAAGGGCGACTACGACAACCCGCACGGCCACCCCGGCCACGTCTCGACACAGCAGCTGCTGCCACACGAGGTCGTTGGCGCGCGCTTCTACGAGCCCGACGAGGCCGAGGCGCAGCTCGCCGGCCGCCTGCGCGAGATTCGCCGGGCGCGCGGGCTCGAGAAGCGATAATCGCCCGAACATGAGCGCGACCCCCGCCGAGCAAGTTCGATGAGCGCGAGTCGATGAGCGCGAGCACCGGCGCGCTCGCCTCCGCGGCCACTCTGCAGGCGCGCGATCCGGCAACGGGCGAGCCGCTCGGCAGCGTCCAGGCCACCGCGCCCGTGCGCATCCCCGACGTCGTCGCGGCCGTCGCCAAGGTGCAGCCGCTGTGGGCGCTGCTGCGCGTGCAGGACCGCGCGCGCTACATGCGCCGCATGGCGCAGGCGGTGATCGACGACTTCGACGAGCTCGCCAGTGCGCTCGCGCGCGAGCAGGGACGCCCGGCGGCGGAGATCGCCGCGCTGGAGCTGCTGCCGGCGATCGACGCGCTGATCTGGATCGCCGACGACGGCGCCGACCTGCTCGGCGGCCGGCGCGTGGGCATCGGGCGCGGCATGTCGCTGGCCAAGCGCGCGCGCGTCGCCTTCGAGCCCTACGGCGTCGTCGGCGTGATCGGCGCCGGCAGCGCCCCCTTCGCGCAGCCGCTCGGGCAGATCGCCGGCGCGCTGCTCGCCGGCAACGGCGTCGCCTTCAAGCCGGCCGCGCGCGCCGCGCTGGCCGGCGAGCGGATCGCGCGCGTGCTCGCGCGCGCCGGTCTGCCCGAGGGCCTCGTGCGCGTCGCGCACGGCGGCGCCGACGTGGGCATCGCGCTGGCCAAATCGCCGGTCGACAAGATCCTCTTCACGGGCTCGCCCGCCGTCGGGCGTGTAGTCGCCGGCGAGGGCGTGTCGCGCGAGAAGGAGGTGACCGTCGAGCTCGGCGGCAAGGACGCGATGCTCGTGCTCGCCGACGCGCGCCTGGCGCGCGCGATCGACGGCGCGCTGTGGGCCGGCTGCGCCGGCGCCGGCCAGGCGCGCGGCTCGGTCGAGCGCGTGTACGTCGCGCGCGAGGTGCACGAGCGCTTCGTCGACGGGCTCGTCGGCGCCGCACGCGCGCTGCGCGTCGGCGACCCGGCCGATCCGCGCACCGACGTCGGGCCGCTGGCCTCGCCACGACGCCTGGAGCACGTCAGCGCACTCGTCGCCGACGCCGTCGCCGCCGGCGCGACGCTGAACTGCGGAGGCCCGGTCAGCCCCGCGGGCTGCGATGCGGGCTCCTTCTATGCGCCCGCCGTGCTCACCGGCGTCACTCACGAGATGCGCGTCATGCGCGAGCCGCTCGAGGGCCCGGTGCTCGCAGTCATGGCCGTCGACTCCGTCGGCGAGGCGGTAACGCTGGCCAACGACTCCGACTACGCGCTGGGCGCCTCGGTGTGGACCGCAGACCGCTACCAGGCGCTGCGCATCGCGCGCGAGCTGCACGCGGGGATGGTCTGGTGCAACGACCACCTGCCCTGTCCGACCGTCTCGCGCGGTCCGTGGGGCGCAGCGGCCGGCGGCGGGCTCGGGCGCACGCTCGGCGCCGCCGGGCTGCGCGCGTGCGCGCAGGAGAAGCTGATCACCTGGGACCCCGCCGCGGCTCGCGGGCTGTGGTGGGGACCGTACGACGAGTTGACCACGCGCGCCGCGCGCGCCGTCGCCAAGATGCGCTCCAGTCGCGAGGCCGACCGCGAGCACGCCTGGCGCAACGGCGCACTGGCGCTCACACGCATCGGCGCGCGCGCGTTCGGGCGCGGACTGCCGCGTTAGCGATGCTGTTCAGGCGGCGCATGCGCCGCCTGGCGAGGCCGCACATGTGCGGCCTCGGGCAACGTCGCATGCGACGTTGCCGGGCAGGGCCGCATGCGGCCCTGCTTCCTGGACCGCATGCGGTCCAGGCCCTATGAGGACGTGTGGTGTATTTGCTTTTTCGCGGAGCGGTAGCAAAGGTACATCCGGAGCCGCTCTGCAAATACCATGGCTATCGCTGCTCGTTTTGCGAACGAGACACCGTCCGTCCCTTCGCGCACCGGGTGTCCTGGCAGGCGCTGCACTACCCTTGAACGATGCCCGCTCAGGCTTATGCAGGTAAGGAGTGCGTGTGCCAGCTACGCAAGGGGATCTGCGATCAGAGCTGCGTGCAGGGGATGCTCGACACGCCGTTCTACATAGCCTGCCTGAAGCTCACCGGACGCCGCTGCGTGGTCGTCGGCGGCGGCTCGATCGGCCTGGAGAAGGTCGAGGGGCTGCTCGCCTGCGACGGCCAGGTCACGCTGATCGCTCCTGAGGCCGAGCGCGAGCTGCGCGAGTACGCCGACGAGGGCTCGATCGAGTGGCTGGCGCGCGAGTACGCCGGTCCGGCCGACCTGGAGCGCGCGTTCATGGTGATCGCGGCGACGAACGACACGGACGTGAACATCGCCGTGTTCGACGACGCCGAGCGGCGGGCGATGCTCGCCAACGTCGTCGACGTTCCGCCGCTGTGCAACTTCATCCTGCCGGCGATCGTGCGCACGGGTCCGCTGGCGATCGCGATCTCCACAGCCGGCGCCTCGCCTGCGCTGGCCAAGCGCATGAAGCGCGAGATCGAAGCGCAATACGGCGAGCCCTACGCGCGGCTGGCGGTCATGCTCAACGAGGTGCGCGGCTGGGCCAAGGGCACGCTGCCCACCTACCAGGACCGCAAGGAGTTCTTCGAGGGCATCGTCAACGGCGAGCCCGACCCGATCGAGCTGCTGCGCGGCGACGGCCTCGCCGGCGGCTCGGGGGCCGCGGGCGAGCTGGCTGTGCGCGAGCTGATCGCACAGGCGCAGATGCAGCGAACGCCGCAGGTGTCGAGAGCCTGAACGTGGCCGGCGTTCAGGTCGAGGGGCTCTCTCGGCACTACGGTGAGCGCGAGGCCCTCGACGACGTCTCGCTGTCGTTGCTCGGAGGCCAGACGCTCGTCGTGTTCGGCCCCAACGGCGCGGGCAAGACGACGCTGCTGCGCGTGCTCGCGACGCTGCTGCGCCCGCACGCCGGCGAGGTGCGCGTGCTCGGCGCCAGCCTGCCCGACGAAGCCTGGGCGGTGCGCGGGCGGATCGGGCTGCTCGGCCACGAGCCGCTGCTCTACCGCGAGCTGACCGCGCGCGAGAACCTGCGCTTTCACGCGCGCCTGCACGATGTCGCGCCGCAGCGCGTTGAGGAGCTGCTCGCACGCGTGAGCCTGGAGCACCGCGCCGACGAGCCGCTGCGCTCGCTCTCGCGCGGGATGGTCCAGCGAGCGGCTGTCGCGCGCGCGGTGCTGCACGACCCCGAGCTGCTGCTGCTCGACGAGCCGCGCTCGAACCTCGACCCCGCCGCCGTCGAGCTCGTCGATCCGCTGATCGGCGCGGCCTCCGGGCGCACGCGCGTGATCTGCAGCCACGACCCGAGCGGCGGGCTGGCCGAGGCCGACGTCGTGCTCGGCCTGCGCGACGGGCGCCCGGCGCTGCTGCGCGCCGCCGGCGACGTCAGCGCCGCCGAGATCGGCGAGCTGTATCGATGAGCACGACGGCTCCCGAGACGCGCGTGGACACCGCCTGCGAGGGGGCTGCGAGCGCACAGCCGCCGCCGCGGCAGCGCACGTTTGCGGTCGTGGGCGCGCTCTTGCGCAAGGAGCTGCTCGTCGAGCTACGCACGCTGGAGTCCGTGCCCGCTATGTCGCTGTTCGCCGTGACGACCTTCGTCGTCTTTCACTTCGCGCTCAACCGCAACAGCGTCGACGGCGACCTCGCCGCCGGGATCCTCTGGGTGACGCTGCTGTTCGCGGCGATTCTCGGTGTCAACCGGCTGTTCGTCGCCGACGCCGACCAGGGCGGCTTCGACGCCTTCCTGCTCGCGCCCGTCGACCGCAGCGCGATGCTGTTCGCCAAGGCGCTCGCGCTGCTGTCCTACCTCGTCGTGCTCGAGATCGTCGCAGTGCCCGCGTTCGGCCTGCTGCTGCTCGGCCCGTCGCTCGGACACGCGCTGCCGGCTCTGATCGGCGTGCTCGCGCTCGGCGACCTCGGCGTGGCGGCGATCGGCACGCTCGTCGCCGCGCTCGCGGTGCGCACACGCGCGCGCGATCTGCTCGGGCCGCTGCTCGCGCTGCCGCTGCTCGTGCCGATCGTCATCGGCGGCGCGCGTGCGAGCTCCCCGCTGCTCGCGCTCGGCCGTCCGGGCGAGCCGGCGGCGCGCTGGCTGCTGACGCTCGGCCTCTATGATCTGGTGTTCGGGCTGATCGCCTTCGCCCTGTTCGATTTCCTCCTGGAGGACTGAAAAAGTAGATGTACGGCAAGGGCCTGCGCGCGTTGAGCATCTCCACGATCGCCGTGATCGCGCTCGCGCTCGCGCTCGTGTTCTTCTGGGCGCCGCTGGAAGCCGACCAGGGCTTTCTGCAGAAGATCTTCTACGTGCACGTGCCGCTGGCAATCGTCTCGCTGTGCGGGTTCGTCGCCGGCGGCCTGCTCGCGATCCAGCACCTGCGCACGCGCGACGCGCGCTGGGACATGCGCTCCTACGTCGCCATCCACATGAGCCTGATCTTCGGCGTCGCCACGCTGATCACCGGCTCGATCTGGGCGAAGGGGTCGTGGGGGCACTGGTGGGAGTGGAGCGAGCCGACGCTCGTCTCCTTTCTGATCGTGTTCCTGCTGTACGCCACATATCAGCCGCTGCGCTTCGCGATCGAGGACCCCGAGCGCCAAGCGCGCTACGCCTCGGTGTTCGCCGTCACCGCCGGCGCGTTCGTGCCGCTGAACTTCATCGCCGTGCGCCTGTCCAGCGCCTACCTGCACCCGCGCGTGCTCGGCGCCACGTCGAACCTGCCGTGGCAGATGTCTGTGACCTTCCTCGTCTCGCTGCTCGGCATCGCGCTGCTGTTCCTGACGCTGTGCAAGTACGAGCTGACCGCCAAGCACACGCGCGCGCAATTGCGCGCGCTCAAGCGCCTGGCCGACCGCCGCGCGGGAGCCCCGTCCGCGCCAGCGCGCCGCGGTCGCAGCGCGGCGCCGAGCCTGCAGGCGACGGCGATGACCGCGCACACTCGCGACAGGCCGAGCCTCTGATGGGCGCCGCATTGCTCGCCGCGCTGCCCGCGCTGCCGCTGCACGAGGCCGGCAAGTACGTCGCCGCCGCCTACATCGTGCTGTTCGCGCTCGTGCTGATCTACGTCGCGATCATGGCGATCCGCCTGAGCCATCTCGAGCGCGACCTCGGCGAGCTGCTCGAGCGCGAGCAGCATGAGGCGCCGCGGGAATCCGCCGGCTCCGGGCAGCGGGAGTCGACGCTCGTATGAGCGAGCTGCTCGCGCTCGGCATCTCGCACAAGACGGCGCCCGTCGCGCTGCGCGAGCGCGTGGCCTTCACCGAGCAGGAGGCGACCGAGTTCGCGCTGGCGGCGACCGGCACGCCCGAGGTGCGCGAGGCGGTCGTCATCTCCACGTGCAACCGCACCGAGGTCTACCTCGTCGTCGGCGACCCCGTGCGCGCCGAGTCCGACGTGCTCGGGCTGCTCGCGCGGCGCGCCTCGATCCGCCCGACCGAGCTCGCCGAGGCGATCTACTCGCCGCGCAACTGCGACGCCGCGCGCCAGCTCTACCGCGTGACGGCTGGGCTGGAGTCGATGATCGTCGGCGAGGCCGAGATCCAGGGACAGGTCAAGCGCGCGCACGAGGCCGCGATGCGCGCCGGCTGCACCGGGCCGCTGTCCAACCGCCTGTTCGCCGCCGCGCTGACGACCGGCAAGCGCGTGCGCACCGAGACCGGCATCGGCGCCAGCCGCGTGAGCATCCCGTCGGTCGCCGTCGACCTCGCGCTGAGCGTGCTCGGCGGCTTGGACGATCGCCACGTCGTCGTGCTCGGCGCCGGCGAGACCAGCGAGCTGACGGCGCGCGCGCTCGCCGAGCAGGGCGCCGGAACGATCTTCGTCGCAAACCGCCATGCCGATCGGGCGCTCAGCCTCGCACAGCGCTTCGGCGGCACCGTCGTCGGGCTCGACGACCTGCCCGACCAGCTGCTGCTCGCCGACATCGTCCTGTCCTCGACCTCCTCGCCCGAGCCGATCGTCGGGCGCGAAGAGCTCGAGCTGGTCATGCGCGAGCGCCCGGACAGCCCGCTGCTGCTGATCGACATCGCCGTCCCGCGCGACATCGAGTCCGCGTGCGGCGAGCTGCAGGGCGTCAGCCTGTACGACATCGACGACCTGCAGGCGGTCGTCGCGCGCAACCTCTCGACGCGCGCCGACGAGGCGCCGCGCGCGCAGGAGATCGTCGAGGAGGAGATCCACCGCTTCGCCCGCTGGCTCGGCCAGCTGGAGACGCTGCCCACCGTGACGGCGCTGCGCGAGCACGGCAACGCGCTCGTCGAACAGGTGCTCGCCGAGAACGCCGGACGCTGGGAGTCCGCCTCGCCGCGCGACCTCGCGCGTATCGAGGCCGTCGCGCGGGCGATCATGAGCCGCCTGCTGCACGAGCCGACGATTCGCCTTCGCAGCCTCTCGCAGGAGCGCGGACATGCGAGCCTGGAGCTCGTGCGCGAGCTGTTCGGCCTGCGCGAGGATGCTCCACCGCAGGAGCGCCCGGCGGCGGAACTGGCGGAGGTCCACGACCTGCCTGCCCGTGCCCCTGAGGGTATGCCACCGATGGTGCGCCGCCGTCGCGAGCGCTGATGCGCCCGGCAGGGTGATGCGCCTCGGAACGCGTGCGAGCGCGCTCGCGTTGACCCAGGCCGGACTCGTCCTCGCGCTGCTCGGCGAGGGCGAGATCGTCCCGATCGTGACGCGCGGAGATCGCGAGTCGGCGGGCGTGGACGACACGGCCGGCGCGATCGCCGGGGAGGGCGCGTCCGGCGAACCGCCACCGGGCGAGGACAAGTCGCGCTGGGTCTCCGAGCTCGAGCGCGCGCTGCGCGAGGGCGTGATCGACGTCGCCGTGCACTCGGCCAAGGACGTGCCCGGCGAGCCCGTCGACGACCTCGCGATCGTCGCGACGCCACCGCGGGCGGGGCCCGAGGACGTGCTCTGCGGCGCCGTGAGCCTGGACGCGCTGGCGCCGGGCGCGCGCGTCGGCACGAGCAGCGTGCGCCGCGTCGCGCAGCTGCTCGCCGCGCGCAGCGACCTGCAACCGGTGCCCGTCCGCGGCAACGTCGACACGCGCCTGGCGAAGCTGCAGCGCAGCGAGCTCGACGCGATCGTGCTCGCGCGCGCCGGTCTGCAGCGGCTCGCGCGCGAGGACGCGATCGGCGCCGTGCTCGACCCGGTCGGCTTCGTCCCGGCGCCCGGTCAGGGAACGCTCGCGCTGCAGGCGCGACGCGACGACGCGACGACGCGCGATGCGCTGGCGGCGATCGGCTGCGCGGAGTCGCTCGCCTGCCTGACCGCCGAGCGCGCGCTCGCGCGATCGCTGGACGCCAGCTGCGACACCCCGCTCGGCGCCCACGCCGTGATCCACGCCGGCATGCTGCGCCTGCGCGCGTGGGTCGGCCTGCCGGACGGTTCGACGTGGGCCAGCGACGAGCTCGACGGCGACGCGGCCGACGCCGAGGGGCTCGGTCGCGAGGTCGGCGCGCGTCTGGGACACGCCGGCGCCGGCGACATCCTGCGCCGCGCCGGCGAGCTCGCGGCCGTGCCGCCGGGGCGTGCCTCGTGACGGCGCCGAGCGGCGTCGCGATGGCGGGACGCGTCTACCTCGTCGGCGCCGGGCCCGGCGATCCCGGCCTGCTCACGGCGCGCGCGCTGGAGCTGATCGCCAGCGCTGACGTGATCCTCCACGACCGGCTGATACCCGGCTCGGCGCTCGACGGCGCGCGCGCCGACGCCGAGCTGCTGTTCGCCGGAAAGCAGGGCGGCGGGGACTCGGTGCCGCAGGAGCAGACCGAAGCGCTGATGGTCTCGCACGCACGCGTTGGCAGGTCGGTCGTGCGCCTGAAGGGCGGCGACCCTTTCGTGTTCGGCCGCGGCGGCGAGGAGGCGCTGACGCTGCGCGCTGCCGGCATCCCCTTCGAGGTCGTCTCCGGCGTCACCGCCGGCATCGCGGCACTCGCCTACGCGGGCATCCCCGTGACGCATCGCGGCCTGGCGACCGCCGTGGCCTTCGTCACCGGGCGCACAGGCGACGACGGCGAGCTGGACTGGAGCGCGCTTGCGGCATTTCCGGGCACGCTCGTCTTCTACATGGGCGTCCAGCGCCTCGCGCAGATCGCCGCGTCGCTGATCGACGCCGGCCGCGACCCGTCCGAGCCGGCGGCCGTCGTCGAGGCCGGAACGCTGCCCACGCAGCGCACCGTCTCGGCGACGCTGCAGACGATCGCCGAGACCGTCGCGCGCGAGCAGGTCGGATCGCCGTCGATCACCGTCGTCGGCGCCGTCGCCGGGCTAGCCGAGCAGCTCGCCTGGAGGACGCGCGCACCGCTCGCCGGGCGCACGGTCGCGGTCACACGCGCGCGCGCGCAGGCGAGTGGGCTGGCGCGCAGCCTGCGCGAGCTCGGCGCACACGTCGTGCAGGCGCCCGTCGTGCGCACCCAGCCGCTGCCCGGCCCCGCGCTCGACCCCACGCCCTACGACCTGATCTGCGTGACCAGTCCGAACGCGGCGCGCGAGCTGTTCGCGCGCCTGCGCGCGGGGGGCGCGACGCTCGCTCGCTCGCCGGCGCGCGCATCGCGTCGATCGGCCCCGGCACGACGAGCGCGCTGGCCGAGCACGCGATCGCCGCCGACATCGTGCCCCAGCGCTTCGTCGCGGAGGGTCTCGTCGAAGCGCTCGCCGACGTGCCCGTGACGCGAGCGCTCGTCGCACGCGCACGAGGCGGCCGCGACGTGCTGCCCGACGCGCTGCGTGCCCGTGGCGCCAGCGTCGACGCGCTCGACCTGTACGAAACGGTCGTCGAGGCGCCCTCCGCCGAGACGCTCGCACTCGCGCGCGCGGCCGACTACGTCACGTTCACGTCCGCCTCGACCGTGCGCAACTTCCTCGATGCCGCAGGCGACACTGGCGACGCGACTCCCGCTGCGGATGCCCGCGCCTCTGTGGTCTCGCCGCACACGCGCATCGTCTCGATCGGGCCGATCACCAGCGAGGCGCTGCGCGAGCGCGGGCTGACCGTCGACGTGGAGGCCGCCGAGCACGACATCGACGGCCTGCTGCAGGCACTGCTCGCGGACGCCGCGACGCGCGACGACACACGGTGACGAGACTCGATGACGGCGCTCTGTGACGAGGCTCTGTGACGACGCTCTGTGACCGCGCACTGTGGATGGTGACGAGGTCGGCGGCGCGATGAGCGCGGCGGATGCAAGAGCGCGAGCGCAGCCCCTCGGCCGTCCGCGCCTGCACCTGCGACGCACCGACTCCACGAACGACCGCGCGCGCGAGCTGGCGCTCGGCGGCGCGCCGCACGGCACGCTCGTGACCGCCTCCGAGCAGACTGCCGGGCGCGGACGTCAGGGCCGGCGCTGGTCGGCGCCGGCGCGAAGCGCGCTGCTGATGTCGCTCGTGCTGCGACCCAGCTCTTCGGGCCGTGTGCCCGCGCCGCCGCTGCTGCCGTTGATCGCCGCGCTCGCCGTGTGCGACGTCGCCGGCGAGCAGGCGCAGATCAAGTGGCCAAACGACATCGTGCTGGCGCGCGACGGCGGCCTGGCCAAGCTCGCGGGCATTCTCGCCGAGGGACGCCCGCAGGAAGGCTGGGCCGTGCTCGGCATCGGCGTCAACGTCGCCGTGCGCGTCGAGGATCTGCCGGCGGAGCTGCACGCTACGGCCGCGACGCTCGGGCGTACGCCAGCCGAGATCGAGCCGCTCCTCGCACAGCTGCTCGACGCGCTGCGCGATCGCTTGGCGCAGCGCGACGACGAGACCCTGCGGGCGTGGCGCGAGCGTGACGCGCTGCTCGGGCGCGAGGTGACGTGGAGCGCCGGCAGCGGGCGCGCGCAGGGCATCGACGGAGTGGGTCGTCTGATCGTCTCGCTGGCCGACGGCGGCCGCGCCGCATTGGACGCCGGCGAGGTGCACCTGCTGGGCAGCGGTTAGCTGGAGGAGTCCCCGCCGGCGCTCGCGCGCGAGGGGCCGCGCCGCGGCGAGCGGCTCGCGCCCTCGGGCCGGCTTCCGTTCCCCGGCTTGCTTCCGTTCTCGTGCTCGGGGCCGTTCTCGGCCGCGCGGGCGTTGGCCGTGTCGACGCCGCTGACGCCATTTGGCGCGCCGTTTGACTGGGCGGTCGAGCGCGCGGCGCCTCGCGCCGCTCCGCCCGAGCCGCCCTTGCGACGCCGTCGCGAGTTGCGCGCGCGGCGCTTGGGGAAGTTGCGCAGCAGCTCGCGCGCGAGCGCGGGGGGCTTGCGCGCCATGCGCGTGCGCGCACCGCGCAGCGCCTCCTCGGCCTCCGGCGAGTGCGCGAGCGCCGCGGCGAGCAGTGCGGCGGCGAGCCGGCGGTCCTGCTTGCGCGCGGCATGGATCAGGCGGCGGGCGTTGCGCGCGTGCGCGCCGCCGGCCGAGTTGACGAGCAGCCCGAGCAGCCGCTTGGTCTCCGGCCAGCGCTGCACGGCGTACTCCTCGTGCACGTCGCGCGTGTACTCGGCCAGGCGCCAGATCCACGCGTTGGCCTGGTCGCGGCGCCCGATGCGCCGCTCGACGAGCGCGCGCAGCATGATCTTCGTCGCCTCGCGGCGCTCGTCGCGCGGCCAGCCGCCGATGATGTCGATCGCCGTGTCGAACGCGTCGGGGTCGCGCAGCGCGGGGATGTCACCGAGCGCGCGCAGGCGCAGCTGCGCGTTCTTGTTGCGCTGCACGGCGGTGATCAGAAAACGGCTCTTGAGCTCGCCTGTGCGGTCGAAGTGCAGCATCGCGCGCGCCCTGCGCCAGCCGCTCGGCGCGACGCGCGCGCCCGCCAGGGCCGCCCACACGTGCTGCTCGCCGTAGTCGAGGTGCTCGACGGCGATCCGCCACAGCTCGCGCTCGAAGACCGCGAAGCGCCGCTCCTCCTCGGCGCACACCGGCAGCACGCGGCGCTCCACGCGCATCCGCCTGCCGCGCCCGCGGCGCACCGGGCCGACGACGATCGCGCCGCCACGGTAGACGTCGCGATCGAGCAGCGAATGAAGCGTGACCACCGGGTCGTCGTGCTTGGTGGCCGGGTGCACGAAATCTACGACGAGGCCCGCCTCCTTGCCCGGGTGGCGGCGCGTGACGCGTCCGACGCGCTGCTGGTAGATGCGCTTGGATGCGGTCGGCGCGAGGTGCACGCAGACGGTCGCACGCGGACTGTTCCAGCCCTCGGCGAGCAGCTGCGCGTTGATCAGCACGTCGATGTCGCCACGCTCGTAGCGCGCGAGGATCTCGGCGAGCTCGCGCTTGGGCGTCTCGCCAGAGACGCCCTGCGCCTTGATCCCCTCGGCGCGGAAAGCCTCGGCGAGGTTGTAGGCGTGACGCACGCCGGCGGCGTAGACGACGCCGGGCACGCCGTTGAAGCGCGTGCGGTAGAGGTTGGCCACGGCCAGGTTGAAGGGCTGCTGATCGAGCAGTTTCGCCAGCTCGTCCTGATCGAACTCGGTGTCGATCTCGCCGCGGCGCAGCGGCACCTTGGCGATCGTGCGCACGCCGACGCCCGGCGAGATGCGCACGCAGCGCAGCGGCGCGATCACGCCGCGGCGAGCCGCCTGGGCGAGGTCGAAGCGCGAGGTTTGCGTCGGGAACAGGTCGGTTACGTGGCGGGCGATCAGCGCGCCGGTGGCGGTCATGCCGATGAAGATCGGGCCGGTCCACTCGCGGATCGCGGCGCTCGTCTTCTCGCCGAGCGCCGTGTGCGCCTCGTCGCAGATGACGATCGTGTAGGCGCTGGAGATCTTGCCGGCGTTGCGCACGAACCACTGGTAGGTCTCAACCGTCACCGGACCCTTGGAGGAGTCCTCGCCCTTCAGCAGCGGTTTGCTGATGCGCTTGGTGTAGCCGCGGTCGCGCAGCTCGCCGTTGAACTGGTCGACGAGGTTGCGCCGGTGGGTCAGGATCAGCACGCCGCCGGTCTGCGAGGCCTCGACGAAGCCGAGCGCCGCGACCGTCTTGCCGGCGCCGGTCGCGTGCTCGAACCAGAAGCGCTTGGCGGCATTGGGGTCCTCCGGCTCGTCGGCGAGCGACTCCTCGTCCTCGCCGTCCTCGACCCAGTCGCGCGGCTCCTCGTCGGCCTCGGCCTCCGGCTCGTCGTCGTCCTCGTCGGGCTCGAGGTCGTCGTCGTCCTCCAAGTCCTCCAAGTCGTCCTCGTCATCCTCGTCCGGCGCGGCCCGCTGGACCGGCCCGAGGTCCTCGTCATCGTCGTCGGGCTCGTCCTCGTCCTCGAGCTCCTCGTCGTCGTCGTCCTCGTCCTCGGAGTCAGCTGCCGACGGCGCATCGCCTGCCGCCTGCGCACGCGCGCCGTTGCCCGATGGCGGGGCGTCCTCGGGACCGAAGATCTCCGCCGAGGCCAGCAGCTCGGGCGACGCCGACGCCGCCGCTCGTCCGTTGCCGTTGGCGGCGGTCGCCTGCGCCGCGGCGAGCAGCGCCGCAAGCGTGCCCGACAGCGCGTCTACCTGGTGGGCGGAGAGCACGGTGCCGTCGGCGAGCTTCGGCTCGTCCTCGGAAAGCACGCGTTCGAGCCCGAGCAGCAATGAGAACTCGCGTCGCCAGGCCGTCGAGGGGTTCTTGGCCTTCGGATCGGCCTGCAGCTCGGCGAGCGCAGTATCGAGCGCAAGCCGGCGCGGCGTGCCCGCGGCCAGGGCGACGGCGGGATCCTCGCCGTCATGGCGGAAGCGCTCGCGGACGAGCTTCTCCGCACGCGAGATCTCCGCGGAACTTGGAATGGGCGCGACCGCGAGGGCCGCTGAGGTGGACTCGGCCATGAGGCTCTGGACTTCGAGACGGAGCCGCCGCAGAAAGTGACTTCGGCGTGACTCGGAAAGACTGGCGTCCTGCTGACGCCGATGCCGGATGCTCCAGGCGAACCGGCTTTACGTGTCCTGAAGATATAGCACGTCAGGTGGCCGTCGAGGTGGCGGTCGCGCGCGCCCTTCGGCCGTCGCCGCCGCGCCTGCGACGGCCTACCGCCCGTCGCGTCGGACGCGATCTGCCAGGCTACGCGCGATGACGGCGAAGCGGCTGACGATCGCAGCGGGAGGACTCGCGGTTCTCGCCGTGTTGGCCGTCGGGCTCGTGCAACTGACGAGCTCCTCGCCGTCTCCGACCCGGGCCTCGAAGCTGACGCTCGCGCAGATGCGCGCGCGCCTGGCTGGCTCGCCGGCGCCGCTGGCGCAACTTCACGCACAGGCCGGCGAGCTGCTGCCGGGCGGGCTGGCGGCCCTGAAGGCGCGATTGGCGTCGTTGCATGGCCGGCCTGTCGTGATCAACAAGTGGGCATCGTGGTGCGTGCCCTGCCGCTCGGAGTTCGGCGCCTTTCAGGGCGCGTCGCTGGCGCTGGGACGCCAGGTGGCGTTCATCGGGATCGACTCTGGCGATACCAGCCGCTCCGCGGGGGCGTCGTTCCTGCGCAGCTTCCCGGTCAGCTATCCCAGCTTCTACGACCACAGTGGCGCGGCCGGGCAGGCGCTCACCGACTCGGCGTTCACGCCGGTGACCGTCTTCTACGACCGCTCGGGCGCGCAGTACATCCGCCAAGGCCCCTACCCGAGCCAGGCGCGCCTGGAAGCGGATGTCAGACGCTACGCGCTCGGAACGGCGCATGCCTGAGATCCGCATCGATCCGCTGAGCGGGCATAGGACGATCGTCGCGGGCGAGCGCTCGCGCCGGCCCGGCGGTGCGCCGAAGCTGTCCGAGAGCGAGCGGACCCTCGAGCCGATCGACCCCGAGCGCGACCCGTTCGCCGAGGGGCACGAGGACCGCACGCCGCCCGAGCTGTACGCGGTGCGCCCGGAAGCGACGTCCCCAACTCCCCGGGCTGGACGGTTCGCGTCGTGCCCAACCTGTATCCCGCGCTTGCCCCAGCGGGTGAGCGCCAGGAGCGCGACGAGGCGTCGAGCAGCGAGCTGTTCACGTCGCTGCCGGCGACAGGCGTCCACGAGGTGATCGTCAACGGCCCCCAGCCGGTGCTCTCGCTGGCCGAGCTGCCCGTCGAGCAGGTGGCTGCGGCGATGGAGGTGTGGCGCGAGCGCATGCGCGTGCACGAGCACTGCGCTTACGTCCAGCTGATCGTCAACGAGCGCCGCCAGGCCGGAGCGTCGCTCCCGCACACGCACTCGCAGCTCTACGGCCTGGACTTCGTGCCCGCGGCCGTCGCGCGCGAGCGCGAGCGGGCCGGCGCGTACGCGACGAGCACGATGGGACAGAACCTGCTCGGGGACCTGGTCGCCGAGGAGGTGCGCCGCCGCGAGCGGATCGTCACGATCGACGACGAGGCGGTGCTGATGGCGCCATACGCCTCGCGCCTGCCCTTTCAGCTGATGCTCGCGCCGCGACGCCCTGTCGCGCGCTTCGAGCAGGACGGGCCGACGGGAGCTTCGCTGCTGCACGACGGGCTGCGCCGCCTGGCGCGCCACCTCGGCGCGAGCCCGCCGCTGAACATGTGGGTGCGCACGGCGCCGCGCGGAGCGGAGCACTTCTGCTGGCGCATCGATGTCGTGCCGCGGCTGACGCACCTCGCCGGCCTCGAGCTGTCGACCGACCTGAACCTGAACATCGTTGCGCCCGAGCACGCCGCCGCGCTGCTGCGCGAGGCGTGAGCCGCTCCTCGCGCGCCGCGGAAGGCTAGTCTGGCGCGCGATGGCACCCGAGCCCCGCTTCGTACCGCGTTTCGCCGCCGAGCCGCCGCAGGAGGAGCTTCCCTACGGGCGCTGGGCGGAGCGTCTGAGCGAGGAGCTGCTCGCCGCGGCGGCGCAGCTCGACATCGACTCCGACGAGCTCGGCGAGCCGAGCGAGATCCTTTGGTACCCGGACCGCACGTGGCACGGGCGCACGTACGTCCCGGGCACGTCTCTGACGAGCACCGGCCACGAGCTGTTCGGCTACGTGCGCTTCGTTCCCGCGCCGCCCGACGGCGAGCCCAGCGAGTTCTTCGCGTTCGTCGACGTCACCGAGGAGACGGCCGAGCGCAACCCCGACTGGCAACTGGACCTGTGCGACGAGGTGATCGGCTCATGGCGCGGCGAGTCCGGCGCCGTGGCCGCGATGACGCTCGTCTGGGGACATCCGCTGGTCTCCGGAGGGCGCATCGCGACGGCCGAGCTGGCGAACCTCGCGGTCGACCAGTGCGACGTGGTCAGCGAGCGCTTCACGCTCGTGGCGCCCGACGACTACCGGCACGACCTGCTCGAGATCAAGCTGTTCGGCGTCAAAGGCCAGGAGCTCGCGCGCGAGTCGTTGTATGCCGGAGACGAGGACGAGGACGAGGAAGCAGAGGCGGACGCCGACGCCAGCGCGAGCTAACCGCCCGCGCCGGCGACCGTCGCTCCAGCCTGCTTGCACTTGGACAGGGCGCGGTCTCTGATCGCCCCGGCCGGCAGCGGCGAGGCCTTGACGATTTCTTCGCACGCTTCGCGCGCCGCCGTGCGGACCGCGTTCCTGTCGCCGCTTGCGGCCTTTTCGCAGATCGCTTCGAGCTTGCTCTTGGTCGCCTGCGGCAGCGTCGGCAGCACGTTCGCGCCCTGCTTGCACTTCGCGATCGCCGCGGCGGAGCCGGGGACCTTCGCCGGGCTCGTCGCGGCAGTGCTCGACGAGCCGGCGCTCGTGGCGGTCGAGCCGCTCGTCGTGGCGGTGTTACCCGAGCTGCTGCTCGAGCTGCCACAGCCGGCGAGCAGCGCCGCGCAGGCGAGCAGCGCGGGCACTGCCGAAGAAAGCCTTCGGATCATCGGTCGCCCCTTTGCTTGACAGTCCTCGCCGCTGGCGCCCGTGAGAATCCGCGCGCGGCCGTGCGGTGACGCTATCCACGCGAACGGACCGAGCGCAAGCGCCGTGTCCTACGACTATTTGGGAGCTTCCTGTTTTTCGCGCCGCTTGAAGGCGGCGACTTCCTGCGCTTCTTCCTGGGCAAACTTCTGACGCGCGGCTTTTTCGGCGGCCGTTTCAGGCGAGCCCTTGCCGTTCTTCGGCGTACTCTTCTTTTCTTTGCTCGTCGAGGAGGGTTTGTGCGCGGAGGGTTTGTGCGCGGAGGGTTTGTGCGCGGCGTGCGTGCGTTTGCTCTTGGGCGTGACTTCCGCCTGTGCTTTGGCGATCGACGCTTCCTGCTTCTTGCGTTTCGCCACCAGCGCGGCTTCTTCGCGCTTGGCTGCCGCGGCTTCCGCGGCGCGCGTCTTGGCTGTCGCGCTCGCTTCGCCTGCTTCTTGGGCTCCTGCTCGTTCGTCGCCGGTCGTCGACGAGGATTCGCCGGACCCGGAGCTCGCGCCTTCCCCGCAGCCGGCCACGAGCGCGAGCGCGAGCAGGGCCAGCCCGAGCATCAGCGCGCGCAGGAGCCTGCTGGAGCTGCGCGCTCGCTTATGCGAACTGTCTGAGTCCAGCGGCATCAATGCCCCGCTTCCCCCACCGACGGCGTAGATGTCGTGGTGGTGATCGTGGTCGCCCTTTGTCTTGCGGCGCGTTCAGCTTCCTGCTGCTTCTTCACGTGCGCTTCCTTCTGCTTGGCCGCTTCGCGCTGCTGTTTGTCGGCGGCCGCCTTCAGTTCTTCTTCTTGCTTCTTTGCCTTGGCCGCGACGGCTGCTTCTCGCTTCTTGGCTTCCTTCTTGGAGGCCTGTTCGCGCTTCTTCGCCTTGGCGGCAGCCAGACGTTCGGTCGTCTTCGCCGCGGCTTCCGCCGCTTCTTCTCGCTTCTTGGCTTCTATGACCGAGAGCAGTTCGCGGTTTTTGGCGGCTTCCGCCGCTTCTTCCTGTTTTTCGGCTGCAGCTTCTTCGTTGCCTTCCTGCGGTTGGCCGCCGGCTCCCGCGGAGGGACCCTTGCTCGCGGCTTCGCCGCAACCGGCAAGTGCGCCGGCGAGGCACGCGGCGAGCAGGCAGAGCATCGCGGCGCGCAGGATCGAGCGCCGGCTCACCGGCATTGCGCGAGGCGCCGCAGCGTCCCTCCTCCACTGGCTCTAAACATGCCGTTTCAAGCTACCAGTCGATAAGTGAGCGCTCAACACCTGTACGTGCCGTGTCATCGGCGCGCGCGAGACTCGGCAGGTGAGGCTCGCGTCGTTTCAGAGCGGTTCCGCCCCCGGGCTGCCCGTGCGCGAGCGACGGCTCCCGCCTTCGCGGCCGAGACCCGGCCGCAGGCACGGCGCCAGTGTTCACCAACCGCGCTAGATTCGCAGCATGTCCGTGCGCTGCGTGAGGTGGGCGATCTTTGCGCTCGTCCTTGCGCTGGCGGCGGCCGCACCCGCTGCGGCCGCGAAGCCTCGCTACTACCTGTCGCTCGGCGACTCGTTGGCGCAGGGCATGCAGCCCGACGCCGCCGGTCTCACGGTCAACACCGACCAGGGCTACGCCGACCAGCTGTACACGATGGAGAAGCGGAAGATCCCTGGCCTGCGACTGGTCAAGCTGGGCTGCGGGGGCGAGACGACGACGAGCTTCCTGACCGGCCGGGGCAACTCCGCCGACGCGCTGCTGCTCGGCTGCAACCCGCAAGGCGGATCGCAGATGGTCGCCGCGGAGCGGTTCCTGCGCCAGCATCGTCGCCACGGAGAAGTGGCGCTCGTGACCCTCGATATCGGCGCCAACGACATCGATGGGTGTGCGACCGGAGGCGCGATCGACACGCGGTGCGTAAGCGTGGGCGCAGAACACATCAGCGCGAACCTGCCGGTCATCCTGCGCCGCCTTCGCCGCGCGGCGGCGCCAGGCACGGCGATGGCCTCGATGACGCTGTACGACCCCTTCCTCGCGCTGTACCTGACGGCGGGGGGCCAAACCGAAGCGATCGAGAGCGTCCACTACGCCCGCAACGTCAACGATGGGCTCGCGCGCCTCTACCGCGCCGGTGGCTTCAGCGTTGCCCACGTCGACGTTGCCTTCTCCACGTACGCGACATCCCAGAAGACGAGCGTGGCCGGGCAGCCCCATCCGGTGCCGGTGGCGGTCACGCAGGTGTGCAGGCTCACGTGGATGTGCGCGCCCGCTCCGTTGGGCCCGAACATCCATGCCAACCGAGCTGGCTACGGCGTCATCGCCGGCGCGTTCTCAAAGGCGTTTGGGCGGCTCTAGAGAGACCTGCCGGCCGCTCTGCGTAGGCGCGCCGAGCGAGTCGAAACCTGGATCCCCAGCTGACGTCTTTGGGCGCAGCTGACCGCCGCTCGACCGATTTATGAGAGATCTTTCGGGAAATCTAAAGCCGGCGCTTATGTGATTAGAACAGGATGAGCGATCTTCACGAAGGCAAAGAACTGGGATTCGCGCGTCCATCAGGCCGAACTGATGGCGCAAACACCTGGATTCACGGACCTGCGGGACCGAATCGTCGAGCTGGCTGACCCACGAGACGGAGAGGCCGTCGTGGACGTCGGCGCGGGCACCGGTCTGCTCACGCTCGCTCTCGCCGAGCGAGTGGCGAGCGTGTGGGCCGTCGACAGCTCGCAAGCGATGACCGAGTGCCTGCGCGAGAAGGCGCGACACGGCGATCTCGCCAACGTGCAGGTCGTTCATGCCTCGGCGGTCGGACTGCCGCTGGGCGACTCGGTCGCGGATCTGGTCGTGTCCAACTACTGCTTCCACGAGCTTCCCAACGCAGACAAGGAGCTCGCGCTGAAGGAGGCGATGCGCGTGATGAGACCTGGGGCTCGTCTGGTCATCGGCGACATGATGTTCTCGCTCAATCCGGTGGACTCCCGCGATCGAAAGCTCGTCATCGGCAAGGTGCGCACGATCGCCCGCCGCGGGCTACCGGGGGTCTGGCGGCTGCTCAAGAACGCCGCGCGTCTGGCCGCTGGACGTTGGGAGCACCCGGCGAGCGTCGCATGGTGGAAGGAGGCGTTGCGCGCGGCCGGCTTTGAGCGCGTCCACCTGGAGACATGCGCGCACGAGGGCGGCATCGCGGTCGCCTACGCCCCGCCGGCCAAGAGCGCCGACGAGCATCGCCTCTCGCCGCCTCACGGTTCGGAGCTGAGCGAGGCGAAGCGCGGCACGTTGCCGGATGCCTCGATCCGCGCCCGTGCGGCTGCTTCGTGCTTCAAGTAGGCATCGAGAAAAGCCGTCGTCACGCGTTCCACGATCCCGAGTTGCGGACGCTCGTTTGAGTAGGGCCCGAGGTGTTCCGCTCCGGGCAGTCGCAGCAGGAACTTCGGCCGATGCGCGGCTTCATAGAACTGGTAGGTCGCGCCGGGCGGGTTGATCGTGTCGGTCGTCCCCTGGGTGGCGAGCAGCGGCGGGCCGCCGAGCGGGAATTCAAAGGGGGCGCCCCCGGGGATCTCCGCCCCCGAGAGGACCACTGCCGCAGTGACGCGCTTGTCGCGATATGTGGGGTCATACGCAGTCGCAAGCGCGGTGTCCCCGCCATCGGAGTGACCGGCGACGGCCACCTCACTGGCGTCCACCAGGCGCGCGAGCGGTCCCGCCTGCGCGTTCGACGCCGCCAGCAGGCTCGAGATCACGAAGCTCATGTCGGCCGGCTGGTTTGTCAGGTCAGACTCGTCGGGGCCGCCCCTGGCGGTGGCGTTCTCGAGCGGAAACAGCGGCGCGGCAACCACGTATCCGGCGCGCGCCCAGCTCTGCAGAAGCCGCTGGTAGGAAGCCGGGGTCAGCGCAAAGCCATGTCCGAACACGACGAGCGGAAACGGCCCGCCGGTACTCGCGACAGGGGCATTACGGAGATCTGTCTGCGCGGGATTGCCCAGTGCCGGATAGCGGACATAGGTCACGAGCGTGCGCGGCTCGCGTGTCCCGTCGGGGAGGACGATCGTGCGGCTGCGGTCGACGAGACGCAGCACGCGCAAGCCGACCGCGAAGGGGCCGCGCGCGGAGCTGGGAGCCGGGCCGGCCGACGTGCCTTTGGCCTGGGGGCCCAGCGCGGGGGTGGGCGCGTGCTTTGCGTGCGCGCTGCGACCGGCGCTCGCGAGGACGATCACCAGCGCGACCGCGGCGGCTGCGATCACGAGGACGCTCGCGACGATCAAGCGTCGACGGCGAACGAGGCTCGGCTCGTGATCTGCGGGTGGAGCGTCGAATCCCCTCGTGGGCACGGATCGTCGCGATGATGTCGGCGGCAACAAACCTCCTAGTGCGTTCAGACCGGGGTGGCTGTCGCGTCCCTCGTCGGAGAATATCGACAGCCGAGCAGAGGATCGAGGCCACCGCCCGGCGAGCTCGCCCGCGACATCCGCAGCGAGGGATGCGCTCAGGTCGTCTTCGCCCGCGCTTCGACCGCTTCGAGGATCGTGCGCAGTCCGCCCTTGGTTTCCGTGTTGAGCGCATCGAGGATCGCCTGGGTGTCCTTGAACGTGTTTTCCGAGCGAGCGTCGGAAGCGATCGACTGGACGTCCTGTCCGACCATGATGATCGACAAGAGGACGAGCTGGATGAACGTCTGCGCGATCCACGCGACGATCAGGATCAGCCCCGGCTTCGTGAGGAACTTGGGCACGTCGGAGTTGGTCAGCACGCCAGCCTCGATGAGAATTGCCGGGAGGCTCGTCAGCGCGATCAGGCAGAAGACGTAAGCCATTGCCATCGAGCCCACGGCGTGCGTGATCACTACCGCGAGCTTGGCGTTGAAGCCCTCGACCTCGCGCGTCGCGCGTCTGATTTCGGCCGGGCTGAGGCGAACCGCCCTTGTCAGGTGGTGCCGCGTCTTGGCCGTGGCCGGCGCGGCTGCCGCGACGGACTCGGGGGGTCCGGCGGCTTGCGAAGGGGGCGTCTGCGGTGTCATGGCGTCTCTCCTCTTTGAGGTGGCGTTGGAGTCCAGCTCCAAGCAGCGGACGGGTGTCGGGCATCGAGCATCATGGTCGTTGCCGCACAGCCTGTCCGTTGACGAGGACGTCTGCAGCCGGCGATCGGGAGCGCAGTCGAATCGATCCGCGCCGCTGAGAGCACGGTCGGTCGGTGGTTCGGTTGGGCGACACACTTTTACGACTGTTTACAACTTGATCACATCGGGAGTCTCGGGCGTTCTTAGGGTCTGCGACGACCCAGCCGGCGCCGCAGCTCTTCCGCAGCTCGTCCGCGGAGCACGGTCAGCGGCGAAAGCCCATACGAAGGAGCGCGCGATGTCCCCGGTTCGAGAGTCCTCGAGGTCCAACGACCGCCAGAGACCTTCCCTGTTTGCGCTGGCGCTGGTGTTTGTCGTCATCGGTGCGCTTTGCCCCGCGGCGACGGCCGTGGCCGCCGCGCCGTCGGTGCCCAGCGGTTTCACGATCACGAAGATCGCGGCTCCGCCTCCCGGCGGCGCCTCGAACTGCGATGACCTGGGATTCCTCGACGGTCATCTGTTCATGGGCTGTCAGAACAAGACGCTCAGTGTCGGAGGAGGCGGGGACAGCACGCTGATCGAGTACACGCCGACCGGCGCCGTCGTCCAGATGTGGTCAATCCCAGACAAGATCGACGGCCTGGCGGGGGACCCGCTCACCCACCAGGTGATCCTCACGCTCAACGAGGACGCGAACAGCCATTTGTTGACGATCGCCCCCGCGGCGCCCGCGGGCCAGCAGATGACGCGCTACGTCTACTCGCCCGACCCGCGCGCCGCCGCGACGCCCGCCGCGCTCCACACCGGTGGGGGAACCGACCAGGTCAGCGTCGACAGCGCCGGGCACATCCTCATCACAGCCTCCCACGCCGGCCTGAAGACCGGTACCGCCGTGTTCAACGTCCACTTGACGGCGCCGAGCAGTCCGAGCGCCACTGGCACCGCGACGCTCCGTCCCACCTTCCAGGACGATGCGACCGCGGCCAATGGCAACACAGGCAGCGGCACGGTCAAGTTGGCCCTTGGGGATGTCGACTCGGGCGCAATAGTCCCAGCGGGCGTTCCGCGCTTCGGCGGCGGCTACGTGATCGCCGATCAAACCGCGCTGCAGCTCGTGATCGCCACGAACATCTTCAAGGGCGCGGGCGTCACGGCGCTGAAGACCGCGTTCGGGCTGGACGACCTGCTGTGGACGACCTCCAGCGGCGGCACGCTCTACGTCATCGACAAAGGAAAGACGGCTGCCCTGCCGGCCGTGTCGAGCTCAGCGCTCTACCGGGTCACAGGGCCGTTCGCCAAGAACACGCTGCTGGCGTCGAATGACGGTGTTGGCGATCAGGTGGTCACGGTGAACACGACCAGCGGCGCGGTCACACCATTCGTCCAGCACCTCAACACGACCAAGGGCCTGGCGTATGTGGACGCCTCGGGATCTGCGCCCCGGCTGGGTCTCAACGGGGGCGCCGGCGAAGCGGTCGCGCCCGCGGCGATCGTTGGAAAGTCGAGCAAAGGCTCGAGCAACACCGGCCTTATCGTTGCCATCGTCATCGTCGCCATCGGTCTCTTGGGCGCAGCCGGTTACCTGATGGCTCGGCGCAGCCGCCCGGCGCACTAGCGAACCGCCCACACACGTTGCGAACGGCTGAGAAGCCGCCCAACTCGTCAGTCTTCGGGGGGCTTGCCGCTGGCGGTGAAGGCCAGCTGCCTTCCTGAGGGCGCCCAGGAGAGAGAGGAGATCTGGGTGCCCGAAAGCCGCGCGATCGTGGTTACAGCACCCCCGTTGCGCGGGATCGTGCTGATCGCATCGCCCGGACCGCTCACGAACGCGATGAGCCGTCCATCGGGCGACCACGCGGGCTGAGAAGCGGGCTTGGTCGCGATCTGCCGCGTAGGTCCCCCGGCTGCCGGCATGACGTACAGCAGACCACCGGAGTTACCCGCGCGCTCACCTGACCCTTCGATGACGATCTGCCGTCCGTCGGGTGACACCGCAGGCGCGGTGAGGGGTAGGAAGCTCTGCTCGATGCGCCGCGGCGAAGTCCCGTCGAGGGAGAGTGCCCAAAGCCCAGTCGATAGGTCAACGAACAGCGACCTCCCATCAGGCGTCCACGCCAAGTCTTCGTCGGCGCCCGCCAGCGGGTCCTCGCAAGCCCCCGCCGATAGCGCGCCGGGCAGCGGGCCCAGATGACGCCGCAGACGTCCAGAGGATGAGAGCACGTCGATGCTCGGGTGCGAGCGCGCAGGGCCGCATCGGGCGACCGCAAGCGCGCCGCCGTTCGACGTCCACGCGGCGGCGGCAACTGGTCCGATCGCCACAGCACGGCGCACGGCCCCGCTCGGCCTGACGGTGAGAAGGCGCGTGTCGACGAGGTGTCCGAGGCTGCTTGTCTCCAGGACCGCGATGGAGCCGTTTGACCTCCAGACGACATCCGATCCAAATCCTCCGAGAGAAATGTCTTGAACCTTCGTCGCGGACGGCTGGACCACCTCCAGCGGCCCTCGCACATCGAGGCCGTGTGCGTCCACTGATCTGGTAACCGACGCGATCCAGCGGCCGTCTGGTGACCACGCATCGCTATGAAACCGCTGATCGTGCGTCAGCCGCCTCAGACCCGTACCGTCGCGACTTATGACGAAGACCGCGCCATAGAGTCCCAACTGCGAGGCAAGAGGTCGCCTCGCCTTGAGCAGCGCGATCCCCGCGAGCACGGCCCCGATCGCTGCGAGCACAACGATCGCGATAACGAGCGAGCGGCGCATCAGCCGGATCCTCCCAGCTCATAGCGCAGAGCGCGCGTTCCGTCTGAGAGCGCGAGCACCCCCCGGACACGATCACTCGCTGACCAGAGATGGTCCAGAGAGACAGACGCCGCTGCAATCTCACGGCACGCGCACCGAGAAGCGGCCGACGGGCACGCTCGCCGCCCCCGGGCCTTCCAGGCCGCCCGCCCCGATCGCCTGCTGCAGGACGACCGTGCCGCTCGCCAGGCCCGAGCGGGGCCGCGCCTCGAACACCCGCGTGACGATGGTGCCCGCACGCACGGGTTCGGCGACGCTCACGCCGCTGAAGGCGCCGGCGGGCATGCCCGGTTCGCGCAAGCGGATCGAGTACGCGCGTCGCGCGTTGGTGATCGCGACCGGCGCGCGAAAGCTCACCACAATCATGCGACGCCCGTGACGGCCGCGGGCGAGCCGCGCGTAAACGGTCGTGGCAGCTTCACCCGCGCTCGGTGCCGCCCCGACAGGCGCGTAGCCGTAGGGCTCGGGTAGCGACGGCGTGCACGCGTAGGCGCCGCCGATCCAGCTCTTGGGGGTGAGGTGACAGGTCGATCCGTCGCGGTAGTGAATTTCCTTGATCGGGCCATCGACGGGGACGACGTCGGCGGTTCCGGCGTCGGCGAAGTTCAGCAGCTGGTGAGCCGAGGCCCTTGTCACGAACATGTAGGCGCCCTGGCTTCCTATGGTGTCGAGCGTGTGCCGCCGGCCGCCGAGCGTGTAGCTGATGCTCTTGGCCTGCGGCCCCAGCAGCCCGTAGTAGATGTTCCTCAAGTGATCCTGCGAACAGATCGCCACGGGCCTCGCTCCGTGGGCGCGTTCTTCGGGCGTGAGCCGTAGACCCTTTTCGTAGGGTCCCGCCGTCGCGGGCACGCAGCCGCCGAGCGGGCCGCCGGTGCCCACCCAGGCGCTGGCGGGACGATCTGCCGCGGTGACGTTCGCGAACAACCGACCCTTTCCATCGAGCAGTTCACAACCGTTGAGATCGACGCCGACCGGCAGTGGGTGAAAGCGCCCGTCGTCATGGAAGGCATGATCTGACCCAATTGCGCCGATTTTGCCGTCGATCAGCCGACCCATCTGCAGACAGCCGCGTTCGCGCGTCGTGCTCAACTCGCGCATACCCCATGGGGGGCCGCCGGCGGGGTCCGGGGCGGCAATCGGCAGCATGCGCACGGTGCCTGGCACCAGCGCGCCGAAGTCGCCCGGGAGGTTGTCGAGCTCAGTGAACGGCAGCTTTGCCGGGGAGCCGAGTTCGATCACCCCACCGATCGCAAGGCCCGCCGCAAGCAGCAGCACGGCGGGCACGAGCACCAGCAGCGTTCGCAGGCGAGGATGCAGGAGGTCCGAGCGGGGCAGCAGCGGCGACTCGATGCCGTCGCCGGCAGTGATCCGCCGCCATAGCGCCTCACGGCCCTCCTTGTCGGCGTCGAGGGATCGTGCCGGATCGGCCGCCTGCAGCCTGGCGATCGGGTCGCTTGAATAACTCATCGCGTCGGCCTCGCTTCCTCGGGCATCTCGATCGGCTTCTCCTGCTGCTCGGACAGCAGTCGTGTCAGGCGGCGTCGCGCCCGGTGCAGGCGCACGGTCAGCGCGCCGGTCGTGCAGCCCATCACCGACGCGGCCGTGCGGTGGTCGAGCTCGTCCCACGCCACGAGCATCAATGCTTCGCGGTCTCGCTCGGGCAGGCTGGCAAGCGCAAGCTCGAGCTGGGGGTCGCCGCCCATGTCAGCCTCATCCGGCGCACCTACCGCCGCCTCCGCACGCAGTCGCTCACGCAGAGCGACGCGGCGACCACTGCCTCGTCGCTGCGTCGCGGCGACACGTCGGGCGATGCCGAGCAGCCAAGGCAGCGCGTCACCGTTGCGCTGCTCGCGGCGACGCCAGGCAATCAGGAAGGTGTCGGCAACGATGTCCTGAACGGCATCCGGGACCACACGGCGAGCTATGTATCGCCGGACGGGCTCGTAGCAGGAGCGGAAGATCTGCTCGAAGTCCTCGTTGGCGTCGCTCACGTCAGTTAATTGGCCGGCAGGGGTCTCGACATTACATTCGCCGAGCCTGCGACCGGCGCCCGCACCGACCACACCAGTCGACTGGCGCCGGCGCAGCTGCACAGGAGCCCCAACTATGCGCAACGCCCGGCTATAGGCGTGGCCCATCTCGGCTTTGCGGCAATGCCCCCGCCAGGAGTCGAACCTGGATCTACCGCTTAGGAGGCGGTCGTCTTATCCATTGGACTACGAGGGCGCGCGCCCGGTCAGAGCGAGTCACACAAGGCTACCCGCGGCGCGGGCGAGCGGGAGAGCGCGAGCAGCGGGTCGCCGAGGCCGAGCGAGAAGACGCGCTTGCGCCCGAGCTTGTCGCCCATCGACCCGGACAGCATCAGCAGGCTCGCGAGCACGAGCGTGTAAGCGTCGACGGTCCATTGCAGGCCCGACACCTTCGTGTGCAGCTCGCGCCCGATCGACGGCAACGCGACGTTGACGATCGTGTTGTCGAGCCCCACGATCAGCAAGCTCATGCAGCAGATCGCGAGGATCAGCCTGCGCCGCGAGCGCGAGCCGATCGGACTATCGGCGATCGCCGGACTCCGCAGCGAGGCTCGCTAGCGCTTCGCCGTCGAGGCGCAGCGTCGTCCACTCGTCCATCGCTCGCGCGCCGATCCCGCGGTAGAAGCCGAGCGCCAGCTCGTTCCAGTCCAGCGCGCACCACTCCAGGCGCCCGCCGCCTTCCACGCGAGCGGCGAGCTGCGACAGCAGCGCGCGGCCGACGCCGGCGCCGCGGTGGTCGGGGAGCACGAACAGGTCCTCCAGCCAGATCCCGCGCGTGGCGAGGAAGCTCGAGAACGTCGAAAAGAACAGCGCGTAGCCGACCGGCTGCGAGCCACGCTCGGCGATCAGGGCGTCGGCCGCGCGACGCTCGCCGAACAGCGCCTCGCGCAGCTGCTCCTCGGTCGCGTGCAGCTGCTCGCGCAGCCGCTCGTAGTCGGCGAGCGCGCCGAACAGCTCCAGCAGCGCCGGCACGTCGTCGATCGTCGCCGCGCGGATCGCCACGGCAGGCTCGGCGCCGGGCACCGCTCAGCCTGCCGCGCGGTCGGGGCGATCGGGGTAAAGGTCGTCGATCGTCGTCAGCGCGACGTACGGCGCGCCGGCCGCCCGCTCGATCGCCGCAGCTCCGCCCGCGAGCCTGTCGAGCACACTGATCACGCCGCAGATCTCCTGGCCGGCGTCGTTCAGCGCCTCGATCGCCGTCAGCGTCGAACCGCCCGTCGTGACGACGTCCTCGACGACCACGCAACGGTCGCTCGGCGTGAGGGCCGGGCCCTCGATGCGCCGCTGAAGACCGTGGTGCTTGGCCTCCTTGCGTACGAAGAAGGCCTTCACGCGAGCGCCGCCGGCGAGCGCGGCGCAGGCCACCGGGTCGGCGCCCATCGTCAGGCCGCCCACCGCCGTCGCCTGCCAGTCGGCGACCTGGCCAGCGAGCAGCTCGGCCAGGGCGGCGAAGCCGGCCGGCCGCAGGATCGCCCGCTTGGCGTCGACGTAGTACTGCGCCGTCGCGCCGCTCGTCAGCGTCACCTCGCCGAGCACCAGCGCGTGCTCGCGAAGCTCCTCGATCAGTCGCTCGCGCGCGGCTGCGCTCCCGCTGGAACATTCGGCCAGAGCGTCCATGTGGGGATCTAATCTAGCGAGGTGCTCTCGCCGCTGGCCAGCGCGCTGCGCCTGGCTTCATTCGTCCTTTGCCTGATCGTCATCGCGTGGTTCACGCTGTTCGTGATCGACCAGACGAGCAGCGCCTCTGCCCATCAACAGGCCCTCGTCAACAACGACACCACAACGCAGGCGACTCCCGCAAATGGCTCGGCGAGCTCGAAAGCCTCCGGCAAGGGCACCGCGCGCAAGACGCTCGACGAAGCCTCCGAAGCGGTCACCTCGCCGTTCTCCTTCGCCACCGAATCGACCAGCAGCCAGTGGCTGGCGCACGGCATCGACCTGGTGCTCACGCTGCTCGTGTACGGGTTCGGGCTCGCCTTCCTGGCGCGCATGATCCGCGTGCGCCTGTAGACCGGCCGCTCGCGGGCGGTGTGACAACCGGTGCGGTCGGCGGGGCGGGGGCCGGTGCGGAGGCGTCAGGGGCCGGCGTTGTTTTTCACGCTGTGACTGCCGCCGCCGCTGTCGTTGTACACGTCGACTCTCGTTCCCTGCTGCACCCAGCTGTAGATCGCCGCCGCGTTCGGGATCGGCACACGCAGACAGCCATGGCTGGCGGCGTAGGTCGGCACTTCGGCGTAGCCGTGGATCGCATAGCCGCGGATGAAGTAGTTGGAATCGACCATGCCCTCCGAGTTCGTCCCGATGGTCTTCGAGTAGACGCTGAAGCGGCCGATCACCGTCGGTGTCGACGGCTTGCCCGAGCTCATCGTGTACAGCGCGCGCACGCGTCCGCCCGGTTCGATCTCCGCGAGCACCTGCCTAGTCAGATCGCCCTCGACGTGGCGCCCGTCGCCTGCGTAGCGAACGTGGAACACGCCGCCCCCCTCCTGCAGCCGTCTGAAGACGCTCGGGTCCGTGTAAGGGACGCGCGACAGGCCGGTCATCTTGCGAAAGGCGATCACCGCGCGGCCGGTCGCTTCGTCGAACACGCCGTTCAGCGGGACGACGAAGTGAAGTGCGTTGAGCTCGGACTGCAGCAGGCGGACGGAGGGGCCGCTGGCCCCCTGCGACAGGTTCGGCGAAGCGACGTGCACCTCTTCGGACTTGCCGGCGAAAGCCGCCTGTTCGGGCGTCGCGTAGTGAACCGCGCGCGCCTGCACGATCCCCGCGCTGCCGCTCGAGTAGCCGATGTGAAACTGACCGGCGCCGTTGCCGATCGCCAGCACGCTGACCGTCTTCACTTCCACCTTGCGCCCTTCGCGGTAGAAGCTGACCTTCACCTTCTGCCCACCGACGTACGGGACGACGATCCCGCGCACCACCAGCTTGCTGCCGGCGATCACGAACGGCGGCTTGCCGAACGCCCGCTGGACCACGAGTTTGAGCTGCCCCGTCGCAGACGACGTCGCGGGTGCAGCCGGGGCGGGCGCGACCGGCGCCGGAGTCGCCGGCGTGGACGTTGGCTTTGACATCGGCGTGGTGGCTGCCGAGGCCGAGGTGGCGCACGCGAGCGCGAGCGTCGCAGGGGCGAGACAGAGAAGGGCGCGGAGCTTTGTCATCGTGCGGAATCCTATCCGTCAACAGCGACGGTCAGTGCACCTATGTTGCGAGCGGGCGCTGGGGTGAGATCACCCCGACGCGCGTGAGGACCGCCGCGAGCAGTGCGATCGCGGCGAGCGAGCCGACCGTCAACAGCGGGATCTGCCATTCCCAGTTCCAGTTCGCGAGCTGGCCGAAGGCGACCGAGTTGTTCAGCGAGTGCAGGGCGATGCATGGATACAGCGATCCCGTCTGGCGATAGAGCAGGCAGAGCCCGAAGCCGAGAGCGGCTAGCGGGACGAGGTCCAGCAGGGGAGCCGAGCCGGCGTGCACGAGACCGAACAGCAGCCCGGTGATGACCGCCGCCGTCCACGGCCCGCGCCAGTTGCGCAGCGCGGTGAAGATGAATCCGCGAAACAAGAACTCCTCGCCGATCGGCGCCACCACGCAGGTGAGCGCAGCGCTCAGCACGCCCGTGCCGATCTGTTCGAGGACCTTCTCTTCCGGCGGGTGGACGACGACTTTCCACAGCAGTGAGAACAGCAGGAAGCCGAGGCCGACCCCGACGATCCAGCGCATCGCGCGCCAAAACGGCGCCGGGCGCAGGCCGAACTGCCACGCCGCGGCCCCCCTGCCGCCGAGTTGGGCGAAGAACACCGCCACGAATACGAAGCCAGCGTCCTGGACGGCGGTGTCGGCGATCTGCAGGCCATCGGGCAGGTGCTGCGCGGACACGTTGACCCCGAGCGCGAGCGCCGGAACATCCACGAGCAGCGCTCCCACGATTGCGACGATCAAACCGCTCACCAGCGCCAGGGGCGCGGTCCAAGCGGGCCAGGTAGTGCGCGGCGAGTCAAAGCGCCGGACGTTGCTTTGGCTCTCCGGCAGATACATCGGGCGATCCGATCCCGGCGCCGAGGTCGGGACGTCCACGCCTAGGCGACCCAGTGCCAGGTCGCGAACTCAGCGACGAAGAAGGCCATCAGCAGACTCGAGGTGAGCAGCGCCGGTCGCTGCAGGCGTGGGTGCGACGCCAGCCACGCGGCGAGCCACATGCTCAGCGGGAACAGCACCACGAGAAAGCGCGGCAACGACATCAGCGGCTGCGCCGTGACCGGGTAGGAGAGCGGCAGCGCGAGCGCCGCGAGCACATACGCGCCGTAGGCCAGCGGCAGCCTGCGCAGCACGCCGACGATCGCCACGCCCGCTGCGAGCAGGAACGCCAGCAGCAGCAGGTTGTGCTCGGAGTTGATGAACGCGTTGTGGCCGGTGATCGGGTAGTAGAGGTGCGATTGCTGGCCCGAGAGCAGCTGGCGCGCACCGCCGATCGCGGCGCGCACGCTGTCCCAGATGCCCACGTACGGACCGGCGAAGTGACGGCTCCAGACGTCCTGCGCGTGAAACGGCGCCAGCGGATCGCCGCCGGCCAGTCCGAGATAGCCGAGATACAGCGCGAGCCCCAGCGGTACGAGCGCGAACCACAGCAGGTCTTTGCGCAGGCGGTAGCGAGGCGCCAGCCGGCGCGCGAGCGGAAAGTCCGGCGGGCGGTCCTCGCGGGGTCCGTAGAGGTACAGCATGAGCGCCGGCAGCAGCAGCACGATGCCCGCGCTGCGCGTCGCGCCGGCGAGCGCGCCGAGCGCGCCCACGGCGGCGAAGCGCCCCTGGCGCGCGGCGTAGAAAAGTCCCACCGAGAGCGCCAGGTACAGCGCCTCGGAGTACACGGCCGAGAAGAAGAAGGCCATCGGCGAGAAGGCCGTGACCATCACCGCGAGGCGAGCCACGCTGGCGCTCGCATGCGTGCTGCGCTCGTCGTCGGCGCCGCGTGAGGGCCCGCCGAGCAGCGTCCTGCCGCCAGTTCGGGCTGCGCGCGCGAGCTCGAGCGTGGTCAGGCGGTGAATCCCGTACAACGCCAGCGCGAACGCGACGAGCGAGAAGAGCACGCCGCCAAGCACCAGCGGCACGCCGATCGTCCCCAAGGCCCGCAGGCCGAGCGGATACAACGGGAAGAAAGCGTCGCGCGAGGATGTGAAGGAGCCGAGATCCGGGCGGTAGCCGTAGTGCGCGATCGCCTCATACCAAGCCGCGTCCCAGCGCGCCGCCGGCGCCGCCACCGCGTCGCCGAGCCAGCCGAAGCCCCGCGTCAGCCCGGGAGGGTTGAAGGCATGGCGCTGAGGCCCGAGGCCATACGCCGCCAGCGTAACCAGGCCGGCGGCCCAGACGAGCAGGCGCGAGCGCCACAAGGCCTGCCAGCAATCGTGCACGGCCGCCGCTCGCGCAGGATCGAGTGTGCGCACGCGAAGCGAGCGGACCCCGCGCAGCAATCGTGTCCGCGCGCGAGGGCTGTCGTCGTGCGCGGGGGGACGCCCGCCCGCAGGCGGCTCGAGCGCGTCCGCGGGCTCGGCCGCGCCCTCGGCGATCGCAAGCTCGGCTGTCTGAGTGGTCATGGTCGATGGCACACGGCGTCGAGGGCGCGACGGCCCTGGTGGCAGGAAATCACAATCGGAGCGGTAATCTCGGAGTTCGGAGATGTCTCGACAGGCACGACAGCGCCGCCGCAGGCACAATCGCGCGGGGCCCACACGGTTTCTCCTGATCGGCGGCGGCATTCTCGTCACGGCGTTGATCGTCGGCGCGATCGCGGCCGTCGGCTATGTGCTCAACGTGTCGCAGTCGGCGCCCGCGATCGCCAGCCTGCGTCCGATCCTCGGCGGCGGCTCCTCGCAGGTCTACGCCGCCGACGGCACGCGGCTGGGCTTCATCCAGTCCGACCAGTTGCGCACGCCTGTCGGCTGGAGCGAGATCCCGACCAACCTGAAGAACGCGACCGTCGCGATCGAGGACCAGCGTTTCTACAAAAACAACGGCATCGACCTGACCGGGATCTTCCGCGCGGCCGTCAAGGACATCACGCACGGCAAAGCGCTGCAGGGCGGCTCGACGATCACGATGCAGCTCGTGCGCAACCTCTACCTCGGCGGCGACCAGCACACGATCAAACAGAAGATCATCGAGGCCAAGCTCGCGATCGAGTACGAGAAGCGCCACGACAAGCACTCGATCCTCACCAGCTATCTCAACAGCGTTCCGTACGGAACGCTCGGCGGCCAGACGGCGATCGGCGTGCAGGCGGCCTCGCGCGTCTTCTTCGACAAACCGGCATCCCAGCTGAACCTGCAGCAGTCGGCGCTGCTCGCCGGCCTGCCCCAGGCGCCCTCCCAGTACAACCCCTTCCGCGACGCCTCCGTGGCCAAGAGCCGGCGCAACGAGGTGCTCGCGAAGATGGCAGAACTGCACTACATCTCAGCCTCCGCCGCGACGGCCGCCGAGTCCTCGCCGCTGGAGGTCAAGCGCGGCTACTTCTACTCCCAGCGCAAGGAGGACTTCTTCTTCGAATACGTGCGCCAACAGCTGACCGAACGCTACGGCGCGGCGACCGTGGCCCAGGGCGGCCTGAAGGTCAGTACGACGATCGACCTGAACATGCAGAGCCAAGCCCGCAAAGCGATCGCCAGCGTGCTCAACCAGCCCGAAGACCCGGCCAGCGCGATCGTCACGATCAACCCCGCCAACGGCGACATCGAGGCGATGGCCGAGTCCCAGAGCTACGAGCAGTCCCAGTACAACCTCGCCTCACAGGGACACCGCCAGCCGGGGTCGACGTTCAAGGCGATCGTGCTTGCCGACGCGCTCTCGCGGGGTGTCGACCCGAACAGCACTTATTACCTGTCTCACACGTTGGCGCCGGGATGGCTCCAGGGTTACCCGACGTATGAAGTGAAGACGTTCGAGGGAACCTCGCTGAACCGAACGGAGAACCTCGTCGCCGCGACGCTGGCCTCCGACAACACCGTCTACGCCCAGCTCGCCGCGGACCTCGGCGAGTCCACGGTCACCGAAATGGCGCGCAAGCTCGGCGTCGCCAGCCCGCTGCACAGCTACGCGGCCGAGGCGCTCGGCGGCCTCACGCTCGGCGTCACGCCGCTGGAGATGGCAAACGTCTACGCGACGCTCGCCGACGGGGGCTGGCGCAACACCCCGATCGCAATCACCAAAGTCGTCTTCCCCGACGGTCACGTCGACAACAACTGGGGTAAGCCCCACCGTGTGAAGGTGCTCAGCGAAGCCGTCACCGCCGAGGAGACGAGCATCCTCAAACAGAACGTGCAGAGCGGCACGGCGGTGCGCTCGGCGATCACCTGCCCGACCGCCGCCAAGACGGGGACGACGAGCGAACTCGTCGATGCGTGGCTCGACGGCTACACGCCCAACTACGCGACCGTCGTGTGGATGGGCTACCCGACCAAACGCGTGTCGATGACCGACGTCCACGGCCAGCCCCAGCAGGGCGGCTACCTGCCGGCGGAAATCTGGCACGCCTACATGTCCTCGGTCGTCGAAGGCAAGACCTGCCAGCAGTTCCCCTCGCCCAAGGAATCGATCTCCTACCAGCCCTTCTACGGCAAATTCGCCACCACCGGACAGTCGCGCTCCTCGACCGGCGAATCCGAAAAGGAAGAATCGTCCCCGAGCAAATCCAAAAAGACGAAAGCCCCCTCGCCCGAAAAGGGCGGCGCGGGCGGTCCTGGCGTTCCGGCGACGCCACAGACCGGCGCGGGCGGGCCGACCACGCAAGGCACCGGGGGCGCCGCGCCTCACTGAGCCGCGGCCTGGCGACGGCCTTCGCCGGCGGACGCTGGTAGTTTGGACCGGAGTTAACTTCACAGAACCAGCGGCGTCGACGACGCGCGCTCGAGATGGGGGACGCGTAGAAGTGCCAAAGGAGGACAAGGTTGAATTCGAGGGCGAGGTGATCGAGGCGCTGCCCAACGCGATGTTCCGCGTCAAGCTCGACAACGACCATGTCGTGCTCGGACACGTCGCAGGCAAGATGCGCCGCTTTCGCATCCGCATCCTTCCCGGCGACCGCGTGCGCTGCGAGCTGTCTCCCTACGACCTCGACCGCGCGCGAATCGTCTACCGACACCGCTGACCTCGCGCACGGCGCGCACGCACCATCGCCGAGCGCTCTCTGATCGAATCCATCGAGGCCGAGCTGGCGAGCGCGCCCGGCGCGGCGCGCATCGTTCGTGGACCGGGCGACGACGCGGCGGTCGTGCGCTCGCTTCCCGTGTGCGCCGTCTCGGTCGACACGATGGTCGACGGGACGCACTTCCGCCTGCAGCGACGGCTGGGCGAGCGCCGCAGAGGTCGGCCACCGCGCGCTCGCCTCGGCGCTCTCCGATCTCGCCGCGATGGGCGCCCAGCCGGGCGAGGCGTATCTCGCCCTAGGCCTGCCGCGGGGCATGGACGAGGACCAGGCTCTCGCGCTCGTGCGCAGCGCCAAGGCGCTCGCGACCGCGACCGGAACGGCGATCGCCGGCGGCGATGTAGTGGCGGCTCCCGCGCTGACGGTGTCCGCGACGGTCGTCGGCTGGGCGCAGGACGAGCACGAACTGGTCGGGCGCGACGGCGCACGGCCGGGGGACCTGATCGGCGTGACCGGCACGCTCGGCGCGGCGGCGGCGGCCCTTGCCGTGCTCGAAGGGCGCGCCGCGCGCTCGGCTGAGCGCGCGCGGCTGCTCGCCCGCATGCGCGCGCCGGTGCCGCGGCTGCAGGAGGGCCGGGCGTTGGCGAAGGCCGGCGTACACGCGATGATCGACCTGTCCGACGGCATCGCCACCGACGCTGCGCACGTCGCCCGCGCGAGCGCAGCGCGACTGCGCGTCGAGCTCGCGTGCCTGCCGCTCGAGCACGGCGTGGACGGCGTCTGCGCCGAGCTGGGGCTGCCCGCCTGGCAGCTCGCCGCAACCGGCGGAGAAGATTACGAGCTGTGCTTCTGCGCTCCGCCGCAGAACCGGGCGCGCGTGGAGCAGGCCGTGGCCGGTTGCAGCGGGATCGGCGTCACTTGGATCGGCGACGTCGTCGCCGGGGCGCCCGGCCTCTCGCTATTGGGAGAGCGGGGGGATGAGCCGCGACTTGGCGGATTCGAGCACCGCTGGTAGCGACGGACGCGCCACCGCCGCCGCCCTCGCGGACGCCGGCTGTTCGAGCTGATCGCCGACCAGCGTTTCCCGAGCGCCGGCTGGGCGCTGCGCTGCCGGCGCGCGTCCGGCGCCGACCGGCGTGGTACTTGTCAGTCGCGCATACACGAGCAGGCGCTTGGCCGCGCTGAACAGCGGCGTGCAGGCCGAAAGCACGAGACGCGAGTAGCCCACGTTGCCGACCGCCGCGGCCACGTCGGTGGGCACGACGATGCGCTTTGCGATCACCGTGTAGGTGAAGTGCGCGTAGGGCATGTTCAGCAGGATGCGACTGCCCGGGTGCAGCAGGTCGATGTGGCGAAACGGCGCCAGGTACGTCGTCCGGTGTCCGGCGATCGCCGTTGTGCCGGCCATGCCTGGAAAGACCGTTTCGCCGTAGATTCCCGGCCCGCTCTGCAGGTCTGACGTGGTGGTGCCCTTGACCACGACGAAGCTCGCCCCGATGCTCGGGATGTGTATGCGCCCGACTGCGCTGCCCTCCTTGGTCCGTCCCTCGAGTCCGCCGGCGAGGAACGCGACGCGGCGGCGGACGTCGGCGAGGTTCACGAGCGTGCGCTCTTCGCCGACCGTCGGAGCGGCACGTTCGACCTTCGCCAGCGCCCCGCTGAGGTGATCCTGGCGCAGTTTTGCGTACAGCGCAGAGAAGGGCTCCTCCCAGACGAGCGTGATCCCCGCGTCCACCAGCGCGACCGCCCCCGCGAAGATCAGCAGGACCGCGAGAGCGCGCATGGCGCGCCGCGACCATGGGGAGCGTCTGCGCGGAGCAAAGCTCGGGCCCCTGCGCGAGACCTGGGTGAGGTGAAAATCAGTCATCGTCGTACGGGCTATTCGGTCATCGTCGTACGGGCTTGTGGACGCCTATCGTCGCAGAGCCGACTGCGTACCTCCGAGCGAGCCCGGCCCGGCATAGGACAGCGGACCGCGGATCGTGATCTCATCGTCATCCTCGCGGCCGCCGCCGAGCGCCGGCGTGGCGGCTGTCAGACAGAGCATGACCGCCGCCGCGGCGCAGCCGAGCGAGAGCGTCCACAGCAGGACCGCGGGAAAGCCAACGTGCCCCCCGGCGACGAGCAGCACCGCCATCCACGCCACGCGGCCCGCGCCCAGCCCGAGCTGATCGGCATAGAAGGCGACGAGCAGCGCCAGCGGCAGGAACCCGGCGACGACGAGCGCCAGCGCCGCGAGCGGCCGCGGGCGCAGCTCGGGCGAGACGATCAGCAGCCACAGGTGCACCGCCGGCAGCAGCAGCAGCGCTGCCACGGGATCGACGATCCACACGACGACGGCCAGCGGCAGCTGCACGAGCAGCATCCCCACGCCGGCGGCATCTGACACCGGGCGCGCGCCGACGCCGACGCGGCGCGCCAGCATCGGCCAGACCAGCCAGGCGAGCGCGAGCGCCAGCAGGACGGCCGCGACGGTCGTCGCCGCCGACCAGCCGAAGGACAGCGCGTCGGGCGGTATCGGCTCGCCCGGCGCCGCGCCGATGATCCCGACGGCGCCGAGGGCCAGCGCGAACAGCGCCGCGAGCAGAAACGGGGCCGCGCACAGCAGCGTCCACAGCGACCAGCGCGCCACCGCCAGACGCCGCCGGCGAGCGCGTGCGAGCGCATCCGCCGCGACGATCAGCGGTGGCAGGAGCAGCGTGCCGACGAGCAGGCGCAGCGCCCACGCGGGAACGGTCTTGCGCTGTATCAGCAGTCCGGTCTGCATCGCCGAGGGGAGATCTGCGCCGCTGTCCAGCGAGTCGACCGCGGTGAGCACTGAGCGACCGAGGCCTTCCAGGCGCCCCACGCTCACGCGATCGGTCGACGACGGCCCGCGTTCGCCGCTGGCCTGCACGAGCACAGCGGGGATCCCCGCCGCGTCCAGCGGTCCCTGTTCGCCGACCGTGACCGGGAACGCAAGGTGCGCGAGCTGGCCGATCGCGCTCGGCGCGCCCGGGTCCGATCCGGCCTCCCGCGTGATCGCATCGTCGACGGTCCGCTGAAGCTGCAGTGGCGCTGAGCCCGAGGCGTCTGAGAATGGCACGACGAACGGCTTGCGCTGATGAGCGCCGGCGAGGTCGCCGAGCACGATCGCCGCGTCGATCGGCCCGCGTTCGCTCGCGGCGAAGTCCGCCGCGCCGGCGTCGCCGCCGGTGCCGCCGCTCGTCGACACGAGCACGATCGTCCGCTGCGTCTCGCGCGCGGCGAACACGCGGGCCAGCTCCAGCAGCGCCGCCGTCGCCGACAGCTCGGCGCGCGCGCCGGCGCTCGGCGCGTCGCGGTGGGCGAGGATCACGATCGGCTTGGCGCCCGTCGAGCCGGGTCGCTGGGCGATCACCGTCGTCAGCGCCCGCTCCCCGTCGATCGTCTGTGCGGTGAAGTGGCGCGTGTGCACCTGAAAGCCAGCTCCTGCCGTCCCGCCGAGGCCGCGAAGTTCGCCCGCGACGTATGCAGCCAGCGCCTGGTCGCCGCGACTGCCGGGCCGGCGGTCGGGGAAGCTGGCGGCCAGGGCGGTCAGCTGCGAGAACGCGCGGTGGGCTTCAAACGCGTCGGGCGCGAGTGTCGTGCGCAGCGGGCCGGGGCGTCCGCCGAGCGAGAACGCGGCGACCGCGAGGGCGAGGACGAAGGGTAGGAATGCGGCTCGATACAAGCGCCCACTGAGCATCCTCTAGACCATAGTTCGCCAGGCGGGTGGGCGTTTGCAGCAAAGACGCGCTCACCGTTAGGTATCGTGCGGCCGCGTGCTCCAGCCCGTCGCCGTTGGCAACAAGACGCTCGCCGATTACACGCATATCTGCGGGCGCGAGCTGATCGCGGAAATCCGCGAGCTGGCCGAGCCGCTGCAGGGCGATCGCGTGGTGCACATCTCGGCGACCGCATTCGGCGGTGGCGTCTCGGAGATCCTCTACACGCTCGTCCCGCTGATGCGCGACGTCGGCCTGGAGTGCGAGTGGCAGGTGATCTACGGGCGCGAGGAGTTCTTCAACGCAACCAAGCTGATGCACAACGCCCTGCAGGGCGCGCCGCAGGACCTCGACGAGGAGCAGTGGGCCACGTGGCGCCAGTACAACGAGATGAACGCGCGCGAGCTGTCCGGCGGCTGGGACGTCTGCCTGGTCCACGATCCGCAGCCCGCCGCACTGTTCGGGCTCGTGCCGGAGAAGGCCAAGGGCTGGGTGTGGCGCTGTCACATCGACCTATCGACCCCCAACCAGCAGACGATCGCCCAACTGCTGCCGTACATCAAGGACTATCCGCAGTCGCTGTTCCACATGCGCGAGTACGTGCCCGAGGGCATGGGTGGCCACGTCAACGTCGTGCCGCCGGCGATCGACCCGCTGACGCCGAAGAACATGGCGCTCTCGCCGGAGGACGGGGCGTTCGTGTGCGGACAGTTCGGGATCGACGTCGACCGCCCGCTGATGTGTCAGGTCTCGCGCTTCGATCCCTGGAAGGACCCGCTCGGCGTGATCGACGCCTACCGGATCGTGCGCGAGGCGCTGCCCGACCTGCAGCTCGCGCTGGTCGGCTCGATGGCCAGCGACGATCCCGAGGGCTGGGACTTCTTCAACGCGACGATTGCGCACGCCGACGGCGACCCGGACATCCACATCCTCAACAACTTCAACAACGTCGGCGCGATCGAGGTCAACGCGTTCCAGTCGCATTCCGACGTGCTCGTGCAGAAGTCCACGCGCGAGGGCTTCGGCCTGACGGTCTCCGAGGCGATCTGGAAGGCGCGGCCGTTCATCGGCGGCAACGTCGGCGGCATCCCGCTGCAGATCGAGGACGGCGTCACCGGGTTTCTCGTCTCCAGCGCCGAGGAATGCGCCGACCGCGCCCTGGAGGTGCTCAAGGACCCGGCACTGGGCAAGTTCCTCGGCAGGCGTGGCAAGGAGCACGTGCGCACGCACTTCCTCACGCCGCGCTACTTGCGCGACTACCTGAAGATCTTCACCGAGCTCAAGCAATCATGAGCGAGCGACAGGTTCCGCTGGTGCTCGTGAGCAACCGCGGACCCGTCACCTTCGACGCACAGGGCGAGACCCAGCGCGGCTCCGGCGGAGTCGTCACGGCGCTGACCGGCCTGGCCTCTCACCGCGAAGCGATCTGGATCGCCTCGGCGATGAGCGAGTACGACGCGAAGGCCTCGCGTGAGCACGACGGCAAGTCCTTCCCCGTTCGCTCGCCCGCCGGCGACGTCGATTTCCGCGTGCGCCTGGTCGTCTCGGACCCCGACGCCTACGACCGCTTCTACAACGTCGTCGCCAACCCGATGCTGTGGTTCATCCAGCACTACCTGTGGGACCTGTCCAACGCCCCGGACATCCGTCGCGAGGAGATCGAGGCCTTCGAGTTCGGCTACAACGCCGTCAACGACGATCTCGCCGAGGCGGTGATCGAGGAGCTCGAGGGCGCCGAGGAGCCGGTCGTGATGATCCACGACTACCACCTGTACACGCTGCCCGGCCTCGTGCGCCGGGCGCGTCCGGATGCCTTCCTGCATCACTTCGTGCATATCCCCTGGACCCAGTCCGACGCCTGGCGCGTGCTGCCCACGCGCATTCGCGAGGAGATCTTCACGGGGCTCCTGGCCAACGACATCATCGGCTTTCACACGCGCTCCTATCGGCGCAATTTCCTGCAGTGCTGCCGCGACCTGATGGGCCTGGAGATCGACTTCGAGCGCGGCGTCGTGGTGGCGCCTGGCGGGGACCGCGAGGTCTGGGTGCGCGCCTACCCGCTGCCGATCGACCACCAGGCCACCCGCCGCGTCGCCCAGCGTGCGCGCGTCGAGCGGTTCGAGCAGGAGCTGCTGCGCCGCCGCCGCGACCATCTGATCCTGCGCGTCGATCGCGCCGACCTCTCCAAGAACGTGCTGCGCGGGTTCTCGGCGTTCGACCTGTTCCTCGAGCAGCACCCCGAGTTCTCAGAGCGCGTGACGTTCGTCGCGCAGCTGATGCCGTCGCGAACCGACGTGCCCCAGTACGCCGAGTACCTGGAGGCGATCGAGGCGCTCGTGGCGGTCGTCAACCACCGTCACGGCACGCCCGATTGGATGCCGATCCAGCTGAAGCTGCGCGACGACCTGGAGGAGGCGATGGCTGCGTACAAGCACTACGACGTGCTGCTCGTCAACGCGATGTTCGACGGCATGAACCTCGTCGCCAAGGAGGGGCCGATCGTCAACGAGCGCGAGGGCGTGTCGATCCTCTCGGAGAACACCGGCGCGCACGAGGAGCTCGGCGAGTACGCGCTTTCGGTCAACCCGTTCGACATCCAGGAGACGGCCGACTCGATCCATGCGGCACTGACTATGGCTCCGCAGGAGAAGCGCCGGCGCGCGGAAGGGCTCGTCGAGATCGTCACCTCGCGCGACCCCGGAGACTGGATCGACGAGCAGCTCGCGGACATTCGCGCGAAGGGCCGGACCCGCTAACCTTGCAGCGCAGCGCCCTCGGGCGCGCAAATATGACGCTGCCTGCACCGACATACGATCTCGTCCTGCTGCTCGACCCGGCGGCCGACGACGCGACGCGCGAGAAGCTCGTCGCCGACACGCGCTCCTCGATCGAGGGCCGCGGCGAGCTGCTGCGCCACGACGACTGGGGCGAACGGGCGTTGACGTACCCGATCGACCGCAAGGCCAACGCGCAGTACCACCTGCTGCAGTTCCACGTCACCGACAAGGAGCTGCTGAGCGGCCTCGACCGCACGCTGCGCCTCGCCGACGAGGTGCTGCGCTTTCGCATCATCAAGCTCGCTCCGGGCGTTCCCGCCGCGCCGGACATGAGCAGCGGCGCCGCCGCCGCTCGCCGCCCGGATGGCGCGGACGAGCCGCAGGCCGAGGCCCAGCCCGCCGCGGCGCCCGAGGCCACACACGAGCCGCCGGCAACGGCCGACGCGACACCCGAGGCACCGGAGGTCGCGCCCGTCGCGGCCGACGCCGACGCCGAGGTGGCAGTCGGCGAGCCCTCCTGACGGCCCCGACGCCGTCCGCGCAAGACAAGCATCAGGCGGTTAAGTCGGATGCGCGGGCGTAATAAGATCGCAAGCGTGAGCTGGGCCGAGGACATGAACGACGGCGCGAGCACCCGCACAGACGTGCTGCGCGCGTCGCCGCCGATGTTCGAGTCGCGCGTGCTCGACGCGCTGTCGCGCGTGCATCCGCTCGTGCCGGTGATGATCTTCGTCCCGGGGATCGCCGTGCTCGGCGGCTGGAGCTTGACGAAAGCGAGCGTGCTGCTGACGCTCGCGCTGGCGATCGCGGGCTACGCGCTGTGGACGCTGTTCGAGTACTGGCTGCACCGCATCGTCTTTCACTTCGAGCCTGCGCAGGGCATCGGCGCGCGGCTTCACTGGATCATCCACGGCGTGCACCACGACCATCCGAACGACCCGATGCGCCTGGTCATGCCACCGGCGGTGAGCATGCCGCTCGGCGCCGCGGTGTTCGGCGTGCTGTACCTGATCTTCGGCGAGCGCTACGCGCCGGGCCTCGGCGCCGGCTTCTTCGTCGGCTATCTGGTCTACGACATGATGCACTACTACCTTCACCATTTCCGCCCGCACGGCTGGCTCGGCCGGACGCTGCGCGAGCGCCACATGCGACACCACTTCCAGGACGACACGCGCGGCTTCGGCATCAGCGCTCCGTACTGGGACGAGGTCTTCGGCACCTCCTCGCGTGCGCGCCGCGCCGAGCGCGCGACCCGCAATTAGCGGCTTTGCGGCCATTTGCGCCCGCAGGCCGCTCTAGACTCGTCGCTGAAACTCGACGGACAAGACTCGCTTTGAGAGCGGACAAGACAAGCTGAAAGGAAGTGCAGCCGTGGCCGCCACAAACATCAACAGGGTCGTGATGACCGGGAACCTGACCGCCGATCCGGAGCTGCGCTCGCTGCCGAGCGGCAACTCGGTGTGCAGCCTGCGGATCGCCTGCAACACTCGCCGCAAGGACGGCGCGAGCGGCGAATGGGTCGACAAGCCCAACTATTTCAACGTGACCGTGTGGGGCGCGCAGGGCGAGAACGCGGCGCGCTACCTCTCCAAGGGACGCCCGGTCGCGATCGACGGGCGGCTGGAGTGGCGCGAGTGGGAAGCGCAGGACGGCACAAAGCGCCAGGCAACCGATATCATTGCCGACTCGGTGCAGTTCCTCGGCTCGCGAGACGACGCCTCCGGCGGAGGCGGGTTCGGGGGGGAGCGTCAGGGCAACGGTGCCTCCAGCGGAGGCGACGTGCCGGTGGACGAGGGCGACTTCCAGACCGCGCCGGTCACCAGCGGTGCTGGCGACGATGACATTCCGTTCTGAGATTTAGCGAGGTAGCTGTGCATTCAGCCGTTCCCAACTCCCCCAGCCACGATCGCATCCGCGCGGAGGCTCGCTGATGGCCAAGGCACGCGGTCGCGGCAAGCCGGTGCGCCGGCGCGACAAGAAGGGCGGGATCGGCAGCGGGCGGCGCAAGTCCTGTCAGCACTGCCGCGACAAGATCGACCAGGTCGATTACAAGGACGTCGCCTCGCTGAAGAAGTTCGTCTCCGAGAAGGGGAAGATCCGCTCGCGGCGGATCACCGGCTCATGCCGGCGCCACCAGGTGCAGATCGCGCGCGCCGTCAAGCGCGCGCGGGAGCTCGCCTTGCTGCCGTACGTGAACGAGGGCGGTCGCGAGGACAGCCCGCGGCGCGAACGCGGCGACCGCGATCGGGACAGGTAGCAGGCCGTGCCCGAGGCGATCCTCCTGCAGGATGTGGACACGCTCGGCGAGCAGGGCAACGTCGTCGACGTCTCCAAGGGCTACCTGCGCAACTTCCTGATGCCGCGCAAGCTCGCCCAGCCGGCAACGCGGGGGGCGGTCGAGGCGATCCGCCAGCGCCAGGAGGCCGCCGAGCGCGCCGCGCGTAACGCGGTCGAGAAAGCCGAGGAGAACGTCAACCTGCTCAACCGCACGGTGCTGACGATCCCCCAGCAGGCCGGCGCCGATGGCCGCCTGTTCGGATCGGTGACCGCACAGGACATCGCCTCGGCGATCAAGGAAGCACGTGGATTGAAGCTCGACAAACGCAACGTCCACATGCCCGAGCCGATCAAGAACGTCGGCACCTACATGGTCGTGGTCGAGGTCGTCGACGGAGTCACCGCGACGATCAAGACGATGGTCGTCGCCAAGAAATAGGCGCCGCCGCCGCCGACCTCGCTGCGAACATGTGTTCGTGGCAACGAATCGAGCTTTTCCGCTCGCGATTTGCGGGATCGACCTCCGGGGCGGGGCGGGTCCGACCCTAGACTCGCCCAACCGATGAGCGCGGTCTCGACAGTCAACGGCGCGGGAAGCGCCTCGGCGGCGCTAGCGCCGCCGCACAACCTCGACGCCGAGCAGTCGGTGCTCGGAGCGATCCTCCTGTCGGATCGTTCGCTGTACGCGCTGGTGATCGAAGAGGGGCTGCGGGCGGACGACTTCTACCGCGAGCGCCACGGCACGATCTACGAGGCGATGCTCGCGCTGTACAACGAAAGCGAGCCGGTCGACACGTTGACTGTGATCGACCGCCTGCGCCAAATGGGCAAGCTCGACGAAATCGGCGGGGCCGTGGCCGTCGACGAGCTGGCGGGCGTCGTGCCGGCCGCCGGACACGCCCGCCGCTACGCGCAGATCGTCCGCGAGAACGCGTTGCTGCGGCGACTGCTGAAGGCCTCCTACGAAATCCAGGAAAGCGTCGTCGGCCACCAGGCGGCGCCGCGCGAGCTCGTCGAGCAGGCCGAGAAGGCGATGCTCGAGGTCGCGCGCGACGACCGCCAGCAGGACTTCCGCGCGATCGAGGAGGTGCTGCACGAGGAGCTCGACAAGCTGCACCGCCTGTCGATCGAAGGCACGTCGCTGACCGGGACGCCCTCGGGCTTCAAAGACCTCGACGAGATCACCGGCGGCTTTCAGCCGGGCAACCTGATCATCATCGCCGCGCGCCCGGCGATGGGCAAGAGCGCGCTCGTGTGCAACATCGCCGAGAACGCAGCGGTCGAGTTCAACAAGCCGGTCGCGCTGTTCTCGCTGGAGATGGCCGAGGCCGAGCTCGCCCAGCGCTTCGTCGCCTCCCAGGCGCGGATCAAGGGCGAGGAGCTGCGCAAGGGCCGCGTCGCCGAGCAGCGCTGGCCGAAGATCCTCAAGGCCTCGCAGGTGCTCGCCGCGGCGCCGCTGTGGGTCGACGACTCGAGCGACGTCGGCATGCTGGAGATCCGCGCGAAGGCGCGCCGCCTGCACAGCCAGTGCGAGGGCGGCCTGGGGCTGATCATCATCGACTACCTGCAGCTGATGCGCACCGACAGCCGCTACGACAGCCGCGTGACGGCCGTCGGCGAGCTGAGCCGCGGGCTGAAGATCCTCGCGCGCGAGCTCGGCGTGCCGGTGATCGCGCTGTCGCAGCTGAGCCGCGCGGTCGAGACGCGACCGGACAAGAAACCGCAGCTGTCGGACCTGCGCGAGAGCGGGAACCTCGAGCAGGACTCCGACCTGGTGATGTTCATCTACCGCGACGAGTACTACGACGAGGACTCCGAGCGCCCAGGCGAGGCCGACCTGATCATCGCCAAGCATCGCAACGGCGCGGTCGGCAAAGTCACGCTGACCTTCCAGAAGGAGTATCCGAAGTTCATGAACTACGCGGGCGAGCGCTACGCCCCATGAGCGCCGGCGACCACGCCTCGTCGGGACGGTCGGGCGCGCAGCCCTGCGCGCTGGGGCTGTGCGACGGCAGCGGCTTCGTCGTCGACGAGGCGAGCAACACGGCATCGGACTGCCGCTGTCGCGCGGGTCGCATCGCAAAGCGGAGGATCGCCAGTCTCGAGGGACGCGTGCCCAGGCACTATCAAGGCGTCTCCTTCGACCGCCCACCCGTGCCGGAAATCGCGCGCGTCGCCCCAGACGTGGTCCAGGAGATCAGGCGTTACGTGCGCGAAATCGACGCCAAGCTCGACGCGGGGCAGGGCGTGTGGTTGATGGGCGACGTCGGCACCGGCAAGACGACGCTCGCGATGATCGTCTCCACGGCCGCGCTCGACGCCGGGCGCACGGTGGCGATCTACTCGCTGCCGCGGCTGCTGAACTTGATCCGCGACGCGATCGACACCGAGGGTGGCATGGTTGGCTTTCTCGATCGGCTCGCCGCGGTCGACCTGCTGCACATAGACGATCTCGGGGCCGAGAACACGACCGACTGGGTGCTCGAGCAGCTGTACTCGATCATCAACACCCGCTATGAGGACGAGCGGGCGATGATCGTCACGACGAATAAGAACTACGACGAACTGATCGAGCAGCTCGGCGAGCGCACCGTCTCGCGGCTCGTCGCGATCTGCGGCAACGGCCTGCCGCTGTACGGCGCGGACGATCGGCTCTCACACAGGGACCGGCGCGAGAATCTGCGCGACGAGCTGGCCGAGCTCGGCTCGGCTCCCTCGGGCTGACCTGACCCTCCCTAGACTGAACCTCACATGCCTGGAATCGTGATCGTCGGCGCCCAATGGGGCGATGAGGGAAAGGGAAAGATCACCGACCTGCTCGCCGAGCAGGTCGACGCGGTTGTGCGTTTTCAGGGCGGCAACAACGCCGGCCACACGATCGTGCGCGACGGCGAGGAGTGGAAGCTTCACCTGATCCCCTCGGGCATCCTCTACCCGGGCAAGCGCTGCGTGATCGGCAACGGCGTGGTGATCGATCCGAAGGTGCTGATCTCAGAGCTCGATGCCCTGCGGGCGCGGCGCGTCGACGTCGGCGGCCTGCGGATCTCGGCCAACGCCCATCTGATCATGCCCTACCACCTGCTGCTGGACTCGGCCGGGGAGGCCAAGCTCGGCAGCCTGCAGATCGGCACCACCCGCCGGGGAATCGGCCCGTGCTACGCCGACAAGGCGGCGCGGCTGGGGATCCGCGTGCAGGACCTGCTCGACGAGAAGATCCTGAAGAAGAAGATCGTCGCCGCGATGGAGCCCAAGCGGCTCTCGCTGCGCCCGTTCGAGAAGGACCCGTCGCTGGACCTGCACACGATGACCGAGGAATACCTCACGTTCGGACACCGCCTGGAGCAGCACATCGCCGACACCGCGAAGCTCATGTGGGACCTGCTCGACGACGAGAAGACGGTGATCTTCGAGGGCGCCCAAGGGGCGATGCTCGACATCGATCACGGCACGTATCCGTTCGTCACCTCCTCCAACCCGCTGTCGGGCGCGGCATGCGTGGGCACGGGCGTTGGGCCCAAGGACATCGACGAGGTATGGGGCATCTCCAAGGCCTATACGACGCGCGTCGGCGCCGGGCCGTTCCCCAGCGAGCTGCACGAAGAGATGGGCGAGCGCATCCGCAAGCACGGCGGAGAGTTCGGCACGACGACCGGCCGGCCACGGCGCACCGGCTGGTTGGACCTCGTGGCACTGCGCTACGCGGCGCGCCTGAACACCCTCACGTCGCTGGTCGTGACCAAGCTCGACGTGCTCTCCGGGCTGGACCGGATTCAGGTCTGCACGAGCTACCGCGGCGCCGAAGACGCGGTGTTCGACGACTTCCCGTATCACCAGACGGTCCTGCACCACACGACGGCCGAGCTGACCGAGCTGCGCGGGTGGAGCGAGGAGCTCGGCGAGTGCCGCTCGCTCTCCGATCTGCCGGAGGCCGCTCGCGAGTACCTTCAGTTCATCGCCGAGCAGGTCCACGCGCCCGTCACGCTCGTCGGCGTGGGCCCGGGCCGCGAGCAGACGCTGTGGACCGACGAGGGCATGCAGACGCTGCTCGGTCGCAGTGCCCACGGCGCGGACCCGATCAACGCCTAGCGCCTCAGTTCGTGCATCCGGCGAGGCGCGGGCCGGAGCTCTAGCCTGGTGGAGATATGAGCGCGAGCCAGCAGCAGGCCCCGTACCTCGAAGCGCTGTCCGCGTACGCAGCGCGTGACCCCGCGCGGCTGCACGTCCCCGGGCACAAGGGCGGTCCGGGCGCCGATCCACAGCTGCTCGAGGCGATCGGCGAGCGCGCGCTGAGCCTGGACATTCCGGCGCTGACGCACGGCATCGACATCGGCCCCGACCCGACTCCGTTTGAAGAGGCCCAGCAGCTGGCGGCGCAGGCGTGGGGGGCCAGGCGCGCCTGGTTTCTCGTCAACGGCGCGTCGCAGGGCAACCTGGCGGCGGGACTTGCGCTCGCCCATAACGGCGACAAGGTGGTCGTCCAGCGCAACGCGCACTCGAGCGCCGTCGACGCGCTCGTGCTCTCCGGCCTGCGCCCGACGTTCGCCGCGCCGGAGCTTGACCCGGAGCTCGGCATCGCGCACTGCCTGGCGCCCGAGACGCTCGACGATGCGCTCGCGCAGACGCCAGGGGCGGCCGGCGCTTGGGTCGTCACGCCGACGTACTTCGGCGCCGTCGCCGACGTACGCGCGCTGGCCGAGGTCGCGCACGCGCGCGGCGTGCCGCTGATCGTCGACGAGGCCTGGGGAGCGCACATGGCCTTTCACGAGGGCCTTCCCGCGCACGCGCTTTCCCTCGGCGCCGACCTGGTGATCTCGAGCACGCACAAGATCGTCGGCAGCCTGACGCAGTCGGCGATGCTCCATCTCGGCGAGGGCGGCGACGAGTTGATCGGCGAGGACGCCGTCGACCGCGCGGTGACACTCACCGAATCGACCAGCCCGAGTTCGCTGCTGACGGCCTCGCTGGACGCCGCGCGGCGCCTGGCCGTGCTGCACGGACGCGAGCTGCTCGCACACACGATGCAGACGCTCGCAGACGCTCGCGCGCAGATCCGCGCGATCGACGGCCTGGACGTGCTCGACGAGCGCATGATCGGCCGCGCCGGCGTGTTTGCCTATGACCCCCTCCGCCTCGCCGTCGACATTCGCGGAATCGCCGCCACCGGTTACGAGCTCGCGCCGATGCTTCGCGAGATCGGCGACATCAACCTCGAGCTCTACGGCCAGAACGTCGTCGTGGCGGTCTTCGGCATGGGCGAGCGCGAGCTGCCGGAGGCCGCGCGACTCGTGCAAGCACTGAGCGAGGCCGCTGCGCGCGTCGGCCTGGATCCCACAGGAGCGAGCACGAGCTTCGCCGCCCCGCCGCCGTGGGGTGAGCTGGCGATGACACCGCGCGAGGCTTTCCTCGGTTCCCAGGAGGCCGTGCCGGCCGCGGCGGCGTCCGGTCGGATCGCGGCCGAGTCGCTCGCCACGTATCCGCCGGGCATCCCCAATGTGCTGCCCGGCGAGCGCCTGACAGCCGAGACGCTCGCCTACGTGCAGCGAACGCTCGAGCTCGGTGGGAGCGTGCGCGGCGCGAGCGACCGCCTGTTGCACACCGTGCGCGTCGTCGTGGAGGACGGATCGCACGGCGAGCGGCGATAAATCCGGAGGTGTCCCGCAAGCCGTCTGCTTGACCCGCCTGCACTGAACGGCGCGATGCGCGGGTTGCGCCTGAGGGCCATACCATGGATGATCGGGGGATGGAGAGGCGCTCGCATGGAGGCAGAGCAGTCCGACTGAGCGTGGTGGGCGCAGTGCTTGCCGGCGCGCTCGTCGCAAGCGGCGTTGCTTGGGGGCCTTCCCCGAACAACCGCGGTGTTCGATCGGCCGGTGCCCAGCCACGCGGGGGGGCCGTGCCGCGTGTCGCAATAGGCTCGCGAGCCGGTCCTGTTGGGAACTCGCCCGCCACCTCGAGTGGGCCATATCGCGCAGGCGCGGTGCTGATCGCGTTTCGCCCGGGAGTCTCGGCGACCCGCCAGCTCGCGATCGAGCGCGCCGTGGGCACACGCAGCGCCCGCACGCTGGGTCCCGCCGTTGCGCCCGCGAAGCACCTGCGCGCCGGGCGCCCGCCTGCGACGGGGCCGATCCTCTTGCGCGTGTCCTCGAGCGGCGTGCTCGCGGCGGTGCGCGAGCTTCGCAGCGACCCTCGCGTCGCCTATGCCGAACCGGACTACCTGATGCATGCCAGCGCGACGCCAAACGATCCGTCCTTCGTGCTGCAATGGGCAGCCAACAACACCGGCCAGAGCATCCCCACTCAGAACGCCGAAGAGGTACAAGGGCCGCCCGCGAACGGGACGCCCGGCGCGGACGACCGTGCGCTCGCGGCATGGGGCGTGAGCACGGGAAGTCGCTCGATCGTGATCGGCGAGACCGATACGGGTGTCAACTACAACCATGCCGACCTGGCGTCGAATGTCTGGACCAATCCGGGTGGGATCGGCGGGTGCGCGGCCGGGACGCGCGGATACAACGTCCTCACGAGCACGTGTGAACCGATGGACGACGACACGGCCTACGGTGGCCACGGCACTCACGTCGCGGGGATCATGGGCGCCAGCGGCAACAACGGAGTCGGTGTCGCGGGCATGAACTCGCAGACGAGCATCCTGCCTGTGAAGTGGCTCAACTCCTCGGCAAGCGGCTCCACGAGCGGGCTGATCGCCGCACTGCAATGGCTTGTTACGGCCAAGCAGGCGGGAGTGAACGTCCGCGTGGTCAACGATTCGGCGACATTCGTGGGGACCGCCTACTCGCAGGCGCTTTCCGAAGAGATCGACACGCTGGGTGCAAACAACATCCTGTTCGTCACGGCCGCCGGGAACACCGGTAACAACAACGACGAAGAAGCCGTACGGCGCTATCCGTGCGGCTATGACCGTCCCAACGAGATCTGCGCCACGGCGAGCGACAACAACGACAAACTGCCGAGCTGGGCCAACTACGGACCTCACACGGTCGACCTTGCCGCTCCCGGCGTGAGTATCTACTCGACGCTGCGCAACGGCGGTTACGGGTATCTCAGCGGGGGCTCGATGGCCTCGCCGCAGGTCGCCGGCGCGGCGGCGTTGATCCTCTCGGTTTCGCCCTCGCTCACCGCCTCGTCGCTGAAGGCGGACATCCTCGAAAACGTCGACAAGCTGCCCTCGCTCGCCGGCAAGGTGATCACCGGCGGCCGCCTGAACGTGTGCAAGGCCCTCCCCGGCTGCGCGACTTCGGCGCCACCGCTCACCTTCGGCAAGACGAGCATCGGCGCCTCCTCAGACACCTTCCTGGCCAACCGCAAGCGCGTCAACCACTATGCCCTGACAGCGCCAGGCTCGCTCAGCAAGCTGAGCATCTACCTGGCGCCCACCGCCACCTCCGGCCAGCAGCTGCTCAAGGGCGTCATCTACGCAGACGCAAGCGGCAAGCCCGGCGCCCTACTCGGGGTCTCTGAAGCGCTGAGCTTCAAGAGCACAAACACAGCCGGCTGGTATGACCTGGTCTTCCCCGCGACGCTGAAACTGACGGCAGGCAACTACTGGATCGGCGCGATCACCGGCACCGCCAGCAACGTCGCCGGTTTTCGCTATGACACCGTCGCCGCTTCACGCGCCTACAACGCTAACAGCTATACCTCCGGACCGACCAACCCGTTCGGCGCTGTCAGCTCAGACGGCGAGCAGACATCGTTGTATGCGACGTACACGCCGCAGTCCTCACCGCCACCGCCTCCCGCCAACACGACGCCGCCGACGATCTCCGGCACAGCCCAGCAGGGACAGACGCTGACCGAGGTCCACGGAACGTGGACCAACAGCCCGACGAGCTACACATACCAGTGGCTGCAGTGCGACAGCTCCGCCAACGCCTGCACCGCGATCGCCGCAGCCACCAGCCAGACCTACGTGCCCATCGCCGGTGACGTCGGGCACACGCTCAAGGTCCAGGAGACCGCCGCAAACGAAGGCGGACCCAGTGCGCCTGTGAGCTCCGCTGCGACTGCGCTGGTCAAAGCCAGCCCACCGCCGCCGCCGGTCAACACGGCCCTGCCGACGATCTCCGGCACGGCGCAGCAGGGACAGACGCTGACCGAGGTCCACGGGACGTGGACCAACAGCCCGACGAGCTACAGCTATCAGTGGCTGCAGTGCGAAAGCCTGGGCGGCGGCTGTGTCGCGATCGCCGCGGCTACCCAGCAGACCTATGTGCCTGTCGCCGGTGACGTCGGTCACACGCTCACGGTGCAGGAGACCGCCGCAAACGAAGGCGGCTCGGGCAGCCCGGCGAGCTCCAGCGCGACCGCGCTGGTCAAAGCCAGCCCGCCACCGCCGCCGGCCAACACCACCCCCCCGACGATCTCCGGCACAGCCCAGCAGGGCCAGACGCTGACCGAGGTCCACGGGACGTGGACCAACAGCCCGACGAGCTACACATACCAGTGGCTGCAGTGCGACAGCTCCGCCAACGCCTGCACCTCGATCGCCACAGCCACCAGCCAGACCTACGTGCCCGTCGGCGCTGACGTCGGGCACACGCTCAAGGTCCAGGAGACCGCCGCTAACGAAGGCGGCCCCAGTGCGCCTGTGAGCTCCGCTGCGACTGCAGTCGTCCAGCCGCAGGCCTCCTCGGCGACCTTCGGCAAGACCACCGTGGGCTCCTCGTCGGACAGCTTCCTGGCCGATCGCAAGCGCGTCAGCCGCTACGCATTGCCCAGCGCCGGCGCCGTGAGCAAGCTGAGCATCTACCTCGCTCCCACCGCGACCGCGGGGCAGCAGTTGCTCAAGGGCGTCGTCTATGCCGACGCCGGCGGGGCGCCGGGCGCGCTGCTCGGCGTATCCGAACCGCTGACGTTCAAGAGCACCAACGCGGCGGGCTGGTATGACCTGGCCTTCGCCTCGACGCTGAAACTCGCCGCCGGCAACTACTGGATCGGCGCGATCACCGGCGCGAGCAGCAACGTCGCCGGTTTTCGCTACACGAGCGTCAGCGGCGCGCGCGACTACAACGCCAACAGCTACGCCTCCGGACCGGCCAATCCCTTCGGTGCGGTCACGACCGACGCCGAGCAGGCGTCGTTGTATGCGACGTACGCGACCGCCGCCGACGAAACCGCTCCCACGACGCCACAGGGCCTCGGCGCGACCGCCACGGGTCCGACGCAGATCAATCTGTCGTGGACGGCCTCGACCGACAACGTCGGTATCGCCGGCTATACGATCCGGCGCGGCGGCGAAGTGATCGCGCAGACCGCCAGCGCTGCGACCGGCTACACCGACAGTGGCCTGTCGCCATCGACGGCCTACAGCTACACGGTCGACGCCTACGACGCGGCCGGCAACCACTCGCCACAGTCGCAAGCCGCCAGTGCGACGACGACTGCCTCGACGAGCATCCAGCACTACGAGTACGTGTTTGCGTCGAAGGCGATCGACGTGTACGACATGGACAACGGTCAGAAGCTCGTGAAAACGATCAGCCTGCCGCAGGCCGCGACGGACATCCGCGGGGCGGTGGCCAGTCCCACGACGGGCATGCTCTACGTCAGCTATGGAGGAGACGGCGGCAGCAATGGCGGCGGAACGATCCTGGCTTATGACCTGGTCAAAGAAACGACCGCGTGGACGCACGCCTACCCCGAAGGCGTCGACAGCATGGCGATCACGCCCGACGGGCATACGATCTACCTACCGGTGGGAGAGGCTTCGAGTGCCAGCACCTGGGACGTCGTCGACGCCGCCAACGGCAGCATCCTCTCGTCGATCCAAGGCGGCCTTGCTCCGCACAACACGATCGTCAGCCTCAACGGCGCGCACGTCTACATGGGAGGACGCCAAGCGAAATACCTCTCAGTCGCGGATACGTCGACAAACGAAATCGTCAAACAGATCGGTCCGCTGCTGCCCGGGGGCGTACGACCGTTCACGATCAACGGCAAGGAGACGCTCGCCTTCACGACCGCCACCGGATACCTGGGCTTCCAGGTCAGCAGCATCACGAGCGGTCAGGTCCTCTACACCGTGCCGATCTCCGGTCCCTTTCCGTACACGGCCGGCCAGGCAGGGCCCAGCTCGCCGAGCCACGGGATCTCGCTCTCGCCCGACGAGAAGCAGCTCTGGGTGATGGACCAGCCCAACGACTACGTCCACGTCTTCGACATCACCGGCCTGCCGGCATCTGCGCCGAAACAGATAGCGGACATCAAACTGACGAAAGCGATGACCGGCTCGCAGGTCGGCTGCACGTACGACTGCCTGCGCGAGGGATGGCTGCAGCACAGCCTCGATGGTCGGTTCGTATACGTCGGGGACTCGGGGGACGTCATCGACACGAAAACCGACCTGAGCGTCGCCAACCTCGAACCGCTCTACAACTCGCGCGTGTATCTCGAGGTGGACTGGAACAACGGCCTTCCAGTCGCCACTTCGTCGCGAACCGGCGTGGGCTACGTCACAAAATAGGCGACGGCTGGCTGCGTCGCGGAGGGCTTGCGCGTGTGCGTCCGCTGCGGCGAGCATCGAAAAGAGCTCGGGGGTAGGGACGCTCGCTTCGGGGTACATGACAGTCAGTCGAGCGAAGGAGGATGAGATGGGCGATCGAGCTCAGCGTGTCGAGGGCAAGCTCAAAGAGGCCAAGGGTCGTGTCAAGCGCGACGCTGGCGCCGCGTCGGCAAGCCCCGGCACCGAGGCGAGCGGTGCAACCGACGAACTGAAGGGCAAAGCCAAGAACGCCGTAGGAAAAGCGCGCAGCGCGGTCAAGAAGAATACCCGCTGAGGCACGAGCCGTCTCGCCCTCAGCTCGGGGGCCCGACTCCGACGTTCGCGAGCCGGTGATGACGCAGCTCGCGCGGGGGCGTGCCGTGAAGGACCCAGTCGCCGTTCTCACGGCGACTCAGCGAGCCTGCACGCGCGAGCTCGCCGAGCGCGGTGGTGACAGACGGGCGGTGAGCGCCGACGAGGTCGGCGAGCCGCTGGTGCGACAGCGGCAGCGGCACCACGATGCCGTCGGTGTGCACGCGGCCCCACCGCTCGGCCAAGTGCCACAGCGTCAGCATCAGGCGGTCGTCCACACGCTGGTGGTAGGAGATCGCCAGCGAGACGCCGAGCGCATGGGCCCGTCGAGTGCCGCGGTTGAAGAGCTCGACGCCGAGCTGCGGCCACGGGCCTATGCGGCTGACGAGCCCCTGATCGAGCACGGCCAAGCCGGTGGGCTCGAGCACCGTCCATCCGATCTCAGCGTGCACGTGCGAACCCTCGCCGTCCCACGACCACGGCCGCATCACGTCGCCGTGGCCGAGCAGCTCGACGCATTGTCGCCCGAGCACCTCGACGTCTCGGCTGAGCAGGCCATCGACGATCAGGAAGCCGCGATGGTGGCGCCCGGGCTGGATCGACGCCGCCGCATCCCACTCCCCCGGCCACAGCCGCACCAGACGCGCACGCGCCTCGTGGCGGGCGCGCTCTCGCTCCTGCGGCGCGAGCAGGTCGGAGAGGTCGGGGTCGGCCTCGACGATTGAGATCGTGGCCCCTTCGCCGTCAGCCATCGGCGCTTTGTACCACGTACGCATGAGGACGTTCGCATGCCGACATCGCCCTCCGGCGGCGGCCGGCCTGCGCAGTATGGTCGGCAAGCCCTCCAAGTCCGGCCCGGAATGCAGCGGGGCGCTTGGATCGCACCCGCAGTTCAACCCGAAACCGGAGGTTCCGCAATGGGCCTAGTCGAGATCATCATCGTTCTGCTCGTGCTCGCCGCGATATTCGGCGGCATAGGGGTCAGTCCACTGCTGTGGCTGCTGCTGCTCGTCGTCGTCATCATCATGCTCACGAGCGGAGGGTTCGGCTACAGGCGCGGCGGGCGCCTCTGACGGCTGCCAGATAATCGGCGCGAGGCCAAGCGGGCCGCACTCGAACGCGTTCAGTGCACTCGCGATCCGAACCTCGCGGCGCGAGCTATCCGGGGGTGTATGTCGCGTAAAGCGAGGTCTGCTCGCCGTCGGTCGTGACCGCGCCGAACGGGTTGCTCGGTCCCGTGGCGAAGGTATTCGTGTTGTAGTCGCGAGACCCGGTGACGGTGTCATAGCGGAAGCCCGCCACGCCGTTGGTCGCGCCCGTGAGCACGCCAATCCAGTAGGTGCCGGCGGCGAGTTTCACCGGCGAGGCGAAGGTGAGGTCATACCAGCCCGCGGCGCTCGTGCTCGCGAAGGTCAGCTGCTGAGATGTGCCCAACAGCGCCGCGGGCGTACCAGCATTGTCGGTGTATATCAAGCCCTTCAGCACCTGCTGGCCAGTCGCGTGCGCTTCGAGGTAGACGCTCAGCTTGGTCACCGATCCAGGGACCGTCAGCGCATACTTGTTGACCCGCTTGCGTTCAAAGCCGAAGTAGTCCTTTGACGCGCCGATGCTCGTCTTGCCGAACGTTGCGCTTTCGGCCCCGGTGACCGCCGCTGTCGCGGTGGATGTGGCGGGAGCGCTCGGTCCGGCCGCGTTGCTGGCGGTCTCCTGCACGCGGATCGTGTGCCCGACGTCGCCGGCTGCCAGCACGTAGGTCTGCGCGGTCGCGCCGGAGATCGGCAGACAGGCGCTGCCAGAGCTTTCGCACTGCTGCCACTGGTAGCTGTAGCCGGTGGGGCCGTTCGTCCAGGTGCCGTGCAGCTCGGTGAGCGTCTTGCCCTGCTGGGAAGTGCCGGTGATCGTCGGCAGGGCGGTGTTGACGGGGACTTCGGAGACTTCGGCCGTCGCCGCCGAGCTCGCGGGGGCGCCTGCGCCCACTTCGTTGCTCGCCGTCTCCAGCACCCTGATCGTGTGCCCGGCGTCGGCCACGACGAGCACGTAGGTCTGCGCGGTCGCGCCGGAGATCGCCGTGCAGTTGGCCCCGGCGGAGTCGCAGCGCTGCCACTGGTAGGTGTAACCCGTTGGGCTGTTGGTCCAGGTTCCATGGGCCTCGGTGAGTTTCTGGCCCTGCTGGGTGTTGCCCGTGATGGTCGGCGGGGAGCTGTTGACGGGGACCGGCTTGGGGACTTCGCCTGTCGCGGCAGAGCGGGCAGGAATGCCCGAGCCGCCTTCGTTGCTGGCCGTCTCCTGCACCCGGATTGTGTGACCGACGTCGGCCGCGACGAGCACGTAGGTCTGCGCGGTCGCGCCGGAGATCGCCGTGCAGTTGGCCCCCGTGGAGTCGCAGCGTTGCCACTGGAAGCTGTAACCCGTCGGGCTGTTGGTCCAGGTGCCGTGGGCCTCGGTGAGCTTCTGGCCCTGCTGGGCCGTGCCAGTGATCGTCGGCGGGGCGCTGTTCACCGGCACTTCCCGCCTGACTTCCCCGGTCGACGCGGAGCTGGCCGGAGTGCTTGCGCCCCCTTCGTTGCTCGCCGTCTCCTGAACGCGCATCGTGTGCCCGACGTCGGCCGCGACGAGCGCGTAGGTCTGCGCGGTCGCGCCGGAGATCGCGACACAGCTGGTTCCTTCGCAGCGCTGCCACTGGTAGGCGAAGCCCGTCGGTTCGTTCTTCCAGGAGCCGTGGGCCTCGGTCAGCGTCTTGCCCTGGCGCGCTTCGCCGCCGATCGTCGGCGCGGCGGTGTTCACGGGCGCCGGCGGCGGCGCAACGACGCCCGTCGCGGTCGAACTCGTCTGGGACCCTGGGCCGCCCGCGTTGCTGGCGGTCTCCTGAACCGCGATCGTATGCCCGATGTCCGCCGCTACGAGCACGTAGGTCTGCGCGGTCGCGCCGGAGATCGGCGTGCAGTTGGCCCCCGCGGAGTCACAGCGCTGCCACTGGTAGGCGAAGCTGGTCGGGCTGTTGGTCCAGCTGCCGTGGGCCTCGGTCAGCGTCTTGCCCTGTTGGGCGGTGCCTGTGATCGTCGGCGGAGCCGTGTTCGCGGGAGGTAGGGGAAGGATTTCGGCCGTCCGCCCGGAGGTTGCCGGGGTGCCGGTGCCACCTTCGTTGCTGGCCGTCTCCTGCACCCGGATCGTGTGACCGACGTCGCCCGCGATGAGCACGTAGGTCTGCGCCGTCGCGCCGGAGATCGCGGTGCAGTTGGCACCGGCGGAGTCGCAGCGCTGCCACTGGTAGGTGTAGCCCGTGGGGCTGTTGGTCCAGCTGCCATGCGCCTCGGTCACGGTCTGCCCTTCACGGGCGCTGCCCGTGATCTTCGGTGGGGTCTTGTTGACGGGCGCGAGCGGCAGCACGACTGCGGTTGAGGCCGAGCCTGCCGGAGCGCTTTCGCCTCCAGCGTTGTGGGCCGTCTCCTGGACGCGGAGCGCGTGGCCGACGTCGGCCGCAAGCAGCAGATATGTCTGCGCCGTCGCGCCGGAGATCGCCGAGCAGCTGGCCCCTGCCGAGTCACAGCGCTGCCACTGGTAGCTGTAGCTCGTCGGTTCGTGTTCCCAGGCTCCGTGGACCTCGGTCAGCGTCCCGCCTTCCTGGGCGGTGCCCGTGATCGTCGGTGGAGCTGTGTTCGCGGGCGCTTCGGGCAGCACTTCAGCGGTCGGCGCTGAGTTGGCTGGGGTGCTTTCGCCGGTCGCGTTGCTGGCCGTCTCCTGGACGATGATCGTGTGCCCCACGTCCGCGGCGGTCAGGAGATAGCTCTGGCCCGTCGCTTCGGAGATCGTCGAGCAGTTCTTGGCGGAGCTGTCGCAGCGCAGCCACTGGTAGCTGTAGCCCGTCGGTTCGTTTTCCCAGGAGCCATGGCTCTCGGTCAGCGTCTTGCCCTGCTGGGCGATGCCGCTGATCGTCGGGGGGGTGGTGTTCGTGGGCGCTTCCAGCAACGAGGGGACCACCGCCGCCGTCACGGTGGAGGTAGACGGTTCGCTCGCTCCACCGGCGTTGCCGGCGGTCTCCAGAACGGCAATCGTGTGGCCGACGTCCGCCGCGGTCAGCTGGTAGGTCTGGCCCGTTGCCGACGCGATCGGCAGACACGTGCTCCCCAGCGCGTCGCACTGCAACCACTGGTAAGCGAAGCTCGTCGGTTCGTGTTCCCAGGAGCCATGGTGCTCGGTCAGCGTCTTGCCCTGCCGCGCTTCGCCGCTGATCGTCGGCGGGGCGGTGTTCACCGGAGGCGGGGGCGGGGGCGGCGCGGCGACGATTTCGGTCGCGGCGGAGCCGGCCGCGATGCCCGCACCGCCGGCGTTGCTCGCCGTCTCCTGAACGCGCATCGTGTGCCCGACGTCGGCCGCGACGAGCACGTAGGCCTGCGCGGTCGCGCCGGAGATCGCTGTGCAGTTGGCCCCTTCGGAGTCGCAGCGCTGCCACTGATAGCTGTAGCTGGTCGGGTTGTTTGTCCAGCTCCCGTGGACCTCGGTCAGCGTCTGGCCTTCCTGAGCACTGCCGCCGATCGTCGGCGGGGACGTGATCGTTGGCACTTCCGGCAGCACTTCGCCGGTCGCCGCCGAGCTCGCAGCGGCGCTCGTCCCACCTTCGTTGCTGGCTGTCTCCTGAACGCGGAGCGTGTGACCGAGATCGGCTTCGGTCAGCACGTAGGCCTGTCCGGTCGCGCCGGAGATCGCCACGCAGTTGGCCCCGGCGGAGTCACAGCGCTGCCACTGGTAGCTGTAGCCGGTCGGGTTGTTTGTCCAGGTGCCGTGGGCCTCGGTCAGCGTCTTGCCCTGTTGGGGGGTGCCTGTGATCGTCGGGGGAGCCGTGTTCGCCGGAGGTTCGGGAAGGATTTCGCTCGTCTGCGCGGAGGCCGCCGGAGTGCCGCTGCCACCCGCGTTGGCGGCGGTCTCCTGCACCCTGAGCTTGTGCCCGACGTCCGCCGCTGTGAGCACGTAGGTCTGCGCCGTCGCGCCGGAGATCGCCGAGCAGTTGACCCCGGCCGAGTCACAGCGCTGCCACTGGTAGCTGTATCCCGGCGGGCTGTTCGTCCAGGTTCCATGGGCCTCGGTCAGCGTCTTGCCCTGTTGGGGGGTGCCTGTGATCGTCGGGGGAGCCGTGTTCGCCGGAGGTTCGGGAAGGATTTCGCTCGTCTGCGTGGAGCTTGCAGGGAGACTCGCACCAGCTTCGTTGCTGGCTGTCTCCTGAACGCGGAGCGTGTGACCGAGATCGGCTTCGGTCAGCACGTAGGCCTGTCCGGTCGCGCCGGAGATCGCCACGCAGTTGGCCCCGGCGGAGTCACAGCGCTGCCACTGGTAGCTGTAGCCGGTCGGGTTGTTTGTCCAGGTGCCGTGGGCCTCGGTCAGCGTCTTGCCCTGACGCGCTTCGCCGCTGATCGTCGGGACGGCGGTGTTCACGGGCGCCGGCGGCGGCGCCACGACGACTGACGGGGCCGAGCCGGCGGCCGCTCCGGGTCCCGCCACGTTGCTGGCGGTCTCCTGAACCGCGATCGTGTGCCCGACGTCGGCTGCGACGAGCACGTAGGCCTGCGCCGTCGCGCCGGAGATGGCCACGCAGTTGGCCCCCGCAGAGTCACAGCGCTGCCACTGGTAGGCGTAGCTGGTGGGGCTGTTGGTCCAGCTGCCGTGGGCCTCGGTCAGGGTCTTACCCTGCTGGGCGGTGCCGCTGATCGTGGGACGAGCTTTGTTGACCGGTGGTGGCGTGTAGGTCGCGTAGAGCGAGGTCTGCTCACTGTCGGTGGTCACGGCCCCGAAGGGGTCGGTTGGCCCGGAGGCGTAGGTGTTGGCGTTGTAGTCGCGCGAGCCCGTCACGCTGTCCCAGCGGAAGCCGGCAACGTGGGCTGTGGCACCTGTGATCACGCCGATCCAGTAGTTCCCCGCGGCGAGTTTCAGCGGGGAGGCGAAGGTGAGGTCATACCAGCCGGCAGCGCTCGTGCTGGTGAATGTCAGCTGCTGGGAGGTGCCCAACAGCGCGCCGGGCGCGCCGGCGTTGTCGGCATAGGCGATGCCCTTGAGCACCTGCTGGCCCGCGGTTCCCTGCGGTTCGAGGTAGACGCTCAGCTTGCTCACGGCTCCGGCAGTGGGCAGCGCATAACGGTTGACGCGCTTGCGCTGGAGGCCGAAGTTGTCCTTCGAGGCGCCCACGTTGGTCTTGCCGATGGTCGTCGCTTCGACCGGCGCTTCGCAGCCCGATATCGCCTTGCACACGTCCAGGCGGCCACCGCTGATCACCTTGCCGCTCAGTGAGGGCAGCGTGTCGACGCTGGCCAGGATGCGAGCCTTGAGCGCCGTCGCCGACAGCGACGGTTCGCCAGCGAGGATCAGGCCGGCGGCGCCGGCGACTTGCGGCGAGGCCATCGACCCGCCGCTGAGGTAGCCGTACTTTCCTTCGCGAAGGGTCGAGTAGACACTGACGCCGGGGGCGGCGAGATCGACGGTTTTCGATCCGTAGTTCGCCCAGCTCGGCAGCGCGTCCTTGTTGTTGCTGGCCGTGACGCAGAGCTCGTTCGGACGGTCATAGCTGCACGGATAGCGCTGTACGGCGACTTCGTTGTTGTTGTTGCCGGTGTTTCCGGCGGCGGTAACGAAGAGGATGTTGTTGGCGCCGAGCGTGTCGATCTCCTTTTCGAGCGCTTCTGAGCGAGCCGTCCCGACGAAGGTGTCCGAGTCGTTGACGACGCGCACGTTCACGCCGGCCTGCTCAGCGGCTACCAGCCATTGCATGGCTGCAATCAGTTCGCTGGTCCCGCCGCTGCTCGCATTCTGCATCCACTTGACCGGGAGGATCGACGTCTGCCAGTTGATGCCGGCTACGCCAGTGCCGTTGTTGCCGACCGCGCCGATGATCCCGGCGACGTGCGTTCCGTGGCCGGCGTAGGAGGTGTCTTCGTCGAGCGGGTTGCAGGTTTTCGCCAGAACGTTGTAGCCATGCGTGCCGGCGGCGCAGCCGCCGATCCCTCCGGGGTTCGACCAGACGTTCGCCGCCAGGTCGGGGTGGGTGTAGTCGACGCCAGTGTCGACCTCACCGATCACGATCGAGCGGCTTCCGGTTGTCTGCTGCCACGCTCTAGCCGCGCGGTCGTCGGCCCCCGCGGTGCCGTTTTCCGGCGCACCGAGCACCTCTTCGGAGTTCTGGCTGGGGATCGCCTGCCCGGTGTTTTCGTCGCCCCACTGCAGGGGAAAGGACGGATCGTTTGGCTTGGCGCTCCCGCGCTGCAGGTAGTTGGGCTCCGCGTACGCGACCGCGGCGTGGCGTCGCAGCCGAGTGACCGCAGCCAGCACCTGCGTCGCAGGCACGCGCAGTTCGAGCGGTTCCAGGTACGCCGCGCCGGTGCCCTTCCCGCGCCCGACCGGCGCCACAGCGGGTCCCAGTCGGCGCGCGCTGCGGACACCCGCCCGGCGCTCGATCGCACGACGCTCGCTCGCCGGCACGCCGGAGCGGAAGGCGACCAGCACGGACCCGGCGACATAGGGCCCGGCGGGCGAAGCGACACTTCCGGCAGGCACCGACGCAGGCACGATTGCCGTCGAGCCGGGCTGCGACGAGGGCACGTCGGCAGCCGAGGCGCCTGGCACACTGGCGCTCGCCGACGCGCTCAACCGCCGGTGAGGAGGTCCGCTGAGTGCCGGCACAAGCGCCCAGCCAGCAGCGACGATGGCCACAGCCAACGCAACCAGGCGAACCGCCTGGCCGGCTCGTCGTCCAGATCGGCTTCCGTGCGCGGACATCCGGCCTTTCATGATCGTGCTGCTTCACCACCGCGATCCATGACAGCGAGATCCCGCGGGCAGGCCAGCTTAGAGCAACGAGACTTGAGTTTCTACCCCGAGGTTGGACAGATCGCGCGCTCGGGGGTCGAACTGCAATTCCCCCTGTATTCGCTTTCGGGGCGATGGGCCGTGCAGGAATCGAACCTGCAACCTTGGGCTTAAGAGGCCCCTGCTCTGCCGGTTGAGCTAACGGCCCGGGAGGGCGCCGGCCTGGGGTGGCCGGCTCGGCAGCGATTCTAGCCGAGGTGGCCGCGGCGGCCTATTTGGTCTTCGTCGTCGACGTCTTCGCCGGCTGGGGCGTCGTTTTCACGGCCGTGCCCTGGAAGCCGCCAGAGCCGTTGGCCTGGCCCGTGTACGTCGTGCCGTTCGTGGTCGTCGTGAGCGTCTGGCCGCCCGACGGGTTCTTCTTGACGGCTTCGAGTTCGGTCTTCACGCGCGCCCGCTGGGCGCTCGGCGCGAGGCTCACGGCCTTGCCCGAAGCGAGGTCGCCGACGCGCGTGTTCTTGGCTTTGTAGGCGTACTCGGCCAGCGCCGCGTAATAGGAGGGGTTCTTCGGTTCTGCGGCGACGACGAGCTGCAGGACCTGTACGGCCGAGGCCGGCTGGTTGAGACCTTCGGCGCCGTACACGCGCACCATCAGCTTGGCCAGTTCTGTGCTCGGCTTGGGCGGGTTGAGCGCGAGGTAGCGTTCCCACGAGCGCGAGGCGGCGGTGAACAGTTCCTTGCCCTTCGCAGTCGGCTGGCCCGTTGTCGGGTTGGAGTAGGCTTCGCCGCCCGATTCGTGCAGTTGCGCGGCGGTCAGTTTTTCCCACGCCGTAACATTGTTCGGCTGCTTCTTGAGCGTCTTTTCGTATTTCTTGATCTGGCTGGAGAAACTGGTGCCGCCGGACCCTTCGTTTTCGCTAGCGGCATTGAGCAGGCCACCTCCGCTGCCGCCGCCGGTGCCAACGCCAAACAGCACAAGGCCGCCGCCGATCAGGAGCGCCAGCCCGATATAGAGAACCTTGACCGCACGGCGCCGGTGGCGCCCTCTCAGATCGAACAGCATCAGTCTGTGTGGTCCGGGTCCACGTGGTCGATTATCTGCTGCACGCTCTGCTCCGCTGGTTCGTTGCTTGGGTACGGCGCCCGACTCCCCTGAGCTTCCGCGGCGCCCCGTTCTCTCGCCGCGGCCCTGCGGCCGACGAGCGAGGCCACCAGGATACTCGCCTCATACAGCACATACAGCGGTACCGTCTCGAGCACGAGCGTGATCGCGTCGCCGGGCAGGAACGCGGCGACGGCCGCGCACGCCACGAGGGCGTAGCGGCGGCTCTTGCGCAACTGCTCCACGGTCACGAGGCCGACGCGCGTCACAGCGAGGATCACGACCGGCACCTGGAAGACCAAACCCATCGCCAGCAGCACCGTTGCCGCGAATTTGTAGAACTGGCTGGCCTGAACGAGCACGTTGAACTCGCCCGCGTTGAAGTTCACGAAGAAGCGTACGGCGGCCGGAAGAACCACGAAGTAACCGAATGCCACGCCGACCGCGAACAGGAAGGGAACCGCGGCGAGCAGCGGCCTGGCGATGCGTTTCTCATCCGGGCTCAGCGCCGGCAGGATGAACCCGTAGACCTCGTACAGGATCAGCGGCAGCGAGATCACGAGCGCAAACAGCAGCGACACGGTGATCGTCGTCGTGAACGGCTCGCCGACCCCCAAAGTCACCGGGTTGTTGCCGATCGGGTGTCGCGGGATCTTTGCGACGTCCGCCTTCATCGCAGCGATCGTCGCCGGGAGCAGGGCGCGCGTCTGCGCGGACACGCCGCTGCCGGGCTTCTCCAGCGCCTCCAGCGCCGCCTGCGTGTCGCCGGAGAGTTTCAGCAGGCCCTGCTGTGCGAGCACCGCCTGGCCGACCGTGCCCTCGCCCTTGGCAACCTGCTTTCTGGTCTGCGTCTGCAGCGGCTTGTTGAGGATGTGCAGGAGCTCGTGGTTCTGCCACAGGCACAGGCCGAAGGCGACCGCAAGGACCACCGCGCTGATGATCAGGCGGGTGCGCAGCTCTTCGAGATGCTCTACGAGACTGAGCCTGTCCTCGTGGCTGATCGGGCGAATGGCGGTGGCCATGGGCCAGTTGAACCTACCACCGAGCCATCCGCCATCGCCCTTGCGAGACGGGCGTCCAGCGGGGTCCCTGCGCGGACGACCGGCCACGCAAGCGCTTCGCTAAAGCACCCGCGGTCAGGCGTCGATGTAGCGCGTGAGCAGCCGATGAAGCCTAACGAGAGCCCCGACATCCACCCCCGCTCGCCCAAGCCCCCCACGGCGGGTGGCAAGCCTGGCGCACCGGGCGCACAGCGAAAGGCCGGCGCCTGCACGCCCGAGCACCTGCACGTCTGCTTCAACTGCGCCGGCGAGCTCGTCTACCCGCTCGACTGGTGTGAGGAAGGCGTCAGACACTGGCGTATCGTGCTGCGCTGTCCTGACTGCGAGTCGCGGCGCGAGGGAGTCTTCGAGCAGTCTGCCGTCGAACTTCTCGACGACGAGCTCGACCGCGCCGCCGGTGCGCTGCTCGGCGATCTGCGACGCATGACCCACGCGAACATGTCCGAGGAAGTCGACTTCTTCGTGCGCGCGCTCGACGCCGACCTGATCGTGCCGTCTGACTTCTGACGGCATCCTGCCTCCTCGTCGAGCCGACCTCCGCTCCTCGGTACAACTTGTGACCGCTCCGGTCGCCACGTCCGTCACACGGCCGGCCATCCCGGCCGGCTATCTGTAGCGCTCTACCACCGCGTCGGCCACCAGGTCGAGTAGGCCTGCGCGCCCGTCGGGGAGCACCGCCGGCAGCGCCGCCTTGGCCTCGGCGACGACACCGAGCGCGCGCTCGCGCGCCTCGCTCAGGGCGCCCGTCGCGGCGATCCGCTCGCACAGCTCCTCGGCCTGCTCGGGCCCCGACAGCGAAGCGAGATCGAACTCCGCCAGGCGCGCGTCGCGTTCGCGCGCGAGGATCAGCGGGAGCGTGACCGTACCATCGAGCAGATCGGTGCCGCGCGACTTGCCAGTGCGCTCCACCGGCCCCGATACGTCGAGCACATCGTCGAGCATCTGAAAGGCCAGCCCGATGCGTCGCGCGAACGCGCCGAGCGCATCGGCGAGCTCGTCCGAGCCGCCGGCAGCCGTGAGCGCCCCCAGACGGCACGCCGCCTCGAACAGCGCCGCGGTCTTCAGCTCGCAGCGGCGCAGGTAGCGATCGACGGCCACGTGCGCGGCGTAGGCGTCCTCGCGTTGCAGCAGCTCGCCCGCCGCCAGCGCCGAGCTCGCATCCGACAGGGCGCGCAGCTGCGTCGCTGACTCGTTGCGCGCCAGCTCGGCGAACGCCAGCGAGAACAACAGGTCGCCCGTCGCGATCGCCACCTCGCGCCCGGCCACCGCCGCCACCGTCGGGTGTCCGCGGCGCAGCTGCGCGCCGTCGATCAGGTCGTCGTGTACGAGCGTCGCCGAGTGCACGAGCTCGACCGCCACCGCCGCGCGCAGCAGTCGCTCCTCGCCGTCCTGCGTGTCGGGTGGTCCGCCGGCCGACTCCGACGCGAGCACGACGAGCAGCGGCCGCAGGCGCTTGCCGCCTGCGCGAATCGTCGCGCTTGCCGGCGATGCCAACGGCGCGCCGGCTTGCGCCGTGACTCTCTCCAGGTGCAGCTCCGCGCGGACCATGCGACTGCGCAGGCCCTCGCCGCCCCGGCGCATGATCGCGTCGACTCCCTCGATCCCGTCCTGCGTGACGTCCGCCGCCGTGCTGCCGATCGCGTTCATACGCGTCTCCCGGAGCCGACCGTGCCCGAGTGGATCGCCACGATTCCACCCGCGAGCAGCACGTAGCCGATCTCCCGCAGCCCGGCGCGCTCGAGCTCCACCGCCAGCTCGCGCGGCGCCGGGAAGCGCTTGACCGAGCTCGGCAGATACGAGTACGCATCGGCGATCGTCGCGTCGGGGCCGGCACCGGTCTCGCCGTCGCGCCGAGAGCGGCGCAGCAGCTTCAACGCGCGGCCGACCCACTGGGCCGCGCGGCCGAGCACGGGCACGATGCGATCGAACCACACTGCGTAGAAGATCGACAGCGGCGCCCTCGTGGGCGTGGTTATCTCCAGGACGACCACGCGCCCGCCCGGCCGCACGACGCGAACCATCTCCGCCAGTCCACGCGCGAGGTCTGAGAAGTTGCGCGCGCCGAAGCCGACCGTCGCCGCGTCGAAGCTGTCGTCGGCATATGGCAGCGCCAGCGCGTCGGCCCATTCAAAGCGCGGGCGCACGCCCGCGGCGTCCTCGCGCGCGGTCGCCTTCTCACGCGCGCGCGCCAGCATTCCCTCGGAGAAGTCGCTGCCCACCACGTCGCCGTCCGGGGCGACGCGCCCGGCGAGCTCGATCGCCAGATCGCCCGTCCCCGTCGCCACGTCGAGCACGCGCGACCCAGGCCCGATGCGCGCGAGGTCTGCTGCGCGCGCGCGCCAGCGATGGTGCAGGCCCGCCGTCATCGCCGTGTTCAACAGGTCGTACACGCCGGCTATGCCGTCGAACATCGCGCGCACCTGCGCCGCCTCCAGGCGACCGGCCTGTGAGCCGGCGGCCGGCGGCTCGTGCGAAGCGCCTGCGAAGTGCGGAGCTCCGTTCTCGCCGCTCGGTCCGGTTGCAGCCCCGGCGCCTTGCTGAGCGGGCATGACCCGACGCTACTTCAGTTGCGCCAGGAAAGAGACAACCGCGTTGAACTTCTTCGGCGGCAGGTTCTTGAACGAGGGCATCGGCGCCGTCGGGTTCACAAGCGTGCGCGCGATTCCCTGGCGCGGCAATCGCGAGCCGATCTTCGACAGCTGCGGCCCCGGCCCGTCGTTGCCGTTGTCGCCGATCTTGTGGCACGCCAGGCAGCCCGACTGCGCGACCACCTTCTTGCCGGCTTCGTATTCGGCGAGGATCGAGCCGCCCTGCGCGGTCACCGACGCCGGCGTCTTCAGTTCGATCGCCGTCGGCGAGCCGGCGTTCGCGCCGGAGTAGGTGAGGAAGGCCATCGCGCCGATCACCGCGATCCCCGTGATCGTCGCGATCGGGCGGCGCTCCGGGCGGCGCTCGGGGCTGCGGTCGTAAAACGGCAGCAGGAACAGCAGGATCATCCCCAGCGTCGGCACGCCGATCGTCGCCAGCGGCACGAGGCTCGGAGGCTTGACCACGCGCAGCACCTCGAACAGGAAGAAGAAGTACCACTCCGGGCGCGGCACGTAGGTCGTCGTCGTCGGATTCGCCTTGGACCCGAGCTCGGCGCCGAGCACCAGCGACATCGTGATGATGACCGCCATCACCACGCACGCCATCGCCCCGTCCTTGGCCACGGCATAGGGGAAGAACGGCTTGCCTTGAGCCTTGAGGACCGAGTAGTCGCGGAGGTACTCCTCCTTCTCGCGCTGGTTCATCGCGCTCTAGACCTCGGCCTCGAGCAGCTCCGAGCGCTCTTTGGCTTTCGACCAGGGCGGTGCCGTCGTGCCGAGCTTGGCCACGAGGTACAGGTGAAAGCCGATCAGCGCGGCGAGCAGCCCGGGAATCAGCAGCATGTGGATCGCATAGAAGCGCGACAGCGTCGTCGCCCCGAATTCACCGCCGCCGCGCAGGAAGTCGCTCAGGTATGGCCCGACGAGCGGCCCCGTTCCGTTGATGTTCACGCCGACGATCGTCGCCCAGTAGGCGCGCTGGTCGAACGGCAGCAAGTAGCCCGTGAACGACATCACCATCGTCAGGATCAGCAGCACCACGCCGATCACCCAGTTGAGCTCGCGCGGGTACTTGTAAGCGCCGAAGAAGAACGTGCGGCCCATGTGCAGGAAGATCAGGATCACCATCACGCTCGATCCCCACTTGTGCATGCCACGCACGAACTGCCCGAGGAACACTTCGTTGGTCACGTGGCGGATCGATTCGTACGCGCCGCCGGCCGGGTCCGGGCGGTAGTACATCGCCAGGAAGACGCCCGTCACCGCCTGCGAGAGGAAAGCGAACATCGTCGCCGAGCCGAGCGTGTAGAACCAGTTGGTGCCCTTGGGCACCTTGCGGAACAGCAGCCAGCGTCCGGCGCCGCTCAGCGACGTGCGCTCGTCGACCCAGTCGACCACTGTGATCCCGGCCTCGGCGCCCTGCTCGAGCGGGCCGGCCTTTCCGTTGCCCTCGCCCGGACGGGGCGGCGGCGCCTGCAGGGCGGCCGGGAGCGGCGGGGCGGGGAGCTTTGGCATCTTCGGCATGCGTCCCCTTCTCTACAGTTTGCGCTCGCTGGGGCGCGAGGGGTAGAGGTACTGGCCGATGCCGTCGAGCGGCTCACCGGGGTCGCGCGGGGAGAAGCGGCGCAGCTCGCTGTTGACGCTGAAGCGCGGGCCGATCTGCACGTCTTCGCCTTCCACGCGCGTGTAGAAGCGATCGAGTGGGCGCACCGGCGGGCCGCCGACGCGCCTGCCGAGCAGGTCGTACACGCCACCATGGCACGGGCAGATGAAACGCTCGGCCGCGTCCACCCAGCGCACCGGGCAGCCGAGGTGCGCGCAGCGGCTGGAGATCGCGATGTACGGCGTCGTCTTGTCGTACGGGTCGGTGTCGATCTTCGCGTTGTACTTGCGCACGTACGCCGTCGACTCGCCCGCTTCGCCGATGCCCGGCGTCAGCGTGACGACCACCGGCACGTAGTTGTCTTCGCTGAACAGATCGAGCTTGCCGACCGTCTGCCACGTCTGCGGGGCCTTCTTGAAGATCGGTCCGACAGCAAAGCCGAGCGCCGGCAGCGCGAACGCGGCCGCCGCGATCCCGCCGGCCGTGTGAGCGGAGCCGGTCATAAAGCGCCGCCGCGTCACCGTCTCGCCCTCAAAGGCGCCCGGGATCATGCGGTCGGCGGTGTATTTGGACTTGTGCTTGGAGTGCTTGTCGGACACCGACAGCGAACAATATCGAGGCGCGATTCAGGGCGTGCCCGGCGTGGCGAGCATGCTTGTGCGCATCGCCTCGATCGCCTCGGGGGAGCCCGCCGCGACGAGCTCCTTGGCACGCACGTGCTGATCGCTGCGCCCCCAGCCGACGGCACGCGCGCCGGCGGCCCACACTGCGTCGGCGAGCGGCTCGTCGCCGGCCCCCTGGGCCAGCGCGCTCAGCGTGATCGTGTCTGCCAGCTCGGCCACCGCCAGCGTGTCGCCCAAGCCCACCAGGCGCGCCAAGCCGATTGCATACAGCCGGTCGCCCGCGAGCACCCGCAGGTCCGCCTCCGGCGTGCGCACCACGCGCGGTGCGCCGTAGTGCAGCAGGTAGCCCTCGTAGATCGCCTCGACGAGCAGCTCGTACTCCTCGCGGCGCTCCTCCGTGCGCGGCCCGCGCGCGGCGACGCTCGCCGGGCTCTCGCCTGCAGTCTGCGCGACCAAGCCGTCCACCCCGTCTCCGTCGACGAGCGACGCGATCAACCCGCCCTCTTCGCGCAGCAGCGAGCACAGGCGCGCGAGCGCGTCCGGCGCGTCGCCGGCGTTGCGGTCGGCGAGATCCCCCTGCGAGCTCACGCGCCGACTCCCGCGCCGCGGAGGCTCGCGAACGCCGCCGTCGCCGCCTGCACCGTGCGGTCGATCTGCTCGCCAGAGTGCGCCAGCGACGGGAACCACGCCTCGAACTGCGAGGGCGGCGGGTAGACGCCGCGCGAGAGCAGCTCGCGACACCAGCGCGCGTAGGCGTCGAGATCGCACGCCTGCGCAGCCGCGAAGTCGCGCGGCGCGTGATCGCTGAAGAAGACCGTCAGGAGCCCTGGCGCCGAGACGACCTGCACCGGATAGTCGCCCGCTGCGTCGCGCAATCCTGCGGCCAGGCGCTCGGTCGTCGCCGACAGCCGCGCGTATGCCGCTTCGTCGAGCAGCTCGAGCGTCGCGAGGCCGGCCGCGACGGCCAGCGGATTGCCCGACAGCGTGCCCGCCTGGTAGACGTCGCCACTCGGCGCGAGCCTGCGCATCAGCTCGGCGCGGCCGCCGAGCGCCGCCGCCGGCAGCCCACCGCCGATCACCTTGCCCATGATCGTCAGGTCGGCGCCGACGCCCGTCAGTTCCTGGGCGCCGCCGCGGGCGACGCGAAAGCCGCTGATCACCTCGTCGAGCACCAGCAGCGCACCCGTCGCATCGGCGCGCTCGCGCAGTAGCTCGAGAAAGCCGTCGCGCGCAGGGACGAGGCCCATGTTCGCCGGCAGCGGCTCGGCGAGGATCGCCGCCAGCTCGTAGCGCTCGCTCGCCGCGATCAACGCCTCGCGGTCGTTCCACGCCACGACCACCGTGCCCGCAGCGGCGCTCTGCGGCACGCCGGGGCTGGCGGGCAGCGCCTGCGTCGCCAGGCCCGATCCGGACTGCGCAAGCAGGCCGTCGACGTGCCCGTGGTAGGCGCCCGCGAACTTCAGCACCTGCTCGCGACCCGTCGCCGCGCGCGCCAAGCGGATCGCCGTCATCGACGCCTCGGTGCCGGAGGATGTCATGCGCAGCATCTCCACGCGCTCCATCCGCGCGGCCACCTCGGCCGCCAGCTCGACCTCGCCGGGCGTGGCCGCGCCGAAGCTCGTGCCCAGCGCGGCCGCCCGCTCGATCGCCTCGAGCACGTGCGGGTGCGCGTGGCCGTGGATCAACGGTCCCCACGAGCACACGTAGTCGACGAAGCGGTTGCCGTCGACGTCCACCAGCTCGGCGCCCTCCCCACGAGCGACGAAGATCGGGTCTCGCCCGATCGAGGCCATCGCGCGCACAGGCGAGTTCACGCCGCCGGGAAGCAGCTCGACGGCGCGCCGGTACAGCTCCGCCGAGCGTGTGTCGCGCAGCGACGCCATCAGCCGATCGGCATACAGCCCAGCACGCACGCCGGGAGTGCCTCACGGGCACTCCTCATCCGTATTTCCTCTCCCAGTCCTTGAACTCGTCTGTGAAATACAGCAGGCGGATCTTCTTGAACTCCGTCGACGAGTACAGCGTCGCGCGCTCGGAGATGCCTGTTTTCTCGGCGATCGAGTCGAGCACCGCGTCGCACTCCTCCTTGGAGCGCCCGTGCGCCATCGTGAACACCGAGTACGGCCAGTCGGCGTACGTCGGGCGCTGATAGCAATGGGAGATGCCGCGCACCGCCGCCATGCGCCGGCCGATGTCGAGGATCTGCTCGTCCGGGACCTCCCACACGCCCATGCCGTTGGCCGAGAAGCCGGCGCGGCGGTGATAGAGGATCGCCGCTACGCGGCGCAGCAGGCCGCGCTCCTGCATCGCCGAGAGATGGTCGAGGAACGCCTGTTCGGACATGCCCACGACGGCGGCGGCAGGTGCGTAGGGCTCTGAGACGACCGGCATGTCGCCCTGCAGCGAGCGGATCACCGCGATGTCCAGCTCGTCGTAGGGCTGCGGGTCGAGCTCGATCGGCTCTTTCGCCTCGACGGGAGCCGAGAGCGCCTGCGTATCGCCCTCCATCTCCAGATCCATGCGGATCTTGAACAGCTTCAGCGTCGGCAGCTGGCGCACCGACTCCGCGCCGGCCCGCCGCGCGAGCACCTCCAGCGTCCCCTCCAAGCCGAGCTTGGAGTCGGGCTCGGTGGCGATCGTGAACCACAGGTTGAAGTCGTGGTTGCGCAAGTAGTTGTGCGAGACGCCCGGGTGCTCGTTGATGATCGCTGCGGCGCGGTGCGGGTTGTCGGGATCGACCTTCGCCGCGACGAGCATCGAGGAGTAGCCGAGCGCGCGCGTGTCGAAGATCGGCGTGACCTGACGGATGATCCGCTTGTCCAGCAGGCGCTGCACGCGGCTCATCACCTCGCTCTCGGGAACCTCAGCGAGCAACGCGACGTGCTCATACGGGCGCGGCGCGATCGGGAAGCTGCCCTGCATCAGGTTCAACAGCTTGCGGTCTAGGTCGTCCAGCGGGATCGCCGCGCCGTCCTTGCGGCTGCGCAGCTTTGGGATCGCGCTCGTCGCCCGTGCGTCGTCGGCGACCTCGGCGAGCGGCGGGTCAGCCACCTCGGCCGTCCTCTCGCTCGTCTGCTCAGGCTCGGTCATGCCGCCTGCGCCAGCCATCTTGCGGCGTCCTTGGCGTGGTAGGTGACGATCGAGTCCGCGCCCGCGCGGCGCAGCGACGTGAGGATCTCCAGCACCGCCGTGCGCTCGTCCATGTAGCCGGCTGCCGCAGCGGCCTTGACCATCGCGTACTCGCCGCTGACGTTGTACGCGGCCACCGGCAGGCGCGTCTCGCGCTTGACGGCGGCAATCACGTCGCCGTAGGCGAGCGCCGGCTTGACCATCACCATGTCCGCGCCCTCCTGCACGTCCAACAGCGCCTCGCGCACGGCCTCCTCGCCGTTGGCCGGGTCCATCTGGTAGCCGCGGCGGTCGCCGAACGACGGCGTCGATCCGGCCGCGTCGCGAAACGGCCCGTAGAAGGCCGACGCGAACTTCGCCGAGTAGGCGAGGATCGGGGTGTCGGCCAGGCCCTCGCCGTCGAGCTCTGAGCGGATCTCGCGCACGCGCCCGTCCATCATGTCCGACGGCGCCACGAGGTCGGCGCCGGCGCGCGCGTGGCTGACGGCCGTGCGTGCGAGCAGCTCCACGCTCGCGTCGTTGTCGACCGCGCCGTCCTCGCGCAGCACGCCGCAATGGCCGTGCTCGGTGTACTCGCACAGGCACACGTCGGTGATCACCAGCACGCCCGGGTGAGCTTGCTTGATCGCCGCCGTCGCCAGCTGCACGACTCCCTCCTCGTCCCACGCGCCCGAGCCCTGCTCGTCCTTCTGCGCGGGCACGCCGAACAACATCACCGCCGAGATCCCCAGCGCCGCAGCCTCTCCGGCCTCCTGCACCGCGGCCGCGATCGACAGGCGCTCGACGCCCGGCATCGTCGCGATCGGCTCGCGTCCCTCACTCGCCTCCGCGACGAACATCGGCAGCACCAAGCGGTCGGCCGCGAGCTCCGTCTCGCGCACGAGCCCGCGCAACGAAGCCGTCGCGCGCAACCGCCGCATACGCGTCTGTGGAAACGCCATAGACGTCTCAGGTTAGAGAGTTCCCGCCGTCCGCCGCGCGGCGTCGACGCGGGCGTGCTCCAGGCGCTCTGGACTGCGCACGCCGATCAGTCTGTCTGTCGCAGACCCACGCGCGCGAGCGCACCGAACACGAGCGTCAACACCGCCAGGTGCACGAGCGACAGCCCAATCGACGGAGAGGCGCCATTGACCGCCGCGTCGAGCGCCTGCAGCGAGGCCTTGAACGGGAACACGAACGACACGACGCCGATCGCGCCATACAGCCCCGAGCCGACCGCGCCGCTCGGCACGAGCGCGAGGAAGGCGAGCGGCAGCGAGAGCAGGAAGGCCAGCAGCGACGCCGCGCGCACCTCGCGCGCGAGCGCGCCGATCGCCACGCCGAGCGCGGCGAACGCCGCCGCGCCGACGGCCAATGCCGCGAGCCACAGCCCGACGCGGCTCCAATCCAACGCCACGAACGCGCCGATCCCGGCGAGCATCGCGAAGGCGAGCGCCAGCGAGCAAACGGCCGCCAGCAGGGCCTTCTCCGCGAGCAGGCCCGAGCGCGAAGTCAGCCCGCGCACCAACCGCTGCAGCGTGTGCTCCTCGCGCTCGAGCGCCATGCCCCCGGAGGCCAGCAGCACGCACACGAACATCAGCGACACGCTCACGGCAACGACGACGGCGAACGTGTTCAATGGCGTGCGCCGGCCGCTGATCAGCGTCGTCTTGACCTGGATCGGCTGTCCGATCGTCGACAGGACGTTCTTCGCCAGGCCGAGGTTCTGCGAGGCAAAGCGCGCGAACGACTCGATCTGTTCCAGGGCCGCGCGGTCCGCGCCCGGGGGCAAGCGCGCGATTATGCCGTGCAGCTTCTGCGGGATCTGACCGAGCCCGACCAGGCTCGGCGACCCGAGCACGCCCAGGTTGCGGCCGCTCAGCAGCGCTCCGATTGCCTGCGACGCGGCGCGCTGGATCTGTTCTGAGAAGCCGATGTTCGCCTGCGCCAGCGCCGCGTTGATCTGCGACTGCACCAGCGACTGCTCCAGCGCGTTGCCGTTGTAAAGCACCTCCAGCTGCGCCTGTTTGAGCCCCGTGCCCAGCCGCGCAGCGATGTTCGCCGGAATCACCACAGCCGCGAGCACCTTCCCCGACTTCAAGTCGCCCACCGCCTGCGCGCGTGAGGAGACCTTCACCGACTGCACCTGGTTGAACAGCTCCTGGGCATAGCGGCTCACCGGCACGCGTTCGCTGCCCACCTGCACGGTCTGTCCAGGCGGCGTCTCATCGACGATCGCCACCTTCGCCTTCCCCGGCGAGCGCGAGATCGCCAGCCCGATCAACAGCGCGATCGCAACCGGGTAGATCACCAGCAGCGCTACCAGCAAGCGCGAGCGGCGCAGGATCAGCAGGTCCTTGACGAGCAGCGCCCTCACGCGTGGCCCCGTTCCTGAAGCAACCGCAGAAACGCCCCCTCCATGTCGTCCCCCGAACCGCTTCCGGCAGCCGCCCCCAACTCCCCCGGCGCCCCGTCGAACAGCACCTCCCCGTCGGCGAGCACGATCGCGCGACTGGCGTACCGGCGCACCTCACCGAGGTGATGCGTCGAGAACAGCACGCTCGTCCCGCGCGCGGCGAGCGCGCCGACGAACCCCCACAGTCGAGCGCGCTGGCCGGGGTCGAGCGCCGAAGACGGCTCGTCGAGGGCCAGCACCTGCGGATCGGCGAGCAGGCCGAGCGCGACGTTCACGCGCTGGCGGTTGCCGCCGGAGAGTCGCTGCACGCGCTCGTCGGCGCGCGGTCCGAGACCTGTCTGCTCGAGCATCCGCGCGACCGCGGCGTCGGCGTCGGCGACGCCCTCGAGGCGCGCAAACAGGCGTAGGTTCTCGCGCACGGTGAGCTTGGAGTACAAAGCCGCCTGCTGCGGCGCCCAGCCGATGCGACCCGCGCCGGCGGCCCGCGCGGGCCCGCTCACGTCTCCCGAGCTCTGCCTCTGCGCTCCGGCGAGGATCGACAGCAGCGTCGTCTTGCCGGCGCCGTTGGGACCGACCACCGCGACGAGCTCGCCGGCGGCGATGTCGAAGGTGACATCGCGCAGCGCCACGCGCTCGCCGTAGCGCTTGGCGAGAGCGCGAACGCTCAGGACTGGACTGTCGGCTGCATCTGCGCTGGCCGGCTGCACGCGGCTAGAGCAGGCTCTCGCGCGAGCGATCCCACGACTCGTACGTCAGGTGGCGCCTCAGATACACGACCGTCTCGCGTAGCACCGCGAGGATCGGCAGGGCCACGAGAGCGCCGACGATCCCGTCCACGTGCAGGCCCAGCAGCAGCGCGAAGATCACGAGGATCGGGTTGATGCGCAGCGTGTGCCCGAACACCTGCGGGGCGACGACGTGGCCCTCGAACTGCTGCAGGACTACGAACAGGATCACCAGCCAGACGGCCGAGATCGGGTGGGTGAACAGCGCGACCAGCACCGGCGGCGCGGCGCCGAGGATCGGCCCGATGTAGGGGACGAGCTCCATCACGGCGTAGAAGACAGCGAAGGCGATTGCATACCTCTCCCCGTCCGGGAACAGCCCGACGAGACCGAACACGTACAGGCTGACACCCGCCGAGGCGCCCATGATCACGCTGAACAGCAACTGGCCGCCGACGTAGCGCGAGACGGCCCGCTGGACGAGGTGGGGATAGTCGTCGGCCGGCGTGCCATCGCTGTCGGGCATCAGCCGGCGCACGAGCTTGCCGATGCTCTCGCCGTAGAGCAGCATGTAAACCGACAGAACGAATACGAGCACGAGATCGAAGACCGCGCTGGCCGCTTCGGTCAGCAGACCGCCGCCGAAGGAGGCGAGTTTGCTCGCGCTTTTGGCGATTTTCTCCTGGAAGGTCTGCAGCGCCGTCTTGCCTTGCTTGACGAGTTCGACGTGCAGTCCGCTTTTGTTGAGGTTCTTCTGCAGCGAGGCGATCTGCCTGTTGGCTTCGTCGACGAGGTGCGGCAGGTTGTTGGAGAACGTGCGCACCTGGTTGGAGATAGGGTTTGCGACCAGGAAGCCGATCCCCGCGAGCGCGAGGAAGAAGCCGAGGAACACCGCCAACACCGCCAGTCCACGAGGAAGGTGGCGACGCTGCAGAAAGGCGACTGCGGGGTTGAGGATCAACGCGATGAGGCCCGCAACGATGAACAGCAACAACACCGGGCCGGCGATCTTCGCGAGCGTCCACACCGCCAGCACGGCGAGCGGCAGCGCGACGAGCTGGATCCAGCGGGGAACGACCGCCCGCGGAGGCTCGTCGTGGGCCGTGGCGCGGTCCGACTCCTCGGCCGAGAGCTTTTTCTCCTCCTCCGTCGGAGGGGTCGCTTCGGGGGCCTTCCCGGCGCCTTCGGTCACTCGCCTCCCGCCATCGCCAGAGTATGGCTGAGCCCCAGGCGGCGTCTGCGCGGACGCCGAGCGCGCGGACGCGGGCTGCCACACCGGCATCAGACGGCGCGCGCGCGAGCATCCTCTTCGTGGGCGACGTCGTCGGCGGCATCGGACGGCGCACGCTGCTGGAGTGCCTGCCCGTCCTGCGCGAGCGTTACGCGCCGACGTTCGTCGTCGTCAACGCCGAGAACATCGCCGGCGGCCTGGGGATCACGCCGAAGATCGCCGACGAGCTGCTCGCCTCCGGCGTGGATGCGATCACGCTCGGCAATCACACCTACCACCGCCGCGAGATCTACCCGTACCTCGACTCTCAGCCCCGCATCCTGCGACCCGCGAACTTCCTGCGCAACCAGCCCGGGCACGGCACATGCGTGGTCGAGCGCGACGGACTGCGTCTCGGCGTCGTCAACCTCAGCGGAAACCTCTATCTACGCGCCGGGCGCTCGGCGTTCACAGAGATCGAGTCGGCGCTCGCAGACGTCGGCGACGTCGACCATGTGCTCGTCGACATGCACGCCGAGGCGACCTCCGAGAAGGTCGCGATGGGCTGGCACCTCGACGGCCGCGTGACGGCTGTCGTCGGCACGCACACGCACGTGCCCACGGCCGACGCGCGCGTGCTCACGCAGGGGACCGCTTACATCACCGACGTCGGCATGACCGGACCGCGCGGCGGCGTGATCGGCGTCAAGCGCGAGCAGGCGATCCAGTCGCTGCTGACGCAGATGCCCGTGCGCTTTGAGACCTCCGACGAGGACCCCTGGCTGATGGGCGTGCTGATCAGCTGCTCACGGCGACGACGGGCGGATGCGATCGAGCAGATTCTGATGCCACGTCAGGCCGTGGTCTGACGGGCGCCTGCAAGCGCCCGAGCAGCGCGATCATCGCCAGCGGGAAGAACCATGGGATGTACAAGTAGAACCAGTGGTCGATGCCCATCTGCACGGCGACGATCACCGCAGCACAGGCAGCAGCCAGGCCGACCACGTCCGCACGGCGCGGGATCGCGGCGAGCGCGAAGGCGAGCGCAACCGCCGCGATCTGCACAGCCTCCTGCCAGCCGCCGAGGCCGCCGTACAGGCCCCACACCGAGAACGGCGAATTGCGATTGCCTTGATAGGCGAACGTTCGCTCGTAGATCGTGTGCAGCGAATCGTGGCTGAACGCCGGGATGCTCGCGAGCGCGCCGACCACGACAAACGCGCCGGCGAAGCCGGCGAGCGCGCCGAGGCGCGCGCGCGCGCTGTGCTCGCCCGTGCGGTCTGACAAGCCGTGCGTCGCCAGCACGGGTGCGAGCGCCAGCGGCGCGAACTTCGTCAGCCCGGCCAGCGCCGCGGCTGCCCCGCGAGCGCCCGGCGCGAGCTTGGATCGATACGTCGCCGCGAGCACGGCGGCGAGCACGAGCACCGCCACGAGCGTGTCGTTGGAGTTGCTCTCCAGGGAGTACAGCGTGAACGGAAAGGCCGCCCACGCATATGTCAGGGCGACTCCCAGGCTCGGCCCGCGGACGCGGCGCCCGATCAGAAACAGCAGCGCCATCGCCAGCAGGTCGAACACGATCGACGCGGCGTGGGCCGCGGGCAGGTCGTCCCACTTCCCGCTCCACCCGAACAGCTGCTCGAACGGGACGTACGCCTCGTAGTTGACCGGGCCGTACGTGTCGCCGTGTTCGTTGTCGGACGGGTAGTGCCCGTACAGCGGCTTGCCGTGGACCAGCCGCTGGGCGCCGATCACGCCCGCGTAGCCGACGTCGATCACGTTCGAGTCAGTGACGTTCAGCGCGATGCGAAAACCGATCAAGAAGACGACGGCGAGCGCCAGCCACGGCGCCGGGACGAGCAGACGGAGCGGCCGCGGCGGCTCCCGGCGGCGTCCGCTGCGCCGGCGCGGCCGTGCGATCGCGAGCATGCGCGCGAGCAGGTACAGCAGCGGCGGGTACGCCAGCGGCACGGACTGGTAGATGCGCCCGTGATTGAAGAACGCCAGCGACACCGAGAACGACAACAGGACGAGCAGGTCGAGGTGCAACAGCGACAGCGGGCGCCGGAAGTCGAAGAACGCGAGCAGGAACAGCACGCACATCGGCAGCCAGATGTACATGGCGTTGACGTGGCGACCGAACGCGCCGGGGTACCCGCGCGCCATCGACCATGCCACCTGAAAGCCCGTCCACTGTTCGAGCACCCGCCCGGACAGGTCGTCGATGATCACCTGCCCGATCTCCTGCTTGCCGTTCTTGGAGAAGTAGCTGACCTGCCAGTGAAACGGCATCTTCAGGTAGGCGCCGCCATAGGACCCCGGGTATTTCGCCCGCACCGATTTCATCTTCGCCAGGCGTTCGGCGATCGCGAGGACCTGATTGGCCGACAGGCGCCGCCCGGCCGGCGGTGTGTCCGAGGCAGGCACGGGGATCGGTGCGTCGGAGCTGGTCGACGTCGCCGACGTCACGCTCGACGCGGATCCGCTCGACGCGCCGGACTTGACCGGCGTGCCCGAAGCAGCCGTGTTCGCAGGCACGCTCCCGCCTAGCTTGGATGGCTGCGGCACGCTCCCCAGCGCACCCGGCGCAGCGGCGGCAGAGCTGGGCAGCGCGCCTGCTGCAGAGCAGGCGACGACGCACCAGAGGACGGCCAGGGCGCGCGGCATCACGCGAGCGTAACGCCAGCGCTCGGCTGTTCGAGCCGCCGGGGGCCTCGACATGCCCACAACCCGCACCACCGCAGCAGCCCGGGCGAGGCGTCAGGCGGCCCGAGCGTCCGCGGCGTGAGCCCGGCCGTCCACACCGAAGTGCCCGAGCACGAGCTGCGCTACGTCGCGGATCGCCCACTGGCCCGGCGCCGGCACGGGCAGCTCGACCCCGTAGGCGATCAGCGCGCCGAGCGAGTCCGACGCGTGCAGCGAACCGTGGCTGCCGCCGCCCACGTGCGCCTGGCGTCCCCAGTCGAGGAACTCGTACCCCGGTGCCGCCGACAGCAGCACCTCGCCGGAGGACCGACAGGTCAGCGCCGCCCACACGCGCGCGAGCACGTCGGGATAGTCGGGCGTGAGCAGACACCCGTCGACAGTTGAGCCGCCGATCGCCGCGAGCGGGCCTTCGACGCTCCAGACGACGCCGCGCGGGTCACGCAGCGTCTCGCCCTGCGGGCCCAGATAATCGTGCGCGCCGGGCCTGAAGCGCAGCTCGCCCGTTGCCCGGCTGGAGATGATCCCCTCGCGCGCCACTTCGTGCGCGTCGCGCGCCAACCACATCACGTGATCGACACCCTCGATCGACAGCGCGCGCGTCACGACGGACGCACGCATCGCGTCGCGCTCGGGCTCGTGCAGCGCGTAGACCATCGCCGCGCGCTGGGAGGGGCAGACGGCGATCCGCGGTTCGTCTGCGCCGGACGATCGCGCGGGGGCGAGCACCCCCAGATCGGCGAGCTCGTCCTGCAGGGCGATCGTGTCGGTCACCGCAGCTTGGGAGTGATCGGCCATCGCGATCACCGCGTGCTCCGCGAGGAACTCGTCGACGCCGCCGGCAGCCTCGCACACGCGAGCGAGCTGCAGGTCCGCCTGGGCGAGCGACTGCAGCTGCGCCTCGGGGCCGCGCTTGTGCGAGTACCAGTCGTTGTCGGGCAGCGACAGCAGCAGGAAGTCGAACAGGTCGTGCTCGACCATGTAGCTGGAGACGCACCCGGAGTGGCGGTCGCGCACGCCCGGCATACCCAGCCCGGAGCGACAGCCGGTCCTGCGCGAGGCGAAGATGTCGGCGTAGAAAAGCTCGCGCGGGCCCATCACGGCGTGGCGCATCAGCGTGGAGGCGACGCGCGTCAGCGCCGTGTCACGCTGGGGCTCGTGGCGATAGCGCCCACGATACATCAGGTACGTCGTCCCGGCCGTGCGCACGTCGGCGTCGTCGAGCGTCTCGAACACCGTCGGCGTCTGGGCGGAGAGATGCGCGCGGTTCATGTTGTAGACGGTGTCCGTGAGCTGGCGTCCGATCCCGAAGCGCTGCGCCGAGCGAAAGCTCGAGCCGTATTCGACGTAGCGATCCTCGCCGCGGTGAAACCAGTTCATCGCCGGGATGCGGTGCTCGTCCTGGGCGACGCCCGTAACGATCGACGCCGCGCAGACGGGCGTCACGGAGGGAAACGCGGCGACGCAGTCGGGAATGTAGCGACCGCGCTCGATCAGCGTGCCGAGCACCGGCGCCGCGCCCGAGGCGACGGCGCGCTCGAGCATCTCGGGCGCCATCGCGTCGATCACGCAGAGGACCAGCTTCGGCGGGCGCGCGCCGGCCCCGGCCATCAGCGGCGCAGGATGCGCAGTCCGGCGTACTTTTCCTCGCCGCGGGCGCGCCCGCGCAACGCAAACCACACGAGCAGCGCAAGCACGACATAGCCGAGCGGGTGCAGCAGCGCGACGAGCGCCGCAAGCAGCAGTGAGACGGCGTCGAGGTAGACCGTCAGCGCCTGTTTGGCGGTGCCATCGGCGAGCCGAGCACGCGCTCGTGCGAACACGGGCAGGACCGCCCGCTGCGCCAGACCGACCACGGCGAACCCTCCCAACACCCCAGGCCACGCGCTGTCGCCGTGGGCGGCGAGGGTGCCTGCGAACACGAGCGCGCCCGCGCCAAAGGAGAGGCCGGTGAGCGACGCGGAAAGCGGATCGACCCGTCTCTCACCGTTCGAGCTCGACTCGGGCATGCCGGACAGCCCGAGCAGGAGCTGCAGCGCGTAGGCAACCACGAGCGCAATCGCGACGACGAGCAGCCACCACCCCGACTGGACGAAGCGGAACGGGTCGTGGGCGAAGCTGACCCCGAGCACCTTGGCCGAGGCCAACGCTCCGGCGAGCAGCACGGGCAGGAACGGCCGCAGCCCGCAGGCCGCCGCGAGGCCGGCGCCGAGACCTATGTAGAAGAAGATGCCATTCATGCGATCAGCGTGTGGGTGTGCGCTACCGTGCCTGCAGCAGCGAGCGGTCACGGACGATAGACGACGCGTACGGCGATTCGTGCCCTCCGGGCGAGGTGCGCCGGACACGACGGCGAATAGAGGCAACAGCAGATGAACCGATCGATCGGCGGAGCTGGCGGCGGGCGCAGCGCCCGTCCGACGGCGCACGAGCTCGCGCGCTACGAGGCGCTGTTCGCGGCGCGCACGCGCGGGATGAAAAGCTCGGCGATGCGCGAGATGATGGCGCTGACCGAGCGCCCCGACGTGATCTCGCTGGCGGGCGGCCTGCCCGACACGAGCACATTCGCTCCGGAGCTGTACGCCAAGCTGATGTCGCAGGTCGCCGCCCGGGAGACTCCCCGCGCGCTGCAGTACGGCCCGACGGAAGGGATGGCGGCCGCGGCGCAGTGCATCGTCGAGGTGATGGCCGCCGAGGGCACGCTCGTCGATCCCGCCGAGGTGATCGTCACGACGGGCGGACAGCAGGTGATCGACCTGGTGTGCAAGACGCTGATCGACCCTGGCGACGTGATCGTCGCGGAGGCGCCGACGTACCCGGGCGCAGTGCCGACGTTCAGCGCGTATGAGGCCCACGTCGAGCAGATCGAGATGGACGCAGACGGCATGCCGATCGACGAGCTGGAGAGCACGCTCGACCGCCTGCTGGCGCAGGGGCGTCGCCCGAAGTTCATCTACACGATCCCCAACTTCCAGAATCCCGGCGGCGTGACGATGTCGCTGGCCCGCCGCCGCCGCCTCGTCGAGGTGGCGCACGAGCGCGAGCTGCTGATCCTCGAGGACAACCCATACGGGCTGCTCCGCTACGAGGGAGAGGCGCTGCCGACGCTCTACTCGCTCGACGCCGAGGTGGGCAGCACCCGAGCGGCGGCCGACCTCGTGATCTACCTCGGCACGTTCTCCAAGATCCTCTCGCCCGGCCTGCGTCTCGGCTGGGCTGTCGCGCCGCGGCCGGTGCTCGAGAAGCTCAACCTCGGCAAGCAGGGCGCTGACCTCTGTTCCTCGTCGGTCACCCAGCTGTTCGTGGCGGAGTACTTCAAGGAGCACGACGGCCGTGGCGAGCCCGGCTGGCTGACCTACCTCGAGCAGCTCAAGGAGCTGTACCGGCGCAGGCGCGACGTGATGCTCGCGGCGCTCGACGAGCACTTCGGCGAGCAGGCGCACTGGACCAAGCCGCAGGGTGGGCTGTTCGTGTGGGCGACGCTGGACGAACGCATCGACACGACCGACCTGCTCGCACAGGCGCGCGAGAGCGAGGGGGTGGCATTTGTGCCCGGGCGCGCCGCGTACATGGACGGCCAGCGCGGCTCGTCCTCGATGCGACTGAACTTCGCCGGCGTCCCCGACGACGACATCCGCGAGGGCATCCGACGCATCGGCAAGGTCGTACGCGAGCAACTGGGTCTGTACGGCACGCTCAGCGGCTCCTCCGCGCCGACCAAGCCGGTCGCGGCGAAAGCCGAGTCGCAGGACACCGCGCCCGAGCAAGGTTCCGCACTCGCCGACGTCGTCGCGCTCCCCCGGCGCGACCGCGAGGGCCCGACGCGCCAGCGCAAGGATCGATGACCGCAGGCAAGAAGGTCGCGGTGCTCAAGGGCGGTCGCTCGCTCGAGCGAAACGTCTCGCTGCGCTCAGGCGCGCATGCTCAAGAGGCGCTCGCGCGGCTCGCGCACGAGGTCGTCGCGATCGATGTCGACTCCCAGCTCGTGACGCGCCTGAGAGAGGCCAGGCCGGACGCCGCGCTGATCGCGCTGCACGGCCCCGACGGCGAGGACGGCACGATGCAGGCGCTGCTGGAGGCGCTCGGCGTCCCCTACACCGGCTCCGGTCCGGCCGCGTGCATGTGCGCCACCGACAAGGTCCTCGCCAAGCACCTGATGCGCAACGCCGGCATCCCCACCCCTGGCTTTCATTCGCTGCGCGAGACGTCGATCAAGGAGCTCGGCGCGGCCGACGCGCTGCCCGCCGTCGAGGCGGCGCTCGGCTTCCCACTGGTCGTCAAGCCCGCCAGCCAGGGCTCGGCACTCGGGGTCAAGTTCGCGCGCACCGCAGACGAGCTCCCGGGCGCGCTCGTCGGCGCGTTCTCCTATGACCGCAAGGTGCTGATCGAGCGCTACGTCAAGGGACGCGACCTGGCGGTGTCGGTGCTCGACGGTCCGAGCGGGCCGGCAGCGCTGCCGGTCGTCGAGGCTGTCCCGCGCGAGGAGGACTTCTATGACTACGAATCGCGCTATGAGATCGGCATGACGACGTTCGTCTGCCCGGCCGAGCTGTCCGACGACACGACGGCGCGCGCGCAAGAGCTCGCGCTCGACGTCTACCGTCTGCTCGGCTGCCGTGGCGTCGCGCGCGTCGACCTGATGCTCGACGAAGCCGGTGAGTTGTGGGTGCTGGAGACGAACGTGATCCCCGGGATGACCGAGACGAGCCTGCTGCCGCAGGCGGCGGACGCCGCGGGGATCAGCTTTGACGAGCTGATTGCGCGGTTGCTGGACAGCGCGTTTACGCGCTAGGAATCGCCCGCTGCGAAGTCCTCGGGGGAGACCTCGTCGAGAAACTCCTTGAACTTCTCGACGACGTCCTCGGACTCCTCGACGTCGTGCTCGAACTCGATCGCCGACTCGGCGATGACCTCCTCGGCCGCGTAGATCGGCGCGCCGCTGCGCACGGCGAGAGCGATCGCGTCGCTCGGTCGCGAGTCGATCTCGAGCTCTCGCCCGCCGACGGTCAGAGTGATCGATGCGAAGAACGTGTTCTCGCGCAGCTCGGTCACCGAGACCTGCGTGCACTTGACCTCCAGCTCGCCGAGGATGTCGCAGAGCAGGTCGTGGGTCATCGGTCGCGGTGTGCCCGCACCCTGCAGCTTCATCAGGATCGAGGCGGCCTCGGGATGGCCGATCCAGATCGGCAGGAACTTGTTGCCCTCGACCGTCTTGAGGAGCACGATCGGCTGCTTGCCCACCATGTCGAAGCTGACGCCGTAGATGACCATCTCCTGCACGAAAAGTCCTCCGAGAGGGGGAAAGGCCAGAGTATAGGTAGCCGGCAGGGGCCGCCAACCGGCCCGGAAGGCTCGCTCAGAGCTCCGGCTCGGCGAGGCCTGCGGCCTCCGAGCGAAAGCTCCACAGCTTGTTGCCGATGAAGTTGAACGGCATCGCGGCCGCCACCGCCAGGGCCTGGGCCGGCACCTTGGCGAGGCCGGCGCTCTCGACGAGCAGCGTGAGCAGCAGCAGGCTGACGCCGAACGCCGCAAGGCTGACGACGATGAAGCGCATCGCCTGGGCATGGGCCTGGCCGCCGCGCGCGTCGAACGTCCAATGGCGGTTGAGCACGAAGTTGTTCATCACGGCCACCAGCCACGCGGCGACCGCGGCTACGTGGTAGTCGACGCCGAGCGGGTGGACGAACAGCGCATACACCGCGAGGTTGACGATGAAGCCAACCCCGCCGACGACGCCGAAGCGCACGAGCTGCAGCCAGTTGGCCGGCCTGCGCAACCCGTGGAACAGCCGCATGTGCGGCTGTTGCTGTGCGCTTGCGCGGATCTTGCGGGCGTGTAGGTCTACGGCTGTGGCCTCGTCGGGCATCGGTGCAGGTTAGCTGGGCGCAGCCGCCCGCCCGCCGGTCGTGGACGAGCTTTGTGAGAGCCCCGCCTTCAGACCACGGGATCTGCAAGGGTAGCGGGCGCGTCGCACGGAGACGCTCGCTAGCCTTGCGTGGATGTCCGACTCCAGCCAAGCCCACGCGGCTCGCCTGGGCGGCAAGGTCCCGCGACGCTGGCTCCTCGCGGCGACGGCGCTGTTGGCGGCGGTGGTGGCACTCGCGATCGTGCTCGCGGCGGCGGGCGGCGGCACGCACGCACGCGCCGCCGGGCTCGCCGCTAAGCGCGCGAGCGATGGGGCCGGGGCAGACGCCGGCGCAGCGGCCGACGGCGGCGAATACTGCGCCCTCCCAGACGCCCGCGGCGAGCGCGGGTGGCGCGACAGGCGGTAGGCGCGCGAACGTATCGCAGGTGGCCGATCCCGAAGAAGCCAACAGCTTCCCGTCGCCCTCCTCGGTCCGCCACAAGGCCGCATCGACGCCGTCGAAGGCGAGCGAACAGGTCGTCGCGACGGGCGCTCCCTCAGACGCAGAAGTCAAGCACGAGCTCGCGCAGATGCAGGCCGTCGAAGCCAGCGCCAAGCAGGCGCAGAAGCAGCAGCTGACCCCGGTCAAGGGCGGCAACTCGGTCGGAGGAAACGGCTCGATCCCGATCCCGGCGAGCGTGCCCGAAGTCATCCAACGCGTGATCGCGGGCGCGAACGCGATCACCAACTTCCCGTACGTCTTCGGCGGCGGCCACGGCTCGTTCGTGGACAACGCTTATGACTGCTCGGGCTCGGTGAGCTATGCGCTCGCGGCGGGCGGCCTGCTCTCGGCTCCGGAGACATCCGGCGAACTGGAGAGCTGGGGCGCGCCGGGACCGGGCCGCTACATAACCGTCTACGCGGCGGCCGGGCACACGTACATGTACGTCGACGGAGTGCTCTACGACACGGCAGGGCGCAGCGGACCCTACGCGTCGCGCTGGCAGGTCAGCCCGACGGACAACAGCGGCTACGTCGCCCGCCACTGGCCCGGCCTCTGATGCGCGCCTCGGCGGGGGCGATGGCGCGCCAGACCAAGGGGGCGCTGCCACGATGATCGCCGCGCTGGGCGTGCTGGCCGCGCAACTCGTCCCGCTGGCGCTCGACGGCGAATCGGTCACCGAAAGCGGCAGTAACGGCACGGCGATCGCCGTGATCTCAGCTGTCTCGCTTCTCGCCGGCTATCTGCTGCTGTTCGCGCTGTGGCGCTACGTCTTCAGCGCGAAGGCCAAAGCCAAGCGCGGCGAACCGCCCGAACACTGATCAGCGCGACAGGGTGACGGTGTTGAGCACCGTCGTCGCCGCCGGGCTGGCTGCGTTGTGTACGACCAGGCGGATCATCAGCGAGACCTTGGACAGCTTGTGCAGCCGCGCGGCGACGGTCTTGCTCAGCTTCAGCCTGTAGCTGCTGGCGCCGCCCTTGGTCGTCACGAGAATCGCTTTGGCGATGATCGTCTGCGGCGTGGATCCCTGGGCGAGCCCCGTCGCGGCAGGCCCGTGGATACCGAGCTTGCGTGCGATCGAGCTCGCCAGCAGCACCTCGAAGCGCCCGGCGACCTGTTCGCTCACCGAGTAGTGGATCACGAGGCCTTTCTGCAGGGCCGAGTTGAGCTTCATCGGGACGATCGACTGGGTCGCCGCGACTTTCGCGGGGGGTGGTTTCGTGCCGGTGCCGGTGCCGGTGCCGGTGCTCGTGCTCGTGCTCGTGCTCGTGCCGGCGGTCGCGCTCGACGAGGACGATGAGCCGCTCGGGGTCGCCGGTGACGGCGCGGGCGGAGTGGGCGCGGGCGGAGCCGGACCGGAGACGGTGATTTCGTGTGAGACGGTCGCCGTGTTGCCACCGTAGTCGCTGATCGTCAAGGTCACTGAGTAGGTGCCGCCGTAGGTGTAGATGTGCTCGGTGCTCGCGACCGGGTTGGTGCTGTTGGTGCCGGACGAGCTGGTGCATTCCTGCGGTGCGAATCCGTTGGTCGGCACGCGGTTTTCGCAGTTGGCTTCGGTGCCGGTGCCGTCTCCGAAGCTCCACGTGTATTTCTGCACGCCGAGTGTGATGTTCGATTGAGTCGCGTTGAATGTCGCCTGGTCGCCCGACCGGATCGGATTCGTGGCGGTGAACTGCGGCTCGATGCGCACGCCGTTGAGGCAGGGCACGCCCGGATACGGCGCGAACGCAGCCGCCTGATCGAAGACGTCGTTGAGGTAGTACGGGATTCCGCCGAGCGTCTGGTTGTGCGCCGTTCCGGCTTTGGTGTGTGGGTCGATCGAGATGCCGGGCGGTTCGAGCAGTTCGCCGCCGAGGAAGTCGTTGCGGCACTTGTCGACCGCTTCGTTTTTGTCGACGCCGGAGTCGTGCCACGCGGTGAAGAGCGGGTCGGTGAGCGTCGAGACCGCCTCGTTTGCGAGGTTGTTGACGATCAGGTCGGCCAGGCCGGCGCCGTACGCGCCTTCGGCGCCCAAGCCGATCTGGTTGGGCTCTTGGATCACGCCCCTCCCGTCCTGACAGCCGGTCCCGGAAACCTGCGGCGAGGCGCCCGTCCCGTAGTTCCCGGCTGTCCATGGCAGCACGGCGTACAACACGGTGGACGAGAGCTGGCCGCCTGCTGGGACGAATGAGTGGTAGCCGCACAGCGGGTGTTCGGAGGTCGGCGAGGAGCAGTGCCCGCGTGCGCCACTGCCCTCGAGGCAGACGGTCACGCCGGGCGGGGTGAACACGTAGTAGATGGGCGTCGGGCCCGAGGACGGGTTCAGCCCTGTCGGCAGCCCGAGCGCGGAGATGTATTTGCCCAGCTCGGTGCGGATCTGCGCGTCGGTCAGGCACGGCGAGCCTTCGCTGCAGTTCCCCGACGAGGGGAAGGTGTCGGTGTCGGTGTAAGCGCCACCGAAGGTCTGTTCGTAGGCCGCCTTCGCACCGGTGGTGTCGTGGTACTGGGTGAGGACGGAGAAGTCGTTGGCCAGGCCGCCGCTGTCACTGCCGGCGCCCAACAGGAACCCCGAGATCAGCCTCTGCCACTCACCCGTGATGTTGCCCGAGCGATGGTCCCAGTACAGGGCATAGGAGGCGCTTTTGTGCACGACAGGGCCGCTGCCGTAAGAGAGCGGTTCGGAGATTTCGCCCAGCTGCGTTTCGGTTTCCGGCTGCACCCCGAACTGCGTGCCCCCGACCGACGTGATGACCGCGCCCGCGCTCTGGGCCATCGAGAGACAGGCGAACACGATCGCCAGCAGCGCGCCCGCGAGCAGGAGCGCCCGCGAGTGGGTGCGGAGCGGGCCAGGCGGCGACTGCCGTGCGGGCAGCTGCAACGAGCGTGGACACAAACCGTTCATCGGCAGCGGGGCGCAGATCCCTTAGCCCTCATGGACGTGAGGTAGCTGGCCCGCTCAGTCAGGCGTTCCCGAGGACCGGAAGGATCGATCGGCACAGTGCCCAAGGCGCTCAGCGAGCCCTCGTTACTGCGCAAGCCGAGCGCCGCGTCTTCGCAACTAGAGTCCGCCCGGATGCACCGGCACTTCGAAATCTCCCAGCACTTCCTCGACGACCGTGGGCAGCGCTCGGGGTTCATCCTGCTGGGGGCCTTTCTCGGCGCGTTCCTGTTCATCCGCACGAGCGCCCGGATGATCCGCAGTCCGAAGGTCACATGGTGGCCGGGCAGCGTGGAAACCAAGAGTGGCCTGCACCTGCATCACCTGGTGTGGGGCATCTGCCTGATCATGAGCAGCGGCTTTCTCAACTTCGTGCTCAAGCCGGGGAGCCCGTGGAGCGAGGTGCTCGCAGCGGGCTTCGGCATCGGCGCCGGCCTGACGCTCGACGAGTTCGCGCTGTGGGTGCGCCTGGAAGACGTGTACTGGTCGCAGGAGGGACGGATCTCCCTGGACGCTGTCGTCGTCGCGGCGCTGCTGGGGGGAATGATCGTGCTCGGGCTCGCCCCCTTCGACCTCGCCAACGGAAAAGGGTCGATCGGCTCGCTCGTCGTGGTAGTCGCGGTCGACATCGTCCTCTCGGCGCTGGCGATCCTCAAGGGCAAGCCGCTGCTCGGCCTGATCGGGATCTTCGTGCCCCCGGTCTCGCTGGTCGGCGTCGTGCGCCTGGCCTCTCCGACGTCGCCGTGGGCGCGGCGGCGCTACTCGCCGGGCGGGCGCAAGATGCGCGAGTCGCACGAGCGTTTTGCGCGCGTGCAGAAGCGTCGCCGGTGGCTCAGCGACGCGATCGGCGGGACGCCGTCGGCGCAGTAGATTGCGGTCATGGAGCCGACCGCCCAGCTGGACCTGACGCTGCTCTCGGGCACGCGCAGCCTGCTGCGCGTGCATGCGCGCGAGATTCCCCAGCGCGATGACCTGTGCGGTGCGTTCTGTGGCGCGCTCGCCCTGTCCGCCGCCGGCATCGAGCGGTGGCGAGGCGAGGCCGTCGACCAGGACGCCGTGGCCGTCGCCGCCGGGACCGTCGTCTCGCGCGTGCCCGACCTCGCCGCGCTGCCGCACTCCGAACGGGGGCGGCGCGACTATCGCATCGCGCCCCCGCTAATAGACGACGCGGCCGTCTCGGGAACGAACTGCGCCGGCGTCGTCGCAGCGCTCGGCGAGCTCTCCGGCGGGCGTCTCGCGGCGCTTGCCTTTGGCGGACCTTGGACGGCGCAGACCCTGGCCGCGATGTTCGATGCCGTCGCCGCGCTGAGCGCGCCGGCGACGTTGATCGCGAACATCGCCACGAGACACCTTTGGGGCGCAGCGGCAAGCACGTCGCAGCTGCTCGACCACCTGCTCGACGGGTCCGAAGACGGGCCGGCGCCCGACTGGGACGTCGGACACTTCGTCTGCGTGGTCGGGCGCTCGCGCGGCCCGGGCGGCGACCTGTATGCAATCGCCGATACGTACCCGTCGCTGGGAGCTTGCGGCGTCCACGTCCAACCGGGCGAGCGCTTGGCGCGCGCGCTGCAGCGTCCGGGCATGGCCCCCGGCGGAATGATCGCCGCGGTCGCCGCGGCGGATGCCGCGCAGGTGCGTGCGGCCGCGAGCTCGCTCGGCCTGCACGAGGGCGTCTGGGACAACGGCTCGGCTACCGCCGAGGCGCCACCGTGAGCCCGAGCGAGCTGGTCGCGCTCGTCTGCTGCGACCTCGGCGCGATCGTGCGCGGGCGCTCGCTTCCGACATCCGAGCTGGCCGACCACGCGGACTCCGGCGTCGGATGGGTGCCGGCCAACCACGCACTCACGCCGATCGGCACGCTGGCCGAGCCCAACCCGTTCGACTCTACGGGCGACCTGCGCCTGCTGCCGAGCCTCGATACGCAGGTGCGCGTGCAGGCGCCCGACGGCCAAGACGCGCTCGAGCTGGTGCTGTGCGACATCGTGGAAACCGACGGGCGTCCGTGGGAGTGCTGTCCGCGCCGCTTTCTGCGCGATGCGCTGGCGCAGCTGCACGCGGCGACAGGGCTGCGGGCAGTTGCCAGCTTCGAGCACGAGTTCCAGCTGCTCAGCGACGCGCCGGCCGCTCTAGCGTTCTCGCTCGAGGCGCAGCGCCGCGCCGAGCCGTTTGCGTCGCGGGTGATGGTCGCTCTGCGCGAAGCCGGGACCGAGCCCGAGCGCTTCATGCCCGAGTACGCGCCGCACCAGTTCGAGATCCCCGTGGCCGCGGCCGAGGGGCTGGCGAGCGCCGACCGCGCGGTCGTGCTGCGCGAGGTCGTGCGCGAGGTGGCGCGCCAAGGCGGCGCGCGCGCGAGCTTCTCCCCGCTGCTCGACCCGGCGCAGGCGGGCAACGGCGTGCACATCCACCTCAGCCTGATCGACGACGAAGGGGGCGCAGCCCTGTACGATGCCGCCGCGCCCGGGCTGTCTCAGCGTGCTGGGCGCGAGCTTCGCCGCGGGCGTTCTGGCACACGCCGATGCGCTCAGCGCGTCTGCTCGCCGAGTCCGGTCTCGGCAGAGCGACTGTCGCCGCACCGCTGGAGCGCGGGCGCAGCGTGCCTCGGGCTGCGCAACCGCGAGACGCTGCTGCGGATCCCGCCGCTCGTCCGCGCGCTCGGCGACCCCGCCGCCCAACTGCGCTTGGAGTACCGCGGCGCAGACGCCGCGGCAAACCCGTACCTCGCGCTCGGCGCGATCGTCCGCGCCGGACTGGATGGCCTGCAGCGCGGCCTCGCCGCGCCGCGGCTGCTCGAGGGCGACCCGGCGAAGCTCGGCGCGGCCGAGGCCGCCGCAATACCGCGTCGGCGCGCTGCCGGCGCTCGCTGCAGGACGCGCTCGATGCGCTCGCGCGCGACGACGACGCCCGTGCCTGGATGCCGCCGCTGATGCACGACGCCTACGTCGCGGTCAAGCGGGCGGAGATCGCAGCCGCCGACGGACAGGAGCTGCACGAGCATGTGCAGGCGCTATGGCGACATCTACTGACGCGCTGCTGGCGCGGCTGTTGACGCTGATCGACGACGAGCTCGACGCGGCGGTGCTGTTGCGCCGACGCCTGCACGAACAGCCGGAGCTCGCACACGAGGAGCTGCGCACGGCGGCGATCGTCGCCGAGGCGCTGCCGGTGCAGAGCAACGTGACGGCGGGCACCGGGCTCTTGGCGCGGATCGGCGCGGTGCAGGGCAGTCCTCTGGCGGTGCGCGCCGAGCTCGACGGGCTGGCGACGCACGAGCGCACCGACGCTTCCTTCGCGCGCGCGGCGAGACGATGCATGCATGCGGGCACGACGTGCACATGGCAGCGCTCGTCGCGCTCGCCCGCGCGGCGCATCTTCTCGGCGACGAGCTCCCGGTGGCGCTGCTGGCGATCTTTCAGCCAAGCGAGGAGGCCCTCCCGTCGGGCGCCGAGCGCCTCGCTCGCGAGGGCGCGCTTGCGGCACAGGCCCCGGCCGGCGTGCTCGCAGTGCACGTGCACCCGGAACTGCCGTGGGGATCGGTCGCGCTCGACGCCGGTGCGGTCAACGCGTCGAGCGACTCTGTGGAGATCGTCGTCGAGGGCGAGCCGTCGCACGGTGCCTACCCGCATCGCGGCCGCGACCCGGTCCTGGCGATCGCGCAGATCGTCGTCGCGCTACACGCCGTGGCAGCCAAGCGGATCGACCCGCTCGGCCCGAGCGTGCTCAACGTCGGCGTGCTGGAAGGTGGCAGCGCCGAGAACGTTATTCCCGCGCGCGCTCGCGCCCGCGCCACGATTCGAGCGCTGCGCGCGGAGGATCGCAACGACCTGCGCGAGATGGTCGCGCAGGTCGTTGCAGGCATCGCCGCCGCACACGGCTGCCGCGCCACGGCCGAGCTGATCCCCGGCGAGCCGGCGCTGGAGAACGACCCGCGGATCGTCGCGCGCGCCCGCTCGCTGCTGGCGCAGGCGGGCATGGCAACGGCACCTGAGTGGCGATCGTGCGGCTCGGACGACTTCTCCTTCTACGCCGAGATCGCGCCCGTCGCGATGGCGTTCGTCGGACTCGACGGGGCGCCGGGCTTCGCCACGCGCCCGCTGCACCATCCGGAGCTGCTGCCGCCCGACGAGGCGGTCGGCGCGGTCGCGCGGGCACAAGCCGCTCTGTACGCCGGCGCCGTGGCCTGGTTGCAAGCCGATCGGTCGACGTTCGCCTGACGTCCGCCGATCGCGCGCACCGCTCGGCCACCGGTCCGCGCGAGTGATGTGAGGTCAAGCCCCGCGGTGGCGCTGCCGAGTCCGCGAGCATGATCCCGATCGAGAGCGACGGCCATGTGCGGCACGCGCGGCGGACGGCTGCGTGGGCGCGCGTGGTCATCGGCCTCGCGGGCATCGCGCTGATCCTCGCCAAACCGCATCTGCTCGAGCGCCCGGCGCTGGGCTTGGCCGGGTTCGCGACGATCGTCCTGACCGCTCGCTGGTCACTGGAATCGACGCCGACCCCGGTCGGGCCGCGCTCGTCGGCGCGCTCGCACGCTATGCCGAGCGCGTCGACGTGATGCCCGTCGCCGAGGGCATGGAGTGCGAGTCTGAGCTGCTTACGCTCATCGAGCTCGGCGTGCCGCTTGGCCAGGGCTTCTATCTCGCGCGTCCGGCGGCGCCTTGGCCGCGCGTGACTGCGGGAACACTGTCGGCGCCCGGCCCTGCGCGGACACTCACACGCACAGCTCCCGCGCCCAAGCGCGTCGCCGAGAAACCGGCCGCGGGCTCGCGACCGCAACGCCGAGCATCTGAATCGCCCGCCGTCTGAGTGCGGTCTGAGTCGCGCGCGGCCTGAGTCGCGGACTGCCGGGCGCGCGAAGATGCGGACGGTCGAAGATGCGGACGGTCAGACCGCTGCGACGCGGCTCATCAGAGCGCTGGCGGCGGCGACCGCGAGGTCACGATCGTAGGTCGTGACGAAGTCGAAGCGGCGCTCCATGTCGGGGCCGGCGTCGCCGAGCTCCTTGGCGACGAAGGCCATCGCGAAGTGCGGCGCGATCACGGTCACGTCCCACTCTCCGCGCAGCGGATCGACGTGCTCCAGCGCGACGCCGCGGACACCTGGGGCGGGCTGCTCGGAGAGGCCGAAGCCGAGCGCGCCGGCGAGCGCCGCGCGCTGTGAGAGCTGTGAATAGCGAGCGGCGCTGCGCTCGGTGAAGAAGCGAGCCTCCTGGAAGGTGCTGAGGATCACCGCGGAGGAGCCGAGGTTGGCCGCCTGCGCCTCGATCTGCATGCTGAGGGACAGCAGCAGGCGCTTGTCGCCGCGCAGCACCTGTCGGTGAGCGGCGACGGTCTCGAACGGGCTGGCGTGCGCGTCCGGAGGGGTGTGCTGCGAGCGCACGATCGCATTGGACGGCGCGCTTCTGGCGCGCAGGGGGCCGGGACGTCCGAACATCCAGCCCTGCCCGTAGCGTGCGCCCAGCGCCAGCGCCGTGCGCAGGTGCTGCTCGGTCTCGATCCCCTCGGCGAGCACGAGCGCGCCGGTGCGCTCCGCCTCCGCGCTCACGGCGTGCACGATCTCGGCGACCTGGCGCGAAGGCTGCTCCTGCACGAGGCGCAGGTCGAGCTTGATCACGTCGGGTGCGAGGAAGGGCATCAGCGCGAGCGAGCGCGGATCGGCGCCGACGTCGTCCAAGGCGATGCCGACGCCTCCCCCACGCAGTTGCCCTACCGCGGCGAGTACCTCGGCAGGCCGATCGGTCAGCGAACGCTCCGTGAGCTCGACGAACACGGAGAAGCGCTCGACCGCTGACGCGAGCAGCGCACTGAGGTGTGCGGGACGGTCGGCTTTGAGCATGCGCGGCTCGAGGTTGACGAACAGCGCCTGCCCGCGGGGCATGCCGGCGTCGAGGGCGCCCTGCAGCGCCGCGCGCTGGCACTCCCACTCGACCTCGCGCTCCAGGCCGGCCACGCGAGCGGCGTCGAACAGGGCATCCGGGCGAGCCAGGCGCGAGCCGCGGGGTCCGCGCGCGAGCGCCTCGTAGCCAACCGTTTCGCGCGTGTACAGGTCCACGAGCGGCTGGTAGGCCGAGCGCAGCCGGCGCCGGTCGACGAGCTCAGCGACGGACGTGGGCGTCGCGCGGTGTGCTGGGGCGATCGAGGTCGGCACTGCCTGGGAGATCGGCGCCGGCAGCGGCTGACCGCGGAAAACGCGGCGTTGCTGGACGGACGTTTCAGCGGTCGCGCAACCTGTTCAGCACTCGAGCTCCCGCTCGGCTACCCCCCGAGCGGCGAAGGCGGGATGCGCGGTTCGCCGTGGACCTCGGGGATGCGCATCATCAGCTCGTCGACGAAGCACCACGACCAGTCTTCGCGCGGCTGGATCGAGCGGATGATCGGATGGTCGCTGGCACGGCTGTGCGCGCTGGCGTGGCGGTTTGGCGAGTCGTCGCAGCAGCCGACGTGCCCGCACTCCAGGCAGATACGCAGGTGCAGCCAGGGATCGCCGGTCAGCAGGCAGTCCTCGCAGCCGTCGACGGCATCGGGGAGCTCTGTGACGAGGACGTGATCGAGATGCGTGCAGCCGGGCATGGCGTTCCTTTCTGTCAGGCCTGCGTGAACGGCAGGCGCACGCGGAAGGTCGTGCGCCCGGGGACGGAGTCGAGCGTCAGCGAGCCGTCGTGGCGGTCGACGACGATCCGCCGGGCGGTGGCGAGGCCGAGGCCGGTGCCCTGACCGACCTCCTTGGTCGTGAAGAACGGATCGAAGATGCGCGTCGCGCGACATCCGTCGGGCATCCCCGGGCCGTCGTCGGCGATCTCGACGACGGCGCAGTCGCCCGTCGGCGTGCGTGGCGATCGTGATCGTGCCGCTGCTCGCCGAGCGCGTCGATCGCGTTGTCGAGCAGGTTGGTCCACACCTGGTTGAGCTCGGAGCCGCGCACGGTCAGCTTGCGGCAGCGCGCGGTCGTACTCGCGCACGAGCGTCGATCTCGGTGTGCTTGAGCTTGTGGCCGAGCACCGCGAGCGTCGTCTCCAGGCCCTCGTGCAGATCGACCTCGACGAGCGTCGCCGCGATCCATGTAGGCGTAGGACTTGACGGCGCCGACGAGCGCTCGACATGCGCTCGGTCGACTCTTCCAGCTCGCCGGCGAGGCGCCCGCGCGATCAGCGACGCGCGCGACCCAGCGCGAGCGCCGCCTCGGTTGCCGGGCCCGGCCAGCTCGCGCCACCCGGTCGAGCCACGCCTGCGTCGACGCCCGGCGACGGCGAGCGGCTCGGCCAGCCGCCACGCCTCCGCGACGCCGAGCGCTTCGAGGCGGTCGAGCAGCGTCGTCCTCGGCGTCGGAGGCGTCGAGCGCGTCGAGCGCGCGTGCACGGCCGCGCCGTGCGCGACCGCCTGGCGCTGCAGCGCGACGAGCTCGCTCGGCCTGCTCGCGCTCGATCCCGGCCTCGACGAAGCGCGCCGAGGGCCGAGCCGATCACGTCGAGCGCTTCGGCCATCTGCGCGGCGGCGCGCCGCGCGGCGGCGGCGGGGTTGTTGAGCTCGTGCGCGAGGCCGGCGGCCATCGTGCCGAGCGACGGCGAGCCGCTCGCGGTTCTGCTCGATCGGCTCGTGACGCGGCTCATCACCGGGCGCGACCTGCTGCATCACGCGTCGGTGGATCGACCGGCTGGGCGAAGGCCAGCCGGCGAAACTCGTCGGGCTCGATCACGGCGACGCGACAGGCGGTCTCGGCCTGCATGCGCACGCCGAGCGGCGCCGCCGGTGAGCGCGGCGATCGCGCCCATCCAGGTCGGCGCCTGCGTGGTCGGCCGACGGCTCGATGCCGCCGTGGTCGACGATCGATCGCCTGCGCGTGCCCGTCGAGCAGCAGCTGCACGCCACGCGTCGCCTCGCCCTGCTCGGCGATGATCTCGCCGGGCGCGAAGTCGACGGCTGCGCGCGACGCGCGACCCACTCGGCGAGCTGCTCGTCGTCGAGCTCGTCGAACAGGTCGACCGTGCGCAGCTCCGCCAGCTGTGACGCGTCGCGACGACGCGGCTCATGCGCTCGACCAGGTACTCGTGGATCAGCGAGACGGCCATCGAGCCCTCGCCGACGGCGCTGGCGACGCGCTTGATCGAGCGCGCGCGCACGTCGCCGGCGACGAACACGCCGGGCACGCTCGTCTCGAGCAGCGTACGGCTCGCGCGCCAGCGGCCAGCCGTTGGCCTGCGACGTCGCGCCCGGCGAGGATGAAGCCGCGCTCGTCGCGCGCGAGCACGCCCGTCCAGCCAGTCGGTGCGCGGCGAGGCGCCGATGAAGACGAAGCAGGCGTCGGCGTCGACGCGTCTCGCTCGCCGTCGGGCCCGTCGCATCGCGGATCGCGCGTCAGCCGGCCGTCCTCGCCGTGCGGCGGCGACAGCCTGGCGTGCCGGTGCGCACGTCGACGTTCGGCAGCTCGGCGATCTGCTCGATCAGGTAGTGCGACATCGACGTCTCCAGCGACGTCGCCGCGCACGAGCATCGTCACCGGCGCGGCGTAGCCGCTGAAGTAGACGGCGGCCTGCCCGGCGGAGTTGGCTCCGCCGATCACGACGACGTGCTGGTCGGCGCACGCGCGCGCCTCGGTCATGGCCGCGCCGTAGTAGACGCCGGCGCCGGTCAGCTCGGCGAAGCCGGGCGTGTCGAGCTGGCGGTAGGAGACGCCGGAGGCGACGAGCACGCAGCTGGCGCTCAGCAGCTGCCGCCGCCGCTGAGCTCGACGAGCCGCGCGGCGCCCTCGACGCGCAGGCCGACGGCCTCCTGGACGGTGAGCAGCTCGGCGCCGAGGCGCCGGGCCTGATCGGTCGCGCGGCGCGCGAGATCCGAGCCGCACAGCCCGGCCGGGAAGCCGAGGTAGTTCTCGATCCGGCTCGACTGGCCGGCCTGGCCGCCGGGCGCCTCGCGCTCGACCATCATCGTCTGCAGGCCCTCCGAGGCGCCGTAGACGGCCGCGGCCAGGCCGGCCGGGCCGCCGCCGACGATCACGAGGTCGTAGTGGTCCTGCGCGGGCGCGACCGGCCACGCCGAGCCGCTCGGCGAGCTCGAGCACGGTCGGGCGCTCGAGCACGGCGCCGTCCTCGAGCAGCACGACTGGCAGGCGCTCCGCGTCGACGCCGGCGACCTGCAGCAGCTCGCGCGCCTCGCCGTCGCGCTCGACGTCCAGCCAGCGTGCGGGCACACGGTTGCGCACGAGGAAGTCGCGCAGGTCGTGGGACTCCTTGGAGAAGCGGTGGCCGATCGACGCGCACCCCGCCGGCCTCCAGCGCCGCGCCCGACTCCCAGGTGGTGAGCAGGTCCTCGACCACCGGGAAGCAGCTGCTCCTCGGGCGGATCCCAGGGCTTGAGCAGGTAGTAGTCCAGTGCGACCTCGTTGATCGCGGCGATCGCCGCCTCGGTGTCGGCGTAGGCGGTCAGCAGCACGCGCTTGGCGTCGGGGCACGATCTTGCGCGCCTCGACGAGGTACTGCGGTCCCGGGCATGCCGGGCATCCGCTGGTCGGCGATCAGCATCGCTACCTGGTCGCCGCGCGTGCGCAGCTCGCGCGAGCACCTCCAGCGCCTCCGCGCCCGGACGTCGCGCGCAGGATGCGGTACCGCTCGCCGAAGCCGCGGCGCAGGTCGCGCGCCACGGCCGCGAGCACCGCCGGCTCGTCGTCGACGGCGAGGATCGCCGGGCGCCTCGGCGGCGCTTTTGGCTGCTCTGTGTCGGCGGATGATGCGAGATCGACTGCGGCGGGCATCGCCCACTGACAGTAGTGACTCGCGGCGAGCCGACGAGGCCCGGCTCCAGGCGCCGGCGGGGGCGGACGACGTTTGAAGAACGACTGCCGGGTCGCGCTCGGCTGGCGTGCGCCACGCACCCTCGAGGTCACGCGTATCGTTGCGATCCATGACACGCGCCGTGCCCGCGAACGGAATCGAGCTGGCCGTCGTCGACGAGGGCGACGGGCCTCTGGTCGTGCTCTGCCACGGCTTCCCCGAGCTGGCGTTCTCCTGGCGCCACCAGATCCCGGCGCTCGTGCGCGCCGGCTACCGCGTGCTGGCGCCGGACATGCGCGGCTTCGGCGCCAGCACGGCGCCGGCGGAGGTCGAGGCCTACGACGTGGTGACGCTGTGCGAGGACATGTGCGGGCTGCTCGACGCCGTCGGCGAGCAGGCGGCGATCTTCGTCGGTCACGACTGGGGCGCGAACGTCGTCTGGCAGCTCGCGCGTGCTGCACCCCGAGCGCGTGCGCGCGGTGGCCGGGCTGAGCGTGCCGTTCGTCCCGCGCGCACCGGCGCCGCCGATCCCGATCATGCGCAGGCACTTGGGCGAGGACTTCTACATCGTGTGGTTCCAGGAGCCGGGCGTCGCCGACGCGGCCCTCGCGAGCGACGTGCGCCGGACGCTGACGACCAGGCGCCAGTGGACGGCGCAGTGGGCCCAGGAGGATGACGCGAGCGCGACGCCCCGCCACCGTGGCTCTCCGAGGAGGAGCTCGCGGTCTACGTCGAGGCGTTCGAGCGCACGGGCTTCACCGGCGGCCTGAACTGGTATCGCAACATCGACCGCAACTGGGAGCTGACCGCGCCCGTTCGCCGAGCGGCGCGTCGAGCAGCCCGCGATGTTCCTCACGGGCGAGCTCGACCCGGTGCGCCGCTTCATGCCGGCCGAGGCGATGCAGCGGCTGGGTCACCGACCTGCGCGCCGAGATCGTCGTGCCCGGCGCCGGGCATTGGGTGCAGCAGCAGGAGCCCGAGGCGGTCAACGCGGCGTTGCTGGAGTTCCTCGGTGGACTCTGACCCGCGGCCGGCGATTGCTGGGCTCATTGGTTCATCGCCGCGATCGTGATCGGCTACGCGCAAGCGGCCCGTCACGGTTCCCGGTGACACCGACCGTGCTCGGCTACTTCGGCGCGCCCGGCTCCGCAAGCCGCGATCTGCCAGTGGGCGATCCAGGACTCGAACCTGGGATCCTCCGAACGGGAGATCTAGGCACGCGGGGAAGACCGGCTCTACGACCTCGCACAGCGGTACCCCAGTGCTGCCAAGCGAGCGCGACCGAGTGGATAGGTAGCGATCGTCGGGGAGAGGTGTCGCACGGCTCCCGTATGCGTGAGCAAGGAACGGTGCCCTTCCAGTGCAGGCTGGCGCTAGTCGGTCAACGTCAAGTAGGCGATGACCCGCTGCGCCATCACGGGTCTGATCTCGTCGACCGTGGGGGCGTGCTTCACGTTGACTTTCACGCCAACAGCTTTGGTGCCCGCGTGCTCGAGCAGCCGCTTGAACACCTCCGTCGCTTTGGTGGGGTCCTCCTCCACCCTGACCTGGGCAACGCGCTCTCGCCCGTCGAGTGTGACGAGAACATCGCTACCCGCTCGAAGATTGTGCCGCCACCCACCGGCACCTGACACCACGAGGCTGCCGTCTGGCTGTTCATGGCGCGTGACGGGCATGGTGTAGCTGCGGCCGCTCTTGCGGCCGGTAACCGTCAGCAGCATGAGGTTCTTGCCTGCGAGCCCGTGCAGTTTTGATCGCAGCACCGCGAGCAGCATCGGGTTCACGAATCGCAGCACCGCTTGCGGCGGGCGGGAATCCTCGACAGCAGGGCGATCCATGCGCCTACCGTCCCACATCGCATCACGTGGCGCAAGCCTCGCCCGCTGGCCCGTTCCGAGGGGCGAAGACGCGGCCAAGGACGCCGAATAGCGCCACCGATGGCGCCACCCGGCGACTCGGCACGCCGGCGGGCCGAGTCATACGCCAGCAACGACGGACGATCTGCCCGCGTGGGAGCGCTTGCCAAAGGGCTCGCCCTGTGTGATCGTGCCCGCAGGCTCGATCGACAGCGGCGTATGCCAGTGAACACCGGGGGCAAGCCCTGTTTCGCGCTGGCAGCCAGCCGGGTACACCTCTAGCCAGGTGATCGGATGACCCCTGATCCAACGCCCGAGACAGGTCTGGCGTCGAGCCTAGGGGTCGAGGAGGCCACTCAAGACGCGCTCGACGAGATCCGCGCCGACGCCGAGGTCCAGGCGGGCGTCTCGGCTGAGAACGAATTCGGGACGGTTGGCCGTCCCTTTGACCGTCGTGCCCCGTTCTTCGTCGGCTTCATGGGCGCGCTTGGTGTCGCGTGTGCCTTTGCATTGGCGTGGATGGTGGTTGCTGCGGGACAGGTGCTCGTGCTGCTCGGTCTCGCGTTCTTCATCGCCGTCGGACTCGATCCGGCCGTCGTCGCGCTGTACCGGCGTGGGCTCCCCCGCTGGGCCGCACTGGTTGTGGTGCTCCTCGTGGCGGTTGGCAGCTTTGTCGGTTTCTTGGCAGTGGCGATCCCGGTGGTTGCCAGCCAGGCCAGTGACCTCGCGCAAAACCTTCCCCACTATCTACGCCAGGCTCAGAACCACAACACCCAGCTAGGGAAACTCGATGCGAAATACCACGTGGTCCGGGGGCTGCAGAGGTTGCTGAAGGGCAGTGGCTCGTTCAACAGCGCGCTCGGAGTGGGCAAGATCGTTCTCAACTTCGTGAGCTCGCTCGTGGTCGTCGTCGTCGTCACGGTCTACCTGCTCGCGGACTTCCCGCGTGTGAAGCATTGGCTCTACCAGTTAGCTCCCAGCAGCCGGCGTCCTCGAATGGTCCTGCTTACCGATGAGATACTCGATCGCGTCGGCGGTTATGTGCTCGGCAACCTCTTCACGTCGGTCATCGCCGGGGTGGGGACCTTCGTCTGGGCGATGATCTTTGGCATCCCCTATGCGCTGCTACTGGGCCTCATGGTGGCGATACTCGACCTGATCCCGATCATAGGCTCGACGGTCGGCGGCATAGTGGTTGCCCTGGTGGCCCTCACCGTCTCGCCGACGCTCGCGATCGCCACGGCCATTTTCTATATCGTCTACCGATTCTTGGAGGATTACCTGCTGACTCCACGCGTGATGGCTCGAACCGTCGCCGTGCCTGGACTCGTCACAGTCCTCGCGACTGTCCTCGGTGGAGCGCTGCTCGGGTTGGTTGGTGCACTAGTGGCGATTCCCGTTGCAGCGGCGATCAAGCTGCTGCACGAGGAGATCGCCGCGCCACGGCTTGAGGATGGCTGAGCAGGCCGCTGGAGCATCGAGCAGTTAGCCGCCGGTCCGACCCCGGCCTAGAGCCGGACCAGCGACAGACGGAAGCAGTAAGCGCAGCGGAGGCAGGCGGACGTGTTCCTTCGTCGCGTGGGGCCTTCGGAACTGCCTTACCCTCAAACGGGCAGTTGGTCAAAATGGTCCGAGAGTTGGTGATTTGCAGGGGCGGGGAGATCGCTCCGCGGTCAGCGGCGCTTTAGCCAAGCCTCGACGGCTCCGGGTCGTTGCTCGGGCACCCAGTGCGCCGACGCCGTCGAGCACACCGACATGCAGATGTGGCTGGCCATGTACGGCCCCGCCGCGGTGCCCCTGGTCACCAGATCGTCGCTCCCCGACCAGCAGCGTTGTCGGCACGCCGAGCACGTCGCGTGCGTAGCGCCGGCGCGCTAACGGGCAGGAGCTCACGCATGAGAAAGATCCTGTACATCGCGACCGTCACGTGGGGTGGGATGTGCTCGGCGAAGACCGCGCGATCTGCGGCCTCGAGCCCGTCCGCGCCGCGTCCGGCTCGACAGGACTGCCCGGTCATTGGCCTGGCTCACGGCTTCCCTACGAAGGGCAGGCTGATTGGCCCCTGATATCCGAGCAGCGCCAGCTGTTGCGGATGCGGCGCGGTCCATGGATGGGGAATACACAGCGCGAGCAGCCTCTCGAGCCGCCTGGGAGCCCGCAGAGCGGCGAGGAACCCAGTCCACGCGCCCCAATCGTGGCCCGACCCAGGTGACCGCCTCGAGCCCCAGCACGTCGAGCAGCGCGAGCAGGTCTGAGGTCAGCCGCTCCTTGTCGTAGCCCCCCGGCGGCGCCTCTGTCCAGCCATGACCTCGGAGATCGGGGGCGATGATCCTGAATTCTCCGACAACCGCGGGATGACGCGCCGCCAGGCCCACCAGTTCTGGGGCCATCCGTGGACCAGCAGCACGGGCGGCGCGTCATCGGGGCCGGCGAGCGTCACGTGCGTCCGCAGGCCAGCGACATCGACGTACTCGTGGCGAGCTCCCGCCAGCACGGGGAGATCGCTCACGGTCGGGCGCCAAGAGCGGGGCGAGAAGCGTTGGCGACGCAAAGCCAGATCGAACCTCCCTGCGGCCGGTCAGTCGGCCGTCGCGTTGGGGTCTTCGCGCCCTGCAATGTACAACGAGCTTTGCAGGACGAGGTTGAGGTGCTGCTCCTGAATCGGCAGAGCCCACTCGGCCAGCTGTCCGCACAGCGGTGATCCCGGCACGCTCGTTCAGCTTTTTGACGATCGCCCAGTGCCCGACCTCGCCAGCCTCGGCCATGGTCAGGAACTCGAAGCCGTCCAGAGCATCGTCCTCTCCCTCGAGATAGGCCCGCATCATCGCCGTGCCCTCCCGCTTGGTTTCGCGGGCAGCCTCGATGATCGCGGTCTTCTTCCCGTCGAAGCCGCCGGCGACCTCGGTACAGCGCTCGGCAGTCGCGACGGCCTCATCGCGCATGCGTTCCAGCTTCTCTGAAAGGTCCCGCTCATCATCGTCGAGCATACGCTTGACCTTTTCGGCGGCGTCCGTGGAGGCTTCGGCAAGGCCGAGCACCTCGGCCAGCTTGCTCTCCAGATTCGTCAGCTCAGCCATGCTGTCTCCTTCCTGTTCGGATTGGTGGCGCAACTCAATCGGCCGCTTGGCCATCGGCCGATTGAGGTCGCCGGTGCCGCCCGCTACGAGGGCTCCTTCGTGACCTCTGAGGCGCACCTGCTCCGCCGACTCCTTCGCGCTCTCGGTCATCTCGTGCGCATGGCTCTGCGCGCTGTCCTGGGCCTTCTCGCTGAACCTCGGCGACGGCCTCCTGCGCCTTCTGGGTCGCGGTCTCGCGCCGTCTCCTGCGCGATCTGCTTGCCGTGCTCGAGAGCCTCCTGGCCTGTCTGCTTGGCCTGCTCCTTGACCTGGTCGGCCACCGGCCCGATGCGCTCGTCCTCGATCTTCGTGCTCGGGATCAGCATTCCGGCGAGGAAGCCGACCGCGGCGGCGCCGATCGCCAGGCCGAGCGGGTTCTCCTGCACGACACCGACCGCCTGCTGGGCGCCCTGCTTCACGTCGCCCGCGTCGGGAGTCGCGTCCGACACCTGCGAGCCGACGCCGGTGATCTTCGACTTCAGCGAGTCGACCTTGTCCGAGACGGAGTCCTTCGCCCGGGCCGGCACGTCGGCTTTGTAGCCGAGCGCGTCGACGGTCTCGCCCATGTGCTCGCGGGTCTGCTCTATCTCTCTTCTGATGACAGCTGGGTCTTGGCCCATTGCGCATCCTCCTTTACGGTTTCGATGGTTTGCTCGGGCACCGGCGGCGTCGCCTCGGCGACCCGGTCTCTTTCCGTTCAGCGCCAGCACGCCGGCCGACCGCCGCGTAGATGACGGTCACGATCAGCGCGGCGATCCACACTTCCATCCCCGTCGACAGCGCCGCGATCAGACACGCCGTGAACGGCGCCGAGGGCGAGCAGCCCGACGAGGCCGGCTCCCCCGAACATGCCGACGCCGACACCGGCCTGCTTGCCCTTCTCGGTCATCTCCGCCTGCGCCAGCTTGAGCTCCTGGCGCACGAGCGTCGAGAGGTCATCGGAGAGCTGCTTGAACAGCTCGCCCATCGGCTGCTCGCGCAGGCCGTTGTCGTGGGTTCTCGGGCGTCATCGCCTACATCACCGGTCCCGCGCCGGACCCGGCGAGCTCGGCTGTGACCACTCGCCCATGCCGTTTCCGGCGTGGGGCCGGCGGCGGGGTAGACGCCGTTCGGGCGCGGGACGGTCGTGCGGCCGTGGTAGCGCTGGCTGCTGGAGGCCTTCAGGAAGCGCGAGGCCGCGAAGCCCAGCGCCAGGCCTCCGGCGGCGATCGCCCACGGCTGGCGGCGGCCGAAGTCCTCCGCGTCGGAGAGCAGCGCGTGCGAGTCCTTCTCGCGCAGGTAGCCGCCGACCTTCTCGGCGTACTGCGCGAGCTGGTCGGCGGCCTTGGCCGGTCCCTCCTTGCCCTGTTCACGCAGCGACTCACCGACCGAGCGCAGGTCGGACGCCTGTTCGGTGATCTGCGTAGCCGCCTGGCGGAGCGCTGATCGAGCTGCTCGCGCAGCTTGTCCTGTACCTGCCCGGCGGCCTGCTGGGCCTTCTCCTGTGCCTGTTCTGCGACCTCGGCGGCCTTGGCCTGGGCGCCAGCAGCCGCCGCCATCTGTAGGTGAAGTGAATGACTGGTCCGGCTGCATATCTGTCCTCTCAGAGGTTTGAGTTCATCGGGGTTCCGCTACGCGTTGTCCTAATAGCCCGCCCGATCGACCTTGTTGTGGTATGCACGGCCGACGCGGCCGCCGTGAATTGCTCTCAGCAACATCCCGAGCAGGGCCACCGCGAGCGCGATGGCTCCGCCCGTTGCGAGGTCTCCTTCTTTGACCGGTATGCGAGGCAGGTGCAGCGAGCTCAGAACGTTATATTCCGAACCAAAAATCGCCCCGGCAGCTGCAAACAACAGGATGATGATGATTCCCATCACCCACACGCCGAACCCTTGGCGGCCGCCGTCAAAGCGTGACATCCGTCCTGCCACGTAGCCACCCGCGTAATAAGCGAGCAGAAGCACAACGAGCAACGCGATGCCGCCGCCAATCCCAATCGTGGCGACATTCTGCTTGGCCGCCGACGAGCTGAGATTCGTCAAGCCAATTGCCGCGCCCGCAGCAGTGAGGATCGCGATGAGAGATCGTCGAGCATTTCCATCGCCACCAGCCAGCCGAAGAATGCCGCGCCCCAATGCAAGGCCGCCGAACTCGTCGCGCTGGCGTGCGCGGGGAGCCGACGAGCCTCGAGCTGCGCGGCGGCGCGCCCGCTCTTCCCGCCGGGAGCCTGGGTCCTGCGCCGCCGGGCGCAGGTGCCTCGTCTCGCTCGAGCGTTCCCAGCCGGTCTTCCCGTTCATCCGTCCTAGTCATGGTCCCTTTCCTCTCATCAATTACGTGTCGTCTGACGCGGACTACCGATGGCGCAGGCTGGCGCGTTCGTGGGGAATCGACTTAATGGCCTCGGCTCTGGTGTTTCCCGGCTCCTCCCGCCTAAACAAGCCTGTCCAGGGCTTGTCCATATAATCGGGGCGATGCCCACGGCGACCGCTACCTGGATGCCGATCGGAGAGCTCAGTAGACGCGTCGGTGTTAGCCCCGATTTACTGCGCAAGTGGGAGCGCCGTTATGGGGTGCTTAAACCGACCCGCACCCCAGGGAACCAGCGTCTGTACTCGCGCGTAGACCAGGCCCGAGTGCAGCTGATGCTTCGACGCCTCGCCCACGGAGTGCCGGCGGCACAGGCCGCTCAGATGGCGATCGCGGCAGACTTCAAGGACGCCCCCGGGACCGGGGCAGCAGTTATCGAGCAGGCCGCAGTGACGGCCACGAACAGCGCCTCCTTCGAGAGGAGTCTCATCCCGATGCTGGTCGCAGACGACCAACGCCGATACGTAGACGTCAACCAGGCCGCATGCCTTCTCTTGCGGCTACGCAAAGACGACGTGTTGCAACTGAGGATTGATGATCTCTCCCCGCCAGGTTCTGAGGATGAGACCGAGGCGCTCTGGACCGCCTTCGTTCGCGACGGAACCCAGACCGGGACCTTTGAACTTGGGCTACCTGATGGTGCTCGGCTCCCCGTCGATTACAGCGCCAAGGCACATGTCGAACCTGGGCGCCACCTATCCCTACTCTACTTCCCCGCCAGCAGGCCAAATCCGGGTGCCCCCGCGCGACAGAGGCCCGGCCTAGCGGCCCTTACCCAGCGCGAGCGCGAGGTATTGACTCTGATCGCCGGCGGAGAGCGGGGAGCATCGATTGCCGGTGCGTTGGGCGTCTCGCAGTCGACAATCGAGACCCACGTACGCCATTGCCTCGTCAAGCTCGGCGCAAGAAACCGGGCGCATGCAATCGCCCTCGGCTTGCAGCGAGGAGAGATCATGATTCGACTCGGCGCGCCGTCGTGCTAACCAGGAGGTGCATCACGATTCGCCCGCGCGCACGGCGCGACCGCGGAACGCCGCAGCCCCGAGCTTGCCGAGTTTGGGGGTCAGCGGTGTCGATCTTCTTGCTACCGGCCGCCGGTCCTGCATTTTACCCGCTGCGATTTGTCCCGAACGGCGTCGTGTCGTAGTACCAACTACTGGACGAGCAAGCAATTGTTCTCGGCATCGAGGGTTCCACGTTTGGCCGAGCCAAACAAGCCAGACGGTCTAGATGAGAGGCTCTAGCGTCAGAGCCGCCGACGCCGTCTGTGACCCAAGAACCCGCCCATCGGCAGCAGGAAGAACAGCGAGAGGAACAGCAGATGCCCGCCGGAGACGATGAAGATCAGTGCAGCGATCAAGAGGCCGAAGAGGACCAGTCGCATTCATACCCCCTTTGTGGCCGCACGGCTGCGGAGCGGCGGGACTCAAGACGCCGTCGCACCCACAACAGGAGCATCGAGAAGATGATCGAAAGGAATATGCCCGCGCCATGTCTGTTCAGGACGTACCAGGAGAACAGCCCGGCGATGAACGATCCGGCGATGCCGAGCAGGATGGTTCCGAGGACGCCCATGGGGTCTGGGCCGGGCAGCAGTAAACGGGCGAGCGCGCCCACGACGAGCCCGACCACCACCAGCAGGATGAGAAACAGCAGCAGCGACATTCGTGATTCCTCCAGCACACTCGGGGGATCGCTTCTGACCATCGCCCCCCGTGTCCCCACTCGGATAGCACGGGGCTAATGAGCGCGGGACACCTGAGGCTGCACTTCGCACAACCCGGCTCCGGAGCACACCGGGATCGTGCTAAACGCCTACCCACTTCGTCCGCTTGGAAACCGTCTCAAGCGGGAGGGCGATCTATCCTGACGACTTCGCACGGGTCATCGCGAGTCGGCTTCCGTAGTCAGCGGGCTCGGGCGAAGATCTCGGCAGCCATGTCGGGCTCCAGATGGTTGGCGCTCATGAAGGAAATCACTGTTCGGCCGGTGATCTGCTCGATTCTCCAAACGAGATCCCTCCATGGTCTGCAGGAAAGGGAACGGGTGCTCTGCACCAGCTCAGTCTTGCCGCCCCGCACGAGACTGGGAGATGGGCGATCCAGGACTCGAACCTGGGACCTCTTCCTTATCAGAGAAGCGCTCTAACCAACTGAGCTAATCGCCCCGCGCGCGGCAGAAGCCGCCCCGGGCGGGGCCATGTTATCGCTGGCGAGTGGCCCCGCGCACCCGCGCCCGAACCGGCGCGCACGTCGTGCAGCTGTCAATCTCAGCCCACATTCCCACCAGGCGAAACATCCGCTATCGAGAATGCTCGAGGAGGCCGGGGATCGCGCGCGGGCGCAGCCGCCTGGCCAGCTCGATCGCCTCCTGCGGCGGCTGGCGAACGCGAGCTCCGCGCGATAGCCGCCGGCGCGGGTCGCCTTGACCGCGACCTCGGCGCCGAGCGCGGCGGTCGAGCGCCTCGGCGATCTCGCGCACGCCTGCTCCTGGTCGGGGTGCAGGCTGCCGGCGCCGCGTCGCGCGGGCGACCGCGTCGCCGCGTCGAGCGGGCCCGCGTTGCTCTCGTGCGGGCCCGCTCCTCGCGTCGCGCACCGACCAGCCCTCGCGCGCGGCGCTGCGCGCGCCAGGCGCGCGCGCGCGCCGTGGTCCTCGGCCAGCAGCAGCGCGCGGCCGTGGCCCTCGCTGAGCGCGCCGCCTCGAGCAGCTCGAGCACCTCGTCGGGCAGGTCGAGCAGGCGCATCAGGTTGCTGACCGCGACGCGGCTGCGCCCGACGCGCGCGGCCGACCTCCTCGCGCGTGAGGCCGAGCTCCTCGACGAGCGCGGCGCACGCGCGCGCCTCCTCGACCGGGTTGAGGTCCTCGCGCGCCATGTTCTCGATCAGCGCCAGCTCGAGCGCCTCGGCGTCCTCGCGCTGCGCGCACGAGCGCCGGGATCGTCTCCAGGCCCGGCGATCTGCGCGGCGCGCCAGCGCCGCTCGCCGGCGACCAGCTCGTAGGTGCCGCCCGGCCGCGGGCGCACGAGCACCGGCTGCAGCACGCCGCGCTCGCCGAGCGACCCCGCGAGCGCCTGCGAGCGCGTCCTCGTCGAAGCGCCGGCGCGGCTGCTTGCGGGTTCGGCGCGATCAGCTCGAGCGGCAGCTCGCGCAGCTCCTCGTCGGCGCTCGCCGCGCCGCTCGGCCGACACCGACAGGATCGCGCTCGAGGCCGCGGCCCATGCCCGGTTTCGGCTTAGCCACGCGCGGCCACCTCCTTGGCGAGCTCGAAGTACGCCTCGGCGCCGGCGCTGTGGGGATCGTGGTGGGTCACCGGCAGCCCGTAGCTCGGCGCCTCGCCGACGCGCACGTTGCGCGGGATCACCGTGTCGAACACGAGCTCGGGGAAGTGCTCGCGCACCTCGCGCTCGACGTCGCTGCCCGAGCCGCGTGCGGCCGTCGTGCATCGTCAGCAGCATGCCCGCGACCGTCAGGCGCGGGTTGAGCTCGCGCTGGACGAGCGCGAGCGTCTCGAGCAGCCCGGCCAGGCCCTCGAGCGCGAAGTACTCGGTCTGCACCGGCACGATCACGCGGTCGGCGGCCACCAGCGCGTTGACCGTCAGCGGCCCCAGCGACGGCGGGCAGTCGAGCAGGACGTACTCGAAGCGCTCGCGCATCGGCGCCAGGCGCTCGCGCAGGCGCTGCTCGAAGCCCTCCATCGCGCGGCAGCTCGACGTTCGCGCCCGCCAGCCCGGCGCCCGCCGGGAGCAGCCTGCAGGCCGGCGACGCGCGAGTCGCGTCAGCGCCTCCGCGGCCGTCGCCTCGCCGGTCAGCACCTCGTACAGCCCGGGCGACTGCGTGCGCGCGATGCCCGAGCCCGACGGTGGCGTTGGCCTGCGGGTCGACGTCGACGAGCAGCGTCGCGTAGCCCGCCTCGGCGATGCACGCGGCGACGTTGACCGCCGTCGTCGTCTTGCCGACGCCGCCCTTCTGGTTGGCGATCGCGTACACCGTGGCCATCGCCTGCAAGCTAGCGCCGATCGCGGTCGGAGACGCGCCGATGCGCCGAGCCTCGGCAAAGCGCCGGGAGCGCGGGCCGCGAGCTCAGGCTCGCCGAGCGGACGCTTGCGCGCCATGCCCGGGCGGCGCGGGAAGCGCGGCGGCGTCGGCAGCGACCTTCACGAAGACGTGCAGGTGCCGGTCGCGCGCCTGCGCGAACGGCGTGCACGCGGCGAATCTCCTCGCAGCGCATGCCGAGCTGCTCCGCCGCGCGAGCGCCGCGGCGCTCCTCGCGCCTCGTCGCGCGTGCCGCGCCAGTCGACCAGCGCGCCCGCCGAGGCGCAGCAGCGGCGCCGCGTACTCGAGCACGACCGGCTGCGGCGCGAGCGCCCGCGCGACGACCAGGTCGTGGCGCTCGAGCCCCTCGCCCACTCCTCCGCGCGCGCGCAGACCACGCGCGCGTTCGCGAGTCTCGCGCTCCGCCGCGCGGCCGGCGAGGAAGGCGCACTTGCGGCTGCTGGCTCTCGACCAGGCTGCAACCGCGCGCGCGGCAGCGCGACCGCCAGCGCCGATCCCCGGGAATCCGGCGCCCGAGCCGAGGTCGGCGATCGCGCACGCGCGAGCGCACGCCTCGAGCTCGAGCGCCGACCAGCGAGTCGGCGAGGTGCGCGTGAGCAGCCTCGGCCGGGCTCGCGCACGGCGGTCGGAGCTCGCGATGCTCGTCAGGCGCTCCGCCAGCTGCCTCGAGGACGCCGCCGCGACCTGTGCGAGCTCGGCCGTAGCGTCCAGAGCCGCGCTCAACGCGCGCCGTCGCCTGCGGCCTTCGTCATCGCGCGACTCGGAGGCTGAGTGTTTCACGTGAAACGCTCTGCCGTCGGCGGTCAGTCGTCGGCGGGCGAGATCACGAGGTAGCGCTCGGGCTCGTCGCCCTCGCTGTGCGTCTCGACGTCGCCGCGCTCGCGCAGGTACTCGTGCACGATCCGCCGCTCGACGGCGGCAGCGGCTCGAGCTCGACCGGGCCGCCCGTTGCGCAGCGCCTCCTCGGCCGCGTCGTCGGCCTCGGCGCGCAGCGCCTCCGCGCGGCGCTCGCGGTAGCCGTTCGGCGTCGATCACCACGCGCACCGCCGACGGGCCCTCGGGGAACACGATGCGCTGCGCGAGGTGCTGGACGGCGTCGATCGTCTGCCCGTGGCGGCCGATGAACAGGCCGACGTCCTCGCCGTCGAGCGCGCCCGGTCAGCACGCCCGTCCGCTCCTCGACCTCGACCTCAGCGTCGAGACCGCAGGCCGTCGACGATCTCCTCCAGCAGCTCCTCGAGCGCCTCCGCCGGCTCGAGCTCCTCGTCGTCCTCGGCGCCGCGTCCGCCTCGTCGCTCATCGCCGCCTGCCCGAGCGCTTCTTCTTCTTGCGCGGCGGGCGTGGCGGTGGCGCCGCGGCCCGGCGCCCGTCGCCGGCAGCGCTGCGAGCCCTGCCGGCGCCGCCCGACGGCCGCGCCGCTCGAGCGCCGGCTGCGCACGAGCCCGCCGCTCGGCTTCGCCGCTCGGCGCTGCCCGGCGGCGGACCGCGTCTCGGCGGCGGCGGCGGGCCCATGCGCCGTTTGATCAGGTACTGCTGGCCGATCGTCCACAGGTTCGTCGTGATCCAGTACACCAGCAGGCCGGCCGGGTAGCGGTAGAGGATCACGACGAACACGAGCGGCAGCAGCAGCATCAGGCGCCGCTGGTTGGGGTCGGCGGTCGCCGTCGCCATCGAGCGTCGAGGCGACCTGCGAGCCGACGTACAGCACGATCAGCACGATCAGCGCGGCGCCGGTGGCCTTGCTCGTGATGTCCGGCAGGAACAGGAACTTCGCCGAGTGCGGCGCGACCGTGTTGCAGCTCGATTTCTCGATGCCCTTGCAGCTGCGTGCGCCGCACGTGACACGGCCTTGTGCGTGGATTTCGCTGTGTGATGCGACTGCCGTAGAACTCGCGCAGCTGCCGGCCCGCAGATGTCGCATCTTCAGGTCCGTGCGCAGCATGTAGAACAGCGAGATGAACACCGGCAGCTGCAGCAGCAGCGGCAGGCAGGATGCCAAAGGATTGATTTTGTTCTCCTGGTAGAACTTCATCATCTCCTGCTGCTGGCGCTGTTTGTCCTCCTTGTACTTCTCTTTCAGCGCCGCTGATCTGCGGAGCCAGGCGCTGCATCTCCTGCATCGACTTCAGCTGCCTGAACGTCAGCGGCACGAGCACCGCGCGGATCAGCACCGTCAGCCCGACGATCGCCAGCCCCCAGCTGCCGCCCACGAGGTGGGCGTGGATGAACACCATGATCGACTCGAACAGGCTGATCAGGGGCGAGAACGCGTCCTGGATGACGTTGGCGAGGATTGGCATGCGTCTAGGTGCTCTCGGCGGTCTGTCTACGCGGCAGGTGGCTCGTGGACTCGACAGGCGCTGCGCGCCGGCCGTCGGCTGCCCGCCGCATCCGCGTCAGGCGCCCGTGCGGCGGCGCGATCGTGAACACTCGCTGGGCCTCGACCGGATCGTATCCGCCGTAGCTCCACGGGTTGCACCTCAGCAGCCGCCACCCCGCGAGCACCAGGCCCCTAAGTATGCCGTACTCGCGGATCGCCTCGACCGCGTAGCGCGAGCACGTCGGCTCGTACTTGCAGCGCCGCGGAATCGCCGGCGAGATCAAGCGCTGGTAGGCGACGATCGGCGCGACCGCGAGCGCGCGCGCACGATGCGCGCGAGCGCCCGCGGGGCCGGCGTCTGCGCATCCGGCCGGCGCTCCGCCGTCATCGCGGCGCCTCCTGCGCGGGCCGCCTGACGGCGCGCTCGGCCGCTCGCGCAGGCCCGCCTTCGCGATCAGCTCGCCGAGCGCCGCGTCGACGCCCGCCAGGCCCTCGCGCTCGGCCAGCTCGCCAGCCGCCGGGCGCGCCACGACGACCACGTCCTGGCCGCCGCGCAGCTCGCCCTCGACGCGCGCGAACGCCTCGCGCAGCAGCCGCTTGACGCGGTTGCGCTCGACCGCGCCGCCGACCTTGCGCGACACCGACAGCCCGAGCGCGGGGTCGCTCGGCCGCACGCGTTCGGGAACGCGTACAGCACGAGGTGGCGGTTGGCCGTCGAGCGCCCTGGCGGTAGACGCGCTCGAACTCCGCGCTGCGCGACAGCCGGCCGCGCGCTCGGCGGAACGCGCGGTTCACCACGCAACCGTCACGCCTCAGGTCGACAGGCGCTTGCGGCCCTTGTCGCGGCGGCGCTTGAGCGTCAGCCGGCCCGCGCGCGACTCATGCGCGCGCGGAACCCGTGCGCACGGGCGCGCTTGCGCTTCTTTGGCTGGTAGGTGCGCTTCATCGTGTATTCGCCGCGCGACGTCCAGATCCTCGCTGCGATCGTGCCGGCGCACCGCGGCCGCGCCGGGGCGGACGTCGGCGGTCAAGTATACGGACCCGAGCGCCGCGGCGTAATTTTCCCGCCAATTGCGGCGAGCCGCTCGAACGCCGCCGAGAGCCGTGGGTTATAGTCGCCCGACCGGGGCCCACGGGCCCCTCTCTCGAATAGTCTGTCAACTTCCTCTGGGAGAGAAGCGGATTCACGCTGCCGTGAGCGCCGAGCTCGAGCACATATGGTCGCGCGTGCAAGCCGAGCTCGCCCTGCGCCGTCGACGAGGCCACCTATCGCATCTGGCTCGAGCCGCTGCGGCCGCTCGAGCTCGACGAGAGCACGCTGCGCTCGCAGGCGCCCGCGCACGGCGCGCAGCTGGATCCACGACCGCTTCGGGCGCGTCCTCGAGGCCTGCGCCGCGCAACGTCCTCGGGCCCGGCACGCGTCGTCGAGCTCGTCGAGCACCGCGGCATCGAGCGCTCGCGACAGCGACGCCAGCGGACACGTCGCCGGCCGCCGCGCCACGCGCCGCCGCGCGGCCCGAGCGCCGCTGGCGACGGGCGCCGAGCACGCGAGCGCGGGCGCGCGCCGCCACGCCACAGCTCGCGCACGGGCCCGCTCGGCAACCCCAAGCTGACCTTCGACCAGTTCGTCATCGGCGACTGCAACCGCCTCGCCCACGCCGCCGCGCTGACCGTCGCCGAGATGCCCGCGCAGGCCTACAACCCGCTGTTCATCTGCGGCCCGCCCGGCGTCGGCAAGACCCACCTGCTCAGCTCGATCGCCACCCTGCTGCTCGCGCCACAGCCCCGGCCTGACCGTCCGCTGCACGACCGGCGAGGCGTTCACCAACGAGTTCCTCGACGCGCTCGGCGGCGGGCGCACGGACGCCTTCAAGGCGCGCTTCCGCGACGTCGACGTGCTGCTGCTCGACGACGTCCAGTTCCTCGAGCGCAAGACCCGCACCGAGGAGGAGTTCTTCCACACCTTCAACGCGCTGCACGACGGCGGCCGCCAGATCGTGCTCACCTCCGACCGCCCGCCGCGCGACCTGCAGGCGCTCGAGGACCGCCTGCGCGAGCGCTTCGAGGCCGGGCTCGTCGCCGACATCGCAGCCGCCCGACCTCGCCACGCGCCTGGCGATCCTGCGCAAGCGCGCCCACCACGACGGCGTCGAGCTCGCCGACGAGCCGGCCGCTGCAGCTCGATCGCCGAGCGCATCGAGAGCAACGTCCGCGCGCTCGAGGGCGCGCTGATCCGCGTCGTCGCCTTCAGCTCGCTCACCGGGCGGCCGCTCACCGCCGAGCTCGCGCGAGGAGGTGCTCGAGACGCTCTACCCGCGCGCGCCGGCGCCTGCCGCGCCAAGCCGAGCTCGATCGCCGAGATCCAGGCCGCCGTCGTGCGCGCACTTCGGCCTCTCCCTCGAGCGAGCTCCTGTCCACCGCGCGCGCGCCGCGCATCGCCTGGCCCCGACAGGTCGCCATGTACCTCGCGCGCGAGCTCACCGGCGAGTCGCTGCCGGCGATCGGCCGGCAGTTCGGCGGGCGCGACCACACCACCGTGCTGCACGCCTGCCGCCGCACCGGCGCGCGCATCGCCGACGACGCCGACGCCCGCGCGGCTGTGGAGAAGCTGTGCCGCAGCCTCACGCCAGCGACCGTGACGCACGCCGCGCCCGCCCGACCGCGCGCGCCTGAGAGACTGCTCGCACCTATGCCACAGCCCCATCCACCGCCGCACACCGCCCAGCGCCCGCTACCTGCGCCATATCCACATATCCACAGCCCCTACTGACTACTTCCTCTCCATGACAGTCGTCATGAAGCTCTCCCTCTCCACCTCGAGCTGCTTGCGCAGCTGCAGACCGTGACGCGCGTCGCCTCGACGCGCAGCGCCGTGCAGGCGCTCTCCGGCGTGATGATCGCCGCCGCCGAGGGCTCGGCGCCGAGCTGCTCGCCACCGACATGGAGATCGGCCTGCGCGTTCCGCTGAAGGCCGAGGTCGACCGGCCCGGCGAGGCCGTGCTGCCCGCCCGCCTGCTGCTCGACGTCGCCCGCTCGCTGCCAGCCGACGAGCGTCACGCTCGAGCTGCGCAGCGCCGAGCAGGACGTCGAGCTGATCTCCGGCGCCGCGACCTTCCACCTGCGCACGCTGCGCGCCGAGGACTTCCCGACGCTGCCCGACGCCGTCGCCCGAGACACGCGTCGCGCTGCCCGCCGGCGCGTTCGTCGACGACGATCTCCCGCGTCGCGCGCTCGGCCTCGCGCGACGAGACGCGCCCGGTGCTCACCGGCATCCTCGATGTCCGCCTCCGGCCAGGAGCTGCGCATGGTCGCGACCGACTCCTACCGCCTGAGCGTCAAGGAGACCGCGCTGCGAGGCGCCGCTGCAGGGCAGCCTCGAGGCGAACGTGCCCGGCGCGCGCGCTGCAGGAGCTCGCGCGCATCGCCCAGCAGCGCCGCGCCGAGCTCGCTCGCCGTCAGCGTCGGGCAGAACCAGGTCGTCTTCGAGCTCGGCGACATCGTGCTCTCCTCGCGGCTGATCGACGGCCAGTTCCCGAACTACCGCCAGCTGCTGCCCGAGACCGTCGAGCACGAGCTGCGCCTGGCGAGCGCCGAGCTGACCGACGTCGTGCGGCGCATCAGCCTGCTCGCGCAGAAGAACGCGCCGCTGCGGCTCAGCTTCAGCGAGGGCGACGCTCACCGTCTCGGCGCAGACGCCCGACGTCGGCGAGGCCAGCGAGGCGATGCCGGTGCCGTTCCACGGCGAGCCGTTCGAGATCGGCTTCAACCCCGAGTTCCTGCGCGACGGCCTCGAGAGCATCGAGTCCGACGAGCTGGTGCTGAAGCTGATCAGCCCGCTGCGCCCCGGCCTGATCGAATCGCCCGACGCCGGCGATTTCGTCTACCTGATCATGCCCGATCCGGCTCAACGTCGTAGGGGCATCGACGTGCGCGTGCTCAGCGTGCAGCTGCGCGACTTCCGCACGCTACGCGCGCGCCGAGGCGCGCCTCGGCCCCGGCCTGACGGTCGTCCACGGGCCCAACGGCGCCGGCAAGTCGAACCTGCTCGAGGCGCTCTACTTCGGCTGCACCGGGCGCTCGCCGCGCACGCGCAACGAGCGCGAGCTCGTGCGCTTCGGTGCGCAGGCCGCGCGCGTGGTCGTGCGCGGCGCCGACGGCGCGCAGGCAGCACGAGCTGAGCGTCGGCTATCGGCGCCGGGCCCGACGGCGAGCGCGCGGTCAAGCGCATGACCGCCGACGGCGCGCCCGTCGAGCGCCTGCTCGACGTCGACTTCCGGCCGCTGCTCGAGCGTCTTCCTGCCCGACCGCCTGGAGCTGGTCAAGGGCCCGCCGGCGCTGCGCCGCGCGCACCTCGACCAGCTCGTCGCCGCGATCTGGCCGCCGCGCGCCAGCGACCGCCGCGAGTACTCGCGCGTGCTCGCCCAGCGCAACGCGCTGCTCGCGCGCATCCGCGCCGGGCGCGCCTCGCGACGCCACGCTCGGCGCCTGGGACCGCGAGCTCGCGCGTCGCGGCGCTGGCGCTGCGCGAGCACCGCGCCGACGGCCGTCGCGCTGCTCGCCGAGCCGTTCGCGCAGCGCGCCGCGCAGCTCGGCCTGAGCGGCGACGGCGGCGCTCGAGTACCGGCCCGCGCTCGCGCGCCGCCGACGAGGACGAGTTCGTCGCCGAGCTGCAGGCGCGGCTGCCGTCGCGACCTCGAGCGCGGGCTTCACCGGACACGGCCCGCACCGCGACGAGCTGGCGCTGCTGCGCGACGGCCGCGAGCTGCGCGCTTACGGCTCGCAGGGCGAGCAGCGCCTCGCGCTGCTGGCGCTGCTGCTCGCCGAGCGCGCGGTGCTCGCCGCGAGCGCCGGCGCACGCCGCTGATGCTGCTCGACGACGTGATGAGCGAGCTCGACGCCGAGCGCCGCGAGCTGCTCGCCGCGCGAGCTCTCCGGCGACGGGCAGAGCGTGATCGCGACGACCGACCTCGCCCACGTGCCCGGCGCGACCGACGCGCAGGTCACGCGGCTGCGCGTCTCCCCCGGGGCGATCCTGCAGGAGGCGCTGGCCGCGTGAGCAAGACGCGCGCCTCGCCCGCTGTCCGCCGCGCTCGGACGGCCTCGACCGCGACGCTCGCGCCGGCGCACCACGCTCGCGCGCGTGCAGGCAGGCCTGGGAGCTCGCCGACCGGGCCGCGCGATCGCCGCCGCCGCCCGCCCCACCGGCCGAGCGCGACGGCGTGCTCACCGTCACCTGCGAGGCCGCCGTGTGGGCCCAGGAGCTGCGACCTGATGGCCGGCGATCTCGTGCCCGCGCTGAACGCCGCGCTCGGCGCCGAGGCGATCCGCGAGCTGCGCTGCCGCACGGCGTGAGAGCGGATCTGGCGACGACGTTTCGCGCGTACCGCGCTCGCCGCCACCGCGCTTAGCCGCAATTTACCTGCATTTTGCAGGGGTTTATAGGCTCTCGTGAGCGACCGCAGCGACCCCGCTGCGTGCTATTGTTATGTACACAGTTAACCCGCCCCGGTCCGCGCCTCGAGCGCCGCGGATTCCGGGGCGTTCTCACGTAATCGGAGGCCCATTGGCTACAGGCAGCAACAGCTCTGCTCAGAGCTCAACGAAAGCGAAGAAGGGCGGCGTCAACGACCCGTCGATGACCGGCGGCTCGGGCACCTACGACGCGCAGGACATCACCGTCCTGGAAGGCCTCGAGGCGGTGCGCAAGCGCCCTGGCATGTACATCGGATCGACCGGCGTGATGGGTCTTCACCATCTCGTCTACGAGGTCGTCGACAACTCCGTCGACGAGGCACTGGCGGGCTACTGCAGCAAGGTCTCTGTGACCGTGCACCCGGACAACTCGGTGACCGTCGTAGACGACGGCCGCGGGATCCCCGTCGCGATCATGGAGAAGGAGGGCCTGCCGGCCGTCCAGGTCGTGCTCACGGTCCTGCACTCCGGCGGGAAGTTCGGCGACGGCGGCGGCTACAAGGTCTCGGGCGGGCTGCACGGGGTCGGCGTCTCGGTCGTCAACGCGCTGTCCGAGCAGCTGCACGTCGAGATCCGCCGCGACGGCTACGTCTACACCCAGGACTACGCGCGCGGCGCGCCGCAGGACGAGCTGAGCCGAGGTGAGAAGCTGCCCGACGGCGCGCCCACCGGCACGACCGTCACGTTCCTCCCCGACGCCGACATCTTCGAGTCGCTCGACTTCGACTTCCTCACCCTCGAGGAGCGCCTGCGCGAGACGGCCTTCCTGACGCGCGGCCTGGAGATCTCGATCGTCGACGAGCGCGGCGAGGGCCACTCGGCGACGTTCCGCTACGAGGGCGGCATCGAGGACTTCGTCTCCTACCTCAACGAGAACAAGGAAACCGTCCACCGCAAGGTCGTCTTCTTCGCCGGCGAGTCCGACGAGGGCGCCGCGGAGATCGCGATGCAGTGGAACTCCTCCTACCAGGACTCGATCCACTCCTTCGCCAACAACATCAACACGCGCGAGGGCGGCTCGCACATGAGCGGCTTTCGCTGCGGCGCTCACGCGCACGCTCAACAAGTACGCGCGCGACCACGGCCTGCTCAAGGACAAAGAGGACAACCTCTCCGGCGAGGACGTGCGCGAGGGTCTTACGGCGGTCATCTCGGTCAAGCTGCGCGACCCGCAGTTCGAGGGCCAGACCAAGACCAAGCTCGGCAACCCAGGCATGGCCGGCTTCGTCGAGTCGATCGTCAACACCGGCCTCGGCGAGTTCCTCGAGGAGAACCCCAGCGAGGCGCGCGCGGTGATCATGAAGTCCGTGCAGGCCCAGCGCGCGCGCGAGGCCGCGCGCAAGGCTCGCGACCTGACGCGGCGCAAGTCGGCTCTGGAGAACTCCACGCTGCCGGGCAAGCTCGCCGACTGCTCGGTCAAGGACCCTTCGCTGGCCGAGCTGTTCGTCGTCGAGGGCGACTCCGCAGGCGGCTCGGCCAAGCAGGGCCGCGACCGCAACACGCAGGCGGTGCTGCCGCTGCGCGGCAAGATCCTCAACGTCGAGAAGTCGCGCATCGACAAGGTGCTGCAGAACACCGAGATCCAAGCGCTGATCACGGCAATCGGCACCGGCGTGCGCGACGAGTTCAACCTCGAGAACGCCCGCTACCACAAGGTCGTGCTGATGACCGACGCCGACGTCGACGGCGCGCACATCCGCACGCTCGTGCTGACGCTGCTGTTCCGCGAGATGCAGGAGCTGATCGAGGCTGGTTACGTGTACATCGCCAAGCCGCCGCTGTACAAGCTCAAGCAGGGAGCGCGCGAGCGCTACATCGAGAAGGACTCAGAGCTCGAGGAGATCCTGCTCGCCGACAAGTGGGACAAGATCGGAGTCTTCGACCGCCACGGCACGCAGTTCAAGCTGACCGAGGCGCGCTGGCAGCGCTTCTCGCGTCTGCTCAAGCAGTACGAAGGGTGGTCGCTCTCGCTGCGCGGGCATCACGGCCACGGCGTCGTCCAGTTCCTCGAAGAGTCCTCGCTGCTCGGCGAGCAGGTGATGACCGCCGAGGCCGCGATCGAGCTGCTCGGCCGCGCGGGTCTGGTGGGAGAGACATACGCGACCGAGCTGCTCGATCACGACGACGGCGAGATCCGCGTCAAGGCCATCGAGGCGAAGACCGGCTTCGCGCTGACCCACCGGATCAAGCGCTCACTGTTCGACTCCGAGGAGTACCGCCAGCTCGCGCGCGTGCACGCGCAGCTGATCGAGCTCGCCGGGACGCCCGCCTTCGAGGTGAAGCTCGGCGACGCCGGCGAGACGGCGACCTCTTTCGAGACGCTGCGCGCCGCCGTCATGACCGTCGCGCAGAAGGGCATCAAACTGCAGCGCTTCAAGGGGCTCGGCGAGATGAACGCCGAACAGCTCGGCGAAACGACGATGGCCCCGTCCACGCGCACGCTCGCGCAGGTCACGCTCGAGGACGCCTTCGCCGCCGACCGCATCTTCTCGATGCTGATGGGCGATCAGGTGGAGCCGCGAAGGGCGTTTATCGAGGACAACGCAAGGGCTGTGGCAAACCTCGATGTGTAGGGAGGTGACCAATGGCTAGCACCGACGTGATCGGGGGCGGAAACGTCGAACCGCGCGCGCTCGAGGAGGAGATGCGCACGGCGTATCTCGACTACGCGATGTCGGTGATCGTCGGACGCGCGCTGCCCGACGTGCGCGACGGGCTGAAGCCGGTGCACCGCCGCGTGCTCTACGCGATGAACGAGCTCGGCCTCGGCCCGACCCGCTCGTACGCCAAGTGCGCGAAGATCGTCGGTGAGGTGATGGGCAACTATCACCCGCACGGCGACTCGGCGATCTACGACGCGCTCGTGCGTATGGCGCAGGACTTCTCGATGCGCAACGAACTGGTCGACGGCCAGGGCAACTTCGGCTCGGTCGACGACGATCCGGCCGCCGCGATGCGCTACACCGAGGCGCGCCTGGCGCGGATCGCGACCGAGATGCTGCGCGACCTCGACATGGACACGGTCGACTTCGCGCCGAACTACGACGGCTCGCGCCGCGAACCACTGGTCCTGCCGGCGCGCTTCCCCAACCTGCTCGTCAACGGCTCGTCTGGCATCGCCGTGGGCATGGCCACGAACATCCCGCCGCACAACCTGCGCGAGGTGATCGCCGCGACGATCGCCTACATCGACGACCCGGAAATCGACGCGGCGGGCCTGATGGCGCACGTCAAAGGACCCGACTTCCCGACCGGTGGGATCATCCTCGGGCACCAGGGAATCCGCGACGCTTACGCGACAGGCCGCGGCCGCGTGCGCATTCAGGCGCGCGCACACATCGAGCCGCTGAAGCAGGGCAAGGAGGCGATCGTCGTCACCGAGCTGCCGTTCATGGTCAAGAAGGGCGGCGACGGCGGCCTGATCTCCAAGATCGCCGACCTCGTGCACGAGAAACGGATCTCCGAGATCTCCGACCTGCGCGACGAGTCCGACAAGCGTGGCATGCGTCTGGTGATCGAGCTCAAGCGCGACGCGATCCCCAAGGTCGTTCTCAACAAGCTGTACAAGCACACCTCGATGCAGACGACGTTCGGCGTGAACATGGTCGCGCTCGTCGACAACGTTCCGCGCACGCTGAGCCTGCGCGAGGTGATTCGCGAGTACGTCGCGCACCAGCGCGAGGTGATCGTCCGCCGCACCAAGCACGAGCTCTCCGAAAAGGAGGCGCGCGCGCACATCCTGCAGGGACTGTTGATCGCGCTCGAGCACCTCGACGCGATCATCGAACTGATCCGCGCCTCACGTGACCGCGACGCCGCACGCGAGCAGCTCGTCGAGCGCTTCGAGCTCAGCCACATCCAGGCCACCGCAATCCTCGATCTGCGCCTCTCGCAGCTGACCGCGCTGGAGGCCGACGCGATCAAACAGGAGCACGCCGACGTGACCGAGCGGATCGCCGAGCTGCGCGCGATCCTCGGCGACGAGACGCGCGTGCTCTCGGTGATCAAGGAGGAGCTTTCGGAGATCTCCGAGCGCTTCGGTGACGAGCGGCGCACCGAGATCAGCCACTCCGAGGACGAGATCGACATCGAGGACCTGATCGCCGACCAGCAGATGGTGATCACGATCACACAGACCGGCTACATCAAGTCGCTGCCGTTGGCGACCTACCGCCAGCAGGCGCGCGGCGGACGCGGCGTTACGGGGATGGACATGAAGGACGGCGACTTCATCGAGCACCTGTTCGTCTGCTCGTCGCACGACTACCTGCTGTTCTTCTCCAACCGCGGCAAGGTCTACCGCTCCAAGGTCTACGAGCTGCCGGAGGCGTCGCGCACGGCAAAGGGGCGCGCGCTCGTCAACATCCTGCCGCTGCGCGAAGGCGAGCGCATCCAGGCGGTCGTCTCCACGCGCGACTTCTCAGAGACCAAGTACCTCGTCTTCGCGTCGCGATCGGGCACGGTCAAGAAGACCGAGTTCCTCGCCTACAACACGCCGATCAAAGCCGACGGCATCATCGCGATCAACATCCGCGACGACGACGAGCTGCTCGCCGTGCGCGCTGTCGATCCCAACGACGAGATCATCATGGTGTCCAAGGCCGGGCTGACCGTCCGCTTCGCCGAGTCCGACGCGCGCTCGATGGGCCGCGACACGACGGGCGTGCGCGGCATGGACGTGGGCAAGAAGGGCGAGGTGATCGCCATGGACGTCGCGCGCGACGACATGGATCTGCTCGTCGTGACCGAAAACGGCTACGGCAAGCGCACGCAGATCGCCCAGTACCGCAAGACAAACCGCGGCGCCAAAGGCGTGAAGACGATCGGCCTCACCGAGCGCAAGGGCGGCCTCGCCGGAGCGCTCGTCGTGCGCGATCACCAGGAGCTCGTGTTCATCAGCGTCGGCGGCATGGTTCAGCGCACCTCCGCCGGCGGGATCTCCCAGCAGGGACGGTCCGCCACGGGCGTGCGCGTGATGAACCTCAAGGACGAGGACCTCGTCAGCGCCGTCGCGCTCGTGGTCGACGCCGGCGAGGAAGCAGACGACGCAGCGCCCACGCCGGCCGACGGCGCTGCGGACTCCCAGCCCGCCGCCGACGGCGCCTGAGCGCCGGCCCCACCCGTCCAGATTCCCGCCTAAAGCCTCAGAAGAGGCCGCCCAGCGCCGACAGCGTCAGGGTGATCCGCCTGGCAGCCCTCACCGTCGTGGCCGCTTCGAGCGCCGCGCTGGCGCCCCTCGGCGGCTCCGCCGGCGCGGCTGCAGCGCTCCAAGCGCACCCGCTTCGGCGGGCAAGCCCCCTCGCGGCGACCGCCGCGCGCTCCGGCGACCGATCGCACGCGGCCAGCGTGCGCGCTCGGCACAAGTCGATCAACTGCAGCGCGCCGCGCGCGCGGTCTCGCGCCGGGCACAGCACGAGCTGTCGCCCGGGCAGCCGCCACAGCACCGCCAAGGCGCCGCGCCCTGTGCAGCTACGTTCGACAGCCACGAAGGTGACCGCCGCGCCCCGCGAATCGGCCGCGACCGCAGCGGGCACGATCGCCAAGGTGCTCGCGACGCCCTGCCAGAACACGCAGCTGACCCCCGAACCGAGCAACCTGCCGCTAGTGCGCGCAGCGGTGCTCTGCCTGATCAACACCGAGCGCGCGCAGAACGGCCGCGACCCGCTCGAGGCCGATCCGCGCTTGGAACAGGCCGCCGAAAGTCACGGCAAGGAAATGATCTCGCTCGACTACTTCGACCACGTCTCCCCCTCGGGTCTGACCCCCGTGGGGCGCATACGCACGACCGGCTACATCCCGAGCTCCGAAGTCGGCTACGTGATCGGCGAGAACATCGCGTGGGGCACGCTCTCGCTCGCGACGCCGCAGGCGATCGTCAGCGCGTGGATCGCCTCGCCCGAGCACCTCGCGAACATTCTCGAAGGCAAGTACCGCGACACCGGGATCGACGTCCAGCCAGACGTCCCCGAAAAGCTCGCCGAAGGCGTCGCCGGAGCGTTGTACACGCAGGAGTTCGGCGTGATCGTGCGCTGAGCACCGCGAGCGGAGCGCGCCTTGCAGTCCGCTGCGCGTGTCAGCCCGGTTCGCTACTCTGGGCGGACCAGAGAAAGGAGGTGGTCCTAACGTTGTCAGACAGTTTTTGCGGGACCCTGGAGGTGACCGGCCGCTAGCTCGGACAGGCTGGACCGCTTAGCGGAATCCAACCCGGGACACCCCGAGACGACCGCCGGTCCTGGTCCCTCCGGCACGCCTTTTTTCGTCGTTTCGGTTTTCCAGTCAGAGCAGTGAGCAGAGGGCGTCCGTCGAGGCGCCCTCTGTCGTTTCAAACCGGCGCTGAGCCGGGCAGGAGGCAAGTGAGGCCAGGACGCAGGGAGCGTCGCGTGCTGGCCGAAACGGGGATGCGAGCGGAGCGAGTGTCTCCCGGCTTCGGTACGTGAGCGACCGAGGACGCCGCCTCGCGCCGCGTCCTGCCCGGCTCAGGCGGCTTGAGGCAGGTACGCCAGCCATGCCGTCGGGATCGTCGGGCTGGCGACGTGGATGAAGATCTCTGCGCGGGGCGTGCGGGGAGCGTGACGCGGGTGCATGCCGGCCTGGCGGGGCAGCCGATCGCCCTTGCGCCGGTTGCAGGGGGCGCATGAGGCGACGATGTTGTCCCAGCCCGAGGAGCCGCCCTTGGAGCGCGGGATCACGTGATCGACCGTCAGGTTCGAGCGCGATCCACAGTACTGGCAGGTCCAGCTGTCGCGCGCGAACACCGCGCGCCTGGTGATCTTTCGGCGGTGCGCGTCGCGCGGGACGTTGACGTAGCTGACCAGGCGGATCACGACGGGCCGCGCGAGCGTGGAGCTCTCGGAGTGCAGCTCCCACATGCCGCGCTCGAGCAGCTCGGCCTTCTCCTTGAGCAGCAGAACGACCGCGCGACGCACCGTGCAGACGTTGATCGGCTCATACGTCGCATTCAGCACGAGCACCCGACCGCCCATCGCCGTGATCGGCGATGCCTCAGGTCCGCGCCGCTGGTGCTCGGAAGGCGACACGGACCCCACCGGCTCTGGTGGGACAGTGCTCTCCATCGTCAACGCGGCAGTCTAGCGGGGCTCCGCGGGCCGTGGCGGGGTGCTCGTCGCCCCGCTATTCCCCTACGCCACCGCCGGTGCAGCCGCGCGATAGGACCCGAGCACGCCGACGTGCTCGCAGACGGCGCGCAGGCCCTCGATCGCTTCGGACGCCGCCCCGTCACTCGCGCGCGCGCTCATGTCGGCGAAGAACATGTAGCGCCCGAGGCGCTCGCGGCGCGGGCGCGACTCGATCTTCGTCAGGTTGATCTCGCGGCGGGCGAACTCGTCCAGACTGCGCACCAGCCAACCTGGGCTCTCCGCGCCGGGGCCCCAGAACACGAGCGATGTCTTCCACTCGCCGTCGGCCGTCGCAGCACCGGCCAGCGGCGCCGGCGCGCTCTCGCCCGTGCGCGCCAGCCACACGAAGCGCGTTTCGTTGTCGTCGCGATCCTCGACGTCCGCGCGCAGGATCGTGCCCCCGTAGATGCTCGCCGCGAGCGCCGTCCCGATCGCTGCGCTGCCGCGCCGCGCCTCGGCGGTCACCGCGCGCACGGCGCCCGCCGTCGAGCTGGCGGGCAGGACGCGGGCCTGCGCGAGCTCGCCGCGCAGGAAGCGCGCGCATTGGCCGGGCACCTGCGGGTGGGTCAGCACCGTGTCGATCTCGGCGAGGTCGACCGGCTCGGCGGCGATCAGCGAATGGCGCACGCGCAGCTGAGCCTCGCCGACGATCTCCGCGCCGCCCTGCTCCTCGGCGAGCAGGTCGAGCGTGACGCTGACCGATCCGTCGAGCGAGTTCTCGATCGGCACGATCGCCCACCGCACGTCGCCCCTGCGCAGCGCAGCGACGGTCTCGTAGATGCTCGCCTGCGCGACCGGCTCGATCGCGTCGACGTCGGCGCTGGCCCTCAGCGCCTCCTCGGTGAACGTTCCCGCCGGCCCGAGAAAGCCGACGCGCGCGCTTGTCTGCGACGACATCTCAGGCCGACTGCTCGGCCGCGCCCTCGGCGACCGGCGGCGCGACCGCCACGCGCACGGCTTCGGCCTCCTCGGGCGACAGCTCGAGTTCGCCCTGTCCGGCCACGACCTGCTTGGCATACACGCGCGCCTGATCGCGGTGGTGGATGCACGAGAGCACGATGCCCGACTGTTCCTCGTCGAGCAGCGCGATCGACAGCGACTGGTGTCCGGACAGCTCGTTGTAGGCGTCATAGCGCACCAGCGCGCGGTGGGCGATCGTTCCGCGCATCGCCGCTTCGACTCCCGCCAGGCGCCCGTCGAGTCGCAGCGCCACATCGTCGACATACGTGCGCAGCGCTTCGAAGGCCTCCTGGATGCGCGCCGCATGGGCGACCACGTCCTGCTGGCCGGCGTCGCCGAGCACGAGCTGCTGCGCGCGGCGCATCCGGCGCAGGCTGAGCATCAGCGCGCCGCAGCAGATCAACGCGACGATCGCCACCGCAGCCGCAGCCAGCGCGATGATGCCCTGTGTTTCCGTGAGCTTTGCCGCCAGAGGGAGCATCGGCACAAGTTAGCCGGTGGGGCCGAGGGCTTGCTGCGGGGCTATTGCGCGAAGACGACTAGGAAGATCCCCTTGTTGTTTTCGAGGTTGGTCTCGCCGGGGACCTTTTCGACTTCGACTTCGACCTTGGCGGCCGCGCCGAGGGGGACGCCGTTGACGGGAACGTCGACGCTGGAGGTCTTGGCGGGTTCGAGCTTTTCGATCGGGTGCGAGGCCTTGAACTGCTTGCCGCCTGCGGTCACGACGACGTTGACCTTGACGTTCGTCTCGGCGCTTTCACCGCCGTTTTCGACATTGACCGTGAACGTCGGGTTGCTGCCGCCGCTGACGTGGTTGAGCGTCGGTTCGGGAGCGAGCGTGTTGGCGCCGACGCTGACGCCGGTCAGCGAGGTTCCGTGCGTCCCGGAGGTGGTTTCTTTACTCTGCGTCGCAGCCGATTTGCCGGTGATCCGTCCTTCGACGGTCGTCGGTTCCAGCCAGCCGATGTTCGGCAGCGAACGCGAGGGGGCCGTCGTCAGGCCTTTGACGCCCCCGCTGTCGAGCCCCTGTTGGATCAACGGCATGACGCGCTGGGAGTAGATCACGTCGGAGGCGAGGAAGATCTCCATGTCGCCGGCGATCTTGGCGACCGCCTGCTTGCCCTGCCCGCCGAGCGCCGTCGGCACGAGCGCAGCCACCTTGGTCACGGCTTCGGAGCGAAGGTCGAAGGCGAGCAGCAGCTCGCTCTGGGCGCCGGACATCGAGCTGGGCGCGCTGAGTTTCTTGACGCGCGAAGCGAGATCCTGCGCCTGCACGCGCAGCTGGTCGACCTGAACCTCGATGCTCAGCGCCGACTTGCCTCCGGCGCCTGTCAGCGCGCTGAACAGCGGGTGCGACACGTGTTCGTCGAATTCTTGTGCGACCGTCGAGACTTCGTGGTTGTAGCTCTTCAGTTCCTGCGTTTTCTGGCCTTTGACGCAGCTGTTGATGACCAGGATGATGATGATCAGCAGCGCGACGCCGACGCCGACGGCGATGCGCCGGCGGACCATCAGCGTGTGCTGATCCAGCGGCAGCGCGCCGCTCGACCGCTGAGGGCGGCGCGGTTTTGGCCGCTGTGGCTGGCGCGGCGCCCGAGATGACGGCTGGGACGCTGTCTCGTCGCCATCGTCGAAGAACGACAAAAGCTGCTCCTTGCAGGGATTCCGGAGGGGCCTAGTATGACTGGCGGCTCGGAGGGGCCCCAGTATGACGGGCGGCCACCTCCCTGACCAACGTGCAACTTCTCGGTCAGCGCGGCTTCTCCTGCCGCGCGCGGGGAGGGAGAGGACCGTCCGGCGGCGAACCCAGGAGCCGGTGGAGTCGCAGACACTCGTGCATTCCCGTCGTCCGCGCGCCCGCGAGGCATGGGCGGACGGGCCTGGCGCAGAAGCGCTCGTGCTCGGCCGCTATCGCCTGCGCGAGCGCCTCGGCGCGGGCGGATTCGGCGTGGTCTGGAGCGCGCACGACGAGTTGCTGCATCGCGACGTGGCCGTCAAGCGCGTCGCGCTCGCTCCAGGCGAGGACGCCGAGCGGGTCACGCGCGAGGCGCTCGCCAGTGCGCGCCTGGCGCATCCGGCGATCGTCGCGCTGTACGAGGCGTGCCCGGTGCAGGACGCCTTCTACCTGATCTCAGAGCTCGTCGACGGCGACACGCTCGCGCATCTGATCGCCGAGGACGCGCTGAGCGACGAGGAGGTGCTGCGCGTCGGCAGCGCGCTCTGCAGCGCGCTCGCCCATGCCCACTCGCGCGGGGTGGTGCATCGCGACGTCAAGCCACACAACGTGCTGATCCCCCGCAATGTCGAATCGAACGCGCCGGCCTGCGAGGCGCTCGGCGAGGTGGCCAAGCTGACCGACTTCGGCGGCGCGTGGCTGAGCGGCGAGGACGTGCTGACGCGCACCGGCGACGTGCTCGGCACGCTCGCCTACATGGCCCCTGAGCAGAGCGAGGGGCGCGAGGCGGGCGAGCCAGTCGACGTCTACTCGCTGGCGCTCGTGCTCTACGAGGCGCTGTGCGGGTTCAACCCCGTGCGCGGGGCCACCCCGGCCGAGACGGCACGGCGGATCGGGCGACCGGTCCGTCCGCTCGCGCGCGAGCGGCGCGACCTGCCGCGCGCTTTCACGCAGACGATCGACCGCTGCCTGCATCGCTCGCCGGCGTCTCGCGGGTCGCTCGCCGAGTTGGGCGAGGCGCTGGAGCACGCACTGGACGATCGGCCGCAGCGCGACCGCCAGAGCATCGTTGCGAGCACCAGCCGACAGCGCCGGCGAGCACCTGAGCCGACCTGGGTGCAGCCGCGCGCTGCACAGCCACACGGCGCTGCCTCGGCGCCGGTGCCCGTACCCGCGCCGCGCGCCGCCCGCGACGACGCCCGAGGGTCGCTCGCGCAGGTGGTCTCGCCGCAGGCCTTCCCGCAGCAGATCGTGCACTCGGAAAGCTGGGGCCTTCCGCGTGTCGTCTGGCTCGCGAGCGCGATCGTGCTGGCGGCGTGGCAGACGATCGCCGGGCGCCCAGGCGTGGGGCTGCTCGCGTTGGCGGCGCTGCTGCCAATCGTCCTGCTGCCGGTCGGGCGCAGGGCGCAGGGCGGCTCAGGTGGCTGGCTGCTGTGTGCGCTGGCGCCGCTGCTCGGCGTGGTCGGCCTCGCCGGCGCTTTCCCGGCGATCGCCGGACAGGCCAGGCGCTGGCGCATGCGCGCGGCGTTTGCCGCGGTCGGCTACTGGTGGCTGGTGCTCGCCGAGCCGCTGCTCGGACGTCGCCTGTGGCTCGGACCTGTGGCGAGCAGGCCGCCGCGCGCGGCGTGGGAGGGCTCGCTGAGCACGGCGGCCGTGCACGTGATCGGACCGTCGCTGAGCCTCGCTGTCCTGTCAGGCGCAGCGCTTTGGGCGGCTGGCGCGCTGGCTCTGCCGCTGCTCGTGCGGGGGCGCAACGCGGCGCTGGACGTGGCGGCGGCGACGACTTGGTCGGCGGCGCTGGCGGCCGCCGCGCCGCTACTCGACGCGACCGCGCGAGGGCACGCCGCGCAGCCGAGCCCGCGTGGCGCGATCGTCGGTGCCGTGCTCGGCGGTGCGCTGGCCGTCGCCGCCCGCGCTCTACGCGGCCCGGTCTGACGTAGCATGGCCCCACGACTCGACCAAGCTCCGCGAGTTGGGCGCGAGCGATCCCCGTTCGCTCGGCCTCGTTCGCTGGGTCGCCGCGTCAGCCAAGTCAGCCCATGAACGTCTTCAAGAGCGTCGAGACAACGATCGCCAACCTCGTCGAGGGCACCTTCGGGCGCCTTTTTCGCTCCGAGGTGCGCCCGATGGAACTCGCGCGCAAGCTCGCGCGCGAGATGGACGAGCACCGCACGATGTCGGTGTCGCGCGTGTACGCGCCGAACGAATACTCGGTGTGGCTGTCGCCACAGGACCGCGAACGCTACGAGGGCGTAGAGCACGAGGTGATCGATGAGCTGTGCGCTTATCTGCTCGAGCACGCGCGTCGCGAGGAGCTGATCCTGACGGCGAGTCCGATCATCACGTTCCACACCGACGACCGGCTTACGCTCGGCGAATTCGGCATCCAGGCGCAGTTGGTCCGCCCGGGTGTTCACAGTGACGAGGCGCACGGTGTCGCGCCGCACGAGCCGGAGCCGATCTCAGAGCATGGCGAAACGATGATCTACAGCACCTCGGCGCGCGTGCGCGGGCAGGTGGCCGAGGCCCAGGACCGCCCGTCGCGCGCGCTGATCGTGGTATCCGGCCGGCGCCTGCCGATTCCGCCGCGCGGGGCGACGATCGGCCGCAGCCGCGAGTGCGACATCGTGCTCGAGGACGCCGGCATCTCACGCCGCCACGCGGAGATCAGGCCGGGCGACGTGGGCTGGACGGTCGCCGACCTCGGGTCGACCAACGGCGTGCGCCTGAACGGACGCACGCTGCGGGGAGCCAAGGCGCTGCAGGCGGGAGACCACGTCGAGCTGGGCTCGACGGAGATTGTCTTCGAACTTGGATGACGACGCTTGCGCCTGTATCGGTAGCCCTGAAGTTCGGCTTCCTCGCCGTCCTGTACCTGTTCGTGCTGTGGGTAGCGCGCGGCGCGCGGCAAGACCTGCGTCGCGGCGAAGGGGCGCTGACGGCAGAGCGCGGAGCCCCGGCGCCGACCCCGGCTGACGCCACGGGCCTGCACTCGGCCTCGGGGCTCGCGAGCGCCGATGTCGCCCACCGCGCGCCGCAGCTCGTCGTCGCGCGCGCGCCCGGGCACGAGTCGGGGATGATCTACGACGTCGACGGCGACCTGGTGCTCGGACGCGGCGATCGCGCGGAGATCCGCCTGGAGGACCCGTTCGCCTCCTCGCAGCACGCGCGCATCTACGAGCAGGGCAACATCGTCGTGATCGAGGATCTCGGCTCGACCAACGGGACCTACCTCAACGAGGAGGTGCTGCAGTCGCCGCGTCCGCTGCATCCCGGCGACCGCGTGCGCATCGGCGACAGCGAATTCACCTTCGAGGTCGACTGACGTGCTGCGCGTGGCCGAGCAGTACGCAGGCACGGACACCGGGCGCCAGCGCCGCGCCAACGAGGACTCCCTGCTGGCGCGCGCGCCGCTGTTCGTGGTCGCCGACGGGATGGGCGGCGCGCAGGCCGGGGAGGTGGCCTCTCGCCTGGCCGTCGAGTCCTTTCAGGGCGGCCTGCAGGACGCCTCGGAGCCCGAGGCGGCGCTGGCCACGCTGACGCGCGAGGCCAACTCGCGCATCCACGAGCTGTCGCATAGTCACGCCGAGCAGGCGGGCATGGGAACGACGCTCACGGCCGTGTACGTGGGGCAGCGAGACGTGTCGATCGCGCACGTCGGCGACAGTCGCGCCTACCGCTACCGCGACGGCGAGCTCTTGCGCCTGACCGACGACCACTCGCTGGTCGACGAGCTGTTGCGCCAGGGCAGGCTCACGCCGGAGGAAGCGGTAGAGCATCCGCAACGCTCGGTGATCACGCGCGCGCTCGGGCCGGAGGGGGACGTCGAGGTCGACACGCGCTCGTACTCGGCGCGCGACGGCGACGTCTACCTGCTGTGCAGCGACGGCCTGACGACGATGCTCGCCGAGGCTCGTCTGGCGGAGCTGCTGGGCGCACACGAGACGCTGCGCGAAAAGGGGGAGGCGCTGATCGCGGCGGCCAACGAGGCTGGCGGGCGCGACAACATCACGGTTGTGCTGCTGCGCGTCGAGGAGCTCGACGCGGGTGCTTCGCCGCTGACTGTGGAAGCGCCCGCGGCACAGGCGCTGGGCAGCCCCCCAGCCGGGCAGGCGACGGACCCGGACGCGGCGGCGATCGCCTCACCGGCAAGCCCGCCTGCGGCAGCGGACGCGCTTGCGCAGACGCACACGAGGCTCGACGCCGAGCCGGTGGTCCCGCGGCGCCCGCGGCGCCCGACGACGGCGGGTAAGGCCTCCTCGCGCCGTCGCGCGCGCTTGCGCCGGGCGGGCGCCTTGGCGGCGGTCGTGACGATCCTCGCGGTGATTGGCGCAGGCGCGTATGTGGCGCTGCAGTCGGTGTACTTCATCGGCACGAACGATCGCGGGCTGGTGACGGTCTTCCGCGGAGTGCCCTACCGGCTGCCGGGCAACCTGGCGCTGTACAACAGCGATTACGTCTCGGGCGTGAGCGCGTCGACACTGGCGACGGCGCGGCGGCACACGCTGCTCGACCACTCGCTGCGCTCGGAAACGAACGCGGGCACGCTCGTGCACAGCCTTGAACTGGGGCAGGTTGAATGAATCAGCCGATAGTGCGCCTGTTCGGCGTGGTGATCGTGATGTTCGCGGTGCTGCTCGCGTTCACCTCGCGCTGGACGATCTTCGAAGCGTCGTCGCTGCGCGGCAACCCGCTGAACGCACGCGCGCTGCTCGAGCAGGAACGGATCGCCCGCGGGCGCATCCTCGCGGCGAACGGGTCGGTGCTCGCGCGCAGCGTGCGCTCGCAGGGGTCGAGCCGCTCGGAAAGCGTCTACGAACGGCGCTACCCGACGGGCAACGAGTTCGCGCATGCGATCGGCTACTACTTCACGAACTTGGGGCGGACGGCGCTGGAGCGCTACCGCAACGCTGTGCTGAGCGGCCAGTCGGGCACCAACCTGCAGACGATCCTCGATCAGCTGCAGGGCAAAAAACGCCAGGGCAACGACGTCTTCACGACGCTCGATCCGGCCGCGCAGCAGGTGGCGAACAAAGCGCTCGCGGGCCACGAAGGCGCGGTTGTGGCGCTGGAACCGCGCAGCGGCGCGGTCCGCGTGATGGCCTCCTCGCCGTCCTACAACCCGAACGACCTGCGCTCGACGAGCACGTACGAAAAGCTGGCGAAGGACGCGACCGGCAAGCCGCTGGTCGATCGCGCGACGCAGTTCGGCTACGCCCCCGGCTCGACGTTCAAGGTGGTCACGGCGACGGCGGCGATCGACTCGGGCGCGTTCACAAAGGAATCGACCGTGGACGGGCGCAACCGCGTGCCGATCTCGGGCGTGCCGCTGCAGAACGACGAAAACGAGACCTTCGGTCCGATCACGTTGACGCAGGGCCTGGCGAAATCGGTCAACACGGTATGGGCGCAGGTGGCCGAGCGGCTGGGCAAGCGCACGATGGCGCGCTACATGAGCCGCTTCGGCTTCGACAAAAAGCCGCAGCTGGACTATCCGCCGGAAGAGATGTCCTCGAGCGGCGAGTACAGCGGCACGCGGCTGGTCGCGCCGACGAGCTCGCAGGTGGACGTGGGACGCATGGGGATCGGGCAGGACAAACTCGAGGTGACGCCGCTGCAGATGGCGGAGGTGGCCGCGGCGGTGGCCGATGGCGGGAAGCTGATGACGCCACACATGACCGATCGCATCGTCGATCCGGACGGCCGCACGACGCAGCGCATCGCGCCGCACGTGCAGTCGGTGGTGATGAAGCCGTCGACTGCAGCCGCCGTCACATCGATGATGGAAGCTGTGGTCAACGAAGGGACGGGCGCATCGGCACAGATCGCGGGGGTGCGCGTGGCGGGCAAGACGGGAACCGCGGAGACGCAGATAGGCACGGCGATAAACAACGTGTGGTTCATCGCGTTCGCGCCGGCGTCGTCGCCGAAGGTGGCGATCGCCGTGACGCTGAAGGCCGTGCCGGGTCAAGGAGGGGCGTTCGCCGCGCCGATAGCGCGGGAAGTCATGGAAAGGCTGCTGCATGACTGAGCGCGAGGAGCCGGCGCATGGTTGAGCCGGACACGATCATCGACGGGCGCTACAAGGTGATCTCGCGCGTCGGCTCGGGCGGGATGGCGGACGTGTACCTGGCCGAAGACCAGCTGCTCGGAAGGCAGGTGGCCGTCAAGCTGCTGCACCACCACTTCGCCGAAGACCAGGAGTTCGTCGAGCGCTTCCGCCGCGAGGCGTCCAGCGCGGCTGGCCTGTCGCACCAGAACATCGTCGGCATCTTCGACCGCGGCGAGTGGCAGGACACGTATTACATCGCGATGGAGTACGTCGCGGGACGCTCGCTGAAGACGATCGTGCGCGAGCATGGCCCGCTGGACCCGGCGCAGGCGATCGACCTGGTCATCCAGATCCTGCGCGGCGCGCGCTTCGCACACCGCCGCGGCGTCGTGCACCGCGATCTGAAGCCGCACAACGTGATCATCGACGAGGAGGGCCGCGCGCGCGTCACGGACTTCGGCATCGCGCGAGCGGGGGCGTCGGACATGACGCTGACGGGCTCGATCATGGGCACCGCGCAGTACCTCTCGCCGGAGCAGGCGCAGGGCTACATGGTCAGCGGCGCCTCGGACCTGTACTCGATCGGTGTGATCCTCTACGAGCTGCTGACGGGCGTCGTGCCGTTCGACGGCGAGACCGCCGTGGCGATCGCCTTCAAGCAGGTATCCGCGCAGGCGCGGCCGCCGAGCGAGGTCAACCCGGGGGTCCCGCCGGCGCTGGATGCGGTGGTCCTGCGCGCACTGGCGAAGGACCCGGCGCAGCGCTACGCCGACGCGGATGAGTTCATCGCGGCGCTTGTGCGCGAGCGCGAGGCGCTGCCGGCCTCCGCGGGCGCGGTGCTGGCGGGAGGCGCGGCGGGCGAGCAGGGCTACGGCGCGGCGCCGGTCGCGGGCGCGATAGTCGCACCGGGACGGGCCAACGACGGTACGCACCCGGCGACGGGCGCGATGCTGCTCGCGAGCGACGGATACGACGAGGACGCGGGGCCGGGCGACGGCCCGGGTATCCAGCGAGTTCTGTTGTGGGGGCTGCTGGCGGCGATCGTCGTGGGCGCGATCGTCGCGGCCGCGCTGCTGCTCTCCTCGCCGGCGCGCCAGGTGAGCGTGCCGAACGTGACGGGCGAAACCGAACAGGCGGCAGCGACGAGGCTGCGCAGGGCTGGGCTGAGCACGGTGCCCTCGCTGTCTTCGAGCGCGACGGTCGCGAGCGGGCGCGTGATCTCACAGTCGCCGGCGGGTGGCAGCCGCGTATCGAGCGGAGCGCGCGTCGGCATCGTCGTGTCCAGCGGGCCGGGCAGCGCGGCGCTGCCAAGCGTCAAGGGGCTGACGGCGGCGGCGGCGCTCAGCCGCCTGCGTAAAGCGGGCTTCAAGCCGACGACGACGCAGCAGCCGAGCGCGTCGGTTGCGCAGGGGCGCGTGATCGGCTCCGAACCGTCGGCGGGGACGGAGCTGCAGGTGGGCAGCTCGGTGTCGGTGCTCGTGTCGAGTGGGCCGGCGCAGGTACGCGTGCCTGACGTGTCGGGCGATTCGCAGAGCGGGGCCGAAGCTGCGCTGACGGCGGTGGGCCTGACGGTCGGGACGGTCACCGAGCAGGTCTCCACGGCACAGCCGGCGGGCACGGTGATCTCCCAGGCGCCGTCGGCGAGCTCGTCGGTGCGCACCGGGGCGAAGGTCGACCTGACGATCGCCAAGGCGTCGAACGAAGTCGCGGTGCCGAGCGTCGTCGGCCAGTCCGAGACGCAGGCGTCCGCGGCGCTCGGGGGGGCGGGCTTCACGCCGAGCCTCGTGCAGGTGATGACGAACGAACAGAGCAAGGTGGGAGTCGTGCTCAAACAGAGCCCGTCGGGCGGTCGCAAGGTGCGCAAGGGCTCGACGGTGACGTTGACGGTGGGCGTGCTCGGGACGCAAACGACACCGACGACACCGACGACACCGACGACGCCCACGACCACGACGCCCACGCCGACGACGCCCGCGACGACACCACCGGCCACACCGCCGGCGGTTGCGGTTGGATGACGGCGCTGACCGTCGCGGTGCTCGCGGGCGGTCGCTCGTCCGAGCACGACGTGTCGCTGTCCTCTGGCGCGGCCGTGCGCGACGGCCTGCGCAGCGGCGGCCATGAGGTCGTGTGGGTGGAGATCGGTCGCGACGGCGCGTGGCGGCGCGACGGCGTGGGCGAGCCGCTGAGCACGACGCCGGGCGGCGGCCTGCTCGGGGTGAACGTTGTCTTCCCGGTGCTGCATGGGCGCTATGGAGAGGACGGGACGGTGCAGGGGATGCTGGAGATGCTCGACGTCCCGTATGTCGGCTCGGGCGTGGCGGCATCGGCGCTGTGCATGGACAAGGTGCTGTTCAAGGAGCTGATGGCGGCGGCGGGCACGATTGCGCAGGTCGGCTTCGTGGACGTGCGCGAGGAGCGCTTGCAGGCAGACCCCTCGAACGTCCTGGCGCAGATCGAGCAGCTCGGCCTGCCGGTGTTCGTCAAGCCGTCGCATCTGGGATCGTCGCTGGGGATCGTCAGGGTGACGGCGCCCGAGCAGCTCGAGCCGGCGCTGCGCAGCGCGTTCGCGCACGACGCGCGCGTGATCGTGGAGGAGGCGGCGGCGGGGATCGAGGTCGAGTGCGGCGTCCTCGCGACTACGCGCGAGCTGAGCGCCGAGGGCGGCCCTTCGGCGCTCGCGTCGGTACCCGGCGAGATCGCGTTCAAGGGCGACTTCTACGACTTCGACGCGAAGTACGCGCCGGGCGGGATGGAGCTGCTGGTGCCCGCGCGGATCTCGCCCGGTGCGACCGAGCGCGTACGCGCGCTGGCGCTGGAGGCGTTCGCGCGCGCAGGCTGCGACGGGCTGGCGCGGGTGGACTTCTTCGTCGACGGCGAGCAGGTGCTGGTCAACGAGCTGAACACGATGCCCGGGTTCACGCCGACGAGCGTTTACGCCAAGCTGCTCGCGGCGTCGGGCGTGCCCTATCCGGAGCTCGTGGACCGGTTGTGCCGGGTCGCGCTGGAGCGGCACGCGGCGCTCGGGGCGCAGGCGTTCTGAGGCCGAGCCGAGCCTCGGCGGTTGCACGACCTGTAAACGGCATCCTGCCTCCTGGGCCGAGCCGGCCTCCGTATAGCCATGGTTATACGCACTCCTTAAAATGTGACACACCCCCGGCGCTCCGGCGCTCCGGCGCTCCGCTCGCTACTTGAACAGGGTCAGTTCTGAGATCGACGCGGATTCCTGGGCGGGGGGGAGGGTGGTGAGCCAGATGAGGTAGTAGCGGTAGGGGGTGGCGGCGCTTGAGAGAGCGATGCGCTGGCCGTTGCGGACGCTGGTGGCGGAGCCTAGGGGGCCGTGCCAGCCGCGCGCGGCGAGCGGGGTTGAGTCGCCGTAGGGGTAGGACTGGTTGATGCTGCGGGCGCCGTAGACCTGCATGTCGAAGCCGGGCGAGGTGGTCTGCAGCTCGATCGCGCGGGCGACGACGCCGGGGGATGCGTCGAGGTACACGCCGACGCCGGTGCCGCCGGCCTTCTTGAGCGTGCGTTCGTAGTAGTGGGCTGTGCTCCAGGCGGTGTTGGGTTCGCTGTCGACGACGTTCTGCACGCGGTTGTGGTTTTCGGGACCGGTGCCGAAGGGGTTGTAGTCGTGTGCGGCGGTCTGGCTGAGGGGGACCGCTTGCAGCCCGGCGGTGGAGTGCACGTCGGGCGCGACCCCGGTGCCTTTGTGCGCTTGCTGGGCGGCGGCGACGATGGCGATGGCGACGATCGCGGCGACGAGCGCGAGCGAGGCGGCCCAGCGCGCGGGGTGGCGCATGCGCCAGGGCAGGCGCCGGCGCGTGGCGCCGGGGAGCGTGCGCAGGACGCTTGTGACCTCGCCGGTGGCCTGGCCGGCGCGCGCGGCCTCGATCGCGAGCACCTCCTCGAGGTCGGCGACCATGGCGGCGGCGTCGTGGTAGCGGTAGTCGAGGTCCTTGGCGACGGCGCGGTCGACGACGGAGGCGGTGGCGGCGGAGACTTCGGGGCGCAGCTGCTGCACGTCGGGCACCTGCTCGCGCACGTGGCACATGGCGACGGCGACGGGCGTCTCGCCCTTGAAGGGGACCTGTCCGGTGAGCATCTCGTAGAGCACGATGCCGAGCGAGTACAGGTCGGACTGCCCGGTGACGGGTTGCCCGAGCGCCTGCTCGGGAGAGACGTAGTCGGTCGTGCCGAGCACGCGCCCGGCGATCGTCAGGCCCTCCTCGGTGAGCGTGCGGGCGATGCCGAAGTCGGTGATCTTGGCACCGCCTTCCTCGCCGATGAGGACGTTCTGTGGCTTGACGTCACGGTGCACGATCATCCGCTCGTGCGCGGCGCCGAGCGCGCGCGCGAGCTCGATGGCATAGGCGAGGGCCTGCGTGATCGGCAGCGACCCCTGGCGGCGGATGAGGTCCTTGAGCGTCTCGCCGTCGACGTACTCGAGCACGATGTAGGGAGCGCCCACGCCGGCCTGCGAGCCGTCCTCGGACGGCTCCTCGCCGGCGTCGATGACGGTGACGATGTGCGGGTGGCTCAGGCGCGCGACCGAGCGCGCCTCGCGTCGAAAGCGCTCGAGCTGATCGGAGTCTGATGCGATCTCGCGATGCATCAGCTTGATCGCGACGGAGCGCTCGAGCACGGTGTCGAAGGCGCGATAGACGGTCGACATGCCGCCGCGCCCGATCTGCGCATCGAGCCGGTAGCGCCCGCCGAGCAGTGTGCCGAGGACCGTCATGGCGACCTATTGTGCGCGCAACGCACGCGGATCGCGCTCGCGCGCTGCCTGGGGGGTGTGTGTTTGCCTGATTTTTTAGATCTGTCGGGCGTGCGCGGTGGCGGGAGCGCGCAGCCGCGCGACGACGAGCGCGGCGAGTGCGAGGCGGTAGATCGAGTAGGGGAGCAGCGCGCGCGGCGCTTGCGCGGTTCGGCGCAGGAGGCGCGCGCTGAGCAGCGTGGACGCAAAGGCGCTCGCAGCTCCCGCCGCGAGCGGCGAGGCAGCGCCGGCCGCAGGACGGCGCGCAAGGCGCAGTCCCTGCAGCGCGCTGGCGCCGAGCATGACGGGCAGCGCGGCGTGCCAGGAGAGGCTCTGCGCGTCGGCACGGGCGAAGCCGCGAGCGCGCGCGGCCGTAAGCGTGGCGCCGTAGCGCGACACTCCGGGCACGAGCGCGACGGCCTGCGCGACGCCGAGCGCGAGGCCGTCGGCTGGACGCGCGTCCTCATGTCGGCGACCCCCGGCCCCCGCTCGCGCGTCGGCGATCGCCATCGCCAACCCGCCGGCGGCGAGTCCGGCGGCGATCGAGCGCGGGCCGCCGAGACGGCGCTCGATCGCCGGTCCGAGCGCAAGCCCGGCGATCGCGGCGGGTCCCAGCGAGAGGGCGGCGGTCGCCAGGCGTCGCATGTCGAGCCTGCGCGCGGCGTCGGCGAGCTCGCCGTGCATGTTGATCGCGAGCGCCGCGCCGGCGCCGGCGTGCAGCGCGACCTCGAAGGACTTTCGCAGCTCGCCGTCGAGGCCAGAGCAGGGCCAGTCGAGCAGCAGCGGAATCAGCGTGGTGTGCGCCGAGGAGGAGACCGGCAGCAGCTCGGTCGGCCCTTGCAGCAGGCCGAGCGCAATTGCGTGTCCAAGCGAGAAGCTAGCCCGCGACATCCGTCGCCGGCTCCGAGGCGCCGCCCCGGGGGCCGCGCCTGCGCCGGATGATCGCGTAGGCGACCGCCGCGACGGCGAGTACGACTACCGCGTAGTCGACGTACTCGAACCCTTTGCGCACTTTCGTCCAGTCGTGACCGACGGCTTCTCCGGCGAGCGCCAGCCCGAGGACCCATGGGATGCACCCGACGAGCGTGAGCACGGTGAAGCGCCAGAATGGCATCCGCGCGACGCCGGCGGGCAGGGAGATGAACGTGCGCACGATCGGCAGCATGCGGCTGACGAGGATCGCCGGGGCACCGTAGCGCGCGAACCAGCGGTCGGCCCAGGCGATCTGGCTCGGCTTGATGTGCAGCCTGTGCCCGTGCCGTTCCACGAGCTCCAGACGCCCGGCGCGCCCGACGCCGTAGGAGATCCACGAGCCGACGAGATTGCCGAGCACGCCGGCGACGACGATCCCCAGCAATGTCAGGTGGTGATGCGCGGTGCTCTGCCCGGGATCGGCGACGGCGAAGCCGGCGAACAGCATCGTCGCCTCGGAGGGAATCGGGATGCAGGCGCTCTCGGCGACCATCAGCACGAACACTGCGGGCAGCCCGGCGTCGCGCACGAAATGCCAGGCGACGTTGACGAGCGATTCGGAGACGGAGGCGAGGACGAGCATGGCGGGCACGATACCTAGGCACATAACGACGCGTGTCGCCCGCGCGTATAACCATGGTTATACGAGGATGAAAATGCATGACGACTGGGCGCGCGGCTTTCCCGCCGGTCGCCGAATACCGTCTGGCGCGTGCGCGTTTGGATTGATCTGACGAACAGCCCGCACGTGCTGGTGATGCGCCCGGTGATCGAGCTGCTGCGCGCTGACGGGCACGAGGTGCGCGTGACGGCGCGGGACTTCGCGCAGACGATCGCGCTGTGCGAGCGGCTGGGGATTGAGCACACGCAGATCGGCCGCCATCGCGGCGAGCGTCTGGGGGCGAAGGCGGTGGGGCTGGCCTCGCGCTCGTCGGCGCTGGTCCGCTGGGCGCGCGCCGAGCAGCGCGTAGCCGGGGGGGCGCGCTTTGACGTCGCGCTCGGTCACGGCTCCAACGACGTGTCGGTGGCGGCGGCGCTGCTGCGCATCCCGAGCTCGACGATGTTCGACTACGAGTGGGCGACGGTGCAGCACAACGTCAACTGCCGCCTGGCGTCGGCGGTGGTCGTGCCGGACGCGATCCCGCCGCAGCGCCTGGACCGCTACGGCGCGAAGGGAAAGGTGCGCGCGTACGCGGGGCTGAAGGAGGAGTACTACCTGTCGGACTTCGAGCCGGACGCAGCCGTGCTGGACGAGCTCGGCCTCGATCGCGCCCGCCCGATCGTCGTCGTGCGCACGCCGCCGGAGGTGTCGCTGTATCACCGCTTCGAGAACGACCTGTTCGCGCAGGTGCTCGACCGCCTGCGCAGCGCTGCGCAGCGCGACGGCGTGCAGCCGGTGGTGCTGCCGCGCATCGACTCCCAGCGCGTGGAGCTCTCGGCGGTGGAGCAGTTCGTCGTGCCCGAGCGGGCGATCGACGCGCAGTCGCTGATCGCCTACGCGACCGTGGTGATCTCGGCGGGGGGCACGATGAACCGCGAGGCGGTGGCGCTGGGGACGCCGGTGTACACGACGTTCGAGGGCCGTCGGGGGGCGGTCGACGAGCGGCTGATCGCCGAAGGGCGGCTGCGCCGGCTGGAGGGGGCCGAGGAGCTGGACCTCAGCGCGCGCGAGCCGCAGGCGGTGGCGGGCCGCGTGCGGCGCGATTCGCGCGTGCTCGTGGACCTCCTGCTCACGCCCTTGCACGGCCACGCCCCGGGGCTCCCGAGCGCCTGAGGGCGCTTACAATCCTGACAATGCGCCGACGGATCCGCTCGGCGGCCTTTCCCTTGCACCGTCACGCGCTGCCCCAGCTCGCGGTGGATGGGGTGTTGGTCGCAATCGCGTACTACCTCGCCTTCCAGCTGCGCTTCGAGCACGGCCCGACCGGCTACTACGAGCACCTGCGCGAACGCACGATCTGGTGGGTGCTGGCGGGGAGCCTGCCGGTGCTCGTGCTGGCGCGCGTGTACCAGCGCCGCTGGCGCTACTCGGGCCAGCGCGACTACGAGGCGGTGGCACGGGCGGTGGTCGCGATCGTGCTGCTGGCGATCGTCGCGGTGGAGGTCTTTCGCCCTGTGCACCACTACCGCAGCACCGTGGCGGTGGCGCTGCCAAACGGTGTGATCGTGCTGTTCGCGCTGCTTGCGCTGGTGCTGCTGGTGGGCGTGCGCGCGGTCGTGCGCTCGATCTACGAGCGCCGGCCGCTGGCGGCGTTCCGCGGCGGTCGCAAGGACCAGCGCCGCGTGCTGATCGCCGGCGCGGGCGACGGTGGGCGCCTGGTGCTGCGCGAGATCATGCGCAACCGCGGCCTGGGCCTGTCGCCGGTCGGCTTCGTCGACGACGACCCGAGCAAGCGCAGCCTGCGCATCGACGGCGTGCGCGTGCGCGGGAACACCGAAGGCGACCTGCCGCGCATACTCGACGACGCCGAGCCCGATGAAGTGATCATCGCGATCCCCTCCGCGCCAGGTTCGACGCGCGCGCGGATCGTGCGCGAGTGCCGCGAGCGCGGCATCCCGGTGCGCACGCTGCCGACGGTGTTCGAGCTGTTGCAGACGCGCGGCGCGCTGGCGCGCCAGATGCGCGAGGTGCGCGTCGAGGACGTGCTCGGGCGCGAGCCGGTGCAGATGGAGCTCGCGAAGGTGGGCGCCTACCTGGCCGGCGAGACGGTGCTCGTGACGGGCGCCGGCGGGTCGATCGGCGCCGAGCTGTGCCGCCAGATCGCGCGCGTGGAGCCTCATCGGATCGTGCTGCTCGACCACGCCGAGGACAACCTCTTCTCGATCCAGCGCGAGCTGGAGGACGAGCGCCACGTGTCGCCGTCGATGCTCTCTGCGGTGCTGGCGGACTGCAAGGAGGAGGAGCGCATGCGCGAGGTCTTCGCCGAGCACGGCCCGACGGTCGTGTTCCACGCGGCCGCGTACAAGCACGTCGGTCTGATGGAGGCCAACCCGGTCGAGGCGGTGCGCAACAACGCGCTCGCCACCCGCGTCGTGGCGCACGTCGCCGGCGAGCAAGGGGTGGCGCGCTTCGTGCTCGTGTCGACCGACAAGGCGGTCGCGCCGGCGACGGTGATGGGCGCTTCCAAGGCGCTCGCAGAGTTCGCCCTGGAGGCTGCGACGGCGCGCTTCCCGCGGACGCGCTACGCGGCGGTGCGCTTCGGCAACGTGCTCGGCTCGTCGGGCAGCGTCGTGCCGATCTTCCGCCGCCAGATCGAGCGCGGCGGCCCGGTGACGGTGACCGACGAGCGCATGACGCGCTACTTCATGACGATCCCCGAGGCTGTGCAGCTGATAATCCGCAGCGGGTCGCTGGCGCACGAGCGTCGCGACAGCGCACGCAACGGCAGCGCGCCTGACGCGCCGGTCGCCGACGCGAGGATCGGCACGAGCGCGCGCCCGCCGTGCGCGGAGGTGTTCGTGCTGGACATGGGCGAGCCGGTGCGCATCATCGAGCTGGCGCGCGCGATGATCGAGCTGTCGGGTCTGGACCCCGATCGCGACATCGAGGTCGAGGTCGTCGGCCGCCGCCCGGGGGAGAAGCTGCAAGAGGAGCTGTTCAACAGCTACGAGCGCGCGCAGGCGACGAGCGCGGAGAAGATATTGCTGGCCGAGCGCGAGCCGCTCGGGGCGGAGGCGGTGGAGTCGATGTTCGCGGAGATCGGGCTGCTCGTGCTCGAGGGCGACGCGGCTGGCCTGGCGGCGAAGGTGACCGAGTTGTCGGCGTTGCACGTGGAGTCCGCCACGGCGCGTCCCCCACGGCGCTCGGCGCCCTTGCCGGAGGGCGGCGATGACGGGCACGAGGCGCCTCCCGCCCTCATACACTTTCCGGATTCATGACTGCCACGCCGCTCGCGCTCTCGCTCTCGAGCACCTTCACGCAGGTCGGCGCGATCGCTGCGTTCGCAGGGCTGCTGGGTATCGCCGTGCTCTCGCTGCTCGTCTTCTCTCAGGCGCGCGAGCTCAGGCGCCTGCGCGAGTGGGCCGGGCGCGCCCCTGAGCGCGCGGCTGAGGTCGAGCAGCGCGTGAGCGCCGAGGCGGCGGCGCGGCTGGCACAGCCGGCCGGGGCCGCACAGCCGGCGCAGTCGGTGCGCCCGGTGCCGCGCACGGTGCCGATCAACGCCCGTCCGGCGGCCGCCACGGGCCAGCCGACGGCCCCGGGCGTCGCCAACCCGGCGACCGCCGTGTCACCCGCAGCGGCACAGGCGCCCGGACAGCAGGCCCTGGGGCAGCCGGCGCCGGGCCAGGTCTCGCCAGGCCAGCCGGCTCCCGGCTCGCCGTCCTCTGGCCAGCCGCCCGCAAGCTCGACGCCGACGCCCGCCGGCTCCCCGGGCACTGCTCCGGCGACAGCGGCCGCAACGGCAGCGGCCACGCCTGCGGGGGCGACGCTCGCCGCCGCAGCGAATGCGGACGACAGCGCCGCCACGCAGCAGCCCGCAACTGCTGCTCCGGGCACCAGCGCGAGCCGCTCGCCCGTCCCCGCAGGCGCAGGCGCAGGCGCAGTTGCCGCTGGCGCCGGGCCCGCGACGGCTACGCCGGGCCAGCCGGCGCCACAGCCAGGTGCGCCGAACTCGACGCCCGGCGCTGCGGCAAGGCAGCCCGGGGGGACACCTGAGCCGCGCGCGCCGGCCCCGGCGACGGTCGCGGCCGCGGCGACTGCGGCGAAGAGCGCGACTCCGCGCTCGCCGAGTCCACCGGCCCGGCCGCCCGCACCGCCCGCGCCGGTCGCGGCGCCGCGACCGACCGCGGATGCGCCGCGAGCCGGCGCTCAGGCCGCGGCGCAAGGCGTCGTCGCGAGCAGGACCGCGCCGACGGCGGCCGCTGCGGGAGCGCCGGCCCGTGCTGTCGAGGGCTCCGCGGGCGCGCCGGGTGCGCGCGGCGGGGCGGCCGCGGGAGGCTCGCGCCGCTCGCAAGGCCCCCAGCAGCCCGGGGTGCGGCGCTATCGCACCGAGCGACGCTCGCCGGCGCGCGCGACGCTGCTGATCGTCGGTGGTCTGATCGTCGGCGTGGCGGTGCTCGTCGCCGTGCTGGTCTCGGTCGGCGGAGGCTCCAAGGGTGGCAGCTCGTCGTCCGGCGCGACCACGCAAAGCGCTTCGGGCGGCTCTGAAAAGTCGATCTCCAAGACGACGAAATCGAGCGGCACGCCGAGCAAATCCTCCTCCGGCGTGGCCAACCCTGCGGAAACGAACGTCGTCGTGCTCAACGGTACGAGCACGAACGGGCTCGCCCACCGCGTTTCGAGCGAACTGACCGGGCACGGCTACTCGCGCGCATCGGCGCTGACCGGCCACCCGCCGGGGACCAACCAGGTGACGGTCGTCGAGTACGCCAACGGACACAAGGCCGACGCGCAGGGCGTCGCGCGGACGCTCGGCGTCACGCAGGCGCAGCCGATGGAAGGTACCGTCTCCTCGCTGGTCGGCTCGGCGACGGTCGTCGTGATCGTCGGCCTCGACAAGGCTGCGACCGTCCCATAGCCGGATTCCTGGACATCCCCGAGCGCTCGGCCAAGCCGCGCGAGCGGGGGCTGACGCACGTGATCGACCGGGGGCTGTCGATCGCCGAGGTCGACGGGTTGCTGGAGGTCGCGGGCGCGTGCGTGGACGTCGTCAAGCTGGGCTGGGGGACGGCGCTTGTGAGCGCCAACCTGAAGCCCAAGCTGGAGCGCTACGCGGCGCACGGCATTCCGGTGGTGCTCGGCGGCACGCTCACGGAGCTGGCGATCAGGCAGGGGCGGATGGAGGGGCTGATCGACTGGCTGCGCGAGCTGGGCCTGCGCCATGTGGAGATCTCCGACGGGACGATCGCGCTGGACCCCGACTACAAGCGCGGGCTGATCGAACGCCTGTCCGGCGAGTTCGTCGTGCTCGCGGAGGTCGGCAGCAAGGATGCGGACTTCATCATGGCGCCGTACGTGTGGGTGGAGCAGATCCAGCGCGACCTCGACGCGGGCGCTTGGAAGGTGATCACCGAGGCGCGCGAGTCGGGCAACGCGGGCATCTACCGTGCCGACGGCGAGCCGCGCACGGGGCTGATCGACGAGATCGCCCACGCGGTCGAAGTCGAGCGCCTGATCTTCGAGGCGCCGCTGCGCCCGCAGCAGGTGTGGCTGCTCAAGCGCTTCGGCACGGAATGCAACCTCGGCAACATCGCCGCCGACGACGTGCTCTCGCTGGAGACGCTGCGCCTCGGCTTGCGCTCGGACACGGTCGAGCGCTTCGCGCTGGGCGAGACGAGATCGGCCGGGGGCGATTGACCAGCCGGGAGTGGCCGGAGACCGATCGCCCGGCCCGTGTCGTGTTCGCGCTCCTGGTCGCCGCGTGCTTTGTCGCGTTCTTCCTCACGCAGCACCTCAAGCACACGCCGACTGCGGTTCAGCTGTTCAAGCTCACGCCGCGCTTCTCGCCGACTACGGCCGGCCACATCAAACAGGAGCGCATCTCCTTCCGCCTGGCAAAGGCCGACGACGCCACGGTGACGATCGTCAACTCGGCCGGCGCGACGGTCGCGACGCTGCTGCGCGACCATCCGATCGAACGCTACAAACAGTTCTCGCTGCGCTGGACGGGGCGGCTGGGCACGGCGCACGGCTACGCGCTCGTCGCCGGCCCTAACGGGCGCCCGGCGCTGGCGCCGAAGCTCTCCGGGCCGCTCGCGCCAGCCGGGGAATATCGCGTGCGCGTGAGCCTGCGCTCACAGCACCGTACGGTGCTCTCGCCGCGCAGCTTCACGCTGGTGGCGCCATGAGCTCGCTGCCGCGCCTGCCGGCGGTGCCGGCGACATCGCTCAGCCCGGGGGTGGTGGTGGGCGCGGCGCTCGGCGCGGCGCTCGTGATCGCCGCGCTCGTCGTGCTGATGCGCCGCCGCGAGGATGCGTTCCCGCTGCTGGCGGTGCTCGCGCTGCCCTTCCGCCTGCCGGTCTCCGCGGACGGGCGCACGGTCAACCTGCTGCTGCCGCTGTACCTGGTCGTCGGCGCGGGCGTGCTCGCGCACCTGCTGCCACGCGTGCTGCGCCGCGAGGAGCGCGCGCCGCACGGTCTGGAATGGCTGCTGCTCGCCTCGGTCGCGCTGTACGCGGTGCAGGCGGCGTACTCGTCCGATCTCGCCAAGGCCGCGGAGAACGTGGGCTTCTTCTACGTGCCGTTCGCGCTGCTGTTCGTGCTGCTGCGCGACGTGCGCTGGACGCGCGAGCTGCTGCTGCGCTGCCTCGGCGTGGCGGTCGCGCTGGCGGTCGTGTTCGCGGGCATTGGCTTCGTCGAGTACGCGCGCAAGTCGCTGTTCTTGAACCCGAAGGTCGTCACGGCCAACCAGTACGACAACTACTTCCGCGTCAACTCGCTGTTCTTCGATCCGAACATCTACGGGCGCTTCCTCGCGCTGGTGATGATCGCGGTGACGGCGGTGGTGCTGTGGTGGCGAAACCGGCGCGGCGTGCTGGCCTCGGCGGCGGTGCTCGCGTGGCTGCTCGCGGGCCTGGTCACGAGCTTCTCGCAGTCGAGCATCGCGGCGCTGCTGCTCGGCCTGGCGGTGCTCGCGGCGTATCGTTGGTCGGTGCGCTGGACGCTGTACGTCGCGGTCTCGCTGGTCGCGCTGGCGCTCGCCGTCGTGCTGCTGGCCCCGGCGAGCAGCCACTTCGGCCTGAAGGGCTCGGGCGGCTCGACGCAGAACGCGACGAACGGGCGCACGAAGCTGGTCGAAGGCGGACTGGAACTGTTCGCCGACCGGCCGCTGCAGGGCTTCGGCTCGGGCTCGTTTCAGAAGCAGTACGAGAGCCATTCCAAGGCCAGCGTCGAGAACGCCACGTCGGCGTCGCACACGATCCCGGTAACGGTCGCGGCCGAGCAGGGGATCGTCGGCCTGGCGCTGTACGTGGCGCTGCTCGTCGTCGCCTTTCTCGTGCTGTTCCGCGGCGCCGCGCGATCGCCGCCGCGCGCAGCGATCGCCGCCTGCTTCGCGGCGCTCGTCCTGCACACGTTCGCGTACGCGGACTTCCTCGAGGATCCGCTGACGTGGACGCTGCTCGGCATCGGCGTCGCGCTGGCGCGCCAGGACGACCGCTGGGCGGCGCGATGCGGCGTCCTCGGTCGCTCGCCTACCGATCGTCGATCTAATGTGATCGACTGATCGGCCAGCAGGCCACGCTCCCTGCGTCCTTGCCTCGCTTGCCCACCGCCCGTCCTGGTTGACGCCCTCCGACGAGTAGGTTCTCAGCCGTGCGCGGCTATCTGAAGCGGCTGGTGGCGACCGGCGCGGCCTACCAGTTCGGCGACATCGTCGCCAAGGCGATCGCGCTGGTCACGATCCCGTTGTATACGCGCCACATCTCGCCTGCCGGTTACGGCGCGGCCAACTCGCTGCTGACGGCGGTGATCCTCGCGAGCATCTTTCTCCGGGTGGGCGTGGGCGAGGCGTTCATCCGTTTTTATTTCGATGACGACGATCTCGTGCGCCGCGCGCGGATCGCGCGCACGGCGACGGCGACGGTCGCCTGGACGACGACGGTCGCGGCGCTGTTGGCGGTCGTCTTCGCCGGCGATCTGTCGCGCCTGATCCTCGGCTTCCGCGACCCGCTGCTGCTCGACTGCGCGATCGTCGGGCTGTGGGCGTTCACGAACCTGGAGATGGCCTATGCGCAGCTGCGCGTGGACGAACGCGCGCGCGCGTACATCTTCGCCTCGGGCGCGAACGTCGGGCTGACGGTGATCTTCACGGTCGCGCTCGTGGTCGTCGCCGGCCAGGGCGCGCGCGGCCTGCTGCTCGGCAACTTCGGCGCGTCGGCGCTCGTCGTGCTCGGCCTGTGGTGGGTGCTGCGCCGGCGCTTCAGCCTTCGCGTGCACTGGCGCGACCTGCGCGCGATGCTGCGCTTCGGGCTGCCGACGGTGCCGGCGGACGCGAGCGTGTACGCGCTGCAGGTGGCCGATCGCTTCTACCTGTTCCGCGGCTACTCGCACGCGGCGGCGGGCGACTACTCGGTCGCGCTGCAGTTCGCGACGGTCGTGTTCGTGATGGTGCGCGGCTTTCAGTACGCGTGGCCGCCGCTGGCGTATTCGATACAGAGCGACGCCGAGGCGTCGCGGCTGTACTCGCTCGTGACCACCTACTTCCTGCTCGCGACGGGCGTCGTGGTCGTCGCCGTGGCGCTGCTCGGGCGCTGGATCGTGCGGCTGCTCGCCGCGCCGCAGTACTTCGGCGCGCACGCCGCGCTGCCATGGCTGGCGCTCGCGTGGACCCTGTACGGGCTCTACCAGGTGATGATCGTGATCACCGGGCGCGCGCGCGTGACCGTGCGCAACCTCCCGGCCGCCGCGGCCGGCCTCGTCGTGAACGTCGCGCTGCTGCTCGCGCTCGTGCCGCACGGTGGACTGAACCTGGGCATCGCCGGCGCCGGCATCGCCCTGTGCGGCTCCTACGTGGCGATGCTGCTCGTCATGCACCTGCTCACGCGCCGGCTGTTCGTCGTCGGCTTTCAGTGGCGGCGCCTGGCGCTGCTGACGGCGATCCTCGCCGGCGTCGCCGTCTCCGGCGAGCTGCTGCTGCCGACGAACGGCTTCGCCGGTATCGCGCTGCGCGCGCTGTGGCTCGCGCTGGTGCCCGCGCTGCTTGTGCTCACGCGCTTCTTCGACGCCGACGAGCGCACGCAGGCCCGCGTGCTTCTCGCCGACGGCCGGCGGCGCGTGGCGGCCTACCGCGCCGGGCACGGGGACATCGAGGAATATGCCGAGGATCCGCTGAAAGACATCTGACAAGCGGATGCCGGCTCCGCATGTCAGATCAGGCGTCGGTCCGCGGTAAACGTGTCGAAACGCGTCCAGTTGGGGTCAAGTCGCGTGGCGAAGCGGCCGATACGCGCGCAATATGGTTGAGCTGGCCGTCACGCGGGGACCCGCCGATATACGCGAGCGCCGTCGCCGCGCAGAGGCTCTGCGGCGCTATCGCGAGGACGGGCACGCGAGCAAGATGGCCGCGGCCGGTGAGCTGCCCTACCTGCGCGTGCAACTGCGCCTCGCCGCACGCCTGACTGCGCGGCTGGCGGCGACGAACGACATCCAGGAGATGGTGCAGCTGCTCGTCGACGAGATGCACCGTACGTTCGCGTTCTACCTCGTGGCGATCCAACGCGTGGACGCTTCCGCGGGAAAGCTGCGCCTGGTCGCCGGGCGCGGCGCGCTCGCCGAGGTGATGACCGAGTTCCTGCTCGTCGAGCAGTCGCTCGACGACGGCGTCAACGGCCGCGTCGCGCGCACGGGCGTGAGCGCGCTCGTGTCGGACACGCGCGATGACCCCGACTACATCGAGCGCGACCCGAAGACCGACCCGCGCTCGGAGCTGAGCGTGGCGATTGTCGTCGACGGCGCGGTGTGGGGCGTGCTCAACCTCGAGGCGCCCGAGCCGAACGCGTTCAGCGAGGCCGACGCGGTGCTCGTCGAGGCGATCGCCGCGAGCCTCGGCTCGTCGGTGCACCGCGCGATGCTCCTCGCCGACCTCGAGCAGACCTTCACGACCACGCTCACGGCGCTGATGAGCACGGTCGAGGCCAAGGACGACTACACGGCGTCGCACGAGCAGCAGGTCGCCGACCTCAGCCGCCGCGTCGCCGCGCGCCTCGGCATGGACGCCACGCGCGCCGGCGACGTGCGCTACGCCGCGCTGCTGCACGACGTCGGCAAGGTCGCCGTGCCGAGCGAGATCCTCTGCAAGCCCGGCCCGCTGACCGACGAGGAGTGGGTCAAGATGCGCGGCCACGCGGCCGCCGGCGGGACGCTCGTCGCGAGCATCCCCGCCTTCGCCCACCTCGCGCCGGCCGTGCGCGCCAGCCACGAGCGCTGGGACGGCGCCGGCTACCCGGACGGCCTCGCCGGCGAGCGCATCCCGCTCGCCGCGCGCATCATCTCCGCCTGCGACACGTACGAGGCGATCGTCACCGATCGTCCGTATCGCGCAGCGCGCACGCCCGCCGAGGCGGCCGACGAGCTGCGCCGCGTCGCCGGCGCGCAGCTCGATGCGCGCGTGGTCGCCGCGCTGCTCGACGAGCTCGGCGTCGGCGCAGTTCCCAGCGCCGACGTTTCAGCGCTCGACAGCCTCGCCTGAGTCCTCGCCGCCGTTGTAGCGCTCGGCGGCCTCGCGCAGGCCCTCGCCGCGATCCGGCCACAGCGACGCCGTGACGTGGCGCCAGTAGCGCCGCGGCGAATGGCTCGGCAGCAGCGCCGCGGCGAGCGCGCGCAGCGCGTAAGGCCACGCGGTCAGCCAGCGCACCGCGCGCGCGGCCGCCGGCGAGTGGTGCTTGCGCATGTACAGGTCGCGGTTGCGCGCCATTTCCACGATCCGCCGCTCGGGCACGGCGGCCGTCGAGAGCTGCTCGTGATGGATCGTCACGGCCTCCGGGACGTACACGCTGAGCCAGCCCGCGTCGCGCAGGCGCCGCGCGAAGTCGACCTCGTCGGAGTACACGAAGAAGTCCGCGTCCAGGTAGCCGACCTGCTCGGCCGCCGCGCGCCTGACGAGCAGCGCCGCCGACTGGCACCAGTCGACCTCGCGCGTCCGCGCGCCGCCACTCTGGACCGTGAAGCGGCGATGCAGCAGCGCAGCCCCCGCGAGCGCCGTCAGCGGCGTCGGAAAGCGCCACGCCGAAGGCTGCTCGAAGCCATCTGGGCGCAGCAGCTTTGCGCCGGCGAGCGCCGCCAGCGGGCGCGCCTGCAGCGCCTGCCACAGCGCCAGCGTCGCGCCCGGCTGCAGCTCGGAGTCCTCGTTGAGCAGCAGCGCGTAGCGCCCACGCGCGCGGCGCAGCAGCTCGGAGTCGTTGAGCGCCTTGCCGCGGCGCTCGCCGAGCGCGATCGTCTCGTCGACCGTCGCGTGCTCCTGCGCCGCCTGCGCCGAGCCGTCGCGCGACCCGTTGTCGAGAACCAGAACCTCTGTCGCGAATGGCAACCCCTCGCGATCGCGCGCGATCGCGTCCAGTCCGCGCAGGAGCAGCGCGCGCTGCGAGGTGTTCACGACGCAGTAGGAGACCTCGACGTCCGCCACGCCGCGGACTCTAGTGCGGGTCAGGCGGCCGCCGAGAGCGCGAGGTAGACGCCGCCGCCCGAAGGCTCAGGGATCGGTTCTCCGTCCTCGCGCACACTTTCTGAAATGAAACTCCAGTGCAGAGCGCATTTCACCTGGTCCTCGTCCGACGATCAGCGCGCGCACGGGACGAGGCACCCCCCGCCTATTGTCTGGCGCCATGCGCGTCCACATCGTCGACCCGTCGGCCTATACGCCGCCTTATGACCATGCATTGAGCGCCGCGCTAGCGCAGGCCGGCGCGGACGTCGAGCTGTTCACCAGCCGCTTTGCCTACGGGTCCGTGCCGGCGCCACAGGGCTACGTCAAGCACGACTTCTTCTACCGATCCACGCAGCGCGTCCCCGGCGACTCCGCGTCGGCGCAGCGAGCGCGTCGCGCGCTGAAGCTCGCCGAGCACGTGCCCGACATGCTGCGCTACCGCCGCGCCGCGGCAGCAGCCGACATCGTGCACTTCCAATGGCTGACCGTGCAGCAGCTCGACGCGCGCCTGTTGCCCACGCGCGCCGAGGCTGGGACGCGCCGCGGTGAAGCGAACGCTCGGCCGCAGCTCGTGCTGACCGCGCACGACGTGCTGCCGCGCGAAAGCGGGCGCTGGCGACGCGCGGCGCAGCGGCGGTTGTACGATCGCTTCGACGCCGTCGTCGTGCACTCCGAGCACGGCCGCGCGCGGCTCACGCAGCAGCTCGGCGTGGATCAGCAGCGCGTGCACGTGATCCCGCACGGCGCCTTCGCGCATCTCGCCGAGCTCCCGGCGGTGGCGCCGCCGTTTCGCACCGACAAGCGCGTCGTCCTGTTCTTCGGCCTGCTGCGACCGTACAAGGGCCTGGACGTGCTGCTGGACGCCTGGCGCGGCATCGACGACGCCGAGCTGTGGATCGTCGGCATGCCGCGCATGGATGTCGCCGCACTGAAGGCCGACGCGCCGGCAAACGTGCGCTTCGTGGCACGCTTCGTTGCCGACGCCGAGCTGCCCGCGTACTTCGCGCGCGCCGATCTCGTCGTTTTGCCCTACCGCGAGATCGAGCAGTCGGGCGTGCTGTTCACAGCGCTGGCCTTCGGTAAGCCGCTGCTCGTCTCAGACGTCGGCGGCTTCGCCGAGATCGCCGAGCGCGGCGCCGCGCACGCCGTCAGGCCGGGCGATCCGGCGGCGCTGCACGACGCGCTCGCCGGGCTGCTCGCCAACCCCGCTGCCCTCGCGGCGCTCGGCGAGCGCGCGCTCGCCGCCGCGCACGGCGAGTACGGCTGGGACGCGATCGCCGCGCGCACGCTCGCGCTGTACGAGCAGCTGCTGAGGGGCTGAACGGCTAATGGTCGCGGGTCGCAGTCGCCGCCCGGCCGCGTCGAGGCCGGCGATGACCGGCCGGCCTGCGTGCGCTCAGTCCTTCCAGAAGTCGTGGTCCAATTCGCCGTCTTTGTCGTGGTGCGGGCCGAACGCCATCCACTCCAGCCCGTCCGGACCGGCCTCGAAGGCGCGCTTGACACTCGGCTCGACGCGGATCGCGTCAAGGCGTGCGATCTCCACGATCTCGTCGTCCAGGCGCACGCGCCCGCTGCCCGACAGCACCACGTAGACCTCCTCGGCCTTGTCGTGGCTGTGCCCGAACGCCTGGCGCTTGCCCGGCTTGAGCACCTGGTAGGAGATGCCCGTCGACTCCGCGCCGAGCTCCTCGCGCACGAAGTGCGCCTCGCCCAGCTCGCCGAGGCCGAATTTGGCCGCGCTGTCGGCCGTCTCTGTGAGGTTCTTCATCGTGTAGCTCATCGTGCGAGCCTACCGCGCGCCGCATCGCCCTGCGCGTCCGCGAGAATCGTCGCGTGCTCGCCCTGCAGATCCTCTTCTGGCTGTGCGCCGCGCTGATCGTGTGGACGCAGCTCGGCTATGCGCTCGCGCTGTTCGCAGCCGCGCGGCTGTTCGCGCCCGCCAAGGTCGCGCCGCGCGAACGCACGCCGCGCAACCCCGACAGGGGTGGAGCCCACAAAAACGATCGCCACGACCTGGACTCGCTGCCGAGCGTCTCGCTGATCGTCGCCGCGCACGATGAGCAGGAGGTGATCGCCGCGAAGGTCGCAAACGCGCTCGCGCTCGACTACCCGCGCGAGCTCTTGCAGGTGATCGTCGCCTGCGACGGCTGCGCCGACGCGACCGCCGAGCGCGCGCGCGGCGCCGGCGCCGATCTCGTGCTCGAGCTGCCGCGCGCGGGCAAGATCCGCGCGCAGGACGCCGGCGTCGAGCACGCGCGAGGCGAGATCGTCGCCTTCTCCGACGCCAACTCCACCTGGGAGCCCGACGCGCTGCGCGAGCTCGTCGGCGCGTTCGCCGCACAGCGCGTCGGCTACGCCTGCGGGCAGGTCCGCTTCGTGCAGGGCGCCGTCGGCGCGCACGCCTCAAACCAGGAGGGCGTCTACTGGCGCTACGAGCTCGCGCTGCGCGCCGTCGAGTCGCGCCTGTCGTCGATCACCGCAGGCAACGGCGCGATCTACGCCACGCGCCGCGACGCCTACATCGTCGTCGACCCGATCATGGGCCACGACCTGTCGCTGCCCTTCAACATGGTCAAGCGCGGCCTGCGCGCCGTCTATGTGCCCGACGCGCGTGCCAGCGAGAAGATGGTCCCATCGCTGCTCGGCGAGTTCGCGCGCAAGCGGCGCATGATGAGTCACACCTGGCCGATCGTCCTGCGCGGCGGCATGCTCTCGCCGCGCGGCTATCCGCCGCTGTACGCGCTGATGATCTTCTCCCACCGCCTGCTGCGCTACAGCACACCCGCCCTGCACGCGCTCGCGCTCGCCGCCAACATCGCGCTCGTCGCCGGCGGCGCCGGCGCTCTCTACGCGGTCACGCTCGCACTGCAGCTCGCGCTGCTGCTCGCCGCGCTGCTCGCCGGCGCCGTGCGCGCCCGCCCGCTGCTGATCGCGCGCTACTACGTGCTCACCACCGCCTCGCCCGCCGCCGGGCTGTGGGACTGGCTGCGGCACGGGACCACCGCCTGGTGGGACGCGGCAGAAGGCACCAGATGAGCCCCACCCGTCAGGATGGCGCGCGATGATCCGTCGCCTGATCGACATCGTCGTCTCCGCCGTGCTGCTCCTGGTCAGCTCGCCCGTGCTGCTGCTCGCGATCGTCGCGATCCGCCTGACCTCGCGCGGCAAGGCGATCTACCGCCAGCGGCGCTCGGGGCTGCACGGCGTGCAGTTCGACATGCTCAAGCTGCGCACGATGGTTGACGGTGCCGAGCACATCGGCGCCGGGCTCGCGGTCAATGCCAACGACTCGCGCATCACGCGCGTCGGCGCGTTGCTGCGGCGCACGTCGCTCGACGAGCTGCCCAACCTGCTCAACGTGCTGCGCGGCGAGATGACGCTCGTCGGCCCGCGCCCGACGCTGCCCGCGCAGGTCGCCCAGTACACCGCGCGCCAGCACGGCCGCCTGTCGGTCAAGCCCGGCATCACCGGCTGGGCGCAGGTCAACGGCCGCGCCTCGCTGCCGTGGTCGGAGCGCATCGAGCTCGACCTGTACTACATCGAACACCGCTCGCTCGCGCTCGACCTGAGGATCCTGCTGTGCACGCCCACGCTCGTGTTCGGCGGCGGCGGTTTGTACAAGGGGCAGACCGGCGGCTGGGAGAGCGAGTCGTGAGCCCGCCCGCCGTGCTGCTCACGGGCGTCGGCAAGCGCTATGACATCGTCTCCTGCTTCGCGCGTCTGACGAGAACCGTCGCCGCCGACCCCTCTCCGCTCGCGCCCGCGCAGTACGCCGCGCACGTGCGCGCCTCCGTGCCGCTGATCGACGACCCGCGCTACGTCACCGCGCTGCGCGAGCTCTGCGAACAGCACGAGGTCGGCGCCGTGCTGCCGCTCACCGACCTCGACATCGAGCTGCTCGCGCAAGCGCGCGCCGACAAGCGTCTGCCCGCGTTCGTCCCCTCGCCCGAGATCGCCCGCGCGACCTACGACAAGTACGAGACGCACCTGCTGCTGCAGCGCCTGGGCCTGCCCTCTCCGCCGACCGTCCTGCCCGGCGAGGACCTCGATTCTCTTGATTATCCGGTGATGATCAAGCCTCGTCGCGGATCCGGCGCGCGTTCGATCCACTGGGCCAAGGACGTCGCCCAGGCGCGCTTTTTCGTCGACTACGTCGACGAGCCCGTGATGGTGCAGCGCGCGATGGGCGGCCCCGAGCTGTCGATCGACTGCCTCGGCGACCTGCACGGCCGCTGCCTCAACGCGATCCCGCGCACGATGCTCGAGTCGCGCGGCGGCGAGTCGATCAAGGGCGCCGCCGTGCGCGACGACGAGCTGATCGAGCTCGGCCGGCGCACGATCGAGGCGCTCGCCGTTACCGGGCCCGCGACGATCCAGGTCTTTCGCGACCGGCGCATCGGGCTCGCCATCACCGACGTCAACACGCGCTTCGGCGGGGCATTTCCCGCCCCCGCCTACGCGGCGCAGCCCGGCCGCAGCTACCCCGAGCTGATCGTCGCGATGGCCGCCGGCGACCCCGTCTCGCCGCACGTCGGCGAGTTCCGCGACGGTATGACCTTCACCCGCTACTACTGGCAGCTCGAGCTCGACGAGCGCCTGGAGCCGACCGGCCGCGAGATCGTCCCCGGCGGCCCACCGTCGCCGAGTCACTAGTCCGGCCGGTAGAATCCTGAGCGTGCCCACGGCGCTCGCAGACCCTCCGGCTGCGCCTGCAGAGCAGCGGCAGCCCGCCGCCGGCCCCGCCGGGGGATCGCCGGTGCCCGCGGGCGACGCGCAGACGCCCTCGACGCGTCCCTGCTCCAACTGCGGCGCGCCGCTCACCGAGGGGCAGGACTGGTGCCTACAGTGCGGCACAGGAGCGCCCGACAGCCTACGCTCGCGCGCTCCCACCTGGCGCTCGGGCGCCGTCGTCCTCGCGACACTCGCGCTCCTCGTCGCCGGCGCCGCCGGCGCCGCCTACGCCGCGCTGAGCAAAGGCTCCCGCAAGCCGCCGCCGGCGACCACGACCGTCGCCCAGGGCCCCGCCCCGGCGGCGGCCACGCCCGTCCAGCCCGCGACGCCGCAAGCCACCGCTCCCACCGCGACGGCCAAAATCGGCGTGCCCACGACGATCAAACCGCTGCCTGGGCTCGGCATCGTCAAACCGCCGAAAATCCCGTTGTCCGCGCCCACGCCGACGACGACCCCCGCCGTGACATCGCCGTCGGCGGGCGAAACCACCACACCCGCGGAAGCTCCAAAAGCTAAACAGACGCCAGTGCCCGTCGGCGAAGCCCACCCGCAAGCGCTGCTGCTCGATACCAACGCCGCCTCGACGTACAACCCGTACAACTACGCCGCCACCAACTTCGGCGATCCCAGCCTGGCGATCGACGGTGACGCCACGACCGGCTGGACGGCGCTCGTCGAACCGACCGTCGCTCCGAAGCTCGCCGAGGGCCTGCTGATCGACCTCAACACTTCGCGCAAGCTGTCCGCGCTCGCGCTCACGACGACCACGCCCGGCATGACCATCCAGATCTACGGCGCCAACGGCGCCGCGCCGCCGACCTCGATCACCGACCCCGCGTGGATCGCGCTCAGCCCCTCGCTGACCGAGGGCAAGAAGAAAACGCGGATCAAGTTCGGCGGGGCCACTGCCGCCGCGCAGCAGGCCGCCAAGCGGGCCTACCGCTTCATCGTCCTGTGGATCAGCCAGGCCCCCGAATCGGCCGTCGGCACGCCGCAGGCGCCCGGACGCGTCAGCGTCAACGAGCTGGAACTCTTCGCGCGCAAGAAGTAGCCAGGCCGGTGGGCGGCGGACACCACCGCCACCGCCACGCCCACCGCGCACCGCTCCCCTCCCGACCGCTTACGGACAGCGGCGAGCGGAGAGGGTGCTGTTGTCTCTTTTAAGAGTTGGTGCGCCTTTGTATATACGGTAAATACGATGGCTACCACTCGCTACAAGAAGTGACACGGACTTCGGCGTGCGCACCCTGTCGCGCGCGCTCGCGCTCGCGCTCGGACCTGCGGCACCTGGGAGTGACCGGGTCGGCTCAGCCGGAGCTGGCTCGCGCGCGTTTGGCTGCAGCGCGTTTCGGCGGCGCCTTCGCAGCGCGCGGCGCGCGCGCGGGCGCAGCGGAGGCTTTGGCCGCTTTGCTCGCGCGTTTGCGCGCCTGCGCTGACGGGCGTTTGGCGCGGCCCGCCGAGGCGCGCGGGCTCGCCCACACCTCGTCGAGGAAGCCGGCGATCTCGTTCGTCAGGCGCTCGGGCTGGGTGCGCAGCTCCATGATCGAGTTCGCTTCCAGCAGGCGCGCGTTGGGCAGCTCCTCGGCGAGCATCCCGGCGTCGGAGAACGGGTGCACCGGGTCGCGGTGGTGGCCGAGCACGAGCGTCGGCGTCTGGAAGGTTCGCCGGTCGTTGCGATGCGGCGCGATGCGCCCGAAGAACAGACCCTGCAGCACGGCGCCGCTGGGGCCCGGTTCCTGGCGCACGAGGTCGAGCATCACGTTGCCGTAGTGGGGCAGCAGCCGCCGCGGCACCGCGCGCGCCCCACGCCCGACGAGCTTCATCGCCGACTCGCCGAACGTCAGCGCGGCGAGCAGCGGCGTGAAGGCCAGCGCGCTCCACATCAGCGCGTTGTCGAGCACCGGCATCTCGATGACCATCCCGCGCAGGCGCTCGGGCGCCGTCAGCGCGATGTTCAGCGCTGTGTTCGCTCCCAGCGACGTGCCCATCACGACCGCTTCGTCGAGCTGCAGGTGGTCCATCAGCGCGACGATCTGGTCGCCGAAGAAGCGCATCGAGTAGCGCCACATGTCGCGCGGGCGATCGGACTTGCCGTGGCCGAGCAGGTCGACCGTGATCACGCGGTTGCCGCGCGCGGCGAGGTCTTCGGCGAGCGGGCGATGCATCTCCTGGGACAGCAGCAGGCCGTGCACGAGGATCAACGGGCGCGCGCCCGCGCGCGAGCTGCGCGCCGTGCGCCCGCGGGCGCCGCCCTCGGTCACCGCCGCCGGGCCGCCGCCGTACTCGGTGTAGGCGATGCGCTGACCCTCGAACTCGAAGCTGGCCATGCGACAACCCTACTTATTTGTCGCGCAGACGCAAACTGGCTGTTCGGCCAACGCGTGCGGCGACGGCGCGCTAGCTTTGAGTGTCAACCGCTTTCGCCGGGCCCCTCCCGGCACTATCAGGAGGAAGACCATGGCCAAGCAGCCCCGCATCCTCGCCGGAGAGACCGCCGCGATCACCGGCGCAGCCCGTGGAATCGGGCGCGCGACCGCCGAGGCGCTGCTCGCTCGGGGAATGAAGGTGGCGATCGGCGACGTCGACATCGACGCCGCGCGCAAGACCGCCGACGAGCTCGGCCCGAGCGCAGTCGCGCTGGCACTCGACGTGACCGACCGCGACTCCTTCGCCGGCTTCCTCGACGAGGCCGAACGCCAGCTCGGCCCGCTCGACGTGCTCGTCAACAACGCCGGGATCATGCAGATCGGGCGCTTCCTCGACGAGGACGACCTCACGGCGCAGCGGATGGTCGACATCAACCTGCACGGCGTGATCCTCGGCATGAAGCTCGCGCTCGCGCGCATGATCCCGCGCGACCGCGGCCACGTCGTCAACATCTCCTCGCAGGCCGGCAAGTTCGGCACGCCCGGCGGCGCCACGTATTCGGCGACCAAGCACGCCGTCGTCGGGCTCACCGAGGCCGTGCGCGGCGAGCTGCGCCTGATGGACGCGCACATCGACCTCAGCTACGTGATGCCCTACGTCGTCAAGACCGAACTCGGCTCCGGGCTCGGCGAGGCGCGCGGCATGAGCGACCTCGAGCCCTCCGACGTAGCCGAGGCGATCGTCGAGGCGCTGCAGTTCGGGCTCGTCGAAGTCTGGGTGCCAAAGTCGGCCAAGCGCACGAACGTGCTCGGCACGGTGCTGCCGCGGCGACTCTCGGAGGGCATGGCCCACGCGATGAAGGCCGACCGCGTGCTCGTCGACGCCAACATCGGCACGCGGCGCTCCTACGAGCTGCGCGCCGCACGCTCGGAGCCCGGCCTGGAGGGCGCGCCCGACACCCCGCAGATCCCCAGCTCGGTCGGCGGCCCCGGCTCGGACGCAGCCTGAAGGCGGTCGGCCTGACCGTTCGGCTGCCGCGCATGGCGGCGAGCGACCGGTCGGGTCGGTCCTCTACACGGCCGTGAGCCAGTCGGCGATCAGGCCGCCGATCAGTGGGCCTTTGTCCTCCTGCAGGAAGTGGCTGGCGTCCTCGATCGGCCGCGGCGGCGGGCCGCCGATCGCCGACGCGAAGCGCTCGCCGACGTGCAGCGGGAGGATCGGATCGGAGTCGCCCCACAGGATCAGCGTCGGGCGCTCGTCGCGCTTCAGCGCGTCCTGCACGCGCTGCCCGGCCGCCGCGCCGGGTGCGTCGGGCGAGCGCGGGATCAGCAGCGGAAACGCGCGCGCGCCTGCCTTGGAGGCGGCGTCCGGATAGGGCGCGTCGTAGGCCGCGATCACCTCGTCGCCGGGGTCGTTCTTGCACGCTCCGCGGACGAGCATGCCGATCGGCAGGTCCTCCGTGCGCTGCACGAAGTCGCGAAACGCCGTCCACGCGTCGGTCATGCGCTGGTGGCCGGTGAACAGCCCCGTGTCGAGGATCACCAGGCGGTCGATGCGCTCGGCGTGCTCGACGGCGAGGCGCAGCCCGATCGGGCCGCCCCAGTCGTGCACGACGATCGTCGCGCCGCGCAGGTCCAGCTCCTCCAGCAGCGTCGCCGTCATCTGCGTGTGGCGGTCGTAGCTGTACCAGCCGATGTCCGTCGGCTTGTCCGAGCGGCCGAAGCCGGCGAGGTCGGGGGCGATGCAGCGAAAGCCCGCGTCGCGCACCGGCGGCATCACCTTGCGCCACAGAAACGACCACGTCGGCTCGCCGTGCACGAAGACGACCGGCGCGCCGTCTCCCTCGTCGACGTGCGCCAGGCGCATCCCGTCGACTTCGCGGTAATGCGCCGCGAAGGGAAAGTCAGGCAGATCTTCCAGCGTTTGCTCGGCTGTGCGCACCGTGTCGACCATCCTGGCGGGCAGCATATCCGGGGTCCCATCGGCTAGGCTCGCGCCGTGCACACGCTCGCCTTCCAGCTCGCGCCCGTGCTTGCCGCGGAGAAGAGCAAAACCGCCTACTACATCGCCGGCGGCCTGCTCGTGTCCTGGGCGCTGATCGTCTCCTTGCTGCTCGGGCTGCGCAAACCGGACTTCCCGGGCAACGCCGGCGGCCAGCGCGTCGTGATGGCGATCACCGCCGTGCTCGTGCTCGCCGCCGCGTCCACCGCCGTGATCACGTCCGGCTCGCCCGCGGCCAAAGGCGAATCGGGCAGCGTCGCCTCTGAATCGATCGCCAAGCAGTCCAGCGAATCGGCCAAGAAGCCCGCCACCTCGAGCCCCGGATCGTCGCCGGTCAAGCAGGAATCCGCCTCCGGCCCCACGGGCACCGGCCCGACATCCGGCAAACCGCCCGCCGGCAAATCGCCCAAGGCGACGACCGGCACGCCGGCGCCGCCTTCGTCTCCGGCCGCCGCGACGACCACCTTGAAGCTCGCCGCGAACCCGGCGGGGCAGCTCAGCTATGACACCAAGCAGCTCAGCGCGAAGGCCGGCAAGGTGACGATCGAGATGACGAACATGGCGCCGATCGAACACGACGTCGCCGTCGCTCAGGGCGCCGCCGTTCTCGGCCAGACACCCGTCTTCACCGGCGGCTCCAAGTCGGTCACGGTGACCCTCAAGCCAGGCACTTACAGTTTCTACTGCACCGTTCCCGGCCACCGGCAGGCCGGCATGGAAGGAACGCTGAAGGTCTCGTGAAGCTGTACGTCTGCTGGGGCACCTTCCCGACGCCGCGTCCGGGCGGCCATCCCTGCGCCAACGCCTACCAAGCGCTGAAGGACGCCGGCCACGACCCGGAGGTGATCAGGTCCTACGGCTTCGCCCCGCTGCCGGCCGCGCTCAACGCCACTGCCGGACGTCGTCGTGCGCAGCAACTGACCGGCAAACGCTGGGTGCCGGTGCTCGAGCTCGACGACGGCACGGCGGTCGCCGACTCCCGCGAGATCGTCAAGTGGGCCGCCGCCAACCCCGCCTAGCGGGCGACATCCATCTCACGCCAGGGCCGTCCGGGCGCGACGCTGAAATGCGCGTGCGCCTGACGCAAACATCCCGACAAGCGAGACGCACAGGAGGCACTTCCATGGACGTCCTTTCCTCACTCGACGAGACCCGCAGCGCAATCGACGTTCTTCAGCACCCCTTCTATCTCCGCTGGAGCGCCGGCGAGCTGAGCGCCGGCGAGCTCGCTCTGTATGCGGGCGAGTACCGCGAGGCGGTGGCTGCGCTCGCGCGCGCGTCGTCGCTGGCGGCTGAGAAGGCGGGTCCCGAGCATGCGCCGGCGCTGCGGCGCCACGCCGACGAGGAGGCCGCACACGTGCAGCTGTGGGAGCAGTTCGCCGACGCGGCAGGCGCGCGTCCGGTCGCATCCGAGCACACGACGCTCGCCGAGACCGACAGCTGCGCATCGGCCTGGACGGCGGGAGACGATCTGCTCGAGCACCTCGCGGTGCTGTACGCGATCGAGGCGGGTCAACCGGAGGTCTCGCGCACGAAGCTGGAGGGCCTCTCCACGCACTACGGCTACCGTCCGGAAGGCCCCGCGGTGGAGTACTTCACGCTGCACGAGCGCCTCGACCACGAGCACGCCCGCGAGGCGCGCGAGCTGATCGCCGAGCTGATGACGCAAGCCGACGACGACGGTGCGCTGGGCAAGCGGATGGTCGCGCGCGCGCAAGCGGCGCTGCGCGGAAACTGGGAGCTGCTCGACGGCGTGCAGGCGGCGCCCGCGCGCGAGCCGGCCGGAGCGCTGAGCACCTAGGCCGTCGGCGCGCGCGGCGCCAGTCGCCACGCGAACAGCACCGCGGCAACGGACGTCGCGAGGTTGAGGCTCGACACGCCCGCGCGCATCGGGATGCTGATGCGCGCGTCCGCGCGCGCCAGCAGCTCGTCGCTGAGGCCATAGCGCTCGGTGCCGAACGCCAGCAGCGCGCGCGCCGGCAGCTGTTCGGGCGCCAGCGGCTCGCCGGCTGGGTCGAGCGCGAGCAGCGGCCGTTCGCCCGAGCCGAGCTGCTCCAGCGAGGCCACGCGCGCGACGGGCAGGGCGTAGTGCAGCCCCGCGGCGCCGCGCAACGCGTCGGGCGACCACGGGTCGTGGCTGCCCGTGCTCAGCACACCGGCGATGTCCGCCGCCGCGGCCACGCGCACGCACGCGCCCATGTTGCCGAGGTCGCGCGGGTCCTCCAGCAGCACGATGGGCTCCGGGCGCTCGGCGGCGAGCACCGCCGCGGGGTCGATCGCCGGGCGCTCGGCGAGCGCGATCACACCCGTCGTCGGCGCCAGCGGAGCGAGCTGCGCAAAGACCTCCGGCGCCACCTCGCGTGCACGCGAGCGCAGCCCCTGTGCCAGGTCGGGCGCCAGCAGCGCCGCAAGCCCGTCGAGCTGGGCGGCGTCGCTGCAGACGACCTCGATGACGTTCGCGCCGAAGCGCAGCGCGTGCTTGATCGGGTGAAAGCCTTCGAGCACCGCCAGCGACGGATCGCGCCGCGCGCGTCCGAAGCGCGGGATCAGTGATCCATCTTGCACTCGGCGATAATGGCATCCGATGAAGCTCGAGGGCATCCACCACGTCACCGCGATAACCGCCGACGCCCCCGGCAACGTCGAGTTCTACACCGGCGTGCTCGGCCTGCGTATGGTCAAGCAGACGGTCAACCAGGACGACCCGACCGTCTACCACCTGTTCTACGGCGACGACGACGGCTCGCCGGGGATGGACCTGACGTTCTTCGAGTACCCCGGCGCGGCGCGCGGCAGGCCGGGCGCGGGGATGGTCCACAGGATCGTCTGGCGCGTCGACTCGGCCGCCGCTCTGCAGTTCTGGAAGGAGCGCCTGGAGCAGCACGGCGTGCCCGCGCGGCTGAGCGGCGAGAGCCTCGTGTTCGCCGATCCCGAGGGCCTGGAGCATGAGTTCGTGGCCACATCTGTGACCGACGCGCCGCTGCACGCGACCTCGCCGCAGGTCCCCGCCGAGTACGCGCTGCAGGGTTTTGACGGAGTGCGTGCCTACAGCGCCGATCCGGCGCTCAGCGCGGGGCTGCTGCTCGACACGCTCGGCTTCACGACCGCGGACGGGCAGAGCTGGGAGGTGCGCGGCGAGCGGCGCGGCGGCCACTACTCCTACGACGCCGCCCCGCCCGAGGCCGTCCCCAGCCAGGGCGCGGGCACCGTGCACCACGTCGCATTCGCGTCCGAGCCGCAGGACGAGGAGGCCTGGCGAGCGCACGTGGCCGAGTCCGGTGCGCACCCGACGCCGGTGATCGACCGCTTCTACTTCCGCTCGGTCTACTTCCGCGAGCCGAGCGGCGTGCTGTTTGAGATCGCCACGATCGGCCCCGGCTTCGCCGTCGACGAGGACGCCGAGCACCTCGGCGAGCGACTCTCGCTGCCGCCCCGCTTCGAGCCGCTGCGCGAGCGCCTGCAGGGGGTCCTCACGCCGCTGCCCTACCCGCGCCCCGGCGCCTCCTCCTAGCTGGCGCCGTGGCGCCAGAGGCCAACAAGGAGGTCGTGCGCAGCTTCTACGACGAGGCGATCAACAGCCGTGACACCTATGCGTGCGAGCGCTGGCTGGCGAAGGGCTTCGTGCACAACGGCGTCAAGCGCGGACGCGAGGGCCAGCGCGAGGTCGTCGCGTACTTCCTCGCCGCCTTCGAGCCGCTGCGCCACGAGATCTTGCTGCTGCTCGGCGAGGACGACCTCGTCGCGGCGCACCAGCGCTGGAGCGGCCGCCAGGTGGGCGAGTTCCTCGGTTGCGCCGCGAGCGGGCACGAGATCTCCTTCACCTCGACCGCCGTGCTGAAGATCGCCGGCGGGGAGATCGTGCAGGCGTGGGATGAGATGGACACCGGCGCGATCGTCGCGCAGCTGAGCTCCGGCTGATCGGCCGCCTGCCGAGGCGGGCCGCGCCGAAGCCCGCCGTCGCTACCTACGGTCGGGATGTCGCGGGCTGGCAGCTGTGATCAGGCGCGCGCCGCGACCGTGCGTGAGGAAGCTGAACGCCCAGCGCGTGAAGACGAGCAGCCTGTTCTGAAAGCCGATCAGGTACCACAGGTGAACCGCCAGCCAGGTCAGCCACGCCAGCGGCCCGCTCAGGTGTAGGCCTTTGATGTCGGCCACTGCGCGGGCGCGACCGATCGTCGCGAGGTTGCCCTTGTCGTGGTAGTGAAACGGCTGGTGCGCCTTGCCCTCCAGGGCGCCGAGGATCGCGCGCGCGGCATGACGCCCCTGCTGCATCGCCACGGGCGCGAGCCCGGGAAGCGTCTGTACCCCGCTGCCTCCGCGGAGCGCGATCATGTCGCCGAGCGCGAACACCTCACGGTGCCCGCGCAGCGTCAGGTCCTCCTCGACGATTAGCCGCCCGGTGCGGTCGACCGCACCGTCGCTCGCGCTCGCGTCCGCAAGGGCTTGCGCGAGCGCCGAGGGCGCGACGCCCGCCGCCCAGACGACCGTGCGCGCGCCGTAGCGCGTGTGGTCGCCGCCAGGGCTGCTCGTCGTCACGGCATCGCCGTCGATGTCGGTGACCATGTGCTCGAGCAACGGCGTGACGCCGAGCTTCTCGAGCGCGCGCCCGGCGCTCGCGGAGAGCGACGGGGGAAAGCCCGTGAGCACGCGGTCGGCTGCCTCGACGAGCAGCACGCGCGCCGTCGTTGTGTCGGCGCGGTGGAAGTCGCCGGCGCTGTCGCGCGCGATCTCGGCGATCTGGCCCGCCATCTCCACGCCGGTAGGGCCGGCGCCGACGACGACGAACGTCAGCCAAGCCTGTCGGCGCTCGCGGTCGAGCTCCCACTCGGCCGCCTCGAAGGCCGTGAGGATGCGGCTGCGGATGTCCAGCGCCCCCTCCAGCGACTTCAGCTCGGGCGCGTGCGCTTGCCAGGCGTCGTGTCCGAAGTACGAGTAGCGCGATCCGCCGGCCACGATCAGGCTGTCGTACTCCAGCGACGCCGGCGCGGGCACGCCGTCCGCGGCGGGGCGCAGATCGACGCGGCGCGCGGCGAGGTCGAAGCCGGTGGCCTCGGCGAGCACCACCTCGACGTTGCGCCGCCCGCGGAAGATCGTGCGCAGCGGATAACAGATCTCGCTCGGCGAGAGTGCCCCAGTGGCCACCTGGTAGGCGAGCGGCTGGAACAGGTGGAAGTTCCGGCGGTCGACGAGCGTGACCTCGACTGGCCCCTTGGCGAGCTTCAGCGCGGCCTGCAAGCCGGCGAAGCCGCCGCCGACGAGGACGATCCTGTGCGGGGCGCTCGCGGGCACGTCGTCCAGGCTACGACGATCCGGCACGGGCAGGCACGCGTGCGTGCAAGGATGGCGGCGTGAGAAAGCGAGGCCTTCTTGCGGCGGTGGTAATCGTGACGCTGGCGCTGGCGGCGTGCGGGTCGGGGGAAGTGACGCGCACGGTCGCGACGGCTCACGCCGCGGGCAATGAAGGCAATACGGCCGAAGCGGGCAATGCGGCCAAACCGCCCAAGGCGGCCATCGCAGGCAGGACCCTACGCCTGGTGCGCGTGGGGAGCTTCAGCGAACCTACGTACCTCACGGGACCGCCCGGCGATCCGAGCAGGGTCTTCGTCCTGCAGCGCTCCGGGCAGGTGATGCTGCTGCTCAACGGTCACAAGCAGGTCAAGCCCTTCCTGGACATCTCCGGCTCCACGCGGAGCGGCGGCGAGCAGGGATTGCTCGGCATGGCCTTCCCCGCGGACTACGCCAAGGCGGGGCTGTTCTATCTCGACTACACGATCTCCAACAACGACATCAAGATCGTTCAATACCGCCGCTCGGCGGGCGACGCGAACACCGCGGACCCGTCGAGCGCCCGCACCGTGCTGACGATCGACCACCACGCCTACACCAACCACAATGGCGGCCAGCTGGCGTTTGGGCGCGAAGGCGACCTCTACGTCGGCGTCGGCGACGGTGGCAGCGAGGGCGATCCGCATGGCAACGGGCAGAACGCCGACACGCTGCTGGCCAAGATCCTGCGCATCGCGCCAAGGCCCGGCGGCGGCTACACGATCCCCGCGGGCAACCCGTTCGCCGGCCAGGTCGGCAAGCGCCCGGAGATCTGGGCGTACGGGCTGCGCAATCCCTGGCGCTTCTCCTTCGACCGCGCGACGGGCGACATGATCATCGGCGACGTCGGACAGGATCGCGAAGAGGAGCTCGACTTCGCCGCCGCCGGGACCGGCGCGGGCGCCAACTACGGCTGGAACGTCTGGGAGGGCGACCGCCGCTACCACCCCGGACGGGCTCCGGGTGCGATTTTCCCGGTGCTCACGGCATCCCACAGCAACGGCTACTGCGCGATCATCGGCGGCTATGTCGTTCGCGACAAGGCGCTGGCAAGCCTGTACGGCAGGTACCTGTTCGGCGACTACTGCCGGCCGAAGATCGAGTCGGTCAAGCTCGCGCGCGGGCGCGCCACCGGGCTGCTTGAAACCGGGCTGGAAATCTCGGGGATCTCGTCATTTGGCCAGGACGCCAGCGGACACATCTACATCGTGTCGCTGAATGGCGCGGTGTATCGGCTCGTGCAGCGGTGACGCGGCCATAGGCAGGAGTCGCGCCCGTCGCTGGAGCGTGCGCGCGCAGGCACGCGGTCATCGGGCAGGAGGGCGCACCCTCAATGCCCGATGACCGGCGACGACTCCCAGGCGCCTTCACTGCGCACAACTGCCCTGCACGGCTTGGCCAAGCGCCAGCGCGGGCACGAGCGCCGGCGCGACGCCATCCGTCTCCAAGCGCACAGACGCGACTGCCTCCCGCTCGGAGCGGGCGGGCGCGACATCGTCCGCATGGAACGGCAGCAGCCCGGCGACCCCCGCCTGCTCGAACGCGCGATGGATCATCCGCCCGCCGGGAATCAGCGTGAACTCGTATCCGCGCCTCTGGCACAGGCGGCAGCGGAAGGCGATCACGGCGACCCCGATCGAGTCGATGTAGGCCAGCTCTCGCAGGTCCAGGGTGATGCTGGTGACTCCTTCCTCGCAGAGTCCCTCGATCTCCGCTTCCAGTGCATGCGCCGAGCTGCCGTTCAGCTCGCCGGTCAGGATCAGCGTGTGCTCCCGAGCGGTCACGCTGGCGGGTGCGAAGCTTGCTTCGCCCGCCGCGGGCGTCGCCCGCGTCGAGTCGTTCAGTGCGGTGATCCGCGTTTTGTCTGTGACTGCTGCGACCGCGCCGTCGTCGTATTCGCCGACGCCCGCGGCCATCGCCAATTCATGGCTTTTCATCGAATGCGGCTCCTTCCAGGGTCTTCGTAGTGACTTACCTAGGGCGTCGATCGCGCAGAGCGACGCCGGGGTGGAGCGATCCGGGAGGAGCTAGCCGGGGCGCTCAGGTATCAGTACGAAGCAGGCCGTGAGCCACGGCCGACAGGAAAGGCGAAGGCGCCGCAGCGCGCGCGGGGCGGCCAGTAGCAGCAGCCCGGCGAGCGAGAGGAAAGCCGAGGGGGCGACGCTCGAAGCGCCGCCCACGGCGGCGCCAGAGGCACCGCTCGGGGCAGGCCCAGGGCCCGGGCTGACCGGCGCGTTGCCGACCGCGGAGCCGCCGTGTCCACCGCCGGGTGGCGACAGGCCGGCGGATGACGCTGCCGCAGCGAGCCCATCGGCGACGGGCGCGACGCTGACGTTCGAGCTGAGGAAGCGCTTGCCGCCGAGCCACCCGACCGTGCAGTTGTCGATCGTGCGTCCTCCCAGCGCCGACAGCTCACAGCTCAGCGAGCCGGCTCGCTGAGCCACGGTCACGGCGTGCGTGCCGCCGCCGTTCCCACCGGCGGGCGCAGGCGCCGAGGCCTGCGGCTCGAGGCCGGCGGCCGTGGGTCCCGTCGGCCCCGTAGGCGGAGGTGTCAGCCCGCCCGCGATCGCGACGGACGGCCCCGATGTGGCTGCGCCGGGTTCTTCGGCGCGGGCCACGGCGGCCTGCGAGACCCCGGAGCCGGGGGAGACGACTGCGTGCGAGCCGGGCGCAGGCGCTTCTTCTTCGGCGGCCTTGATCACGACGATCCCGGTGGTGACTTCTTTCGCCGGTTCAGTCACGACGGGAGTCGTTTCTACGCCCGGACCCGAGGTGGGTGGCGCGCCTTCGCCGGTGACGGCGGGCGGAGGTTCTTGAACGGGGGGAGGGGCTTCTTTGGCGGGGGGTGGAGTTTCTTTGGCGGGAGGTGGAGTTTCGGGATGTTCTCCGCCGCCGACGCTGCCAGTGCCTCCGGGAGATCCTCCACCGCCCTGCCCGGTGCCAGCGCTTTCCGGATTCGGTTCCGGGGCTGGACCGCCGGTTGCGCCTTCGGGCGGAGTCGCTTCCGCTACCGAGCCAGTCGATCCGCCGGCCGGTGTCCCCGCGGCTTCCTGTCCGCTTGGCACCGGCTTAGCTTCAGGTTCGGTCCCCGGACTCGCAGCGTCGGCGTATGCGCTGGCTGCGAAGGCCAGCGTGCAGAGGACCGCGAGAATGCCTGCTCTCAGGCAAAAGGCGCCGTTGACGACGATCCGCATGAATGGATTGTGACCTATCCCGGGCATATTTTCTCGCTGCATGCGTATCTACTGCGCACACAATAAGGACAGCACCCGCGTCTGCGCGTCAAATCGGTCCCACATTGCGCAGATTCGCGCCGGACTGGCATTCAGGAAGTGACGGCTAGGCCGACGACCACGTGGACCGGCAGCTCAGCGGGCGTCTCGCCGGCACGGACGAGCGCGTCGATCTGCGCGAGCGTCTGGGCGCGTCGCGGCTCGGGCATCGCCGACATCCAACTGATCGACGCGATGTAGTCGACGCAGCGCTCGGGCAGTACCGGCTGGGAGGTGGTCACGCGAATCTCGCGGGGTGCGCTCCAGCCGTCGGCGCGGGCGACGGCCTCCTGCCACGGGGGCCCGTCGAAGTATGGGTGCTCGGGGCGCAGGCCGGCCATCACCGTGCCGACCTCGTGCGCCCACGTCGCTCCGCCCCAATCGGGGACGAGCGACAGCACCGCGAGCCCGCCGCCGGAGCGCAGCACGCGGCGGATCTCGGTGAGCGCGACGGCGTGGTCGAACCAATGGATCGCGTCGGCGACGGTCACGGCGGCGACGGAGTCGTCGGCAAGCGGGATCGCCTCGGCGGTACCGTCGAGCACGCGTTCCTCGCCGACGCTCGCGACGAGGATCTCTCGCAGCGCCGCCTGCGGCTCGACGCCGGTGACGTCGAAGCCGGCGGCGAGCAGTGCACGAGTCAGCTTCCCGGTTCCGGCCGCCAGGTCGAGGACGGGGGCACCGGCGGCGAGGCCAAGCTCGGCGGCGATCGCCCCGACTACCGCCGGCGCGTACTCGGGCCGCCCGCGCTCGTACTCTGCGGCGACCTCAGCGAAGCCCGCGGCGAGAGGGTGCAGTGCCATCAACGCACGGTAACGGTTGACGGGTCCCGCGCACTGAGCCACGCGCATTCCGTCAAGGCGCTTGAGGCAGCTTGACCGGACCGCGCTTGACAGCCGGAGCGGAGGGCGGCGGTACGACTGGTCCGATGTTCCCGTCGGGCGCCTCGTCGAGATCGACGATCACGGGAGCGTGATCGCTCGGCCCGCTGCCCTTGCGTGCCTGCCGGTCGACCCACGCCGCGCGAACCCGATCGGCGACACCGGCGGTGGCGAGCACCAGGTCGATGCGCATGCCGAGGTCTCGATGGAACATCCCGGCCCGGTAGTCCCAGTAGGTGAACACGCGTTCCTGCGGCCAGCGATCGCGAACCACGTCGTGCAGTCCAGCTGACTGCAAGCTCGCGAGCGCCGCCCGCTCGGGCGCCGTGACGTGCGTCTGGCCCGCGTAGGCGTCCGGGTCGAACACGTCGATGTCGGCTGGCGCGATGTTCATGTCCCCACAGACCATCGCGTCCTGCGGGCCGCGTTCGACGAGCTGTTGCAGCGCGGCCAGCCACGCGAGCTTGTAGCGGTAGTGCTCGGAGTCGGGAACCCGTCCGTTCGGGACGTACACCGAGTGCATGCGAACTCCGCCGCAGGTCGCTGACACCGCGCGCGCCTCCGGCTCGGGGAAGCCGGGACCGTCGGGGATCCCGGCCAGGACATCGTCGAGTCCAACCCGAGAGAGGATCGCCACGCCGTTCCACTGCACCTGCCCGTGCAGCGCGACCTCGTAGGCGCGGCTTGCCAGCTCCTCGTGCAGCAGCTCGTCAAACGCCGCGTCGGCGAGCTTGGTCTCCTGCAGGCAGACGACATCCGGCCTGCGCTCGTCCAGCCAGCCCAGCAGGCGCGGCAGCCGCTGCTTGACCGAGTTGACGTTCCAGGTCGCTACTCGCACGCGCGGTCTACGCTAGCGCCCGCCGCCGCCGCGGTGGGTCTCGAAGATCCTCCTCCGAACGCTTTCTCGGTCATCTCGCAGCCGTCGCGATCGATCTCGCCGAGTGGTGCAGCCCGCGGGAACTGCGCAATCGGAGTGTGGGCCGCGGCTAGACTTGCCGTCATGTCAGGGAGGGTGAAGCGCTTCTCGGTTGCGTCCGACGGTGGACGTCGTCCGCGCCACGACGGCTGGCGTCGGGTGCGGCGAGCGGTCCCCGCCCTCGCGGTGGGCTGCGCGCTTGTGGCGTGCGCGCAGGCCCAGGCGGTCGGTACGCGCACGACGACCGTCGCGATCAGCTGCGGCGCGGCCGTGGTCGTCTCCGAGCCTGCGACGTGCACGGCGACGGTCAAAGACACCGCCGCAGGGACGCCCTCGACGCCGACCGGCCCGGTCAACTTCACATCGGACTCGGAAGGCGCCTTCACTCCGGCGTCGACGTGCACGATGAGCCCGGGCTCGGGAACCGAACAGTCCAACAGCTGCTCGGTGGAATACGACCCCACGAAGGTCGGCCCGGGCACACAGAAAATCACGGGCGCCTACGCCGGCGATTCCACGCACGCCGAATCGAGCGGGTCAGGCACGCTGGAAGTCGGCACGCGTTCGACGGCTCTCACGCTCAGCTGCGGCTCTGCTGTGGTCGTCTCCCAGCCGGCGACGTGCACGGCGACGGTCACAGACACCAACACCGAAGGAACGCCCTCGCCACCGCGCGGCGAAGTCAGCTTCGCCTCCGATGCCGGCGAAGCCGGCTTTGGCTCGGGGAGAACCTGCACTCCGAACCCGCTGACCACGCCGGACGCGTCGGGCTGCTCGGTGAAATACACCCCTGGGTCCGCGGGCTCGCGCACGATCATGGCCACCTACGCGGGTGACGAATTGCACGGCGCCGCAAGCGCGTCGGCCACGCTCGTCGTCACCGCGGCGCCGACGCCAGCGCCGACCGGCGGCTCGACGACTACGTCCCTTCCGTCCCTTCCGGCGGCCTCGGTCCCGCCTCCGGCCGTGTCTCCCGCGGCGCCCAAGTGCCGGGTGCGCGCCGAGGAGCGCTGGAAGACCGTGGGCGCCACGAAGCCACGACGCCGCAAGCTGCAGGTGCCGGAGATCCTCGTCCGCTACACGTGCGACCAAGACGCCACGGTCCGGATCGGCGGTGCGATCAGCATCGCGGCCGCCCGGCACGGCCGCACGCTCACGAAGGCGGTGGCGATCAAGCTGGCGACGGTCTCCTCTCGTGCTGCGCCCGGCACGGCCGAGCCTGGCGTCGTCCTGGCGCTGGCGGCATCCGCGGCGAAGGCGGTGAGCGCCGGTATCCGGACGACTGCGACCGTCAGGTTCACGGTCAAGAACGCAAACGGCATCGGCGTCGGGACGATCAAGTTCCTGCTCCTCCCGCCCATGCGGGCAACGCACGGACACGGCTAGCGCGCTTGCGCTCGCTCCCGGACGGGGGCGGCTGCCTGTCCGTCTGTCCAGATGGGATTGCCCGGACCGCAGAGCGGGCAAGATCGAAGGCATGTCGCTGATCGTCGAACCGCCTCGCACAGTTCTGCGCCCGCTCAGCCTTGCCGTGACGCTGATCACGGTGGCGCTGCTCGTCGCGGCCGCCTGTGCCGGCGCAAGCACCGGAGAAGCGGCGTGGACGACCTACCACGGAGACGCCGAACGGACGGGCAACGACCCCGAGACGGTCAACCCGCTCGTCCCGAGCCTCGCCTGGCAGTCGCCGAATCTCGGCGCGCCGATCTGGGGGCAGCCGCTGGTCGTCGGCTCGCGGGTGTATGTCGCGACGGTCGGCGACGACGTGTACGCCCTCGAAGCGTCCTCCGGGCAGGTCGTCTGGCACGCGAAGGCCGGCACGCCGGTTCCGTCGAGCGCGCTTCCGTGCGGAGACATAACGCCGACCGTCGGCATCGTCGGGACGCCGGTCATCGACGCCGCTGCCGGTGTCCTGTATGCCGTCGCGGACACCTGGAATGGCAGCCAGGCCCAACACGTGCTCGAGGGCTTTCGCATCAGCGACGGCACGACGGTCTTCAGCAAGGTCGTAGACCCGCCGGGCTCCGATCCAAAGGCGATCCTGCAGCGAACCGCGCTCAACCTGAGCGGCTCGAACGTCGTGTTCGGCTTCGGCGGCAACGACGGCGACTGCTCGAACTACAAGGGCGCCGTCGTGTCCGTTCCCAAAAGCGGTGGCTCGCCGGCGTTTTGGCAGGTCCCGATCGCCGCGCCTTCGACAACCGGGGGCGCGGTGTGGGCGACCGGCGGCCCAGCCGTGGACGGCGCGGGCACGGTGTACGCGAGCACGGGCAATCCCAATCCTCCGTCGGGACAGGAAGCGACCACGTATGACTACTCCGACAGCGTCGTGCAGCTCAACCCGGCGCTGGGCCTGATCGGGCATTTCGAGCCGCCGACCTGGAAGCACGACAGCAACGCCGATCTCGACCTGTCGTCGGCTGCGCCCGAGCTGCTCCCCGGCGGCGTGCTGTTCCAGGCCGGCAAGACGGGCACCGGCTACCTGATCGACGAGGGGTCGCTGGCGAGCGGCGCAGCGGCGGTCTACAGCCACCAAGTCTGCGCCGGAGCGGGCAGCTTCGGTGGTGACTCGTACGCCGGCGGCGTGATCTACATGCCCTGCACGAACGGCGTGCAGGCACTCTCCTACGACGCAGCGGCGCGGACGTTCACGCCGCTGTGGCAGGGGCCGAAAGACGCCTTCGGACCGCCGATCGTCTCGGCGGGGCTCGTCTGGGACATCGCCACGGGTGGATTCGGCGGCGGCGGCACGAAGTTGTACGGGCTCGAACCGAGCTCAGGCAAAGTCCGTTACACCGAGACGCTGCCGAGCGCCGTGGCCGACCACTTCGCATCGCCCAGCGCGGGCGGGGGGCGGGTGCTCGTGGCGAGCGGCGCGACCGTCAGCGCCTTCCAGGTGGGCACAGTGGTCTCATCGGCCGGCGGCTCCGCGCAACCGGGAACGATCCAGCAGCAGCCGGTTTCACCGGCACGTCCGGCGAGCAAGCTCGTCGCGCTCGTCAACACGCGATTGCACGCCGACCGAAAAGGTCGTATCAGGTTGGTCCTGCGCTGCCCGGCGACGATCGTCTGTCATGGGACGGTGAGCATGGCGGCGCTGCTCACGGTGCACGTCGGACACGGGCGCCATCGCCATCGCCGCGTCGTGCACGTCGCGCTGCTGCGCGCCTCCTTCGGTGCGCATCGCGGGCAGTTCACCATCACCCTGCGCCTCGGCAAGAAGGCGCACGCGCTGCTGCGCCACCATCGCCGCATGCTGCGCGTGGCCGTCACGATCACGCTGCCGGGGATCTCAACACACACGGTCGAGGGAACGCTCAGCGGCTGAACGCATGGCGTTGCTCGGTGCCGAGCGTCCTGTCGGTTGCCCGGCGTCTAGAAGTAGGTGAACTGGTCGGCGGGCGCGTTCCTCGGACTGTTGAACCCGTTGACGGTCGCTTTCACGTCCACCTTCCCCGCTTTGGATCGGGGCGGCGAAACCGCCGTGCACGAGCTCGTCGAGGTGCAGTTGACCGCCGTCGCCCTCCCTGTCGAGAAGCTGAACGTGCTCGCAGCGCCGAGCGCGAAGCCGCTGCCGCTGATCGTCACGCTCGTGCCGCCGGCCGTGGTGCCCGAGTTGGGGCTCACAGCGGTGATCGTCGGGGCCTTGTATTTGAAGTGGTCCGCGGTCGAGGTCGCGCTGGTGCCCCCGGGGGTCGTGACCGTCACGTCGACCGTCCCCGCGCTTCCGGGCGCAGCGACCGCGGAGATCGAGCTTGCCGAGTTGACTTTGAAGCTGGCCGCAGGGGTCGATCCGAAGCTGACGGCAGTCGCGCCCGCGAGGCCGCTCCCCGTGACCGTCACGCTCGTGCCGCCGGCCGCCGGCCCAGCTTTCGGCGCGAGTTTGCCCACCACCGGCGTCGCGCTGACGGTGCCGAGGCGCTGCAGGCAGCTGCTCGATTCGTTGCTCCACTCCTGCTGGTACCAGTACTCGCGCCCGTCGATTAGCTGGTTGTAGCGCGAGCCGTCCGGAGCGGTGCCGAGTGGCGTCCCGTATTCGCTGGAGTCCGTGAACGTTCGACATTTGTCGCCGTTCTCTTCGCCCGAGGACGCGGACCACGCGTTCAGTTCGGGGTCGGTCGTTGACTCGTTGTGCTCGTGGCTGACGCCGCCAAGCAGCGCAGCGTCGGAGGGGCTGTTGTTGGGATGTTCGGAGGAGTCACACCCGGAGATGCCGACGACGTAGGGGTCGTTGGCGTAGACGATCACCCCGGCGCCGTCGGCGATCGCGGCGTGGTAGGCGCAGAACGCCGGAGACAGCGTCCCAGCGGAGCATTCGGTCCCGGCCGCCGAGAAACACGATTCAACGCCGGGGGGCGTGAGCAGGAAGTACTCGTGCGTCAGGTCCTCGGGCAGCCCGTGGGCTTTGACATAGCTCTTGATCTCCGCCTGGATCTGCGCGTCGGTCAGACAAGTCGCCGCCGCTGCGCAGCCGTTGGCGGGATACGGGTCCGTGTCGATGATCGCGCCGGCGAAATGCGAGTCGTAGTTCGCTGCTTGCGAGCTCGAGTCCGTGTACTGGGTGGCGACCGAGTCGACGTTCTGCGCGCCGCCGCTGTCGTGCGCGAGGTCTTCGAAGTAGCGATCGACTCCCGACTGATAGCCGGCGGCGTATTCGGGCGAGCCCGACGGCGCCCAGTAGAGCGTGTAGTTGGTGTTCGACGGCATCACCGGGCCACCGTGGTAGAGCAGCTTGCCGGTGCCGGCGAAAGGGCTCACCGCGAGGGCGCCTGCGTGGCGCAGCGGCTGGTAGCTGAGCGTCTTGCCGCCGCTCAGGTGCACGATCACGGCCGAGGCGCTGGTCGCGCCAAAGGCGGCGAGCAGGCCGGCGACGAGGCCGGCCAGCAGTGCACGGCGAGTCGACGACCGTGCGGCCGAGAGGGGGACCGGACCGGTGCCCGTCTCGCGCGTAGGACTGTCCGCAGGCGTACGTCGACGGCTGACTCGCTGCATACCCATCCCTCTCCTCGCTCGTGGACTCCCTCTGGTCCGATGACAACGCTACACGCCGCGTGCGCGCGCTGTCCAGTGCCGGTACGGAAAGCGCCGCTGGAAAAGCTAGTTGCAGCCCGTGATGCCGCCGTCCAACGGAATGACCGTTCCCGTCACGTACGCTCCTGCTGGCGAGGCGAGGAACAGCGCGAGCCCTGCGACATCGTCTGGCCGGCCGATGCGCCCGAGCGGTACTTCCTTCTCGACTGTCGAGCGAATGTCTGGGTTATCGAGTGCCCAGGCCATCATGTTGCTTTCGAACGGTCCAGGCGCGATCGCGTTGACTGTGATGCTGTCAGCTGCAAGCCGCTTGGCCAGGTGGCGAGTGAGCATGTGCACGGCGGCCTTGCTGGCGCTGTAGCTGTAGTTCTCCACTGACGGCGTGCGCAATCCATCGATCGAGCCGATGTTGATGACTCGAGCCGGGTCGTCGGGCTCGGCCGAGGCACGCAGCTCGTCGAGCAGCGCAACCGTGAGATTGAAGATGCCCTCGACGTTGGTGCTGAGAATCTTCTCCCAGCCCACCGGCGGGAAATCCTCCAGCGGCGCACCCCACACGGCGCCAGCATTGTTGACGAGGATGTCGAGCTCCTCGAACCGCTCGCGTGCCGCGGCGGCGAGCGCGCGCGCCCCCTCGGCGGTTGAGATGTCGCCCGGGATCGCGTGGCAATCTCCGAGAGCCGCCAGCTGCTCGGCGGCCGCGTTGACGTCATCGACCTTGCGCGAGGACACGATCACGCGCGCGCCGGCCTGCACGAGTCCGCGCGCGATCATCAGCCCAATCCCGCGCGAGCCGCCGGTCACGAGCGCGGTCTTGCCGGAGATGTCGAATAGCCCGCTCAAAGCTCAATCGGGAAAGCTTGCTGGACGCTTTTGCAGGAATGCCCCCGCCGCCTCAGGCACGCCTTGGCTGAAGGTGGCCATGATCTGCTGGCGATCCTCGTACTCGACCGCCGCCTGCTCGGACGGGATCTCCAGAGCGCTCCAGATTCCACGCTTGGTCAGGCGCACACCCCAAGGTGCCAGCGCCGCGATCTGCTCGGCGCCGTGGACAGCCCGATCGAGCAGCGCCGCGCCATCGACAACCTCCGCCACCAAGCCGATCCGCAGCGCCTCCTCGGCGTCCATTCGACGACCGGTGAGCATCAGCTCGTGCGAGCGCGAGGCGCCGATCAAGCGCGGAAGAAGCCAACTCGTGCCCATGTCGCAGTTGGACAGCCCGATGTTGATGAATGCCGCTCGGAACACAGCCGCCGTGCTCGCGTAGCGAATGTCACAGCCGAGGCTCAGCGCGAGACCGAGGCCGGCGGCTGGCCCGTTGACGGCTGCGATAACCGGTTGCGGAAGGGCGCGTAGGCCCAGCACGAGCTTGGACATGTGCTCCTGATTTGCGAGACGGTCTCTGGGCTCGTCGCTGCCGTCGTTGCCTGGCGCCGCCCCAAATCCACGGAGATCGACGCCAGCGCAAAAACCGCGTCCCGCTCCGGTCAGGATGACTGCCCGGCAGGTACGCTCCTTGGCGAGTCTGCGCAGATGCACGTGCAGCTCCTCGCACAGCTCTGCGGTCATCGCATTCAGCTGCTCCGGTCGGTTCAGCGCGAGCTGAACGACGTGCGGGATTGGTTCCTCGAGCAGCACCAAGGGAGTCATACGAAGATCCTATACGTTCCTTGGTGGTACGGTTACGCACGTGTAAGTTAGTCGACGGAGAGGGAGTCTTGCAGCGCCTCAGCCCCCAGGACGCCTCGTTTCTCCACCTCGAGGACGCAGTCAGCCACATGCATCTCGGCTCGGTCGCGATCCTCGAAGGACCGCAGCCCCGGCACGACGCCCTGATGGCAATGGTCAGGGCTCACCTGCCGAGAGTGCCTCGCTACCGCCAGAGGGTCCATTTCGTCCCCATGGCTCTGGGCCGTCCGGTGTGGATCGACGACCCGCACTTCAATCTCGGCTATCACCTGCGGCGCAGCGCGCTACCGGCGCCCGGCGGAGATGAGGAGCTGCGAAATCTCGTCGGGCGTGTGATGTCCCAGCAGCTCGACCGCGGCAAGCCCTTGTGGGAGATGTGGATCATCGAGGGTCTGAGCGGGGGCCGATGGGGGATCATCACCAAGTTGCATCACTGCATGGTCGACGGCGTCTCTGCGGCCGAGCTGATGGCCCTGATCCTGGATTCTGAGCGCGAGCCCAGGCCGAACCCGTCCGAGGAGTGGCATCCGGAGCGCCAGCCCTCCGCGACGGAGCTGGCCTTTGGGGCGCTCACCGAGCGTACGACAAGTCCTTATGAGCAGATGCGCGCAGTGCGCCACGCGTCTCGCTCGCCGCGGCGTCTGGCCAACATCGCTGCCGTGACAGCTACCGGGCTGTGGGGCATGACCGGGGCGGGCGCGATCCCCCCGGCGTCATCGTTGAATGGTCCGATTGGTCCCCATCGTCGCTGGGTATGGGCACGCACGAAGCTGTCCGATATCAAGCGTGTACGGCGTGCTTTTGGTGGGACGGTGAACGACGTTGTCCTGACGGCCATCGCGGGGGGCTTTCGCGTGCTGCTCGCCGCGCGCGAGGAGTCCACGCAGCGTGATGTGCGAACGCTCGTCCCGGTGTCCGTGCGTTCCGGCGACGAGCACGGCGAGTACAACAATCGCGTCTCAGCCGTCTTCGCCAACCTGCCGGTAGGTATCGAGGAGCCCGTGGCGCGACTCGCGTCCATGCGGACTCAGATGGATGGCCTGAAGCAATCCGGAGAAGCCGTGGCTGGCGACGTCCTGATCAATCTCAGCGGATTCGCGCCGCCGATGTTGCTGGCGCTCGGTCTGCGGGCCGCGGCGCGAATGCCCCAGCGCAGCATCAACACCGTCACGACGAACGTTCCGGGACCGCAGCGCCCCCTGTATGCGGCCGGACGGCAAATGCTCGAGTGCTTTCCATACGTTCCTCTCGGGGGCCAAATCCGGGTTGGGGTGGCGATCTTCTCCTACGACGGGCGGGTCACGTTTGGCATCACCGGCGACTACGACGCTGCGCCGGACATCGCCGTTCTGGCTTGCGGCATCGAGCAGTCGATGGGCGAGCTCCTGTCGGCGGCGAGGAGCAAGGCGCGTACCCAGAAGCGCGCGAGCGTCGCCAGGGCCGAGCCGAGATAGGCCGAGCGTAGCTCAGCCGAGGCCTGCTGGTCGTTGGCGCTCGAGCGCGCCGCTCGCCTATATGTCGAGACGCCAACCTTCGATCTCACCTAGCGCTCCGGCACGACCGACTCAGAGGCGATTGCCCATGTGCCCCTCGCCTGACGCCATACACACGCGCGAGTCCGAAGCTGCGGAGAGCACGCGGCGGGCCAAAGCCAGTCGCCGGGCAGCCGATGCACTGCTGCGCGAGCACCCTGACGCGATGGTGTTCGCGCAAACGAGCGAGGGACATATCGTCCCCGTGCCAGGATCACTCGGCCTGGAGGGCTACCCGGTGCTCGCCGACGAAGGTCGCACCGGAGTGGACCTCTGTGTGGCTGAGGATCGCATGACGGTCGTCAACGCATGGATACGTTTGAAGAACGAGGCGGTGGCCGAAGCGAGGGCCCGACTGCGCAGCGACCCGGGGCAGTGGCGGACGGTGCGCATGCTGGATCTGCGAAACACGCACGGCGTGGTGTTGAGCGTTGTTTGGACCAACGACGACGACTCACAGACCGACGGACTCGCAATAGAGACTCCGTCCTCGACCGCGCCGCGCTTTTGCTCGCGCAAGCAGGACAAGGAGGGCAACGTAATCGAGTGCGACGAGGCCTACCTTCAGATGTTCGGGTACGACGCCCAAGAGGAGGTCGTTGGCCAGCCGACATTCGAGCGGGTGCATCCCGACGATCAGGCTCGTCTGATCGAGAGCTGGATCGCGATGGTCGCGACCGGGCGCGTTCAAATGTCGCGTGTGCGTGTGCGGCGCCAGGACGGCAGCTGGCTATGGGTGGATACGACCTATCACAACTACCTGGACGAGGACGAGCACGGTTACGTACTAGCCGAGTGCATCGATGTCTCGGCCGAGATGGCGGCTCAGGAGGAACTCCAAGACCGCGAGGAGCTCCTGCGCCGTCTGCTCGAGGAGATGCCCGACGGCCTCCTACAACTGGACAGCGAGCGCAATGTGATCTACCACAATGCTCGTCTGGTCGAGATCTTGGACGGCTCGCTGGGGGTCGGCGAGCACCGAGGCACGCTGCCCGAGCCGGCTGAGCCCGGGGTCTGTGACTTGGAGTCGCTGCTCAAAACGCTGACAAGTGAGGCTAGGAGCAGGTTTGATTACGTGATTGACCGAGCGCTCGAGCAGGGCGTTCGCGACGATGTCGAGCTCGACGCGGAGCTCGGCTCCACAGAACGCCGACATGTCCTCGTCAAAGTTCGCCCCTTGATTCGGGAGAGCGGCCTCGTGACGGGTGTCATCGCTTCCGTTCAAGATGTGACAGCCAGCGCGCGCGCCCGACGCGAGCTCGAGAAGCGGGCGACCTTCGATTCACTCACCGGCGCGCACAACCGCTCGTCGATCTTGGCCGCCCTGACCGCAGAGCTCCAGGCATCCAGTGACACCGGGGTCGTCTACGTCGACCTCGACAGCTTTAAGGCGGTCAACGACAACCTCGGTCACGCGGCCGGCGATGAGGTGCTGGTGCAGGTTGGCGAGCGCCTGAGAACTGCGATGCGCGCCAACGACGAGCTGGGACGTCTCGGCGGCGATGAGTTCTTGATCCTGTTGCGCGGGGTCTCGGGGCTCGGCGTGGCACTGGGCGCAGCAGAGCGCATCAGTCAGGCGCTGCGCGGTACATACGAGCTCGCGTGTGCGAGCTTTGAGCTGCGTGCGAGCGTGGGTGTGGCGTGTGCGCGAGAAATGCCTGCCAGCGCCGAGGAGCTGATCGAGCGCGCCGACGCTGCGATGTATCGCTCCAAGCAGGAGCGCCAGGGAAACGCGGTGCTCGCCGGAGCGATTTAGTCAGCGCGTGGGTGAGCCGAGCGCCTGCGCCGTCCGGCCCGAGACTCGCGGGCAGGTCTTGCGATCGGCCATAAGTTACGCTAGTGTTACTTAGACTGCCATGCAGTCACTGAAGCGTCGCCGAGATCGATCTCTCCTGTGATCTGCTCGGTGGCGCATCGGAAGTGCCCAGCGCGGCGCCGAGCAGGCCCGCAGCCCCCTCTAGCCTGCTCGGGCCGCTCTGGTTATCAGTCATTCACCAGTCGACGAAGCTGGTCTGAACTACGCTGCGGAGATCTGCGCCAGCCACCACCGCGCGTGCTCCAACAGCCGCGCCGGGGGAAACCTCTTGGGGTCGCTGAGAACCAGGCGGGCATACTCGTCGGCCATCGCGGAAAGAATCCGCGCGGTCAATTCAGGGTCTTCGGAAAGATCCCCCGGCAACGAGCCCGGGCTGACGGCATCGGCGAGGCTCTTCAGAACTTCGGCGCGACCGCGAGCGATCCGCTTGCGCAGCAGCGAAGGGGCGCCCTGCGGCGGGGTGAGGACCAGCCGCCAGGTCATCGGATGACTCTCAACAGCCGCTAGGTAGGTGCCGAGGCTATCGAGCATCAGCTCGCTCGGATCGCCATCGCTGAGGTCTGCGAGAGCGGTCTCTGACACCTGCTCGAGAGCTCGCGCCATTTCGCGCTTGACGAGCGCGTCCAAGAGGCCGTGAAGACCACCGAAGTGCTCGTAGACGATCGGTCGCGTGATGCCGGCTTGGCGGGCTACCGACTGAATCGAGACGGCCTGAAAACCCTGCTCACCGACCACCTCCATCGTCGCGTCGAGCACCTGCTCACGACGCGCGGGAGCACTCATCCGCGTTCGCGGTCGGGCCGTCCTCTGCGCCACCAGCGGATCTTACGCTAGAGTCCGGTTACACCAGTGTAAGTAGAGCAATGGCCGGAGGGCTTGGTGGAGCATTCAAAGATCGTGATCGTAGGCGCGGGCTTCTCCGGTCTCGGCATGGCGATCCGTCTGAAGCAGAGCGGGATTCATGACTTCCTCGTGCTCGAGCGGGCGTCCGACGTTGGTGGCACCTGGCACTTCAATACCTACCCCGGTTGTCGCTGTGACGTTCCGTCGCACCTCTACTCGTTCTCCTTCGCGCCCAACCCGGAGTGGTCGAACACCTACTCCTCGCAGCCGGAGATCCGCGACTACCTGCGCCGGTGCGCCGATGAGTTCGGCCTGCGCCCGCACGTTGTCACGGGCGTCGAGGTGCAAGCGGCGCATTGGGAGCAAGACGGGCAGAGGTGGCTGATCGAGACAACGCAGGGGGCGTTCAGCGCGAGCGTGCTTGTGAGCGGCATGGGCCCGCTGACCGAGCCAAAGCTCCCCGCCGTGCCGGGCATCGAGAGCTTTGAAGGAAAGACGATGCACTCCTCGCGCTGGGACCACGATCATGACCTGACCGGCAAGCGTGTGGCATCGATCGGCACCGGCGCGTCGGCGATCCAGTACGTGCCGTCGATACAAGACCAAGTGGAGAAGCTGTACGTCTTCCAGCGCACCGCGCCGTGGATCATGCCCCATGGCAGTCGGCCGATCAAAAACCGCGAGCGAGCGCTGTTTCGACGGGTTCCCGGCGCGCAGAGGCTCGTGCGCGCCGCGGTGTACCTGAGCCGAGAGCTGCTCGTGCTCGGATTCGCAAAGCGGCCCCGGCTCCTCGGTCTGCTCGAGGGGCTCGCGAGCAAGCACCGGCGCAGTCAAGTGTCTGATCCTGAGCTCCTGAAACAGGTGACCCCGGACTACTCGCTGGGCTGTAAGCGGATCCTTCCTTCCAATGACTGGTATCCGGCGCTGCAGAAGCCAAACGTTGAGCTGGTGTCAGGCGGCCTTCGCGCCGTCGGGGGACGGTCCGTGATCGACGGCTTCGGTGTTGAGCGTGAAGTGGATACGATCATTTTCGGCACTGGGTTTCACGTCAGCGACCCACCGGTCGCCGAGCAGCTGCGAGGCGTCGACGGGAGGCTGATGAGCGAAGTTTGGGAAGGCACGCCGCGCGCGTACCTGGGCACCACGGTGCCGGGATTTCCCAACATGTTCCTGCTGCTTGGGCCGAACACCGGCCTGGGTCACAGCTCGATGGTGTACATGATCGAGACACAGATCGAGCACGTGCTCGGCGCGATCAAAGCTCTGGCAAATCGCGCGGCCGCAACGATCGAGGTTCGTCACTCGGTCTATGAGACGTTTAACCGTGAGGTCGACGAGCGCATGAAGGGCACCGTTTGGGACAGCGGATGCGCGAGCTTCTACCTCGACGCGACCGGACGAAACGGCGTGCTGTGGCCTGACTGGACATGGCGTTTTCGCCGCCTCTCCACGCAGTTCGACGAGAGCGCCTACGTGCTTTCGAGCCCCCAACGCACGACGGTGGCGATATGAGCGCGAAGCGAATCATCATCACCGGTGCCGCAAGCGGTATCGCCGCGGCGACGATGGAGGAGCTGAAGCGCAGAGGCGCCAGCGTGCTGGGCCTCGATCTGCAAGCTGAGCGCGAGGATCTGCTCTCGTGCAACGTCCGCGATCAAGCGTCGGTCGATCGCGCCGTCGCTGAGGCCGAGTTGCGACTTGGAGGGCTCGACGTGCTGATCAACTGCGCCGGTCTTGCAACCCCGCAGAGCGCGGGCCTGCCTCCGGACGCCAAGGCGCTGGCGGTCATCGACGTCAACATGATGGGTCCCTGGCGTGTCACTAGCGCGGCGTTGCCGGCGCTGCGAGCCACTCACGGGCGGGTCGTCAACGTGGCATCCGGCATGGCATTCGTGGCGCTGCCCTTTGCTGCCGCATACGCGATGAGCAAGCACGGCGTTGTCGCCTACTCGCAGGCACTCCGACTGGAGCACGGCGACGCGATATCGGTCACCACCGTCTACCCCGGCTACATTCGCACGCCGATCCACAAGGACTCCGAAGACTTCGGTCTGACGCTCGAAGGCTCCTCCCCGGAGGAGAAGCTCGAGGATGCAGTCGGGGCGCTCGTTCGAGCGGCACTCGACGATCCGCCCGCGCGGGACATCGTTACGACGCGCACGGGAAAGCTGACCGTTGCGCTCTCGCGCTTTGCGCCGCGGCGATTTGTGGATCGGATCATCCTCAGGACGTTTCGCAAAGGATTGAAGGGCCGCAGCTTCGAGGGCGCTGCTTCGCCGGTGAGCGACTTCGCCGATCGCCTCACAAGGCGATAGCGAGTTCACATCAGCGTAGGTCAGGGACTGACCGGGTCCCCGCAACCGTGGCCTAGGAGTGCTCAGGTCCCCTCAGCGAAGGCCGCATCGACAATCGCTTGGGCGGTGGGTCCGTACGGCGGCGCGAAAGCCTCGATCAGATCGTCCTCGCCGCGCACGAACACGCCGCGGAGGTTGGAGAACTCGCGAAACCCCTCGATGCCGTGATGACGGCCCGAGCCGCTTTGCCCAACACCTCCAAAGGGAAGCGAGGGCAGCGCGCCGTGGACGGCAGCGCAGTTGACACATGCGCCGCCGGACGTAGTGCGTCGCAAGACCTCGTCGGCCACCGCAGGATCCCCGGCGAACACGTATAGCGCGAGCGGTCGCTCGCCAGCGTTGACGTGATCGATCGCGTCGTCGAGGTCGTCATAGGCCTTGACCGGGAGGATCGGACCGAAGACCTCCTCCTGCATCAGCGCCAAGTCGTCGGGCGGGTCGATCACGAGCGACATCGGCATCTGGCGACCGGCGGGTTCCAAGGCGGCCGGCTGTTCCAGAGGCCGAACGTCACAGCCGTTTGACCGAGCGTCGTCGAGAAGCTGCGTGATGCGCGCAAGGTGACGATCGGAGATCATCCCCGTGCAGCTCCCCGATTCGCAGTAACCCGGCATCGACTCGCGTGCGTAAGTGGCCGCGAGCTCTGCGAACTCCTCCAATCGATTGCGTGGCACCAGGCAGTAGTCGACGGAGATGCACATCTGCCCGTTCTTGATCGACTTGGTGGCGAGAATCTGCTTGATCGAGTCGGCATCGACGCTGTCGTCGGTGAGAATCGCCGGACACTTGCCACCGAGCTCGAGCGTGACCGGCACGAGCTGCTCCGCTGCCGCCATGGCGATCTGGCGACCGACAGCCGGACTGCCGGTGTAGAGCAGATGGTCCCAACGTACCTTTGTGAAGGCGCGCGCGAGCTCCAATCCGCCTACTACGACATCGACTTGGTCGCGGTCGAAGGTGCTGCGAACCATCTGCTGCAGGAGCTCCGCGCAGGCGGGCGTGTACTCCGAAGGCTTGATCACGATGCGGTTGCCCGCGGCGAGCATCTCGATCAGCGGACCGACCGAAAGGTCAAACGGAAAGTTCCACGGAACGATGTTGCCGATGACGCCCTTGGGCTGTGGCTGGACATAGGCTCGTCCGGAGCCGTACAGCGCAGGGTCGCTCGGGCGAGGCTCAGGCGCCATCCACTCGGCGAGCTGCTCTGCGGCGTAAGCAGCGCGACCCGCCGGGCCCAAGACCTCGATGAGATCAGCCGCCAGAGGCGGATGCACGCCGAAGTCGCTGCTCAACGCCTCATGGATCTGGCTGCGGCTGCTGATCAGCATCGCAACCAGCGCGCCTAGGGCTTCCTGGCGCTGCTCGATCGAGGGGAACGGATCTGCGAGGAACGCGGCTCGCTGGCGCTGGACTATCGCTTGGAGCTCGGAGATCGCAGCGTCATCGTCCCCGGTGGTTGCGATCGGCTTCTCGGCAGTCGCCATGACCACTCCTTTCACTCGTGTCACCTGCACCATACGCTCGATCTCCCGGTCGCGCTCGGCTACCTCGTGGGGCCTCGATCGGCGCTTCGCGTGACTGCAGCCCGAAGCCGGCTGGCGCTAGGAGTCCGCAGGATCACGGCGACCGGCCGCGAGGAGCGAGAGCTGCATCTCAAAACGGGCATCCGGATCGTCGAGCGCACCGCCGAGCAGCTCACGCAGCTGGTTCATGCGGTAGCGGACAGTCTGCTCGTGGATACCGAGCGCACGCGCGGTGGCTGCGCGATTTCCCTGCTGCTGCAGCCAGGTGAGCAGCGTCAGTTCAAGGCGCACGCGAGCACGGACGCTGACACTCTCCAACGTCCCAAGCGTACGACGGTGCATCGCTTGGAGCACTCCGTCGGGGTCGTGCAGCGCGATCAGTGCCAGGTGGTCTTCAACCCACAGCGGCTCGCCACGATTGCCGAGAGAGCTGGTCATCTCCATCAGTGTTCGCGCCAAACGAAGCGAGCGGCCCGTTTCGCGCCAAGCAACCACTGCGCCGACCACGACGGGTCCCGACAGCGCCCGGGATATGAGCGCTCGCCCTCCGGGGCGCAGCGGATCGGCCCAGATGCCCAGCGCCAGGTCGCCATCGTCGACGACGATTGCGTCCTCGCCGAGCGCTCGCGTGAGAGACGCGGCGCGCATCCCGGGCGCGGCGATCGCAGCGATGGTGTCCGGCAGCGCCCAGCGGGCTGCCGTCGCGGCGTCGCGCACACTCGTCTCATCGGTCGGCTCGGTCGTCAGTGCTGCGAACAGGCGACGCATGCGTCGCTCGCGCTCCCCGGCACGCTCCGCTTGTGCCCCGGCATAGCCTGCCACCGACTCAGCCGACAACTCATCGATATAGACGAAGATCGACTCGGCCAGCAGCTGCAGCGCGGTTGCGTTCAATCGCTCCGCGCTGGCCGCCCGTGCCCAGCGTCTCCAGGCGATGCGCGCGCCGATGCGGTAGGCCGATTGCAGCGCGTCCAGGCTCCTGCCTGCGCGTAGCTCGCCTCGACCGAGCCCGCGGTAGACGGAGCGGTCCTGCGTGTGCCCCGCTTCGGGATCCTCGATCAGCTGCAGGAAGTGGCGCAGGGCCTCGCGCACGCCGAGGCGCAAGCCGCGCTCGAAGTCGCCCACCAGCGGGCGGGCATAGTCGGCCACCTCGACGACGATCGTGTCGATGATCTCGTCCGCGAGTGAATCGAGGTGGGGTCGCAGCACACCAGCCACGCTCGGCTCCAGCCCTTCCCAGGGCTTCTCAGTCAGGGCGGGCATCTAACCAAAAACCTACAAAATCATCAACGATCTGTAAAGCGTTTTGGTCAAGAAGCGAGCGAGACCCCGCTTTACGGTCATAGACATGACTCGCTTCGAGCGCTACGCCAATATCGCCGCCGTCCTGTGCCGTTCGTCGCGTTCTGCGCGGCAGTCGCGATCCTCTGGGGCCACGGCGTCGGTCTCGCCGATCTGGCGGTGATGGCGGGCATGTACCTGCTCACCGCTCTGGGCATAACGATCGGCTACCACCGCCTGTTCACGCACAACGCCTTCCGCGCCCTCAGGCCCGTGCGTTACGTGCTCGCCGTGCTCGGCTCGATGGCCGTCGAGGGACCGCTCTCGGACTGGGTGGCCGACCACCGCAAGCACCACGCGCACACAGACGTCGAGGGCGATCCCCACAGCCCCCACGTCGGCGGTGGATCGGGTGCGGCCGGGCTGTGGCATGCGCACATCGGCTGGCTCTACAGGACCCAGGGCCAGGCGGCGACCAAACGCTACGCACCCGACATCATGGAAGATCGTGGGCTGCGACTGATCAGCCGGCAGTTCGGCCTGCTCGTGCTCCTCTCACTGGCGATCCCGTTTGCCGCCGGCCTGCTGATCCACGGCACGCTGACCGGCGCCCTGCTCACGCTTCTGTGGGCAGGTCTGGTGCGCATCTTCCTGCTGCACCACGTCACCTGGTCGATCAACTCGGTCTGCCACTTCTTCGGCGCGCGGCGCTTTGACGTCGAGGACCAATCGACAAATGTCTTCTGGCTGGCGCTCCCCTCGCTCGACGAGTCCTGGCATCACAACCACCACGCGTTTCCCCGCTCGGCTTCGCACGGCCTGCGCGCGTGGGAGCTCGATCCGTCCGCGGCCGTGATCGCCATCATGGAGCGCCTCGGGCTCGTCTCAGATGTCGTGCGCATCAAGCCCGAGCGACAGCGCGAACGCCAAGTCGTCGAGTCGCCGCCGGATGCGCTCGGGGTCGACCGCGCTTAGCCGGCGTTCTGGCATTCTTCGCCGTCCAGTACTCGGACCCGGGCCTGAGGTAGTCCAGGCGTAGCGCTGACCGGCGGAAGTGGGGCCCGCTCTGCCTAGCCGAGATGGCGCAGCCCACTCCAGATCTGCGACCACGGAGCGCGGGTACCGCTGCACAGATCGATCGGTTCGTCGTGCTCGTCGTTGTTGACCCCGGCCGAGTTATTGACGCGAGCCGCCAGACGACAGCCCTCGAAATGGCTGCTCAGTTCTGCCGCACTCAGGCCGACGACGAGGACTGGTCCGGGTCTGTCCGGGGGCGGCCCCCATTCGGAGAAACCGTTATGGCCGCTGTAGGCATGCGTCAGCCCGAGCGCACCTCCGAAGCGATCGATTGCTCCCGCCTCTCCGTAGTTCGACGTGAAGATCACCGGTGCCTGACGGTCCTGGCGATAAACGCGCGCGACGGTCTGGGCGAACTGAGGCCAGCCGATCGTCTCGCCGGCGTCGCCGTTTGCGGCGATGACGGGACCAAGGCTCTGTTCAGGAAGTATCGGGAGCGCGATCACCGCGGAGACCAGGGCGCTGAGCCCGATCGCTGCCACGAGCACGGCTCTGCGCAAGCGCCGAGATCCACGTGCAAGCCAGGCATCTGTCTGTATCGCGCCCGCCCCCAGCAGCACCGGGAACAAGCCCGCGAGGTAGTAAGGCTTGCCCCCGGTCGCAAGAAAGAGCACTGCGAGCACCAGCCAGGCGACGGCGAAGAGTCTGAACCTTCGTAGGCGACTCTCGCGCGCGAGGGCCAGGAGGCCGGCGACCCAGACCGGCGCGAGGACCGGGCTGACGAGCAGGAACTGAAAGGGCAGCAGCGCCCAGCGCGGCTGTGAGCTGGCCGAACCCCCGCTGGCGATCGAGGAGGAGACCTTGAGCTGCGGCCAGCCGTGCGCGGCCTGCCAGAGCAGCCACGGTGACCAGAGCGCGAGGGCGATGACGAGTCCCGCCCACGGCCAGCGATCGTGCAGTACCCGACGCGGGCCGACCATCAGCAGGCCGACGCCGAGGCCGAACAGAAGGAAGGCGATCAGCGGCTTGTTGAGCAGGTCGATCCCCGCGACGGCCCCTGCAACACCCCACAACGGCTGCTGTTCAGTGCGGATTGCCCGGGCGATCAGCCACGTCACGAGCGACCACGCGAGCAGATCCAGGGTCGACGTGCTCAACAGGTGACCGGTGACCAAGACGATCGAGGCGACGGCCGTGCAGCCCGCGGCGATCATCTGTGCGCGCCGAGCTCCGCCGAGCTCGCCGCAGATCAGTCCACTGACCAGGACGGTCGCGCCGGCCATCAGCGCCGAAGGGATCCGCAGGACCGTCAACGAGTCTGGCGCGATGGCATTCATCAGGTGTGCGAGCCACGGGATCGCCGGCCCCTGATCCGGATAACTCCACGCGAGATGTTCCCCGGCGGCGAGGAAGTAGAGCTCGTCGCGGTGATAGCCGTAGCCGCCGGCGAAGATCACCAGAACTAGAGCCAACAGCCCTGCGAGCGTGAGCAAAGGCCACCACGCGACGCGCATCGCGCGATCGCCTTTCGAGCAGCGGCCCATGCTGGTCAGACCCCGGTTGCGTCGACAATTCATCGGTCGTCCGCCGGCTGGGCCCGTCGCCGTGCGGCTCCGCGACCAACGGGTAGTCCGGTTCAGACCGTCGCAGGAGCGACGAACAGCCCGGCAAAGCCGCCGACTTGCTCGCCCGGCGCCTCCGCTGGAGCGCTGAGCGACGAAGCGAGCGGCTGCCTACCACGAGACACCGCGACCATCACAGCGGGATCGACGCTCAACACGAGCTCCGGTTGCTCGCATTCCCCACGCCGCACCGACAGCTTGCCGCGGTCGATCTCGAAAGCGAACGCGTCATCTCCGATCCAAAGCTCATAACGCACGGAAAGGCCCCTGGCGGCGGTCGGATCGAAGTGGGCGCGAAGTCCGAGCACGAACGTGTCGGCGCTGAGGGTGGCGCTCTCAGGCAGTAGCGCCGACCTGACGCCCCAGCGACCGATGGCTTGCAGGACGTTCTCCAGCTCCAGGCCCCGGTCGGTCAGCTCGTACACCGCCGAGCCGGACGGCGGTGGCAGCACTCGCCGCGCCAACACCCCGGCGACCTCGAGATCGTCAAGGCGCTGGGAGAGAACGTTGCGGCTGATCCGCGGAAGGCCTCGACGCAAGTCCGTGAACCGCTTGGCGCCTAGAAGCAGCTCGCGAACGATCAACAGGGACCAGCGCTCGCCGATGAGATCCAGCGCATGCGCAGACGGGCATCCGTCAAATAGGTCCGTTCGGGCAGGCACTGGCGTAACCTTATCAAGACGCGCTAGTCCTACGAACACATCACGCGGTTGTATTTTAGGACCGAGTGTGTTTGACTGCGGTGCCCATATGCGCCAAGGAGAGGACGAGATGACCTTGAAGGTCTCGCACTGCTTTATCACCGTCGACGACCAGGACGAGGCGCTGAGCTTCTATCGCGACGTGGTCGGCCTGGAGATACGCACCGACGCGGTGATCGGCGCGATGCGATGGCTCACGCTGGCGTCGCCTGACGAACCGAACGGCGTGGAGCTCTCCTTGGAGACGCCCGACGGGCGTCCTGGGGATCTCGACGCGCTGAATCAGGTGATGCTGGCCGGCTCGCTGACCGCGGCGATTCTTGAGACCGACGATTGCGACTCGCTGTTCGCCAAGGCGGTGGCGGCGGGGGCCGACGTCGTGCAGCGGCCGAAGGATCAGCCCTACGGGGTGCGCGACTGCGCCGTGCGCGATCCATCACAGAACATGGTTCGCTTCGCGCAGCCGCTGGCACCTGATCTGCCATGAGGACGACGCGCTCAAGCGACGGCACGGCGATCGCCTATGACACGAGAGGGAGCGGGCCCTTCCTGGTGTTGGTGGACGGGGCACTTTGCACGCGCAGCATCGGGCCAGGTGGGGGTCTGGCACGCCTCCTGGCCAACGACTTCACCGTCGTCAACTACGACCGGCGCGGGCGTGGCGACAGCGCGGACGCGCCAGAGTACGCAGTCGAGCGCGAGGTGGAGGACCTGCAGGCGGTGATCGAGGCATGCGGCGACGATGCGTTCGTCTTCGGTCAGTCATCTGGCGCAGTGCTCGCGCTCGACGCAGCCGCGTGCCTGCCCCAGATCACGAGGCTGGCGCTTTACGAGGCGCCATTGATCGTCGATGACACACGCCCGCCGACCGGACCCGAGTACCACCAGCAGCTGACCGAGCTGCTCGCTCGAGGAAAGAGGGGAGCGGCCGTCCGTCTATTTCTCCGATTGGTGGGGCTGCCGCGAGTGCTCATCGGCGCGATGCGGCTTACGCCCTTGTGGCCAAGGCTCAAGGCCATCGCGCACACATTGCCCTACGACTGGCTGATCACAGTCGAGCACCAACGAGGTCTGGGTGACTCGCTGAATCGGTGGAGCGGCATCGGCCAGCCGGCGCTCGTCCTGTGTGGAGGCAGCAGCGGCGTCTGGATGCAAAACGGAATGCACGCCCTCGCAAACAAGCTTCCTCGCGCGACGCATCGGACGCTCGACCGCCAGACGCACAACCTACGTCCGAAGATCGTCGCTCCCGAGCTGGCGCAATTCTTCCACGACCCTGCGCCCGCGGATCCCGTTCGCGCTCCGTGAGCTGGGCGAAGTGTTCTAGGCGCTCTGCTGGGCCACATCGCGCGCCGGAGCGCAGACGCCGTGGAGAATGATCGCTAGATGGCGACGCCAGTCGGCGCTCCCCGGCTGGTAGTACATCGTCGAGGTGATCCCACACATCACCATTCCGAAGTCCTCGAAGGTGAAGTCGTCTCGAACTGCGCCGGCATCGACCGCGCGCCGGATGATCCGGGTGAGGACCGCTGCAAGCACAGCCTTCTGCTCCTCGATGCCCTCCCACTCGAGCTCGTTGGAGCCCATCATCGCCAACTGAAAGCCGATGTCCCCCTCGACAGCCTCGGCGGAGCGGCGCATGACCGTCTCGAGCGCCTCCCGCGGGTCGACCGTGTCCTCGGCGAGCGCGGCGATCTCTGCGAACTCCTGGAAGCGATCGCGGACCATTGCGGTGAGCAGCGCCTCCTTTGTCGGGAAGTGGCGGTAGACGGTGCCGATACCGACGCCGGCTCGCGCGGCGATCTCGTCCATCTGCGCCTCAGGACCATCGCGCGCGAACAGCTCGCGGCCCGAAGACATGATCCGCTCGCGGTTGCGTCGGGCGTCGGCTCGGAGTGTTCGCTGTTCGGTGGGCATGGCTTGACAAGCGGAATCTTAGCTCCGTATGCTGCTATAAGCAAGGGGAACCGTAAGTCCGCTTCCGGATCATCCCAGGCTTTCGACTCCCGAGAGGACCACAATGAGCACCACGACTAAGCTCCATTCTGGCCGGGCCGCAATGGGTCCGCGTACGCCTAGGGCGGCCGCCGACATGGGCTCGCAGCGCGGCAAGAACCTCGCTCTGATGCTCCTGGCGATGACGCAGTTCGTGGTGGTGATCGACGCATCGATCGTAAATGTCGCGCTGCCGTCAATCGGTGCGCACCTGCACTTCTCCCGCGATGACCTCTCGTGGGTCGTGAACGCATACACGCTCACTTTCGGAGGCTTCCTGCTGCTCGGCGGGCGCTTGGCCGACCTGCTGGGGCGCAGACGGATGTTCATGATCGGCCTGGTCGTCTTCTCGCTCGCCTCGCTCGCCGGTGGTCTGGCGCAGTCCGAGGCATGGCTGATCGCCGCGCGTGCGGTCCAGGGCCTCGGCGCGGCGATCGTCTCGCCGGCAGCGCTGTCGATCATCACGACCACCTTCGCCGAAGGCGCTGAGCGCAATCGCGCGCTGGGCATCTGGGGCGCCGTCGCCGGCGCAGGCGGTGCCGCCGGCGTCCTCTTGGGTGGCATTCTCACGAGCGGTCTGAGCTGGCGCTGGGTGCTGTTCGTGAACGTCCCGATAGGCATCGCCGCGGCGATGCTCGCCCCCCGTCTGCTGCTCGAGAGCAAGTCCGAAGACGGCACTGAAGGCTTCGACATCCCAGGCGCCGTGACCGTCACAGCGGGCCTCGCACTGCTCGTCTACACGGTGGTCGACGCCGTCAACGTCGGCTGGGGATCGACGGGCACCCTGCTGAGGCTCGCCGGCTCGGTCATTCTGCTCGCGGCGTTCGTCGCGATCGAGCGCCGCCAGCGCCACCCGCTGCTGCCATTTTCGATCTTCCGCCTGCGAACGCTGCGTGGAGCGGACATCGTCGGGCTGCTGATCGGCATGTCGCTCTTCTCGATGTTCTTTTTCATCTCGCTCTACCTACAGGACGTTCTGCATTTCTCGGCAATCAAGACAGGTCTCTCCTATCTGCCGCTTGCCGTGGGCATAATCATCTCGGCCGGGGTCGGCTCACAGCTCGTGACACGCATCGGTTTCAAGCCGGTCCTGATCGGAGGCCTGCTGCTGATCGCGGGCGGTCTGCTGTGGTTCTCACAGGTACCTGCGCCTGGCGGGTCCTTCAGCGCCGACGTGCTGGGGCCGTCGCTGCTCGCCGCCTTCGGCCTCGGCTTCTCGTTTGTTTCGGTGACGATCGGGGCGGTGACAGGGACCAAGCCGCATGAGGCCGGCCTCGCCTCGGGATTGATCAACACCTCCCAGCAGGTGGGTGGCGCGCTGGGCCTGGCGATTCTCGCGACCGTCGCCAACAGCCGCACTCAAGGGCTGCTGAGTGGCGGCGTGCACCCTTCCGTCGCTCTCACGAAAGGCTTTGACCGTGCCTTTCTCGTCGGCGCGGGCTTCGCGATCGTCGGCGCGATCCTCGCTGCCATCCTGATCTCCTCGCGTGACAGCCGCGAGCAGGCTGAGGCCGCGCGCCGTGGCGAGCTTGAGGCGGTCGCGGTCTGAAAGCTCCATCCCCGGCCGCGCCGGCCTTGCGCGCGGCTTGAGCAGTGCGACTCCGGCCACAAGGGGCCAGCGCGCACTACACACGCGTGAGCTGGTCGTTCCAGACACCGTCTCCGAGTCGCTTCAGTTCTAGAGCGCCCTGGTCGCCCAGCAAATCGCGCGCCTGGACCTGAGCAGCGTCCCACGCTGGCTTTGCCTCGCGGAGCTTCCGTAGACCCTCGGACGTGAGGCGAAGGATTCGTCCGTTTCCGCGCTCGGCCCGCTCGATCGTGATCCAACCCTCGCTCTCCATGATCCGCGCATTCCGGCTCATCGTCGAGATCTCCATCGCGAGCAGGTCAGCTACGCGACCTGCCGGTGCAGATTCGGTGACCTCGATCACCGACAGCAGGTTCAGCTGCGCGACGGTGAGCCCGAGTGGCCTCAGCGCGCTGTCGTAGATCCGGCTCAGACGTCGGCTCAGCAGGCGTACGCGGACGGCGAGGCATTCCTCCGCCATCTCCGTCCCTCGTGGGCCTGTCGGCTCGGAAGCCGTTTTAGTCATAAATTGACTGTAGCTACAAGTTCTTCTCTCTATACGCTATCTTGCAGATACAAGATCAGTGAGAAAGGAGCAGGGCAATGTCGACAAGCGCCGCTGAACCGCGATCAGACCCCAAAGGGCGCCCACGCAGCAAAGACCGCCCAAGCAGCAAAGGCTGCCCACACGGGCACGCACGTGCCGCGGCGCTGGCGCCCGCGGGCGTCTGTGGAGTCTGGTCGTGACTCGCCGTGTGCCTCTGGCGCTTCCAGCTCTCCTGATCGCGGCTTTCGCGATCAACCTCGACACGACGATCGTCAACGTTGCACTGCCGACTCTGACGCGGGAGCTTCACGCGTCGAATAGTCAGCTGCAGTGGATCGTCGACGCATACAACCTCGTGTTCGCGGCGTTCCTACTCGCCGCGGGGAGCCTGTCAGACCGGGTGGGGCGCAAGGGGATGCTGCTGGCAGGGCTCGGGCTGTTCGGCGTTTCGAGCGCAGCCGGAGGGCTCGCGGCAGACTCGGCTCAGCTGATCGTCGCGCGCTGCTTCATGGGCCTAGGCGCGGCGATGGTCTTCCCAGCGACCCTGTCGCTGATCTCGAACATCTTCACCGAGCGCGTGGAGCGGGCACGAGCGATCGGGCTCTGGGGTGCGACCGCCGGCATGGCGATCGCGCTGGGGCCGATAGTGGGCGGATGGCTGCTCGGGCGCTTCACCTGGGTGAGCATCTTCTTCGCGATGGCGCCGGTCGCCGCGCTCGCTGCGTGGCTCGTGGCGCGCAACGTTCCGACCTCACGCGACGCCGATGCCCAGGCACTGGACCGGGGGGGATTCGGCCTCTCCACGGCGGCCATCTCGTTGCTCGTGTTCACGATCATCGAGGCGCCCGGCCAGGGATGGAGCAGCCCCACGAGTATCGCCGGGTTTGTGATGGCAGCGGCGCTCCTACTCGGGTTCGTGGCCTGGGAGCGCCGGTCGCGCGCGCCGATGCTCGACGTGTCCCTCTTTCGCAACGCGCGCTTCAGCGCGGCGTGCGGAGCAGTGACTGTTTCGTTCTTCACGCTGCTCGGCTTCATCTTCGTGATCACGCAGTACTTCCAGCTGATCAAGCACTACGACCCGCTGTCGGCCGGCGTCCATCTTTTGCCCGTCGCCGTCTCGGTCGGAGTCGCGTCCGTGCTCGGCACCAAGCTCGCGGTCCGGATCGGCACCAAGCTGGTCGTCACCGCCGGCCTACTGATGGTGACCGCTTTCTATCTGTGGGTGACGACCGTGTCCACGAGCACCGGCTACGCCACGATCGCCGCGCAAATGGTGCTCTACGGCATCGGCATGGGGCTCACAAGTGCGCCCGCGACCGAGGCGATCATGGGAGTCGTACCGGTCGAGAAGGCAGGCGTCGGTTCGGCCGTAAACGACGCGACGCGTCTCCTCGGAGGGACGCTCGGCGTCGCGGTCATCGGCAGTGTGTACGCGTCCGTCTACGCAAGCCGGCTCACAGCCACTCTGCCCGCACGGCTCCCGCACGGTCTCGCATCCATCGCCCACTCTTCGGCCGGCGCTGCGTTCGCCGCCTCCGGCCGCCTCGCGGCGCACGGACAGGCCTCGCTGGCGGGCCACGTCAACGAGGCGGCGGCCGAGGCACTCGTGCGTGGCATGAGCGCCGGGTGCCTAGTCGCAGCTGCGGTCGCCGCCGCCGGCGCCGCCGCAGCAGCGCTGCTGCTGCCCGCACAGCCGCTCGCCCTCGACGCTGCCGTCCCTCCCGACCGATCCACCCGGCCCGCCACGTACGCCGCGTAGTCCACCCACCAAACGAAACACCTCAGCAAGAACCAGCCGACCGCCATCAGAGGAGACGACATGGAGACGATCGAGACGCTCAACGAGCGCAACCAGCAATTCGCGACCCACCGATTCCCGGGCGAGCTGGCGATGATGCCGGCACTCAAGGCGATGATCATCGGCTGCGCCGACCCCCGTGTCGACCCTGCAGTCGTGCTCGGCCTCGAGCTCGGCGACGCCGCGGTGATCCGCAACATCGGCGGTCGGATCACTCCTGCGACCCTGCAGACGATGGCGATGCTGCGCCTCGTCGCAGCCGCAGACCCAGCGGGACTGCCCGGTCGGGGCTGGAATCTGATCATCCTTCACCACACCGACTGCGGCATCAAGCGGCTAGCCGGCCGCCGCGACCTGCTCGCAGAACACTTCGGGATCGACCAGGACGAGCTCGACTCCAAGCACATCACCGACCCGTATGCCTCCGTGGCCACCGATGTCGCTGCCCTCAAAGCGAACCCATTCCTGCCCGCCGAGTTCATCGTCTCAGGCCTCGTCTATGACGTCGAGACCGGCCTCGTCGAGCAGGTCGTCGGCCCCGAGCTACTGCGCAACGAGAGCCAGGTCCAGGATGGCCAGCGCTAGCGGACACCCGTGGCGCGAGGCATCTGCGAGCTGTCTGCGGGCTTCCGCCGTTCTTCAGTTCTCCGGTGCGCACGAGGCGCCGCGCGCGGCGCGCTGTCCGCGCCCACTCGGTTTCGGCGCGGGCGCGCAGCCTGTTTACACGCCGGGGTGTTACGGTTTAGAACGCGAGTACATGGGTAAGTACGGCGCATTAAGCGGGTGCCGGACCAAGCGGCCGGACCGGAGTGAGGGACGAGCTTCTGCGCATGCGCGCAGGATGGGGGCGAGATGCTGCGTACCAATGGAACGAGCGAAGGTCGTCGGGTCGTGAGCTGTGCGGGACGGGGTCAGCGCTTGGCGGCACGGTCTGCGCTTCGGCGTCGTGTGCGGATCAGTGTCCTCTCTGCGCTCTTGGCGTCCGCCGTTTGGCTGGTGACGGTCGCTAGCGCGTCCGCCTTCACCGCCCAGGGAAGCGCGAAGCAGGTGTACGTGACCGGCTTGGCGCCGAACGCTCAAGTGTCGCTCCTGAAGAAAGGCGCGACCGTGGCCACGCAGAACGCGGACTCGCTTGGAGGTCTGCTGTTCCGAAACGTGACGCCCGGAGCCGGCTACCGGGTCAGCGTGCCCTCCACGGGCGAAGCGTCGGGTCCGATCATCGTCCACTCGGATGCCGCGGCGCCGTGGAATCCCAGCATCTACAGCCAGTCGATCCCCGATAACGGATACACGTATCTGACGACGCGCGACGGTACCCAGCTGTCGATCGACGTCCACCCGCCGAGCAGTCCGGCGGGCGAGCCCGGCTCGGGGGCAATTCACCTGCCGACCTTCCCGGCGTCGGGGAGCTACGCACCGCCGTATCCGACGCTGATCGAGTACTCGGGCTACGGGTATGCCAACCCGGCCGGCCCGGAAAACGGGATCGCAGTGCTCGCCAACCTGATGGGCTTTGCCGTCGTCGACGTGAACATGCGAGGGACCGGCTGCTCGGGCGGCGCCTTCGACTTCTTCGAGCAACTGCAGAATCTCGATGGCTACGACGTGATCGAAACGATCGCCCACCAGCCGTGGGTGCTCGGCAACAAGGTCGGCATGCTCGGCATCTCCTACGGCGCGATCAGCCAGCTGTTCACCGCGCAGCTGCGCCCGCCAGGTCTCGAGGCCATCGCGCCGATGTCTACGATCGACGCGACGGCGACGACCCTCTACCCAGGCGGCATCCTCAACGACGGCTTCGCCGTGGCCTGGTCCGAACAGCGTCAGCAGAACGCCGAACCAGCCGGGCCGGGCATGGGCCAAGCCTGGGCCTCCAAGAAGATTCAGGAAGGCGATCAGACCTGCGCGGCCAACCAGGATCTCCACGGTGAGGCCGCGAATCTGAGCAAAAAGATCCAGGAAAACTCTACCTACAACCCGTCGGTGGCAGACCCGCTCGACCCGGTCACATTCGTTAAGAAAATCAACGTCCCAACGTTCCTGGCCTGCCAATGGCAGGACGAGCAGACCGGTGGGCATTGTGCCGATCTGGCTCAGCACTTCACGGGTACGACTCGCAAGTGGTTCACGTTCACCAACGGCGCCCATATCGACTCGCTCGATCCGTACACGTATGACCGGCTGTACGACTTCTTGCAGCTATATGTCGCGCACAAAGCACCGATCGAAAACTCGGCGCCCGTGCGAGCGGCGGCCCCGGTCATCTACAAGGAAGCGATGGGGCTACCCGAAGGCGATCAGGTCACACTGCCAGCGGACCCGATTCAGGAAAAGCCGACCTACGAATCGGCGCTGGCGGCCTTTGAAGCTCTCCCACCCGTCCGGGTGCTGTTCGACAGTGGCGCAGGTCAAGCGCCGCCCGGCGGCACGACCGCGCCCGGCAATCCGTACCCGGGCTACGAACAGTCGTTCTCAGCGTTCCCGGTCCCCGGCACCAAGGCCAAGACGTGGTATTTCGGGCCGGGCGGCACGCTCAATGCGCAGCTGCCGACCGCCGAAGGCGTCGACTCCTACACCTCGAACGCGAGCGGCACACCGCTGACCGACTATTCGAGCAACACGGGCGGAGGCGGTCTATGGAGCACCGCGTCCAAGTGGGAATACAACTGGGTGCAGCCCCCGGCGGGCTCCGCCGTGTCGTATGTGTCGCCGCCGCTCACGAGCGACGCCACAGCCATCGGTGGAGGCGCCGTTCATCTCTGGGTCAAGTCATCCACTCCGGACGTCGATCTCCAGGCGACCGTCAGCGAAGTGCGCCCCGACGGCAACGAGACGTTCGTCCAGAACGGCTGGATCCGGGCGAGCGAGCGCAAGCTGGCCACCACCTCGACAAACATGTTCAAGCAGAAACCCACGTTGCTGCAGCCGATCCCGACCTTCCTCCCCTCCGATGTGCAGCCCATGCCGGCGAACGAATTCGTTCCCGTCGTCATCCCGCTGTACTTCGAGGGACATGCATATCGGGCGGGCTCGCACATCAGGGTCACGATTGCCGCACCCAACGGAACGCAGCCAATATGGTCGTTCAGCCATACACAGCCGGCGGGCGCCACCGCGACGGAGTCGATCGCCTTGTCGCCCAGCATGCCGTCGAGCGTGGTCCTCCCGATCGTGCCGGGTGTCAGCGTGCCGACCGGGATGCCTGCGTGCCCGAGCCTGCGCAACGAGCCCTGCCGCCCATATCAGGCGTTCGTGAACAGCGGTTCCTGACGGCGCTAACGTCACCGGGCCGCCCGGCCCGGTGAAACCCCGCTGCTCCCTCCCCGATCCCTGCCCGAGAGGGAAGAACTCGCGCACATGCAGGGACCTTAGAAGTGGAGCTAGGGGGACTCGAACCCCCGACCTCCTGGGTGCGATCCAGGCGCTCTCCCAACTGAGCTATAGCCCCTCGCGCGCGCTTGTCTTGCGCACAGGTCGAAGGCAAGTCTAGCTCGCGAGCCGAGTCGGGATACACGACGATGCCCGCTAGGTATCGTTTGCGTGCGCATGGGATTGCTCGACGACGCTATCCGCGAGCACCTGGAGCTCAAGCGCCGCCGAGGTGCTGACCCAGGAGAGGTTGCCCGTGAGCAGCGGGAGGCGTTGGATACCGCCTCCGCGACGCGGGCAGCCGGCGAGAGCGCAGTCGCCGAGCCCGAGGACAGGCCGCCGACGGAAGGCCCTGTGGCCTCGCCGGATGTCGACGCGCTCTCGCCCGAAGCCGATCTCGCGAACGACGTCCCGTCGGCGCAAGGGGGCTCCACCGCGACACTGGGAGAGACCGCAGAGCTGGACATGCGCAGCGTGCTCGGCGACGAGGAGGCCGCGGATACAGCGCCTCAGGGGGCGGGCGCTGGCGAGCGCGCCGCCGGGGATATGCCGGCCTCCTCGGCAGAGCCCGGCGAGCCGGACTCGCTCGAATGGGAGGTGCCCGGGGAGGCCGTCGAGCACGCGCCCGAGGAGTCGGCCGAGGATGTGCTCGAGGAGACGCCCGAGTTTCTGCGCGACACACCCGAGCAGGACAGGCTTTGGTTCGAGCAGCGCCCGCCTCGCGACTTCGACTTCGACAAGTAGCGCGCCCCCCTTGCACGCGCTGTGCCCGGACGGACATCGCGTCCCTTACACTCGGACTACCTCGGGGCCATAGCTCAGCTGGGAGAGCGCCTGCTTTGCAAGCAGGAGGTCACCGGTTCGATCCCGGTTGGCTCCACTGAACTGTTCGGCGCGCAAACCACGGGCACGCCGACTTGGTAGGTAGGCAGGATCTCGCTGCGGCTGTTGACGCGAAGCTCGACGATCAGCGTCGCGAGCAGCGCCTTGGCTCGCTCGGGCTGATCGCGCGCGATCAGCTGATCGAGGTTGTCGGCGACGGCCCGCAGGGCCGTCGTGTCCGGGACCGCCGACGCATCTGCGGCGAGGTCTTGTGCAAGCACCTGATCTTGGTCTCGCGGGGCGCCCAGGCGCGTATCAAGCGCAGTGATTCGCTCCTTGAAACGCGAGGGGTTGAGATCGCCTTCGAAGGCTTCGTGGTAACGGTCGATGGCGCGCTCCGCTCGACTGATCTCCTTGCCAAGCGAGGCTCGCTGTTCCGTAAGCGCGGTGCGGTCGGTCTCGCTGCTTGCGGCGGCGCTCTCGATCGCTTCGCGGATCAGCCCGCCGTCTCGGTAGAGCGTCCTTAGCTGAGAGAGCACCGCGGCCTCAAGCTTCTCGCGCGGGATGCGCTCGCCATCACAGCTCTTGCGTCCAAGCTTCTGTCGTCCTGAGCAGGCGTAGTAGTGATAGGTGCCGCCGTTGCCTTTGGCCGACATGCCGACGTAGGCGCGGCGGCAGCGTCCGCAGCGCATGAGTCCAGTGAGAAGAAAGTCCGCACGACTCGCCGCGCGCATCGCCAAGCTCTCGCCACGCTCTTTCCACAGCGCCTGCGCCTGGTCGAAGGTGGCTTGCTCAATCAGTGGCTCGTGCAATCCGGGGAACGTCTGATCGCGCCAGTGAACCCGTCCGACGTATGCCTGGTTGCTTAGCACCCACAGGACGATGTTCGGCTGCCAGCCACGCGCAGGCGCTGGTGCCTGTTCTGAGTCCAGACGCCGAGCGATAGCGGCTGCTCCGAGTCGCCCGCCGGCATACCACTTGAAGATGCGACGGATGACAAGCGCGGTGCGCTCGTCAGCGATCAGCTTCTTGTTCTCGTTGCGGGCGTAGCCGAATGGGATACGGCCGTTGGGCCAGCGACCTTCCTTAGCGCGACGCTCTCATCGGTAAGGGGGCATCGAGCGGGGCGCCTGCGAGATACTCAGTGGGTGATGTCCGAGGGGTCGACCCCCGACGTGGTGGAGCTGACGCGCCGTATCTTTGACGCTGGCACTCGCCATGACCTTGACGCTGTCCTGAGGCTCTACTCGCCTGACGCCGTGTTGGATCTATCTGACGCGGCGCTGGGAACTTTCGAGGGTCTGGCGGCGATCGGAAGCTTTCTCGAGGACTGGTGGGGGACGTGGGCGGAGCACATGATCCAGGTGGAGGAAAGCGTCGATCTCGGCCACGGCGTGGTGTTTTCGCAGGTCTGGGAAGACGGTCGCCTCGTGGGTCGCGACAGTCACGTACAACAGCGGCGAGGGTGGGTCACTCTTTGGGTCGAGGACGTGATCTCGCGGACGACGGTCTACCTCGATGTCGACGAGGCCCGCGCTGCCGCCGAACGTCTCGCCGAGGAACGGGGGTAGGCCATGTCGAAGGAGAACGTGGAGGTCGTACAGTCCCTCTACGAGGGATGGTTGCGTGGCGAGATCGGCCTCGACAAGCTCGATCCAGAGATATCTTGGACGCTGCGTGAGCGGAAGATCCTGCGCATGGTCGGATACGCGGATCGCGCACAGGCCCTTGAGGCCGTGGGGCTGGCGGAGTAGGCGATGTCTGAGGAGTCCATGCCCCCCGACCTGGTCGAGCTCGTACGCCGGGCTTACGCAGCTTCCAACCGGGGCGACTTCAAGACGATGATGAGCTTCTACGAACGCGATGCGATCTTTGACATGACGCCTATGGGGCTCGGCGTGTACGAAGGGCAAGTCGCGATCCGCAGTTTCTTTGAAGACTGGGTCAGCTCCTTCGAGGGGTTCGAGTTCGAGCCTGAGGAGATTTCCAACCTGGGCGTCGGGGTCACCTTCGCCGTCGTCCTCCAGGGCGGTCGTCCGATTGGCAGCGCGGGTCACGTTGAGCTGCGCTACGCACAGATCGGCGTATGGGTGGAGGGGCTGGCCGTGCGGTCGATCAACTACACCGACATCGAGGCTGCCCGTGCCGCCGCCGAGCGCCTCGTCGAGGAACGGGCCGATGGCTGAGGAGTCCGCGACACCCGATCTGGTTGAGCTTGTACGCAGACAGATTGAGGCTGCGAATCGTCACGATCTTGACGCGTTTATGAGCCTCTGCCCCCCCGACGGTGTGTACGACGCTTCGCGTGACGGGGTGGGCGTGTTCGAGGGTCCGGCGGCGATTCGTGGCCTCATCGCAGACTGGTGGGGCGCTTTCGAGGACCTTCGCTTCGAACTGGAGGAGGTTCAGGACTTCGGCAACGGAGTGACGTTTTCTGTCGTTCGCCACGACGCCCGTCCAGCTGGCAGCACTGGTCACGTTCAGACACGCCAGGCGTCTGTCCTCGAATGGGTAGAGGGCATGGTCGCGCGGATCACCATTTACACCGACATCGACGCGGGTCGCACTGCCGCCGAACGCCTCGTCGAGGAACGGGGGTAACTGGTGTCGCAAGAGAACGTGGAGATCGTTCGCGAGTTTGTGAGCTTGCTGGACTTCGCCGCACGCCGAGACCAGAGCCCACGACTGCTCAACCTCACCGCCCCGGACGTACAGATCGACATGTCGCGCCGGGTCTTCAATCCTGAGGTCTACGAGGGACACGCTGGGCTGCATCGCCTCGTCCGCGATGTTCAGGAAGTGTGCGAAGGGTTTTCGGTCACTCCCGAACGGTTCGTCGATGCCGGGGAGCGCGTCGTGGTGATCATGACTCGCCACGGACTCGGGAGAGAAAGCGGTGTCGATGTCGACCAGCGAACGGCTGGGATCTGGACGGTCAGGGACGGCCAAGTCATTCGCGTGGAGACAGACATTGACCCACAGGGGGCCATGGAAGCCGTGGAGCTCCAGGGGTAGGCGATGTCTCAAGAGAACGTGGAAGTCGTCCGTCGGGGGAACGCGCTACTGAACGCTGGGGACCTGGACGCAGCGATCGAGCTGTACCACCCAGAGGTGCAGGTGCGCGATCTGCAGCATGCGCCTGACGTGGCCGAAGTGGTCCAAGGCATCGACGCGTTCCGCCTCTTGGCGGCGCAATGGACAGAGGTCTACAGCGAGTTGCGCGCTGAGGTCTACGAGTACATCGACGCCGGTGCCTGGGTGATATGCGACACGCGCTGGCACGGAAAGGTCAGGGGCAGCGACTATCCCATCGACATCCGCGTCGCCGACGCCTACGAGGTCACCGCGGGGAAGATCGTTCGCGCGATCATGAGCTACTCGGACGTTGCAACGGCCCTCCAAGCCGTAGGGCTGAAGGACTAGTAGGCGATGTCCGAGAGCCTGGACCTCGTGCGCTCGATTTACGCGGCTCAGGAGCGTGGCGATTTCGGGTCGGCCGACTGGGCACACCCGGACATCGAGTATGTGTTCGCGGACGGCCCATCGCCTGGCAGCTGGCGCGGGGTCGCAGCTATGACACGAGTATGGCGTGAGTTCCTGAGCGCGTGGGCTGACCTTCACATTGAGGCGGAGCACTTCCGTGAGCTCGACGAGACGAGAGTGCTCGCGCTCACTCGCAGCAGCGGGCGAGGCAAGGCCAGCCAGATAGAGCTCGTGGGCAGGTGGACGAGCGGAGCGGCGCTGTACGAGTTCAGGGATGGCAAGGTCGCACGGCACGTCGTCTACCTGGACCGCGCCCGCGCCCTCGCCGACCTCGGCCTGGAGGATTAGCCGATGTCGCTCGAGAACGTGGCGGTTGTCAAGCGGGCACTCGACGCTTTCAATCGGCGCGACCTCGACACCTACGACGGTCTCTACACCTCGGACTTCGAGTGGTTTCCCGCGATGGCTGGGATTGTGGAGGGTGGTGGCTACAAGGGACGCAAGGGAATGGCAACGTTCATCGCCGAGGTCGGTGAAACCTGGGAGCGGTTCAGCGTGCTCACGGACGAGTTTCGCGACATCGGTAACCGCGTGCTCGTGCTTTGTCGTATTGAGGGACGCGGAAGAGGCAGCGGCGTTCAGGTCGATGCGCCAGGAGGAATGGTTTTCGAGTTTCACGCCGGAAAGATCTCACGCGGCTGGGGTTATCTCGATCGCGGCGAGGCGCTGCGGGCAGCGGGCATTGCGGAGTAGCTGATGTCGCAGAAGAACGTGGAGCTGGTCGAGCGCGCGATTGCTGCGCTCAACGCGCGGGACATCGAGGGCTACCTCGCCTGCTGCGCCGAGAACGTGAGGCTGGAGACGCCTTTGGCCCCCATCGGAGGGGTGTACGAAGGAACCGACGGCATCAGGCGTTTCCTGACGGACGTCGAGGATGCCGCACCCGACTTTCGGATCGAGCTTGACGGCGTGGAAGAGGTCGATAGCAAGCGGTTGATCGCATTCGTGCGGACTAGCTCCACGGGCCGAGCCAGCGGCATTCCGCTCGCAGCGGCTACCACCAACGTGTACGACCTCATGGACGGCAAGATCAGCCGTATTCGCATCTTTCTCGACCGGGAGCAGGCGCTCGCAGACGTGGGGCTGGCGGAGTAGCGGCCGTGGCTCCTGCACAGTACTGGCGCGGTGGCCCCTAGCTTGAGTGCTACCGATGGGACCCGCCGGCCGCATCGGATATGGGACCCACTGAGCTGACAGTGATGATCACGCTCATGTGGGCTAGAGACGTTGAGCAGCTTGGTTCCATACGTCGCCACAGGGGGTGGCGGGGGTCGATTTTGCCTGCCCAGACTTCTTGCCTTGCCTGCCTTGCCTGCGCTCGGCAGGTTCTACTCACGGGCGGCACTGTGGCATTGACCACTCGCGATGCTGAGCACGAGCAGTTTGTTGGCTGTGCGTGCGGGCAGCGGGATCTACGTACGTGAGCCCACGCTGCACCGGCAAGAGGTCACTACGGGCGATATGCCTGTGTTCACTGGCATATGCCCCGTTGGTCGAGCCAATGGACGCCTTTTGCCCCGCGTGGGGCGCCGTTATGGGCCCTGGATCGGGTGTCTAGCTCTGTGCCGCGCTGGCCGAACGCGGATAGCGGGGCAACCCGTCGTCAGGAATCGGCTCCCACGGTGCTGCGGAGTCCACGAACTGGCGGTATTGAGGACGTATCACCGGATCTCGGTCAAGGGTCCCGAGACGCACGACGACCTGTCCATCGGCAAAGGGATCACCACTAAAGAGCGCCGAGCCGCAGACCGAGCAGAAATGCTTCGGAACGCCGGTCGGCGGCTTGTAGGAGCGAAGTTCCTCGCGTCCGCTCAGCAGGGTGAAGCCCTCGCGCGGAACGAGACCGTTCGCCGAGGCAGCCGTACCCGTTCTTCGCTGACAGTGGGTGCAATGGCAGTAGCGAGCCGCGGAGAGCGGGCTCGTGATCTCGTAGCGGATGGCCCCGCAGAGGCAGCCTCCCCCGAGCGGTGACTGCGTTGATGGCTGGGTTGGGTCGCTTGACATGACCCGGATGGTAGGGGTCCGAGACAGCTAGCGGTTTCGAGCGTGCGCGTACTTCAGCCCTACGGACACACACTCATACCCCACAATCGGCCCAATTGCTATCGCCTGGTACCCGCTACTGCTGCTCTGAGCCGTTGGTACCCGCATAGACCGAGCTCGTGGCGTTGCCTGCTCTGAGGATCTGGCGGGTCAGCTCGTTCTCGCGTAGTGCACCCTCAGGTGGCTGTGAGCCATCCTCGAGGCGTTGTCCGGGTTGACGCGGGAGGCGTGTCTCATCGGGGCCGGGCAAAGCTGCGATCTCCCGAGCTAGGCGGGCAAGTTTGATGAGCAGCTCAATGTCCTTGGGCGTTCTCGGCTTTGAGCTGCGCCTGTAGGCAGCTTTCTCGGCCTGGCTGTTCGTGGTCTGTGAAGCTCATCAGCCGGCGGCGCAGGTTCTCGACCGCATCTCGGGGCGGGAGGTTCAAGAGTGCCGAGGGCAGCTTGCCTTCCCTGCGCTTCCGCGCTCGCTTGCCGATGTGCGCGGCGCTCGTCTGTGGGATCTCAAATGGCGGCACACCCTCGCCTTCGTGCCTGAGGTCACCTGCGGCAGCGAGTCGGCAGATCAGCGAGACCGGGCGGACCCCTTGGAGGTACGCCTGCTCGACCGCTCCGCGTTGTGCATCGTCGTAAGCCGGTTGCCAGTGCGCCATTGCTCAGCGATTATCCACGGGAGCACGGCGGCGGGACAACCGAGAAGTTGTTGCCCGCGGTCCCGGTCCAGCGACGAAAGGCCGTTCTCATCGAGCGTCAGTTCTGAAGCCACTCCGGATTCCTATCTGGATCGCGCCGGCCCCAAGAGAGATCGATCAGGAGCCTTGCGCCCGCGGAGCGCCCTGCCTCTGTGGGGAGCGCCTCAGTTGCGCGGCGGAACTGCTCTACGGAAAGAGATGGCGGAGGTCACGCCGAAGGTCGAGTCGCTGATGGCACCCGCGGCGGCGTGATGATGGCAGTCGACCATTCACGAGACGATCGTGAAGGGAAGCGAGCGCGAGACGCCTTTCAGGCCGTGAGTGTCACGTACGGTGATGCCGACCGCGTAGGTCCCCGGCTTGAGCGCCTTCGCGTTCGACAGCCGACCCTGAAAGCGCACCTTATCGGGACCCGTTTTGCCGGAGACGCTGAAGCTGCCGGCCACGACCGTACGTTTGCATCTCGCTTTGTGCGCGTTGCCGGGGCTGGGCGCTACGCACCTTCCGTTCGCTCGACGTCCTGCCACGCTCTGCGTGAACGTGAACGTCGCCGTCGCCGGCTCGTTGAGGCTGAAGCTGAACGTCGTGCCGACCGGCGCCATGCTGATGCGCGCCAGCGAGTGGCCTCGCCGCCACCTGGTAGCCGACTCGCTGAATGCCGTCACGGAGGGTTTCGCTGGTGTGAGGGCGGGGCCCCCTTGGACAAGCGTTTTTGGAGTGGGATTCGCCGGAGCCGTGGACGCCGCGGGGGCCGTGAACGTGTACTTGTCCGCCGCTCCGGCTTCGCTCGATCCCCCCGGGCCGGTCACGCGCACGTCGACCGTCGAGGCAGCCGTGGCGGGAGCGATCGCGGTGATCTGGCTAGAGGAGTCGACGCTGAAGCTCGATGCGGGCGTCGAGCCGAAAGTCACGCCGGTGGCACCGTCGAGGTACTTGCCGAGAATCGTGACGGCTGTTCCGCCGGCTGTGCCGCCCGATGCGGGAGCGACGGAGGAGAGGACAGGCGCGAGCACGATGTCGGCGTTCAGCAGGAGCTGCTGGCTAGTTCCGCGGAATACGGGTTTCTGAACGCCGCCGCCTTCCGCGAGCGACGGTTCCCACTCAAACGTTACGGCGGTGGATTCACCGACGTTTTCGACGCCGACTTCGCTGACTTTAGGCTGGTCAAGGCCAATGACGTCGCCGGCGCGAATCGGGAGGCTTGTGGTGTTCGCTTGTCCTTTGACGTTGGTTGCGGGCGCCGATGTGCCTTCACCGACCAGGTCAGATTCTTCTTCTCCCGCGTACCTCAGCACACGCAGTCTCAGCGCGCCTCCACCCGCCACCCGCCAAGCGGTGATCACGCCGGCGGCCGGTGCTTCGTCAAGTGCATGCGGCGACACGATTTGTGCGAGCGTGCGGCCGCCCGGGCAAACCTGGAAACAGAGGATGGTTGATTCTGACGAAGACGGGATTTCCGGCCCCAACCTGACGGTCGTCGCGTTCGCAGAGGCCGGCAGCATCGTCGCCACTGCGAGCGCGACGAATGTGACCTTGGTGGCCACGGATGGCCTCTTGAGTTTCATGCCTTGTCCCCCCGACATCGCGATTGGCTCCGGCGATCGTACAGGCTGGGATCTCGGTGAGCAGCGCGGAAGCGATCATGCGAGGCCGGCAGCTCGCGTCCTCGCTTCCGGGCTCCAGCTAAGCATTCGCGTGGCGTCAGGTGCTCTGGCTGCCAAAAGGCGCCCGGAGCAGCCGCTGGCGCCCCAACACCGTCGAATCGTGAGGAAACCTGGGGGTCGAGCGGGACTCGCAGCTCTCTCCAAATTCCCGAGAACGCCAGCAACACCAGGCGTTCCCGGCGGCCTGCCTAGTCGCTTCACACGTGAGAGGTCGCAGGTTCGAAACCCGCGGCGCCCATAAAGAACCGCCTGCAAACAGCAATATTCTGCGCTCAGCCGGCCTCAGCGCGAGGTTTCATCTCAGCATCTTTCTCCGCTCGTCTGCCACCGACCGCCACTATTCCCGCGTCGGCGCGACTCGGCGAGACGGCCGAGTCGCGAAGGCTGCTACTTCGAACCTCGATCCACGCCAGGGTCGATCTGCTCGAGCACGAGGTCGACGATAGCCGCCCAGTAGCGCTCGCCGTGCTCGGCGCTTGCACGGCTCGGATCGCCGATCGTGCCGTTCTCGGAGATCGATGCTACGCCGCCCTGAAACATCGATCCTATGGCCTCTTGCACGTCCCCCGTAAAACCAGCCTCGGCTTGCTCCATCCTGACGAGATCCGGATGGATCGCCAGCATCAACGATGTCTCCCACTCTCCAGCATGCAGACCCCCCTCGGCTAGAGGAACGCCGAACTCTCGCTCGCCCATCTCGGCAATCTGAAAGAGCACGGCGAGGTCGGTCAGCGCGACCACGCGCTCGCGCACCGAGTCGTCGAGCTTGGCGATGCCAGCGGCAAGCGGGGCAAAGTTGCCGCCATGCGTCGGGACAAGCACAATGCGGCGGAAGCCGCCCCGCACCAGAGAGCTGACGAGATCTCTGATGATCGCGCCGTATGTCTCTTCGGACAGCGACATTGTCCCCGCGAATCCGACGTGGTGCTCGGAGCAGCCGACGCGCAGAGTCGGAGCCAGAAATGCATCGAGCCGATCGGCGATCAAGCGGGCGAGGTGATCGCCGATCAGCGCATCCGTCGCCAGCGGCATGTGGCGTCCGTGCTGCTCAGTCGCTCCGAGAGCAACAACGACGTTCTCGCGTCCAGCCGTGATTTCCGCCTGAACTTGGGGCCAGGTGAGCATGTCGAGGGCCATGGCGGTCATGGATCGCTCCAGACTAGTTCCTAGGACGCCTCATTGTTCTTACGGCCACCAAGTTCGTGGTGGGCATGCGCGTTCTCTCGCGCTAGTGCCGCTGAGGTCGGGTGAGTCGGTGCTAACTGGGCGAGTTGGCGATTCGCTTCTCGATTGCCGCGATGCGCATTGCTATGTCGTGAAGTTCCGACGCTATGTCGGAGCCAATTGTGGCGATGTCACCCTCAAGGTGCTCCTCGGTCTCTGCCAACTCGGTGACTTGCAGAGAGAGGAATCGCTCTGCGATCGCCCCGGTCACCAGCGCAACAAAACTAAGTCCGACCACCATTAGCCCGATGGCGACAAGGCGACCTCCCGTGCTGTGAGGGTAGATATCGTTCGATCCGACTGTCGTGACTGTCGTGATGGCCCACCACACCCCGTCCCACAGCGAAACGGAGTTCGCGGTATGACGGCTTTCTATCGCGTGGAACGCCGCACCGCCTCCCAGCACGGCCAGCAAGAGAAGGACGGCCGCGATGCGAACGCCATCCAAACTGAACGCGCGCCGAGCCGATGGAATCAGACGGAGCACGCGCAAAACGCGCAGCACACGGAACGCTCGGATCGATTGAAGACTTGCCGGAAGAAATGGTCCAGTGAAGAGCACGATGGCTACGTCAAGCGGGTGCTTCAATAACCAGCGGCTGCGATCTGGCACGACCCAAAGCATCGCCGCGACCTCCGCCAGGAATGCGAGCCAGATGAGTACGTTCAGCACGCCAACAAGTGTCCGAAGCGTCGGTGAGATGCTGGACTCTTCGAGGATGATGACCGGGATAATCAGCAGCGACGCGATCAGCATCGGCAGCTCAAAGCGCTTCATCATGCGGTTACTCCGATCGTCCATCGATACTAGTTCGACGAGGAGTTTGCACGCCCTCTCTGCTCGGGAGCCGCTGTGCGCTCGGGGGACTCGGCTCTATCTACGGCTCCCCTAAGTCGCTAGTCTGCCCATGCACGCCGAGCGTTCCACGATAGGAGGACCATCTCATGGGCTACCTTCGCGTCCGTCGCAGCATCAAACTGGGACCCGGCGTCAAACTCAACTTGAATAAGCGCAGCATGGGTCTCTCGGTCGGAGGTAGAGGTGCCCACTACTCGATCAACACGCGCGGCACGCGCACACGAACCGTGGGTATCCCCGGCACAGGATTGAGCTATGTAGACCGCTCGGGCGGAAGCCGGTCCTCTCGGTCTTCAACTCGGCGAACTACCGCGCGCGCGCCGGCAGTATCGAGCGCTGAACCGGCTGCCGCTCATCCTGGCCTTCTGGCTCGCCATTACGAGCGTGCTTTCTACCACGGAACCGTGAAGCTTGCAGCGGGCGAAAACGAAGCGGCTCTGGCCGAGTTCAGAGATGCCGATGAAAGCGACGACAAGCACCGCGCTATCTCTCCCGCCCTGCTCGTTGGGGTCCTTCTGTGTCGGGCCGGTGACCACAAAAGCGCGTTGTCCTACTTGGAGCGCGTGACAACATCGGCGCAGACGCTACCCGACGAGCTTATGAGCAAGTATGCGCCGGACCTCTACGTTGGCGTTGAGATAAACCGCATCACTCTTCCTATTCACCTCGGCTCGGCTGCCGCAGCGATGCTTCTCGCCACCTGTTATCAGGACGCCGGACGGCTCAAAGAGGCGGTCGGGCTTGCACAGAAGCTCTTCGAACACGAAGAAACGCAAGGGATAGTGTTGTTCCTATGTGCGCTCTACCAGGACGCTGAAGAGTGGGACGAGATCGTTCACGCGACGGCTGGAGTCGAAAACGACGGCGACTTGGGACTGACGCTGCGACTATGGCAAGCGCACGCGATGGAAAAGCAGGATCTACCGGATGCCGCGCTTGAGGCGTACCGGGACGCACTAAAGAGCAAGAAACGCGACCCGGCGCTTCTCAAGGAGGCGCTCTACAACCGCGCCAACCTGTACATCGCGCTCGGCAAACGCGCGATGGCAAAGCGGGACCTTGGCCGGCTGTACGGCGAAGACCCTGACTACGAGAACGTGGTCGACCTCCTGTCTTCGCTCTCTTGAACTCAGTCTCATCGACCTGGACGTGGGTCGCTCCACGTTCTTGTATCCGCCGCTCCAGTCCGTGCGTGATCTCCGGACTTCCCACAAGTAGGACGTCCTCGACCTGCTGAACATCGTCGACACCGCGCGCGAAAGGGCGCGCGACAGCGGTTCGGGCGCCCCAATACCGTCGAAACGTGAGCATTTCTGGGGATCGCAAAGCACGACGCTATGGAGTTAGGTTGGCGAAAAGCCCAGCGGGAACGGTGCTTTCCGTTCATCGCCGATCTGCTTTGCAAGCAGGAGGTCACCGGTTCGATCCCGGTTGGCTCCATTTTTCTGGTCGGCAGACTAACCATTGCTCGGCACGTAACGTCTTGCGGCGATGGCCGCGATTGGATCTAGTGCCTGGCAGCGGCTGAGCTCGACGAGTTCTGCCGAGCCTCTGCATAGAGGGGCTCGGGGGCCATGTCAGCGCCGTTCGGCCAGGTGACAGTGCCAGCCTCGGCGTCCACGGTCACGCGCGCGAAGTAATCAGGATCGCGCAGCGGCTCGAAAACACCCCGCCACTCGTGTCCCGCGAAGTCGACCTCGCCGACTGTGCCGTCGTCAAAGGTCAGGCGCAGCCGGTACTCGCCGCTGATCTCGACACCGATGACGTCACGCAGTTGCTCCACGAAAGTCATGTTACGCCAGGGCATCGATTGGCTCCAGCGGCTCGTCACGTCGAGCGCGCTCCCAGTTCGTTGCCAGTTCGTCCTCGTGCAGGACCGCCCACTCTGCGACCAGCGCGAGCGCGCGTCGCGGAAGCGAACCCGCGATCACGCCGCCAGCGAAGTCCACTGATGCAGTCTGTCCTGCGTAGCGAGCGTGGAAGTGCGGACGTGAGTGGTTGGCCTCATTCCAATACATCCAGATCGTGATCCCGTAGAAGGCGCTGATCCTCGGCACGTTGGCACCATACGGCCGCCTTGGGACGAAACGCCGTACCGCAATTCCTGCGCCACGGCTACTAAACGAGCCGGATCGCCGGCACCTCTCGAAGAGTGCATGGTTTGCGCGCCGAGCAGTTCGCCCATATCGACAGAGCCCCGCGCCGCGCGAGCCGGTTTCGGCAGCTGGGCGATCGGAAACGCAAATCGTCGGTCAGTTCGAGGTTGAGGACATCCGAGCTACTCAGTACTCGCAACGCGGCGCGTGTGTTGATAGAAGTACCGACATGAGACGCGCGCGCATCATCTGCTTGGGCCTGATCGGTTCGGTCCTCCTCACAGTGCCGGTGCAAGCCTCGGCTGAAGAAATCCCTCCGCCGGCGCTCAAGGTCACGGCGGCTGCAGTCCCGATCCCTGGGTTCCCGGGCACGGGCAACTTCTACGGCAAGGGTGCCGACGTGGAAGCCACCCTCGAAATCACAGGATCAGGGTACGGCGTCTCCGCCCAGAATCCGAAAGGGAGCGTGCCGCCGATCTCGGCCGTCAACGTCTACCTGCCAAAGGGCGTAAAGCTCCATCCGTCCGGCTTCAGCTCCTGCGCCGAAGCCACGCTCAAGAACGTCGGCCCCAGCGGCTGCCCCAAGAGCTCTGTCGCGAGCCCGATCGGAAGCGTGCTCGGCGAAGTGACGTTCGGGAGCGAACGCGTGCCCGAGAGCGCGACGCTCCAAGCCTTCTTTGGCCCCGGCGGCAGCATCCTTTTCTACACGCAAGGCTCGAGTCCCGTGAGCCTCGAAGTCGTGTCGTCCGGCCGATATGAACGGAGCTCGGGCAAATACTCGTGGGAGCTGAAGACGCTCGTGCCGCCGGTCGCCACGGTGCCCGGTGCGCCGCTGGCGTCCGTGAGCAAGATCCACATCAAGGCTGGCGCTGCCTACAGATCGCACGGGAAGGTGATCCCCTACGGCACCGTGCCGAAGCGGGGCGAATGCCCCAAAGGCGGTTTCTTCGGCAAGACCGAAGTCACCTTCGGCGGATCGTTCGGCGGCGAACGCGAATTTGGGATCCCGGCCAAAACTGTCACCAACGTGATCCGCGTTCCCTGCCCGCGCAGGTAGCGCACGAGCATCCGGTGGGCTGGATGTGAGCGCCGCCAGAAGCCTATCGCTCGCAAAAAGCCGTGTGCTGCTCGCTGGCAAGCGGTGGTCGCGGATCGCCGCTGCGGGTCTCAGGGAGCCGGGCGGTCGCCGAGCCAGTAGCGCGGGCCTGGGCCCAGGCCCGCGGCTCGGTCGTCGGGGTTTGCGAGCCTGCAGCGGTCGAGTGAGAGGCAGCCGCACCCGATGCACTCCGTCAGGCCGGCTCGCAGGCGCTCGAGCTCGTCGATCCGCTCGTCGATCCGTGCTGTCCAAGTGCGTGATAGGCGCGTCCAGTCGCGACGGCTGGGCACGTGGCCCGGCGGAAGCTTTGAGAGCTCGTCGGAGATCTCCTGGAGTGTGAGTCCGACGCGCTGGGCGAAGACGATGAAGGCGATCCGGCGCAGCACCGGGCGCGGGTAGCGACGATGGCCCGAGCCTGCCCGCTCGGAGCTGATCAGCCCGCGATCCTCGTAGTAGCGCAGCGCCGACGCGGCCACGCCGCTGCGTTTTGCGACGGCGCTGATCGTCAGCAGCGTGGACATGCCGAGAGTAGATCACGTATCGGCCTTGACTTCAAGTTAACTTGAACTTGTAGCGTGGTGTCGAACCGAAGTCCAAGCAAGGAGCAATCGATGGCCAAGCCACAGACAGCGAGCGAGCAGATCACCGCGCAGGTCACCGCGTGGCCCGGTGTAGAGGCCGGGCCAGGCCGGCGTGGCGAGTTCGGGTTCCGAGTCGGGGGCCAGGAAATCGGGCACCTCCATGGCGACCACGCCGCGCATTTCGGATTTCCCAGAGAGCTCGGTGCCGAGCTGCGCGAGCAGGGGCGCGTCGGGCCCCACCCGGTCAACCCGCATTCGACCAAGATGGCCGCACGTCGCATCGAAGACGAGGCAGACGTCCACGACGTGATCGAGCTCATGCGCCTCAACTACGACCGCGTCGTGGCGTCCGAGGGCGCGCAGGAGACGGCCAAGGTCGATGAGGGCGCAGGCGAAGCGTCCGCCGGGCCCGAGGGACTCCGATGAGCGCGTTTACCGACGACGAGCTGGCCTACCTGCTCGGCCAGCGGCGGCTCGCGCGCTTGGCCACCGTCGGGGCAGACGGTACGCCGCACGTGGTCCCGGTCGGCTGGTCTTACAACGCCGCACTCGACGCGATCGAGATCGGCGGTCGCGATTTCGCGCAGACGAAGAAGTTCCGCGACGTGCGGCTGAATGGTCGAGCCGCGGTGGTGATCGACGATCTGGCAAGCACAGACCCGTGGCGTCTGCGCGGGATCGAGGTGCGAGGCAGCGCCGAGGCGATCGACGCTCCGCGTCCGCTGATTCGCATCCACCCACAGCGCGTGGTCTCTTGGGGAGTCAGCACCCAAAGCAGGGGGCAACCCTCAGATTGATCCGTCTCCCGTCTACCGTCTGCGGCTTGGCGTGGTCGTCGCTGACTTCGACGCCGATGTCATCGGCAGTCGCTCCACAAACCCCTCTCAGGCTAGGCTCCGGTTGCGCGGGATCTCGCCGATGGAACGACGATTGGGCCGTCCGGAGGCTGGGTGAAGCGGATCGGGTTTCCGAACGGATCGTGCAATGCGCAATCGGTCCCGTAGAACCGCTCTGTCGGCTCCTGTGTGAACTCGACGCCGGCTGCGCGCAGGCTCTCGTATGTGTCGCGGCAGTCGTCCGTCTCGAGGATCAGGCCGCCGCCTGCGGCCCCCTTCGCCATGAGCTCGCGGATCTCAGCAGCGGTGGCGTCGTCGTGAGCGGGCGGTCCGGGAATCATCAGGACCAGCTCGAGGTCGGGCTGGTCGGGGAAGTTCACCGTCAGAAAGCGCATGACGCCCAGGTCGGCGTCGGTGTGCACGACCATCCCGAGCTTGCCGACGTAGAAGTCAAGCGCCTGGTCCTGGTCGAGAACGTGGATGAATGTGTGGCTGATTCGCTTGGGCATGGCTGGCACGGTAGACGGCGCTGGCGCGGCCCGCTTCTCCGAATCTGCTCATTTGCTCGCCGGGCGCGTCCACGCCATCGCCCAGCAGGGCGGCACGCGCAGGGCGCCCCCACCCTCGCCAAAGCGCGTGCGGTAGGCCGACGGCGGCTCGCCGACGATCCGCCGGAATGTGCGACTGAACGTGCCCAGGCTGTTGAAGCCGACGTCGAAGCAGATGTCGGTCACGGGACGGTCGGTTTCGCGCAGCAGCTCCATCGCGCGCTCCACCCTGCGGCGCTGCAGGTAGCGGTGCGGCGTCTCGCCGAAGGTCGTACGGAACTGGCGACTGAAGTGCGCCGGAGAGACGTGCGCGAGCTGTGCGAGCGTAGGGACGTCGAGCGGCTGCGCGAACGCACGATCCATCGCGTCGCGGGTCCGCAACATGCGACGGTTACGATCCTCGACTGCACGCGACATATGCGCGAGCCTATGACAGTCGGGCCGCTTGACTGAGTCGGCGGTGACGCCGTCGATCCTGACGTCAAGTGGGTTGCGAACTTATAGTCGGTTCAGTATTGTGTATACACATGAGCCAGACAGCAATCGAGAGATTCGTCGAAGAGCTCGGCATCCAGCTCGAACTCGAAGCGGGACTGCCGCGCATGGTCGGGCGAACGCTCGGCTGGCTGCTCGTGTGCGAGCCTGCCGAGCAGAGCGCGGCGGAGCTGGCGGAGTTGCTGCAGGCGAGTAAGGGGTCGGTGAGCACGGCGACGCGCACGCTCCTGCGCATGGGTCTGATCGGGCGGCTGCGCCTTCCCGGCGAGCGCTCTGACCGCTTCAGAGTCCAGCCCGAGGCATGGGACGAGTTCTTTTGGCGCGACGAGCAGTTCACGGCGCCTCGCCGAATCCTCCGGATCGGGCTGGAGGCGCTGGCCGGCGAGACGCCCGCGCGACGCGCGCGACTGCAAGAGCTCGACGCCATGTACGCGTGGTGGGAGAAGCGAATGCCGCGCTTGCGCGAGGAGTATCTGGCCGAGCGCAAGCGAAAGCCGCAACGCGCCGGGCGGAGTGCTCGATGACTGACGGCCCGGCGATCGAGGTGCGGGGACTGGTCAAGCGCTTTGGCGAGGTGCTCGCGCTGGACGGAGTCGACCTGACCGCCCGCCAAGGTCAGGTGCTGGGGCTGCTCGGGCCCAACGGTGCGGGCAAGACGACGCTCGTGCGAGTGCTCGCCACGCTGCTGAAGGCCGACGCCGGCAGCGCGCAGGTGCTCGGTCTGGACGTGCGACGCGACGCGGCTGCGCTGCGCGAGCGGATCGGACTGGCCGGTCAGTATGCGGCGGTGGACGAAAACCTCACCGGGCTGGAGAACCTTACGATGGTCGGGCGGCTTTACGGGAACGATCGCCAGTGGGCCAAGGCGCGTGGCCGCGAGCTGCTCGATCGCTTCGAGCTGGCCGACGCCGCGGCAAGGCCGACCAAGACCTACTCGGGCGGGATGCGCCGCCGCCTGGACCTCGCTGCTGCGCTCGTCGCCAAGCCGCCCGTGCTGTTCCTCGACGAGCCCACGACCGGCCTGGACCCCCGCAGCCGGCTCAGCCTGTGGGCGGTCATCGAGAGCCTCGTCGCCGAGGGCACGACTGTCCTCTTGACCACGCAGTACCTCGACGAGGCCGACCGCCTGGCCGATCAGATCGCGGTCATCGATCACGGCCGCGTGATCGCCGAGGGCACCTCCGATCAGCTCAAGGACCGTCTCGGCGGCGAGCGTCTGGAGGTCCGCCTGGACGCGACCGCCGACCCGGAGGTGGCCGTGCGCGCGCTCGCCGCGATGTCCGACGAGCCCCCCACCGTCGAGCGGGACCTCGTCAGGGTGAGCGTGCGCGAGCGCAGCGGCGCCATCGTGGAGGCCGTGCGCCGGCTCAGCGACGCCGGGGTCGGCGTCGACGACCTGGCCTTGCGCCGGCCCACGCTCGACGATGTGTTCCTCGCCTTGACAGGCCATGCCGCCGAGGAATCCGCAGAGACGTCCGAGCAGGAGCGCGCCGCGTGAGGCGATTCGTCACCGACACGCTGATCATCGCCGAACGCAACCTGATTCGCCTGCCGCGCGCGCCCGAACTGCTGATCGCCTTCACGCTGCAGCCGATCATGTTCGTGCTGCTCTTTCGCTACGTGTTCGGCGGCGCGATCCGCACGCCGGGCTACAGCTACGTCGACTTCCTGCTGCCGGGAATCATCGTCCAGAACACCGCCTTCGGCGGCTTCGCCACGGCGCTCGGCCTCAACGAGGACATGCAGAAGGGCCTGATCGACCGCTTCCGCTCGTTGCCCATGTCGCGCGCGGCCGTGCTCGGCGGGCGCACGCTCTCCGACGTGGCCACGAATACTCTCTCGATCACGATCCTTCTGGTCACCGGCGTGATCATCGGCTTCAGCTTCCAGACAGGCGTTCTCGAAGTGGCCGCTGGCATCGGGCTGCTGCTGCTGTTCGGCTACGCCTTCTCTTGGTTTCTCGCCTTCATCGGTCTGCTCGTGTCCTCGCCTGAATCGGTCAACTCCGTCGGCTTCATCGCGGTCTTTCCGTTGACCTTCATTTCCTCGGCGTTCGTGCCTGTGGCCTCCATGCCCTCAGGCCTGCGCGACTTCGCCGAAGTCAATCCGTTCACGATCATCGTCGATGCCATGCGCCACCTGTGGCTCGGTGCGCCGGTGAACAACAGCGTTTGGGGCGCAGCCGTGTGGTCGCTGGTGATCGTCGCCGTGTTCGCCCCGCTGGCGGTCGCGCGCTACCGGCGGGCGGCGGGGCGGTAGCGAGCAGGGCTCACGCCGTGTCGATCGGCGGCCGTCTCACGAGGCGTGCGAGGCGCGTCGACCGGCCGCGACTATCGGCGCCTTTGCGCGGATCTCGGCCAGCAGGCGCGCGGTGAATGCGCCGGGGTCCTCACCGGCGGCGAGACCTCCCCCGCTGGGGGCGAAGAAGCGAATGCGCACGCTCGGCCGCTTCGGGAAGCGGGGAATATCGGTCGTCCCTGTCGCCGTGCAGCACACGACGCGTGCCTCGGGCACTGCCTGGGCCAACCTGCCCAGCCCGCTGCGCGCGCGCAGCTCGCGGCCAAGGCTGCGAGTCCCCTCCGGGAAGATGCCGATGCACGCCCCGCCACGCAGCTCCGCGATTGCTCGATCGAGCGCGGCCGCGTCGCCCTGGCCGCGCTCGATCGGGATCTGCCCCATGCCGTCAAGGACCCGTCCCAGGCCCTTGACCTTCCACATCGACGCCTTCGCCAGCGCCCTGATCTGTCGTCGCCCGACCGCCGCGACGCCGATCGCGACAGGGTCCCAGTAGCTGTCGTGGTTGCTCGCAAGCAGAACCGGCCCGTCCGCCGGGAGGTGCTCCAAGCCGACGACCTCGAGGCGCGCCCAGGAGCGCACGATCGGCGAGCAAACGGCCATCGCGAAGGAGTAGGTGCGCGTGTCGAGGTCGGGCACAGACAGCATCATGACGATGCATCGCCGCGCCGTCTGCGGCAGCGGTGGGCCAGACGTGAATCGAGATGCGCGACGTCTCCCGCCAAGCGCTAGCGTTGCCCCATGGCTTCGTCTTGGCCCGCTCTGTCTTACGACGCGTGGAGCGCCACGTGCGACACGCTGCACGCCCACACCCAGGTGCTCGGCAAGCTCGCGGCGCGACTCGCTGCGCCTGAGCCACAGCTTCAGCACGCGGCCCTGCGCCTGACGGCGCGGGGATGGGAGACCGGACCGCTGCCGGCGCCCGATGGCTCCGGCGCGATCGTCGCCGCGCTGGATCTGCACGAGCACACCGCGCTCGTCGAGCACAGCGACGGCCGGACTCATGACGTCGCGCTGGCGCCAGACAGGCCGGTCGCCGACGTCACGCGCGAGCTGCTCGCCGGCGTGCGCGAGCTCGCCGGACCGTTCGAGATCGACCTCGCTCCGCAGGAGGTGCCGTGGAGCTTGGCGCTGGACGAGGATCGCGAGCACGCCAGCTACGACGCCGATCAGGTGCGCACATATTTCGCCGCGGCGACGCAGGCTGCGCTCGTGCTCGCCGAGTTTCGCGCGCCGTATCGCGGGCGCTCGACGCCCGTCAATGCGTGGTGGGGCTCGTTTGACCTCAGCGTGAGCCTGTTCTCGGGGGCGTCCGCCGAGCCTCCATCGGAGGACTTCATCATGCGAAACGCGATGGATGCCGAGGAGGTCGCGGTCGGCTGGTGGCCGGGCGACCCGCGCTACCCGAACGCCGCCTTCTACGCCTATGCGCATCCGTCGCCGGAGGGGTTCTCGTCGGCGAAGCTCGAGCCCGCGGCGGCGCATTGGGAGAAGGATCTGGGCGAGTACGTGCTCGACTGGGCGGACGTGACGGCGAGCGACGATCCACATGCCGCGGCTCTCTCGTTCGCACGATCGGCGTTCGAGCAGGCCTGCGAGATCTGTGGTTGGGATCGCACGCTGTCGGCCAGCGCCGAGGGAGATCCGCCGCCGCTCGTGTGAGCCGCGCCGCCCTATTCGGCGCGCACCGAGTTGACGACCGCGCCGAGCCCGTCGATCTCCACCTCGACCGTGTCGCCGGCTTCCAGGAAGCTGTTGCGGCTCGCGCCGACGCCCGCGGGCGTGCCCGTGGCGACGATGTCGCCGGGGACGAGCGTGATCGTGCGCGACAGCCAGGCGACGGTCTCGGCGACGCCGAAGATCAGCTCGCGCGTGCTGCCCTCCTGGACGACCTCGCCGTTGATGCGTGTGCGTAGGTCGAGCGCGCCGAGGTCGTCGATCTCGTCGAGCGTCACGAGCGCCGGGCCGCACGGCGCGAACGTGTCGACCGCCTTGCCGGACGTCCACAGCGGGTTCTGGATCTGCAGGTCGCGGGCGCTGACGTCGTTGAAGGGCATCGCGCCTGCGACGTAGCTCAACGCGTCCTCGGCCGCGACGCGGTGCGCGGTGCGCCCGATCACGATCGCCAGCTCGGCCTCGTAGTCGACGTGGTCGGGGTGCGCCGCCGGAAGCACGATCTCCTGGCCGCTGCCGATCAGCGAGTTGGCGAACTTCGCGAACCACATCGGCGCCGCTGGGATGTCCTGGCCGGTCTCCGCCGCGTGGTCTCGATAGTTGAGCCCGAGACAGATGATCTTCTCAGGATCGGGAACGGGTGCGAGCAGGCGCACGCCCGACAGCTCGATGCGCCCCCGCGAGCCCTCCGCGTGCGCGGACAGCTCGGCCAGGCCGCCGGCGTCGAGCGCCGCCAGCAGGCCGCGCACCGACGCCGCCGGCGCGTCTAGCGCCGACACGGGAACGACGTTCTCGCCGATCAGGATCCCGGCGGCCGGACCGTCGCTGTGCTCGTATGTGATCAGGCGCATGCTCGACCCTTCGTGGGCTTGCAGGACGTGCCTCAGGGTAAACGCGCATCGGCGATCGCGCGCGGCGCTGCTGCGGCGGTGCGAGAGCGCGCGCGTCATCGGCACAATGTCCGCGTGACCGACTACGCCAAGCCGTTGCGCGAGCAGGATGCGCAGGCCGACCCGCTGCGTCAGTTTGCGACTTGGTATCGCGACGCGCAGGCGGCCGGCCTACGCATGCCCGAAGCCGCCGCGCTGGCCACCGCCTCTGCCGAGGGGCAGCCTTCGCTGCGCATGGTGCTCGTCAAGGGATTCGACGAGAGCGGCTTCGTGTTCTTCTCCAACTACGAGAGTCGCAAGGGGCGCGAGCTCGCGGTCAACCCGCGAGCCGCCCTGCTGTTTCACTGGGATGAGCTCGGGCGGCAGGTGAGGATCACCGGACCGGTGCGGCGCACGAGCGCGGCCGAGACTGACGCCTACGTGCGCAGCCGGCCGCGCAAGAGCCAGCTCAGCGCGCTGGCCTCGCCGCAGAGTCAGATGATCGACAGCCGCGAGGCGCTCGAGCGGCGCGTCGCCGAGCTGCAGGAGCGCTACGGCGAGGACGAGCTCCCGGCGCCGGTCGACTGGGGCGGCTTTCGTCTGAGCGCGCACGACTTCGAGTTCTGGCAGCAGCGCCACGACCGGCTGCACGATCGCCTGCGCTACCGCCGCGCCGACGATGCCGCCCACGCCGCCGCCGCCGGCAATGCAGCCAACGCAGGCTGGACGATCGAGCGCCTGGCGCCGTAGTGGCGAGTCGCCGCTACGGCTTGGCGAGGTCCGCCAGCAGTTCGCCTCCGGGAGTGCCCAGGCCGGTCATCGAGTCGAATCCAGGCGTCGTTTCGAGGGCGACCTTCTGCCTGGTGCAGTTGCCGGTGCCGCTGCAGAAGACCTCGCGACCCTGGTAGTCGAGCGTGCGCACGGACGTGATCGTCCCTTCCTTGGCGTCGACGCCGTCGAGATAGTCGACCCTGACCAGCGCCTGGTTGCCTGCGGGCACGACGTCGTAGTAGGCGCTGGCCGACGCCGGCGAGGCGCCGAGCTTGTAGAGCAGTGGATTGACGAAGCCGAGCGGCGTGCCGGCCGCCTGGTCGGCGTCGGCCATCACGCCAGCGAACAGCGGCGAGGACAGGCTCGTCCCGCCGATGCGGTACTCGTCGTAGTAGGTCCCGTTGGGGAACTGCTGCGTCTCGCCGACGAGCATGCCGGTCGTCGGGTCGGCGTCCATCGAGATGTCCGGCTCGACGCGGTTGGCGATGCCGGTGATGGCCGTGTTGCGTTCGGCCAGCGCCGCCGGCACGACGCCCTGCTGATACGAGGGCTCGGGGTACTGATAGCTGGTTCCTCCGCCGCCGCCGTAGAGGTATTCGCCGGGGGCGGGCGGCTGCCACGTGTCGAGCTTTGCCGCCGCCCTGCACCCTGGGTAGCGTTCGACCTGCAGCAGCGAGCTGCACAGGACGCTCTTGGACGTCGACCAGCCCAGCTCGCCGAGGCGTGCGTTCCCCTTGCCGACCTGCAGGCTCGTCCCGCCTACCGACGTGGCGTAGGGGCTCGACGCGGGGTAGTCGGCGACCGTCATGCCGAGGTTGTGGAAGTTGTCGCCTTCGTCGCCCGAGGAGAACTGCACGCCGATCCCCGTGGCGCCGGCCATGAGCAGGATGTTGTCGAAGCCGCGACGCGACCCGGATGAGTCGAGCAGGTCGCCGCCGTTGTCGCCCCACGAGTTCGTGATGATGTCTGCGAGGTGCCCGTCGACGACTTCCTCGACGGAGTTGTACAGGCCGGCGGCTTCGCAGTTCTTGGCGCCCACGTAGAGGATGTGCGCGCCCGGTGCGGTCGCGTGGACGGCCTCTACGTCGAGGCTCTGCTCGCCGAACCATTCGCTGGCTTCGCACACTTCGACGTTGTTGAACGACTTCGCCAGCGACTCGCTGAACTGGCCGCCGGTGAGTACCTGCGTGGGCTGGTTTCGCACGCTGTACTGGTGGGCGTCGCTGAACAGCGTCGGCGAGACGTAGGCGTCGACGATCGCGACCGTGGCCCCCTTGCCGTCAATGCCGGCGGCGATCTGCGGGGTGAGGCCGTATGCCCCCTGCAGCTGCGCCGGCACATAGCCGCACACCGCATAGGGCAGCGGCGAGGAGTAGCCGCTCCCGTAGGCCGGGTCGGTCGTGTCGAGCTTCTTTGCGTAGTAGGGCGAGCAGGGCGGCGCGTTGCGAAAGCCGGGGGGCTGTGGGATTTCCTTGCCGGGGCCGGGCGCTTTGGCGGCTTCGCGCCTGTCGGCGCCGGTCAGCTTGTTGGGTGTGGCCACGGCCTGGTCGACGCCGGTCACTCCGGTGATCAGCGGCGCCACACTGCCGGGCACCTTCAGCGCCGCCGAGCTCAAGCGCAGGACGCGACCGAGATGGCGGTACTCGTTGAGACTCGTGCCGAACGCGTGCTCAACGGTGGCCGTCGAGGCCGACGCCTGGATCGTCATGCGGTCGGGGGTGACGGCGTCGATCGAGATGCCTTGGGATTGCAGCCATGCCGTCACGGCTTGCACCGACGACTGCTTCGGCGAGAAGCGCTTCTCCCACTGCGCCGGCGACAGGTAGTGGCGATAGGCGGCGCTCGTCGGATCGGCGACCGCCTGCGCGAGCGCTTCCGCCCCGGCCTGATCGCCGAGTGCGAGGCCCACGTTGAAGTCGATCGGCGCCGCGGCCGGGGTCGCGCTCACCTGGTTGGCCGGCGTCGCGGCCGGCGAGCTGCCCTGCACGACCGCGGGCGCGGACGGTGCCGCGGACGCGGCCGGTTCCACGGCAACGGCGGCGGCCCCGGAGCCCCCGAGGAGCAGACCGAAGCCCAGCCCGAGCGAGGCGAGCGCAGAGATGACGGGTCGATTCCTCACGGGGCCTCCTGTGTGGGCTGGGAGTGACATTGCGGCTGCGCGCGTTTACGCAAAACGTCATCCTACTTCGCGCCCGATTGCGCCCGATCGCGTCAGGGGCCGTCGCGCTCATCAGCGCCGTCGAGGCGCGGCGCGGGACGCGGCGCTGGAAGCTCTCGCGTGATGCAGTGGACGTTGCCGCCGCCGAGCAGGATCTCCCGGCCGGGCACGCCGACGATCTCGCGCTCGGGAAAGCAGCGCGTCAGGACCTCGGCCGCCTCGGCGTCGTAGCACTCGTCGAGCAGCGTGAACACGATGCGGCTGTTGGCCACGTAGTAGTTGACGTACGACGCCGCCATCCGATCGCCCGCCCGTCGCGGCTGCGAGCCGGCCACCGCCTGCACCCCGGCGGCCTCCTGCTCGGTGATCGTCAGCGGGCCGGGCGACGGGATGCGGATCACGTCCAGCGCCCTGCCGCGGGCGTCGACGGCGCGTTGCAGGCGCTGCAGCGCGTCGCGCGAGATCGCGTGCTGGGGGTCGGCTGGATCGTCGCTCCAGGTGAGCAGCACGATGCCGGGACGCACGAAGCAGGCGAGGTTGTCCACGTGCCCGTCGGTCTCGTCGCCGTGCACGCCGCGGCCCAGCCATATGACCTTGTCCGCGCCGAGGTAGTCGAGCAGCGTGCGCTCGATCTGCTCGCGCGAGAGGCCGGGGTTGCGGTTGGCATTGAGCAGGCACTCTTCCGTCGTCAGGATCGTGCCCTCGCCGTCTGAGTGGATCGAGCCGCCCTCGAGCACGATCGGCGCGCGGTAGCGATCGATGCGCTCGGCCTCGAGGACCTTGCGAGCCGCCCGCTCGTCGCGCTCCCAGCTGTCGTACAGGCCGCCGTCGCGCCCGCCCCATGCGTTGAAGCGCCAGTCCACGCCGCGCACGCCGCCGCTCGAGGCGACCACGAACGTCGGTCCGATGTCGCGCATCCACGCGTCGTCGCTGGACAGCTCGACGACGCTGATCGACGGCGACAGCAGCGAACGGCAGCGCTCGAACTGCGCGTCGGATACGGCCATCGTCACGGGCTCGGACTCGTTGATCGCCTCGGCGACCGCCGCGTACGCGCGTTGCGCGGGGTCCGCCTGCGCGCGCCAGTTGTCGTGGCGCTCGGGCCACGCCATCCAGCAACCCGCGTGCGCCTCGCGCTCGCCCGGCATGCGATATCCGTCGGCCGCTGGCGTGGAGGGGATCGTCGCGCTCATCTCGCAGATGCGAAGGTAGCGCGAAGCGTCGGCGTCCCGCCCGCCGGGCGGCGAGCGTTCGCCACGACACCGCCACGACGCCGCCACGCAGCGGTCACACTCGCGCGCAGCTCACGCGCGGGGCTAAGCTCGTGCCGTGCAAGCCCCCCGTCTGATCACCGCCCTGGATCCGCCCGCATCGCCGGCCCGGACGCGAGCACCGCAGCGCCCGGTCGTGCGCGTGGGCGCGGTGCAGGAGCGCTGGCGAGCTGACCGCGGTGAGCACGAACGGGCGCTCCAGGCCGGCATCGCGATGGCGGCCGGCGAGGGCGCGCAGCTGGTGTGCCTGCAGGAGCTCACGCTGAGCCGTTACTTCGCCGTCGATCCCGGCGGCCCGGCGGCGGTCGGCGTCGAGCCGGAGGAGCTGCCCGGCGGTCCCACGCACGAGTTCGCCGCGCGCATGGCCGCGCAGACCGAAGCGCACATCCACGCTTCCCTCTACGAGCGCGCGGAGGGCGGCGACGGGCTCGGCTACAACACGGCGATCGTCGTCGCGCCCGACGGGCGCCTGGTCGCACGCACGCGAAAGCTGCACATCCCGGTGACCGCCGGCTACTACGAGGACCGCTACTTCCGGCCGGGACCGAGCGACGGCGACGCCTTCCCGATCGCACGCGTGGCCGATGCGCGCTTCGGACTGCCGACGTGCTGGGACCAGTGGTTTCCAGAGGTCGCCCGCGCCTACACGCTCGGCGGCGCTGACGTGCTCGTGTACCCGACGGCGATCGGCTCCGAGCCCGACCACCCGGGCTTCGACACAGAGCCGCTGTGGGAGCAGGTGATCGTCGGCAACGCGATCGCCAACGGGCTGTTCATGGTCGCCGTGAACCGCATCGGCGACGAGCCGCCGTTGCGCTTCTACGGCTCGTCGTTCGTCTGCGATCCATATGGCCGCAAGCTCGTCCAGGCGCCGCGCGACGAGCCGGCCGTGCTCGTCGCCGACCTGGAGCTGTCGCAGCGGCGCGACTGGCTCGAGCTGTTTCCCTTCCTGAGCACGCGCCGTCCTGACGCCTACGGGCCGCTCGTCGAGCCGGGCTCCGTGCGCGAGTCGCAGGCGACCGGCCGCTGAGTCGACGGGCAGATGTCCGCGCATCCAGGCGCCCGCGCAGACGAGCCGACCGGCCTCGTGCTCACGGGCGGAACGATCGGCGCCGAGCAGCACGGCGCGGCGCTGTCGGTCGGAGCGCAGGCCACGCGCGCGGAGGCCGATCTGCTCGCCGGCGCGTGGCCCGGGTCAGACGCTCCGCGCGTGATCGTCGCCGAGCCGCTGCGCAAGCTGTCGGAGAACCTCGGTCCGCGCGACTGGCTGGCGATCGCCGCCGCCGTCCGGCGGCTCGTCGAGGCCGACGGCGCCGCCGGCGTGCTCGTGCTGCACGGCACCGACACGATGGCCTACACGGCCGCCGCGCTGAGCTTCCTGCTCGCCGACGTCGAGCGGCCGATCGTGCTGACCGGCTCCCGGCTTCCCGCGGCGCAGGAGGGCTCCGATGCGCCGGCCAATGTGCGCGCGGCGCTGGTCGCGCTGCGCGAGCTGCGGGCGGGCGTCTATGTGGTCTTCGGCGCGAGCGCGAGCGCGAGCGCGCGGAGTCCGTCGCACGTGCACCTCGCCGGCCGCGTGCGCAAGCAGCGCGGCGGCGGCGAGACGTTTGCGTCGGTCAACCGCGAGCTCGTGGCGACTGTCGACGGCGATCGGCTGACGTCCGTGCGGCCTTACGACCATCGCGTGCGCGAGCGCTCGCGTCAGGAGGTCGACGAGCGCGTGCTCGCGCTGCGCCTGCATCCGGGCCTGGACTTCGAGGCTGCGCTGGAGACGGTCGTGCGCGGCGACGTGCGCGCGGTGGTCGTCGAGCTGTACGCGTCGGGCACCGGACCGGACACGTCCGATCGCTTCTCGCTCCCCTCGTTCATCCGCGCGTGCACCGAGCGCACGACGATCGTCGTGACGACGACGCAGGGAGGCTCGGGCACGCCGTTGAGTGCGGCGGGCGTCTACGAGACGACGCTGGCGATCGAGCAGGCCGGGGCGGTGTCGCTGGGCGACATGACGACGGAGGCGGCCACGGTCAAGGCGATGTGGGCGCTGGCGCAATCCGAGCAGCCGCGGGACGTCGTCGAGCTGATGCGCGAGCCGATCGCCGGCGAGCTCGCTTCGCCCGGCGCGCGCTGACGCGCGCGGCGCGGCGCGGTCGCTTCAGCCCGGCAGCGGCGCCGCTGTGGCGGCCTGCCAGGAGAACGCCAGCGGCGAGGAGGCGGTCAGGTCGATCGCCGGCTCGACGGTCGTGTAGGACTGCACTTCGTCCTTGAACACCGCCTTGCTGTTGAACGGCGCGAAGGCATCGCCGCCGCGCGCCGGGCACTTGCGCATGCCGCTGACCTTGCCCTTGCTCGCTTCGTAGCTCGGGCCCTCGACGACCGCTCCGGCGAGCACCGGCGCAGAGCCGTCGAGCGAGCCGGCGAGGTTGGCGAGCTGATGCGACGGACAGTCGGGGAACGTGCTGCCGTCGCCGACGACCAGCGACGCGCCCCAGGCGTTTGCGCCGAGCACGTTGCCCAGCCAGCGAGCGGACAGCGGACGGTAGGCCTGCGATCCGGTCAGCGCTTCGTACTCGGCGGCCATCACCGACAGGCCGTCGCCGTGCGAGGCCGTGTCGGCCTGCGCCCAGGCGAAGCCGAAGCCAAACGGGTCCTGGCGCGACTGGCTGACGGCCGCGTCGAGCTGGCGGGCGAGGTTGGCGGTGAGCTGCGCTTCGGACACCGCAAGGCCCGGCGGGCTGCCCTGTTGGCGCAGCGCGCGCACGAGCTCGAAGTGCGCGAGGCCGCTGACGTCGTACAGGTTCAGCGGGTCGCCTTCGCCGGCGCGCGCGATATACGCGCTCGCCGATTGCGCCGCGCGCTGCAGGTAGTAGGCGGGCGCAGTGTGCGCGAGTCCCGCCGGCAGCGTGCCGGGCGAGGCCAGCGCGATCGCCAGCTCCGTCGCACCCAGCTCGAGGTCGTCGCGCCATTCGCTCTCCGGATAGAAGCCGAAGGGGATCGCCGTTATCAGATTTCCCTTCGGGCTCGTGTCGGCGAGCGCGAAGATGTGCTCGCCTGCCGACAGACAGCGCGCGGCGAGGCTGGGCTGCGAGCTGCGGTAGTCCTGGTAGCAGAGCGCGAATGCTGCGGCGTCGCGTCCGGCGAGGTTCGGGCTCACCGGGCTGCCCGGAGGTCCCGCGCGGAACACCGGCCGCCGGCGGATGTAGCGCGCGCTCGGGTCGCTGGCGCCGTAGGTGTCGTCGGCCTGTGGCAAGCGCCAGATGTCGTGGTCGCCGAGCGTCTGCGCGTTGCCTTCGCCGATACCCACCTGGTAGTAGAGCGTGCCCGTGCGGTCGTCGAACATGCGCAGCAGCCATTCCACGCCGAAGCGCGCCTCCGCGGCGAAGTTCGCGCCCGGCGCCGAGGCGCCCATCTGCGCGGGGAAGTCGCGCACGCCCGCGAGCAGCAGATCGACCGTGTAGCTGGTCGTCTGCACGAACTTCAGGTAGTCGCCGGCGTCCCACCAGCCGCCGGAGGCGTCGATCGTTTCGCCCGTGCCCGTGAGGTCGCCCTTGAAGCCGCCGTTCTGGTTGACGGTCGGCGTCGTGTACACGCTCGCGCTCGCGTCGTTGAGATGCGCGGGCGCCGAGCGCAGCGGCGAGGGGATGTACTGCGGGCCGTCGCGCTCGTTCTCGTAGAACGACAGCGCGTTGGCCAGCGGCTGTTCGTACAGCGACCCCGTCGCCGCGATCGCAAACGGCGGCGAGGAGGCGCCTGCGCGACCGCCGACCGCCACCGTGTAAGTGCCCGGCGCCTGCACGGCGTCGAAGTCCAGCGCGTACACGTGCCCGTAGCGCCTGCTCCACGACCCCAGCGAGGCGCCCACGATGCCGCTCAGCGCCGGCGCGCCGCCGGTCGCCGACTGAACCGTGAACGGCGCACCGCTCTCGTCGGCGCGCGACATCAGGTACGCGCGCTTGGGCGCCGGCGAGGCATAGCCCACCTGGTTGACGCGGATCGCCGCAGCAGGGGCGGGCGTTGCCGCAGCCGGTGGTGCCGCGCTGGCGACCGCGGGCGCGAGCAGCGCGCACGCGCACAGCGCCCCCGTCGCCAACGCTTTGCTCAGCAGAGCCATCCCGCCGTCCAGCGTAGTCCGCCGGCGGCTACCCGCGCGTCAGCGGCGGTGGATCGTCAGCGATTGCGAGCGGTCCTCGTCGGGCTCTCGCGTCGGCTCGGGTGGCTGGCGAAACGACGACGGCCGCCAGCGTTCGCGTCGTGCGGCGCCTTCATGCAGCGCGCGCGTGCGGATGCCGAGGATCGCCGCGAACACGTTCACCAGCGCGATTCCCGTCAGCACCGCCGCGACGACGCCGGCGAGCGCCAGCGCCAGCACCGTCAGTGCGATCAACGCGACTGCAAACAGCAGCGCCAGCATCCATCGGGGTTCTACGGGCGCGCCGCGTTCCCTTCGCCGGCGTGCCACGCGCTTCATGCAGCGCGCGCCCGGCTGACGGCCGCCAGGCGCCGTCCCTGGGCCAGTCCGGCGTCGATCACCGCGCGGCGACGGCTCAGGTTCATCAGGTTGGCGCCCATCGCCGCGGCGCTCGCCGCATCCGGGTTGATCGTCGTCACGCGCGCGCCGCGGCCGCGCAGCACCAGCGCCTCGGTCGCCGCGGCTCCGCGCGACACCGGTCCGATCGCGCCCGCGAGCGCGCCGACCGCCAGGCGCAAGGAGCCGGTTGGGTTCAAGCACAGCACGTGACCGCCGCTGGGCACGTCCGCCGCGTCCATGTTCGTCGGGCTCCACGCGCCGCCGTCCACGTACGTCCGTCCGCCCGTCGCCACCGGCGCGAACACGCCCGGGATCGCGCACGACGCCTGCACCGCCAGCGACACCGGCGGCTGGGGCTCGCCGGGCGCCCCGAACACGACGCGCCGTCCGCTCTGAAGCTCCACCGCCGTGACGCGCAGGCGTCCATCCCAGCGCACTCCCGCCTGCTCGACCATCCGCCCGAGCTGGGCGAGCGAGCGGCGACCGGGTGGCACGCGCCGCAGGGCCGTGCGCCGCAGCAGCGCTCCGCCGCGCGCCGTCGACGCGAAGGCCAGCGACGCGAACGGCGCGGCCGCCGCGCCGGCGAGCTCGGCCGCGGCGCCGAAAGCCTGGCGCAGTCCAGACGCGCGCTGCTCGTCATGCGCAAGCACCGCCGCGTCGTCAGGCGCGAGGCTGCCCAGGCGCGCGTCCGGCGCAAGCCCCGCGACGAGCGACGCCGCGACGATCGACCCGGCGGACGTGCCGACGTAGCAGTCGCATGCGCGCGCGTCGAAGCCCTCGGCCTCGTCGAGGCCGGCCAGCAGCGAGCTCATCCACGCCTCGCCGAGCGTTCCGCCACCGCCGAGGATCAGTGCGTCGGGTGTCTGCATCTGTGAATCAGCGTAGCCATCCCGGCGTCGCACTGCGCTCGCGGCGCGATTGCTTGAGCGCCGCCGATCGCGGGTAACGTCTCTGCGTATGACCAAGGTGATCTTCATGCCGGTTCGCTTCGGCGCCGGCATCCTCGCCGGACTCGTCGGCAAGAGCCTGTTCCGCACGATGTGGGGCTTGATCGACGACGAGGAGGCGCCAAAGGCCGAGCAGCGTCGCATCAGGATTTCGATGCTCGCGCTCGCGCTCGTCATCGAAGGCGCCCTGTTCCGCGCGCTGAAGGGCCTGGCCGATCATGGATCGCGCCGCGTCTTTGCGCGCCTCACCGGCTCGTGGCCCGGCGAGGAGCAGCCCGAGGCGAAGTGAGTGAAGTGCCCTCGCGTCGCAGTGCAGATCTTCGCGTGGCTCAGCCGCGCGCAACCCATAAAGCGGCGAAGCCGCAGATAAAATAAGGAGCTCCAAATGGCAGACCTGACGGCCGCCAACGAGAAGCTGGTGCAGTACCTGAACGAGGCCTACGGCACCGAGCAGCGGTTGGAGACTGCTCTGGAGGCGCATATCGCGATGACCAGCGATGCTGCCTACCGCAAACGCCTCAAAGAGCATCTCTCTGAGACCAAACGCCACGCGCGCGAGGTCAAGAAACGCATCAAGCAGCTCGGGGGCGAGGCGACGACGATCGACCCTCCCGGTCCCGCGGCGATCGCCGACGCCGCGCAGGCCGTGCTCGGCGGCGCCCAGAAAGCGGTCGCGCTCGCGCAAGGCCCGCTGCACGCGATCAGGGGCACCGGGCAGGAGGAGAAGCACCTGAAGAACGCCAAGACCGAGTACGCGAGCGAGTCCGAAGAGATCGCGACCTACAGCGCCGTCGAGACGCTCGCCGCGGCGCTCGGCGACAGACCCACGCAGAAACTCGCCCGCGAGATCCTGCGCGAGGAGCAGCGCATGCGCTCCTACCTGGAGAAACAGATCCCGCGCTTCACCAAAGCCGTCGTCAAAGCCGAGATCCCCGCTTCGCAGCGGGCCGCGACCGCCGGCTCGCGCAAAACGGCGACGCGCGCCAAAGCCAAAGCCGCGACGCGCGCGAAAGCGACGAAAGCCGCGACGCGCGCGAAAGCCAAAACCGCCTCGCGCGTCAAACGGTCGCCCGCGCGCACGGCTGCCGCCAAAGCGAAAGCCGGTCGAGCGCGATGACCGACGAGAGCTACGACTCAGAGGCCGCCGGCGAGCCGCCGGCGGCCGAGACGGCCGAAGGCGACGGCCCGACGCTCAACGTCGCCGAGTGGCACGGGCGGACGCTCGTCGACGTCGACGGCGAGAAGATCGGCAAGCTCGAGGACGTGTATGTCGACGTCGAGAACGACGTGCCGCAATTCGCGACCGTCAAGGAAGGTCTGATCTCCCGCCATCTGACGTTCGTGCCGCTCGGCGGGCTGACCGTCGGGCCCGACCGGCTGCAGGTCGCCGTGACCAAGGCACAGGTGCAGAGCGCGCCGAACATCGAGCAGCATGGCGAGGGGCTCTCCCAGGACGAGGAGTCCGCCCTCTATCACCACTACGAGCTCAACTACACGCCGCTGAACACCGAGAGCGGGCGCAGGCTCGCGCGCCGCTAGGCGCTCGGGAGGGCTCGGGCAGCGGCGTTCGCCGGCCGCTACGCGGCGTCCGCCAGCAGCCCGAGCACCGCGCTCTCCACGCGCGTGCGGATGCGCGCCTGGGCCAGGTCGGGCTCGCGCGAGGGCAGCGCCTGCAGCGTCTCGGCGATCGTCGCGCCCGCGTGGTAGCGGTCGATCACGCGTGGGTCGACATACGAGGCGCGCGCGACAGCGGGCGTGTTGCCGAGGTACGCGGCCACCGTCTTGACCGCCGCGCTCACCTTGCGCTCGCGTCCCGCGCGCGTCGGCGGCCGCTCGTCGACCGCCGCCAGCGCGACCGCCGCGAGCACGGTCGCGTTCCACGTGCGGAAGTCCTTCGCCGTGAACGCGCCGCCGCTCGCGCGCTTGATGTACGCGTTGACGTCGTCGGCGTGCAGCTCCGACCAGCCCCCGCCGTCGCGGTAGGCCAAGAGCTGCGAGCCGCCGCGGCGGCGCTTGAGCTCGGCGACCACCTCCAGCGCGTCGCCGTCGGCGATCGCCTGGATCCGGCGCTGCCCGGACTTCGCCGGGAAGTCGAACACCAGCCGGTCCTCGTCGACGGTCACGTGCTCGCGCAGCATCGTCGTCAGCCCGAACGATTCGTTGCGCTCGGCGTAGTCGTCGGAGCCGATGCGAAAGAAGCCGACGTCGAGCAGGCGCACCGAGCACGCCAGCACGCGCTCGCGCGACAGCCTCGCGTCCGCCGCCGGCGCGGATTTCCCACCGCGCGCCAAGCGCAGGTCGCGCGCGACGCGGCGGCGCATGCGCGGCAGCGCTTGGCCGAAGGCGATCATCGAGTCGAACTTCTGGCGGTCGCGGTGCTCGCGCCACTGCTCGTGGTAGAGGTACTGCTTGCGCCCCGCCGCGTCGATCCCCGTCGCCTGCAGGTGCCCGCGCGGGTCCATGCAGACCCACACCTCGCGCCAGGCCGGCGGGATCGCCAGCTCGGCGATTCGCTGCAGCACCTCGGGATCGTCGATTCGCTCACCGGCCGGGTCGCGGTACTCCAAGCCGCGCCCGCGCCGGCGCCGCGCGATGCCCGGTGCGGCGCAGCTCGATCGTCGCAGGCGCGGCATCGTTCTACTAATAGCGTGCTGCTGCGCTCACTTCGCAGAGCCGCGCGGATTGGCCGCGACAGCGCGCGGGTACACAATCGATGTCCGCCTTTCGTCCCCGACCCCTGGAGCCACCGGATGCCGTCCCCATCGGCGTCACTGCACCTCACGTTCGACGACGGTCCCGACGAGCGCTGGACCGAGCGTGTCCTGGACGCGCTCGCACGCTGTCGCGCACGCGCCACGTTCTTCATGCTCGGCCAGCGCGTGCAGGCTGCGCCGCAGGTCGCGCGCGCGGTCGTCGCAGCCGGCCACGATGTGCAGCTGCACGGCCACTGCCACCTGCGCCACAGCGACGTCGGCGAGGACGAGCTCGAGCGCGACACCGAGCTCGCGCTGCAGGCGCTCGCGTGCGTCGGCGTGCGCCCGACGCTGTGGCGCGCACCGTGGGGAGTGCGCACGGATGCGACCGAGGCGATCGCCGCGCGCCGCGAGCTGACGCTCGTCGACTGGACGATCGACACGCACGACTGGCGCGGCGACCGCGCGAGCGAGATGCTCGCCTTCGCCCGCGCCAGGCTCGCCGCTGGCGCCGTCGTGCTGATGCACGACGCGCTCGGGCCCGGAGCGCTGCGCGACGGCTGTGAGAACACGCTAGAGCTGATCCAGCCGCTCGCCGCCGCCGGGCGCGCTCACGGCCTGGCCGTCGAGCCCGCCTGCGCCGGGAGCCCCGCGTGAGCGTGCAGCGAGCCGCCGCCCGCCCGGCGCTCGACGCCGCGTTTGGCGCGGCTTGCGATGCGGCGTTCGACTCGGCGGCGCCGGCGCTCGAGCCGGCGCTCGCGCAGATCGCCGCGCGTGCCGGCGAGCTCGACGCCAACCCGCATTTTCCCGCGGAGAACTTCGCCAGCCTGCGCGCGGCCGGCGTCGTGCAGCTCGCCGCCGACCGCCAGCGCTGCGACCTGATCGCCGAGGCGCAGCTGATCCGCCGCCTCGCCGCCGCGGACGCCTCGACGGCGCGCATCCTCGATGGGCACTTCAACGGCGTCGAGCGCTTGGCGCTGCTCGCCGAGGACGACGATCTGCGTTCGCGCGAGCTGCAGGGCGTCGCCGACGGCGAGCTGCTGCTCGGCGTGTGGGGCGCCGACCCGGCGCCCGGCGAAGGCCGCCCCGCGTGGATCGACCGTGCGCCCGGAGGCGAGCTCGTACTCGAGGGCGTCAAGACCTTCTGTTCGGGCGCCGGCGGCGTGCAGCGCGCGCTCGTGATCGCCCGCGACGAGCACGACGCGCGGCGCATCGCCTACGTCGACGTAACGCGCGGGATGGCGATCGACCGCGCGTGGTACCGCGCGTCGGGGCTGCGCGCGTCGGAGAGCCATCGCGTGGAGTTCGAGCGCGCGCCCGTGCTCGCGCTGCTCGGCGGCCCCGACGAGATCATGCGCGAGCCCTGGTTCGCGCGCGATGCGGTGCGCACGTCGGCGACGTGGGCCGGCATCGCCGATCTGATCGTGCGCGCGACCGTCGACGCGCTGGCCGGGCGCCCGGCTGACGAAATGCGCCTGCATGCGATCGGGCGCATGCGCCTCGCACGCTCCTCGATCGACCGCTGGCTGACGTTCGCCGTGGCCACGCTGCAGCGCGCCGTCAGCCGTGTCGACGGCTCCCCGACTGCGCTCGACCCGACGGGCGAGCAAGGCGCCGAGTGGAGCGCGCTGTCGGGCGAATGCCGCCTGGCGATCGCCGACGCCGCGCGCACGATCGCCGGCGAGGCGGCGCGCGTGTGCGGCTCGCGCGCGCTCGTCGCAGGCGGCTCGCTCGACCGTGGCCGGCGCGACCTGGATCTGTTCCTGCTGCAGCACCGTCTCGACCCCAAGCTCGTCGAGCTCGGCGCGCGCACGCTCGCGGACGGGCAGCGGTGAGCGCCGCGATGCCCCTGCCGCGCGTCTCGCGCGAGCGATTCGACCGCCTGTACGCGGCCAGCGAGGACCCGTGGGGCTACGTCACGAGCGACTACGAGCGCGACAAGTACGCCGACACGATCGCCGCGCTGGCACCGCGCACGCTCGGGCGCGTGCTCGAGGTCGGCTGCTCGATCGGCGTGTTCACCGCGCAGCTCGCGCCGCGCTGTGCAGCGCTCGTCGCGATCGACTTCTCCGCCCGCGCGCTGGAGCTCGCGCGCGAGCGCTTGGCCGGGGTGCCTCGCGTCGAGCTCGTGCAGGCGAGCTTCCCCGAGCAGGTCCCATCCGGCGAGTGGGACGTGGTGATCTGCTCGGAGGTTCTCTACTACCTCGACGCGCAGACGTTCGCGCGCGCGGTCGACTGGCTGCAGGCACAGCTGCAGCGCGGCGCGAGCGTGCTCGCCGTGAGCTGGCGCGGCGAGGGGCGCGAGGAGCCGATGCGCGGCGACGAGGCGCACGACCTACTGGTCGACAGGCTTGCGCGCTGGCACGCGCTGGACGCTCGACGCGAGGGCTACAGGCTGGACCGCTTCGACGGCGATGTCGCTTGAGCGCGTGGCGATCGTCGGCGCCGGGCCGGCGGGTCTCGCGACCGCTCGCGCCTACCGCGAGCACCGCGGCGAAGCCGAGGTCACGTTGATCGGACGTGAGCCGTTGTCCCCCTATGCACGCCCGCCGCTGACCAAGGAGCTCCTGCGCGGCGAGCTCGAGCGCGGCGAGCTGGCGCTTGAGCAGCCGCAATGGTTCGTCGACAACGACGTCACGCTGCGCCTCGGCGAGCGCGCGACTGCGATCGACCCGCTCGGCGCAAGCGTGCTGCTGGCGGGCGGCGAGCGCTTGGCGGCGGACGCGATCGTGCTCGCGACCGGCTCTGAGCCCGTGCGCCCCGAGCTCCCCGGCATGGGTCATCCGGACGTGCTGACGATGAGGACGCTCGACGACAGCCTCGCGCTGGCCGAGCGCGCGCGCCGTGGGGAGCGGATGCTCGTGATCGGCACCGGCTTCATCGGCTGTGAGATCGCCGGCTCGCTGGCCAGGCGCGGCGATCCTGTGACGCTGATCGGCGCCGAAACGCTGCCGCTCGTCGAGCGCCTTGGCGAGAGCGCCGCCGGGCACATCGCCGGATGGCTGGAGGAGCTCGGCGTGGAGCTGGTCTGCGGCAGCGGCGTGCGCAGCGTGCACGACGGCCGCGTGGTAGAGCTGGAAGACGGCTCGCGCCGAGAGGGCGCCACGGTCGTCCTCGGCATGGGCGCGCGGCCCTGCGGCGAGCTCGCGCGCGCGGCCGGCCTGGCGATGAGCGATGGCGCGGTCGTCGTCGACGAGTCGATGCGAGCGCCGCGCGTCGAGCGCGCGGTGCTCGCGGCGGGAGACGTCGCGTGCGCCTACAACGCCGCCGCCGGGCGCCACCTGCGCGTCGAACACTGGGGCGACGCGCTCGCGCACGGAGCCCTCGCCGGCCGCACGCTCGCCGGGCGCGAGGCGCGCTGGGACGAGGTTCCGGGCTTCTGGTCGACGATCGGCTCGCACACGCTCAAGTACGCCGCGTGGGGTGACGGATACGACGAGGCGCGCCTGGTCACCCACCCCGAGGGCGCCTTCACCGTCTGGTACGAGCGCGACGGGGTCGCCGTCGGCGTGCTCACGCACGAGCGCGACGAGGACTACGAACGCGGGCGCGAGATCGTCCGCGCCGGCCAGCCGATCCCGTGAGCCTCTCCGCGAACGAGCACCTGCCAGCCCCCGAGCGTGCGCTGCGCGCGGTCGTCGTGATCCCGGCGCGCGACGAGGCCGAGCGGATCGCCGCCTGCCTGCGCGCGCTGGCCGGCCAGCGCGCAATCGCCCGCGACGCCTACGAGACGATCGTCGTGCTCGACGGCTGTCGCGACGAGACGCTGCAGCGAACGCGCGAGGTCGCCGCCGCCGAGCCTTCGCTGCGCCTGCACGTCGTCATCCTGGCGCAGTCGCGCGGCGTCGGGCGCGCGCGGCGCTGCGGCATGGACATCGCGTGCGAGCGCCTGATCGGAGTCGGCAGGCCCGGCGGGCTGATCGCGAGCACCGACGCCGACAGCGTCGTCGCTGCCGACTGGCTCTCCTGCCAGCTCGAGCTCGCGCGACTGGGCGCGCAGGCGATCGGCGGGCACGTCGAGCTTCATCGCGAGGACGCCGAGGCGCTCGCCGTGCAGGCGCTGGGCGAGCGCGAGCGCCGAGCCCGCGAGCGGTTGCGCACGGTTCTCGCGCATGAGCGCAGCGCACGCGCCGGCGAGCACCCGGCTGCCGTCGAGCACCATCATTTCAGCGGCGCTTCGCTGTCGCTCACGGCGCAGACGTACCGGCGCTGCGGCGGACTGCCTATCAGGGCCGCGCTGGAGGACGAGGCGCTCGAGCACGAGCTGCGCGCGCGCGGCGTGGCGATCCACCGCAGCCGCCAGGTGCGCGTGCGGACCTCCGCGCGCACAGACGGCCGCGCGCCGCGCGGTCTGGCCCAGGACCTCGTGCGCTCGGACTGGCGCGCGCGGCGCTCCTACGCGGCGTCGCAGTTCCCCCTGGAGCGGCTGCTCGCGGCCAAGCAGTCGACCGTCGCGCTCGTGCTCCCCGCGCGCGAAGTCGCCGCGACGATCGGACCGATCGCCGCGCACGCGGCGCGGCTGCGCGACGCGGGGCTGCTAGACGAGCTGCTCGTCGTCGACTCGCGCTCGCGCGACGGCAGCGCCAGCGTTGCCGAACGCGAGGGCCTGACCGTCGTGCAGGAGGACGAGCTGTTCGCCGAGCTCGGCCCGGCGCGCGGCAAGGGCGACGCGATGTGGCGCGCGCTCGGCCAGCTCGACAGCGACATCGTCGCCTACGTCGACACCGACACCGAGGAGTTCGGCGAGCACTTCCTGACTGGCCTGCTCGGGCCGCTGATCTGCGATCCCGCGGTGCGGCTCGTCAAGGGCTGCTTCCGCCGGCCGTTTCGCTCACAGGGGGCGCTCGCGCCGCACGGCGGGGGACGCGTGACCGAGCTGATGGCGCGTCCGCTGCTCAACCTCCACGCTCCCGAGCTGGCCGTGTTCGACCAGCCGCTCGCCGGCGAGATGGCCGCCCGGCGCGAGCTGCTGTGGCAGCTCCCCTTCAGCGCCGGCTACGGCGTGGAGATCGCGATGCTGATCGACGCCTGGCGCATCGCCGGCCTCGACGGCCTCGCGCAGGTCGACCTCGGCGTGCGCCAGAACCGCCATCAGTCGCTGCGCGAGCTGTCGGCGATGGCCTACGCCGTGCTCGTCGCCGCGCAGGCGAGGTTCCTCGGCGCCGAGTTCGCCGACCAGTACGCGTGCGGCTCGATCGTCCTGCCTCCCGCAGACGCTGAGCGCGATGGCGACGGTGAGGCGAACCGCGACGGCGAGGGCGCGGGCGCGGGCGCGCTGGCGATGGAGTCGCGCAGCGTGACCGTCGACGAGCGCCCGCCGCTCGCGCAGTTCCTCGCCGCGCAGGCCGAACGCGCCTCAGCTTGAGATGCAGCTGATCTGACCGGCGTCCTCGAGGATCGCCCAGCGCAGGTCGGCGACGGAGGTGATCTTCACCAGGCGCGCCGCGGCCGCGGATCTTGGCGCAGGGTTCCGCGACGCGGGCGAGTCCGGACAACGGCTCGCGACCGGCCACAATGGTCGCATGGCATCGCACACGCAGGTTCCCCCGCGGGTCACTCGCGACGACCTCGGCGGCCCCGAGCAGCTGAGCGGGCACAAGGTCCGCTCGCGGCTGCTGTTCGTGATCGGGCTGGTGGCGGTCGTCGTCGCCTTGGTGGTTCTGCTGCCGGGCCTCGGCGAACTGCGCACCCGCCTGCAGCACGCCAACCTCGGCTGGCTGCTCGTCGGCGTGGGGCTGAAGGTGCTCTCGGGCCTGGGCTACATCGCGGTCTTTCGCATGGTCTTCTGCCGGCGCATGTCCTGGCGGGTGAGCTCTCAGGTCGGCATGTCCGAGCTCGGCGCGAACGCGCTCTTTCCCACCGGCGGCGCCGGTGGCCTGGCGCTGGGAGCGTGGGCGCTCAAACGCGGCGGCATGCCCGGCGAGGACATCGCGCGGCGCACGGTGGCCTTCTTCCTGCTCACGAGCGTGCCAAACGTGCTCGGCGTGATCGTCATCGGACTGCTGCTGGCGACCGGGGTGGTCGGCGGCGAGGGCAACCTGCTGCTGACCGCGCTGCCCGCGGTGATCGCCGCCGGCGCGATCGTCCTCGCCTTGCAGGCCGGGCGCATCGCGCGGCGCTGGGGACGCAGGCTCGAGCGCCGCGGCGAGCACGAGCTGTCGCGGCGCAAGCAGCTGCTGATGAAGGGCCTGACCGCGCTCGGCGAGGGCGTGCAGGGAGCCGTGGCGCTGCTGCGCGAGGGCAACCTCGTGCTGATCGCAGGCCTGATCGCCTACCTCGCGTTCGACGTGATGATCGTGTGGGCGACCTTCCACGCGCTCGGGCCCGCGCCGCCGCTGGCGATCCTCTGGATGGCCTACCTGATCGGTGAGCTCGGCGGGCTGATTCCGATCCCCGGAGGGATCGGCGGAGTCGACGCCGGCCTGGTCGGGACGCTTGCCCTGTACAACGTCTCGCTGGCATCCGCCACGGGGGCCGTGCTCGCCTATCGCGCGATCGCCCTGTGGGTGCCGGCCGTGCTCGGCGGCATCGCCTTCGTGTTCCTGCGCCGCACGCTGCGCGACGAGGCGCAGGAGATCGCCCTGTGCGCGCCGCAGCAAGAGATCGAGGTGATCGGCCTCGGGCGCGTGACGATCGGACACGAGTCAGGCGAGTCAGGCGAGTCCAGCGAGTTCGGCGCGGGCGAGCGGCGCGCCGCAGAGCCTGCCTGAGCCGCCCGGTCAGTCCTGGGAGGGCGGCCGCTCGCCCTCCCAGTAGTCGACCGCGTCGCCCTCGCGGAACATGACGCGCAGGCCCTCGCCGTCGGGCAGGCGCTCGGCGGCGCCGACCTTGCGCGAGTCGGGATAGACGACGATGTCCGGCTCGCCGTTGGTGCTGAAAGCGAGAAAGCGCACGCGCTGATCCGAGCGGTTGACGAGCTGATGGCCGCCCCGCTCGCCGCGCGGGAACGCGACGACCTCACCTTGCTCCAGCTCGCGCCAGCCGGCGGGCGTGCGCAGGTGCGGGCGCCCCTCGAGCACAACGACGAGCTCCTCCTCTCCGAGGTGGTGGTGATAGGGGTAGGCGGCCTCTCCCGCGGGCAGCTCCCAAAGGCTCAGGCCGAGGCGCTCGCTGCCGGCCTGGCGGCTCAGGCGCGCCCGCCGGACGCGGAACCCGGGCTGCTCACGCAGCTCGTCGAAGTCGGGCTCCTCGATGTTGGACATCTTCTCCTCGCTGAGTGCGTCGAAATGATGTCGCCGCTCGCGACGCCGGGGACGATAACGCAGCGTGGAATGATGGAGTGAGGCTGCGCGCAGCGACCGGCGGGGCGACGACGAGCGAGCAAAGGACCGGACATGGCGACGATCTCAAAATACGAGGGCGAGCAGATCGACAAGGCGAACGCGACGGGACTGGAGCCGGTCGTGTTCATCCACGGGCTGTGGCTGCTGCCGAGCAGCTGGGACCGCTGGGCGACGGTGTTCGAGGAGGCGGGCTACACGGCGCTGACGCCGGGCTGGCCGGACGACCCGCAGACGGTCGAGCAGGCCAATGCGAAACCGGAGGTGTTCGCGCACAAGACGGTCGGGCAGGTCGCCGACCACTTCGCCGAGGTGATCGGCAAGCTGAAGAAGAAGCCGGCCGTGATCGGTCACTCCTTTGGCGGCCTGCTCGCGCAGATCGTTGCCGGACGCGGCCTGTCCGCCGTGTCCGTTGCGATCGACCCGGCGCCGTTCAGGGGCGTCCTGCCGCTGCCCGTCTCGGCGCTGAAGTCCGCCAAACCGGTGCTCGGCAACCCGGCCAACCGCAACCGCGCGGTGCCGCTGACCTACGAGCAGTTTCGCTATGGCTTCGCCAACGCCGTCGACGAGGAAGAGGCGAAGGAGCTCTACTCGACGTTCGCCGTGCCCGCCTCTGGAGTGCCGATCTTCCAGGCGGCGACGGCCAACCTCAACCCGTGGACCGAGGCTAAGGTCAACAGCAAGAACCCCGAGCGCGGGCCGCTGCTGATCATCAACGGCGAGAAGGACCACACCGTGCCGCTGGCGATCGCCAAGGCGTCGTTCAAGAAGCAGCAGCGCAACGAGGGCGTCACGGAGTTCGCCGAGATCCCCAACCGCGGGCACGCGCTGACGATCGACAGCGGCTGGCGCGAGGTCGCCGACACGGCGCTTGGGTTCGTCAAGCGCTTTGCATGAGGCGCACGACAGCTCGCGAGGCATCGAGACGAAGTCGACGAAGGGCGGGCCCGAGATAGAGCTCGTGCTGGCCGACGTCGACGGGACGCTGGTGACCAACGACAAGCAGCTGACAGATCGCTCGATCGCCGCCGTGCGCTCGCTGAAGGAGGCCGGCGTGAAGTTCGCCGTGACGAGCGGGCGCCCGCCGCGCGGGATGGAGATGCTGGTGGCGCCGCTGCAGCTTTCGCTGCCGCTGGCGGCGTTCAACGGCGGGCTGTACGCGCGCCCGGACATGTCGGTGATCGAGGAGCGCTCGGTCGACCCCGGGCTCGTCGCGGCGATCGTCGAGCTGATCGGCGAGCACGAGCTCGACGTCTGGCTGTACCGCGGGGCCGACTGGCTGGTGCGCGACCCGCACGCCGCGCACGTCGCCAAAGAGGCGGACACCGTCCGCTTCGCGCCGACGGTCGTCGAGGCCTTCGACGGCATGACGGAGGGCATCGTGAAGATCGTCGGCATCAGCGACGACCTCGATCTCGTCGCCAAGGCGGAGGCCGACGCGCGCGGGAAGTTCGGCGACCGCGTGTCGGCGGCGCGCTCGCAGCCGTACTACCTCGACGTGACCCACCCCGACGCCAACAAGGGCGCCGTGCTGCACCACTTCTCGCGAGAGTACGACGTGCCGCTGGAGAGGATCGCGACGCTCGGCGACCAGCCCAACGACATGCTCATGTTCAAGGGCGCCGGGCTGAGCGTCGCGATGGGCAATGCCGGCGAGGAGGTCAAGCGCGCGGCGAGCAAGGTCACCGCGTCCAACGAGCAGGACGGCTTCGCCCTGGCGATCGAGCGCTACGTGCTCGGCGACGAGGCCGATCCGCGCTGAGGCGCTCAGGCCGCGCAGCTGGTGCGCGAGCCGCTTCGCTGGCCTCGCTCGATCTCTTCAAGCGCGTAGAGATGCTTCGCGAGCGCCGACCGGCCGACCGGGCCTGCTGGAAGCTCGACGACGAACGACGTCGTGCCGGGGAAGGTGTGGTCCGACCACTCCGACGCCGTACCGGGAAGGAACGCCAGGCATGTCGCGCGCAGACCGGACAGTTCTGCGTAGCGACGCGCCACGCCGCGGTCGCCTCCGGCCATGTCGACGAGATCCTCGTGCTGGTGGTACCAGATGGTCACCGTCGGGCGGATGCGCTCGATCAGGCGCACCGCCGCACGCGTCTCTGGCTCGGACAGCGGGTGCGCACCGGAGTAGTAGGTCGGACCGGCCACAGGGCGCCAGCGGTAGGGGAAGTTGCGATTGAGGTCCACCCCGTCGGCGTTCTGGCGGGTTTCGGCGGCGGCGCCGTCGGGGTTCATCGTTCCCACGAGCCACAGCTGCACGCCGGCCGGCGCAGGTCCGCGCGCCAGCGCGGCGAGTATCGAGCGCCCGGCGCACTCGTTGCCGTGGATGCAGCCCACGAGCAGGATCTTGCGCGACGCCGAGTCGGCGCCGAGCACGCTCGCAACGATCGGCCTGCCGCGCACCGAGTGGCCGATCACGACCGTCCTCGCGGCGGCCACGGCGGTCGAGGTCATCACTGCCGCCGCGATCACCGAGGCGAGCAGCGACGCGGGGCGGCGGAGCACGCTCATCGCGCTCGCAAGCTATCGAACGGTCAGCTGACTGGCGCTGGGCCGCCGGCCGGCGGTTCGGCAAGTCGCGTCTATCCCGGGACTCTTTTCGATTATAGTTAACCGTATGGCTAACCAAGCTGTCCTGGACCGCACGTTCGCGGCGTGCGCCCACCCGATTCGCCGAGGCATCATCGAGCGCCTCGGGTCAAGCGAGATGACGGTCGGCGAGGCAACGCGCGACTTCGCCGTCTCCAAGCCGGCGATCAGCCGTCACCTGCGCGTGCTCGAAGAGGCGGGCGCGATCGAGCGCGTGATCGATGGGCGCACGCACCGTCTGCGCCTGGCCGAGCGTCCGCTCGACGATGCGCGCGTCTGGATCAACGACCAGCGCGCGCTGTGGGAGCGCAAGCTAGACGTGGTCGAGCAGTACCTGTCCGAGCGCCGCAGCGATCGCGGTGGGGGCTCGGCGTGAGCACGAGCGAGCTCGCCGCGTTCCGCCTGGAGCGCACGTTCGCCGCCTCGCCCGAGGAGGTGTTCGACGCGTGGACCAACCCCGAGGTGCTCGAGCGCTGGTGGGTGGCTCAGCCGAGCTGGACGTCGCCGGGGTGCGAGGTCGACCTGCGCGTCGGGGGCAGCTACGTCCTGCGCATGCGCGACGACGAGACCGGCGAGATGCACGTAGTGGGCGGCGAGTATCGCGAGGTGCAGCGTCCGCGCCGGCTCGTCTACACGTGGTGCTGGCAGGGCGACGGTGGACCCAACCCCGGACACGTGAGCCTGGTGACCGTCGAGTTCCACGGCGAAGGCGACGCGACGACGGTCGTGCTCGAACACTCGGGCCTGCCCTCGGAGGAGTCGCGGCGCAACCACGGCGTCGGCTGGCAGGCGACCTTCGAGAGCCTCGCCAGGCGGGTTTTCGATTCCGATTAACTTCTAATTTATTTATTTGATGTGTAAAACAACGACAACAGGAGACATTGAAGATGACTAATTTCCTATTTGCATATCGGGGCGGGATGATGGCCGACACCGACGAGGAGCGCGAAGCCGCGATGCAGGCGTGGGGTGCGTGGTTTGGCAAGCTCGGCCCGGCGATCGTCGACCCGGGCAACCCGTTTGCGGGCTCCACATCGGTCAACGGCAACGGCGCGGGCGGCGCTGCGGCCTCGCAGCTGACCGGCTACACGGTGGTCAAGGCCGACAGCCTCGACGCCGCCAGTGCGCTGGCCGATGGCTGCCCGGTGTTCAACGGCGGCGGCAGCGTCGACGTGTACGAGACGATCGAGGTCTCGCTGTAGCGCGGACGCTCCGGCCGCCGCAATCGACATGGCCTACGACGAAGACCTCGCCCACCGCATCCGTGCGCTGCTCGCCGACGAGTGGGGCGTCGGCGAGATGTCGATGTTCGGCGGCCGCGCGTTTCTGCTGCACGGCAACATGGCGGTCGCCGCGTCGGGCAAAGGCGGTCTGATGGTGCGCGTGGACCCACGGGACGGCGAGCGCCTGCTGGCCAAACCGCACGCGCGGGCGATGGTGATGCGCGGCCGCGAGATGAAGGGCTGGATCCGCGTGGACGAGCAGGGCATCGCGACCAAGCGCCAGCTCGCCGCGTGGGTGCGCCACGGCGTGCAGTTCGCGAGCACGCTTCCGCGCAAGGGTTGAGCCGCGACGGCCGGCGGCATCACGCGCAGGAGAGCTGCAGCGCCACCAGCGCGGCGATCGAGGCGAAGCACAGCACGTGCTCGCGCAGGATCGATCGCGCCAGCTCGCTCTGGCGCGCCGGCGTGTCGCCGCGCGCGCCGAGGCGCACCGCCGCCGGCACCGTGCGTGCGCCGGCCAGTCCGATCGGCACGACGGCGAGCGTCAACGAGACCCATGCGACCACGGAGGGGACGCCCCTCTGTGCGATCTCGACGACGGTCGCGGCGATCGTCGTCAGCATCACGGCCGCGATCAGCCGGTTCATCGGCCGCGCGGCAGTCGTCACGCGGCCGTAGTACGCGGCGATCGAGGACAGCACCGACTCGGGCAGCTCGCGCTCGGGGTGGCCGATCACCTGCACATCGAACATCAGGTCGAACCACAGGACCGCCAGCAGGAAGCCGCCGCCCGCAGTCACGCACGCGATCATCTTCCTAGGCTCGCACGCGCTCGCCCTGGAGATCGAACAGCGGCTCGCGCGCGACCTCCCCGCCGATCCACTCGCCGAAGATGTCCACCTCGACCGCCGTGCCGACATCGATCGACGCGGGCATGTACGCGTAGGCGATCGAGCGCTGCACCGTGTAGCCGTAGCCGCCGCTCGTCACGCGCCCGACGATCTCGCCGTCGACGCGCACCGGCTCGTTGCCGAGCGCGACCGAGCGCGGGTCAGCGAGCGCGAGGCAGCGCAGGCGCTTGCCCTCGCCGCGCGACGGGGCGTCCTTGGCTTGCGCCAGCGCCGTCGATCCGACGAACGGCGTGTCGTCCTTTACGCAGAAGCCGAGGCCGGCCTCGTAGGGGTTCTCGTCGGGCGTGATGTCCGCGGCCCACACGCGATAGCCCTTCTCCAAGCGCAGCGAGTCGATTGCGCGGTAGCCGCCGGCGACGAGGCCGTGCTCGCGTCCGGCCTGCCACAGCGTGCGCCACAGGCCCGCGCCGTACTCGGTCGGGCAGTAGAGCTCCCAGCCGAGCTCGCCAACGAACGTCACACGCAGGGCGCGCACGGGCACGTCGCCGACGGTCAGCTCGCGCATGCGCATGTAGGCGAATTCCAGCGGGTCGTCGCACAGCGGGGCGAGGATGTCGCGCGCGCGGGGCCCCCACAGCGCAAAGCACGCCCAGCGAGCGGTGACGTCGGAGCAGCGCACGCTGCCGTCGCGCGGCGCGTGGCGGCGGATCCAGCTGAGGTCGTGGTTGCCGAAGGCGGTGCCGGTGACGATCGAGAACAGCTGCTCCTCCACGCGCGTCACCGTGAAGTCGCACTCGATGCCGCCGCGCGAGTTGAGCATTTGCGTGTACGTGATCGCGCCGACGTCGCGAGCGACGCGGTTGTCGCACAGCGCTTCGAGGAACTCGGCCGCGCCCGGCCCGGCGATCTCCAGCTTGGCGAACGAGGACTCGTCGAACAGCCCCGCGCGCTCGCGCGTGGCGCGGTGCTCGGCGCCGATCGCCGGCGACCAGTGCATGCCCGCCCAGCCGCGCGGGCGCAGCGCCTCCTCTCCGGCGGGCGCGTTGCTCTCATACCAGTTGACGCGCTCCCAGCCGGACTTCTCGCCGAACGCCGCGCCGTGCTCGGCGTGCCAGGGGTAGGCGCTCGACATGCGCAGCGGCCGGCCGGCCCGGCGCTCGTGCCCGGGGTAGCGGATGTCGTAGTAGGTCTCGTACACCTCCTTGGCGCGCTTGAGCGTGTAGCCGGGCGAGCGGTAGTGGGGTCCGAAGCGGCGGATGTCCATCTCCCACACGTCCGTCGCGGGCTCTCCGTCGAGGATCCACTGCGCCATCGTGGCGCCGATGCCGCCGGCGCCGGCTAGCCCGTGCGCGCAGAAGCCCGCGGCGACGAAGAAGCCGCGCACCTCGCTCTCGCCGAGGCAGAACTCGTTGTCTGGCGTGAACGCCTCGGGGCCGTTGATCAGGCGCGTGACCGTGATCTCGTCCATCGCCGGCACGCGCTTTGCCGAGTTCTCGGCGATCTCCTCAAAGCGCGGCCAGTCCTCCTCCAGCAGGCGCCCGTTGAAGTCGGCTGGGATCGCATCGCGCAGGTGCTCGTCGAGCGCCCACGGCGCCGACTCGCGCTCGTAGCCGCCCATCACCAGCCCGCCGCCCTCCTCGCGAAAGTAGATCAGCAGGTCGGGGTCGCGCAGCGTCGGCAGGTGCTCGCCGGGCGTGCGCTCGCGAAACGGCTGGGTTACGAGGTACTCGTGCGCGAAGGGCACGATCGGCACGCGCACGCCCGCCATGCGCCCGATCTCCGCGGCGAACATGCCGCCCGCGTCGACCACGACCTCGGCCTCGATCGCGCCCCACTCCGTCTGCACGCCGCGCACGCTGCCGTCCACCACGTCGATGTCCGTCACGCGCGTGTGCGTGAACACGCGACAGCCACCTTCGCGCGCGCCGTCTACGAGGGCAGTCGTCAGCAGCGACGGGTCCAGGTAGCCGTCGCTGGGAAGGTAGGAGGCGCAGCGCACCCCCTCGGTGCTCATCAGCGGAAACAGCTCCTTCGCCTGCACGGCGGAGATCAGCTCGAGCGGCAGGCCGAACGTCTTCGCCCAGGCCACCTGGCGCAGCACCTCCTGCTCGCGCTCGGGCGTGCACGCCAGGCGGATGCCGCCGCACTGCACCCAGCCGCAGTCGAGCGTGCGATAGAGCTCGACCGAGTCCATCATCATGCGCGTCAGCGAGACGCTCGAGCGAAGCTGCCCGACGAGCCCGGCGGAGTGGAACGTCGAGCCGCTGGTCAGCTCGTCGCGGTCGAGCAGCACGACGTCGCGCTCGCCGAGCTTGGCGAGGTGGTGGGCGATCGAGGCGCCGCCGACGCCGCCGCCGACGATCACCACGCGCGCACGCGCAGGAAGCTCGCGCGGCCTGGCCATCACGCCGCCGCGCTCACGAGCCACCGCTCGAACTGCGGTTGGCGTACGGCCGCGTGCAGCCGCTCGAAATGCTTGCGCGCATAGCCGGCGAAGTCGAAGTCGAGCTCTGAGATGTGCGCCTGCACGACGCCCCACGCGGCTTCGCGAGCGTCTGACAGCACGCGCATCAGCCTCAACGCCGCGCGCTGCGCATCCGACGGCGCCTCGCCGTAGTAGGCGCGCAGCAGGCGCTCGTCGGTCGCCTCGTCGAACTCGTTGTTGACCGACAGGTTGCCGAGATCGAAGCGCGCATCGCCCATGCCGGCGTACTCCCAGTCGACGATCATCAGGCGCCCGCTGTCGCGCGCACGGATCACGTTGCCGGCGAGCAGGTCGTTGTGGCACGGGCGCAGATCGGCGCTCGCGAGCGCGTCGCAGATGAGCGCCGCAGCGCGCACGGCCTCGTCGTACTCGCCCGGCAGTGCGCCCCCGCGTGCGTGCACGATCGCCGCGTAGTCGTCGAGCAGCTGCGGCACATGGAAGCGGCTGGGCAGCTGCACGCCGCAGTCGTGAAACGCGCGCAGGGCGCGCGCGAGCTCCTCGGCCCCGTCGGCCACCTCCCCTGGGCCGAGCGCGCTGGCGCTGACGAAGCTCGTCACCAGGCAGTCGTCGAGCGCGACGGCGACCGCCGGGGCGATGCCCAGACGCGCTGCCGCCTCGTTGGCAAGCCGCTCTGCATCGCGGTCGATGCCCAGCAGCGCCGTGTCCTTGCCGGGACGGCGGACGACGTACTCGGCGTCGCCGAGCGTGACCCGGAAGTTGCGGTTGGTGATGCCGCCGTCGAGCTCGCTCGGCTCGCCGCGCAGCGGCGCCAGCGAGGACTCGAGGCGCGCGAGGATCGCGTTAAGCTCGCCCACCATCGCCAAGCGACCCTCGTTGCAACATAAGGCGCACAACCTATACCTTCATTGCCATGGCTCGTGAGATGCTGACGTCATGAACCTTCAGGAGCTGCGCGCCGCCGCCGACCGCGGTGAGATCGACACGGTCCTGCTCGCGCTCACCGACATGCAGGGTCGCCTGCAGGGCAAGCGCCTAACCGCGCGCCACTTCCTCGCCGAGGTCGCCGAGCACGGCGCGGAGGGGTGCAACTACCTGCTCGGCGTGGACGTCGAGATGGCGACGGTCGACGGCTATGAGCTGTTCTCCTGGGAGCGCGGCTACGGCGACTTCGTGCTGGCACCCGACCTCGACACGCTGCGCCCGGTGCCCTGGCAGGAGGGGACCGTCGTGTGCCTGGCCGACGTCGCATGGGAGGACGGCTCGGACGTCACCGTCTCGCCGCGCCAGGTCCTGCGCCGCCAGCTGGCGCGCCTGGAGGAGCGCGGCTGGAGCGCCAACGCGGGCACCGAGCTGGAGTTCATCGTGTTCCGCGACACCTACGAGCAGGCGTGGCACAAGGGCTACCGCGAGCTCGACCCGGCGAATCTCTACAACGTCGACTACTCCCTGCTCGGGACGGCGCGCGTGGAGCCGTTGATGCGGCGCATCCGCAACAGCATGGAAGCGGCGGGAATGCTCTGCGAGGACTCCAAGGGCGAGTGCAACCTCGGCCAGCACGAGGTCAACTTCCACTACGCCGACGCGCTGCGGACCGCCGACGAGCACGCGATCTACAAGAACGGCGTCAAGGAGATCGCGGCCTTGGAGGGCATGGCGGTGACGTTCATGGCCAAGTACGACGAGCGCGAGGGCAGCTCCTGTCACGTGCACTTCTCGCTCGCCGACGAGCATGGTCCGCTGTTCGAGCGCGACCGTGCGCTGTTCGAGTCGTTTCTCGCCGGCCAGCTGGCGGCGCTGCGCGAGCTCACGCTGCTGCTCGCGCCGAACATCAACTCGTACAAGCGCTACGCCGCGGCGACGTTCGCTCCGACCGCCGTGGCCTGGGGCCGCGACAACCGGACGTGCGCGCTGCGCGTCGTCGGTCACGGGCCTTCGCTGCGCTTCGAGAACCGCGCCGGCGGCGCCGACCTCAATCCCTACATGGCGCTCAGCGCGCTCGTCGCCGCCGGGTTGCACGGAGTCGAGCAGGGCCTGCAGCTGGAGCCTGCGTTCGAGGGCAACGCCTATGACGCGCCGGACAAGCCGCGCATACCCACGTCGCTGCGCGACGCACGCGAGCTGTTCGCCTCCAGCGAGATCGCGCGGGCGGCGTTCGGCGACGATGTCGTCGACCACTACGTCAACGCGGCCGACGTCGAGCTCGACGCCTTCGCCGGAGCTGTGACCGACTGGGAGCGCTACCGGGGGTTCGAGCGTTTGTGACCGAGGCCGTCCTGTCTGCCGAAACGGTCTTCGCCCCCGTGCGATCGCAGACCGCCTTCGAGGAGACGGTCGAGCGCTTCGGCACCGCGATCAAGCTCGGTCTGCTACCCCCGGGAACGTGCCTACCGGCTGAGCGTGAGCTGTGCGCGCGCTTGGGAATCGCGCGCTCGACGCTTCGCCAGGCGCTCACGGCGCTGAGCCAGAGCGGCCACGTGTACGCGACGCGCGGTCGCGGCGGCGGCACGTTCGTGTCAGACCCCCAGCCGCCCGCCGACCCGCCCTCGCCGGACATGCTCGCGCGCTGGCGCGAGACGTGCGACCGGCGCCTGGCGGTCGAGCTGGGCGTCGCGCTGCTCGCCGCCGAACGCGCGCAGCCGGGCGACATCGCCGCGCTCGACCGGCTGGTCGCGACGCTGCAGGACTCGCTGGAGGACTTCGCCGCCTACCGCCAGGCGGACATCCGCCTGCACGTCGGGCTCGCCGAAGCCGCCGACTCGCCGAGCCTGGTGCGGGCGATGACCGAGGCGCAGGGCGCGATGACCGACCTGATCGCCTACATCGCGCACCCGCCGCAGGTGCTCGCCTCCTCCAACGCCCAACACCGCCGGCTGCTCGCGGCGGTGCGCAAGCGCGACGGCCAGCGCGCCGTGCGCGCGATGTGCGAGCACCTGCAGGGCACCGAGCACGTGCTCGCGGGGCTGCTTCCGAGCGGCTGAGCCCAGACGCGCCGAGGGTGTCCAGCGCACACGTCGGGCGAGCCGGGTGCAGCCGCCGTTGGCCAGCTGTCCCAGCATCGCGATTGCAATTTGGGAAGTTGCTATTGACTTCCGTTCGCGGTCGCGACTATCGTCACGATCGAAGGACGGACGATCAAACCTTTTCTCCTTAGGGGGGCCGATGAGCACATCCGGGACACTGACCGCAGACGAGCAGCGCCTCGCAGAGCTGGGCTACAAACAGGAGCTCAAGCGTGGTTGGAGCGGCTTCTCCAACTTCGCGATCTCGTTCTCGATCATCTCCGTGCTGGCCGGCTGCTTCACGACGTACGGGCAGGCGCTCAAGAACGGCGGCCCGATCGCGATCTCGATCATGTGGCCCGTGATCAGCGTCCTGATCCTGATCATCGCGTTCTCGATGTCGGAGCTCGCGTCGGCGATGCCCACCGCGGGTGGCATCTACTACTGGGCCTCGAAGCTGGGCGGAGCGGGCTGGGGATGGTTCACCGGCTGGTTCAACCTGATCGGCCTGATCGCCGTGGTGGCCTCGGTCGACTACGTCTGCTCTACGTTCCTGATGAACCTGCTCGGCCTGTACAACGTCCACTTCATCTTCAACTTCAGCAAGGCGGCGGCGGCCACCGACGTGCATTACAGCGCCCACGTCAACTTCGCCCTGTTCGCCGCGCTGCTCACTGTCCATGGGCTGATCAACGTCTTCTCCAGCCATCTGGTCTCGATCTTCAACGGCATCTCGGTCTGGTGGCACGTGATCGGTGTGGCGGTGATCGTCGTGATCCTGGTCGCCGTGCCCAGCCACCACGCGAGCCTGTCCTACGTGTTCGGCCATCGGGCGAACGTTTCGGGCTTCAGCAGCCACATGTACTGGTTCTACGTATTGCCGCTGGGCTTCCTCTTGACGATGTATACGATCACTGGCTACGACGCCTCCGCGCACGTCTCCGAGGAGACGCACAACAGCGCTGAGGCGGCGCCGAAAGGGGTCTGGCGCTCGGTCTTCTATTCCGCGGTGATCGGCTGGATCGTGCTGTTGGCGATCACCTTTGCGATTCAGAAGACGCACGAAACAGAAATCCTCAAGGCCGGCTTTCCCGCCCTGGCGATCTTCACCTCGGCGTTGACCTCGGCCGGCGCCAAGGCCGTGCTGCTGATCTCCACGATCGGTCAGATCTTCTGCGGGATGGCGTGCGTGACCAGCGCCTCGCGCATGACATTTGCCTTCTCGCGCGACGGGGCCGTGCCGGGGCACAAGCTGTGGCGTCGCCTGGGCGCCAACCGCACGCCGACGTGGGCCGTGCTGTTCGTCTGCCTGTTCGCCCTGGTCGTCACGATTCCCGCGTACTTCCCCAACCACCTCGGTACGCCCGTGGCCTTTCTCGCGGTGACCTCGATCTCGGTCATCGGCCTGTACATCGCGTACACCATCCCGGTCTTCCTGCGCTGGCGCATGGGCGACCGGTTCGAGGCGGGGCCATGGACGCTCGGTCGCAAGTACAAATGGATGAATCCGGTGGCATTCAGCTGGGTGGCCATCTGCGTGGTCATCTTCTGCCTGCCGTTCGCGCCCGAAGGCGTGTTCTTCAAATCGGGCTTCAACTGGTCGGCGGTCAACTACGCACCGCTGGTGACGATCGGCGTCATGCTCGCCGTCACGATCTGGTACGCGGTGTCGGCCAAAAACACGTTCAAGGGGCCGGTGCGCACGATCGAGGACGTCGATCCGTCGCTGCCCGAGATCGCGCAGGCGCCGTAGCGCGCAGGATGCCTGCCAGCGCCTACGCGTCGCCGGCCATGCCGAGCGAGGGGTGATGAGCGAGCTGCTGTCAGTGATCGAGCCCGCCACCGAGGCGGTGCTCGAGCAGGTCGCCCGCGCCGGGGTGGAGGAGGTAGACGCGGCTGTCGCACGCGCGCGCGAGGCGTTCCCGGCGTGGCGCGCGCTCGACCCGGGGGCGCGGGCGGGTCGCCTGCGCGAGCTGGCCGACACGCTGGAGGATCGCCTGGAGGAGCTCGCGGTGCTCGAGGCGCGCAACGCCGGCAAGCCGATCGGCGATGCGCGCGGAGAGATGGCGATGGTCGTCGACACCTTCCGCTATTACGCCGGGGCGCCGGAGCGCCTGCTGGGCGACACGATCCCGGTGGCCGGCGGCCAGGCCTGGACCGTGCGCGAGCCGCTCGGCGTCGTCGGGCTGATCACGCCGTGGAACTTCCCGCTGACGATCGCCTCGTGGAAGCTCGCTCCGGCGCTCGCGGCGGGCAACACGGTCGTGCTCAAGCCGGCCGAGCTGACGCCGCTGACGGCGCTGCGCTTCGCGGGGTTCGCGCTGGACGCGGGGATTCCCGAGGGCGTCGTCAACGTCGTAGTTGGCCCGGGGAGCACGTGCGGCACGCGCCTGGTGGAGCACCCGGATGTCGCGAAGATCGCTTTCACGGGCTCGACCGAGGTGGGCCGCCTGATCGCGGCCGGCGCGGCGCAGACGATCAAGCGCGTGACGCTCGAGCTCGGCGGCAAGTCGGCGAATGTCGTGTTCGCCGACGCCGACCTGGAGGCCGCCGCTGCCGCGGCGCCGATGGCCGTCTTCGGCAACGCCGGCCAGGACTGCTGCGCGCGCTCGCGGATCCTCGTGCAGGACGCCGCGCTGGAGCGCTTCATGGAGCTGCTCGGCGACGCCGTGCGCCAGATCGTCGTCGGCGACCCGCTCGACGAGGCCACGCATATGGGCCCCCTGATCTCCGCACAGCAGCGCGAGACGGTCGGCTCGTTCCTCGACGACGACGAGGCGCCGGTGGCGATCCGCGGTCAAGCGCCCGAGGGGCCGGGGTTCTGGTTTGCGCCGACCGTGCTCGCGCCCGTGCGCCCGGACGCGCGCGTCGCGCGCGAGGAGGTCTTCGGCCCGATCGCCGCGGTTATCCCGTTCACCGACGAGGCCGACGCGGTGCGCCTGGCCAACGAAGGCATCTACGGGCTTTCGGGCTCGGTGTGGACGCGCGACGGGGCGCGCGCGCTGCGCATGACGCGCGCGGTCGAGACCGGGGTGATCTCCGTCAACTCCAACACCTCGGTGCGCGTGACGACGCCCTTCGGCGGCTTCAAGCAGTCCGGCTACGGGCGCGAGCTCGGCCCGCACGCGCTCGACGCCTACACGGAGCTCAAGTCGGTCTACTACTCCACGGGATGATGCGATGAGGCTGGAGAACAAGGTCTGCGTGGTCACCGGCGCCTCGGGCGGGATCGGCGCTGCGACGGTCGCGGTGTTCCAGCGCGAGGGCGCGCAGGTCGTCGGCGTGGACCTCGCGCCGGACGCGCCCGGCGACGTGTCGCTGCAGGTCGACGTCACCGACGAGACGCAGGTCGGCGAGATGTACGCGACGACGGTTGCCGAGCTCGGCAAGGTCGACGTGCTGTTCAACAACGCCGGCATCTCGCCGGTGGACGACGGTTCGGCGATCGACACCGAGCTGGAGGTGTGGGAGCACGTGCAGCGGGCGAACCTGCGCAGCGTGTTCCTCTGCTGCAAGCACGGGATCCCGCACCTGCTCGCGGCCGGCGGAGGCTCGGTCATCAACACGGCCTCGTTCGTCGCGGTGATGGGCGCGGCGACCTCGCAGATCTCCTACACGGCGTCCAAGGGCGGCGTGCTGGCGCTCTCGCGCGAGCTGGGCGTCGAGTTCGCGCGCCGCGGCGTGCGCGTCAACGCGCTGTGCCCCGGCCCGGTGGACACGCCGCTGCTGCAGGAGCTCTATGCAGCCGACCCCGCTCAGGCCGAGCGCCGGCTCGTCCACGTGCCGCTCGGACGCTTCGCGCGCGCCGAGGAGATCGCCAACGCGGCTCTGTTCCTCGCCTCGGACGAGTCCAGCTACGTGACCGCCTCGACCTTCCTCGTCGACGGCGGCCTGACCGGCGCCTACACGACGCCGCTCTAGCGCGGAGCAGGCGTGCCCGAGCCACCGCCGAAAGCGATAGACCCCGCCGCGCAGACGTTCGAGCAGCTGGCCGCGACGGTCGACATCGATGCGGCCCGACGGGCGATTGCCGCCGTCGCGGTGCACACGCCGACGCTCGCCTGCGCGGAGCTGAGCGAGCTCGCGGGCGGCCCGGTCGTGCTCAAGGCGGAGTCGCTTCAGGCGTCGGGCTCCTTCAAGCTGCGCGGCGCGCTGGCCAAGCTGGCGGCGCTCGGCGAGCGCGCCGACCGCGGCCTGGTCGCCGCGAGCGCCGGCAACCACGGACGTGCTGTCGCACAGGCTGCGCTGATTGCGGGCGTGGCCTGCGAGGTGTTCATGCCGCGCGAAGCCGCGGTGTCGAAGATCGCGGCGGTGGAGCGCCTTGGCGCACAGGTGCGTCTCAGCGGCGGATCGGTCGACGAGGCGCTCGAGCTCGCCGCGGCGCGCGCCGTCGAGACCGACGCGGCGTTCGTGCACCCCTTTGACGACGTGGACGTGATCGCCGGTCAGGGCACCGTCGCGCTCGAGCTGCTGGCGGACGTCCCGGACCTCGCGCGCGTCGTCGTGCCGGTCGGCGGTGGCGGACTGGCGAGTGGAATCGGCATCGCGCTGCGCCGAGCAACCCCGAACGTCGAGCTCGTCGGCGTGCAGGCGCTCGCAGTCGCGCCGTGGGTCGCGGCATTGGCGAGCGCCGGCGCGGCCGACGAGTCCCACGCCCCGACCCAGGAGGTGTCGGCGCGCGCGACGATCGCCGACGGCATCGCCCTCAAGCGCCCCGGTCGGCTGACGCTGCCGCTCCTGCGCGAGCTGCTCGCTGACCTGCAGACGGTCAGCGAGGAGCAGATCGCAGACGCGATGGTGCTGCTCGCCGAACGCTGCAAGCTCGTCGCCGAGGGCGCCGGTGCGGTCGCGGTCGCGGCGGTGGCCGCCGGCCGCCTCGCGCCGGTCGACGGGACGACCGTGGCGATCGTCTCCGGCGGCAACGTCGACAACGGCCTGCTCGCGTCGATCCTGCGACGCCGCGAAACCGCCGAGGGGCGGCGCGTGCGCGTCTTCACGCGCGTGCCCGACCGCCCTGGCGCTCTGGCGGAGCTGCTCAACCTGGTCGCCGGCGTACACGTCAATCTCGTCAGCCTCGAGCACGTCCGCGAGGCGATCTCGCTGAGCGTGCGCGAGACGGGCGTCGAGCTGACGCTCGAGACGCGCGGCCCCGGGCACACCGAGCAGCTTCGCGAGGCGCTGCGCGGGGCGGGCTATGAGGTGACGTTCGAGTAGCCCTGCGCTGGGGGCTACGGGCGCGTTCTGCGCTGATGCGCCGCTGCCGCCGGACGAAGGCCGCGCCGTTCGGGGTAGGCTTGCGCGCGTGAACACCGCCCCGCGCGCGCTTCACCATCTCAGCTGCGGCACGATGTGCCCGCACGGCGAGCGCCTGATCAACGGCACGGGCAGCGTGCTCGGCACCGCGAGGCTGATCTGTCACTGCCTGCTCGTCGAGGGGTCGGAAGGGCTCGTGCTGTTCGACACCGGCTTCGGCCTGGACGACATGCGCAACACGCGCCAGCTGGGCCTGATCTTCGACAAGCTGTTCCGCCCGCAGGCGCGCGAGGCCGAAACGGCAGTCGAGCAGGTCCGCGCGCTCGGCTTTGCGCCGCAGGACGTGCGCCACATCGTCGCGACGCATCTCGACGTCGATCACGCGGGCGGGCTGCCGGACTTCCCCGACGCGCAGGTGCACGTGCTCGGCCGCGAGCTGGCGGCCGCCATGCACCCGACCCTGCGCGAGCGCGAGCGCTACGTCGCCGCGCACTGGGCGCATGGGCCCAGGTGGGTCGAGCACGAGCCCGACGGCGATGAGTGGCTGGGCTTTGAGAGCGTGCGCATCCTGCCGGGCAGCGACGCGGAGATCCTGCTCGTGCCGCTGATCGGGCACACGCGCGGGCACACGGGCGTCGCGGTCAAGCACGACGGGCGCTGGCTGCTGCATTGCGGCGATGCGTACTTCCACCACGCCGAGATGAAGTCGCCGCCGTCCTGCCCGCCGGTGCTCAAGGCCTTTCAGAACCTCAACTCGGTCGACAACGCCGCGCGGCGCCAGAACAGCGAGCGCCTGCGCGAGCTCGCCGGGCGCGGCGACGGCGAGGTCGAGCTGTTCTGCTCGCACGACGCGGCAACGCTCGAGCGTCTGCAGGGCGCCACGATCTAGCCGGGCGTAGCGGCCTCTCGCGGCAGCCTCGCGGCCCGCTAGCCGTACATCGCGGCGATCTGGCCCGCGTACTTCTCGGCGATCGGCTTGCGCTTGAGCTTCATCGTCGGCGTCAGCTCGTCGCCGCTGGGCAGCCAGTCGCCCTCGACGATCGTGAACTTCTTGATCTGTTCCACGCGCGCGAGCTTCTCGTTGGCGCTGTCGATTCCCTCCTGCACGGCCGCGCGCACGCGATCGTCGTGGGCGAGCGCCTCGAGCTCGTTGCGCTCGATTCCCTGCGTCGCCGCCCACGCCGGGGCGAAGTCGGGGTCGAGCACGATCAGCGCCGTGTTGTAGGGGCGCCCGTCGCCGATGCAGCAGGCCTGGCCGATCAGCGGCGAGGCGGTCTTCAGCGACGCCTCGATGTTCGCCGGGGACATATTCTTGCCGCCGGCGCTGATGATCAGCTCCTTCTTGCGGTCGACGATCTTCAGGTAGCCGTCCTCGTCGAGCTCGCCGATGTCGCCAGTGCGCAGCCAGCCGTCGTCGGTGAACGTCTCCTTGGTCTTCTCGGGCAGGTTGCGGTAGCCGGGCATCACGACGTCTGACTTCATCAGCACCTCGCCGTCGGAGTCGAGCTTGATCTGCACGCCGGGGGCAGGCGGCCCGACGGTGCCGATCTTGATCTTCTCGCGCGGGTTGCACGTGCCCGCCCCGCACGTCTCGCTCATCCCCCACAGCTCGGCCAGCGGCAGGCCGATCGCGTGGAAGAACTCGAGCACCTCGACCGGCGTCGGCGCGGCGCCGACGTTGATCGCCTCGACCTGGTCGAGCCCGAGCATCTCGCGCAGCCCGGCGAAGATCTCCGCGTCGGCGCGGGCCACCTGCGCGGCCAGCTCTGCGGGCACCTCCTGCCCGCTCTGCTCCAGGCGCACCTTGCGCAGCGCGGCGTCCAGGGCGCCCTGCATGCGCGCCTTCTGCTCGTCGGGCTGCGCGGCGATCATCGTCTCCAGCCCGGCCTTGAGCTTCTCCCAGATGCGCGGGACGGCGAAGAACCAGCTCGGGCGCACTTCGGGCAGGTAGGAGAGGACCTGACGGGGGTCGTCGCAGCAGGTGATCTGCAGCCCGAACACGACCGGCAGGTAGTGGTGGGCGTTTCGCTCGGCCACATGCGCCGCGGGAAGCCAGGAGATCACGCGGCCATCCTGGGGGAACTCGATCAGCTCCTCCAGGCCCTCGACCGCCGCGAGCAAGTTGCGGTGGATCAGCTGGACGCCCTTCGGCGGCCCGGTCGTCCCCGACGTGTAGATCAGCGTGAGCACGTCGCTGCCCTGCAGCTTGGCGACCGAGGCCTCGACGTCGAACCCCGGATCGGTCCCCTCGACCTGCGACAGCGCGATCGTGCCCTCGGGCGCCTCGCCGTCGATCACGATCACGTTCTCCAGCCCGGGCACCGTCTTGCGCGCCTGCAGCACCTGCGCCAGGTACTGCTGCTCGCAGATCAGCGTCCTGGCCTCGGCGTCGGTGAGCAGGTAGCTGATCTGCTCGGGCGAGTAGGTGTTGTAGATCGAGAACGGGGTCGCCCCGAGCATCATCGCGGCGAGATCGCAGAGGTGGAACTCAGGCCGATTGGAGAGCATCAGCGCGACGGTCTCGCCGCGGCCGACGCCCAGCTTCGCCAGGCCGCCGGCGAGGGCGTCGACGCGCGCGAGCAGCTCGCCCCAGGTGATCGTGAAGGCGTCGCCCTTGGTGCGGATCGCGACCTCGTCCGCGCGCTCGGCGGCGGTGATGCGAAATGCCTCGGCGACGGTCTCTGCCGTGACGGCCGCGCGCCCGGGGGCCTTCAGTTGTGTGACACCGCTCTCCATCAAAAGCTCCTCGCGCTCGCGCTGCTCCCTTGCCGCACTTTCCGCAGATCAGCATACGCCTCCCGCGGCGCGCGATCTGCTCCACGAATGCGCCGCGGCGACGGGCGCTTACAGCGATCGCAGCGCGGGGAGCAGCTCGCGCTCGGCCCACGCGATGAACGGCTCCTGAGCGTCGGCGCCGATCTGCACGAGCGCGATCTCCGTGAAGCCCGCCTCGATGAACGGCTTGATCTTCTCGACGTGCTCGTCGACGTCCGGCCCACAGGCGAGCTGTTCGGCGACCTGCTCGCGCGTGACGAACTGCGTGGCGCCCTCGAAGCCGTCGGGGTTGGGCAGATCGGCGTTCACCTTCCAGCCGAGCCCGAACCAGCGGAACTGCTCGTGCGCGCGCTCGATCGCGGCGTCGCGGGCGGTGTCGTAGGCCACGGCGACCTGTCCCACGCGCGGCTTACCCTCGCCGCCCGCCGCATCGAACATCTCGCCGAGCTTGGCCTTTGGCTCGACGGCGATCAGCACGTCGGCCTTCGTGCCCGCCAACCGGCACGAGGCGGGGCCGGACACGGCGACTCCGATCGGCACGCGCTCGTCGGGCTGGTCCCACAGCGTGGCCGACTCGACGTCGAAGTGCCTGCCGCGGAAGTTGACCGGGTCGCCGCCGTCGAACAGCGCCGTGATCACGTCGATCGCCTCCGAGAGCATCTCGTGGCGCACGCCGACCGCCGGCCAGCGCTTGCCGACGACGTGCTCGTTGAGGTTCTCTCCCGCGCCGAGCCCCAGGCGGAAGCGGTTGCCCGAGAGGATCTGCACGGTGGCCGCCTTCTGCGCGACGACCGCCGGGTGATAGCGCAGGATCGGGCACGTCACGTAGGTCATCAGCGGGATCCGCTCGGTCGCATGCGCCGCCGCGCCGAGCACCGACCACGCGTACGGGGAGTGGCCCTGCGTCGCGAGCCACGGCTGATAGTGGTCGGAGATGACCGAGAAGTCGAAGCCCGCCTGCTCGGCCAGGCGCACGTCTGAGACGAGCTGGTCGGCGCGCGACTGCTCGCACATCATCGTGTAGCCGAACGCGGTCATGGCACTGCTCTACCCACGGCCGGGCAACGGAAACCTCGCCACTGCCCACTGCCCACGGCGTCCGCACCCGCGACGCCCGCCCGAGAGCACCGCGTGATGCAGCTCGCTGCTGACCGTAAGCTCAGCCGACGCGGTAGCGCTCGAGCGCTTCGCGGCGTGCCTCGGCGTGGTCGACGATCGGTTGCGGATAGTCGGCTCCGATGCGACAGCCGGCCGCGCGCTGCACCTCCGCGGGCATCGTCCACGGCTCGGCGAGGTACTCGAGCGGCACGTCGGCCAGCTCGGGCACGTGGCGGCGCACGTAGGCGCCGCTCGGGTCGTGCGTCTGCATCTGGCGCGCTGGGTTGTATATGCGGCGAAAGACCGGCTGCGGGTCTGTCCCGACCGAGGCGATCCACTGCCAGTTGCCGTTGTTGTTGGCCTCGTCGCCGTCGACGAGCAGGCGCATGAAGTGGCGCTCGCCCCAGCGCCAGTCGATGCCGAGATCCTTCGTCAGGAACGAGCCGACGACCAGGCGCGCGCGGTTGTGCATCCAGCCTTCGCGGCGCAGCTGGCGCATGCCGGCGTCGACGAGCGGATAGCCCGTCTGCCCCTCACACCAGCTCGCGAAACGTCCCCGTGCGCGGCTCCACTGCAGCTTGCCCCGGTAGCGCTCCTGGAACTCCGAGCGGGCGTTGCGCGGGAAGTGCAGCAGCACGTGGTGGTGGAAGTCGCGCCAACACAGCTGGCGGCGAAACGCCGCCGGTCCCTCGCCGAGGGCCAGGCGCGACTCGAGCTCGCGCACCGATACGCAGCCGAAATGCAGATACGGCGACAGGCGCGAGCTGGCATCCTCGCCGAGCGCGTCGCGGCTCTGGCCATAGCCCTCGACATCGCTGGCGAGAAAGCGCGACATGCGCTCACGCCCGGAGCGCTCGCCGCCTGCCGGGGGGTCCTGCACCTTCTGCTCCAGACCGAGCGAAGCCAACGAGGGAATGCGCCCCTTGGCCAGGCGAGCCGGCAGCGCCGGCAGCGATCGGGGGGCGCCGAGCACCTCGCGTCTGGGCTGCTGCTCCCACGAACGGTGAAAGGGCGTGAACACGGTGTAGGGCTTTCCCGCCTGCGTGCGCGGCGAGCCGACGTCGTCGATCGCGTTCAGCCCCGGATGGGCGTGCAGCTCGACGCCAGCGTCAGCGAGCGACGCGCGCGTGCGCTCGCCACGCTCGCGCGCGAATGGCGTCACATCGCCGCTGAAGTACAGCCGATCGGCGCCGGTCTGCTGCGCCAGCTGCGCCAGCTCGCGCTCTGGCGGCCCCCGGCGCACGACCAGCCCGCTGCCGCGCTCGCGCAGCCCGCCATCGAGGTCGGCGAGGCACTCGAGCAGGAACTGAGTACGCGGTCCCGATGCGTGGCGGCCGTGCAGCAGCCGGTCGTCGAGACAGAAGACCGGGACGACATCGTCGTCGCCTGACAATGCCGCGCTCAACGCCGGGTGGTCGTGCACGCGCAGATCGCGCCGGAACCAGACGATCGCGGTCACGCCTGCATTTCAGCACGCGCTCGGCGGTACAGCACGTGCTCGGCCAGCGGGCTCTCGGCGGCGACCAGCGGGTGCGCGAAGTCGCCGGCCTCGTCGCGCGTCATGCCGATGCGCTCCATGACCGCGCGCGAGCGCTCGTTGCGTGTGCTCGTGAACGACACGATCTCCTCGACGTCGAGCTGCTCGTAGCCGAACGCCAGCGACGCCAGCGCGGCCTCGCTCGCGTAGCCGTGGCCCCACGCCGAGCGCCGCAGCCGCCAGCCGACCTCCACCGCTGGCGTGAAGTGGGCGTCGAAGGAGACGAAGCACAGGCCGGTGAAGCCGAGCAGCTCGCCCGACGTCTTTGACTCAAGCGCCCACAGCCCGAAGCCGTGGCGCTCGAAGTGCTCCTCGATGTTCGCGATCAGCGCGTCGCTCTCGCGCGCTGTCAGCGGCGCGGGGAAGTGGCGCATGACCTGCGCGTCGGCGTTCATCGCGGCGAACGGCGCACGATCCTGCTCGCACCAACGCCGCAGCAGCAGGCGCTTGGTCGTCGGCTGCGGCGACTCGCGCAAGCGCGCTCAGCCCGCGAGCAGGCCCTGGCGGCTGAAGAACTCGACCTGGTCGTCGGCGACGCGCTGGGGCCCGTCGCCGAGGAACGCCCCGACGTGGTCATACGGATAGCGGTGCAGCTCACCCTGCGGCGCGCGTGCGGATGCGAATGTGACCTCCGAGCGCTCGATCGCCACAGCCTAGTCCTGCTGTCGTTCGGCGCGAGGCGCGGTGTGTCACTCGATTTGCAGAGCGCGATAGCGATCGTAGATACGCCCGTGAATACCATCGCTATCGCTCCGTGTAAAAAGACAATCGACGTCCGCCCCTTGCACCGACGCTACGCCTCGCACCGACGCGCCCCCCTTCGCCACCGGCTTCCGCGCGCCTCGGACCGACGCCACGGCCGCCGTGAGCGTAGGCTGACGCGGCAATGATCGTGGTCACAGGACGCGTTCACATCGCCGCAGAGAATCGCGAGCGCTTCGTGGCGATCGCCACGGAGATGTGCAGCCGCTCGCGCGAGGAGGACGCCTGCAGCGGCTACCGCGTGTACGCCGATCTCGAGCAGGACGACCGCTACGTGATCGTCGAGGAATGGGCCGACGACGACGGGCTGCAGCTGCACTTTCGCCGGCCGCACACGGGCGCGTTCATGGGCGAGCTGCCGTCGCTGCTCGCTTCGCCGCCCGACGCCATGTTCCACACGGTCGAGTGCTCGCGCAAGCTGGACCCCGCGCGCGGCCTCGTCCCGGTCGACTGACCGGCCGGCTCGCGCGACGATGCTGATCCGTCGGCTGCGAGAGGGCGACGAGGCGGAGCTGCTGCGCATCCACAGCACGCGAGAGGTGGTGCGCTGGTGGGGGGAGCCGGAACCGGGCTTCCCGATGAGCGACGACCCGGAGTCGACGCGCTTTTCGATCGTGGTCGACGGTCGGATCGTCGGCTTGATCGAGTACTGGGAGGAGCTCACGGCGCGCTACCGCCACGCGACGATCGACGTGTTCCTCGACGCGGCCGTGCATGGCCGGGGTCTCGGCACCGAGGCCGTCCGGCGCGTCGTGCGCCATCTGATCGAGCGCGGCCATCACCGCATGACGATCGACCCGGCGAGCGACAACGCGGTTGCGATCCGCGTATACGAGAAGGTCGGCTTCCGGCCCGTTGGCGTGCTGCGCCGCTACGAGCGCGACAGCGCGGGCGAGGGCTGGCACGACGGCCTGCTGATGGATCTGCTCGCGGGTGAGGAGCTGCTCGGCGAGGTCGCGCGCCTCGCCGATCCGCTGGCCGAGCCATAGACTGCGCTCGTGGAGTTCCGCACGATCTCCGGCGGCGGGCAGCCGTTCGTCGTCTCGCAGGAGGGCCAGGGGCCGGACATCGTGCTCGTGCACGGCTTTCCCGACACGCCGCATTCGTTCGCCGACCTGCAGGCGCAGCTCGTGCTCGCGGGCTGGCGCGTCACCGTGCCGTGGCTGCGCGGGTATCACGCGGACACGATCGTGCCCGGCCGGCCGTATGACTTCGAGACGATCGGCCGCGACGGACTCGCGCTGCTGGATGCGATCGGCGCCGAGCGCGCGGTGATCGTCGGACACGACTGGGGCGCGCTGATGGCCTACGTCGTTGCGACGCTCGCGCCGCAGCGCACGCGCGGTCTGGTCACGCTGGCGATCCCGCACCCGAGCCTGCTCAAGCGCACGCCGGCATCGCTGTTCGCCGCGCGCCATTTCCTCGAACTGAAGCTCCCGTGGGCGTCGCAGGCCGTCAGGCGCAACGACTTCGCCTACCTGGAGAAGCTGTATGGCCGCTGGGCGCCGAACTGGTCTGGCCCCGAGCGCGACGCGTGCGTGCGACAGATCAAGCAGGCGCTGGCCTCGCCGGAGACGCTCGACGGCGCGCTGGACTACTACCGTGCGCTGCCGCTCGGCGGCTCGCGGCTGCTCGAGGAGCCGCCAGCGGTCGCGAACCTCGCCGTCGGCGGCACGGCCGACATCGTCGACGTCGAGCTGTACCGCGAGACGCCCGAGCTGTTTCCCGCGCCGAGCAGAGCCGTGATCGTCGACGGCGCCGGGCACTGGCCGCATCGCGAGGACGCCGCGCTCGTGCTGCCGCAGATCGTCAGCTTCGTCGCGGCGCTGTGAGCGCCGCCGCAGCGCGGGCCGCCGCCCGCGCTGGCGGGCGCGCGCGTCTCTCACTCCAGCGGCGTGCTCGCGCTCGGGCTGACGTGCTTAGATTGGGGCGTTGACAGCGACGCGATTCGTCGCGACACTGCCCAGCACGCGCCCGTAGCTCAGTGGTCAACGGTTCTCTTCGGGGAGCCAAAGAGCAGCGGTCTTTCAAGCCGCAGGCCGCGGGTTCGATTCCCGCCGGGCGCACTTTCTCAGGCTTCTCGCAGGCCCGGCCGTCATCAGATGCGACATATCGGGTTGTGTGTTGACAATCCGCGTAAAACGTGATTTATATGTCGCAGCGGGAGAAGCGGTCCCGCCCACCCGCAGACAAGCCAGTTGGGTGGTGTGAGGGAATGACGACAAGGGGCCTGCACGATGGGTCTTGCATCACTTACCAGGCACAGGGGAAGGCGCGGCAGGCGATGAGGCTGTCCGGTTGTCAGGAGCAGCGCATGCTGCGCGCGCTGCACGGTCGTTGGCCATATCGCCGGTCGCACTGCAGGCACGACCTGCACTGGCTCGTGCGCGTTCGCGCGCAGACGCGCTGGTGCTCGACCGGACGAGCGCACTCGATGGCGGGATTGCCGGCGCATCGCCGGCGGCCTCACGGCGTTTGAGGGAACGCCGCGGGGGCTGACCCGGGGAGCTCCTAGTGGGGCGTCCGGGAGGCAAGCAGGGGCGGGTGGCGGTCCGGGGAGCCACCCGCTCTCGCTGCGTTCTCGGCGATCGCGTCGATCAGCTGTGTCCAGATCGCGCGCGGAAGGTCGTGGCCCATGCCTGCGATCTTCAACAGCTTGGATCCGTTGATCGCGCGCGCCGTGGCGCGCCCGCCGGAGGGCCGCACGAGCGGGTCGGCGGTGCCGTGCACGACGAGCGTCGGCGCGACGATTTCGCGCAGCTCGGCGGTGCGGTCGCCCGAGGCGAGGATCGCCGCGAGCTGACGGCCGGGGCCGGCCGGGTCGTGGTCGCGGTCATAGCTCAAACGCGCCATCTCGCGGATCTCCTCGGGCTCACGCGGCAGGCCGCTGGAGCCGATCGCCGCGAACAGGCGCTCGAAGTGCTTGACGTAGGCGTCGCGCCCGACGGCCGGGCGGCGCAGCAAGAAGGGGTACATGCGCAGTGTCGGCTGGCCGTTTGAGAGCGCGCCGGTGTTGGACATGATCGAGGTCAGCGACAGCACGCGCTCGGGGCGCTGCGCGGCGAGCGTCTGCGCGATCATCCCGCCCATCGAAGCGCCGATCACGTGCGCGGGGTCCAGGTCGAGCTCGACGAGCAGCCGCCCGGCGTCGTCGGCCATGTCGGCGAGGCGGTACTGCGCGGCGCGCTTTGAGCGCGTGAGCAGCTGGCGGATCGTCGGCGGGGGTCCCTGCAAGTGCGTCGAGCGTCCGATGTCGCGGTTGTCGAAGCGCACCACGTAGAAGCCCGCGGCGGCGAGCTCACGGCAGAAGTCCTCGTGCCACGCGACCATCTGCGTGCCCAGCCCCATGATCAGCAGCGCCGTCGGGTCCGAGCGCTCGCCGAACGTCTCGTAACAGAGCGTTATGCCGTTGCCGATGTCGCAGAACTGCTCGTCCATGATCCCGAGACTCTAGCGGCCGATCGTCGCTAGGATCGCTGCTAATGGACGAGCGCGAGATCCGCGAGCTGTCGATCGACACGATCCGCGGCTTGGCGATGGACTCCGTGCAGCAGGCCAACGCCGGCCACCCCGGCACGGCGATGGCGCTCGCGCCGTTGGCCTACACGATCTTCGAGCGCTTCCTGCACGCCAACCCGCAGGACACCGCGTGGCCCGACCGCGATCGCTTCGTGCTCAGCTCCGGCCACGCGTGCGTGCTGCAGTACTCGCTGCTGCACCTGTGCGGCTACGACCTCGGCCTGGACGACCTCGAGCAGTTCCGCCAGTGGGGCTCGCGCACGCCCGGACACCCCGAGCGCGGCGACACGCCGGGCATCGAGATCACGACCGGTCCGCTCGGGCAGGGCGTCGGCAACGCCGTCGGCATGGCGATGGCCGAGCGTTTCCTCGCCGAGCGCTTCAACCGCCCCGGACACGAGCTCGTCGACCACCGCACGTACGCGATCTGCTCCGACGGCGACCTGATGGAGGGCATCAGCCAGGAAGCCGCCTCGATCGCCGGCCACTTCGGCCTGGGCAAGCTGACGCTCTGCTACGACGACAACCACATCACGATCGACGGCACGACCGCGCTGTCCTTCGACTCCGAGAGCCACGGCGCGCGCTTCGCCGCCGAGGGCTGGCACGTGCAGCGCGTCGAGGACTCCGAGGACGTCGAGGAGCTGACGCACGCGCTGCAGGTGGCGCGCGAAAACGAGGAGCGCCCGTCGTTCATCTCGATCCGCTCGCACATCGCCTTCCCCGCGCCGCACGCCGTCGACACGGCCAAGTCGCACGGCTCGGCGCTCGGCGAAGACGAGGTGCGCGCGACGAAGGAGGTGATGGGCTTCGACCCCGACAAGAGGTTCTGGGTGGACGAGCGTGTGTACGAGCACATGTCGCTGCGCGACGCGGGAGCCGAGGCGCAGAGCGAGTGGGAGCAGAAGCTGCTCGGTCCGTGGCGCGAGGCCTTCGCAGAGATGGCCGCCGACTGGGACCTCGCCTGGCGGGGCAAGCTGCGCGACGGCTGGCAGAAGGCGCTGCCGGCGTTCGACGCCGGCGAGGAGATCGCCTCGCGCTCGGCCGGGCAGAAGACGATGGCCGCGTTCGCCGAGTTCGGCCCGACGATGATCGGCGGCGCCGCCGATCTGGTCGAGTCGACGAAGACCGTGTTCGACGGCGCCGGCGAGTTCTCGCGCGTGCACGCCGGACGCAACGTGCCGTTCGGCATCCGCGAGCACGGCATGGGCGCGATCGTCAACGGCGCCTGCGCGCACGGCGGCATCGTCAAGCCGTACGGGTCGACGTTCTTGATGTTCTCCGACTACATGCGCGGCAGCGTCAGGCTGTCGGCGCTGATGGGGCTGCCGGTCGTGTGGGTGTGGACGCACGACTCGGTCGGCCTCGGCGAGGACGGACCGACGCACCAGCCGATCGAGCACTACGCGTCGCTGCGCGCGATCCCCGAGCTGTGGGTGATCCGCCCGGGCGACGCCAACGAGACCGTCGCGGCCTGGCAGGTCGCGCTGGAGCGCGAGGACGGCCCTGTCGCGCTGCTGCTCTCGCGCCAGAACATCCCCACGCTCGACCGCGACGAGGTGGCGAGCGCGGAGCTGCTGGCACGCGGCGGCTATGTGCTGTGGGACAGCGTCGCCGGCGAGACGCCCGAGTTGATCCTGCTGTCGACCGGCGCCGAGGTGCCGACGACGCTGCACGCGGCGCAGTCGCTGGCCGAGGACGGCGTCAACGTGCGCGTCGTCTCGATGCCCTGCATCGAGCTGTTCGAGGCGCAGTCGCAGGAGTATCGCGACGAGGTGCTCCCGCGCTCGGTGACCGCCCGCCTCGCCGTCGAGCCCGGCGCGACGGCCGGCTGGTGGAAGTGGGTGGGCCTCGACGGCGACGTGCTCGGGCTCGACCGCTTCGGCGCGTCCGCTCCCGGCACCACGGTGCTGGAGAAGCTCGGGTTCACCTCGGCGAACATCGCCAGCCGGGCGCGTGCGCTGCTGGAGCGCGACAAATAGATCATTTAATACTTATTATTAATTATTAATTCGTTGAATTGAAGAGATAAAGGAGACACTCATGTCCTCCGCGCAGATTCCTCCGCTACGGCTTCTCTCGGCGCTCGGCCAGAGCGTGTGGGTCGACAACCTCTCGCGCGAATCCACGCGCGACGGCCACCTGCAGAGCCTGCTCGACGACTACTGCGTCGTCGGCGCCACGTCGAACCCGTCGATCTTCCAGAAGGCGATGGCCTCCGGCGACGCTTACGAGGAGCAGCTGCGCGAGCTCGACGACGAGCTGCCGATCAAGGACGTCTTCTGGGAGCTGGCCGGGCAGGACATCCGCGACGCGTGCGACCTGTTTCGCCCGATCTGGGACGGCGGCTCAGGGCGCGACGGCTATGTCTCGCTCGAGGTCGATCCCGGCCTCGCCTACGACACGCTCGCGACGTTCCGCGAAGCAATGCGCCTGCACAAAACCGTCGACCGGCCGAACCTGATGGTGAAGATCCCCGCGACCAAGCCCGGCCTCGGCGCGATCGAGGACGTGATCGCCAAGGGCAAATCGATCAACGTCACGCTGATCTTCTCGCTCGAACGCTACGAAAACGTCGCCGAGTCCTACATCCGCGGGCTCGAGCGCCTCGTCGCCGAGGGCGGCGACCCGACCGCTGTCGCATCCGTCGCGAGCTTCTTCGTCTCGCGCATCGACACCGAGGCCGACAGACGCCTCGACGAGCTCGGCGGCCACGACGAGCTCAAGGGCAAGCTCGCCGTCGCCAACGCGCGCCTGGCCTACCAGCGCTACAAGGCGATCTTCGCCGGTCCGCGCTGGGAGTACCTGGAGTCCAAGGGCGCCACGCCCCAGCGCGTGCTGTGGGCGTCCACGTCGGTGAAGAACCCCGACTATCCCGACACCATGTACGTCGAGGAGCTGATCGGCCCGGACACCGTCAACACGATGCCCGGCGAGACGATCGAGGCCTACCAGGACCACGGGCGCCCGCGCCCGCGCCTGGAGGCCGATCTCGACCAGGCGCGCAAGCTGTTCGCCGATCTCGCCGCCGCCGGCGTCGACTACAAGGACGTCACCGACACGCTCGAGCGCGAGGGCGTCGAGAAATTCGCCGCCGCCTTCGACGAGCTGCTGCAGTCGCTGGCGCAGAAGCGCTCGTCGCTCGTCGCCGCCTGAGCTTCGCGCGCAAGCCGCAGGCCGCTCGCTGCGCGGCGCTCGACGCGCCGGGGTCGCTGTGCCGCCGGTGGCAGCTGTCTCGCCGCCGCGGCGCGTAGCCGTGCCGCTCTGCGCTCAGGAATACGGCATCGGGATCAGCACCGTGATCCGCAGCGGGCCCGACGGGAACGCGGCGGCCTTGAACGTGTACGCGCGAAAGCTCTTGCCGCGAAGGTGCACCGTGCCGCTCGTCGGGATCGCGCCCGGCGACGGGCCGAGCGTGCTCTTGACCAAGCGCGAGCCCATGTACATCACCACGTCCAGCCCCGCCAGGCGTCCGGCCAGACGCTTGTAGCCCTCGTCGTCCTGGATCGACAGCACGACGCTGCCGATCGTGCGACCGCCCAGGCGCAGCGGACCCGTCACCGGCGCGAGCACGTACGGACCGCCCACATCCGACAGCAGACGCCCGCCGGCGCTCACGCGCATACGCACGATGTGCTGGTTCAGCAGCGCTTGCACCGCCTTGCGTGTCGCAACCGGATCGCGCCTGGCGACCGCCGCGAGCAGCGGCGCGTTGCCCTGCACGCGGCGCATCTGCGTGAGCGTCCGCCTGCCCGTCTCGCCGTAGTAGATCAGGCGCGCGATATGGCGAACCGTGTTGAACGTCGTCTGTTCGTCGCTCGATCCGCACAGCGGCGCCGTCGAGGAGATCGTGCGCATCAGGTACATGCGCAGCGGCGCCCCCGCCGGATACGCCGCTGTGGCAAAGGACGTGAACTGGTAGGCGACTCCGTTGTGTGTGAAGGTGCCTTGCGGCGGGAGCGCTCCCGACGGCAGCGCTGCGCTGCCCGCCACGTTGCTCTGCGTGCTCGCGTCGCGCAGCGCCGCCTGCACTCCGGCGATCCCGTTCACCTCCGCGAGCAGACCGCTGTCGGCCCATACGCTCGTCTGAAAGCTCGCCAGCGGCTTGCGCGCCGCGTCGCGCACCGTGCCATTCAGCGGCGCCACCGCCGCACCGCCGAGGTCGACGAGCACCTGGCCGCCGCGCACCACCCGCAGATCGGTCAGGTGACCGGTGGCGAGCAGCGCTTGCGCCGCCGTCAGCACGCCCGCCGTGTCGCCTCGTTCGATCGCCGTGCGCAGTGGCGCCGACGCTTCGACGATGCGCATCGCCGTCACCGTGCGTTCGCTGAAGATCCCCTCGTGGTACACGCGCCTCGCCACCCCTCTCAGCGCGTGCAGAGCGGTCGACGCACAACCCGCGTGCGCGGCGGTGTCCACGTTCGCGTGCGCGTCGTCGCTTCGCGCGGCGCCCGAGCCGCAGCCCGCCAGCGCGCACACCGTGGCGACCAGCATCGCCAGCGCGAGCGACGCGCGGGGCACGGATGACGGACGCTTGCGCACATGCCGAAGCATCGAGGTCGATCTTAAGTGCTAGCTGAGGCCCGCGGAGCGCTAGGTTTCACAGATGCCCACCGCGCTCATCACCGGTGCCTCGACCGGCATCGGCCAGGCGACCGCCCTGCGGCTGGCCAACTCGGGGTGGACGGTGCTCGCCGGGGTGCGCCACGCTGACGCCGGCGAGCGGCTCGCCGGCGAAGCGCCCTCTGGGCGCGTGCAGCCGCTGATCCTCGACGTGACCGATTTTCAGCAGATCGTCGGCGCCGCAGCGCGCGTCAGCGAGCTCGGCGGTGGCGGCGAGTCCTCGCCCGGGCGCCTCGACGCGCTCGTCAACAACGCCGGCATCGGCTTCGGCGGCCCGCTCGAGCTGATCCATCCCGACGACCTGCGCAAGCAGTTCGACGTCAACGTCCTCGGGCAGATCGCCGTCACGCAGGCGCTGCTGCCCGCGCTGCGCGCCGCGCACGGGCGCATCGTCTTCCTCTCCTCCGTCGGCGGCCGTGTCGCGATGGGCTTCACCGCCCCCTATGCCGCCTCCAAGCACGCGATCGAGGCGATCGGCGACGCGCTGCGCGTCGAGCTGGCGACGTCCAACGTGCAGGTCGCGCTGATCGAGCCCGGATCGGTCTCCACGCCGATCTGGGACAAGGCGCGCCAGACCGGCGACCAGCTGACCATCCCGCCGCAGCTGCACAAGGAGTACGGGCACGTGCCCGCCGCGATGGACAAGACCCTGCAGGACACCGCCAAGCGCGGCGTGCCGCCCGACCAGGTCGCGCAAACGATCGAGCAGGCGCTCACCGCGCGGCGCATGAAGTCGCGCTACCTGATCGGCCGCGACGCGCGCGCCATGGTGATCGCCCGGCGCCTGCTGCCCGACCACGTGTTCGACCGCCTCGCTCGCCGCGCGCTCGGCGTCTAGCCAGCTCGTCAGATCGCTGGAGTGCTGCCGCGAGACACAGCCCGGCGCCACCCGTCCGATCCCGAGACGCCTTGACGAATTGCAGTTCATGCGTGGCGCGTCGTTCGTAAGCACGCTCGTAGCGGTGCCCCTGGCGACCCTCGCGGCCTGCGGTGGCTCCCCGCACGCGGCCGCAGAAGAAGCCGCCGAAGCCAGGGAACGCCGTCACGCCGTCGCGGTGCGTTCCAGGCCACTGGGACTCGACGCGCTCTACGAAGGCAAAGGGCGAACCTCGGTCAGTTGGATCGGACCGATCTATGCGCCGGCGCCGAAGGAGTACCCAGGCTCGGAAGGCTCCGGGGTCGCTGCGTATCGCTGCCGCTTTCGGCTCGGCAGCAGCCGATCGTCGGTCCTGCTGACGACCAAGAAGCCGGGCTTCGTGCTGGAGCACACCCATCAAGGCGAGCGGCTTCGCCTCTATGTGCAGCCAATCGACGACGCCGGCACGCGCAGACAATCGGCGCAGGCCGCGCTGGCGATCAGAGGCTCTACGCTCACGCCGGACAATCCTGGCACGTCCGACCCCGGCGAGTACGGCAAAGTGGAAATGTACCCCGAACCGGAACACTGAGCGACCCGCGGGTGCGGCTGAGGCACCCATCGCAGACGGCTCACGCTGGGCTCTCAGCTCGGCGGCGTTCGGCGGCGTCGCTCAGCTCGGCGGCTGATATACGGCCAGCCACGCGAACAGGCTCGTCGTCGCCGCGTGCGTCTGCAGCATCCCCGGCCGTGCGTCGACAGCCGGGAGTGTTTCGCCGTTCCACGACAGCAGGTACAGCCCTTCGCCATTGCTCGCGTGCGTTGCCGCATTGCGTGCGTTGTCCGCCGCCAGCGCGTACAGCGTGCGGTCGTGATGCAGCGAGTACAGCGCCAGCATCCACTGCAGGTAGATCGCGTCGTACTGCGGCGAGAAGTCCAGCAGGTAGCCGAAGCGCTTGAGCGATTGCGCCTTCTGCTGTTCTGAGCGTTGACAGTCGCTCGCCGTGCCCGTCAGCGTGCACAGCAGCGCTTGGGCGTAGATCAATGGGCCCTCCGCGTAGTCGATCGGCGTCGGGTTCAGGCTGCTCCCCGCGTACAGCCCGTCGGCCGCGCTGAAGCCCGCCGTGTTGCCCCACGCGAGGAACCTGCGCGCCTGGCCGAGCGCGAAGCTCGAGCGCGTCTGCTCGTACAGCAGCGTGGCCAGCAGCGTGTCCGAGGCCAGCGCCGCGCCCGCCTTGTACGGGTGCAGCGTGTTCCACCACAGGCCGCCGTTGCGTGCATCCCAGCCCGCCGCGGCGATGTACGCGAGCGCGCGCTGGGCGTCCGTCAGCCATCGCTTGGACCCTGTCGCGCGGTAGGCGTTGACGAACGCCACGCCCCACCAGCCGTTGTCGTCGAACCACGTCTGCGTGTTCGCAGTGCGGTCCCCCGGATACGGCGAGTAGCCCGGCAGCGGGCGCAGCCCGCGGTTGAGATAGCGCTCTGCCCCCTTGGCAAAGCGCATCACCGCTGCGCGGTTGGCGGCGGTCGGCTGCGCGATCGCGATCGCGTCCAGCGACTGAAACAGCGGCACGATGTCCCAGATCGTCGCCAGCGGATATCTGTCGCCGTCGTTCAAGTGCGAGTCATACCAGCCCAGCCGCCCGTCGCCCCAGCGCCTTTTCGTCTGCGCCACGCCTGCCTGCGCGAGCGCGAGGTAGTGCTGCTGGGCAGCTGTCAATGCGGGCGCGGCCGGTGGCGCCTGGGAGGCTGCTGTCGCGGACGGAAGGGCGGGCTGTGTATGTCTCTTTTTGTTTTGCGATAGCCAACGTATATACGGATGTAGATCTGTATCTACGATTGCTATCGCGCTCGCCTTATTGGATGCCCGCACCCCCGACCCCGCATACGCATGCGCATGCGTATGCGCAGACGTCGATGTAGACGCCGACGCGGACGCAGCCGGGGCGACGGCGAGCGCAAGCGCCGACAGGGTGATTGCGAGCCTGCCCATCACGTGATCGAACACAGCGGTAGAGCGATTGTCGCGCCGGCCCGGTCGCGCTTGGACGTTCGTCCCCTCGGCCGGCAGTCCCAAGCGGCCGGCAAGCGCATCGGGTAGTCGGACCGGCGGTTACCGTGTTAGCGGCCGATGTCCGAGGTCCAGCCCAACCCCCCTGCCGATGCGCCCGACGCCCACGTTCCGGCGCCGCCACGCGAACGCGACGCGTGGCTGCTCGCAGGCGCGCTCGCCCTGCTCGGAGCCGCCGTGCTCGTTGGCGCGCTGATGCTCGGCGCACGTTCGGGATCGCCCGGTCGCGCGGCCGCTCCGCCGGCTCTCCCCGTCGCCGCGACCATCCCCACGCCCAGCCCGGCAGCGGCCGCGAGCGTGCTCGCCCGCGCGGCCGCCGGCAAGGGCGCCAGTCCCGGCGGTGCGAGGCAGGCGAAACGCAGGGCGGGCACTGCGATCGTCGCCCGCCCCTCCAGTCAGCAGCAGCAGCTCGACGCGACGCGCTTCGTCGATCAGACGCAGACGCAGATACCGACGCGCTGGATGGAAGGCTTCTACCCGATCTACGCCGCCGCGCAGCGGACGTTCGGCGTCAGCTGGCTGCTGATCGCCTCGATCCACCGCCAGGAGTCGGCCTTCTCGACGGCGCCGAGCACCTACCGGGGGCTCAACTTCGCCGGCTGCTGCGGCGGCCCGATGCAGTTCAACGTGACCAACGGGCCGGTGACCACGTGGCGGCTGGTCAGCGATTCCTTCAGCTACGGCCGCCGCCCGGCGGCGTACGACCACGCGACCGCCCGGCACCCCTCGATCTACGACGACTTCGACTCGATCATGGCCGCCGGCCATCTGCTCTCAGCCGACGGCGCCGGATACGCGCTCGACGCGTCTGCGTGGGCGGCGGCATACGACTACTACGGCCACGACGCGACCGGCGTGACGTGCGCCGACCAGGTGCTCGCGCGCGCGATCGGCTGGTCCCAGCACGGGTTCTGCATCAACTGTGGCGTCGACTCCGGGCTCGTCGAAGCGGTGCGCGCGGCTTACGGGGCGCCTGTGGAAACGGCGTTGGTGAAGGCCTCGGCGGCCCGCGTGGCCCAGTGACGGCCTACGCGGCGTCGGCTTGCGCCAGGAGCTCGCCGGCCACGCGGTCGGTGGCGCCGCTGGTGCCTCCGAGCAGGCGGCGCGAGAGCTGGGCGCGGCGGAAGTACAGGGGGGCGTCGTGCTCCCACGTGGCGCCGGTGCCGCCGTGCACGGAGATCATCGTGCGCGAGCCCTGGTCGAGCGCACGCCCGGCGACCGAGCGCGCGGCGCTGGCGGCGAGCGGGAACTCGGCGGGTGCTCCGCCGCGTGCCCAGCCGGCGTAGTAGAGCAGCGAGCGCCCGTTGTCGAGCTGGCGCAGCACCTCCGTCAGCGAGTGCTTGACCGCCTGGTAGGAGCCGATCGCACGTCCGAACGTGTGACGCTCCTTGGCGTATTCGACGGACACGTCGAGCGCCGTTTCGACGCTGCCGAGCGACTCGGCGGCGACGAGCGACTGCGCGAGATACCAGGCCGAGGCGAGCGACTGCTCGGGCGCGTCGAGCACGGTGGCGGGCGCGTTGTCGAGCGTCACGTGACCGAGCGAGCGGCTGGCGTCGTAGCGGGTCGTCGACTCGACGGCGACACCGGAAGCGTCGGCCTCGATTGCCACGCCGACGGGCTTGCCGTCGAGCAGCGCGACGCCGACCAGCAGGTCCGCGCCCGGGGCGTCGGGGACGAACGCCAGCTGGCCGCTGACGCGCGCGCCGTCGTCGTCGGCGGTTGCCGTCGGGGCTGCGGCGCGCTGTTTGCCGCCGGCCGGATCGACGGTCCACTGCTGCTCGATGTCGTCGGGCGGGCAGACCGGTAGATAAGCGGCGCGTCGCTCGCCCGTCGCCAGGGGCTCGAGCAGCGAGGCGCCGGCGGGCGAGTCGTTGAGGATCGCCGTCGCCGGCAGGTGTCCGAGCAGCGCGATCGGCGCGAGCACGCGCCCGCACTCGCCGAGCACGAGCATCGCGTCGAACGCGTCCAGGCCGGCGCCGCCGTGCTCCTCTGAGATCAGCAGGCCCGGCCAGCCGGCCTCCCTGGCGGCCGGCCACATGTCTGGGAGCGCGTCGGCGTTGCCGTCGAGCGCCTCGCGGATCGCCTCGAACGTCTTGAAGCGCGACAGCGTCCCGCGGGCCGCCTCGCGAAGGAAGACCTGCTCGTCTGAGAGTGAGAGGTTCATGCTGCCGCCGTTTCCTTGGAGCGCAGCTCGGAGAAGGGGATCCCCTTGTCCAGTCGCGGCGCCGGGGGCAGGCCGAGCACGCGCTCGCCGATCGTGTTGCGCAGGATCTCTTCGGTGCCGCCGGCGGACTTCAGGCCGGGCAGGAAGGAGATCATGTACGCCCACTCGCCGTTCTCGCTGAGCGCGTCGGGGCCGAGCACGTCGGCGATCAGGTCGCCGGCTTTGATCGCGCCGTTGACGATCGTGATCTTCGCCAGGCCGGACTCGGGGCCCGGCACCTGACCTTTCTGCAGCGCGGACAGCGTGCGGTAGCCGGTGAAGCGCACGGCCAGCAGTTCGCTTGCGATCTCGCCGAGCGCATGGCGCACCTCGGGGTCGCGGCGCGCGTCGGCGTCGCGGGCGATCGCCTGGGCGAAGCGGTTGGAGTTGTAGCCCATGCCCTCGCTGCCGAGGCCGATCGTGACGCGCTCGAACATCAGCGTCGTCAGCGCCGTGCCCCAGCCGTTGCCCACGCCGCCGACGACCGCGTCGGCGTCGATCGCGACGTCGTCGAAGAAAACCTCGTTGAACTCGGCCTCGCCGGAGATCTGACGCAGGCCGCGCACGGTCACGCCCGGCGCGTCCATCGCCACGATGAACATCGTCAGCCCCTTGTGCTTGGGAACGTCGGAGTCGGTGCGCGCGAGCAGCAGGCCGTAGGAGGCGAACTGCGCGTTGGTCGTCCACACCTTCTGTCCGCTCAGGCGCCAGCTGCCGTCCTCCTGCTGGCGTGCGCGTGCCTGCACCGCCGCGAGGTCAGAGCCGGCGGCGGGCTCGGAGAACAGCTGACACCAGACCTCGTCGCCGTGCAGCATCGCGCCGAGGTAACGCGTCTTCTGCTCGTCGGTGCCGTGGGCGATGATCGTCGGGCCGAGCATGCCGACGCCGATCGCGTCGAGGATCCCCGGCACTTTGGCCTTGGCGATCTCCTGGTTGCAGATGACCTGCTCGATCGGGCCGAGGCCCTGACCGCCGAACTCCTTCGGCCAGGTCACGCCGGCGAGGCCACCCTCGGCGAGCTTGCCCTGCCAGGCGCGGCGCGCGGCGATTATCTCCGACTCGTCCTGCAGCGCCCCTGCGCCCTCGAGGACGGGAGCCTCAGACTTGTGCTCGTCGAGCCAGGCGCGCGCCTCGACGCGGTATGCGGCCTGCTCCTGTGTGTCGTCGAGATCCACGGCGTTCTCCTTTGGCTGACTGACCAGTCAATCTATCGGAGAACGGTACTCCTCCCGAGCTCGATCTGCTCGCGGCGCTGGTCCGAAGCTCAAGCGCCGGCGGGAATCGGCGGCTCCTTGACGGCCGCTTGGCGATAGACGCCCTCGAAGGCGCGGTCGAGCAGCTGGCGCGCCTGCGTGCCGGGGTCGGGCGAGTGCAGCACGACGACGCCGAGGCGCACGCCGCCGCGTTCGGCGGTCGCGACCAGGCACCTCCCGGCGGCGGCGGTGAAGCCGGTCTTCAGGCCGGTCAGCCCGGGGTAGTGGTAGATCAGCAGCGGGTTGTTGTTGTACAGGTACAGCCGCCCGCCCTTGATCGGGAAGGGCAGCGCGGCGGTGTAAGTGCGCGCGATCTTCGCCAGGCGCGGCTGGCGCAGGTCCTCGTGGGCGAGCACGGCGAGGTCGGCCGCGCAGGAGTAGTTGGCGGCGTCGAGGTAGCCCGAGGGCGAGGAGTAGCGGGTGCAGCCCAAGCCGAGCTTCGCCGCCTCGGCGTTCATGCGCCCGACGAATCCGCTCACGCTGCCGGCGATGTGCTGGGCGAGCGCCACCGCGGCGTCGTTGCCCGAGGGAAGCATCAGGCCGTAGAGCATCGTCTCGGCGCTGACGTGCTTGCCGAGCGGAAGCACACCCACCTTCGAGCCGGCGGAGGCGACGGCCGCTCTGGTGACCAGCACGCGGCCGTTGGGCGGCGTGGACTGGACGGTCAGCAGCGCGGTCATCATCTTCGTCAGGCTCGCGATACGCAGGTGCGTGAGAACGTTGCGCTGCCACAGCACCTGGCCTGTCGTGAGGTCGAACAGAATGCCCGCGCGCGGCGGGCGATGGAAGGCGACGTGCACGGCGTCCTGCTGGGGCAGGCCGATCCCCTGGAGCTTCAGCGGCGGCTTTGCCAGCGGCAGGCCCGTGGCCGAGAGCGTGGGCGCTGTGACTTTCTTCACGCGCGTGCTGCTCTGCGCCTTGGCCGTAGAGGCCGCCGTGCCGTGGCCGCCCGATTTGGACAGCGCCATGGCTGCCACAACGACGAGGACGACCAGCGCAACGGCGCCGAGGCCGATTGTGCGACGACGCCGGCGGCGATCGCGCGCGAGTTCGCGACGACGACGGCTCTGGTCGGGCGTCATGAACGGGGACGTGCTCATCCAGCTCGGTGGCGTGCGCGTGCGGACATCGGCTCGCGGAAGGTTAGGGGCGCGCCGCAGTCAGCGCGGAGGGTTGCGCAGCGCCCCGACGATCCCGATCGCGAGCAGGGCGAGGATCAGGATCGACAGGAAGCTCGCCACCGTGAAGCCCTGTTCGATCACGGCGGCGACCGTGAGGAAGGCGAAGCCGGCGATGAACACGAGCACGGCGCCGAGTACGAGGATGCGCCTCATCGGCTCAGTACACCGCCCGTGGCGGCGGTTGCAGGCCTTTGCCCGACCGGCGAGCGCGCGACACGAATAGCCTGATCAGCAGCAGCCCGAAGGCGAAGCCGCCGATGTGCGCGAAGTACGCGACGCCGCCACCGCCGCCGATCGGACTGGCCAGTCCCGACGCGCCGAACCACAGCTGCTCGAGAAACCAGAAGCCGAGCAGGAACACGGCCGGCACCTCGACGATCGTGGCGAAGAAGACGATGAAGATGAGCGTGAGCACGCGCGCCCGCGGATACAGCAGCAGGTAGCCGCCGAGGACTGCGGCGATCGCGCCGGAGGCGCCGAGCGTGGGGGTGGTCGAGTCGGGCCCGACGAGCACCTGTGCGGCCAGGGCGACGATGCCGCCGAGCAGGTAGAAGGCGAGGTAGCGCAGCCGTCCGGTGGCGTCCTCGACGTTCGGGCCGAAGATCACGAGGAAGAGCATGTTGCCGAAGATGTGCAGGAAGCTGCCGTGCATGAACATCGACGTGAACACGGTCTGCCACGTCGCCGGCTGCGACGGCGGCGTGCCCTGCACGCCGGCCATTCCCTGACAGGCGACCGAGCGCACCGCGCCTTCGGCGCCGGAGACGGTGGCGAGGTCACAGTGCCTGCCCGGGTGCGTGAGCTCGTACGGGATCGCCCCGTCGTGCACGGTCACGGTGTCGGAGGGCCCGCCGAAGAAGCTGCCACCGTGGCGGATCTCCAGCAGGTAGACGATCACGTTGATCGCCACGAGCGCGACCGTGACGATTGGGAACCGCGCCAGCGGGATGTTGTCTTTGAGCGGGAAGATCCCGCGAGACTATCCGTGCGCTGCGAGTGGGCCGACACCTGCGCGGGGCTGTGGCACGTGCTGATCGGCGTGGTAGGACGAACGCACGAGCGGCCCGGCCGCGACGTGGTCGAACCCGAGCTCATACGCGGCGTCCTGCAGCGCAGCGAACTCGTCCGGATGCCAGTAGCGCACGACGGGCAGATGGCGCTCGGAAGGACGCAGGTACTGCCCGACGGTGAGCACGCCGACGCCGTTGGAGCGCAGCGCGGCGAAGGTCTCGACGAGCTCGTCGTGCGTCTCGCCGAGGCCGACCATCAGACCGGACTTGGTGACGACCTCGCCTTCGCCCATCTCGCCGGCCATTCGCAGCACGCGGCAGGAGCGCTGGAACTCCGAGCCGCGCCGCGCGAGGGGGTACAGCCGCGGGACGACCTCGACGTTGTGGTTGAACACGTCGGGGCGCTCGGCGATCACCTTGGCGAGCGGCATCTCCTGACCCTGGAAGTCGGGCGTGAGCACCTCGATCTGGCAGTCGGGAGCCTGGCGGCGGATCTGGCGGATCACGCCGACGAACGCCGACGCGCCCTTGTCGGGCAGGTCGTCGCGGTCGACCGAGGTGATCACCGCATGGCGCAGGCCCATGCGCGCGATCGAGCGCGCCACGCGCGCGGGCTCGAGCGGGTCGTTCCAGGTCGGCTTGCCGGTCTTGACGTTGCAGAAGCCGCAGCGGCGCGTGCACGTGTCGCCGAGGATCATGAACGTCGCCGTGCCACGCTCCCAGCACTCGCCGACATTCGGGCAGGCGGCCTCCTGGCAGACGGTGTGCAGGTTCTCCGAGCGGATCAGCTCAGTCAGCTCGCGGTAGCGCTGGCCGCCGGGCGCAGGCACCTTGAACCACGGCGGCTTGCGCTCGCGCAGCGGACGCACGTCTGGGCCGAGCACGCTCAGCACATCCATCCCGCCCGGCTTGGCGCGCGAGCGCGTGGCGCTCACGCCGGCACCCCCTGCGCCAGCCGCGCGGAGCTTGCGTCGCTCGTGCCGGCCTCGCGCGCGCCGTCCGTGCGAGTCGCGGCGGCTGTGGGGGCTTTGGGGGCTGCGGCAAGCGGAGCCTCAATGCCGATTCGCGCGGGTGGGACGAGCCGCGCGCGCCGCCCGTGCGCCTGGCAGAAGCGATAGGCCATCTCCTTGCGAAAGCACGCGATGCCCGGAGCCGTGGCCGGGGGAGCAGCGGAATCATAAACCGCGTGTTGGGGGTCTGAACTGGCCAGCTCCTGCGCGATCGAGGTCATCTGCACGCCGGGCAGCCCGCACGCGACGACCCAGGAGAACGGCTGCAGGTCGTTGTCGACGTTGACGGCGAAGCCGTGCGTGGTTACGCCGTGTGAGACGTGCACGCCGATCGAGGCGATCTTGCGATCTTGCACCCAGACGCCGGTGTAGTCAATGCCCTCGCTCGCGCGAGAGCGTGCGCGGACGCCTTCGACAGCGAGCGCGTCGATGATGGCGGCTTCCATCGCGCGCAAGTAACGGCTGACGTCGTCGATCGCCATGATCGGGTAGCCGACGAGCTGGCCGGGGCCGTGGTAGGTGAGCTTGCCGCCGCGGTCGGTGTGGGCCACCTCGATGCCTTTGGCGCGGTAGAAGCTCTCGGGAAAGGGCAGATCCTGGCCACCGGCGCGCCGCCCACGCGTGTAGACGGGCGGGTGCTCGAGCAGCAGCATCGTGTCAGGCAGCTCGCCGGCTTGCCGGCGCGCGCGAAGCGTCTTCTGGATGGCGACCCCGTCGGAGTAGGGGACATCGCCCAGGTGGCACACCCAGAGCTCGTCGGAGGGCGGGACCGTCTTGCGCATTCGTTCTCTCAGCCTAGCGCTGAAACAGCAAGGCATCATGACAGCAGAAGAGTTGATGATATGATGCACCTGTGCGCACGACGGTCACGCTGGACCCTGATGTGGAGGCGAAGCTGAAAGCCACGATGCGCGAGCGCGGCGTCTCGTTCAAGGCCGCGCTCAACGACGCGCTGCGGGCCGGTCTGAGTGGACGTCCGCCCGTGGCGCGGCGTTATCGGATGCCGACCGGCAAGCTGGGCGTGCGCCCTGGCATAAACCTCGACAAGGCACTGAGGCTCGCTGACGAACTGGAGGACGAGGAAATCATTCGCAAGCTCGAACAGGGTAAGTGAAGCTCCCCGATATCAACCTGTTCGTATACGCGGCGAACGAGAGCGCGGTTCGGCATGCGCAGGCGCGCCGTTGGGTGGAGGACGCTCTCTCGGGCACGGAGACCGTCGCATTGGCCTGGCCCGTTCTGACCGGCTTCATACGCGTGATCACCAACCCGCGAGTCCTCGCGCGCCCATGGGATGCAGCGCAGGCGCTGGATGTGGTCGACGGCTGGCTGGCGCAGCCGCCCGTCACGATCGTCCATCCCACCGACCGCCATCTGGCGGTGCTGCGCGATCTGCTCGTGCCGCTCGGCACGGCGGGCAACCTCACGAGCGACGCCCACCTCGCCGCGCTGGCGATCGAGCACGGCGCGACGCTCTACTCGGCCGATGTGGACTTCTCCCGCTTTCCGGGCCTACGCTGGGTCGATCCGCTGCATGCCTGACGGCGCGCTTGGCTCTCGGCGCGGAGTGGGCTCGACCGCCACGTCGCGCCGCTGCGCGGGAGATACCAGCTCGCGACGCGCGGGGTCGCAGGCGAGCAGCGAGTACACGGCGTCGTCGCTGTAGCGCTCATCGTTGACTCGGTATGCCTGGCGCGCGACGCCCTCGAGCTGGAAGCCGAGCCGCTCGGCGACGGCGCGGCTGGCGTGGTTGAGGACGTCGGTGTGGATCTCCGCGCGGTTGAGCGCGAGCTGGTCGAACCCGTAGTGCACGAGCGCGCGCGCGGCGGCGGTCATGACGCCTCGCCCGCGGTGATCTTGGTCGAGCCAGTAGCCGATCGCGGCGGAGTTGTTCACGCCGTCGATGTACAGGCCGACGTCGCCGACGATGCGACCGCCGATGACGATCGCGCACTCGACGGCGCCGCTGTCCTGCTCCCTGGCGAGCGCACGAGCGATGTGTTCGCGAGTGCTCTGCACTGTCGGGCGCTGAGCCCAGCTGAGCCAGCGGGCGAGGTCGTCGCGGTTGCGCTCGATCAGCGCATGCAGCTCCTCGAGGTCGCTCTCCGCGAGCACACGCAGCGCGTATCGACCAGGCAGTTCCCCGACGGGGTGCGTGGACGCGTCGAGCGAGCTCACAGCGTGAGCGCGGCGGGCGCCTGCAGCAGCTCGCGGATACGCGCGAGCAGCTCTGCGGCGTCGGCGCCGTAGAGCACGCGGTGGTCGCAGACGAGCGTGAGCGTCATCGTGTGCCGCACCGCGAGCTCGCCGTCGCGCACGACGGCGCGTTGCTCGACGGACCCGACGGAAAGGATTGCGGCCTGTGGTGGGTTGATGATCGCGGTGAAGCTCTGGATGGCGTACATGCCGAGGTTCGAGACGGTGAACGTCCCGCCGCCGAGCTCGGGCGGCGTGATCGTCGCGTCACGTACGCGCGCGGCGAGCGAGCGCGTCTCGCGCGCGATCTCGCCGAGCGCCTTGGCGTCGGCGTCGAACACGGTCGGCACGACGAGCGCGTCCTGGGACGCGACGGCGACGCCGACGTTGATGCGCGAGTGCAGCTGCAACGACCCGTCGCGGTAGCTGCCGTTGGCGCGCGGGTGGTCGCGCAGCGCGAGCGCGCACGCCTTGACGACCATGTCGTTGTACGTCGGCGCCTCGTGCTTGGAGATGCGCTTGAGCTCGGAGCGCAGGCGCACGCAGTCCTCCATGTCGACGCCCGCGAGCAGCGTGAAGTCGGGGATCGTCGCCTTGGACTCGGCCATGCGCCGCGCGATCGTCTGCTGCATGCGCGTGAGCGCGACCGTCGTCGTCTCGCCCTTGGCCGTCGTCACGTCCTCGCGAACGGACGCCTGGGGCGCAGCCGGCCCCGGCTCTGTCGGCGTTCCCGGCTCTTGCCCGGCTGGCGCTGGCGCTGGCGCTGTCGCGCCGTCGCCGGCGGCGGTCTGCACGTCGGCCTTGACGATCCGCCCGCCGGGCCCGCTGCCGCTGAGCGTGTGCAGGTCTACGCCGCGGTCGCGCGCGATGCGCCGTGCCAGCGGCGACGCCTTGACGCGCTCGCCCTCGGCCGTGCCGCCGCCGGCGCCGGGCGCTTGCGCGAGGGCCTCGCCAGGCGCTTCGCCGCCGCGCGCCTGGTCACCGGTTGCGCTCGCCGCGCCGGCCTCGCGCGCGCCGTTGGCCTCGGCCTGCGCAGCGGCGGCTATTCCGGCATCGGCATCTGCACCGGCGCCCGTCTCCGCGCCGTCAGCTGCACCCGCGCCGGCCCCGGCCTCGCGGTCGTCGGCGGCCTCGTCGCCGATGCGCGCGATGAGCGCTCCGACGGGCAGCGAGTCGCCCTCTGCGGCGACCGTCTGCAGCGTGCCGTCGAGGTCTGACTCGTAGGTCATGTTGGCCTTGTCGGTCTCGATCTCGACGAGCTCCTCGCCGCGCTTGACGTGGTCGCCGTCGTGCTTGATCCAGCGCAGGATCGTGCCCTCCTCCATCGTGTCGGACAGCCGCGGCATGACGAGGTCGGCCATCAGGAGGCGCCTCGGGCCCTCGCGGGGTTCGCAGCCGCGGTGTACGCCGATCCGGCGCCTGCCGCGCCAGCGCTCGGCGACTCCGTTCGCATGCCGAGCGTGTCGAGCACGGCGGAGACGATCTGCGGCTCGTGCGGGTAGGCGATGTCCTCGAGCGGCTTGGAGTAGGGCATCGGCACGTCGGCGCCGGAGACGCGGCGCACGGGCGCGTCGAGGTCGTCGAAGGCCTGCTCGGAGATGAGCGCGGCGAGGTTGGCGCCGACGCCGCCGTGCGGCCAGCCCTCCTCGACGATCACGCAGCGGTTGGTCTTGCGCACGGAGGCGAGGATCGTGTCGAGGTCGAGCGGGCGCAGCGTGCGCGGGTCGATCACCTCGGCGTCGACGCCGTGCTCCTCGGCGAGCCTGGCGGCGGCGCGCTCGGCGGTGAGCGCCATGCGCGAGACGCCGACGACGGTCACGTCGGAGCCCTCGCGGGCGATGCGCGCGCGGCCGAACTCGACGAGCAGATCGTCGTCGTCGGGCACGTCGCCGCGCACGCCGTAGAGCGACTCGTGCTCGATGAAGATCACGGGGTTGTCGTCGCGGACGGCGGTCTTCAAGAGCCCCTTGGCGTCGGCGGCCGTGGCGGGGGCGGCGACGAGCAGGCCGGGGACGTGCAGGAACAGCGCCTCGAAGCAGTGTGAGTGCGTCGGTCCGAGCTGGTGGCCGGCGCCCTGGGGCATGCGCACGACGAGCGGCACGCGCGCTTGGCCGCCGAACATGTAGTGGATGTGCGCGGCGTGGTTGACGATCTGGTCGAAGGCGAGCAGCGCGAAGTTGATCGTCATCAGCTCGACGACGGGGCGCAGGCCGGCCATGGCGGCGCCGACGCCGATGCCGACGATCGTGTTCTCGGAGATCGGCGTGTCGCGCACGCGCTTCTCGCCGAACTCCGCCAGCAGCCCTTCGGTGACCTTGAAGGCGCCGCCGAACACGCCGATGTCCTCGCCCATCAGCATCACGCGCTCGTCGCGGCTCAGCTCCTCGCGCAGCGCGGCGTTGAGCGCCTCGCGGTAGCGCAGCTCGGCCATCAGGCGGAGTCCTCGCCGTGCGCGAGCGCTTCGGACATCTGCTGAGGGATCTCGCTGCGGTCGCCGCCGGGGGAGAGCTCGCTCGCCGCGCCCGCCGCACCCCCTGCGCCGTCGGCGCTCGCCTGCGGGTCGGTCGTGCGCGCGAAGTAGGAGCCGCTGGACCCAGGGTCGAGCACGTAGACGTCGTCGTAGAGCGACTCGGCGGACGGGAAGGGCGACGCTTCGGCGAACTGCACGGCGGCGTCGACGCGCGCGAGCGCCTGCGCGTCGATCTGCGCGCGGGCGTCGTCGTCGATGACGCCCTCGGCGACGAGCCGGTCGCCAAAGGCGGGAATCGGGTCGCGCTCGCGCCACTGCGCGACCTCCTCCTTGGAGCGGTACTGCTCGGGGTCGGCCATGGAGTGCCCGCGGAAGCGGTAGGTGACGGCCTCGACGAGCAGCGGGCGGCGCTCCTCGCGCACGCGAGCGATCGCCTCGCAGAGCACGCGGTAGGTGTCAAGCACGTCCATGCCGTCGCAGCGCATGCCGGGCACGCCGAGGCTCTCGCCCTTGCGCTGCAGGTCGGTGACGGCCGAGTGGCGGCTGAGCGCGGTGCCCATGCCGAACTGGTTGTTGGTGACCATGAACACGACGGGCAGCTTCCACAGCGCGGCGAGGTTGAGCGTCTCGCCGAACGTGCCCTGGTTGGAGGCGCCGTCGCCGAACGTGCAGAGCGTGACGTCTTCGGTGCCTTCGTAGTCGGAGGCGAGCGCGAGGCCGGCGGCGATCGGGAGGTTGCCGCCGACGATGCCGTAGCCGCCCATGAAGCGGTGCGAGATGTCGAACATGTGCATCGAGCCGCCGCGCCCGCCGGAGCAGCCGTCGACGCGGCCGAACAGCTCGGCCATGACGTTCTCAGGCGGCGTACCGCGCACGAGCGCGTGACCGTGCGAGCGATACGTGGAGATCAGGTAGTCGCTTTCGCGCAGGGCGCGCGCGCTGCCGACGATCGTCGCCTCCTCGCCGATCGACAGGTGCAGGAAGCCGCCGACTTTGGCGCGCGCGTACATCTCGCCGGCGCGCTCCTCGAAGCGCCGGATCAGCGTCATCGTCTGCAGCCACTCGCGGGCGGTGTCGGGAGCGGGCAGGTCTGCCATCAATCCACGGTACTCCAGCGCGCGAGGAAATCCGGGGCCTCCAGCCGGGCGAGCTCCTCGCGCAGCGCGCGCGCCCGCCGCGAGGCGGCCTGCGGCGGCAGGTCCCAGAACAGCACGACTTCGCCGTCGTCGATGTCGACGAGCTCGATGTGGTCGATGCGCTCGGCGGCGGCGAGCAGCGCGGGCGTGCGCCCGCCGCGGGTGACGATCAGCCGGTAGGCGACCTTGGCCTTCACCGCACGGCGCCCGCGGACGCGAGCATCCTCTCGGCGGCCTGCTCGATCGCGCGCTCGCCTTCGTACACGCGCTCGCCGACGACGACGGCGGGGACTTCTTTTATGTCCGCTCGGCGTGCGCGCTGCGTCGCGTCGGCGAGCTGCTCGGCGACCGATCGCAGCTCGGCGCCGCGCGTCACGGCGGCGGGGTGCATCTCACAAGCTGCGGCGGCGATCAGCACGTTGTCGATCTGCTGCAGGTCTCGCCCGCCGGCGAACGCCTGGCGGAAGGCAGCCTGGGCGAAGGGCACGGTGCGCCCGATCGACTTGGCGTACGTCGCGGCGCGCATCGCGAGCGCGCTGTCGAAGGGGAACGGCTCGGGCCAGCGCAGCGGCTGCAGGCCGAGCTCCTGCGCGCGACGTGCGATCTCGGCGCGAAACACGTCGCGCTCCTGCTCACAGCGAAAGGCGTCGAAGCGCGCTGCTCCGGGCAGCTCGGCGGCGAGCACGGGCTGCCACTCGGCGGGGCCGGGGAGGGCATGCAGTACGCGCTCTGCGGCGAGGTAGGCGAGCGGGCTTGCGAGGTCGAAGTAGAAGGCCGCATTCATGTCCAGAGCGTAGCTCTGGCGCCGCCTGTGAACGCATCCGGCTCTGGGGCCGGAACACCCTTCACTCCTGGAGTGAACTTGTGCCCGTTACGGGTGTTCCGGCAGTCAGCACGGCCGGGCATCCAGCCCGCCCTTCGATTGGGTCAGCCGTGAATCAGCCAACCGTCCGCGGCGCGGCCGGCCTCCATGACGGCCTCGGACAGCGTCGGGTGGCCGTGGATGATGCGCGCGACCTCGGCGTAGCCGCCCTCGAGCAGGCGCACGTTGACGAGCTCCTGGATCAGCTCGGTGGCGCGCGTGCCGACGATGTGCCCGCCGAGCAGCTCGCCGTACTTGGACTCGCCGACGAGCTTGACCATGCCGGTGCGGTCGCCGTAGACGATGCCGCCGCCGACGGCGCCGTAGGGGACCTTGCCGACGACGACGTCGTAGCCCTGCTCGCGCGCCTGCTCCTCGGTCAGCCCGAAGGAGCCGACGTTGGGCGTGCAGAAGGTCGCGCGTGGGATGTCCACATAGGAGATCGGGTGCGCCTGCATACCGGCGGAGTCCTCGGCGGCGACGATCCCCTCGTCGGAGGCCTTGTGCGCGAGCGCCGGGCCGGCGACGAGGTCGCCGATCGCATAGACGCCGCCGCGGCTCGTGCGCAGCGCGCCGTCGACCTTGATCAGACCGCGCTCGTCGAGCTCGACGCCGGCCTCGGCCAGCCCGAGGCCCTCGACGTCGGCGCCGCGACCGGCGGCGATCACCAGCCAGTCGACCTCCAGGCCGGAGTCCTCGCCGTGCGTGAACGTGACGCTGTCCTCGCCGCTCTGCACGTCGGCGATCGGGTCGCCGGTGTGCACGGAAACGCCCTGGCGCTTGAAGCCGCGCTCGACCAGGCGCGAGACGTCGGCGTCCTCGGTCGGCAGCACGCGGTCGAGCGCCTCCATCAGGCGCACCTCAGAGCCCAGGCGGGCGTAACCGGAGGCGATCTCGGCGCCTGAGGCGCCGGCGCCGACGACCGCCAGGCGGGCGGGCAGCTCGTCCAGCGCCCACGCCTGCTCGGTGCCGATGATGCGCTTGGCGAACTGCACGCCGGGGATCGCGCGCGGCACCGATCCGGTGGCGAGGATCACGGTCTCGGTGGAGTAGGTCTGGTCGCCCACGCGCACGTCGCCGTCGGCGGTCAGCGCGCCGTCGCCGTCGATCACGTCGATCTTGTTTTTCTTGAGCAAGGCGCCGACGCCGGAGGTGAGCGTCTCGACGACCTTCGCGCGGCGGCTCTGCACGCCGGCGAAGTCGACCTCGACGCCGCTGACGCGCAGGCCGTACTCGCCGGCCTCGCGGATCTCGGCGAGCATGTCGGCCGAGCGCAGGACGGCCTTGGCGGGGATGCACGCGTAGTTCAGGCAGCGCCCGCCGAGCTTGTCGCGCTCGACGACGGCGGTCTTCCTGCCGAGCTGCGCGGCGCGGATTGCGGCCACGTAGCCGCCGGGTCCGGAGCCGATGACGATGCAGTCGTAGGAGTTCTCGGCCATCGCGGGCTGAGCCTATCGAAGCGCTGCGGGCGAGCCCGCGGCCGGTCAGCCGTGGTGCTTCAGCTTGATCTGCACCTTCTGCGTCTTGATCGTGGTCGCGCCCGAGGTGACCTTCAGCAGCGCCGTGAAGCGCCTGTGCTTCGCGAGGAGCCGCTTGCCGGCGCGGTTGAGCGAGACGGTGACGACCCGTCTTTGCCCGCCTGTGAGCGTCAGCTCGGTGCTGCCGATCGTGATCTTGCGCCGCTTGGCGCTGCGTGCCGTGACTGCGCCACCGCCGGATTCTTCGACATACAGGCCGACGACGATCGGACAGCTGGCGGCGCCCGCCGGGCAGCTGACGGTTGTCTTGGCGCCTTCGCCGGTCGAAGTCGCGGCGCCGACGATCGGCGAGACGACGGCGCCGGTGCCCGATTTGGCGGCGCTCGCCGCGAACACGCTGTCGCCGGAGTAGCTGCCGGTGACCGGCGCCGGCGTTCCGGCTGGGATTTTCGCGGCAGGCGTGTACGTGACCGAGCAGCTGGCGACGTTCGGGGAGCCGGGCGTCGCGACGAGCCCGCACGAGGTCGCCGGCGAGAACGACCCGGACGGCGCGGTGAAAGCGACGGTGCCGGTCGGGATCTTCGCCGGGCTGGCTTGGCTCGCGTCGCCGACCTGCGCCGTGCAGATGAAGTTGGCCGGCGCGACCTCGTAGTTGCACAGCACCTGGGTCGCCGATCGGCGCAGCGTGCCCGGCATCGTTTCGAAGACGGGTAGCGACGGCCGCGACGCCGTCAACGTGCCTTTCGTGCCGGCGCTGTCTTCGTAGCGGCCGCTCCACGACAGGCCGTCGGCGGAGATCGTCTCGACGCCTTTGGCCGTGTAGCCGTTTTCGCCCGTTCCCTGCAGCGTCAAGGTGCTGCCGCTGAGCGTGCCCGTGGCCGAGCCCTGGCCGCCGCCGGCGACGTTCAGCGTGCCCGTGACGGCGCTCGATCCCGCCGCCTGACTGAGCGTGAACACGCCGCTCCTCTGCTGGCCGGCGCATTTGCCCGATTCGCAGTGATAGCTGCCCTGCCAAGTGCCCGTGACATTCAGTTCGGCTGCTGCGGCCGGCGCGACGAGCGCGAGCAGCACGACGACGGCCATGCCCAGCGCGCGGGCTCCCCGGCGACTCGTGGTTGCGCGAAACGTTCTGCCTGCCTGCACTGCTGCCTCCTCGGATCGAGAGGGCGAATGCTAGTCGTGGAGCGCGGCGCCGATACGCCCGTGTACGTAGTGGACTACGTACACGACGACGGCATTTCCGCGAGGGATGAAGCTCCGGCGGGGAACGAAGCTTCGGCGCCGGGCGCGCCATTGCCAGGCGCGGCGCCCGCGCCTGGATTCGGGGCTCCCGCGGCGAGCGCGACGGCCTCGGCGCGGTCGTGCGCGCCGAGCTTTGCGTAGCAGCGCTGCAGGTGCTTCTGCACGGTGCGGTGGCTGATCTCGAGGACGGCCGCGATCTCACGGTCGTTGCTGTCGCGTGCGGCCAGGCTCAGCACTTGCGCCTCTCGGCGTGTGAGCCCGCGCGCGAGCAGCTCCGACGGCGTCGGGCTGCTGCCCAGCGCAGCGGGTGAGCCCGCCTGCAGCAGGCGCGAGTAGCGCCGCGCGTTGTTGTAGGCCTGGATCAGGTGCGGGCGTGCGAGCTCGAGCAGGTCGCGCTCGGTGTCTGAGAAATCGCGCTCGCGCCTGCTCAAGACGACGCCGAGGATCGCCGTCGAGCGCACGGGCAGGGAGAAGGCGATCTGGTGCTCGAGCCCGATCGGCTGATACACCTCGCGGTACAGGTCGAGCGCATGCAGCTCGGCCGGGCTGACGAGATCGGACATACGCAGAACACGAGCGTCGCGGGTGCGCTCTACGTTCGCGACGAGCGGATTCTGGCGGCTGTGCCTCGCCCATCCTTCGTGCACGCTTTGGTGCAGCGGCGGCTCGACGATCGAGAACGTGTCCTCCGGGCGCTCGCCCACTTCATTGAGCGAGGCCCAGTCGGCCGGCACGGCCTCGCGCAGCGCTTCGAGCAGGCCGGCGCGGAATTCGTCGATCTCGAGCAGGCCGTTGACGTCGCCGACGAGTCGCAGAGCCGCGCGCTCGACGTGCACCACGCCTAGTGCTCCTTGGAAACCGGCTGCCCGCGCGCCTGCAGGCGCCCCATCACGCGCACCAGCTTCCAGAACAGCCAGCCGCCGAGCCCGACGCTGAGCACGCAGACGACGGCGGCGAGGATCGTCGAGGCGACGACGAGCGCGAGCGAGGTGACGATGATCTGGAAGGCGAGCAGCGCCTCGAAGCCGAGCACGGCCCAGTAGCGCTGGCGGTACATGCCCTGGGCGAGCAGCGCGAGCACGACGGCGAGCAGCGCGGCGCCGGGCAGCGAGCCGCCGTGGCGGCTGAGGTCGTGCACGCTCGCGGCGCCGGCGACGACGGCGATCGCGAGCACGATGCAGACGACGATCGCGACGACGAGCGCGACCGGCCGCTCGCCCTCGCCGAGCGGGCGCAGGGCGGCGCGCGCGAGCTCCTCGCGTTCGCCGCGCGGCGGGCGGTCAGCCGCCGCCATGGCCGTCGATCGCCGCGCGCAGCTCGCGCGCCGCCTGCTCGGGGTCCACGGCGTCGGCGATCGCGCGCAGCACGACCGCGCGCGTGGCGCCGGCGGCGAGCACGTCGCCGACGTTCGATGCGTCGAGGCCGCCGATCGCGAAGAACGGAACGGCCGCGTGCGCGGCGGCGTACTGCACGAGCTCGACGCCGACGGCCGGACGGCCGGCCTTGGTGGGCGTCTCGTGGACGGGGCCGACGCCGATGTAGTCGACCAGCGGCGTGCCGTCGGGGGCGGTCGCGGCGGCGGCGTCGATCTCGCTGTCGGCGTGTGTGGAGAGGCCGATCAGCATTTCCGGCCCGACGAGCTCGCGCACGTCGGTGACGGCCATGTCGTCCTGGCCGACGTGCACGCCGTCGGCGCCGCACTCGCGCGCGACGAGCGGGCGGTCGTTGACGATCAGCAGCACGCCGAGGCGCTCGCAGAGCGCGCGCGTTGCGTTGGCCACGGCGACGAGCTCTTCGTCGGCGAGCTGCTTGTCGCGCAGCTGCACGACGTCGACGCCGCCTGCCGCGGCCGCGCGGAGCAGGTCGGGCAGGTCGCGCTCGCCGGGTTTGGCGGAGCACACGAGATACAGCCGCGCGGCGGCGAGGCGCTCGCGACGTTCGGAGCCGAGGTCTGCTGCGGACACTCCCGGCAGTCTGGCACGCACGCACGCGATGCCGGCCGGCAGGCATCCCGCGTCCGAGGTGGCCGACGGTCGCGGCGCCCGTGCCCGGGGTGTGCGCCGTTTGCGCGGACTAGCATCAACTGCATGCCCAATTCGACCGGATCGGCGGATCTGCTCGTGATCGGCGGCGGCGTGATCGGGCTGTCGGTGGCGTGGCGCGCGCGACAGCGCGGCATGGACGTGACGGTGCTCGAGCGCGCGACGATCGGCAGCGGCACCTCGCGCGTGGCCGCGGGCATGCTCGCGCCGGTCGCCGAGGTCGAGTTCGGCGAGGCCGGACGGCGCGTGCTCGACCTGGGATTGCGTTCGGCGGACATGTGGCCGGCGTTCGCGCAGGAGCTCCAGGCCGCCTCCGGGCGCGAGCTCGACCTGCTGCGCATGGGCACGCTGCTGCTCGCGCGCGACGCCGACGAGGCGCGCGAGCTCGAGCGCCAGATCGCCTTTCGCGACTCGCTCGGCCTGGCGACCAACCGGCTGCGCGCCAGCCAGGCGCGCGAGCGCGAGCCGGCGCTCGCGCCGACCGTGCGCCTGGCGCTGGAGGCGCCCGACGACCACTCCGTCGACCCGCGCCGCGTGCTCGACGCGCTGCGCGCGGCATGTGAGTCGGCGGGCGTGCGCCTGCGCGAGCGCGCGCCCGTCGCGCGAGTCGAGACGGACGCGAGCGGCGAGCGCGTGACCGGCTTGGTACTCGGCGACGCGGCTGCAGATGGCGCACGTGCGGCGGGCGATGCACGAGCGGGCCACGGTGCGACGGCGGGAGAGACACTGGCGGGCGAGCGCGTGGTGATCGCGTCGGGGGCGTGGAGCGGGCAGATTGCGGGAACGAGCGAGCGAGTGCCTGTGCGCCCGGTCAGAGGCCAGCTGCTGCGCCTGCGCGACCCTGCCGGCCCGGGCCTGCTGCGAGGCGTCGTGCGCTTCGCGGGCGGCTACCTCGTGCCGCGCGCGGACGGCCGCTATGTGCTCGGCGCGACGGTCGAGGAGCGCGGCTTTGACGTGCAGCCGGACGCCGGCGGGATCTACGAGCTGCTGCGCGAGGCGATCGAGGTCGTGCCGGGCGTGCGCGAGCTGAAGATCGACGAGCTGTGCGTGGGGCTGCGCCCTGGGACGCCCGACAACGCGCCGGCGATCGGCGCGGGCGCGCTCGAGGGCCTGACGTGGGCGACCGGGCACCACCGCAACGGCATCCTGCTCGCGCCGCTGACGGCGCAGCTCGTCGTCGCGCAGCTCAGCGGCGAGCCGCCCGACGACGCGTCGCTTGCCGCGTGCGACCCGCGGCGCTTCGCCGCCGGTGCTCAGGCGGCGGGATTGCCGGGCGCGGCGCAGGCGGAGGCGCAGGCGGAGGCGAGGCGGCCGAGCTCGGGGGCTTCGGCGACGACTGCGAGCGCGGCGGCGTCGTGATCAGGCTCAACGGCGAGGAGTCGGACGTGCGCGAGGGCGAGACGGTCGCCGCTGCGCTCTCGCGCCTGGACCTCACGCTCGACGCGCGTGGCGTCGCCGTGGCGGTCGACGGCGAGGTCGTGCCGCGCGCGCAGTGGCAGTCGTTCGCGCTTGCCGAGCACGCGCGCGTGGAGGTGCTCACGGCGATGCAGGGAGGATGATCAGAGCCGTGCACGAGACGATCGACACGCTGGCGACGGGCGGCGACGAACTGACGATCGCCGGGCGCCCGCTGCGCTCGCGGCTGCTGCTCGGGACGGGCGGCTTCGCCTCGCTGTCGCTGCTCGCGGATGCGATCGCGGCGAGCGGCTGCGAGCTGGTGACGGTGGCGCTGCGCCGCGTCGACCCGGCCTCGCGCGGTTCGCTGATCGATGTCCTGGCGGACGCGGGCGTGCGGCTGCTGCCGAACACGGCCGGCTGTCACACGGCGCGCGACGCCGTGCTCACGGCGCGCCTTGCGCGCGAGGCGTTTGAGACGGAGTGGGTGAAGCTCGAGGTGATCGGCGACGAGGACACCCTGCTGCCCGACGCGCCCGAGCTGCTGCGCGCCGCCGAGGAGCTCGTCGACGAGGGCTTCGTCGTGCTGCCGTACACGACAGACGACCCGGTGCTCGCGCGGCGCCTGGCGGACGTGGGCTGCGCGGCGGTGATGCCGCTCGGCTCGCCGATTGGCAGCGGCATGGGCATCCGCAACCCGTACAACATCGCGCTGATCCGCCAGGCGGTCGATGTGCCGGTCGTGCTCGACGCGGGCATCGGCACGGCCTCCGACGCGGCGCTGGCGATGGAGCTCGGCTGCGACGCAGTGCTCGCCGCCTCGGCGATCTCGCGCGCGCAGGACCCGGTGCGCATGGCGCGCGCGATGCGCGCGGCCGTGCAAGGCGGGCGCCTCGCGCGCGGCGCCGGGCGCATCCCGCGCCGGCTGTACGCGACGGCCTCTTCGCCTGATCTCGGGTTGCCCGACCTCGGGCCTGCCTGAGCGCGAACCAGGCTCGCGACCGGCCCGTTAGGCCGACGCGCGAACAGCCGAAATCGTCACTTGACGACTTCGATCGTCCCGTTCATCGATGCCGGGTGGATCGTGCAGATGTAGTGGATCACGCCAGGCTTGAGCGCCTTGATCTCAAACGTGCCGTTCACGTTGAAGTCCTTGGAGGCGAAGCTCTGCGGGCCTCCCTGGCTGGTCACGTTGTGCGAGATCGTGTCGAAGTTCGTCCACTTGACCGTGCTGCCGACCTTCACCTTCAGCGCATCAGGGGCGATCGCGATGTTGCGGTAGGCGACCTGCACGATGCCGCTCTGAACCGGGCCGGAGGCGGGGACGAACTTCGGCGTCGTCGTCGCTTTGAGGCCACCCGTCGTCGCCGATTTCGTGCTCGCGGCGGTCGAGCTCGACGACGAGGAAGACGAGCTGCTCGACGATCCACAGCCGGCGAGCGCCACGACGACGGCGAAAAGACCAAGCATGGCGAGGCGGCGGCTCATCTGCCGAGCAACCCTAGCCTAGACTGCCCCGTCCATGCGCAGGCCATTTTTGACTGGAGCCGAGCTTTCCGCCGCCGAGCTGCTGGCGCTGCTCGACCGCGCGCTGGCGCTGAAGGCGGCGCCGCTGTCCTCGCGCGCGCTGGAGGGGCGCAACGTCGCGCTCGTCTTCCAGAAGCCGTCGACGCGCACGCGCGTGTCCTTCGAGGTCGGCATCGACGAGCTCGGCGGCCACGCCGTCGTGCTGCGCGCCGACGAGCTGCAGCTCTCGCGCGGCGAGGCAGTGCGCGACACGGCGCTCGTGCTCTCGCGCCACGTCGCCGCCGTCGGCGTGCGCACGGGTCCGCACGAGATGCTCCAGGAGCTCGCCGAGCACAGCTCGATCCCGGTGATCAACATGCTCACCAACCTGCACCACCCCTGCCAGGCGCTCGCCGACCTGCTCACGCTGTGCGAGGCGCACGACTCGCTCGCGGGCCTGCGCGTGGCGTACGTCGGCGACGGCAACAACGTCGCGCGCTCGCTCGCGATCCTCGGCTCGCTCGCCGGCCTGCATGTCGCCGTCGCCTCGCCGGACGGCTACACGCTCGAGGGCGACCTGCAACTACCGGCCGACGCCGCGGGATCGTTGACGCTGTACGACGACCCGCGCGAGGCCGTCGCCGGGGCCGCGGCGGTCTACACGGACGTGTGGGTGAGCATGGGCGACGAGGCCACCGCCGACGCGCGCCGTTCGGCGCTAGCCGACTACCGCGTCGACGACGCGCTGCTCGACGCCGCCGCGCCTGGCGCCTTCGCGATGCACGACCTCCCCGCGCACGCCGGCGAGGAGATCACCGCCGAGGTGCTCTACGGTGATCGTCAGCGCATCTGGGACCAGGCCGAGAACCGCCGCCACGCGCAGAAGGCGCTCCTGGAGCTGCTGATCGAAGACTCTTCCGCCGACTCGGCATGAGCAGGCGGCCGAGCGGTCTAGGACGGTTTCTACTTTTTGTTCTGCGTGCGCCATGGTATTGACGGTCGGACATCTGCGTATATACATTCGCGCACTTACTTGATGAAATCGATACACACCTCCAGCCCCGAGCCCTCCGAGGCAACGCCGGCCGCGACGCTCACGCCGGTTGCCACGCCCGAGGAGGCGTCGAGCGCCGTCGCCCCGCCGCCATCGGCGGTGCGCCCGCAGCGCGGAGACGAGCTGGAGCTGCGCATCGACTCGCTGGCGTTTGGCGGCGAGGGCGTCGCGCGCTTGGGCGACGGCGGCTACGTGGTGTTCGTCGCGGGGGCGGTGCCCGGAGATCTGGTGCGCGCGGTGGTGCACAAGCGCAAGCGCAGCTACGCGCACGCGCGCACGCTGGAGGTGCTCGAGCCGAGCCGCGAGCGCATCGCGCCGGTCGCCAATCACCCGGGGGTGCCGTGGCAGGTGCTGCCGTACGAGCGCCAGCTGCAGATCAAGCAGCAGCAGGTCGACGAGGCGCTCAAGCGCATCGGACGACTGGATGGCTACGAACTCGAAAAGATCGTCCCGGCGGTGCAGCCGTGGCGCTACCGCAACAAGCTCGAGTACTCATTCGGCGAGGCTACGGGCGACGGGGACGGGGACGGTGCGGCCGGCGAGCTGGTGTGCGGGTTTCACGCGCCGGCGGGCGGCAACCGCGTGACGCCGATGGAGGACTGCCTGCTGGCGTCCGAGCGCGGCAACCTCGCGCGCGAGGTTGCGCTGCGCTGGTGTCGCGCCGAGGGTCTGACGGCGTGGGACCGCGGCCGCCCGCCGGCGATCGAGCCGGTGGCTCCGCGCGAGGGCGGCCAGCGCGGCGGGCGCGAGCGGCGCGGACGGCGCGATCACCGCCGCGAGGAACGGATCGGCCCGGCTCCCGACGGTCGCGCGCGCCTGCGCAACCTGGTCGTGCGCGAAGGCCGCCGCAGCGGACAGCTGCAGGTGCGCATCGTGACGACCCAGGGCGAGCTGGAGGCTGGCGAGCTGGCGGGCGCGCTCAGCGAGGCGCTCGGCGACAGCCTGTCGGGCGTTCTGTGGACGCGCTCGGACAGCCTCGCCGAGACGACCGCGGGCGGCGAGACGGAGCTCGTGTGGGGCGAGGCGAAGCTCCCCGAGCGCCTCGGCGAGCTCGACCTGCAGATCTCCGCGGAGGCGTTCTTTCAGACGAACACCGAGATGGCCGAGCGCCTGTATGAGATCGTCGCCGAGTACGCGGCACTGGAGGGCTGGGAGCGCGTTTACGACCTGTACAGCGGCATCGGCACGATCGCGCTCACGCTCGCCCCGCGCGCGGGCGAGCTGTGGGGCATCGAGCTGATCGAGGAGGCCGTCGCCGACGCGATCGCCGGCGCGCGCGCGAACGCCATCACGAAGGCCAACTTCTTCGCCGGCGACGCGCGCCTGGCGCTGCCCGAGCTGCTCACGCGCGCCGGTCGCCCGGACGTGCTCGTCGTCGACCCGCCGCGCGCCGGCCTGTCGAAGAAGGTCGTGCACCGGATCATCGACTGCTCGCCCAAGCGCATCGTGTACGTCTCCTGCAACCCCACCACGCTCGCGCCCAACGCCGCCGAACTCGTCGAGGCCGGCTGGGCCCTGCGCAGGGTCCGCCCGGTCGACATGTTCCCGCAGACGCACCACATCGAGTGCGTCGCGGTCTTCGAGCGCAGCTAGGCTGCGCTGATGCACGCGGCGACAATTCGCGACAAGGAGCTGGTGGTCGAGGAGCATCCGGACCCGGAGGCGGGCGCCGGGGAAGTGCTCGTGCGCGTGCGCGCCGCGGGGCTCAACGGCGCGGACATGATGCAACGGCGCGGGCTGTACCCGGCGCCGGCCGGCTCGCCGCAGGACATTCCTGGCATGGAGCTCGCCGGGGAGGTCGCCGCGCTCGGTCCGGGAGCCGAACGCTTCGCCGTCGGCGAGCGCGTGATGGCGATCGTCGGCGGCGGCGCGCAGGCGGAGCTGTGCCTCGTGCACGAGCGCCAGCTGATGCCCGTCCCGCAGGGCCTGGACTGGGCCGCCGCGGGGGGGCTGCCGGAGGTCTTTGCGACGGCGCACGACGCGGTCTTCACGCAAGGCGAACTGCACCCTGGCGAGCACCTGCTCGTGCACGGCGGTGCCGGCGGCGTCGGCACGGCCGCGATCCAGCTCGCGCGCACGGCGGGCGCGCGTGTGACGGCGACCGTGCGCAACGAGGATCTGCGCAGCCAGGTCGAGCAGCTCGGCGCCACCGTGATCGCGCCCGAGGGCTTCGCCGAGCACGGGCCGTTCGACGTGATCCTCGAGCTCGTCGGCGCGCCGAACATGCCCGAGAACCTGCGGGCGCTCGCCACCGGCGGGCGGATAGCCGTGATCGGCGTCGCCGCCGGAGCCAAGTCCGAGCTGAACCTGCTCGCGCTGATGGGCAAGCGCGCGCGCATCCACGGCTCGACGCTGCGCGCGCGTCCGCTGGAGGAGAAAGCGCTCGTCGCCCGCCTGCTCGAGCACGAGGTGCTGCCGCTGTTCGACTCCGGCCAGCTGCGCGTGCCCGTCGCCGAGACCTATCCGCTGGACGATGCCGCGGCGGCCTATGACCGCTTCGCCGCCGGCGGCAAGCTCGGCAAGATCGTCATCGTGATCGGAGACTGAAATGTCCGGGAAAGACCAGCAAGCACTCTCGCGGCGCTCGTTCCTCGGCAGGGCCGGCGGTGCTGCCGGCGGCGCGTTGCTCGGCGGCGAGCTGCTCGGCGCGGTAGATGCGCGAGCGGCGTACGCGCGGCCGTCCACGCCCGACGCCGCGCTCCGTGCGCTCGCCGAAGGCAACCGGCGCTATCGCCGTGGGCGCTGGGAACGGCGCGACTACTCACCTGTCGGCGAACGCCGTGCTGTCGAACAGATGCCGTTCGCGTCGATCCTTGCTTGCGCAGACTCGCGCGTCTCGCCGCCGCTCGTGTTCGACGTAGAACGCGGCAACCTGTTCGCCGCGCACGTCGCCGGCAACAGCGTCGACTCGGGCACGCTCGGCAGCCTCGAGTACAGCGTCGCCGTGCTCGGCGTCCACGCGATCGTCGTGCTCGGCCACACCGATTGCGGCGCGGTCAAGTCGGCGATCGAGGTGGTGGAGGGACGTAAGGCCTTTCCGTCTTCCAAATATGGCTCGATCGGCGAGGTGGTCAATGCCGTCGTCCCTGCGATCGAGGGACTCGACCCAACCGTCCGCACGCTCGAGGCATCGATCGTCGCCAACGCGCGGCGCCAGGCCCTCACGCTGGCTGACAGCGGTCCGATCATCCCCGCGGCGATTGCCGCCGGCGAGCTGCGCGTCGTCTCCGCCGTCTACGAAATCGCCAGCGGAACGGTCAAGCTCGTCTAGTGACCGGCATCCGGCCTTTGGCCGAGCCGGCCTTTGCTTCTCGCTGCAGCCCGTGACCACTCCGCCCAACGGCGGTCACCGGCCCGGCCGCACGGCGGTCACCACGCCCGGGCCCGTCCCGACCGGCTAATAAGGCGGCTGAGAGGCGTACCAGTCGCCGAGCGCGCGGAAGGACGACCAGAAGTCGCGCTTGGCGTCGTGCTCGTCGAGCGAGTCGTCGATGTTCGGCACGTACAGCGCGTCGATCGTCGGCGTCATCTGCTGGATCTCGCCGAGGCGCGGCTCGACGGGGTGCGCGAGCGGGATCTCCATCTCGTTGAGCGCAGCGAGCGCCTCGGGGCCCATCACGACGACGATCTTTGGCTGCACGATCGCCAGCTCGGCGACGACGCGCGCCATGCACGCCGGGTCGGCCAGCGAGGCGTCGCTGAGCGGACACTTCACGCATAGCGTCCCGTAAACCGCCAGCGGGTCGATCTGCAGGCGCTTGAGCGACTTCATCAGCGCGCCGCCGGCGCGGCCGTAGAAGGCGACGCCCTCCTCGATCTCCGAAGGCAGCGCCGAGTGCTTCAAGAGCATGATGTCCGCCTGCGGGTGCCCCGAGCCGAGCACCGGCATCAGGTTGCCGCGCGGGCAGTGCGGGCAGGACTGCAGCTCGCGCGTGAGCGTGTTCAGCTCACGGATCGCGCGCTCCAGGTACTTCTCGCGGATCTCGTCATCGGTTACAGGCATCGACCCCGAGGGATTTGACGACGCCGATGGTTGTCCTTGGCTGTGCATCAGTACTTGCGCGGGTGGAGCGCGTGCGGCGCCTTGCAGCGCACGCGTGCGGGTGGTCCGCTAGCCGCGCCTGCGCCCTCCCGCGGCTCGGCGCACGCGCTTTACGCGCCGCGCGCGGCTGGCGCGCTGCGCCGACTGGGGCGTCGCGCGCGTCTGCAGGAACTTGAGCGCCTGCACGAACAGCAGCGACGAGCGGCCGCTGACGATCTCCGCGTCGCGAAGGGACTGCAGGAACTCCTGCGCCCCGTCGAAGTCGTGCATGCGCAGGCGCGCCGAGCCGAGCCCCTGGGCCACGTGCGAGTCCGATCCGGCGCCGGCGACGATCCTGTACTTGGCCGCAAAGCGCTCGGCCTCTTCGTTGAACGCGCCGATCGCCACGCGCGGGTTGAACACCTCGATCGCGTCGACGTCGTCGAGGATCGTCAGCAGGTGCTCGTAGTCGGGCACCGAGTGCATGCGGTCGAACGGGTGCGGGACGTACACCAGGCCGCCCTGGCGCTTGATCTCGGCGACCGTCTCCTGCAGGCTGAGCCCGCGCGGGATCTTCTCCTCGATGAACAGGCCGATCACCTCGCCCTGGCCGGCCGTCTTGACCTCCTCGCCGACGATCACCCGCAAGCCGGTTCCCTCGGCCTGCGCGCGCGCCTCCAGGGCGCCCGAGATCTCGTTGTGGTCGGTCACCGCGATCGCGCCGAGGCCCTGTGCGCGCGCCGTCGCCAGCAGCACCTCCACGGGCGTCGCGCAGTCGTGCGAGTGGTCGGTGTGCATGTGCAGGTCGACGTCGATCAGCGGCCGCTTCGCGAGCAGTGCCTGCAGTTGCGCGTCGCCCTCGCGCGCGTGGCGCCGCGCGGCGAGCTCGGCGTAGATCGCCTCGAAGCGCGCAGCCGCGCCGTCGTCGTCGGCGATCAGCCGGTAGTCGCCCGGGAAATGGCGGTCCATCAGCTCGGCCGTCGCCGGCAGGCTCGCCGTGCGCGCGTCCAGGCGCCCGTAGAAGCTCTCGACAAAGCGCCGCGCCACGAGCGTCGACAGCAGCCGCTCGCTGGAGGAGTGAAACGAGCCGACGTTCAGCGCGCGCGAGTGGCGCAGCGCGGCGTTGGACGTGCTCGGCGCAAACGGCTCGTGAACATGGACAAAATCGAGCTCGACTGTGCCGAGCAGTTCCTCGATCGTGCGCGCCACGTCGATCGACAGCGACGGCGCGCGCCTGCGTGCCCCCGCCGAGACGTCGAGCACCTCGCCGACGGCGACCACGCGCGGCACGCCGCCGTCGGTGCCCTCGAGCAGGCTGTGCGGGTTGCCCCGCGCGGCGCGCAGCGCCTTGCGCGACTCGCGCACGCGCTCCTGCGAGTGCGACGGCGCCAGCACGAGCACGCGGTGCCCGCGACGCGACAGCTCCGTGCACACGCGCAGCACATGCGCGTTGACCTCGTCGTCCTGTGCCTCCCACGGATACGGGGTGACGTGGGCGATCGAGAACGACAGGGCCATCGGCTCCACGATTATGCCCCCTGGGCGCGCCCGGCCCGCGAGCTACTTCGCGACCGGCGCCCTGGCGGCTTTGGCTTTCGCTTTCGCTTTCGGCCGGGCTTTGGCCGCGGCGCGCGCCGGGCGCTTGCCCGACGGCCCCGGCTTGCCCGTGTACTTGGCGATGAACTTCTCCGTGTCCGCACGTGCCTGGTCGTCCGGGCGCTGGTTGTGCGGCGACTTCATCAGGTAGGAGGACGGCCCGTCGAGCTGGCCGCCGACGCCGTTGTTGAGCGCCAGCTTGCAGCAGCGCACGGCGTCGATCACGATGCCCGCCGAGTTCGGCGAGTCCCACACCTCGAGCTTCATCTCCACGTTCAGCGGCACGTCGCCGAAGGCCTGGCCCTCGACGCGGATGTGCGCCCACTTGCGGTCGGTCAGCCACGGCACGTAGTCCGACGGCCCGATGTAGACGTCCTCGGGCGGGAGCTTGTGGTCCATGATCGACGTCACCGCGTTTGTCTTGGAGATCTTCTTGGACTCCAGGCGCTCGCGCTCGAGCATGTTGTAGAAGTCCATGTTGCCGCCGACGTTCAGCTGCGACGTGCGCAGCATCTTCACGCCGCGGTCGGCGAACAGGCGCGCGAGCGTGCGGTGCACGATCGTCGCGCCGACCTGCGACTTGATGTCGTCGCCGACGATTGGCAGCCCCGCGGCCCTGAAGCGCTTGTCCCAGTAGTTCTCGCGCGCGATGAACACCGGGATGCAGTTGACGAAGCCGCAGCCGGCCTCGAGCACCTGCTCGACGTACCACTTGGTCGCGTCCTCCGAGCCGACCGGCAGGTAGGAGACGACCACGTCGGTGTGCGTGTCCTTGAGGATCTGCACCACGTCCGCCGTCTCCCCCGGCGCCTTGGTGATCTTCTCCTTGAGGTACTTGCCGAGACCGTCGAGCGTCATCCCCCGATGCACCGGCACACCGAGCTTGCGCGGCACCTTGGCGAACTTCATCGTGTTGTTCTGGCCCGCCCAGATCGCTTCGCCGAGGTCCTTGCCGACCTTCTTGGAGTCGATGTCGAAGGCCGCCGTGAACTCGATGTCGCGCACGTGGTAGCCGCCGAGGTCGACGTGCATCAGACCCGGCACCCGCTCGTCGGGATTGGCGTCGCGGTAGTAGTTGACGCCCTGCACGAACGCCGAGGCGCAGTTGCCGACGCCGACGATCGCGACGCGCACCTTGTCGGATTGGTAGCGCGCGGCGCCGTTCTTGGAGGGCGCGCCGTTGCTGGAGGCGCTGCCGTTTGAGTGCTGCTCGATCACGAGAGAAGTGTCCTTTTTGTGAGGCTCGACGCTGTCGGCCGAGGCGCGGTCAAGGAAGCCCGTGGGCTTTGCGGAGACTACTCCGCCGCCTGCGCTAGGTCACACCGACGAGCTCGCGGCGCACGTGCCAGACGCGCTGGCCGACCGTGACCAGACTGAGCGCCGCGAGCACGTACACGGCCGGCTCCAAGAGCTGGAAGTCGCCGAGCGACGCGCCGCGCGCGAAGACCAGACCGATCGCCAGGATCACGACGCGCACCGGGCGCGTGGCGATGCCCACCTTGCACTCCACGCCGAGCGCCTCCGCGCGGGCGCGCGTGTAGCTGACCATCAGCGACGCCAGCACCGCCACGACCACCGCTGCCGCCGCCGCGCGGTTTCCGTTCAGCGCGAAGTAGCCCGCGACCGCCGTCAGCACGATGCCCTCCTCGACGCGGTCCAGCGTCGAGTCAAGGAACGCGCCGAACGGCGTGCCCTTGCCCGACATGCGCGAGTAGCGGCCGTCCAGCGTGTCCATCACCGAGCCGACGATGAACGCGATCCCGCCGAGGAAGAACAGCCTTTCCCACACGAGCACCGCCGCGACCACGTTCAGCACGAACCCGGTCAGCGAGATCGCGTTCGGCGTCAAGCGCGACTCGATCAGCCGGTTGCGCACCAGCTCGCGGCGTTCGCCCGAGCCGATCGGCGCGCGCGCGGGCCGTTGGGAGGCCTTGCGCCCGGAGCGGTAGCCGCCGCGGCGCGAGCGCCTGGGCGAAGCTTGCTGTCTGGGAGCCATGCGTGCGGGCGTGGCCTTAACCGCTCGCGCCCGCGTGCGCGGGCGGGACGGTCGAGAAGCGCCACACGGCCGGTCGCGCGCGCGCCAGCCAGCGCGCGCCGTACGCCGATGCCCCTGCCGTCATCGCGCCGAGCAGCGCGTCGACGATGAAGTGGTTCGCCGTCACGACGATCACGAACGTCATCAAAAACGGGTACAGCACCCACAGCACGCGCACCACGCGATGCTGGGCCAGGCGCGCCAGCGGCGAGGCGATCATCAGCGCGAACGCCACGTGCATCGACGGCACCGCCGCGTAAGGATTGAACAGCGCGCTGGCCGTCGGGCTCGCGTGCGACACGCGCACGCCTGTGAAGTCCGACACGCTGTCGATGAAGCCCCACTCCGGCATGAAGCGCGGCGGCGCCGTCGGGAACACGATGTAGGCGACCAGCGCGATCGCCATCGCGATCATGAACATGTTGCGCACGAAGTAGAACGAGCGGTTGTGACACAGGTACAGGTACAGCAGCGCACCCAGCGTGATCGAAGTCTGCGCGTTGACGTAAAGCCAGCTCGCGCTCACCATCACCAGGTGGCTGCCCGAGGCCCACGCTTGCACGCTCGGCTCGACGAACAGGTGCAGCTTGCTCTCGATCGAGATCACGTCGCGCGCGTGCGCGAACGCCGCGTTGGCGTTGCCCTCGGCGAGCCCGCGCACGAGCCGGTAGGCGAGGTATGCGGCGGCGAAGAGCGAGACCTGCCGTAGCGCGTCGAGCCAGCCGTGCGGCAGGACGCGCGCCTGCAGTAGACGAGTGCGGGCGAGCATCGCAGACAAGCCTAGACCACCCGCCGCGCGTGCGCTCGACGGCGCCTCGCGGCTCAGAGGCGACTCAACGGCAGCGGGGACCTTGACCGAACACGCGCGCGAGCGAGAAGTCGATCACGACGTGCACGCTGGCGCCGGCGCGCGTCTGCACGTCGGTCCAGCCTCCGGGAGCGCGGCTCACGCAGCCGTGGCCGCCGGCGAGCGCCCAGTAGGACGTGAAGCGCACGCGCACGTCGTACGTCCCCGCGCGTGGAGCGCGCAGCGTGAACGAGTCGCTGTTGAGCTGTGTGACAGCGCTCGGCGGCGGCGAGAGCGCAACCGCTTTCAGCACTTCGAACAAGCGCCATCCGGGCGATCGCCAGACTTCGCGCACGTAGCGCGGGGTGCCGGCGACCAAGCTTCCCTCCGCTTGGCCGGAGTAGTCCAGCGGCGCGTTCGGGAGCGCCACGTAGCTCACCGCCGTGTAGGACAGCCAGGCCTCGTACTCGCCTTCGCGCAGCGGAGACGAGCGGTAGAACAGCCCGTTGCGCTCTCCGTCGAGCTGGCGCTCCCAACCGCGCGCCAGCATCACGTGCGGAGCCACCCAGCGCGCCTCGGCGTGATCGCGCGTGGGGACGACCTCGATGCGCGCGGGCCGCGGGCTGTCGCCGACCCCCAGCGTCCGCAGCTCGTGCAGAAGCGGCGTGTAGAAAGAGGCGTTCGCCGCCGGATCCGCTGCCGCCGCGGTGTAGTTGCCGACCGGCGCGTTCGACTGCCAGAAGATCAGCAGCGGTGCGAACGCGATCAGCGCCCACACGCGCCAACTCCTCGCCGCGCCGCCGGTTCGCGCCGAGGCCTGAGAAGCGGTCTCGGCTGGTGCATGCGCACCGAGACGCTGCTCGGGCCGCCGCCAAGCCAGCGCGCACGCCGCGGCTATCGGCCCGGCCATCAACGCGCCGAGGCGGTCGGCGTTGCCGCCGACCGCCGACGGGATGAGGAAGGCGGCGATCAGCGCCGCGATATACAGCACCGCCCCGATGCGCAGCACGCGCTGCTCGGCCGGCATCAGCGCCGCGATCAGCGCCATGCCCGCGACCGTCGGATAGAACGCCGAGCCGACAAACGGCTGCGGTCCGCCTTCGGGAAACGCCATTATGAGCAGCGCGATCGGCACGAGCGACGCACCCGCCAGCGCGAGCGCGAACGACCGCTCTCCAGCCGACTCGCTCGAACGTCGATCCGTAGGGAACCCGCTTGAGAGCGGGGCCGGAGACATCCTGCGCGATAGCCGGGGCGGGAACATCCTGCGCGATAGCCGGGCCGCACGCGACCCGCTCGGGAAGTGCGCGGCCAGCGCCCAGGCGATCGCCGCGAGCGCCAGGAACACTCCGGCGATCGGGCTGCCGAGAGTGCACAGAACGGCGAGCGCGCATGCAAGCGCGCGCCGGCGGCGACGCGCGGATGTCGCGGCGGGCGAGCGCGTCGCAGACTGTGCCGCGACCAGCGCGCCGATGCCGATCGCCAGGCCGAGGTCGAACGCAACGCGGTTGGCGAGCAGGCTGATCGCCGCGCCGTAGGCGAACCACAGCGACGCCACGCGCGCCGCGCGGTGAGCGAAGGCGCCGTCGACCAGTTTCGTGAACAGCACCGTCGCGACCGTCATCGCGAGCGCCGCGAGCAGCTGCACGCCGAGCAGCGCCCCGAGCGCCGGCGCGAGCAGCGAGTAGGCCGGCAGGTGGTGACCGCCGTACCAGCCGTTGTCCCACAGCGTGAAGCCCGCGTGCGCGAACAGTTCGCTGCGATAGCCGGCCGCCGACAGATCGGCGCTCGGTGGCGCCACGAGCACGTACGCCAGGCCGAACGCCGCCGTGATCGTCCACGCGGGCAGCGCCGCCAGCCGCCCGACTGCGCGAGCCGGCGCGCTCACCCGGACGCTGCGCCGACGAACTCGACCACGCGGTCGATCGCGTCCGGGCGGTCCAGCCACGCCCAGTGCCCGGCGTCCGCCAGCTCCAGCAGCTCCGCGCCGAGCACGTCCGCGTAGGCGTTGCCGAAGCGCGCCGGGATGTACGGGTCGCGCTGGCCCCACACGACCAGCGACGGCACGTCGAGCTCGCCCAACCGCTCGCCCGCCGCCGCGAGCACCTCCGGCGGCGAGCTGCGATACAGGCGCAGGATCGCCCGCTGCGTGCCCTGGTCGAAGTGGTCGAGCACGCTCTTTCGCCACTGCTCCGGCATCGGGCCCGGCGTCGCGTTGGACTCCCTGGAGAGCAGGCGCAGCACGCGCTCGTTCGTCGAGCCCATCGCCAGCTCGCCCAGCACCGGCGTGCGCCAGATGCGCGCTGTGCGATGCCAGCGGTAGCCCGCCAGCAGCGGCACAGCGTTGATCACCACCAGGCGCTCGATGCGCTCGGGGTGGCGCTGCGCGAACGCCAGCCCCACCGCGCCCCAGTCGTGCACGACCATGCTCACGCGTTCCACGCCCACGAGCTCCAAGAACGATTCGAGGAAGTCCGCGTACTCGTCGATCGTGAAGCTCAGCGACCCAGGCTTGCCCGAGCGCCCGAAGCCCGGCAGGTCCGGCGCCAGCCCGCCGCTGCGCGCGAGGAACTCGCGCCACACGTCCGAGCTGTCCGGGACCCCGTGAACGTACAGCGGCACCGCCTCGTCCGGGCTGCCTGTACCCGCCGGCGCCGCCGAGGCTCCGTTCGCCCCCCCCGCCAGCGACGCGCCGCGCCAGAAGACCGGCAGCCCGCCGATCTCGCCTTCGTGGTCGGTCACCTCGGGCACCGCGCGAGGATATCTGGGCCGTCGTGCCGGGATCGCCGATCGCCGCGCACGCGGCGCGGCGGATACCGTGATGCCGTGCCGCCGACCGCCGCCAAGCGCGCTCAGTCAAAGCTGCGCGTCGCCGCATGGAAGCCGCCCTCGCGAGCGCGCGTGCTGCGCGTTCGCGATCGGCTGCGCGAGGTCTACGGAGTCCCGCTGATCGCCCCGCATCGCCACCCCATCGCCGAGCTCGTGCTCACCGTGCTCTCGCAGTCGACCAACGACCGCAACCGCGACGTCGCCTTCCTGCGCCTGCGCACCCGCTTCCCCTCCTGGCAGGCCGTGCGCGATGCCCCCGTCGCCGAGATCGAGGAGGCGATCCGCCCCGGCGGCATCTCCAAGGTCAAGTCCGTGCGCATCCAGGCGATCCTCCGCGCCATCTCAGACGATCCCGGCGGGCCGATCTCCGATCGATCCCCGCACGAGCTCTCGCTCGACTGGCTGCCCCGCGTGCCGCTGGCCGAGGCGCGTGACTACCTCGTCGCGCTGCCCGGCGTCGGGCGCAAGACCGCCGCCTGCGTGCTGCTGTTCGCCTACGGCCTGCGCGACGTGCCCGTCGACACTCACGTCTCGCGCGTCGGCGCGCGCCTGCACCTGCTGCAGGGCGGCGCGCCCTTCGAGCGCCTGCACGACCAGATGCTCGCGCTCACCCCGCCCCGCCAAGAGCTCGAGCTGCACGTCAACCTGCTGCGCCACGGCCGGCGCACCTGCCACGCGCGCTCGCCCGAATGCGATAGCTGCGCGCTCGCGCGCATGTGCCCCAGCCGCGCTCTGTTCAGTTGAGCGCTCCACCGTGCGTGGCGTGCCCGGGCTAGTCTGGCGCGTTTGGGTCTGTCTGTATATACGACCGCTACCGCTCGGTGAAAAAAGTAGATACGCCTGGGGTGGGGTGTGTTGTAAAAAACGCGAAGCGGTAGCAATGGTATTTACGTCGCGGTCCCGTCGCGTCCCGTCCCGTCGCGTCCCGTCGCGTCCGTCTCGTCGCGTCTCGTCCCGTCGCGGTCGCTTCGCTGAGGGCGCGCGCGGGAGGGTCGCGAGGGTGGCGTCTCGCGGGTGTGGCTTCCGCGCGCTCGCCGATCTGCGATCGGTCAGCCGTGCGGCAGGACGGCGAAGGCGATCACCGCGTAGTGCAGGCCCGCCGCTGCGAGCACCAGCGCGTGAAAGACCTCGTGGTAGCCGAACACCTTTGGCCATGGGTTCGGGCGCTCGCTCGCGTAGATCACCGCGCCCGTCAGGTACAGCGCGCCGCCCGCCGCGATGCCGAGCGCCCCGAGCCAGCCGATCGCCGCCGGCAGCTCGCCGAAGATCGCCGCCGTGACCAGCCCCAGCAGCACGTACACGATCGCGAACAGCCACTTCGGCGCGTCGATCCACGCGAGCTTGAAGACCACGCCGCCCAGCGCGCCCGCCCACAGCACGATCAGGATCGTGCTCGCCAGCGAGCCCTTCAGCGCCAGCAGCGCCACCGGCGTGTACGTGCCCGCGATCAGCACGAAGATCATCGAGTGGTCCAGCCGGCGCATCCAGCGCCGCGCCTTCGGGCGCCACGTCACGCGGTGATACAGCGCGCTCGTGCCCAGCAGCGCCGACACCGCCGCCGCGTAGATGCTCGCCGCCACGCGCGCGCGGCCTTCCGACGCCGCCAGGATCAGCCCCACGCCGCAGCCGACCGACACGAAGAACGCGTACTGGTGGGAGACGCCGCGCAGGCGCGGCTTAACCGGCACCGGCTCGGCGATCGTCGTCGTGATCGAGGCCATTCACTGAAGGTACACCGTGTGCCCGCCCTCGTGGGCATCGGGCGCCCCAGAGCGGCGCGCCGATGACTGCTCGCGTAGGTGTGAATCGGTCAAGGCGCGGGCGCCGTCCGGTGGACGCCAGCGTGCCACCAGCCGAGCGTGCCGGAGGAAAGGGTCAGCGAGGTGGCACCGATGTCCGGTCCTTGGTCGAGGACGGCCGCGCTTCCGCCTCGGGCGACGGTGTAGACCAACAGGGTCTGCGCAACGGAGTAGCTTCGGCGTTCGAGGATCCACGCGGCCGACCCGCCGGGGCCGAGCACCAAGTCGGTGACGACTTCGCGCCGCACGAAGCCAGCATCGACCGAGCACCCGATGCTCGGCGCCCGCGTCAGTATCCGCCTCGCGGCGATGTCGGCAACGACCAGGCCCTCGCAGCCGGCGTCGATCCCGAACTGGCCTTCCAGGTAGCCCAAATGTAACCCGACAGCACGACGCGATCCACCGAATTGCGGAGCCCCCGCTCCGCGGGAGTGGACGCGGACACCAGTGTCATGCGCGAGCCGCGTCCCACCAGGCAGGCCTCGCTCGTTCTCGGGCCGAAGCGCGGCTTGGCTGGAGCGCGCGAGTACACGCGGACGATCCCGTCGCCTGCGATCAGCTGTGTTCCCGCCGGTGGGCACGCAGCCGGATCGCGCTGCGGACGCGCAATCGCGCCTGTGCTGAGCAGGAGGGCGACGACGGCTGTCGCCACGAGGACTCGAGGCAAGCCAAGCGCAAGAACCCCCTTGCCCGCCTGTGCCATACAGGCAAGCTACCGCGTACGCATCAGCAGCCTCAAAGTCGGCCGTTGGGCGGCTCGCGGGCGACCGTCCCGCGCGGTCTGGCACGGCGCGAGGATCCCTATTGACTCTCTATAAAAAATCTGTCACAATCTCACTTAGATTTATTCCGCGTATGTAAGGAGCAGTCCCACATGGCCAAGACCATAGGCATCGACCTCGGCACGACGAACTCGTGCATGGCCGTGCTCGAGGGCGGCGAGCCCACCGTGATCGAGAACTCCGAGGGCGGTCGAACGACTCCCTCTGTTGTCGCCTTCACGGCATCCGGCGAGCGCCTCGTGGGCACGGTGGCCAAGCGCCAGGCCGTCACCAACCCGCAGAACACCGTCTTCTCGATCAAGCGCTTCATGGGCCGCAAGGAGGGCGAAGTCAAGGAGGAGGAGTCGATCGTCCCCTACAAGGTCGTCTCCGGACCCAACGGCGACGCTCGCGTAGAAGTAACCGAGCGCGACTCCGGAGCCGAGCAGTTCTCCCCGCCCGAGATCTCCGCGATGATCCTGCAGAAGCTCAAGACCGACGCCGAAGCGTATCTCGGCGAGTCCGTCGACTCCGCCGTCATCACCGTTCCCGCGTACTTCAACGACGACCAGCGCCAGGCGACCAAGGACGCCGGCAAGATCGCCGGCCTCGACGTCAAGCGCATCATCAACGAGCCCACCGCAGCCTCGCTCGCGTACGGGCTCGACAAGGAGTCTGACCAGACCATCCTCGTCTTCGACCTAGGCGGCGGCACGTTCGACGTGTCTGTGCTCGAGATCGGCGACGGCGTCTTCGAGGTCAAGTCCACCGCCGGCGACAACCACCTCGGCGGCGACAACTTCGACAAGGCCATCGTCGACTGGCTCGTGTCCGAGTTCAAGAAGTCACAAGGCATCGACCTGAGCGCCGACCCGATGGCGCTGCAGCGGCTCTACGAGGCCTCCGAGAAGGCCAAGATCGAGCTGTCGACCACGCAGGAGACGCAGATCAACCTGCCCTTCATCACCGCCGACGCCTCCGGGCCAAAGCACCTCGACACGCGCCTCACGCGCGCAAAGCTCGCCGAGCTGACGTCCGACCTGCTCGACCGCGTCGTCGCGCCCGTTCGCCAGGCCATCGACGACGCCAAAGACAAGGGCGTCAAGGAAATCGAGCACGTCGTGCTCGTCGGCGGCATGACGCGCATGCCCGCCGTGCAGGAGAAGGTCAAGGAGCTCACCAGCAAGGAGCCCCACCGCGGCGTCAACCCCGACGAGGTCGTCGCCGTCGGCGCAGCCATCCAGGCCGGCGTGCTCGCCGGTGACGTCAAGGACGTGCTGCTGCTCGACGTCACCCCGCTCACGCTCGGCATCGAGACCAAGGGCGGCGTCATGACCAAGCTCATCGAGCGCAACACCACCATCCCCACACGCAAGGGCGAGGTCTTCTCGACCGCTGAGGACAACCAGCCCTCGGTCGAGATCCACGTGCTGCAGGGCGAGCGCGAGATGGCTCAATACAACAAGTCGCTCGGCAAGTTCCAGCTCACCGGCATCCCGCCCGCGCCGCGAGGCATCCCGCAGGTCGAGGTCGCCTTCGACATCGACGCCAACGGCATCCTCAACGTGTCCGCCAAGGATCTCGGCACCGGCAAGGAGCAGAAGATCGAGATCAAGGCCGGCTCCGGGCTGTCCGACGACGAGATCAAGAACATGGTCTCCGACGCCGAGTCCCACGCCGAGGAGGACCGCCGCGCGCGCGAGCTCGCAGAGGCGCGCAACAACGGCGAGAACGCCGCCTACCAGGCCGAGAAACAGCTCAACGAGCTCGGCGACCAGGTCGACGCCGACTCCAAGGGACGCATCGAGACCGCCATCAAGGAGGTCCGCGAGTCGCTCGAGGCCGACGACCCGGCGGCGATCAACGCCAAGACAGAGACCCTGCAGACCGCCTTCCACGCGATCTCCGAGGCCATGTACCAGCGCGCGCAGGAGGCCGCCGCAACCGACGGCAACGGCAACGGCTCAGCGCCCTCAGGCGACGGAGCGTCCGCCGACGACGAGGACGTCGTCGACGCCGAGGTAGTCGACGAGCCCAAGGCATAGCCCGCCATGTCCGAGTCCAAGCACACCACCGCCGACGCAGCCGTTCACGAGTCGCCTGAGCAGGACAACGGTCCTGCTCGCGGCCACGCTCCTGAGCGACACGCGTCCGAGCATCTCGCGTCCGAGCAGCAGACCCCCGGCGCAGCCGCGCCGGGGGGCGGCGCGCGTGCATCCGGGGACAGCGCCGACGCGCACGGCGCCGCCGACGGCGCGGCCGACGAGCTGAAGGGCGACCTCGACGAGCTTGGCGCGCTCGCCGCAGAGCGCGACGACTACCTCGCGCTCGCGCAGCGCACGCAGGCCGACTTCGAGAACTACCGAAAGCGCGTCGCGCGCGAGTCCGCGCTCGCGCAGCTGCGCGGCGTCGCCAAGCTCGCCAAGGAGCTGCTGCCCGCGATCGACAACCTCGACCGCGCGCTCGACGCAGCCGCCACCGACGACCCGCTGCTCGACGGCGTGCGCCTCGTGCGCTCCGAACTCTCAGCCGCGCTCGCGCGCGTCGGCGTCGAGTCCTTCTCGCCGCTCGGCGAGACCTTCGACCCCTCCGTCCACGAGGCCATCGCCACCGTCCAGCAGCCCGCCGACGGCGGCGCCGACAGCGGTCTCGTCGTCGAGGTCTACCAGCCCGGCTACCGGCTCGGCGAGAGCGTCATCCGCCCGGCTCGCGTGGTCGTCGCCGCGTAGGCGCTGGAGCGCATATGGCAACGCGACCCGACTACTACAAGACGCTCGGCGTCGACAAGAAGGCGACCGCCGACGACATCAAGAAGGCCTACCGCAAGCTCGCGCGCCAGTACCACCCCGACCGCAACCCCGGCGACAAGGCCGCAGAGGCGCGCTTCAAGGAGATCTCCCAGGCGCACGACGTGCTCGGCGACCCCGAGAAGCGCAAGCAGTACGACAGCGCCAGCGGCCCCTTCGCGACCGGCGCCGGTCCCGGCGGCGGCTTCGGCGGCTTCGGCAACTTCGACTTCGACGCCTCCTCGATGGGCGACATACTCTCCAACCTCTTCGGCGGCGCCGCCGGCGGCGGTGGGCGCGGCGCGCGCCAGCGCCCGCGCGCCGAACGCGGCGCCGACCTCGAGACGCAGGTCTCCATCTCCTTCGACCAGGCCGTCTCCGGCGCGCAGGTGCCGCTGCAGGTGCCCATGCAGGCGCGCTGTGAAACCTGCCACGGAACCGGCGCAAAGCCCGGCACCACGCCGACCGTCTGCCCGCGCTGTGAGGGGCGCGGCGTCGAGACGCAGGGCCAGGGCGCCTTCTCCATCTCTCAGCCCTGCTCGCTCTGCCACGGCTCCGGCACGATCATCGAGGACCCCTGCCCGACCTGCCACGGCTCCGGCGCCGTGCGCACCGTCAAGCGCCTGCGCGTGAACATCCCCGCCGGCGTGCGCGACGGCAGCCGCATCCGCCTCGCCGGCAAGGGCGAGCCCGGGCGAAACGGCGGCCCGGGCGGCGACCTCTACCTGATCACCCACGTCAGCGACTCGCCCGTGTTCAAGCGCAAGGGCGCAAACTTCGAGGTCGAGGTGCCGCTCTCGATCCCCGAGGCGCTGCGCGGCGCCGAGGTGCAAGTGCCCACGCTCGACGGCGTAAAGACCCTGCGCGTCCCCCCCGGGACAGCGCACGGGACTGTCCAGCGCCTGCGCGGCGAGGGTCCGCCCAAGCTCGGCTCCGGCTCGCCGCCCGCGCGCGGCGACCTGCACTACCGCTTCGTCATCGACGTGCCCACGCAGCTCAGCTCAGACCAGCAGAGCGCCGTCGAGCAGATGTCCAAGGTGTTCAACGGCGACCCGCGCGCCAAGCTGTTCGCCGGCAGCGCCTCCGCGCGCGCCGGCGGGGCGGGATCTGCGCCAGGGGCCGGCGCCGCGACCGGGGCCGGTGGCGAGGAGGCCGGCGATGGCGCGTCCTAGCGTCACGCGCATCACCAGCGTGACCGTCGACACCGGTCGCGGCGTGTTCATGATCTCCGTCGCCGCCGAGCTCGCGCAGATGCACCCGCAGACGCTGCGCATGTACGAGGCGCGCGGGCTGATCGAGCCCAAGCGCTCGCCCAAGGGCACGCGCCTTTACTCGCAGGAGGACGTCGAGCGGCTGCGGCGCATCCAGGAGATGACCGGCGACCTCGGCCTCAACCTCGCCGGAGTCGAGCGCGTGCTCGAGCTCGAGGCGCAGGTCGACGAGATGCACGCGCGCATCGAGGACCTCGAGGTCAAGGCGCTGCACGCGCAAGTCGCGCTCGCCGAGGAGCTCGAGCAGGTGCGCCGCTCCTTCCGCGCCGAGCTCGCCGTGCCCTACCGCGGCGGCGCGCTCGTGCGCGCAGCAGACGCGCGCTCGCCGTTCCCACGCGTGAGCAACCGCCCGACCGAGAGGGGCCCCGATGGCAGCTAACCCCGCCAAACCCCCCGCCCAGACCCCCGAGGAGGAGCAGAGCCCGCTCGAGCGCTTCGGCCGCGACCTCACCGAGATCGCCGAGCTCGGCAAGCTCGATCCCGTGATCGGCCGCGACGAGGAGATCCGCCGCGTCATCCAGGTGCTCTCGCGGCGCACCAAGAACAACCCCGTGCTGATCGGCGAGCCCGGCGTCGGCAAGACCGCCATCGTCGAGGGCCTCGCCCAGCGCATCGTCTCCAAGGACGTCCCCGAGTCGCTGCGCGACAGACGCGTGATCGCGCTCGACATGGGCGCGCTGATCGCCGGCGCCGCCTATCGCGGCGAGTTCGAGGAACGCCTCAAGGGCGTGCTCAAAGAGGTCTCAGACGCCCAAGGCGCGATCATCCTGTTCCTCGACGAGCTGCACACGATCGTCGGCGCCGGCGCCGCCCAGGGCTCCGTCGACGCCTCCAACCTGCTCAAGCCGATGCTCGCGCGCGGCGAACTGCGCGCCGTCGGCGCGACCACGCTCGACGAGTACGCCAAGTACATCGAGAAGGACGCCGCCCTGGAGCGGCGCTTTCAGCCGGTCAACGTCGGCGAGCCGACCGTGCAGGACACGATCGCCATCCTGCGCGGCCTGAAGGAACGCTACGAGCTGCACCACGGCGTGTCGATCCAGGACAGCGCGCTGATCGCCGCCGCCACGCTCTCCAACCGCTACATCGCCGACCGCTTCCTGCCCGACAAGGCGATCGACCTCGTCGACGAGGCCGCCTCGAAGATCCGCATCGAGATCGACTCGCTGCCGACCGAGATAGACGAGGTCAAACGGCGCACCATGCAGTTGAAGATCGAGCTCGAGTCGCTGCGCAAGGAGAAAGACGACTCCGCCAAGCAGCGGCGCAAGACGATCGAGGCCGAGGTCGCAGAGCTCGAAGCGCGCGAGGACGAGATGACCAAGCAGTGGCAGGCCGAGAAGGACGCCATCGCCGGCATCTCAGAGACGCGCGAGAAGCTCGACGCCGCGCGCGTCGAAATGGAGCGCGCCGAACGCGAAGCCGACCTGCAGCGCGCCGCCGAGCTGCGCTACGGCGAGATCCCCGAGCTCGAACGCCAGGTCGCCGAATACGAATCGGCCGAGCGCGAGCGCGACGGCGAGGCTCCCGTGTTCCTCAAAGAGGAGGTCGACGCCGACGACATCGCCGAGGTCGTCGGGCGCTGGACCGGCATCCCCGTCAGCCGCCTGATGGAGGGCGAAACCGAGAAGCTCGTGCACATGGAGGACCGCCTGCACGAACGCGTCGTCGGCCAGGACGCCGCGATCGACGCCGTCGCCAGCGCGCTGCGCCGCTCGCGCGCAGGCCTGCAGGACCCTGACCGCCCGATCGGCTCCTTCCTGTTCCTCGGTCCCACCGGCGTCGGCAAGACCGAGCTCGCACGCGCCCTCGCCGAGTTCATGTTCGACTCCCAGGACGCCATGATCCGCATAGACATGAGCGAGTACATGGAGAAACACTCCGTCTCGCGGCTCGTCGGCGCGCCCCCCGGCTACGTCGGCTACGAAGAGGGCGGCCAGCTGACCGAGGCCGTGCGCCGGCGCCCGTATGCCGTCGTGCTGCTCGACGAGATCGAGAAGGCGCACGCCGACGTCTTCAACACGCTGCTGCAGGTGATGGACGACGGGCGCCTGACCGACGGTCAGGGGCGCACCGTCGACTTCAAGAACACCGTGCTCATCATGACCTCCAACATCCCCGTCAAAGCCGACGACGGCGCCGTCGAGGACGGCGATCCGCACGCCGCCGCGACCGCCGACGCGCGCCTGCGCGGAGAACTCGTCGACTACTTCAAGCCCGAGTTCATCAACCGCCTCGACGACATCGTCCGCTTCAACGCGCTCACGCGCGAGCAGCTATCCGAGATCGTCGAGCTGCAGGTCGACCTCGTGATCGAGCGCGTCGCCGAGCGCGGCGTGCACGTGACGCTCACCGACGACGCCAAGCGGCTGCTCGGCGACATGGGCTATGACCCCACCTACGGCGCTCGGCCGCTGCGCCGCGTGATCCAGAAGCAGCTCACCGACCGCCTCGCGCTCGCGCTGCTCAAAGGCGAGCTGCGCGAGGGGGAAGAGGGGACCGTCGATGTGGCAGATGGGGAGCTCTCGTTGGAAAAGGCCGAGGCCGGCGTACCCGCCTGATCGCCGCAGCTCGCGCGCACGCGCCCGGCGCCCCGCGTTTGAGGCGCGGTAGCGGGCGAACAGCTTCAGACATCAAGACATCAAATGCACTATGATGTGATGCATGCGCACTACATTGACGCTTGACGACGATGTCGCAATGGCCGTCGAGCGCCGCCGCCGCGAGCTCGATCACACGCTCAAGCAAGAGGTCAACGATCTGATACGCGCGGGCTTGGCGCACGTGACGGAAAGCCGTTCGCGCGAATCTGAGTTTCGCTTGCAGCCGCTGAGCATCGGAAGACCGCTGGTGGGCAACTTCGACGACATATCGGCGGTTCTGGCGATGGCCGAGGGCGAGAGCCACCGCTGATCCTCGTCGACGCGAACCTGCTGATCTACGCGTCGGTCGACTCGATGTCGCAGCACGTTGCCTCTCGGGCGTGGCTGGAGGAGCGTCTCGCGGGGACCACCCAAGTAGGGCTGCCGTGGCATTCGCTGCTCGCCTTTCTGCGGATCGTCACGAACGCTCGGCTTTTCGCGCCTCCGACGCGCACGAGCGAAGCATGGGCCACGGTGGAGAGCTGGCTGGCGCAGCCTGTCGCTTGGATTCCTCAGCCGACCGATCGGCACGGCGCGATCCTCTCCGAGTTGCTCGTCGATGAGGTGCACGATGAGCTTGTTCCCGACGCCCATCTGGCGGCGCTTGCGATCGAGCACGGTCTGACCGTTTGCAGCACCGATGGAGACTTCGCCCGATTTCCACATGTGCGTTGGGAGAACCCGCTGGCTGTCGGCTGAGTCCACCCGCGCAAGATCGGGTAGAAGGTGACGAGCGCCCGCGGCACGACCGCTCGCGAAGCCGACAACCGAAGGAGGAGTCACATGCCCACGTACATCATGCTCTCGACCCTCACCCCCGAGGGCGTGCAGACGGTCAAGAACAACCCGCAGCGCATCACCGAGGTCAACAAGGAGGTCGAGCAGCTCGGCGCGAGCGTCAAGGCGCAGTGGGCGACGCTCGGGCACGTCGACTTCATCTCCGTCGTCGAGGCCCCCGACGAGGCGACGATGGCGCGCGTCTCGCTCGAGCTCGGCTCGCGCGGCACCGGGCGCTACGAGACGCTCGCGGCGATCGGCATCGAGGACTTCATCGCCTCGCTGTGAGCGGCCGCCGGCCGGCTGGATGGCGGATGCGAGCGCGGCGGGGTTCGCCCGTGCCGCGTCGTATGCTGCGGGCCAGATGAGCGACTCAGAACAGCCGGACCCCACCGCCGAGGAAGGGCGCGTCGAGGGCGAGTCGGGTGCCCCCGGGCTCTCGCTGGCGCCCGACCCGATGGAGGAGGCCGAAGTGCAGGCGCAGCTCGACGACATCGACGTCGACGCTCCGCGCGTGGGCATCCTGATGGGCTCGAAGAGCGACATGGAGGCGATGGAAAAGGCCGCCAAAGAGCTCGAATCGCGTGGCATCCTGCACGAGACGCGCGTGATGTCCGCGCACCGCGAACCGGACGCCGTCGCCGAGTACGCCAAGAACGCGCACATGCGCGGCCTGCGCGTGATCATCGCCGGCGCCGGCATCTCCGCCGCGCTGCCAGGCGCCGTCGCCGCACACACCGACCTGCCGGTGATCGGCGTGCCGCTGTCCGGCCGGCTGACGGCCGCAGGCGGCCTGGACGCGATCCTCTCGATCGTGCAGATGCCGCCAGGCGTGCCGGTGGCGTGCGTGGGGCTGGACAACGCACGCAACGCGGCGATCCTCGCCGCGCAGATCCTCGGCGCGTGACGCGGAGACGGGCGCCCTCGAGATGATCGCCCCGCCCGTGCGATGATCGCCCGGTACACGCGCGACGAGCTCGGGCGGCTGTGGACCGACGAGGCGCGCATGGAGAGCTGGCGGCGCGTCGAGGTGGCCGCATGCGAGGAGATGCCCGATCTGCTCGGCGAAGGCGAGGGGCCGACGAGCAGCGACCTGGAGGCGATTCGCGGCGCGGCGTTCAGCGTCGACGCCGTCAACGAGCGCGAGCGCGTCACCGACCACGACGTCGCCGCCTTCGTCGACGTGCTCGGCGCTTCCGCCGGCCACGCCGGGCGCTGGATCCACTTCGGCCTGACCTCCTCCGACGTGCTCGACACGGCGCTCGCGCTGCAGCTGCGCGCGGTCGGCGAGGTGATCATCCCCGGCGCGTACGGGCTCGTCGCCGCGCTTCACGGCCGCGCGCGCGAGCACGTCCAGACGCTGACCGTGGGCCGCACGCACGGCGTGCATGCCGAGCCGACGACCTTCGGCATCAAGCTCGCCGGCTTGGCCTTCGAGGCGCACCGCAACACCCAGCGGCTGCAGCGCGCCTTCGAGCAGGTCGCCGTCGGCGCGATCTCCGGCGCCGTCGGCACCTACGCCGCGACGAGCCCAGAGTTCGAGCTGCGCGTGCTCGCGCGCCTAGGGCTGGCGCGCGAGGACGTCTCCACGCAGGTCGTCGCGCGCGACCGCCACGCCGAGCTGCTCTGCGCGATCGCGCTCGCCGGCGCCGGCCTGGAGCGGCTCGCGACCGAGGTGCGGGCACTGCAGCGCACCGAGGTGCGCGAGGTGCAGGAGCCGTTTCGCGCCGGCCAGAAGGGCTCGTCGGCGATGCCGCACAAGCGCAACCCGATCAAGGCCGAGCAGATCTCCGGCCTGTCGCGCGTGCTGCGCGCCAACGCCCAGGCGGGGCTGGAGAACGTCGCGCTGTGGCACGAGCGCGACATCAGCCACTCCTCCGTCGAGCGCGTGATCCTGCCCGACTCGACGATCCTGCTCGACTACCTGCAGCACCGCGCCACCGCGCTCGTCGAGGGCATGACCGTCGACGCCGAGCGCATGCGCGAGAACCTCGAGCTGACGCACGGCGCGCTGTTCTCCCAGCGCGTGCTGCTCGCGCTCGTCGGCCACGGCATGTCGCGCGACGACGCCTACCGCGTCGTGCAGGAGCTCGCGCAGCGCGCGTGGGACGAGGGCACTCCGTTGCGCGAGCTGCTGGCCGGCGACGAGCGCGTGCGCCCGCTCGCGCTCGACCTCGACGAGATCTTCTCCTACGACCACTACGTCCGTTACGCCAGGGAGATCGTCGGGCGCCTCGACGGCGAGCTGGCGCGCATCGACGCGATCGACTGAGCGTCGCGCTGGTAGCATCGAGGCAAGTGACGACGCTCGCCGACCTGCCCCTAATCGCCAGCGGGAAGGTGCGCGAGATGTACGACCTCGCGTCGTTCGACGTGGCCGAGACGCCGCCGCTGCTGATGGTCGCGAGCGACCGCATCTCGACCTACGACGCGGTGCATCCGACGCCGATCCCCGACAAGGGCAAGGTGCTCACGGGGCTGTCGGTGCTGTGGTTCTCGCTGACTCAAGACATCGTCGCCAACCACATGCTCTCCGCGACCGATGGTGTGCCCGAGGAGGCGCGCGGGCGCGCGCTCGTCGTGCGCCGCCTGCTGATGCTTCCGGTGGAGTGCGTCGTGCGCGGCTACATCACGGGCTCGGGCTGGAAGGACTACCAGGCGACGGGCTCGGTCTCGGGCATCGCCCTGCCGGCTGGGCTGCAGGAGTCCGAGCAGCTTCCACAGCCGATCTTCACGCCCAGCACGAAGGCCGACGTCGGACACGACGAGGCGATCGACTTCGAGCAGGCGGCCGAGCTCGTCGAGGACCGCGCGCTGATGGAGCGGGTGCGCGACGTGTCGATCGAGCTGTATTCGTTCGCGGCCGAGCACGCGCGCGAGCGCGGCGTGATCCTCGCCGACACGAAGTTCGAGTTCGGCCTGGACGAGCACGGCGAGCTGGTGCTCGGCGACGAGGTGCTCACGCCCGATTCCTCGCGCTACTGGCCGGCGGACGGCTTCGAGGTCGGTCGCTCCCAGCCGAGCTTCGACAAGCAGTACGTGCGCGACTGGGCCGCGTCGAGCGGCTGGGACAAGAAGCCGCCCGCGCCGGCGATCCCCGAGGAGGTCGTCGCGGGCACTCGCGCGCGCTACGTCGAGGCCTACGAGCTGATCGCCGGCGAGCCCTTCGACGCATGGCTGGCGCGGACGGGCGCAGCGTGAGGGCGCGCGTGCTGATCCGCCCCAAGCACGGCATCCTCGACCCGCAGGGCGTCGCCGTCGAGCGCGCACTGCCGGCGCTCGGCTTCGCCGGCGTGGCCAACGTGCACGTCGGACGGCTCGTCGAGCTGGACATCGACGACGCCGCCCAGCTGCAGCCGATGTGCGACAAGCTGCTCGCCAACCCGCTCGTCGAGGACTACGAGGTGCAGCTGCTCGACGGCAGCGGCTGACCGCAGTGAAGTTCGGCATCGTTCAGTTCCCTGGCTCCTGCGACGAGGTCGACGCGCTGGAAGCAGCGGCGCGCGTGGGCGTGGCGGAGCTGATCTGGCATGGCGACCGCGACCTGAAGGGCGCCGACGCGATCGTCGTTCCCGGCGGCTTCTCCTACGGCGACTACCTGCGCGCGGGGGCGATCGCGCGCTTTGCGCCGGCGATGGAGTCGGTCATCGAGTTCGCCCGCGAAGGCGGCCCGGTGCTGGGGATCTGCAACGGATTTCAGGTTCTCTGCGAGGCGCATCTGCTGCCGGGAGCGCTGCTGGTCAACGCCAACCGCCGCTTTACCTTTCGCCAGCTCGAGCTCGAGGTCGTCAACGCGGAAACCGCGTTCACGCGCGCGTGCGCTCAGGGTGAGCGCCTGAGCATCCCCGCCAAGCACGCGTGGGGGCGCTACTACGCCGACGAGCCGACGCTGGCGGCGATGGGCGAGAACGGGCAGGTCGTGCTGCGCTACGGCGCCGGGCAGAACTTCAACGGCTCGCTGCACGACATCGCCGGCGTGTGCAACGAGGCGCGCAACGTGTTCGGCCTGATGCCCCACCCCGAGCACGCCGTCGATGAGCTCGTCGGCGGCTCAGCGGACGGCTTGAAGATCTTCGAGTCGATGCGCCTGGCCGTCGACGGCGCCGTCGTATGAGCAAAGCGCGCCCGGTCGGGCGGACGAAATTAATATTAATGATTAAAGAGTTTTGATAGCAATGGTATTCACCGGCGCGCAGTGTCATGTTGCTTTCGCGCGGACTGCGTATAACCGTGGTTATACGCACTTTGTAATCGGACATACACACCCCGCTCACGCGTGATGTCCTCAGCTGCAGCCTCGACCGTGCCGACGCTGGCGGACGCGCTCGCGCTCGGGCTGACCGCGCGCGAGTACGAGCTCGTGTGCGAGAAGCAGGACGGGCCGCCGAACGTGCTCGAGCTGGCGATGTACTCGCTGCTGTGGAGCGAGCACTGCGCGTACAAGCACTCGAAGAAGCTGCTGCGCACGCTGCCGACCGAGGGCCGTCACGTCGTGATGGGGCCGGGCGAGAACGCCGGCGCGGTAGATGTCGGCAACGGCCTGGCGTGCGCGTTCAAGGTCGAGTCGCACAACCACCCGAGCGCCGTCGAGCCGTTTCAGGGCGCGGCGACGGGCGTGGGGGGCATCCTGCGCGACATCTTCGCGATCGGCGCGCGACCGATCGCCGTGCTCGACTCGCTGCGCTTCGGCGAGCCCACGGGAGACTCGGCGACACGCACGCGCTACCTGCTCGACGGGGCAGTGTCGGGGATCGCCCATTACGGCAACTCGATCGGCGTGCCGACGATCGGCGGCGAGGTCTACTTCGAGGGACCGTACGAGCACAACTGCCTGGTCAACGCGATGGCGCTCGGGCTCGGCGAGCAGTCGCGTCTGGTGCGCAGCGCGGCGGCCGGCGAGGGCAACGTGCTCGTGCTGTTCGGCGCCTCGACCGGGCGTGACGGGATCGGCGGCGCGTCCGTGCTCGCCTCGGCCGAGCTCGACGCCGGCGACACTGCGGGCGGCGACTCGGACAAGCGCCCGACGGTGCAGGTCGGCGATCCGTTCGAGGAGAAGAAGCTGCTGGAGTGCTCGCTGGAGCTGCTGGCGCGCGACCTGCTCGTCTCGCTGCAGGACCTCGGCGCCGCCGGGCTGACCTCGTCGGCCGCCGAGATGGCCTCCAAGGGCGACGTCGGCATCGAGATCGACGTCGCGCGCGTGCCGCTGCGCGAGGCCGACATGGAGCCATTCGAGGTGATGGTCTCCGAGTCTCAGGAGCGCATGCTCTGCGTGGTGGCGCCGGCGAACGTCGACGCCGTGCTCGCGCTGTGTGAGAAGTGGGAGGTCGGCGGCGCGGCGATCGGCACGGTCACCGACAGCGGCCGCGTGCGCGTGCTCGCCGGCGGCGAGCAGGTCGGCGACATGCCGGTGCGCGCGCTCGTCGACGACTGCCCGCTGTACGACCTGCGCCCGCAGAAGCCGACGAGCGCCGTCTATCAGCCGCCGACCGCGACGCTCGCTGCGGATGCGACGATCGAGCAGACGCTGCTCGCGCTGCTGGCGTGTCCGAACATCGCCTCGCGCCGCCCGCTGTTCGAGCAGTACGACGCGATCGTGCAGTCGCGCACCGTGCGCCGCCCCGAGCAGGCCGACGCCGCGGTGCTGGCGCTCGCCGACGGCAGCGCGCTGGCCGTGAGCATCGACTGCAACGGGCGCCGCGTGGCCGCCGACCCGTACGCGGGCACGGTGCAGACGGTGCTCGAGTGCGCGGCCAACCTCGCGTGCGTGGGCGCCGAGCCGCTGGGCACGACGAACAACCTCAACTTCGGCAACCCCGAGAAGCCGCACATCGCCTGGCAGCTCTCAGAGGCCGTGCGCGGCCTCGGCGACGCCTGCCGCGCGCTCGACGCGCCGATCGTCGGCGGCAACGTGTCGCTGTACAACGAGGGCGCGACCGGACCGATCTACCCGACGCCGGTGATCGGCATGGTCGGGCGCCTGCCCGACGCGCGCTTGGCCGGGCGCCTGGGCTTCCAGCACGCCGGCGATGAGATCGCGCTCGTCGGGCCGTTCGCCCCATCGCTCGCGGCGAGCGAGCTGGCGAAGCTGCGCGGCGAGGCGCTCCCCGACGGGCTGGCCGAGGTGGACGTCGGCGCGGTGCGCACGGCGCACATCGCCGTGCGCGAGGCCGTGCGCGCGAGCGCGCTCTCCAGCGCCCACGACATCGCCGAGGGCGGCCTGGCAGTAGCGCTCGCGGAGTGCTGCCTGGCGGGAGGTGTCGGCGCGAGAGTCGAGCTGGGTGAGCTGTCCGCGCGCGCGGTGGAGGCCCTGTTCGGCGAGGGCCCGGGGGGCTTCATCGTCAGCGGGCCGGCCGTCGCGCTGAGCGAGCTGGCGCAGGACGCGCCGCTGCACAGGCTCGGCACGGTCGGCGGCGACGCGCTGGCGCTGCACGCGGGCGACCGGCAGCAGGACCTCGTGGCGCTGTCGCTGGATCGGCTTGCAGCTGCGCACGCGAGCCTGGGGGAGTTGTTCTCTTGATTGAGAGTTGGATAGCGATCGTATTCACACAATTGAGCGATGTTGCGCCAAGCGGACCCGCTCGCGCCGGCCCCAGGACGCCGCAAGCGCCCGCGTCACCCCTGCTAGCGTGGTCTCGTGATGCGTGAGGGACCGCGCGACGAGTGCGGAGTTTTCGGACTGTATGCGCCCGGTCACGAGGTGTCGAGGCTGTCGTACTTCGCCCTGTACGCGCTGCAGCACCGCGGTCAGGAGTCCGCCGGCATCGCCGCGGCCGACCGCAAGGGCCACATCATCACGCGCCGCGAGCTCGGCCTGGTCAACCAGGTGTTCACCGAGAATGACCTGCGCACGCTCGCCGGCGAGTTGGCGATCGGGCACGTGCGCTACTCGACCACGGGCGCGAACGCGTGGGAGAACTCGCAGCCGGTGCAACGCTCGCAGGGCACCGACGGATCGCGCCGCGAGCTCGCGCTGGCGCACAACGGCAACCTGATCAACGCCGTCGAGCTGCACAACGAGATGCTCGAGGCGGGCGTCACGTTCAACTCCACGTCGGACTCGGAGATCATCGCCGCGCTGATCGCCACGCATCCGGCCGAGTCGGTCGAGGACGCGATCGCCGACGTGATGCCGCGTTTGCGCGGCGCCTTCTCGACGGTCGTGATGACCAAGGATCGCGTCGTCGCCTTCCGCGACCCGCACGGGCTGCGCCCGCTGTCGATCGGCGTGCTGCCCGACCGCGGCCCTGCCGACCTCGGCCCTGGAGAGCCTGGGCCCGGCGAGCCCGAGCGCGAGACGCGCTACTGCGTCGCCAGCGAGTCGTGCGCCTTTGACATCATCGGCGCCAAGCTGCTGCGCGACGTGGCGCCGGGCGAGCTGGTCACGCTCGGCGAGGACGGCCTGTCCAGCCGCATGGTCGCGCCCGGCGGGCGCCGCGCCTTCTGCCTGTTCGAGTACATCTACTTCGCGCGCCCGGACTCGCGCATGAACGACCAGGTGCTGCAGGTCGCGCGCGGGCGCATGGGCGAGCTGCTGTGGAAGGAGGCGCCGGTCGAGGCCGATCTGGTGATCGCCGTGCCCGACTCCGGCAACCCGGCCGCCCGCGGCCTCGCGCGCGCCGCCGGGCTCCCCCAGGACGACGGCTTCGTCAAGAACCGCTACGTTGCGCGCACGTTCATCCAGCCCGGCCAGGAGCTGCGCAAGCACGGCCTGCGCCTGAAGTTCAACCCGCTGCCGGAGGTCATCGCGGGCAAGCGCCTGGTCGTCGTCGACGACTCGATCGTGCGCGGCAACACGACCCGCCAGATCGTCCAGATGCTGCGCGACGCCGGCGCGGCGGAGGTGCACATGCGCATCTCCGCGCCGCCGATCAAGCACCCCTGCCACTACGGCATCGACATGTCCACGCGCGAGGAGATGATCGCGCACGGGCGCACGACCGAGGAGGTCGCCGCCGAGCTCGGCTGCGACTCGCTGCACTACCTCTCGCTGGAGGGCGTCTACGAGGCGGTGCGCGGCGAGCGCGCGACGCACTGCGACGCGTGCTTCAGCGGCGACTACCCGCTGGAGGGCAGCGACGGCGCGGCAGGCAAGCACTCGCTAGAGGACGACCAGATCCTCCCGCTCGTCAAGGCCTGACGCGCCGCGAGAATCTAACCGAGGTGGTCGCGGCGCGCGGCCGAGGCGTCGTTGTAGCGGTTGGCGTACGGGCGGTGCAGGATCGTGTCCTCGCCGCGTCCGGTGCGCAGCGCGAAGCCGAGCGCTGCGACGACGATCAGTGTGATGAGAATGGCTGTGAGCATTGGAGTGTCCTTTGGGTCGAGCGTGCAAACCCCCTCCAACCTCTCCTTCGATTCAAGGCCCTCGCGCGAGTCTCCTCTGTGAGCTTGCGCACAGCCAAGGCAGCTCGGCCAGCCGGTGCGCAGCTCGATACCGGTTTGCGGCGGACGCATGTCGCGCTCACGGCCGTGGCAGCGGCGGCTATCGTGCGGCGCGTGGCCGAGCAGCTACCGATCGCCGTGCTCGTGTCGGGCGCCGGGACGAACCTGCAGGCGCTGCTCGACACGGTGCACGGCCGCGAGGCGCGCATCGTCGCGGTCGCCTCGAGCGCCGCCGACGCCCCGGCGCTGGCGCGTGCGGACGAGCGCGACGTGCCGAGCGCGGCGTTCGTGCGTGGCGACTACGCCGACCGCGCGGCGCGCGACGAGGCGCTCGGCGACTGGCTGGAGGCGCGCGGTGCGCGGCTGATCGTGCTCGCCGGTTACATGGAGCTGCTCGGCGCGGCCTTCCTCGCGCGTTTCCCCGCCTGCGTGATCAACGTGCACCCGTCGCTGCTGCCCGCCTTTCCTGGCATCGGCGCGGTCGCGCAGGCGCTGCAGTACGGCGTGCACGTGTTCGGCGTGACCGTGCACTTCGTCGACGACGGCGTGGACACCGGCCCGGTGATCCTGCAGCGAGCCGTCGAGCTTCCCGACGCGCGCGAGGAGAGCGAAGTGCTCAGCGCGCTGCGCCCGCTCGAGCACGCGCTGCTGCCCCAGGCGGTGCGGCTGTTCGCACGCGGCGCGCTGCGCATCGATCCCATCGACCCGCGCCATCCGCTCGCCGCACAGCCGCCGGGCGCGAGCGCCGACTGGCCGGGCGGTCTGCGCGCGGCTCGGCCAGGCGAGGGATAGGCTCTGAGCATGCTCTCCGGACGCGCGACGTCGACCCCGCAGGACACCGGGATCGAGCCCTCGGCGCCCGGCGACGTCCGCATACGCAGGGCGCTCGTCTCGGTCTCCGACAAGGCCGGCATCGTCGACTTCGCGCGCGGCCTTGAGGAGCTCGGCGTGGAGATCGTCTCCACCGGCGGCACGGCGCGCGAGCTGTCGGGCGCCGGGATCGCCACGCGCGACATCGAGGACTTCACGGGCTTTCCCGAGATGATGGACGGGCGCGTCAAGACGCTTCACCCTCGGCTCTACGCCGGGCTGCTCGCCAGGCGCGACAACGACGACCACCTGAAAGCGGCTGCGAAGCAGCACATAGAACAAGTCGATCTGGTCTGTGTGAACCTGTACCCGTTCGAGCAGACCGTCGCGCGTGGGGATGCCGACGCGCAGGAGGTTGTCGAGAACATCGACATCGGCGGCCCGACGATGATTCGCGCGGCAGCGAAGAACAGCGAGTTCGCCGCTGTCGTCGTCGACCCAGGCGACTACGAGCAGCTGCTTGTCGAGCTGCGCGAGGGCGACGGGCGCCTGTCGCTCGCCACGCGCACGCGCCTGGCGGCGAAGGCCTTCGCGTGCACCGCTCGCTATGACGCCGCGATCGCCACGTGGTTTGCCGAGCGCACCTACGAGGGCTTCCCGCCGACGTGGAACGACGCGTACGAGAAGGTCTCCGACCTGCGCTACGGCGAGAACCCGCATCAGCAGGCTGCCTTCTACGCGCGCGCCGGCGCGCCCACGCACCTGCTCGACGGCGTGCGCCAGCTGCACGGCAAGGAGCTGTCGTTCAACAACCTGCTCGACCTGAGCTCCGCGCGCGAGCTCGTCGAGGACTTCGACGGTCCGGCGTGCGCGATCGTCAAGCACAACAACCCGTGCGGCGCGGCGATCGCCGCTAGCGTGCAGGCCGCCTACGAACGCGCTTTCGCGTGCGATCCGCAGAGTGCCTACGGCGGCGTGATCGCCGTCAACCGGCGCATCGACCTGGCCTGCGCGCAGGAGCTGTCCAAGCAGTTCATCGAGGTGTTGCTCGCCCCCGGCTTCGACGACGACGCGCTCGAGCTGCTCGGCGAGAAGAAGAACGTGCGCCTGCTCGAGCTCAAGCACTGGCCGGCGCCCGAGCACGAGGTCGAAGCCAAGCCCGTGATCGGCGGCCAGCTCGTGCAGACACGCGACGTCGTCTGCGAGACGCGCGAGCAGATGCGCGTGCTGACCGAGCGCCAGCCCGACGAGGCTCAGTGGCAGAGCCTGCTGTTCGCCTGGAAGGTCTGCCGCCACGTGCGCTCCAACGCGATCGTCATCGCCGCGGGCAGCGCGGGCAGCGCGGGCACGGCGAGCGCCCCGAGCGCCGCGGGCGAGCCGGGCGCCGCTGCGGACGTGTGCGCGACGATCGGCATCGGCGCCGGGCAGATGAGCCGCGTGGACGCCGTGCGCATCGCCATCGAGAAGGCGCGCGACGCCCAGCCCGGCCTGCTCGCCGGGTCGGTGCTCGCCTCCGACGCCTTCTTCCCGTTCGCCGACGGGCCCGAGCTGGCGATCGCCGCGGGCATCACCGCGATCGTGCAGCCCGCCGGGTCAGTGCGCGACGAGGACGTAGTCGCCGCCGCCCAGCATGCCGGCATCGCGATGGTCGCGACCGGCGTGCGCCACTTCCGCCACTGACAGACGCGGCGCCGGCGACGCCGAGCTCGTGCGATCTGCACGACGGCCGCTCATGTGATCCGCCCTTTCTCCGCCAAGCGGGGGGAAGGACTTGACATTCGATCACTAACGATATATCGTGAGCGTACTTTGATAGTTCACGATAGGAGAAACAAATGCATAGGATTCATTCGACCGGCGAGGGGCGCTGCGCGAGCGGCGGACACTCGGAGACCGGTCATCACGATGTCGGCGGCGTGCTGCGGTTCGCGATGAGCCACCCCGGCGGCGACTACGGAAGACACGGCGGCCCCGGCGGCGACCGCGGCCGACACCGCTACGGAGGGCCCTTCGGGGGCGGTTCGGAAGGCGGCTTCGGCGGCTTCGGCGGGGGCTTTGGCCTAGGCGGACCGCGCGGACGGGGACGCGGACGCAAGGCGCGCCGCGGCGACATCCGCACGGCAGCGCTGCTGCTGCTCGCCGAGGAGCCGCGCAACGGCTACCAGATCATGCAGGAGGTACAGGAGCGCAGCGACGGCGTCTGGCGCCCGAGCCCTGGCTCGGTCTACCCGGCGCTCGCGCAGCTCGAGGACGAGGGGCTGATCCGCTCCGAGGACGCCGACGGGCGCAAGCTGTTCGCGCTCACCGACGACGGGCGCGCAGCCGTGCAGGAGCGCGGCGAGGACAAGCCCGCGCCGTGGGAGCAGATGAGCGGCGACGTCTCAGACCAGGCGCACGAGCTCGGCAAGCTGATGCGCGAGGTCGCGCACGCCTTCGCGCAGGTCATGCGCACGGGCGGCAAGGAGCAGATGGGCAAGGCGCGCGAGGTGCTGACGACGGCGCGGCGCGACCTCTACCGGATCCTCGCCGACGGCGAGCCCGGGGGCTCCGGCGGCGAGTCCGGCGGGGAGTCCGGCGGCCAGTCCTAGTCGAGCGCCTTCGCCGCGACGCCGAGCAGCGGGTCCTGTCCGCCCGCCCGGTTGGCCTCGTCGGCGAGGCGCATCGCCTCGCTCATCTGCGTGGTGTCCGCGGCCGCCTGACGTTCTGTCAGCGGCTGCAGGACGCCGCGCAGCGCGAGCATCGGCCCGACCCAGCGCGGCGCCCATACGCGCGCGGAGCGCTTTTCGACTCCTCGCTCGATCGCGTCGATCGCCTTGGACAGGGGCGCCGGATTGCGGATGAAGCCCGGTAGGCGACCGGTCATCGCCTCGGCGGAAGGCTCGGCGAAGGCGGCGCGCACGAGGTCGGTGTCGAGGAAGCCGAAGTACGCGCAGCCGACCATCGCGCCGCTCGGGATCGTCTCCATGCGCAGCGCGTCGGACAGCGCGTCGACGCCCGCCTTGGCGGTCGTGTACGGGCCCATCATCGGGCCGTGCGAGATCGCGCTCAGCGAGGAGATGTTCAGCAGGTAGCCGCGCTGCTTGACGATCTGCTCGATCACCGCGCGGTCGGTGCGCCAGACGCCGAGCAGGTTGACCGCGAGCGTGCGCTCGACCTGCTCGACGGGCGCCGTCGCCAGGGCGCCGGTGAAAGCGATGCCGGCGTTGGCGATCGCCACGTCGATCGCGCCGAAGCGCTCGACCGTCGCGCTGACTGCTCGTTCCAGCGCGGCGAGGTCGGTGACGTCCGTCTCGAAGGCCGCCGCGCGGTCGCCGAGCTTCGCGGCGTTCTCCTCCAGGCGATCCGGCTCCAGCCCCACGAGCGCGACGTTCGCGCCCCTTGCGTGCAGGCGCTCGGCCGTCGCCTTGCCGATGCCGCGCGCGGCGCCCGTGATGAACACCGTGCGGCCGTTGACGTCGAACCTGCTGGCGGGCGAGCGGGCCACCAGGCCAAGCTATCCGATCCGCCGTACGCGCGCCCCTCGCGCGCCGCTCGTGCACCGGCACGTTGGCTCGCGTAGACAGTGCGGTCTCGCTGCAGGGCGATGCGTCCAATAGTGGCTTGCGAACGTCACGCGCGAAGGCCTTGCGGACGAATGTTCGTCTATGGAAGCCGTCTCCGAGCGCGCGGTGCTGGCCATGTCTGGAGTAGAGCCGCGCGACGAGCACGATCTGCGGATCTGGACGCCCATCGCGATGTGGCTGGCGGGCTCGTGCACGATCGGAGTCGGAACGATCCTTCCGGACGGGGGCCGCCTGCACGTGGCCGAGCTGCGCGGGCTGGTCGTCTTCGGGCTGATCTGCGCGCTCGTGACTTTCTTCGCCTTCCGGCCGCTCTCCAATCGCGCGCTGTACGCGCTGACGAACGTCTTCACGGCGCTCGGATCGCTGACGGTCTGGTTTGCGTGCCTGTGGTCCGGCGGAGCGAGCAGCGGCTTTCTCGAGCTGTTCTTCTTCCCGGCGCTGTACTCGGCGTACTTCTTCAGGCGCGCGCAGGCGATCGCGCACCTGCTGCTGATAACCGCGCTCGCGGCTTCGCCGCTGGCCTACGACTCGACGCCGCTGAAGGCACAGTTCCCCGGACACCTGGCCGTGCTCATCGCGGCGCTATGGGGGCTCGCCGCGGTCGTGGGCTATCGCAAGCGGCGCCTGCTGCTCACCGAGCAGCGTCTGCGCCAGCAGGCGATGTCCGATCCGCTGACAGGACTCTCCAACCTGCGCGCCCTGCGCGCGCGCAGCGAGTCGCACCCTTTGCACGAGGGCGCCGGCGTGCTGGTGATCGACATCGACGAGTTCAAGGGTGTCAACACGGCCTACGGGCACACCGGCGCCGACGAGCTGCCGTGTCACGTCGGCGCAGAGCTGGCGGGCGCGAGCGACGAGCGCGATTGCGTTGCGCGGATCGGCGGCGACGAGTTCGCGGTGCTCGTCTGCGACAAGACCCCGGGTCAGGTCGCGGGGCTCGCCGAGCGCTACGAGCGGGCAGTGCAGGACGCGGCGGCGCGCACGAGCTTGCCGGGCCTGGCCCTGTCGGCAAGCGTCGGCTACGCGACGTGGCCGCAGGACGGCCATACGCTGTCGGCGCTGCTCGCAACCGCAGACGGCGCGATGTTCCAGGCAAAGGCCGCCAAGCAGCCGAGCGGAGCGCGCGCCGAGGATTCGCCGGAGGTCGCACGCTCCTGGGACGCCCCCGCCCCGGCCGCTGGCGACGGGCCCGCCATCGCAGGGCCGCGCCCGCGGCTCGTGGACGACGCTCCGACCGAGAGCACCGCAGCCGACGCGCGCAACCGAGTTGCCCGCGCCCGCCGCAAGCGCCCGCCGCGGGCGTTCGCCGCCGCGGGAGCGTGGCTGGGGGCTGCGACGATGACGCTGATCGTGCTCGTGCTGCCCGGCTCGGACACCGAGCACGCGACGCTCGCAGTGGCGTTGAGCGGGTGGGCGGCGATCGCCGGCATGCTCGTGCTCGCCTGGGGATCGCACGTCGACGAGATCGCCTACCGGGCGACCAACGCGCTCGCGGTCCCGGCGATCGCCTTCGGCGTCTTCATCACGGGCGGCCCGACGAGTCCGCTGCTGCCGCTCGCGTTCCTCGCCGCCGCGCTCGCCGCGTACTTCGCGGCGCCGCGCGGCGCCGTGTTGCGCCTGCTGGCGACCGTCGCCGTCTGCGCAAGCCCCTTCCTCTACTCGACCGCCGACGCGCAGCTGCTGTTCATCCTGCGCTTCGTCGCGCTCGCCGCGACCGCCGTAGTGCTCGTGGGGATCATCCTCTACAACCGGCGCGAGCTCGCCCAGGCCGAACAGGTCGCGCGCGAGCTGGCGTGGCACGACGCGCTGACCGGCCTGCCCAACCGGCGCGCCTTCACCGACGCGGTCGAGCTCGCGTTGCGGCGAGCGAGCCCGGACGTCGCCTCGCCGATGTCGCTCGCGATGATCGACGTCGACAACTTCAAGCGCGTCAACGACATGTTCGGGCACGCCGCCGGCGACGCGGTGCTGCAGGCGATCGCCGGCGCCCTGCAGGGCGTCACGCGGCCCGGCGACTTCGTCGCGCGGATCGGCGGCGACGAGTTCGCGCTCGTCGCCCACGGCGTCGACACGTCGGTCAGCCGCGCCCTCAGCGTGCGCTGTGTGTCCGCCGTCGAGGACGCCGTCGCCCAGCTCGGCTACTCCGATTGCGCGATCTCGGCGACCGTCGGCTTCGCGCTGTTCCCCTACCACGGCAGCACGCTCGACGCCCTCGTCGAGGCGGCCGACGGTGCGCTGATGGACGCCAAGCACGGCGGCAAGCGCCGCGTCTGCTGCGCGGTCGCAGCGTCGACGGCGTAGCGCCGATCGGGACCTCGGCGTCCCACTGCTCACGCGCGTCGCCTCAGGCGAGCGGCAGGCGCACGACGAAGCGTCCCCCGTCGGTCGCCGTTCGCGCCTCCACGTCGCCGCCGGCAGCACGCGCGAGGCGCCGAGCGAGGGGCAATCCGAGGCCAGCTCCGGGGCGGTCGCCGTCCACGGCCGGACCGCCGCGGAAACCCGGGTCGAAGATCCGCTCCCGCTCGGCTGCAGCGACGCCTGGGCCGTCGTCTGCGATCTCGACGACCGCGTTGGCGCGGTCGGCGTGCACCTCGAGCGTGATGCGCCGCTCGGTGTGGCGGGCGGCGTTCTCCAGCAGCGGCGAGAGGATGCGCTCGAGCACGTCGGCTTCGACCGCCGCCCTCACCGGCCGCGCACCGACGACGTCGATCGACTTGCCCTCTGCGGCCAGCGTCTCCTGCAGCGACGCCGCGACGCGCCGCGCCGCCTGCAGCGCGTCGCTGGCCGTGACGCGGCCCGGCGCCGCCGCACGAGCGGACGCGAGCAGCGTCTCGAGCACTCGCTGCAACTCGTGGGCGTGCCTGGTGATCGACTGCAGCGAGGCGCGATAGTCCTTCGAGTCGCGATCGCGACTCGTGGCGAGCTCGGCCTCGGCGAGGATCTTCGCGAGCGGCGTGCGCAGCTCGTGAGACACCTCGGCGGTGAGGCGCTGCTCGCGCCGCAGGCTCTGCGCGAGACGAGCGAGCAGGCCGTCGAACACCGATGCGAGCGTGCTCAGCTCGTCGTGGGGCTCGCCGGCGAAGAACCTACGTGAGAGATCGCGCTCTCCCCAATCGGCCGCCTGGGCTGTCATCTCGGAGACCGGGCGCAGCGCGCGGCTGATCAGCCAGCGCGAGAGGGCGGCGATCGCGACGAGCGTCAGCAGGCCGAGCAGCACCGAGGCGAGCAGCGCAGCGGAGGCGCTGCGCTCATACGGGCCAAGCGACGCGGCTACGACGACGGTGCCAAGACGCGCGCCGCCCTGACTGACCGGCGCCGCGTAGAGCCGCGTGTCGCTCGCGTCGTTGGTGGCAAAGGCAGAGCGCGCCGATTGCCCGAGCTGGGCCGCCAGTTCGCGATCTCGCCGGCCCGTGCCGGCAGGCTGCTCGAGCGTGCGCGTGCCGGCGAAGATCCACGTCTGCGCGTCGACGGCCCCCTGGTCGGGCGCCTCGGGCAGCGACAGGCGTCCGTCGGTGGTCGCCAGGCCGCGCAGGACCGTCGTCGCGCGCTCGCGCAGGACGTTGTCGGCGTCGCTGCGCAGGCGAGCGTCGAGCACCAGGTTGAACGCCGCGACGAGGATCGCCAGCGTGATTGCGGCGGCGATCACGGCGGCCGCGGTCAGGCGGGTGCGCAGACTGACGCGACGCCGCGTCATGTCAGGCGGTAGCCGACGCGATGGACCGTCGTGATGACGGGCGCGCCGGGCAGCTCGCGCAGCTTGCGGCGCAGGCGCGCGAGGTAGACGTCGATCGTGTTGTCGTGCACGACCGCGCCCTCCGGCCAAGCGGCGCGCACGAGATCGCGCCGGCCGATCGCCCGCCCGGGGTGCGCGGCCAGCGCGCCGAGCAGGCGAAACTCTGTGGGGGTGAGGCTGACGCTGCGTCCCTCGTGCGCGACCTCGTGGGTGCTCGGATCGAGCGTCAGGCCGGCCACCTGGACGGCGCCGTCGATCCCCGCGCGGTTGAGCACCGCGCGCAGGCGCGCCACGAGCTCGGCGAGCGAGAAGGGCTTGGTCAGGTAGTCGTCACCGCCCGCTCCGAAGCCGGCGAGACGGTCGGTGAGCGCGTCGCGCGCGGTGAGGAAGAGGACCGGCGACTGCACTCCCTGCGCGCGCAGCGCCTGGCACAGGTCGCGCCCGTCGGCGTCGGGCAGGCCGACGTCGATCACCAGCGCGTCGGGGGGCGCGTCGGCGATCCGCTGCATCGCCTCGGCGCCAGTGCTCGCGCCGGCCACCGCGAAGCCCTCCTCCTGCAAGCTGCGCGCGACGACCGCGCGCAGCTCCCGGTCGTCCTCCACGAGCAGGATCAGCGCGGCGGCCATCTGCCAAGTATCGCCGTACGACCCCGCGCAGCGCAGACGAACGCGCGCGCAGCGAGCTACTGCTCGCGCAGGACCTCTCCGAGACGCAGGCGGCGGATGCCTCGGGTCGCCAGGGCGGTCGCGAGCAGCGTCGCGACGATCGCCGCTCCGGCCAGTCCGGCGAGGAACGGCCAGGGGATCGCCAGCGCGTCGGGCGGCGGATCGAACACGTGCTGGAGGATCGCGACGAGCATCTGCGACAGCAGCCAACCCAGGCCCACGGCCAGCGCCAGGCCCGCGCTGAGCACGAGCGCGGCCTCGGTCCACAGGAACGCCGAGATGCGCGACAGCGGCGCGCCGAGCGCGGCCATCGTCGCGAACTCCTGGCGGCGCTCGGAGATGCCGAGGGCCACGAACAGCGCCATCGCGGCGGCCGCGAGGACGATCGCAAAGGCCTGCTCGATGTGGCTGATGCCGGTCAGGTCGACTGTCGTGATCGAGCTGCTCGTGCGAGCGCCCTGGGAGGTGATGTTGTCGACCTTCGTGCCCGACGAGCTGGTCGCGGCGGCGACGCGGCGCGCAACGTCGGGGGGCGAGCCGCCGACCTTGGCGAACACGACGTTGGGACCGCCCGCGTGCGTGACGGACTCCAGGTAGCTCAGGTTGGCGACCATGAAGGAGTCCTTCGGCGCGGATGGGAACTCCTGCACGATGCCGGCGACGTGAAACGGGACGACGCTGAAGCGCCCGGTCTGCTGGTCGAGCACGCGCAGTCGCAGCAGGTCGCCGTTCTTCAGCGAGAAGTCGGTGATCGTCTCTTTGCTGACGACGATCGCGTCGGGGGTCGAGCGCAGTCGGGCGAGCACCTGCGCGGCGGTGGACTTGATGAAGTAGGAGTCGCGCAGCGAGGTCGCGCTGGCGAACGAGCGCGCGTCGATCCCGTAGGTGTCCTGCAGGTCCGGACCGACGTAGGCGTAGGAGTGCTCGACGCCGGTCGTGGCGGTGACGCCCGGCACCGCGGCGATCTGCCGGGTCAGGTCGTGCTTGGCGGCTGCGCCGGGCGCCGCCGTGGCGGTCACATCGGCGCCTAGCGTCAGCTGCGCGTCGACCTTGACCTGCTGGTTGTACGTCGCGGCGAAGATGCCCAGGTTCACGCCGAAGGCCAGCAGCAGACCGACGACGACGAGGCCGCGGTTGATCGCCGCGCCGCGCCGTCCCGCGCTGACGAGCAAGAAGGCGCGCATTGACTCGGCGCGCCCGGACACGGCGCGCGAGACGATCCACGAGAGCGCCCGACCGCGCAGGCGCACGAGCAGCAGCGTGGCGCCGATCCACAGCAGCGCGGGCGCGAAGAACATGTACACCGACAGCGACAGCGTCGGGTTGGAGTCGGGGTTGACGACTGCCGAGAACCCGGTGCTGGCCGTCAGCCAGTAGATCAGGCCGCTGACCGCCAGGCACACGATGTCGAGGTACAGCCGCTGCCACAGCGCCTTGCCCTCGCGGCGCATTCCGCGCCTGCCGCCGGCGACGCTCGTGCGCAGCGACGACACGCTGGCGCCGATCCGCGCGGCGCCGGCGCCGGCGCATGCCAGCAGCACGCAGATGCCGCCGACGAGCAGCACGCGCCCGGTCGTCGCGTGCGTACCGCCGCTGACCAGCGCCGATACCGCGCCGAAGGCCGCAGCCGCGCCGAGGATCCCCGCGACGATGCCGAGCATGATGCTCTCCAGGCCCGCGAGGAACAGCAGGTCGCGCCGGCGCGCGCCGCGGGCGCGCAGCAGTGCCAGGTCGCGGCGGTCGCGATCGACGGTGCCCAGGGCGGCCAGATAGGCGAGCCCCAGCGCGATCAGCGCGCCGGGCACGGCGAGCATGATGTACAGGGTCTCCGCGTAGAGGGCGTCGCCGGCGGCCGTGTTCAGCGATTCGGACAGGTTGTCGACGAACTGGACGCGCCCGGGCAGCGCGCGTTCGATTCGGTTGCGCGTCTGCGTAGCGCGCGTGAACGCCGAGCTGGGGCTGCCGCCGCTTAGCGACACGGGGTCGAGCTGGGTCTGCACCTGCCACTGCACGCCGGTCTGCGACCCGGGCTGGGCGTTGACGCCGGGGCTGGCGGCGGCGATCGCGGGGATCTGGCGAGCGAGCGTGGAGGCGAAGGTTTCCACCGGCATGATCGCGACGTTCGCCGGCGGCTGGGCGGGGGCCGGCCCGAGCTGCGGGTTGAGCGGCTGAAAGAGCTGGTCGGGGGCGGTGACGAGCGCCACGCCGGAGACCGGGTACGCGTGCGAGGCGCCGCCTGGGCCCTTCAGCGTCACGCGATCGCCGATGTGCGCCTGCAGCGTGGCGGCCATCTGCTGGTCGAGCACGACCGACCCGGGACGCAGCGCGCCGTTGAGCAGGCGGAATGTGTGCAGGTGTTGGCTGTAGTCCGGCGGCACGGCCAGCACAGCTCCCGCTCCGGCGTCGGTGAGCCCGCTCGGGCCGCTGTGTTCGGCGCCGCTCAACGGCGCGGTGGCCGTCGCGGAAGCCTGCAACACACCGCTCTGGCTGCGCACTTCGCCGCCGACCGCGCGCGCCTGGTCGTATGAGGACACCGGGCCCTGCAGGTCCAGCGGCACGCTGCGCACGGCGCTGCCGGCGACCGTGCGCAGGGAGTTGCCGACGAACAGCAGCATCCCTCCCAGCAGAGCCACCGAGGCCGCCAGCACGAGCACGCGTATCGCCGAGCGACCGGGCGCGCGCAGCAGCCAGGAGACGGCCAGGCGGGCGGCGCTGGTCACTGGCTGACCACGGCGACGATGCGACCGTCGCTGAGCTCGACCGCGCGTTCGGCGCGCGCGGCCACGCCGGCGTCGTGGGTGGCCGTCACCAGCGCGAAGTCGAACTCGCGCTGCAGCGCCTCGATCAGGTCGAGCACGCGCTCGGCCGTGTCGGAGTCGAGGTGCCCGGTGGGCTCGTCGCACAGCAGCAGCTCCGGGCTCTGTGCGAGCGCGCGCGCGATTGCGACGCGCTGCGCCTCGCCTCCGGACAGCTCGTTGGGGAGCGCATCGAGTCGAGCTGCCAACCCGACGAGCTCGAGCAGCTCGGCCGGCGAGTAGCCCGAGCTCGTATCGCTCCCGGCGTCCGTCGCGCGGGTGCTGAGCTCGCGGGCGAACGCGACGTTCTCATAAGCGGTGAAGTGGCTGAGCAGGTTCGCTCCTTGAAAGACGTAGGCGATGCCCGCGGCGCGCGCTCGCCCACGGGCCGCGTCGTCGAGCGAGGAGAGCTCGTGCTGCTTGAACGTGACGCGGCCCTCGCTCGGCACGACGAGGCCGCCGAGGACGTGCAGCAGCGTGGTCTTGCCCGAGCCCGAGCGGCCCCACAGGGCGACCTGCTCGCCCGATCCGACGGTCAGCTCGACGTCGGCCAGCGCCGTCACGCGCGCATCGGCGCGGCCGTAGGCCACGCCGACGGACTCGCAGGCGATCAGCGATGTCGCGGCGCCGGCCACGACGGATGCGGCGGTGCTCATGCGAGCACCCTCCCGTCGCGCATCTCGACGACGCGCTCGGCGCGAGCTGCGACGCGCTCTGAGTGGGTGACTACGACGACGGTGCTGTCGTAGTCCTGGCTGAGCTTCTGCAGGGCCTCGAGCACGATCTCCTCGTTTCGCTCGTCGAGCTCGCCGGTCGGCTCGTCGGCGAGCACCAGCCGCGCGCCGCGCGCCGCCGCGGCGGCGATCGCCACCCGCTGCTGCTCGCCACCCGACAGCGCAGCCGCGCGATGAGTCCTGCGCTCGTCGATGCCGAAGACGCTGAGGCTTTGGGCCGCCGCTGCCTCGGGGTCTGAGTGACCGGCCAGCCGCAGCGAGATCGCCACGTTCTCCTGTGCGGAGAGCGCGGGCCACAGGTTGTCGCTCTGAAACACGATCGCCAGCTCGCGCGCCCTGTAGTCGGCGAGCTCGGCCTCGTCCATCCGCCCCAGCGATCGCCCCCAGACGCGCAGCTCCCCCGCGGAAGGTTCGTCCAAGCCCGCCGCTAGGGCGAGCAGCGTGCTCTTGCCGCAGCCGGAGGGCCCGAGAACCGCCACGAGCTCGCCCGCGTCGAGCTTCAGGTCGACGCCGCGAAGCGCGACCGTCTCGACCGGCCCGGCGCGAAAGATCTTGAACACGTCGTGGCACTCCAGTGCGCCCCAGCGGATCTCCTCGGAGTCCTCGGCGGGCTCGACGTAGAGGCTTCTCAGCGCCACTTGAAGCTTTCGATCATGCGGCGGTAGGCGTCGACGTTGTCGACCCCGATCGGAGTTCCCAGGTCGACGGTCGCGACGCGGCCGGCGTGGGCGAGCTCGTAGCGGTCGACCGTCAGCGTGATCTGCTTGCCCGTCACCGGGTTGGGCGCGCTGAGCGTCGTGTACGTCGCCTTGACGGCCGGTCCGCTCTTCAGCGAGACGCTCTGCGCGGCGCCCGGCTTCAGGCTCGGCGTCGAGCGCTTCAGCGCAGCCAGCTGGGCTGTGACGCTCGCCGTCGTCGGCGCGGTGCCGCCGGCCAGCGAGACGCGGACGAGGTTGTTCTTGTCTGCGATCGACAGGCCGGTCGCCGTTTCCTGCACCGTCCATCCCTCCGGATAGAGCATCGAGATGGGCGCGCGCTTGGCCTGCAGAGTGAGGAAGTTCTGCGTGTCGGGGACATCGCCGGTGGCGGCCGATTTCGCGTCAGCGGCGAGCACAGCAGCGCCTTCGGGGGCCGCCGTGCTCGAGCCGCCGGGCGAGGACGCGGCCGCGGGGGAACTGGTGGAGCCGCCGCCACCGCACGCAGAGACGAGCAGCACGGCGACGAGCAGCAGGAGTCCGAGACAGTTCTTGAGCATGCGCGCAGACTGCCGCACGCGACCTGAAAAGCTCCTGAACGCTTCTGCCGATGGGGCGATCGGTGATCTCGCTGGGTTAACCCGTCGCATGCATCCCGCCTGGAGGGCCGATTGCCCCCCAGGCGCGAGACTTGCGATTTGCAGGACCTTCCGGTCATGCCCCGTGCGAGACTCGAACTCGCCCCACCGGATTAAAAGCCCGGCGCTCTACCAGATGAGCTAACGGGGCTCGCGCGAGGCAGTCTGCCATATCCCCCGCCGAGGCTCGCCTGACCGCCGCCAGGCTCAGCCAGGCGTTTCGGCGGCGGCGATGCGCAGCATCTCGTCGATGTCGGTGAGCTTCACGCGCGGCCGCCCGGCGCGCTCGCCGAGCTGGCGCTCGTGGCGGTCGATGGCCTCCCAGCCGGAGTAGGTGACGATCGCGGGCTGGCGCTCGCGCAGCAGCGCCTCGATCGCGTCGCCGTCGGAGTGGCTGGGCGTATGCGCGGCGCCGGCGCCGGCGCCGGCGCCGTTGGCTGACGGCGCGAGGTCGGCGAGCATCGCGTCGACGGTCTGCTGGGCGTCCTTCTTGTTGGTGCCGATGACGCCGGAGGGCCCGCGCTTGATCCAACCGACGACGTACTCGCCGGGCAGCGGCGCGCGGCTGTCGGGGTCGAGCACGCGGCCGCTGTCGTTGAGGATGACGGCGGCGCGATCGTCGAAGGAGACGCCGGGCAGCGGCACGCCGCGATAGCCGATGGCGCGGAAGACGAGGCCGGCGGCAATCGTCTCGGACTCGCCTGTGGAACGGGCGCGCAGGGCGCCGCCGTCGCCGGGGACGAGCTCGTTGCGCGCGAGCTCGACGGCGGCCACGGCACCGTCTTCGCCGGCGATGAGCTCGACGGGCGAGAGCAGGAAGCGCAGCACGACGCGCTTGCGCCCCTCGGTGGGCGTGCGCTGGGAGTACTCGCGCAGGATCTCGACGTTGCGCCGCGCGGTGACGTCCTGCTCGGCGGCCTCGTCGTGCACGGCGAGCGCGAGCTCGAGCTCGTCGGGATCGACGACGACGTCGGCGTCGGTGAGCTCGCCGAGCTCGAGCAGCTCGGGGTTGGTGAAGGCGGCCTGCGCAGGGCCGCGGCGGCCGACGACGACGACCTCTCGCACGCGGCTGCGCGCGAGCACCTGCAGCGCGTGGTCGGCGGTGTCGGTGGGCGCGAGCTCGTCGGCGCTGAGCACGAGCATGCGCGCGACGTCGATCGCGACGTTGCCGTTGCCGATGACGACGGCGCGCTCGGCGGAGACGAGGTCGATCTCCAGGCCGGTGTGGTCGGGGTGGCCGTTGTACCAGCCGACGAACTCGGTGGCGGCGTGCGAGCCGGGCAGCTCTTCGCCGGGGATGCCGAGCGGACGGTCCAGCGGCGAGCCGGTTGCGTAGACGATCGCGTGGTAGTGGGCGAGCAGGTCCTCGCGCGAGACGTGCTCGCCGAAGCTGACGTTGCCGAAGTAGCGAAAGCGCGGGTGCGCGGCAGTCCTCTCATACACGCGCGTGACGGACTTGATCTTCGGGTGGTCGGGCGCGACGCCGGAGCGCACGAGCCCCCAGGGTGTGGGCAGGCGCTCGATCATGTCGACCTCGAAGCCGGCGTCTGCGTCCTTGAGGAGGTGTCCGGCGGCGTAGAAGCCGGCGGGGCCGGAGCCGATCACGGCGATGCGGATGGGGGAGCTGTCGTCTGTCACTGAAAGAGCTCGCCGGTCACCGGCGATGGGCGCGGCCCGACTCGAACGGGCGACCCCCTCGGTGTAAACGAGGTGCTCTGGCCAACTGAGCTACGCGCCCCAGGCATTGGGGCCTCTAGGCTAGCGAGCCTGCAGCGAACGGCCGAGGACCGGCGCACCCATCGGGTGCAAGAAGCACGGACGGCTTGTACAAGTGGGTTAGGATGGGCGCAACCCAGGCCCGGGACCGCTCCTTGAACACCGAAGACACCGCCCATAACGAGGGGTCATCCGCGTTCGCGCAATCAGGCGACGCGGCGTCGCAGGCGCTTGCGGCGGGGGAGCACGAGTCCAAGGCGGCGGAGCTCGAGCTGCGTGATGTGAGCAAGGTCTATGACGGCCAGCGCGAGCCGGCGATCGTGAACCTGTCGCTGACGGTGCCGGCGGGCGAGGTGTGCGTGCTGGTGGGGCCGTCGGGGTCGGGCAAGACGACGGCGATGCGCCTGATCAACCGGATGATCTCGATCTCGGGCGGCGACATCCTGCTGGGCGGGCGCAGCGTGCTGGCGCGCGACGCGCGCGAGCTGCGCCGCGAGATCGGCTACGTGATCCAGCAGATCGGGCTGTTCCCGCACCAGACGGTGGGCGAGAACATCGCGACGGTGCCGGGCCTGCTGGGCTGGCCGAAGGATCGCATCGCGGCGCGCGTGCAGGAGCTGCTGGAGCTGATCGGCCTGGACCCGCAGGAGATGTCCGGGCGCTACCCGGCGCAGCTGTCGGGCGGCCAGCGCCAGCGCGTGGGCGTGGCGCGCGCGCTGGCGGCGGACCCGCCGCTGATGCTGATGGACGAGCCGTTCGGGGCGATCGACCCGATCAACCGCGCGCGCCTGCAGGACGAGTTCCTGGGCCTGCAGGCGAAGGTGAAGAAGACGGTGGTGTTCGTCACGCACGACATCGACGAGGCGATCAAGATGGGCGACCGCATCGCGATCCTGCGCGAAGGCGGGCGCTTGGCGCAGTACGACACGCCGCGCGAGATCCTGATCCACCCGGCTGACGACTTCGTGGCGGAGTTCGTGGGCGCCGACCGCAGCATCAAGCGCCTGTCGCTGACGACGCTCGGCGAGCTGAAGCTGATCGAGCCGAACGGGACGAGGCCGGGGCCGACGCGCGCGCCGCTGCAGACGTCTGTGCGCGACGCGCTGTCGATGATCCTGACGGCGGGCGGCGAGGCGCTGACGGTGGTCGACGGCGACGACCGCGTGCAGGGCCTGCTGACGCTCGGGCTGATCGAGCAGCTGCTGTCCGAGGAGGCGGCGGCGAACGGCAACGGCGACGGTTCGCCGTCGAGCCTGGTCGTGCATCCGGCGCCGGGGCACGGCGCGGCGGCCGAGGACGGCGCGACGGCTCAGGACGGCGCGACGGCTCAGGACGGCGCGGCCGCCCAGGACGGCGCGGCCGCCCAGGACGGCGCGACGGCGTCGACAAGCGCGCAGCGCGAGGCGAACGGCGGATGACGCTCGCACCTGCGCTGCTCGCGGCGGCGGGCCCGGTGATTCCGAACTACAGCGCGCAGAGCAGCAGGTGCGTGGTGGAGAACCATGTGTTCTGCAGCGAATGGATCAGCCACAACTGGGGCAGTGTGCTGTGGCCGGCGCTGCGCCAGCACGTGATGCTGACGGCGATCGCGGTGGCGATCGGCTTTGCGATCGCGATGGCGCTGGCGCTGGCGGCGCACCGCTACCGGGTGCTCGAGCGCCCGACGCTGCTGGTGACGACGTTCCTGTACACGATCCCGTCGCTGGCGCTGTTCGAGCTGCTCGTGGCGCCGGTCGGGCTGAACATCTACGCGGCGGAGATCGCGCTGGTCTCCTACACGCTGCTGATCCTCTTTCGCAACATCCTCACGGGCCTGCGCGCGGTGCCGTCGGAGGTGCTCGACGCGGCGGAGGGGATGGGCATGACGCGCCGCCAGGCGCTGCTGCGCGTGGAGCTGCCGCTGGCGCTGCCGGCGATCGTCGCGGGGCTGCGCATCGCGGTGGTGACGATCATCGCGCTGGCGACGATCGTGTACACGATCTACCCGAAGGGGCTGGGCGTGCCGATCCACTCGGCGCTGGGCGAGGGGCCGTTCAAGACGGAGCTGATCGCGGCTGGCGGGCTGGCGGTGCTGCTGGCGCTCGCCGCGGACGGGCTGCTCGTGCTGGCGCAGCGGGCGCTGACGCCGTGGACGCGCGCGAGGAGCACTTAGGCGATGCACGAATTCGTCGAAGCGTTCAAGTTCATCGGGCGAAACGGCGCGGTGTCCGGTCACGAAGGGCTGCCGACGCTGACGCAGCTGGCGCTGGAAACGCTGAAGGTCGGGGCGATCGGCGTGGCGATCTCGATCGCGATCGCGGTGCCGCTGGGCGTGCTGCTCGGGCACATCCACCGCGGCTCGTTCTTGGCGATCAACATCGGCAACCTCGGGCGCGCGCTGCCGAGCCTGGCGGTGCTGGCGATCGGCGACGCGTTCCTCGGCCTGGGGCTGACGGTCGTGGAGCTCGCGCTGGTGATCCTGGCGGTGCCGCCGATCGTCACGAACGCGTATCTGGGAGTCGACGGCGTCGACCGCGACCTCGTGGACGCGGCGCGCGGGATGGGCATGTCAGAGCGCGAGGTGCTCACGCGCGTGGAGCTGCCGCTGGCGTTGCCGCTGATCTTCGCGGGCATCCGCACGGCGGCGGTGTTCGTGATCTCGACGACGACGATCGCGGCGCTGGCGGGCTTCAGCGGGAGCCTGGGCGACCCGATCGCCAACGAGACGAGCTACCACTTCTCGGGCGTGCTCGGCGCGGCGATCTGCGTCGCCGGGCTTGCGCTGACGGTAGAGGGCGTGCTCGCGCTCGCACAGCGGGCGCTCACACCGCGCGGTCTGCGCGTGGGCAGGAAGACGGGCTCTCGCTTGCGCATCCCGGCGACGGTGAGAACCTGAGCGCAACACACATATATTAATTTATATATTTGATGTTTTTCTCTCGATCAAGTAAGTCAACAAAGAGGAGGCGGCGTATATGCCAGGTACGCGTTGGAGCAGGTTGCGACATGCAGGGGGAAGGGCGACGGGGCTGTTGGCGATCGCCGCGCTGAGCATTGGCTTGGCGGCGTGCGGGAGCAGCAGCAGCTCGTCGAGCTCGTCCTCGAGCTCGTCGTCGACGTCCAGCTCGGCCGGCGCTCAGCCGGGCGCGGGCAAGCCGGCGGTGACGATCGGCGACAAGAACTTCCCGGAGGAGAACATCCTCGGCCAGCTCTATGCGCAGGCGCTGCAGGCGAAGGGTTACAAAGTCAACCTGAAATCGGAAATCGGCTCCTCGGAGATCATCTACAAGGCGCTGACGTCGGGCAAGATCGACATGTACCCCGAGTACACAGGCGTGTTCCTCTCGGCGGTTGCGCAGCAGACGAAGCTGCCGACGAGCGCCGCGGAAGCGTACAAGCAGGCCAAGGCGTTCGCCGAAACGAAGGGCTACACGATGCTCGCGTACACGCCGTTCTTCGACTCCGACGCGCTGGGAGTGCTGCCGAGCTACGCGGAAAAGAACAAAGTGAAAAGCATCGAAGACCTCAAGCCGCTGGGCAAAAAGGTGACGCTCGGAGCGGCGCCTGAATTCGCCACGCGCTTCGAGGGCCTGCTCGGCTTGAAGAAGGAATACGGCGTCAACCCGACGTTCAAGCCGATCGCGATCGAACTCGCGTACAAGGCGCTGGAAAGCGGTCAGGTCGACACGCAGGACGTGTTCACCACGGACGGCCAGCTGCTCGGCGGCAAGTTCAAGCTGCTCGAAGACCCGAAGCACGTGTTCGGCTTCCAGAACGTCGCGCCGATCGTCAAGAAGGGCGTGCTCGCCGCCGAGGGGCCGGCGTTTGAAGAAACGGTCGACAAGGTGAGCAAGCTGCTGACGATTCCGGCTATCCAGCAGATGAACAAGGCGGTGAGCATCGACAAGCAGTCGGCGGCGAGCGTCGCCACGCAGTTCCTCAAAGCCAACGGACTGGCCTAGCGCCAAGCGCCGTCGCGCGCCGCGTCTCCTGGCAAGCTGTCAGGGATGCGGCGCGGCGACGGAGGTGGTTTGAGGGCGCAGCGCGCATTGCGCGGCGGGGGTCGACCCGGCCTGCTGCGCCTGGCGCTGTGGCTGGCCGGCGGGCTCGTCGTGGCGCTCGGGCTCGCGCAGCTGCTGCTGCCGAAACTGGCCGCGAGCAGGATCTCCTCGCGCATCGGCAAGTACGGCGAGGTGCAGAGCGTGCACGTGAGCGCCTTCCCGGCGATCGAGCTGCTGTGGGGCGACGCCGACTCGGTGACCGTGCACGCGCGCAGCCTGCGCGTGAGCCCGGCGCAGACGGGCAAGCTGCTCAAGGAAGCGAGCGGCCTGGCAAAGCTGGACCTCACGGCCTCCTCCGCGCGCGAGGGTCCGCTGGCGCTGCACGACGTGATCCTGCACAAGCGCGGGGCCAAGCTGCACGCGCAGGCGAGTGTGCGCGAAGCGGACATCAAGGCGGCGCTGCCGGCGGGCTTCTCGCTGCAGCTGCTCGGCAGCTCAAACGGCCAGATCGAGGTGCGCGCGAGCGGCGGGCTGTTCGGCGTCGGCGCGACGGTCGACGCGGTCGCCGAGGCGAGCGAAGGCAAGCTCGTCGTGCGCCCGCGCGGTTTCCTGCTCGAAGCGCTCAAGCTCACGCTGTTCTCCGATCCGCGCGTGTACGTCGAAGGCGTCGGCGCGAGCGTCAGCGGCGCGACCGGCGCTGCGAGCTACGCGCTGAGCGTCGACGCGCGCCTGCGTTAGGCGGCGCGGGGCTCGACGTCAGGCGGCTGCGGGATGCCCGCGGCTGACGCGCTCGCGCGCGCGTGCACGCGCATGGGCAGCCCGTCTTTGGGGCTGATCGTCGGCATCTGGCGGATCGCGAGCTGGAAGTCGTCGGGCAGCGAGAGCGTGAAGCGCTGCAGGATGAGCGTGGCGATCGTGCGCACCTCGAGCTGGCCGAAGCGCATGCCGATGCACGTGCGCGAGCCGCCGCCGAAGGGGACGTAGGCGCCCTTGGGCAGCGCCGCCTTGGCCTCGGGCGCGAAGCGCTCGGGACGGAACTTGTCGGGGTCGGCGAACACGTCGGGCAGGTGGTGGCTGGCCCACGAGCTGTAGTTGACGAACGCGCGGCCCGGGATCGTGTGGCCGGCGAGCTCGAACGTGTCGATCGCGCGGCGCGGCCCGACCCACGCGGGCGGGTACTTGCGCAGCGTCTCGTCGAGCACCATCTCGAGCTCCGACAGCTCGCCGGAGGTGAGCTGCGCGGCGCTCGGCGCGGCGCCGTGCAGCTGCGCGTCCTGCTCGGCGATCAGCCGCGCGGCGACGTGTGGGTTGCGCGCGAGCTCGTAGAACATGAACGAGACGGTCGACGTGGTCGTGTCATGCCCGGCGAACAGCAGCGTCATCACCTCGTCGCGGATCTGCAGCTCGCCGAGCGTGTTGCCGTCCTCGTCCTGCGCGTCGAGCAGCAGGCTGAGGATGTCCTGCCCGCGCTCGCCTGAGGCGCGGCGCTCGGCGATCTCGGAGTAGATCAGCGCGTCGAGCTGACGCGCGGCCTGCTGCATGCGCGCCCAGGGCGAGCCGCGCCCGCGGAACACGCGCAGCAGGTAGTCCGAGGCGTAGAACGCGAGCGCCTCCTCGAACAGGCCCGCCGCGTCGATCGCGCGTGCCCGCGCCCCGTCTGGGTCCAGACCGAACAGCGCGCGCAGGGCGACGCGCATGGCGAGCTTGCGCGTCCACGCGTACAGGTCGAAGCCGGCGCCAGGCGCGAGCGCGTCGAGCGCGCGCGTGGTCTCCTGCACGATCGTGTCGTAGGAGGCGGCGATGTTCTCGCGATGGAACGCCGGCAGCATGATCATGCGCGAGCGTCGGTGGAAGTCGCCGTCGATCGTCAGCAGCCCGTCGCCCATCAGCCCGATCAAGTCGCGGAACTGGCCCTCGCGCCAAGCGAAGTTGGACGCGTGCGAGACGAGCATGTAGTGGTTGGCCTGCGGGCCGAGCATGAACACGACGTTGCTGTGAAACAGCCGCAGCGTGAAGATCGATCCGTAGCGCGCGTAGCTCTCGAGCAGCATCTCCAGCGGTTCGTTGGCGAAGCGCCGAGTGCGCGGAATCGAGAAGCGCGTATCGCCGGGCGGGAACGGCAGCCCGGCCGAGCGCTCGTCGCGCAGATCCTGCAGCATCACCGAGAACGGGTTGCTGTCGAGCATCGGTGCAGGGCCAACGAGTGCCACGCTCCGCAGCCTAGTGCAACGACTGGCCAGACGGCCAGTTTCGACCCGGCAGCCGCGCGTTCGCGCTCTGCTCCTCGACGAACGCCGAGCCTTGGCATACTGAGCGAGCGCTTCAGGCGCCGCTTACCTGCAGCGTCATCGCGGGGGCGTAGCTCAGTTGGTTAGAGCGCTGCCCTGTCACGGCAGAGGTCGCGGGTTCGAGTCCCGTCGCTCCCGCTTTTGGCACCCCGCCCCTTCCCTTGCTTCCGGCAGCGACTCGCCGCCTGGAAGTAGGGGAGGAACAACCCCGCTCTATTGTCGGGGTGTCGTTCAAGCCGTCGATCTGGCCCGTTTGCTGGTGTTTCGCAGCTTCAAGGGGTCTCGTTTCATAACGAGAGGAGCGATCGGCGTATCGATCGGAGGACGAGCTGGAGGGGCGACGCGCGCGGCCGGCGACCCATGTACTCGGGCTATCCGTGTATATACTACGCTCATGAAGGTCGTAAAGGTACGTCGCGTCGGCAACAGCAATGTGATCTCGATCCCCCGGGAGTTTGAGGCGCAGGGCTATGTCCCTGGCTCCTCGGTGCTGGTCGAGGAGCTTCCGGGTGGCGAGTTGCGGATCGTCTCCACCGAGAAGGTCAGCGAGCGCATTCGCGAGATAGGCGAGCGCGTTGTGGCCGAGCACGGCGAGGCGCTGCAGATCCTCGCCGACCACGATCCCGACGCCCTTCAGGATTGACGCGTGGCCGAGGATCGGCCGGGCGATGCGGAACCGGTCTACCTCTCGCTCGAGGACGTCTTGAGCTTGCACGGACTGATCATCGGCACGAGTTCGACGCAGGCGGCGGATCAGTTGCGCAGTCGCGGCGGCCTCGAGAGTGCGCTCGCGCGTCCTGCCGCCTACGCGCACTATGAGGACGCCGACCTCGCACACCAGGCCGCTGCTCTTGCTCACGCGATCGCCGAGGGTCAGCAGTTCATCGACGGCAACAAGCGCACCGCCCTCGTAGCGATGCTGACCTTTCTTGAGGTCAACGGCTCGCGCGTCGAGGCGACGGACCGCGAACTGGCGGATTGGATACTCAGCTTCAGCGCAGGGGCTACGCCGAAACAGGTCGGGGATCTCGTGCGCGCGCGGGCGCATCGCATCAAGTAACCGCAGCGCGAGTGCGGATTTCAATGGGGTCTACGAGCGAGTTCTCATTCCCGTCGCTCCGGTGAAGATCCCTGCGGACGCTGCAAGATGACTCCGTACGCGTAACGCGAATCGCGGGTTTGCGTCCGGCGATGAGTTTGGGGGCCGCGTTCGGTCTAATGGTTGTCCTTAACCCACGAAGGGAGCGTCATGAACGTCGGGTTCCCAGGCGAGTCAGCGGAGTACCGGGCAGCGCGTGCGCGTCTGCTCGAGCAAGAGATCGAGCTCCGTCGCGCGATGGAGGAGGTGGCAGCCTCGAGGCGAGCCCTCCCACCGGGCGGAGTCATTCCGGAGGACTACGTATTCCAGAGCTCACGAGACGATGGCACGCCGACAGATGTGAGGCTCTCCGAGCTGTTCGCGCCGGGGAAGGACAGTCTCGTGATCTACAGCTTTATGTTCCCGCGCGATCCAGGCGACAGCTCTCCAGGGCCGGCCAGCGGCCAGACGGCACTCCTCGATCTGGCCGAGAGCCCTTGTCCTTCGTGCACGGCGCTGCTTGACCAGCTCGACGGTGCGGCGGAGCACGCCCGACAGCACATCAACTTTGTAGTCGTCGCGAAGACCGCACTCCCGCGCCTGCTCACCTTCGCCGAGGAGCGGGGCTGGCGTCGACTTCGGCTTCTGTCCTCGGCGGCCAACACGTACAACCGCGATTACTACGGAGAAACAGCCGAGGGATTCCAGCGGCCGATGCTCAACGTGTTCCGTCGCGACAAACGCACAATTCGCCATTTCTGGGCCTCGGAGCTCCTCTATCCCCCCACGGACGGAGATCAGGATCCGCGTCACGTCGGCACCATCGAGCCGCTGTGGAATCTGTTCGATCTGACCCCCGAGGGCCGCCCGACCGACTGGTATGAGCAGCTGAATTGTTGACGAATTCCTACGGCGGCAAGCGCTGCCACAGGAGACCCACGGGCGGGGGTGCAAAGTCCTCCTCACGACACCTCTGATGTATGTCGATTTCGAGCCACGACTTAAAACGCGCGACCTCGCCGAAGTGGCGGCAGCCCGGCGCCGGTTGACGTGCGCGTCGCGCTTTGCTTGCGTTGAGGACCATGCCCGAACGTCCACACGCCTTTGCCCCCGCGAGCGACACACGCGCAGCGGAGTGGCTACTCGCCGGCGTTCGGGACTTCGATCACACCGTCGGCTCTGTGGTGCCGTCGTCTCTACCGGCCTACGCACGCGTCTTTCATCCGGCGGGCCGCCATCACGACGACGGGACGGGGGAGGTTCGCTGGGCGGAGGTGGCTGCGGCCAACGGCCGCGTGATGCATCCCGCCGCCGAGTGGGGTTCGATCACCGGGTCATGGAAGTACCAGCTTGGCGGCGCACAACCCGGCGTCTGGGAGGTGCCCCCTTCCACGGGAGATCTGCCAAGTCACGTTGCTCAACAGTTGGCCGCCGTGCTCGCCCGACACACGACAACGCCGCGACAGTGTTGGTTCGGCGTCTGGGTGGGCAGAGGCGCCGACCTGGCAGATCATCTGAGCGGAGCACCGACATTCGAGCTTCCGAGCCGGGAGATGTGGCTCCTGCACGGCGAGGTGGACGCGGCGGCAGCGTCGCCCTATCTGGGACCGTTCTTCGAGGACTCGGTCAACGTGTGGTGGCCGGATGACGAGGCCTGGTGCGTGGGGACGGACATCGATTTGATGACGACCTACGTGGGAGCGAGCCGCGCCTGCGTCGTGGATCTGCTCGCGGATGACTCTCTAGAGGCGCTCGGCGTGTCGGTCGATCAGCGCGTCACGTGGGATGCGGACAACGTCAATCGGTTGCCGCCCCCGCCAGGACCTCGCCTTGGATACTGGCGCTTGGGCCGCGAATCTGAATTCCAGCGTGTGCAACGTCCAGTCTGTCACTCTGCTCATGCTGCGGGCGTGCCTCGAGCACGAGCTGAAATGGCGTTGCCGTCGCGATATCAAGTCTCTTCGGACCGGCGTGATCGCAGATGTCGCGTAGCCGCGACTGGCCAGCCTTGGTTACCGAGGGGCCCCATCCGCCCTCCTGCTAGAGCGGGACCGCGGCCTCGACGCCCGAGTGGGAGAACACGTGAACGCGATTGCGCCCGTTCTCCTTGGCGACATAGAGCGCCCGGTCCGCCTTACGCAAGAGCTCATCAGGCTCGCCAGCGTCGGTGGGCAGCACGGCTAGGCCGAGGCTAGCCGAGAGTGGAGCGATGCCCACGAGCTCGGCGTGCGCGATCTCCATGCGCAGCTTCTCGGCCACGATCGCCGCCGCGTCGCCGTCGGTGGCAGGGAGCAGCACCAAGAACTCCTCGCCTCCAAAACGCGCAGCGAAGTCGCTCGTGCGGATCGTGGATTGGATGATGTTCCCCACGAGGGCCAGCGCCCGATCACCGCCCTCGTGGCCGTGTTGATCGTTGACTTCCTTGAAGTGGTCGAGGTCCAGGAGGATGGCCGTCAGCGGACTGGCGTTGCGACTTGCTTGCGCGGCCATGCGCTTGAAGGTTTCGTCGGCCGCGCGGCGGTTGGGCAGCCCGGTGAGGGCGTCGCTCGCGGCCCGCCTCTCGGCGATCGCTAGGTTGCGCTGGTTGGCGAGGATCGGTGCTGCCTGGGCTACGGACTCACGCAAGCGGGCGCGGCGCTCAGCGTCGATCGGCTTTTTCGATGCGACGAGAACCGAGCCGATCACCTGCCCACCGACCAGCAGCGGCTCGCATATAGCCGTCCCCTGTACGGCGCCGCAGATCTCGCACTCCTGCAGACCCGGATCACCTGGATGATGGTCGTAGGAGTGGCTGAGACGGACAGCCATGCACGAGCGCGGACGCATCTGCTCGGCGTTCGCATCGCGCAGGGGCGAGTTTCGGGCGCTCACGGTCATCTCGAGTCGGTCGTCGCTGTTGTTGCGATTCAGCACCGCGGCACCCGCCCTCGGGACGAGTTTCTCTACATGGCGAATCAGCAGGTCGCGAGACTCCTGCTCGGACTCGGATGCTTGCAGCAGCTCGCGGAGCTCGGATTGATCGCGTTGACGCTCCTCCTCGTTGCGGGCCATGCGACGGGTCAGGAGGACCCCCGTGGCCGCCAGCAGTGCCGCGAGCGCGACGGCGACCGCGACGGCGATCGCCGTCGCGGTCGACAGGCTGTGGCTGCGCCGTTGGCTGAGTGCCGTGTCAAAGGCCGCGTGGACGGCGCGGAACCGGTCCATCACAGCCTTGGCCTTGGCAGCTGAGGTAACAGACGGCGAGCGACCCGTCTTCTCGAGCGAGACGATCGCGGACTGGGCTACTCGGTGCCAGGCGTTCGCGCGTTGCGCCTGTTCGGCGAGCCTTCGCTGCAAATCGGGGCTTTCGGCGACGAGGGAGCGAAGTTCGGTCAAGCTGGAGCCGAAGGCGATTGTGCCTTTCGTCCAAGGTTGCAGGAACGCCTGCCGGTGAGTCTCGAAGAACCCTCTTGCACCCGTCTCCTGATCGAGCATCGCTGTGAGCAAGCCTTGGGAGGCCACCTGCTCGCGTGCCCCCTTCAAGGCGGCGTTGCGCTGGAGACTTGCAGTCGCGAAAACGGCGCCTGCAATCACGATCACCGGGACCCCAAGTATCAGTCCGACGCGGCGGGAGGAAATCAGCCTCACGACTTGTGATCGGCGCCTCCGCCTCAAACTTGACCTTTAGGTGGCTCCGGTCGGCACATCGCTCTGCCGGTCGCCCCATGACGGCAGCCGGCCTCTACCGCAACGAGACCCGCGTGATGGCCATACAATCCAACGCGTGGTCCCGTCGACTGTGGATGACGGCCTCGCCTCGCGACAAGCGAAAATTACCGGGGAGCCTCCGCATCGGGCGCGAGATTGACCGGTTACAGCAGGCGTGCACACAACGTTGCCCCCGCGATGATTGCTCGTCGAGCAATACCTTGCCTGTCGCTCGTGGTCCTCGCGACGATGTCTGGCGCCCTTTCGTCACAGTCGGCGTTCGCGTCGGATTTCCGCAGGCTCGACGGAAACGCAGCGTCTTTCGTGACGGACGGCACGCGCTACGCAGCGTGGCAGTATCAGCGAACGTCTCCGATCATCGTCTTCGACACGCGAACCGGTCACCGGGGCGAAATCCTAGACGGGTGCGCGCTCGCTGAATCCGGACCGTACGTGACCGCGGCCGCCGGTCGTTTTCTCGTCGGCTGTGGGCATGGAGCAGCTCTGCTAGACGTGCGCACGGCTGCGCTCACGGTGCTCCCGAATGGCGAATACGGGCCCGAATGGGACGCAGTCGGGCGACGCTACGTGAGCGGTCCGGCTGAACTGCACGCGCGTTGCCTTAGGACCAAGCGCCACGAAGGGTGCATCGCCCTCTACGACATTGCCACGGGCGCCGTGCACAAGGTCCCCGAAGCGCACGTGCCCGACCTCGACCGCCCCAGCGCCCCTCCCGCTTGCGCGGCGTTTCGACACAAGCTGCTGCGGCTGAACAGAGATGAACTGCCGGTTCAGTTCAGCTACAGCGAAGGCGCCCTGGCGACAACCGTCCAAATTGGCGAAGCGCCGGTGCGAGAGCTCCGCGTCGATCGCTGCCATCGACGCCCCACAACTCTGCACATCCACGCCGAACCGGGGAATATCGAGCTGCGCGGCGGAATCCTCAGCTGGGACACGGGGCACCCAGGCTATGACTATGAAGAAGAAGGAGAAGGTCCAAAGGGAGAAGGCCAGCTGGGGCGCGACACCCTCACGACCTACAGTCTGAACACTCGCCGGCGCCGCAACTGGGCGCTACCGCGACTGCCGCTCCAAACCGGTCAGCCGCAACCCGTCACTGGCGTCTTTGGCTACTCAGCTCACACCGACTACGCGGTCTTCTGGATCGCCGCTCGAAGTCTGTCCTGTGACAAGACCTGCAACGTGGGGACGTCGTACGTATATGAGGGACGCATGTGACAGATCGCTCGGTGAGCGGCTCGCACTATGCGACGCTTGCGCGTCCGCGGCGTCAGTAGCTTTCGCGCCTGCCGAGTTCCACGACAATGGTCCGCGACTGCGCGGGAGGGGCCGGACCGGCGTTCGGCTGAAAGCTCATCGCGAGCGTGACCTTCAGTTCGTGATAGCTCTCAAGTGCACGCCGCACGCGAGGCCCAGGCAGGACGCTGATCGAACTGGTGCCCGCCCCAGCGACCTGAATGCGGGCGGAGCCATAGATCACGGGCTCGCCGCGTGGGCAGGCGCGCGTGGGTCGCTTGCGCCGCGGATGGCAGCGCCTGAGCTCGCGGCGTTCACGGGCACTCGGTGGGCCAAGCGCGCGAGAGTTGACGGTCGCTCTCGCGAAGAACGTGCCCGCGGCCGAGCTTGACAGCTGCTGGTCGAGTATCGCGTTCGGCCTGATCGTGATGCGCCCCGTGCTGAAGCTGTTCGCCGGCAGGGGCGCCAACGTCGCCGCCCAAGCCGCCCCCGGGTCATCAAATCCGTCCGGTGCGCCGATCAGCGCTGTATTTCCCGACGCTGACAGCGTGAGACCGTATGCGAATTCTTCAGTTGCCCACTTCGGGTTAGGGCCTTCGGTAGAGGGCTCCCTGATCCAGGTCGAGCCGACCCGCGCAAAAGGCCACACTGTGCCGTGTCCGCCTCGCTGCCATCCTTCCCCTTGGTAGGAGCTGCCATAGCTGAAAGCGCTGGGAACTGCCGCGATGAGCACTGAGCTGCCGTCGCCTGACAGCCCCACAGCTCCGCCAAAGCCGCTGCCTTCGTGGCTTCCGATGAGCTTTGGTCCCTGTTGAAGCCAGGTTGTGCCGGAGCGCGTAAACGCCCAAGCGGCCCCCTGGTCGTTGTCGTTTTCTGCGCCCACAATTGCCGTTGCGCCGTCCGCCGACAGGGCTACCGCCGAGCCGAAAGCCCCCCGCCCTCTTTCGCCGAGGACCTCATCGGTTGGCTTGAGCTTCTGACGCTGAAACCAGGTCGTCCCGGAGCGGGTGAACACCCACGCAGCGCCCGGTTCAACCTGCTGAAGGGAGCGTTGCGGGTGAGCGGATTCAGAGCCGTCTTGCGGGCCGCCGATCAGGGCGATGCTGCCGTCGGCAGAGAGGGCGACCGTACCTCCGAACGAGCCAGCGCCGATCTCATCGGACGGGCGCAGCCTTGGACCCTGCTGTGTCCAGCCGGTACCTGAGCGCGTAAAGACCCATGCGGCGCCCTGGTGTTCTGCGTCTGAGGGGTCGCCAATCAGGGCCGTGCCGCCGTTGGCAGACAACGCCACCACCGATCCGAATCGGCTGCATTCTCCACCGCGTTGAGCATCGTCTGGAGACAAGGCCGCCCCCTGCTGCGTCCACATACCGCCCGAGCGGGTGAGGACGAGGGCGGACTCCTGCCCGTGTTCGCATGGATTACCAACGATCGCCGTGTTTCCATCGGAGGACAGCGCGACATCTCCGCCAATCGTCGTCAGTTGCTGGCCCTGCGTCCAGACGCCGCCTGAGCGGGTGTATGCCCACGCCCCATTCGCGGGCGCACCGATTACGGCGGTGCTCCCATCACCGGAGATCGCGACGCTGGCGCCGAAGTCCTTGGGGCCCTGCCGAGGCTGGCCCGACGGCAACAGGGGTAGTTGCGGCGACACGAGTCGGACGGATAACTGGAGCGGCGAGTCGATACGCAGCGAGGGCCCCGTCGCGACAGCCGCGGCCGTCCCGCTGCTCGTGCTCGAAGCGTCGCTTGAAGGGGCGGCGAGCGCGCCGCTCGCGAGCAACGACAGCAAAGCGCATGTGATGGCAAACGGCCGCGCCGTTGGCCGCTTGGCGAGCGGCACCATTCTCCGGGAACCCGGCCTAGCAGCGGAAGTTGCGAACGCGGTCGAGGTCCCGGAGCGGGTCAGTGCATCTCTCCCAAAGCGTAGACTCGGGCGGTGCCCCGCGCCCCAAGGATTCGCTGGCTCGACGAGCCCGAAGAGAAGGACTACCTGGCTGCGCACAGCTTTCTCAGCATGGTGATCGCGCCCTCGTCGCTCGCGGAGACCGTTGCTGCTCTGCGCACAGGTGCCCGGTAGGTTGCTCTGGTCCAGCTGAGTACCCCGCCGGATCCAGGTGGCGCCTCGAAAGGCGATCGTCTCGGCGCGACCGATTGGCGCACAGCGCGAGACGCATGGTGGGTGAATCGATTCACGGACCCCAGCCTCGAAGGGCGGCGCCTGTTTGCGGAGACGCTCGGCACGTTCCTGCTGGTGCTCGCCGGAGCGGGGGCGGCTGTGGTCGCCGCCGCCACCCACGTCGCTATTGGCCGGGCGGCGGCCGTCAGCGCACCCGGTCTCACCGTGCTCGCGGTCATTCTGTTCATGGGAGCCGTCTCCGGCGCGCACCTGAACCCCGTCGTCAGCGTCGCGTTTGCGCTGCGGGCCGACTTTCCCTGGCGGCGCGTTCCGGGCTACATCGTCGCTCAACTGCTCGGCGGCACCCTCGCCGTCTTGTTCCTGCTTGCCATGTTTGGACGTGTCGCTTCGCTCGGAGCGACCGTGCCCGGACATGGCATCAGCGACGTGCAGGCGACCCTGATGGAGCTCGTGCTCACGGCCGGCCTCGTGTCCACAATTCTCGGTACCGCTTCGCGGGCCCAGAACTTGGGCCCCATCTCGGCCTTCGGCGTCGCCGGCTACATCGTCCTCGCCGGACTATGGTCGAGCCCAGTCTCAGGCGCCTCGATGAACCCGGCCCGCTCTCTTGCCCCGGACGTGGTCCTCGGAGATTTCTCGCATCTCTGGGTTTACCTTCTCGGCCCGCCCGCCGGTGCCCTGATCGCCGTCGGGCTTGCACACCTCCTACGCGGGCCCGCCGGACGGGATCCTCTGGCGAAGCGCGCCGCCTCAGGGAACGTTGACTAACTCAGTCTGCCTCGCCAACGGCCGCGGATCTCGGTCCCGCGGGGTCGATGGTCCGAACCAACCTGGCGAAGGACGGACGGCCGCCCACGTCTGCGACTAGCCGCGGCGCTCGAAATAGTGCCCTTCTTCGAGGTCTGCGATGAGCCCAGGTTGCGTCGGCTGCCAGTCCAGCAGCTCCTGGGTCAGTGCGCTGGATGCTGGGCTGTCGGCCGCGAGGAAGCCCGCCAGCCACGCGAAATGCTCGGCTGCATCCTCGGGAGAGATGGAGACCACCGGGAGATCGAGATGCCGCCCGATCACCTCGGCGATGTCGCGGATTGGCACACCCTCGTCGGCCACCGCGTGCAGCGTCGATCCTGCCGGTGCGCGCTCCAACGCAAGGCGGAAGAGACGGGCGGAATCGAGGCGGTGCACGGCGGGCCAGCGGTTGGTTCCGGCGCCGATGTAGCCGGAGACGCCCTTGTCGCGGGCGATCCCGACCAGGGCCGCGAGGAAGCCGTTGTCTCCGTCACCGTGATTGGTCGGCGCAAGGCGCATGATCGATGAGCGCACGCCGCGCGAGCCGAGGGAGAGCACCAGCTCGGCGGTGGCCCGCCGAGACTGCGGACCGCTACCCGCCCCGGCCAGAGCCGGGGCGGGACCATGTCCGTCCTGCTCTGTCGCCACGCGCCCCGGTGCGAGCCCGAGCGTGCCGGAGGCGATGACGAACGGTCGATCAGAACCCGCCAGCTCCTCAGCGAACGTCTCGACAGCCCGGCGATCCGCGTCGGCGGCGCCCTGGAAGTCTCCCGAGAACGCCAGGTCGTGCTTGAAAGCGAGGTGGATCACCCCGTCTGCGGCGCCAGCTGCGCTCCGCAGGCTGTCGAGGTCATCAAGAGTGCCGCGATGCACCTCCGCCCCCGCGGCGATGAGCGCGTCGGCCGAGGCGTCCGAACGGGCGAGCCCGACGACCTGGTGCCCCGCGCCGAGCAGCTCGGGAACGACGGCGGAGCCGATCCAGCCGGACGCACCGGTGACGAATACGCTCATGAGAAACCTCCATATAGAGAGTCGATGACAGTCGCTGCCATCAGCGTAGCACCCGATGTCAGCCGCTGCCGTCGGATAGGATCGGAGCATGGGTCGATGGGAGCCAAACGCGCGCGGCCGGCTCCTGCAGGCGGCCTTCGCGCTGTATGGCGAGCGCGGGTTCGAGCAGACAACGGTGGCGGAGATCGCTAAGCGCGCGGGACTGACGGAGCGAACGTTCTTCCGGCACTTCGCCGATAAGCGCGAGGTTCTGTTTGCCGGGGCGGATGCGCTGCAGGAGCGGCTGGTCAGTACCGTCGCCAATGCGCCCGGGGCGCTGGCGCCGATCGACGCAGCAGCCGCCGGTCTCGAGGCCGCCGGCGCGCTCATCCAGGAGGGTGGGGCCCTCGCGCAGCAGCGCCAGGCCATCATCACCGCGAGCGCCGAGCTTCAGGAGCGGGAGCTGATCAAGCTCGCATCGCTCGCCTCGGCGCTCGCCGAGGCGTTGCGCCGGCGCGGCGTCAGCGAGCCAGCGGCGAGTCTGACCGCCCAGGCAGGGATCGCTGTCTTCAAGGTCGCGTTTGAGCGCTGGGTCGAGGAGGCCAGCCGGCAAGACTTGCCCCGAATTATTCGAGAGTCCCTCGGCGAGCTGAAGGCCGTGACCGCAGGCAGATGAGCGCTGTTTTGTTGAAGAGCTGGCGCCCCCGCACTACATGAGCTCGGTGGGTTGCTGCGACGCGATCAAACTTGCTCGCCGGCGATCGGGGTTCGTGGCGAGAGCAGCGGGGTATGTTTCGTCGCATGACGACCAGACCCCATGAGCTTGACGTACGGCGCCGCGCCGGCTGGCTGCCGGAGGAGCAGGACGACCTCGAGTCCTGGCTCGCCGGACACCGCGAGCGGGTGGAGGCCAGGGGCGAGCAGGTCGTGCTCCACCCGGTGCTGACCGAGTTTCAGGAGTTGATCGACAGCGATCCCGTGGTGCGCATGTACCTGAACCAGATGATCGCCCAGGTGCCGAGCACCAAGCCGTACTCCAAACGCCACCTGGAGAGCGTCGAGCAGTTGCTGCGCCTGATCAACGAGGTGCTGACGATGGCGCCCGAGTTCGGTCCCCAGAAGTCGATGGTGGCCACGCCGCTGGGGGCGATCCTCGACTGGACGATGGGAACGCCGGCCGGGTTCGCCGCCTTTCGCGACCCGCGGATCAACGCGATGCTCAAGAAGATCCTGACCGTATGGTGCGAGTTCCTCAGTAGCGGCGACTCGCTCTACGTGCTCAACGAGTCGCCGTCTGGCTGGAAGAGCGCTGAGGCTCAGCGGACGGTCGGTATCGAGCAGTACGAGCACGAGGCGGAAGACGAGCACTGGGGCTTCTCCTCGTGGAACGACTTCTTCACGCGACGCTTCAAGGACGGCGAACGTCCGGTCGCGTCGCCGGATGACGACAAGGTGATCGTCAGCGCCTGCGAGTCGACGCCGTACGGCATCAGCACGGACGTCAAGCGCCAAGATCGGTTCTGGATCAAGAGCCAGCCGTATTCGCTCGCGGACATGCTGGCCAACGACGACTCGGTCGATGAGTTCATCGGCGGCACCGTCTACCAAGCCTTCTTGAGCGCGACCAATTACCACCGCTGGCACAGCCCCGTCGCCGGCAAGATCGTCCGCGCGTTCGTCCGGGAGGGCACCTACTACTCAGAGGCCGACTCGGAGGGCAAGGACGCGGTCGAGCCTACGAACTCTCAGTCCTACCTGGCGCATGTCGCCGCGCGCGCGATCATCCTCATCGAGGCCGACGACCCCGTCATCGGCCTCACGGCTTTCGTGCCGGTGGGCATGTCAGAGGTTTCTTCCTGCAAGATCGCCGCGAAGGTGAAGCCCGGCTATCACGTCGAGAAGGGTGAGGAACTCGGTTACTTCCAATTCGGCGGCTCGACACACTGCCTCGTGTTTCGACCAGGCGCGATCGCTGAGTTCAGCCTCGCGGCGATCCCCCAGCCGCACGACCCCCAGGCACCGCTCGTGCTCGTCCGCTCGAGGCTCGCTACCGCCAACGCGACCGCCTGAAGGCGGCGGGATGCAGCGAGGCGCTCGCGAGCGGCGCGTCCCTATCGCCTGCGGGTCCCGGCCCTCGAACCAGCGACCGCCGGCCGCGCACTCGCCACCAAACCCGGGACTACTTGACGCAGCGCGTCGAGCACGGGCTCGACGTGGAGGTCGTGCTCAGTTCCGTCTCGCCGCGCGACCGCGACCACGCGCATGGCCGCCGGATGATCGATCGCTGCGACGACGATGCTCGCGGGAAGTGTCGTGGCTGACAGCGCCGACACGATCGTGATGCCGCAGCCGGCTGCCACCAGGCCGAGCTTTGCAGTCCAGTCACGCACCTCGTAAGCGACCCGCGGCCGCCAGCGTCCAGTCGTCCATGCCCCGAGCAGGATCGTCCCCGGGCTGGTGCTACCGACGATCCAGGGTTCCTCACGTAGCGCGTCGGGATCGATCGTCGATTGGCCGGCCAGCGCGTGCCCGCGCGGCAGGGCGACGAGCAGCGGATCGTCGAGCAGCGCGTCGAGCACAACGCCTTGCGGTGCATCCGACGATGCGGTCACGACCGCGAGGTCGAGCCGACCGGAGACGACCCGCTGCATCAGCCGCTCGCTGGTCCCCTCGTGCAGTGTCACGGCCAGCTGCGGCTCGCGATCGGTCAACGCCGCGATCGCGCTCGGCACCAACGCCGCCATGGCCGTCGGGACCGAGCCGAGGCGCACGCGCACCTGGCGCTGGGACGCGAGATCGGCAAGCGCATTGCGCGCCGCCTGCAGCTCGGCGAGCGCCGCCGCAGCATGGCGCAGCACGATCGCCCCCGCCGGCGTCAACTTGGCACCGCGAGCGTGGCGCTCGAACAGCGCGCGTCCCACGCTGCGCTCGGCCAACGCGATCTGCCGTGAGACGGCCGACTGGGTGTAGCCGAGCGCGTCGGCAGCGGCCGAGAACGAGCCCCTCCGTGCGACCTCGCGCACGGTGCGCAGCCCTGTCAGGGAGAGATCATCCATGCGCGAAAAACATATCCTCTATAAAACATAGTCGTTTCTCGCATGGTCATTCCTTGGCTGGTGTTGGTGTCATGAGCGACCAAAAAGAGAACAAGCAGCTGCTGACGACGATCTTCGACGCCCTCGCGACGGGCGACAGGCGGGCGTTCGCTGAGGCGATGGCCGACGACTTGTGCTGGCGGTTTGCCGGCGAGTGGTCCTGGGTGCGCGACTGGGGCGCGACCAAGCAGGAGATCCGCGACAACCTGCTGCGCCCGCCGATGGCGCAGTACCGCGACTATCGCGCCACCGCCGAGGAGATCCTCGCCGACGGCGATCGCGTCGTCGTGCGTGCCCGCGCGAACGCCACGACGGTACGCGGAGATGCCTATCCGCAGGCCTATTGCTACGTCTTTCGCGTCATCGAAGGCCGCATCGCCGAGGTGATCGAGTACTGCGACACCGCGCTCGTCGAGCGCGTGCTCGAGCTGCCGCTGCCCCCCTCCGTTTGACCGTTAGTTCGGGGCCCCGGCGGCCTCGGTGATTCGCCGGGTCGAACGCTGGGTCGAGGAGAGCAACCGGCAAGACCTGCTGCCCCTCATCCGAGAGTCACTCGAGGAGCTGGAGAGCCGTGACCGCGGGCAAAAGTCGCTCGGCAACTCACCCACCCGTGACCTAACCCGCCGTCGGCCTCGGTCGCGATCGGTTCACGGGCTGTAGGGCATCCCACGCGGCAGCCGCGAGGTCACTTGGCTCAGGGCGCCCTGTCCGCTAAACGGGTGGGGGAAGGTGTGGCTGCTCGTCATACTTGGCGTGTGAGCGAGGCTGGCGACCAAGCTTTCTTCCAGGCCCTCGAGACGCACCGCGTGCGCCTGTTCGTCAGGCTGATGCGCCGCCTACCCAGCGACCCCCGCTGCGCAATCTGCCGTGCGCCCTATGGTGGAATCGGCGGGCGCGTGATGGGTCGCCTCGGCTTTGCTCCGTCGCGAAAGAACCCGCGCCTGTGCAGCGAGTGCTTCGAGAAGGCGCCGATGGGCGGTAATGAGATGGAGGTGGGCATCCTGTTCGCGGACGTCCGCGGCTTCACTTCGCTCGCCGAGCGCCAGGCGCCGGACGCTGTCGCCACGCTTCTGAACCGCTTCTACGCCACCGCCGTCGACGTTCTCTGCGAGCACGCGATCATCGACAAGCTGGTTGGCGATCAGGTGATGGCTCTCTACCTACCACGCATCTTTCCCGGCGAGCCCGCACGCCACATGGTCGCCGACGCGCAGGCTCTGCTGGCAGCGGCCGGCTACGGCGAGGGACAGCTGTCGGTGGAGCTCGGCATCGGCCTTGACTTCGGCACCGCCTACGTGGGCAACGTGGGCTCGGGCGACGTCAAGGACTTCACGGCGATCGGCGATGTCGTCAACACGGCCGCACGCCTCCAAGCTGCCGCGGCGAGCGGGGAGATCGTCATGTCCTGCCGCGTGCACGAGCGCGCCGGTGAACAGGCGACCGGCGCCGAGCGGCGTGAGCTCGCGCTCAAGGGCAAGAGCGAACCGGAGGTCGCGATGGTTCGTCGGATCGACGTCGCGGGGTCCCATCCCGAAAAGCGATTGCGCGCGTAGAGCTGGCCGCTGCTGGCCGCGCTGATCGTCCGACCGCGCATCGATTGATCTCATGCCTGAAAGTCCTCAACCGATCCTTCGTCGACTTTGGCCTCAGCGATTGCCCGCACGAGCGCGGCGCGCCCATTGCGGAGCACCGGCTCACCGTGAGATACGAGCACGCGCTCTATCGGCAGATCGACGAGCGGGCGAAGCAGCTCGACGAGCCCAGGACGGTTGACGTGCACTTCAGCCAACCAGCTTTGCGGGCATACCTGCAGCCGCCCATCCGGCGCGCCGATGAGCCGGTCACCTGGGACGAGTGACTCGACGGCCGGCAGCCAGAACATCGTCTCGCCCGCTCCTCGCAGCGGCGACGGCTTGACGCCGGCGGGGATCGCGTTCCATGCCCGTGAGGTCGAGCTGTAGCGCTCGGCGAGCTCCTCGCGGTCCCGCCGGTGCCAGCGGATCGTCGTGAGGATGCTGACCGGACGAGCGGCGATCCGCTCGTCGAGCCAGCGCAGGAAAGCGGCGCGATCCTCGGATGGGAGCAGGGGATCGATGAGCACGACGGCGTCCTGCAACTCGTAGAGCACCGAGCCGACGTTCTCGTCCCAGTCCTGTGCGCTCGCCGGCGTGGCCTGCGGATTCCAGTCTGGATGCGGGGCGGTCCAGCGAAATAGGCCGGGCACGATCTCCACTGGAGGCACCGGCGGATCCTAACGGGGCACGTGGTGCGGTCACACGGGAACTTGTGGCAGAGCGCATTGGACGGCGCATGGTCACGGCGGAAAGTGATGAGCGTCCATTTGCCAAGATTCGAGACATGCAGTTGCGAGAGGCTACGGCGGACGATCGCGATGGGATCGCCCACCTGCATGCCGACAGCTGGCGGCGCAGTTATCGCGGCGCATACTCGGATGCGTTCTTGGACGGCCCCGTGGTTGCCGACCGGATGGCGGTCTGGGCCGATCGATTGTCACACTCGCGAACCGGCGAAGACACGTTCGTCGCCGAGCACGGTGACGAGGTGGTGGGGTTTGCTCACACGATCCTCGACGCCGATCCGAGATGGGGTGTGCTTTTGGACAACATTCATGTCAAACACGAATTTCGGCGCCAAGGGATCGGCGCGCGGCTGTTCGCGAGGTCGGCAGAGGCGCTCGTCCAACGCGGATGTTCTACCGGGCTCTATCTGTGGGTACTCGAGCAGAACACCGCGGCGCAGGCTTTCTACGAGGCGCGAGGCGGCAGTCGCGTCGAGCGCGAGCTCGCCGGGCCTTTCCCGGGTGGGGGCCATGCGTATTCCCTCAGGTACGCGTGGGAGGATCTCTCCCAAATAAACTGACGGCGATAGCCGATTAATCAGTAAGTGGTTTGTCCTCTAGGCGACCGTACAGGAGATAGCTGGTCTCGTCCTTGATCTCGTGATACCGGACCGACGCATACCGGCGGCGCGGGGGGCATCGCCCGGCCCGCGCCGCCGCCTCTCCTAGTGGGAGCCGCAGTCGCTCATTCGGCCAGTCCCGCTTCGGGGTTGACGCCGTGTGTTGCTTCGGGCAGCTGCGCCGGTGCAACCGCTGTGACGGTGACACTCACGGGCGTCGAGGCGGTGCCCTGGTTTTTCGGGCCGCCGGGCACGAAGGCGCGCAGAGACAGGGCGCCGGTCGCAAACAGCGGGCGGGTGAGCACGAACGTCGAGTCGCCGGCGGTCACCGAGCGCTCGATCGTGACCCATTGCCCAGAGGACGTCTGCTCCTGCAGATCGACCACATGCCCCGAGACGGCGGGCGTGACGTTGCCGGTCAGCGTCACCGGCTGGCCCTGGTCGATCGTCGTCTGCGTGGCGCTCGCGGCGACCTGGTATTTCACGCCTACGAACAGCAGCGTCGACTGCGTCGTGCCCGAGCGCACTTGGAAGTAAGTGCTGCTCTGCAGCGTCTGCGCGGGGAAGGCGTAGCTGCCGCCGCTCCCGCTCGTCACCGTGGCGACCGGTGTGAGCGTGCCCCCGGCCGTGCGCATGTACAGCGTGACGCTTGCTCCCGGGCCTGCTGCGAGCGCGCCCGAGATCGTCTCGCTCTGTCCGCTGACGATCGGGTTCTGTGAGGCCTGAATCGTCAGCGCCGGGTTCTCCGCCTGCTCTATCTGGTATGCGAGCACGCTCGACGGGCTGGCGATGTTCACGCCGTCGCGTCGAAGCAGCACGCGGATGTTCGCGTCGCCGGGGAAGCGGAACTCGTGGACGATCGAGTATTGACCGTGTGGTCCGACGCGAGCCTGTTGGATCGTGTGCCAGCCGTCGCCGCCGTCGGCGTCCTGTCGCTGCAGCACGATCGGCTGCCCGACGCTTGCAGGCGTGACGGTGCCTGTGAACGTGGCCGGGTTGTGCGGGCCCGTGTCGATCGTCGAGCCGGCGGGCACGCTGCCGGCGATCGTCACCTGCGCGTAGACGTGCTCGTGCACCGTGGCGCTGCGCGCTCCGAGCGAGCGCACGTACCACTCGCGGTTGGTGAGGACCTTTTCCGGCAGACGCGTGAAGGCGTAGTAACCGGTCGCGTCGGTCGTCGTCTTCTGGACGGCGGTGAAGGTCGATGCGAACGCTGTGCGGTGATACAGCGTCACTTCTCGACTGCCGTCATTCGGACCGACCAGATGACCGTAGATGACGATTGGCTGACCCTCGACAATCGGGTTTTCAGATACCGAGATCGACACCGTGTGCCGGCCGTTGGGGCTTGGGTGGTGCGCCGCGAATGCCGCGGTTTGTGACGTCGCCAGCACGCCGAACACCAGGGCGAACAGCAACGTGAGCTTTATCGAACGCATGATTGCTCCTCCTGTAGTGACCGCCCCGGGTCGCTGTGAATAAACCGACATCGCGACGAAAGTCGCGGTCCTACGATTTTCAAGAGCTTGAGGTCGCCGCTTCGGGACTTTCTGGTGACAGCGAGGTGGTGTTTGAGGGTTGCTTGGCTTTCGACGGCCGCGCGACGATGGTCGTCCCGTGCGGGCCCTCGATGACCGTCACCCGATCGCCCGCGCTGAGGGCGCCGATCGAGGAACGTTGTTCTGACAGCCGCACGCGTGTATCTGCGCCGAGCGGCAAAGTGACCGTCTTGTATGTGGCTCTGGGCGTTCCCTCGCGCAGTGTCACGGCGTTGCTCGCAGTGTCGACGAGCACCCCGCGCGCAATCGAGACGGTCGCGAATTTGCCGCCACCGGTGGGCACCACGGCGGTGATCGAGACTGCGTGCTTCAGGCGAGCACGTCCAGCCTTTGTGCGGGCGCCGCGTTCGCCTCGGCGCATATCCTGGCCTGATCCGGTGCGCGTCACGCCGGTGCCGGAGGCGCTGGCGGCGTAGCCCAGCGCGCCGCCGATCGCGCCGCCGCTCAAGATCAACGCAGCTGCCCTACGAGCTGTGGAGGAGATCGACATTCGCTTGCTCCCTGTTGTCGCTTGACGGTGATCGACCCACGGCCCCGGACCCGGGGCAGGGATGGGGCGCGGGTCGAGCAGACTCAATGTCCGCATTCACAGCGTGCGGTGCATTGGCCAGGGCGTAGTCAGCGGAATGTCAGCGCTGGGTAAATTCAGTCGGCGCCACAGCCTTTCTCTCTTACGATGGACGGATGGGCTCGCGGGTGATGGTGGTCGAGGACGAGGCGAACATCGCGTCGATCGTGCGCGCGTATCTGGTGCGCGAAGGGTTCGAGGTGCTGTGGGTGCGCAGTGGCGAGGAGGCGTTGGAGGAGCGCGTTCGCTTCGGGCCCGAGCTGATCGTGCTCGATGTAGGTCTGCCGGGAATCGACGGCTTTGAGGTGTGCCGACGTTTGGCCGGTCGCGTCCCGGTGGTCATGCTGACCGCACGCGACGAGGAGGCCGACAGGGTGGCGGGCCTCGAGCTCGGCGCCGACGACTACATCTCAAAGCCGTTCTCACCGCGGGAACTGACGGCGCGCGTGAAGGCTGTTCTGCGCCGCGCGTCGAGCTCGCCGGCGCCCGAGCTGCCGCTGACGCTCGGAACGATCGCCCTGCGACCCGCCACCCGCGAGGTGCGCGTCGGCCAGGCGCCGGTCGAGCTCACCCAGCGTGAGTTCGATCTCCTGGAATATCTGCTGATCCAGTCGGGACGCGTCGTCGGCCGGGCGGAGCTGCTGGAGGCCGTGTGGGGATTCATCGCTCCCGGAGCGACTCGCACGGTCGAGGTTCACGTGGCTCAGCTGCGCAAGAAGCTCGGCGATCCCGCGCTGATACGCACGGTTCGCGGGGTGGGCTACCAGGCCGTCGCACCGTGACGCTGCGCTCGCGGCTGTTCGCGACGATCGTCGCCGCTGTGCTCGTGTCGACGGTGCTGACTGTCGTCGTCTCGGAGGTGCTCCTGCGCCACCGCGCGCAGACGCAAGCGCTGCACACGCTCGCAAGCAACGCGGCGGTCTTGGCGGCCAGCCCCCTGCGCACGGTGCAAGCGGGCAGTCATCCGCGGGTGAATCGACGGGCTCTGCGCCAATCGGGCGCGCTCGGCTCGGTCTTCGCCCTACGAGCGGGCTCGACGCTGACCGACCTGCGCCCGCTCAAGGCGCAGCAGTCCAGAGCGGTGCTGGCCGCGATCCCCGCGTCGCCGGCCGCCAGCGGGAAGGTGACGATCGCGGGGCGAGCATTGCTGTACGCGGCGCGAAGCGGACGATTGGGACGCGTCGTGCTGGTTCGCAGCGCACGCCTGGGCAAGGAAGACGCGGCGCCGTTCGCCCTGCCGATCGTGCTGGTCGGCGCGCTCGGGGCGCTGCTGTCGGCATTGCTCGCGTGGCTGGTGGCCAGACGCGTGACGCGACCGCTGCGCGAGCTGTCCGAGGTCAGCTCGCGACTGGCGCACGCACAGGAGCCGCTCACGATCGCGCGCCCCGCGAGATCGCCGAGCGAGATCGTTGCGCTGGTCGACGCCTTCAACGAGATGGTCCGCGAGCTCGTCGCAGCGCGCAGCGCGCAGCGCGATTTTCTGCTGCAGGCAAGTCACGAGCTGAAGTCGCCGATCACTGCGATCCTGGGCCACGCCGAGGGCATCGAAGACGAAGCCGTGCCGTCCGCAGAGGCGGCGGCGGTGATCGTCACCGAGGCGCGCCGCCTGGAACGGCTGGTGCGCGACCTGCTCGACCTCGCACGCCTGGATCGTCGCGAGTTCGAGGTCGTGCGCGAGCGTGTCGAGCTGGGCTCGGTCGCGCGGACGCTGCTCGAGCGCCACGCCGTGCGCGCCAGAGAGCTTGGGTTGGAGCTGCTCGTGGCCGGCGACGAGGCTCCGCGCTACGTCTGGGCCGATCGCGATCGACTGATCCAGGCGGCGTCCAACCTGCTCGAGAATGCCCTGCGCGTGAGCCCGCGGGGCTCTTGCGTTCAACTCGAAGTCGCCGCCACTGCGCTCGTGGTCTGCGATCGCGGGCCTGGCCTGACCGAGAACGAGCGCCGGCGCGCGTTTGAGCGCTTCTATCTGCACCGGCTGCACCGCGATGCGCGCCATGGCGGTGCGGGCCTGGGCCTCGCGATCGTCGCCGAGCTGATGAACGCGATGGAAGGGGAGGCGCGCGTCGAGGCGCGCCAAGGAGGCGGAGCTTGCTTTCAGCTTCGTCTCCGGAGCGCGCCCGTCGAGGCGACGCCCTCGCAGGAGCCGGCCGGCGTGGTGGCGCAGCGCTGAGACGCGCAAGCCCCACGTGTCTGTCGCTGCTCACGATCTCGTGCCCGTTTGCCCCGGCTCCAGCGGCACAGCGGCACAGCGGCACAGCCGCATGGTCGTGGACGAACTCAGCCGCCGGTCGACGCGCTGAACACGTCTTGACCAAACGTGCTCGGTACGGTCGCCGCGTAGGCGAGCTTAGGCAACTTGAGCAGCGTCTCCCAGCTTGCGAGCGAGGAGTAGTGAGCCAGGACCGGGCATCTCTTCACAGCACGATTCCGCTTCGGAGGCGGCGGGCTCGTCGAAGACGATCTCCAGCAGTCCGTTTTGCGTGTACGCAGGCGAGCTGGTGATTTTCGGCACCCAGGTTTGGAGGAACGCATCGATGTCCGCAAGCGCCGAAGACCCACTCGGCTGGTTGACGCAGGGGAAGTCGTGTCCGTCGTTGCAGAGGTTCGGCGTGATGAACGAGAACCTCGGCGTTTTCGCAGCCGTCTTCAGGTCGGTGGCGAGCCCCGTCTCGCCGCGCAGCGCCGCCGCCGGCATTTCGCCACTCGGCGAGCCCATCGCTACGACGTGCTTGTCGCAGAAGCGCTGTTCGTCGATCACCGAGTGGAAGTAGACGAAGGGGTCATGGCGGCTGGCGTAGCCGTCGCCAGCCTCGGCTTTCTGCGTTTCGTCGGTGGCTTCCAGAGCGGGGTGGCCGCACGCAGCCGTCTCGCGGCGGGGGTCGTTGCCCATGTCCTGCATGTAGGCCTTCCAGCTGCGTTTCGCCGCTGAGAGCTGGTTGCCGATCGTCGGCACTTCGGCCGGATATACGCAGCCGGAGCCGCTCTCCACGCCGTTTTCGAGCATCAGCGCGCCGGCGAAGTTGTCAAAGCGCGGGCAGTCCGCTTGATTCTGCGCGTTGGGGGGCTGGCCCGAGACGAGCGAGATGTAGTTGTCGTTGCTCTCGTGTCCGGTTCCGTAATAGTTTTCCAGCAACGCTCCTTGGCTGGGAAGCGTTTGGGCGAGATACGGATCGGCGGAGGGGTTGCCGAAGGTCGCCGTGTAGCCCTGATTCTCGAGCACGATCACGAACACGTGGCGGACCGGCGGCAGCTTGAACGGGCGCACGCGCGATGTCGTCGCGACGCTCGCCGCGGTCTGCGGGCGCGAAGCGGCCGCTTGCGCGCTCCCTGCACCGACTGTCAGCAGGCAGAGCAGCGCGGCAATCGTCGCGAGCGTCGTGGGTTGTCGCATGAAACGGCGGAGTCCGATCATCTGGTCACCGCTTCGACTGGAGCGGGGGTTCGGCGATCGTCGGCGGATTCACGGGGCGGTAGAGGTTATAGGCGCCCGGCATCTCGAGATGTTATTTGCCCGCTGTCAACCCTCGCCGGTGAAGATTTTGTGAGCAGGGCCGCCGCGGCTCGCGCATGCGGCTCCCGATTCTCACCACCCATGCCGCCTAGACTAGACCCATGCGCGAGCTCGCCGCCAGGACCGTGCGGACGATGGTGCTCGTCGTCCGCGACCGGCGAATCCCACGACCGTTTCGGTGGCTCGCGGCGCTGGGTCTCCTCCCGATTCCCGGCCCGTTCGACGAGGCCCTGCTTCTGCTGATCGCGATCCCGCTGTTCGCGTTCTATCGCGAGCCGATGCGCGACGCGTGGCAGCGCAGCTCGCCGCAGGCCTCGCTCACCTGAAGCGAAAGATTCGCTACGGGTGGGATGACCCTGCCGGCGGCCTGCGGTCCTCCGCGATGCGCGCGTTCCAGGTCCGTTCGATCTGTCGGATGAGCTCCGGGTAGACGATCAAGTGCCGAAACGGCGCGATGAGCGCCATGTAGCCCCTGCCGAGCCGGCCCCGTGGCTTGACGTACACGGCCATCTGTCCCTGATAACGCCCTTGGCCCTGATCGACCCACGCCAGGTGCATCACGGCGTGCACGGTCTTGTTCGACACCTCCGCGGCGAACTCGACATCGGTGCGATAGAGGGGAATGAAAGGCAGCGAGCCGAAATCCACCTCCGTCACCGTGTCGCGCAGGTCGTGCGGCAGTCGGGCGGCCAGTGAGGTTTCGTGCGTACCCGGAATCGGCAGCTTGCCGGCGGCGGAATCACCGGACCCATTCTCAACCGGGGCCGAGATCCTGCCGAGGTCGAACCAACTGCCGAGACGATCGCGGATTCCCCACAGGAGGCGCACAGGGAGCGATTCCGCGTGGGCCGGATCGCTGGCAGCCATCAGCTGCAGGAAAGCTTGGAAGTCCTCGGCCTGGCCGTGAACAGGAAGGGCCCAGACATCCTCCAGGGTGAAGTCTCGCGCGATCTCGCGGATACCCCAGGGACGAGATTCGTGCTCGCTGTTGGCAAGCCTCATGTCAGCCTCCAGTTGTGCGGCGCCGGTGAGATCCGTCTGCTCACAAGGTAACATACATGCATGCATGTACGTATCTCACCAGACGCTCGTCCGTCGACGTCGACGTCGACGGGGTCGGCGAGCGACCATCGCTCGACGCAGGCCGACCGAAGCGCGCGCACGCGCAGCGCTCTGCTCGAGTCCGCCGCCCGGGGGCTGTCGCGCTATGGCTATGGCAACCTGATCCTCGAGCGCGTGGCGAGCGACGCGGGCTACACGCGCGGGGCGCTCTATCACCAGTTCAAGGACAAGGAGGACCTCGCCGCGGCCGTGATCGACTGGGTCGACGAGACGTGGAGGCAGGAGGTCGGCCGGCTCGTCGAGCAGCAGTCCGATCCGGTTGTCGCGCTGATCGTCCTGGCGCGCGGCCACGCGGTCTACTGCAGGCGCGACGTCGCGCGCGTGGCGATGGCGCTCAGGCTCGAGTTCAGCGGCCAGGACCATCCACTTGGACGGCACCTCGAGCAGGTCACCGAGAGACTCGTCCAGCGCTGCACCCGCCTCGTCAATGCGGGGCGCAGAAGCGGGTCGATTCCCGCCGGGCCGCCCGCGAGGGCCGTAGCGCTCGGCTTGGTCGGCGCCATCGAAGGCACGGTCATCCAGCTCGCTGGACAGGCGCCTCACGACGAGCTGCTGGCTGCGCGCGCGGTCGCCGGCGTGCTGGGCTTGAGTCGCGTGCCGGCCCCAGCGCAGCAAGCGGTCGTCGGCGGCGGCCGAAAAAGGGAAGGCGACCCTGGTCTTCGCGGCGCGCCAAATTGAATCGCCCCGATCGGCCCCTGCGCCTGATCGCTATGCGTTTCGAGTATCACTGGGATGATGAACCGCACGGGTAACGAGTCACGCGAGCGCGTCGATCTGGGCGTATGGGCGACGCCCGTCGAGCCGGCGCCACGACTCGCCGAGCAGATCGGCCTGGATGCAGCCGACCTGTGGATAAAGCGCGACGACTGGCTTGGCTTCGGCGGCGGAGGCAACAAGCTGCGCAAGCTCGAGTTTCTCTGTCGCGACGCAATCGAACGCGGAGCGACCGTGCTCGTCACGACAGGCGCGGCTCAGAGCAACTACGCGCGGCTCACCGCTGCGTCGGCGCGACGGCTGGGCCTGAACGTCGTGCTCGTGCTGGCCGGCGACGGTCGCGACGCCGGCAGCGGGAACCTGACGCTCGACGGCGTGTTCGGTGCGGAGATCCAGTGGGCGGGCGACGTCAAACGCGAGGAGCTCGACGCAGTTGCCGCTCGGGTGGCCGAGGAGCTTTCAGAGCGCGGCGAGCGTCCGGCCCTTCTTCCGTACGGCGGCTCCAACGCGCTCGGCGCTCTCGGCTATCTTCAGTGCGCCGCGGAGATCGCCGAGCAGGCGCCCGACGCGCAGCACATCGTCGTGGCCGCGGGGTCCGGGGCGACGATGGCCGGCCTCGTTGCCGGCCTGGGCGCCGACAGGGTGTTCGGTGTCGACGCCGGAGCCGTGCCCGACATCGAACCGAGGGTGAAGACGATCGTCGCGCAGCTCGTCGATGCCGGCCGCGCAAAGCACGCCGTCGGCGACGAGGGCCTGCGCCTGGACCGCGGCCAGATCGGGTCCGGATATGAGCGCATGACGTCGAGTGCGCGCCAGGCGATCTTCGATGCTGGACGCTGCGAGGGGCTCGTGCTCGATCCCGTTTACACGGCCAAGGCGTTCGCAGGTCTGCGTCAGTCGGTCATCGACGGGGCGATCGTTGCGGGCGAGCGCGTCGTGTTCTTGCACACGGGCGGACTTCCCGGCCTGTTCGGCCATCCCCTCGCCGCCGAGATCGCCAAAGGCGTGACTCGGCGCAGTGCTCCTCTCGGCAGCGACCCTGGGGGCTGAAGGGCCAGCGGCATCGGCGCAAGTAGGATCGAATCCGTGGGCGCCGTCGATATCACCGTTCGTCGTTCGATCGACGTGGATGGCTTCACGGAGCTCCCAGCCTTCGTCAGTCCACCGGAGGCGACGAACCTGCGCGGCTTGCTCGAGCGAGTGGAGCAGTCGAGCGCCGCCGGCGCGTGCGAGCGTCCGCACAACACGCTGTTGCCGCTGCGCTGGAACGACCCGATAGTCCGCCTCGTGCTCGGTGACGGGACTCGAGTCGTGCGGCTGCGCGAGCAGGTGTTGGCTGGCGATCTACGTTGGATCTCGGGCTATGTATCGATCAAGGAGCCGCGCACGCCGCCCCTGTGGTGGCATCAGGATTGGTGGTGCTGGGATCACCCGGTGAGCTTCCGACCTGCGCCCGCGCAGCTCGCCCTGCTGATCTACTTGAGCGACACCAACACGGAAAACGGGGCACTGCGTGTGCTTCCGGGCTCGCACCGTCTGAGCAGCCCGATCCACAGCCTCTTGCCCGAAGCTCACGGCGACTCTGCCACCGAGCTCGACGCCGCGAATCCTGCGTTGGCTGACCTCGCACAGCAGGCGACCCTGTCCGCGCGCGCAGGCGATGCCGTCGCGCTCGATTACCGACTGCTGCACGGTACGCACGAGAACGCCAGCGACCAGCGACGAGACGCCCTGCTGCTCACGTTCGCGCCGTCGTGGCGCGAGCTTCCCGACGACGTTCGCGGCCATCTGATCCAACACCCCGCGCTGCCATCTGGCGATGAGACGGACAGGACCAGCGATCCGTGGGAGATCGAGCTGCTGCCCGAATGGGGGGGCCCACTGACGACGCTGCCTCTCAACCGCAACGCGCCAGGAGAGTTCGTCATCGCTCGATAACGCGCGCCCCGGCTGCCCGGCTGCCACGGCCCCTGCCACGCGGCCAAGCGTCAGCGACGGTTGGCGAATTGCCGATCGGTCCGGCCTGCTCCCCATAGACTCCCGGCCGTGGCGACCACGCCCGCAGAGCTGGTTCTGCCCGAGCCGATCGCGGTCCGGGCGGTCGTTCGCCGCGCGGGCCCACGGCTGGTGCGCGACGGGTTCGGTCCGTTGGCCGTGTTCTTCCTCGGATGGAAGCTGATCGGGCTGACGGCGGGAATCGCCGCGGCGGTGCTGTTCGGCTTGTCGGTGTTCGTGCACGAGCGGCGTCAAGGACGGCCTGCGATGGTGGTGCGCCTGGCTTTGGTGCTGGTGGCGATCCGGGCGACCGTCGGGCTCACTTCGGGCAGCGCCTCGGTGTATCTGGCACAGGAGATCGCCATCGACACCGTGCTCAGCTGCGTGGTCTTCGCGTCGCTGCTCGGGCGACGCCCCTTCGCCGCGTGGTTTGCCGAGGAGATCTATCCACTCCCGCGAGAGATAAGAGACTCCGAGACGTTCGTGCGCGCGATGCGAACCATCACGTTCGTCTGGGGGAGCTACTTTCTGGCGCGAGCGCTTGTTCGCTTGGCAGCGCTGTTGACGCTGAGCACCAATCGCTATGTGCTCGTCGCCGCGCTCAGCGACGCTCCGTTTCTCGTGGGGATTCTCGCGTGGTCTGTCTACTTCACCTCCCGTTCGCTGCGCCGAAGCGCGCAGTGGGGCCCGCTGATCGCGGCCGCCGAGGTGTCGCCTGGCGCCGCCGCGCCCTAGCCAGGCGGCTTGACGCCGACGAGAAGCGCCATCTCCAGCCACTTCCAGTAGCAGTCGACGTCGTCGAAGCCGATCGCGCGCAGCCAACCGAGCTGGGTCTCGACGTCGAGCAGACGGTCGGAGGGGTCCTCCTGCTCGAGCGGCTCGTCGATTGCCGCGAAGAACGCGATGTGCAGGCGCTGCGTCGGCGACGCCACGTGCTCGAAGTTCGCGAACACTCCGCCGGGCTCGAGCAGGTCGAACACCTCGGAATACAGCGAGCGCTTGCGCTCGTGGTCGAGATGGTGGATGGCGAACGAAGAGACGACGGCGTCGAAGCGACCGAGCGCGGGCAGCGCCACGGCGAGGTCGTGCTCGACGAGCTGGATGCGCGCGTCGCGGGCGAAGCGCGTACGCGCCGCCTCGAGCATGACCGGCGAGTGATCGATACCGACGCCGTGCATCTTGCGGCGGCCGATCTGCAGGAGCGCTAGCAGGCGACCATCCCCCGTCCCGAGGTCGAGCACGCGACGGACGGTGCCGGGCATGTGCTCGAGCAGGACGCTCTCCCCCTCTGCGCGGCGTGGATACTCGTCCGCGCGGCGGAGGTAGCGCAGGGCGTGCTCGGCGGTCGTCCACTCGTCGGCGGCCATGCCTCGATTATCCGGAGTCCATGGGGAGCCGTCTCTTCTCGGCGACGGATACCAGCGAGCACATCAGTGCGACCGCCTCGTCGTCGTCGAGCCCCTGCTCTCGGACGAGCGACCTCCAAGTCGCGAACGCGATGGCGTGTCCGAGGGCGGCATGCGTCCGACGCTTGGCGTGCCCTCGCAGCCTTCGCCCGCTCTCCAGCGTTTCTTGCGCGGCGCCGAAGTAGCCGCGAAACGCGGCAAAGCGCTCGCGAACGATCGGCACTGTCGCCTCGTCGCGCATCAGGTTGTCGAGCATTTGCTCGGTACGGCCATAGAACGCGTAGATCTCGCCGAGTGCCACGGACAGGCGATCGTCGGCGTCGACGATCGCCGCCCACGCCTCGAGATCCGGCGGTGGATTGGCTGCCGCCCAATGTCCGGTGCACGCGTCGAACAGCGCTGCCTCGTCGGGAAAGTGGCGATAGAGCGTCGAACGACGAACGCCGGCGTGGGCCGCGACGGCGCTCATCGACGTCCGCGCGGGACCCAGGGTGCCGTGGAGGGCGACGGCGCTCTCGGTGATGCGCCGGCGGGTCTGCAGCTGGGACTCCGCGCGCTGCTTCATGCGATAAGGACGAGGTTGGTCGGTCACGGGTGTCCGATCAAGTTTGACACGGACCGCGGCGTGCGTTGTATGGTTCCGCGCGACACCACTGTCCAACGAAACGGGAGACCATCATGCAGAGCACCTCGACGCGGGTCGTCGGACCCGCAGACGGCAAGGCTGGATTCCTCGGCAGTATCGGCGTGCGCTTCATGCTGGACGGCGAGACGAGCGACGGCGGCTTCTCGCTGGTCGAACACCCGATGTCGGCACGGGCGCTCGCGGCGCCGCTGCACCGTCACACACGCGAGGACGAGTACAGCTACGTGCTCGAGGGCCGCATGGGCGCGCTGCTCGGCGACGACGTGCTCGAGGCCGGCCCCGGCGATCTCGTGCTCAAGCCGCGAAACGAGTGGCACACGTTCTGGAACGCGGGAGACGACCCATGTCGAATCCTCGAGATCATCGCGCCGGCGGGATTCGAGCGGTTCTTCGCCGAGCTCGTCGACCTCGGCGGCGTCGCGCAGGCCGACCCTGCGGCGCTCGGCGAGATTTGCGAGCGCTACGCGTTGGAGATGGACCCGTCCAGCGTCCCGGGATTGACGGAGCGCTTCGGCGTGCGCTTCCCGGCGGAACCCCTCCAGCGCTGACGAGTGCGAGGATCTGTCGCGTGCGCATCGCCGCCCTGTACGACATACACGGCAACCTCCCGGCGCTCGATGCGGTCCTGCAGGAGGTGGCGTCCGAGCAAGTGGACCTGATCGTCGTGGGCGGCGACGTGGCGTCGGGTCCGATGCCGGCCGAGACGCTCGACCGCCTGCGCGAGCTGAGCGCCCCCGTCCGGTTCGTGCGCGGCAACGCCGACCGGGAGCTCGCCGATGCGTACGAGCGTTGGGCCGCGGGTGCGCTCGCCCTGCCGCAGGAGCCGGAATGGATGAACGTGTGGCCGGCGAAGCTGCTGCAGCGCAGCCACCGGACGCAGCTGGCGGCCTTCGAGCCGGTCGTCTGCGTCGAGTCACAGGAGCTCGGCGAGATCCTCTTCTGCCACGCCACGCCGCGCAGCGACGAGGAGTTCGTCACGCGCGAGACGACCGACGAGCGGCTCGCCGAGGCGCTGGGCGACGCGTCGGCCCAGATCGTCGTGGCGGGTCACGTGCACATGCAGATGGATCGCCTGGTCGAGGGGACGCGGTTCGTCAACGCCGGCAGCGTGGGCATGCCCTACGAGGATGAGGCCGGCGCCTACTGGCTGCTGCTCGACTCCGAGGTCGCGCTTCGCCGGACCGCCTATGACTACGAGAGAGCCGCCGCCGCGATACGCGCGACCGGATACCCCGACGCCGAGGAACTGGTGCAGGAGAGCCTGTTCGAGCCGATCGGCTCGGCAGAGGCGACCAGCTTCTTCCAGGGTCTCGCCGACGCCAGACCCGAGCCCTTCAGCGAGCTCTGAACGATCCGTCCAATCCGCCGAGGACTAGGACGCGAGCGCGTCTCGCACGGCCCCCGCCGTCGGCGACAGCCCGGCGGGTAGGCGTTCGAGCAGCACGAGCCAGGAAGGTTGTTGCGTGGCCGCCTGTTCGACCAGCGCGACGCCTGCCTGCAGGTCGTGTGTGGCCACGCCGAGGCCCGCCCAGAAGACGAGCTCGTCGGACTCTGGGGCGAGCTCTGCGGCCTGTAGATAGAGCTTCGTCGCCTCCCGATGGGCTCCCTCGGCGAGGCGCTCGTCGGCGAGCTCGCCCAGCTCGTAGGCGCGCGCCAGGCGCACGAGCCGGCGAAGCTCGCCGAGCGGGTCTGAGTGATCGTCGACGCGGACGTCGAAGCGCACACGCCAGCTCTCTCCACTCGCCGGCACGACGAGCAGCGCCGCCGACTGTCGCCCGCGCACGTCGCCGCCCGCCGCCTCGCCGGCGTCGAGCGCCGCGAGCAGTCGATCGGCGAGGTCTCCGCGATGGGCGCGGTAGCCCTCGGCCATCGCCTGCGGGACACCCGCCGCGGCCATCATGTTCGCCTGACAGCTGAAGCCGTCTCCGCGCAGGTCGCCGGCGTGCTCGATGCAGTCCTCGCCGGTATGCGTCGCGGCCAGCCCATCGGCGTCGACGGCGCCCAGCTGCCTGTAGCGGGCGAGATCGTCGTCGAGCAGGACCGCTTGGATCGCCTCGATCGAACCGAGTCCGTCCTGCATCCTCTGCAGGGCGTTGGGGCCATGCGCGACCTCCGCCACCGACTGAGTCGCGACGGCGCCGACGCCCGGCCTCGCCCAGGCGACGACGCTGCCGACCGAGAACCAATGCGATTGAACCGCCACGCCCAACTCTCCCGTGAGCGGGTCGCGAGCGACGATCGAATACGTGCCGTTGCGCATGGACCCCGGACATGCTGCCACGCGAGGCGCAGGCTGCGTGCGGCGAGCGTCCTAGTGCTTGTGCTTGTGGGCGGCCGTCTTGGTGAGCTTGACCGTTCGGATGCTGCTGAGCGGAATGCCGGTCTTGACGAGCGAACTCGGGATCACCATCGAGACGCGGAGATTGAGTGTGATCGAGCGTTTGCCGTTGAGCAGGCGTACGAGCGTCGAGCGCTTGATCGGGATCTTGAGCTTGGTCGTGCCGGACGTCGCCACGCGGCGGGCGTAGCCGACGGTCACCAACTTGGGACGGGCCTTGGCGAACACGGCCGCGAACGTCGATCCGACGGAGCTCCCGAGCGCGCCGAGGATCCGGCCGGTCTGTTCACGCTGCAGCTTCATGATTTCGCCGATCGACTTATCCAGTTCTTCGGCCTGCTTGGTCATCTTCGTCAGCGTCGCCTGCGAGGCGGGGTCGCCTTTGAGCGCCGGGCTGTTCTCCTGTTGTTTGATCTGCTCGAGCACCGTGATGTCGCCGGTGACCAAGGCGTTCTCTTCGGCCTGTGAGCTAGTGCTCAGGCCGCCCGGGTGCCGTTTGGCTTCGTTGACCTCTTTGTGAATGCGCGCGACGTCCTGTTCGTACTCGATCTCTCGTTCTTCTACTTCTTTGCGCATCGACGGGACGATGTCCGGGTAGCGCTGTTCGCGGTCGCGTTCTTCCACTTCGGTGCGCATCGACGGCACGATTGTCGGGTCTTCGCTGGCGCGTAGGGGTTTGCCCGCAGGCTGGGCCGATCCGGTTTGACCTTTGGTCACGCTCGCTCGTACCTCGGTCCCGCGCACGGGCGTCTGAACTTCGACGGAGACTTCGTTGGGGTAGCCGCCGGCCGGATTGGACGTGTCGTAGGTGGTCAGCGTTCCACCCGGGAGGATCAACTGCGTTTTGCCGCCGGCGGCGGCATGGGTCGCGTCGCCGGCGTAGGCGGCCGAGATGCTCGGGAACCCGCCGCCGGTGGGCGGGAGGTACTGGACAGAGCAGGACGCGGTGCTCGGCGCGCTGGAGCTGCTCGCCAGGGAGCAGGTGTTGCCGAACGCGAACAGGCCGCCTGCCGCGCTGGCGAAGGTCACGCTGCCGGACGGCGCGGTGGGGGAGGCGGAGGTGTCGGCGACGACTGCAGTGCAGGTGTCCTGTGAGGTGAGCTCGTCGTAGTTGCAGAACACAGTCATTCCGGTGCTGTGCGCGCCTTTCGCCTGTTCTTTTTTCGCGGCTTCTTCTTTTTTGGCCTGTTCTTCTTTTTTGGCCACTTCTTCTTTTTTCGTCCCTTCTTCTGAGCCGCCGGAGATCCGTATCGCCGTATCCGTTCCGCTCGTTCCATTGCTGTCGGAAAGGGGTCCCGACCACGACTTGCCGTCGGCGGAGATCGTCACCGACTCTTTGTATGAATATCCGCCACTGTTGCCTTCGAGGGTCAGCACGTTGCCGTTGAGCGTGCCCGAATCCGGTCCAGATTGAACGTGGTTCGAACCGGGTGCTTGGACGAGCGTCCCTTCGGCCGGGAAGTCCTGGCCGGCACACCAGCCCATTTCGCAGTGGTAGACCGACTGCCAGGTACCTGACACATTGAGTTCCACCGCGAAGGCAGGTGTGACGGAAACCGAACAAGCCAACGCGATCGAAGCGAGCAGGGCAGTGCGTCCGGCGGGGCCAAAGAGCTTATAGACGAATGTATTCATTGTCACAACTTGACCAGCCCCTCCATATACGTCAATACGCATGAAATGCGTAGGCTTGTGCGATGCAGGAACGAGCGCTTCTCGACTTGGTCGGCGAAATCGTCGGCTTGCTCGCGATCGACGAGTTCCGCCACGGGCTGTTGAGCGCGGTGCGACGCGCGGTGCCCGCGGACTGGATCTCGCTCAACGACCTCAGCCTCGATCCAGAGGAGACGGCGGTTCTCATCGAACCCCCCTTCCCCCCAGAGGCGCACGCGCTGTATGCCGAGTACGCGTTCGAGAACCCGCTCGTGACCCGCTACCAGCGCACACAGGACGGCCGCGCCTACCGCTTCTCAGACGTGGCAACGCCCGCGAAGCTCCGCGCGACCAGCTTGTACCGCGAGTTCTACGCGCCGATCGGCCTCGAGCACCAGATCGCCTTCACGCTGCCCGGCGAGCGGGACCGGGTGCTGGCGCTCGCGCTGTCGCGCAAGGCCGTCGACTTCTCAGACGCCGAGCGGGACCTTCTCAACGACGCTCGCCCGTTCCTGATCCAGGGCTACCGCAATGCGCTCGAGCATTCCCGGCTGAGGGCAGAGCTGGAGGTCCGCTCGCACGGCCGCGAGCTGCCTTTGCAGGATGCCGGTCTGGTTGCCAAGCTTGCGGCGCGCGGGGTGACCCCAAGACAGACGGAGGTCCTCGCGTGGCTCGCCACAGGGCGCTCGAACCGCGCGATCGCAGAGATGCTGAGCGTGAGTGAGCGAACCGTGCACAAGCACCTGCAGATCTGCTTCGCCAAGCTGGCGGTCCACACGCGAGCGGCGGCGGTGGATCGGCTGTGGTCGTTCGTGGAGTCGGGCGGGTCGGCCGGCGCTGCGAACGGTCGCGCCGCCTGACCGAGACTCATGGAGCTCGCGCCCGTGCGCGTACTCTGATGGCGAGATGTTCCTGCTCGCCCTGATCGGAGTCCCGGTGGTCGAGGTCGTGGCCTTCGTCGAGGTCGCACGAGCGATCGGCTGGCTGGCGGCGCTACTCCTGCTGATCGGGACCTCGGTGCTCGCATGCAGCTGCTTCGCATCCAAGGGCGCTCGGCCGTGCAGCGCGTGTCGCTGGCCGTGTCCGAGCATCGTCCCCCCGCTCCCGTCGCGATCGACGGGGCGCTCGGGTTCCTCGGCGCGGCGCTGCTCGCAGTTCCCGGTTTCGTCACCGACCTGCTCGGAGCGCTCCTTCTGCTCGGGCCCACCCGCAGGCTGTGTCGCCGCCGCTTGTCGCGACACTACGCGGGCCGTGCGATGAGCTTCCTCGCCAGGACAGAACGCTTCGCCCCAGGTGGGCGCGCCAGACGTGCCGCCGACGTTGACTCGACGGCGAGCGACGACGATCTCGATCGGCTCGGTCGCTGAGCGTCACGCATGAGCGCCTCGCGAATCGCCTCCTGGCTGATGGACATGGACGGCGTGCTCGTGCACGAGGCTGCCGCGCTGCCGGGAGCCGATCGCTTTCTCGCTCGGCTAAATGAGCTGCAGCGGCCATACCTGCTGCTCACGAACAACTCGATGTACACCCGCCGCGATCTCGCCGCGCGGCTTCGCTCGAGCGGCTTGGACGTCGGCGAGGAGTCGATCTGGACATCCGCACTGGCGACCGCGGGCTTCCTCGATCGACAGCGCCCCGGTGGAACCGCCTTCGTCGTCGGCGAGTCCGGTCTGACCACGGCTCTCTACCAGGCCGGCTACACGATGACCGATCGCCAGCCCGACTACGTCGTGCTCGGCGAGACGCGCACGTACAGCTTCGAGCGCATCACGCAGGCGATCAGGCTGATCGCGGACGGCTCGCGCTTCATCGCGACCAACCCGGATCCGACGGGCCCCTCGCCCGGCGGGCCGCTGCCGGCGACCGGGTCGGTGGCAGCGCTGATCACGCGTGCGACGGGAGTGGCGCCGTACTTCGTGGGAAAGCCCAACCCACTGATGATGCGCAGCGCGCTCAACGCGCTGGAGGCTCACTCGGAGACCACGGCGATGATCGGCGATCGGATGGACACGGACATCGTCGCCGGACTCGAGGCGGGCCTGGAGACGATCCTCGTGCTCAGCGGCGTCACGACGCGCCCGGAGGCCGAGCGCTTTCCCTACCGCGCCTCGCGCATCGTCGACTCGGTCGCCGACTTGATCGACGAGCTCGAGTAGTCCTCGGGAACGAGCGGGCGGTCGAGGTTCTCCCAGCCTCGCGGCATGGCCGCGCGAGGCGCAGGGAGCTAATCTGAGTTCCCGACCGGCGGCGTCGGCGTCGTGCATAACCCGCCTGACCCGAGCGCTTCGGGGGCGAAACCAAATCGGCTCGCCGATCGCCGACCGCGAGCCACGAGCACCACCCCCACGAGGAGAGATATGACTGCCACCCCCGCCTTGAGCGCGCCTTCAGCGGGCGCCGCGTTCGACACCACGACGATCCAGCGCCGCGAGCTCGGCGAGCACGATGTGCTGATCGACATCAAGTTCTGCGGCATCTGCCACAGCGACATTCACCAGGTCAAGGACGAGTGGGGCGGGTCGATCTTCCCGATGGTCCCCGGGCACGAGATCGCGGGCGTCGTCGCCGACGTGGGCTCGGCGGTCGACAAGCTCTCGGCAGGCGACCGAGTGGGCGTCGGCTGTCTGGTCGATTCCTGCGGCGAATGCGAGTACTGCAACGCGGGAGAGGAGCAGTTCTGCACGAAGCGTGCGGTGCCGACGTACAACGGCCGCGAGTACGACGGCGAACCGACGTTCGGCGGCTACAGCCAGCAGATCGTGGTCAAGGACCGCTTCGTCGTGACGATCCCTGACAGCATCGAGCTGCAGGACGCGGCTCCGCTGCTTTGCGCGGGCATCACGACGTACACGCCGCTGAAGCACTGGCGCGTCGGCGAGGGCATGAAGGTCGCGATCGTCGGCATGGGCGGACTCGGCCACGTCGCCGTGCAGATCGCGGCGGCGATGGGCGCCGAGGTCACAGTGCTCAGCCAGACGCTGAGCAAGCAGGACGACGGCCTGCGCTTTGGCGCGAAGCACTACTACGCGACGTCTGAGAAGGGCACGTTCAGAGAGCTCGCGGGCAGCTTCGACCTGATCCTCAACACCGTCTCGGCCAACCTCGACGTCGACGCCTACCTGGGCTTGCTGCGCGTCGACGGCACGCTGGTCAACGTCGGCGCGCCGGCCAAGCCCGACTCCTTCCGCGCCTTCGCGCTGATCGCCGGGCGGCGCAGCCTGGCGGGCTCGGCGATCGGAGGGCTGCCCGGCACTCAGGCGATGCTCGACTTCTGCGCCGAGCACGGCATCGCACCGCAGATCGAGCTGATCGCAGCTGGCGAGGTGGGCGAGGCCTACGAGCGCGTCGAGCGCAGCGCGGTCCGCTACCGCTTCGTGATCGACGTGGCGACGATCGACAGCTCCGCTTAGCCCCGTGCGGCGTGCCGGGCGCATCGCGAAGCGCTCAGCCCTGGCCTTCTATCGGGACCAGGGCACTCATCACGCGGCGGCGCTGACCTACTACGCGCTCATGTCGCTGTTCCCGACGCTGCTGCTGGCGGTTTCGCTGCTGGGTATCTTGGGGCAGTACCCCGATACCTACAACGCGATCATCAACCATCTGCGCGGCGTGGTCCCGGCGACGACCTTGGCGCCGCTGAACGACGCGATCCGGGCGGCGCTGAAAAGCAAGGGCACGGCCGCAGTGGGCCTTGGCATCGCGACCGTTGCGGCCTTCTACGGCGCCACGGGCTACCTCGAGGCGGCACGGCGAGCGCTCAACGTCGTCTTCGAGGCGCGCTTCGGCCGGAGCTTTCTGCGCCGCAAGCTCACCGACATAGTCTCGACGGTCGTGCTGTTGGCGCTGGTGCTCACGACGCTCCTGCTGATGTTCGCGGGCGGCGGCATCGCCGAAGAAGCGCTGGGCAGCCAGGCCGCATTGGTGTGGCGCGTGGCGCGCTGGCCGGGCGCCTTTGCGATCGCGCTGCTGGTCTTCTCGTCGATCTACTACATAACACCCGACGTGCAGCAGCGCGCGTTTCGCTGGATCACGCCCGGAGCGGTGGCCGGGGTGGCACTGTGGGTCGCCGCGTCCGCTGCGTTCTCGACGTATCTCGCGAACTTCAAGAGCTTCAACGTCACCTATGGCTCGTTCGCGGCGGCGATCATCCTGCTCGTCTGGCTGTGGTTGACGAACGTCGCGCTGATCTTCGGCGGCGAGGTCAACGCCGAGATCGAGCGCTCCAAGGAGATCGACGAAGGGGTCCCCGAGCACGAGACCCTCGCCCTGCCGCCTAACGCCTGAGGCAGGCGCGCGCTGACGCGGGCGTGGCAGCCGCGCACTCGGGCGCAGGCCCAAGCTGTTTGGACTCCTACCTGTCGGGCAAGGAGATAGGGACAGACGATTTTCTGTCCCGTAGCAAGGACGCACCGACGAACCAGCTATCGAGGTTGGTTCGGCGGTGTGTCCGGTCTTCAGGCAGCCGGGCGCCGCAGGATGCCTGTGCAATGGTTCTGCCGTGGCGCCAGAGCTTCCACTGGGGGAGAGGATCTACTGGACGGGCGCGCGAGCGCCGATGCGCACGACGCTCGCCGGTGCTTACGCCACGCTGCGCCCGGTCGACGCCGAGCGCGATGCCGGACCGCTTTTCGTCGTTTCGCATCCGCCGCAAGGCGATGAGACGATCTGGACCTACCTCCCCGATGGCCCCTACGAGAGTCCGCAGCACCTGCGCGCGATGCTCACGTCGGTCGAAGCCTGCGAGGATCCGCTGTACTTCACGATCGAACGCAGCATCGACCGGCGCCCGCTCGGGATCGCCTCCTACCTGCGGATCTCGCCGCAATCGGGCGCGATCGAGATCGGTCACATCTGGTTCGGCACGCCGCTCAAGCGCACGGCCGCGGCGACGGAGGCGATCTACCTGCTCGCTCGTCATGCCTTCGACGACCTCGGCTATCGGCGTCTGGAGTGGAAGTGCAACTCGCTCAACGCGGCATCCAGGCGGGCGGCGGAGCGCTTCGGCTTTAGCTTTGAGGGAGTTTTTCGCAAGCATCAGGTCGTCAAGGGACGCAACCGCGATACGGCGTGGTACGCGATCACTGACGAGCAGTGGCCGGCGATCAAAGCCGGGTTCGAGGCGTGGCTCACGCCGCACAACTTCGCGCCCGACGGCGCCCAGCGACGCTCGCTGGCGGACCTGCGAAGAGAGACCCTCTCGGGCTAAGGGCAACCCCAGCTGGAGCGGGCTGCGGGCGGGTGCTACGCGAGGTGCGCCGTCCGCGATTTCACACTTCCAGCTCCTCCTTGCTGCTCGCCTCGATGCGCTCCTTGACGTCCGCGGCGCTCAGACGCCGCGACAGCGCGAAGTAGTAGATCGCGAGGCTGAACGCGGCGGTGACTGCCATGTCGACGCCGAAGTGGAGGTCGTCTTGGCCCCCTTCGAAGCTGGACAGGTAGCTGAGCACGAGCAGCCCCGCCAGCCATGGCCACATCCAGATCGACGACCGCCAGTCGAGCGACACGCGTTCAGCGCCACGGGTCGCCTGCGACACCGCCAGGAGCACCAGACCGATGCCGACCGCGGCGAACAGCTTCCAGTCCGTCGTCCAGCCGGCGAACAGCACGATCAGGTTCGCGATGACGAAGCCGAGCGGGGCGAGCACCGCTGCACCACGCAGGCGAAACGGCCGCGCATGATCGGGCAGCTGCCGGCGCATCGCCGCGAGCGACAGGCACTGCGCGGCATAGATGATCACCGAAGCCGACGTGATGAACGCGACGAGCTTCTGCCAGCCGGGGAAGGGCAAAAAGACGATCATCCCGACGATGAAGCTGAACACAATGCTCACGGCTGGCACGCCGCGCTTGCTCAGGCCGTCGAAGACGTGCGGGATGTATCCGTTGCGGCCGAGCGCGTAGGACACGCGGGCGCTAGAGCCCGTGTACACGAGCCCCGTCCCGGCCGGCGACAGAAACGCGTCGATGTAGAGAATCACCGCCAGCCAACCGAGCCCGAGGCTCGTGGCGAGCGCCGCGTAGGGGCCGAAGCTGTTGGTGAAGCTGAGCTTCCCCCACCCGTGAGCGGATGCCGCCGGGCTGAGCGCGCCGACAAAGGCGACCTCGAGCAGGATGTAGACGATCGTCCCCACGACCATCGCTCCGATCACCGCGAAGGGGATGTTGCGCTGGGGATTTGATGTCTCTCCTCCGAACTGGATCGCCTGCTCGAAGCCGAGATAGGCGAAGATCACGCCGCCAGAGGCGATCGCGCTGAGGATTCCTTTCAGGCCGGATGGGGCGAAGCCATTGCCCGCGCTGAAGTTCGAGCCGCTGAAGCCGACGACGATCAGGACGACGATCGTCAGGACGGGAATCGCGATCTTCCACCAGACGACAGCGGTGTTTGCCTCGCTCAGGCGCCGCGCCCCGTAGAGGTTGATGACCGTGAAGCCGAGCATGAGGACGGCCGCGACGGCGTAGCCCGGCGCTGTCAGCACGGTCTGGCCGCCGGTTTCGTGCACTACATGAAAGCCAACCCCTTCGTTGACGTACTTGTCGGCGTACTGCAGCGCGGCCTCTGTCTCGACGGGCGCGAGCGTCACCGATCCCAGCCAGTAGATCCAGCCCATGCCGAACCCGACGAGGCTACCGAAGGCGTAGTGGGGAAAGCGCACGACACCGCCGTTGACCGCGTGCATCCCGCCGAGCTCCGCATGGATGAACGCCAGGAGCATGACGCCGGCGGCGCCGGCAACCCACGAGATGATTGCCGCGGGACCGGCGATCTTCGTCGCGTTGAGTGCCCCGAGCAGCCATCCGGACCCGATCACGGAGCCGACCGAAGTGAACATCAGGCCGATCCGCCCGAAGTCCCGACGCAGCGATCGGTCGCTCGTCGCAGCGGGCTGAACTCCGTGTGCTGGGCTCGCAATCGATGCCATCGTGACCTCCGCGTTCGCCTGTACCTCCCCTCGTGTTACCCGCGCCAGGCAAGAACAACGCACGCCCTGCATTTCTCCGACTGTCGGCCAACGGCCTGTGCTGCCGTTCGGCCACGGGTAGAACCGTCAAACGTGACGCAGCTGCTTCGCATTCTTATCCCGCTCATACCGGAAATGCCCATCGAAGATCGAGCCAGTTGCCTGTATCGTGCCCTACTGCACGAATCATCCCCACAGATGGTCATGCACCACAGCGGCCGGCCGGATTCGTAGTCCCAGCGTTCGGCCGGCCGCGCTTAGCGGTCACTCTCAAGACGACGATGAGGGGTTTCGCGACCTGCGGCCGAACTCCGTTCATACTGTCTCGGTGGTCGAGCCCCGAGCCGACATCCAGCCCGAGTTGTGGGTGCGCGATGGGCCGGGCGCAGTCGCGTTCTACGAGCAGGCCTTCGGTGCGATCGTCGAGCACCGCGTCGCCGGACCCGGAGATCTCGAGGTGATCGCTCAGCTCTCGGTCGCCGGCGCGCGCTTCTGGGTTGCGACCGGCTCAGACGAGATGAACCGATTCACTCCCGAGGCGATCGGCGGCGCTACTGCGCGCTTGCTTTTGGTTGTCGACGACCCCGAGTCGCTCATACGCGCAGCGGTTGCGGCGGGCGCTGCACAGACGAGCCCCGTTGGCGACGAGCACGGTTGGCGCCTTGGACGACTGCGCGACCCGTCCGGGCACGAGTGGGAGGTCGGACGGCCGCTCGGTCAGTGGCCACCTGCCGCGACCTGAGTCTCCCGCGCGAGGGAGTGTCTCCCGTGTCGCGCGGGCCGGCGACGCGACAGCGGTCAGGGCGCTCAGCTTGTCGGGCGGTCACTCTCCTAGCACGCGTTCACCGGGCGCCAGTGCCGGGGATCGTGTAGTAGCTCTGATAGCCGGCCGGCTCACCAGCGGCTAACGAAGCGGTCGATAGTGCGCGCGATCGGCTGCATCAGGCTCGGAGAGAGGCGGTGCAGCAGATACGGCGCAGTGACCTGGCGACGGGGCACCGCAACGATCAAGGTGTGCTTGTCGATTGCCCTGAGAACCGCTTGGGCCACCTCGTCCGGCGAGGCGCCGCGCTTGTCGTAGAACGCCGTGAGCTTCTCGTGAATGTCAGCGACCTGGCCGCGCATGATGCCGGTCGCGACGATCGGCGTGTCGATGATTCCCGGACAGATCGCGCTGAAGTGAATGCCGCGGCTGGACAGCTCGGCGTTGAGCGACTCCGTGAGCCCGACGACACCGTACTTGGAGGCGCAGTAAGGGGCCATTTTCGGCGCGGGCGTCAACCCCGCCTGCGAGGCCGTGTTGACGACCGACGCTGGCCGCCCCTGCTCGAGCATGCGTGGGACGAACGCCTGGATTCCGTACGCCACGCCGAGCAGGTTCACCGCGATGACGCGCTGCCAGTCCTCGACCGTCGTCGACTCGATCGTCCCACCGAAGCCGATGCCTGCGTTGTTGTGGAGGATGTCGACGTGGCCGTCGTCGGCGAAGATCGTCTCGGCGAAGGCCTCGACGGCGGCGGCGTCGGATACGTCGAGCGCATGCGCCGCGCCACGGGCGCTGGCGGCGGCGCCCGTGCCGGTGCCGGCAGCCTCGATCTCGCGCACGACCTTCTCCGCGCTTTGCGCCCGGATGTCGGCTACGTGGACCTTCGCGCCGTGGCGTGAGAGCAGTAGCGCTGTCGCCCGCCCGATGCCCGAACCGCCGCCGGTCACGACGGCCACCTTGCCGCTCAGGTCGAGATCGCTGCTCATCGAACTACCCTCCCTCGGTCGCCGGTCTGGTGCGGTAGCGAACGTAGACGACGCGAGAGCCGAACGTCTGCTCCTCTACCAGCTCCAGATCCAGCCTCTCGTTCAAGGGCGGGAAGTAGGGTGTGCCGCCGCCGAGCGCGACGGGGCTCACGAACAGGCGCCACTCGTCGAGCAGGCCGAGCTGCATGCACGTCGAGGCCAGTCCGGCACCTCCGACCGCGAGATCCTTTCCCGGCTGCGCCTTGAGCCTTGCCACCTCTTCGGCGACATCGCCGGTCGCCAGCCTGCTGTCGCCCTCGACGTGACGTCGGCTGCGGCGCCTTGGTCGTCTGCGGCCACAGTCAGTCAAGGCTGGACGATCAAGAAGCGGTTGCCGTCGACGTCGCGGAAGAAGAACTGCGCCGGCACGGGGTCCGGGATGGAGACGTCGGTCGAGACGAGCCCGGGCCTGCTCGTTCCCGCGCGTGCGATCTCCGCGTCCACGTCGACGCCTCTTGCGAGCAGAGTCGCGTGATCGGCCTCGATGTCTGTCGTCGCAAGCGCACAATGGGCCTCCTCGCCGCCGGCCGCCCGGCCCTCGCTTGGTCCAACCAGTGCGATCGCCATCGTCGAGCCGGCAGGGGCCACCTCGATCCAGCGACTGCCGTCGCCGTAGGAGAAGTCCGAGCGCTTCTCGAACCCGAGCTTCTCCAGGTAGAACGCGAGCGCTCGATCCTGGTCGGCGACCGCAACGAACACCGTCGCGACCTGGCCGATGCGAGTGGTGTTCGTAGCGTCGTTCATTTCTCCGCTCCCTTCGCCGGTATTCGATCTCGATAGGTAGACGCATCGGCTGTCGAAGACTCATCTATGCGAGCCCGCGCCTCGCAAGGCCGAGCCAGGTTCGAGCCAACCGAATGGGTGGGGTGGCCTACGCGCGAGGGCGCGCGCTCATCGACGGGGCGGCCTGCTGCGCCGCTCGGAAGCCGCGCAAGCCACGCACATGACGCTGTCCGGCATCGCCCGCAGCCGGGCAGGCGCGATCGGCTGCCCACAGGCGTCGCACGTCCCGTAAGTTCCTTCGTCGAGCTTGCTCAGCGCTCGTTCGGCCCGCGCGAGCGTGCTCTCCAGCGACTGGCCGACGCCGATCTCCGTGAGCCGGCTGATCGCCTCCGTCGTCCCGTCGCCGATCCGCTTGCCGAATCCCTGTGCGCTGCCGAGCTCGGGACGTTGAGCCAGAACTGCCACTCGCGCCTGCATGCGGTCTCGGCGCTCCTGCAGGTCCTTGCGCACCTCCGCGAGATCGAGTTGCTCGCTCGGCGAGGGCATCTCATCTATCTACCCCGATCGCGACCGCCCAACACCGCCGACCGCCGCCGATCGTGGTTGCCGACGCGATCCGCTGCCGGCGCCCGATGAGTTCTCGCGGCGGCACGGGTCTTTCCTTGAACAGGCGTCTAATCGAAGCGGAGATCGCAACATGGACTGGAAGCTCAACCTGATCGTCGTCCCGACAGCGGACGTCGACCGCGCCAAGTCCTTCTACCTGGAGCGCGCCGGCTTCGAGCTGCTCGTCGACCACAGCGCCGGCGAGGACTTCCGCGTCGTGCAGCTCACGCCGCCAGGCTCGCCGTGCGCGATCGCGCTGATGAGCAACGCCGAGCGAGCAGGCTCGGTTCAGGGTCTTCATCTGGTCGTCACCGACATCGAGGAGGCGCGCGCGGAGCTGGTCGGCCGTGGAGCAGAGGTCAGCGAGCTGCTCCACTTTGAGGAAGGCAGGCAGATCCTCGGGCCCGACCCGAAGCGCAGCGACTACGGCTCCTTCTTCTCGTTCGCCGACCCCGACGGCAATGGCTGGATGGTGCAGGAGGTCGGTCACGCCAGCGAGAGCTGACGTGCTCGCGAGCCCAGTCTCCGGACCCCTTCGACGAGTGCGCTCAGAGGGCCTGACGCTCTGCTTGACCCGTAGGATGGCCTGAATGCGTCCACAGCCCCTGATCGCGGTGCGCGACGTCGAAGCCAGCAGTCGCTGGTACCAGCGACTGCTGGGATGCGAGAGCGCGCACGGAGGCTCCGAGTACGAGCGCCTGACGACCGAGGGGGAGTTGGTGATGCAGTTGCACGCCTGGTCGGTCGAGCACCATCACGGGGCGATCGGCGATCCCCAGGCACGGCCTTACGGGAACGGCGTCCTGCTGTGGTTCGAGCTCGAGGACTTCGACGCGGCCGCACAGCGCGCGGACGAGCTCGCCGCGGAGGTCGTCATGCCCGTGCACCGCAACCCGCCGGAGGGTCAGCCGGGCGGCCCGGCTCATCGGGAGCTCTGGCTGCGCGATCCAGACGGCTACGGGGTCGTGCTCGCCAGCCCGGACGGCGAGGCCGCCTAGCGACTGCGGGGGCTTCTCAGCCTGGCGCGAGAAGCCCGCGGATCATCCGCACGATCGCTGCCACAACGACCGGCTTTGGCACGTCGGGATTGTCCAGCCACCACGAGGCGACCCCCGTGAGCGAGCTGCGGATGATCTCGCCCAGCGGCTCCAGCTCGGCCTCGGGCAGCAGCGGCCCGAACTCACGCAGAAGGGCCACGTCGGCAGCGCGCTGGCGGCGGCGCAGCTCCTGCTGAAGGGCGCGGATCTCAGGGTCGCCGGTGACGTCCTGGAAGAGCACCCTCGACGTATCCGGGTGCTTCGCGACGTGAGCGAACCACGCGTCGATCATGATCTCCAGACGCTGCTGCGGTGGGCCCTCAGCTTCCAGGAAGCTGCCGAGAGGCTCGGTCGCGAGCTCTTCGCGGCGGCGCTCCATCAGCCTGACCTGCAATTCGCGCTTTGACTCGAAGTGGCGGTAGAGCATCGGCTTGCTCACGCCTGCCGCCTTGACGATGTCCTCGACCGTCGTGGCGTCGAAGCCCTGTCGCGCGAACAGATGCGCGGCTGCCTCTTCGATCGACGCCCTGCGCTCGGCGGCGGGGAGTCTGCGGCGGGCCCCGGGTTCGTCGCGACTCGGCTTTCGTGTTTTAGTTACCATTTGGTATACTGAACAGTAACATGAGATCCAGGGAGACCGTGAGGGCTCGATGATCGTCTCGGTGCACCTCGCGCACGTCGGCAAGCTCGCGGCTCTGCGCCTGCTGCGCGACGGCCGCCTGTCGCCGTCGCCCTCCGGGTTGCGCTACGCGGAGCTGACCACCACGGCGCCGCTCGGCGCGGGCATCTTGCCGAGGCCGAGCCTCGGCCGTGTCGGGCTGATCGCCGCGTGGGGGGACGATCGCAATCTCGACGACTTCCTCGCCGGCCATCCGCTAGCCGAGCAGCTGGCCGGAGGCTGGCACGTGCGCCTGACGCCGACGCGGATCTTCGGCGCGTGGTCGAAGCTGGACGGCCTTCTGGCCGGCGAGGTGAAGATGGCCGAGGACGAGCCGGCGGCCGTCCTCACGCTCGGTCGCCTGCGCCTCTCGCAGACCGCGCGCTTTCTGCGAGCGAGCGCCGCTGCCGAGGGCCTCGCGCTCAGGGACTCGGCGATGCTCGCGTCCACGGCCCTCGCCCGGCCGCCGTCGCTCGTCGCGACGTTCTCGCTGTGGCAGAGCACCGCTGCCATGCGCGCGTATGTTCGCGGCGACATCGGTCCGGGTCACCTCGCCGCCAGCAGGGCGCACGCCGCACGCCCGTTTCACCACGAGTCGGCGTTCGTCCGCTTCAGGCCTTACGCCGCCGCGGGAAGCTGGGACGGCGTGAATCCGCTCGCCGGCGCGCGCCTGGCGAGATAACGCCTGTCGCACGATCCACGGCGGTCCGCTGGAAACGGCACCCGACGCGGGCGGCGCTCGCCTCAGCCCGCGGCCATTGTCTCGGCGCGCTTAGACATCTCCTCCGGCGTCACGTCCTCGACGTGCGTGGCCACGTTCCAGCGGTGTCCGAACGGGTCCTCAAACTGACCCGCGCGGTCGCCGTAGAACTTGTCCTCCATCGGCTGCAGCGCCTTGGCGCCCGCCTCGATCGCGCGCGCGAAGACGCTGTCAGCATCCTCGACGTACACGTGCAACGTCACCGACGTGCCTCCGACGGTCCGCGGGCTGCGGATGTCCATGTCGAGATGCTCGTCGGCGAGCATCACCACGGAGTCGCCGATGTCGAGCTCGGCGTGCCCGACCCTGCCGTCAGGACCTGCCATTCGCATTCGCTCGTTCGCCCCCAGCACCGAGCGATAGAAGTCGATCGCGGTGCTTGCGCCGTCGACGATCAGGTAGGGCGTGACCCGCGGGTAGTCGGCTGGTATCGGATTGACCATCGCTCAGAACCTCCTACGTGGGAATCGTGTTATCCGGTTCTGTTCATACCACGCGGACGATCGCTGGGCGTCTGAGAACGTCCTACGGCGCGACCAGGCGCTCGACGGCGTCGGCTGCTGCGCCGGCGCCTCGAGTGCGGCGATAGCCCTCGGCGACGCCGCGAGCGCCTGCTCGGCAGCTCATGGCCTGGTTGACCGCGCCTCGCAGCCGCTGGGGGCTCAGGCGCCTGACCGGCAGGCGGGTCCCCGCGTTCGCCACTTGCACGCGACGCGCGACCTCGAGCGGGTCGCGCCCGAACGGCACCGCGCAGACCGGCACGCCGCGGGCGAGCGCCTTCTGCGTCGCCCCATGCCGCCGTGCGTGATCGCACACATGGCGCGGTCGAGGATCGGGCTGTGTGCAGCGAACGACAGCACGCGCGCGCCGGCCGGGGGGCGATATCGCGTCGGGCTTGCGGCTGTCCCCGGCTACCTTTCAGGGGTGGATTTCAGGAGGCTCGCGTGTGTGCTGCTCTGCGTGGCTGCCGGTGGCGGAGTCTCCGCGTGCGGCGACTCCAAAGCCACGAAGAAGCGCGCGATGGAAGGCAAGTCGATAGCCGAAGAAGCCCCGCGACCAGCACAACGCGGCAATAGCCAAAGCTTATCCTCGGAAACAGAAGCCAAGCATGAAGGACCGGGAACAGCACCGAACGAGACTGGGGTCCGCCTAGGCGTCGCGGGGAAAGACCTCAAGCGCAGAGGTATCCCGTATCGGGTGACGAGCACCGCGCCTGGCGGCCATCCGACGAGCGATTGGACGGTCTGCAGGACGAATCCCGCGCCTCGAAGTCATCTTGAGTCCGGGACGACGCTGTACCTGATCGTCGCCGGCTCGTGCGGGTAGCGCAGGATCTGGCGCCCAGTGGCGAGCCAATGACGAAGGACAAACGGCTCGCGCTTGTGTTGCTGCTCAACGCCACGATGGTCGTAGCGTTGATGGTGGTCGGCACAACGGCGTGCCCTATGTCGATGCATTGCCAGTGATCATCGTGAGCGTCATCGCCACTTTAATCATGGCGATCTGCCCTCTGATCATCGGAACGGTCGAGAGCGAGGATCTCAACATGCGCTCGGTCATGCTCGATGCCTTGCCGCCAGCTCAGCGGCCCGGCGCGATCCTGCGCTTTCGGCCTCGCGGGCCCTTAGCGACACGAGGCCAAGGCGTGATTCGGATGCCTCGTTCTTCTCTCGTAGCGCAAAATTGTCCGCATTAGCGAGCCTTCTTGTTACGAGCTTGCGAAGAGTCGCCCTTCGGCTGCTCGTGTCGGGTATCCAGTGACCAGGGTCGGCGTCGTCCTCACTCTCCGGCGCGATCCGCTGCGAGGCCCGTCCAAGGCTGCTCCGGCATGGAAGTCTCTGTGTGGCGCAGAGCGCCTGAGCGCCAGGGCGGGCCTCCATTTACATGCCCTTCACCTCCTGAAGCCTTGGCGAGGCAGAATGCGGCTGACGGATGATCAGCCTCCTGCTTTGAGATGCTGCTTCTGCTTTCGCCCCGGGAACACGCACCGGTGACTGGGCCAGCACCTACGCGCGCGTTCGCATTTCTCGCGCTCGTGACGACGATGCTGTCGGCGTGCGGTGGCGGAAGCAGTGCGCTTACGCCAGGTGCCCAAAAGATCGAAGCGTTGCGAAAGGCGCAAGAACAGGCCGAGCCGCGGATTGAAGCCGAAAAACGAAAAAACGAACAGGTCGAAGCGCACACCCGCGAACAGTTGCGACATGAAGTGGAACTGGAAGCCGAAGGCGGCCGCTCACACTGACGGCTGCCCCTCTGTTCACGCAGCTCTCAGGAGTTCTCAGGCGCGGTGCAGTCAACGCCGTCGGGTAGACGCGCAGATCGCACGCGCCGCGTAGGGCGCCCCAGGCACAGGCGCTGTACCGCGCTAGCCGATCGCGTAGATCAGCGAAACCTGCGCCTGAAGCTTGCAGGTGCCCACCGCGGCCTTCTTCGCGGTCGTGTGCTTGGGCTTGCGGTGCTTGAGTTTGGCCTTGTGCACTGGGGAGGCTTGGCTGCTCGGCGCGACCGCGTTCGTCGGCACGACCGCGCCGACGGTCGACTGGCGACCCGAGCCAAAGTCCGGTTCTTCGCCTGCGTATTCGGCGTATTCCGTTTCTCCGCTTGCCGTGCAGTTGATGTAGCCACCGTCTTCGACGACGCTCTGCACCGTAGCCACGTTGCCGCCGACCTTGCCTGCAAGGAAGCTCGCCTTGCTCTGGCCGTCGGCGATCGCGGCGGCGGTCGCTTCGCGATAGACCGACGTCGCTTCGGCGGCGCTGTCGGACTGGCCGATCGGCAGCTTCGCGACACCCTCGACGCTGATCGTGCGCAGCGTGGTGACCGTCGGCGCTTCCGCCGTTGCGACGCCGAGCATGCTCGCGGCGAACAGCACCGCCAACACTGCCAGGGTCGCTGCCACTGCGCCTTTCACCAGACCTCCCACGCCGGGTTCGACGAGCACGAGACTCCTACAGTGTATCGGCCCAGGGGCACGTCAGACTGCGAGTGGACATGTCGACCCCCGCCGATCCGCGCCAACCCGAGCTGGCGCCCGAGCTGTCGCACGTCGAGATCGCCGCGCTCGAGCACGACGCGGTCGTCAGCGAGGTCGAGCTGTCCCAAGCGCAGCTGCTCGACCAGCGCGCCAACGGCGTCAGCCTGGACTCCGTCGAGCTTGCGGGCGTGGACCTGTCGGGGTCGCGCCTGGAGCATCTCTCGATCGTCGACGCACGGCTCGCCGGCTGCAACCTCGCCAACGTGCAGGGTCCCAGCGCGCGCCTGGAGCGCGTGGTCGTGCAGGCCAGTCGGCTGACCGGCATCGCGCTGACGGAGGCGACGCTCAAGGACGTCACGCTGCGCGGCTGTCGCGCCGACCTTGCGGCGTTCGGGTTCTCGCGCTTTGAGCGCGTCACGTTCGAGGACTGCCTGCTCACGCAGGCGGACTTCCTCGACGCGCGCCTGGACGCGGTCCGCTTCCACGACTGCGACCTCGCGCGCGCGGACTTTCGCGGCGCAAAGCTCGACAGCTGTGAGTTTCGCCGCAGCGACCTCACCGAGATCGCCGGCGTGACGAGCCTGCGCGGCGCGGCGCTGGAGTGGCCGGCGATCGTCGAGATGGCAGGCACGTGGGCCGGCGCGCTGGGCATCGAGGTCATCGACGACACGACGTCGCAGTGAACTCGTCACGCGACACGAACGACCCGTACTCGCTGCGTCGCTTCGAGCTAGCCCAGGACGAGGGCGCGACCTACGAGCGCGCGGTGTCGGAGCTGCGCGCGGGGCGCAAGCAGAGCCACTGGATGTGGTTCGTGTTCCCGCAGGTCGCCGGACTGGGGCAGAGCGCGATGTCGCGCACGTATGCGATCTCGTCACTGGCCGAGGCGAAGGCCTACCTCGCGCACCCGGTGCTCGGCGAGCGGCTGGTCGAGTGCGCGCAGATACTCACCCGGCTCACAGGCCGCACCGCGCAGGACGTATTCGGCGCAGTCGACGCGGTGAAGCTGCGCTCGTCGATGACGCTGTTCGCAACGGCTGCGCCCGAGGACGCCCTGTTTCGCCAGGTGCTGGGGGACTACTTCGACGGGGCGACCGACGCTGCCACCGAGGCGCGCTTGAACACGAACTGAACGCCGGTGAGCTGCTCGGAGACGTCCCACAGCCGCTGCGCCTTCTGCGGATCGCGCGCGGATCGGGTCGGCGTGACGACCTTCGGCTCGCCGCGCATCTCCTGAAAGCCGTCCGGGCCCACGAACGAGCCGCCGGGGATCTCAGCGGTGGCCGCGTAGAGCGTCGGCAGTGCGCCGCGATCGGCGCCCTGCGCATACACACGGTTGAGCACCTGCGAGCCGAGCCGCTCGATCCGCGAAGGCGTCACGGCGAACTGCAGGTTGGTGGCGGCATAGCCGGGGTGCGCGGCGACGCTGAGCACGTCGGCGCCTGACGCGCGCAGGCGTCGGTCGAGCTCGAGCGCGAACAGCAGGTTGGCGAGCTTGGACTGCCCGTAGGCGCGCCAGCGCTGGTAGGAGCGCTCGCTCTGCAGGTCGTCAAAGTCGATGCGCCCGAACTTGTGCGCGGTGCTGCTGACGGTCACCACGCGCGCTCGCGGCGTCGCCAGGAGCTTGCCGAGCAGCAGGCCGGTGAGCGCGAAGTGACCTAGGTGGTTGGTGCCGAGCTGCAGCTCGAAGCCGTCAGCGGTCTTGCTGTAGGGCGAGGCCATGACGCCGGCGTTGTTGATCAGCAGGTCCAGCCGCTCGTGCGGGTAGCGCCCGGCGAAGGCGCGCACCGAGTCCAGCGACGTGAGATCGAGCGCCTCGACGTCGAGCTCGGCGCCGGGGACCGTCGCGCGGATCGACTCCGCGGCCGAGACGCCCTCGGCGGTGCTGCGACAGGCGAGCACCACGCGGGCGCCCGCCCGGGCGAGCTCGCGTGCGGCCTCGAGCCCGATCCCGCTGTTGGCGCCGGTGACGACCGCGATGCGGTCCTGCTGGTCAGGAATCTCAATCATTGGAGCGTCCTTAAGTCGTTGGTGGCGTGCGAAGCGCATTATCGGGCTGATGCGCCTGTTCGAGTCGGGACCCGATCTGCATCCCGGCTCCGACCAACGAGGCCTTCGCCGCGCTGCGGCGCGTCACCGTCGAGCTGTCCGCCTGACGCTCCGCGCGCGCTGGAGCAGGCAGGGACGCGCTAGAACGAGCAGGGCGCTAAAACGAGCAGGGGCGAGCCCGGCGATCGACGCCGACTTCGGTGATCCCCGCGGAGGTGATCTTGATCCGTGTCGGAATGTTCCCGCGCTCGAGCAGCTTTCGCAGCACCGACTCGCCCTTGGACTCGATCCCCGAGCGCAGCGGCTCCTCGAAGAACTCCGGGCGCATCGAGTCTGCGATCTGCACGTACACGTGCTTTTCAGCCGATCCGTGCTGCACCTTCCAGCGATACGTGGAACCGACCCGCGGCGCCTGTATCGGAGTGGGTCCGCCGATGATCTCAACCGTGTCGGTTATGCCGATTGTGTCTGCCATGCGTCAAAGATGCCCGAAGGCGCGCCTGCGTTGCAGGGCCAATTGGCCAGCATCCGCGGGACAGCGTTGGACGCTTGGCACATCCGACCCGCTCGGCCGACTGGCCTAGAGTGAACGCGCGTGAGCGTGCGAACCGCCTCGGAAGCCGACGCCGGCGCGTGCGCGGCGATCTACCTGCCGTACGTGACCGACACGGCGATCACCTTCGAGACCGAGCCGCCGTCGGCGCAGGAGATGGCCGGGCGCATCGCGGCGGCGTCGCGCACCCACGCATGGCTCGTGCTCGAGCACGAGGGCGCCATCGTTGGCTATGCCTACGGCGGCCCGTTTCACGGCCGGCCGGCGTATCGCTGGGCGTGTGAGGTCAGCGTCTACCTCGAGCTCGGGCGGCGGCGCACGGGCGGGGGCAGGGCGCTGTACGAAGCGCTGTTCGCGCGGCTGGCCGAGCGCGGCTTTCGCACGGCCGTCGCCGGGATGACGCTGCCCAACGACGCGAGCGTCGCCTTGCACGCCGCGATGGGCTTTCAGCCCGTCGGCACCTACCGGCGCATCGGCTTCAAGCACGGCGAGTGGCACGACGTCGCCTGGACACAGCGCGCGCTCGCAGCCGGCGAGGACCCGCCCCCCGAGCCGAGCTGAGCGCGACGATTTCGTAGGCTGGGCAGATGGCGAAGCCGAGCGCAGAGCACCCGCTCACCGGCCGCTGCGCGTGCGGCGCGGTGCGCTTCTCGGTCAGCGCGCCATTTGAAGCCGCGCGCTATTGCCACTGTCACAATTGCCAGCGCCGCAGCGGCGCGTCCTGCTCGCCGAATGCACGCGTCGCGGCGCGCGCCTTCGCGGTGCGCCAAGGCGAGCAGCTGCTGCGCTTCTGGGAGCCTGACGGCGGCCAGGCCAAGTGGTACTGCGCCGACTGCGGCGGGCACCTCTTCAGTCGTCCGGACGGCGGCGAGCACGTCTACGTGCGCATGGGAGCGCTCGACGACGACCCCGGCATCCGCCCCGAATACCGCCAGTGGGTCAGCTCGGCGGCGGCGTGGGAGACGATCCCCGACGACGGGCTGCCGCGCTTTGACGGACCCGGCGCATAGCGAGCTGCCCTCCGAGTCCGCTCCGAGCCCGCGCGTGCGACGCCGCGGCGGTCAGCGAGCCAGCCGCCACGGCGGGTTCAGGCGGTTCTCGCCGGCGTGGTACACGAAGATCCGATAGCCGTCCGGGTCGAGCAGGATCGCCTCACGCCACAGGTACGGCTCGTCGACCGGGTCTGCGATGAACGCGAAGCCCTCGCGCTTCAGATCGGCCACGGTTCGATCGACGTCGTCGACCTCGAAGTGAATGCTCGCCCCTGGCTCGATGGGCGTGCGATCGACCTTCTGCAGCGACAGCGTCGCTTCTCCCTCGCGGGCTTGCAAGCGCGCGTACTGCGGGTAGTCCGCGACGATCTGAGTCAGCCCGAGGCGGGCATAGAACTCCGCCGAGCGGGCGACGTCGTCGACGCCCAGAGTGACGTGGTTGAGACGCACCTGGCGTGACCATACCTGCGCCGCGCCGATGATTCTCGCCGTCTCGACGCGTCCACATTGGCAAAGCCGCATGCGAGCCGACGACAAGGCGAGATCGGTCCGCGCGCTCGCATCGACCGCCCAACGACAACAGGAGGGCCTATGCCCAACTCCGACCGCCTGCAGCTCGCGCGCAACTCCTACCTCGCCTACGCCAACGGCGATCGTCGGCTGATCGAGTCGCTGATCAGCGCCGACTTCACGTTCTACAGCCCGTATGACGTCGGCATCGATCGCGCCGCCTACTTCGAGCGCTGCTGGCCGAACGCCGAGACGCTCTCGAGCTTCAGCTTCGAGCGCTTGATCGAGGCGGGCGACGAGGTCGTCGTCACCTACGAGAGCACGAAGGCCGACGGACAGCGCTTTCGCAACACCGAGGTGCTGACGTTCTCCGGCGAGCAGATCTGCCGCGCGGAGGTCTACTTCGGCTGGGACGTCGAGTGACCGTCTAGGCTGCGCCGGATGACGGTGCCACGCGCCGAGCCGCTCGCCGCGCGATGAGCGAGCTCGAGTTCCTCGGTGCGCTCGACGTCGAGCTGCTGCGCCACGGCGAGCTGCGCGCCGAGCATCCCGAGCACGAGCTGTTTCAGACGTCGACCGTGCAGGCGCTGCTCGCCGGCGCCTACGACGGCGACGTGACGCTCGCGGAGATCCTCGAGCACGGCGATCTCGGGCTCGGCACGCTCAACGGACTCGACGGCGAGCTGATCGTGCTCGACGGCCACGCGTGGAAGGCCGAGCTCGACGGCACGCTCGTGCGCCCGCCCGCTTCCTCGAAGACGCCCTACGCGGTTGTTGTGGCGTTCTCGCCGGGCGCGCCGATCGTCCTGCACGGGCCGTTCGCGGGCGGCGAGCTCGAAGCGCATCTCGGCGAGCGCCTCGCCGGCGCCGTGCGGCCGACGGCGGTGCGCATCGACGGTCGCTTCTCAGAGGTGCACGTCCGCTCGGTGCCCCGCCAGCTGCCGCCCTATCGCCCGCTCGCCGAGGTGATCTGCGAGCAGCAGGTCAGCGTGCTGCGCGACGTCTCGGGCACGATGATGGGCTTCTGCTTTCCCGACGCGCTCGACGGGATCGAGATGGTCGGCGCGCACCTGCACTTTCTCACCGACGACCGCACGCGCGGCGGGCACGTGCTCAGCTACACGCTGCTCCACGCGATCGCGCGCCTCGACGGCGCGACGCGCCTGCACGTCGAGCTGCCCGGAACCGTGCGCGTCCCGCGCCACGGATCGACACTCGACCAGACGGCGCTGCAGCGCCTCGAGTCCGACCGCTGACGGCGGCCGCGTGGCGGCGGTGGAATACTCGAGGGGTGCCCTACGACGCACAGCTCGGACCGTCGCTGTACGTGCCCGCCGTGGATCGCTACGAGTCGATGCCCTATCGCCGCTGCGGGCGCAGCGGCCTGCAGCTTCCCGCCATCTCGCTCGGCCTGTGGCAGAACTTCGGCGACGACCGCCCGCTGCGCGACGGCCGGGCGATCCTGCGCCGCGCGTTTGACCTCGGCATAACGCACTTCGACCTCGCCAACAACTACGGGCCGCCTTACGGCAGCGCGGAGATCAACTTCGGGCGCGTGCTCGACGAGGATCTGCAGCCCTACCGCGACGAGCTGGTCATCTCCACGAAGGCCGGCTGGGACATGTGGCCGGGACCTTACGGGGAGTTCGGCTCGCGCAAGTACCTGCTCGCGAGTCTCGACCAGAGCCTCTCGCGCATGGGCCTGGAGTACGTCGACATCTTCTACTCGCACCGGCTCGACCCCGACACGCCGCTGGAGGAGACGATGGGCGCGCTCGACGCCGCCGTGCGCGCGGGCAAGGCGCGCTACGTCGGAATCTCCTCCTACGGGCCGCAGCGCACCGAAGAGGCCGTGCGCATCCTGCGCGAGCTCGGCACGCCGCTGCTGATCCACCAGCCGTCCTACTCGATGCTCAACCGCTGGATCGAGCAGGAGCTACTCGACGTGATTGCCCGCGAGGGCGTCGGCGCGATCGTCTTCTCGCCGCTGGCGCAGGGACTGCTGACCGATCGCTACCTCGACGGCGTGCCCGACGACTCGCGCGTGAGCCGCGGCAACTACTTCTCTAGCGACCTGCTCAGCGAGCAGAACCTGCAGCGCGTGCGCGCGCTCAACGAGATCGCGCGCGGGCGCGGGCAGACGCTGGCCCAGCTCGCGATCTCCTGGGCGCTGCGCGACGGGCGCGTGACCTCGGCGCTGCTCGGCGCCAGCAGCGTGCACCAGCTCGAGCAGAACGTCGCCGCGCTGGAGCGGCTGGACTTCGACGAGCAGGAGCTCGCCGAGATCGACCGCCATGCCCAGGAGGGCGGGATCGATCTGTGGGCCGAGTCGAGCAGCTCCTGACTCGCGCTAGGCTGCCCCGCATGGCTCTCACCGATCGTCCCGGCAGCCGGCTGACGCCCACCGCGCCGGTCGCCGCAGGCTCGCTGATCGCCGGCTACGCGGTGGCCGCCGCAAGCGGCTCGAGGCCGCTCGGCGGGGTCGTGCTGCTCGTCGGCGGCCTGTGGTGCGTGCGCGCCTGGACGCAGCGCAACGACACGCGCACCGCGGTCACGCTCGCCTGCGCGGGCCTCGCCGCGTTCGTCGTCTCTCACGTGCTCGCGCTGGGCATCGGCGCGTGGCCGGCCGTGCTGCTCGTTGCCGCGGCGATGGGCGCCGCCACGTGGATACGCGCCGACGCGCGCGCCCTCGCGGACGCCCCCGGACTGTCGATTCGGCGATAATCGTCGAATGAGAGCGTTGCAGATCGTCGAGGAAACGGGGCCGGACACGGCGCTGCGCCTGGTCGAGCTCGAGGATCCGCAGCCGTCGCACATGCTCACGCCAGGCGCCGGTGTCGTCGTCGACGTCCACGCCGCCGGCGTCTCATTTCCCGAGGTGCTGCAGACGCGCGGGCAGTACCAGATGAAACCGCCGCTGCCGTTCGTCCCCGGCAGCGAGGTGGCCGGCATCGTTCGCAGCGCGACCGACGGCGCTTCGGTCAAGCCCGGCGACCGCGTAGCCGCCTTCTGCGCGCTCGGCGGCTTCGCCGAGACGGCTGTCGCGCCGGAGTTCTTCACGTTCGCGCTGCCCGACGCGCTCGACTTCGCCCAGGGCGCGAGCCTGATCCTCAACTACCACACCGCCTACTTCGCGCTCGTCCTGCGCGGGCGCATGAAGGAGGACGAGACGGTGCTCGTGCACGGCGCCGCCGGCGGCGTAGGCACGGCCGCGCTGCAGGTTGCCAAGGGCCTCGGTGCGCGCACGATCGCGCTCGTCTCCACCGAGGCCAAGCGGCGCGTCGCCGAGCAGGCCGGCGCCGACGAGGTCGTGCTGCTCGGCGACACCTGGAAGGACGAGGTCAAGGAGCGTTCCGGCGGCGGCGTCGACATCGTGCTCGACCCGGTCGGCGGCGACCGCTTCACCGACAGCCTGCGCTCGCTGCGCGAGAACGGGCGCCTCGTCGTCGTCGGCTTCACCGGCGGATCGATTCCCGAGGTGAAAGTCAACCGTCTGCTGCTCGGCAACACCGAGGTCGTCGGCGCGGGCTGGGGCGCCTACGTGATGGCGCGGCCGCAGATCAACCGCGAGATCGGCGCCGTCGTCGACCGCCTGATCGGCGAGGGCTTCGTGCGCCCGATCGTCGGCCAGCGCTTCCCCCTGGAGGACGCCGCCGAGGCGCTGCGCACGATCGACGAGCGCCGCGCGACCGGCAAGGTCGTGCTCGACGTGCGCCCCGACTGACGGGCTAGTGCGGGTCGAGCAGCTCGCGCCAGCGCTCGGCGTCGAGCGTCGCCGGCTCGGTCGTCTGCAGGAAGTCCACGAGCACGTCGACGAAGCGGTGCGGCTCGTCCAGCTGCGGGAAGTGGCCAGAGCTCGCGAAGACCTCCAGGCGGCTGGCTGGAAGCAGATCGTGCGTCGAGCGGCCGTGCGCGACCGGGATCACCGAGTCGTTCTCCCCCCACACGAGCAGGAAAGGGATGTGCGCCGACAGGTACAGGCGGTTGGAAGCGTCCACGCGCTGGCCGCCCGGCTCGACGACCGAGCGCAGCGTGTGCACGAACGCCGCGCGCGCCTCCGCGTCCGACAGCGTCGCGTGCCCGCGCGCGATCTCCTCGATGTCCGTGCGCGCGTGCAGGCCGAAACCGGCGAGCAGCCGACCGGCGAGCCGGCCCGCGTCGAGCACGCGCGTCGCCGCCAGCAGCGGCAGCACGAACTCCGCGCCCGGCAGCGTCGCCGCGCGCAGCAGCACGTTGACATCACGTCCGAGGCCGCCCGAGTCGACGAGCGCCAGCCGCTCGCAGCGCTCGGGGAACTGATAGGCGAACTGCATCGCGATCCCGCCGCCGAGCGAATGCCCGACGACGCTCGCGCGCTCGTGCCCGAGCACGACCAGAAGGTCGCGAACGCTGCTCGCGTGGGCTCCCAGCGAGTAGTCACCGCGCGGCTTGTCCGACTCGCCGTGTCCGACGAGGTCCGGCGCGATCACCGTGTAGTGGCGCGCCAGGTAAGGCATTACGCGCTCCCACGTCGCCGAGCTCGACGTGATCCCGTGGATCAGCACGAGCGCCGGGCCGCTGCCCGCCTGTCGGTAGGCGATGCGGTGGCCGTGCAGCGTCAGGCGGCGCAACTGCGGCTGCTCGGGCGCCCGCGAGCCCTTCGGCTTCGCCGACGCGGCTTTCGCTGCTGCTTTGGCGGTGGCGGCTGGGCTCATGGCGTGAGAGGCTGGGCGCGCTGGCCCATCGGACTATGTACTCCGCCGCGCCACGGAGGGCACACACGTAAGAGCAATGTAGGAGGTGCGCTGCAGAATGCCGCCACGTGCGGACGGTGCGCGACAATCGACACCATGAAGGTGCTCGTGGTCGACGACGATCGAGCGGTGCGCGACGCGCTGCGGCGCGTGCTCACGCTGGCCGGCTATGACGTTCAGAGCGCCGAGGACGGCGCCCAGGCGATCGAGTCGGTCGTCCAGGCGGTGCCCGACGCGGTCGTGCTCGACGTGGGGATGCCCGGCGTCGACGGGCTGGAGGTGTGCCGGCGCCTGCGCATGCTCGGCAACCGCGTGCCCATCCTCATGCTCACCGCGCGCGTTGAAGTGTCCGACCGCGTCGCTGGCCTCGACGCCGGCGCCGACGACTACCTCGTCAAGCCGTTCGACAACGAGGAGCTCAAGGCGCGCCTGCGCGCGCTGCTGCGCCGCACCGGACCCGAGGGCGATCCCGACGAGCTGTCCTTCGGCGACGTGCGCCTGGATCGCTCGCGCCACGGCGCCAGCGTGGGCGACCAGGTCGCCGAGCTGACGCGTACCGAGTACCAGCTGCTCGAGCTGTTCATGCGCAACCCGCGCCAGGTGCTCCCGCACAGCGTGATCTATGACCGTGTGTGGGGCTATGACTTCGGCGCGGCGTCAAACGCGTTGCGCGTCTATGTCGGCTACCTGCGCCGCAAGCTGCAGGAAATCGGCGCGCCCGACCTGCTGCACACCGTGCGCGGCGTCGGCTATGTGATGCGCGAGCCGTGAACCGGCGCCCCGCCGCGAGGACGCCAGGGCCCGATGCTCGACTCGCCATCGCGAGCCATCGCCCGTCACGGTCTCCAGAGCAGCGGCGTCGAGCATCCCGATCGTTCGCAAGAAGCGCCTAAGGTTCGGATAAGACGAACGTAGGAGGCGCGCTGCAGGCCACTGCGGGTGAGTCACAATCTCGACATGAGCGCCAGCGACATCCCGCGCGAGCAGTGACCTTGCGCATGCGCATCGCGGCCGTCGCGAGCATCGCGGTCGCGCTCGCGGTCGTCGTCGTCGCCGTCAGCCTGTACCTCGCCGTGCGCTCCGATCTGCGCGGTCAGATCGACGAGTCGCTGTCCCAGCGCGCGCAGATCTTCGCCTCTAACGCCGCCCGGCTGCCCGGCGGACCGGGGAGGTTCGGTGCAGGCGGTCCGCCGCAGGATGCGGGTGCTCCCCGCGGGGTCCCCAAAGCGATTCAGCCGGCGAGGTTCGGCGGCGCGACCGGGTACGTGCAGTTCATCTCAGCGCAAGGCAAGATCGACGTCCCCGGCGGTCAGGGCTCCTCGCCGGCGATTCCGTTGAACGCGAGGGACAGGGCGATCGCCGCAAACGGCAGCGGACGCTCGTTGAACGATCGAAGCGTCAAAGGCACGCATCTGCGCGTGTTGACGATCGGCACCCACTCGACCGGCGCGGTGAAATCCGCTGCGGTGATGATCGCGCGACCGCTCGGCGAGGTCGATCGCGAGCTCAACCGGATCCTGCTGATCCTGCTGGTCGTCGGTGTCGCGGGAATCGCGATCGCGGCACTGCTCGGCGCGCTCGTCGCGCGCACGGCGCTCGCGCCGATCGTCCGCTTCACGCGCCGCACGGAGTCGCTCGCCGGCGAGCTCGACCTGTCCGAGCGCCTGCACGTCAGCGGCGGCGACGAGCTCGAGCGGCTGGCCACGAGCTTCAACACGACGCTCGACGCGCTGCAGGGCGCGCTGTCGGCGCAGCGCCAGCTGATCGCCGACGCGAGCCACGAGCTGCGCACGCCGATCTCCTCGCTGCGCGCGAACATCCAGACGCTCGAGGACGCCGAGCGCCTGGCGCCGTCCGAGCAGCGTCGCCTGCGCGAGGACATCGTCGAGGAGCTCGACGAGCTGACCGCGCTCGTCGGCGACGTTGTCGAGCTCGCGCGCGGCTCGCGCGCCGAGGCCGAGCGCGAGGACGTGCACGTCGACGAGATCGTCGACGACGCGATCGCCCGCACGCGCCGGCGCGGCGACCTGCGCTTCGCCGTCGACCTGCGGCCGACGGTCGTGCGCGGCGAAGCCGATCGCATCGCGCGCGCCGTCTCCAACCTGCTCGACAACGCGCGCAAGTGGAGCCCGCCCGACGGTCTCGTCGAGGTCGCCCTGCGCGGCGGCGTGCTGACCGTGCGCGACCACGGTCCAGGCTTCGCTGAGGACGAGCCGGCGAAGGTCTTCGAGCGCTTCTACCGCGCCGACGGCGCACGCAAGCTGCCCGGCTCCGGCCTCGGCCTGGCGATCGTGCGCCAAGCCGCCGAGGAGCACGGCGGGTACGCCAAGGCCGCCAACGCGCCCGGCGGAGGAGCGTGCCTGGAGGTCGCCTTCGGCACGCCCGTCAGCCTCGCGCAAAGCCCTCGACCGCTCGTCGCAGCACCGCGCGAGTGACAGCCGGCGCGAGAGCGCCGACACGCCGCCCGCGCCTCGCAGACCGCCCGAACGCCGCTGCGAAGCAATCATAAAAAAAGCCGAAGAGCCGCGGAATCCGGGGCGTTTACGCGTTAACGCTCGGTAAAGTCGCCGAGTGGACCCGGACGTCAAACAGGGAAAGAGGTTCAGAGCATGAGAGTCATCGGAGCCGGACTTCCGCGCACCGCTACGACCACACAGATGTTTGCGCTCGAACAGCTCGGGCTCGGCCCCTGCTACCACATGCGCGACCTGCTCGCCGACCTCGAGACCGGTCTGCCGTTGTGGGAAGCTGTCGCCGACGGCTCGCCCGACTGGCACGCGATCTTCGACGGCGACCGCCCGATCCGCTCGACCGTCGACTGGCCCTCCGCTCGCTACTACCGCGAGCTGATGGACGTCTATCCCGACGCCAAGGTGCTGCTCAGTGTGCGCGAAGCCGACGCTTGGGTGCGCAGCATGCGCAAGACGGTCTGGGGGCTGTTTCACAGCGACTCGGTGATGCGCCATGTGTCCGATGCGCGCGCCGTCGTCGACCCTCTGTGGAGCCGCTACCTCAACTTGATGACACGCATGAACTGGGACCCCGAGACGGGCGCCTTCGCCGGCGACCACGAAAGTGACGATGGCTTCGCCGCGTTGATGGACCGCTGGAACGACGAGGTCAAGGCGACCGTCCCCGCCGAGCGCCTGCTCGTGTGGGACCCCAGCGAAGGCTGGGACCCGCTGTGCGCCTTCCTAGAGGTCGACGTCCCTGCGGACCCGCTGCCGCGCCTGAACGACACGCAGGCCTTCTGCGAGGGCATCACCGGCGGCGCGCTCGGCGCCGTCAACGAGTGGTGGGACGCGCGCGAGCGGCCCAGCGAAAGCCTGCACGGCGCCGCGCTCAGCTAGCCGCTGCGCGCGGCTTCAGTCGAGTTCGCGAGATACCGTCAGCCCACCGCCGGGGAGTCGCCGGGCGCCTGCGTTGACGGGTCGCCGGGCGCCTGGAGACCTGGCTCCTCAGACGGGTCGGTGACGAAGATCTCGATCACGCGATCGGGGTCGAACACGATCTGGCTGTGGTAGCTGACCACTCTGCGCCCGAGAACGTCCTCGACGCGACGGATCAGCTCCGGCGCGATCACCGCTTGGAACTTGAGGCGGTAGTCGCGGACCGCCTCGTGTTCGCCCCCGCGGATCATTGTCTCCTCGTTGCGCGTCAAGCCTGCGCTCATGACGCAGAAGACGTACTCGTCGCAAAAGAAGGTCTTCGCGTGCGTAGGGCCGCGACCGTACAGATCCTTTATCGCCTTGACAACGACGTGCGAGATCGCCGCCTGTGGGGAAAGCGGCGCACCGGGCCGCTCGTCTCCCGGATCAGCGTCGTCCATAAGCAGACACTACTCGCCGCAGCCTCGGGCGCGCGCCCTCGGGGCGCGCCCTCAGATGCTCTCAGCGGCCTGCTTCATCCGCCGAGTGCCGGCTCCACGTCCTTGATGCCGACGCCCAGACCGTTGCTCGCCGCACCGAGCGCGTCCACCGCGCCAGCGGAGCCGATGATGTCGGCGGGATTCAGCGACCCGCCTTTCAGCGCCGGGCCGAGGCTGCCGAGTTTGGCGGTCAGCGCATCGATTTTGTTGGCGATCGGGCGTAGATGCGAGTCAGACAGCGCGTCTTGGTGTGCGACTTTGAGCTCGTGCACCGCGAACAGCGCGGCCGCCCCCGCCTTCAGGAACGCCTTGACACGGCCAGCAGCCCCGGACTTGAAAGCTCCCGCTTTCAACGGCTTGTAGATGTAGCGATGGAAGGCTCCGAACGCCAAGCCCATGTGGAGTACGAACTTGGTCTTCGCGAAGTGGACGTTGGGAACCGTCTGGGTCGTGACCTGACCATTCGCCGCCGTTTCCGACACCGTCTTGGTCGAGCTCCCGCACCCAGCCGCCGCAGCGACCATCACGATTACGACCAGCGTTGCAAGGGCGCGTGACAAAAGCATCCGTTCACCTTCCACTCGTAGTTAGATAACCCTGCTTCGTAGGTTGGACAGGATTATTTGCGAGGCGGTCAGCCGTCGAACACGATTCCAGGTGAAACGCGGCGATGGCGGCCCGGCACCGTCAGGTCCCCGGGCGCTGCCTGGCCGTCTCGGCCGCACCGTCGGGCCCGAGGAACGGGTTGAGCGTGAGGAAGATCAGCTGCGGCGCAGCGTCGCACAGTTCGTGCATGCGGCGCTGCTCGATGTAGTGGTGCAGCACCTGCCAGATGCCGCCCGCGACCGCCTCCGCGGCGACGTCCGGCACGTCCATCTCCGCCGGCGCGTGCTCGAAGCCCGGCTGAAGGTATGCCGTGAACGCCTGCAGCGCGTTCTCACGGATCTCGATCGCCTCCGGGCTCGCGCCGAACGTGTCCACGAGCGTCAGGTGCGCGTGCGAAGGCTCTGAGCACACGTACTCCATCAACGCGTGCAGGCTCGCCGCGATGCCCTCCTGCCACTGGCCGCCGCGCGCGTCGTAGGCGTCGCGCGTCACCCGCAGCGCCTGATGCAGGCCGATCTTCTGCGCGCCCAGGAACGCGTCCTGCTTCGTCGGGTACATCTCGTAGAACGTCTCGTGCGAGACGTTCGCGCGCGAGGCGATCTCCGGGATCGTTAGGCTCGCAAAGCCCTTCTCGGCGACGATCGCCGCCGTCGCGTCGACGATCCGTTCGCGCTGGCTTTTGACGACCAGGTCGCGCGGCAGGTCGTGGCGCCCGCTCGGCAGGCGCCCTTCCGCACTTCGGCTGCGCTGCGACGAGCCGTCGGAGGGCTGCTCGTCCTCGCCATCGCGCGGGCGCACGCGCGGCGGTCCCTCCAGGCCCAACGGCAGTTCCGGCGGGTACGCGTTCGCCCACTGGCCGAGTTCGCCCGACAGCTCGACCAGCTCCTGCGCGCGGCCCTGGCGCAGGCGCGTGGCCGAGACCTCGCGGATGCCGCCGATCAAGAACTTCACCGTCAGATCGCGCGGCTGCTCGCTGCTCGACGGCGCGCGCCCCGCGCTGACGATCCCTTCCAGCGCGTGCAGCGTGCGGTCGCGGCGCTCCAGCGCGCGCGGCCCCGCGCCGAACGTGCCCAGCAGCGCGAGCGTCATCGCCTCCGGCTCGGCCGCGCCGAGCTCCGCGAACGCCTCCAGCGCGAAGTGCAGGCTCTGCTCCTCCGAGGCGCCCTTGGCGAACGCCATCGCGACCTTCTCCGTCGTGCGCCCGGCGATGTCCTCGTAGGCGCTCAGCAGCAGCGCTTCCTTGTCCGCGTACAGGTTGTAGAACGTCGGTCGCGACACATGCGCGAGCTGCGTCAGGTCGAGGATGCGCACCGCCGGGTAGCCGCGCTTTGCGATCAGCTCGACCATCGCCGAGCGCAAGCGCTCGCGCTGGTCGCGCTCGACCTCCTCGCGCGTGAGGCCGTGCGCGCCCGTGGGCAGGCGCCGGTAGCGCGCGGCGCCCGAAGGGGGCGGAGAAGCATCCGTGCCGCGCGGCTTGGAGCTGACCTTGCGTGCCGTCATTTCCGCATGACCACCGGTTGAAAACCCCTTCTTGACGTCAAACGAGCAGAGCGTACCAACCCGTGCGCGGCGTCGGCTGTCGCGCGTGTCAGCCGGGGATCGTGCGCGAGCTGCCGATCGCCGCGCCCGACGCGTCGAGCGCCTGCACGGCGACGTACGGCGCGGGCCCCGGCGTCGTCACGGCCGTCTCGAAGCCGCTGCGCGCGACCGTCGCCACCGGCGCGATCGTCCCCGCGGTGGCGCCCGCGAGCACGCGCCAGCTCGCCGTGCGCGTGTCGCCGTTCCAGCTCGCGTACACCTGCGCGCGCCCGCCCGAGGCGGGCGCGGCGGCGATCGACGGCGCCCCCACGGGCGCCCCCGTCCAGGCGGAGCGGTAGCCGCGATAGGACTGGTAGGAGCCGTGCATGTTCGCGTCGAACAGCAGCTGCCCGCTCGCGCTGTATTCCGAGAAATACGGCGCCGATCCCCATCCCACGAACATGTTTTCGTTCGCCAGCGGCTGGATGTTTCCCTGGCTGCCGGACGACAGCGCCGGGCTGTGCTCGTACTGCGCGACAGTGCTCACCGTTCCCGCACCCAGAGCGAGCACCAGGCCGCGCGACTGCGGGTGGACCTTCGGCAGCGCGCCGTTGTCGAACACGCTGATCGTCCCGTTCGCGAGCGTCGTCGCGTCATGCTGGTAGGCGGTGTGCGTGCCCGCGCCGAGCGCGGAGCTGGAGTGCTTGCCGCCGATCGCCGCCTGCAGGCTGCCGTTGGCGGTGTTCATCACGTACATCGCCCACGTGTTGCGCGCGGAGATCAGCGTCGTCCCGTCGGCGCGCTGGTCGATCGAGTTGAGGTGAAAGTAGTCATACGGCCACGGCGCGCTGCTGCCCGTCGCCGCGCTGTATGAGTCGCTCAGCGCCACGTGGTCGAGGCTGTGCCACTCGCGCCGCACCAGCGACGTGCTCAGGTCGATTTCCTGGAAGATGCTGTCCGTCACCGAGCCGCCGCTCGGGCCGCCGACGACAGACAGGTCACAGTTGATCGGCGCGAACACCGTCAGCAGCGCCGTGCCCTGCGGCGTGAGTTTGAACTCGTGCAGGTCCGCTTTGTAGCCGTTGCCCGCGTGCACGCGGCCGATCTGCTGGTAGGCCGCATTGTCGATGATGTCTTCGCCTTGGCCGAAGCCCTGCGGCGGGATGTATCCCTGCCACCACGTCAGCACCGGCTTGCCGCCGAGCTGCTGGACCTGCAGGTTCGCCGCCGCCCCGACCTTCGTCGACAGGGGGTCGAACCACACGAGGTTGCCCGCGCCGTCGAAGATCATCGGCCCCGGCGGCCCCGGGCCGGAGTACGGCGCGGCGAAGATGTCACCAGCCGAGGCCTGAGGCGAGTTCGCGGAGACGATAAGCGATGGCGCTTCCAGGCTCGGCGCCGAACGAAAGTGCTGCTTCTCGTTGTAGTCCTTGCCCGAGGGCGGCGGTTGTGGCAAGTACGGCAGCACGTCCTTCGTCGCGACCGTGAAGTGGTAAGCGAAGCGCTGCGTGCGCGCCCCCACCTTCGCCTCGCCGCGCACGGTCACCGTCTCGCCCTGCGAGAACGGCTTGTTGGGCAGAAAGCTCGCGCCGTCGCCCTGCGCATACGCGCGCAGGCGCCCGCTGTGCGAGCCGCTCGCAGACCCGCTCACGCGCACGCGGCTAAGCGACTGCGCGCTCGCGCCCACCATGCTGATCTGCGTGCGTGACGACGCGTCGTAGGAGTTCGGCAGCGGCGAGACGTTCACGTTCGTGCCCGGCAGCGTCGCCGGGGCGTTCAGCGTGCTCGGATAGCAGCGCGACACCGACGGCGCGCGGAACGCCGCCTGCTCGGCTTTGATCCGCCGCGAGGCGATCGCCAGCGTCGTCGCGCTCGCCAGCGCGACGACCGCGCCGCCCAGCACCAGACATTTGCGCAGTCGCGCGTGGGTCACGCGTTCGCTGTAGCGGCCAGGGGCCTGCAGTCGTTCATCGAGTCTCCGGGAGCGTGGGGGTGCTGCTGCAGCAGGGGATCCTAACTTCCAAGCACGTCAGCCCCGCCGATGTTGCGTCAGCGGGGCCGCTCGCGGTGCGTGTGCGGTGCGTGTGCGGTGCGTGTGCGGTGCGTGTCGAGTGTGTGCGTGAGGTGTGTATTGCATTTTCAAGAGTGCGTATAACCATTGCTATACGGAGTTTGCGCCGCCGACATCCGTATCCCTGCCTGGTAGATACCATCGCGCACGCAAGGCGTAAGGGGTGACACGAGCCTCACACGCGTCCCGGCCGCACACGCGTCCCGGCCTGACGCGTCCGGCCCTCGCGCGCGTCCGGCGCGCGTCCCCGGGGCGCCGCTTCAGCGCGTCGCTCAGAAGACGGGCGTCTCGGTGTAGCTGCCGAAGACCTGTTGCAGGGACTCGATGATCTCGCCCTCGGAGGCGTGGGCGCGCGCGCACGCCAGCAGCGGCTCCATGAGGTTGCGCTCGGGGTGGGCGGCGTCGTCGCGCAGCGTCGCGAGCGCGGCCTCGACGGCGGCGCCGTCGCGCTTGGCGCGCGCGGCGTGCAGGCGCCCGAGCTGCTTGCCTTCGAGCGCGGGGTCGATGCGCAGCGTAGGGATCGCCTGTTCGTCCTCGGCGACGTAGCGGTTGACGCCGACGACGACGCGTTCTGTGGCGTCGATCTCCTGCTGCAGCGTGAACGCGGCGTCGGCGATCTCGCGCTGGGGATAGTTGCGCTTGACGGCTTGCACCATGCCGCCGAGCTCGTCGATCTTGGCGAAGTACTCGTAACAGCGCTGCTCCATCTCGTCGGTGAGCGCCTCGACGAAGTAGCTGCCGCCGAGCGGGTCGGCGGTGTTGGCGACGCCGGTCTCGTGGGCGATCACCTGCTGCGTGCGCAGGGCGATCGTGACGGCCTCCTCGGTGGGCAGCGCGAGCGCCTCGTCGTAGGAGTTGGTGTGCAGCGACTGCGTCCCGCCGAGCACGCCGGCGAGCGCCTCGACGGTCGTGCGGACGATGTTGTTGAGCGGCTGCTGCGCGGTGAGCGAGACGCCGGCGGTCTGCGTGTGAAAGCGCATCTGCCAGGAGCGCGGGCTCTTGGCGCCGATGGACTCCTTCAGCTCGCGCGCCCAGATGCGCCGCGCGGCGCGGTACTTGGCGATCTCCTCGAAGAAGTCGATCTGCGCGTTGAAGAAGAACGACAGGCGCGGCGCGAACTCGTCGACGTCGAGGCCGCGCTCGACGGCCTGCTCGACGTAGGTGAGCCCGTCCTTGAGCGTGAAGGCGAGCTCCTGCTGGGCGGTCGAGCCGGCCTCGCGGATGTGGTAGCCGGAGATCGAGATGGGGTGCCAGCGGGGCATGCGCCGCGTGCACCACTCGATCATGTCGCCGCACAGGCGCATGGCGGGGTCGATCGGGAAGCACCACTCCTTCTGCGCGATGTACTCCTTGAGGATGTCCGCCTGGATCGTGCCGGACAGGCGCTCGGGCGAGACGGACCCGGCGGCGCTCGTGCCGGCCTCGGCGGCGGCGACGTAGAAGGCGAGCATGATCGCGGCGGGCGCGTTGATGGTCATCGAGACGGAGACCTCGCCGAGGTCGATTCCGCCGAACAGCGTCTGCATGTCGTCGAGCGTGTCGACGGCGACGCCCTCGCGACCGACCTCGCCGAGCGAGCGCGCGTGGTCGGAGTCGTGGCCCATCAGCGAGGGCATGTCGAAGGCCGTTGAGAGGCCGGTCTGACCGTGGTCGAGCAGGTAGCGGAAGCGCTCGTTGGTCTCCTCGCTGGTGCCGAAGCCGGCGAACTGGCGCATCGTCCACAGCCGTCCGCGGTACATCGACTCGTGGATGCCGCGTGTGAACGGGTAGGCGCCGGGGCGTCCGATCGGGTCGTGCGCGCCGCCGATCCCGTCGGGCAGGTCCGCGGGCGTGTACAGCTCGCGCACGGGCTCGCCGGAGAGGGTCTTGAAGCTGCTTTCGGTGTCCTCCCCGCGCGCCTGCTCGGGGGGCTTTGCGCTGACGGCCATGGGCGTCCAATGCTACTGGCAGCGCGCGCACGCACTCGGCGGCGGCGGGCGTGCTTGGCTGTAGTCATGCACAGCGAGCTGAGCCGGCTGGTCGGGCCTGAGCACGTGCTGGCGGCGGACGCGCACTCGCCGTCGCACTCGCCGTACAACAGCGACGCGTCGAACCGGCGCGAGCTGCGCGGCCGCGCAGACGCGGTGGTGCTGCCGGGCAGCGCGGAGGAGGTGGCGCAGGTCGTGCGCTGGTGCTACGCGCACGACGTGGCGATCGTGCCGCGCGGCGGCGGCACGGGGCTGACGGGCGGCGCGGTGCCGGTGGACGGCGGCGTGGTGCTGTCGCTGGAGCGGCTGCGCGCGGTGCGCGAGCTGGAGCCGGGGCTGTGGCGGATGCTGCCGGAGGCCGGCGTGCGCACGCGCGACGTGCAGCGCCTGGCGCGCGAGAACGGCCTGTTCTTCGGCCCGGACCCGGGGGCGTCTGAGCAGTCGCAGATCGGCGGCAACGTGGCGACGAACGCGGGCGGACCGCACGCGCTGAAGTACGGCGTGACGGGCGCGTGGGTGACGGGCGTGGAGGCGGTGCTTGCGCCGGGCGAGCTGGTGCAGGTGGGCGGCTGGGCGCGCAAGGACGTGGCGGGCTATGACATCAAGGACCTGCTGGTCGGTTCGGAGGGGACGCTGGGGGTGATCACGGCGGTGCGCCTGCGCCTGCTGCCGGCGCGCGAGGCGCAGATCGCGCTGGTGGTGTTCGTGCGTACGCGCGCGGAGGGGTGCGCGGCGATGCTGAGCGTGACGGCGGCGGGCATGGAGCCGGCGGCGATGGACTTCGCGGACGGGCCGGCGCTGGCTCACGTGGCGGGCGGCTATCCGGGCGACGTGCCGCAGGGCGCGGGGTTCGCGCTGCTGCTGGAGGTCGACGGCACGCGCGAGCAGGCGAGCGCACAGGCGGACGAGCTGCGCGAGCTGCTGGGCGCGGTCGCGCTGGCGATCGACCGCGCGCAGGACGCGACGGCGTTGTGGCGCTGGCGCGACGGCTTCAACGGCGTGCTGTCGGGCGTGCGCGGGGCGAAGGTGTCGGAGGACGTGTCGTTTCCGGTGGAGCGCCTGCAGGAGGGGCTGGAGCGCTTCGAGGAGCTGGCGGCGCGCGCTGGCCTGAGCTCGTGCGCGTTCGGCCACGGCGGCGACGGCAACGTGCACGCGACGGTGCTCGTCGACCCGACCGATGATGGCGAGCTCGACCGCGCGCACGCGCTCGGCGGTGAGCTGTTCGCACTGGTGTGCGAGCTGGGCGGCTCGATCGCGGCGGAGCACGGTGTCGGCTGGCTCAAGCGCGGGCTGCTGTCGGCGCAGTGGGACGCGCGCGCAGTGGCGCTGCACGAAGAGATCAAACGCGTGTTCGATCCGAAGGGGCTGCTGAACCCGGGCAAGAAGCTCGCGCGCGCACCGGCCATCGCGCACCGCGCGCAAGCGAGTTGACAGGATGGGCCTGGCGATGGGACGGAGCGACGTGCGATGACGCTTGTGAGCGAGCTGGAGCTGGCGACGTTCGACTACACGGACGCGGAGATGCGCGGCGAGCGCTTCCACTCGGAGATGGCGAAGGTGCGCGAGCGGGGTTGGCTGGCGCGGGCGCCGTTCGGCTACATGACGCTGGACCGCGAGGCGGGGGAGTTCTTCCTACGCTCGCGCTCGGCGATCTTCCCGGGGATGAAGATTGCGGAGATCTTCGGCGTGACGGAGGGGCCGCTGTTCGAGCAGATGCAGCGCAACATCTTGCACGTTAACGGAGCCGACCACACGCGCCTGCGCAGCCTGGTCAACCCGGCGCTGTCGCCGCGAGCGGTGGAGCGCTACCGCCCGATCATGCGCGAGTTCCTCGGCGACCTGCTGGCGCAGGCGATCGCGGCGTCGCCGGCTGGAGCGAGCGACGCCGAGCGCGGGGACGACGAGGAGGTCGTGCGCTGCGAGTTCGTGGAGGCGTTCGCGAAGCCGTACCCGTCGCTGGCGATCGCGACGGTGATGGGGGCGCCGCTGCAGGACGCGCGGCGGCTGCACCATTGGTCGAACTGGATCCAGCGGCAGTTCGACGCGGTGAGCATGGCGAGCGAGATCGAGCAGATCACGCAGGCGGTGCAGGAGTTCTACGAGTACGCGAGCGAGCTCGTGCGCGTTCGCCGCGAGGACCCGAGCGACGACCTGATCTCCAAGCTGATCGCGGCGGAAGAGCAGGGCGAGCGCTTGAGCGACGTGGAGTGCGTGAACCTGGTGTTCAACGTGCTGGCGGGCGGCGTGGACACGAGCCAGAGCCAGCTCGCGCACGCGGTCAGATTGCTGGCGGAACACCCCGATCAGTGGGAGCTGCTGGCGGAGGACCCGTCGCTGGCCGAGCGGGCGGTCGAGGAGGCGCTGCGCTACGAGCCGATCACGCCGTTCACGGCGCGCATCCTCACGGACGAGGTCGTCTTTCGCGACGTGACGTTCCCGGAGGGCACGGTGCTGATGGTGTGCGCGTTCACGGGCAACCGCGACCTCGAGGACGAGCAGGCAGGACCGGCGGGCGCCGAGCGCTTCGACATCACAGCCGACCGGGGCCGCGCGCGTCCGCTGACGTTCGGCGCGGGCGTGCACTACTGCCTCGGCGCGAACCTCGCGCGCGTGGAGCTGCAGGAGGGCCTGTCGTTCCTGGCCGAGCACATGCACGGTCTGCGACTCGACGGACGGCCGGTGTTCGAGGGCGTCTCTGGCATCTATGGCCTGACGGAGCTGCCGATCGCGTTCGCCGCGTCGTAGTCTCGACTGATATTCGGGAGACGCGTTCGCGAGTCTCTCACCGAGCGTGGCAGGCGCCGGTCGCCACACTTGCCGGCGTTGCACAGGAGTGGGACAATTCCGAGGGGGGGCACGACGCCTTCCGCTCCGACATACGGATGGGATGCCAAGAAGGATCTTCAAGCACGTGTTGCTGGCAGTGTGTATCGCGCTGGCGATCTCGGCTGCCGCCGCGCAGGCGGGGCAGTACCACGTGTATTCGTGCAGGACGCCGTCAGGCGAAATCGCTCCGGTGGATGGGTGGAGCGGATCGGTCGCCGCAGGCGGCGCGTTCGACGACTACGCCGTGAACTCATGCCCCGAACACGGCGCGCTCGTCGCGGCGCTTGGGGACGCGACCATCCACCAGGCCAACGTCGATCGAGCGACTTGGGCCTTCGTGGCACCGGTCAACACACGCCTCGCAGCCGCAACGCTGTGGCGTGCCGGCGACACGCTCGGCGGCGCAGTCGTAAATGCGAGCTACACGCTCTCATTGGCAGGCCCCGATCCCTCGATGGTCTTCGATGAATGTCTGTACGTACTTGGCTGCTCGTCTCAGGGAGACCTTTCGCAACCCTTGGCGTCAGTGAATCGCGTCGATGTACCTGCCACGTACCTCGGTCCGGGACTATCGGCCAGCGCGTGGTGCGGAGGTGTTGCCGAATACAAGTGTCCAGCCGGGAAAGGCGATCCAAGTGGCTTTGCCGCTGCGCTCGACCTTCTCGGCGCTGATCTGACGCTCGAAGAGAACGAAGGCCCGCATGCGAGCAACGTCAGTGGGGAATTGACCAGTGCGACGGTCGTGCAGGGGCAGAGTGATTTGGCGTTCGACGCGACGGACTCGGGGTCGGGCGTTTACGAGGCGCTGTTCAGCGTGGACGGGCAGGTGCTTCAGCGCACGGTGGTCGACTCAAACGGCGTGCGCTGCAAGGACGTGGGGCAGACGACGGATGGGTTGGCGGCGTTTCTGTACTTGCAGCCTTGCGCGTCGTCGGTGAGCGTGGACGTGCCGTTCGACACGACGAAGGTCGCCAACGGCGCGCATCGTCTGGTCGTGAGCGTGATCGACGCGGCGGGCAACGCTGCGCCGGTGCTCGACAGGAACGTGACGATCGCCAATCCGCCGCCGCCGGGCGCGGCGAACGGCGTCAACGCCTCGACGCAGGCGTCGCTGGCGGTGCGCTGGAACGACACGACGAAGGTGAGCCTGACGAGTGGGTACGGGCGCACGCGCACGCTTGCCGGGCGCTTGACGGGCCCGGGCGGAGTGCCGATCGCGGGGGCGACGATCGACGTGCGCGCGACGCCGGCGTACGCAGGCGCGCCACCCGTGCCGATGGCCAGTCCGCTGACCGGCGCCGACGGACGCTTCAGCCTGCGCATCGCCGCCGGGTCGTCGCGAACGCTGCGCTTCGCATATCGCGCGCATGTGGGCGACGCGCTTGCGGTCGCCGCGCGCACGCTCACGCTGAATGTGCGCCCGAGCATCGCCCTGCGCGTGTCGCCGCACACGACGAGCGTCGGGGGCAGCATCCTCTTCCGCGGACAGCTCCGCGGGGGTCCGATCCCGCGAGGCGGCAAGCAGCTCGTGCTCGAGGCGCGCTCGCCGGGCAGCTCGTGGATCGAGTTCAAGGTCGTGCGCACGAATGCACGCGGGCGCTATCGCGCGGCGTACCGCTTCAAGTTCGCCGGCCCGGCCGACTATCGCTTCCGCGCACGCTCGGAACCGGAGTCGGACTTCCCGTTCGCCGGGGGATCCTCGAACGTCGTCGCCGTGCACGAGCGTTGAACGCTTCGGGGCTTGATCTCTCGCGTTCGCTCGGGTGCGAGCTAGCGCAGCGGGGCTGCTCTGCGGGCGGAGCGCTCTAGGTAGCACTATTGCTACCGTGTCTCCATGGCGACGATTCCTCAGAAGGAGCTTCGCAACCACGTCGGCAAGATCTTGCGGCGTGCCGAAGCCGGCGAGCAGTTCACGATCACCGTCTCCGGGCGCCCAGTCGCGCAGCTGGGCCCTCTACGCAGCCGCCAGTGGGTGCCCAGCGGCCAGCTGGCCGACCTGTGGGCGACCCCCGCCGACCGCACGCTCGACGAGGATCTTCGGGCACTCGGAGGGGAGCTGGCCGATCCCTGGGCCAGATAGGCGGTGCCGGTTCTTCTCGATACGTCGGTCCTGATCGCGGCCGAAGAGGGCCCTGACGATGACGCGGCAATCAGCGTCGTGTCCCTGACGGAGTTGCATTTCGGCGTGCTCGTGGCGAAAGACGAAGAGGCACGCGCTCGTCGAACGCGCCGTCTGGGGGCGATCGAGGATCATTTCGACGCGCTGCCTTTCGACGCCGCCGCCGCACGCGAGTGCGGTCGGCTGCATGCGATCGTGGCGCAACGCGGCGGCCAGCCGCGGCGCCGAGCTTTCGACCTCGCGATCGCCGCGACCGCCAGCGTCCACGGCGTGCCCCTGCTGACCTACAACATCGACGACTTCGAGATCCTTGCCGACAAGCTCGACGTCCGAGCGCCGTAGCGCTGCCGCATCTATTTGCTGCGCGCCCGCCGGCGGGCGATCTCCAGCGATTCGAGGTCGACCAGATCCTGCGGCCGACCGGCGGCGCGCTTCATCGCGATCATGTCGTCGATCGACGCGACGAGCACCGTCAGGCCGTCGAGATCGACCCGGCTCGCATTGCGTCTCAGGGCCGCATAGCCCGGCGATCCGTCGGGGTTGGCGAGCAGGTCGATGGCTCCGTCGGGCGTCGTCAGAGTAAGCATCTGCGTTTGCAGGAGCGTTCGCGCATCCGGTATGAAGGGCAGATCCTCCTCCACTCCGCGAAGTCGCGCTTCGAGTCCGACGAGCGCCGCGCCGAGACGCTCGAGGTTCGCCTGCTCCGCGGCGTAGCAGATGTCGAGATCCTTGGTGAAGCGCGGACTGGCCTGCGTGATTACCGCCACGCCGCCTACGACCACGAAGTCCACTCCCGCCTCCATCAAACGCCCCAGCAGCACGCGCAACCGAAGCTCAGGCGTGTTCAGCCAGGAGTCAAACGCGTTCACCGCGACTCCTGGCGCCGGCCAGCGCCAGCATGCGCGCCTGGACGTACATCGATTCGATGCCGCGAACGCGCTCGGCCGGCGACAGTTCGAGATGCTGACGGATCAGGCTCTCGTCGACCCCCGGCCGTCGCGCCTGGGCGTCCAGCATCAGGCGATGCCCGGTTGCCCAGAGCGCTTTGTCGAGGGTGTCGATCGTTGGGTTGGCACGCGGACTCTCCAGCCTCGCCACGGCCGCTTGGCTGATTCCCAGCCGGCGGCCGAGATCCGCTTGCGCGAGGCCGGCGCGTCGGCGGGCGTCTTTGAGCAGGGAAGCGGAATCTGCCATCGCATCATTATAACTTATAATTTATAACTTATTAGATGTCGTTAGGCGCGTCCAGCGCAAGGTCGTGCTTTGTGGCTGTGACCGCGCAACCGCTTCGAGCCATGACCGGCCGCGCAACCGAAGCCGCGCCGCAGGAGGCCGGTCGAATAACCTGCGTCGCCGTGAAGGCCGTGATCCTGGCGGGAGGCTTCGGCTCGCGACTCAGCGAGGAGACCGCCGTGCGCCCCAAGCCGATGGTCGAGATCGGCGGCAAGCCGATGCTCTGGCACATCATGCAGATCTATTCCACGCACGGCATCGACGAGTTCGTGATCTGCCTCGGCTACAAGGGCTACCTGATCAAGGAGTACTTCGCCAACTACTCGCTGCACACCTCCGACGTCACCTTCGACCTCGCCTCGGGCGACATGGAGATCCATCGCTCTGAGACCGAGCCGTGGCGCGTGACGCTGATCGACACCGGCGAGCAGACGATGACCGGCGGGCGCCTGAAGCGCGTGCTGCCGTATGTCGGAGGCGAGGACTTCTGCTTCACCTACGGCGACGGCCTCGCCGACATCGACATCGGCGCGCTCGTCGACTTTCACCGCGAACAGGGCACGGCCGCCACGGTGACCGCGGTGCAGCCGCCGGGACGCTTCGGCGCGCTCGACGTGGAGGATGATCGCGTGCGCGAGTTCGAGGAGAAGCCGCGCGGCGACGGCGGCTGGACCAACGGCGGCTTCTTCGTGCTCTCGCCGGACGTCGGACGCTACATCGACGGCGACGACACGGTCTGGGAGCAGGGTCCGATGCGCTTGCTCGCGCGCGAAGGCGAGCTGTCGTGCTACCGCCACGAAGGCTTCTGGCAGGCGATGGACACGCTGCGCGATCGCCATCACCTCGAGCAGCTCTGCAGCGCCGGCAACCCTCCCTGGCGAACCGGAGCGTAGGCGCGATGGGCTATTCGACCACGGCGCCGCCGGCGTTCGTCGACCCCGGCTTCTGGTGCGAGCGTCGCGTGCTGATCACCGGCCACTCGGGCTTCAAGGGCACCTGGCTGACGCTGTGGCTGCAGTCGCTCGGCGCGAGCGTGACCGGGTTCTCCTCGGGCCTGCCGACGCAGCCCTCGCTGCACGACCTCGCGCGCGTCGGCGAGAGCATCGAGACGATCGAAGGCGACATACGCGACGGCGAGTCGGTCGCGCAAGCCGTGGCCAAGAGCCGCCCGGACGTGATCCTGCACATGGCCGCACAGCCACTCGTGCGCCGCTCGTTCGTCGAGCCACGCGAGACGTACGCGACGAACGTGATGGGCACGGTCAATCTGCTCGACGCCGTACGCCGTCACGCAGACGGCGTGCGCGCAGTCGTCATCGTGACGACTGACAAGTGCTACGAGAACCGCGAGTGGGAGTGGGGCTACCGTGAGGACGAGCCGATGGGCGGCCACGATCCCTACTCGAACTCCAAGGGCTGCGCCGAGCTCGTCACGAGCGCCTATCGCAACTCTTTCTTCTCCGACCAGGACGGTCCGCGCATCGCCTCGGCGCGAGCCGGCAACGTGATCGGCGGCGGCGACTGGGGAGAAGATCGCCTCGTGCCCGACATCATGCGCGCGGCACTGGCCGGCGATCCGGCGCGCGTGCGCAATCCCAACTCTATTCGCCCGTGGCAGCACGCGCTCAATCCGCTCAGCGGCTACCTGCTGCTCGCGCAGTCGCTGTTTCACTCGCCCGCTTACGCGACCGGCTGGAACTTCGGGCCGGCCGAGGGCGACGCGCGGCCGGTCGGCTGGATCGTCGAGCAGCTCGCGGAGCTGTGGCCGTCCGAGCTGCGCTGGACGCTCGACGAGGGACCGCATCCGCACGAGGCGCACTACCTCAAGCTCGATTCCTCGCGCGCGCGGCTACGGCTCGGCTGGCGCCCGCCCGTCGACTTGCACCGGGCGCTCGCGAGCATCGTCGAGTGGTACCAGGCGCTGCGCGACGGAGCTGACATGCGCGCCGTCACGCTCGGGCAGATCGAGAGCTTCTCCCACGCCCCCTCCTCGGCATGACCGCGACCGCCTGCCGCTTCTGCGGGGCGCCGGTGACCGACGTGTTCGCCGACCTCGGCATGTCGCCGCTGGCCAACGACTACCTGCCCGCCGAGCGCGTCAACGCGATGGAGCCGTTCTACCCGCTGCGCGCGCTCGTCTGCGCGCGATGCTTTCTCGTCCAGCTCGAGGAGTTTGAGACTCCCGAGCAGATCTTCTCCGACTACGCCTACTTCTCCTCGTACTCCTCCAGCTGGCTGGAGCACAGCCGCCGCTATGCCGAGCAGATGATCGAGCGCCTGGCGCTCGACGGCTCCAGCCAGGTCGTCGAGGTCGCCTCCAACGACGGCTACCTGCTGCAGTTCTTCCGCGACCGCGAGATCGCCGTGCTCGGCATCGAGCCCGCCGCCAACGTCGCCGAGGTCGCCGTCGAGAAGGGCATCCCGACGGTCGTCGAGTTCTTCGGCGAGGACGTCGCGCGCAAGCTCGCCGAGCAGTCCTCGGCAGATCTGCTGCTCGGCAACAACGTGCTCGCGCACGTGCCCGACCTCAACGACTTCGTCGCCGGCATGAAGACGCTGCTCAAGCCTGGCGGCGTGATCACGATGGAGTTCCCGCACCTTATGCGCCTGATCGAGGACAACCAGTGGGACACGATCTACCACGAGCACTTCTCCTACTTCAGCTTCCTCACCGTCAGCGCCGTGTTCGCCGCGCACGCCCTGCGCCTGTTCGACGTGCAGGAGCTGCCCACGCACGGCGGCTCGCTGCGCATCTACGCCGCGCACACCGAGGACTCAGAGAAGCCCGAGACCGACGCCGCGCGCGAGCTGGCCGCGCGCGAGCGCGCGGCCGGCTACGAGCGCTTGGAGACCTACCTCGGCTACGGCCAGCGCGTCGAGCAGGACAAGCGCCAGATCCTGCGCTTCCTGATGGACCTCAAGGACCAGGGGCTGCGCGTCGTCGCCTACGGCGCGCCGGCGAAGGGCAACACGCTGCTCAACTACTGCGGCGTGCGCCGCGACCTGATCGAGTACACGTGCGACCTGAACCCGCACAAGCAGGGTCACTTCCTGCCGGGCAGCCGCATCCCGATCCGCTCGCCCGATGCGCTGCGCGAGGACAAGCCCGACGTAGTGCTGATCCTCCCGTGGAACCTCAAGGACGAGATTGTCCAGCAGCTCGACTTCGTCGGCCGGTGGGGCGGGCGCTTCGCGGCGCGCACGCCGGAGCTGACGCTGCTCTGATGCGCTTCTCAGAGACGCCGCTGAACGGAGCGTGGGTCGTCGATCTGGATCTGCTCGGCGACGAGCGCGGCTGGTTCGCTCGCACGTTCGACGCCGAGGAGTTCGCCGCTCGCGGTCTGAACCCGGCGGTCGTGCAGTGCAACGTCTCCTTCAATGCGCGCGCCGGCACGCTGCGCGGGATGCACTACCAGGCAGAGCCCCACGGCGAGTCAAAGCTCGTGCGCTGCGTGCGCGGGGCGATCTTCGACGTCGCCGTCGACCTGCGCGCCGGCTCGCCCACGCATCGCCGCTGGCACGGCGTCGAGCTGAGCGCTGAGAACCGCCTGGCCTTGTACATCCCGCCCGGGCTCGCGCACGGCTTTCAGACGCTCACAGACGGCGCCGAAGTGCTCTACCAGATGGGCCAGCACTACGTTCCCGAGGCGGCGCGCGGCGTGCGCTGGGACGACCCGGCGTTCGCGATCGAGTGGCCCGCGCCCGACGGCGAGCGGATCGTCTCCGAGCGCGACAGCGCCTTCGCGGACTTCTCTGGATGAGCGCTGCGGCGCGCGCGCGGGCGAAGTCGCCGGCGTGTCCGCTGTGCGGCGGCCAGACGCGCCACGTCTTCGACGCCGCCGACCTCAACCGCGCGACCGACGACGAGCGCTTTGCTTACTCGTGCTGCGCCGTCTGCGCCAGCTGGTTCCAACCCGAGCCGCCGCGCGACCTCGCGCCGTACTACCCGCAGGCCTACTACGAGCTGCCGTCGGCCGCCGAGCTCGACCGCCTGGCGCAGTCGCAAGCGCCGATCGCACGCATGCTGCTGGAGCGCGCCGGCGGCGCCGGCCGCCTGATCGAGATCGGTCCTGGCGAGGGCGTGTTCGCCCGCGCGGCGCACAACGCCGGCTTCGACGTGACGGCGATCGAGATGGACGCGCGCGCCTGTCAGCACCTGCGTGACGCCGCCGGCGTGCAGGCGATCGAGAGCGCCGAGCCGGAGCGCGTCATGCCGACGCTGCCGCCGAGTCGCGCGATAGTCATGTGGCACGTGATCGAGCACCTGAGGCGCCCGTGGGAGGTGATCGAGCGCGCCGCCGCCAACCTGCAGGACGGCGGGGTGCTGGCGATCGCCACGCCCAACCCGGCCTCCGTCCAGTTCAAGCTGCTGGGGCGCCGCTGGGCGCACCTCGACGCGCCGCGCCATCTCTACCTGATCGCCGACGACGCGCTCGAGCGACGCTGCGCAGAGCTGGGCCTGCAGCTTCACTCGACCACCACCACAGACGCCGCCGGGCTGCACTGGAATCGCTTCGGCTGGCAGTACGCGCTGCGCCGCCCACCGCGCAGCCGTCCGCCGTCGCGCGTGCAGACCGCGCTGTCGGGCGCGCTCGCGCGGGCGCTCGCGCCGATCGAGCGGCGCAGTGCAAATGGCTGCGCCTACACGTCGATCTTCGTCAAGCGCGACTCGTGAGCAGCGACGCCGGCGAGCTCGAGCGCGACCTGCTGAGCACGCCTGAGGCCGGCCCGGCGGCCGTGCGCGGCGGCGCGCTGCGCATCGGCGGCTACGCCGCCGCGTCGCTGATCGCGCTCGGCTCGGGCGCGGTGCTGTATCGCCACCTGGGCGTCATCGACAGCGGCCGCTACACGGCCGCCGGCTCGCTCGTGGCACTCGTCGCCGCAGCCTCCGACCTCGGGCTCACTGCGATCGGCCTGCGCGAGCTGGCGATCCGCTCCGGCGAGGAGCGCGCGCGCATGGCCGGCACGCTGCTCGGCCTGCGCCTGCTGATCACCTGCGCCGGCGCGCTGGTCGTGACGATCTTCGCGCTGATCGCCTACGGCGCCGAACTCGGTGCGGGCGTCGCGCTGGCCGGCGTCGGCCTCGTTTTCACCGTCTGGCAGAGCACGTTGGCGATTCCGCTGATGGTCGACATGCGCCTGGGCTGGACCTCGCTGCTGGAATTCCTGCGCCAGCTGCTGCTGTCGCTGCTGATCGTCGTGTTGGTCGTCGCCGGCGCCGGCCTGCTGGCGTTCCTTGCCGCGCCGATCCCCGCGGCGCTGGCCGTGCTCGTGCTCACGGTGATCCTGTTTCGCCGCCAGGTGCCGACGCGCATGCGCTTCGTGCCGGCGGAGTGGCGCGCGCTGGTCGCGCCGGTGCTCTCCTACGCCGCCGCGGTGGCCGCCTCGGCGATCTACTTCCGCGTCGCCATCCTGCTCGTGTCGGTCATCTCCAGCGGGCGCGAGCTCGGCTACTTCGGCCTGTCGTTCAACGTCATGGCGGCGCTGTTCGCGATTCCGGCGATGCTCGTGTCGGTGGCCTTTCCGATCTTCTCGCGCGCCGCGCGCGACGATCACGTGCGTCTGGCCTACGCGATCGAGCGTGTGTTCGAAGTCTCGCTGATCGTCGGCGCCTGGATGTCGCTGGCGATCGCGCTCGGCGCTCGCTTCGCCATCGAAGTAATCGGCGGAAGCAAGTTCGTGCCGACGGCCGACGTGCTGGCGATCCAGGGAATCTCCGTCGGCGCGACGTTCGTCGGCACCGTGTGGGGCTTCGGCCTGCTCAGCCTGGCGCGCCACCGCGCGATCCTGCTGTTCAACCTGTCGGCGCTCGCCGCAGTGATCGTCGCCGTGGCGATCCTCGCGAGCGTCGACGGCGCGCGCGGCGCTGCGATCGGCACTTCGGCCGTTGAGCTGGGCAACGCGATCGTCGGCGCCTGGCTGCTGGCACACGGCCGCGCGCACCTGCGCCCGTCGATGCGCGCGCTGCCGAAGGTCGCCCTGGCGATCGCGATCGCCGCGGCGCCGGCGCTGCTGGACATCTCTGAGCCCGCGCGCGTGGCGATCTCCGCCGTGCTGTATCTGGCCGCGCTGCTCGCCCTGCGCGCGCTGCCCAGTGAGCTGACCGCGCTGCTACCGCGGCGCCTGAGTCGCCCGCGCTGACTCGCGCTCTGCGCACACCTCGAGCACGTCGGCGTAGCGGCCCTGGACGATCTCCGGGTCGATTGCGGGCAGCTGGCCGACCATGCGCCCGAACAGCCTCGTCAACGCCTCCCTGCGGCTCGGTGGCACGACGCGGTCGAGCACGCCCAGCGCGGCGTTGGCGGCGCGATATCCGAGGCGCTCCAGCAGCGGCAGCTCCCGCTCCAGGCGCGCCAGCTCCTCGCCACGCCCAACACCCGCGCGCAAGCGCGAATAGACATAAGCGGCCTGGACGAAGCGGTAGCGACGTCGATCGACCGACAGGCCGTACTCGGCGCCCAGCGTCCGCTCCAGCGCAGTCATCGCGCTCAGCCAGCCGATGTTGATGTTCGTGCCAGCCGTCTCCGCGGCGCCGCTGGCGCCGAGGAAGGCGCGGCCCTCCTGCTCCCTGTCGTTGACGTGGAAGTAGCCGTAGGACTTCGGCGTCACGCCGATCACCACGCGCGGCGCGGGATCGATCACGATCTTGCGCGCGCTCGCGAAGGCCGCGTTCATCGAGTAGTAGTCGGGGAAGTCCGACTGGTAGAAGTCGCCGTGACTGCGCAGCGAGTCGATCAACTCGCGCGAGAACAGCGCGAACTGGGCGTTGAAGTCGTAGCGCAGACGGAACGCCATCGCTGCGCGCACGAGCTCCACCGCGCGCTCGTGACCAAGCTCGAACGCCCGCGAGCTGCCGTCGAAGAACTCGCCACAGCCGTGCTCCATCAGCCACCCGGACGGGCGCGCTGGGTCGACGCCGGGATACGTGAACAGCAGCGCCTTGGTGTAGATCACCTCAGGGCGCTCGAAGCGCTCGACCAGCTCGCTCATGCGGCTCAGGTAGCCGGGCAGCAGCGCGTCGTCGTCGCCCAGCATGATCACGTGCTCGCCGTCGCTCAGGGCTAGCGCGCGGTTCCAGTTCTCCGTCACAGCCACGCTGCGCTCCGTGCGCCTGTACAGCACCCGCGAGTCATTCAGCGAGGCGGCAAAGCCCTCCACGTCCTGCTCGGAGCAGTTGTCGGAGATCACGATCTGCCAGTCGTCGGAGTCCTGGCGCAGCACCGAGTCGACCGCGAGCTTCAGGTACTCGAGGCGGTTGCGCGTCGGAAGCAGGATCGAGATCGGGATGGCTGGATTATGCTCGCGCGATGAGCGGCCAAGCCAACATGCCCGCACAACCGGGCGCGAGACCCGACGACGCGCAGGGTGGCTGCGTCCTGCTGACCGGCGCTTCCGGCTTCATTGGCTCGCGCGCGATCGCGCCGCTGATCGCCGCCGGCCACGAGGTGCACGCGCTCGGCCGTCGCGCCGGCGCATCGGCCGGCGGGGCCGTCGGCGCAGTGGCGGCCGCGTCTGCCGGCGTGATCTGGCACGAGGTCGACCTGCTCGACGATCGCGCCGTGCAGCCGCTGGTCGCCGAGATCGCCGCCGAGCGCATGCTGCACCTGGCCTGGTTCACCGAGCACGGCCGCTTCTGGTCTGCGGGCGAGAACCTCGACTGGGTCGCCGCGAGTGTGCGCCTGGTGCGCGCCTTTGCGCAGGCGGGCGGTCGTCGCGCGGCGATCGCCGGCACGTGCGCGGAGTACGACTGGGCGCGACTTGACGGGCCCTGCCGCGAGCTCGACGACGCTGGCGACGCCGCTACGGCCGAGCGGCCGGCGACGCTGTACGGCGCGTGCAAGCGCGCCACGCGGCTGGTCTGCGAGGCATATGCGCATGAAGCCGGCCTGAGCCTGGCGTGGGGCCGCGTGTTCCTGCTGTACGGCCCCGGCGAGGACGAGCGCCGGCTGGTGCCGCAGGTCGCCCGCGCATTGCTGTCAGGCGAACGGGCGCCGACCAGCGACGGCGCACAGCTGCGCGACTTCACGCACGTCGACGACGTCGCCGGCGGCTTCGCCGCGCTGCTCGACAGCGACGTCGAGGGACCGGTCAACGTCGCTTCGGGCGAGGCCGTCAGCATCGCCGACGTGCTCGCCCTGATCGCGCGCGCTGCCGGCCGCCCTGATCTGCTGCGGCTCGCCGCGCTGCCGCGTCGTGACGGCGAACCGGATCTGCTCGTGGCCGACGTGCGGCGCCTGCGCGACGAGGTCGGCTTCGCGCCGTCCGTCACGCTGGAGCAGGGCATCGCCGAGACGGTCGATGTGCTGCGCGCGCTCGTCGGCTGACGCCCGCGCACGTTGGCCTTGCACGCCTTCCTCGGCTGATGCGTATGTTCGCTCGGCGCGCAGCGGTAGCCATCGTATATACCACGTAGATACCATGGCGCACGATGGACGCGACGGAACACACGCAGGCCATCTCGGTAAATACCATCGCTATCGATCGCCGCGCCCGCGCACTCGACTCTGCCTTCAGCCGCCGCGCCCGCGCCCCCCGTCAACGCCCACCACGGCGTCCAGCTCGCTCGCAGAGATGCGTTTGCGCGCCTGCACCTCACGGCGCTTGCGCATCATGCGCGGCAGCCCGCGCAGCGCGTCGCGCCACACGCGCAGCCAGATGCCGAGCTTGCGGTCGCGAATCGCCACCGCGAGGTTGACCGCCTGGCCGAACGCGAGCTGCGGAGCGTGGCGCAGCAGCGAGCTCCCCGGCAGGTCCTTAGCGATGATCCACAGGGTGTTGCGCCACAGGTGGTAACGCGTGAAATCAGACAGGCCGCGGCCGATCGTCGCGCTGCCCATGTGATAGACGACTGCGCTCGGCACGTAGCGGCAGCTGAAGCCGGCCAGCTGCGCGCGCAGGCTCCAGTCGACGTCCTCGTAGAAGGCGAAGAAGTCCTCGTCGAGTTCGCCGACCGTCCCCAGCGCGCTGCGGCGATAGACCGCCGCGCCGCCGCAAGCGCCGAAGATCTCGCGCGGCTCGTCGTACTGGCCGGTGTCGTGCTCGCCGTGGCCTCGGCGGGCGCCCATCGCCGTCCAGCTGAACACGTCTCCGGCGCCGTCGATCAGCTCGCGCTGGACGAAGTCGAGCAGCTTGCCGCCGGCAGAGCCGGCCTCGGGATGCCGATGGAGGGCCAGCACCAGCCTCTCCAGGCAGCATGGAACGAGTTCCACGTCGTTGTTGAACAGGCCGATCAGCGGGGTCTGCGGATGCCCGAGGCAGGTGTTCAGCGCGGCGGTCACACCTCGGTTTCGATCGTGCGTGAGCACCTCGACCTCCGGCCAGGTCTGCTGCAGCCAGCGGACGGTGTCGTCGGTCGAGGCGTCGTCGACCACGAGGACGCGGAAGTCGCGAAACGTCTGCTCGGCAAGTGACGCGAGCGCGACCTCCAGCAGGCCGCGGCCGTTGTAGGTGGCGATCGCAACAGTGAGCTCGTTCTCCGGCCGCGGTAGCGGGATTCGCGTGGACGTCATGTACCAGAGCCTTCGTCTACGAGCGCATCTAGCGCGTGCAGCGTGATTCGCCTGCTCGCTTGCACGCGGCGGCGCTTTCGCAGCATGCGCGGGAGTCCGAGCAGCGCATCGCGCCAGACCCGCAGCCAAATGTCGAGCTTGTGAGCCCTAACTGCCATCGCGAGGTTTTCGAGCTCTCCGAGCAGCAACTCGGGGGAGTGGCGCACGATCGCGCCCAGCGGCAGATCCTTGGCCACGATCCACAGCCGGTTGCGCCACAGGTGGTAGCGCGTGAAGTCCGAGAGCCCGCGCCCGATCGTTGCGCTGCCCATGTGGTAGGCGAGCGCCGAGGGCACGTAGCGACAGCTGAAGCCGGCCAGCTGCGCGCGCAGGTTCCAGTCCACGTCCTCGTAGAAGGCGAAGAAGTCCTCGTCGAAGTCGCCGACCAGCCGCAGCACGCTGCGCCGGTAGAGCGCCGCACCGCCGCAGGCCCCGAAGACCTCGCCCGGCTCGTCGTACTGCCCACCGTCCAGCTCGCCGTGGCCGCGGCGCCCGCCGGTGGCGGCCCAGGTGAACACGTCCCCGGCTCCGTCGAGCAGCTCGCGCCGTTGGAAGTCTCTGAGCTTGCCAGCCGCCCAGCCGGCCTGCGGGTGGGCCTCGAGCGCGCCCACGAGCTCGCCGAGGCAGTCGGGATCGAGTTCGATGTCGTTGTTGAGGAGTGCCAGCAGCTCGCCGTCGCCGGCGTGCGTGCACACGTTCAGCGCTGCCGTCACACCCAGGTTCTCTGGCAGCGAGATCACCTGCACCTGCGGCCAGCTCTCGGCCAGCCATTGCACGGTGTCATCGCGCGAGCCGTTGTCGACCACGACGACCTCGAAGTCGCCGTAGCGCTGGCGTGCCAACGAGGGCAGGATCACCTCCAGCAGGTGGCGGCCGTCGTATGAGAGGATCGCGACGGTGAGCCGCGGCGCGCCCTCTGCGCCCCTCGTGGGCAATGATGCGTCCATGGGAGCGGACAAGGTACACGCCGGTCCAACAGCGCTCGGACGCGTCCTTGGGCGCGGGACGCCGGCGCAACGCATGCCGGTTGACGTTGTGATCGTGTCGGCGGACATGGGTGCGATGACGATCGCCTGTGTGAGTGAGCTCGAGCAGTGCGCGGTTGAGCGGATCGTGGTGGTCGACAACGCTTTCGACCTCGGAGCAGGAGCCGGACGGGAGGAGCTCGCAGGGCGCGCGACGATCGTCGAGCTCGACTCGCCGCACGGCTTCGCCGCTGCCAACAACCGTGGCGTGGCACGCGGTCGAGCCGCCTATGTGCTGCTGCTCAACTCCGACATCTTGGTGGTCGCGGGCGCGGTCGAGCGGCTGCTCGAAGCGTTGCGCGCGCACCCGGACGCGGTCGCCGCAGGGGGGCGGCTGGTCGACCCCGACACGCTCGAGACGCAGAGCGGCTACCGCCCCCGCGCCTTTCCCTCGCTGTCCAACTTCGTTGTAATCATGCTGGGCATCGAGGAGCTGTGGCCGGCCAACCCCGTCACCCGTCGCTACCACGGGGGCCTCGTGGACGACACGCGCGTGCGGGCCGTCGACGCCCAGCCCGCCGCCGCCGCGCTGATGGTCAAGCGCGCCGACCTGGAAGCGAGTGGCGGTTTCGACGAGCGCTTCTGGTTCTGGTTCGAGGACTCCGACCTGCTGCTGCGTCTACGCGCACGCGGAGAGATCCTCTACGTCCCCCCGGCCGTCTTCCGCCACCTCGGCGGGGGGACCTTCAGCCGCTGGAGCAAGAGTCAGCACATCCGCTCGATCTACCACGGGATGCTCCACTACGGCGATGCGCATTTCGGGCGTGCCAAGCGCGCGCTGCTCGGGCTCACGGCGGTGGCGGTGAGCCTGCCGCGGATCGCGCTGTTTTCCCGCTCGCGCCCCGCCGAGGCAAGCGCCTGGCGTGCCGTGGCTGGCGCCGGAATAGCGCTGTTGCGCGGCAGGCGCGCGCCGGCGATCGCCCCCTAGCGACTGCTCGGGGCGGCTCGACGGGCGCGCTCGGGCGCGCCGGCCGCGGTCGGCGTCTTTTGCAGGATCACGATCAGCTCGTAGTGGTTGCGGTGCGATCGCTTCAAGCTGAATGGCAGATGCAGCTCGGATTGCAGATACGCCATCAGCTCAAGCAGTGCGCGCTCGTCCCACACGTGGAAGTGAATCGAGTAGTCGCGGGCTCGCAGGTCGGCGACGCGGTCTGCGAGCTGCCCGTGCGCGGAGCCCTCGACGAGGGTCGCCCATTCCTCGTAATGCTGCTCGAGTGAGCCCTCAGGACCCTCGCGATGGTCGCGCAAGAGATGCTCGATCGAGGTCACAGGACGCCGCGCGTCGAAGCTCGCGTCCCTCAGCGGGACCGCCAGGTAGAGATGGCCTCCGGGACGTAGAACCCGCAGGTGGTTCTGCAACGTGGCGATCGGATCCTGGGTGTGCTCGAGGAAGTGGTTGGCGATCAGGAAGTCCTGGCTGGCGTCCGCCACACTCGCCAGCTCCTCGCCGTTGTCGATCAGATCGACCGGTACGAGCGGCTCGTCGTTGAGCTCCGGATAGTGGTTTCTCAGAGTCTCGACGTCCATCCTGTCCACGTAACGCACGCTCGCGGCTCGCGAGACTGGAAGCGGACGGTGAAGCGCACCTACCTCGAGTCCTTCGCCCCGCAGCACGCCGCGGGAGGCCAGCCTGCGTTTCCAGGACGTCCATGCCTGCACGCTCAGGCCTGTGATCGTCGCGAAAACCGATTTCCGAGGCGCCGCCGTCAAGCGCGCAATGCTATCCAGCGCCGCATCTCACGCGTCAGCCTGCAGAGGATCGGGTTCGACCGTAGCTGGGGTGGGCGCCGGACGACCGCCGGTGCGCGCCCCCACGGCGGGACCGGCGGCGACGTCCTAGCGCCGCCGCCGGTCCAGCACCACGCGTCCGCCCGCGAGATAGGCGGCTTCGCGCGCGCGCTGTGCCAGCCCGGGCCGCAGCGCGCCAGGCGAGTCGCCGGGCCGACTGGCCGGCCGGGGCTCACCGAGCCAGCGCACCAGCGGCGCCGCCATGCGCTCCCAGCTCTGCTGCTCGGCGGCCTCGCCGAGACGCTCGGAGAAGCTCTCGCGACCGCTGTCGAGCACCTGCTCCAGCGCGCGCGCCAGCGCCGCTGCATCCTCGGGCGGCGCGACGGCGCCGAGGCGCTCGCGCACGACGTGGTCGGCCAGGTCGTCGCCGGACGTGCAGACGATCGGCAGCCGAGCCCAGAAGCAGTCGAGCAGGCGCGTGCGGTAGGCAAAGCGCGTCTCCAGGTGATCGGCGTGCGCGGAGATCGCGCAGTCGGCCTGCGTCAGCCACGCGCCTCGCTCGGCGTAGGGCACCCAGCGGTCGTGGAAGTGCACGACCGAGCCGAGCAGCCCGAGCTGCTGCGCCAGCGCGCGAGCCTCGCGCGTGCTCTGCGCCGCAGCCGGGTGGTCGGGCGCGCCACCCATGAACACGAGGCGCACTTTCGGGCGCCGCTTGGAGACATCGGCGACCGCGCGGATCGCCGCCGGCGCGTCCAGCCAGCGCCAGATGCCGCCGTTCCACAGGACGAGCTCACTGTCGGCCTCGACTCCCGCGATCGTCTCGCGCGGGCCGCCGTGCGCTGCCTTTGCGGGCGGCTCGCGCGGCGCGCCGAAGGGCACGAGATCGATCGTCTCGCGCAGGCTCGGGTCCGCGTCATACAGCTGCGGGCCGATCAGCCGCAGCGCGAGCATCGCGCCCAGCCACAGGTCGCGCTGGAACTCGCTCGCGCAGATGAAGTTGTCGCCAGTGCGCAGGGCCGCGTGCAGGCGGTCGAGCGTCGTCGCCGTCAGCTGGCGGCGCTGCAGGCGAGCGCCGCCCGCCGTGAGCTCGAGCGTCTCCAGCGTCTCCGGGCAGTACAGATCGATCACCACGCGCGCCGACGAGCGCTTCAGCCAGCGATCGACGAGCGGCCACTGCGGATGGGCGACGACAGTGTCGGCCTGCTCGATCAACGCCCGCAGCGCGCCCGGCGCGTGGGCGCGGAAGGGGATCGTGCGGATTCCCTCGGCTTCGCGCTGCTCGCTGCCGCCGTGCGCGACCGTCACCGTCGCGACCGCGCTCAGCGTTCGCGCCAGCTCCCAGCAGCGGATGCCCAGGCCGGCCATCTCCTCGCCGACCGGGTCGGCGCAGATGAACAGCACGTTCGGACGCGTGGCGGTCGTCGGCGAGGTCGACGCCGGCGAGCGTTCAGATGCTGCGCCGTGCATACACCCCCCGCCGCATCGCCAGCGAATCGCGAAAGCCGATCGTCGCGTCGACCGCCTCGGCCGGCGGCCGCGGCAGCCGAGGCAAGCCGCGCGCGGCTTGCCAGCCCGACAGCCGCCCGCGCAGCGCCTGCAGATCGTGCGATATCGCCAGATCCGCGAGCACGACGACGGCCTCCGTGGCCAGCGCTCGGGCGGCCGTGCGTCCGCGCAGCAGGCCGTAGCGCCTGAGCATGTAGCCGCGCCCGAAGCCGCCGTTACGGCGCTGGCGGGCCGAGCGGTGGCCGTGCGTCGCCGAGCCGAGATGCACGCCGACCGCGTCGCTCGCCACAACAGAGCGCCAGCCTGCGCTGCGCAGCCGCAGGGCCAGGTCGAAGTCCTCCATGTACGCGAAGATCGACTCGTCCAGGCCGCCGACCTGCTGCCACGCCGCGCGGCGGTATGCCGCGGCCGTCCCCGCCGGGCCGGCCAGCAGCGGACGCTCGCGCCGCGCCTGGCCGGCGTCGAGCCCCTGCAGGCGGGGGAAGCCGCCGAGCACGGCGTCGGCGGCGAGCCCGGCGCTGTCGATCAGCAGCTCGCCCGGCTGCAGCATCAGCGCGGCGACAGAGCCCAGGCGCGGATCGGCATGCAACGGCGCCACGAGTTGCTGCAGGAAATCGGGCCGCGCGTCGACGTCGTTGTTCAGCAGCACCGCGATCTCGCTCGTGCCGGCCGCGACGCCGCGGTTGCAGGCCTCGGCGAAGCCGCGATTGTCGGGCAGGCGCTCGAGCTTGACCTGCGGCCAATCTGCGGCGACGCGCGCGAACGTCTCGTCGGTCGATCCGTTGTCGATCACGATCGCGCGATGCTCGAGCGTCTGCACGCGCAGGTGGCGCAGGCAGCTGTCGGTCAGGTCGTAGCGGTTGTACGCGACGATCACGACGTCGACGGAGGGCGGCACGCAGCCCATCGTATTGGCCGCACGAGCGCCCTTCGACGCCCACCCGCGTGCCGTCGCCCACCGCGCGATGCCACTAGCGTGTCCCCTCCTTGAGCGCCGAGCGTCCTCACATCGGGTTGAACCTGATCTTCCTCGTTCCCGGCGAGACCGGCGGGATGGAGGTCGCGGCGCGTGAGCTGATCCCGGCGCTGCTCGCGGCGGCCGGCGATCGCATGCGCTTCACCGCGTTCGTCAACCGCGAGGCCTCCACGCCCGGCGCGGACCCGCGCGGCGATGCACCTGACCTGCGCGAGCTGCTGCCCGTCGTGACAGTGCCCGTCAGGGCCCGACAGCGCGTTCAGTGGGTGCTCGGCGAGCAGACGCTGCTGCCGCTGCTCGCCGCTCGCGCGAAGGTCGACCTCGTGCACAGCCTCGCCAGCACCGCTCCGCTGTGGGGCCGCTTTCGCCGCGTCGTGACCGTGCACGACCTGATCTACGCGCGCTTCCCCGACGCGCACGCGGGCGTGCGCGCCAAGGCGATGCGCGTGCTCGTGCCTGCGGCCGCTCGTCGTTCTGATCGCGTGATCGCCGATTCGCTGAGCACGCGTGACGACCTCGTCGAGCTGATCGGCCTGCCCGCGGGGCGCATCGACGTAGTGCCGCTCGGCCTCGGCGCGACCCGGCACGTCGAGCCGTTGGCGCCGGCCGGCGTGCGCGAGCGCTTGAACCTGGGCGAGCGGCGCGTCGTGCTCAGCCTGTCGGCCAAGCGCCCGCACAAGAACCTGCTCGCGCTGATCGGCGCGCTCGCGCGCGTCGTCGCCGCCGAGCGGCCGGTGCTCGTGCTCGCCGGCTATCCGACCGAGCACGAAGCGCAGCTACGAGCGCGCGCGCATGCGCTCGGCCTCGATGACGACGTGCGCTTCCCCGGCTGGCTGTCCGAGCCCGAGGTCGAGGGGCTGTGGGCGATCGCCGACGCGTTCGTGTTTCCCTCGCTGTACGAGGGCTTCGGCCTGCCCGTGCTCGAGGCGATGGCGCGCGGCGTGCCGGTCGCCTGCTCGAACGCCTCCTCGCTGCCGGAGGTCGCAGGCGACGCCGCGCTGCTGTTCGACCCCCACGACGAGGCGGCGATCGCCGCGGCGCTCGTGAGGCTGCTGCAGGACGGCGTGTTCGCCGAGCGACTGCGCGTCGCCGGGCGCGAGCGCGTGCGCGAGTTCACCTGGCAGCGCACCGCTCGCGCGACGATCGACAGCTACGTGCGCGCGCTCGACCAAGCGCGACCCTCGAGCTAGCTCGAGGGTTTCGAGCGCGCATCGCGCTCCTTCGCGGCGTCCGTTCTCTCATGTCCGGTTTGGGTCCGACTGATAGGAAATCGCCACGGAAGCGTCAAGGAAGACGAGGAGAGACAAGCTTGCTCAGTCCGCGCCCCGACTCGCTTCAATACGGCGGAGAGACTTTCCGCGCCGCTTCATCGTTCTTGCGACGAGTCGTTCCGGGCGTGCCCAGCGACGACGCGCAAGAGCGCAGAGCCTCGATGCTCGTGGGCGCAGGAGCGACCGCTCTGCTGCTCTCGCGGCTGCCGGCGCTGACCGTCTGCTTGAGCGACACGCCCGCCGGCGAGCGCCTGCGCCGACACTTCGGGGATCGCAAGTGGGGCCTGCTGCACAGCCGCCTGGCTCAAGGCGTACTGGTCCTGCCCGAGGCACCGGGCCGCTACCTGCGCGGGCGCTCGCGCCAGGCCCTGCGGACGAACATCCACAAGGCGCGAGACGCGGGGATCTCCTGCCAGCGACTCCACTACCTCGGCCAGACGCGCGCGGCGACGCTGCAGCTTCGAGAGCGCGCCGGCGACAGGGTGCATTGGCCCGATGAGCAGTTCCGCCTTCCCGGAGACGTGTGGTGGTCGGCCCGCGACCGGCGCGGGGAAGCAGTGGCACTCGCCCAGGTGACAGTCGACCGCGAGTGGGCGCTTTTGCAGCTGCTCGTCTCGAGCCACCATCCCAGCCGTTGTCTGCTGCACAGCGAGGTCATTGAGGCGCTCGTCGCGGCGCAGGTGCGCTATCTGATCGTCAACACGTCGATGGCTCCGCTGCTGGAGCCCTCGTTGCAGTACTGGCAGCGCCTGCTCGGGTTTCGGGTGGCGAACCTCGCGGTGCGCGCAGAGCCCCTCTCGCCGCAGCGGCTCGTGCCGAGCGACGCTGTCGAGTCCGAGGCTTACCCGCCGCTCGGGCCTGCAAGCGAGCCGGAGGCAGCGCCGCCGGTGGCCGCGCTGCTCGCGCCGTAGCTCTCCAACACCACGGCCATCGAGTGCTCCAGAGACAGCTCCTCGGCGTGCTCGGCGAACCACGCGGCAGTCCTCTGGCGCAGCGCCAGGCCGGACCGGTGAATGCGCACGATCGCATCGGCCAGCGCCTGCGGGTCGGAGCTGGGCACGACCGTGCCGTTGACGCCCTCGACGATCAGCTCAGTCGCGGCGTTGTCCTCTCCGGCGACAACGACGCTCGGCGTGCCTCTCGCGCTCGCCTCGACCACCACGAGGCCGTAGCCCTCGCGCCGCGAGGGCAGCAGCAGACACAGCGCCCTGCGCATCTCCACGTCGAGCGTCTGCGCGTCGGCGAAGCCCGGCGCAGAGACGACGTCCGTCAGGCCGTGCTCGGCGATCGCCGCACCCAGCGCGCCGCGCTCGGGACCGTCACCGAAGAACTCCCCCCGCAGCCCGTCGATGCTCTGCACGGCCAGCGCCATCGCGGCGACGGCCAACGTCACCTGCTTCTCGGGGATCAGCCGCGCGGCGAACAGCACGACCGGGTCGGCCTCGCGCGGCGCTACTCGCTCGCCCGTGTCGGCGTACAGGCCGCGGAGCACCGTCACCTCGCCGCGAAGTCCCTCCTCGCGCAGACGTGCGGCGTGCAACTCGGAGAAGCAGAAGGCGCGCTGTCGCACTCGGGCGCATGCGCGTTGCACGAACGCTCCGATGCGCCCACTCATCCCGCCCAGGTAGTCGCGCCAGTAGGAGCGGCTCCACACCTCAAACCAGTCGACGACCAACTCGAAGCCTGCGAGCGGTCGCGCAAGGGCCGCCCCAAGCAGCGAGAAGTACGGGAACGCGGCGATATGCACGACGTCATAGCGGCGACCGCGCTTGAGCAGATGCCACAGCACGCCTGCGCCGAACACGAGCGGCGGCAGGATGCGCCGCCGCCCGCTCCCGGTGTACAGCGCCATGCGCGGTCCGGCCGTGACCACGCCCACCCCCTCGCCGGCGTCGGGCAGCTCGCTGCGGTCCCACTGGCGCAGCGTGAGATAGGTCACCTCGTGCCCGTCCGCGGCCAGACGCTCGGCGAGATTGCGATACCAGCGCTCGCCGCCGCCGACGGTGTAGGGGAACAGGCAGTCGTAGATGACGCAGACGCGCATGTGCCGCGAGAGACTGTCAGACCGTGCGATAGGATCGCCGTCCGCACGCGCGCGCCACTTTCCGCCCTTCTGCGCGTTATAACGGCACGACCCGCCTCTCAGTCGCGCGACGAGGGTCACAGGCCACAGCTGATGAGCACAGTCGACCAGACAAGGCCACCAGTCTTGGTGGATGCCGAGGACCGCAGCGTGCCGCTCGTCTCGGTCGTGATCCCGTGCCTGAACGAGGCGGAGAACATCGAGGAGTGCGTCACGGCGGCGCGCGAGGCGCTACACCGCATGCAGGTCCCAGGGGAGGTCGTCGTCGCCGACAACGACTCCGAGGACGACTCGGCGCGCCTGGCCGAGCGGGCCGGCGCGCGCGTCGTGGTCGAGCAGCGCCGCGGCTACGGCAGCGCTTACCTTGCGGGGTTCGCGGCTTCGCGAGGCCGCTACATCGTGATGGCCGACGCCGACCTGACGTATGACTTCAACGAGATCCCCCGCTTTGTGGAAGCTCTGCAGCAGGGCGCCGAGATGGTGATCGGCGACCGTATGGACAACATTCAGCCGGGGGCGATGCCGTGGCTGCACCGCTACGTCGGCAACCCGATCCTCACAGGCCTGCTCAACCTGTTCTTCCGCACGGGCGTCAACGACGCCCACTGTGGGATGCGCGCGCTGCGCCGCGACGTGCTGGCGCGCCTGGACCTGCGCACGACCGGCATGGAGTTCGCCTCGGAGATGGTCATCCGCGCCTCCAAGGAGCGCCTGCGGATCGCCGAGTTCCCGATCGAGTACCACCCTCGCGGCGGCGAGAGCAAGCTGTCGAGCTTCCGCGACGGCTGGCGCCACCTGCGCTTCCTGCTCGTGCACAGCCCCAACCACCTGTTCATCGTCCCGGGCACCGTGCTCGCCGGGGTCGGCACGCTGATCGTCGTGTTCGTCGGCGCGGGCCTGGACTTCTTTGGGCGCGCGTGGGGCCTGCACGCGCTGATCGGCGGCGCGCTGCTGATGATCGTCGGGACGCAGGTGCTCGCGCTCGGACTGTGCGCGCACGCTTACGGCACCTACTTCATGGGTGAGCGCGATCCATGGTTCGATCGCATGCGCGCGCGCTTTTCGCTGGAGCACGGACTGGCGCTCGGCGGCCTGTTCACGCTGGTGGGCCTGGTCATGGGAGTGGTCATCGTCGCGACGTGGATCGCCCACGGCTTCGGCTCGCTGGCCGACGAACGCCTGGCTGTCGTCGCCGCTTCGCTGATCATCGTCGGGATTCAGATCTTCTTCTCATCGTTTTTGCTGTCGATTCTCGGTCTGCGCCGGCGCTGAGCGTGGGCCCCCTCGGGCGGGTGGCGAAGGCCGTCTTCGCGGGCGACCGCCGCGTGTGGCGTACGGCGGCGTTCTGTGCCGTGCCACTGCTGGCGATGATGGCCCTCTACTGCCTGAGCCCGCGCTTCTATTTCACGGGCACCGACAGCGTCGAGAACGTCAACGCGGTGGTCCACACGAAGGCCGGCACCCAGGTCTGCGCGCCCGGCCTGATGCTTCCCGCGGGCACGGCCGGTGTTCGACTGCAGCTCCTCCCGGCGACGACGCGACGCCCGGCTTTGCACCTGCTGCTGCGCGTCGGCGGCCGAACGATCCGATCGGCGTTGCCTGCGCTCGCCGTGCAGGCCGATCGCCCGAGCAATGCCGACTTCTCGATTGCCCAGACCCCGCCGGATCCCGCCGCGCAGAGGGCCTCGTTGTGCCTGACCGCCGGCGGACCGTTGAGCGTGGGCGGGACGCCGCTGAGCAAGGTGCCCGGCTCGCCGCCGACCGTCGGCGGGACGGCCGTGCCGGCCCGGCTGGCCGTCTGGTACCTGCCGCGGACGGGTCAGCGCAGCAGCTACGTGCAGCGCATCGCACAGATCCTGCAGCGCGCTGCGCTGTTTCGCCCCGGCGTCGTCGGCGCGTGGCTCTACTGGCTGCTGCTGTTGCTCGTGCTGCCCGCGCTGGCGCTGTTCGCCCTGCGCTGCCTGGCCATCGCAGTCGCCGGCGAGACGCGGCGGCTGGCCCTCGCGCTGTTCGCGATAGCGGCCCTGAACGCCTGCTGCTGGGCGCTGATCACGCCGGTCTTCCAAGGACCCGACGAGGTGGACCATTTCGCCTACACGCAGTCGCTTGTCGAACGTGGCGAGAAACCGATCAACGATCAGCAGTCGCCGTTGCTGCGGTGGTCGAGCGCCGAGAACCTGGCGCTGGAAGACACCGGCCTGTGGACCGACCATCAGGTCGGCGACTCACGCGCGCCCTGGCTGTCCGCGCAGGTGCGCGACTACGAAGAAGACGCGCAGTTTCATCCGAGTCGCAGCGACGGCGGTGGCTACACGACATCTGCCGCCCACGGGCCGGCCTATTACCTGGCGCTCGCCCCGGCCTACCTCGCCACCGAGCACGGCTCGATCTTCTCGCAGCTGACATTGATGCGCCTCACCTCGGCGCTGCTCGGCGCGCTCGTGGTCCTGTTCACCTACCTGCTCGCGCGCGAGCTCGCGCCGCGCCGGCCGTGGGTGGCGGTGCTCGCGGCGCTGCTGGTCGCCTACGAGCCGATGTACGGGTTCATCTCAGGGATCGTCAACAACGACGTCGGCGTCAACGTCACCGCGGCGGCGCTGGAGCTGCTGCTGATCCGCCTGCTGCGCCGCGGCATCACGATCCCCTGGGGTGCGCTCACCGGGATCGTGCTGGTCCTCCTGCCGAGCGTCAAGGGCACCGGCCTCTCGCTGTACCCGGTTGCCGGGTTGGTGTTCGTCGCCGGACTGTGGCGCCATCATCGGCGCGCTGACCTGCTCGGCTGGGCGGCTCTGGCGATTGCCGCGGTCGTCGTCGGCGAGCTGGCGACACACGTGCTGAACCCCGCCTTCGCCGCAAGCTCCGCCACCGCGGGAGGCGCAGGGCCCTCGGCGATCGGCTCGAATGCCAACGCCGTCAACGAAGCCCTGCACCATCTCCCCGACTTCCTCTCCTATTTCTGGCAGGTCTTCCTGCCCCGCCTGCCGTTCATGGGCGCCCATTTCTCGTCGTCGGTGTATCCCGGGTTCGTGATCTTCATCGAACGCGGCTGGGGCGCGTTCGGCTGGTACGACGTGTTCTTCCCGTCGTGGGTCTATGCGCTGATCCTTGCGGTGAGCGTGCTCGTGCTCCTGCTATCGCCGTGGGCCGCGCGGCGCGAGTGGCGATGGCTCTCGGCACACCTCCCGGAAGCGCTCGCCGTGATCCTCGTGCCGATCGCCGTGATCGCCGGGTTCTCGGCGGCGTACTACACCCCTGGGATTCGCCCGGTGATCGGCGAGTTCGGACGCTACGTATTCCCCGCGATCGGCCCGATCGCATTGCTCGTCGTAGGCGCGCTGCACGCATTTGGCAGACGCCGCATGCTCGAGGTTGGGGTCGCGCTCGTCGTCGCGACGATCGCCCTCAGCTACGCCTCGCAACTGCTGACGCTGACCTCCTTCTATGCCTGACGTGAGCGTCGCGATTCCCGTGCGCGACGGCGGCACGCAGTTCGCCGAGTTGCTGCGCGCGCTCGTTTCGCAGACCGTCGCGCACGAGCTCGTCGTATGCGACTCGGGCTCGACAGACGGCTCGGCGGCATTGGCGCGCACGCACGGTGCGCGCATGCTGGAGATCTCGCCCGAGCGCTTCTCGCACGGCGGCACGCGCAACCTGCTGATGCAGTCTTCGGCCGGCGCGCACGTGGCGCTGCTCACGCAGGACGCCGTGCCCTCGGACGAGCGTTGGCTGGAGCGGCTGCTGGGCGGCTTCGCGCTCGGCGGCGACGTGGCGATCGTCTACGGGCCGTACAGGCCGAGGCCGGACGCCTCGCCGGCCGTGCGCATCGAGCTGGAGAGCTGGTTTGCCTCGCTCGCGCCCGACGGCTCGGCGCACGTCGACCGCCTGGACGAGCGCGAGCGCGACGCGCTGGCGGCGGCAGAGCTGATCGGGCGGCGCGGCTTCTTCACCGACGCCAACGCGTGCATAGCCCGCGCCGCGTGGGAGCGGATACCGTTCCGCGAGGTCTCCTACGCCGAGGATCGCGTGCTCGCGCTCGACATGCTGCGTGGCGGTTACGCCAAGGCGTTCGTGCCGCAAGCCGCCGTGATCCACTCGCACGCTTACTCGACGACCCAGCAGTTGCGCCGCTCCTTCGACGAGTGGCGCGGGCTGCGCGAGATCTACGGCTGGCGCGAGCCGGCGTCGCCGAGGTATCTGCTCAGCAGGTTGCGCGGCGCGCTGGGACAGGCTCGCCGCGAGCTCGTCCGCGAAGGGGCCCCGAGCTCGCGCCGCGTGGCGACGCTCGCGGCCGTGGCCGCGCATCAGCTCGCGAGCCTTTCCGGCGCGCTGCTCGGCTCGCGCGCGGACCGCCTGCCGACGTCGGTGCGGCGCAGGATCTCTTTGGAGGGTCGCGCGACATTCGTGTTCCCTCCACAGGCGCCGCGGGCATGAGCGAGCAGAGCCCGATCGAGGGGCGCCGAGCAGGTTCCTTCGCCAACCTCAAACGACGGATCTATCTCACGTACACACACTTCGGCCTGCGCACGATCCTGTTTCGCCTGATCACCTTCCCGCTGCGCTTCACGCCGCTGGAGAATCGCATGCGCCTGCGCACGCACGCGCGCGACCAGGAGGTGCGCCGGGCAGTGAGCTGGTATCGCGAGCACGGCCGTCCGGTAGACGTCGTGATCCCGAGCTTCCGCGACGCAGAGCACGTGCAGACGCTGGTGGCGAGCATTCGCAAGACCGTGCGCAAGGGCATGGCCCGCGTGATCGTGTCCGACGACCACAGCGGCTCCGAGCATCTCGCCGCGCTGCGCGCGATCGGCGGCATCGACGTGCTCGTCGAGTCCGAGCGCAACAGCGGCTTCGCGGCGAACGCCAACCGCGGGCTCGCGGCGAGCGACCCCGAGCGCGATGTCGTCGTGCTCAACTCCGACGTCGAGGCGTTGCCGAGCTGGCTGGAGTGTCTGCAGTACGGCGCCTACGGCCACGAGCGCGGCGCCGGGATCGTCGGCGGCCAATTGCAGTACCCCGACGGACGCATCCAGTTCGGCGGGACCGTGCGCAACCGCGACCGGCCCGAGTGGTTCGACCACCGCTACCGCTTCAAGCCGCTCGGCTGGGGCCCCGCCGACGCGCCAAGTCCGGCGCTGGCGGTCACCGGGGCGTGCATGTACGTGCGCCGCGAGACGATCGAGCGAGTGGGAGCGTTCGACGAGCGCTATGCGATGGCCTACGAGGACGTCGACTGGTGCCTGCGCGCATGGCAGGCGGGTATTCGCGTCCTGTACTTCCCCAGCGCGCAACTCGTGCACCACGAGTCGCTCACGCGCGGGAGCGAGCAGGGCGAGCGAGAGCTCGGCTCCCAGCGGGTGTTCTGGGAGCGGTGGTCGGGCTTCTTCGATGCGCGCGCCGCCACAGTGGCGACGTTGGGTGCGGCCGACGACGACGCACGTGTCGAGCGGGGCGCGGTAGAGCGAGGCTCGGGCGAGCGCCTGCGCATCGTCTACGTGACGGAGGACACCGGCGTCGGTGGCGGGCACCGCGACATCTTCGAGCACCTCAACCGCCTGGCCAAGCGAGGCCACGATGTCGCGCTCTACACGCTCGGCGAGCGACCGCAGTGGTTCGCGCTGGACGTGCCCGTGCACAGCTTCGAGGACTACGACGCGCTAGGCGACGCGCTCGCCGAGGTCGACGCGATCAAGGTTGCGACGTGGTGGATGACCGCCGCACCGGTCTGGCGCGCGAGCATCCCGCGCGGCATCGCCGTCTACTTCGTGCAGGACATCGAGACCTCCTACTACCCCGACCACGAGCGCGCCCGTCACGCGGTGCTCGACTCCTACCGCCCGGAGTTCCGCTACATGACGATCTCCTCGTGGAACCGCGAGCGCCTGCGCGAGCTCGGGCTCGACGCCGAGCTGATCCCGCCGGGGATCGACCTCGACAACTTCCGCCCGCGTCCCGACATAGCGCGTCGCGAGGACATGGTGCTCGCGCTCGGACGCACCAATCCGCTGAAGAACCTGCCGCTGACGCTCGCCGGCTGGCGCACGTTGAAGCCGCGCCCGGAGTTGTGCCTGTTCGGGATCGAGCCCGAGCTCGCGAGCGAGGGCGTGCGCTACGTCGACACGCCGAGCGACGAGCGAGTCAACGAGCTGTTCTGCGAAGCGACCGTGTTCGTCCAGACCTCCGTGCACGAGGGCTTTGCACTGCCGCCGCTGGAGGCGATGGCGACGGGCGCCGCCGTCGTCTGCACCGACGCGCACGGCAACCGCGACTTCTGTACCGACGGCATCAACTGCCTGATGCCCGAGGCCGAGCCCGCGGCCGTCGGCGCGGCGCTCGCGCGGCTGCTCGGCGACCCCGAGCTGCGCGCCGAGCTCGGACGGGCGGGTGTGCAGACGGCGCAGGAGTACGCCTGGGAGAAACGCATCGAAGCGCTGGAGCGGTTCTTCGCGCGCGTGGCCGCATCCGGGCGGATGGCGGTCGCAGGGGAGCTGGCGCCTGAGATACGCTGACGTTTTCGCCGGGCGCGTGCGTTTCGCCGGCGGGGGACGCCGAGCTAGAGATCCTCGGCGATGTGCGGGGCCTCGCGGTTGAAGACCCAGAAGCCGACGACGATGATCGCGGCGACGAGCGCGAGCGGCTCGAGCAGCGCCGCCCAGCTTCCCATCACCTGGCCGGCGCTGAGGGTGCCCCGGTTGATCATCGCGTGGCGGAACTGCTGGAAGATCGCGACCAGCGGGTTGAGCGTGTAGAGGTGGTACAGAAAGTGGTGGAAGCTGCCGTGGGCGAGCTTGGTGCGCACGGTTTCCGCGGGGACGATCACCGGGGATGAGTAGAAGAGGATCTGACTGACCACTTCCCAGATCGGCGAGATGTCGCGAAAGCGCACGAACAGGGCTGAGACCAGCATCGACACTCCAGTCGTGAGGACCGTCAGCATCAAGATGATCAGCGGCAGCTCGATCCAGCTGAGCATCGGTTTCACTCCGCCCGCAATCGCGAAGATCATTACGACGACGAGGTTCAGTCCGAGGTTGAAGAGGGCGAGTAGGACCACCGAGATCGGGATTGCCAGCCGTGGGAACTGGATCTTGCGGACGATGTTCTCTCGGTCGACGACGCTGCGCACGGCCGCACCGGTGGCTTCGCCGAAGAACGTGAACAGCACGATCGAGCCGAGCAGCTGAGCGCCGTAGTTCGCGCTCGCGGCGCCTGCGGCGCGGTCCACGTGGAAGACTTCGACGAAGAAGATGTAGAGCACGCCGAATAGCAGCAGCGGCCGCATGACCTGCCACAGGTAGCCGAGCGCCGAGCCGAAGAACTTCAGTTTGAATTCGCTGCGGGCGATGTTGTACGCGAGGTGCCAGAAGCGCGACCAGCTGTCGCCCAGCGCGCGCGGTCCGCGGATCGGCTGGCCCAGCGATGTCACGTCGGAAAGCACCGCCGGCTCGAGCGGCGGCTCGGAGAGGGGTCGCGTGCTCACAGGGCGTCTCCTGCTGGCTGGACCTCACTGGGAGGGGTGTTGCCCCAGTTGGTGACGTTCGTCTGCACTGGGATCTCGACCATGCCGCCGCTCGCCGCGGTCCCCGTGACGACGAACGAGAGCCCCCCGGCAAAGCGGTCGATCACGTCCAGTCCGTCGCCGCGGTGCGTGATGGTCAAGATCGGGTGGTAGCGCCCTGGGGCGAGCATGTTGTGAAACGAGAACGCGAACACGACCCATTCGCCCTCCTTGAACACGCCGCTCTCGTCGAGATCCTCCGCGGTAGTCGCGACGACGACCGGTTGGCGGTGATCGTTGAGCAGCGTCATGCTGACGGCGGGGTCGCTCACCTCAGCGTCGAATTTGACGAGCACCTTGAGCGTCAGGGGTTCGGATTGGGGTGCGACGGCGCGCTGGTCGAAGCGGTCGTCGCCGATCCAAACGTCGCTCACGCGCGCGACTCCATCGCCCATGCGCGCGCTGCCGACGTCGGGGTCGACATGGCCGACGGAGCGCCCGAATGCAAGCTCGAGGTAGCGATCGGCGACATCGCGAGGGTCGCCCATCGCCACCATCTCGCCGCGCTCGAGCAGCATCGCGCGGTGGCAGAACCGAGTGACCGCGCCCATGTCGTGAGTCACGAACACGATCGTGCGACCTTCGTCGCGCATCCGGTTGAACACGTCGAAGCACTTCTGCTGGAAGGCGGCATCTCCGACGGCCAGCACCTCGTCGATCAGCAGGATGTCCGCGTCGACCTGGATCGCAACCGAGAAGGCGAGCCGCACGTGCATGCCCGAGGAGTAGTTCTTGAGCTTGAGGTCCTGGAACTCCTCGAGCTCGGCGAACTCGATCACGCGTTGGTAGCGAGCGCGTGCCTCGCGCGGTGAGAGCCCGAGCATGATCCCGTTAAGCGCGACGTTGTCGTAGGCGGCGAGGTCCGGGTTGAAGCCGACCCCCAGCTCGATGAACGTCGACAAACGGCCGTTGCACCAGATATTTCCCTGATCGATTCCGTAGATCCCGGCGAGGCACTTCAACAGCGTGCTCTTACCGCTGCCGTTGCGCCCGACAATGCCGAAGAACTCTCCTGGGGCGACCGAGAAGTTGATGTCCTTCAACGCGTGCAGCGACTCGTGGCGCGAGCGGCGCAGCGGGTGCAGGGCACGCTCCTTGAGCGTGTGGCTGCGCTCCTCGGGGATCTTGAAGCGCTTGTCGACTCCCTCGGCGACCAGCGCTGGACGCAGTGGGACGGCTGTCTCCTCACGGGGCACTGAAAGCCAGGGTATAGACAGAGGACGACCGCTCGGACGCGAGCGCCTAGCGCCGCGAACGCCGCAGGCCTCGGATTGGTCGCGCAAGTGCTCGCACGGCCACGTAAACACCGGCAAGCGCCGCAAAGAGCGGACGGCTCGCTCGCGGCCGTGCGGCGAGCGCGAGCAGCGTGCGCTGGACCTCGTCCGGCAGCGCGCCGTTGGGGCCGATCAGGCTGAGACCCGAGCCGACCTCGGCGTTGAGCTCGTCGTACATCCGTTTCGCGTGTTCGCGCTCGCCGACCAGTCGGGCCACTTCGACCGTGTGCTGGACGCTCAGGCGCGCTTCGCGCTTTACGAGGTCGTGGCTGAGCGTGGCCGAGTCGCGGACCGGCGCGATCGCCGCATCGCGATAGATCTCGACCATCTCTGCGGCGGCGGCGTCCCACGTCAGCGCCCGCGCTTGCGCCGCCAGCGCGCTGATGTGGCGCTCGCGCACGGCATCGTCTGTGAGCAGGGCGTATGCAGCGGCGGCGCTCGCCGCTGCGTCCCACGGGACGATCGCCGCCGTCCCCCGCGGCGCAGTCTCGGCCAGCGAGGCCTGTGGCGCGAATACACACGGAACACCGCTGAGCGCGGACTCGAAGGGCACCAGCCCGAAGCCCTCGTACACAGACGGGTAGACGATCGCCCCGGCACGTGCGATCAGCCACGCCTTCTCGCGCTCGGTCACGGGGCCCAGCGAGACGACGGCGTCGCTCAGCTCGGGATGCTCCTCCAGGTAGGCGCGCTCGATCTCAGACGATGACCCGATGGGGATGTGCGTGCCCGCGAGCACGAGGCTGCCCTCCCAGCCGTACAGCTCGCGCAGCGCGGCGAGCAGGCGCAGCGCGAACACGCGGTTCTTGTGGCGAAAGTCGGTGCCGAGGCAGAGCAGGAAGCCCTCGGACGGCGCGCCGACGGGGTCGGGGGGGTCACTCGCGGCCGCGTCCGGCAGCCCCCGGGGGCGAAGCGGCTCGCCCGGAGTTCGGTGGTCGAGGCCGGGGGGCACGACGCGGATGCGCGCCTGCTCGACGAGCGCATCGGCGATGAGCTCGTCGCGGGTGTGCTCGGAGAAGACGACCACACGCTCGGCCGCCGAGAGACCGTGGCGACTGGCCGCGCGGTAGTCCTCCCACGTCGGCGCGTCGGCGAAGTAGCCGGGGTTGCGATATGCGATCAGGTCGAGCTGGCTGATCACGAAGCGCTCGCCGAGCGCGAGCGCGATTTTGACATCGCTCGGCGAGAACGCCTGCTGGGGACGGTGAAAGACGGCGCTGAGCGGCGTCTGTGAGTCGACGTCCTCGGCCGCCAGCAGCTCGGTCTCCGGGAGCCGTCGCAGAAGCTCGCACGTCTGGCGGTCGATCCGCTCTGCGCGCACGAGCAGGCGCAGTCGCAGCGCTTCTGTTCGCGCGAGCGCGAGGATCAGCTCGAGGATGTGCACGTGCGTCCCGGTGATCGCGCCGTCCAGCGCCCGCGCGTCGAGCGTCACCGAAAGCCGCGACGCAGGCGCCCGGGCGCTGCGCAACGCGTGCCCGAGCACGGCTGAGTCGGCGAGCGGCGTCTCGTCGAGGTATGGATAGCGCTCGCGCAGCTGCGGCGGGATCTCGCAATCGGTCCAATCGACCTCGCGAGCGAGGCGCTCGACGGCGACGTCGTCGGCGGCGACATGGGTGAGGCCGGAAAGCAGGCAGCGCTGGGCGAAGTCGAGCTCGATCGCCCGGCGCAGGTCGAGCTGCTCGTCGAGTGGACCGACCAGCTCCAGCGCGTCGCGGCGTAGATAGATGCACGGCCCGACGGCCCTGCTCAGGCGCGGGCGCAGCGCGAGCGTTCGCTCGGCCAGGCCCTGCACGAGATCGCCGAGGTCGGCCGCCGTCTCCTCGGAGCCGAGCAGCGCGAGCGGCGTGCCGACGTCCGCCAGCGCGCTCGCGCTCGCCGTGTTGGTGTCGGTCCACGCCGCGTCGCCGAGGCGCTGCACCCAGCCTGCGCTCACGCGGCAGGGCTCGCACAGCACGATCGCGTCGGCCGGCGCCAGCTGTTCGAGCGCGCGGTTGACCGCGGCGGCGCTCGACGCGACCTGCACGATCTCGACGCCGGCGGGCGCGTTCGCGCGCACCGACTGCAGACACTCGCGCACCGCCTCGTCGTCGCCTGGGGCAGCGATCACGACGCACAGGCCCCTGGGCTCGGTTGCTCGGCGCGTCTTGGGCAGCTCGTTCATGCTCATGGGGTCCGCCGGCGGATCAGCCAGCCTAGAGCAGTCTCGCGGACGCCTGAGACATTGGGCGATAATCGAAGGAGCGCCGATGACCGTTGACGATCAGATGAGAGCGCAGGCAACTGTCGCCGCGCCGTCACACGGCGCCGCGGGTCGTGCGCGCGAGCTCGCCCGCAGGGCGATGTGGCGCTTTGCTCCCGCCTACGCACGTCGGCGCGCGAGCAGGGCGAGCTCGGCCGCCGCCGTGGCGCGTCTGCAAAGCGACTTCGAGCACGTCAGCAAGCGCCACGGCGAGCAGCTCGAGCGCTTGGAGGAACTCGTTCGTGAGCTCGTCTCGACGGCCGAGTCGCTGCGCCGCGAGATCGACCGGCGCGAGCACCGCGGAGGGGACTGATGCAGGTTCTCACCGTCGCCACGATGAGCACTCTGCCGCGCGCGCGTGCGCTCGCCCGCTCGATGCGCCGCCACCAGCCGGACTGGCCGCTGAGCGTGATGCTGATCGGCCGCGAGGAGGCCGTCGCAGCCGCGTCGCAGGCCGAGGAGGCGTATCGCATTCAGTCGGTCGCACAGGAGCTGGACCTGAACGTCGAGGCCCTGCTCGCCCGCCACGACGAGGAGGACCTCGCGGTCCTGCTCCTGGGTCGGCTGCTGCTGCGCCACACCATGCAGCGCTCCACGCCGGTCATGCACCTCCCGAGCACGGCATGGCTGCTCGCCGATCTGCGCCCGATCGAGGAGCTGCTCCGCTCGCGTGCGGTGGTCCTCGTGCCGCGCGTCACCAGCGACGTGCCCGACGACGGCCTGGAACCCTCGCTCGAGCAGCTCGAGCGCGCGGGGCGCATCGACGACACGATCGTCGCGGTGGACGGCGGCGGCGACTCGCGCCACTTCCTGGCGTGGTGGAGCGGGCACGTGGAAAGGGCGCTCGGATCGCTCGACGCCCTGGAGGCCGGCGACCGTCCCGAGGACCGGCCTTGGCTCGCGCGTTTTCTCGAGCTGGCCCCAGCCCGCTTCACGACGGGTGTGCTCGGCGACTCGGGATTCGACCTGAGCCTGTGGAACCTGCACCGCCACGCGCTTGCATCGAGCCAGCGCGGCGTCACGGTCGATCGCGCCGGACCGCTGCGCCTGCTCAACCTGCCCGGCTTCGATCCGGACCGCCCGTATCGCCTGGCCGCGAACGCCAGCCGCGCGCGGGTCAGTCGATCGCCCGCCCTGCGCGAGCTGTGCGCGAGCTATGCAGCGGAGCTGCGCGAGTGCGGCTGGCGCGACGCCGCCCATCGCCACGAGGTTGGGCGGCGCCTGACCGGCGATCTCGTCTACGACGACTCCCTGCGCGCGATGTACTCACGTGCGCTCGCGCTCGGTGAGGGCGTGGAGGATCTGTTCAGCGACGCGGGCACGCACGCGTTCCTCTCATGGCTGCAAGGACCAGCTCCGCACGGGGGCGCCTACGGCATAAACCGCTACGTCTTTCACCGCGTCTCGCGCGAGCGCCCCGACGTGCTGCGCGCCTACCCCGATCTCGACGGCGAGGACGGGCCGGGATGCGTCGCCTGGTGCTGGTCGTTCGGACGCGCCGAGCTGCAGATTCCCGATCGGTTCATGCCGCCGCGGCCGGACCGCGGCCGCGCGACTGGCCCGGCTCCTGTGCCGCCGACAACGGAGCCCGTTTCGCCGTCTGCTGCGGCTGGCGTCGAGGACGAACCTGAGGCGTTCGAGCCCCAGCCCGGGCCTGACGCCTCGGCGCCGCAGCCAAACCGCAATGGCGAGAGCGCCGCCTCGCCGGTCCGAGTGCCGGCGGCGCCGGCCACCGACGGCGTGGCGGTCCGCCTGACCGGATACCTCGGACATACGCTCGGTCTCGGTGCGGCGGCGCGCGGCTACGTGCAGGCCCTGGACGCGGCGGGGATTCCCGTCAGTACGGTCACGGTGCCGCTGCACCACCTGGCGCTGCCGGTGAAGCTCTCCGAGGCCTACGGCCGACACGGATTCGAGGACCTCGTGCAGCACGGCGGCCACGGCTTTGAGATCGTCGCGGTCAACGCCGACGAGCTGCCCGGCTTCGTCGAGCGCCTCGGCGAGGATTACTTCGAGGGTCCGCGTATCGGGATCTGGGGGTGGGAGACGAACAGCATTCCGCCGCGTTGGCAGCGTGCATTCGCGCTCGTGCAGGAGATCTGGGTGTACTCGCGCTTCATGGCAGAGAACATCGGTGCCGTCGCGCCGGTGCCCGTGCTCGCGCTGCCGCCGCCGGTGCAGCGTCCCGCCAAGCCGGCGGCGCCGCTGCGCCTGGGCGTACCCGACGGATTCTTGTTCCTGTTCGTGTTCGACTACCTGAGCACCGTCCAGCGCAAGAACCCGGTGGGTCTCGTGGAAGCGTTCAAGCATGCCTTTGCGCCAGGTGAGGGGCCGCAGCTGCTGATCAAGACGATCAACGGGCCGTTGCGCCCGCTCAGCGAGGAGGAGGTCCTGTGGGCGGCCAACGGGCGCGAGGACATCCACGTGATCGATCGCTCGCTCAGCGGCGAGGAGCTCAACGGGCTGATGGCGGCATGCGATTGCTATGTGTCGCTGCATCGGGCCGAGGGCTTCGGCCTGACGCTGGCCGAGGCGATGGCGATCGGAAAGCCCGCGATCGCGACGGGCTACTCGGGCAACGTCGACTTCATGAACGACGAGAACAGCTATCTGGTCGACTTCACGATCGGTCGCGTCGGGCCTGAATGCGAGATCTATCCGCCGGAGGGCGAATGGGCCGAGCCGAGCGTGGCACACGCCGCGCAGCTGATGCGGGAGGTGTGCTCAGACCGAGAGAACGCCGCTCGCCGCGGCGAGCGCGCCGCGCAGGACGTCGCGCGGCTGCTGTCCGCCGAGGCGGCCGGCGCGGCGATCCGCCGGCGCCTGCTCGAGCTGGCGGACAGCTCCTAGCTGCTGCCGGCGCGCGGGCCGTTCGCGGCTGTCGCAGCGAGGACCTCGATCCACTGATATCCGACAGGCGCCGAACAGATCGCGCCGGCCTGCTTGCCTGCGGCCAAGTGAAGCTTTCCGGCCTGCGGCTGTTCGAGGGCAAACGTGAACGATCCGATGATGCCCGAGGTTGTGTCGGGTCCGTCGCCGTTTCCGGGGTGAAGGTCCCCTGAAGGACGTGTCAGGCGAACGGAGTGCGCTCCGGCGCTCAGAGCGATTCGGCCGAATCGCAGGAACTGTCCGGGATAGCGCTCCTGATAGCCGATGCTGCCGACGCGCCTGCCGTCGACGGTAAGGGTGACACGACGACCCACCGACCCGGGCATCGAGACTTCGTAGGTGCCGCCGGCAGGGATCGTGATCGAGCCTTCGATCGAGCCCTGGCCGAACGCGCGCAGGGCTTCCGGAGTGACTGCGTGCCAGTAGCTGGGGTGCTTTGCCTGCGTTGGGGACAGAGCCGTCCTCGGACTGGCGGGAACGTAGGCAATCGATGCCCCGGTCCCCGCGTTGCGCACGGCCTTTCGCAGGTTCTGGCAGAACAGCGCGGAACGCTCGGCGGGCAGACCTGATAGTGGGAAGTGGGTGATCACTTCCGACGCTGGGCGAACGCGTCGCCACACCTGGAAATCCGGGGTCTGGTCAACCAGGTCGAAGTTGGCCGGCGGGCGGCTGGCGACCGGACTGCGTGCGGTGACGAGCAGCGGAAACGACTCGACGAAGCTCAGTTCGAGCTGGTTGAGGTCCAGGGCGAAGGCGAACTGACCCGGCGCCAGGACGAGCGCTCCCGGGCGGACCTTCAGCCCCGGGGGGATGTTCAGGTCGTACCCGTGCTCTCGGCGCAGGAAGTACTCGGAGTACTCGTCGAAGGCCGGATAGAACGCCGGCCCTATCCCGGCGAAGCGCTTTCCGATTGCGGCCAGCTGTTCGTATCGCGCGACAGGGGCGAGGGAGATGTCGTGATAGGTCAGGGCATTTCCGTAGAGCACGCCGCCAGCGAGCGCGAGCGCTGCAGCCCATCCGCCGATGTTCAGCGGCAGCTGTAGCTTCCTGCGTCGCAATCTGAGCGTCGCGAGCGCGCCTGCGCCCACGAACGCCATCGCCAGGACCATCGGCGCCGTGATCGTGTAGGCCTTCAGCTCGATCCACGGTCCGCCGTGGGCGACCCAGTAGGCGAGGGCGATCGGGATCGCGAGGCCGAAGGCGGCGACCACCCACCGGCGTCGCCACAGCGCGTAGAGCACCCCGAGCGCTGCCAAGACGATCGCCAGCGCGTCGAAGACATGGCTGGCACTCGCGTGCGCATACATCGGGAAGCGGTAGTCGTTGCTGATCCAAACGCCGACTGCAGCGATCTCCGGAATCGGCGCCGTGAGATTGCCGAGCCCGAGTTCGACGACTCCGTTGACGGCGGTCTTGACGTCCCCGAACAGTTTGATCGAGCTGATCACGGTCGGAATCGCGAGGATCGCCGTCGCGGCGGCGGCGACGGCCCAACTCGCGACTGTTCGCAAGCGTCCGCCGCGGGCCAGGAGGCTGATGATGAACGCCGCCGGCAGCAACAGGCCGAACCACGGGGTGACGCCGTAGCTGAACGCTGCAACTGAAGCGGCGATCGCCGGGGCGAGGGCGAGCCCGGAACGCAGCGAGCGCGGGCCGGGCAACTGCTCGGCGAGAATTGCGACGACCAGCAGGATCAGGCTCGCCGTGGTCAGCTCCTTGATGCCGCTGACCAGCGCGTAGTCGTAGAGGATGTTCGGCTGGATCGCGACGGCAGCGCCTATGCAGCACATCAGCGGGCTGCGAATGACGCGCCGCAGGAGAGCGAACAGTGCGAGCGCTCCCATCGCGGCCGCCCACGCTTGATAGGCCTGAAAGCACCACGGAACGTCCGTGTCGACGACGTGGGCGATGACTCCCAACGTCGCCTGTCCGCCTCCGGGATACCCGTTTCCGGTGAGGCCTTGGATGGTGATGTCAAACGACGAGTCGCCGGTCGGAACCGATCGTCCCGCTTCGGCCAGATGCTGGGCGAAGGCCATCTGTCCGGCCGTGTCGGTTATGCGCTGGAAGCCGGTCCAGGAGGCGGTGCCGGTCAGCACGACGGGCGCCGCGATCACGGCGAACGCGACGAACGCGGCAATCGCCGGATACGGAGCGCCGTGCATCAGCTTTCGCACGACGCTTCGCGGTCGCGGGCGTTCGATCAAGCACTCCGTGGCGATCCCCAGTACGGCTACCGCCACCACAAGCGCTCCGGCGCCAGGAGCCAGCCACGTGATCGAGGTACCCAGCGTCGAAAGCGTGACGATCAGAGAAAACCCGACGGGAAGGATCAGCACGCCCGAAATGGCGCCGCCGCTGAGACGTCGCACGAGCAGCCCCGCGCCGGTGCAGACCCCGAGCAGGGCCAGCGGAAATAGAACCCACGCGCTGAGGAATAGTCCGGTCATCTGTTGGGTAGGCGGCCGGTCGCCCCACGACGGCGGCGCGGCTCGGACCGGCTAGGCTACTAGGACCGTGCGTGAGCCAAGCCGAGCTTATTGGACCGGTCGATCCGTGGTCATCACTGGGGGCGCGGGCTTCGTCGGAAGCGCGATCAGGCGCGAGCTCGAGCAGTTCGGCGCCGATGTGCGCGTCGTACGCTCGGCCGAGCACGACCTGCGTGAGCCCAGCGCGACGCGCGAAGCGGTGGACGGCGCTGAGATCGTCATCCACCTGGCGGCGAACGTCGGTGGGATCGGCTTCAACCGCCGTAATCCCGCGCCGCTGGTCTACGACAACATGATGATGGCCGGCAACGTCTTCGAGCAGTCCCGTCAAGCAGGCGTAGCCAAGCTGATCTCGGCGTGCACCGTCTGCGCTTATCCCAAGTTCACGCCGACCCCCTTCTCCGAGGACGATCTCTGGGACGGCTATCCGGAGGAGACCAACGCCCCGTACGGCCTGGCGAAGAAGATGATGCTCGTCCTGTCCGACAGCTACCGGCGCCAATACGACTTCGACTCAGTCGTGCCGATGGTCGTCAATCTGTACGGCCCCAACGACCACTTCTCCCTCGAGGACTCGCACGTGATCCCGGCGATGATCCGCAAGTTCCAGGAGGCGGCCGACGAAGACGCCAGCGTGGTGACGATGTGGGGCAGTGGTACGCCCTCGCGCGAGTTCCTCTACGTCGACGACGCCGCGCGAGCGCTGCTGCTGGCGGGCGAGCACCTGCAGACCTCCGACCCGGTGAACGTCGGAACCGGGGTGGAGACGACGATCCGCGACCTCGCTGAGATGATCAGCAAGTACAGCGGCTTCGCAGGGGAGATCGTCTGGGACACGTCCAAGCCCGACGGCCAGCCCACGCGCTGCCTGGACGTCTCCCGGGCGCGCGAGCTGATGGGCTTCGAGGCTCAGGTCGGACTCGAGGAAGGTCTTCGCAAGACCGTCGAGTGGTTTCGCCAGAGCTCGAGCGAGGGCCGTCAATCGCAACCGGCCGAGGCGCACGCCCGCAGCACGTGAGCGGGCCGACGGGTGCCACGGCGCGCTCGCGGCCGCATCGCGATCAGAAGGCCTAGCGCGTGGATCCCGAGCCGGTCCTCTTTCACGTCGGTCGCTTCGGGCATCCGTTCTTTCGCGAGCAGCTTCAAGGGGCGCCGGCCGGCTTCCGATATCTGACGCCTGGGCACGAGCCCGAGTCAGCCGCGACCAAGCGCATCGCTCTCGACAGCGCGCGGATGCGCGCCGCACGCGAGGCAGCCGAGCGCGCCGCCGTGCGCGCTCTCTCGACGGCGGGCTACGTGCGCCGGACGAGGCTGCGCCCGCCGCCGGGGTGCGCGCTGGTGCACAGCGCCCAGCAGGTGCTGCGCCCGATGGAGGTTCCCTACGTGCTCGACTTCGAGTGCATCGAAGTGTTCAGCCTGTATCAACGCGTGGCGCTGACACGGCCGTGGGCGCGCGAAAGGCTGCTCGGCGCGCTGAGCGAAGACGGCTGTCGCGCGCTGCTTCCCTGGTCGCGCGCGGCGCAGCGCAGCTTGCGCGCCGCACTCGGTGAGAAGGCGGACGCGTTGCTGCAGGACAAGACCGTCACGGTTCTGCCGGGAATACGCCCGCGCGCCGAGCGACCCGCGCGGCGCGACACGGGGCCGCTGCGCGTGCTCTTCGTCGGCACGGCCTTCGAGGCGAAGGGAGGCGTCGAGGCGATCCGCGCCGTGGCGCAGGCGCGCCTGACCCACGACGTCACGCTCGACCTGATCAGCGACGTGCCCGCTCGCTGGCGCGCCGAGATCGAGCGGACCGATGGGATCGCGGTGCATCAGTGGCCGACCCCGTCGGCCGAGGTCGAGAGGCTGTTCGCGCAGTCGCAGCTGCTGCTCTTTCCCTCGCACATGGACACGCTCGGATTCGTGGTGCTCGAGGCGATGGCGAGTGGTGTGCCGGTCCTCGCGACGCGACACTTCGCCGTGCCGGAGCTCGTCGAGGACGCGGTGTCAGGCTTGATCGTGGAAGGCGAGAACCTGCTCTACGGCGAGGACGGCCTGTGCCGCTTCGATCACACACTGCCGCCTCCGAGGTCCTATCGCGAGGCGCTCGCGGCTCCTTCGCAGGCATATGTGGCCAGGCTCGCCGCCGCGCTCGCTCGCGTCGCCGAGGAGCCGGCACTGCACGAACGGCTCGCGGCTGGTGCACTCGCGCGCGTGACGGACGGCCCGCTCTCGATGGGCGCCCGCCGCGCCGCTCTCGCGGGGGTCTATCGCCGGGCTCTCGCGAGCTGAGCGGGCTCATGCCTGCAGGCGGTTAGGCTGCGCGCGACATGTTCGGTCAGGGAAGCATCATTCGCAGCCGCCGCCTGTGGACCAGCAAGCTGGCCGTCGCCGGCTACGGCTTGGCTCGGCGCGCCGCCGAGCGAGTCGGCCTGCAGCTGGTCTTGAAGACGTACTACAGCCCGATCCCCGACCTGTCCGCGCTCCCGGAGCGCATTTGGGAGGAAGCGGACCCGATGCGCGGGATCGAGATCGACCTCGACGCCCAGGCGCAGAGGCTGAGCGGCCTGTCTGGCCACATCGACGAGTTCGCGAGCGCCGCCGTGCCAAGCCTCGCCTACGAGGAGCTCAACGCCTCCTACCCGCTGCCAGACGCTCGCCTGCTCTACGCGATGGTGCGCGAGCAGCACCCAGCGTCGATCGTCGAGCTGGGGTCGGGGCAGACGAGCCGCGTGATCGCCCAGGCCTGCGCCGCCAACGCGGCCGAAGGGGTGCCTTCGCGCTTCGAGGCATACGACCCCTTCCCGACGGCCGTCGACGAGTCGCTGCCCGGGCTCGCCGCTCTGCACCGGACGCCCGCCCAGGAGGTGGCAGAGCAGGTCTTTCGCGGGTTGAAGGACGGCGACATCCTGTTCGTGGACACGACGCACACCGTGAAGATCGGCAGCGACGTCAACCGCATCGTTCTGCGCGTCCTGCCCCTGCTGGAGCCAGGAGTCGTGGTTCACTTTCACGACATCTGCCTGCCTTACGAGTACCCGCGATACCTGTTCGAGCAGTACGCGCTGTATTGGGCGGAGCAGTACCTGTTGCAGGCGTTCCTGTCGATGAACCCGAGCTTCGAGGTCCTGTATGCGACGGACGCGCTGTGCCGCGACCGGCGCGCCGCCGTCGCGGAGATCGGTCTCGCCGGTCCAAGCGAGAGCGGCAGCTCGTTCTGGATCAGGCGCGTCTAGGCACCACGTACGGTCAGCCGCTGCGCACGCGTTTGGCGAGCAGGCGCAGCCCCCGCCGGCGCGCGAGATGACACGCCGCGCCGGCGATCAGGCGCCGGTGGTCGTCGCTGAGGGGAAGCGCGTAGATCGCCGGCAGCGCCAGCTTTAGGCCCCATGGAGCGTCGGAGTCGGCCCGGGCGCTGCGTCGACGCTCGAACAGCGCCGGGTGGCGGGATCGCAGCAATGCGTAGATCTCGCCGTGGCGGGAGGCCGACTCGCCGAGCATGCGAACGCCGTGCTGGCGGTATTCGTAGACGACGATCGGCACGCGCCGGCCGCGCCTGCCGCGTTCAGCCAGGCCCATCAGCATGTCCCAGTCCTCGTAGCCTCCGCGCAGCTCCCAGCCGCCGTCGTCGAGCAGCACCGAACGGCGGATCAACACCGACGCGGGTATGTCGTTTTGATAGCTGATCTGCCAAGGGTCCAGCGACGGGGCGGTCGCCTGGCGCCAGCCGTGGTCGCCGAACAGTCGGTAGTCCCCCCAGACCACGGCGAGGCCGTCGTCGGCGTCCAGCTCGCGGGCTAGCTGCGAAAGGGCTCCCGCGACCAGGCGATCATCGGCGTCGAGGCAGAACACGTACTCGCCGCTGGCCGCGTGAACGCCGGTCATGCGCGCGGCGCCGAGACCTCCGTTCGGACGATGCACGACCTCGACGCCATCTGCTCGCAACGAGGCGAAGACCTCCAGGGTCTGCGGATCATCGGACCCGTCGTCGACGACCACGAGCTCGTCCACGCGCTCCTCGCCGCGCACCGAGCCGACCGCCTCGCGCAGGGTCGCGCCGTCGTTGAAGCACGGAATCACGACCGCCACGGTCGCGCGCGCGAGCGCGGGCGTCTCAGCGCCGGAGGGCGAGGGCAGTGCCATCGCTCCTATCATGCCCGTGATGCTGGCCAGCAACGTTTCCGCCCGCTCGCTCGCCCGCCGACTCCGCGGCCGGTACGAGACCTGAGGCTGCTCGTCTTCAGCCCCTACTTCCCGCCGCACGTGGGCGGGCTGGAGGGGTATGTCAGCGATCTGGACCAGGCTCTACTCGACGCCGGCGAGGCCGCGTCGCTGACGGTCTTCACGCCTCGCCTGCCGCCGCAGGGACCGGCCACCGAGCGCCGCGGGCGCGAGCACCTGATCGTGCGCTATCCGGCGTTTGAGCTGATCCCGAACTTCCCGGTGCCAAAGCTGTGGCGCCGGGCCTTCTGGTCTGCGCTGCGCTCGGCCGCCCCGGCGCGCCACGATCTGTTCGTAACGCACACGCGTTTCTTCTTGAGCTCGACGCTGGCGTTGGCGTGCGCGCGCATCGCGCGGCGGCCGCTGCTGCACGTCGAGCACGGATCGGACTTCGTGCAGCTCAGCGGTCGAGGTCCGCGCTTGGCGGCTCGGATCTACGATCTCGTGCTCGGACGGCTCCTGCTGCGCCATGCGGACGGCGTGGTCGCGATCTCGCAAGCCGCTGCGGCGTTCGTCAAGCGGCTTGCCCACCGTGATGCGCAGGTGGTCTATCGCGGCATGTCAACCGAGCGCCTGGCGTCGGCCGTGGCCGACCAGGAAGTCCTCGAGTGGGCGCAGGGACGCGTGATCGTGACCTTCGCCGGCAGGCTGATCGATGGCAAGGGAGTGCCCGACCTGCTCAACGCGTTTGCACGGCTGCCCGGCGAAGGTGCCGTGCTCTGCATCGTCGGCGACGGGCCACGCCGCGCGGACATCTGGGCCCTCGCGGCCACCCTCGGCGTCGCCGATCGCGTGCTGATGCTCGGCTACCTCAGCGAGGATCGAGCCTGGAGCGTGCTCCGCAGCTCGGACATAGTCGCCAACCCCAGCTACACCGAGGGCCTGCCGACCTCGGTGCTCGAGGCGGCGCTGCTGGGCAAGGCGGTGCTCGCGAGCGACGTCGGGGGCACTGCTGAGATCGTCACCGACGAGCAGGGTGGACTGCTGTTCGCGCCGCGCGACATCGACGGCCTGCGCACGCGCCTCGCCCGCCTGGTCGCCGACCCCGACCTGCGCTCGCGCCTCAGCACTGTCGCGCGAAATGAGGCGCAAGGGCGCTTTGACTGGGGCGCCAGCGCCGCGCGCTTTGGCTCCATCGCGCGCGAGCTGACGTCGAGGCGCAAAGCCTGATCTCGATCACACCGCCCCTGCGACGGGAGCGCTCAGGACGCTGGCGAACGCCGACTCGTAGCGGCGCACGACGTCCTCCCAACGATGCGTCGCTTCCCACGCTGCGCGGCCCTCGCGCGCCAGCTCGGGTCGCTCGCCGCCGAGGATCTGGCGACCTGCGTCCAGCAGCTCGCGGGGGTTGCCCGCGACAATGCCGCCCGCGAGCTCGGACACGTTGCCGACGTCGAAGCTGACCCACGGCGTGCCGGCGGCCATCGCCTCGAGGATGACCAGCGGCGCGCACTCGACGCGGGATGTGAACAGGAAGAGATCGGCGGCAGCCAGCGTCCGTGCGACCGCTCCGGGAGCGGAACCGTCGATCAGTCGGATGCTTCCGCGCCGTGCGCGCATGCTGCAGGCCAGTTGGCAGCCGCGCAGGGCGTCGAGCCCGTGGCGGTCGGGCGCCACGATTGCGCCAGTGAGCTCATGCTCGCGCGCGAGCGAGCGAATCGCGCTGGCGAACTGCGCGTGTCCCTTGCTCAGCACGTGGCTGCCCACCGTTACGGCCAGCCGCCCTCCCGGCCCCTCGCCGGCAGGAGCGTCGCGCGACGCCGGCGCGTCGGCGCCGTTGGGCACGATCACGATTGGCTCGGCGCCCGCAGCCGTCGCGAACTCCCAGTCCTGGTACACCGACGAATGCAGGATCAGCCCGTCATAGCGACGCAGCCGCTCGGGCATCGCCTCGAAATAGCGACGGTAACGACGCTTGCCCAGACCGGAAAAGCCGCACGGCGCCAGCACCATGCGCGGTCGCTGCTCGCGCCCCAGCAGCGCAAAGCAGCAGTCGGTGGCCCACGTTTGCGCCGCGTAGTTGAACAGGAGGTCGGGCGCGACGCGCGCGACCGTGTCGATGACCGCAGAGGCCTCGCCGCCGATGCCGCGCGCCTCGTTGCCGCTCACGGGCACGCGATGGACGTGCACACCGTTGAGCTCCACCTCCTCGCGCGGGCCGCCTGTGAGCACGTGCATCTCGTGGCCGCGCGCGGCGAGCCCCTCGGCGACCCGCTGCACGACTCGCTCGGCGCCGCCGATCGCGGGCGCGTACCTCTCGACGGTTGCGAGGACTCGCAAGGAGGTCTGTCAGCTCGTCGGGGTCAGCCGCTCGCGCTCGCGCGCTCGACCGGTATCGCTCAGGGGCGCGTCAGGCGCACCGTCGCGCTGCGCGAGCGCCGAGAGATGTTCGTTCTGATCCTGCACCTGCCGTTGCAGGATCCCCAGCCGCTGGGCGAGCACCTTGTTCTGATCGGACAGATGCGAAACCGCCAGCGAGAAGTGGACGAGCAGGATGAGCACCACGCCGAACGCGACGCCGAACAGCGCCGAGGGCGGATAGGACACCCCGAGCGCCGAGGCAATCGAGTTCAGCAGCCCGCTCCACAGCGAGAGTACGAGCAGCAGCAGCGTCGAGAACAGCCACAGCAGGGCGTAGCGCTCCATCAGGCGCTTGCGCCTGACCAGCTCGAGGATCAGCAGCAGCAGGCCTCCGCTGATGATGATCGCGATGATCCGCTGCGTGCCCATGGCTCAGATCGCGTGCTCGGCGTTGACGGGCGTGTCGCCCTGCTCGACGACCGGGCTGGAGCGGAAGAGCCCGATGAACACGGCCAGCAGCACCTTGATCATGTAGTAGATCGGCTGCGTCGAGGAGATCGCCGACACGCCGCTCGTGCGCGGGCGCATCTCCACCGGTATCTCGCAGCTGTTGAGGCGGTGCGCGTGCATCATCAGGATCGCCTCGACCTCTGGATAGTCGTGGGGATAGTCGCGCGCGAACAGCTCAATGCCCACGCGGTTGGTCATGCGCAGCCCAGAGGTCGGGTCCGTCACCCGCCGGCCTGTGATCAGCGAGACGAGACCGGCGAAGATCTTGATCCCCACGCGCCGCGGGGCCGATGAGCGGTGGCCGTCGCCGGCCTGCAGGAAGCGCGAGCCCGTGACCATGTTCAGGTCGGAGTCGGCCTGCAGTCGGCGGAGCAGATCGTCGATGTAGCGGGGATCGTGCTGACCGTCGCCGTCGATCTGCACGGCGACCTCGTAGCTGTGTTCCTGTGCGTACAGGTAACCGGTCTGGACGGCTCCGCCGATGCCGAGGTTGAACGGCAGGCGAACTACCGTGGCGCCCGCGGATTCCGCGCGCTCAGACGTCCCGTCGGTCGAGCCGTCGTCGATCACGAGCACGTCGAAGTCGGCAGCGAAGCGGTGAATCTCCTCGATCGTGTTCGAGATCGCTTGCGCCTCGTTGTGGGCGGGAACGATTGCGAGATAGCGGTTCATGCGGATCAAGGATCGTCGTGGCTCGGGCCACCGTACTCCCGGAACGATCGCCAGGAGCCACAGTTGCGGCAAACCCGTGGCGGATCGTTCCCAAACGGTAGCGGCTCGACTGGCGCCGGAAAGGGCACGACGTCGCGCTGCGCGCGTCAGGCCGCCCGGTCGGAACGAAACGGCAGCAACGCGTAGAGCTCGCTGGGAATGGCTCTTACGAGAACCACCAGTCCGCCATACACGACGAGCGCGGCTGCCAGCTGAGCGACGGCCGGCAATTTCAACAGCATCACCGCGAACGCCGGAACCGCGGCGACGGCCACCCGCAACGCCACGCTCGCATCCAGGCGCAACGACTCCGCGCCGCGCGTGAGCGCCAGCAGATAGCAGCAGCAGAGGATCCACTCGCCGCAGACCGTCGCGACCGCCGCGCCGGTCGCGCCGTGGCTCTTGGCGAGAATGATCGTCAACGTTGCCGTGATGCTGAGCGCGACGAGGTTGGCGATCGCGAGTGCGCGATGGCGATGCAGCGAGATCAACGCCATGCCGAGCGCCGGGAGGATGAACGACGCCAGCAGGGCCGCCCCCTCGATGCGCAGGGGCGCCGCCGCCCGGGCGAAATGCGGGCCCGCGATGAGTTCGATGATCGGCGCTGCGCCCGTGACGGCGCCGATCGCGGCGGCCACGCCGAGGATCAAGACGACCTCGAACATACCCTGGACCGCGTAGCGCAGGCGCTCGCGATCGTCGCGAGCGGCGCGAGCGAGCACGGGAAAGGCCGCGCTGACGACGAGGCTCGCGATGCTCGCCGCGACGATGAATACGCGGAAGGACGCGGCAAAGAGGCCGTTCTGCACCCCGGTGGCGGTCAGTGAGGTGAGGATCTGCGTCGTGAAGACGTACATCGCGCCGACACCGGTGGCGAGCGAGAAGGTCAACGTGTCGCGCAGCAGCGTGACCCACATCGTCGGCCTGAGGGCCGGCCGTATCGGCATGTGCCGCCGCGTGAGCGCAGCTGTCGCCGCGAGCATTATGACCCCCGCTGGGATCGTCGCGGCCAGCAGCGGCAGGATTCCCGCACCCAGCAGTGCGAGCACCACGAGCAGGGCGACCCAGATCGCCTGGCGCAGCAATTCGAGCGCCGTCGTCTGACCGAGGCGAAGCATCGTGAAGAGCGGCACGGCCACTGTCGACTGCACCGAGACCAGCCCGAGGCCGATGCCCGCCACTGCGGTGCCGACGATGCGCGCGCTGTCGTATCCGGCGGCCACGGCGAAGCCCGTGGCGATCACGATCGAGACGCTCGTGATGAGAATGCGCAACCCGAGCACGTCGCGCATCAGGTGCTCTCGGGCTAGTCCCTGTCGCACTGCGTATTCGCGCGTCGCGAGGCTCGTCATGCCGAGGTCGGTGAGGGCGCCGGTGACGGTGACGACCGAGATGATCGTCGTGTATTGCCCAAAGCGGGTCACGCCGAGGTGGCGCGTCAGCACGATCGCCGAACCGACCGCGAAGATCGTGCCGGCGACATAGCCGAGGACGCGCAGCACGGCGCCTTTGATGACCAGGCCGCCGGCCTGCGCGGTGTCCAGAACGTCCACGTCGGGCCGAGGCGACTGGACCGGCGGATCATCACGCAGCCGCTCCACGGATCTAACCTAGATGATCACGAGCGCTCGCCGCCATAGAGTGTCGGGCCATGAACGTCCTCTACGTGGGCATGCGCCACGAATACGGCGATCCGGGCCGAGGGCTGTCGTTCGAGGAGACGAACTTCCGAAGCTCGCTCGAGGGTATGGGGCACGCTGTCACCGCGTTTGACTTCATGGAGATCGCCGCGCGGGACGGTCTCCAGCAGATGCGCGCGGATCTCGTTGCCCTGGCGGGCGAGGCACAACCCGACCTGGCCTTCTTCTTTCTGTTCACCGATCAGCTGGACACGTCGACGATCGAGGCGGTGGGGCGTGCTGGTCGCTGTCCGACGGTTAACTGGTTCGCCGACGACCACTGGCGCTTCGAGGACTTCACCCGGCACTTCGCGCCCGCCTTCGACCTGGCTGTCACGACCGACGCCGATTCTCTGGTGAAGTACCGGTCGCTCGCCGACACCCGCGTGCACCTGTCGCAGTGGGCGTGCAACCGCTACGCCTACGCGAAGACGACCGACGAGCTCAGACACGACACGACGTTCGTCGGGCAGCCGCACGGCGACCGCAAGCAGACGGTTGCGCGGCTGCAGGCCGAAGGACTGCCGGTCGAGTGCTGGGGCTTTGGCTGGCCTGCGGGGCCGCTCGGGCACGAGGAGATGGTCGATGTCTTCGCGTCCAGTCGCGTCAACCTGAACCTCTCGAACTCCTCCCCAGCGCCCGGACTGAAGGCGCGCGTGAGGCGCATACTGCGTCTGCATCCGCCGCCGCCTCGCCCGCCACAGATCAAGGGTCGCAACTTCGAGGTCCCGGGATGCGGGGGCTTCCTGTTGACCGAGCGCGTCCCTCACCTGGAGGATTACTTCGAGCTCGGACGCGAGGTCGCGATCTACGAGCAGCCGGAGGAGCTCGCCGACCGGGTTCGCCACTGGCTCGAGCACGACGCAGAGCGCCAAGCGGTGGCCGAGGCGGGCTATCGACGCGTGATGGCCGAGCACACATACGACCACAGGTTCGCCGCGATCTTCGCCGCCCTGGATCTGCCGGCGCTCGATCGTTCGCAGAGCGCCCGCAGCTGAGTGAGCCTTACCGACGTGGTCCGCTGCGTCGCATGCGCCGGCGTGCCACGTCGCCCAGCCCGACGCTCACGAGATAGGCAGCGCCGGCCGTCCGTCGAGCCGCCGCGCGCGCGTTGCCGGGGTCTGGCGGCCATCGCAGGGTTCGCTTCCACGACAGCAGGGCGATCGCGAGCTCGCCGCGGACGCGCGCACGACTGAGGCGCTCCGAGGCCGCGTCCTCGTAGCGGACGAGCGGCTCGCCGAGGATCGCAAAGCGGGCGCCGCGGTCGGCGAGGTCGAGCCACGCCGCGTAGTCCTCGACGCCGCCCAGCCATCTCTGCTCGGGGAAGTGCACGAGCGAGCGCCGCACGAGCGACGAGGACGTGATGACCGGGTTGCCGCGAAGCAACTGCTCGCGACCGGGCTCGAGCAGAGCGGGGGCGCCTGGAAAGTAGTTGCCGCCGCTGGTGCGTAGGGCGTTGGACGCGATCACGTCCGCGTTCTGTGAGCGCATGACCTCACGCTGGACGGTCAGCTTGCGCGGCAGCCATTCGTCGTCGTCGTCGAGGAATGCCACCCACCCGCCGCGCGCATGCGCCACGCCCAGGTTTCGGGGCGCCGCCGGTGTTCCGGTGTTGCTGGCGATGCGCAGATAGCGAACGCGACTGTCGCGCCGCTCCCACTCACGAAAGCGCGCCTCAGTCCGATCGCGCGAGCCGTTGTCGCAGACGAGCACCTCCAGCGGCGAATCGAGCTGGTCCAACACCGACAGCAGCGCAAGCTCGCAGGCCACCGGGCGCTCGAAGGTCGAGATGACAACGCTGATCGCTTCGGGGTCGGTGCCGCTCAAGAGGGCTGGAGTGTAGGCACGCGCACCGCGGCGCCGACGAGGCGCCGCGCGGGCTGTCCTTAACATGTCCAGACCAATGCGTCAGGCGTCTCGTGGGCAGCGGGCTCAGTCATGAAGGACCAGCAGTGGAGAGCGGCTCAGCACGAGTTGCGCCTGGCGGTGCGCGCCGACGCCGCCCGCCCGCCGCCGACGCCGCGAGCGCTCGCGTCGGTCATCGTCGTGTGCTGGAACGCGGCGGACGTCTTGGGGCGCTGCTTGGAGCATCTGTTCGCCCAGGACTACGCGAATCGCGAGATCATCGTCGTCGACGATGGATCCAGCGACGCCACGTTGCAAGTCGCCGAGCAGGCATCGCTGCGCGGCGATCTGAAGATCGTGCAGAGCGCTCGCAATCGCGGTTGCCCGGGCGCGCGCAACCTCGGACTGCGCCACGCCAACGGCGAGATCGTGGCGTTCGTCGACGCCGACGGCTTCGCTGCGTCGCACTGGCTGGGCCGGATCGTGGAAGCGTTTGGCGAGGATCCGACGGTCGGCGCCGTCGCCTCCACGGTCTTCTTCGACGACAACCCGATGGTCGTCAACGGTGCCGGCGGGACGGTCAATCGCCAAGGCTGGGCGGCCGACCTGTCGATGAACGAGTCCTACGAGCATGCGGACATCGCATCCGAGGCGCTCTACCCGATGGGCTGCGGCATGGCGCTGAGGCGCGAGGCGATCGAGCGCGTGGGGTCGTTCGACGAACAGATGCTCAACTACTACGACGACGTCGATTACGGCACGCGGGTGTGGCGTGCCGGTTACAGGGTCGTCGTCGCTTCCGACGCCTGGATCGACCACGGCTTCGGCGCAGCGGGTGGCGACTCGGCGCGCAAGCGGCTGCTCTGCGAGCGCCATCGTATGCGCGTGGTGCTCGAGCACGCCCCGGCAAGCGCGTTGGCGACGTGGGTCGCTTGGGAGGCGCGTGGTCTTGGGGCGGCGTCTATGTCCGTGCGCGCGCAGAAGCTCAGGGCGCTCGCCTGGAACGCGCGGCACCTGCCCAGCGTGCTTGCCCGCCGCCGGCGGCTGCGCGGCGTACCGAGGGCGCCCGCCAGGCTGCTCGACGCTTCGTGGGGCGATGGCTTTCCGACGGGGGTGCCGCCGCGCTTGCGCCCTGTTCCACAGCGCGCGGGCGCCACCGTGGACATGGCCGTCGCGGACGCCGAGGGCCAGCTGCTGTACGGCTGGTTCCCGCTCGAGCGCGTCGACGGGCGCAGCTATCGCTGGGCTGCGACAAGCGCCGCAGCGTTCGTGCACCTGGACCAGGGGGCGAGACGCATGCGGCTGGACTATGACCACGTCCCGGTGGACCTCGGAGGAATCGGCGTATCGATCATGAGGGTGGGGTCCTCGCAGCCGCTGCGACCCGTCTGGCAGACGCGCCTGTGGGTGTGGCAGACCATTACGCGATCGGTGGAGCGTCATCCGCTTTTCCTGGAGCCGGGCGACTACGAAGTCGTGTTCAGCAGCGCTCGCGGCTGGTCCGATCCGCCGAACGAGACGCGCTCGCTCGCGCTCGCGGTTTCCAGCCTGGCGTTTGAGAGCTCATTGGAGATTGCCTCAGGCGGCCTCGACATGGCAGGCGCTGCAAGCGAGGAGCAGCTAGTCAGAGGTTGGTTCGACGCCGAGCAGAGCCCCGAGCGCCGCTACCGCTGGGCCACCGGCAAAGCCGCGGCGGTCGTGCGCCTAGCCGAGCCGGCGCACGTGGCACATCTGAGCTACTGCCTGCCGCCGCGCTCGATCGGTCGCCTGCACGTCGTGCTCTCGGCGCTGCCGGAGCAGCGCGAGGTGTGGTCGACGAGCCTCGTGTGGGAGGACGGCGATTGGCACGACAAGGCTCTCGCGCTCGAGCTCGAGCCGGGCGACTATCTGGTGTCGTTCGCCACCGAGCAGACGTGGTCGAACCCCGAGGGCCGAGACCCGACGATCTGGGGAGAGAATCGTTCGCTCGGCTTCGCGGTCTCTTCGTTGTCGTTTGGAGAGCGCACGCTTCGCTAGCTTGCTTGCGTGGCGCTCACCGCCTCACCGCCTCACCGCCTCACCGCCTCACCGCCTCAGCGGCTCATGCGGGTGCGTCACGAGTTGCTTCGCTTCAAGCGTTCACTACTAGTCCTTGAGATTGAGCAGCCGCGGGTAGCGTTCGCGCATTAGTGCCCATCGCTCCGCATCGTCCTCTTTTCCGTCTGCGGCTCGGCGGCGCCATGCCAGGACTTGAGGCACATGTGCCCCATAGTCGCCGAATTCGGCGCACTTACACCAGAGATCGAAGGTCTCCCATCCGGCAAGTCGCCAATCTGTGGAGAAGCAACCCAGCTCCAGCAGCGAACTGCGTCGCAACAGCGCCATCGAGTCGATCCAGTTCCCGAGCTTCAGCCGCTCGGGCTCCCACGGCACCGAGCCCAGAAGCTTCACCGGCCGATCTTCGTCAAACAACCCGACCATCGAGAATGAGAACGCCGCGCCGGGCGAGGCATCCAAGCATCGGGCGAGACGACCGAGGGTTGATGGGAGGATCGCGCCGTTCCCGTGAAGCACGAACAGATACTCGCCCCGCGCGCGCCCAATCAGGCGGTTGAGCGACTCGCCGACTCCATCTGCCGGTGGCTGCTTCAGCAGACCGGCGGGCAATTGATCGTGTCGATTCAGAAAGTCCACCACCTCGCGCTGGCACTGCAGCTGAGCACTCACGAGCAGCTCGATTCTGCGGCATTGCGACGCGGCGACGCTTTCGAGACCCTCGACCGATGGCCCACGATCGGGTGAGGCTACGCAGAGCACGCTCACCTTGGGATCGGCACACCCAAAGCTGGAGGTGCGGTGAAGGACCTCTGCCACGCGCGCTGTCCGCAAGCGCCTCGTCGCGGCTCGGAAGCTGGACCGCACGGGGTCGAGCGCGCGACTGGTGAGAGTCGTCGTGAGTGGTGTCTGAGCGCCCAGGCGTGCCCGCGCCTCGGTGCCAGGGCGGTCCGTCACCGTCGCCGAGCCGCGTTCGCGCTCATTCGATGCCGGGCCCGTCCTGGCCGCAGGCGAGGCCGTCAGCGCCTGCGGCCGCCGGGGAAGGTCACGGGCCATCTGGCTCAGTCGACCGGCGGCCGTGGATGTCATCGGAAGCTCATTGCGCACGAACTCGTATGACTGCTTGCGTATCGCGGCCAACCGATCGGGCGTTTGCAGCAGCCGATCTACTGCGCCGGCCATCTCCGCGGTTTGGACTGGGATGTAGTGCTCGCCGGGAATGAGCGGAGCGTCGTCTCTGCAAGGCTCCGATACGACCACGCATCCGTTGGAGATCGCCTCCAGGAACCGCATCCACTCGAGCGCGGACGACGTCGTTCGGTGAAGATTCAGAAGTACGCGCGCCGAGCCCAGGCGTCCGTACTTCTCGGCGCCGAGCAGGAAGTCCGGTCGCGCGCTCGTCCTGGGCTCAAGCGGTGGTACCAGAAACTGACAGTTCCAGCGCCAGAGCTGCTTGCCAATCGACGCCAGGAGCGGGTCTCGGCGCGGATCGGCGGCGCCTAGGTACAGAACGTCTAGCTCGCGCTCGGTGTTCTCCTCTCCCTTCCAACTGTCCCAGCGCGAGGTATAACCGAGCTGTAGATGCTCGCAGCGAATGCCGCGTCGCCGCAGCTCGGCCGCGCTCGCTCGGTTGATCGATACGGCGAGCGCGAACTGGGGGACGAGCGCGTATGTCGCCTCGAACCACGGAGTGCCGGGATTCTCGGTGCAGAGAGCGATCGTCCTTTCCCGTTGCCAGGCGTTCGGCCACGTCCCACCCCAGGCGTCGAACTCGTGCGGGATCGCCACAAAGGTGCGTTCGCCCCGATCCCGCGGGAACTCGTCAAGTGCGAGCTCGGCAGAGTGCCCGGCCGCCGTCGCAGCCTCGCAGAGCGCCAGTAGAAGCTCCGTCATGAACGGGCTTCCACGGCTCGTGCTGATGAAGCAGAAACGCATGGAAGGAGCCGAGGTTAGATGCTCAGGGTGTCATGACCCCGCGATGGGGCGAGTCATCGGATCCGATGCAGCCCTGGGGCCTCTCGGCCGGCGTTCGCAAGCGCCGCCCGCATGGCCTCGGTGGCCGTTTGCGCTTGTGATAGCGTCGCTGACTCTGTGACGTTGACGATCTTCGGCCGCACACCCTGCGTCGTCGTGCACGTGAGCATGGCTCCGCCGAGCGGCCCGGAAAGCAGATGAGCGCGCGTCGCGCCGGCGCTCCGCGGCTCATCGACTGGACGGGCGAGCGATGCGTGCCTTGGACGCCCGACGTGCCGGTCATCTACGAGCATTTCCATCGCTATCTGTGGGCTTCGCGGTTCGTGCGCGACCGTCGGGTGCTCGATCTTGGCAGCGGCGAGGGCTTCGGTGCCGCGATCCTCGCGGACGTCGCTTCCCACGTCGTGGGCGTGGACGTCGACGAGCCGACGATCGAGCACAGCAGGCTGAACTACGCCGGTCCCAAGCTCGAGTTCGTGCTGGGCACCGCGCTCGATCTCAGTGCGCACGAGAAGGCTTCATTCGACGTCGTCGTCGCGTTTGAGGTCATCGAGCACGTTCAGGAGCAAGAGCGGGTGCTCGCCGAAGCGGCACGGGTTCTTGGTGACGACGGGCTGCTCATCGCCTCCACACCGGATCGTCTCATGTACGCGCAGGCGCGTACCGAGACCAATCCGTACCACGAGCGAGAGCTGAGTCTCGAGGAGTTCCGCGAATTGCTCGGACGAGAGTTCGCGCATGTGGCGACTTGGGGCCAGAGGACGATCACGGGATCACACCTCCACGCTCTAGACACCGCGAAAGACCAAGTGGCTGCGGAGGAAACCGACTTCTTCCTCGCGCGGACTGGCGACGAATGGCAGCTCGCGCGTGCGCCGGCGGCGCTGTACTGCATCGCGCTCGCGTCAAAGGCCGCGCTTCCTGCTGTCGCTGAGAACTCGACGCTCGCCGACTGCGATCTCGAGCTAATGCGTGTGAAGGAACGAGAGAACGAGCTCCTGTCGCAGCGATTCGACGAGCAAGAGGTGCAGCTCGATCACGAGCGGCGCGACTTGATCGGAGCGCTCGAAAGCGAGCGCGCAGACTACGCGCGGTCGCTCGCCGAACGTGACTCCGAATGCGACTCCGAACGAGAGGAGCGGCAGCAGCACGAGACGGTCGTCCGGATGGATGCAGCGCGTCACCAAGACGCGCTCACCCGTAACGAAAATCGCATTCTCGAATTGCAGCATTTGCTGGCGATGAGCGAGCAGCAGCTCGCTGGTGCTCGCCAAGCGCACCTTCGAGCCGAGCAGTCTGTGACCTGGCAGACGTTTCAGCGCGCTCGCGGGCGCCTGTACGCAGCGATGGGGGGTGAGCGCTCCCTCCGTGCGCGTGCCTTCGGCGCAGCTCTGCGGTTTCTCGGCCGTCGGCTGAAATCAACCTCGCAGGGTGCTCAACAGGGCCCGGGCGCCGCGGCGGCCCCTCAGATCGACGCTGCGATCCAGTTCCCCGAATTCGGCAATCCGAAGGTGTCGCTCATCATTCCGGTTCACGCGCACGCTGCATTGACCCACGCCTGCCTGGTCTCGATCCGGGACCGAACGGATGGGGTTGCGTACGAGGTCATCCTCGTCGATGACACGGCCGACGCACCGACGAAACAACTGCTGAAGACCGTTCGTGGCGCGAGAATCCTCCACAACGAGACCAATCTCGGCTTCCTGCGAAGCATGAACCGCGGCGCGAGCGTGGCCCGAGGGGAGTGGATCGTTCTCTTCAACAATGACACCGAAGTCACGCGGGGCTGGCTCTCAAGCATGTTGCAGTGTGCGAACTCGTCGCCGGATGTCGGGGTCGTCACGCCGAAGTTCATCTATCCCGACGGAACGCTCAACGAGGCAGGCGCAATCGTCTGGCGTGACGGCGACGCATGGAACTACGGTCGCGGGGACAGGGCCGACGCCTATCACTATGAGTACAGACGTGAGACGGACTATGGCTCGGCGGCTGCCCTGATGGTGCGAGTCGACCTCTGGAATCAGGTCGGAGGCTTCGATGAGCGTTACATCCCGATCTATTATGAGGACACGGACCTGTGCTTCGCGGCACGCGAGCGAGGCCTCCGCGTCATGTATGAGCCAGAGGCGGTCGTGGTGCATGTCGAGGGCGCCACGTCAGGTACGGACCCGACTTCCGGCGCAAAGCGCCACCAAGAGCAAAACCGACAGAAGTTCGCACGAAAGTGGCAGAGGCAGCTCGAGGAGCAACGCCATTTCGCTCCGGCAAGCGTGCGGATGGCTGCCGACCGGTACCGCGGCGCACGCGTGCTCGTGGTTGACCATCGCGTGCCTATGCCCGACCGTGACTCAGGCTCGATGCGGATGGTCGGGATCATGCGAGCGCTGATCGGGCTCGGTGCGCGCGTCACGTTCATCCCCGAGAACCTCGCTCCCGTGCAGCCCTACACACGTGCGCTGCAACGCATGGGCATCGAGGTGCTCTACGGGCAGGTCGAAGTGAAAGACGAACTGCGCACGATCGGGGCAGGACTCGACCTCGCCATCCTGAGCCGCCCTCACCCGGCGAGTCACTGGCTGGATACGGTCCGCGAGCATGCGCCGTCAGCGGTCATAGCCTACGACACCGTCGATCTTCATTGGCTGCGAGAAGCGAGGCGAGGCGCCAGTCAGGCTGATGCGCATGCGCGAGTCGCTCGCAACGGAAGCTTGGATCTAGCATCGATCGTGCCCAAGGCGAAAGCGCTTCGAGAGCTCGAGTTGGCGATGATTCGCGCCTCGGATGCGACCCTCGTCGTCACCGAGGCTGAGCGCTCTCAGGTCGAGCGCGACGTCCCGGGCGCAAACGTATTGGTTGTGCCCAACATCCACGACGTTGAAAGCAACGTGCCGTCGGCTGACAGCCGGTCAGGAATCCTCTTTGTCGGGGGCTTCGAGCACGTTCCCAACGTGGACGCCGCTGTGAGGCTGGTCAAGGATGTGATGCCCGAGGTCTGGAGGGAGCTCGGTGACGTCCAGGTGACCATCGTAGGACCGAGCGCGCCACCTGAGGTTCAGGCTCTCGCCTCACCGCTGGTGGATGTCACTGGATGGGTCGAGGATGTGACGCCGCTGCTGCGGCGCGCGCGCTTGCTGTTGGCTCCCCTCCACTATGGGGCCGGGATGAAGGGCAAAGTCACGCAGTGCCTCGCGGCCGGCCTGCCCGTCGTGACGACGCCGATCGGCGCAGAAGGGCTGACTCCTGAGGGCGCCGGTGCTTCCGAGCAGAGCCTGCTGGTGGGAGAGAGCACACGCGAGCTGATCGACGAGACGATTCGGTTGTATCGAGACGACGAGCTGTGGCAGCGGCTATCCCTCGCGGGCCAGGCATCGATCACGGAGAACTGCTCGACGCACGTCGTATCCGAGCGGCTCGGTGGACTGCTAGGTGTTACCGACGCCGCGGTCGCCACCGGCGAAGCGCAGCCAGTCGCAGCGCCAGACGTACGGCCTTCCGCTGACGAAGGTGCTCGTAGCGAGCGCACGCTTCGGTCAGGCTGACCCGCAGGTTCTCTTCGGCAGATGTATGGCCGTCGCGAGTCGCCTCCAAGCCGCCGTCGTCCGATGTGTCATTCCGCCGAAGCCACAGAGAACCACCACCGTCGCCGTAGGCTCCGGGGAAGTCCGGAAGCAGAGCGCCGAGGAAGTTGGGCGAAAACTGGTTGAGCCACGGGACGCTGAGCAGGATGTCGAATGCTGAATTGAAGCTCAGAAACGAGCGGACGGCATATTGCTCATTCCATGAACGACCGACGAGGACCCATTCCTGAGGGTAGTCCCACGGAAGGAAGATGTCGTGGATATGCACCACGACCCCCGGCGCGAGGCGCGGCAGGACCTCTTGGAGCAAGAAGACGACATCTCCACCTGTCTTGACGGTGTGCGAAGTGTCGATGAACAAGAAATCGTTGCGACCAAGCGTGAGGAAGGTGTCTACAGGAACCCGCTCGACCGGTGACACGATCAAGCGAGAGATGCCGTCAATCCCGTCGCCAAGAAAGTCCGGTGGATATGGCTCGATGCACGTGAAATCGAGAGAGCCCCCCAGCTCCTCCCGATTTACGCGAGCTGTCACCAAGGAGGACCAGCCGCAACCGACCTCTATCATCCGTCGCGGGCGGTAGTGACGCAGGAGCGCTTGCAGCATCCACGCATCGAGGCGGGAAAACATCTCGTTTCCCGCGTGATAATCGCGCGCGTCGCCGGTCGGCCCATCAGGGATCGCGAACGGCGGCTGGCGTGCAAGGTGGTCTCGAACCAACGCCATCTGGTCGTGCGCTCGCCAGTCTATCCCCGGTGTCTCAGGAGGATGGGATGGCCAGACGCGCGAGCGGGCCGGCTCCTGCGCTAGGGCGCGATTGTCGGGGATGGGGCTGTAGTAGTGGTCGAGTGGCCAGCAAATCAGCGCTTGCTCGACCTCGGCGATGGTCTCGTCGTCGGACACCGTTGCACCCTATCCAATCGATCGCCTACCGAACCGGTTGCGCCCGGAACTCGAGATCCGCGATCAAACCGTGAGGCTCGCGAGAAGCATAAACATGCGCTCGTCGTTCTCTGGACCGGACGGGTCGGAGTCTGCGGTGTTGCCGACGTTTGAGCGGTCGAGAATTCTCCATCCCGCGCGTTCGACAAGGCGTTCGAGCCCCGCCGGCGAGAAGATCCAATAGTTCGTTGAGTCGTTGTTTGTCTCGTTTGGCGCCAATAGGTAGCCAACCGGGAGGTCGCCGATCGACTGGCGATCTGGCCCGGCGAAGCGCGCCACGCGGGTGCTGAGAAGACAGTGGGAGGAATGAAGCGACAGCTCTCGCATCATGTAGTAGGGATTCTGGAGGTGGTAAAGCGTTCCCAGCAGAAATACGAGTCCGTATCGGTCGCGCGGCAGGGTGAACTTGCTATCCAGGTCCATGTCATATATACGCGCCGACGAGTCGAGATGCTCGCGCAGAGCTTTCGCGCCGCGGAGCCCGTTCATGTTTGTGGCGGCAGTATCGACTACGTCCATCTCCCAGCCGGCGACATCCTCGAGCGCGAACGCCAAGTCGCCATCTGCGGCGCCCAGGTCCGCCACGGGCAGTCGCTTGGCGAGCCGGTCGAGATCGCGGTTGTCGCCCGAGAGCATCTCGGCAAGGTGGAACACATTGCCGAGGATGTCGTATGGGTACCACTCGATTTGTCTCTCGATTAGCGATCTCGCCGTGCGCAGGCGCTCTTCTTGGCCTGGAAGGCTTTCAACGAACTGATCGATGTCCATGGAGGGCTATAGCTTTCTGAAGGCTCGAGGGGGGCGCAGGGCGGAGGAGCTAGTCGGTGGACCGGCTGGGTTCGGAACCAGCACCCGGAGCGATCGGCGCCTCCTCAAGCCAAAAGGAAGGCAGGTTTCGCTCGATCTCTATGTTCGAGAAGCGGCTGGGGGGTTGAGGCCCGTGTTCGTTGACCCACTCGGTCATCCTGCCGACGCCTTCCTCCAGCGGCGTTGAGGCCTGCGGACCGAACACCTTCACTGCCTTGGCGTGGTCCGAGAATGCGTGCTTGACCTCGGAGCGGGCGTCCAAATGGCGAACCGGGTGATCGGGGACGCCCATGGCATCCTTTACGGTCTGAGCCAAGTGATTGACGGTGTAGGGGACGTCGGCTCCGACGTTGAAAATCTCGCCCCGAGCGTCCTTTACTTCCGGCGCAACGGCAATTGTCGGTGCAATGTCGCGAATATACGAAAATGCGCGTGTCTGCTCGCCATCACCGAAAATCGACAGCGGCTGGTCGTTGAGGATCTGATTCATGAAGATTCCAAGCACGTTTCGATAGCGATCTCCGATGTTCTGCAGCTCGCCGTACACGTTGTGCGGACGAAAGATCACGTAATCGAGGTCAAACATCGCCTTTGAAACGGCGAGCTCTTGCTCGACCGCGTACTTCGCGATGCCATACGAGTCCTCGGGCTCGGGTCGCAGAGACTCCACCATAGGAAGCTGGCCCGCGCCGTAGACGGCAATTGACGAGGTAAATACAAAACATCCGACGTCGTGGTTGACGGCAGCATTGATGAGAGTGACACTTCCAAGCACGTTGTTGGCATAGTTGAAGCGCTTGATGAAGTGAGAAAGACCCTCGGCCGCGTAGGCAGCGAGATGGTACACATAGTCAAACTTCTCGGCCGAGAATGTTCGCGCGATCAGGGAATCGTCGGTAATCGATCCTTCGATCAGCTTCGCATCAGACGGCACATTGGCGGGAAAGCCGCCGCTCATATCATCCAAGACGACCGGCTCATGACCGAGCTCGAGCAGCGTGCGCGCCACATGCGCGCCCATGAAACCAGCCCCACCCGTCACCAAGCACTTAGCCATATCGTCGGTCCTCTACTCGTGTTGTCGGTCCTGCAATCCCAGCGCTCGTCGCACGGCGGGCACGATAGGGAATCACGTGCAAGACGCCTCTGGCAGGTCCCGCAAGAAGGCGGGTATGCTAGCGCAAGGGCCGGAGTGCGAGCGCGTCGGGGCATGGCCCAGGACGTGCTGGGGCGGCCGACGGGGCGACGGGGTGAGTCCGCGCCAGCACGAGTTATGCTGGCGTGATGGAGGCTGCGTCGCGGATTGTCGATTCACAGGCAGCGCGAGCGTTCGTAGGCGACAGCGTCCGGCGCTGGGCTGCGCGCGTGGCGATCGCGCTGTCGACCGTGTTCTTCGTCCTCGCAAACTGTGCGGGTATCTCGAACCCGGGACTTGAGTACGACGAGCTGCTGTTCGTAAACGGCGCGCTCGGCGCCCCGTATCACTATCAGGGGTTCATTTATCACGAAGCCTGGGGTATCCCGACCATGCTGATGGCATATATTGGTGCATTGAAGGCCTGGCTGTACTACCCAATCTTCGCGACCTTTGGCGTGTCGGTGGATAGCATCCGGCTCCCCGCCGTGCTGGCGGCGACGGTCGTCGTGCTCCTCGCCGTTCTGCTCGTCTACCGCCTACTGGGGCGCTGGGCCGCGGCCGTGGTGTCCGTGCTGCTGGCGACAGATCCGGCGTACGGTGCACTCGCGCGCACCGACTGGGGCCCCATCGTGCTCAGCTCGCTGTTTCGGATCGTAGCCTTGCTGTTTTACTTCGCTTTTCTCCGCCTGCGCTCAGTGCGGTACCTCTGGCTCCTCGCGGCTACGCTCTTGCTCGGGCTGTACAACAAGCTCGATTACGGGTGGTTTATAGCCGCCTTCGTCGTCGCGGCAATGGTGGTTCACCATCGTGAGCTGTGGGAGATCGGCCGTCGGCGGCCGGTGGCCGTCGTGTTCCCCGTTGCCGTTCTCGCGAGCCTCGGAGTCGTGGCGCTGTTTGTTCTGGTCCTTCCAGCGGAGCGTCTACCGCTTCCCGGCTCGAACGCATCACTCGGCGACCGCGTTTCAGAAGTATCGCGACTCTTTCGGGGCACGTTCAACGGCGCAGCCGTGTACGACAACATGACAGGTTCATTCCTACGGCATGCCACGCTGATCGGATGGCTGATTCCATACATTTTGGTCGCCTCTGCCATCGTCGCGATCTGGTATCTGCTTCGGGGGAGACGACGGCCGACGGGCGATGCACTGCGGCACGTCGCAGCGACCACGACGTTCTTGCTGATCCTTTTCGTTGTCATGGCTGTGGGCGTCGTCCTGACACGTCAAGCTACTGGGGCATGGCACGTGATGCTTCTCTGGCCGCTGCCAGCCCTTCTGCTCCTCTGCCTTCTCATGGCAGCGACGCACATACCGATGGTGCCATTGGGTCGTGCCGTAGCGGCGACGGTCCTTGTCGTGATCGTCGCCCTCACCTTCACGCAGGTGCGGACTACGGCGGACTATGTCGATGCGTATCGCTCTAGCCGTCAGTGGGGGCCGTTCTGGAGCACGGAGATTTACGCGGCTGCGCGCACGATCTCTCGATCCGCTCCACGAGTGCAAAGCGTCATCACTGTCGACTGGGGGTTGGGCACGCAGATGTTTGCACTCGGCAACGAAGCCGTGCGTGATCGTTTCGACGATCCATGGCCAAGTTTCACCAGCCCCGCGGCAACCGTCGCTGGGCTGAGACACGAATGGTTCGACGGCAGGCGTGTGATCGTGGTCTTCCATGCCCAGTCCGCGCAAACTGAGCCCGCAACCACGCAGCGCATGGAAGCCATCCTCAAGTCGCTAGGCTCCCGCGTTCACACCGTCTACGCCGGCAAGCAGATCGAGGCAGACGAAGTCACACCCGGTTAGCGGTTGCGGCTAGTCGCAACCGCTGCCCTAAGCGCCGCGCAGCTCAGTCGAGCCGCCTGGTTCGAGTCCGAATGAGCACGAACAGCGCACGGAAGCCGTCCCTCCAGGTTATCTTCTTCCCTTCGGCATAAGTCCTTCCAAAATACGCGATGGGCGTCTCGTAGATCCGCATCTGCCGCCGGCAGATCTCCCCGGTTATCTCAGGCTCAATGCCAAAATGATCCTCTGTAAGGCGAAGCTGTCTTAGGACGTCCAGCCGGAAGGCCTTGTACCCGGTCTCCATGTCAGTGATCGTCGTGTTGAACAACACGCCGGTCACCAACGAGAGGAAGCGGTTGCCGATCATGTGCCAGAACATGTACGCGCGCTGAGGCCTGCCACCGGAGAGCCGCGAGCCGTAGACGACATCCGCCACGCCGCTCTCGATGGGCTCGATCAGCGCGGGTACGTCGCGCGGGTCGTACTCCAGATCGGCGTCCTGGATGACGACCACGTCGCCGTGACAGTGCGGTATGCCATGGCGGATCGCTGAGCCCTTTCCGCCATTCGGCTTACTCAGCAGCTGCACGCGGACCTCGAACTGGACGCGCGAGCGCACGATGTCGGGTGTTGCGTCAGTCGATCCGTCGTCGACAACGATCACCTCATAGTCCAGACCGAGGTCGTCGATTCGATCGAGCAGCTCGCCGATCGTTCGCGCCTCGTTGTACGCCGGAATCAGAAATGTGATCTGCATGAAAGTCGCCTCACCACGTTGGCCGCATCCGAAGCTAGGTCTGCCCGTTTGCTACTGAGGGTGGCTCGTCGGGCTTGCGCGCGTGCGCAATGAGACTGAGCCCCCAAGGCGGACGTCTGCGTCGCTCAATTGGCTGCCAGAGCAACAGCAACGTCTCGTAGGCTCGCAGTGCACCGGGGCTGATGCCCGGCGATCGGCGATAGCGGTTCAGCCACCAGCCAGGGACACCAAGCAGGTTGAATGAGTACAGATCTTCGATCTCGAGCCCTGCTGCAGCCACGACCCTGCTCACGCGCTCGCGCGTGTAACGACGGTAGTGACCGTAAACGCGGTCGAGGTTGCCAAAGAGTTGGGGATGGGCAGGCACCAGCAGACTCAGATGCCCGCCTGGGCGCAGAGCGTGGGCCATAGCGCGCAGCGCAGGAAGCTCCTCCTCAATGTGCTCGAGGACGTTTTGACAAAGCAAGAAGTCGATCTTGCCGGCACGATCTCGGAGAGCCGGAGAGTCGGGCAGCGTGTCACGTGTGACAGTGACCCGAGGGTCGCTCGCATAGGTGCGCGCCAGGATCTCTGCGCATGGTGGCTCCGGCTCGATGAGCAACAGCCTCGTCACCCTGCCATCGGCAAGAAGGCGTTCGCTGAACGTACCGATGCCAGCCCCGACCTCGGCGACCTCGCCGCCGACGAACTTCGCCGACTGCTCGAACATCCAATCGCCTAGCCGGCGAGCCCGTCGCAGGTTCTCGAGGTCCCAGAGCTCATCATGCTCACCCGTCATGTCGGGCGCCGATCGAAGCCAACCGCCGATGTCGCGCAGGCCGTCTGGGTGATGGTCGCGGGAGGAGACGGAACGGTCATGGGGCGGGACCGCAGTATATGGGAGGCGCGGCGGATCGATCAGTGGAATCTGCAGACAAAGCGCACCTGGCACTCCCCCTAATTGGAGGTCGACATCGCCGTCTTCTTGGCGCCGTCGACGAGTGGATGGCGCGAGTTGTGGTGGAGCAGTAGAGCGCCCGCGATGACGAACGGAACGAAGTTGACGAGGTGTAGGACCACCGCGTAGGGGAGCGCCGAGGAGTGCGGCACGCGGTAGGCATCGAGCGCGATAAGCGCAGCGCCCTCAAATACCCCAACTGCTGCGGGCGGGGAGGGGAGGATCATGCCGAGCCCGACAGCTACCGCAACCAAGACGCCGCACGCGAACGGGAGATGCAGGTTGAAGGCGAGCGTCACGAGATACGCACATACCGCTGTCAACAGCCACGCCGCGATCGTCCACACGAAGGCCTCTAGGGCGAGCGTGGGATGGCGTAGGCCACTGAGGCCGTGCGTCAGGTCATCGACGGTCCTATCGAGGCGCTCGCCGGAGAACAACGCTATTCGCCGGAGCGGGCGCAACAGGAATCGCAAAGGACGATCGCCGTAAATGGCGAGCACTATTGCCGTTGCTGCGATCAAGACCGCGAGCGTGATCGCCGCAACCGCCGCGGCGCCGAACCAGCTGACGTACGGCAACCACGGCTCGCAAGCGAAGAAGATCACTAGGATCGCGAGCACGTCGTAAAGGCGCTCAAGGACGACCGTTCCCACGATCTCTACGGGGGAAGCCGAGCTTCGCCGCGTCAGGACGACGACACGAGCGGCTTCGCCGGCGCGGGCAGGGAGGATGTTGTTGTAGAGATATCCGACCAGCATCGCGTTCGTGATCGTGGCAAACGGCGGCCGACGGCCTTGGGCGAACAGGGAGCGCCAACGCAGCGCACGTGCCAGGTTGCCAAGCGCGAACGCGACGAGTGCAGCCACGAGCCACCAGTAGTCGCTGGTGCGTAGCGTCCGCCAGGCGAGGGAAAGGTTGATATCGCTGAGCGCGACATACGAAAAGATGAGTGTGACTGCGACGGTTACGACGTTGATCAACAGGCGTCTCCCGGCGCGTTCTGATCGGGAAGAGGCCGGAGACGATGTACGCCGCTCGTCCTGGGACGAGGCGTCGGCCTCGGGATCCCCGCTCATGGGCGATTGCTCGCGCATGCCGGTCAGACGGAGAATGATCTGCGTCCGACTCTTCGGCGCCGCCAGTCGATCCGTAAAGGGTCGTCAGGTGAAGCCCCGCGCATCTCGCTTGCAGTCGGCATCGCGCGCAGCTTAGTGGCCGCCGCCGGCCGCGTTGCCGTCGGATCGGTGTACCCGGGCAACCAGCGAGCTCCCTCAAACGTCCGTCTAACCTCGTTTTCCTCAACAGCGACGGGGGACTTGCCGAGACAGCACAGACCCCCCCTACCCCCGAGGTCGATGCCCACACCGTCCATACATTCCCGTCCCACCGCTGCGACGTCTCCTGCCCTGGCCGCTGTGCCGTCCGTCCGCAGACTGCTCCGCGCCGTCACCGCCACCGCCCTGCTGGCGCTCCTGGCCCCGGCCTTCAGCCAAGCCAAGGTCACGACCATCGGCAGCCCGCTGTCGGTCCCGGCGACGCTGAACACGGCCGGCAACCTCAGCTACCCCGGCACCTTCACGCAGGTTCCGCCGAGCCCGGACGCTCCCAACGGCGTCTTCCACACGCTGCACTACGGCGCCGACACGGCGCTGTGGAACTTCTCCAGCACGGCGGGCGAGGAGCGCGTGCCGGCCACCGGACAGGCCGCGAAGGTCGAAGTCGAGGGCTGCGCGCAGCGCGCGACCAACGGCCCGTTGCCGTTGACGACGGTGCACTTCCAAGACCTCTCCCCGCTGCCCGGCGGCGGCGCCAAGGTCAACATCACCTCCCAGGGCTTCGATCTGCCGGTGTGCGGCGAAAACGGCGCCGGGGCTTCAACGGTGACAACCTTCCTGCCGATCAACCTGTGCGTCAGCGCGGGCGACTTCGTCGGCCTCAACGACAGCGGCGGCTACGTCCCGAACGTCTATCGCAGCGGCGTCCCCTACCAGGTGCTCGGCTCGGTGACGGGCGCGACGACGGACTCCTTCGTCAAGGACAACGGCACGGGCAACGGCGCGTCGCTGATCCCCTCGATCACCTCCGCGAACGACGGCTTCGCGGTCAACCGCAACGAGGAACTGCTGATGCGCGTCACGCTCGCCACCGACGGCGACGCCACGCACATCTGCCCCGGTGGCAAGGGCGGCTTGCCGCCGGCGCTCGCGCCGATCAGGGTCAGCCCGCAGACCGACGGCATCAACCAGAGCGGCATCGTCTCGGTTGCAATGTTCTGCCGCGTCAGCCCTTGCAACGGAACGGCGACGCTGAGCGTGCCCGGCGAAAGCACGTATGCCGGCGAAGCGACCTACGGTCATGTCGGCTTCAGCCTGCGGGCGCACACGACCGTGCACCTGCCGATCCGCGTCAAGTCTGCGCTCGTGCAGAAAATCCGCGCCAAACACGGCGTCTCGGTGAAGCTCGCAGCCGTCGTCAACGGCAAGACGATCACCCAGCGGATCACCCTGAAGATCTTCTAGGCGGCCACTCCCAGAGCCGCAGCTCGCTCGTGCTCTGCTCCAGCGCGAGCGCCGCGGCCGCGTGGGCCCCCGTGTCCAGCTCGAGGATTGCCGATGGCGCCTGTGGCGCGGCCTGCGGGCCGGCCGCTGGATCGGCGGCTGCCGAGCGGGCAGCCGCCTGATCGCGCGCGCTCGTGGGCTCGGACCGGCCGATGCCCGTTCCGCGGCGCTTGAGCTCGGCCTCGTGGCGTGTCCACAGGCGCAGGAACTCGCCTTCGCGCGATCCGGGCTCGCGTTCGGCCAGCCGTCGCGCCGCCTGCTCGCCGAACGCGCGTCTGGCGAGCGCGACGTGGTCAGGGGTTGGCTGGGACTCCTCGCGCGCGACCTGCACGTCGACGCCGATCGGCCCGGTCGCGGTGAACGCGTAGAGCGCCAGCGGACCCGAGTGCGAGAGGTTGAAGAACAGCCGATGCTGTCGCCCGCCGGCAGCGGACAGCTCGGGCTTGCCATGCGGGCCGACGGCCAGCGCGACCGAGCGCGTGGGCTCATGCAGATAGCGCCCGAGCAGCGCTCGCAGGACCCCACGCGAGCGCTCCCACAGCGCGCGGTCGCGGTCCTGTGCGAATCGCTCGGCGCGCTCGCGCTCGGCGGCGCCGAGCAGCTCGACGACGTCCTCGCCGACCCGCGTCAGATCAGCCCGCCAGACGTGAACGGCGCCGTCGGCGAGCCGTGGGTCGGCCGGCCCCCGCGTCCAGTGGACGGAAGCGCTCGCGACCGTCGGCGCCCGAGCGGGCTTGCTCGCGCTCATCGTCGGGCGAATATAGGCAAGCGGCTACCCTCTTGCGCCTATGCGCGTGCTTCCGACACGTCTGGACGGGCTCGTTTATGTCGAGCCCGCAACGTTCGCCGACGAGCGCGGGTTCTTCAGTGAGACCTATCGCAGCAGCTGGCACGACGAGCTGGGGATGGACGGGGACGAGCGCTTCGTGCAGGACAACCACTCGCGCTCCTCGCGCGGCGTGCTGCGCGGCATGCACTTCCAGGTCGGCTCGGGCGTGGCCAAGCTCGTGCGCTGCGCGCGCGGGCAGATCGTCGACGTCGTCGTCGACCTGCGCAGCGGCTCGCCGACGTACGGCGAGTGGGAGGCCGTCGAGCTCGACGACGAGAGCATGCGCGAGCTGTACGTGCCCGTCGGCTTCGCGCACGGCTTCTGCGTGCTCAGCGAGATCGCCGACGTGATCTACAAGCAGACCGCCTACTACGACCCGCAGCTGGAGCGCGCCATGGCCTGGAACGATCCCGACGTGGGCATCTCCTGGCCGCTGCCCGAGCCGCAGCTGACGATCTCCGAGCGCGACGCCGCGGCGCCGCAGCTGCGCGAGCTGAAGGACGAGCTCCCATTCGTCTACGGCGGCGCGTGAGCCGAGCCGCCGTGGAGCTCGCAGGAGGCCTGTGCCCACGGCGATAGTCACAGGCTCGGGAGGGCTGATCGGCTCGGAGTCGGTCGCGCGCTTCGCGCAACTCGGCTTCGACGTGATCGGCCTGGAGAACGACATGCGCGCGCGCTTCTTTGGGGCGCAGGCGTCGACGGCGCACATGACCGACGCGCTGCTCGCGCGCTATCCCGACTCCTTCTCCTCGCTGCCCGTGGACATCCGCGACCGCGACGCGGTGGAGCGCCTGTTCGCCGAGCACGCGGGTCGCATCGAGCTGGTGATCCACACCGCCGCGCAGCCGTCGCACGACTGGGCGGCCTCGGACCCGCACACGGACTTCGAGGTCAACGCGCTGGGCACGCTCAACCTGCTGGAGGCGACGCGACGCCACGCCGACGGCGCGACGTTCGTGTTCTGTTCGACGAACAAGGTGTACGGCGATACGCCCAACTCGCTGCCGCTCGCCGAGCTGGAGCGCCGTCTGGAGCTGCCCGAGGATCACGCCTACTTCCAGGGCATCGACACGTCGATGTCGATCGACCGCAGCACGCACTCGCTGTTCGGCGTGTCCAAGGCCGCCGCCGACCTGCTCGTGCAGGAGTACGGCCGCTACTTCGGCCTGCCCACCGTGTGCTTTCGCGGCGGCTGCCTGACCGGCCCCAACCACGCGGGGACGATGCTGCACGGGTTCCTCTCCTACCTGATGCGCGCGACCGTCACCGGCGAGCCGTACACGGTGTTCGGCTACGGCGCCAAGCAGGTGCGCGACAACATCCATTCGGCCGACCTCGTAGCGGCCTTCGAGCACTTCCACCTCGACGCTCGCGCCGGTGGCGCCGTCTACAACATCGGCGGCGGGCGCGACTGCAACTGCTCGATGCTCGAGGCGATCGAGCTCTGCCAGAGCATCTCCGGGCGCGAGCTGCAGTGGACGCTCAGCGAGCAGAACCGCGTGGGCGACCACCGCTGGTGGATCAGCGACGTGCGGCCGTTTGCGTCCGACTACCCGGGTTGGCAGCTCTCGCGTGGCCTGCAGGACATCCTGCGCGAGCTGCACGACGAGAACGCCGAGCGCTGGCTGGCCGAGGCCTGAGCGGCCGCCGGAGAGCGCGATCGCGCGAGTTGGCAGACTTATGACCATGAGGGCCAGGCTCGAGCGGGTGCGCGCGCGCACCAACGGCTACACCGTCACGCCGCAGCAGTACGCATACACGGCGTATGTCGCACTCGGCGCGCTCACGCTGATCGTGCTCAGCGGCGCCGCGGTGCGCTTGACCGGCTCGGGCCTCGGCTGCCCGGACTGGCCGAAGTGCTATGGCAACGCCTACCCGCCGCTGACCACGCACGCGGTGATCGAGTTCTCAAACCGCATGATCACCGCGCCGGTGTCGCTCGCCGCGGGCGCTGCGTGGCTGTTCGCCCTGCGCCGGCGCCCCTACCGCCGCGACCTGATGTGGCTGGGCGCGCTGCTGCCGCTCGGCGTGATCGGCCAAGCGGTGCTCGGCGGCTTCACCGTGCGCGGCGCGCTCGACTACGGCTGGGTGATGGGCCACTTCGCGCTGTCGATGCTGATCCTGCTCGCGGCCGCGCTGCTCGCCTGGCGCGCCGGCGACGGCGACGGCGCCACGGCCAACGGCGCAGGCGCCAACGCCGTCCCGGCCGAGGATCGTCGACTGGTCCTGTCGCTGCGTTGGCTCGTCGGGCTCGGCGCGCTGACGATCTTCGCCGGCACGGCCGCGACGGCCGCAGGCCCGCACGCGGGCGGCTCTCCCGGGCAGAAGATCAACCGGCTGAACTTCAACGGGCGCGGCACGATGGACTTCGTGATCCACCGCCACGGCGAGATCGCGCTCGTCTTCGGCTTGGCCGCGGTGGGCGTTTGGTGGATGGCGCGGCGCAGGCACGCGCGGCCGGTCGTGCGCCGCTCGCTCACCGTCCTGTGCGTGTTGATCGCGCTGCAGGGCGTCGTCGGCTTGGACCAGTACAAGACGCACCTGCCGACGGAGCTCGTGTGGGTGCACGTGGGCCTCGCCTGCGGCGCCTGGCTGGCGGCCGTTTGGGCCGCCTGCGCCGCCGGTGCGCTTGCCTTCGGGCGCTCCACGACGGGACGCGAGCGCCTCGCCGGCGGCGCGCGCGGGACGCCGGAGGGGCCCCTGCCGGTCGCCCATGGGGTCGAGTTCCCCGGAAATTAGGGCTTCCACGGGGCCTATCCACCTGCTTTTCCGGCCCCGTCGTCCTCACCAGCGGTTAGCCTGCTCGCAGTAACGACACCCGAGAAGGGAGTGGTATGACCAAGAACGAGCTGGCCGAGCAGGTCGCCAGTCGAAACGGACTGGCCGCCAGCCAGGCCCGACAGGTGGTGGAGACCGTCATTGACGTGGTCTCCGACGAACTGGCCGGCGGGGGCGAGGTCGCGCTTGCCGGCTTCGGCAAGTTCAGCGTCAGCCAGCGTGCTGCACGGCAAGGACGCAACCCGTCGACCGGCGAGACGATCAACATCGCCGCCAGCAAGGCCGCGAAGTTCTCGGCGGCGAGCGCGCTGAAGAAGCGCCTGAACGGCTGATCGCCTTCGCGATCCCAGAGGTCACCGGCCCCGGTGTGGACCGGGGACCTCTGGGCGCCGAAGGCATGCGCATGCATGCCTCGTCCGACATCGCGACGGCGGCCATGCAGAAACTCTTCTGAGGCGCTGAGGCGGCGTTTAGGCGAGGCGAGGAGGCTTCGTCGCACAAGCTTCCTCCTCGACCTCCCGGGTGGTGCCGCATGAGACAGACCGACCGCAGCCCGCGACGACCGACGCGCTCCGTGCGCTACGACTCGCTGTCGGCCTTCTACCGAGCAGATTCGCGCCGTGTCCACTCGCGCGAGCGCGATGTCGGCCTGTGGTGGCGCGAGCATGCCCAGGGTCCGCTGCATCGCGCGGCGTGGGTCAGCGACACCGGCGAGCTCTACCTCGTGCGCCTCGGTCCCGTCGAGCAGGGTGGCGGAAGCGTCGAGATACTGGCCACCGTCGCCGACGGCGAGCGGCTCGAGCAGGTGCTCGACGGCTGGCGCGAGCGCTGTGGCGAGCCGCGCTCGCTGAGCTGGCTGCGTCGACGCGCGGCGCGTCTGAGCGGCCGGGCACGCGCGGCGCAGGCAGAGCTCGCTGCCTCGCTCGCGGGCGCCGGCAACACTGCCGGCCGCCGCCGGCTCGCCGACGTACGAGCTCCCTAACGGACCTCGCGCGCTAGCGCGGGCAGGCCAAGGGCGTGCGCCACGGCCGCGTCGGCGAGGCTGTCGGCCAGCAGGCTGGCGCCCGGGATGTCGGTGCCGGCGAAGTACGGGACGCCGATGACGAACATCCCCGCGGCCCCGGCGGAGGCCACGCCGATCGGCGAGTCCTCCAAGGCCACCGACTCCGACGGTGCGGCGCCGAGCCGCCGACATGCCTCGAGGTAGATGTCGGGCGCCGGCTTGGGGTGCTCTACATCATTGGCCGAGACGACGACGGCGAACGGGCCGCCGTGCAGCAGCCCCGCCGAGGAGAGCGTGTGCTCGAGGAACTCGCGCTCGGAGTTGGATGCGACGGCGAGCGGGATCCCGGCGTCTGTCAGGCGCGCGAGCAGCTCCACGGCGCCCGGGCGCGGCGCGACTCCCCGAAGCGCCTCCTGCATGACCAGCTTGAACAGCTCGTCCATCAGTGCTTCTCCCTCGCCGGGAAGCTCGAGGATCGCCTCGAGCTTGACCGCGGCCAGCGAACGCGAGGAACCGAGCAGCGAGCGCTTGTGCTCCGGCGTGAACCGGCGACCGCGTGCGGCGAACAGCGATTCCTCGGCGCGCGTCCAAGCCACCTCAGTGTCCAGCAGCAGCCCGTCGTTGTCGAAGATCGCCGCGCTGGGCTGTGAGCTCATCGCCCCATCTTCGCGGCTGCGACCGTCCGAGGGTCGCCCCCCCTGCGCCCCGTCAGCTGTCACACGCTGCGATCAGCGCCCGAGCTCCGCCGCCGGGCCTACCGCTCTCAGGCAATCCTCAGGGTTCTCCCCGGCGCCTCTCACGCGCGAGGAGGAGGTTCTCGGTAGACCTCCAGGAAGGGAGAGCCGATGAACGTCTATTCACCACCCTCGCCGATGAAAGAAGATCTGCAGATGCCCGACAGCGCCCATGGTCCGCGCGTGCTGGTCGTCGATGACGAGCCGAACCTCGCCGAGGTCGTCACGATGGCGCTGCGATTCAACGGGTTCACCGTCGAAACCGCCGCAACCGGGCGTGAGGCGCTCGCGGCGGTGAGCAAGTTCAAACCGCATCTGCTGGTTCTCGATGTGATGCTTCCCGACATGGAGGGCTTCGAGGTCGCCTCGCGCCTCGGCGCCCAAAGGGCGGGAGTGCCGATCATCTTCTTGACCGCGCGCGACGCCACCGAGGACAAGGTGCGCGGCCTCTCGGGCGGCGGCGACGACTACATGACCAAGCCGTTCAGCCTCGAGGAGCTGGTGGCGCGCATCCGTACGATCCTGCGCCGCACCGGCCAGGCCACGCCGGAGTCCGGTCGCCTGGTCTTCGAGGACCTCGAGCTGGACGAGGAGTCGCACGAGGTCTCTCGCGCGGGAGCGCCGATCGAGCTGACGGCGACGGAATACAGGCTGCTGCGCTACCTAATGCTCAATCCCCGGCGTGTGATGACGCGCGCGCAGCTGCTCGACCACGTGTGGAACTACGACTTCGGCGGCGATGGCCGCGTGCTGGAGACCTACATCAGCTACCTGCGCAAGAAGCTCGACGCGCACGGGCCGTCGTTGATCAGGACCGTGCGTGGCGTCGGCTACGCGCTGCAGGTTCTAAAACGTTGATGGCTTCGCTGCGCGCTCGCGTGCTCGCGAGCGTGCTTCTGTTGGCAGCAGCAGGGCTAGTCGCGCTCGCGGCAGTCACATACACAGAGCAACGCTCGTTTCTGCTCGGGCGGATCGACCAGGAGCTGCGTGGGGCAGGGCCGGCGCTCTCTCAGGCGCTCGACACCGCTGGCTTCAAACCGCCCGGCGGCACGAGCTTCCCAGGGGGCTTGGCAGGGGATGAGCAACCCGGCCGGGGAGGAGGTCGTTCCGGCGGTCCCAACCTGAACCTCCCTCCGGGCACCTACGGCGAGCGCCGCGACGCGTCGGGGAAGGTGCTGGGGCACGTCCTCATCACCTACGGCCAGGCCGCCCCGGCGACCCCGCGAATACCGGCCAGTGTGCCCGTCGGCAAGCTGTTCACCGTCGGTTCGGCCGGCTCCTCGGGCCTGCGCTATCGCGCCTACGCCAGCCACGACCCGGAGGACACCGGCCTGACAATCGTCGCCGTGCCCTTGCGCGACGTCGACCAGACGCTCAGCCGACTGCTGCTAGTCGAGGCGCTCGTGATCGCCGGTGTGCTCATCGCTCTCGGCCTGAGCGCCTTCTTCGTCGTGCGCCTCGGCCTGCGTCCGCTCGATCGCATGGAGGTCACCGCGGGCGAGATCGCCGCCGGTCAGCTCTCGCGGCGCGTCAGTCCGGCGACGTCGCGCACCGAGGTCGGCCGTCTCGGGCTCGCGCTCAACGCGATGCTCGAGCGCCTCGAGCAGGCCTTTGCACAGCGCAAGGCCAGCGAAGAGCGTCTGCGCCAGTTCCTCGCCGACGCCTCGCACGAGCTGCGCACGCCGCTCGCCTCGATTCGTGGATATGCCGAGCTGTTTCGCATGGGCGCGACGCGCGACGAGGCCGAGACGCGAACGGCGATGCGACGCATCGAGGACGAGTCAAAGCGCATGGGCGTGCTCGTCGAGGACCTGCTGACGCTCGCGCGTCTGGACGAGGCGCCGCAGCTCAGCCGCGCGCCGGTCGATCTGGCGGTGCTCGCCCGCGACGCGGTCGAAGACGCGCACGCGACAGCCCCCGAGCGACCGATTGACCTCGACGCGCCAGCTCCGGCCGTCGTCTCGGGCGATGCCCACCGACTGCGCCAGGTGCTTGCCAACCTGCTGCGAAACGCGCTCGTGCACACCCGGCCGGGGACGCCGATCGAGGTGGCGGTCGTCCAAGACGAGCAGACCGTGACGCTGACCGTGCGCGACCACGGGCCGGGGCTGCCCGACACCGCGCCCGGGCACCTGTTCGATCGCTTCTGGCGCGCCGAGGGGGGACGCGAGCGCGGCAAGGCGGGCGCCGGCCTCGGCCTGTCGATCGTGGGCACGGTCGTGGACGCCCACGGCGGGAGCGTCAGCGCCGAGAACGCCGACGGCGGCGGGGCGCGCTTCACCGTCGTGCTGCCCAAGGCGCCCTCGCAGGCGTCGGGCCCCGCACCGTCGGCTGCCTGAAGCGCTCGCCGGCCGTGACGCTGCGCTTGACCGCCGGCGAGGGCTCAAACAGCCTGCAACCGCGGGGCTTTTCGGTCTCAGGCTTCTCTCAGGGTGAGCACATAGTCGACCCAGGTTGGGCCCGGATACTGCTCCTAGATCGGAACTCAACCAAAGGAGTGCCATGTCCCTTTCGCTGCTCATCACGATCAACGTTCTCGCCATCGTCGCTCTGCTCGCCGGCCTCGCCCATGCGATGTCTCGCGCGAGGCTGCTGAAGCCGCACGTCGCGTCCAGGCAGGCGGCGAAGCAGTCTCCTTCGGCCGAGCAGGCGCTCGCCCTCGAGCCATCCTGGCGTCCGGCGCGTCCGGCGCGTCCGGCGGCCACACGCCAGCCCGCGTCGATGACACGTCGCGCCGGCTCTCACGCGGCAGCGGCTCACGAGTCGTGAGTCGATGTCGCCGGCTTTCACTCATCTGACGGGCGTGCTGGCCACGGCCGTAGGGCCACACCTCTACTGGCTGGCCAGCCGCGCCGCCGGCAGCGCGGCGCTGGTTCTTTCGAGCGTCTCGGTATGCGTCGGCCTGCTGATGAGTGGACGTCTGCTGAAGGGTCGCGGACCGGACCTGCGCGTGACCCACGAGGCGCTCTCGCTGGCAACGCTCGCCGCGATCGCGATCCACGGACTCACGCTGCTCGGCGACGGCTTCCTGAATCCGAGCCTCGGGGACATCTCCGTGCCCTTCCTCAGCAGCTACAAGACTCTGTGGACGACTACCGGGATCGTCGCCTTCTGGGCGCTCCTCGTGCTCGGGCTCTCCTACTACGCCCGGGCGCGCATCGGCGTGCAGCGCTGGCGCATGCTGCACCGCTTCACCGCGCTCGCCTGGATCCTCGGCATCGTGCACTCGCTCGGCGAGGGCACCGACGCCGGCCAGGTGTGGTTTCTCGCGATGACGGCGATCGTCGTGGTCCCGGCGCTCGGCCTGCTGATCGGTCGCTGGCTCGGGACCTCCCCAGCGCCCCTGCCGGGGACTGCGCGATGAGCGCCGACCACCTCGCTGAGCCGAACGGCTCAGGAGCTCCTCAGGTTTTTCGCACGGTCCTGCGAGGTGGCCGGCCGAGACTGAGACAACACCCCCCGGAACACGACAGGAGCGACCGATGACCCCGCGCGACACGCAAAGCCGCCAGCAAGATCCCCGTCACTCCCCTCGACAGCTCGAGGCTCGCGCGCTGGCCATGAGCCGACGCGAGGCACTGCGACGACGCGCACGCCGGATCAGGCGTTCGATCGCCGCAAGCGCCGCCGCGGTGTTCTGCGCGCTGTTCCTCGTCGTCTATGTGCAGCTCGCCTCAGGACACGACCCTGCGCTGTCGGCCGCATCGAAAAACAGCACGAGCGCCGCCGGCAACCTGACGGCGAGCACGGCCAGGACTGCCGTGAGCAAGGCGGCCGTGAGCAAGGCGGCCGCGAGCAAGGCGGCCGCGAAGAAGGCTGCCGCGAAGAAGGCTGCCGAAAAAGCCGCAGCAGAACAACAAGCGGCCACGACGACGAGCTCCTCTGGCGAATCGAAAGGCAGCGAATCGTCCTCGGGCAGCACGGAATCCACCACGAAATCCAGCAGCACGGAATCCGCGAGCACGGAATCAACCGGCGGCGAATCGAGCAGCTCGCCCAGCGCGGTGACGACCAAACAGTCGTGATGGACGCCGGCGAGGTCAGCGAGCGCTTCGATTGCTTCGGCTCCTCCTGTGCGGTCCTCGTGACCGGCTCGGGCCGCGAGGGGTGCGCACGGGAGGCCGTCCAGCTCGTTCGCCGCCGGCTGGAGGCCTGGCACCTCGGCTTCTCGCGCTTTCTCCCAGACAGCGAGCTGTCGCGTCTGAACGAGGACCGGCGGTGGGAGGTGCCGGTCAGCCTGCTGATGGCGCGCATGGCGCAGACCGTGCGCGTCGCCGCGACGCTGACCAACGGGCTCGTCGACGCGACACTCGTCGACCGACTCCAGGACGCCGGCTACGCCACCGATCTCGGCGAGCCGGTCCCACTGTCGACCGCGCTCGCGCTCGCGCCGCCGCGAAAGCCCGCGGCTGGCGGCTCGCCGGTGGCCTGGCAGAGCATCGAGGTGAACCTCCCCCGGCGCATCGTTACGCGCCCGCCCGGCGTCAAGCTCGACAGCGGCGGCCTGGCGAAGGGGCTATTCGCCGATGTGCTCGCCGAGCGGCTGGCCGGCCACGCGGGCTTTGCGATCGACTGCGCGGGCGACCTGGCGATCGGCGGCGCGCAGGCGACCGCGCGGGCGGTCGAGGTCGAGAGCCCGTTCGACGGACGCACGCTGCACACGTTTCACGTGCGGCGAAGCGGCGTGGCGACGAGCGGCATCGGCCGGCGCAGCTGGCTCGACGCCGAGGGGCGCCCAGCCCACCATCTGCTCGACCCGGCCACGGGTAGGCCCGCGTTCACGGGCATCGTGCAGGTGACGGCGCTCGCGCCGAGCGCGCTGGTGGCCGAGATCCAGGCCAAGGCGGCGATCCTCAGCGGACCGCGCCGGGCGCCGCAGTGGCTGCCCGGCGGCGGCGTGATCGTCTTCGACGACGGCTCCCACGAAGTCGTGCAGCCGCCGGTCGAGGTGACGCTCAGCCAGCTCTCAGGTTATGCGCAACGCCCTGCAAGGCGCGCCGCGCAGGGTGCGTGACATGAACACCGATCAGGACGGGCCCGTGCCTTTCACCCTTTAATCGCCGTCAGCGCAAGCGACGGACCATTGGGGTGGTTTGGCTCATCGAACGCGATCTCGATGCTCGTCCATCCGAAGTGATCGAGCGCCCGCAGAAGCTCTGCGCGGGGCAGCCAGTTGCTGAACGGCTGCGAGCCGCCGCAGAACCCGGAGAGTCGCGTGTCAAACCTATACCGGTGCTGGTGACTCCGATACGCGAAGCCGTCGTAGCTCATCTCCTGCGCCGGTCCTAGGCGTTTTGAGAGTCGTCTATTCGCCAGCGCAGCATCGTCGTAGATATGTGTCCAGATCAAGATCCGTTTAGAGCGTTGCGAGACGAGATCGATTAGCCGAATCGGCTCGATCATGTGGTAGAGAATGCCGCACGCGATGCAGAGGTCGAACTCCGCGGTCTCATTGGCGAGGTACTCCAGCGCGTCGCCGCATTGGAACGTGCACCGATCGAGCCCCAGCAGGTCCTTCACGACGAGGCACTTCAGAAATGCCTTGCTGTTCATCTCGATCGCCGTGACGCTTCGGGCCCCCGCCTGTTGCGCCATGTAGCTATGCCCACCCTCGAGCGGCCCGAGCTCGAGCACGGTCCGATCGACTACGCCGCCAAGACGATCGAACCCCCAGCTGATGCGGCCGTCCTCGAACAGCTCAGCTTCACCGGCCCGCACATGCTCGAAGGGAGGCGGGAGCCGAGACGCCCAGGCGTCGGGTACAGCGTCGACCGCCGTCTGGGCCGAAGGCTCCGTCCGAACGAGACTTGCCGATTGCACTGGGGCAAGACGTCGCAGCAGGGCTGTGCGTCTCGCCATAAGTGCGGTTGGGGTCACGAGCGCAAGATACCTGCACGAGCCCGCGTCGCCCTTCGTCCGGCGTTGGTCGGTCGGGTCCTCTCGCGAACTCTCAGGCCGTTGACAGCGTGCGCTGAGGGTCGAATGACAGGCTCAAATCAACCCTCGTGCAACGGGGAAACCGCAGCACAACGAAAGTGAAAACAGGATGAACCCGATACGCAAAGGCATGATGACCGCCGCGATCGCCGGATCGCTGCTCGCGGGCGGCGCGGTTGGCGCGACCGTCTTCGGCGCGGCCTCCAGCGGCGCAGCGACGACGACCACGACCGCGGCGACCACCCCGTCGCAGGCTGCGACCCCATCAGGCGAAGCACCGTCAGGGCCGCCGCAGGGGACCGCTCCGACAGGAGCGTTCAAACCCAACGAGAACGCCGGACACGAGGCCAAAGAGAGCGCCAAGCGCGAGGCCGAAGAGTCCGAAGGCAAGATGCCCACGACCTCTCCGTAGGTCGCCGCGCCGTGATGGGTGGGCAACGCCGCCCGCCCATCACGCGTGCCTCCACAGACGAGATCAGAGCGTCAGCCGCAGCCGGTGTTGTTGCCGCAGGAAGAACACGTGTAGCAGCTGCCAGTCCGCTGCATCATCCCTCCGCACTGCCCGCACGCGGGGCCGAGGTCGAGGCCCTGCAGGCGCGCCGGGACGACCGGCGGGGTGTCCGTGAAGGACGCAGCCGCGGCGCTCGAGCCGCCGTTTCCGCCATTGCCACCCGAGGCGCGAGGCGTGTCCTGCGGCTCCTCGGCGGCTGCCGGGCCGGCGGTGTCGGACGAGCTCATCGATTGCGCGGCCTCCTGCGCGGCCTTGCGCGCGCGCACCTGCGGCGTGAGGATGCCGAGCTCCTCCTGAGCGTCGACGTCGAGGAAGCGCGATGCGAGCCAGCGCATGATGTAGTCGGGCATCGACTTGGCGAACGGGATCTCCGTGTTCTGCGTGATCCCCTCCGGCTCGAAGCGCATGTAGCTGAACTTCTGCACGAGCGTCTCCAGTGGCACGCCGTACTGCAGCGAGATCGAGATCGCCGTCGCGAACGAGTTCATCATGCCGCGCAGCGTCGAGCCCTCCTTGCCGATGTCCGTGAGGAAGATCTCGCCGACCGAGCCGTCCTTGTACATGCCCGCGGTGATGTAGCCCTCGTGGCCGGCGATCGAGAACTTGTGCGTGATCGACTGGCGCTCGACCGGCATGCGCTTGCGCTGCGGACCCGCGTCGGCGAGCGCCTTGCTCACGGCCTGCTCCACGAGCGCCTCCACGTCGACCGGCTGCTCGACGTCCTTTTGGGCGTCCGTGCGCAGGGCCTGCGCGGTCTTCGAGCCGTCGCGGTAGATCGCCAGCGCCTTGATGCCCAGGCGCCACGCCTGCGTGTAGGCGTCGGCGATGTCCTCGACCGTCGCCTCCTGAGGCAGGTTGACGGTCTTTGAGATCGCGCCGGAGATGAACGGCTGCACGGCGCCCATCATCTTGATGTGGCCCATGTGCGAGATCGCGCGCTCGCCGACGGCGACGTCGAACACCGCGAGGTGCTCGTCGGCGAGGCCGGGCGCGCCGACGATCGTGCCGTGCTCGGCCAGGTGCGCCTCGATCTGCTCGATCTGCGGCTCTGCGTAGCCGAGCGTCTGCAGGGCGAGCGGCACCGTGCGGTTGACGATCGTCATCTGCCCGCCGCCGACGAGCTCCTTGAACTTGACCAGCGAGAAGTCCGGCTCCACGCCCGTCGTGTCGCAGTCCATCAAGAAGGAGATCGTGCCCGTCGGCGCGAGCACCGTGGCCTGCGCGTTGCGGTAGCCGTGGCGCTCGCCCAGCTCGACCGCCTCCTCCCACGAGCGCCGCGCAGCGACGAGCAGCTGCTCGTCGGCGCTTTCGTGCTCGGGGATCACGTAGGAGGCGTCGCGGTGCATGCGCATCACGTTGTTGTGCGCCTCGCGGTTCTCCTGGTAGTGCTCGTAGGGCCCCTGCGCCGCGGCGATCTCAGCTGAGCGGCGGTAGGCGCGCCCGGTCATCAGCGCGGTGATCGCGGCGGCCGTCTCGCGCCCGGAGTCGGAGTCGTAGGGCATGCCGTTACTCATCAGGTACGCGCCGAGGTTGGCGTAGCCGAGCCCGAGCTGGCGAAACGCGCGCGCGTTCACGCCGATCCCTTCGGTGGGGTAGCTGGACGGGCCGACGATGATCTCCTGCGCGAGCAGCATTACGTCGACGACGTGCTCGAAGGCCGCCACGTCGAGCGTGCCATCGGCGCGGCGGAACTTCATCAGGTTCAGCGAAGCGAGGTTGCAGGCGGAGTCGTCGACGTGCATGTACTCGCTGCACGGGTTGGACGCGTTGATGCGGCCCGAGTTGGGGCTCGTGTGCCAGCGGTTGATTATCGTGTCGTACTGCACGCCAGGGTCGGCGCAGCGGTAGGCGGCCTCGGCGATTTCGCGCATCAGATCGCGCGCTCGAAGCGGCTCGCCGACGGGCTCGCCGGTCGCGCGGGCGGTCAGGCGCCACTCGCCGTCCTGCTCGACCGCCTGCATGAACTCGTCGGTCACGCGCACCGAGTTGTTGGCGTTCTGGTACTGGATCGACTTGAAGCCGTCGCCGTCGATCGACATGTCAAAGCCCGCATCGCGCAGCGCCGCGGCCTTGTCCTCCTCCTTGGCCTTGCACCAGATGAACTCGCGGATGTCCGGGTGGTCGACGTCGAGCACGACCATCTTCGCCGCGCGGCGCGTCTTGCCGCCGGACTTGATCGTGCCCGCCCACGAATCGGCGCCGCGCATGAACGAGACCGGCCCGGAGGCCGTGCCGCCCTTGGCAAGCGGCTCCATCGAGCCGCGGATGTTCGACAGGTTGATCCCCGAGCCCGAGCCGCCGCGGAAGATCATCCCCTCCTTGGTGTTCCAGTCGAGGATCGACTCCATCGTGTCGTCGACGGAGAGAATGAAGCAGGCGCTGCACTGCGGGTGCTCCTCGAAGCCGACGTTGAACCACACGGGCGAGTTGAACGCGGCCATCTGGTGCAGCAGGATGTGCGTCAGCTCGTGCTCAAAGGCCTCGGCGTCCTGCGACGAGGAGAAGTAGCCGCGCTCGGAGCCCCAGCCGGCGATCGTGCCGGCCACGCGGCCGATCATCTGCTTGACCGAGTGCTCGCGCGCCGGGTTGCCGATCTGCCCGCGGAAGTACTTCTGCGCGACGATGTTCGTGGCGTTCTGCGACCAGCTCTGGGGAAACTCCACGTCGGGCTGCTCGAAGGCGATGCGGTCGCCGTGGCCGATGCGCGCGTCGCGCAGCTCCCACTCGACGGCGTCGAACGGATGCGCGCCAGGGGCGGTGAAGAAGCGCTTGACTTCCAGTGCGTTGCCGGACGCCGTAGCGTGCGAGATGGTGGTGTGCGGGGTGGGGTTCATCGACCTTCCTCCTCTGCTGCTCCGGCGTCACGGGCGGCCATTCGAGCTGTTGATCGGGGGTCAAGCATCGTGGCGCACAGGGCAGACGGAAAAGCGCGCGCGATCAAGCTCGAAAACGGTCAAGAAGTACCTCGTATTTTACTACTCCAGGCGCCCCTTGCCGGTCTCTGACGGCGGTGAAATGCGCTGCAAAGTCGCGACGTTCTGCGCTCTCGTGATCGGCGGCGTGGACAGGGCGCCCGGTGCCCGCGCGCGCTGCTCGCGGTCGGCTGCGGGCCGGCGGGCGCCGGGCGGCGGCGGAGAAGATGTTTCTCGCTGCGAGCGGGTTCGTCAGCGCCCGAGGCGCGCCCAGTCGGCGAATTCCGACCAGGTCGCGGACGCGCGAAAGCCGGCCTCGGCCGTCGCGTGGCGCAGCGAGAGCAGCCAGTGCGGCTCGAAGACGCTGCGCCGGGCGAGCGCCCACGCGAGGCACGCGAGCACGAGCAGCGCCGCGAGCGCGGCGATCACGATCGCGCCCGTCGACAGCGGGCGATCGCCCTTGCTCGCGGTCGCGTGCGCGCCGGCGGCGGGACCGGTCGCGGGCGTCGCGCCGGGCGTCGTCGCCGGAGTCACAGCGGGCGTTGCCGGGGTGGTCGCGCCCGGCGCGCTCGTCGCCGCGCCCGGCAGCGCACCGGCCGGGGCGCCCGGCGTCGCCGCGCTCGGCGCGGTCGCGCCGCCGGAGGGCGCGTACGTCGTCGTCGGCGTCGCCGCTCCTGCGGTCGCCGTGGAGCTCGTCGCGGTCGCGGGGCCGGCGGGCGTCTTCGCCGACGCCGGGACGGGGAACGTGGGCGTGGCGGCCGCCGCCGCGCGGAGGGGCGCGGCGAGGCTCGTCGAGACGAGCATCGCCAGCAGCACGGCGCGGGATGCGAGCGTGTGCGAGCGCGCGCGAGTCTGCGCGCGGCGGAGCTGGCGGGGGAGTGCGGGCGCGGAGGCCATGACGGCGCCCATGCTAAACCCGCGCGGGGCGCGTTGGGGCGGACCGGCCGGCGGGACGTCGTGCGCCTGGTCGGGAGATCGGGGCGCTCGGCGCGGGGGGCGCGACCGGTTGTGCCCGCGTCTACGATGGGCGCGGTGGACACCGATCGAGCCTCAGCGCGGCCGCCGCCGTCGCGGGCATCGCGGGATGTCGAGGGCGAGCTGCCGGGCATCGCCGCACATCCGCACGCGCGCGCCGTGCTCGCGCCGGCGCTGCGCGAGCGGGGGTCGCCGTCGCACGCGTATCTGTTCCACGGGCCGTCGGGCACAGGCAAGCGCGCGATCGCGCGGGCGTTCGCCGCGGCGCTGCTGTCGGACAGCCCGCAGCAGGTCGAGCTGGCGCGCGAGCGGATCGCGCGCGGGACGCACCCGGACATGACGTGGGTCAAGCCGTCGGGCGCCGCGGAAATGCTCGTGGCGGACATCGAGGAGCCGGTCGTCGCGGGCGCCACGCGCACGCCGTTTGAGTCCGCGCGGCGCGTGTTCGTGATCGAGGCGGTCGACACGATGAACGACCAGGCGGCCAACCGCATGCTCAAGACGCTCGAGGAACCGCCGGACTTCGTGCACCTGCTGCTGCTGACCGATCGCCGCGAGGACGTGCTCGCGACGATCGCCTCGCGCTGTCAGCCGGTGCGCTTCGACCCGCTGCCGCCGGCGCGCATCGCCGAAGGCCTCGGCGATGTCGCCGAGGATCGCGCGCAGGCGTGCGCGCGGCTGGCGCTCGGTGACGCGCAGCTCGCCGCGCACCTGGCGGGCGAGGGTGGGGCGGCGCTGCGCGCCGGCGCGGAGACCTTCGTGCGTTCGGCGATGGCCGGGGACACGGCGGAGCGTCCGTGGCTTGAGATGCTCGAGGCGGCCAAGGCGGCCGGGGCGCGCGCGGGCGTGCGCGCGCAGGAGCAGCTCGCCGACGATCTCGAGCTGGTGCCGTCGAAAGAGCGCAAACGCTTCGAGCGCGAAAGCATGGACGCCAGGCGCCGCGGCGAGCGGCGCGCGCGCACGCAGGCGCTCGATCTGATGCTGCGCCTGGGCGAGCTGTGGCTGCGCGACGCGATGTGCGTCTGCGAGGGCGCCGAGGCGCTCGTCTACGCCGTCGACCGGCTCGCCGAGCTGCGCGACGACGCGCGCGAGTGCGACTCCGCGCGCCTGCGCGAGGCGATCGAGCTCGTGCAGGACACGCGCCTGCGCCTGTCGGTCAACGTCTCCGAAGAGCTCGCGCTGGAGGCGCTCGCCTACAGGCTGCAGGCGCTGCTCGCCCCAGACACGGCAGAGGTCTGACCGCGCGCGGCTTCGCGCTCTCCGCTTCGCGCGGTCCGAGCACGCGCGAACCATCGATCTACTTATTTGTTTTTACTTATCTTCGATGCTGCCGAGGTTCGGCTCTAGACCGTACGTCTCGAAGGCGAGAAAGCGCGAGAACAGACGGTTGTCCGGGCCGTGGTAGTCGGCCGAGCCGGTGCTCAGCAGCCCGAGCTCGGCGCATCGCTCGGCGAGCAGGCGCGTCTGGCGCTCGTCGTGCGTGACGTAGAAGGCCTCGACGCCGTCCATTGCCAGCGCGTGGAAGCGATCGATGCTGTGCAGCACTTCGTCTGCGCTGTCGATGTCCCAGAAGGGGTGCGCCCAGATCGCCACGCCGCCGGCCGCGTGGATCGCCTCGACGGCCTCGCCGACGGTCGGCGTCTCGCGCAGGCGAAACGCCGGGCGGCCCTCGATCAGGTAGCCGCGGATCAGCGAGCCGACGTCGTCGATGTCCTCGTCCGCCAGGCGCTTGGCGTTGGCGGGAGCGTTGAGCACGGCTGCGGCGAGATGCGGGCGCCCGATCGGTTTGCCCTCGGCGATGCGCTGTTCGATCTCCGTCTCGTCGAGCTGCCAGCCCGCCTCGCGCAGGCCGTCGCGCATGCGCAGCGTGCGTTTCTCGCGGTCGGCGAGGAAGCCGACGAGGCTGTCGGTCATCGGCGGACCGGTGTGGTCGATGTCATAGCCGAGGATGTGCAGTTCGCGACCGACCGGCGCGCCCTCGTCGACCGCCGAGATCTCCACCGCTGCGACGATGCGCACGCCGAAGCGCTCGCCCGCCTGCATCGCCTCGGCGACGCCGCTGATCGTGTCGTGATCGCTCAGCGCGAGCAGCTGGACGCCCGCCGCGGCGGCTCGCTGCACGACCTCGGCCGCCGCGAGCGCGCCGTCGGAGTGCGTCGAGTGGGACTGCAGGTCAAAGCGCAGCGGCACGCGCCGAGCCTATGCGATCGGCTCACAGGTCGGCCGGGCGCTCGCTGAGCCGAGGATCGGCCCACTGCTCCGGCGATCGCTCCTGCGCAGGCGCGGCCAGCTGGCGGTTGACGCGCAGCTCGACCACGCCGCGCAGCCGACGCACGGCCGCGTGGTAGCGGCGCGCCTTGTCCGCCAGCGACCGGTCGCCGCCGCCGAGCGCGTCGAGCTCCACGCGCGCCGCCTCGGTCTCCCTCGCGCGCGCGCCCGCCTCGATCCACAGGACCTCCAGGTATGCCAGCGCGGCGCCGAGCTGCAGCTCTGAGATCGTCTCGCGCTGCTCGATCTCGCGCAGCACAGGCGTCAGCTCGTTGCTCAGCCAGCGCGTCTCCGCGTGCGCGCGCAGCAGCAGGCAGACATCGAATGTCGATGGCCTGTTGGAATTGCGTGAGCTGCTGGGATGGTCTGTCATCGGAGCGTCCGTGCCCTGAGGGTGATCGCAAGCGAGGGCGGCGGCTAGGAAGGCCTTCGGCGGCGGCCCTCGGCTGCTTTAGAAGATGCCGTCGCGTTCCACGCTTTTTGGGGATTTTTCCCGCTCGCCGCGAGCGCGACCGAAAGCTTTGGCGAGCGAGGCTCAGGATCGGCGCTCCTTTCGCCGATAGATGACCAAGAGCCAACACGAGCGGGGAGACGGAGGTTTCACAGATGCACGCAGCTGGCGATGCCACGAGCCGCGCCGCGGGGCAGCACGCGCGGGCGACCGTCGTGCGCTTGCGCCTGCGCACGATCGTCACGCTTGGAGTCCTGGCCGTCGCGACGGCCGTGCTCGGGCGCGTGTTCGGCCTGCACGACCTGCGCTTCCTGGTCTCCGAGGTCGCCCTGCTGGCGGTCATCTTCGCCGTCTCGCGCTATGTGCTGCCGCTCGTCGACCGCCGCGACCGCGGCGCGAGCGCCGAGGAGCACGTCGGCAGCCTGCTCGAGCAGCTTCCCGCCAGCCGCTGGCACGTGATCCACGACGCGAGCTTCGGGCGCGGCAACATCGACCACATCGTGATCGGCCCTGCGGGCCTGTTCACGGTCGAGACCAAGAGCCACCCCGGCCCAGTGCGCGTCGGGCGGGTGCACGGAGCGACGATCCGCCAGGCCCAAGCGCAGCGCGACTCGATCGAGCAGGTCATCGGCGTGCGCGTGGAGCCACTGCTCGTGTTCAGCCGAGCCTGGGTCGACCGGCCGCTCGCCCGGCGCAAGGGCGTGCGCGTGCTGCCCGCGCGCGTGCTGATCTCACACCTGAGGAAACGCAAGGAGACGCTCTCGCGCTCGCAGGTCAAGGACGCGCACGAGCGCCTCAAGCAGGCGCTGCTCGACCGCGAAACCAGCGAACGCGTCGTCCGCAGGCGCAAGGCCGCCGCGCGCTGAGCTCACGCGGCGCCAGCCGGCGCGCCGGCAAGCGGTTGTGCGCCGGCGGCGGTTGCCGCCCGCGCCCGCGCGTCAGATGTTGACCGACGCCATGCCCGCCTCGTCGTAGCGCTCGCCCGAGGCGCGCGGCAGCTCGGCGTCGATCCGCGCGAGCTCGTCCTCGGTCAGCTCGACGTCGGCGGCGGCTGCGTTCTCTTCGAGATACGTGCGCCGCTTGGTGCCGGGGATCGGCACGAGGTCCTCTCCCTGCGCGAGCACCCATGCGATCGCCAGCTGAGCCGGCGTAACGCCCTTGTCGGCGGCGATCTGCTCGACCTTCGCCGCGAGCTTCAGGTTCGCCTCGAGGTTCTCGCCCGTGAAGCGCGGGCCTTTGCGGCGAAAGTCGCTCTCGTCGAGGTCGTCGGGCGATTTGAAGCGCCCGGAGAGAAAGCCGCGCCCGAGCGGCGAGTACGGGACGAAGCCGATGCCCAGCTCGCGGCAAGTCGGTAGCACCTCCGCCTCGACGTCGCGCGTCCACAGCGAGTACTCGGTCTGCACGGCCGTGATCGGATGCACGGCGTGCGCGCGGCGGATCGTCTCCGGCGCCGCCTCCGAGAGGCCGATGTGCAGGATCTTGCCCTCCTTGACGAGCTCGGCCATCGCGCCGACCGTCTCCTCGATCTCCACCTTCGGGTCCACGCGGTGCTGGTAGTAGAGGTCGATGCGGTCGGTTTTCAGGCGTCGCAGCGAGCCCTCGACGGACGTGTGCACGTGCTCGCGCGAGCCATCCAGCGGGCCGAGCGTCGACATCTCCCCGGGCGTCGCCTGGTCGGTGCGCCGCGCGAACTTCGTCGCGATCACGTACTCGTCGCGGCGGCCCTCGATCGCGCGCCCGACGAGCTCCTCGTTGGTCAGCGGGCCGTACAGCTGCGCCGTGTCGATGAAGTCGATCCCCAGCTCCAGCGCGCGGCGGATCGTCGCGATGCCCTCCTGTTCGTCCGTCGAGCCGTAGAAGGCCGACATGCCCATGCATCCCAGCCCGATCGCCGAGACCTCGAGGTCTGAAAGCTTGCGCTGCTCCATGCCGATCCAGCCTTTCGCTTGGTGTGTCCGGTGACGCCTGCCGCGCGCCTGCCGGCGTGCGCAGGCGCTTCGGCGCGCTCCGCGCCGGCGCGTCTCTCACACTTCATGCCCGCGGGCGCTAGCTTGTAAGCATGGCAGCGACCGTGCCGGCGACGGCTGCGCAGTCCGATGACGCGTCCAGCGAGCGTGCGCTGCAGGCGGGCGCGCTCGACGCCGCCGCACCGGACGGCCCAGCGAGCCGACACGCCGAGCCCGGCGGCGGCACGTCCGGCACGTCCGCAGTGGCCGCGAGACGCGGGCTGCCCGCGGGCCCGCGGGCGCCGGCGCTGCTGCAGACGCTCGTCTGGTCGGTGGCGCCGACGTGGGTGATGGACAACTGCGCGCAGCGTCTCGGCGAGTCGTTCACGCTGACGTTCTGGCCGAGCGGCATGAAGCTCGTGATGGTCAGCGGCCCGGAGGCCGTCAAGACCGTCTTCACGGCGCCGCCCGACGTGGCGCCTTCGGCCGCCGGCAACTCGCCGGTGCGTCCGGTGATGGGTCCGAGCTCGGTGATCGTGCTGACCGGCGCCGAGCACATGCGCCAGCGCAAGCTGCTGCTGCCGCCGTTTCACGGCGAGCGCATGCGCGAGTATGAGCAGACGATCGTCGACGCGACGCGCAAGGACATGGCGACGTGGCCGCTGGGGCAGCCGATGCGCCTGCACGAGCGCACGCGCGCGATCACGCTCGAGGTGATCCTGCGCGCCGTGTTCGGCGTGGAGGCCGAGCGGATGGGCGCGCTGCGCACGGCGATCGAGCAGCTGCTCGCGCCGATCCGGCCGTGGCGCACGGTGCTGCTCGCGCTGCGCCCGCCCAGCGCCGAGCGCCCGCCGGGCGTGATCGGACGCGCGCTCGACCGCCTCGACGCCGTGATCTACGAGGAGCTCGCGCGGCGCCGCGCGCAGCCGGACCTCGCGCAGCGCGCGGACATCCTCTCGCTGCTGCTGCAGGCGCGCGACGAGGACGGCGCGCCGATGACCGACGGCGAGCTGCGCGACGAGCTCGTGACACTGCTGCTCGCCGGGCACGAGACGACGGCGACTTCTGTGGCGTGGGCGATCGAGCGACTCGTGCGCCATCCGGACAAGCTCGCGCGGCTCACCGCGGAGGTCGACGCCGGGCGCGGGGACGTGGGCGACGCGGTAGGCGGCGGCGGCCCGCGCGGCGGGGACGACGCGGCCGCAGCGGGCGAGCGCTACATGGCCGCGGTGATCGCCGAGACGCTGCGCGTGCGCCCTGTCGTGCCGATCGTCGCGCGCCTGCTCATGCGGGAGCTGGAGGTAGACGGGTATGTGCTGCCGGCCGGGACGCGCGTGACGCCGTCGATCTACCTGACCAACCGCAACGCGCGCGTGTACGACGACCCGCAGAGCTTTCGCCCCGAGCGCTTTGAGCAGGCGGCCCCCGAGACTTTCTCCTGGATCCCCTTCGGCGGCGGCATCCGCCGCTGCATCGGCGCGTCGTTTGCGCAGCTGGAGATGAAGCTGATGCTGGCAACGATGCTCGGCGAGCTGCAGCCGAGCCTGCCGCAAGGTCGCCGCGGGCGGCGCGCTGAGCTGGTGCGCCGCCGCGCGATCACGCTCGTCCCGTCGGCCGGGGCGCGCGTCTTGTGGAGCGCGCGACGCTGACCTTGTCGCAGCCGCAGCGCGAAGTACCGTCTGGCGCATGAGCATGTCGACGATCGACGCCACCCCGGAGCAGCTGCTGGCGCGCTTCGGCCTGGAAGCATTCAGGCCGGGGCAGCGCGAGGCGGTGGCGGCGGCGCTGGCGGGCAGCGACAGCCTGGTGGTGATGCCGACCGGCGGCGGCAAGTCGCTGTGCTACCAGCTGCCTGCGCTCGCGGGGGGCGGTCTGGTCGTCGTCGTGAGTCCGTTGATCGCGCTGATGGCCGACCAGTGGCGCCGGCTGCAGCAGGCGGGCGTGAGCTCGACGATGCTCGCGTCGGGCATGGAGGAAGGCCACAACGAGCAGGCGCTCGCGCAGATCGCCTCGGGCGAGACGGCGCTGGTGCTAGCGGCGCCCGAGCGCTTTGCCTCGGGCGCGTTTCGCGCGGCGCTGGCGCAGCGCGAGGTCGCGCTGTTCGTCGTCGACGAGGCGCATTGCGTGGCCGAGTGGGGGCACGACTTCCGTCCGGACTACCTGCGCCTACACGACGCGATCGCTTCGCTTCGAGGAACGACGGGCGGGCGCCCGGCGGTGATGGCGGCGACGGCGACGGCGACGCCGCGCGTGGCCGAGGAGATCGCCGCGCGCCTGGAGCTGCACGAGCCGGTGTCGATCCGCTCGGGCTTTGATCGACCGAACGTGACGTTCGACGTGGTCAGTGTGGAGGGCAAGGGCGCCGTGGCGCGCAAGTGGGCGGCGCTGCTGCACGTGCTCGCCGACGAGCGCGCGCGTCCGGCGATCGTCTACTGCGGCACGCGCAAGGACACCGACGCCGTCGCGGCGAGGCTGCGCGAAGAGGGGCTCGCGGCGGTCGCCTACCACGCCGGGATGAGCCCCGACGACAGGCGCGCCAGCCAAGAGGCGTTCATGGAGGATCGCGCGGAGGTGGTCGTGGCGACGAACGCGTTCGGCATGGGCGTGGACAAGGCCGACGTGCGCACGGTCGCGCACTGGGCGCTGCCGACGAGCCTGGAGGCCTACTACCAGGAGGCCGGACGCGGAGGGCGCGACGGCCTGCCCGCGCGCGCGCTGCTGCTCGGCGCACGGATGGACCTGGGAAGGCTGATTCGCTTCATCAAAGAACGCGAGACGAGCGTCGAGGACGTCAAGTCCTACGTCGGGCGCCTGCGCCGCGGCGCCGACGGCGAGATCGCAACGGTCGGCCACCGTGATCTCGGCGAACGCGACCGCGTGCTCCTGTCGATCGCCGAGCGTTCGGGCGCGGTCGAGCTCGAGCCGGCGGGCCGCGACGGCCTGCTGATCCGCTTGACCGGACAGGGCAGTCCGCGCAAGGCGTTCGCGGCGATCAAGGCCTCGCGCGACCGCGGCTGGGACGCCTACCGCTCGATCGAGCGCTACATGACCAGCGGCGAGATCTGTCGCCGCCGGCAGATCCTCGACCACTTCGGCGACGACGAGCCGGGGCACCCGACGGGACGCTGCTGTGACGTGTGCGAGCCCGACGCGGCGCTCGTGGCGGCGGCGAACGCGCCGATCAAGGCGACGCGCGGACGCGGCGGGCGCGGCGGGCGCGCAAGCGGGCCGGGCGCCGGCGCGTCGGGCGAGCCGGCCGGGCCGCCGGTGGACGGCGACAGCTTCGAGCGCCTGCGCGCCTGGCGCTATGCGCGCGCGGAGGGCAAGCCGGCGTACACGGTCGCGTCCAACGCCGTGCTCGAAGACCTGCTGCGCGCGACGCCGGCGAGCACGCAGGCGCTGCTGGAGATCCGCGGCATCGGCCCGGCGTTCTGCGAGAAGCACGGCGAGTCGCTGCTGGCGGAGCTGCGGGCGCTCGGGCAGGGCGCCGGCGACGACCGAGCCGAGCCGGGCGGCGAGCAGCCACGGGCGACGGATGCCTCGCTAGCATCCGAGGCCGCGCCGACGTAGCTCAGCTGGTAGAGCACTTCACTCGTAATGAAGGGGTCCGGGGTTCGAGTCCCCGCGTCGGCTTTCGCGAAAATGCCTGCTGATTCGTCGGGAGGCGTATAGTCCCGCCGGTATGGGGCGGACGCGAACAACGGCGCGGTTCGGCGTCGCGCTCGCGGCGTTGACAGCGTTGCTGGCGACGCTGGGCATGACCGGCTCGGCCAGCGGTGCGACGTCCTGCTCTGAGGTGCCGACCGTCTACGGGATTCCCCCATGGGGCTTCCACACGGGCTCGTACACGGGGGAAAGCAGCTTCGCCAAGGGCCACGGAAACATCAACCTCGAAGCCAACACGGTCTCGGGGATCATGTGCCAGCAGGATCGGGCCGGCGTGATCATCATGTCGGTGGCGCACCATGTCGAGTACCACTCCCACTACGCGATGATGTGGGGCTACCCAGGCAACATCATGAAGATCAAGTTCCGGGTCACGAGCAGCACCGATAACAACTGCGTCGTAGGCACCGTCGGTCGCGCGACCCTCTACGCCAGCTACAACAACGTGCGCAGCGACAGCGTGCAGTTCTTCTTCCCGGCTGCCTGCAAGGATCAGGATCACCTCTACCACGGCACGCAAGTCAACAACCAGGTCCCGCCGCTCTAGCTGCCACGGCAGATGAAGAAGCCCCGAGCCCAGGCCCAGGCCCGGCTCAGGGGTGCAGCAGGACGGGCAGCGTCTTGAGCTGATTGGCGAACGGCGATTCGACGTACTTCGGCGCGTCGGCGATCGCCATCTCGGGGAAGCGCGACAGCGTCTCCTCGATCAGGATGCGCAGCTCCAGCCGCGCGAGCGCCGTGCCCAGACAGAAGTGGCGTCCGCCCGCACCGAACGCCTGGTGCTCGGGATTGCGCGTCACGTCGAAGCGGTCGGCGTCCTCGTAGCGCGTCTCGTCGCGGTTTGATGACGGGTACCACATGACCAGCTTCTCGCCCTCGCGAATCGTCTGGCCGTGAAGCTCCGTGTCGCGGGTGGCGGTACGGGCAAAGTGACCGAACGCCGGGAACATGCGCAGCGACTCCTCCACGACGGCCGGCACGAGTGACGGATCGTCCAGGACCAGGCGTCGCTGCTCGGGGTTCTCCATCAGCGCGCGCATGCCGCTGCAGTACGTCGCCTTGGTGCTGTCGTTGCCGGCCGCCATCAGCAGCACGAAGCCCATCACGATCTCGTGATCCTCGAGCCGCTCGCCGTCGATCTCCGCATGCACGAGCACACTCGTCAGATCGTCGGTCGGCGTCGCGCGGCGCTCGGCAATCAGCTTGCCGCAGCGCTCGAACACCTCCGGCACGTCGTGCTCCATCACGTGCTCGGCGCCGCCGGGCGTCGCATCCGGGTCGCCTGATGCGACGAGCGCGTTCATCAGGCGCGCCCACACCTCATCGTCCTCGGGCGGCAGGCCCATGAAGCTGCCGATCACGCGCGACACCGCCGGCTGTGCGACATCGTCGACCAGATCGCAGCTCGCGCGGCCATCGAGACGGTCGAGGACGCCGACCACGATCGCGCGGATCGCGTCCTCGTGCTCGGCGATCCGCTTGGGCGTGAAGCCGCGCTGGAAGAGGGACTTCAGGCGGTCGTGCTTGGGCGGATCCATGCCGATGAACATCGCCTGCTGCAGCTCCAGCGACACGCCCGCGTTCTTCGTGGCCGTGAAGCCGCCGAGCGCAGATGAGAACGTCTGCCAGTCGCGGCTCACCTCGAGCACGTCGTCGGCGGTCGTCACAGACCAGAAACCATCCTCGTCGGGATACTCCGAGATCCGCTCGGTCCAGTGGACCGGACACTGCGTGCGCAGCCGCCGAAACAGATCGTGCGGAGGGCCGTCGGCGAAGTTCGCGAGATCGCCGACGAGCACCTGATCGAGCGGCGTTTGATCCTGCCTGGTGCTACTCACGACGTGACCTCCCTCGTGGCACTGATCGTACGCCGAGCCTACTCCTCCAGCGAGGGTCGCGCAAACGGTCCGGCGGAGGAGATCCGGTGTGCGGTCGGCCGCAGCGGCCGGGTCGCCCCTGTAGGCTTCGCGCCCTTCAATGTGCGCCTGGGCGCGCGGATCTAGCCGGCAGGGAGGACGCTAAGTGACCGAGTCGTGCAGCTCGCGCCGACGACTGCTTCGGGCCGTCGTCGTGGCCGCTTTGCTTGGCGTGGTAACGGCGAGCGCGTCCCTCTCGCTCGCGCTGGCTTCGGCGGCCTTCGCGGCGCCGGCGGAAGGCATTCACAAAATCCAGCATGTCATCGTGATCATGCAGGAGAACCGCTCGTTCGACTCCTACTTCGGCACGTACCCGGGGGCTGACGGGATTCCGGCGGGAGTCTGCGTTCCGGACCCCCTGCACGGCGGATGCGTCGCACCCTTCCACGACCCGCTCGACAAAAACGCCGGCGGACCGCATGGTCGCAACGCGGCGGTCCAGGACATCAACGGGGGAAAGATGGATGGCTTCGTGGCTCAAGCCGAGACGGGGCTGCACTGCTCGGGCACCAACCCGAACTGCAGCCAATGCGAAGGGGCAGAAGCGGCGGGCTGCCGGGAAGTGATGGGCTACCACGATGCGCGGGAGATTCCTAACTATTGGTCCTATGCCCAAAACTACGTCTTGCAGGACCAGATGTACGAGTCCGACCTCTCGGCCAGTCAGCGCGAGCACAACGCGATGGTCTCGGAGTGGAACGCGAAATGCCCCAACGGCGACGTCAATCCCATGGACTGCGTCAACTACCCGGAAGGAGTGTTCGGCGACCGGCCCTTTGCTTGGACCGACATCACCTATCTGCTCAACAAGGCCAACATCAGCTGGCGCTACTACCTCTTCGCGGGCACCGAGCCTGACTGCGAGTCCAATGAAGCGACGACCTGCGCGCCGGTTCAGCAGGGCCCCAAGACGCCCGGTATCTGGAATCCGCTGCCCAATTTCACGGACGTCGGCGAAGACGGCCAGCTCGGCAACATTCAAGGTCTCAACGAATACTTCGCCGCCGTCGGAGATACCGCCAAGTGCGGACTTCCCAACGTCGCATGGATCAACCCGAAGTTCGCGGTTTCAGAACACCCGAGCGCACTGATCTCTTCCGGTCAGGCCTACGTGACGACGCTGGTCAACGCCGTCATGCGCAGCCCATGCTGGGGAAGTACGGCGATATTTCTGTCCTGGGACGATTGGGGCGGCCTCTACGATCACGTGCAGCCGCCCAGCGTCGATGAAAACGGGTATGGCCTGCGGGTGCCCGGCCTTCTCATCAGCCCGTACGCGAAGACCGGCTACATCGATCATCAGCAGCTCAGCCACGACGCATACCTCAAGTTCATTGAGGACGACTTCCTCAACGGCGCCCGGTTGAACCCCGCGACCGACGGACGGCCCGACAAACGCCCGACCGTGCGTGACGAATTGCCCGGGCTGGGCGACCTCGCAAACGAGTTCGACTTCCAGCAGACCCCGCGTCCTGCGCTGCTGCTCTCCCCACAGCCCCCACCAGGTCCGGCCTCCGAACCGCCCGGCGGGAGCAAGCCGCCGACCGTGCTGGCCGGGTCGGCGAGCGCGATCGCCCAGACGACCGCCCAGCTGAACGGGTCGGTCGACGCAGGGCGCAGCGAACTCAGCGCCTGCCGCTTTGAATACGGCACCTCCGTCTTCTACGAAGCCAGCGTCCCCTGCTCGCCAACCCCGCAAAAGGAACAAGGCCCTGTCGCGGTCTCGGCGACTCTCGAAGGCCTGAGTCCCGACACGACCTACCACTTCCGCATTTCGGCGAGCAACGAACACGGCACCAGCGCCAGCGTCGATCAAAGCATGCGTACGCTGCCCAAGCCGCCGGTGCTGCAGTCGGTCTCGCCAGACGCCGGCCTGCAGAGCGGCGGCACGACGGTGACGCTGCGGGGCGACAACCTGAGCCAGGTGACGAAGGTCGCCTTCGGCACCAGCGCTGCGCCGAGCTTCACGATCGACTCCAACAGCTCGATCACCGTCGTCTCGCCGAGCGGGACGGGTACGGTCGATGTCACCGCCGCCAACGCCGGCGGGTCGAGCGCCAGTGGCTCGCTCGACCGCTTTACCTATGTGGCCAACGGAGCCGGCCCTCAGGTCACCCGGGTCGCGCCCGCATCCGGACCGGCCGGCGGCGGCACGAGCGTGACCGTCACCGGCGCCGGATTCGTTGGCGTGACGGCAGTTCATTTCGGGGATGCCGAAGTAGGCTACGCCACGCAATCGCCGACTTCGCTGACCGCGGTCTCACCGCCCGCGAGTGCCGGAAAGGTCGATTTGACCGTGACCACGCCCAACGGCACCAGCTCACTGGTGCCCGGCGACCGTTTCACGTTTGGGCCGCCGACCGTGACCAGCGTGACCCCAGGCTCTGGTCCGAGGGCCGGCGGGACGAGCCTGACGATCACTGGCACGGGCTTTGCGCTCGGGACGAGCGCGACGAGCGTCAAGTTCGGGTCTGTGACCGCCACGAGCGTGCAGTGCAGCGCAGTCTCAACCTGTTCCGTCGTTTCGCCCGCCGCGCGAAAGGCCGGGTCCGCCGACGTACGCGCGACCGTCGCCCGGCAGACGAGCCAAGCGGCCCCGCCGGGAGACCTCTTCAGGTTTGAATAGCGCAGTTCCAGCCCTCGCGTCGGCGGCTCGATTCGCCCACGGAGCGATGTAGGCTTAGCGCATGACCCAGAGCGACCGCATCATCGCCGAGAAGGACCGATGCCCGACCTGCGCGGGGGCCGGCTGGACGTGGTTCGAGGCCGAGCCGGAGGGCAAGTGGATCGTCTGTCGCGAATGCATCGGCACCGGCCGGGCTGACCACAAGGGGCGCAAGCGGCTGAGGCCGGACGAGGCGACCAACTCCTAGGTTCGCGTGAGCGTTGGCCGCGCGGTCGCACGATCACGGCTGCCGGCAGCGGAATAGGCCAGTCGACGAGGGCCCTACTGATCTTCGGCCCACCGACCTTCCAACAGGTGTTTAGGGCGGCGGATTGCATTCGAGTTGCGCCTGGGAGCGCTCGATAAGCGGTGCGACCCGTTTGCAGGGTTGGGCTCTCGGTGTTCGCCATGGCGAGCGCTTGGTCCACACGCTCGGAGACCAGGAGGACAAATGCGCCACGCGCGAAACCGACGGCTTCTATGCAGCTGTGCACTGCTCGTGATAGCGGCCGCTCTCGCATCGGCCCCCGCTTCGGCGCACGCCGAAGGCGGCGCTGCGGCTGCCTGGGGCGAAAACTGGCATGGCCAGTTGGGGGCATTCTTCAGGAGCCAGCGCGAAGAGAGCCCGATCCCCGTGGAAGGCCTGACGGGCATCACGTCGATCGCGGCCGCGAGCAGCTTCAACCTCGCCCTCCTCAGTGACGGCACGGTCGCCTCGTGGGGAGGCAACATCTATGGCCAGCTCGGCAACAACGGCTACAAAGCCAACTGGGAACTGGGCAGGAGCCACGTCCAAGTCACTGGGCTGAGCGGCGTCAAGGCCATCGCCGCCGCCAACGAGCATGCTCTCGCGCTGATGCGCGACGGCACGGTGCGGGCGTGGGGAAACAATCAGTCCGGCCAGCTCGGCGATGGCAAGGGGGGGTTTGAACCCGCCACCGGACAGAACCAGCGTGTTCCCAAAACCGTCGAAGGGCTGACACACGTGGCGGCAATTGCCGCGGGCGGCCCCTCGAACTACGCCCTGCTGGACAACGGGACGGTCATGGCCTGGGGCAACAACGCAAAGGGCCAGCTCGGTGTCGACTGGCCGGAAAAATGCCAGGCGCGCAACGCTCCGGGCTGCGGTGCATACGAATGCCTAACGGAAGTCGGCAACGAACTGTGCAGTCCCAGGCCAGCTCTCGTGATGATCGCGCCAAAAAGACCGCTCACTGAAGTCGTGGCGATCTCTGCCGCCCAGGAAGCCACGTATGCGCTGCTCAAAAACGGTGAAGTCGTGTCTTGGGGCAGCAACCTGAAGGGAGAGCTCGGACAGGTAGGGGTGCAAACGGGTCCCCATAACAGGTTCCGACCGCCCGGAAGGGTCATGAGAAGCAGTACGCGGGCGTTGACGAACGTTGCCGAAATCTCAGCCGGCTACGATCACGTGCTCGCTCGCCTCAACAGCGGGGAAGTGGTGGGGTGGGGCAACAACGAAGACGGCGAGCTCGGCGAAGCAGGGCCCGCGGGAACAGAAATCTGTCAGATACACCACCCGGAACTCCATTGCGTAAAGACGGCGCAGCCGATCAAGCTGCCCGCGGGACAGGTGGAAGCGACCGCCGCCGGAGTTCGCTACAGCCTTGCGCTGATCGATCACAAGGTGTACGCCTGGGGAAGAAACGACTACGGGGAACTCGGCAATGGCGGGATCTCCGCCAGCCTGGTCCCGACCGCCGTTGCCGGGCTTGGGCCGGTGACGAGCGTATCGGCGGGCGGCAGCCACGTCGTCGCGCTGCTCGCCGGTGGAGTCCAACCCCCGCCGCCACCGCTCACCTTGGCGCCGAAAGCGGGAGGGCTGGATCTAGCGTGGAGCTCGGGTAACGCCGACAGGATCATCGACCGGGTGTTCGAACGGCCGGCGGCCGGCGAAGCAGAAGAAGAAACAGGAGAAACCGAAGAACCCGGCGCCTCGGCGACCGCCGGCGAAGCGGGTGCTCTGCAAAACACGACGCGCCCGCGGATCAAGGGCGAAGCTCGCGAAAATCAGCTGCTCAGCGGGACCAACGGCACGTGGTCGGGCGCCGAACCGACGCGGTTTGAATATCAATGGCAGCGCTGCAGGGCCGGCCAATGTGCGCCGGTCGCCGGGGCAGTCGGCGCCAGCTACCTGCCCGGCCCGGCCGATGCCGGATACACGCTGCAGTTCATCATCACGGCGATCGGGTCAGACGGAACTCGCTGCGCGGCCACGTCGCTCTCCACTCAGATCGTCAAAACCGAAGACGAAGCGAGACGGTCCAAGCCCGAGAGCGTAAAACTGCCCGGGGGCAGCGGCAGCAGATCGATCACTGAAATCTACGATGCGCCGCTTGAACCGGTGCCGTATGAAATCAAAGTCACCTTCGGCAAGAAGCTGCGCGTGATGGTGGGAACGCCGCTTGCAAAGACGCCCGTCGAAACGGGCCCACCAAGCAACGTCACTCCTTCGACAACCGCCACGTCATCGGCCTGTCTCGAAGCGTCCGCGGCCTGCTCGGTAATTGTGCCTGGGGGCAGCCCTGCGCTCGCGCCTACGCCCGCGTCGTCCGCGCCGAGCAGGCCGCCCGCTCAAGGCCCTGCACCCACGGCAGCAAGCGAAACTCCGGCTGCAACTGTTGTGCGGTCTTCGCGACCGCGCGCATCGCACCGGCCCTGAGCGATGTGCACTGGCCGCTCGCGAACGGTCAGTGCACGCGACGAGCTCGCCGTGCTCCGGCGATCGCCGCTCCCGTGCACCATGCGTTCGCCGGCACTCCGGCGCAGGGATTGCGCATCGTGGGTTGGGCAGGCAGGGGCATCAATTTGACGTTGGTCGATCGTGGATAGTTCTCGCCGGGAGCCGGCGGGCATGGAGCCACCAGCTGCGAGTCGCACGTAGCCTGGGCCGAGAGCACGCTGCTGGGCGGTTCGCCTGAGTTGGGTTGGCCGCACGTCCCGTGCGTGGTCTGGATCTGTGGCGGATAGCTGCTCAGCGTGCCCCCGCCGATCTCCACGTTGCCATGCCAGCAGTTGCCGTCGCTCTGTGCGTTTGAGACTTCCCCGATGTCGCCATTGGTGGGATTGGCGTAGCCGCCGTTGTTGGCGAACTTGTTGCTTGCGATCTCGTTTGCGTAGTCGTCGAAGTAGCAGACATAGCTTTCCCCGCTTCCCGAGCCGACGCCGCCCTTGCAGGGTTCGGTCACCTGGGGCGGTGGCTGTTCCGTCGCGGGGTAGGGCAGCAGCAGGATGCCCCAAGCGTTGTTGCCGGAGAAGGTGTTGTCGATAACGAGGTCGTGGCGTCCGCCGGCGATCGTCATTCCCGTGCCTACGAGCCCAGGAGCACTGCTGGACGTCGGCGTCGCGCCATTGTTGTTGTTGACGATCTTGTTGTGGGTCACCACCCAGCAGACGTTCGTTCGCTGCGCGCCCGCAGGAGACTTCGGGTTGGTCGCCCCATTGGGACAGAGCCCGTCCTGGGGGGACGGGGCGTCGTCGTTGTTCTGGCTCTGCGTCGCGATGCCCTCCTCGTTGTTGTCGAATTCCGAGTGCGTGATCGTCAGGTGGCCACCGGAGTTCGAGCCGGAATAGCCGAGGTCGTTGTTCTCGGCGTGCCCATGGGTGATCGTGGAGTTGCAGTCCGGGCAGGCGCCGAAGTAGTAGCCCGAGTCGGACATGTTGCTGGCGTAGGTCTGGTTGAACGTTCCCGGCCCGTGCGTGTTCGACGTGTACAGCCCGTACTTCGTGGAGGGCTTTTCCACGCCGGCCCAGTAGGTCGAGGTCGCGCTCAGGTAGGAGCCCGACCAGGCCCCGAGTTCCTGTTTGCCCGACGCGCCGCCTCCGTCGAACCAGATCGAGTCGCCGCCGCTGTTGTCGCCGAGGAAGTTGCAGGTCGAGAAGTTCTGCAGCTGGACACCGCGTGCCTTGTAGACGACGACGCCGTTGTTGCCGAGGTAGCGGCTGCCTTCGGCCGGGCCAAAGGTCTGGTCGGCTTCTTGGGAGCTGCACTGCGACGAACCCGGTTTCGTCCCGTCGATCATGACCGTGTTGCGGTTCATGCCCCGCACGTGGATGTTCGGCGTGGTGATGAGGACGTCCGCCCCTGCCCTGTCGTCGCCCAGCGCCCCCGCGGGCGTTCGGCTGCCCGTCTGCTTGTAGTCGCCGGGGCCGATCAGGATCCAGTCGCTCGGGTGTGCGGCGTCGACGGCACTCTGGATCGAGCTGAACTGCCCGGGGACACCGTTGTATTCCCCTACGAGCAGTACGTGGCGTTCGGCTGCAGCCGCAGAAGCGACGGCGAGCGCGATGAGCAGCCCAAGCGCCGATGCGGCGACGAGCAGGCGACGGCGTCGCCGGCTGGCGACGGTGGTCAACAAGGAAGACGGCATGTTTACGCCTTTCTGTCCGGGCGATGTCGCGAGGACTCTACACCCGATGTCCGGGTCGGCAAGGACGCCCGGCCAAAACACCGCGACGAGGGCGCCGCACGCCGTCAGCAGGCACGATAAGTCCGTTTGGCGATCAGGTGATAACCCTGGCGCGTCGTGGCGATGACTTCGACGGTGAAGCGGCCGTGAGCGGGGAGATGCGCGAGCATCACGTTGACCAGGCGTCCGCGCTCGCGAAGCCGGCGCTTGCCGCTCACGAAGACTTCCACCTGTGAGATCTTGCGGTGACGCAGATGCGCGAGGTTCTTCAGGCGCAGCATGAGCCGCCGATTCGCGACGCAGCTGAGGTTCGGCGGAAGCCCCGCCGGCGTCGCTGCGAGGGTCGCTCCGACTTTGGCGACCGACTTGCTCTGCGGCAGCGCGCCGCCGGCGCTTCCGCCGTTGGCGCCGGGGGCGCCCGGCTGTGCGGATGCGGTGCCCCAGGGCGCCACCAGCTCCGAGTACCACATGTGAGCGATCCAATCGACCGTCGGCGTAGAGCCGGCCGGGCAGTGGTAGCCGGATGCGGCGTCGTTGCACCGCCACGCGTCAGACGGGATCCTCTTGACGAAGTCGGTGTCGAACCCGTTGTAGACGATCAGGCCGTTGTTGTTCGCGAATGCCACCTGCGCGCCCGATTCGTTGTGGACGTTGGCATTCGTGCCGGTGGCCACCGCGAACCACCGGGGATCGGTCGACACCAGCAGATTGGCATCGCCGATCGCATCGGTGAACCGCATGAGATCCGCGGTGTTCACGTAGGAGGCGTCGGCGGGATTGGCGCTGATCAGGGAGCTGTTGGTGATCGTGGAGGTTCCCGACGTCCCGCCACAGCCTTGGCAGCCGGCGCCCACCCTGGTGGTGTAGGGGCCCGGCAGCAGCCAGGAGTAGTCGTTCAGCTTCGTCTCGTCGCTGTCATGGATGATCAGCTTTCCGCCGGCCGCCACGAACTGCGTGAGAGCGGCCTTCGCGGTAGCGCTCAAGCTCGAGGTGCTCACCTGGATCAGCGCCACCGTGTCGAACTGCGACAGGCTCGAGGTCGTGACCTGGTCGAGCGCGAGATTGCTGAACGAGAACCGTCCGAACGTCTCATTCGGCCTGCCGCTCACGTACGCGGAGGTGGGCATGATCCCGTCGGGGCCGTTTGGCGGCACAGGGCCGTTCTGCGGAATCAGCCCAACCCTGACGCTGCTCTGGTGGACGGCGGCCCCCGCCGCCGGCACGCTCGCCAGCGCGACGGTCACAGCACCGACCGCCAGCGCCCCGGCGCACAGGCGCGCGATTCGCGTGTAACTCAAAAATCGCGCAGCTGCAAGTCGCGCAGAACTCATCGTCCACCTCTCAATCCGTGATCGGACACTGGCTGGCTTCCTTGCCGGCCGGTTGACCCGACTCAACCATACATACAAGAACTTGTCAACGTTGGTTCTCCCCGCAACAAACCGACCCAGACCGGCATGCGGGGTCGCGAGCGGCCGCCTATCTTCAGATGGAGGTCGCAAGCGAGGCCTGCTCGGCGACGAACGCGGCGATCAGCTCGGCCAGCCGCTGTGGCTGGTCCTGGGGCACGAACGCGCGGCTGTCGGCGATCTGCTCCAGGCGCGCCCCCGGGATCATCGCGGCCAGGCGCTCGGCGAAGCGCAGCGAGAACATCAGGTCGTCGGGCGCCCAGGCGAGCAGCGTCGGCAGCGGGTGCTCGGCCAGGCGCTGCGCGGCGTCGAGCGTGTCGCGCCGGTCGATCGCCTTGAGCGTCGCGAGCACGTCCGCGCGCACGTCGCGCTGGCGCAGCGGCGCGAGCCAGTCGGCGGTGAGCTCGTCGGGCAGCGGAGTGTGGCTGAGCATGCCGAAGCCGAGCGGCGAGCGGCGAACACGCGCGGAGCGCGCAGCGTTGGCGAGCAGCCAGTAGGCCCCGGGCACGTGGGCGAGCCACTGCAGCGGCCGCAGGACCGGCGGCAGGAAGTTCTCCAGGCAGTCGCAGTTGGTCAGCACGAGCCCGCGCAGTCGCTGCGGGCGCTCGCTCGCGAGGATCTGCGAGATCGCGCCGCCGGTGTCGTTGGCGACGATCGTCACGTCGCTCAGCTGCAGCGCATCGAGGAAATCGGCGATCAGGTTGGCGATGCCTCGCGGAGAGCGGTCGGCGCCTGCGCCCAGGGCGACGCGGTGCGCACCCAGCGGCCAGTCGGGGACGATGCAGCGGTACTCCTCGACGAGCGCCGGCGTGACGTCGCGCCACAGGCGCCCGTCGACGAGCAGTCCGTGCACGAACACCAGCGGATCGCCCTCGCCGACGTCGCGGTAACTGATCGTTCCCTGTTCGAGCGCGACGCTTGTGTCCATCGTCCGCAGCCTCCTCTATCGTCGTAGTTGCATACAGGCTGTACGAAACTAACATACATACTGCATGAATGTCAATCGCCAAGCCTCGCGCTCCGCATCTACGCGCGCCAAGCTGATCCGCGCTGCGCGCAAGCTGTTCGCGAACAGGGGCTACGCGTCCGTGGGCACCGAGGAGATCGTCCGCCGCGCCGGCGTTACGCGCGGCGCGCTCTACCACCAGTTCTCCGGCAAGGAGGATCTGTTCCTCGCCGTGTACGAGCAGGTCGAGCAGGAGCTGACCCAGCGCGTGGCGGGAACGCTCGGCGAGGTCACGAGCCCGTTCGCCGCGATGCGCGCGGGTATCCGCGCCTTCCTCGAGGCCTGCCGGACGCCGGAGGTGCAGAGGATCGTGCTGATCGACGGTCCTGCCGTGCTCGGCTGGGAGCGCTGGCGCGAGGTGGCCGAGCGCAACGGGCTGGGGCTGATCGAAGCGGTGGTCGGTGCCGCGATCGAGGCCGGCGAGATCGATCGGCTGGCGCCCGAGCTGCTCGCCCATCTGCTGATGGGCGCGCTCGACGAGGCCGCGCTGCTCGTCGTGCGCGACCCCGCCGCCACCGATGCGGTCGCGGCGACGCTCGAGCGCATGCTCGACGGGCTGCGCGCGGGCGCATAGGGACGGCCGACGGGTCGCGCTCAGCCGCCGACGTCGCGCATCAGGCGCATGGCCGTCTCGGCGTTGGCCGGGTAGAAGGCCTCGATCGAGAGCTCGGAGAGCGTGATGTCGACGGCGGTGCCGAACGTCGAGAGCGTGGAGATGAATGCGAGCTCGCGCTCGCCCTCGGTCAAGCGCAGCGGAACGACGATCTCGGCGCCGCGCTCGCCGACGAGCGCGTCGCCGACGACGCCGGGGTAGGCGCAGACCTCCTCGCGCAGCTGCTCGAGCGCGGGGTCGCCGGTGATCGCGGCCTCGCGGCGCAGCCGCGCGAGCAGGTGCGCGCTCCACTCGGCGAGGTTGACCGTGCGCGGCGCCATGCCCTGCGGGTGCAGCGCGATGCGGATTGCGTTGGCCGGCGGCGCGAGCAGCTCGGGCGCGCAGCCGTCGGTGAGCGCGCCGAGCGCGTCGTTGGCCGCGATCAGGTCGTGGCGGCGGTCGATGACGAGCGCCGGGTAGGGCTCGTGGGCGCGCAGGAAGCGGTCGAGCGCCGAGCGCACGGGCGCCATCTCCTCGGACGCGAGCGGCCGCTCGCCGTACAGCGGCGCATATCCAGCCGCCAACAGCAGCGCGTTTCGCTCGCGCAGCGGCACGTCGAGCGTCTCGGCCAAGCGCACGACGACGTCGCGGCTGGGCTTGGAGCGCCCGGTCTCGACGAAGCTCAGATGGCGCGCGGAGATGTCCGTGTCGAGCGACAGCTCGAGCTGGCTGACGCTGCGCCGCTTGCGCCAGTCGCGCAGCAGCTCGCCGAAGCGCGGGGCGGGGGTCGCGACTGCCATGTCGCGAGCGTAGCGCCGGGCGCGCGGCAGGGCGACTACCTGTGAGGTAATCGCCCTGGCGTCCACGAGCACGTTGCCGTCAGGCATCGGCGAGCGCGACGTCGGCTCGAGCGACCGCGCGGCGTTGCGCCCCCGGGAGCAGGCGCGAGAGCAGGGCGACGGCGAACAGCAGCCCGGCAAGCTCGGCGACGCTGAGCTCGAACGCGTGCGCGAACCCGGCGGCCTGCGCGCCGAAGAAGATAACGCCGGTGATCGCCACGCCGAGCGCGTTGCCGACCTGCTGCACGGTCGACAGCGCACCCGAGCCCGAACCGGCGCTCTCGGCCGCGAGCGGCGCCATGGAAATGGCGGTGAGCGGTGTCACGCACAGGCCCATGCCGGCGCCGGCGAGCAGCAGGCCTGGCGCGAGCGCCCATACCGAGCCGCCGACGCCGATTGACGACACGGCGAGCAGCAGCGCCAGGTGCCCGGCGGCGAGCGTCACGCCGCCGGCGGCGATCAGACGCCTGCCGTGCCGGGCGGTCAGCGCCGGCGCGAGGATCGAGGTGGCGAGGTACGCGACAGCGAGGATCGTGAACACCGCGCCCGCGCCGAGCGCGCTCATCCGCCGCCCCTCCTGCAGGTAGAGCGCGAGCACGAGAAAGAACGACGCCTGTCCGGCCCAGAACGCCAGTTGCAGGCCGAGCCCCGCCGAGAACGCGCGCTCGCGCAGCAGCGAGGGGGCTATCAGCGCCGCTTGACCACGCGCCAGACGCGCACGCTGCTGCACGACGAGCGCGCCGAACAGCAGCGGCGCTGCCGCGAGCGAGCACAGGCTCCACAGCGGCCAGCCGTGCTGGCGACCCTCGACGAGCGGTATCACGAGCGCGAGCAGGGCGTCGCTGAGCAGGAAGGTGCCGAGCGGGTCGAGCGCCTCGCGCACGCCGGCGCGCGACTCGGGCACGAGCTTCGGCGCGAGTGCGAGCGCGACCGCGCCGATCGGCAGGTTGATGAGAAAGCAGCTGCGCCAGCCCAGTCCGGCGATGTCGAGATGGATGAGCACGCCGCCGATCAGCTGCCCTCCGACCGCGGCGAGGCCCATCACGAGGCCGTACACGCTGAGCGCGCGCGTGCGGTCCTCGTCGGCATAGAGCACGCTGATGATCGACAGCACGCTGGGGAGGAGCAGCGCTGCCGCGAGACCCTGCATGACGCGGGCGACGACGAGCACGGTCGGGTTCGGCGCGACGCCGCAGGCGCCGGAGGCGAGCGTGAAGAGGGCGAGGCCGGCGACGAACATGCGCCGCCTTCCGAACGCGTCGCCGAGACGTCCTGCGGCGATCAGGAAAGCGGCGAGTGCGACGCCGTAGCCGGCGACGACCCACTCGGTCGAGCCGGCGGAGGCGTGCAGGCGCCCTTGGATCGACGGCAGCGCGACGTTGACGATGAAGAAGTCGAGGACGACCATGAACGTCCCCGCCATGAGCACTGCGAGCGGCATGAAGCGATTGGATGCGATGCGTTGAATGGACATGGGGGCGAGCCTGCCGCACCGCCGGTGCCCTGTCGATTACCTCGCTGGTAACCACTTTGATGGCGATTACCCGTGAGGTAATCGTGATGGCGTGCGCACGGCGAGCCGGCGCCTCGGCGCGAAGGCCGCGGGACGATCCGGCGGCGGCCGTATCGTGCGGGGCGATGGCGCGCACGAGGCTCTACCGCAACGGCGAGCTCGTGCGCGAGGACTTCCCTGTCGGCGAGATCTCCGATCACATCGCCGAACCCGACGCGTGCGTGTGGCTTGACTACTGCGAGCCGACCGGGGAGGAGCTGGCGACGATCGCCGAAGAGCTGCAGCTGCACCCGCTGGCCGTCGAGGACGCCGTCAACGAGCATCAGCGTCCGAAGCTGGATCGCTATGACTCACACCTCTTCATGAGCGTCTACGCGCTCTCGCTGGACACGGCGAGCGGGGAGCTGCAGACGAGCGAGATCGGCGTGTTCATAACTCCCCATGCGCTCGTCACGGTGCGCAAGAACGAGGGCGTGGACATCGAGGCGGTCGTCGCGCGCTGGGACGAAACGAAGGAGCTCGCCAAGCACGGCGTTTCGTTCCTGCTGTGGGGGCTGCTCGACTTCATCGTCGACGGTCACTTCGAGACGGTGCAGTCGCTTGACTCGGAGATCGAGCAGCTCGAGGACCTGCTGTTCGACGACGCGCCACGCGAAAGCGAGGTCCAGCGTCGTTCCTATGAGTTCCGCAAGAGCCTCGTGCTGCTGCGTCGTCTCGTGCTGCCGATGCGCGAGGTCGTCAACTCGCTGATGCGCCGCGACCTGCATGTGCTCGATCAGGAAATGGCGCCCTACTACCAGGACGTCTATGACCACGTGATGCGCGCGACGGACTGGACGGAGTCGCTGCGCGACCTCGTCACGACGATCCTCGAGACGAACATCACGATCCAGGGAAATCGCATGAACCTGGTCATGAAGAAGGTGACGAGCTGGGCGGCGATCATCGCCGTGCCGACGGCGATCACGGGCTTCTACGGCCAGAACGTTCCCTACCCGGGCTTCTCCACGCATTGGGGATTCTGGTTCTCCTCGGCGCTGATCGTGTTCGTGTCGGGCGGGCTGTACGTGGCCTTTCGCCGCCGCGACTGGCTCTAGCGCGAGCCTCACACGAGGTAGCAGAGCTCGCGCGCACGAGCTGTCAGCTCGTCGCGGTGGCTCGGGTGCGCGATCGCGATCAACCGCCGCGTGCGCTCGGCGATCGAGCTGCCGCGCAGCTCGGCGACGCCGTACTCGGTGACCACCTTGTCGACGATGTTCTTGAACGTCGTCACGGCGGCCCCCGGGTGCAGCTGGGGAACGATCCGCGAGACGGTGTCGTCGGCGGTGCTGGAGTGCAGCACGATGAACGCCTGGCCGTGCTCGGCCATCACGGCGCCGCGCGCGTAGTCGGGCTGGCCGCCGGAGGAGGACAGGTAGTCGCTGCCGAGCGACTCCGACGCACACTGGCCGAGGAAGTCGACCTCGAGCGTGGCGTTGATTGCGGTCATGTTCGGCTCGCGCGCGATCACGGCGGGGTCGTTGGTGTAGTCGACCGGATGGAACTCCACGCCGGGGTTCTCGTCGACGAAGTCGTACAGGCGCTTTGAGCCGAGCGCCGAGGTCGTGACGATCGTGTTGCGGTGGGTCGCCTTGCGCGTGCCGGTCAGCGCGCCGCACTCGACGAGGTCGACGAAGCCGTCGCCGAGCAGCTCGGTGTGCACGCCGAGCTCGCGGTGCTCGGTGAGCATCCCCAGCACGAGATCCGGGGCCGCGCCGATCCCCGCCTGCAGCGTGGCGCCGTCGGGGATCCGCTCGGCGACGAGCGAGGCGATCCTGTGGTCGCGCTCGCTGCCGATCGGTGGCGCGACCTCGACGAGCGGCGTGTCGGCTTGGCAGTAGCCGACGATGTCCGAGACGTGCAGCTGGTTGCCGCCGAACGTACGCGGCACGCTGGGGTTGACCTCGACGAAGAAGGGGACCTCGCCGATGAACGACGCCGTGTACTCGGCATGCGGGCCGAGCGAGAAGTACCCGTGGCGGTCGGGCGGCGAGACGGCGGTCAGCACCAGCCGCGGCGAAAGCGTCTGGCGCATCAGGCGCGGCACGTCGCTGAACGAGTTGGGCACGAGGTCGCAGTCGCCGCGATGGAACGCGGCTCGGCTGTGCGGCGAGAGAAACCAGGCGATGTGGCGCAGACCGGGCAGCTCGCCGTCGATGTAGCGCCGCGCGCGCAGCGGCATCATCTGGTGCAGGCGCAAGTCGCGCAGGCCGTCGGCCGCCGCCTCGATCGCGTCGATCGTGTGAACGGGTTCGCCGTTGGCCAGGCCGACGATCACGTCCATGTCAGGTTCGATCCACTCGAGCACGGCGTCGGCGGTGCGCTCGCGCGAGGCGAGCGCACCGTTGATCGGCTGGCTTGTCATTTCCTCCACCTGTCTACTCGAGCCTGTCGCGGCCGCAGCATAGGCGAGACTATCCCTGCAATGGAGGAGTCGATTCCGCTGGGGCCCGAGGATCGTGCGATCCTCGATCTCGAGTGCCGCACGATCGCCGGGCACACGTGCAAGGTCGTACGTCTTGCGCCCGGCCAGGGCGATGCGTTCGCCGCGGCGCGCCTGCGCGAACGCGTGGGCGAGCGCATCGAGCTCGCTTTGCCGCTGACGCGCAAGCTCGGTGGGACGGAGCACGCCCCCGCGTGGGTGCCAGACGAGGACTTCGATCTGTCCGAGCACGTCGTCGCGGCGCCCGTCGACGGCCCGGTGGACCATGCCGAACTCCTCGCGCTGATCGCGCGGCTGTTCGAGCAGCGCCTGGACCGCTCGCGCCCGCTGTGGCGGATCGACACGGTCGCGCTGGCCGACGGCGGCAGCGCGCTGATCTGGCGCATCCACCACTCGCTCGCCGACGGTACGGCGTCGGTTCGTTACGCGCGCGCGCTGCTGTGGGACGACGGCGCGGAGGCGAGCATGACCCGTGCGCAGGCGCACGCCGCGTACGCAGCCGACGAGGCGCGCCGGCGCGCGCATCTGGCCGGCTTTCTGCACCGCGAGTACGCGCGCGGGGAGTGCGGCTCGCCGTTTGACGGGACGATCGGCGCGCGCCGCGAGGTTGCCTTCGCGGCGGTCCCGTTGCAGCCGCTGCACGAAGCCGCCAAGCAGCTCTACGGCGCGACCGTCAACGACGCCGTGCTGTCGATCGTCGCGGGCGCCGTCGGGCGCTGGCTTCGCGAGCGCCACGGCGACCTCGGAACGATCCGCCTGCGCGTGCCGGTGAGCCTGCACCACGAGGGCGACGACGTCGCCAATCACGACTCGTTCTTCTCGGTGGGGCTGCCGCTGAACGAGCCCGATCCGGTCGCCCGCCTGCGCGCGACACACGCGGCGACGACGGAGCGAAAGCTCGATCGCGACGCCCAGTACCGCGAGCGCCTGCTGCGCGAGCTGGCGAGCGTGCCGGCGCTCGAGCGCTTCGTCTCGCGCATCGAGAACAACCCGCGCCGCTTCGCGCTGAGCGTGTCCAACGTGCGTGGCCCGCGCGAGCCGGTCAGCGTGCTGAGCGCGCCGGTCGTGCACCTGCACTCGATCGCCGAGATCGGCGAACGCCACGCGCTGCGCGTCTCGGCGACGTCGCTTGCCGGCCTGCTCTGCTTCGGGCTGTGCGCAGACCCGCATCTCGTCGACGAGCTGCAGCTGATGGCCGAGGGCATCGAGGCCGAGGCGAGGGAGTTGTTCGACGCCGCGGGCGTCGCCGTCGAGCCGGCCTTCGGCTATGAGGCGGGCCCCTCCTGAGGAGCGCGCCGCGGCTCTGCGCGTCCTCCTGACCAGTACCGTCTGACGGTGCCCACCGCCGGCCCAGCGAAGCCCGAGGGTCCGGCGCCCGAGCAGCCCGAGGGCCCGCCCGAGCAGCAGCCGCCGCCCGAGTCGGCGGCGCGGCGCCACACCGTCGCCAAGACGGGGATGGCCGCGCTCACGCTCGGCGCGCTCGGCGTGGTCTTCGGCGACATCGGCACTAGCCCGCTGTACGCGCTGCAGACGGTCTTCACGGCCGACCACCACGCCGTGCACGTCACCTCGGGCGACGTCTACGGCGTCATCTCGCTCGTCTTCTGGTCGATCACGATGGTCGTATCGGTCAAGTACGTAACGTTCATCATGCGCGCCGACAACGACGGCGAGGGCGGCATCATGGCGCTTACGGCGCTCGTGCAGCGCGCGCGTGTGAACAGCGCGATGGCCAAGCTGCTGCTGGTCACGCTGGGCATCCTCGGCGCATCGCTGTTCTACGGCGACGGTGCGATCACCCCGGCGATCTCGGTGCTGTCGGCCGTCGAAGGCGTCAAGGTCGCGGTGCCGAGCCTGCACTCGATGGTCCTGCCGATCACCGTAACGGTCCTGACGGGACTTTTCGCGATCCAGCGCTACGGCACGAAGCTCGTCGGCAACCTGTTCGGCCCCGTGATGGCGCTGTGGTTCGGCGTGCTCGGCGTGACGGGGATCGTGGAGATCGCCCAGCACCCGGCCGTGCTGCGTGCGCTGTCGCCCACTTATGGCGCGAAATTCATGTTCGCGCATGGTCATGTCGCGTTCATCGCGCTGGGCTCCGTCGTGCTCGCCGTGACCGGCGCGGAGGCGCTGTACGCCGACATGGGCCACTTCGGGCGCGCGCCGATCCGCCGCGCGTGGTTTCTGCTCGTGTTCCCCGCGCTGACGCTGCAGTACCTCGCGCAGGGCTCGCTGATCCTGCGCTCGCCCACGGCGGTCGCCAACCCGTTCTTTCTGCTGATGCCCACATGGGCGCAGATACCGATGGTGCTGCTCGCGACGCTCGCCACGGTGATCGCCTCCCAAGCGGTGATCTCAGGCGCCTTCAGCGTCACCAACCAGGCCGTCCAACTCGGCTTCCTGCCGCGCCTGACGATCCGTCACACCTCGCGTCGCGAGGTCGGCCAGGTCTACGCGCCGGCGGTCAACACCGCGCTGTTCGCGATCGTGCTGGCGATCGTCGTCGGCTTCGGCTCCTCTGCCGCGCTCGCTTCCGCGTACGGCGTTGCGGTCACGGGCACGTTCATCCTCAACACGATCCTGTTCCTCGCCGTCGCGCGGCTGCTGTGGCACACGCCGCGCCGCTGGATCGCGCTCGGCGCCGTCGTCTTCCTGTCGGTCGAGCTGACGTTCTTCGCGGCCAACCTGACGAAGGTCGTGCACGGCGGCTGGCTGCCGCTGGCGATCGCCGCCACGGCGTTCATCGTGCTGATGACCTGGCGCAAGGGCAGCGAGACCGTGAGCGCCAACCGCGTCAGGGAGGAGGGGCCGCTGCAGGACTTCATCGACTCCCTGCAGGCACGCCGGCGCGAGTTGGCGCGCGTGCCCGGCACGGCCGTGTACCTGAACGCCCACCCGCAGACCACGCCGCTGGCGCTGCGCGCGAACGTCGAACACAACCACGTGCTGCACGAGCGCGTGATCATCGTTTCGATCGAAACCGAGCGCGTGCCGCACGTCTACCACGCCGATCGCCTGACGTGCGACGAGCTCGGGCACGCCGCCGACGGCATCACCGGCCTCACGGTGCGCTTTGGCTTTCAGGACGCGCCGAACGTTCCGGCGATGCTCAAACTGGCGATTCGCCAAGATCTGCTCGAGCGCTCGCTGGGCCTGGAGGACGCGTCCTACTTCCTCTCGCAGATCACGATCGTGCCAACACGCGCTCGCGGCATGAACCCATGGCGCAAGCGGCTGTTCCTCACGCTCGCGCGCAACGCCGCCAACCCCGTCGTGTACTTCCGCCTACCCGACGAGCGCACCGTGACGGTGGGCGAGCGCGTGGGGCTGTAGCGCCCTTCGGAGCTCAACGGCGGCAGGACTTCGCGAGTCGGGACTGAAGAGCACTCCCAACCACGCGCGCAAGGGGGAGCGAACCATGGATCGCAACAAACTGGTGCTCGCGGCGATGATCTTCGCCGTCGCGATGCTGTTCATCGACCAGACGATCGTCGCTCTGGCCATCCCGAATCTGCAGCACGATCTGCACCTCTCCTCGACGGGGTCGCAGTGGATCGTCAACGGCTACCTGCTGTCGCTGTCTGCGCTGTTCGCGCTCGGCGGGAAGGTAGCCGACGTGTTCGGCCCGCGCCGCATGGTGATGGTCGGCGTGATCGCCTTCGCCGTGTTCTCGGCGCTGTGCGGCGCGACGCCGACGGGCTCGATCGGCGAGACGTGGATGATCGTGTTCCGCGTGCTGCAGGGCGCGAGCGCCGCGGTGCTGTTTCCCGCGGCCCTGGCGATCGTCGTGGCGACCTACGAGGTCAACGAGCGGGGCAAGGCGCTGGCGGTGTTCTTCTCGATCTCCGGTGCGCTGACGGCGGTCGGGCCGATCGCCGGCGGCTATCTGACCGAGTGGACCTGGCGTGCGATCTTCTGGGTGAACGTGCCGATTGCCGTCATCGCGATCGTGCTGACCGTGATCTCCAAACCGAGCGAGGAACGCAGCCGATCGCGCATCGACCTGCGCGGGGCTGCGCTCGTCGGTGGCGGCATGGGAATCGCCGTGCTCGGGTTGCAGCAGGCGAGCGTGTGGGGCTGGGGCAGTCCCGCCACCTGGCTGTGCCTGATCGCCGGGGTCGCGCTGCTGCTCGTGTTCGCGCGCTTCGAGCTGCGCACCGACGATCCGCTGGTGCCCATGCGGCTGTTCGCCGACCGTGGCTTCGCCGTCGACAACATCGTGCTGTTCCTGCTGTCGATCTGCTTCGTGCCGCTGTTCTTCTTCGCCAGCCTGTACTCGCAGATCGCGCTCGGCGAAAGCGCTTCGGAAGCTGGCCTGGTCCTGCTCGTGTTCTTCCTCGGCTTCACCGTCGGGGCGCGTCGCGGCGGCGCGGTCCTCGACAGCAAGGGCGCTCGCCCGGTCGTCGTCCCCGGTTGCGCGATCGCCGCGATCGGCTTCTACTTCTGGGCCTCGGAACTGGACAACCTGTCTTTCGGCGAACAGTGGTACTTCCTCGCGCTCGCCGGCCTGGGTCTCGGCATGGTCCTCGGGCCCGCCAGCACAGATGCGCTCAACCGCACCGCGCGCGCGACCTACGGATCCGTCACCGGCCTGACGCAGACCGTGCGCAACTTCGGCGGCAGCCTCGGCCTCGCGGTGCTCGGCTCGATCCTGATCACCGAAAACGTGTCGCGCGTGGAGAAGACGCTAGGCAAGGTGGGCGTGCCCAAGGCCCAGGCGGACACGGTCGCCCACGCAATCTCCGGCGCGGCGCGCGGCTCGGGCGGAGGCGGTCGGGGCGCTTCTCGCGCTGTCACGCATCAGATCCGGCTCGACTTCGCTCACTCCACGCAGACGGTCGTCTACGGGATGGCTGCGGCGATGGCCGTCGCCTTCGTCGTCGCGCTGCGCGCGATGCCGGGCGGCCGCGCCGAGGAGCGGGTCGCCGAGTCGCCGAGCGTGCCCGCCGCGCCAGCCGCGCCCGTCTCGGCGCCGAGTTAGACCCGCGCCATCTCGGGCTGGGCGTTCTCGACGACGGCCTCCTCGGCCGGCGCCGGCGCCGTCGCGGCCTTCGGCACGAGCAGGCCCGCGACGAAGCACACGACGAGAAAGCCGGTGGCCATCACGAACGACTCCGTGAAGCCGGTGACGGCCGGCTGGCCGCGCACGGTGTGCGCGGCGATGAACGTCGCCGAAAGCTGACCGCCGAGCGCGCCCCCGAGCGTGCGCATGACCGTGTTCATGCCGGTCGCCACACCCGTCTGGTGGCTGGAGACGGCCTGGATGATCAGGTTGCCGAGAGCGGCGAACGCCAGGCCGATGCCGACGCCGAGCAACCCGGCCGCGATCAGGAACTCGATCGGCTGGCTGTGGTCGATCGCGAGCAGGGCGAACGAGGCGGTGGTGAAGGCCGTGCCCGAGAGCAGCGCCGCGCGCGAACCGAAACGGGCGGAGATCCGCCCAGCGTACACGCCGAGGATCGTCATTCCGATCGTGGACGGGAGCAGGTATAGGCCGGAGACGACAACTGACGCGCCGAAGCCGAAGCCGGTGCTCCTCGGCAGCTGCGCGAACTGCGGGAAGATGATGAACGACGCGTACATCCCGGCGCCGAGCAGGAACGCCGCGAGGTTCGTCGTCCACACGCCGCGGATGCGCATCATCGCCATGTCGATCAGCGGGTTGCGGCTGCGCATCTCGACGGCGATCCACCCGGCGCCGAACGCGAGGCCGAGGGCGATCAGCCCGAGCGTCTTGAGCGACCCCCAGCCCCACGTCGTCGTCTCGGAGATCGCCAGCAGCACGGCGGAGATGCCGATCGTCATCAGCGCGGCCGCGAGCCAGTTGATCCGCCCGGGGACGCGCACGGGCGACTCGGGGATGAACCTCCACGTGGCGATCGCGGCGAGGATCGTCGCGACGAGGGGGAACCAGAACAGCCAGTGGTAGTCGAGGTGCTCGACGATCAAGCCCGCGGAGACGATCCCGATGCCTGCGCCCACGCCGAGGATCGACGAGAGCAGGCCGATGCTGCCAGCGACCTTCTCGCGCGGAAACTCATCGCGCACGATTCCGAAGGCGAGCGGGAAGATGCCGCCGGCTGCGCCCTGGATGAAGCGCGCGACGATGATCACCCCGAGCGAGCTGGACACGGCGGCGAGCAGCGTGCCGAAGGCGAGGATCACGAGCGTCACCAGCAGCAGGCGCTCCTTGCCGTACATGTCGCCGAGACGGCCGAGGATCGCCGTGCCGACCGAGGCCGACAGCAGGTAGGCGGTCAGCAGCCAGGTGATCCCGCTCTCGGTCGCATGAAGGTCGTGCTGCATCGTCGGCAGCGCGGGCACGACCGACGAGCTGAGCATCGCGTAGGCCACGCCGGCGAGTGAGAGCACGGCGAGGATCAACGTCGGATGCGTGCGCTCGGAAGCGGGTGCGGCGGCGCCGTTGGGGCTGCTCGAGTTCATCGCGAGAGGGGGTCGGGGATCATCGAGGGCATCTGTCGACGACGGCGGGGGTTGCGCTGCTCCGACGTAGCGCACTACAGTAGTGGAATGAGCATTCCGGTCTTGGTGGGGGTGGCAGGAGCCGAGAGCTGCTGGTCAGCTCTCGACGCCTCTGAGAAGCGAGCGCGGCTGCTGCGCGCGGCGGGGGAGGTGTTCGCGCGCGAGGGACTCGACGCGCCGATGCCGGCGGTCGCCACCGCGGCCGGCGCGGGGGTGGGCAGCGTCTATCGCCAGTTCCCCTCCAAGCGCGACCTGCTGGCGGCGCTCGTCGTCGAGCGCCTGCACGAGTCAGAGCTCGGCGCCGAGGCGGCGCTGGCAAGCGACGATGGCCCGTGGTCGGCGCTCACCGGGCTGCTGTGGATGCTCGCCGAGCGCCAGGCCGGTGACGACGTGCTCGGGGAGGCGATGGCGACCGTGTCCGAGCACCCGGCCGTGACCGAGGCGCTGCAGGCGACGGTCGTCTCGCTGGAGCGCCTGCTCGCCGCGGCGCGTGAGGAGGGGGAGTTGCGTGCCGACGCCACGACGCTCGACTTGCGGCTGCTGTTCGCCGCCACGCGAGCGGCGGGGCAGCTGGAGCCGGGCGCGTGGCGGCGCATGCTGGAGCTCGGCATCGACGCGCTGCGCTCGCCCGGCGCGCCCCAGCGGACCGCGCCCCTTTCGTCCGAGCGCGCATAGATCTCGCTCGGGTGGGGTAGCGAGTCCAGCATGTCGAACGGACGGCTGACTGCACGCATCGCGCTCGCGGCGGCTGCCGGGCTGGCCGGTCTCGCCGCCGGTGGCTGCGGCGGCGGTGGTGGTGGGGGCGGCTCGAGCTCGAGCGACGCGAGCGCTTCCTACCTAGCCGCGGTGACGCGCGCGGCCTACGCCACCGATCGGGTTCCCGGGTACAAGTTTGCGATCGAGACGACGACGGAAGTCGGCGGCAAGAGCATCGCGGTCGAAGGTACGGGCTCGATCAACGACCGCGGCTCAGAAGGCGCGGCCAGCCTGCAATTCGACGGCAAGACGATCAACGAGGTGATCGAGAAGCCCTTCCTGTATGTGAGCGTTCCCAGTGGTGCCAACACGCGCACGACGAAGGGCAAGCCTTGGGTGCGCGCCGACTTGAGCACGTTCAGCCAGCCGTATGGGAGCGCCTCCATCGGCCCGAGCTCGTCGAACCCGACGGAAGTGCTGAGCTACCTCCAATCAGCGGGCACGGTGACGCGGGTCGGCAGCGAGGAAGTGCGCGGCGTGGCATCGACGCACTATCACGCGCTGATAGATCTCGCCCGCTTCGCCCTGGCGGCGCCGGCCGGTCAGCGCGTCGCAGCGCAGCGGGTGGGGCAGATGCTCGAACGCGTCACAGGCGCCAAGACGCTGCCGATGGACGTCTGGATCGGCGGTGGGCGCATCGCGCGCGTGTCGCTGGCTTTCTCGCTGTGCTCGTCTGAAGGTCGGGTACATGAGTCGATCAGCACGGACCTCTATGACTACGGACGCCAGCCGGTCGTGACGCCCCCCGCGGCCTCCGAAGTCACCGACATCGCTGCCGAGCTCAAGTCAGAGGTGACCAAGAGCCTGGCGCAGCTGGGCTGTCACTGAGCGCGTCGCGCTTCACGCGGCGCCGACGGCGGCTTCGCGGTCGGCGCGGATCATTCGGGACGGGTCGGGGCGGCGCTTGACTGCGCGAGGCGCTTGCAGGATTGCGCGGGCACGATCACGTCGAGATCGCTCGGGCGCTCTGGTGCTCTTGAAGGCGTGTCCATTTCTCCAGATCCCATTCGTCGTAAGAGCGACAGAGGCAAAAATCCAAGATCAAGGAGCGCAAGCGATGACCTACCTGCTGCAGATCTACACCGCCCAAACGGCGTCTGACTACGAAGCGCTGTCGACGGATGAGCAGAAGGCGATCACAGACGAGTACATGGCGATCGGACAGGCGCCGGGGATCGTGGGCGGCCATCAGCTGCAGGGCCCCGAGACGGCGACGACGGTGCGCGTGCAGGATGGCAGCACGCTGACGACGGACGGCCCGTTCGCCGAGACCAAGGAGGTCATCGGCGGCTACTACCTGCTCGAGGCGGACGACCTCGACGCCGCGATCGAGCTCGCCGCGCGGATACCCGCCGCACGCATGGGCGGTGCGATCGAGGTCCGCCCGGTGGTGGAGCGCTGACGATCCTCGAGCGGGTCTTCCAAGACGAGTGGGGTCGCGTCCTGGCGACGCTGATCGGCTTCCTCGGCGACTTCGACCTCGCCGAGGAAGCCGCCCAGGAGGCCTTCGCGACCGCCGCCGAGCGCTGGCCGCGCGAGGGCGTGCCGGCGGTCCCCGGAGCGTGGCTGATCACGACCGCACGCAACCGGGCAATCGATCGGATTCGCCGCGATCGCACGCTCGCGGCGAAGACCCGCCTGCTGGAGGTGCCCGAGACCGTGGACGACCCGATGGAGCAAAGCTCCTTCTCAGACGAGCGCCTGGAGCTGCTGTTCACGTGCTGTCACCCGGCGCTCGCGACCGAGGCGCAGGTCGCGCTCACGCTGCGCACGCTCGGCGGGCTGCGCACGGAGGAGATCGCGCGCGCCTTCCTCGTCTCGGAGGCCACGCTCGCCAAGCGTCTGGTGCGCGCCAAGCACAAGATCAAGGCCGCCGGGATCCCCTTTCGCGTGCCGCCCGACCATCTGCTCCCCGAGCGCCTGGTCGCGGTCCTCGCGGTCGTCTACCTGATCTTCAACGAGGGCTACGCAGGGCGCAACGAGCTGGCGGCCGAGGCGATCCGGCTGGGCCGCGCGCTGTGCGAGCTGATGCCCGACGAGGCCGAGGCGCACGCGCTGCTCGCGCTGATGCTGCTGCACGACGCCCGCCGCGAGGCGCGCTTCGCCGACGGCGCCGTGGTGCTGCTCGCCGACCAGGATCGTTCGCTGTGGGACCGCGAGCAGATCGAGCTTGGACGCGTGTCGCTGCAACGCGCGCAGGCGCTCGACGCGCGCGGGCCGTATGCGCTGCAGGGCGCGATCGCAGAGCTGCACGCCCAGGAGCCGAGCGACTGGCCGGCAATCGCCGCGCTGTACGGCAGGCTGGCGGCGCTCACGGGCTCGCCGGTGGTCGAGCTCAACCGAGCCGTCGCGCTCGCCGAGTCCGGTGACGTGGCGGCGGCGCTCGCGCTCGCTGAGGACCTCGACCTCGACGCCTACCACTACCTGCATGCCACGCGAGCGGAGCTGCTGCGCCGGCTCGGGCGCACCGACGAAGCTCGCGCGGCCTACGAGCGCGCGCTGGCGCTCGTGCACACGGACGCCGAGCGCAGCCTGCTGCAGCGCCGCCTGGGCGAGCTCGCACCGCCTCGAGCAGCCGACGCACGAGGCTAACCTCCCGAGGATGCGCACGGGCGAGCTCGGCTTCTGGTGGCGTTCGCTCGGAGGGCCGCCGCCGCTGCGCGAGCCGCTGAGCGAGCCGCTGCAGCTGGACGTGGCGATCGTCGGCGCCGGCTACACGGGCCTGTGGACCGCCTACTACCTCAAGCGCGCGAAGCCATCGCTACGCATCGCGATCCTCGAGGCGCAGCGCTGCGGCTTTGGCGCCTCGGGGCGAAACGGCGGCTGGGTCACGGGCTCGTTCTCCGGGCCGCCGCGTGCATACGACCGGGGCGGCGACCACGCCGCCTACGCTGCCCTGACCCGCGCGATGCACGAGACGGTCGACGAGGTCGCGCGCGTGCTCGCCGAGCAGCAGATCGACGCCGACTTCGTCAAGGGCGGCCATCTGGAGGTCGCGCTCGACGATGCGCAGGCGCTGCGCTTGCGCGCGCATGTGCACGAGATGCGCGCGCTCGGCTTCGGTGACGCGGATCTGAGCGAGTTGGACGGCGACGCTCTCGCCGAGCGCGTGCGCATCGCCGGAGCGCGGCTGGCTACGTTCTCACCGCATGCCGCGCGTGTGCATCCGGCCAAGCTGGTGGTCGGGCTCGCCGAGGCGGTCGAGCGTCTGGGCGTGACGATCTACGAGCAGACACCCGTGCGCGAGATCGCCGCGGGACTATGCCGCACGGACGTCGGGGACGTGCGCGCCGCTTGGGTCGTGCGCGCGACGGAGGGATACACGGCATCGCTGCGCGGCATGCGCCGAGCGCTCGTGCCGATGAACAGCTCGATGATCGTCACCGAGCGCCTGGCGGCGAGCGCCTGGGATGAGATCGGTTGGCGCGGGGCGGAGGTGCTCGACGACGGCGCGCATGTGTTCGTGTACCTGCAGCGCACCGCCGACGGGCGCATCGCGATCGGGGGTCGCGGCGTGCCGTATCGCTTCGGCTCGCGCACCGATGGCGACGGCGCGATCGCCGCTGCGACGATCGACAGCCTGCGCGGCAAGCTGCAGAGCATGTTCCCGGCGCTCGCGGGCGTGGAGATCGACCACGCCTGGTCGGGCGTGCTCGGCGTGGCGCGCGACTGGTGCGTGTCGATCGGCGCCGATGCAGGCGCCGGTCAGGCGTGGGCGGGCGGATACGTTGGCGAGGGGGTCGCTGCGGCGAACCTCGCCGGGCGCACCCTGCGCGACCTGCTGGCCGATCCTCGATCGGTCGGCGAGCGCACGGCGCTCACAGAGCTTGCCTGGGTCGGGCGCCGCGCCCGCAGATGGGAGCTCGAGCCGCTGCGCTGGGCGGCGATTCGCGGCGTCTACTCGCTGTATCGCCAGGCCGATCGCAGCGAGCGGCGCAGCGGGCGCTCCTCGCGCCTGGCGCGGTTCGTCGACGGGGCGTCGGGGCGGCGCTGAGTCAGGCGCCGAGCGATCGAAGGTCGGTCAGCGCACTGGTCACACGGCTCGGCGCTTCCAGCTGCGGCCAGTGCGCGACCTCGGCCAGCTCCAGCAGCGGCGCGGCGGGCAGCCGCTCGGCGATGCGCTGAGCCATGTGCGCGCCGGAGACGGGGTCGAGCATGCCCCAGACGAAGCTCAGCGGCACGTCGGTCTGCTCCAGCGCGCAGACCCGGCGCCGTTCGTGCGCTTCGCGGTCGGTCATGTAGCGGATCAGCAGGTGTCCGATCCGCTGGCCGTCGTCGCGCTTCATCGCGCGCCACATCTGCGCGCTGTCGCGCGAGGCGTCGTAGTCCTCGGCGAACGTCGGCGCGATGCCTGTGACGAACAGCTCGTCGTTCATCAATTCGCCGATCCGGGGCCCGTGCTCGGGATCGAGCAGCGCCGTCTGCGTCGGCTGGCGCCGGTGCACGTCCGGATACACGCCGCCGTTGAGCAGGTGCACCGAGCGCACGTCCACCGCGAGCTTGCCTTCGGCTTTGCGCGCGAGCAGCTCCTGTGCGACGGACACCGCGTAGTCGTGCACCACGAGCACGGTCTCGCCGACGCCATCGTGGCGCCACAGCGCCTCGACGAGATCGGCCTGCTCGTGCAGCGAGTAGGCGTGCGCGCGCGGCTTGTCCGAGGCGCCGAAGCCGAGGAAATCTGCCATCAGCAGCGAGTGGCGCTCGGCGAGCGCCGGCGCGACCTTGGCCCAGTCGTGCGACGAGCTCGGAAAGCCGTGCAGCAGCGTCATCTGCGCGCCGGCGCCGAGACGCCGTACGAAGATCCTCCGCTGTGCGTCGCCCAGCGCGAGCGAGACGCGCTCGCCGCCCGACCACCAAACCTCGATGTCTTCGCTGTTGGGCGCGTCGGCTTCGGTCTCGTCCATCGCGCGATTATCGCGCGGCGCGGCGCTTTGCCTGCTTTGCGATCGCCGCGCGCACCGACGCGGTGGTGGCGGCGCCGGCAGCTTCGACGGGCTCGGTGCTGCGCAGCGCGCGTGCGAGCACGAAGGCGCCCTCCAGCGACGCGATTATCTCGAATGCGAGCGCGCGCGAACGCTTGCGCGACAGACCGCATTCGCTCAGGCGCTGCGTGGCGCCGTCGACCCAGCCGTTGAACACGTCTGCGCATGCCTGGCGCATCGGCTCGTTCGTGCTCGAGACCTCCAGCGCGACGGTCGCGATCGGGCAGGCGTCGGCGTAGTCGCTTTCGCGCAGCGTCACGGCGGCGGCGGCGAAGAAGTTGCGCGTCGCCGCCACGGGGTCCGCGCCGGGCACGAAGAAGGCGTCGAGCAGCTGGCCGTAGATGGCGCCCGACCAACGGATCACCTCCTCGCCGAGCTGCTCCTTGCCGCCGGGGAAGAAGTGGTAGAGCGAGCCGAACGGCGCGCTCGCCTCGGCGACGATCTGCTTGACGCCGGTGCCCGCGAAGCCCTGGCGCCGGAACAGCTCTGCGCTGTGCTGGACGATTCGGTCCTTCGTTGCCGTGGCCATGGGGAAGATGATACTTTACGTGTGACTAGAGCGATCTATCTAGTCCTATTTTCTTGGAGGTTTTCATGGCTGAGCTGGAGCTGACGGCGGGCACGATCGAGTACGAGGACAGCGGCGGCGACGGGCCGGTGCTCGTGCTGTTGGGCGGCCTGGTGATGGACGGCTCGGTGTGGGACCCGGTCGTCGAGGACCTGCGCCGCGACCATCGCTGCGTCGTGCCGACGCTCCCGCTGGGAGCTCATCGCAAAGCGATGCGCCCCGCCGCCGACCTCTCGCTGGCGGCCTTCGGACGGATGGTCGCCGAGCTGCTGGCTCGTTTGGAGCTGGACGACGTGACGCTCGTGCAGAACGACCACGCCGCGGCGCTCGTGCTCGCCGGCGAGAACCCCGCGCGCGTGGCGCGCCTGGTCGTCTCTTCGTGTGAGGCCTTCGAGAACTACCCGCCGGGGCTGCCCGGCAAGAACGTGCGCCTGACGGCGTTCGTCCCCGGCGGGATCTTCGTGACGATGCAGGCGATGCGCATACGCGCTCTGCGCCGCCTGCCGATCGCCTTCGGCTGGATGGCCAAGCATCGGCTGCCCGACGAGCTGCTCGACCACTGGTTGCAACCGCTTCAGCGACAGCGCGCGGTACGGCGCGACCTGCGCAAGTACGTCACCGGCGGGCGCCGCAGGCAGATGGTCGAAGTCTGCGAGCGCCTGCGCGCCTTCGAGCGCCCGGCGCTCGTCGTGTGGACGCCGGAGGACAAAGTGCAGCGCCCCGAGCACGGCCGCCGCTTCGCCGAGCTGCTGCCCGATGCGCGGCTGGTGGAGATCGCCGACAGCTACACGCTGATCATGCGTGACCAGCCGCAGGCGTTCGCGCGGGAGATCCGCGAGTTCGTGCGCGCGACCGCCGCGGCGAGCGCACCGGTGTGACGATCGGCGGCGAGCGCTCGCACGGCTGAGCGGCCGGCTGCGAGGATTGGCGCGTGCCGCTGCTGCTCGTCAAGCTCGCGCTCGCGCCTGCGCTCGTCGTCGGGTCCTCGCTGGCGGGCAGGCGCTGGGGTCATCAGGTCTCTGGTCTGCTCGTCGCGATGCCGCTGGTCGCCGGACCGATCCTGCTGATCACCGAGCTCGAGCACGGCGCGCACTTCGCCGCGCGCGCCGCCGCCGCGTCGCTGCTCGGGCTGGTGGCGCTGGCGTGCTTCGTCGTCGTCTTCGCGCGCGCCGCGCGCCACGCCGGCTGGCCGATCGCGGTGCTCGCCGGCTGGATCGCCTTCCTCGCGGTCGCGCTCGCGTTCGGGCAGACCGCGATCCCCGCAGTAGGCGCCTTCGCGCTCGCCGCCGGCGCCTTTGCGCTCGCGCCGCGGCTGCTGCCGCCCGACCCGCCCGAACAGGACATGCCGATCGCCGCGCTGCCCGCCTGGGACCTGCCGGCGCGCGCGATCGCGACGGCGCTTCTGGTGCTGGGGCTGACTGGCGCCGCCGCAGGCCTCGGGCCGACCCTGACGGGTGTGCTCACGCCGTTTCCCGTCTCAAACACGGTGCTCGCGGCGTTCGTGCTGGTGCTCGAGGGGCCGGCGCAGGCAGACACCTTCCTGCGCGGCTTCCTGCGCGGCGCTTTCGGCTTTGCGGCGTTCTGCTTTCTCGTCGCCGTGCTCGTCATCCCGCTGGGTGTCGCGGCGGCGTTCGCGCTGGCGCTGGTCGGAGCGCTCCTCGCGCAGCTGCTTGCCCGCCTCCTCGCGCGCGCCCCGGACGGCCGACCGCGGGCCCTTGCGGGCGTCGGCGCGATCTCGCCGGACGCGCGCTCGTCGGATCGCTCGTCGGACGCTCTCTCGCCGGATGTGCTCTCCTCGGAGGAGCTGTCGCCGCATGTGCGCTCGGTCGCGGTCGCCGGCCGCGCTGAAGGGCCCGCTACGGGTTCAGCGCGACGGCGTCCATGATGCTTCCCCACGTTTCCACGGCGTTTGCTTCGAAGTCGTAAAGCTGGCCTTCGAGCTGATTGGTCCGCTGAAGGACTCCGTTCTGAGCGGACGACAGGAAGGGGGCGAGCATTTGCCTGGGCAACATGCCGATCGCCTGGACCGGGTAGTAGGCGTTATCGAAAGGAATCGTGTCGGCGGGCAGCTTCGTGTAGCCGCTGGCCTTCCACGTGCGCAGATCGGCGCACAGGTCAGGCGGCGTGGCGGTCGCCTCGGCGTTCAGCCGGCGCGCGTATTCGTGGACGCCGCTCGTGAGCGTCGCGTTGCTCCAATGCAGCTTACGCGCGGTGCGCGCGAAGGCGCCGATCGGCCCGGCCACGCGATGGAATGCGACGAGCCGCATCGTCGCAGCGACCTCCCAGGTGAGCTTTTCCGACGCTTCGTTCTGTGGCGATCCGGCGACGACCATCGGGCATTCGCGCCGCATGCGCGCCAGCAGTCCTTGCAGCGCGCTTTCGGCGCTCGCGAGCTTGGCCCGCCCGGCGCTCACCAGGGCATAGTTCGCGCGCACGTAGGTTTCGGTCGTGGCCACGTCGGCGGAAGCGCCGAGCGCCGCGGTCGGCGCCGTCGCCAGCGCGATCAGTGAAACGACGGTGAGGGCGAGCGGTCTGATGCACCCGAGGCTACTCGTGTCGGTTGCGGGTCGCGCCGGTGCGGCGCGTCGGCGCGCTCGCGTGGCGACCCTGCGCTGGCCGGGCGGGGCCGAAGCAAACTCTTACGTTGGCCTGCGGCGGATGTGGCACCCTTCCCGCCTCGACACCCGCGGGCGCGACCCGCCCGCGCTCGAGCTGTCGAATCGCACATGCGCCGCAACGTACTCATCATCCTGGGGGCCGTCGTGCTCGTCTGGGGCGTGCTGGCGATCGTGCTGGGGTCGCCGAGCCTGAAGCTGTCGTCGGGAAGCTCCAGCGCGCGCATCCGCGTGGCGCCTTCGTGCCTGCCGGCCACGCTCGCGCACAGCGCCGCACTGGCGGGCGCCGGCGTGGACGTCTCGCCGGCGCCGGACACGAACACGGCCAATCCGAACACGCAGATCAGCTTTCTGGGCCCGCCGGCCGCGGCGATCCGCGAGGTCACCGTCGTGGGATCGCACAGCGGCCGGCACGCCGGGAGCATGCGCGGCTACGCGCAGGGCGATGGGGCGAGCTTCGCGCCCGACGCCCCGTTCGCGGCCGGCGAGAGCGTCTCGGTGCGTGCGGTGATCGGCGTCGGCACCGGCGCCAAGCCGGTCGCATTTCGGTTTGGCGTCGACACTCCGTATTCGACAGCGAGCACGCCGTCGTTCGGCAACCCACAGGCGGCGCCCGCCGACTATCGGAGCTTCTACACGATGCCCGGCGTCCAGGCCCCGGTCATGACGGTCACCGCTCCCGATCGTGATCCCGCGGCCGGCGACATCCTCACGACCAACGGGCCGGGTCCAGGCCAATACGGGCCGTTGATCTACACGCCGGCCGGCCGGCTGGTCTGGTTCGACAAGCTGTCGGGCGGCGAGACGGCGGAGAACCTGAGCGAGCAGACCTACGAAGGCCGCCGCGTGCTGACGTGGTGGAAGGGGCGCGTGCTCTCGGCCGGCTTCGGTCAGGGCGAAGACATCGTGATGGACTCCCACTACCGGGTCCTCGCCAGGCTCCCCGGCGCCAATGGCCTGAAGGCCGACCTGCACGACTTCCAGATCGCCGCGCATGGGGTCGCCTTGATCACGGCGTACAACCCGGTCCGCTGCGACCTCACGCCGGTGAAGGGGGTGGCGGATGGGTCGATCCTGGACACGGCGATCCAGCAGATCGACATGAAGACGGGCCTCGTGCGCTGGGAATGGCACAGCCTCGATCACGTCGGCGCTTCGGAGTCAGAAGTCGAAGCGCCGACGCAGGCGACGCCCTGGGATTACTTCCATCTCAACTCGATCGATCGCGAGGCCGACGGCAATCTTCTGATCTCGGCGCGCAGCACCTGGGCGGGCTATCAGCTGGACGGGACCAGCGGCAACGTGCTCTGGCGCCTGGGCGGCAACAAGAGCTCCTTCCAGATGGGCCCGGGCACGAGGATGGCCTGGCAGCACGACGGCCGCCTGCTCGCCAACGGAGACGTCAGCTTCTTCGACGACGGCTCCAATCCGCCGATCCACAGCCAGTCGCGCGCGATCCGGATCAAGCTCGACCTGAAGGCTCACAAGGCGAGCCTCGCTGCCGTCTACACGCACCGCGACCCGCCGCTGCTCGCGGCAAGCCAGGGCAACGCGCAAACGCTGGCCGGCGGGAGCACGCTCGTCGGCTACGGCGGAGTGCCGGCGATCAGCGAGTTCGCCAGCGATGGCTCGCTGCTGTTCGACGCGCATCAGCCGCTGGACATGTCCTTCTACCGCGCCTTCCGCTTCCCCTGGAGCGGTCGCCCGTCGAGCCTGCCGGCGGTGCTCGCCAGCCTGAACGACACGGGCGAAGAGACGATCGTGCACGCCAGCTGGAACGGCGCGACCGAGGTGACGGCGTGGCGGGTGCTGGCGGGCGAGCAGCCCGAATCGCTGAAGGCGCAGACGAGCATCCCCGCCGACGACTTCGAGAGCTCCATGACGCTGCCCCAGCAGCACGCCTACGTCGCCGTGCAGGCGCTCGACCGGGCCGGGCGCGTGCTAGGCACGTCAAAGACGGTCGGCGTGATCAGCTACGCGGCTTCGCTGCCGGGCTCGGGGCAGGCGGGATGAGCGCGATGCTCGGCGAGCGCGCCGCGACGCGGTGCCGCGGACGAGTCCTCCGGTTGTCTAGTAGGCCGGTTTGGACTTGTGCTTGGGCGTCGTCGTCGTGCTCGTCGGCGTGGTGCTCGACGTCGGCGTCGTGCTCGTCGAGGCCGTGGACGAGGAGGAGCTGCTGCCGCACCCTGCCACCGCGACGGTGCTCGCCAGGACGGCCAGCGCCGTTAGCATGGCGGTCAGTGGCGTTCTTCTCATGGGGCGGACTCCAATCGTCGCGCGAGGGCTCGGGCGCCCACCCTACCAGCCGTCTGCGCTGCCTTTCGCAGTTGGGCGGGCGCCCGTGAGCGTCGAGACGACAGCGAGTCCTGGCGTGCCGCAGACGCCCCCTGTCGAGAGCGACAAGCGCTCGGGTTCGGCGTGGCTGCTGACCGTCTGCTGCGTGGCTCAGTTCATGGTCATCCTCGACCTGAGCATCGTCAACGTCGCGCTGCCCTCGATCCAGTCGAGCCTGGGCTTCTCCTCGCCCGACCTGCAATGGGTCGTCGACGCGTACGCGATCACGTTCGCGGGCTTCTTGATGCTCGGCGGCCGAGTCGCCGACCACTTCGGGCAGCGCCGGACGCTCGTCGCCGGGCTCGTCCTGTTCGCGCTCGCCTCGCTCGCCGGCGGCGCGGCGCCCGACCAGGGCGTGCTGATCGCCGCTCGCGCCGTGCAGGGTCTCGCCGGGGCGCTCATGGCGGCGACCTCGCTGGCGATCATCACCGGGTCGTTTCCGCCGGGTCCGAAGCTGCACCGTGCGATCGGCATCTGGGCAGCGATGAACGGGCTCGGCGGCGCCGCCGGCGTGCTGCTCGGAGGGATCATCACCGAAGTGCTCAGCTGGCGCTGGGTCCTGCTGATCAATCCCCCGATCGCGATCGCCGCGGCCGCGGTCGCCTACGCGGTCGTGGCGGAGCGGCGCAAGGGCCGTGACGCCGCCCCCTTCGACCTCGCGGGCGCGCTCACGCTGACGATCGGTCAGATGGTGGTCGTGTACGGCGTCGTGGAAGCGGGCCTGAAGGGCTGGGGCACGCTCGCCGCGCTCGGTCCGATCGTCCTCGGTCTGGTCCTGCTCGGGACCTTCGGCGTGATCGAGACGCGCGTGGCCTCGGCCCCGCTGATCCCGTTCAAGCAGCTGACCAAGCCGCTGAGAACCGCCAACACCGTCGTCCTGCTGTTCAGCGCGGCGCTCTTTCCGATGTGGTTCGTGGGCTCTCTGTACCTGCAGCAGGTGCTGGGGCTCTCGCCGCTGCACACCGGGCTGATCTTCCTGCCGATGACGTTGACGATCATGCTCATAGCCTCGCGCGCGGGAAAGCTCGTGAGCCGATTCGGCGTGCGCCCGGTGCTCGGCGGCGGGCTGATCATGCTGACCGGCGGCCTGCTGCTGTTCACGAGGATCGGCTCCAGCGGCAGCCCGATCGTCTACGTGGTGATTCCCGGAGTGCTCACGGCGGCGGGGATCGCGATGTCGATCGTGCCCTCGACGATCGCCGCGACGCAGGGCGCCAGGGAGGGCCAGGCGGGGCTCGCGTCAGGTCTGGTCAACACGTCGCGTCAGGTGGGCGGCGGCCTGGGGCTGGCGATGCTGATCACGTTCGCGACGCAGCGCACCACCCACCTGATCGGCTCGGGCGAACAGGTGGCGCCGGCGCTGACCGACGGCTTTCGGCTCGCCTACCTGATCGGAGCCGGCCTGGCCGCGGTGGCAGCGGTCATCACGTTCACCTCGCTGCCCAGGCCCGACGCTGCGCTGGGAGCTGCGCCACGGCGCTTTGCGCTGGCAATCGCCGCCGTGCTCGCGGTCTTCGTCGTGCTCACGGCCGCGTTCTCAGGCTCCCACGGCGCTCCGATCGGGGCGTACACGACCAAGGGCGCCTTCAGCTTCGTCACCGCCCCGTCGCTGCATCCCCCCGAGGTCCGCAGCGTCAAGCAGGCGCCGGCGGGACGGCCCGCGCCGGGCTACATCTTCGCCGCGAACTTCTACGACCTCAACGAACCGCCGATCGTCGGTCAGAGCGGGCCGTTGATCCTCGACCGAGGCCTGCAGCCGGTCTGGTTCCAGCCGGTGCCGGAAAAGCTCGTCGCCTCCAACCTCAGCCTGCAGACCTATCGCGGCAAGCCGGCGCTCGCCTGGTGGCAGGGCGTGGTCACGAACACCGGAGCGACCGAAAGCGGCGAATACGTGGTGGTCGACCAGCACTACCAGCTGCTCGCGCGATTGAAAGCAAAGGACGGCTGGGTGCTCACCCTGCACGAGCTCGTGATCGACGGCGACCACGCGTGGGTGACCGCGAACAGGAACATCCCGATGGACCTGTCCAAGTACGGGGGCGCCTACAACGGCGCGGTGATCGACTCTGCCGTGCAGGAGTACGACCTCAACAGCGGCAAGCTGCAGCGCAGCTGGGATGCGCTGCAGCACATCCCGCTGAGCGAGTCGCGAGCCTCGCTGCCGACGAACGGGTTCCCGTGGGACGCTTACCATGTCAACTCGATCGACCTGGGCGCTCACGGGACCTTCCTCGTCTCGATGCGCGACACCTGGGCCGCCTACCTCGTCGACAGCGCCAGCGGCAAGATCCAATGGACGCTCGGCGGCAACGAGTCGAGCTTCGACCTCGGTCCGGGAGCCGCCTTCGAGTGGCAGCACGACGCGAGGCTGCAGCCCGGCTCGACGGTCAGCCTGTACGACGATCACTGCTGCCAGCTGACCGGCGGGGGGACCTACGTCAATCCGACGGGGGCGTCTCGGGGGCTCGTGCTGAAGCTCGACCAGCAGACGCGCACGGCGACGCTCGCGGCTCAATATGGCAACGGCGGCGGTTTTCATTCCGACTACATGGGCGACACGCAGCCGCTGTCCAACGGCAACGTGTTCGTCGGTTGGGGATCGGAACCGTTCTTCTCTGAGTTCGACCGAGCCGGAAAACTGCTGTTCGAAGGGGAACTCCCGGGGCCCGACCTGACCTACCGAGCGACGCTCGAGCAGTGGGTCGGCCTCCCGCTCGCTGCCCCCGCCGGCGCCGCCCGCAGCGCCGACGGCAAGACGATCGCCTACGCGAGCTGGAACGGCGCGACGCAGGTGGCGTCCTGGAGAGTCCTCGCGGGACCCGAAGGCGGTCGGCTGAGCGCCGTCGCGAGCCACGCCAAGTCCGGGTTCGAGACGGCGATCACCGTGCCGCAGGGCTACAAGAGCTTTCAGATCCAGGCTCTCGGCACCGGCGGCAGGGTGATCGGCGTCACGCGGCCGTTCGCCTCGAGCTCGTGAGCGCGCTGCCTCGCGTTCGCAGCGGCAGACCCCGAACACCGTGCCGGCGCCCGCGCAGCGCCTGGCTCCCGCCGCCTGGCGACCGGATAGGATCGCCGACCTTGACGAGCCCGCACGGACAGTTCCCGCGACAGCGCCAGAGTCGGCTGAAGCGCATCAGGCGAGGGTGAGCCCGCTCGGCATGCTCCGTCCCGCCGGCATTCTCGTCACCGCGCTCGCGACCGTCGCCGGCGTGGCGGCATGCGGCGGCGCTTCGCCGGCCACGTCCGCCGCGCTGGACCCCCCCGTCGCGAGGGCCGCCGCAGGCTCGGTGGCCGTGTCGCCGCAGCCGGGCACGCCGGACGCCTCGCCGGGCACGCAGATCAGCTTCCTCGGCGTCCCCGGCACGCAGGTTTCTGACGTGCGCGTGACCGGCTCCAGCAGCGGCGCCCATACAGGCGTCCTGCGCGCCTACTCGACGGGCACAGGCGCGAGCTTCCTGCCCAGCCACGCGTTTCGCCCGGGCGAGAAGGTGATCGTCCACGCCAAGGCCGGCGCGACGCCGATCGGCACGAGCTTCACGATCGCCCACCAGGCGGCGGTCAGCCAGAAGGGGTTCCCGCTGAACCCGGGCGACGCACGCGCGGTCCAGCACTACAGCTCGGCGCCGACGCTGACCCCGTCGACCGTGCGCATCACGACAGCCGCAAAGCCCGGCACTACGCCCGGCGACCTGTTCCTCGCGCCCTACCAGGGCCAGGGCACGCCAGGGCCGATGATCGCCGAACAGAACGGCAGCCTCGTCTGGTTCAAGCCGCTGGGCGCGGGCGAATCGTCGACCAATCTCCAAGTCGAGCAGTACCAGGGCAAACCCGTGCTCACGTGGTGGCAGGGCAGGATCATCCAGGCCGGGTTCGGCGAGGGCGAGGATGTCATCTATGACAGCTCATACCGGCGCATCGCGACGGTCAGGGCCGGCAACGGCTATCACGCCGACCTGCACGAGATACGCATCACGCCGCAAGGCACCGCGTGGATCGACGCGTTCGACCCGATCAGCGCGAACCTCTCGGGCGTGCACGGTCCCGCCCACGGGATCCTCAGCGATTCGGTCGTGCAGGAGGTCGACATCAAGACGGGGCTGGTGATGTGGGAGTGGCACACGCTCGGACACATCCCGGTAGCCGACTCGAACAACCCCGTTCCGCAGAACTATCCGTGGGACTACGCCCACCTCAACTCGGTCGACCCCGGCCCCTCCAACGACGTGATGGTCTCCGTGCGCAACACCTGGACCGTGTACGACCTCGACATCGCCACGGGGCGCATCGTCTGGCGACTGGGCGGTGCGCACAGCAGCTTCCGCCAGGGACCCGGGACGCGCTTCTACTGGCAGCACGACGCCGAGTTCCAGCCCGGCGGGCTGATCTCGCTCTTCGACAACGGCTCGGACCCTCCGAAGGAGAAGCAATCGCGGGGGCTGCTGCTGCGGGCCGACACGTCGGGCCACACGGTCAGCCTGGTCAAGCAGTTCGTCAATCCGACCAAGACGCTGCTGGCCGAAAGCCAGGGCAACACGCAGAGCCTGCCCGCGGGCAACTGGCTGCTCGGCTATGGGCGGCTGCCGAACTTCACCGAGTTCGACGCATCGGGACACGTCCTGCTCGACGGCACGCTCGGTAGGAACGTCCAGAACTTCAAGACCTTCCTCTCGCCCTGGGAAGGGCGCCCGACGACGTTGCCTGCGGTCGTCGCGCGTGCGGGCAGCGGCGGGACGGTCAGCGTCGACGTCAGCTGGAACGGCGCCACCGAGGTCGCCTCTTGGCGGGTGCTCGCCGGACCCTCGTCGTCGGCGCTGGCGCCGGTCGCGACCGCTGCCAAGTCCGGCTTTCAGACGACGCTCACGGCGCACACCGTCGGTCCGTACGTGGCGGCGCAGGCGCTCGACGGCTCGGGCGCGGTGCTCGGCACGTCGGCCACGGTCAAGGGGTGAGCCCCCGCCACACGCCGCCATGCCCAGCGCTTGCACTCGCGGCGCTGGCGCTTCTCGCACCGGCGGGCGTCGCGCTTGGGACGCACTCGAGTCTCGCGCGGGCCGACGCGAGGGCCACGGCGAGCAGGTTTCGGGAACCGAGCGTCTCGCCGAGCTGCACGCCGCCCCGGCTGAACGTGTCGACGGCGCTTGCCGGCTCGCACGTGACCGTCTCGCCTGCACCCGACTCGCGTGACGCCTCGGTTTCGACTCAGATCAGCATGCTCGGGCAGCCGGCGAGCGAGCTGTCGCACGTCACGGTCACGGGCTCGCTCAGTGGCCGGCATGCGGGGCGGCTGATGACTTACTCGCAGGGCGACGGAGCGAGCTTTGCCCCCTCCAGCCCGTTCACGCAGGGAGAGAGGGTGAGCGTCCACGGGCAGCTGCGCTTCGGCGCGACGACGACCCCCTTCGCCTGGAGCTTCACGGCAGCCGTGCAGGATCACGGCGGCGTCGCCGGCGGCAGCCCGCGCCCGGCGCCCGAGAAGGCCTCCTACCAGAGCTTTCACTCGCGGCCTGACCTGCAGCCTCCGACGGTTGCCGTCACGGCGCGCGCGGCCGGTACTACGCCGGGCGACGTCTTCATCGCGCCGTACTCCGGACCCGGGCAGTACGGCCCGATGATCCTCGCCGAAGACGGCTCGATGGTCTGGTTCGATCCACTGTCGCCCGCGGGCACGCGCGCGTCGGACTTTCGCGTCCAGCAATACGAAGGCCGGCCGGTGCTGACCTGGTGGCAGGACCCGCTGATCTTCGGCGGCCAGAGCAAGTCGGCCGAGGTGGTCTTGGACAGCTCCTATCGCCGGATCGCGGTCGTGGGCGCGGGCAACGGCTATCAGCCTGACCTGCACGAATTCCAGATCACGCCCCGGGGCACGGCGTTGATCACCGTCTATGACGCGATCGATTGCGACCTCACGAGGGTCGGCGGACCGCGCGATGCGGCGATCGCCGACACGCTGTTTCAGGAACTCGACCTGAAGACCGGGCTGGTGAGGTACGAGTGGCACAGCCTCGACCACGTCGCGCTGTCGGACTCCTATGCCTCGGCCAGGCACGCGAGCCGCACGACGCCGTTTGACTTCTTTCACATCAACTCCGTCGACGTGCGCAGCGACGGCGACCTGCTCGTCGACGCGCGCAACACCTGGGCCGCCTACGACATCGACGCGCGCAGCGGGCGCGTGCGCTGGGCGCTCGGCGGCCGGCGCAGCAGCTTCCACATGGGTCCGGGCACGCACACGGCCTGGCAGCACGACGCGCGCGAACAGAACGACGGGACGATCACGCTGTTCGACAACGGCGCAACGCCGGCGATCCACGCGCAGTCGCGCGCGATCGACGTGCGTCTCGACGCTCAGCGGATGACCGCGACGCTCGTGCGCGAATCCGGGCATCCCGGCAAGGCGCTCGTGGCCGGCAGCCAGGGCAACGTCCAGGAGCTCGCCGGCGGGGCCTGGATGGTCGGCTGGGGCGAAATGCCGTACCTGACCGAATACGGCGCCGGCGGGCAACTGCTGTTCGACGCGCACCTGCCCGCGTCGTATGAGTCCTACCGGGCGTATCGCCTGGCGTGGAGCGCGAGCCCTGCAGAACCGCCGGCGCTGGCGACGGTGCGTTCCCCAGACGGCCGCGGGGCGACCGTTTATGCCAGCTGGAACGGCGCGACCGCGCTGGCCTCCTGGCGCGTGCTGGCCGGTCCTTCGCCGAGCAGCCTCGCGCCCGCGGGCCAGGCGCCGCGCGGCGGCTTTGAGACGGCAGTCGCTCTGACGAGCGCCGCGGTCGGCAGCTACGTACAGGTGCAGGCGCTCGATGCGGCGGGCGCCGTCATCGGCGTCTCGCGCGCGAAGCGGATCTGAGCCGCTTGACGCGATTCTCGCCGGGCGACACGCCACCCTGTTCCTGCCGCCCTTCGAAGTAGCGTTTTGCGCGCCGTTCGTGCATCGCGGCCGCGGAGTTGGCGGCGTTCTTGGCGACCTGAAAGTAGTCGGCGAAGCCGCGCGCCTGCGCGGCGCCGAAGCGTCCCGGCAGCGGAGCGCGCAGCTCCTGTGCGAGAGCCTGCTCGTGCGTCGCGCGCAGGCCGCTCTCGAGGCCGCCTTCGCCGGCGCTGTTGTGCAGCTCCAGGCGCCCGCTGTCGTTGCTGTAGTCATACAGCTCGCGTTCCTCGCTCGTGGCCAGCGGCTCGATGCCGCCCGGCTGCCAGCTGGAGTACGTGGCGTACTTGGCTTCCTGCGTGCGCAGCGCGACCACGTGCAGCGGCGCGTCGGCGGCGTAGGACTGGACGGCGAACTCCGTCACGGTCTCGTCGGTGGCGTGCAGCACGTACGGCCGCCCGGGGGCGTTGGGGTTGGCGAGGATCGCCGCGAGGTCGGCGCGGGCGGCGAGGTGGTCGTAACGCGGCTCGCCTCGCCAGGCGTTGGATCCGGTGGCGATCGTCAGCAGCAGCGGCGCGATGTCGACGCTCGAGGTCAGCTGGCTGCGCGTCGTTTCGGGGGCCTGCGTGAGCATGTTGCGGTTGTCCTTGACGAGCAGCGGCACGCGCAGCGCCTCCTCGTATGCCGCCGCGCCCTTGCCGCGCAGCCCGTGCGACCCGCCGTACTCGCCGTGATCGGAGGTGAACACGATCACCGTGTTGGCCGCGACCTGGGGACGGCTGTCGAGCGCCGCGAGCACCCGGCCGATGTGCACGTCGACCTCGCGCTGCAGCTTGCCGTAGAGGTCGAGGAACTGCATCCACAGCTGGTCCGCTTCCGGGCCTTCGAAGGGGACCACGCCGAACGAGGCGGCGGCGGTGTCCTGCAGAGAGCGCTGCAGCACGGGCTTGTTGCGTTGCGTCAGCAGTTCGGGGGTCTCGAAGTTGCCGGGCAGCGATCGGGCGACGGGACGTGCGCTGGTCTCCGCACGCACGCGGTTGCTCCACACGTACCACCAGGCGATGTCGTGCGGATTGACGAACGACACCGTCGTGCACCACGGCCCGGCGCCGCCCTCCTCGGCATACCACTTGGCGAACTGGCGGGCGATGTACCCGTCCAGGCGCCAGCCCTGCCCGGGCGCGCCGTCGGGCGAGGGGAAGGTCCCGCCGTGAAAGCCGTAGCGCTGCATCGCGCGTTCGCCGCGACGCGGTCCCCACCTATTGTCGCGATGCGTCAGGTGCCACTTGCCGTACCACCGCGTGCGATAGCCCTGCTCGCGCAGCATCGTGCCCCACGTCGGGAACCCCGGGTCCAGCGTGCTGCCGCCGGTGATCATGCATCCCGTCTGGTGCGTGTAGAGCCCCGTGAGCAGCGTTGCGCGGGCCGGCGTGCAGTCGTTGGCGGCTGTGTAGTGACCGGAGAACGAAACCGCGTTCTGGCGCAGAGCCGCGAGGTTCGGCGGAAGCCCCGATCCGTCGCCCGTCGGCGAGAACCACGCCGGGAAGCGCATCTGGTCGACGAGGATGACCAGTATGTTCGGGTGCTGCGGGTCCACCGACACCGGAGCCGGGGCCACGCTCGAGGCGGCGCTGGCGCCGGAGTCTTCGGTGGCGTCGGCCAAGCGCGCGATGCCCAGGCCGGCGCCCGTGAGCAGGCCGCCCGCAGCGATCCCGCCCTTAACGAATGTCCGCCGATCCACTTTCCTATCCTGCTCCGGGCCCATGCTCTCCATACGCGCTCTGATCGTAGGACTGGTGGCGGCGCTGGCGCTCGCGCTGTGCGTCGCGCCGGCGACCGCCGCGACCCGCGCTCCACGCTGTACGCCCTCGACATTGAATACGTCGGCGATAAAGGCTGCGTTAGTGACCGTGTCGCCGCTGTCGGGAAGCCGCGACGCCACCGCGCAGACGCAGATTAGCTTCCTCGGCGTCCCGGCGGGGGCGATCAGCGGCGTGAGCGTCGTCGGCTCTAAGAGTGGCGCTCACGCGGGGCGGCTGTTGGCCTACTCGCAGGGCGACGGCGCCAGCTTCGTGCCCGCTCGGCCGTTCGTCGAAGGCGAGCGGGTGGTCGCTCGCGCGCGGGTGCGCAGCGGCGCTCGCGTCGAGCGCGTACTCGACATATTTGCGATCGGCGAGCAGGACGCGATCACGCGAACGCCCGAGACGATCTACCCGGGGCATCCCAGCGATGTCCAGGGCTTCTCCTCGCGCCCGGACCTGCACCCGCCGCAGGTTACGGTCACGGCGCAGTCGCCGGCGGTGGCTCCCGGGGAGGAGTTCGTCGCGCCGTACACCGGGCCAGGGCAGGCAGGCCCGATGATCCTCGACGCGAGCGGGGCGATGGTGTGGTTCAAGCCGCTGCCCCCCGGCAGGTTCGCGACGAACCTGCGCGTGCAGGAATACCTCGGCAAGCCCGTGCTGACGTGGTGGCAGGGCGACATCTCGGTGCACGGCTTCGGGCTCGGCGAAGGCGTGATCTTCGATCAGTCCTATACCGCCGTGGCTCACGTGCGCGCCGGCAACGGCCTGGAAGCCGACCTGCACGATCTGCAGCTGACCAAGCGGGGCACAGCGCTGATCACGGCGTATGACCCGATCCTCTGCGATCTCTCCACCGCCGGAGGCTCCCCCAACAACGCGGTCACCGACGGGCTCGTTCAGGAGATCGACGTGAAGACGGGCCTCGTGATGTTCCAGTGGACGAGCCTCGACCACGTCGCCCTCGCGGAGTCCTACATGAAGGCGAGCCAGGCCTCGACGGCCGCTCCGTTCGACTACTTCCACATCAACTCGATCAACGTCGACCAGGACGCCAGCCTGCTGATCTCCGCGCGCAACACCTGGGCGGCCTACGACCTGGATCCCCGCAGCGGACAGATCCTCTGGCGCCTCGGCGGCAAGGCCTCGAGCTTCCACATGGGCCCAGGCACGGGCACCGCCTGGCAGCACGACCCGCGCGAGCTCGCCGGTGGCGCGATCAGCATCTTCGACAACGGCGCCTCGCCCAAGGTGCACGGTCAATCGCGCGGCATCGTCGTCGATCTCGACGCGCAGCACAAGACGGCGACGCTCGCCGCGCAGGTCCTGCACGCGCCCCCGCTGGTCTCCGACAGCCAGGGAAACTTCCAGGCGCTGGAAAACGGCGACTGGTTCGCGGGCTGGGGACAGGTTGGCACATTCTCCGAGTTCAACTCCGCGGGGGCGCTGCTGTTCGATGCGCACTTCCCCGCGCACACGCAGTCCTATCGTGCCTTGCGCTTCGCGTGGACGGGCACGCCGGCGCACGCTCCCGCGTTCGTCGTGCGGGCAGCCGCGGGCGGGGCGTCGATCGTCGACGCCAGCTGGAACGGCGCCACGCTCGTGACCAGCTGGCGCGTGCTGGCCGGTCCAGATCCGAGCGGCCTGCAGCAGGTCGCACAGGTGGCGCGCAGCGGCTTCGAGACGGCTATCGCGCTCGCGCCGGGCGCGCGCGGGCGTTACATGACGGTGCAGGCGCTCGATGCCACCGGCCAGGTCATCGGCACCGCGGCCACGGCGAGGACGTGAGCGGGCAGGCACCCCCGGGTGCGGAGGTCGTGCCGGTCCGCGACTTTCGCGACGACGACCTGCCGCGCGTGCTCGAGCTGCTGCAGGGTGCGTTTGGACGCTGGCCGCTGGGCATCGAGGGCGCCGAGCCGCAGGCGTTCTTTCGCTGGAAGCATCGCGAAAGCCCGTTCGGTCACTCGATCGTGCTGGTCGCAGAGGCCGACGGCGCGCTCGCCGGATGCATCGCGTTGATGCCGTGGCGCCTGCGCTTTGGCGGACGGATCCGCCAGACGATGCGCGGCGTCGACCTCGCCGTCGATCCAGCCGTTCAGCGGCGCGGCGTCTCGATGCAGCTGATCGCCGCCACGCGAGCGCGCTACTCCGAGGAGATCGCGATGAGTTGGAGCAATCCCAACGAGCGAAGTCGCACCGGCGTGCTCAAATCCGGGCGCCGGCGCGTTGGCGGCTTGCCGCGCTTTGCCGGCACGGGCGCGCTCACGTGGGAGAGCGTCAAGCGCCTGGCCGTGCACGGTGGCGCCGCGGCCGCGTTGGTCGGACGCGAAACGGACGGCGCTGCCTCTGTGCTCGGTGACGACGCGCTGCTCGAGCGCGCGCTGTCTAGCAGCGCTACCGATGGTGAGCGGATCTCGACCGCCCGCGATCCGGATTTCCTGCGCTGGCGCTACGGACGGCTGAACGTCTATCGCGCGCTCTGCGTCAAGGACCGGCGCGGACAGGTGGGGGTCGCGATCTTTCGCGTGCAGCATCAGGGCCGGTTCTCGGTTGCGCACATCCACGAGTTGCTGATCGAGCGCGACGATGCTCGTCTTACGCGCACGCTCGTGCGCGACGTTCGCCGGGCGTCCGCGGCAGACCTCGTCGTATGCGCCCTCACATCGTGGCGAACGGCCGCCCTAAGCGGGCTCGTGCGCGCTCCCGGTTCCGCGATGATCGCCGCCAACCCGCTGCACGACGACCTGGCCCCCGATCCGACGCTGCGCCGCTCGTGGGCGCTGTCGCTTGGCGACCTGGAGCTGATCTGAGCGACCTGGAGCTGAGCGAGGACTGAGCTAGGCGTACGGGTCGCGCTCGACTACGCGCTCGCGTACCACGCGGCCGCCGCGAGGACGCGACGTGACCATGTAAAGCAGCGACAAGACCAGCCCGAGCGCCCCGACGATCATCAGGATGAGCCCGATCGTCGTGATCGAGATGCCAGACACGGTCGCCGTCACCGCATAGCGCAGGATCGCTCCGACGGCGATTAGAAATATCGAGGTTCCTAGGGGCATGCTTACTGTTTACCCTCCAACGCGCCGGCGAAACATCGAGCGTCCGACGCGCGAGCCGCGGCATCGGCCTAGACTCGTTCTGCAAGCGAGCCGCGTAGCGTCGGTCGCATATCGAACGCTCGAAAGGGAACCATGGGACTCGGAGATCGCCTGAAAGACATCACGAAGAAGGCCGAGGAGACGGCTGCGGAGCACAAGGACCAGATCCATGACGCCGTCCAGAAGGCCGAGGCCGCTGCCGATGAAAGGACGGGCGGCAAGTATCACGAGCAGATACAGAAGGCCGGGGATAAGGCGGACACGTTCGTCGAGGGCCTGAAAGGGACCGAGAGCCCGCAGGCGACCGAGCAGACCACCGACGAGACTCCGGGGGGCCGGAGCGCGCCGAGCAACGGTTGATCACGGGCGTTTCCAGGAATCCGGCTCGACGAGCGGAAGGGGGGGGATTCGAACCCCCGAGACGGGGTTCGCCCGTCTAACGGTTTTCAAGACCGCCGCATTCAACCGCTCTGCCACCCTTCCGAGGGACCCGCAGATGCTACGCGCTCGCCACGCAGGGCCACCGATGGGACGGCGGCGGGCTCGGCGCCGTGTGGCCGCGGTCCCGCGCCTCGCTCGGCGCGTCCCGGCAGGCTCTAGACTTGGCGCCCAAATCCCGGGAGAGGTGGCCGAGTGGCTGAAGGCACTCGCCTGCTAAGCGAGTATGGGGGTCAAACTCCATCGCGGGTTCGAATCCCGCCCTCTCCGTAGCCCTCTGTAGACCGTTGCGACGCCCGCGGTTAGTCCGAGAGCGGCGTTATACTTTCAAAGTATGACTGGCCGGATCGGCGCGAAGGGGCAGGTCGTCATTCCGAAGGCACTGCGCGACCGCGTTCGCCTGCAGCCGGGCGATGAGGTCGAGTTCGAGCTGCGCGACGAGGAGATCGTGCTCGTCGCCCGCCGGCATCCGGAGCGGCTCGGCAGCCGGTTCGGCAATAGCGGCATGGCCGCACGCCTGCTCGAAGACCGCTCGCGCGAGCCGCGGTGAGCGTCTGCCTCGACGCTTGGGCGATCCTCGCATGGCTCGACGGGGAGGAGCCCGCGCTCTCGCGCATCGAGGCGTTGGTCCCGACTCGGCCGGTAGTCAGCTGGGTGAACGTCGTCGAGGTCTACTACCGCGTCGAGCGAGATCACGGACGGATTGCCGCTGACGACATGCTTGCTGCGCTGCGCGCTTCGCTTTCGCTGGATCTTCCGGGGACCGCGCGGATGATCGAGACCGCTCGCCTGAAGGCCCGCGCGCCGATTGCGCTTGGCGACTGCTTCGCCGTCGCCACCGCTGCAGCGCACGGTTTCGTGCTGCTCACGGGCGACCCCGAGATCATCGAGCTCCCCGACCTGCCGTGCCCGGTCGAGGATCTTCGGCGCGCTCAGCTCTCCGGCTGATCCGGCGCGGCGACGGCGAAGACGATGTGCCGGCGCGCGAGCGTGAGGTACTGGTGCAGTTCGACCGGGCCGCCCTGCAGCGGTGCGACGGTCACGTCGGTGAGCGTCAGGAAGTCGCGCTCTGAGGCGTTGAGCACGTCGGAGACGCGGCTGCGGTAGCCGTCGCGCGCGAGCGTGAGGAAGCCCTCGATGCGGTGGCGCTCGGTCTCGATCCTGATGCGTTCGCGCCTGTGGTCCATGCTCGGCTGCTCGTCTTTGAAGCGGTCTGCTGAGCTCATCGGGTCCCTATCGGCGGACTGAGTAGATTCGATTAACGGTCGTGCGCCGCCCGGTCGGTCCGACGGCGACGATCTGCACGCGCGCGGTCATGCCCGCGCGGCGCCCGAGCGCCTTGCGCAGCCTGCGCAGCGCGAACGGCCCGACACGCAGTCGCACGTGTGCGAACGTCGCCTGCGCCAGCGTCTGCGCGGCCGCGACGAGGGACACCGAGCCGCGGCGCCCGGCCGGCGAGATCGTTCCCGAGGCGAGCACCTTGCAGCCACGCTGGCAGGCGACGCTGAGCGTGAGCGCGCGCCGGGCGAGCACGCCGCCGCGGGAGGGCAGGCCCACGCGCAGCACGGGCGCCACGTCCAGCGGCGGCGGCCAGGTCCCGGGCGCCAGGCAGCCTGTCGGGTGAGGTTCGGCGAGGTTGAAGCGCTCGGCTCGGTTGTTGTTCGTGTCGGCCACGTACACGCTGCCGGCGCAGTCGACGGCGATCGCCGAGGGCTGGGAGAAGTCGCCGAGACCGCTGCCGTGCAGGCCCCACTTGGCCAGGTAGTGCCCGGACGCGTCGAACACCTCGACGCGGTTGTTTTCGCTGTCCAGCGCGAACACCTCGCCGCCGCCGTCGACGGCCACGCCGGCGGGCGCGTGAAAGCGCCCGTCGCCGCCGCCGCGGCCGCCCCACTGGCGCAGCACTTCGCCGTTCTGCGCGAGCTCGACGATGCGGTCGTTGCCCTTGTCGGCGACGTACACGTCTTCGCCGAACGGCGAGCCGCTGACGGCCACGCCGGTGGGATGGTTGAAGGCGCCGCTCGCACTGCTCGCGGTGCCGTTGCCGCCGCCGGCGCCCCAGCGCGCGATCAGCGAGCCTGCGGCGCCGTACACGAGCAAGCGGTTGTGCCCGGAGTCGGCGACGTAGGTGCGCCCGGACAGCGGCGCGACGGCCACCGCGTCGGGGCCGTTGAGCTGCGCCCCGCCGAGGTTCGCCGGGCCGCCTGCTTCGGAGAGGTACGTGCCGTCGCCCCACAGGCGCACGACGCGTTCGTTGCCCTCGTCGGTCATGTACACCGAGCCGCGCGCGTCGATGCCGATGCCCGACGGCTTGGCGAAGCTCGCCGCGTGGCCGCCCGCGCCGATCCACTGGCCGGCATACAGGCCGCTTTCGGGGGCAAAGGCCTCGACGCGGCTGCCGACGGTGTCGGACACGAGCAGCCGCCCGGTCGGGTCGATCGCCAGCCCGCGCGGAGCGGTCATCGTGTTCGGCCCGCGCGCGGAGATGCCGATCGTGTGCAGGAAGCGCCCTTGCGGGTCGTAGACCTCGACGCGATCGTTGGCCGTGTTGGCGACGTAGTTGTCGCCCGCCGGATCGCTCGCGACGGCGCGCGGGAAGGCGAGCTGACCGGGTTTGGTCCCGTAGCCGCCCCACGCGCCGGCGAAGGCGAGTTCGGGCGTGAGCTTGACGATGCGGTGGCCGAGGTCGTCGGCGACGTAGGAGTTGCCGGCGGCGTCGAGCGCGATGCCGTAGGGAAAGCTGAACTGCCCGGGTCCCGTGCCCTGCGAGCCCGCTGAGGTCTGGTATGCGCCGTTGACGTCGAATTTCTCGATGCGGTGGTTGTCGTCGTCGGCCACCAGCACCTCCGAGGCGTTCGCGGCGACGCCGCGCGGGTAGTTGAACTGCCCCGGGCCCGAGCCGTTGGTGCCCCATTGCATGCCTTCGCCGCCTTCCAGGTTGAAGCGCTGGATGCGGTTGTTGCCGGAGTCGGCGACGTACACGTAGCTGCCCGCCACGGCGATGCCGCCGCCCGGCGGCTTGGTGTAGTCCTGCGAGGAGCCGAAGCTGAACTGGCCGGGTTCGGATCCTTTGTGCCCCCACTGCAGGATGAAGTTGCCGTTGGCGTCGAACTTCTCGATGCGGTTGTGGCTGGAGTCGACCACGTACACGTCGCCGGCGGCGTCGGTGGCGAGGCCGCCGATCGGCCCGAACTGGCCGTGCGCGCCGCCGTAGGAGCCCCACTCGGTCTCGAACACGCCCGCGGCGGAGAACTTCTGCACGACGTAGCTGAGCTGGTCGGCGACGTAGACGTTGCCTTGAACGTCCACGGCGACGGCCTCGGGAAAGCGCAGCACGCCCTCGGCGCGCTGGCCGATGATCTGCGCGGAGGAGTACGGGCACGGCGCCCCGCCGACGCCCGCGCAGGCCTCTGCGAACGCTCGCCCGGCGCTCGCCGCCAAGCACGCGCAGGCGATCGCCGCGAGCAGCGCGAGCGCTGCGGCTGGGCGGTGGCGCGCGGAGCTCATCGACGCCCACAACACCGCGCGCAGCACGGCGGAGCGGTTGCGTGCGCGGCTATCGGACGCGCTCGGTCAGACGCGCTCGGTCGCGCGCGCCGCGAGGCCCGCGCGGGCCGCGGGCACGACGGGCGAGCCGCCGGGGGGGACGGGACGGTTGCGCTCGTCGCGCACGATGTACAGCGGCCGGTGCTTGACCTCGTCGTAGATGCGTCCGACGTACTCGCCGATCACGCCGATCGCGATCAGCTGGATGCCTCCGAGCAGCAGGATCGCGATCGTGATCGAGCTGAAGCCGGGCAGGTAGGAGTCGAACACGCGCAGCACGATCACCACGGGGATCGCCACGAAGGCTACGGTCGCCGAGAGCATCCCCGCGTACGTCGCCAGCTGCAGCGGCAGGTGCGAGAAGGAGGTGATCGCGTCGAGTGAGAAGCGCAGCATCTTGCGCAGCGTGTACTTCGTCTCGCCGGCGTGGCGCGCGTCGCGCTCGTAGGAGACGGCGGTCTGGTTGAAGCCGACCCACACGGTCATCCCGCGCAGGAAGCGCGAGCGCTCGGTCATCGCCAGCAGCGCGTCCAGCGCGCGGCGGTCGAGCAGGCGAAAGTCGCCGGAGTTGGGCTCGAGGTCGACCTGCGCGAGCTTGTCGAACAGCTTGTAGAACCACGAGGCGGTGGCGAGCTTGAAGGCCGTCTCCCCCTCGCGCTGCTTGCGCACCGCGTACACGACGTCGGCGCCCTGGCTCCACTGGGCGATCATGTCGGGTATCAGCTCCGGCGGGTCCTGCAGGTCGGCGTCGATCATCGCGACGACGTCACCCGTGGCATGCTCCAGGCCGGCGGTGAGCGCCGCCTGGTGGCCGAAGTTGCGAGACAGGTGGATCACGCGCACGCGCTCGTCCTTCGCGGCGATCGCGTCGAGCAGCTCGGGCGTGCGGTCTGATGAGCCGTCGTTGACGAGCACGAGCTCGAACTCGTAGTCGGCTGCCGCCGCGCACGCGCGCAAGACGAAGTCCTCGATCAGCTCCTGCTCGTCGTACACGGGCGCGACGATGCTGAGCAGTCTGGGGGTGCGAAGCGCTGTCTCGGGCATCTGCGCTCTCACTTCGGTGGGGTGCGAGGAAGCGTGCATCTGCTGATGATCTTCAGATACGGGCCTAAGCCCGCGATCAATTTATCGTTCATCCTGTCTGACAATGCCCTCCGACGGCGACGCAAGCGAGAGGACCTCCCTCAGCCTACCGGGACCGCTGGCGCGCTTGAGCTCGCCGATGCTCGTGCAGTTCGTCAAGTTCGGCATCGTCGGCGTGTCCAACACGCTGCTCGCGTTCGCGATCTACACGGTGCTGCTCAAGGGCTTCGGCGTGTGGTACCTGGCGGCCTCGGCGATCGGCTTCGTCGTCGGCGCGGTCAACGGCTTCCTGCTCAACCGACGCTGGACGTTCAGCGGCCACGTCGGGGACGCGCTCACTCCGGTGCGCTGGGCCGTCGTCCAGGGCTGCGGCCTCGCGCTCAACCTGGGCCTGCTGTACCTATTTGTCGACGGCGCCGGCGTCGAGAAGCTGCTCGGCCAGGCCTTCGCGACGGCGATCGTCACGGTCATCACGTTCCTCGTCAACCGCGCCTGGACCTTCCGCATGCACCCGCCCGTGGCGGCCGCAGACACGGATCTGTGACGCGGGGCGCCGTCGGGCAGCGCGCACGCACGCGGCCCCGGAGGGGCCCATAGAAGAAATCATCTTTTTACTGCGTCGCTCGGGTCGCGCTCAGCGAAACACGGCGAGCAGCGACAGACCGGCGGGGATGCGCCCGCCGCGTCCGATCAGCACGGCCTCCAGCGCGAGCGGGCGCTCGAGCAGCCAGTTGACGGGGGGCGGCGGCACCCACAGGTCGAGGCTCGACTCGGTCGTCTTGCGGCTGAAGCGGTCGAGCACGCGCAGCGCGATCGCCGCGGGCAGCAGCAGCGAGTTGAAGTACGTCGTGCGCACCTGCTGCCAGCCGGCCTGCTCGCCGACGCGCTGCAGCGAGCGGCGCGTGTAGCGGCGGTGGTGATGGTTGATCTCGTCGTGGCCGCTCCACAACCACTGGTACGCCGGCACCGTGACGAGCAGCGAGCCGCCCGGCACGACCACGCGGCGCAGCTCGCGCAGCGCCTGCAGGTCGTCCTGCAGGTGCTCGATCACATCCAGCGACGCCGCCAGGTCAAACGATCCGGCGTCGAAGGGCATCTCGAGCGCCGAGCCTTCCACGACCTCGCCCGCCTCGCGCTTGCGCGCCAGCTCGACGCTCGTCGGCGACAGCTCGATCCCCGTGACCGTGCCGTGGCGCGCGAACTCGACCATGTTGCGACCGCTGCCGCATCCCGCGTCGAGGATCCGCGCGCGCGCGGGCAGGCGCAGATCGTCGATCACGCGCTCGAGTACGCTGCGCCGGCCGCGATACCACCAATGACGGTCCTCGGCGCGGTGCGTCTGCAGCTCGTAGTCGCGGTCCATCCCTGCTGCATCCTTTACTAAAGCGCAGCGGCAAGGAAGTCCAGTTGCCCCTTGACGAAATCTTTGGCATGCCATAAGATTAGTTCATGGCAGCAAGAGAACCCGCACGCTCGCCCGCCGTCGAGGACTACTGCAAGGCGATCTTCACGCTCGAATCCCGCACCGAGGAGCCCGTTGCGACGAATCCGCTCGCCGAGCGCCTGCGGATCACCCCCGGATCGGTCTCCGCGATGCTCAAGAAGCTCGGCGACCTTGGGCTGATCGAGCACCTTCCCTACCGCGGCGTGCGCCTGAGCGCCGACGGGCGCAAGGTCGCGCTCGAGGTGATCCGCCACCACCGGCTGATCGAGCTGTTCCTCGCCGAGGCGCTGGAGATGCCCTGGGACCGCGTGCACGACGAGGCCGAGGTGCTCGAGCACGTCATCTCCGAGGAGCTCGAGCAGCTGATCGCCGCCAAGCTCGGCGACCCAACGTTCGACCCCCACGGCGACCCGATCCCGAGCGCCGCGCTGGAGCTGCACGAGCTCGAGACGCATCCGCTCGAGCTGCTGGAAGAGGGCGAGGCGGGCGTATTCGTGCGCGTGTCCGACGCCGACCCCGAGATGCTGCGCTACCTGTCCGAGCGCGGCATCTCTCCCGGCGACCGCCTGCACGTGCGCGAACGCCAGCCGTTCGGCGGGCCGCTGCTCGTGAGCTTCGACGACGGCCGCTCCGAGCAGGCGATCGGCGGGCGTCTGGCACGCGCCATGCGTGTGCAGGTCGACCGCGAGACGATCGCCGCCGACGAGCGCGTGCGCCACGAGCGGATCGTCCGCGAGCCCGCCACCGCGTCGCGAGCCGCGTCGCCGGCCGCCGCGGGCTCAGATCGAGCCGACCGCGCCGGCGGCGCCGGTCGCGAAGGCGTCTCCGCTTGACGCCCGTGCGCCCCGACCCGCTGCTCGAAGGCGCCGGCGCAGGTGCCGCTCCCGCGGGCGTCGCCGCACCCGCCGTGCGCGGCGCCAGCCACCTCGAACTGCTGCTCGCCAAAGGCCGCCTGCGCGCGACGCTCGCGATGCTCGGCCCGGCGTTCGTCGCCGCGATCGCATACGTCGACCCGGGCAACTTTGCCACGAACATCTCCGGCGGCGCCAAGTTCGGCTACCTGCTGCTGTGGGTCGTGCTCGCCGCCAACCTGATGGCGATGCTCATCCAGTACCTGTCTGCGAAGGTCGGCATCGCCACCGACCGCACCTTCCCGGAGCTGTTTCGCGAGCACTACCCGCGCTCGGCGAGCCGGGTCATGTGGCTGCAGGCGGAGGTCATGGCGATGTCCACCGACGTCGCCGAGTTCGTCGGCGCGGCGCTCGGCCTGAACCTGCTGTTCGGCGTGCCGCTGCTGTGGGCGGGCGCGATCACCGGCTTCATCGCCTTCGCGATCCTCGAGCTGCAGACGCACGGCTTTCGCCGCTTCGAGCTGGCGATCACGGCGCTGCTCGGGATCATCTTCCTCGGCTTCCTCTACGAGACGTTGAAGATCGGCCCTTCGGTGCACGGCTCGATCTCCGGCCTCGTGCCGCAGCTCGGCGGCTCGCAGTCGTTGTACGTGGCCGTCGGCATCATCGGCGCGACCGTCATGCCGCACGCGATCTACCTGCATTCGGCGCTGACCAAGAACCGCATGCCGATGCGCGACGATCACGAGCGCCGGCGCGTGCTGCGCTTCGAGCGCCTGGACATCGTCATCGCGCTCGCCTGCGCGGGGCTGGTCAACATGGCGATGCTCGCCGTCGCGGCCAAGCTGTTTCACTCGACCGGGCACACCGGCGTCGACTCGATACAGGCCGCCTACCACGGCTTCGGCAATCAGGTCGGCGGCCTCGCCGCGCTCGCCTTCGCCGTCGCGCTGTTCGCCTCCGGCGCGTCCTCATCGAGCGTCGGCACGTACGCCGGGCAGGTCGTCATGAGCGGCTTCCTCAACGTCAACATCTCCGTGCTGCTGCGCCGCGCCGTGACGATGGTGCCGGCGCTCGTCGTACTCGCGATCGGCGTCAACCCGACCGACGCGCTGATCCTCAGCCAGGTCGTGCTGTCCTTCGGCATCCCGCTCGCGCTGATCCCGCTCGTGCTGCTGACGATGCGCAAGGACGTCATGGGCGTGCACGTCAACGGCCGTCTGACGACGTCCGCCGGCATCGCGCTCGCCGCGCTGATCACCGCGCTCAACGTCTTTCTGATCTACCAGCAGATCTTCTAGGACGCGAGCGCGTCGCGCAGGAAGCCGACCGTGCGCTCCCACGAGACCGTGGCGGCGGCGGGGTCGTGCGTGCCGAGCCGGTCGGTCTCGTTGAAGAAGGCGTGGCCGGCGCCCTCGTAGTAGTGGAACGTCACGTCGACGCCCGCGTCGCGCAGCTCGGACTCGAGCGCCTTGGCTTCGTCGTGCTTGATGAATTCGTCTGCCGTGCCGAAGTGCCCGAGCACGGGACCTTTGACCGCCGAGAAGTCGGGCTTGCCGTGCGGCATGACGTAGTAGTAGGTGACGGCGGCCGTGATCTTCGGACACGTGGCTGCTGCCCATACGGCGAGGCCGCCGCCGAGGCAGAAGCCGAGCGCGCCGACGCCGTTTCCTGCAAAGCCCGGCTGCGAGGCGAGGTGCTCTGCGGCGCCGCACATCTGCGGCTCGACCCTGTCCATCGACAGGGCCATCATCTTCTGTTCGGCCTCGCTCGGCTGCGTCGTCGTCTCGCCGTCGAACAGGTCGGGCGCGAGCGCGTAGAAGCCCTCGGATGCGAGGCGATCGCAGACCGAGCGGATGTGCTCTTCGATGCCCCACCACTCCTGCATCACGATCACGCCTGGACCCGCGTCGCCGGCGGGCGTCGCCAGGTAGCCGTGCGCCTCGCCGGCGCTGGTGGAGAACTCGATGTCGGGCATGTTTGGCTCCTTGAAGGGGTCGGCGTCGGCGGTGGACTGCGGCTGTGGCGGCCGCGCCGCCGGTCGCATCCTCTCATGCAACCTCGCCGAGCGATCCAGCGAACGCGCTACCCTTGTAACTATGATCACCCAAGCTGAACGCGCCGCCGAGAAGCGTCGGGCGAAGCTCGAGGAGATCGAGCGCCAAGTCAAGGAAGGCTCGCTGACGATCCGTAAACTGACCGCCAAGGAGCGCAAGCGGTTTCCGCCGCGGCCTGCCAAGTCGCCCGCCAAGGGCGCACGCAGGTGACGCGCTTCTTCATCGCCGGCGCAGAGGACGACGCCTTGGACTTGGAGGCTGCGTACGTAGGCGTGCGCGAGCGTTCGCTGCAGGCGATCGGTTGCGAGGCCAAGCCGCGGCGCATCTTCAAGCTCGACTGCCGCTTCGAGGGCAGCGACTGCGAGATCGAGGTGGGCCAGCCGTTGCCGCACGGAGGCGACTTGGTCACGGCGATCCTCGATCACGGACGCGACGAGCCCTATGCTGTTCATACGCAAGACGGCGCGCACGGCCTGACGCGCGTTGCGCGCCCCGTCTACGACGTGACCGACTTCTCTTAACGAGTCGCCGGGTCGCGCCAAGCGCCCGCGGCGCCGAGAGATGTGACAAGCGCTGCGCGCGATGTTTACAAAATGATCGTGCCGGGTATTGTTTGCGCCGTGAGGGGATTGCGTTTGGGGTGCATGGGGATGCTGCTGTCGTCGCTTGTCGTGGCGATGCTCGCGCTGCCGGGCGGCGCCGTAGCCGCCGAACCGGCGCCGTTTGGGCACGCGTGCAAAGCCGAAAACGGCGTGCGCTTCTGCCCGACTCAGACGCTCGCGCAGCGCGTGCCGACGTTCGACGGCGTGCCGCTGGACGCCGACGTGACGCTGCCGGCGACGGGCGCGGGCCCGTTCCCGACGATCGTGATGATTCACGGTTGGGGCGGCAGCAAGACCGAGTTCGAGGCCAGCACGCCGGCCGGCAATGGCAACGAAACGTTCGATTACAACAATAACTACTACGCCCAGCACGGCTACGCCGTGCTCACGTACTCCGCGCGCGGGTGGGGAAACTCGTGCGGCGCGCCGGCTTCGCGCGAAGATCCCGGCTGCAAAGAAGGCTGGCTGCGGCTGGCCGATCAGCGCTACGAGGCGCGCGACGTGCAGTACATGCTCGGCCTGCTCGCCGACGAGAAAGTCACCAAGCCGACAGCGATCGGCACGACGGGCATCTCCTACGGCGGCGGCCAGAGCATCGAGCTCGCCTATCTGAAGAACCAGATTCGCCTGCCCAGCGGCGAATTCGCCCCTTGGACCAGCCCGAAAGGCAAAAAGCTCAGCATCGCCGCCGCCTACCCGCGCTGGCCATGGTCTGACCTGGTCGACGCGCTGACGCCCAACGGCCGCTTCCTGGACACGCAGGTCGCGCCGTTCGCGCAGAGCTACGAACCCTTCGGCGTGGAGATCCAGAGCTATGTCTCGGGGCTGTACGCCTTGGGCAACGCAAGCGGCTATATCGCCCCGGCCGGCGCCGACCCGGAAGCGGATTTGACGAAATGGTATGCGGCCACCAACGCCGGCGAGCCCGCCAACCCGGAAGACGAAGCGATCGCCAAACAGCTCTACACCTACCACCAGGGCTACGGTTTGCCTGGGAAGCCCGCTCCGCTCCTGCTTCAGAGCGGCTGGACCGACGACCTCTTCCCGCCGGCGCATTCGCTGCGCATCTACAACGCCGTGCGCGCCCTCAAAGGCTACGCGGCGCTGCAGTTCGGCGACCTTGGACACAGCCGCGGCTCGAACAAGGAAAACACCGACCACGCCTTCCAGGAACAGGGCGCGAGCTTCTTCGAAGCCCGGCTCAAACACACCGGCAAAGCGCCGGCGAACGGCACCGCGACGGCATACACCCAGACCTGCCCGCAGGGAGCCCCCGCTGGCGGCCCATTCACGGCGAGCAAGTGGTCGAAGCTGCATCCGCACACCGTCACCTTCGGATCTGCGGCGGGCCAGCTTTTCACCTCCGCAGGCGGCAACGCGAGCACCGCGGCGGCGTTTGACCCGATCGGCGGCACGACCGACGCGTGCAAGACGGTGGCCAGCGAAACCGAGCCGAACACCGCCAACTACACGACGACCAGCTCTGGCTTCACGATGCTGGGCCTGCCCACAGTGACCGCGACGGTCAAAACGATCGGCCCCTTCGGCGAGCTGGTCTCGCGTCTGTGGGATGTCCTGCCCAGTGGCGAACAGCGCCTGATCAGCCGCGGCGTCTACCGCCTGACGGAAAACCAAACGGGCACGATCACCTTCCAGCTGCACGGCAACGGCTATCAGTTCCCGGCAGGCGACACGGTCAAGCTCCAGCTGCTCGGTCGCGACGCGCCGTACTACCGTGCGAGCAACGGCACGTTCACCATCGAAGCGACGAACGTCACCGTTTCTCTGCCGACGCTCTGACGCCTGGCTTGGCCTTCGGGCGTTTGGCGGCGACCCGCTCGGCCGCTGCCGAACGTCTTGAAGGCGCAGGACGTTTGGGGGCGCCTCTCGGTTTCTTGGGGGCGCCCCTCGGTTTCGCGGCGCCATTGGCGGCTACGGCGACAACCTTCTCGGATGCTCGCTCGACGTCGGACGCCAGCGCGAGCAGGTCGCCCATCCCGCGCTCGATCCCGGCCGTCAGCTCGTCGACGTCCGGCGCGCCGTCGTAGTCGCCGGTGACGCCGAAGTACAGGCCGCCGTCGTAGGAGAAGATCGCGACGACGATGCGGATCGAGCCGACGACGGGAACGAACGGGTAGGACTGCAGCATGCGCCGCCCCAGCGTCTGCACCGGCTGCTGGGGGCCGGGCACGTTGGTCGTCGCGGTGTGCATGTTCAAGCGCGGCGAGAGGGTCACCAGGCGGCTGCCGAGCGCCAGCAGCAGCGGCGGCGCGAAGCCCGACAGCGAGCTGAGGACGTCGCCGGCGACGGCCTGCTTGGACTGCTTGACGCCGTCCATCTCCGCGCGGATTCGCTCCAGGCGCTGCACGGGATCGCCGAGGCCCACGGGCAGTCCGGCGAAGACGGCTGACACGCGGTTGTTGTAGACGCCCTTCTCGCCCCTGCGGCGGACCGAGACTGGAACCATCGTGCGCACGACGCGGTCGCCGGCGATGTCCTCGCCACGCGATTCCAGCAGCGCGCGAAAGCCGTTGGTGATCAGCGTGAGCACGACGTCGTTGACGGTCCCGCCGAGCGCCGTGCGCACGGACTTGACCTCGGACAGGCGCACCTCGGCCCAGCTCCAGCGCCGGTGCGGCCCGATCGGACCGGTCAGCGAAGACGAGGAGACCGGTCGCAGGCTCGGCCCGGCCGCCGCCGCGGCGCGCGCCACCTCGGCAATCGAGCGCAGCGTTTCGCGCGGCGCGCGCAGCGCCTGTTTGATCGTTTCGATCTGTCCCGCCGGGCTCGCGCGGCGCACGAGCGTGCGCGCGAGCACGTCGATGCCGGTCGGCTCGGGCTGCGGCGCCCAGGCGCGCGAGGAGGACTCCGAGGACGCATCCGCGCCGGCTGTCTCGTCGGAGAACATCACCGACATCAGGTCCGTGGCGGCGACGCCGTCGACCATGCAGTGGTGCACCTTCGACAGAAGCGCCCAGCGCCCGTCGCGCATCCCCTCGACCATCCACAGCTCCCACAGGGGCTTGTCGCGGTCGAGCGCACCGCGAGAACACGCGCGCGGCCATCTGACGCAGCTCGAGCTCGCCGCCCGGCGCAGGGATCGCGGTGTGGCGCAGGTGGTAGTCGAGGCTGAAGTGCGGATCGTCGATCCAGATCGGCGGCCCGGCGGCGAGCGGCACGAAGCGGACCTTCTGGCGGTAGCGCGGGACCAGGCCGAGCTTGCCCTCGACCATCGCCCGCACCTGCTCGAACGGCGGCGGTGGGCCCTCGAAGATGCTCACGCCGCCGATGTGCATCGGCGTGGTCGCGTTCTCGATATGCAGGAACGACGAGTCGATCGGACTCATCCATTCCACGCGCCTCTACCGCCTCGCTTCCAGCGTCCGGTCGAGCAGCCTGTAGACGTCGAGGTTCACCGACATGCCGCAATGGCTGGAATCAACCTCCACGGCGCGGGCGAGCGGGTCGACGCAGGCGCGCCAGTCGACGATCCCGTCGCTGCGCGAGTACACGGCCGTCGCGCGCATGCCGCGCGGGATCGGCGCGGCGAGCTCGGCGCGGAAGTCCGCGCAGCAGGCCCCGTCCTTGCAGCTGCTGGAGAACACGCCCGGCACCCCAGCGTCGCCGAGCGCGGCCACCCAGCGGACGGTGCGCAGCACCTGGCTCGAGACGGCGAGCGAGTCGGCCACTGGCGAGCCGAGCATCGCCAGGCCCGTCACGAGGTCGGGATTGCGCACGGCCAGCGACCGCGCGAGCGCTCCGCCGCGGCTCTGTCCGATCAGGAACACCGGCTCGCCGGCATCCTCGGCCAGCGCTGCCAGGCGCTTCTCCAGCCGGCCGACGAGCACGTCGGCGCACGCGACGTTCGTGCGGATGCCGCTCGTGCGCACGCGATGGCCGCGACGGCGCAGCCACCCGCGCAGCACTGCCAGCGAAGGATCGCCGGCCATGAACCCGGGGATCAGCATCACCGGCGGCGCGTCGGCGCGGCGCTGCACGCCCAGGAACTCGCGGCTGGCGAGCAGCCGCGCGAGCTCGCGGCCGTAGCGCAGCTCGCCCCACAGCGGCGCGACCGACGACTGTCTCGCCGCATCCTCGCCCCAGATCACGCCCGCCTCGCCCCCCATGACACATAGAGTACGCCGTGATGGAGATTTCCGGAAGGCATGTCGTCGTCACGGGCGGCGCGGGTGGGATCGGCGCGGCGCTCGCGCGGCGCCTGTCGCAGGAGGGCGCGGCGGCCGTCGTGGTGGCCGATCTCGAGCTCGCGGGCGCCGAGGCGGTCGCCGCCGAGATCGGCGGGCTGGCCGTGCAGTTCGACGCGTCCGGCGAGGGCGGCGTGCGGGCGCTGATCGCGCAGGCCACCGAGGCCAACGGGCCGATCGACATCTTCATCTCCAACGCGGGTGTGCCCGGCGGGTTGGGCGGCCCGGAGACGCCCGACGAGACGTGGGCGCAAGCCTGGAACGTGAACGTGATGGCGCACGTGTGGGCATCGCGCGAGCTGCTGCCCGCGATGCTCGACCGCGGCGAGGGCTATCTGATCAACACCGCCTCCGCGGCGGGGCTGCTCACGCAGGTCTCCTCGCTCGTCTACAGCGTCACCAAGCACGCCGCCGTGGCGCTCGCGGAGTGGCTGGCGATCGAGTACGGCGACGCGGGTATCCGCGTGTCCTGCATCTGCCCGCAGGGCGTGCGCACGCCGATGCTCGAACTGGCGATGGACGATCCGGCGGGCGCCGCCGCGCTGATGGCCGGTGGCCTGATCGAGCCCGAGGACGTCGCCGAGGCGCTTGCGCGCGGCATCGCCGACGAGCGGCTGCTGATCCTGCCGCACGAAGAGGTCGCGCGCCACATGGCGCTGAAGGGATCGGACCCGGAACGCTGGATCGCCGGGATGCGACGCCTCGTGCGCAACGCACGCGCCGGCGGCGCCTCCGCAGCAGAGTAGGCGCGCCGCGCGCGGCGAGCCTCAGGAGCGTCTGAGTTTCACGCGGATCAGCGGCCGCGTCGTGGGGTGCTGGCTGCCGCCGGCGGGCTCGCTCGTGACCATCACCTGCGTGACGTCGCGCAGGTCGTTGGACACGTCGACCGCACCGCTGCCCGTGCTCGTCACGCTGAACAGCGCGTTCGTCGGCTCGGGATTTCCGTTGCCGCGGCTCAGCCACACCTCGTAGATGCGCCCGAGCGCCGGCGGCGGCATGTGCCTGACGACGAGCTCTGCATGGCCGTCGCGTTCGCGCAGGGACACCTCCGCCCCGCGCGCTGCACCTTCGGGCTTGCCGGGAAACACCGTCAGCTTGCCTTGGCCGGAGGACCCGACGGCGATCAGGACGGCGACGAGCGCAGCGACGCCTGCCGCGGCCGCTGCCCCGATTCCGAGCACGAAGTCGTTGCGCCGATACCAAGGACGCCTGGACCTGATCGGCTTGTCGGCGTCGCGCCCAGCGGCGGCGCGCAGGAGCTCGGCCTCGGCGCGCACGGTCGCAAGGATGCGCTCACGCAGCGCGTCTGAGGCGACCGCCGGCGGGGCGCTTGCGGGGAGCACGTCGACGACCACCTGCAGCTCGGCGACTTCTGCGCGGCAATGCGCGCAGGTCTCCAGATGCTCGCGATAGCGCGCCAGTTCATGCTCCTCGAGCGCACCGAGCACGTACGCCGCGGCATCCGCGCTCTGCGTGCAGTCGAAGTCCGACTCGCTGTGGCTCATGTCCCTACCGCCTCCCATCCTTGGAGATGACCGCGAAGCTTCTGCAGGCCGAGCCGCATGCGCCCCTTGACGGTACCGACCGGCGTCTTCAGCATCGACGCGATCTCTATGTGCGTGAAACCGCCGAAGTAAGCGAGCTCGATCACGCGGCGCTGCTCGGCGGGAAGCTCGCTCAAGGCGCCGCGGATCTCATCCGAGACGGCCTTGTCGATCGCCTGATCGTCGGTGCGCTCCGTAGCCTCGACCGTTTCCTCGATGCCCTCGTCGCTGGCGCGCCGGCGATCGTGCACGCTGCTGCGGCGCAGGGCGTCGATCGCGCGGTTGTGCACGATGCCGAGAGCCCACGTGCGAACGCTGCCGCGCGTCCGGTCATAGCGCTGTCCGCTGCGCCACACGGCGAGGAACGCTTCCTGGGAGACGTCCTCGGCGAGCGAGCGACGGCCGCAGATGCGGTAGGCCAGCGAGAACGCCGCATCGGCGTGGCGCTCGACCACGACCTCGAAGGCGTCGGCGTCGCCGCCGGCCACGAGCTGCATGAGCTCCTCGTCGGCCTGTCGGCGCAGCGCTTCGCGCGTTTGGCCGGCTGTCCGGCGCAAATGTGGCATCAGCTCACTCTACGCGCGGCCTTGCGCGCCGGATCAATACCGGTTGATCCGTTTCGCGACACCGCCCGTATAGGGGGAAGACGGCGCGACCTGGAGATGTCTCCTGGCGGCCGCAATTCGGCAACCAACAAGGAGCAACGATGACCTACCAAATCAATCTCGACGAGGTCGACACCGACGGCGCGGTTCGCGAAGCAGCGGACGCCGTTTCCGGCGACACGCGGCTCAGCTTCCTGAAGAAGGCAGGACTCGGAGCGGGCGCCGCGATGAGCGGTGGCGCAGTGCTTTCCGCACTTGCCCCAAGCGCGCTCGGCGCCACCCAGCACGGACGCCCCCCGGCGAAGTTCGGCAAGGGTGACATTGGAATCCTCAACTACGCGCTCACGCTGGAGTACCTGGAGGCCGCGTTCTACAACGGCGCGACCGCGGCGAAACTCCCGCTGAGCCCGCAGGCCGCCGCATTCCTGTCGGTCGTGACGCTCGACGAGAACACGCACGTGAAAGTCCTCAAGAAGGAACTCGGATCCAAGGCGGCCAAGGAACCGAAGTTCAACTTCGGCGGCGCCAACCTCAGCGTGGAACCGTTCATGAAGACCGCTCAGGAACTCGAGAACACCGGTGTTCACGCGTACCTCGGACAGGTCCTCAACATCAAGAACCCGGCATACGTCAAGGCCGCGGGCTCGATCCTCACGGTCGAGGCGCGCCACGCCAGCGTGATCGGCCTGCTCAACGACCCGAGCGGCGCGATGATCGCCCCGGACGGGCCGTTCGACAAGCCGTTCACCGCCAAGCAGGTGCTCGCGGCGGTCGAAGCCAAAAAACTCATCGTTGGCTGACGAGAGTTCGATGCGGCGCACGACGCGCCGCGCCAGCACCGGCCGCCAGGGGAGGAGATGCCCCTGGCGGCTGTTTTGTGCGCCGGTCGCGCCGGGCCGGCAGTGATCCAGATGCACCGGTGACTGCGTAGTGCAAGGCGAGAAGGTGAACCTGCCGTCACGGCAGTCGCCGACAAACGAAACGGCGGGCCCCACACCGGAGCCTGTCGCAAGCCACCACACGGAGGTGTCCCAAGATGCCCAGTCCAGCCAATGGCGAGGAGACCGCGCCACAGCCGGCGGGAATCGTCGAGCGGCTCGCACGCGACGACGTCGACCGCAAGCGATTTCTGAAGATGGCCGGCAGCGCCGGCGCGGCGAGCTTCGGCGCGTTCGTGCTCGCCGCCTGCGGGAGCAGCAGCAGTAGCAGCAGCAGCAAAAGTGCGACGGCAGCGTCCACGCCCGCGACGACCGCGTCGAGCGCGTCGGCGAGCTCGACGGGCGATCTGGGCATTCTCAACTACGCCCTGACGCTCGAGTACCTCGAGACGGAGTTCTACTCCAAGGTAGGCGCAGCGGGGCTGTTCAAAGGGAAGGTCGCCGAACTGCTCAAGACGTTCGGTGAACAGGAGGCCTCGCACGTGGCCGCGCTGAAAGCCGCCGTGATGAAGCTCGGCGGAACTCCGGCCGCGGACCCGAAAGGCAAATTCCCGATCACCAGCGCGACGCAGGTCGCTCAGCTGGCGTACAAGGTGGAGAACCTCGGCGCGGCTGCCTACCTCGGGCAGGCGGCGAAGATCCAGAGCCCGGAAGTGCTCGCATCGGCGCTGGCGATCCACTCGGTCGAGGCGCGCCACGCGGCGACGCTCGGCACGCTCGTCAAAAAGTCCGTCACCCCGCAAGGCGCCTTTGCCACGCCGGCTGACATGTCCACGGTCCTGGCGGCGGTCAAGCCGTTCCTGGGCTAAGCGATCGACAATCGGCAAGGAAAGGAACCAAAAGAGATGACTGACAACGAGATCATCAACCCCGAGTTGGCCGCATGCGAGGTCCATGGCATGACCCGCTCGGCCTTCATCCTGCGCGGCGCGCTCGCCGCAGGAGCCGTCTATGGCACCGCTTCGGTGGCGCCGTTCGTATCCCAGGCGTTCGCCGCAGAAGAAAGCGGCGATGTGGAAATCCTCAACTTCGCGCTCACGCTCGAGTACCTCGAGGCCGACTTCTACAACGTCAAGGGCAAACAGGTCGGACTCAGCGGCCAGGCGAGGCGATACGCGAGGGAATTCGGCGCGGAGGAGGCGGCACACGTCTCCGCGCTGACCGCCGCGGTCAAGCAGCTGGGTGGCAAACCGGCCGCGAAACCGACGTTCGCATTCCCGGCCTCCAGCGAAAAAGCATTCCTGACGCTGGCCTCGGTGCTCGAGAACACGGGCGTCGGCGCATACAACGGCGCAGCGCCCTCGCTGAAGAGCAAGCAGGTGCTCGCATCGGCCGGAAGCATCGTGCAGATCGAGGCCCGTCACGCGGCGGCGATCGACCTGCTGATCGGCAAGAGCCCTACGCCGAACGAAGGCTTCGACAAGCCGCTGACCAAGGCCACGGTGCTCGGCGCCGTGAAACCCTTGATCAAGTAGCAGGCGGTATTTCGGCGGCGCCGGTGATCTGTCACCGGCGCCGCCGCGTAGTAGTTGCAGAGCCCATCCCGTCGGGAATGGGAACCCCAAAATCTTCGGGAGTTGATTCACACAATGGGTCTTGACAATCCGCTTCACATAGCTTTCCTCTTGATCTTGCTGCTGCTCGTGTTCGGCGCCAAGCGCCTGCCCGAGATGGGCCGTTCGCTCGGCAGCGGGATGCGCGGCTTCAAGGACACGCTCAGCGGTGAGCACACGCACACGCCGCTCGTGGCCGCACAGGAGCCCGCCACGCCCATCGCAGCACCCGCGGTCGCACCCGTCGGCGAGCCGGTCGTCGCCGCACCCGTCCGCGAGCCCGGCGTCCCGGTCGCTTAGTCGAGCGTACGGGAAGCCCGGGAGAGATCATGGCCGTCGCCGCAGCCCGCGTTGGGCACGAAGATCGACTGAGCATCGTCGATCACCTGACCGAGCTGCGCGTACGCCTGATCATCTCCCTGGCCGCGCTGGCGCTCGCCTTCGGCTTCTGCATGTGGCAGAACCACGCGCTGCTGCACATCATCAACAAGCCGCTGGCGACGCAGACGCAGAAGCAGGTCAAGAAAGGCAACGGCCCGCTCGGCGCGACGTACACGGTGCAGCAGAGTGCACGCACCGTGGCCACGCAGCTGCAGAGCGTGACCGGCGCGCTGGAGCGGCCAGGCAGTGGCGTCTCGCCGGCCACGCGCGCCGCGCTGGCGGGCGTCAGCCCGCAGCTCGACAAAGCGATCAAGGGCCTGTCCAAGGCGCCCGAAGGCAACAAGCCGGTGACGCTCGGTATCGGCGAGCCGTTCACCACGACAATCGGAATCGCGCTGATCTTCGCGTTCATCCTCGCGCTGCCGGTGATTCTCTTTCAGCTCTACGGCTTCCTGCTGCCGGCGTTCAGCCCGACCCAGCAGAAGGTCGCCTCATCGATGGTGATGGCGATCCCGCTGCTGTTCATCGCCGGCGTGCTGTTCGGCTACTTCGTCGTGCTGCCGGCCGCCGTGCGCTTCTTTCAGAACTACAACAGCAGCGAGTTCAACGTGCTCGTGCAGGCGAACCAGTACTACCACTTCGCCGCCGTGACGTTGCTGGCGATGGGGCTCGTCTTCCAGATCCCCGTGGCGATCCTCGCGGCCACGCGAGCGGAGATCGTCACGCCGACCCAGCTGCGCCACAACCGCCGCTACGCCCTGCTGGCGTGCGGCGCGGTCGCCGCGTTCCTGCCCGGCGACGCGGTCACGCTGCTGCTCGAGACCGTCCCGCTGTACCTGCTGTTCGAGGTGAGCCTCGTGCTCGCGTCGGTCTTCGAGCGGCGTGAGCGCCGGCGCGCGGCTCGGGCGGCGGCGGACGCCTAGCGGGGAAGCGAGAGCACGTGCGCCTTGGCCGGATCTATGCGCCCGTCGAGCAGGTCGAGGTAGGCCTCCTTCAGCGCGTCAGCTCCCGCTCCCTCGATCACCTCCAGCCAGCCGTCGCACCACTGAAGGTAGGGACGCCAGGCGTCGGCGAGGCGGCGCTCGAATCGGTCGCGCCCCCACTCGGCCGTGCGTTTGGCGACCCGGTTGGGCGCGAAGAAGAACGCGGGCCGGGGGCCCGGCAGTGACTCCGGCACGGCGCCCATGCGGTCGTGATGAGTGGCGCCGACGACGGCTGAGTGAACTAGCGCTTGCCCGAGCCGACCGTGTACTCGTGTGCGCACTTGTGCGTCGCCGGCCATATCGACGTAGACGGCGCGATCGCTGCTGAGCGAGTCGACATCGTCATACGTGAGGACGTGGTCGTAGACGCCGAGACCGCGGGCGAACTCGGCGCCGCGCGGCGAGCTCAGGCCGATCACGTCGATTCCGTCGCGCCGTGAGAGCAGGAAGGCGAGCGCGCCGGCCGTCTTGCTCGAAGCGCTCGACAGGATCACGGAGCGCGCGCCGAACAGCGAGGCCTCGTCGAGGAAGTCGTCGATCAGATACGACGTGAAGAACAGCGGGCGCAGCAGCATCTGCTCGGCCTCCGAGCCGGCGTCGTAGATCGGGTCGGCGTCGACGCGCGCATAGCCGTTGTAGGCCGCCGGCAGCTTTGCGCGATGCGCCGAGGCGTCGACGAAGCCCTGCGCGCCGATCCTCGCGGGCGTCACGACGAGCTCGCTCGACGGCGGCAGGTAGCCGTATACGCGCGCGCCGGCCTCCAGCTCCTGCGCACGGCTGTCGGACACCTCGGCAAAGCCCCATACGGGCATGCGCCCCCAGCCGTCGGGGGCGGGGAAGAAGCTCCAGTAGGACATCGCCTCGCCGAACGTCGCGTAGGTGATGTTGTTGGACGTCAGCCCGAAGCGCTCGACGCGCAGCAGCGCCTGGCCGGGGCCGAGCTCGGACCCGTCGCGATCGTCGAAGCGGCACTCGTGCAGGTTCTCGCGTGCGATCAGGAAGTCCACGCGCGCAAGCCTACGCGCTCAGGCGCGTGAGCATCCGTGTCTCGCGTGGCAGCAGCCCGAGCGCCAGGGCGATACCAGCGAGCGCCGAGCCGCCGAGCAGGATCTCGACCGCCCCGAGCGCGTGCGCCAGCGGGCCGGCGAGCACGTAGCCGAGCGGCAGCAGCGCCAGCGACACCATCCAGTCGTAGGAGCTGACGCGCGAGAGCTTGTCCGCTGGGATTCGCTCGGCGAGCGCTGTCAGCCACCACACGTCGAACAGCGCGATGCCGCCGCCGCCGATCACCACCGCCGGCACGACCGCGTAGAGCGTGAGCCCAGCCGCGTAGAGGACCGCCGATGCCGGCCACAGGAGCGCCGCGAGCATCGCCGCGCGCATCGGAAAACGCGGGCGCCAGCCGATCCCGAGCAACGAGCCGGCGATCGTCCCGAGGCCGAGCGCGGCTGAGACCAAGCCGTAGACGCCGATGTCGCCGTACTGCTGGCGAGCGACGAGCGGTCCGAGCACGAACCACGGCGCCAGACCCGTGAACAAAGCGGCGCAGAAAGCCGCGAGCGTCGCCCACACCCAGCTGCGCGAGCGCACCTCGGCAAAGCCCTCGCGGACCTCGGCCCAAATGCTGAGGTCCGCCGCCGCCGCCGCCTCGCCGGAGTCGTCCACCACCTCCCGCCGGCGCGGACGCACGCGCGTGAGCAGCGCGGCGCTGAGCAGGAACGTCGCCGCGTCCAGCGCGAAGGCCCAGCCCGCACCGAGCCCGAGCACGAGGCCGGTCGCGAGCGCGGGACCGACGAACTCGCCGATGTTGGTGGACAGCGAGCTGAGCCCGTTGGCTTGCTGGATCTCCGCCTCGGGCACCGTCTGCGGCAGCAGGCCGTTGGCCGCGGGTCGAAAGAAGGCCTCGGCGGTGCCGAACAGAGCCTCGATCGCGATCAGCTCCCAGATCCTCACGACGCCGAGGAAGATCAGCGCCGCGAGCAGTCCGTGCAGCGCGAAGCGCACGAGGTCGGTGGCGATCATCACGCGGTGGCGTGGCAGGCGATCGGCCCACACGCCGCCGATCAGCAGAAACGCCACCAGCGGCAGGCTCCATGCCGCGAGCACGAGGCCGAGATCGGTCGCGTTGCCCGTCAGTTCGATCACGAACAGCGCCAGCGCGACGATCACGATGCAGTCGCCGATCACGCTCGCCGACTGCGCGAGCCACAGATAGCGAAAGTCGCGATGGCGCAGCACGCGGAGCTGGGCGGCGAGATTGCTCATCTGTCCAGCTTGACGCAGGCGACCGAGCTCGGTCGGTTCAGGCGTTGCTCAACCGCCACGACGGCGGCGGCCCTGCAGCTAGCGCTCTCCGTCGTAGTAGTCGACGGCGCCGTCGGAGCGACGCAGCATCACACGGTCCTCGTCGTTGCCCGGCCACACGCCGATCTTGTCGCTGTCGGGGTACACCGCGACCGCGGGCTCGCGCGCGCTCGAGAACATCACGATCCGCGCCGTGCGCTCGCCGGGGTTGCTCACCTTGTGCGCGCCCTCCGGGCCCGGCGCGAAGCGCACGACGTCGCCGCGCTGCAGCTCCTGCTCGCCCGCGGGAGTGCGCACGACGACGTCTCCGTCGAGCACCAGCAGCCACTCCTCCTCGTACTCGTAGTGGTACGGGCACACGCTCTGCGTGGGCGGGAGCTCGAAGGACTTGATCGCGATGTCCTTGCCGCCGGCGGACTTGCCGACCGGCGCGACGCCTGCGCGAAAGCCCTCCGGGTCGCTCTCGTCGTACTCGTAGTCGTCGGTGAGAACGTTCGCTCGGCGCACGCGCCAATCATCTCACGAAGGTCGCGCGCGGCTACCCTCGCGCGTCGCCGCGATGCGCGCGCTCAGATCCGGAGCCAGCGCGGCGAGCCCGGCCGCCCGCGCGGCGGGCAGCGACTGCTTCGCAGCTCGCCGATCGTCAGTCCGCGAACTTCGCCGGTCGCTTCTCCAGGAATGCTCCAACCGCCTCGGGCACCGCCGTGCCGAACGTCGCCTATGCGCCCGCTGCATCCGGGCGCCGCGCACGGTCGCGTGCGACGCACGGCCGTGTGTGAGACTGACGCGCGTGGCGAGCACAGCAGCGAAGGTCGCGGTCGTCGGCCACGTCGAGTGGGTCCAGTTCGCGCACGTCGCGCGCGTGCCGCGCGCCGGCGAGGTGGTGCACGCGCAGGACCCATTCGAGGAGCCCGCCGGCGGCGGGGCGGTCGTCGCCGTGCAGCTCGCGCGCCTGGCCGGCGAGTCGCTGTTCCTCACCGCGCTCGGCGACGACGACCCCGGCCGGCGCTCGCAGCGGCGGCTGCGCGAGCTCGGCGTCGACGTCAGCCATGTCACCCGCCAAGAGCAGACGCGCCGCGCGGTGACGCTCGTCGACGACCGTCGCGAGCGCACGATCACGACGTTCGGCGAGCGCCTGCAGCCGCTCGGCGCCGACGCCGAGCTGCCGTGGGCGAGGCTCGCGCAGATCGACGCCGTGTACTTCACCGCCGGCGACCTCGACGCGCTGCGCGCGGCGAGCGCCGCACGCGTGCTCGTGGCCAACCCACGCGCGCTCGACGCGCTCGGACACGGCGTGGAGATAGACGCGCTCGTGCTCAGCAAGACCGACGAGGTCGAGATGCGCGCCGCCGAGCGGGCCGAGGGGGAGGCCGAGCTCGTCGTGCTCACCGAAGGCGCGCGCGGCGGCAGCTATCGCATGCGCGACGGGCGGTCCGGACGCTGGGGCTCCGTCGCGCCGCCGGGCAAGCCGGTCGACTCCTACGGCTGCGGCGACTCCTTCGCGGCGGGGCTGACCTACGGACTCGGCGCCGGCATGAGCGTGGAGGATGCGCTCGCGCTCGCCGCGCGCTGCGGCGCCACGTGCCTGACCGGGCGCGGGCCGTACGAACGCCAGCTCACGGGGCCGATCGAGTGACGCCGCCGCAGCGCGTGTCGGGTGCGCCCGTCGCACGCTCAAATCGCCGCCAGCTTCGTCCGTCGTGGGCTCGTGGATCGCGCAGATCGCCGGCAGCCGCTGCACGAGCGAAAGCAGTTGCTCAGAGCGCCGGCAGCTGCTGCACGAGCGACAGCACCGGCGCGAACAGGTCGCCGCGCTCGCTCACGCGCCGGAGCACCTCGCCGGCCTCGAACGCCAGCGTCGCCGGGTCGCCCGAGTCGAGCGTCGCGCGGACCTCGTCCCACTCGACCGGCGTCGAGGCCGTCGGGCGCGCGACCGCGCGCAGCGAGTACACGCACACGGTCGTCTTGCGCGAGTCGTTCTGGCTCCAGTCGATCAGCACCTTGCCCGTCCGCCGCGACTTGGTCTGCGTCGAGACGACCAGGTCGGGCTCGGCCTGCTCGAGCAGCTCGGCGACTGCTTTGGCGAACGGCTTGGTCTGCGCGAACGTGACGTCGGGCGTGTTCAGCGGCACGTAAAGCTGCAGGCCCTTCGAGCCCGACGTCTTGGCGAACATCTGCAGGCCGAGGTTCTCGAACATGCCCGCCAGCGCCAGCGCGACGCGGCAGCACTCGACGATCGTCGCCGGCGGCCCCGGGTCCAGATCGAACACGAGCGTCGTCGGGCGCTCGGTCGCCGAGGCGAGCGCGAGCGGCGTGTGCAGTTCGATCGCCGCGAGGTTCGCCAGCCACACGAGCGTCGCACGGTCTTCGGCGAGCAAGTAGTCGATCGGCTTCTTCTCGCTCGACAGCGTGACAGTGCGCACCCACTCCGGTCGGTGCGCCGGCGCTTGCTTCTGAAAGAAGGCCTTCCCGTCGACTCCGTCCGGCCAGCGCTTGACCGTCAGCGCGCGGCCTTTCAGATGCGCGACCATCACGTCCGCGACAGCGGAATAGAAATCGATCAACTCGCGCTTGCTGAAAGCGGCCTGCGGATACAGCGGCTTGGCCAGGTTCGACAGCTTCAGCTCGCGGCCTTCGACCGTCGTCGCCGCTTTGCTGGCGCTCTCCTCGCGGATCGCCAGTGCGTCCGCGCGCTCGTGCTCGGAGGGCTTCACCGGGGCCTTGCGGGGTTTGCGTCGAGCCGGCGTCGACGGCAGGTCCTCGCGCACGACCTCCGTCGCCGCCTTGTCGTCGCGCAGGCCCTTGTAAGAGGGGTGGCGCAGGCTGCCCGCGGCCGTCCACGCGGTGAACTCGACGTCCACGACGAGTTGCGGCTCGCAGAAGACCGCTTCCTTGGGCGGGCGCTCGCCGGCCGTGAACGGCGAGTCCTCGCGATGCAGCGCAGCCAGCAGCTTGGCCAGGCGGTCGAGCTCTGCGTCGGTGAAGCCCGTGCCCACGCGCCCGGCGTAGCGGAACGCCCCGTCGGGGTCGTACACGCCGACGAGCAGCGCGCCGATGCGCTCCCTGCGCCGACCCTCGCCCGCGAGCCAGCCGCCGACCACCAGCTCCTGGCGCCCGACGTTCTTGATCTTCACCCAGCTCGTCGAGCGCGACCCCGACTCGTAGGACGAGTCCAGGCGCTTTGCCACGATCCCCTCGAGCTGCTGCTCGGCCGTCGCCGCGAGCACGTCCTTGCCCTTGCCGGTGAGGTGCTCAGGGGTCTGCCACGACTCGCCGCTCAGCGCGAGCGCCTGCAGCCGCGCGCGGCGCTCCTCGTATGCCAGCCCCATCAGCGAGTGGCCGTCCAGCCAAAGCACGTCGAAGATCATGTACGTCACCGGCGACGCCTTCGCCAGGCGTTTGGCCTGCGCCGGCGAGCCCACGTGCATGCGCCGCTGCAGCGCCGCGAAGCTCGGGCGGCCCTGCTCGTCGAAGGCGACTATCTCGCCGTCGAGGATCGCCGCGTGCGAGCTCAACGCACGGTTGAGACGGCCCAGCTCCGGATACTGGCCGGTGATCTCGTTCAGGTTGCGACTCTCCAGGCGCAGCTCGCCCGGCGTCGAATACGTCAGCGCGCGCACCCCGTCCCACTTGATCTCGAACACCCAGCCGCGCTCGTCTGCCGGCAGCGAACCCGTGCGCGCGAGCATCGGCTTGACGTGCTCGGGCATCGGCTCGCGCGCGGCGTCCGCCGGCGGGTCCATGCGGTGGATCATCCACTCCTTCGGCGGGTCTCCCTGCGAGATCGGAAAGAGCGCGTAGCGGGCGTCCACGCGCTCGCCGTGTAGCGCCACCTCGATCTTGCGCGGCTCCCACTTGAGCACCTCGTAGGTGCCGCTGTCCCAGATCTTCATCGTCCCCGCGCCGTACTGACCCTTGGGGATCTCGCCGTGGAAGTCGACGTACTCCAGCGGATGGTCCTCCGTCCACACGGCCAGGTGGTTTTCCTTCGGTGCGTTCGGCAGTCCCTTCGGCACCGCCCACGAGGCGAGCACGCCGTCGCGCTCGAGGCGCAGGTCCCAGTGCAGGCGCGTCGCCGAGTGCTCGTGGATCACGAAGCGCGGCGATCGCGCTGCCTTGCGCCGGGCGCGTGGCTCAGCGACGGCGCCTGTGGCTCCCGCCCCCGGCTCGGGCGTCGCCGCGAAGTCGCGTTTACCGCGGTAGGCCTTCAGGCGCGCGGAGCCCGTCTCGGGCTTGGCGCTCGCGCCCGCGGCCTGCTTGCTCGCGCGGCGGGGCGACACCTACCGCTTGGCGGTGGCGCGTTTGGCAGGCGCTTTTTTCGCCGCCGGTTTTTTCGCCGCGGATTTTGCGGCAGCCGGTTTCTTCGCCGACGCTTTCTTGGCCGCCGGTTTGCGCTTCTTCGCGGGCGCGCCGCCGGCGTCGCCAGTGCGCTCGCGCACCGCCTCGAGGCTCGCCTTCAGGGCGCTCATCAGGTCCGGTGCGGGAGCCTGCTCCTCTTCGGCTTGCGGCTGAACGGCGATCTCCTTGCCCTGCGCCTTGCGCTCGATCAGCGCGAGCACGTCATCGCGGTAGGTGTCGCGGTACTTCTCCGGTTCGAAGTCGCCGGCGAGCGAGCCGATCAGCTGCTTGGCGACATCGACCTCGCGCTTGGTCGTCTTGACCTCCTTCGGGTCCGGCAGCTCGTCCAGGCGCTCGGGCGGTGAGATTTCGTCGGCGAACAGCATCGTCGCCATCTCCAGCACGTCGCCCATCGCGCGGATCGCCACCAGCTGCTCCTTGGAGCGGATCACCACGCGCGCGATCGCGACCTTCTCCGTCTCGGCCATCGCCTCGAGCAGCAGGCGGTAGGGCTTGGCCCCGCCCGGGCCGGGCGCGAGGTAGTAGGGGTGGTCGTAGAAGATCGGGTCGATCTGCGCGAGCTCGACGAAGTCCTCGATCTCGATCGTCTTCGTCTTCTTCGGCTGCAGCGTGTCCAACTCGGCTGGCTCGACCACCACGTAGCGGTCGGGCGAGAGCTCATAGCCCTTGACGATGTCCTCGTAGGCGACCTCGTCGCCGTTCTGCGGGTCCACGCGCTTCTGCGCGATGCGCACGCCCGTTTTGGCCGAGAGCTGGTGGAAGCGCACCGTCTTGCGGTTGACCGCGCTGTACAGCTTGACCGGCACCGTGACCAGGCCGAAGCTGATCGCGCCTGTCCAGATCGAACGGGGCATGGCTATTTACTACCACGCCAGCGCAGTTTCACCCCCCACTGCAAGATCGCGCGCGAAATCCGGCAGGCGGCGCCCCAGCACAGCACGTGCATGGCGCGCGCTGACGGGGCGAGCTCTCAGGCGACGCCGGGCTGCGGCGACGCGCAGAACGCGCACTTGCCCGCCTGGCTGGGGATCTCCGACAGGCACTCGCTGCACGGGCGCGTCTCGGACTCGACGTCTCTGCCGGTCTTGCGCCGCTCCATCAGCTTGTTGACGGGCTTGACGACGAAGAAGAAGACCGCCGCGGCGATCGACAGGAAGGCGATCAGCACGTTGATGAAGTCGCCGTAGTGAAACGTGCTGCCGTTGATCGCGAACATCAGGTTGGAGAAGTTCGGCTTGCCGATGATCGCTGCGACGATCGGTGTGATCAGGTCGCGCACGAGCGCCGTCACGACGGCGCCGAAGGCGGCGCCGATGACGATGCCGACCGCCAGGTCGACGACGTTGCCGCGAAGCAGAAATGCCTTGAACTCCTTGGCCATCAGGTGCCTCCTGTGGTGGATCCGGCGGACCCGCCGAAGCTACCAGCGGGGCACGCCAGCCGAGCGAGTCGCGTGCGGTAGACGTGCATGTCCGCATGGTTGAAGTCCGAGTGCGTCTGCTGCGCGAAGGACGGCACTCGCTCGTGGTGATAGGGCGAGGACAGGCTCTCGTTGTGGCCGATCACGTTCTTCAGCGAGATCCCGTACGTGCAGCGCAGCCACCGCGTGAGGCGCAGCGAGGCCGCGATCTGCGCGCGGTCGCCGAGGATCTGGGCGTCTGACAGACCGACGTTCTCGATCCCGATCGCCGTCCAGTTGAGGCCGACGGTGTGCCGGCAGCGCAGCGAGAGCGCCACGAGCTGGTCGATCCGGCCGCTCGGCTCGACGAGGAAGTGCGCGCACGTGTTCGGCAGCTCTCCGAACTCGCTGTCGGGCACGTCCGGCGCGAACGTGTTGTAGGCCTCCTGCACGGTCGCCGTCTCGGTGTAGTGCTCGACGATCACTTTCGGGTGGCTGAGCACGTAGGTGTCTTCGCCGTAGTGGCGCAGCGAGTACGCCGCCATCTCGCGCTTGCGCACGGCGCCGAAGGGGATCGGCCATTGATGAATGCTCGGACGCAGGCTCGCCGGCGTCACGCCCGGCTGCGGCGACGGCGGGGCGGCTGCAGCCGTCGGGCGAGCCACCGTCGTCGCGCCGACGCTCGGAGTCGCCGCTGGCGTCGCCCGGAGGCGCTTCGCGGTCGCGACAGCCACACCGGCAGACTCGCCGGTCGTGTCGGCGCGCACGGCGGAGCTCGATCCGCACGCCGCGAACACGGCGAGCGTCGCAAACGCCACCGTCGCTGCCAACGCTGATCGCACGCGACGATCCTATGGGCCGGAGCCCGGCGCCGGCTGTGTCAGTCGTTCCCGCGCGAGCCCGCGGAAGGGTGACGGTGCACGACGAGCCCGGCGATTGCGGCGGCGGCCGCCAGGAGTCCGAGCGCGACGAACGGGAATGCGTCATAGGGGAACGGCTGGCCGGGTTCGCACAGCTCGACGAACGGCACGATCAGGACGGCCGATCCGACGAATGGCACGCCAACATGGCGCACGATGGAGAAGGTCGCGCGGTGACGACGCCACATGAACGCCGGGAGGGCGAGGTTCGTCAGCAGATACACGACCAGGATCACGATCGTGCCCATCGTCGAGGCCTCGGCATACAGGCTGACCGGATTGTTCGAGCTGGTGCGTCCGCCGATCAGGTGGGTCAGCCACCAGACGGCGATGATGCCGAGACCGATCGCGGCCATCGCGATGAGCGCGTTGACCGGTGTGCTCGTCTCTCGGCGCAGGCGGCCAGCGGCGCCGGAAGCAGCCCCGTGCGTCCGCCATCGAAGAGCATTCGCGCCTGCGAGCTCGAACCTGCCACGAGCGCGGCGAGCACCGACACGATGCCGGCGAGCCATGCGAGGATCGCGAACCCGCCGAGCTCGTGGTCGGCGACCGTCAGAAACGGCACCGAAGCACGGCCGATCGGCGAGACGTCGTAATGGAAGCCGGTGACCGTGGCGTAGGCGAACAGCACGAACAGCGCTGTTCCGATTGCGATCGAGAGGTATAGGGCCCTGGGTACGGTCCGTTTGGGATCGCGACACTCCTCGGCGAGCGCCGGACCGTTCTCCCAGCCGATGAACATGTACAGCGCGAGCGGAAAGCCCCTGGAGAGGCCGGTCAGCCCGCCGGAGAGGTGTGCCCACGAAAAGGGGACCCCGGAGAGGTGAGAGCCTTGGTCGACGAGGACGGCGATGCACACCACGAGCATCACGGCGACCTGCGCGAGCAGCGCGATCCCCACTGCTGCGGTTGAGAGCTTGACGCCCTTGGCCGTCACCCAGATCGCGGCGACGGTGAGGACGAAGGAGAGCGGCTCCCAGGGCACGTCCAGGGACGTGTAATGGGAGAGGGTCATCGCCACCAGACCACCGGACATGGTGAACACCCCCGCCATCGCGACGGTGTAGCCGACCGTGACGAGCAGCGCGGTGACCACGGCGGCACGCGGCCCGAGTCCGGACTCGACATAGGTGATGAAGCTCCCCGCCGACGGCTCCGCGCGAGTGAACTCGGCCACTGTCGTCGCCAGGAACACGACGGCGATCCCAGCGGCCAGGATCGTGAGCGGAGCAGCCACCCCGGCGGTCACCGCGATCACGCCGAACGCGAAGTAGAAGTCGATCCCCGGTCCGATGTTCGCGATCGTGGAGACCGTCAGGTCCCTCGTGCCGAGTTGACCGGACTTCAACCGTCCGGCGAGGCGATCGGGAGCAGCCGGTCCAGGCAAGCGCAGGCCACCGGCGCCGGAAGTCACCGCGCGGCGGACTGGGAGATACGCCCAGGCTCGCTCAGGTCGCTCAGGCCCAGAGGGTGGGTCGGAGGATCCGGGAGCACGACTTGGGCATCCACGCCGAGCTCGCCGTCGATGTGGATGAGCTCGCCCGAGTCGACCGCCCGCCACCCGGGATCATCGTCCATCGGCTCACTGGCGAGCACGACGATCGGTCGTCGCGCCGCCTCCTCGGATCGCACGCGGGTGCCAAGGCTGCTGCGGTGGTGGAGAGGTTCGTCTCCGGTCTTGCCACCGGCCGCACGCTCCAGGAGGTACAGCGTGTTGGCCTCGGGGTAGCGCAACGCGAACAGCTCAGACTCGGTCGTGACGATCAGGTTTAGCGAGTAGACGGGAATGTGCTCGGAAACCCAGCTCACGGCGGTGGTGATCCCGGCGCGGAGATCGCCTCCGTAACGTCGGGTTTCACGCGTGATCAACGCGAACAGGCGCTCGGAGTCGGTCTGCCCCTGCACGATCGCCAGATCCTCGCCCAACTCATCTTCCAGCATGAGCAGGCCCGAGAGCACGCCGTTGTGAGCGAACAGGCGCCCGTCCTGCTCGAAGGGGTGAGTGTTGAGGCGCGTCAATGCGCCCGTCGAGGCGAAGCGGATGTGTCCCAGAAAGGTGCGCGAGCGCTCGTGACGCGCCTCGTAGGCGAAGCTCGCGTCGCGGAACGCCGATACCGGCTGCTTGTGCACGATCGCGCGCCCGCTGGCATCGAAGATACCGAGCCCGGTGCCGTCCGGGTTGCGATGGCTCTGGACGGCGAGACTGTCAGGTGCGTCGAGGAGCCAGAGTTCGGCGCCCACCGGACTTCGACCGCCGGTCAGCGCGAACAGTCGGCACATGGCAACCGCCTGCGCGTGCGGCCCCCTGCGCCACAGCATGCCGTCGAGTCGCTGCGAAGGGGAGGCCGCATTCGAGGCAAGCCTAGCGGCCGTTGCAGGAGGCTCTCGCGGCTCAGCGGGCCCGCTGCGGCGGGAGGCGTGCGGGTGGACGTGTGTACGAACCTCGCGTCGCCGTCGTTCGCGACGGGTATTTATTGCATTGCAGGGCAAAAGCGGGCGATCTCGTCCAAGGCAACGATCCAGATGCACACGCCGACCCGATCGAGCCATAGACGGCTCGCGCAGTTCATCACGACAAGGAGGTTTCATGCTGGGAAGACGGCACATCACGCAAACCCGTATGCGAGCGCGCGGTGCGGGCGCGATCGTCGCTGCGGCGGCGGCGTTGGGGGGCATTGCGAGCTTTGCCGCCCCAGGCCTCGCGGCCAACACGATCAAGGTCGGCGCGGGGGAAACCTCGATCATCGTCAACGGCACGACGATCACGACGTCCAACCTGACGATCGCGCAGCTGGCGAAACTGCAGGGAGTGCCCGCGTCGACCGTGCAGGCTGAGCTCGACGGCGTCGCGGCGAACACGCCGGCGGCGGACGCGGTGAAAGCGCTGATCGCAGGCTTGCCGCTGGAAACGACGCTCGCGACGGCGCTCAACCAGCTGTCGGGCGCCACCGGCGGCCTGGTCAGCCCGCAGACCGCGCTGCGCCAGGTGGTCGAAGACGAAGGCACGCCCGGAGCTGCGGGCGCCAGCGGAGGCAATGGCGGCAACGGGGCCGGCGGCGGCTCGGGCGCCTCGGGCTCCGGCGGTGCAGGCACACCGGCGGCCACACCCGGCGCCGGCGCGACGCCGGCGAAGAAGCGCCTCAGCCTGCGTGCCGGCTCGCGCTCGCTCAAGGGGCGTCCCGGCTCGCGCGTGCGCGTCAGCTTCAACGTGTCCGACGCCGCCAAGCTCAGCTACAGCGGGCGCAAGCTCGCCAAGGGCTCGCGCTCGGTGAAGTCCGGCGCGAACGTGCTGATGGTCAAGCTGCCGCGCAAGCACGGCAACTACCAGCTCGTACTCAAGGCGGTCGGCGCCGACGGTCAGAGCGCGCAGACGACCGTCGCACTGCACGACATCGTCGCGAGGAAGGGGCACCACTAGCCCGTCTCCCGGGTGGGCGGCAGCGACGTTTGCGCGTCGCTGCCGCCGTGCCCGGCCGCGAGCAGCGCGCCGAGCACCGACTTGCCCGCCCTTCGCAGCGGCCAGTCGTACAAAGGCCCAGTCAACGGTCCCTGCGTGACGTCTGTCAGACGGGTGCGTCGGCGCTGACGATCCAGGTCGACGCCGGTGCGATCACGCCGTCAGGTGTAACCCATTCGGCCATGCCCTCGCGCAGTGCGGTGGCGATCGGCTGGTGCAGGTGCTCGGCGCGCTCGCCGGCCAGCCTCAGGATCTCGCCAGCAGGGCCCAGGCTCATCACGAGCTCCACCGCCTCCTCGAGGTCGCGGCCGATCGTGATCGGCAGGTCGCAGCGGCGCAAGGCGATGTTCTCGTAGCCCGCGCTGAGCAGGATGCCACTCGTGGTGTCCGCGTTGGCCATCGAGAACGGGCCCGGCCCGCACGTCGGCTCGTCGTATTCCGCGGGCTTGGTGACGAAGCGCTCGGTGATCGTCTGCCCGCGGTACACCCAGTCGTTCTCGACCTTCGCCCGCCACACGACGATCGCCAGCCGGCCGCCGGGAACGAGCGCCTCGCGGACGTTGCGCAGCGCGGCCACCGGATTGGCGAAGAACATCGTGCCCATCCGCGAGAACGCCATGTCGAAGCGCTCGTTGAACGAGCGCGCCTGGATGTCGGCGACCTCGAAGCGGACGTTCTCGACTCCCGCCTCGGCTGCGTCGGCGCTCGCCGCCTCGATGAAGCGCGGCGCCGCATCGACGCCGAGCGCGCTGCCGTTCGGCCCGACGAGCTCGGCGATGCGCAGCGTCGTGTCGCCGAAGCCGCAGCCGATGTCCAGCACGCGGGCGCCGGCGGTGGGCGCGACGAGCCGCAGGGCTTCGTCGCCGTGTGCGCCCAGGCCCGTCGTGAGCAGGTGGCGAAACCGCACGAACCGCTCGAACAGCGGCCCGTCCCACGCGCGAATTGCCTCCTCGTTGGCGGTCGTGACTTCCACGATGCCTCGATCGTAAGCGAATGGCCGCGCGCCGTGGAGCCGTCGAGTCGTCGAGCTGTCGCGGGTCAGCCGGGAAGCGGCGAGCGCGCGAAGAAGAAGAACCACACGAGCAGCGCGACGACCGCCACGTAAACGCTCGTCATCACGATCCGCTCCAGCGCGCTCATGCCCGTCTCGTCGCGATCCTGACCCTGCGTGCTCATGCTGCGCAGCCAGCGCAGGCGGCGTTCGCCCTCGGGGCGCCCGGTGAGCGCGTTGTAGGACTCGTTCAGCCAAGCCAGCGCCATCACCATCGGGAACAGCAGCACCGCGAGCACGACCACGACGACGAACACCGCCTGCATGCTGAGCACGCTGCGCCCGACCGTCTTTGAGCCGACCCACAGCGCGATCAGCGGGGCGCCCGTCCACAGGTTGATCGCGAGGAACGCCGTCGCGGCAGCCATCGCAGCTCGCTTCATGCGATTGCCCCTCACGGCCCCCGGTGCGTAAGCCATGCAATGGAGACTACGCTGCGGGCCAGCCCGTGGACCGCGACGGCGATCGCCCGATCGGCGACACTGTTGCGATGGGCTCAGACGCGCTCCAGGATCAGCCGGTCGAGCTGCTGCGCCGGCTGCTGCGCTTTGACACGAGCAACCCACCCGGCGGCGAGCGCGAGTGCATCGCCTGGATCGGCGGACTGCTCGAGCAGCTCGGCTGCGACGTGCGCGTCTTCGCGCAGGAGCCCGAGCGCCCCAACCTGATCGCGCGCCTGGCCGGACGCGGAGCGAGCGCGCCGCTGCTGCTGCAGGGCCACGTCGACGTCGTCGCTGCGCGCGGCGACTGGCGGCACGAGCCGTTCGCCGGCGACCTCGCCGACGGATACGTCTGGGGCCGCGGCGCGCTGGACATGAAGGGCGGCGTCGCGATGATGCTCGCCGCCTTCATGCGCGTCAAGGCGCGCGGCGTACAGCCGCCCGGCGACGTGATCCTCTGCCTGCTCGCCGACGAGGAGGCCGGCAGCCCGCTCGGCGCGGACTTCCTCGTGCGCGAGCATCCGGAGCTGTTCGACGGCGTGCGCTATTCGATCGGCGAGTTCGGCGGCTTCACGATGGACGTCTCCGGCCAGCGCTTCTACCCGATCATGGTCGCCGAGAAGCAGGTCTGCTGGACGCGCGCGACGCTGCGTGGGCCGGCCGGCCACGGCTCGATGCCGATCCGCGGCGGCGCCATGGGCAAGCTCGGCCGCGTGCTGCATTCACTCGATCGCCGCCGCCTTCCCGTGCACGTGACGCCGGTGGCGCGCTCGATGGTCAAAGCGATCGCCGACGACGTGCCGGCGGCGCTCGCCGTGGCGCTGAAGGGCCTGCTCTTGCCGGCGCTCACCGACCGGCTGCTCGACGCCTTCGGCGAGCGCGGCCGGATCTTCGACCCGCTTCTTCACAACACGGTCAGCCCGACGATCGTCGTCGGCGGCGAGAAGGTCAACGTGATCCCCGACACGATCGAGCTGTCGCTCGACGCGCGCCTTCTGCCAGGTTTCGGCCCCGAGCAGCTTTTTGCCGAGCTGCGCGCCCTGACCGGCGTCGAGATGGAGTTCGAGATCGGCCAGTACGACCCCGTCTCCGGTGAGCCCGACATGACGCTGTTCGACACGCTCGCCGGCACGCTGCGCGAGCTCGACCCGACGGCCAAGCCGATCCCGATGCTGCTGCCCGGCGTCACCGACGGGCGCTTCTTCTCGCGCTTGGGCATCCAGACTTACGGCTTCCTGCCTATGCAGCTGCCGCCCGAGCTGCCGTTCATGCAGCTGATCCACGCCGAGAACGAGCGGCTGCCCGCCGACGCCGTCCAGTTCGGCACGGCAGCGATCGAGCGGGTGCTCGAGCGCTTCTAGCTCGCCGCTGTGACGAGCGGGCGACCTCGCGCGTAGTTGGTGTAGTGAAAAGGCATCTCTCTTCGACGCAGCAAGGCGCTCCCGCCGTGGAGCGGGCTCCCGCGAGGGGCGACACGCTCGACGAGCCGGCGTTCGAGCGGCTGTTTCGCGAGTGCGCAAGCGACGTGCACGGCTATGCGATCTCGCTGCTCGGCGATCGCGCCGGCGCCGAGGACGTGACCGCGCTCGCCTTCGAGCGCCTGTACCGCTCGCGCGCACGGCTCGACCGCTCGCGCGGGACGCCTCGCGCGTGGTTGTTCTCGATCGCGCGCAACGCCGCGCTCGACGAGCTGCGCCGGCGCGGCCGTCGCGCGGTTCAAGACGCGTCCGACTCAGAGCCGGTCGGCGTCGACAAGGCCGCCGAGGCGCTCGAGCACGCCGAGCGACGCGCGACCGTGCAGGCGGCGCTGCTCGCACTCGCCCCGCGCGAGCGCGAGGTCGTGTTGCTCAAGTTCCACGGTCAGCTCACCAACGGTGAGCTCGCGCGCGTACTTCACATCAGCGAGTCCAACGCCGGCACGCGCGTGCATCGTGCGCTCGCGAGCCTGCGCGAGACCTGCGCAGGACTCGACCGCGAGGAGGTCGCATGAAGATCGTCCCCTTCCCCAAGCCAGGCGACGAGCACGACGAGCGCGCCGTCGCCGCCCAGATCGACGCGGCGTTGCACGGCGAGTCCCACGGCGAAGCCGCCGACTACTGGCGCGAGCTGCGTGGCGACGTCCGCTCGCTCGCGCCGGCGATCTCGCCGGAGTTCGAGCAACAGCTGCGCGAGCGTGTCGAGCAGCGGGCTGCGACCTCTCAGCAGCCTCGCGCGCGCCGTCCTGTGCGCGCGGGGACCGTGCGCCTGCGCGCGTGGCTTGCCTCCGGGACACGCGCGCGCCTGGGTGCGGTCGGCGCAGCAGGCACTGTGGCCGCCATCCTCGTTCTGGTGATTGCGGCCCCGTGGCGAGGCGCCGAATCAGGGTCTTCGTCCTCCGCGGGGAGCCGGCGCGTCGCGGCCGCAGCGATCGAGCGAAGCCCGATCAAAGGTCAAGCCGAAAAGCAATCGTCGACCAACGCGGCCGCGGCGAGCGGCGAAGCGTCGTCGGCTGCCTCGGCGTCGTCTGCCGGGGCATCTGTCCCGTACGCCCGCGTCCAACAGCGCGCCGCCTCGATCACGCTCGCGCCGAAGCCCGAAGAAGTGCAGTCGGTCGCCGACCAGGTCGCGCAGCTCGCGGCGCGCGACGGCGGCTTCGTGCAGAGCTCGCAGGTTCACCTGCAGCATGGAGCCGCGGGCGAAGCGAACCTGCAGCTGAGCCTGCCGAGTGAGCGCCTGTCGGCGGCGCTCGCGGAGCTGGCGCGGCTCGCGCCGACGCGCGCGCAGAGCCAGTCGCTGCAGGACATCACAGACGAATACGGCGCAGCTCGCACGAAGCTCGCCGACGCCGTGGCCGCGCGCCAGGCGCTGCTGCGCGCGTTGTCCAAAGCGAGCACGCAGGGGCAGATCGAAAGCCTGCGCGCACGCCTGTCGCTCGCCGGCGGTGCGATCGTGCAAGCGCGCGCGGCCTTCCAGTCGGTCGCCAAGCGCGGCAGCAACTCCGCCGTGGAAGTGACCGTGCTCGGCGACGCGCACGCTAGCGCCGGCGAATCGACCTTGAGCAACGCCCTGAATGACGCCGGCGACGTGCTCAAGGTGGCCCTTGCCGTGCTCATCGTCGCGCTCGCCGTGCTCGTGCCACTGGCGCTGCTCGGCGTGCTCGTCGCGGTCGCTTGGCGCTCGTCGCGCCGACGCCTGCGCGAGCGCGCGCTGTCCTAGTAGGGGAGGGCTCTGTCAGCTTGGCCGGAGCGTTGCATCCCAGGCGCGCGCAAACATCGCGAAGCCATAAGTAAGAACTGGCTGCGCAGCCAGTATGATCGACGCCGATTCCGAATCGGCGAACGTGGAGGTCTCCGTGGCAACCGTAGGGCGCGATATCGACAGCTTGGAACTGACCGAGCGCGAGCTGTGGCTCGACGGGCCGCCGCAGCAGGCCTTCAAGGAGATGCGCAGCAAATGCCCGGTCCATTGGACCGAGAGCTTTGAAGAACTGCCCGACGAGGCGGGCTTCTGGTCGGTGACGACCGCCGAGGACATCCACACGGTCAGCCGCGACTGGCAGACGTACTCCTCCGAACTCGGCGGCGTCGTCGTCGCCGCGGCCGGGTTCCCGATCGAGCTCGCGCGCGCGATGTTCATCGGCATGGATCCGCCCAAGCACGATCGCCTGAAGGCGCTCTTCCAGCGCGGCTTCACGCCCAAGCGCATCGCCGACCACGAGGACGCGATCAGGGCGATCACCCAGCGCGTGCTCGACGGCCTGGCCGGGCGCGAGACGTGTGACCTCGTCGCCGATGTCGCCCAGCCGGTCGTCGCGCGCGTGATCGGCAGCTTCATGGGCATCTCCGAAGAGGAAGACCTGATCTGGGCGAAACTGATGAACTCGACGCTCGGCGCGGGCGACCCGGATCTCAACCCAGACGGGTTCGAGGGCGCGGTCAACAAAGACATTCCAGAGATCTTCGAGCGCTGCCAGAAGCTGATCGCCGAGCGCCGCGAGAACCCGACGGACGACCTGACGAGCGTGCTCGTGCACGCCGAGCTCGACGGTCAGGGCCTGGAGGACCACGAGATCGTCATGGGCTTCTTCCTGCTGATGGCCGCCGGCAACGACAGCACCAAGGCGACCTACTGCAGTGGCATGCGCGCGCTGATGGAAGACCGCGAGCAGATGCAGCTGCTGCTCGACGACCCGTCGCTCGTGCCTGCGGCGGTCGAGGAGTCGCTGCGCATGTTCCCCGCGTTCGCGCACTTTCGCCGCACGGCGACGTGCGACACCGAGCTGCACGGTCAGCAGATCCACGAGGGCGACAAGGTCGTCATGTGGTACGCGTCAGCCAACCGCGACGAGACGCGCTTTTCAGACCCCGACCGCTTCGAGCTGCGCCGCACGGAGGAGCACCAGGCCTTCGGCGCCGGCGGGCGGCACTTCTGCCTCGGCACCGCGCTCGCGCGATTGGAGCTGAAGATCCTCATCGAGGAGACGCTCGCGCGCTTCCCCGACATGCAGATGCTCGACCGACCGAGTCACGTCGAATCGCTGTTCCTCAACCAGCTGAAGACGCTGCCTGTGCGGCTGACGCTGTAGTCGCAGGTGGCGCCACGGTCGGCTGCGCTCCCGGCGGCCGGGCCGGGCCGGGCGGGGCCGGGCGGGGCGGGGCGGGGCGGGGCGGGGTACTGGGTGTATCTATTTTTAATAGTTGGTGTGCGATCGTATTTACGTGGCCCGGCAGCGTAAATACATAGGCGCACAAACTCTGCAAAGAGGACACGGGGGCTCGCGCTCTCCGCCCGAAGGTAGGCGGAGGTCCTCGCGCTACCCGTGTCCGAGCACGGGGTGCGGCGCGTAGGGCTCCTCCAGGCGCGCGATCTCGCTCTCGCTGAGCGTCAGCTGCTCGGCGGCGAGCGCGTCCTGCAGGTGCGCGAGCTTGGTCGCGCCGACGATCGGCGCGGTCACGCCGGGCTTTCCCAGCAGCCACGCGAGCGCCACGCGCGCCGGCGGCATGTCGCGATCGGCGGCCACTTCGGCGAGGCGTTCGACGACGTCGAAGTCGGTCGGCTGGCTGTACAGGTAGTCGGTGAACGGATCGGAGTCCGAGCGCGTCGTGCGCCGCTCGCCCTCGCGCGTGCGGTTGCCCGCGAGCACGCCGCGCGCGAGCGGGCTCCAGGGGATCACGCCGACGCCCTGGTCGATGCACTGCGGGATCATCTCGCGCTCCTCCTCGCGGTAGATCAGGTTGTAGTGCGGCTGCATCGAGACGAAGTGCGTCCAGCCGTGGCGCTCGGCGACGTGCTGCGCCTGGGCGAACTGCCACGCGAACATACTGCTCGCGCCGATGTAGCGGGTCTTGCCGGCGCGCACGACGTCGTGCAGCGCCTGCATCGTCTCCTCGATCGGCGTGCGCGGGTCCCAGCGGTGGATCTGGTAGAGGTCGACGTAGTCCATCTTCAGGCGCTGAAGTGACGCGTCGATCGCGCTGAGGATGTGCTTGCGCGACAACCCGCCGCCGTTCTCACCGGGGGTCATCGGCATGAACACCTTCGTCGCGACGACCATCTCCTCGCGCGTGAGCAGCTTGGACAGCAGCCGCCCCGTGGCGACCTCGCTGGCGCCGCCCGAGTACGTGTCGGCGGTGTCGAAGAACGTGATGCCGCCCTCGACGGCTGCGCGCACGATCGGCTCGGCGGCGTCCTCGTCGAGCACCCACGCGCGCTCGGAGTCGTTGCCGAAGCTCATCATCCCGAGGCACACGCGCGAGACGCGCAGGCCGGTGGCGCCGAGGTTCACGTAATCCATCTCCACCGCTCCCTTACCGTCGTGATGTGCGCAGGGCGAGCCCGAACGGATTGCCCTCGGAGTCCTTGCAGATCGCCCAGCGCTCGCCCGGGTGAACGACATTGCCGCCGAGCGAAGGAACCTGCGCGAGCGCCACCTGCATGTCGTCCACCTCGAAGTACGCCAGTGAGAACGAGTCTCCCGGCCCGCGGCCGCGCGGGTGCACGCCGACGCTCGCCGCGCCGTCGTCGTCCGTGGCGCGCTCGCTCTGCCAGCCTTCGCCCTGCGCGGCAGTGCGCGGCTGCAGAGTCGAGCCGAGCAGACCGCTCCAGAAGCCGCGCGCGCGCTCGGGATCGTCGGCCGGGAACTCGATCAGCGTGGGCGACGCGGGCATGCCCTCACGTTAGCCCGACTCGCGGCAATGCGTCGCGATGCGTCGCGCACGGCCGGCCGCGAGCTACCGTCTGGCGAGCCGATCTCGTCCCAACCCAACCTCGGAGGCTCGTCATGGCACACCTCGGCGGCAATGCAAGCGCTGACATCGACGCTCCGCTCGCGCAGGTCTGGCAGATCGTCGAGGACGTCGCGACGGCGCCCGAGTGGCAGGGCGGCCTCGACAGGATGACCGTGCTCGAGCGCGACGGCGCCGGTCGACCGACGCTCGTGGAAACCGAGAACGACATCAAGGTCAGGCAGATAAAGACGCACGTGCGCTTCCGCTACGACGGTCCGGATCGGCTGTCCTGGGCGCAGGAGAAGGGCGATCTGAAGTCCGTGAAGGGAGCCTGGGAGCTGGAGGATCTCGGCGACGGTCGCACGCGCGCCACGTACACGCTCGACGCCGACCCCGGGCGCGTGCTCGGGCTCGTCATCCGCGGTCCCGTCGAGGCGGCGACGCGGGCGATCTTCGTCAACGGTCGCCCAGGCGAGCTCAAGCGACGCGTCGAGAGTGGCTGAGCTGGGGCAGCCGGCAGGCGCATCCGCGCACGCGGGCCTGTTTACTGAGGTCGGTCGATGAGATCGCACCGCTCAACTGCCGCCGCAGCCTGGCACGGCCGGCGCGCTGGAAAGCGCGTCCGCTCCGTCGCGCTGGCTTGCGCGGCGCTGGCGTGCCTGCTGGCGCTCGCGCTCGGCCTGTCGAGCATGCACGAGGCCGAGGCGACGTCAAAACCGGCCAGCAGACCTCCGAACGAAGCGACCGCATCGCGCGAAGCGACCGTAGCGGTGTCCGTCGACCCACGGCACCCGGGTGCGGCGGTGCCGCAGGGCTTCATCGGGCTGTCGTTCGAGATGTCGGCGCTCGCGCAGATGGCGCGCTACTCCAGTCGCGGCGACCTCGTGACGATGCTGCGCTCGCTCGGCGGCGGGGTGCTGCGTTTCGGCGGCGCGTCAGCCGACACGCGCATCGCGTGGACGGACACGCGCACGCCGCGTCCCGCGTGGGCGACGAACGTGGTCGACGTCGAAGACTTCCGCCAGCTCGCCGCGCTGGCGTCGGCGAGCGGCTGGCACGTCGTGCTGACGGTCGGCATGGTGCACTTCGAACCGCAGGCGGCAGCGCGCGAGGTCGCCGCGGCCAAGGCCGCGCTCGGCGAATGGCTCGCCGGCATCGAGATCGGCAACGAGCCCAACTCCTATGCCCAGCACGCGGCGCGCCCGGAACCATGGGGCTTCCCCCAGTACGCCGAACAGGCTGCCGTCTATCGCAGCGCGATCGAGGCGGTCGCGCCGGGCATCCCGCTGTACGGCCCGGACGTCTCCGGGTCCCTCGCATACGAAACGTGGGGACCGGGCGAGGCGGTGACCGAGCAGCCGGCGCAGCTCACCGGACACCACTACCCGCTCGGTTGCGCACAGCAGCCGCCGCCGACGATCACGCGACTGCTCAGCCCGCAGATCCGCGCGAAGGAGGTCGCCTCGGTGCGTCGCTACGTGGCGATCTCGCGCAGCGGCAACCTCCCGTTTCGCCTCGACGAGACCAACTCGGTGTCGTGCGGTGGCGTTGCCGGCATCAGCAACACGTTCGCCTCGGCGCTGTGGGCTTCCGGCTTTCTGGCGCAGGTGATGGCCTCGGGCGCCGTCGGCGTGAACATGCACGGCAACCCTGCCAACTGCAAGGGCTACTCGCCCGTGTGCGCGCCGGGGCCCTATGAGCTTTCGACCGGCGAACTCGTGGCCCAGCCGGAGTGGTACGCGCTGCTGATGGCGCACGAACTGATCGGCAGCCGGCCGCTGCCGACGGCGGTGGCCCTCAGGCCGAAGGGCGCCAACGTGCAGGTCACCGGTTTCGTGCTCCCCAACGGAAGCCTGCGCTTCGTCGTGCTCGACTACGACCAGCTCGGCAAGCGCGGCGTGACCGTGCGCTTGAAGGTCGGCGCGCAGTTCGCCGCAGCGAGCACGCTCTCGCTGATCGGGCCGTCGCTCGACGCGCTGTCAGGCACCGCGCTCGGCGAAGCCGAAGTCGCAAAAGACGGATCCTGGAAGGCGCGCAAGGCCGCCATCGCGGCAGCGCGAAACGGCGTGATAGCCGTGAATGTCCCGGCGGCAAGCGGGGCATTGTTGACGGTCGTGCGTTCGACGAAGTGAGTGTTACGGAAGGGTTCCAAGAGTAGGATCTCCCACTGACAGAGCCAGTGAAAGGGGGAAGACATGAGGTTCAGACTCGCATTGTCACTGACGGCGCTCGCGGTCCTGCTGCCGGCGGCGCCGGCTGCGGCTCGGCCGATTGCGAGCATCGCGTGCAGCAGGGACGTGCCGGCCACGATCGGCGGAGCACACAAGTGCCTGGGGGCGGGCGAGTACTGCGCGACGCGCTACGAGCGACAGTACGAGCGCTATGGCTTCGTGTGCAGTACCCGCTATGACCCGCCGCGGCTGCGGCGCAGACCCTGACGCCTGGCCAAGGGCGGCGCGAGAACCTTGGCCCGTTGGCCGAGGCCCGTCGGCCGACCTCGCGACAAGCTTCTGGCATGACGCCGCGCCTGAAAGCAATCGCAGTTTCCCTGCTGGCGATCTCGTTGATGGGGTCGACGGCCGGCTCTGCCGTGGCGATCACGCCGCAGCAGATAGCCCAAGAGGTTGGAGTCGAAGAACACGAAGAACAGGCAGAAGAAGCCGCCGAACAAGCAGAAGAAGCGACTGGCGCCTCTTCCCTGGCCCTTGCGCCCGCGGCACACGCTCGCCTGATCGCCGGTCTGGACCATCAAATCCGTTTTGTTCAGCGACTTGTTCGGCATATCCGGCAATCGAAAAGAATCGACCGGCTGCTGCCCCACACGACGACGCGCTGGCTGGAGCATCTCCCGAAAAAAAATCAGCACATCAAGGAATTGCAGCTGAAGATACGGGAACTGCGCCAACGCGAGGCAGAAGCCGCCGCCGGCTAGCGTCGAGCGCGTTGTACGTTCTGCTCTCGATGGGCGCGGCGGGTTTCGAACCTGCGACCTCTCGCGTGTGAAGCAGCGGACCCATTCCTGAGTCTCAAGCCAAAACGCCCCGATTCTCCTGGGGTTTTCGGCCTCCGTTTCCGCTTTGTCGCCGAGCGGGATGCACGACTATAGCCGGATTTTGCACGTTCTTGCTCGATGGTTTCGGCAACGGTTGCCAAAACGCCAAAAGCCGGGTGCGGGCCCGAGGCAGCGCTCGGCTACGGGCCTGGCAGCGGCCGCCACGCGACCTCGAGCAGGCCTGGGTCGACCTCGCCGAGGTCGATCTCGGTGAGCTCCAAGAAGCGATTGAACGTGAGTGCGCTGACGCGACGCTCGGTGTCGGGGAGTCGGTATTCGGTGATTCCGTCGGTCTCGGTTGAGATGTGCTTGCGGTCGTCTGAGATCAGCCAGACGGCGTCGGCGAGCAGGGCCGTGTGGACGACTGGGTCGTCCTTGCGGTCGGCGGTGTAGTGGGGAATCTGCTCTGGATCGAAGTCCTCGGTCATGTCCGTGCAGACGATCTCGATCTGCCGGCGCAACGCCTCGATGTCAGCCTCCCGCAGCGTCGGATCCAGTCGGGGTCCGGCCTCGCGCAGCTTGCGTTCGTACTCGGTGAGCAGCGGCCCTGAGCAGACCAGCTGCCAGTCGTCGGGGGCGCCGTGGGGCAGCGCCTCGCCGAGACGCGCATGGCCGGCTTCGGCCTGCTCGACCAAGGCCTCCAGGGGAAGGCCGCCGACGCTTCCCCCGTGCGCTGCCGCCTCGGCGCGCAAAGCGTCGGCCTGGGTGCGGGCGAGGTCGCGGCGGGCCGTCAGGGCACCGAGGGCGAGAATGATCCAGAACCGGCGGCGATAGCCGCGCGGGGAGATGAGCGCCGGGAGGATCACGCTGGTGTCGAGCACGACCGGCCGCATCGGCGGGACTCTAAGGTCCCGGTCGCTTGCTAGTCGTTGCCTAGCGCGGCCTGCACGTCTTGATCGCTGAGCTCGGCGTGGCGGGCGTCGAGCTCGCGGATCTCCTCGTCGAGCCGGTAGGTGCCCGAGAGCGAGGCGAGCAGACCGGATAGCGGGATGCGGTAGTCGCCGCCGGGCAGCTTGACGTAGGGGACCTTCTCGGCATCGATCCAGTTGAGGATCGTGCGCCTATTGACGTTCAGCAGCTCAGCGGCCTGCGCCGTTGAGAGCAGCTTGGGTTTGGCACCTACGGCTGGCATGGGGTTCCTAGGGATCCTAGCAAGACTTTCGCGATATTCTCGTTCTACGCATTTATCGGCTTAGACCCGATTTTCTCAAGATTCGCATCGGCGCTCCCATCGGGTCCCGAGATGGCTTGACCTCTGGAAACGGATATGTTCCTCGCGGGCATGGGCAGGCCGGCGACAGGACAACGACGTCGGAGCCGGCCTGTCAATCCGGACATCACCGGCAGGTCGTCGGCGGGTGTCCGCGGCCGGGTGACCTTGGAGGTTCCCGGACCTCAGCCAGCCGAGCACAGCACCTCGACAGGCTCGGGCACCGCACCGAGCTGATTGATCATGTCTTCTCTGAGCGAAGTGGGAGCTCGACCTTCGGAACTCGTACCGCCATGGTGTCCTCCTAGGTTGTCTGTTCGCCCATGAAGACACCGCCCAGCCCGCGAGCGTGACAACCAAGCCGAGCGCTGAGCTGCGCTGACGGCCGAACAGCGGCGCCGCAGCTAACGCGGCTGGCGTGTGCGATCGATCTCCCACTACGGCGGCCGGCAGGAACTCTCCTCTTCCTGCGCTAAGAAGGGCCGACGTCCAGCTCGGGCGAAAATCCGCCGGTCCTCCAAAGAAGCACGGCCTCACGGCTGAGCCAGCGAGGACTGTTTCCAGGAGCCGCGGACCACGCGGAGGCGCACCTACCCTCTCCCCTCCACTTCCTACTTTATACCCGACCTGGGGGCTTGTTTCAAGCCCCCAGGTGTGCTGCATAATGCCCGCCCTGGGCCCGAGGACCTGCCAGAAAGCTGGGACAAATCAACCGGAGTGAGTTACCCGGGTGAACTCCAAAGGAGGAGTGCGGATGGGCTGCTACGTGTTGGAGTTCCATGAGATCGACCAGACCCACGTTGCGCTCGTAGGCCGCAAGGGCGCACACCTGGGGGAGCTTTCTCGGATCGATGAAATATCTGTGCCCCCTGGCTTTTGTGTGACGACGAACGCCTTCCAGGGGATCCTGGCGGAAGCGCCGTCAATCGAGAATCAGCTCGATCGCTTGTCTGCCCTGAAGCCGGACGACCGGGGACGGATACGCGCGCTTAGCGCGGAGATCCGCGAGGCTATCGAGGCGGTCGTTGTGCCTGACGATCTCGCGACCGCCATCGGCCTCGCGCTCGCCCGACTCGGGGAGCAAGGCGCCTACGCCGTCCGATCCAGCGCGACGGCAGAGGACTCGCCAACGGCATCCTTCGCGGGCCAGCAGGACACGTACCTGAATGTCGTCGGGCGGCCAGCGATCCTCAAGCACGTCAGCCGGTGCTGGGCCTCACTGTTTACCGAGCGCGCCGTGACTTACCGCCTACGGAACGGGTTCGACGACCGAAACGCTCACATGGCCGTGGTCGTGCAGCAGATGGCCTTCCCGCAGGCGGCCGGCATTCTTTTCACGGCAGACCCTGTCACCTCCAACCGCAAGGTCGCCTCAGTGGAGGCCAGCTTCGGTCTCGGCGAGGCCCTGGTCTCCGGGCTCGTGAACCCGGACCTCTACAAGGTGCGAGACGGCGAGGTCATCGCCAAGACGATTCCCGCCAAGCAGCTCTCCATCTACGCCGCGCCGGCGGGTGGGACTTATGAGCAGGTAATCGAGCCAGAGCGTCAGCAGCAGCCGGCCCTGACGGATGCGCAGGTCGTGCGGCTCGCGCAGCTGGGCCGGCGGATCGAGGCGCACTTCGGCTGTCCCCAGGACGTCGAGTGGTGCCTCCTCGACGATCGCTTCCAGATCGTCCAGAGCCGACCGATCACCACGCTGTTCCCCATACCCGCGGCCAGCGATCAAGAGAACCACGTCTACGTCTCAGTCGGTCATCAGCAGATGATGACCGACCCCATGAAGCCCCTGGGACTCTCCCTCTGGCAGCTGACAACCCCCCGGCCCATGTACGAAGCCGGCGGGAGGCTCTTCGTCGACGTCGCTCAGGGGCTGGCGTCGCCAACGAGCCGAGCAAGCCTCGTGAACGCCTTGGGGAACTCCGACCCGCTGATCGGGGACGCGCTGCAGATCATCCTCGAGCGCGGCGACTTTATTCCGACCCTCCCGGACGAGGGCCCAAGCGGGCCACCGGCTAGCGGGGCTCCAGGCCCGATCGAGACCGATCCGGCCATCGTCACCGATCTGATTGGACGTAACCAGGAATCCGTTGCCGCCTTGAAACGCGACATCCGGACGAAGACCGGATCGGCGCTGATCGACTTCATCCTCGCCGACATCCAGGAGCTGAAGCGGCTCCTGTTCGATCCGCGAAGCCATCAGGTCTTCATGGGCGCGATGGAGGCCGTGTCATGGCTCAACGAGCAACTCCAGGCGTGGCTGGGCGAGAAGAACACGGCCGACGCGCTCACACAGTCCGTTCCCCACAACGTCACCTCGGAAATGGGTCTCGCGCTCCTGGACGTTGCGGATGTGATCCGCCCGCATTCTGAGATGGTGGCTTTTCTGCAACACGTCGAGGACGATAGTTTCCTGGCCGAGCTGGACAAGCTTGCGGGCGGGCGAGAAGCGCGCGACGCCATCGTGGCCTTCCTCGACATGTACGGCATGCGCTGCGTCGGCGAGATCGACATCACGAGACCGCGTTGGAGCGAACACCCAACCACGCTCCTGCCCGTGATCCTCGGCAACATCAAAAACTTCAAGCCGGGTGCCGGCGAGCGGCGCTTCGAGCAAGGGCGGCACGAGGCCGGCGAAAAGGAGCACGAGCTACTGACGCGTTTGCGCGCGCTGCCGGACGGAGAGCAAAAAGCCGAAGAGGCCAAGCGGATGATCGACCGCGTCCGGACCTTCATCGGGTACCGGGAGTATCCAAAGTTCGGCATGGTCAGCCGCTACTTCGTTTACAAGCAGGCTTTGCTGAATGAGGCCGAGCGCCTAGTGAAGGCCCATGTGCTGCGTGAGACGGAGGACATCTTTTACCTCACGCTTCAGGAGCTGCACGATGTTGTGCGCACGAACCACGTGGATGACCAGCCCATCTCCCGTCGCAAGGAAGCTTTCATGTCCTATCAGGCGCTGACGCCGCCCCGGGTGTTCACGTCGGATGGCGAGATCATCGCCGGCGCATACCGGCGCGAGGATGTGCCCGCCGACGCGCTGGTCGGCCTACCGGTTTCCGCCGGGACTATCGAGGGGCGGGCGCGCGTCATCATGGACATAGCGGACGCCGATCTCGAAACGGGCGACATCCTAGTCACCGCCTACACCGACCCCAGCTGGACGCCCCTGTTCGTCGCGATCAAGGGACTGGTGACGGAGGTGGGTGGCCTGATGACCCATGGCGCGGTGATCGCACGGGAGTACGGCTTGCCAGCCGTCGTGGGGGTGGAGCACGCCACCCGGCTGATCCGGGATAGGCAGCGGATCCGCGTGCACGGAACGGACGGGTACGTCGAGATCCTGTCCTAGCGGGGCCAGAGCCCGAACAGCTCGAGGGTTGCACACGTGCCTGCTTTTCGCCAAAAGCAGGCGCGTTCGGGGGCTGCTACGACGCGCCACGTGACGGACAAAAGGGAGCAGTGGCGGGATGCTCCGGATCACGCTCGCCGCGATGGGGATGCGGCGCATCAACGCTCTCGCTCGCGCCGGGCATGCTTGTTAGCCCCGCCCTCCGGTGCTCGCGCGGTGCGGTCCGTGTTTCGAGCGGCTCGAGCAAACCGCCCGCTTGGCGCCGGGTGATGGCCTAGTGAGCGCTTTGCTGCGGCTCGGCGGCGCGTGTGGGGCGGGCGAGGTGGATGTAGAGCATGTCGTTCATCGCCGGCGCGACAGCGTTCGCCGACCCGGGGACGCCCGATCGGCTAGGGGTCTCGCCCGGGCAACCGACCACACGAGGGTCCAGAGCAACGGCGTGGGGGGTTACTACTGGACCCTCAGGCGGACGTCCCACGCCGCACCGACCGAGGACAGCTGCGCGACGGCACGCGCGAACTGACCGTCATCGACTCGGTAGCGCTTCTCTCTGCCGACGGGTGTCGCGTGGACCAGTCCGGCACGATCCAGGACGTTGAGGTGCTTGGCCACCGCCTGGCGGCTGACCGGCAGCTGCGCCCCGAGCGTTGTGGCTGTGGCCTCCCCCGACACCAGCAGGAGTTCGAGCATCCGGCGTCGTGTCGGATCACCGAGCGCGGACCAGAGCTGATCGTCCACGAGCGTACTCACGACGGCGCTCACGACCCCAGCGAGAGCGTCGCAACGTACTTCGGGATCCCCCGGGATGTAGAAGTCCCATTCGCTTCGGTGCGATCGGTACTCCTCCTCCTGCTTCGCGAGCTCCCAGCCCATCTCACGGAGCAGGTCTCGGTCATCTTCAGCAGCGTTCCCTCTCCGGATGGGGTCAGATCGAGCTTCACCAGTAGCGAATTGCCGTCGACCGCGACCTCGCCGGCCGGATGTGTCCAGCGAATGAGAACGTTCGCGGCGGCTGTACCGGGAGCATCAGCACGTGACATAGGAGTGTGCGGCGCTGTGGGGGGTCGCCCGTTGGCGCCGCACACCCGGCGATTCGTTGTGATCTGTTACGCGGGGTCGTAGGAGGGTTCGAGGTTTTGTTGGGGTTCTGGTGTGGCGGCGGGTTCGCCGCGGGTATTGGAGGCGCGCAGCGCGATGGCTCCGGCTGCCACGAGGCAGAGGGCGCTGACGAGCAGGGCCCGCTGGAATCCGGCGGTGAGTGCCTCCGGGCGCGGGGTGTGGGCGGCCAGCAGGTGGCTGGTGCGGCTGGTCGCGATCCCGCTGAACACCGCCAGGCCGAGCGCTGACCCGAGCTGGAAAGAGGTGGTGATCAGCGCCGCGGCCAATCCGGCCTGATCCTCCGGCACGCCCGCGTTCGCGGCCGTTTGCACACCGGCATACAGCAGCCCCAGCCCGGCCGCCACGACCACCAGCGGGGCGAGCAGGTTGGCGAGATAGGTGCCATCCACCGGGATGCGGGAGAGCCAGAAGATGCCACCGGCAGCTAGTAGTGCCCCGGAGACGATGATCGGGCGGGTCCCGGTCCGGACAAACATCTTCGTCGCCACGGTCGAGCCGAATCCGATGCCGACGCACAACGGCAGATACGAGAGCCCGGTCCGCACCGGGGAGTAGCCCAGGACGTTCTGCATATACAGAGTGACGAAGAAGAACATCGAGTAGAACCCGGCCCAGGCGATCACCTGGGTGGCATCGGCCGCGGCCAGGCCCTTGATCCGGAAGATCGACATCGGCACCAGCGGATGGGCGCGCCGCTGCTCATTGACCACGAACGCGGCCATCAGCACCGCCGAGGCGGCCAGCCCGCCGATGGTGCGCCCCGCACCCCAGCCCTCCTCCGGCGCCTTCACCAACGTGAAGATCAGCAGCAGCATGCTGGCGGTGACCAGCACCGCGCCCAGGGCGTCGAAACCGCCCGGCACGGACCGGCCGTGGTCGGCCTTCAGGATCCGCAACGCCCCGAACAGCACCAGCGCGCACAGCGGGAGGCTCACGAAGAACACCCACCGCCAGCCGAACTCCTGGGTCAGCAGCCCGCCGAAGAATACCCCGACCGCGGCGGCCATCCCGCTGATCCCGGCCCACACGCCCAGGGCCTTGTGCCGGTCGGAGTCCTGGAAGGTGGTAGTCAGGATGGACAGCGCGGCCGGGGACATCATCGCCGCCCCGAAGCCCTGGGCGAGCCGGGCGCCGACCAGCAGCCCCTGGCTGTCGGCCAACCCGCAGGCCAGCGAGGAGGCCGCGAACAGCGCGGTCCCAGCGATCAGCAGCCGCCGCCGCCCCAGCAGGTCCCCGGCCCGACCGCCCAGCAGCAGGAACCCGCCATAGGTGATCAGATAGCCGCTGACCACCCACTGCAGGTTCTGCACGGAGAACCCCAGATGCGTACGGATGCTCGGCAGCGCGACGTTCACGATCGAGCCGTCCATGACGTCCAGGAACGTCACCGCGCACAGCAGCGCCAGCGTGATCTTGCCGCGCCCGGTCGCCAGAAACGACCCTTGAGGCGGCGCTGTCGATGTCGCGATGGCGCCGCTCATGATCCAGCGCCTTGCATCACGGGACCGATCTCGACGCCGCCGCCGACTCGCATCACCGGGCAGTCCTTGACCAGCGCCAGCGCTGACTCCATGTTCTCGGCGGACACCACTGAGTAGGCGATCATCCGGGAGTCGCTGCCGCCGACCTCGCCGAGCGAGGCGTAATCGGTCACCGCGTTGCCGATGTCCACCAGGGCCGAGCCCAGCCCGCCGAACCAGGCCTGCCATTCGGCCGGCGTCCCGGCGTCGGGGCTGTAGCCGGCGGGGACGCGGAAGGAGAACACGTAATTGGCCATGATCTGTGGTCCTTTCTGTAGGGGGCGCGCCCCGGACTGGGGCCGCCTTTAGCCGTTCTCGTGTGTTGAGACGCCGCCCCAGTCAGATACGGGTCGGTGTTCGCTTCCGACCCCTTTCAGGCCCGTCTGGCGTCATTACTGGTGGTGAGGGCGAACGGCAACGGACATGCGAGGATCCCGAGATGAGCGAGCAGCGCCTGACGCGCGCGGCCCAGGGCGACGAGGATGCGTTCCGCGCGCTGACCGACCCCTACCGGCGGGAGCTCCAATTCCACTGCTACCGGATCCTCGGCTCGATGCAGGACGCTGAGGACGCACTCCAGGAGACGCTCGTGTCCGCCTGGCGCAGCCTCGGCGACTTCGGCCAGCGGTCCTCGCTGCGGACCTGGCTGTATCAGATCGCGACCAACCGGTGTTTGAGCATGCTGCGCGCAGACAGTCGACGGCCGCGCAGCGCGACCCCGCTCCCTGACGTGACTCTGCTGCCCGAGCCGACTGGCGCAGGCGACGCCCCGCCGTGGCTGGAACCCTTTCCGGACACGCTGCTGGAGAACCTCATCGACCAGGCGCCCGGTCCCGAGGCGCGCTACGAGACCACCGAGGCGATCTCGCTCGCGTTCATCACCGCCCTGCAACTACTGCCGCCGCGCCAACGCGCTGTGCTTGTGCTGCGCGACGTTCTGGGCTACCGCGCGGGCGAGGTGGCCGAGATGCTCGATGCCACCCAGGAATCGGTGCAAAGCGCGCTCAAACGAGCGCGGGCCACGCTCGACAAATCCCTGGCGGACTCAGGGAGCAGCAGGCCTGCTGGTCAGCCGGACACCGCGGCCGAGCAGCAGCTCGTGGCCCGGCTCACCGACGCCCTGGAGCGAGCCGACGTACAGGCCCTGGTAGGTCTCCTCGCCGAGGACGTCCGGATCGCCATGCCGCCCGCCATGCTGGAGTACCGGGGAATCGACGCGGCAGGTCAATTCTTCGCAGCCGTCACCCTCCGGCCCGGCCGCTCCTACCGGGTGGTGCGGACCCGCGCGAACGGCCAGCCGGCGCTCGGCACGTACCTGGCCGATCCCCACACGGGTGTCTTCCGGGCCTACGCACTGTTGGTCGTCACCATCATCGGCGATCGCATCACCGCGATCACCGGCTTTGATGCGAGCGTGATGCCGCGGTTCGGGCTGCCTCGGAGGCACCCCGCAACTGACTGAACTACCAGTTCGTCAGCAACGTGAAAGCCGCAGGACCTCGCGCCCGACTCGGCCAGGACGGGGCCGACCACCCGCCCGGGCGCCGGACATCGGCGCACCGTGCTCCATCGTCTGTGGCTATAGCTTAGCCGTGCTAGTGTCTGCTCAGATGAGCAGAATCGACGCGCAAACTGAACCGCGCGGCAGCGGTCGGCCGGGCCCGACCTTCACCGAGGCTGCGCGCCGGGCGCAGATCGTGCAGGCGACGATCACGACGATCGCCGAGCTGGGCTACCGGCGTGCGTCGTACGCGCAGATCGCCAAACGCGCCGGTCTGTCGAGCACCGGGCTGATCTCGTATCACTTCGCGAGCAAGACGGAGCTGATCGACCAGGTTGTGGCGGAGATCGTCGCCGCGGGTCAGAGGTTCATGCTGCCGCGAATCGAGGTGGCTGCACCCGGACGTGCCCGGCTGCGTGCATACATCACGTCCAATCTGGAGTTCATGGCCGCGCACCGGGCGCACATGCAAGCCGTCGTGGAGATCCTCAACGCGCTGCCGCGCGAGCCAGGCGGCCAGGCGGCACCGTATGCGCCGCGGCATGCACGCGGCTTGGTGCAGTTGGAGGGCTACCTGCGTGAGGGTCAGCGCACTGGGCAACTGCGCCGCTTCCCGGTGGGTGTGATGGCGCTGGCAATCAGGGGAGCCATCGACGCCGTTGCCTACCGGCTGACTGACGCACCGGACCTCGATCTGGCCGCGTACGGGCGTGAGCTGGCGACCCTGTTCGATCGCGCCACGACCACGAGACGGGCGAGTCGGGCTCCTCGCGCGGGTGCGCAACCGATGAGATCTGCGGAGGGCTGAGCGATGCCGGGCGGATACCTGCAGGTGGTCGCGATCATCGCGCTGTACACGGTGCTCGTTCTGTGGCCGCCACGTCGGCCACGAGCACTCGCGGTCGCGGTCTTCATCGTCAGCCACCTGGTCAACGAGCTTCCGTTTATCGCGCTCGGGGTGTTGCTTGCCGGTACGGTGCTCGGGCTGCTACACGGCGGTCTGGGCTCGACGGGCGGCTTGGCCGTAGTCGGGCTGGCAGCGCTGACGGCGCTCGGCCTGCTCGAGGTCGCCCGACGCGGGCTGCTGGCTCGCCAGGTCGTCGAGCGGTCGCTTGACCAGCAGCTCGGCCGCAGCTGGCGTTCGGTAGCCCGCCGTGGCGACCAGTCACGGTGGCGGCGCCTAGCGCGCAACCTGCTCGCACCCCTCCCGCTGCGCCCTCGGAGCGTGCAGCGCATCAAGAACATCAACTACGGCGAGGCCGGAAGGCGCAACCGGCTTGACCTGTATCGCGGCCGCGGCGCGGTCGCGGGTGGCGGTCCGGTGTTGATCCACTTCCACGGAGGTCATTTTCAGATCGGCGGCAAGAGCCGCGAGGCGCGACCGCTGCTGCACAGGCTCGCGAGTCGTGGCTGGGTGTGCGTCAGCGCCAACTACCGGCTCGGCCAGGCCGGGCGGTTCCCCAACTCGCTGATCGACGCCAAACGTGTCATCTCCTGGGCGCGGTCACACGCCGCCGAGTACGGCGCGGACCCCTCGCTGCTGATCGTGGCAGGAAGTTCGGCCGGTGCCCACCTGGCCTCGATGGCGGCGCTGACGCCCAACGATCCGGCGTTTCAGCCAGGCTTTGAGGAGGCAGACACCGCGGTGACCGCCGCGGTCTGCCTCTACGGCTATTACGGCGACCGCGAAGTCGCGGGGCTGCCGCCATCGTCGCCGGAGGCTTACGTCAGCCCCGACGCGCCGCCGTTTCTGGTTGCCCACGGCGATAACGACAGGCTCGTCCCGATAGCCCATGCCGACCATTTTGTGCGCCTGTTGCGCACCTGCTCGGCCGGCCCGGTCGTCTTTCTTGAACTCCCTGGGGCGGAGCACTCCTTCGACCTGTTCCACTCGCTGCGCTTTGACGAGGTCATCGACGCGATCGAGGTCTTTGCTGCCTGGGTTCGCGCCAACCGTCACCCCACACCAGATGCAACGCAACCTGCTGGGAAGGCGTAAACGCCCCCAGAACCATCAGTCCCTGCCGATATCACCAAGGAGTGTTGAATGTTCGCTCACGTAGTCAGCGCCCAGGCAGAAGCCGAGGGCTTCGACAACCTGACCCACTTCGTCCGGGAACAGCTTCCCGGGATCCCCCAGCAGCCCGGGTTCCGCGGCTTCTACCTTCTCCGCGACCCCGAGTCCGACAAGCTCATGACCATCTCACTATGGGAGACCAAGGAAGACCTGCAGGCCAGCGTGGACCGAGCAGCGGGCCAGGCAGCACCGGCTGCAGCAGTCACCGCGCAGCGCACTGACACCTACGAAGTGACGGTGTCCGCCTGACCCTCGGGCGTCTGAACGATCGTCGTCGCGCGCGACCGCGCCCACTGCCTCTTGGTCGCCCAGCCGGCACTCTCGGCGAGGCTGCTGTCTCCGCACGATCCGGCAGCGACACGGGCCCGAACGATGCCTGTGCCGTCTGAGAAGGAGGGCTGCCCAAACAGGGCAGCGATCGACCTGCGCGTCGCCAACACCGGGGTCGCGGCCAGCGCAGCGACGCCAACCGTCGCGCAATCACCTACCTCGTCCCTACTTTCCGCGCAAGGCGCGTCTTTGTGACCGGGCCGCAGAGGCTCGCTGAGGACTGAAACCAGGACTCGCCTGAGCCTGCTGACGGCGGAGAGCAGCGGTGCGCTGGCATGAAATTCGCGAGGCCTACAGTGCTGGTGGTTAGTTAGTGATTCCGCCACTCTCAGGCAGCGCCGTTGCGGTGACCGCCGCCCCCCCGCGTGGGATTTAGCCCGGACTGGCGCCGCGGCGGTCGAGATGCGGGCCCCAGGCCGCGGGGCCTGTTCACAGTCCGTTCAGCAGTCCCCGTAGTGTCGTGGCGTAGATTTCGAGAGCGTGGCGCCCGTCTTGGGTCAGTGCGACCGAGGTGCGCGAAGCCGGTCCGCTGCCCGTTTTGGCGGTCGCGAGGTAGCCGGCCTCTTCGAGCTTGCGTAGGTGCGTGATCAGGTTGCCCGGCGTCAGCTCGAGCATGTCCTGGAGGCGTTTGAACGACAGCTGGTCGCCGTCGGGCAGGGTGGCCAGCGCCGCCACGATCTTGAGTCGCGCCGGGACGTGAATCAGCGGGTCGAGCGCCTCGGCGGTCATGCGCCCGTCCGCACCGTGTGTGTCCGAGTTCCTCCGCGCCGCCGCGACGTGCCGATCGCCGAGGTGGCCAGCAGCAACGCACAGAGCCCCACGCCGTTGACGAGCCACATGCCTCGGGGGCCGGCAATTGCGCCGACAGCGGCGATCAGCGCGACAGGAACGGCGAGCGCGACTTGTTGCCAGTGCTTGTGGATCGCGGAGCGCACCGCCCAGATGGCTGCGAGCGCGATCAGGGTTCCGCTCAGGAAAAGGGACCAGTAGAAGCCTGCGCTGTGGTGGGCGCCGGTCGCGATCGCGGTCAGCAGGACGTAGCAGGCGAGCAGGGCCGCACTCATCGCCGCGGCTTCGTTGCGCTTTACCTCCACCGAGTGGCCGCTAATCCCGGTCCGCGCCCGCGTGTAGGCGTAGATGACGGTGGCGATCCGGAGTGCGATCAGCGCGTAGAAGACCACCAGCGACACGGGGCTTGGGCCGGTGAAGGGGTGCTGATTACGGACGTTCAGCCACACGATCCCAAAGCCGGCCAGCGCCACCACGGCCGCCACCAGCGATACCCAGGGCGCCCGGAAGTCCAGCGAGCGCCGCGCGTCGGCCTGGGTCTGCGCCAGCAGGCGCGCCGCCTCGCGGGGGTCCATCCTGCTCTCCTCGGGGGTCCCGGATGGTCCGATGTGTGTAGTCATAGCCTTGTCTCCCAACTAGAGTTTGTGGTGCAAACCCTAGTGGACTTTGTGGGCCAAAGTCAAGCCCAATTCGAGCACCAGCCCCGGAGGGCTCCCACGCCAGTGAGGACGGCGTCGCGTGTCATTGAAGGAGGTGTGTCGCCCCCCGGGGACGACACACCTCCTTCTCGCCAGAAGCACCACCGCCAAGGAGTCGGTCGCTCGAGCGCCAGGTTCGCGGGCGTCATCAGGTTCTCTGAGAGCTCTTGGCGGCTGCGGACGGCGGCCAGCTGGATGTTCTGCGCTTGCGGATTGAACCCCTCCATCACGTATAGAAGGGCGTCTTTGCCCCCGCCGCCGTCGTTGAACACGTAGACGAGGTCATTGAGCCAGCGACAGGCGATCGCGGACGCGAGGTAGTTTCCATCGCCGAGGGCGCCTTGACCGACCTTGGGGTAGCGGCGGTTTTTCGGCTCCTCGAACAGCAGCGAGGTCATCAGGTAGACGTACCCCGAGTCGCCGAGTCCGAGGTCCGCGTGCGCGTCAACATGGGCGACGTGGAAGGGCGCTTTGAGCTGTCCGACGTCGATCGCTTCGCGCCAGCGGGGGAATAGTTCGCCGTGGTTCTCGACGACGAATCCCGGCAGCTGCTTGCGTAGTCCGCATTGATCACGCAGAAACTCCACCACCTGCTCCAGTGGCCAGGGTGGGAAGTCCGCACCATCGAGGCGTCCGTCGTCTGGGCCACGCACAAGATCGAGGATCCGCTGCAACGTGCTCGACTCTACGCGCGCGCTCAGTTCAGACAGTCGGGAGCCGCGTTGCTTCAAGCGGCTGCGACACGAGCGACACCACCGAGATCGCTTGTCTGTGTCGCCGTGGACGCCAGCCAGCCCACCGCGGTGCGAAGCTGTCGCGATGCGCTGCGATGACCTTCAGCTCTTGCGCCTGATCGATCGGCTTGAGAGCGACGAGCAGATCGGCCCGCTGATGAACGGCTACACCCTGATGCAAGCCGCGAGCGAGGGTCAGGCGATCGACTTGGGCCGCGACGAGCGGGCCTTCGCGCGCGAGCTGCTGCTCGCGCGCGGCGCCGGGTGTCTCGAATGGATCGACCAGGTCCACCCGGGTGTCCGCCGGTCGGACCCGACCGTCGAGGCGCTGCAATGGCTGCAGGAGATCCGCGACATCCGCGTGACGATCGCCGGGCGCGACCGCGCTCGCGGACGCGAGATCCGCCGGCCGCTGCCCGACCCCGATGAGGACGATGATCGGCCGATCACCGGGATGACGCTGGAGGAGATAGCGCGCTCGATCGGTGAGACCTACACCGGATCTCAGCTGCCGCGCTACCTGCGCGAGTCGGGGGTGCCGGAGGAGTTCATCGCGCTCGAGCTCTCAGGCAGCAAGTGGGAGTACGTGCTTGGGATCCTCGAGGCGCTGCACGACGGCGGCTCGGCCGCCAGACGTGCGCTGCGTCAATTCATCGGCGGCTGGCTTGAAGGCCGCCATCACACACCGCCGCGCCCGGAGGTCCGCAAGCGGATCGCCGGACTCCTCGCCGCCCAGGGCTGGCATGTGCGAGACGGCAGCCTGGTGATCGGTGAGCGGACCGGCCAGGCGGTAGGGACCCTCACGCCGCTGGGCCAGGACGCACGGATCGCCGCGCTTCACGCCGACGTCCGCGAAGTGGCAGACCGCTACCTGGAGAGCGGGCACCCGGAGGTCGCGATCTTCGAGGCGTTCAAGGCCGTCAATAACCGCGTCAAGGCGATCACCGGACTGGAGCTCGACGGCAGCAAGCTGATGGGCGAAGCGTTCGCCGACTCCGACCCGCCGATCGTCCTCGCCGACCTCTCCACCGAGACGGGCCGCAACGTCCAAGCCGGCTTCCGGCTGCTGTTCATGGGCGCGGTCCGCGGGATCCGCAATCCCGACGCCCACGAGCTGTTCAAGGCGCTTGACGCCGAGGAGGCGCTCGAGACACTGGCGTTCGCGAGCCTGCTCATGCGTCGCCTCGACGACGCCCAGCGCCCGACTGCCGACTGAGCCGGCATGCGCCGTCAGCGGTCACTGACGTGCGGCGTCGTCGATCTGCACGGGGTATCCGGCGCGCAGCGCCGCAATCGTCGACGGCGGCGTGATCACCTCGGCAACGCCATGCCGTGGCCGCATACGGCGGGTGGCGTATCCCGCGGGTGTCCACTCGGTCAGCTGCTGGCCGACGACGACGGCCGGCGCATGACCGAGCCGCACGAAGGCGCCGTCGGGCAGTTCTGACCAGAGCATCGCGTGGATGCGCCGGCGGTGGGTCCCGGGCACGATCCGCTCGCCGTGCAGCTGCTGATTGATGAGCTTGGCCGATGGCAGGGCGACCCCGAGGGCTTCGGCCCACGCGGCGCGGTAGGCGTTGTAGGCATCCCGGCGGCACTCCGCGCACGGGCGATGCCCGGCGGCGAAAGAGACGGCCTCGTCGTGGAAGTACAGAAACGTGTAGTGGTGAGGCTGCCATTGCTCGTGCCAGCGACCGCGGAACTCAAGCGCACGGGTGATCCAGAGGTCGCTGGCGTGAAAGCGCACGATCTCCCGGCCCCGGTGGATGATGCCGCGGTTCCCCGTCCACGCGCCGCGCAGCGCGAACGCCTCGATGTCACCCAGCGGAGTGACTCGATTGCGGCCGGCGGAGGGGGCAGTGTCTGCGAGCATTAGTCCACGAAAAGGCTGGCACGGCCACGATCACTTCGCTTCGCGCGGTTGATGGGGCGCCCCGAGACTAGAGATCGCTGTCGGCGATAAGGAGCCAGGACGATCAGTCCGCCACTACAAGGGAGTTCGTAATGGCGCGGCTCATAGTGCTGTCAGCTTGAGACGGTGATTGCAGCCGCGATGTAGGCGACGTAGAGGGCGATAAGCGCCGCGCCCTCGATCCGGCCGAGTTGGCGTCGCAGGAGCAGTAGCGCGGCGAGGAGCGCCGGGCTCGCGGCCGCCGCTAGCAGGTAGAAGCGTGTGGTGTCGTGGTTGAGCGTGAGCGGCTTGACGATCGCGATCACGCCGGCGTTCAGCGCGGCGAAGTGGATGATCGTCCCGGCGACGTTGCCGAGTGCGAGCTCCGGGCGCCCGCGGCGGGCGGGAACGGCGACGCGGGCGAGCTCCTCAGCCTCGACGGTGGCCGCGAGCGCGGTGTTGCCGAGCAGCGTGGGTGAGACCCCGAGGTGGCGCACGACGGTCCGCAGCCCCTCGCCGAGCAGCCAGCCACCGCCGGTCAATACGGCGAGACCCGCGAGCAGCCGGGCGAGCGGACGACGCACCGGCTCGTCGGTCGCCTCGCCCGCGAGCAACGTGCGACCGGAGCGCGCCGCGCCGGTGAGAGCGATCACTGCCCACAGCACGAGCAGCACGCCCTCCAGGCGCGAGATGCGCCCATCGATCCCGACCGCGAGCAGTGGCAGCGGTGCTACGGCCATCCACGTCGCGAACCGGCGTGGCAACTCGACAGCCATTGGGGCGATCACCGCGCCGACACCGGCGACGCCGAGCGCGAGGAACGTGATGCCGCCGAGGAAGGTGCCAGCCGCTGCGCCTGGCAGGCCCTTGGCGTTGGTAGAGATGCCGGCGGCGAGGTTCTCGGTCTCAAAGCCCGACAGCGCCACGGTGAGTACGAACGGGGCGACGCCGAGCTTGCGGCCGACGCCGAGCAGGCCGTCGACAAGCACGTCCGCAGCGCCCACGACCAGCACAATCCCGGCAACGAGCGCTACGAGCGCAACGGGAGTCGACATCTACGCTTGCCCGTAGGGGCGCGGCTTGCCGCGCAGGCCGACATGACGCTGGTGATCACAGCGAGCGAGACACCTGCGCCGTCGCCAACGGAGGGAGGCGGCCGAGTCGACGATCGCTGCTGGGCCGCCTGTGCGGTCAGCGCTCACGAGCGGCCCCGATGTAGCGGCGGCGCTCACGACCAGACAGCCGCAGGCGAAAGCACCAACCCGCGGTGGCGGTACTCGAGCGCGTAATGATCATCATGAGCATGACGGCTGTCGCGCCGAAAGCGGTGCGCACCGGGTCAGTCTGGCCCGACGCGCGGCAGCGGCGTCTCGAGGCCGAGCGCGAAGCTGATCGCCTCGAGTGCCTGCGCGTGCTTGGGTCGTGAGACCGAGACGCTCAAGCGTCGTCGATCGGGCTCCCAGCCGAGCTCATAGAACGGGCAGCACTCGCGCTCGATCGCGATCGTCTCCTCCACGAGCCTGGTGTCAACGTGTTGGTCAAGCTCGACTACGAGGTGCAGCGGGCTGCGCTCGACCACGCGTGCGCCCATGCCAGTCTGCCGGTAGCGCTCGTACTGGGAGCGCAGAGCGGTCTCGTCGAGGGCGCAACTCGGTGCCATCGTCAACGACTCCATGCCGAAAGCTTACGCAAGAACACCCATACACCTCAACGGACGTTAGGATGATGATCGATGCCTGACGATCGCTGCGACCTGCTGTGCCTGGACCTTCCGCGCGCCGAGGAGCTTCGCAAGGCTCGCCTGCAGCCGGCGCTCGCTGAGGAGATGTCCGCGGAGGCCAAGGCTCTCGGCGATCCCACACGGCTGGCGCTTGCCGTTGCGCTACGCGACGGTCAGGAGCTCTGCGTATGCGATCTGAGCTGGGTAGTCGAGCGCCAAGAGAACCTCGTCTCCCATCACGTTCGGGCCTTGCGCGCGGCTGGGCTCGTGCGCTCGCGCCGGGAGGGGAAGATGGTGATGTACGCGCTTACCGAGCGCGGGGGCGAGCTGCTCGAGGTTGTGCTCGGCGAACGGGTGACCGCATGAGCACGCAGGTCCCTCCGCTGGCGGTGATCCAGGCCGGGGGCGGCGTTCGCGCGCGGCTGATGCGCCGGGCGAGGGCGCTCTCGCTGCTGAGCATCGCCTGGATGAGCATCGAGGCCGGTGTGGCGATCCTCGCCGCCGTGCTCGCTGGCTCGGTCGCGCTGCTGGCGTTCGGCTTGGACTCGTTGATCGAGCTGGCCTCGGCGGGCACGATCCTGTGGCTCTACACCGGCACGCGCGACGGCTCGGCCGCGGCCGAGCGCCGCGCGCAGCAGCTCATCGCGATCTGCTTCGCAGCGCTGGCGATCTACGTGAGCATCGACGCGATCGTCGCGCTCGCGGGCGGGGCGCACCCCGACACAAGCTGGCCCGGGGTCGCGGTCGTGGCGGGCGCGATCGTCTTCATGCCGTTGCTCGCCCGCGCCAAGGGCCGCGTCGCCAGCGAGCTTGGCTCCGCGGCGACTGCCGGGGACGCGGCACAGTCGTGGTTGTGCGCGATCGGCGCTGGGGCCGTAGTCATCAGCCTCCTCGCCAACGCAGCGCTCGACTGGTGGTGGCTTGACCCGGTCGCCGGCCTGGCGATCGTCGGTCTGGCCGTCCGCGAGGGCCGCGAGGCGTGGGCCGGCGAGGTGTGCAGTGACTGCGCCCCGGTCGGCTTTCAGCCAAAGTCGCGCTGCAACGAGGACGGTTGCTGCTAGAGCGCCGCCCTGCGGCCGGGTACCCCTTGTTCGCCTCCCACAAGCAGCGGCGAGGGAGGCACAGCTCGGTATGACTGGGCGTTGGCTCGGTCGACTCGCGAGGAATGTCCACAGCCGGCGAGTGCGAGCAGACCGCCTGCGGCCAGCAGCGCGCCTCACGGCGCGCGGTCTCGTCGCCACTAATCAACCTCGACAGATCAACGCGCTGAGTTGGCCCTCGCCACGATCAAGCTATACGACGATGCCAAAAGCGATCCGTCTCAAGACCCGCGCCAGCGCCCCTCCCACCGCGAGGCGTCGGTTTTCGCTGTCACAACGAGCGCGCAAAGCCGTTGCCGAAACCTCATCCGCTCCCGCCGTGCGATTTGCAAAACTGCTGCAACCGAGGACACGATGATCCGCCCCGGATAGAAACAAGCAAGCGTCCCCTTAGTGGGCGCGACCCAAAAAACCACCTATTTGCAGGGCCTTTATGGGCGCGGCGGGTTTCGAACCTGCGACCTCTCGCGTGTGAAGCGAGCGCTCTCCCACTGAGCTACGCGCCCGTATTAACCGAGTCTATTGGGACTGGCCGCCGGTGGCCGCGCCCAGCGAGCTCCTCGCGAATGCCCGGATCGCCACCGGTACCTAGAGTGCGCCCATGCCTGCCGCTGCCCGAAAAGACGCCGAGGCCTCGCGCACCGGCGCCGTGCGCGCGATCGGGCCGCTGGTCCTCGCGGCAACGCTCGCCGCGCTCGCGCTCGCCACGCTGGGATGCGCTAACGCCGGCAAAGGCGCGGCCGGCTCCTTCTCACCGCGCACGTCGAACACGCTGACGGTCGCCACCGCGCAGATTCCCGACCCAGGCTTCTGGACGGGGACCGTGCAGCACCCGACAGGCGGCTTCGAGTACGCGCTGGCGCAGGCGCTGGCCGGGCGATTTGGCCTAGACAAGGTCAAGATCGTCGAAGTGCCGTTTCACGAACTCATCCGCGGTCGCCTCGGCGGCGCCGACCTGGCGCTGTCGGACATCACGATCACCGACGAACGCGCCGAGCACCTCGACTTCTCGACCCCCTACCTGAAGGCTCCTCCGTCGATTCTCGTGCGCCCGGGCACCGCTGTCGCCGACGTCAACGCCGCGCGCGACCTGCACTGGGCCGTGCAGAACGACACGACGCTGAAGCAAGCGCTGGAAAAGCAGATCGAACCGACGACGAAGACGCTGGTGTTCGAGCACCAGAGCGAGAAGCTGGCGGCGCTGGAGGATGGGCGCGTCGACGCGGTGCTGCTGGACTTGCCGGTCGCGCTCGCGTATGCGCGGGAATCGCCGCGCAAGTACGCGGTCGTCGCGCAGCTGCCAAGCGAAGCGGTGCTCGGCGCGGCGCTGCCGTCGGGCTCGGACAACATGGAAGCCGTCGACTCGGCGCTGCGCGGGCTGAAGGCCGATGGCGAGATCGACCGTCTCGGCCAGCGCTGGCTGCACGCGGACATCGAAGAAGGCGGCGCCGAAGACGTGCCGGTGCTGAGGACCGAGGAATGACGGCCGCGCTGATCGAAGTCTCCTCGCCGAAAGGCGCGCCTTGGGAGTTCCTCGTCGTGTTCGCCGTCCTGCTGCTCGGGCCGGTGCTGTTCCGGCGCGCGGGTATTCCAGGGATCATCGGGCTGCTCGTCGGCGGCTACGCGATCGGGCCGCACGGCCTGTCGCTGATCGGCGCTGGCAACAGCACGCTGCCCGACCTCGGCCAACTCGGCTTGCTCTACCTGATGTTCGTCGCCGGCGTGGAGCTCAACTTGAACCTGTTGCGCAAGCACCGCCGTTCGGCGGTCACGTTTGGCGTGCTCACGTTCGCGATTCCGTTTGCGCTCGGCACGCTCGTCGGCCTCGCGCTCGGCTGGGAAACGCTCGCGGCGATCCTGCTCGGCTCGCTGCTGGCGTCGCACACATTGATCACCTACCCCTCCGTGAAAGAGGCGGGCCTCGCGTCCGACCCGGCCGTCGCGACGGCCGTCGGCTCGACCGTGCTCACCGACACGTTGGCGCTGGTCGTGCTCGCCGCTGTCGCCGGGTCCGTCGCCGGACACCGCTCGAGCTTCGACGTCGGCGTGCAGATCGTCGTCGGCATGGCCGTGCTGATCGGCTTCAGCCTGTTCGCTTTGCCGCAGCTGGCCGGCTTGGCCTTTCGCTGGTTCGGCGCCGAGCGCGCCGTTCGCTACGTCGTCGCGATCACCGCCTTTCTGTCGGCGGCCACCGTCGCCGAGCTGTTCGGCATCGAGGGCATCGTCGGTGCGTTCTTCGCGGGGCTCGGCATGAACCGTCTTGTGCCCAACGAGGGTCAGCTGATGGACCGCATCGAGTTCTTCGGCGGCGCCGTGTTCATCCCGGTGTTCCTCGTGTCCGTCGGTCTGATCCTCAACCCGTCGGTGATGGTCAAGGGCGAAACGCTCGGCCTCGCCGGGCTGTTCATCGTCGCGTGCCTCGGTGGTAAGGCCCTCGCCGCGCAGATCTGCGGGCGGCTGTTCGGCTTCTCGCGCGCGCAGGTCGGGCTGCTGTTCTCGCTCAGCGCCGCGCAGGCCGCCGCGACGCTTGCGGCGACCGTGATCGGCTTTCAGCTGGGCCTGTTCAGCAGCGCGGTCGTCAACGCGGTGCTCGTGGTCATCTTCGCCAGCGTGCTCGCCTCGACGATGATCGGCGCACGCGCGGCCGATCGCGTGGGGTTGCCCGAGGGGCCGAGTCCGCTCGGCACTCGCGTGATCGTCGGCATCGCCGACATCAACGCCGCTGCCGGCGCGCTGACGGTCGCGCGTCGCATCGCGCGTGCCGACGGCGGCGTCGTGCACCCGGTCCTCGTCGTGCCCGAATCGGCACCGTTTGCGCCGAAGGCCGCACTGGCGCGCCTCGGCGAGATCGTCAGCGCGGTCGGCGTCGACGGCCAGCTGATGACGATCGTCGACCGCTCGGTGCTGCACGGCGCGCTGCGTGTCGGTCGCTCGCAGGAAGCCACGCTCGTTCTCGTCGCCGAACCGCTCGGCGACGAGGATCCGCAGACCGCTCCGCTCGCCGCCGCGGGCGGCGAAGAGCACGGGGCGACGCCGCTCGTGGCGCTCGTGCGCGGCAATGCCGAGCGCTTGGGCGTCGTGCGCACGCGCGTCGGCGCCGACGGGGCTCAGACGCCGGCGGTGCTCGCCGAGATGGCCCGGCGCGTAGCCGGCGGCAGGGCGCAGCAGCTGGACGAGGAGCACGACGACTGGGCGCATCTGCTCGCGCCTGGTGACGTCACGTTCGCGTCCGCCGAGTTTGGCGAGACGCTTGCCGGGCTACCTAGCGCCGCCGACGGGCTGGTCATAAGCACGGTCGCCGAGTGGCTGATCCGCGAGGAGGCCACAGGCAACGACGCCTCGCCGGAGCTCCCCGGCGAGGCGACGGGCATCTAGCAGTGCGCTGAGCGGGCGTATGGTCAAGCGAGCCGCCGATCGAAGATCGGCCAGCGCCGCCAGACGCCCGCTCACACCTGCACGATCACCTTGCCGGTGTTGCCGCCGGTGAACAGAAGGTTGAGCGCTTCGGGCGCGTTCTCCAACCCCTCGACGACGTGCTCGGAGGATTTGATCTTGCCTTCGGCCAGCCAGCCGGCGACCTCGGCGCGCCCCTCGTCGAGGCGGTCGAAATAGTCGAGGATCAAGAAGCCCTCCATGCGCCCGCGCTTGACGATCAGGTTGGCGTAGTTGGCGGGACCCTTGGCCGCGCCGCGGTCGTTATAGCCGGAGATCGCGCCGCACAGCACGATCCGCCCGCGCATCGCCAGCCGCGCCAGGCACGCGTCGAGGATCTCGCCGCCGACGTTGTCGAAGTACAGGTCGATGCCGTCAGGCGCGGCCTCGCGCAGGCGCGCGGCGACGTCGTCTGACTTGTAGTCGATCGCCTCGTCGAAACCGAGCTCGTCGACGATCCACGCACACTTCTGCGGACCTCCGGCGATGCCGATGACCTTCGCTGCGCCCTTTATCTTGGCGATCTGCCCAACCGTCGAGCCGGTCGCGCCGGCGGCACCGCTGACGACGACGACGTCGCCCGGCTTGACCTTGCCGACGTCGATCAGGCCGAAGTACGCGGTCATGCCGGTGATCCCGAACAGGCTAAGCGCGAGCGTCGGCGAGACGCCCTCGGGGAGGCTCTGGTAGCCGGTCGCCTCGCTGGCGATCACGTACTCCTGCCAGCCGCTGAAGCCGAACAGCAGGTCGCCGGGCTTGTACTGCTCGGAGTTGCTTTGCACGACCTCGACGATGCCGCCGCTGCGCACCACTTCGTCGATCGCGATCGGCGGCAGGTAGCCGGGGGCGTCGTCCATCCAGGTGCGGATCGTCGGGTCGATCGACAGATAGCGCACGCGCGCGAGTGCCTCGCCGTCGCCCGGCTCGGGGGCGTCCTCCTCCTCCAGACGGACGGTGCGCTCGTCGACCATCCCCTGCGGCCGCTCGGCAAGTACCAGACGGCGGTTTCGCTCGGCCATGTTGCTCCCTCTCTCGTGGATTTGCTGCGCGACCATGGACGGCGCCGCGCGTGGCATCTTAGACAGCCGCCATCGCGCGCGGCGGCGGGGCTGAAGGGGCCGCGGCGCTCGGCTCGCACGTTCGTCCGATAGTGCCACGCGGACGGTTTGGGCGAGTGGCTGGGGGATCGCCGCCCAAACCGGCCTGCGTCAGCTAGGAGCCGAGGCGCACCCCTACGTGGGGATGCAGCCGGTCGCTTTCTTCGGAGTAGGTGCGCGCGAGCGCGTCGACTTCGGCCTGCGTGAGCGACCCGCCGAACGCCGCGCCTGCGCCGAGCCTGTCGTAGGCGGCGAGCAGCTTCTTGCCGATCTGCGCGAGCGTGAAGTGGCCGTCGTAGATGCTCTCGATATACAGCGGAGCGTTCGCGCGGGCAAAGCGGGCGCTCGCCGGCGTTCCGGACTGGATCTGCGTGAGCTGCGCGCCGAGCAGCTTCCAGCCGCGTTCGCTCAGCAGCGCGTAGCTGCGAAAGAGGCCCGCGAGCTGTGACGCTGGTCCGGTCAGCGAGCGCGCCTGCGCTTCGCCGAACAGCTGCGGCATGCGCAGCTGCGCCGCTGCCGCAGTCGCCTGGCCGAACGCGCTCGCTCTCGACAAGCTGCTCGCATTCGCAGGCAGGCCGTTTGCGATGAGCGGCCATGCGGCCTTCGTCGCGGCGACCTCGCGCACGGTCGGCCCCTCGACGCTCTTCAGCGCTCGGGTCGCCGCTGCGAAATCTTCGCGCCGCAGCTTCAGCGCTGCCGCCGTCGACTGCTTGCTCGCCGAGCCACAGCCCGCGAGGACGATGGCCAATATCAAGACGCACACCGTCGAGCGCGTCCGCACCCATGTGCAGACGGACGGTCTCAAACTCGTCAAGCGGCCGATCGGCGCGGCGAGCCTAGGTGCCGAGCAGGTCGATCACGAAGACCAGCGGCGCATTCGGCGGGATCCCCCCCGGCGAGCCGGCCTTCCCATAGGCCAGTTCCGCCGGAATGATCAACTCGCGCCGGCCGCCGACTTTCATGCCCGGGACGCCTTGGTCCCAGCCGGGAATCACTTTTTTTGCGCCGAGTTCGAACGGGAACGGTTCTTTGCGTTTCCACGATGCGTCGAACTCCTTGCCGCCTTTGTAGAGGACGCCTACGTAGTTGACTGTCACCATCTCGCCGGCTTTCGCTTCCTTGCCCGTGCCGACGATCAGGTCTTTCTTTTCCAACGTCGTCGGCGCCGGGCCGGTCGGCGGCGTGACTTTCGGTTCGGTCGCCAGCGGCCCACTCGTCGGCGTCTTCACTACGGCCGTTTCGCCGGCCTTGACGAGCGATTCGTCGTGTGTGTTCTCGTTGCCGACGCCGATCGTGCTGCTCGAGCTGCCGCCGCCGCAGCCGGCGATCAGGGCAGCTGTGGCGAGCGCCGCGAGGCCGAGGGTGACGCGGGCGCGCACGCGCAAAAGACTGGGAGTGAGGTCGCTGAAGTAGTTCACGGTCGCGCAGCCTAACGAAGTTGGCCTGCTCGCGTGCACGGTGTCTCTCGAGTTGCGCCCGAGGGGGCTGCGCGGCGATCGGCGCTAGGATCGGCCGTGGACCGTGCTAGGCGGGGAGATAGCGGTGCCCTGAATCCGCAATCCGCTCTAGCGGAGCTGAACTCCCTTCTGAGGGATTCGCTCCGGTCGCTCCGTTGTCCGGGGCGTCGATGGTTCGGGTCCCGCGCGGTGTCGGCTTGTGAACCAGGTCAGGTCCGGAAGGAAGCAGCCTTAAGCGATCCCCGGCAGGCGCAGCGGGCGTTCCCGGACCGGAGCCGTGGGCGGCGATCAGGCGATCGGCAGGCGAAGTCTCGAGGCAGGGTGCACGGTCCGCTGCGCTATGCGCAGCGCTCGAAGATCAGCCAGGAGCCGTTTGAACGCGACTCCATGAAGCCGGGCGGCACGTTGACGGGCTTGTGCGGATCGCGCGGGTCGAGCACGTAGTCCTCTTCGACCGCTTTGCTCGCCGGGTCGACGTAGACGCCGTCGACGACCGTATCGACCTGCCCGCTGACGACGTTCGCGGGGCTCGTCTTCAGGTACAGCGCCAGCAGCGGCACGGGGGCGTGGTTGGGCACCTCCACGGGTCCGCAGCGCAAGCTGATCGCATGGTCGTCCAGGAGCGCCAGCAGGTCGCCCTGGATGCTCTGTTGGCGCGCCAGTTTGTTCAGTTCGCGGTGGGCGCCTTTGTATTGGGAGGGGGCGTAGGCGACGAGCGCGACCAGCACGAGCGCGGCGCCGGCGATCCACCAGCGCCTGTGCCGATCGCCGGCGTCAAGCCGCGTCCAGCCGAACACCCCGGCGCCGCAGAAGACGCACAGGACGGCCGCCGTGAGAAAGCCGTAGCGCGTGTTGATCGGCAGCCCGGCGACGGCCACGGCGACGAACACGAGCACGGCGAGCACGCCCGCCGCCGCCCCGCCGATCGCGCGTCGGCGCAGCCACATCAGCGACAGCACGCCGCCGAGCGCCGCGCCTGCGAGCACGGGCGGGCGCAGGATCTCCCCGATTCGCCGCGGCACGTACTCGGGCACGTGCGCGATCCCGGTGATGCGGTCGAGCGTCTTTGCGGTGTGGCGCGTGTTCGTCAGCGACCAAAGCGCATCGCCGGTGATCGCCAGGTCGCTGAGGATCCACACGAGCGGCGCGGCGGCTGCGAGCAGCGCCAACCCGGCGATCGAGCGCCGCGAGCGCGGCGCTCGATCGTCAGTCGTCTGCGCCGGCGCCTGCCAGCGCCGCTCGGAGACGAGCACATACAGCCAATACAGCCCGGAGAAGGCCCACGCCTCCGGACGCAGCAGGCCGGCGAGCGCGAGCAGGGCAAGCACAGGAGCGCCGGCCGGGCGCTCGCCGGATACGCGACGGCGTGCCTCGACGAGCAGCGCTGCGAGCACGAACAGCAGGTACGGGACGTCCACGTATGCGCGCACGCCGTAGGAGAGGATCGGCACGCGCGAGATCAGGATCAGCGCTGCGAGTGCGCCGGCCGCGCGCCCGAACCACAGGCTCGCCAGGCGGTAGAGCACCCAGGCGCACGCCGACAGCGCGAGAAAGCCCAGCCATACGGTGATTTTTTCGGTCGCGCGCGGCCCGAGCGGGTACAGCACGACACCGAGCGCCTCGACCAGCGGATGGGGGGTCGGCGCGATCGGCAGGTCATACGCGGGCGTTTCGCCGCGCGCGAGCTGGCCGCCCCATGTGAGCGCGTACAGCGTGTCGTAGTTGGCAAAGCCGACGCCGGCGATCAGACGCAGCAGCGCGGCGCCTGCGATCACCGCCGCCGCGGCTCCGACGAGCTCGACATTGCGCTTGATCGAGGCGATCACGAGCGCGCACGCTACCCGCTCGCGCGGGCGCTCGGGTGGGGTCGCGGGCGTGGGTAGACTCAGCCTGGAGGTGTCTGAGCAACAGCAGCCACAACAGCAGCAGCGGTCGCTGTATCGCAGGCACCGCCCGCGTACGTTCGACGAGGTCGTCGGCCAGGAGCCGGTCGTACGCACGCTGCGCCACGCCGTGGAGCGGGGCAAGGTCCACCACGCCTACCTGTTCGTCGGCTCGCGTGGGACGGGCAAGACGTCGATGGCGAAGATCCTCGCGGCGTGCCTGAACTGCGAGAACGGCCCGACGATCGAGCCGTGCGGGGAGTGCGAGTCGTGCCTGTCGATCGCACGCGCTAGCTCGCTCGACGTGATCGAGATGGACGCCGCGTCGAACAACTCCGTCGACGACATCCGCGAGCTGCGCGAGAGCGTCGCCTACGCGCCGGTCAGCGGCAAGCGCAAGGTGTACATCCTCGACGAGGCGCACATGCTCTCGACCGCCGCGTGGAACGCCTTCCTCAAGACGCTCGAGGAGCCGCCGCCGAACACCGTCTTCGTGCTCGCCACGACCGAGGCGAACAAGGTGCCGGCGACGGTCGTCGACCGCTGCCATCGCTTCGACTTCCATCGCCCGACGGTCGAGCAGATCGCCAGCGTCGTGCGCCGCACGGCGCAGGCCGAGCAGATCGAGATACCCCCGGAGGCCGTCTCCGCCCTCGCGCGCTCGGCCACCGGCAGCTTCCGCGACGCGCTCGGCACGCTCGAGCAGCTGGTCACCTACAGCGGCTCGGAGATCGCGCTCGCCGACGTGCTCGCGGTGCTCGGCGTGGCCGACTCGCGGCTGCTCGAAGAGACCGTCGACGCGGTCGCTGCGGGCGACGCACGCCGTGCTCTGCAGGTGCTCGCCGACAGCGCGGAGCAGGGCCGCGACGCGGCGTCGTTCGCGGGCGACCTGGAGGTCCGCGCGCGAGAGCTGCTCGTCGTGCAGACGCTCGGCGAGGTGCCCGGTGAGCTGTCGCTGACCGGCGAGGCCGACGCGTCGCTGCAAGCGCAGGCCGACCGCGTTCCCGGCGCGACCGTCGTGCGCCTGCTCGAGGCGCTCGGCTCGGCGATGGAGGCCGTGCGCGCGGGCGCCGACGGGCGCACGCGCCTGGAGCTCGCGCTCGTGAAGGCCGCCCGGCCCGAGGTCGACTCCTCGATGAGCGCGCTGCTCGCACGCATCGAGCGCCTGGAGGGCGGCGACGTAGACGCCGTCGCAACCCAGCGCGAGGTGTCCCCCGGCGAGCGTCGCGGCCCGGTCGCCGTGGCCGATCCTGCGCCCGCCCAGGCCGAGCCGCCCGCAGCGGCCGACGCCGCGCCTGTCGCCGTCGCCCACCCGCAAGCCTCCAACCCCCCCGGCGAGCATCGCGAGCCCGGCGCCAACGGTGCGCGCTCGACGCCTGCGTCCGGCGAGACCGGGCCATCCGCCGTGGCGTCGACGCCCGCGCCTGCCTCCGCGCCGACGGAGGTGTCGGTTGCATCCATCGCGTCGGTTCCCGAGCGCGAGGACAGGCACACGCTGCCGGCTGACGAGCCCGGGCAACGCGACGCGAGCTCGGCGGCGAGCATCGCCGAGGGCCTTGCCCCGCTGCTCGCGTGGTGGCCGGCCGTGGTCGACCTCGTGCGCACCGACAACGCGCTGCTCGGCGCGTGCATCGAGGGGGCGCGTCCGGTGGAGGTGACCGGCGAGGACCTCACGGTGGCGTTTTCGGCGACGGCGCCGTTCTTGAAGAAGAAAGCCGAGAACCCGGACAACCGCGCGGCGGTCACGGCCGCGCTGCACGACATCACCGGGCGGCGTTGGCGGCTGTCGTATGAGCTGCAGGACGGGCTCGGCACCGACGAGGACGCGCTTCCGGCGAGCGGCAGCGAGGAGGAGTGGCTGAAGCGCTTCATGGAGGAGTTCGACGCCGAGGAGCTGCCTGGCGAGCAGGCCCTGACCAGCGAAGAGAAAGGCGCTTGAGATGCCCAAGCAGCCGCGCATGCCGAACATGCAGCAGATGCTCCAGCAGGTGCAGAAGGTGCAGCAGGAGATGGAGGTCGCACAGGAGCAGCTCAAGGACGAGATCGTCGAGGCTTCGGCCGGTGGTGGGATGGTCACGGTGAAGATCTCCGGCGACCTCAGCGTCAAGTCGATCACGATCGACCCCTCTGCGGTCGACCCGGAGGACGTGGAGATCCTCTCGGACATGGTGCTCGCGGCGGTCAACGAGGCGCTGCGGATGGCCCAGGAGCTCGCCGCGCGCAAGCTCGGAGGCGCGTCGGGCGGCCTGGACATGGGCAACCTCGGCGGTCTCGGGCTGCCGGGGCTGTAGACGCCGCGCCTGTGAGCACGCGACTGTGAGCACCTCCTACGCCCCGCCCGTCCAGCGCCTCGTCAGCGAGCTGTCCAAGCTCCCGGGCATCGGCAATCGCACCGCGCAGCGCCTGGCCTTTCACATCCTGCGCGCCTCCGGCGAGGACGCTACGGCGCTGGCGGAGTCGATCCGCGAGGTCAAGGAGCGGATCGGCCTGTGCGAGGTGTGCTTCAACCTGACCGACGAACCGCGCTGTCGCATCTGCCAGGACACGCGGCGCGAACACGGTGTGATCTGCGTCGTGGAGGAGCCGAGCGACGTGATCCCGATGGAGCGCACGCACGAGTACCACGGCGTCTACCACGTGCTCGGCGGGGCTCTCTCGCCGATCGAAGGCATCGATCCGGAGGACCTGAAGATCGCCGAGCTGCTCGCGCGTGTGGACGCAGGCGCCGCGCAGCCGTCGGCCGCCGCGGGCGTGGACCAGGGCGTCAACGGCTCAGGTGCCGAGCGCGTGCGCGAGGTCGTGCTTGCGACGAACCCGACGACGACCGGCGAGGCGACGGCGCTGCACATAGCCGAGGAGCTGCGCGCGCGTTCCCCCGAGCTGACCGTCACGCGCTTGGCCAGCGGCCTGCCCGTCGGCTCGGACCTGGAGTATGCCGACGAGGTCACGCTCGGCAAGGCGTTCGCCGGCCGCCGCTCGGTGTGAGCCGGGTCGCGGGAGCTGCGACACGCCCAGCTACTCGAGCCGCACGGCTGACCGACCGCACGCGGAATACTGAGCCGATGCCAGCCGCCCCCGACCTCGCAGGCAGCGCACTCGATTCCCGCTACGAGCTGCACGCGCTGATCGGCGAGGGCGCCTTCGGGCGCGTGTACAGCGGCCTCGACAGGCGTCTGGACCGACGCGTGGCGATCAAGGTGATCAAGCCGTGGTGGGCCGAGGACAGCACGTGGGTGGAGCGCTTCGAGCGCGAGGCGCAGATGCTCGCGCGCGTGAGCGATCCGGGCATCGTGCAGATCTTCGACATCGGCCATGCCGAGCAGGGCCCGTACTACGTCGCGGAGCTCGTCGACGGCGAGAGCCTCGCCGAGCGCTTGCAGCGCCGCTCGATCCCCATCGCAGACGCGGTCGCCGTCGCCGAACGCCTGTGCCGCGCGCTCGCCAGCGCGCATGCGCGCGGCATCGTTCACTGCGACGTCAAGCCCGCCAACGTCCTACTCACAACCGACGGCAGGCTCAAGGTGGGCGACTTCGGCGTCGCGCGCTTGGCCGGAGGCGGCACCTCGCAGCCGCTCACGGCGACCGTCGCCGGCACCCCGCGCTACATGGCGCCCGAGCAGGCGCGCGGACGGCGCACGACGCCGGCCACGGACGTCTACAGCGCCGGCGTCGTGCTGTACGAGATGCTCGCCGGTGAGCCGCCGTTCATGCACGGCTCGGCCGTCGAGCTCGGCCTGCGCCACGTGCAGGACGTCCCGCCGCCGCTGTCCGAGCGGATTCCTCGCCCGTTGCGAGAGATCGCCGCGCGCGCCCTGCGCAAGCGACCAGAGGAGCGTTACTCCGGCGCCGCGCAGATGGCCGATGCGCTGCTCGCGACCGGGCTCGGCCGGGGTGCGCCGGGTGAATCCCCCACCCACCCCGTGGATACCCGGAGCTGGACGGGCGCGGCCGGCGGCATCGAGTCGCCCCGCAGCGACGAACCCGCGGCCGGTGCGCCGAAGCGCGACGGCAACAGCGCTGTCACGAAGGCGCGCGCGTGGACGCGGCTGATGCCGCGTGCGCCGACGCCGACGCGCGCGGCCGGCGACACAATGGACCCCGAGCACGTCGCCACGCAGCACCGCGCGCCACGCGACGTGTACGTGCATCGGGACGCGCGCCGGCGCCGGGGCCTTGCTGCGCTGGCCGTCGCGGTCGCGCTGGCGGCGGCGCTCGTCGTCTGGCTGCTCGCACGAAGCGGGGGCGGCGGCGTGGCACCGGTGAAGGTGCCGAGCCTCGTCGGGCGCTCCTCGGAGGCGGCGCGCATCGCGCTCACGCATGACGGGCTGCGCTACCGTGCCGCGCTCGTCGCCGCGCCAGGCGCGATACCTGGAGACATCGTCGGGCAGTCGCCGCGCTCAGGTGTCAGTGCGCGCCCGGGTTCCCAGGTGGCGCTGAGCGTCGCCGAGCAGCCGCGCTGGCGCACACTGACGACGTTCTCCGCCAGCAACAGTGCGAAGTCGGTGCCGTTTCGCATCGAGGGCCAGCGCTGGCGCGTGATCTATGCGATGTCCTACGAAGGCACGTGCACGCTGCTGCTCGTCTGTTTCGGCCCGAGCGCCAAGGCGAGCAACCTGAGGACGGGCGCGAGCCTCGAAGGCTTCGACCTCAGCTCGGGCTCCTCGCACGGGCACACGTTCGACAAGGGGCCAGGCCTCTACCAGGTCGCCGTCTCCAGCGGCCAGGACTCGGCGCGCTGGAGCATGACAGTGCAGGACTATTACTGAGCGCACCAGCGGTCGGAGATCGGAAACGGCGGCGGCCATGAGCGCGGCGCGCAATATCCTGCCAGGCATGTCCGGTCTGGTCGTAATGAAGTTCGGCGGCACGTCGGTCGCCGACGCCGAGCGCATCAAGCGCGCGGCGCGGCGCATCGTCGACAAGCGCGAACTCGGTCATCGCGTCGTCGCCGTGCTGTCCGCGCGCGGCAAGACGACCGACGAGCTGATCGCGATGGCCGAGGAGGTCTCCGATCTTCCCGATCCACGCGAGATGGACATGCTGCTGTCCACCGGCGAGCGCATCTCCTGCGCGCTGTGCGCGATGGCGATCAACGACCTCGGCCACCGCGCGATCTCGCTGACCGGCTCACAAGCTGGCATCGTGACCGACGAGTCGCACACCAAGGCGCGCATCATCGACGTGCGCGCCGACCGCATCAAGGAGGCGCTCGACGAGGACAACGTCGTGCTCGTCGCGGGCTTCCAGGGCGTCTCGGGCACGGCGCGCAACGTCACCACGCTGGGCCGCGGCGGGTCGGACACCACGGCCGTCGCCGTCGCTGCAGCGCTCGGCGCGGAGGTGTGTGAGATCTACACCGACGTCTCCGGCGTCTACACGGCCGACCCGCGGATCGTGCCCGACGCGCGCAAGCTCGCGGCGGTGTCCTTCGAGGAGATGCTCGAGATGGCCGCCTCCGGAGCGGGCGTGCTGCAGCTGCGTTCGGTCGAGTACGCACGCAACCACGGCGTGCGCATCCACTGCCGCTCGTCATTCGAAGACGCGCCAGGTACCGTTGTCGTCGCAGAGGGAGAAACGATGGAGCAGCCGCTGATCACAGCCGTCACGCATTCGACATCCGAGGCCCGGGTGACGCTGGGCGGCGTCCCTGACGAGCCGGGCGCGGCCGCGCGCATCTTCACGGCGCTCGCCGACGTGAACATCAACGTCGACATGATCGTCCAGAGCGAACCGTCCTCGGCCGATGGGCGGGCGGAGATCTCGTTCACCGTACCGCGCGAGGACCTGCGCGCCGCGCTCGCGGCGCTGGAGCCGCTCACCGGTGACGCCTTCGCCGAGCTGCACAGCTATGAGGAGATGGGCAAGGTATCGATCGTCGGCGCCGGCATGCGCTCGCACCCGGGCGTCGCCGCGAAGGTGTTCGACGTGCTCGCGCGCGAGGGCGTCAACATCGAGCTGATCGCCACGTCGCCGATCAAGATCTCCTGCGTGATCGACCGCGATCGCGTGCAGCAGGCGGTGCAGCTGCTGCACAGCGCCTTCGAGCTGTCCGGCTCGGGCACGGTCGCCGAGGAAAAGCCGTTCACGGCGCGCCAGGCGCTGTAGGTCGTGAGCGCGATCGCGCTCGGCGCGACCGTTCGCCGCGGCTGCTCGAGGGTCTCAGGCGAGCAAACCTGATCAAAGCTGCGCATTGCGGTCGTGAGTTGCAGATAATGCGCGCTAATTGCGCAAAACGACTGTAGATGTGCAAAACTGCACATGCTTTCCAGTCAGGGATGACGAGATTTGCGGACGATCAGACGACCACGCCATTACGTTTCTCGACACTGGATCGTGTTGCTCACGCCAGTGTTCGGTTACAACTACTCGCGCGATGCATACGTGCTGCGCGGGATAGGCCGTCACGTGGGCCCGGTGCTGCGCCCGGACCGCCGAGTTCGCCGCGAACAGCCGGTCGAAGGCGTCGATCAGCGTCGCAGAGCGAGCTGGGCCTAGCGGCCCGCGTCGGCTTGGCCGGGGCTGGGTGCCCGGGCCGCGGGGGTCGGGGCAGCTGAGCGCGGGGAGGCGCTCAGCCGTCTCGTGCGCTCAACGATCGAGCGAGCGCTGCAGTTGCTCGAGCACGCGCACCACGCGAAGGCCGCTCTCGCCGTCCGAGCGCGGCGTGCGCCCCGAGCGCACGCATTGCACGAAGTGCTCACACTCCAGCCGCAGCGGCTCGGCGTTGGCGATGCGCGGCGAGAAGACGTCGCCCGAGCGCGCGTGGTAACGGGTCCCGGAGGGGGAGCGCGCGTCCTCGTCAAAGCCCTTGTCGTAGACCGCCAGCTTGCCCTCCACGAGCATGTCGTCGAACGTCGCCATGCGCCGCGCGCCGACGACCGTCAGGCGCCGCTCCTTGTGGGGGTCCAGCCACGACAGATGCAGGTGCGCGACGATCCCCGAGGGGAAGCGCAGGTAACAGAAGACGACGTCCTCGACGCCTTCGCGCACGTAGGAGGCGCCCTGCGCCAAGCACTCCTCTGGGGCTTCGCCGATCAGGTGCAGCGCGACCGACACGTCGTGCGCGCCGAGGCTCCACAGTGCGTTCTCGTCGGCGCGCAGCTTGCCGAGGTTCAGCCGGTTGCCGTACAGGTAGTACAGCGAGCCCAGCTCGCCGTCGTCGATCAGCTGCTTCAGGCGCGTGACCGCCGGGTGGTACTCGAGTAGGTGTCCCACCATCAGCAGCCTGTCCGCGCTCGCCGCGGCCGCGACGGCGGCCTCGGCGTCGGCCGCGTTCGTCGCCAGCGGCTTCTCCACGAAGCAGTGCTTGCCCGCCAGCGCGACGCGAATGGCCAGCGCGGCGTGCGTGGGAACCGGCGTCGCGAGCACGACAGCGTCGAGCTCTTCGTCCTCCAGCAGCCGGTCGAGCTCGCCGGTCGTGCGCGCCGTCGGGAACGAGGGCGCCAGGCGCTCGCACGCGGCCGCGTCGGCGTCGCACAGCCAGCGCAGCTCGCAGCCCTCTATCGCGGCGAAGTTGCGCGCGATGTTCGGACCCCAGTAGCCGAGCCCGACCACGCCTATGCGCACCGGCTGCTGCGTCTCGGCGCTCACTGTCCGTCACTCTCGGCTTCGCTCAGCGCGCCGATCGCCTCGACGCAGCGCTCTGCCGCCCGGCCATCGCCGTACAGCGCCGGGCGCCCGCTCGGCGGTTGCGCGGCCAGCGCCGCGAGCGCGGCCCCCGCGTCGAGGTCGACGAGTGTGTTCCAGCCGGCGGCGACGGTCTCCACCCACTCGGTGTTCGCGCGCAGCGTCACGCAGGGCACCCCGGCAAGGTACGCCTCCTTCTGGACGCCTCCCGAGTCGGTCAGCACGGCGCGCGCCTGGCACAACAGCGCGCTGAACTCGACGTAGCCGAGCGGCTCGCTCAGCCGCAGCCCGGCGATCTGCTCGAGCTCGCCGGCGAGCCCTGCGTCGAGCAGGCGGGCGCGTGTGCGCGGGTGCAGGGGCAGCACGACCGGCGCCGGCAGCGCCGCGATCAGCTCGACCAGCGCGCGCAGCCGCACGGGGTCGTCGACGTTGCCCGCGCGGTGCGCCGTCACCAGCAGGTACTCGCCGCGGCGCACACCGTGCTCGGCCGGCGTTCGCTCGTCCGCGCGCGCAGAGGGCTGGCGGCGCATCGCGACGTCGACCATCACGTCGCCGACGACCTCGACGCGACCGGCGACCGACTCCGCGCGCAGGTTCTCGGCGGCGGTGTCGGAGGGGCACAGCAGCAGCTCGCTGAGGTGGTCGGTGAGGACGCGGTTGAGCTCCTCGGGCATGCGCCTGTCGAACGAGCGCATGCCCGCCTCGACGTGTACGACCGGCACGCTTGCCTGCGCCGCCGCCAAGCCGCCGGCGAGCGTCGAGTTCGTGTCGCCGTACACGAGCACTGCGTCGGGGGCGCGCTCGGCCAGCAACGGCGCCAGCGCAGCGAGCATGCGCGCCGTCTGCTCGCTGTTGGAGCCGCCGCCGACTCCCAGCTCGCGGTCCGGGCGCGCCAGGCCGAGCTCGGCGAAGAAGATGCGCGAGAGCGAGTCGTCGTAGTGCTGGCCAGTGTGCACGAGGATCTCCTCGTGGCGCTTGCGCAGCAGCCCCGACACGGCGGCGGCCTTGATGAATTGCGGCCGGTTGCCGACGACCGTGAGGATCTTCACGCGTGCAGCCTACGCACCCGCCCGTCGGTTCGTCGCCGGGAATAGCGCGTCGCAGGGCCGCCTCGAGGGGGCTCGTGAGCACCGAGAAGTTTGGACGCGGCAGGGACCCCCGCTCGAATGCGGCGCCTGGTGACAGCCGGCGTTCGCTACCAGCCCGACGCGCCGGCGCCGGCTGTGGCGCCGACGACGGACGTCGACCAGTCGATCACCGACGTGGGGCGCACGACGTGACGGTTCATGCCGAGCTCCTTCGGCTCCAGGCCGAGCGCCAGGCCGACGAGCTGGGGGAGGTGCAGGACGGGCATGTCCAGCTCGCGACCGACCGTTTTCTCGGCCAGCGGCTGCTGCAGGTCGAGGTTCAGGTGGCACAGCGGGCATGGCGTGACGAGGCAGTCGGCCTGAGCGTCGACGGCGTCGCCGAGGTGGCGCCCGGCCTGCTTGAGCGAGGCCTCCTTGTTCATCGTGATGATCGGAAAGCCGCAGCACTTGCGCATGCCGGCATAGTCGATCACGGTGCCGCCGAGCGCCTCGATCACCTGGTGCAGATAGTCGTCGCGCGGGTGCTCGTCGTCGATCCCCAGGCGTACGCGCGGGCGCACGATGTAGCAGCCGTAGAACGGGCCCACCTTGAGGTTCGACAGCGGGCGCTTGACGCGCGAGCGCAGCTCGTCCAGGCCGATCTCCTCGACGAGCAGCCAGAGGAAGTTCTTGTTCGTCAGGCCGGTCTCGTAGGTCAGGCCCTCGGCGGCGAGCGTCTCGTTGATCTGCGCGCGGTAGTCCGAGCTGGCGTCCAGACGCTGCTGGCACTCGCTCTGCGCGCCCTGGCAGGTCGAGCAGATGTTCATCATCAGCTCCGCGCCGTCGACCTGCTGGGCGAGCGCGAACGTGCGCGCGTTGAGCGTGTCGGCGAGCTCCTGATTGTGCTCGGCGATCACGCCCGCGCCCGTGCAGCACGCGCGATCGAGCTCGACCAGCTCGATGTCAAGCAGCGGCGCGACCTGCGCCATCGAGCCGTGCAGCTCGGGCGTGAAGCCGCGGCTGACGCAGCCGGGCCAGTAGGCGACCTTCATCGTGCGCTCCCTTCGGTGGCGTCGCTGGAGTCGCCGCCCTCTCCGGGACCCTCGCCCGTGGGGTCGTCCGGGCGGGGCTCGTGTGCCTCGCCGCCGGCGGCGGCGGCCTTGTCCGAGCCGGCCGCGTCGGCGTGCGGTGTGGACTCGCTCGGACTCTCGCCGGCGGGCGCCGAGGCGCCTGCGCCCTGGTCCAGCTTCGCCTCCGACGGGCTCGTCGCGCCTTCGGGACCCGGCGCCGATGTCGCCGCCTGGCTTTCGGCGGACACGTGGCCGTCGGCGGCGACTTGGTCTTCGTCCTCGCCGGCGATGTACAGGTTCAGCTCGAAGCGCTGCTCGCGGCTCTCGACCTTGTCGTAGATCGCCTGCACGGCCTTCAGGTCGTCCTTGGGGATCTTGTGACCGAAAATGGCGATCTTGGGGTTGAGCTTCCCCCGCACGAGGCCCATGGCGATCACCGGCAGCGAGGCGAGCAGCTCCTTACCGGCCGCTGGGGTGAACTTGGCGAACCACGAGTTGCCGCCGTAGGAACGCGGGATCAGCTCAGCCTCATGCAGGAGTCCGTAGTTGCGTACGAGACCGGTGAGTGCAGCCTCGTGGCGCTCGCCGTTGTTCTGGTCGACGATATGGTGGTCGTTCGTGGCGATCCGCCGCAGGCGCATGATCTGGCCCATCGGGTTGACGTCCTTCGGGCACGCCTCGACGCACTTGAAGCAGTGCGTGCAGTCGAAGATCCCCTCGGGGTCCTGGGCGAGGTCGTTGAGGCGCTCGAACTGCTGGTCGTCGCGCGGGTCGCCGACGAAGCGGTAGGCCTTGGCCAGCGCAGCCGGGCCGATGAAGCCGGGGTCGACCTCCATCGCCAGACAGTCCGACACGCACGCGCCGCACTGGATGCAGGCCATCGACTGCGTGACGTCGATCATCGACTCGCGCGGCACGATGTACTCGCGCTCGGGCACCGGCTGCTTGGCGATCAGCCACGGCGTGACGCGCCTGACCTTCTTCCAGTGAACCGCGTCCATGTCGACGATCAGATCCTTGAGCACCGGCATGTTGCCCATCGGCTCGATCTCGATCACGCCGTCGGGGGCGCCCTTCTGGGCGGCGTCGAGGTGCGTATGGCAGGCGAGCGCCGGTTCTCCGTTGACGCGCACGCCGCATGAGCCGCAGATCGCCTGACGACACGAGCAGCGGATGCCGATCGAGCCGTCGAAGCGGTCTTTGGCCTGCAGGATCGCCTCCAGGACCGAGCGGTGCGGCTCGAGCTCGACCGTGTGCTCGTCCCAGTAGGGGGCCTCGCCCGACTCCGGGTCATAGCGGCGCAGGCGGAAGCTGAACTCCTCGGGCGGCTTGTGCGTCTCGGCCATCAGTACTTCCTCTCCTCGGGCTGCCACTGCGTGATCGTCACCGGCGAGTAGCTGACCTTCGGCGCGTCGCCGTCGAGCGTGATGTCGATGTGCTTGAGCCACTCGTCGTCGTTGCGCTCGGGGTAGTCGGTGCGGAACTGCGCGCCGCGCGACTCCTTGCGCTCGATCGCGCCGACGACGGTCGTCTCGGCGCAGTCGATCATGTAGCTCAGCTCGATCGCGCCGAGCACGTCCTGGTTGAAGACCGTGCCGCGGTCATCGATCCACGCGCTGTCGGACTCCTCGCGCAGCCGCGCGATCGTCTCGAGCGCGCTCTGCAGGCCCTGCTCGTCGCGGAACACGGCGGCGTATTTGTTCATCATCTCGCCGAGCTCGTTCTTGATCTCCGACACGCGCCGGCCGTCGCGCGGGCGGTTGACGATCGCATCGATCGCGTCGGAGTCGCGACGCAGCTGCGCCTGTGTGTCCACCTCAGGCATCGCCATGCTCGCCGCGCGCGCGGCCGCGTGCTCGCCCGAGCGGCGTCCGAAGATCAGCGTGTCCAGCAGCGAGTTGGCGCCGAGTCGGTTGCCGCCGTGCACCGACACGCACGCGACCTCGCCTGCCGCGTACAGCCCCTCGATCGGCGTCTGCCCGTCGATGTCGGTCTTCACGCCGCCCATGATGTAGTGCTGGCCGGGGCGGATCGTGATCGGCTCGCGCGTGATGTCCACGCCGGCGAAGTCCTTGCCCAGGTTGACGATCTCGCGCAGCGCCTCGAGCGTGCGCTTGCGCGGCACGACGGTCACGTCGAGGTAGATCCCTGTGCCGCCCGGTCCGACGCCGCGACCCTCGTTGATCTCGATCTGCTCGGCGCGCGAGACGACGTCGCGCGAGGCCAGCTCCATCTTGTTCGGCGCCGTCTTCTCCATGAAGCGCTCGCCCTCGGAGTTGAGCAGGTGCGCGCCCTCGCCGCGCGCGCCCTCGGTGATCAGGATGCCCGTCTCGACCAGGCACGTCGGGTGGTACTGGACCATCTCCATGTCCATCAGCGGCGCGCCGGCGCGGTAGGCCATCGCGATCCCGTCGCCGGTCACGATCAGGCCGTTGGTCGTCGGCTTGTAGACCTGCCCGGCGCCGCCGCAGGCGAGGATCACGTTCTTGGCCTGAAACGCCTCCATGCGCCCGCTGCGCACGTCGCGCGCGATCACGCCGCAGCAGCTGCCCTGCTCGTCGCGCAGCAGCGACGTCGTGAACCACTCCTCGTAGCGCTCGACCGTCTCGTGGTGCTTCATCAGCTGCTCGTAGAGCACGTGCAGCAGCGCCTGGCCGGTGATGTCGGCGACGTACGCCGTGCGCTTCATCGAGGCGCCGCCGAACGCCCGCAGGTCCATCTCCCCGCGGTCGTTGCGGTGGAAGGTGACGCCCATGTGCTCCAAGTGCATGACCTCGCCGGGCGCCTCCGAGCACATCACTTCGATCGCGTCCTGGTCGCCGAGGAAGTCCGAGCCCTTGACCGTGTCGTAGGCGTGCGAGTGCCAGTCGTCGTCGAGGCTGATCGCCGCGTTGATCCCGCCGGCCGCGGCGACCGAGTGAGAGCGGACGGGATGGACCTTGCTCATGATCGCCACGCTCGCGCCCTCGCGGGCGGCCGCGAGGGCCGCGCGCTGGCCTGCGAGACCGGCCCCGATGATCAATACGTCGTGTGCTGGCATGGCTCTCTGAGGTCGGCTACGTGGGCAGGGGGGGTCGCTGCGCCGGGGACTCTATAACGCCTGACCGCCGCAACCGTGTCCCGCTCAGGTCGCGGTGCGCAGCGCGCGCCGCACCTCGGCGAGCGTCACCACGCCGCGCAGGACGCCGTCCTCGTCGACGGCGACCATCGCCCCGAGGCGCCCGAGCCCCTCCGACCCGAGCAGCGATTCCAGCGGTTCGGCCTCGTCGATGCGCACGTGGATGTCCTCGTCGAGCACGTCCACTACGGCCAGCGCGGGACGCCCGGCGGAGATCTCCTCGTCCACACGCGCGGCGCGCACGACGCCGAGGAAGTGGCGCGCCGGGTCGACGACCGCGAACCACGGCCAGCGATAGCGCAGGAAGAACTGCTCGTGCGCGTCGAGCAGCGTGGCGCCCGCCGGGATCGTCACCGGCTCGCGATCCATGATGTCTGACACCTTGATGCTCTGGATGCGCTTGCCGACGGCCCCCTGGACGACCGCCGCGCCGGCTGCCTGGTAGAGGAAGTAGGCGAGCAGGATGCAGCTCAGCCCGCCCGAGCCCGAGCCATTCGCAAGCCACCACAACCCCAATGCGCCAAGCAGCAGCGCAAAGCCCTGCCCCGCGCGCCCGGTCGCGTGCGTGGCGCGGTTGCGGTCGCCGGTGCGCCACCAGATCAGCGCGTGCGCGATGCGCCCGCCGTCGAGCGGGAACGCGGGCACGAGGTTGAACACGAGCACCAGGACGTTGATCGTCGCCAGCCAGCTCAGCCAGACCAGCGCCGGCGTCGCGTGTGCGCTTTCTTCGGCGACCGCCAGTTCGAAGAAGCTCTTGCTGTCGGTCAGCAGCCGTCCGGCGACGACGCACGCGACGATCACGGCGAGCGTCACCAGCGGACCGGCGGCCGCCACGCGGAACTCGGTCTTCGGATCGTGCGACTCCTCGGTGCGCGTGATGCGCCGAGCGCCCACAGGTCGATCCCGGCCACCTGCAACCCGCTGCGTCGCGCGACGAGCGCGTGCCCGAGCTCGTGCAGCACGAGCGACACGAAGAACGACAGCACCGAAGCGACGGCCACGAGATAGGCCGTCGTGCGCGAGCCGCCGAGCTGGTTGTGGAAGATCGGCGTGACGAAGATGATGAACACGAACAGCACGACGAACCAGCTGAAGCCGACGCCCACGCGGATGCCGAAGATGCGAGCCAGCTGGAAGTTCGTGCGCGGCGCCATTGCCTTCAATGGTAGGCACCGCCGCTGCGCCGCCGGTACGCGCGACGATAGCGATGGTAGTTACGACGCTTGCGGTCGGCTACTGCTTGTACGTGTTGCGGTAGCCATGGTATCTACCACGTGAATACCATGGCTACCACGCAACAAAAAAGACAACTAAGACCCCGGCCCCGCGAGAGACGACACACGTTCGCCTCAGTCGTCGTCGCCGACGGCGCGACTGCGTGCGATGACTCCCTCGAAGTCGCTGCCAGCGGGCAGCGTTCCGTACTCGAGGCCTCCGTCGCCGGCCAGGCGCGAGGCGCAGAACGCGTCGGCGACGGCCGCCGGCGTGTTGCGCACGAGCAGCGAGCCCTGCAGGCACAGCGCCATGCCTTCGACCACGCGTCGCGCGCGCGTCTCCAGCGTGGCCGGGTCGGCGAACTGCCCCTCCAGCGCCTGCACGCGCGCGTCCAGGCGCTTGTCGGCGCCCTGAGCTTGGCGCAGCTCGTCGAAGAAGACCTCCAGCGCGCGCGGCGAGCGCGTCAGCGCGCGCAGCACGTCGAGGCTCATCACGTTGCCCGAGCCCTCCCAGATCGACGCGAGCGGCGCCTCGCGGTACAGGCGCGGCATGCCCGACTCCTCGACGTAGCCGTTGCCGCCGAGGCACTCCAGCGACTCGAAAGCATGGTTGGGCGCGCGCTTGCACGTCCAGTACTTGCCGACGGCCGTCGCAAGGCGCTTGAAAAGCTGCGCGTCGGTGTCGTTGTCGCCGTTCTCGGCGTCGGCGTGAGCTTCGTCATAGGCGCGCGCAAGGCGCATCGCGAGCGCCGTCGTCGCCTCGGACTCCAGGCACAGGTCGGCGAGCACGTTGCGCATCAGCGGCTGGTCGATCAGCGTCTTGCCGAAGGCCTGGCGGTGGGCGGCGTGGTGGGTGGCGTTGACGACGCCCGTACGCATGCCGGCGGCGGCGCCGATCACGCAGTCCAGGCGCGTGTGCCCGACCATCTCGATGATCGTCGGCACGCCACGGCCGGGCTCACCGACCATGCGCGCCCACGCGCCGTGCAGCTCGATCTCGCTCGACGCGTTGGAGCGGTTGCCGAGCTTGTCCTTCAGGCGCTGGATGTGAAACTCGTTGCGGCTGCCGTCGGGCAGGATTCGCGGTAGCAGGAAGCACGACAGGCCCTCGTCGGTCTGCGCGAGCACGAAGAAGACGTCTGACATGGGCGCCGAGCAGAACCACTTGTGCCCGGTGACCTCGTACTCCGCGCCGGCGCCGCCGCCGTTCAGCGCACGTGCCACCGTGGTGTTCGCGCGCACGTCGGAGCCGCCCTGCTTCTCGGTCATCGCCATGCCCGAGATCGCGCTGCCCTTCTCCGCGACGGGTACGAGCCGTGGGTCATACGTCGTCGCCGTGAGCAGCGGCTCCCACTCGGCCGCGAGCTCCGGCTGCGCGCGCAGCGCCGGGATCGCCGCGAAGGTCATCGTGATCGGGCAGCAGAAGCCCGCCTCGGCCTGCATCGCGGTCATGTACAGCGCCGCGCGGGCGGTGTGCGCGAAAGGCTCGTCGCTGGTCCACGGCAGCGAGTGCAGCTCGTGCTCGATGCCCATCGTCATCAGCTCGTGCCACGCCGGGTGGAACTCGACCTCGTCGATGCGGTTGCCGTAGCGGTCGAACGTGCGCAGCACGGGCTCGTTCTCGTTGGCCAGCCTGCCCCACTGCTGCTGCGGCTCGCCGCCGACGAAACGCCCGAGCTCAGAGGCCCGCTCGCGCACCCATCCGGCGCCCTCGCGCTCGGTCGCCTCGACGAGCGGGAGGTTGCTGGCGAACACGTCCACACCGCTGAGCGGCGCGGCCTGGTTGAAGACCGCGTGCGTGCGGTAGGGCGAGTCGTTCTCGCGCGGTGTCTGCGAGACGGTTGCCATGTGAGCAAGTCAAGCAGATAGCCGGGCCGCTGTGTGGCCGCGGCGCACGGCTGTCGGCACGTGCTTTGGCGGCACACCCGGCGGGAGGTGTCGGTTTTGATTTTGATCTGCGTGCGCGGTGGTATACACGGCGTGCCGTGAGCTGTCTCGCAACGGCTCGATAGCATCGCCCGTCCCGCCCTGCGACTCCCCGAAGGACTGACCGCCATGCCCAAGATCAAGGTGAAGAACCCGCTCGTCGAGCTCGACGGCGACGAGATGACGCGGATCATCTGGTCGTTCATCAAGGACCAGCTGATCCTTCCCTACCTGGACGTCGACCTGCGCTACTTCGACCTCGGTATTGAGAGCCGCGACGCGACCGACGACCGCGTCACCGTCGAAGCGGCCGAAGCGATCAAGCAGTATGGCGTGGGGGTCAAGTGCGCGACGATCACACCAGACGAGGCGCGCGTGACGGAGTTCGGCCTGAAGGAGATGTACCGCTCGCCCAACGGGACGATCCGCAACATCCTCGGCGGCGTGATCTTCCGCGAGCCGATCGTGATCAAGAACGTCCCGCGCCTCGTGCCCGGCTGGACCAAGCCGATCGTGATCGGGCGTCACGCCTTCGGCGATCAGTACCGCGCGACCGACATGGTCGTCCCCGGTGAGGGCTCGCTGACGCTCACGTACACGCCCAAGGGCGGCGGCGAGCCGATCGAGCTCGACGTCTATGACTTCCCCGGCGGCGGCATTGCGATGGCGATGTACAACCTCGACGACTCGATCCGCGACTTCGCGCGCGCATCGCTGCGCTACGGCCTGGACCGTGGCTACCCGGTGTACCTGTCGACCAAGAACACGATCCTCAAGCGCTACGACGGGCGCTTCAAGGAGCTCTTCGAAGAGATCTACGAGTCCGAGTTCAAGACGGACTTCGAGGCCGCCGGGATCACCTACGAACACCGCCTGATCGACGACATGGTCGCCTCGGCGCTGAAGTGGGAGGGCGGCTACGTGTGGGCGTGCAAGAACTACGACGGCGACGTGCAATCCGACACGGTCGCGCAGGGCTTCGGCTCGCTCGGCCTGATGACCAGCGTGCTGATGACCGCCGACGGGCAGACGGTCGAGGCCGAGGCCGCTCACGGCACGGTCACGCGCCACTACCGCCAGCACCAGCAGGGCAAGCCGACGTCGACCAACCCGATCGCCTCGATCTTCGCGTGGACGCGCGGCCTGGAGGCGCGCGGGCGCATGGACGACACCCCCGAGGTCAGCGATTTCGCACGCACGCTCGAGCGCGTGTGCGTGGAGACCGTGGAAAGCGGCAAGATGACCAAGGACCTCGCGCTGCTCGTCGGCCCCGACCAGGAGTGGCAGACGACCGAGCAGTTCCTCGCGTCGATCGACGAGAACCTCAAACAGGAGATGAACAAGTGAGCAATCCAGTACGTGTAACCGTCACCGGCGCCGCCGGGCAGATCGGCTACAGCCTCGTCTTTCGCATCGCCAGCGGACAGCTGCTCGGACCCGACCAGCCGGTCGACCTGCGCCTGCTGGAGATCACGCCCGCGATGGGCGCGCTGGAGGGCGTCGCGATGGAGCTGATCGACTGTGCGTTCCCGCTGCTCGCCGGCCTCGACCTGCACGACGACGCCAACCAAGCGTTCGACGGCGTCAACGTCGCGCTGCTGGTCGGCTCGCGCCCGCGCACGAAGGGCATGGAGCGCGCTGAGCTGCTTTCGGAGAACGGCAAGATCTTCACCGTGCAGGGCAAGGCGCTCAACGACAGCGCTGCGGACGACGTGAAGGTGCTCGTCGTCGGCAACCCCGCCAACACGAACTGCCTGATCGCGATGAACAACGCGCCCGACATCCCGCGCGAGCGCTTCACGTCGATGATGCGACTGGACCACAACCGCGCGATCGCACAGCTCGCGGCCAAGGTCGCGGCCCCGGTGACCGACATCACGCAGATGGGCGTGTGGGGCAATCACTCGCCGACGATGTATCCGGACCTGTTTCACGCGCAGGTGCGCGGCGAGCAGGCGGCGGCGGTCGTCGACGACCAGGCATGGCTCGAAAACGACTTCCTGCCGAACGTCGGCAAACGCGGCGCGGCGATCATCGAGGCGCGTGGCTCTTCCAGCGCCGCATCGGCTGCCAACGCCGCAATCGATCACGTCAACGACTGGGTCACCGGCAACCTCGACTGGGTCTCAATGGGTGTTCCATCCGACGGCTCTTACGGAATACCCGAGGGCTTGATCTGCGGCTTCCCGTGCATTTGCACCAACGGTCAGTACGAGATCGTCCAGGGCCTCGAGCTCGACGAGTTCTCGCGCATGAAAATCGACCTGTCCGTCGCCGAGCTCACCGAGGAGCGCGACACGGTCAAGGATCAGGGCCTGATCTAGTTGCACGCCCACCCGCCAGCCGGGTGGGACGCGAGATTGCGCCGCGACCCGACCGCCGCCAAAGTGGCGGTCGTCGCCGGCGCGATCTTCATCGTCGCCGGACTCGTCAAGTTCGTCTTCCACCACTGGGAGCTGCACGCCTTCCGCGAGTTCGGACTTCCCTGGCCGTCCGTGCTGGAGATCCTCGCCGGCGTCCTCGAGACGGTCGGCGGCGTGCTGCTCGTGCTGCGCAAATCCGTGGTCCCCGTCGCGCTGCTGCTCGCGGCAACCATGATCGTCGCCATCGCCGCCTCCGGCATCGGCCACGGCGACGTCATCCCCAGCCTCACGCTCGCCCCGGCGCTCCTCCTGGCAATGATCTTCCTACTCGCCCGCGCCCTGCGCCCGAGTTAACCGCGCTCGACTGCCGCGGAGGAAGGGTGAGGCTGAGATGGCGGCGTGCGATAGCGGTCATCGCCCTCGCCCCAGAACGAAAGAGGCGCGGTCGGTGACCGCGCCTCTGTTTTAGTTAAGCCACACCCGCTGAGTCCGACGGATCGGTTTTCCTGGCAAGGACGCAGGAGGCGTGGCTTGCTTTGCACGCGAGCCTCCGAGGACGCCGCCAGGGAGTCCGAGACTAGGACTTCGGGTGCCAGCCGCGGCCTTGCTTGGCCACCTTGCTTTCCTGCTCGAGCCCAGGCAGTACGCGGTACAGGTAGTTCTGCTTGATGCCCATCTTCGCCGCGAGCTCAGGGATCGTGATGCCCGGCTGACCCTGCACGAACGAGAGCGCCTCGGCTGCACGCGTGCCGCTGCCTTTGCGACGGCCCGCACGACGACCCGCGGGGCGTCCCGCTTTTTTGCGACCGGGTTTGGCCGGCGCGGCGCTCGTGGCCGTCGCTTTTTTGCGGTTGACAGAGCCACGCGGACGGCCCGGCCCGCGACGGCGCGGGGAGGCGGTGGTCGTCGCCGAGGCTGAGGCGGAAGCTCCACCGACGCCCTGCAGGGCTGCAGCGGCTGCCTCGAGCCGGTTGTACTCGTCGACTGAGGGCTTCAGCTCTTTCAGTCGCTGTGCGATCTCTTGGCGCTTCTCGTCAAGGAAGTCGGTCACGGTTGCATCCTCATCACTAGTTAAATGTGCTCTAAATCGGAACTTTTAGTTCGTGCAGCACCTTACACTAGTTCTCTGAAACCGCCCGTTTCTCCAGGTTTGCACGCAAGCGTTCGAGTGTGCGCTTCGCCTCTCGCTCAGGTATTCCCCCCACCAGCGCGCGGCTGACGAGCGGGCCCACCGGCCCAAGCGGTGGGCGAAATTCATTGCGATAGTCAAACTGCGTTGCGCCGTTTCTCGTGCTCAGCACATACTCTGTGTGCGCGCGCGAACGCGCCGGCCCCCGGCCCTCCCACACGGCCCGCGCGCACGGATCGCACTCGACGAGCTTCCAGTGAACTTCAAGGCTCACGCCGCGCAGGTGGATCTGCTGGTCCATCTCATAGCCGACACGCGGCGGGCCGTCGTCGCTGTGCACGAGCTTGCGGTGAATCGTGACCCAATCGCCCAAGCGACGGGGATCCATGACCATCGCCCATACGTCGTCGCGCGCCGCGTCGATCTTTGTGGAGACCGTCACGAGGCTCATTCGCACATACCCATCAGCGTGCCGCCAGCGTCTCGGTCCGTTCCCACTCGCCCAGCGCATGTTCGACGGCCGAATCGAAGGTGTGCAGCCGCACCCCGAGCAGCTGCGCTGCATGGTCATGCGCCGGCAGCAGGTCGCCACTCAGGCTCTCCATCAGCGGCAGCACCAGCTCGGGATCCTCGTGTGCGATCGCAGCCGCCACGCGCGCGGCGACAGGTGTGACGTTCACACCGAATCCGAGCGACGGACGGTTGACGAGCATCAGATCGGCAATCCGCTCGATCATCTGTCCGTACGACAGCACGTCCGGGCCGCCCACGTCGAGCGAGCGCCCGCCAATCGGCGCGGTCGCCGAGGCGACGAGCATGTCTGCGATGTCGCGCTCGTCGATCGGCTGCGTGCGAAACCTGCGCCAGGCGGGGAGCGCGAGCACGCGCATGCGCTCGACGAGGCGAACGAGCAGGCGAAACGAGCGCGATCTCGCGCCGATCACGATCGACGCGCGCAGCGCAACCGAATCGGGGACCGCCGTCAACAGGATCCGCTCCACGCCCTCGCGACTGGACAGATGACGCGACAGGTGTGAATCGCCTCGCGACCCGCCAAGCAGCCCGCCGAGGTAGACGATCCGGCTCACTCCCGCCGTCGTCGCTGCCGCGGCAAATGTCTCCGCGGCAACGCGCTCGCGCTCTGCAAACGGCCGTGCGCCGTCGCGCGCCCGCTCGATGCGCTCCATCGAGTGGATCAGGTAATAGGCGACCTCCACGCCCTCCAGCGCCGCCGCCAGGCCCTCGCCCGTGAGCGCGTCGCCGCGCACGATCTGCGCAGGCGAGTGCACGCGCGCGGGATCGCGCGCCAGGCCGCGCACCCGATGCCCATCAGACAGCAGTCGCGGAACGATCAGCGAGCCGACGAAGCCGCTTGCGCCGGTGACCAGGATGTGCATCTGCGCACATCATGACGAGCGTCGTCGCGTGACGGCAATAGCTCGCAAACTGCGGCTCGTTTGCGTCGATTGTCACATCTGCGTGACTCGCTTTCGGCTCTTTGCGGCTACTAAATGGTTTTGTCTGCGTTTTGCGAGATGCCGGCTGCCGCCAGGCGTGCGCGGTGCTTTGATGGCTGCCGTCCGATCAATCGACAGGTGGCTGGGAGGCAGTCGGTGGCACAGGCAACGCAAGGCAAGCGCGCGACGCGCAAAGTGAGCTGTGACGAATGCTACTTTCGCTGCAATCTGCTCTGCGCGCTGGACCTCACCGAGCCGTGCGCGACGTTCCGTCCCAACGACGCCCAACTGCGCCCACCTCAGCAGCTGCGCTTCGTCTTTCGCCAGGAGCGGCGCTCGCGCGCGGCGTGGGCGTTTCCCTCGGCACAGGAGCAGGCGGCGCTTCACGCTTGAGCGCGGTTCACGCCTGAGCGCGCGTCGCGTCCTCGTGCTGCGGCGCGAGCGCATCCGCTGGCGCGCCCTCTCCCTGCGACGCGCGCTCGGCGCGCCTGGCGATCCAGTTCGCACCCGGCGTGTCGCTGATGCCGTGCGCGAGGATCGAGCAGAAGACCACGAGCGCAGTCAGGTCGAAGATGCGCGCACCTCCCGCGATCTGGCGGTCGAGCACGATCAGCGCGAACGTCATCGACGCCACGCCCTTCGGGCCGAACCAGCCCATGAACAGACGCGTCGCCGTGTCCGTGCCCGTCCCGATCAGCGACAGCCAAACCGCCAGCGGGCGCGCGATCAGGAACGTCGCCGCGACGAACACGACCGCCACCCACCCCTCGCGCGTGAACGCGTGCACCGTCAGCAGCGAGCCGAACACGAAGAAGATCCCCAGCTTGACGAGTTCCACGATCTCTTCGGAGTTGTGCTCGAAGTGCCTTCTGACGTCAGGGCGGCGAATGCTCAGCACGATCGCCGCGACGAACACAGCGATGAAGCCGTTGCCTTTCGGCGAGATCACCGTCAGGCCGTAAGTCGCAAACGCGACGCCCAGCGCGAACAGCGATCGCTGGTAGGAGGGAATCCTCTCCCGCGCCGGACGCTCACCCTCACCGCCGTCGCGCTCGCGTGGCATCAGCAACGACGCCACCCAGCCGCACGCGATCCCATAGGCAAAGCCCAGGCCAACGTCCTGCAGTACGAAGCGCCACCACACGAAATGGCCCGAGTCCGCGCTCAGCGCGGCCGCGAACGCGAGCACCGCCGGTAGCGCCAGGCCGTCGTTCAGGCCTGACTCCAGGTTCAGCGAGTGGCGCACCAGCCGCGGCACGCGTGCATTCGTGACGATGCTCGACGTGAGCACCGGGTCGGTCGGCGCCAGCAGCGCGCCGAGCAAGAACGACTCCGTCCACGACAACCCGATCAGCAGTCGCGCCGACGCGGCGACGATGATCGTCGTCAGCGGCATAGCAAGCGCGAGCTTGCGCAGCGGCAGGTGCCACGCGCGCTGCAGCATCTCTCCCTCGACCTCCAGGCCGTCGCGAAAGAGGATCACGATCAGCGCAGCGAACGCCAGATCCTCCACGAATCCAGAGCGCGCGCGGAAGTCCACCCAGTCCAGGCCGCCGTTGCCGAGGACGAAGCCTGCGAGCACGAACAGCGCCGCGAGCGAGAGCATCGAGCGCCGTGCAAGACCCGAGACCAGCGCGCCCGCCATCAGCAGCAGACCGAGCACCGTGACCGTTGCTTGGAACGTCGGCATCCGCGCCAAGACTCGCACGTCGGCCGCCGGTCGCCGGCTCACGCCGCAACTGCGGTGACAACCACATGCATTCGCTTTGCCTGAGCGGGGTATATTCACAGCAGACCCAGCAAAGCTTCGGCAGAGACGAGGTTCGGTGATGGCAGCTAAGGACAGGATCAACAAGGCCGGCGAAGCTGCGCGCACGGCCCAGCACAACCAGTACCTGCAGCGCCTGCTCGCGGACGAGGAACTGCGCGGCTCCCTCGTCACCGCCTACAGCGCTGCGCGCAGCGCGTACGGGCGGATGACCAACGGCAAGCCCGCCACGCAAGCGCTGTTCGAGGATCGCAAGCTCCAGAAGGAGCTCAAGGAGGCCGCGAGCGCTTTGCGCGACGCGTCCGGTTCGCTGCGTGAGCCGCCCAAGCGGCGTCGCAGCGGTGGATTCGGGCGCACGTTGCTGCTGCTCGGGGTCGCCGGCGTGCTCGCCGTAGCGGCCAGCGAGGGCCTGCGCTCAAAGGTGCTCGACCTGCTGTTCGGGGCTGAGGAGGAGTTCGACTACAGCTCGACCACCGCTCCCGCGGAGCCGGCGCCCGCCGGCGCCCCAGCCGCGTAGTCGACGAGTCTCGCCGCAAGGATGAGCGCAGCCGTCGACGCCGTCGCCCTGGAGACCGACGCCACGGAGAAGAGCCTCGCAGCAAAGGGCTCGGCTTCCGCGGCGCCGGGCTCCCCCGCCGGGCGCTCGCTCTCCGGCGAGAAGGCCCAGCGGATCGTCGAGGCGATGCGCCATAGCGTCGCGCGACGCGGGACGGCCGGCGCGACCTTCGACCACGTCTCACGCGAGGCCGGCGTCTCGCGCGGCCTGCTGCACTACTACTTCGGCACCAAGGAGCAGCTGCTCGTCGAGGCCGTGCGCCGCGACTGCGAGCTGCGCATCGAGCTGCTCGAGCGCCAGCTCGCCACCGCCCAGACCGCCGACGACTACATCGACCTGATGGCGCAGAACCTGCAGGAGACCGTCCACGAGGATCCCCACTTCGTCACGCTGGTCTTCGAGCTCTTCACCCTTTCGCGGCGCAACAGCGACATCGCCGCCGAGTACGCCGGCCTGATGCGCCGCACCCGCGAACAGGTCGCCGCGATGCTCGCCGCCGCGCAGCGAGAGGGCATCCTGCACCTGCACGCCGAGCCCGAAGCGATCGCCGAGATCCTCTTCTCACTCGGCGACGGCTTGGCCCTGCGCATGCTCGCCGAGCCCGACCGTGACTTCACCGCGACCGTGCAGGCCGGAATCGCCGCCGCTCGCGCGCTGCTGACCGACTAGCCCGAGCACATGCCGATCTACGAGTACCGCCGCCCCGACGGCACAACCTTCGAGATCCAGCAGACCTTCGCCGAAGACGCGCTGACCGTCGATCCCGACACCGGCGTACCCGTCGAGCGAGTGCTGCACCCGCCCGCCGTGCACTTCAAGGGCAAGGGCTTCTACAACACCGACTACGGCACGCGCAAGCGCCAGCGCGAGACCGCCGCCGCAGCCGAGGGCTCGTCCTCCGGCGACTCCTCGTCCTCTTCCGCGTCGAGGGACTCCGCGTCGAAGGACTCCGCGTCGAAGGACTCCTCCTCGGGCGACAGCTCATCGTCGAGCGCAGACTCCGCGAGCTCCTCCTCCGGCGCTGACAGCAAGAGCAAGAGCGACAAGAGCTCCGGCGACTCCGCCGCCAAGAGCAAAGAGCCCAAGGCAGGCGCTGCCAAGAAGAGCTGACCCTTGCCGCGCGCCGTTGTGGACGGGTGGCCCCGTCGGCGGGTGGGCCGTCAAGGGGTGGGGGTGTTGTTGTTTTTGTCTTGCGGTAGCCAACGTATATACGGCGTGGGTTTGACGGTGGCGCGCGCGCCTGTGCCCCAGAAAATCCACCCCCGACTCCGTCCCTCGGCCTGGGCGCGTAGATACCATGGCTACCGCACGGCAAAAAGAGTGGTCCATGCTCCGGCCGGCGACCACGGCGACCACGGCGACCGCGGCGATGCGTCGATTGTGTCGAGCGCGGCGACCCGGTGGGCAGCGGGGCAACCCGAGCTGAGCCTTGCGTTTCAGCCGGCGAGGAAGCGCGCGACGGCTGCGCGGCGCGCGGCTTCTGAGACCTGCAGGCCGGCCTCGCCGTCGGGCAGGGTGACGGCGCCGGTCGGCTTGAGCACATGGGTGGCCGGGGTGCCGGAGGTCCCGAGCGCGCCAAAAAGACCGAGCAGCGTGGGGCCGCTCATGTCGGAGATGATCGCGGGCGGGGCATTCCAGGCGATTAGCGGCAGGCGGAAGAAGCTCGAGGGGGACAGGAGCCGGCTCTTCATGTCGGTGAACAGCGCCTGCTGGTGTTCGGTGCGCTGCAGATCGGTCTGATTGGGGGCGCAGAGGTTCTCGCGCGTACGCGCCAGCGCGAGCGCCTGCTTGCCGTCGATGTGGTGGGTGCCCTTGGGCAGGCGCAGCGTGTAGCCGCCGTTTGAGAAGCCGCCGTCGATGCGCGAGACGATGCATCCGCCGGTGTAGTCGACGCCGCCCATCGCGTCGATCAGCTGCGGGAAGTCTTCGAAGTTGACCTCGACGAGGTGGTTGATGGGGATACCGAGGTAGTGCTTGATCACGGAGATCGACAGCGCGGGGCCGCCGAAGGCGTAGGCGGCGTTGATCTTCTGCTCGCCGTGGCCGGGGATTTCGATCACGGTGTCGCGCGGGATCGACAGGCGTGCTGCATGTCCGCCGCCGATGCGCAGCAGCAGGATCGAGTCAGAGCGGCTAGGGCCGGAGGTGTTCGCGCCGGGTTCCTTGCTGCCTTTCGGGCGCCGGTCGGAGCCGAGCACGAGGATGTTGTTGACGGAGGTCAGCGGAAAGCCGGCCGGGTCGAGCACGCCGGCTACGTCAGACGGGGGCGACGTGCGTTCGAAGTGCGAGCTGACGAGGAACAGCACGAGCGACAGCGCGATCCAGGCGACGACGAGCGCAAGCAGCGCGAGCAACGCGCGTTTGACGGTGAGCCGTCTCCACCAGTCGACCACGCGACCGGCGCGGCTGCGATGGGGCGAGAGCAGACCGCGCTCTCGGCGCCCCCCGCGCCAGCCTCCGCCCCCGCCTTGCGCCTGCTCGGCGGCACCCGGCTCGCCTTCGCGCCCGGAGAGGAGGCGCGGTCTGGAGCGGTAGCGCGTGTAGCGGGGTGGGGGTTCTTCCTCGGGGGGCATCGCGGGACCCTATATTTGCGCCATGACTCCCGCGGAGGTCGTCGCCGGGCGGTTGCTCGTGTGCCCGACGCCGATCGGCAACCTGCAGGACGTGACGCTGCGCGTGCTCGACGTGCTGGCGCAGGCCGACGCGGTGGCCTGCGAGGACACGCGCCACACGCGCCTGCTGCTGGAGCGCCATGGTGTCTCGGCGAAGCTGGTGAGCCTGCACGAGCACAACGAACGAGCGCGAGCTGGCGAGCTGGTGGCGCGCATGCGAGACGGCGCGGTTGTGGCGCTCGTGTCGGACGCCGGCACGCCGCTGGTGTCCGATCCGGGTTTCGCCCTCGTGCGCGAAGTCCTCGCGGCGGGCCTGGAGCTCGAGGTGCTGCCGGGCCCGAGCGCCGTCACGACGGCGCTGGTCGCCTCGGGACTGCCCGCCGACCGATGGCTGTTCGTCGGCTTTTTGCCGCGCAAGCGCGCGGAGGTCGCGCGGCTGCTGGCGCAGGCGGACGCGACGTTCGTGGCCTTCGAGTCGCCGCGTCGGCTCGCCGGCACGCTGCGCGCGCTCGCCGACTCCGACAGCGAGCGGCCGGTCGCAGTCTGCCGCGAGCTGACCAAGCTGCACGAGGAAGTCCGTCGCGGCAGCGCGGACGAGCTGGCGGCGCATTTCGAGGCGAACGCGCCGCGCGGTGAGATCGTGCTCGTCGTCGGCGCAGCGCCGGAGGGCGCGGGCTCGCGCGAGCAGGCGCTCGCTGCGCTGCGCGACCTGATCGATGCGGGGGCGCGGGCCCGACCGGCGGCGGCGGTCGTCGCGAAGCTGACTGGCGTCGGCGCCAACGAGCTGTACCGGGCGCTGACGAGCGAAGCGGCCGAGGGTTGACGCGCCGCGTCGCGGGGACGCTCGAAGGCGTCGGCGGGCGACACCGCGCCGCAGGCGCGGGCCAGTAGCCTGAGCACGGGATGTCCTTTTATGTGACAACGCCGATCTACTACGTAAACGCGGCGCCGCACCTCGGACACGCGTACACGACGATCGCTGCGGACGTGATGGCACGTCACCATCGCCAGCGCGGCGAGGCGGTGTTCTTCCTCACGGGGACGGACGAGCACGGCGAGCCGGTGGCCGACGCGGCGCACGCGCTGGGTGTGACGCCGCAGGAGCTCGCGGACAAGAACGCCGAGCGCTTCAAGGCGCTCGCGCCACGACTGGGGGCGAGCAACGATTTCTTCATCCGGACGACGGACGCGCAGCACATGGCGAAGGTGCAGGAGATCCTCTCGCTCGTGCGCGACAACGGCTTCGTCTACGAGGGGACGTATGAGGGCTGGTACTGCCCGCGCTGCGCGGACTTCAAGGCGGAGAACGAAATCGACGAGGGCAAGCGCTGCCCGATCCATCACATCGAGCTGACGCGCGAGCAGGAGGACAGCTACTTCTTCAAGCTGTCGGCCTTTCAGGAGCAGCTGGAGACGCTGTACGCGGAGCGCGAGGCCTTCGTGGCGCCGCGCACTCGCTTCAACGAGGCGCTCTCGTTCATCCGCTCGGGGCTGCGCGACGTGCCGCTGACGCGCCACAAGCTGACCTGGGGCGTGCCCGTCCCGTGGGACTCCGAGCACGTCTTCTACGTGTGGTTCGACGCACTCTTGAACTACTACAGCGCGCTGTCCTACGCCCCCGCGCCGGCGGGCCTGTCGCAGCAGGACGCCGCCGACCTGACGGAGACCTTCTGGCCGGCGAGCTACCACGTGATCGCCAAGGACATCCTGCGCTTTCACACGGTCTACTGGCCTGCGCTGCTGATGGCGGCAGGGCTGGAGCTGCCCGCGCACGTGTTCGTGCACGGCTACCTGCTGCTGGACGGCGAGAAGATGAGCAAGTCGCTGGGCAACGTGCTCGACCCGTTCGCGGTGATCGACCGTTTCGGCCCGGACGCGCTGCGCTTCTATCTGCTGCGCGACGTGCCGTTCGGCCAGGACGGATCGGTCTCGACGGCGTCGTTCGAGCAGCGCTACGAGAGCGAGCTGGCCAACGAGCTGGGCAATCTGGCGAGCCGCACGATCGCGATGATCGAGCGCTACCGCGACGGCGCGGTGCCGAGCGGCGACGTCGACGCTGGGCTGAGCGAGGACTTCGCGGGCCTGCCCGAGCGCGTCTGCGCGCAGCTCGACGGCGCCGAACTGACGGCGGCACTGGATGAGATCTGGCAGCGCGTGCGGCGCCTGAATCGCTACGTCGAGGAGCAGGCGCCGTGGGTGCTGGCCAAGGACGAGGCGCGCGTGGACGATCTCGACCGCGTGCTGCGCACGCTCGCGGAGGGCTTGCGCAGCCTGACGGTGCTGCTGTGGCCGTACCTACCGGCGAGCGCCGAGCGGCTGCTCGCGGCGCTCGGCGCGCCGGACACATCGCTCGCGGGCGCCGCGTTCGGGACAGGCGCGATCGAGCGGGTGAGCGCGATCGAGCCGCTGTTTCCCAAGGACCGGCCGCCCGTCGCGAGCGCCGGCGCGTGATCGACTCGCACACCCACCTCGACCTGTGCGAGTCGCCGGACAGCGAGCTCGTGGCGGCGGCGACGGCGGCGGGCGTGACGCGGATGCTGACGGTCGGCATCGACGGCGCCTCCTGCCGCGCGGCGCTGGGCGCCGCGGAGCACTTCCCGCAGGTCTACGCGGCGATCGGGCGACACCCGAACGCGGCGAAGGGCTTCGACGGCGCCGATCTGGCCGAGCTGCGCGCCCTGGCCGAACACGAGCGCTGCGTGGCGATCGGCGAGACGGGCCTGGACTTCTACCGCGAGGGCGCGCCGCGCGCCGACCAGGAGCAGGCGTTCGCCGCGCAGATCGAGCTCGCGCGCGACGCGGGCAAGCCGCTGGTGATCCACTCGCGCGCGGCCGACACGGAGACGCTCGCGCAGCTTGCCGCACAGGCGGACGGGGTGAGCGTGGTGATGCACTGCTTCTCGATGCCCGAGCGCTTGGGCGAGTGCCTGGAGCGCGGCTATGCGATCTCGTTCGCGGGCAACGTCACGTACAAGAGCGCCGCGGATCTGAGCGAGGCGGCCAAGCTCGTGCCGGAGGATCGGCTGCTCGTGGAGACCGACGCGCCCTATCTGACCCCGCAGGTCGTGCGCACCCTGAAGGGCACAGGCAAGCAGCCCAACCAGCCGGCGTTCGTCGCGCACACGCTCACCTTCCTCGCCGAGCTGCGCGGCGTGAGCGCGCGCGAGCTGGGCGCGAGCGTCGAGCGCAACGCGGCGGCCGTGTTCGGCTGGTGATGGGCGCGGTGCCCGACGCCCCGGTGCAGCCGAGCCTGCGGCGGATGCGGCAGTTCGGCGTGCGCCCGAGCCGCGAGCTCGGGCAGAACTTCCTCGTCGACTCGAACATCCTCGGCGTGATCGAGCGCGCTGCGCAGCTGGCTCGCGAGGACGTGGTGCTGGAGATCGGCGGCGGCCTGGGCGTGCTCTCCGAGCACCTGGCCGAGCGCGCCGCGCACGTGCACGTGGTGGAGATCGACGAGCGCTTGCGCGAGGCGCTCGAGGATGCCACCGGCGCGCACGACAACGTGACGGTGCACTGGGCCGATGCGATGACGATCGACCTGGCTGCGCTGGCGCCGGCGCCGACGAAGGTCGTGGCGAACCTGCCGTACGGCATCGCCGCAGGCGCGATCCTGCGCACGATCGAGCAGCTCGCGACGGTGCACAGCTGGGTGGCGATGGTGCAGCGCGAGGTCGGCGAGCGCCTGGCGGCGGCGCCTGGCGGCGGCGAGTACGGCACGCCGTCGGTGCTCGCGCAGCTGGCGTGCGAGGTGCGCGTGCTGCGCGCGATCCCGCGCACGGTCTTCCAGCCGGTGCCGAACGTCGACTCGGTGCTCGTCGGCCTGCGCCGTCGCCCGCCCATGGCGGCTGGCGATCTGCAGGTCTCGCCGGCCGTGCGCCGCCTGGTGTCGGGGTCGTTCGCGCATCGCCGCAAGACGCTCGTCGGCTCGCTGGCGCTGTCGGGAGGGGCGCAGGCGCGTTCGCGCGAGCAGGTGCGCGAGGCGCTGAGTGGGCTCGGCCTGCCCACGGACGTGCGCGCGGAGCGCCTCTCGCCGGCGGACTTTCGTGCGCTGGCGGCAGCGCTGCAGCTATGAGCGAGCTTGCTATGAGCGAGCTCGGCGTCTACCGCGCGCTCGCGCCGGCGAAGGTCAACCTGGGGCTGTTCCTCGGGCCGACGCGCGAGCGCGACGGCCGCCACGAGCTGGTGACGGTGATGCAGTCGATCTCGCTGGCGGACGAGCTGCTGCTGCAGGCGGCGCCGGGTTCGGGCGTGGACGAGATCGTCTGCCCGGGCCTCGAGGGGGCGCCGCAGGAGAACCTGGCCGCGCGCGCGCTGGCGGCCTTCCGCGCGGCGACCGGCTGGCGCGCGCCGCCGCTGCGCCTGAGCATCGACAAGCGCATCCCGGTCGCGGCGGGGCTGGGCGGCGGCTCGGCGGACGCCGCGGCGACGCTGCGCCTCGCCTCGTTGGCGTCGGGCCTCGGCGACGAGCGGCTGCTGGGAGAGCTGGGCGCGGAGCTGGGGGCGGACGTCCCGGCGCAGATCGCGCCCGGGCGCTGGCTGGCGACTGGCGCGGGGGAGCTGCTGGAGGCGCTGCCCGACCCGTTCCCGGGGCTCGAGCTGCTCGTGCTGCCCTCCACGACGGAGCTGTCCACGGCGGCGGTGTACCGGGAGTCAGACGCGCTCGGCCTGGCGCGCGAGCGCGGAGAACTGCAGCAGCGCCGCGCGCAGCTGCGTTCGGCGCTCGAGCTCGGGGCTCCGCTTCCGGCGGCGCGCGAGCTGCTGCACAACGACCTGCAGCAGGCGGCGATCTCGCTATCGGCGCCGATCGCCGACGCGCTGGAGGAGATGCGGGGGGCGGGCGCGGAGGAGACGCTGGTCAGCGGGTCGGGCCCGACTGTGGTGGGTCTGTTCGGCCACGCCAACCCGGCCGGGCGAGCGCAGCGCGCGGCGGCGGCGCTCGGCGCCCGTGAGCCGCAGCCGATCGCGGCGAAGTCGGTGGACGCGGCGTTCGCGCGCGCCACGATGCTCGCCTAGACGTGCGATCGACGGGCGCGTGCGTCACAATCTCCGCTCGAGGAACGTATGAGCAAAACGACCATCAACGAGCTCGTCGCGGTGTGCGCCGGAACATTCGGCTTGGCGCTGTACGCCGGGCTGATCCTGGTGCCGGCGTGGACGGCGTACACGCGGCTGTGGGAGCGGGTGGCCGCGACGGTGCTGTCGCTGTATGTGCTCGCCGTCCTCGTGGGCATCGGCGTGGGCGCTGCGTCCGCTGCCGTCTACTTCTGGGGCTAGCTCGCGATGTCCGACTACGCGGCGCTGGACGCGATCACGGAGGCGGTCGAGTCGGGCGCTGGGCTGCCGGAGGTCGTGCGCGCGGCGGCGCGGGCACTGGAGGCGAGCCTGGCGGTGAGCGACGCGTGGGGTGCGACGCTGGCGGTGGCGGCGCGCTCGCCGGCGGAGGAGCGGGCGCTGCTGTCGCAGGGTGAGGGCGTGACGAGCATCCCGCTGCGCGTGGCGGACACGGTCGTGGGAGCGCTGCACATGCGCGCGAAAACGGAGCCGAGCGCGTCGATGCGCAGGCTGCTGGCGACGATGATCGCGTCGGAGGTCGAGCGTGTGCGCGCGCCGGAGCGCGCGTCGGAGTCGGCGGCTGCGGACTTCCTCAGAGCCGTGCTGGCGCGCGAGCTGACCGAGCGCGACGAGCTGCTGGCGCGCGCGAAGGAGCTGTCGCTGGACGTGCAGGACGGGGCGAGCATGATCGTGGCGCGCGCCCACCCGCAGACGCCGACTGACGAGGGCTGGCGCGGGCGCGTGCGCGCGGTCGCCGAGCGCGGCGCACGGGCGGTGGCCAGCCGCTCGATCGCGGCGCTGTCAGAACGCGAGGGAATCCTCGGCGCGGAGGTGCTGCTGCTCGTGCCGGGCGGCGACGAGCCGACCGCGGCGCGCGCGGCGGAGGGGATCGTGCGCGAGATGGAGGCGGGGCTGGCCGGCTACACGTTTGCGCTGGGACGCAGTCGCATCGCGGAGGATCCGGCTGACCTGCCGCGCGCGGCGAGCGAGGCCCTGCTGGCCGCAAACGTAGCCCAGGGCTCGTCCGACGGGACGGCGCTTGCGTTCGAGCAGACGGGTGCCTACCGGCTGCTGCTGTCGGCGATGAGCGAGAACCCGAACGAGCTGCAGCGCTTCTACGACGAGACGGTGGAGCCGCTGGTGGCTTACGACGAGCAGTACGAGACGGAGCTCGTACGCACGCTGGAGGCGTTCCTGGAGGCGGACGGCAACGTGGCGGGAACGGCGCAGCGGCTGTTCACGCACAGGCACACGATCTACTACCGCCTGGAGCGGGTGCGCGAGCTGTCGGGGCACGACGTGAGCTCGAGCGACGGGCGCGAGAAGCTCAGCCTGGGGCTGAAGGCGATGCGCGTCCTGGGCATCTCCTCGGCGGGCGGACCGGCGTCGGAGGCGGGCGCGGCAGGCGGCCGCGTCCCGCGCCGCACCGGGCGCGGCGCCTAGCTACGCTCAGTGGCGCTCGCGCGTGCCGAACTCGACGGCGTAGGTGCCGCCGAGCCAGCCGGTTTCGAGCCCGGCGGGGTCTGAGGGGGCCACGCCGACGCCGGCGTCGCGGTAGGCGGGGGTGAGCATGATGAGCCGGTGCGGTGGCGAGTTCATCCAGGCGTCGACGATGCCGGCGGGGGTGGCGTTGGGCCCGGTGCCGAAGCCGATGTTCTGGGCTGTCAGCAGGCGCACGGTGGCCGGGTGGGCGGCGTAGCCGGAGGCGATCACGCGCGCGAGTGGCGACTGTCCGGAGAGGCTCTGGTCGGCGAAGTAGTGCCCGCGGACCATGTCGTCGGCCTGGCCGGAGGCGATGCGCGCGAGCGTGCTGTTGCGCCGCAGCGCGTGCATGCCGCGAGCGGTGCGCAGCCGGTTCATCAGGCACAGCGTGGCGGCGTCGACGAGCGCGGCGTTAGCGGCTGTGGGGGTGGCGTTGGCGCCCGGACAGGCGGCCGCGGAAACGCCCGCGCGCGCGGCGCCAGCGGCGCTGGAGACGGGGGCGGCGAGTGCGAGCAGGACGACGACCAGCGCTGCCACGGACCGGGCGCCGACTCGCTTCCTTGCTCTGCTGGCTCCCCGGCGCAAGTGCAAGAATGTTTGCAGAAGGCTCAGACCGGTGGTTACTAACCGGTTTTGACGGCTTTTATTCACGCGCTTCGCGCGATCGGTTCTGCGCCAGGCGAGCGTCGGCGTGGCGCGCAGGTCATATCATCGGCGGTCCCCTTGGGGGGTCGTCCAACGGCAGGACATCAGGTTTTGGTCCTGAGAATCGGGGTTCGAGTCCCTGCCCCCCAGCTGAAGTCCCGAGCAGTTCGACCTGAGCGCGAGCGTTAGCATCCCTTCGGTGGCCCCAACTGTCCTGATCCTCGCCGCGGGCCAGGGCACGCGCATGCGCTCGCGTACGCCGAAGGTGCTGCACGATCTGTGCGGCCTGCCGATGCTGCTGTGGCCGGTGCGCGCGGCGCTGGCGGCGGGCGCCGGGCGGGTGGTCGTCGTCGACTCTCCGGCGCGGGCGCTTGAGCCGGTGCTGCCCGAGGGCGTCGAGCTGGCGGTGCAGCCAGTGGCCAACGGCACGGGGGGTGCGGTGGCGGCGGCGATCGCGCATCTCGACGCGAGCTCGCCGGACGCGGGCTCGGCCGCGGTGCTGGTGCTGAGCGGCGACGTGCCTCTGCTCGACGCCGAGGCAATCGAAGACCTCGCTCGAGCGCACGAGCGCAGCGGCGCGGCGGCGACGATGGTGACGAGCATCCTGCAGGACCCGAGCGGCTACGGGCGCGTGGTGCGCGACGAGGCGGGCGCGGTGCTGCGCGTGGTGGAGACGAAGGCCAGCGGCGATGCAGCGCCAGAGGACCTGCAGATCCGCGAGGTCAACGCGGGCATATACGCCTTCGACGGTGCGGCGCTGCGCGAGGCGCTGCCGCGCCTGGGCGGGGACAACGCGCAGGGCGAGCTGTACCTGCCCGAGGCGCTCGAGCTGCTGCGCGGGGACGGTCACACGATCGCCGCGCACGTGCTCGACGACCCCATGCAGATGCTGGGCGTCAACGATCGCGTGGCGCTGGCGCAGGCGCGCAAGCTCGCGCAGGCCGCGATCCATCGCCGGCATCTGATGGCGGGCGTGGACATCGTCGACCCGCAGGCGACGGCGATCGACGTCGACGTGGAGATCGGGCAGGACACAACGATCGAGCCGTTCACGACGATCAAGGGCCGCACGCGGATCGGCGCGGGCTGCACGATCAAGCACTCCTACCTGGTCGACTGCCTGCTGCAGGACGGCGTGAGCGTCGGGCCGTTCGCATACCTGCGCCCCGACGCGACGCTGCGCGCCGGCTCGAAGGCGGGGACGTTCGTGGAGGTCAAGAACTCGGACATCGGCGCGGGAGCGAAAATCCCGCACCTCTCGTACATCGGCGACGCGGACGTCGGCGAGCGCACGAATCTCGGCGCGGGCACGATCACGGCGAACTACGACGGCGCCAGCAAGCACCGCACGACGATCGGCAAGCGCGTGCGCGGCGGCGTGGACACGTCGTTCGTGGCGCCGGTGACGGTCGGCGACGATGCGTACACGGCGGCCGGCTCGGTTGTGACCGACGACGTGCCCGACGGGGCGCTGGCGGTGGCGCGTGCCAAGCAGCGCAACGTGGAGCAATACGCGGAGCGACGGGAAGCCCCTTTACACTCGAAGAAGACATGAGCAGCGCGATCGATACGAGCGCGGCGTCGCGAGCGAGCCTGCCGATCGATTACAACAAGCGGCTGATGCTGTTCAGCGGGCGCGCGAACCCGCAGCTGGCGATCGACATCGCCGACAAGCTCGGCGTCGACCTCGGCCCGGTGATCCTCAAGACGTTCTCCAGCGGCGAGGTGTACTGCCGCTACGAGGAGTCGATTCGCGGCGCGGACGTGTTCATCGTGCAGTCGATCTGCGGCAACCCGCAGACGGGGATCACGGCGAACGACGCGCTGATGGAGCTGCTGTTCATGATCGACGCGGCGGTCGGCGCGTCCGCGCACCGCGTGATCGCCGTGACGCCGTGGTTCGGCTACTCGCGCCAGGACAAGAAGTCGGCGCCGCGCGAGCCGATCTCCGCACGCCTGGTGGCGCGCATGCTGGAGTCGGCGGGCGCCGACCGCGTGCTGACGATGGACCTGCACGCCGGGCAGATCCAGGGGTTCTTCCAGAAGCCGGTCGACCACATGACGGCGTTGTTCATGCTCACGCAGTACTTCGGTGACCTCGGGCTGTCGGATCTGGTGGTCGTGGCGCCGGACGCCGGCCGGGTGAAGCTGAACAAGAACTTCGCGTCGAAGATCGGCGCCGAGCTGGCGATCCTCGACAAGGAGCGCCCCGCCCAGCAGGTCGCGGAGATCGGCTACGTGATCGGCGACGTGAAGGGCAAGACGGCGGTGATCGTCGACGACATGATCGACACGGCGGGCACGCTCGCGGCGGCCGCCAAGACGGTCTCCGAGGAGGGCGCGGCGCGCGTCTACGCCGCGGCGACGCACGCTGTTTTCTCGGGCAAAGCGTTCGAGAACCTGAGCACGGCCGGCTTCGAGGAGATCGTCGTCACCGACACGATCCCGATCAGCCCGAACCGCCCGCAGAACATCCGCGTGCTGCCGTGCGCCGACCTGCTGACCGACTCGATCCGACGCATCTTCGTCGACGACTCGGTGAGCGAGGTCTTCGGCGGCGAGAACCAGCTGTTCTGAAGCGCATCGCACTGATCGTCCTCGGCGCCGTGCTGTTCCTCGCGATCAGCGGCGTGCTCGCGCGATTCCTCTCGGCGGAGGGCGTGGAACGCGACAACGAGGCGGCGCTGATCCAGGCTCAGGCGCGCGGCGACGTCAAGACGATGCTGAGCAAGCTGAGCGGCTGCAGCGAGAGCCCGGCATGCGTGGCGACGGTGCGCGCCGATGCGAGCAACCAGCAGCTGCGCCGAGCCGGGGCGGTGAAGATCCTTTCGCTGAAATCGCCGACGGCCTACTCGCTGAGCGGCTCCAGCGGCAGGACGCGCCTTGCGTGGACGGCGATCGGGACGCCGCCGGTGGTGCAGTGCGTCGACGTGCGCCGCACGGGCAACGCGCTGACGGGAATCAAGATCGAGCTGCTGCGCCTCAGCGCGCCGATCTCGAACCAGGGGGATTGCTAGAGTCCTCGGGCTTCCCGATGGCCGACACGAGCACAAAACTGGATGTACGCAGCCGCGACGCGGAGGGCTCGCGCGCGGCGCGGCGTCTGCGCCGCACAGGCCGCGTGCCCGGCGTGCTGTACGGCGGCGGCGGCGACTCGCAAGGCTTCGACGTCGACGCGCGCGACCTGCGCCTGGCGCTGGCGCGCTCGGGAGCGGTGCTCGACCTGAGCATCGACGGCGGGAAAGCGACGCCGGTCGTGCTCAAGGAGGCCCAGCGCGATCCTGTGCGCGGCCAGACGGTTCACATCGACCTACTGCGCGTGCGCCTGGACCAGGCGATCCACGCGGTGGTGCCGCTCGAACTGAGCGGGATCGACGACGCGCCGGGCGTCAAGGAAGGCGGGATCCTCGAGCAGATCGTGCGCGAGCTGAACGTGGAAGCGCTGCCGACGGCGATCCCGGAGTCGATCGAGTACGCGGTGGGCGAGATGCAGATCGGCGACACGATCTCACTCGACGCGATCGCGATGCCCGACGGCGTGACGCTGCTCGACGAGCTCGAGGAGGGCGTCGTGGCGACGCTGTCGCCGCCGCGGCTGCAGGTCGAGGAGGACGACGTCGAATCGGAGACCGAGCTGGTCGGCGAGGGCGCCGAGGACGGCGAGGACGCCGAGGGCGGCGAGGACTCCGGCGGCGAGGACTCCTCCGGCCGGGAGTAGCGGCCCCTGCGACGCCCGTTCGGCGGCGGCGGCGGGGCGATCGACTGGCTGGTCGTCGGGCTCGGTAACCCCGGGCGCGAGCACGCGGGAACGCGCCACAACGTCGGCTTCATGGTCGCCGAGGCACTCGCCGATCGCTGGCAGCTGGCGCGCGCGAAAGACCGCTTCCGCGGGCGTCTCGCGGAGGGTCGTGTGCGCGCTGGGGCGCCTGCCGTGCAGCCCGGCCATAGACCGGCGCGCGCGGCGCTGCTATGCCCGCAGACGTACATGAACGACGCCGGGCGCTCGGTTGGCCCGGCGCGCGGCTCCTACAAGCTGGCGCCCGAGCAGGTGATCGTGGTGCACGACGAGATCGACCTGCCGTTCGGCGAGGTGCGCTCGCGAACGGGCGGCGGCCTGGCCGGCCACAACGGCCTGAAGTCGATCAAGCGCGAGCTCGGCAGCGGCGATTTCAGGCGCGTGCGCGTCGGCGTCGGGCGGCCGGACAGCAGCGACCCGGAGATCGTTTCGGCGTACGTGCTCGGCCGCTTTCGCGAGGGTCGCGAGCAGGTCGCGGAGCTGATCGAGCGCGCTTGCGAGGAGGTCGAGCGGATCGTTCTCGCGGAGCCGGAGGCCGGCTGAGAGGCCGCTCGGCTGGCCGATCGGCCGTCGGTCGCAGCTGCGCGAAGTCCCTTGCGAGCAGCCTCGCCGCGCTCGCCGAGCGCCCTCGGGTGCGCGTCTATTGTGTTGACGGCCCCGCACATGCCGCTCCGATCGCTCCTCTCCCACATCGAAGAAGATCCCGCCGCGCTGGCGCTCGCGCGCGACGGCGGCAACGCGTTCGTGTCCTCGTCGCTGCGGCCGTATCTGATCGCCGCGCTGGCCGATCTCGGCGAGGAGCGCGACCGCGCGCAGCTGGTCGTCGTCGGCGACGATCGCGCGGCGCGCGACCTGGCGGCCGACCTGCGCGCGTGGCTGGCGCCACGGCGCGTGCGCTACTACCCGACGCGCGGCGTGACGTATGAGTCGCATCTGACCCCGCCGCCGCACCTGGTCGGGCTGCGTATGGCGGCGCTGGACTCGCTGTTGGGCGCCGAGGAGGAGCATGGGCGTCCCGTCGTGGTCGTCAGCGCGGTGGCGCTGTCGGAGAAGGTCCCCGATCCGGCGCTGCGCCCGCACTCGTTCACGCTGCGCGTCGGCGAGCTGCTCGATCTCGACGAGTGTGCGGCGGAGCTGGTCGCGGCGGGCTATGAACGCGCCGATCAGGTCGAGGAGCGCGGCCAGTTCGCGATGCGCGGTGGGCTGCTGGATGTCTTCCCGGCGACAGAGGACCGCGCGGTGCGCGTGGACATGTTCGACGTCGAGATCGAGTCGCTGCGCTGGTTCTCGACGTTCACCCAGCGCTCGCTAGGGGCCGTGGAGGAAGTGGAGATCGCGCCTGCGGCCGAGCTGGCTGAAGAGCACCGCGAGCTTGCGGCGGTCGTCGGCGCGGAGCTCGCCGCGGACTCCGCAGGCGCCGCCGGCGAGGAGGGCGCGGGCCGACCGGACATCGCCGAGCTTCTGCCAGTCGACCGCTTCGGCGCGCTGTTGGATCTGATCGGCGAGCGCACGGAGGTGGTGGTGGCCGCCGAGGAGGAGCTAGCTCCGGCGCTGAGCGATCACTGGAACGACGTCTGCGCGGCGTTCGGCGACGAGGACGCGCACCACCTGTACGTCAGCCCTGAGAGCGTGCAGGCGGCGGTCAAGCAGCGCGCGCGCATCTGGCTGTCGGCGATCTCGGCCGATCAGGGCGTCGAGCTGCGCGCGCAGTCGGCGGACACGGCGGCGCGCTCGCTGGCGGAGGCCGAGCCGGAGCTGGAGAAGCTCGTGCGCTCGGGCTACCGCACGGTCGTCGCCTTCCCGCGCCGCGGCGAGGGCGAGCGCGCCGCGTACAACCTGGGGCGACTGAAAGCGAGCTGGCTGGGCGAGGGCGTGGACGCAGGCGCTTCGCCGCAGGAACCCTCGCTGCGCTTCGTGGCGGCGTCGTTGCGCGAAGGCTTCGTCGCCCCATCGCTGAAGCTCGCCGTGTTCCCCGAGCACCGGCTGCTGCGCCGGCGCCGCGCCGAGCGAGGCGGGGCCGATCGCAACGCGCTGGGCGGGCGCTCAGGCGCGCGCCGCGGCGCCCTGCGCTCCTTTACCGAGCTGCGTGCAGGCGACATCGTCGTGCACGAGGACCACGGCGTGGCGCGCTTCGCGGGCTTTGAGACGCGCACGGTGGCGGACGTCACGCGCGACTACCTGTACCTGGAATACCAGGGCGACGATCGCGTGTTCGTGCCGACCGACCAGCTGGCGAAGATCTCGCGCTACGTCGGCGCCGGCGGCGACAGCCCGCCGCTGAGCAAGCTCGGCGGCACGCGCTGGGAGACGATGAAGGCACGCGCCAGGCGCGCCGCGCAGGAGCTCTCGGGCGAGCTGCTGAGCCTGTATGCCGAGCGCCGCCGTCGCACCGGACACGCATTTGCGGAGGACTCCGACTGGCAGCGCGAGTTCGAGGAGGCGTTCGCGTACACCGAGACGCCCGACCAGCGCGAGGCGATCGAGCTGGTCAAGGCGGACATGGAGGCGCCGCGGCCGATGGACCGCTTGATCTGCGGCGACGTCGGCTACGGCAAGACCGAGGTCGCCCTGCGCGCCGCGTTCAAGGCGGCCAACGACGGCAAGCAGGTGCTGATGCTCGTGCCGACGACGATCCTCGCGCTGCAGCACTACGGCACGTTCGCCGAGCGGCTGGCCGATTACCCGATGACGATCGAGCAGATCTCGCGCTTTCGCTCGCCGGCGGAGCAGAAAGCGGCGATCAAGGGATTCGCCGAGGGCCGCGTGGACATCCTCCTCGGCACCCATCGCGTGCTCTCGCGCGACGTGCGCGCAAAGGATCTCGGCCTGCTGATCGTCGACGAGGAGCAGCGTTTCGGCGTCAAGCAGAAGGAGCTGCTGCGCCAGCTGAAGCTGCGCGTCGACGTGATCTCGATGTCGGCCACGCCGATCCCGCGCACGCTGCAGATGTCCTTGGCGGGCCTGCGCGACATCTCGGTGATCGAGACGCCGCCGGAGGGCCGGCGCCCGGTGAAGACGTATGTGGGCGAGTACGAGGAGGAGCTCGTCAAGCGGGCGATCCTGCGCGAGCACGAGCGCGGGGGACAGGCCTTCTTCCTGCACAACCGCGTCGAGTCGATCGACGAGACGGCCGAGCGGCTGCGCGCGCTGTGCCCTGGCGTGCGCTTTGCCGTGGCGCACGGCCAGATGGGCGAGGGCGAACTGGAGACAGTGATGCTCGACTACCTGCGCGGCGGCGCGGACGTGCTCGTGTGCACGTCGATCATCGAGTCGGGCATCGACATACCCGACGCGAACACGCTGATCGTCGAGCACGCCGACGCCTTCGGGCTGGCCCAGCTCTACCAGATACGCGGCCGCGTCGGACGCAGCCGCGAGCGCGCGTACGCGTACCTGCTCTACGACTCCGCGCAGGCGCTGACCGAGGAGGCCGCGCAGCGCCTGTCGGCGCTGTCGGACTACACCGAGCTCGGCGCGGGCTTCAAGATCGCGATGCGCGACCTGGAGATCCGCGGCGCGGGCAACCTGCTCGGCGACGAGCAGTCCGGGCACGTCGCGGCGCTCGGCTTCGAGCTGTACATGCAGATGCTCGACGAAGCCGTCGCTGCGGCCGAGCGCGAGGCCAGCTCGCACGACGGCGCCGAGCAGGAGCTCGCCGACCCGGTGCGCCTCGACGTGAACGTCGACGCGTACGTGCCGGCCGACTACATCCCTTACGAGCAGGCGAAGATCGATGTGCACAGACGCGTCGCCGCGGCCGTCGAGGTGGCCGACGTCGAGCGCCTGCGCGAGGAGCTCGAGGACCGCTTCGGGCCGGTGCCAGAGCCGCTGGAGAACCTGCTCGCGCTGCAGCGGGCGCGGATCAAGTTCGGCCAAGCGGGCGCGCGCACGGTCAGCTTCCACGGCGACCGCCTGGCGGTCGTGCCGATCAAGCTCGACTCGCGCCGCGCCAAACGGCTGCGCGAGGAGTTGCCCGAGGCGCTGTACGAGTCCGGGCGCGCCCAGATGTCGATGCGCGTTCCGAAAGATGGAAAGGAGCGCTTCCCGTCGGTTGTCAGGGCGGCTGACGTGCTGCTGGCGCTGACGCGCGAGGCGGCTTGATCTAACCCTTAGGCATTCGTTAAGCACGCCTTCGGATGTTTCCGCTAGAGTGCCCGCGTCGTGCCCAAGGCTCTCCGCATCACTCCGGCGCTAGGCGCCGTTTTGTTTGCCCTCGTGGGACTTTCTGCGTGCGGCGGCATACCCGGCGACGCGGTCGTCTCGGTCGACGGCAACTCGATCACCAAAGACACGTTCACCCACTGGATGGGCGTGGCCTCCGCCTCGAGCGCGACGACACCCGGCGGCAAGCCGGCGATCCCCGTCCCGCCGAACTACACGGCGTGCATCGCCAGCGCGAAAGCCACCGTGAAACCGGCCAAAGGACAGGCGCCGCCGACCGAATCGGCGCTGAAGTCCCAGTGTGCGCAGCAGTACAAATCGCTGCAACAGGAGGTGCTCGGCTTCCTCATCTCCTCTGACTGGGTGACCGGCGAAGCGAAGTCGCTGGGCGTGAACATCTCCGACGCGGAAGTCAAGAAGCAGTTTGAAAAAATCAAGAGCCAGCAGTTCCCGAAGGCCGCTGAATTCGAAAAATTCCTGAAAACGTCGGGCCAGAGCGTGTCCGACCTGCTGCTGCGCGTGAAGCTGAACCTGCTCTCGCAGAAAATCCAGCAGAAGATCGTCAAACAGAAGTCGACGGTCACGGCGGCGCAGATCGCGAAGTACTACGCGGAAAACCCGAAACGCTTCGGGGTTGCCGAAAAACGCAACCTGCTGATCATCCTCACCAAAACCGAAGCGCAGGCGAACAAGGCCAAGCAGGAAATCGCATCGGGCAAGAGCTTTGAAAGCGTCGCCAAGCGAGTGTCGATCGACCCGACGAGCAAGTCCAACGGCGGCAAGCTGGCGGGCGTCGTCAAAGGCCAGGAGGAGAAGGCGCTCGATACGGCCGTCTTCGCGGCCCAGAAGAACGTCCTTGAGGGACCGATCAAGACTCCGTTCGGCTACTACATCTTCGAGGTCCAGACGATCACGCCGGGAAGCCAGCAGTCGCTCAAGCAGGCCGAACCGTCGATCAAGCAGCAGCTCATGGCGACGCAGCAGCAGCAGGCGCTGAGCAAGTTCGTAAAAGAATTCAAAAAGAAGTGGATGTCCAAAACGGACTGCCGCTCGGGCTACGTCGTGACCGACTGCAAGCAGTACAAAGCGCCGAAGACGACTTCGACTCCGACGCCGGTCTCACCGACGCCGACCACGACGACGCCGGCCACCACCTCGACCAAATAAGCCCGGCTCGGTCGATGCCGGGATCGCGGACCTGCCAGCCCCCGCGCGCCGATGCCGGCGCGTCCGCATGAGTCGCGTCGAGCGCGTCCACGCGCGTCAGATCCTCGACAGTCGCGGCAACCCGACGGTCGAGGTGGAGATCGGCCTGCGCTCGGGTGCGCACGGGCACGCTGCGGTGCCCTCGGGGGCGTCGACGGGCGAGTTCGAGGCGACCGAGCTGCGCGACGGCGGCGCGGCGTGGGGCGGCAAGGGCGTCGGCCGCGCGGTTGCGAACGTCAACGGGCCGATCGCCGAGGCGGTCGCGGGTCTGGACGCCGCTGATCAGCAGGGCCTGGACGACGCGCTGATCGCGCTCGACGGCACGCCGAACAAGTCGCGTCTGGGTGCGAATGCGATCCTCGGCGTGTCGCTCGCGGCGGCGCACGCGCAGGCGGCCGAGGAGGGCCTCGCGCTGTGGCGCTACCTCGGCGGCGACGCCGCGCGCGTGCTGCCGGTGCCGATGATGAACGTACTCAACGGCGGCGCTCACGCGGACAACAAAGTGGACTTCCAGGAGTTCATGATCGTGCCGTGCGGCGCGCCGAGCTTCTCGGAGTGCCTGCGCATGGGGGCGGAGGTGTTCCACGCGCTCAAGCGCACGCTGCACGACCGCGGCCTGAGCACATCGGTGGGCGACGAGGGCGGCTTCGCGCCGGACCTGGAGTCCAACGAGGAGGCGCTGAGGATGCTCGTGGTGGGCATCGAGGCGGCCGGGTACACGCCGGGCGAGGACGTGGCGATCGCGCTCGACCCGGCCGCGAGCGAGCTCTACAGCGAAGGCTCCTACGTGCTCGAGCACGAGGGCCGCACGCTGAGCTCCGACGAGCTGTCGGACTACTGGGCAGACCTCTCGGAGCGCTACCCGATCGTGTCGATCGAGGACGGCATGGACGAGGAGGACTGGGCCGGCTGGAAGACGCTCACCGAGCGCATCGGCAAGGGCGTCCAGCTGGTGGGCGACGACCTCTTCGTGACCAACACCGAGCGCCTGGCGCGCGGCATCGAGCTGGGCGTCGCCAACTCGATCCTGCTGAAGGTCAACCAAATCGGCACGCTCTCAGAGACCCTGCAGGCGATCGCGATGGCGCGCGACGCGGGCTACACGGCGGTGATGAGCCATCGCTCGGGCGAGACCGAGGACGTCACGATCGCCGACCTGGCCGTCGCCACGGGGTGCGGACAGATCAAGACGGGCGCGCCGTCGCGCTCGGATCGCGTGGCCAAGTACAACCAGCTGCTGCGCATCGAGGAGCAGCTGGGTGCCGACGCGCAGTTCCCCGGGCGCTCGCTCTTTCGCTAGACGCGCGCGCGTCAAGCGGCGGCGGCGCACTTCGCGCTGAGCGCCGGTCAGTGCATCTTCGCGCTCGCTGGAGCGTTGCGGCGCAATGGCAGGAGCTTTTGCAGCGCCATGGCAGGAGCTCGCGCGCCGGGCGCGAATCCGCATTGAGATGCCCGAAGCCTTTGTCCCACGAGCGCGCGCCGGCCTGTCTTCTGGGAGGCGGCAGAGCGGTGCGCGCGCACGCACGGCGCGCGGCCCAGGCGTCGGCCCGGTCGCGCGCGTGCGCTGGGATCGGCTGGGACGGATGGCGATGCTCGTCGTGCTCGCAGTGCTGGCGTACCTGTACCTGAGCGCGGGCATTCACATGTACTCGACGTGGGGCCAGGCGCGTCACGACCGCGCGACGGTTGCGGCGATGGAACGCGAACACGCCTCGCTCGTGCGCCAGCATGAAGCGCTCGGCAGGCAGGGCACCGTCGAAGGCGAGGCGCGCGGCCTGGGTATGAAGAAGGCGGGCGAGCGCCAGTACATCGTGCCCGGCCTGCCGTCGAACTGACCGCTCGCTCGGCGCCGGCGAACGCACTCCTGAGACGTCGATTGACGGCCTGCGATCGCCGCACTTGCGACGGTGGTCGCGACGGCTGCGCGGGCATAGCCCGCTGCTAGCCTCGGCGCGGTGTCGTTCGAGAACGCCAACTACCAGTGGCAGCAGGGCGAGCGGCGCCTGCGCGCCGAGCCGGTCGAGCGCCGTCGGCTGATGGAGCGAGTGACCGAAGCCCTGGTCGCCGAGCTGCGCCGCCGTCTCGGCGGGCGCTTCTCATCGGAGGAGTTGGTGTCGCTGTACAACGGCGGAACGGCGTGGTGCCTGCCGGTTGCGATGAAGGTCGCCCCGCAGGAGCCGGCGGCGTGGGAGGCCGGCGTGGTGGTCGACGCGGCCTTCGGCCGATACCTGCGCGAGGCGGCCGACTACGCGGGCGGGCGCCGGGAGATCGGCGACTGAGGGGAGGCCGGAGGCGGTCGCGCTCGCCGACGCGGACGACGCTAGTCGTCGTCGCCTGTGCGGCGAATGACGATGCGGTCCTCCTCGACGGCGACCTCGACGGGACGGTGCCCGGCCCAGTGCTCGGCGTAGATCGGGTCGTCCTGGATGGCGGGGTCGAGCCACAGGCCGTAGCCCTCCTCGCCGTGGTCGAAGGTTCCCTCCAGCGGGCCAGAGCCGCCGCTGGAGCGGCCGCCGAGCACTCTGCGTCCGCGTCCTCCGCGCCGCCGGCGTGCGCGCGGTTTGGGCGCGTCCTCCTCCGACTCGTCGTCTGAGTCGCCGGCCTCGGCGGCCTTCTCGTCGGCTTCGGCCTTGGCGCGTTCGGCCTCCAGTTCGGCGGCCTCGAGCTCGGCGGCGATCAGCGCGTCGTCCTCGGCGCGCAGGTCGATCTCGTCCGGGTACTCGGTGGTGGCGGCGCCGTCGGCGGCATCCTCCTCAACGAGATCGTTTTGACGCTTGAACTGCTCGATGTCGCGCACGCTCACCTCGAGCTGATGGGCGACCCAGGCGTCGGTGCGGCCCTGGCGGACCCAGGCGCGGATCTGGTTGAGGTTCGGTCGCAGTGATTTACGAGGCATCGACGGTCCGGGAGACTAGCGCAAAGTGGGGGCCGCGAGTGCGCTTCGCGAACGGGGCGACGGCGGTTCGCTTTCCCCCGGTCCTGGGACTATGCTTGGCAAACCGGCATTGGGGGTTGCGCCGGGCGAGCGCCAACAGGAAGGTAAACCGAATGCTGGTTCTGACGCGCAAGTCCAACCAGAGCATCATGATCGGCGACGATGTCGAGGTTTCGGTGCTCTCGGTCATGGGCGAGAAGGTCCGGATCGGGATTCAGGCGCCGCAGGAGATCCCGGTGTTCCGCAAGGAGATCTACCTGGAGATCCACCGGGAAGATGGCACGATCGAGGACGCCGGGGCGCACGAGAGCGATGCGCGCAGCGAGGTCAGCGACGCGCTCGGCGATCTCGGCGAGAGCTGACGGCCAAGCACGAGCGATGACCGCCCGCGCCTGCCTGGGCGGCGTCTAGCCGAGCAGCAGGTAGAGCGTGCGAAACATGGCCACCGTGACGATCGCGGCGGTCAGGATGAGCGTCAAGACAAGTAGGGCGAAGCGCACCGACCCGCGCTTGTGACGCCGGTCGACCTCCCGTTTGAGCGTGCGCTTCTCGGCCGTCCGGCGCAGCGAGTCGCGCCGGTGACGGTCGAGTGAGATCTCTTTCACGAACGCCTGCTCCCAGTCGGACAGGCTCTGGCGCATCTTCACGCTTGCGCCCCCTTAGGAAGCAACTGGCGTCTTGCCCTCGGCGCGCTCGTAGACCTTGACGAAGCGCAGGTAATTGTCGGCGATCTGGCGGGCGCCGGCTGAGCGCTCGATCTTGCCGTCGACATACGCTTTGAGCGGGTCCCACCAGATCGAGCGACCGATCGCGAAGCCGACGAAGCCGTCGACGGGGGCGGCTTGCTGGAGCCAGTGATCGACCTTGTCGTCGTCGGCACCGCGGCCGAGCAGGACGCACACGACACCGTCGCGGCCTCCGGCGCGCGCCTGCTTGACGAGCATCTCGCAGTCGGAGCGCTCGTCGACGCCCTCGATCTTCCAGATGTCGACCTCGATGCCCGCGTCTTGGATGTCGGCGATCGCGCGGCGCATCAGCTCGGGGCGCAGCTCGGCGTCGTAGCGGTCGGTGTCGCTGCCGACAGCCTCCAGCTGGGCCTTCTCGGCGGGCACGAGCAGCTCGAAGAGGAACTTGGGGTCGTGCTGCGCGAGCCAGTCGCTCAAGCGCTTGAGCTTGCCGAGCTGCACACGATTTTCCTCGGCGTCGCCGTCGGGGTTGTAGCGGACGAGCACCTTGGTGAAGTCGGGGTTGTAGCGCTCGATGTGCTCGCCGAAGTCGTCGCCGTACTGGAAGTCGAACATGTTCTGCCCCGAGCGCTCGGCGGGCATCGCGAGCTTCAGTCCGTGCTCGCGGGCCTCCTGGGGCACGGTGGAGCCGAACTGCTCGTCTACGAGCACGCCTGTGACCGACGGGTCGGCGCCGGAGCCGACGGCCCGCAGCATGCCCTCGAAGATGAGGTGCTTGGCGTCGGCGATGATCGCGGTCTGCTCGGCGTCCGGCTCTCCCTGGATCCCGAAGAACTTCTTCTGGAAGGAGCCGCGGTGGTCGAACGCGAGTATGTAGAGCGTCTGGTCGTATCCAAGGGTCATGCTCTGAGTATCGCAAAGGCTGCTCGGCGGCGGTTGAGAGGCCCATAGAATGAACGCACGATGTCCTCGGGTGCCGATCTGTTCGTCGTTTGCAAGAACTGCGGATCAGAGGTCAGCCCGTACATCACCGAGTGCCCGTACTGCGGGCACCGCCTGCGACGGCGCGCGCCGAAGCTTCCGCGCGAGGGCGAGAGTCCGCGCGGACGGCGCGGACTGCTGGGCCGGCGAAGCTCGCGACCTGCAGATCGCCCGGCGCCGGAGCGCACGCGCTCTCGCTTTGCCAGTCGCTCGCTGCCGGGCACGATCACGGAGCGTCCGTACGCGACGATCGCGATCGTCGCGGCGAGCTGTGTCCTGTGGGTGCTGCTGCGCGCCGGCGTCGTCGCCGGCGGCAAGCTCGTCGTGTTCGGTCCGCTCAACGGCGATTGGTGGAAGCTTTTCAGCACGCAGTTCGCCTACCTGAATGGCCTCTACGCGTTCCTGACGCTGCTCGTCGTGGCGATCTTCGGTTGGCTGCTGGAGCGGCGCTTCGGGCCGTTTGTGGTGATCGGGCTGTTCCTCGGAGCGGGCGCCACGGGCGCGCTCGTGGCGATTGCCGTCTACCCCTTCGCGATCGTCGTCGGCGCCAACGCCGGCGCGCTCGCCCTGTTGGCCGCGTGGGCGGCGCCGGACATCCGAGCAGCGCGAAGCGGCGACTACTACGAGGGCGACCTGCTCGGCGCGGGCGTGCTCGCGGGGCTGCTGCTGGTGACTCCGTTCGTGCTCAGGTCCTTGGAGGCCAGCTGGCTCGCGGGGGTGACCGGCGGAGTCCTCGGCCTGCTCGCCGGGCTCGGGCTGCAGCGCCGCGAGCCAGCCGGGCTGTAGCCGGGACGGTCGGTCGGGCAGCCGTATGATGGCGTGCAGATGACGATGACCAATGCGGTGGTGCTGATCGAGGCGGAGCGTGACGCGCTGTCGACGCTCGGGGGCGCGCTAGCGGACATCGACGGTGTGGCGGAGGCATATTCGGTGACGGGCGAGTGGGACTTCGTGGCGATCGTGCGCGTGCCCGACCACGAGCAGCTCGCGGACGTCGTCACGGTTGAGATCGGCGGCCTGTCGGGCGTCCTGCGCACGCAGACGATGGTCGCGTTCGCGGCGTTCTCGCGCCACGACCTCGAAGCGCTGTTCTCGATCGGCGAATAGGCGCGCCCACGATGGTCGCTGTGCCGGTCAAGGCGGAGTACGGGCCCACGCTCGGCCGCTTGCTCTCGCCGCGCTGGCGGGCGGCGTCGCCGCTCACGCGAGCGCTCGTGTGGGCGCTCGTCGCCGGCTTCGTCGCACTGGCGCTAGGCGCGTTTCTGACGCTCGAGAACACGCACTACTCGCGCGGCGGGCGTGTGCCGTTCAGCTTCTACTACCGCGGCATCTACCGTGCTGCGCCGCAGCCGGGGGAGTGGGTGAGGCTCGAGCGCCACGGCGCGGGCGGTCGCCTGGAGGACTCGTTCTCGGTGCGACCGCTGTTGCTCCCGCCCTACTCGGGTGCGCTGAGCGGCGAGCTGCCGCTGTACGCGGCCGGCTACATTCGCATGCTGCGCAGCCGCGACGCCGACTTCGTGCTGCGCGGCGAGGGCAAGACGCGCGTAAACGCGGTGCCCGCCTACAACGTCGATTACACGACGCGCATCGCGGGCCGCACGATGTACGGACGCGACGTACTGCTCGTCGCGCAGAAGCCGGGCGAGCGCGAAGGCGTGAACATCGTGATGCTCACCTCGCCGACGGCCAACTCGCAGGTCACGTCTCCGCTGGAAGTCGCCTCCGCTGGCGTGCTGCTCAAGCCGCTGAAGACGTTTACGCTCGGCTAGCGCGAGGCGCGGGCGCGCGCGCCCCAACCGCGAGCGAACGTGCCGGTCCTGTGGGCCGCGGCGGAACCGGCGGGAGCGACTGGCGCGGGCGCCGAAGGGGTACCGACTTGCGGCGCAGGCGGCGATGCTGCTTCTTCGCCCGTGGGGGCAGGCGCAACGGGGACGCTCGTGGTTTCGCCGCCGGTTGTGACCGCGGGCGTCGTCGGCGTGGAGACCGTGGGCGGAGCCGTCGTGGGAGGTGGCGTCTGGCTTGTCGTCGTTTCGCCGGTCGCCGTCTCGGTCGGCGCCGGGGTGGCGGCGGGCACGGTGGTCGTCGTTGTGGTGGCGCTCGGCGCCTGTCCGCCGGCCGTCGCCGAGCTGGGAAGCTGGGTGGATTCGGACGTCACCTGCATGGCCGGAGCTTCTGTGGGCGGCGCGACCGCGGGCTTCACCGGGGCGGCCGGAGCGGGCGTGGCGGGGACGGGCACCGCGCCGCGCGCGGGGCCCTTGGCGATCGACGCGTGCCGGTGCAGGCGCTGGGCGGTGGCCGCTGCGTAGCGGTGATGGACGACGCCGACGGGCTGCGTGCTGACGCCGACGACGACCGGCTCGCTCACCGGGCGTGCGACGGTCGCGGTTGCGACGCGTGCGCGTGCCATGTGGTGGTGATGGGCGGTCTGGTCGGCGGCGACGCCGGCGCCGACGATCGCGGCGGCGGCGAGGCCGGCGACGGCCTTGGTCGCGAGGGCTCCGGCACCGACCGTGAAGATGCCGCCAGCGGCTCCCGCGCCTCCGGCCGCTCCTGCGGCGGCTCCTGCGCCGACCGTCGCGCCTGCGCCGCCGGCTACATGGGCGCTGCCGGCCGAGGCGGAACCGAGCTTGGCGAGCACGAGCTTCTTGAAGATCAGCAGCGGTCCGACAGGGAGCACCGCGGCGAGCGCGTGGTTGTTCTCCTTGAGCTGCTTCTTGAACGCGCGGCAGCGATCGCAGCTGCGCACGTGGCGGCGCGCTGGCGCGCTCAGCTTGAGCAGACCCTCGGCGACCTCACCGAGCTCCAGGCGCACCTCGGCGCAGCTCAGCTTGCGCGCCTCGGCGGCCTCGGCGAGCGAGATGCGCGCGCGCACAAGCAGCGACTTGACCGACGGCACGGTCGTCTCCATCGCCTGTGAGATCTGCTCGTAGGAAAGGGCGTCGATCTCGCGCAGCAGCAGCGCGGTGCGCTGCGTCTCAGGCAGCTCGTGGACGTCTGACAGGAGCTCGCGGAAGCTCTCGCGCCGGATTGCGCGGTCGCCGGTCGACATTCCGTGGTCGGCGAAATGAACGTCCATCGAATCGACGCCGACGGCGGAGGCCCGGCGCAGGTGATTGAGCGAGCGGTTGCGCGCGATGCGATAGAGCCAGGGGCGAACGTTGATCTCGCGCTCGTCGGCGAGCACTGCGTTGAAGGCGGCGGCGAAGACCTCCTGCAGGACGTCCTCGGCGTCCTCGCGCGAGCCGAGCATGTGTCTGCAGAACGAGAGCAGGCGCGACTGGTAGCGCAAGCAGAGGGCCTCGAAAGCGGCGTGCTGGCCGCGGCGTGTCATCGCGATCAGCCGCTCGTCGGACTGCAGACGGAGCAGCGGCGTCGGCCCGCGCAAGGCGGGCGCTGCGCGGGAATGTGTTAGTGCGGAGGCCTCCACAGGGACTCAATTACCTCATCCAGACCTAAATACACGCTAACAACGCGCGAGTTGCGGCCCCGTTGGACGGATTGCAGGTCCCCTAGACTCCGCCTGAGCACCGGCCCGGGTGGCGGAACGGTAGACGCGCTCGATTTAAAATCGATGGCCTAGACGGCGATTGTGGGTTCGACTCCCACCCCGGGCATCTGCAGGAAACGTCGAGTGGATAGAGTCGCCGCCGATGGCGAGCGAGAGCATGCAGGAGGCGCAGGCCTACCACGGCGGACGGCTGATCGCCAGGCGCCTGAAGGCGCATGGCGTGAGCAAGCTGTTCACGCTTTCGGGCGGCCATCTGTTCTCGATCTACGACGGCTGTCGCGAGGAGGGCATCGACATCGTCGACGTCCGCCACGAGTCCACCGCGGCGTTCGCCGCCGAGGGGTGGGCGAAGGTCACGCGGGAGCCGGGCGTGTGCGCGCTGACGGCGGGCCCGGGCGTCACGAACGGGATGAGCGCTATGGCCTCCGCGCAGGCCAACCACTCGCCGATGGTCGTGCTCGGCGGCCGCGCGCCCGCGCTGCGTTGGGGGCAGGGATCGCTGCAGGAGATCGACCACGTCCCGTTCGTGCGCCCGCTGACCAAGCTCGCGGCGACGGCCGGCGGCACGGAGGAGATCCCGGGCCTCGTCGACCTAGCCTTCCAGGCTGCGCTGGCGCCGCACGGCGGCCCGGCGTTCCTCGACTTCCCCTTGGACTACGTGTTCATGGAGGCTCCCGAGCCCGAGCCTGGCGAGGATGCGCCGGCGAACGACGTGCTCCCCACACCCGCCGCGACCACCGCGATCGAGCGGGCTGGCGAGCTGCTCGGCGAGGCCGAGCGCCCGGTGATCATGGCGGGCACGGATCTGTACTGGGGCCAGGGCGAGCGGGAGCTGCTGGCGCTCGCCGAGACTCTGCGCATCCCGGTCTTCCTCAACGGCTTGGCGCGAGGGTGCGTGCCCGCCGACCACGAGCTGTTCTTCTCGCGCGCGCGCTCGCAAGGGCTAAAGGACGCCGACGTCGCGCTGGTGATCGGCGTGCCGATGGACTTCCGCCTGGCGTTCGGCGCGGCGTTTGGCGAGGACACCGAGATCGTCGTGGTCGATGTCGCCGAACCAGAGCGCGCACACCCGCGTCCGGTCGCGGCCGAGTGCTACGGGCCGCTGGCGGGAACGCTGGAGGACCTGCGGGACGCGGCCGGCGCGAAAGCCCTGGCGAGCGAGGCGTGGATCGCGCAGCTGCGCGCGACGGAGACCGAGCGCCGCGAGGGCGAGCGCGCCGAGCGCGAGGACGACCGCGCGCCGCTTCATCCGATGCGTCTCTACGCGGAGCTCGGCGAAGTGCTCGACCGCAACGCGATCGTGATCGGCGACGGCGGCGACTTCGTCTCCTATGCCGGGCGCGTGATCGACAGCTACCAGCCGGGTTGCTGGCTTGACCCGGGGCCGTTCGGCTGCCTGGGAACGGGGCCGGGCTACGCGCTTGCGGCGAAGCTCGCACACCCCGAGCGCCAGGTCGTGCTGATGCTCGGCGACGGCGCTTTTGGCTTCTCGGGGATGGAGTTCGACACGCTCGCACGCCACGGCGTGAACGTGGTCGCGGTGATGGGCAACAACGGCATCTGGGCCTTGGAGAAGCATCCGATGGAGTTCCTCTACGGGTACTCGGTCGCGGCCGAGCTGCGCCCGGAAACGCGCTACGACGAGGTCGTCGAGGCGCTCGGTGGACATGGCGAGCTGGTCAAGACGCCACAGGAGGTCAAGCCGGCGATCGAGCGCGCGTTCTCCTCGGGCAAGCCGGCGCTCGTCAACGTCCTCACCGACCCGAGCGTCGTGTATCCGCGCAAGTCCAACCTCGCCTGAGCGGTTCGCCCGAGCGGCTCCCTCGCCTGAGCGGTTCGCTCGAGCGGCTCACCTCGCTTGAGCGGGTCGCCTCGCCTGGGCGGGGTCGCCTCGCCTAAGCGGGCATGCGCTTCGAGAGGGCTTCGCGCCCACCCGAGTCCGGGCCGCGCTGCGGGTCAGCCGACGCCGGCCAGGCGAAGGGCGCCACCGTGAAGGATGTCGTGCTCTGACACTTCGACGTGCTCGAGCTCGAAGGCACGCAGCGCCTCCGCGAGCACGATCATCCCGGCGACGATCGTCGGCGCGCGATCGGGGTGCAGCCCGACGACCTCGCGGCGCTCCTCTTCTGTCATGTCGGCGAGACGCGCGAGCAGCAGTTCGATCGTGCCGAGCTGCAGCTCATAGCCGTCGACGCGCGTCGCGTCGTATGGGTCGAGCGCTTGGTCTATCGAGGCTGCCGAGGTCGCGGTGCCGGCGACGGCGACCCCGCGCTTGACGTGCTCGCGCTCGCGCGACGGCAAGCCGTCGAGAAATACCTGGCGCACATCTGCGGCGAGCTTCTGCAGCTCCTCGGGCGCGGGCGGGTCGGAGTGGATGTGGCGCTCGCTCATGCGCACGACGCCCGCCTGCAGGGAGACGTGAAAGGCGGCCTCGTGGTCGCTGCCGAGGACGAACTCGGTCGACCCGCCGCCGACGTCGATCACCACGGTCGGCTCGCTGCTCTGCGCCGGCGGATCGCTCGCCGCTCCCTCGCCCGAGCGCCCGGACATGGCACCAAGAAACGTCAGCTGGGCCTCTTCCTCGCCGCGCAGCACGCGCGCGTCCAGGCCGTAGTCCTCGCGCACGCGCGCCGCGAACTCTTCGCCGTTGTCGGCGTCGCGCACGGCCGACGTGAGTACCGCCAGGTTCGCCTCGCAGTCGTGGTCGTCCATTTCCCGGCGGTACTCCGCGAGCGTGTCAAGCACGCGATCGATTGCCGCGCCGGAGAGCGAGCCGGAGGCATCGACGCCGTCTCCGAGCCGCGTCACTTTCGAGCGCCGCACGAGCTCTCGCAGCGCACCGCTGTCGCGGTCGACGTCGGCTATCAGCAGGCGGGTGGAGTTCGTTCCGATGTCCACCACGGCGACGCGCACGGCCGGGATGCTAGAGGCTGTGCGGAGAACGAGCGAAAGGGATGCGATGAGCAAGCAGAACGCCGGGACTGCATTGGTGACGGGAGCGAATCGAGGCATCGGCCGCGAGGTCGCGCGCCAGCTCGCAGCCAGTGGCTATGACGTGCTGGTGACCGCGCGAGACGCGGACGCCGCGAAGGCTGCCGCCGAGCAGATCGCCGCCGAGACGGGAGCGACGGCGCGCGCGTTGACGCTCGATGTGGCCGATCCGCAGAGCATTGAGCAGGCGGCAGCATCGGTCGGCGACGCTCCGGGCAGCCTGGACGTGCTCGTCAACAACGCCGGCGTGGGCCTCGATTTCGGCGTGTCGGGAACGGCTCCGGACTTCGCCGCGATCGAGCAGACGCTGCAGACGAACTTCTACGGCGCTTACCGGCTGACGATCGCCCTGCTCGACGCGCTGCGCAGGAGCGGGCATCCGCGCATCGTCAACGTGTCGAGCGGCATGGGCGGCGTGGCCGAGATGGGCGGCTGGTCGCCGGGTTACCGCGTGTCAAAGGCGGCGCTCAATGCCGTCACGCGCATCCTCTCGACGGAGCTGAAGGACGACGGCTTCCTCGTCAACTCGGCGTGTCCGGGCTTCGTCAAGACGGACATGGGCGGCCCGATGGGGGCGAGCAAGTCGGTTGAGGATGGTGCGTCGGGCATCATCTGGCTGGCGACACTGCCCGACGACGGGCCGACTGGCGGCTTCTTCCGAGACGGCAAGCCGGTCGCGTTCTGAAGCGACCGAGAGGCTGCGGCGAGCCGTCGGCGAAGCCCTTGCGACGCTTGCGAGGTGCGCGATCTTTGCTAGAACTTGAAGCAGCGACGCGGGGTGGAGCAGTCTGGTAGCTCGTCGGGCTCATAACCCGAAGGTCGCGGGTTCGAATCCCGCCCCCGCTATGTCGTTAATCTGCGACCGTCCCTCGGGCGGTCGCTGTCGTTGGGCAGAGGACAGGCAGTAGTTAAAGGCTGATTGTTGCCGCGAGGTGACGTCGCTGCTCATGCTTGTCGTCTTTCCATCAGGTCGCGGACGTACCTCTACCCGGCCGATGTTCTCGACGATCACGGCGGGGCTACGACCAGGGAGGACCCACGGTGGGAATCGAGGTGGCGGCGCTCATGATCGCCCGCGACATCGGCGCAGGCGAGCCTAATTGACCAATCGGTTAGATAACTGATAGGTTAGATACGTGCCTTCAGCCGATACTCTGAGCGTCACCTTCGCGGCCCTCGCCGATCCGACCCGGCGGGGGATCCTTGCTCGGCTGGCCGACGGCGAAGCGACGGTCACGGAACTCTCGGCGCCGTTTGCGATGAGTGGCCCGGCGATCTCCAAGCACCTGCGGGTGCTCGAGCGCGCCGGGCTGATCGAGCGGGGACGCAACGCACAGTGGCGGCCCTGCCGCCTCGAGGCAGCGCCGCTGAAGCAGGTCTCTGAATGGGCGGAGGGATACCGCCGGTTCTGGGACGCGAGCTATGAACGGCTCGACGAGTACCTCCAACAACTCAAACGGAAGGAGAGCCAAGATGGCCCCGACGGCCGATAACACCGCCGAGTTCACCACACCGAGCGATTCAGAGCTCCAGATGAGCCGAGTCTTTGACGCGCCGCGCGACGTGGTGTGGGACGCGTTGACCAAGCCCGAGCACCTGCGCAACTGGATGCTCGGCCCGGAAGACTGGGAGATGCTCGTCTGCGAGATCGACCTGCGTCCAGGCGGCAGCTACCACTACGAGTGGCGCCACCCCAACGGTCAGCAGATGCAGATCAGCGGCGTCTACCGGGAACTGAGAGCACCCGAGCGGATCGTCAACACCGAGAACTGGGGCGAGGAGTGGCCCGAGACACTCAACACAGTCACCCTGACCGAGGAAGAGGACCGCAAGACGACGCTCACGACGGTCGTTCGCTACCCCTCCCGGGAGGCCCGCGACGCGGCGCTGCAGACCGGCATGAAGCACGGCGTCAACCTGAGCTACGAGCGCCTCGAAAAGCTCCTACGCTCGGTGGCCAACGCAGCCTGATCCAGCGAGCGACGCGGGTTGCCCCCCGCCGCCAGGAGCTCAATCCATAACACCAACCAAGCAAGGAGCCTCGACATGCCCGACCGCGCACCGCTGATCCTCGGGACCGACTTCGTCGCCGTCCCGACAGACGACTTCGACGCAAGCTGTCGCTTCTACGGCGAAGTGCTCGGCCTGCCGCGCATCGCGCGCTACGGACAGATGCCCGGCGCTGAGTTCCAGGCCGGCAACCTCACGCTCGCGGTCATGCAGAACGACGCCTTCGGCGCGACCTTCTCGCCCAACAGCATGCCGATCGCCTTGCGCGTCGCCGACGTCGCGGCCGCGCGCGAGCGGCTGATCGCGGCCGGGGTCAGCTTCCACACCGAGCCGTTTGACTCCGGCGTCTGCCAGCAGGCGATCCTCAGCGATCCGGCTGGCAATCCCCTAAGCCTTCACCACCGCTATGCGGCGCCAAATCCCGCCGGCGACCAAGTCACCACGGCCACGCAGAAGGCCTGAGCCGGTATGAGACGAATCACTCCGCAGAAGTGCGCGTTCCGGGGGTGAACTTGCGGCGGACGGACCGCGCGACGCCTGGTTGCGGCCCGGAGGCGACGGGTGCGCGTAGCCACCGCACGATGTGCGCGTCGCGGATGAGGAAGTCGACGCGGGCTGGCCCGCTACAGCCGACGGCGCTCGCGGCCACTCCCGTGCGAGCGCTGAGCGTGAAGTCTGCCGCGACGTATCGGCCGATCCGGCTCGTACTGCGAAGCATCGCTCCACAGGGGAGTGTTTCGTCGGCGCTGAGCGCGTCGCGCGTGTTGCGGATGCGGATGATCGCCAACCGGCCGGCGGAGTTGGCGCCGTTGACCATCGCGCTGGGATGAGCCCAATACGATGCCGCGCGCTGAGGATGCCCCGTACGCAGGGCATCCGCCCAACCGCCGATCACCGCCACATCCGACGCGGAGACCCCCGGGCCTGTCACGACGGCCCCGTTTGCGGCGCCCTTGGGCTTGGCCGGAGGGACGATCCTCCTCGAGGAGCTCGAACTGCAGGCCGAGAGAACGGCGGGCAGGATCGCCAGCCCAAGCCATGCTGTACGCGGGCGGCGAAGAATTCGGGCGGGGGCGAGAGGCGTCATGAGCTCATGATCACATGGATCCCCCACGATCTGGGGAGCGAGACTCGGGCTCTGGTGCAAACGTCCCAGCGGCCTTCGGCTGCCAGCGCCGGACGGCGGCTGAGACGTACGTGATCGCTATCGCCTTGGCGCCTGCACGGGCCGAGGATTCGCGCGCTCTCGGTTTCGAGTTTCGACTCTGCCAGGATCTCGCAGGTGACAGCACCCCCGCCGCAGTCCAGCACCTGCGCGACCAAGGAGCGCCTCATGCCCTACGCGGTGGACTTCAACGATGTCTCGACCGTCGGTCCGGAGTCGTCGCCGGTCGCGGCCGCGCTAGCTGGTTTGCGGGCGCACGAGGCTCGCTACTTCAAGAACAAGTACGACCACGTCTTCACGGTGGAGCCTGCGAGCAACGCCGAGACGACAATCGACTGGGTGCACCGGATCCTCAGGAGGAACGCGACATCGTCATCTCGTCTCGCCCTCTTGAGGCTACGGCCTTCCAGTTGGGGAACATCCGAATCGCTTACGTCTTGTACGAGAACGGCCTGTCGATCCACGTGATGTACACCGTCGACGACGCCAAGAAGCGGGCGGTCGGCTTCAAGCTCTCCGACGGCATGGAAGTCCCCGCGGAGCTCGCCTCGCGGTTCAAGTTCGCGAGGCAGAAGTCGAAGCTGGCCGGGACGATTCGCGGTTCGTACTTCGCCTTCGAGAACGACCACTGACTCCGGACCGGCCCTGCGAGGTCAGTCGTCTTCTGTCCGATCGCTACGGGAGCGCGTAGGACTCTACGATCCTGTAGGCGATCTCCAGCGTCTTGGGGCGTTTGCGCGCAAGGAACCGCTGCCCGTCCACCGAGCCACGCTCAGTCAGCCCACCAGTCTCGCTGACCCTCCACGTCTTCCCGCGGGTTCTCGCCGAGGTTGGGCGCGCCGAAGACGAGGATCTCGAGGCCCTCCGGCCCGGCCTCGTACCCTCGCCATGTACCGGGCGCAACGCGCACGACGTCCCACTTCTCGACCTCGACGATCTCGTCGTCGAGCTTCATCCGCCCGCTCCCGCCCACGACCACGAACACCTCCTCCTGCTGCTTGTGCGTGTGGCCGTACGGGAACCGGTAGTCGGGCGGGATGCGCTGATAGCTCAGGCCGGACTGCTCGAGCTCGAGCTCCTGACTCGCGAGACGGAACTCCAGGTCCGGCGCGCCGTCGAAGTTGGACCCGACGTTCGCCAGATCCGCTCTGAGGTTCCTGAGCGTGAACGGCATGCCCACGAGTCTACGATTCAGGCTTCATACCGCCGCGCTCGCCCAGGCGCCGCTCCAGCGTGTCGACGAACGCCGCTTGGCCCGGCACGAGTTTGCGCCGCGCGGCCGGCGGGTCGAGCCACGCGACGCGGTCGATCTCTGCAAACTCCTGCTGCCTGCCCGAGCGCGGCGGCCACTCCATCGAGAACGTGTTGCTTCGCGCCGTCGCCGGGTCGAGCTCGCCCGCCAGCGCCCAAGCCACGACTCGCTTGCCGCTGCGCTGGCGGATCTCACCGAGCGCGAGCGCCTCGCCGTCCGGTGGCTTCGCGCCTGTCTCCTCCGCGAACTCGCGCCGCGCCGCCGCGTAGGCGTCCTCGCGCTCGCCGTCGTACTCGCCCTTGACGATCGACCACGCGCCCTCGTCCTTGTTCGCCCACAACGGGCCGCCCATGTGCGCGATCAGCACCTCCAGCTCGCCATCGCGAACGCGGTAGAGCAAAAGTCCGGCGCTCGTCTTCGCCGTGCTCACCTCCCAAGCATTGCTCAGCCGCGCTCGCTGTCCAGCGTGGCCATTCCGTGCTCGGGATAGCGCTCGCCCGCTGCCGCGTCGGGCGGCACCGCGCGCTCCAGCTCGGCCAGCTCCTCGGCGCCCAGCTCGACGTCCAGCGCGCCGAGCGCCTCGGCCAAGCGCCCGCGCGTGCGCGCTCCGACGAGCGCCACGATGTCCTCTCCGCGCGCGAGCACCCACGCGATCGCGAGCTGCGCGACCGTCACGCCCTTCGTCTCGGCCAGCGCGCGCAGCGCCTCTACGAGCGCCAGGTTGTGCGCGCGGTTCTCGCCGACGAAGCGCGGCGCGTGCGCGCGGAAGTCGTTCGCGGCGAGCTCGCGCTGCGCGTCGAAGTGCCCGCTGATCAGGCCGCGGCTGAGCACGCCGTAGGCGGTGATCGCAATGTCCAGCTCGCGGCACGCCGGCAGGATCTCCTGCTCGAGCCCGCGCGAGATCAGCGAGTACTCGATCTGAACGTCGCAGATCGCGCGCGTCGCAGCCGCGCGGCGAATCGTCTCCGCGCCGACCTCCGACAGCCCGATGTGACGTACGTAGCCCGCGTCGACCATCTCGCCGATCGCGCCGACCGTCTCCTCGATCGGCACGTCCGGATCCAGGCGCGCCGGGCGGTAGACGTCGACGTGCTCCACGCCCAACCGTGTGAGCGAGTGCGCCAGCGCCGTCTTGACCGCCGCCGGGCTTGCGTCGTAGCCCACCCACGCGCCGTCCGGTGAGCGCTGCGCGCCGAACTTCACGCTCAGCAGGTAGCCGTCGCGTCGCCGCCCGCGGATGGCTTGTGCGAGCAGCAGCTCGTTGTGGCCCATTCCATAGAAGTCGCCCGTGTCGATCAGGTTGATGCCGCCGTCGAGCGCCGCGTGGACCGTCGCGATGCTCTCCGTGCGATCCGACGGGCCGTACGCCCCAGACATGCCCATCGCGCCCAGGCTCACCGCGGAGACCTCCGGACCGTTTGCGCCAAGCCGTCGAAACCTCATGCGCGACAAACCATGAATCCAAATATAGGAGAGCTAAGTTGGGCGCATGGCATCGGTCCCTTCGCAGCCCGCCTCCGAGTACGAGCGCCTGGGCGTGGCGCCCACGCCCGACGACGGCACGCGCCTCGGCGACGCAGCGCCATGGGACGAGACGACGCGACCGCATCGCCCGCCGTCGGGACCCGAGGTCGCCTACAGCGACACCGGCCGCCAGGTCGGCCAGCACCTCGTCGACGTCCACGACATGCTGCGCCGCGAGCTGACCGAGCTGCGCCAGATCGTCGCGCAGGTCAGCGACGGCGCGCTCGACGCCGGCGACGCGCGCTCGGCGCTCAACGAGATGGCCATGCGCCAGAACGACTGGACGCTCGGCGCCTTCTGCTCACGCTACTGCCACGCCGTCGCACGCCATCACGGGCTCGAGGACGACGCGATCTTCCCGCACCTCGCCGCCAGCGACGACCGCCTGGAGCCCGTGATCGACCGGCTCGCCGCGGAGCACCTGGTGATTCACGACGCCATCGAGGCGGTCGACCGCGCGCTCGTCGCGCACATCAACGACCACGACTTCGCGCGCTTGCAGGAGGCGATCGACCTGCTCACCGACGCGCTACTCTCGCACCTCTCCTACGAGGAGCACGAGCTCGTCGAGCCGCTCGCGCGCCTCGGCTTCTACGCCAACCAAGTCTGAGCGCTCGTCGATCTGCACGAGCCGCGATTAGCATGGCGAGCTCTCACACCTCGCGACAGGCAGGACGGCGGCACGTGCACCCACTGCAGTGGCTCGGCAAGCGCGATCGTGACTTCGCGGCGCTGCGCCGGGCGGGCCGCACGGCGATCGTCATGCCGGCGCTGTTCGCGATCGGCGACAAGCTCATCGCCAACCCTGTGCTCGCGACGTTCGCCGCGTTCGGCTCCTTCGCGATGCTCCTGCTCGTCGACTTCGGCGGTCCGCTGCGCGAGCGCCTGCAGGCTCAGGCCGCGCTCGCGCTGGCCGGATTCGTGCTCGTCTGCCTCGGCACGCTCGCCTCGCAGAACGTGTGGCTCGCGGCGGTGGCGATGGGCGTCGTCGGCTTTGCCGTGCTGTTCGCCGGCGTCGTCAGCTCAGTGCTCGCCGGAGCGACGACCTCGCTGCTGCTCGCCTTCATCCTGCCCGTCACGCTCGCCGGGCCCGCCTCGTCGATCCCCGATCGCCTGGAGGGGTGGGCGATGGCGTCGGGCGCCGCGCTGCTCGCCGTCGGACTGCTCTGGCCCACGCCCGCGCGCGGTCCGCTGCGTGACGCGGCGACCGCCGCGTGCAGGACGCTGGCTGCACGGCTGCGCGCCGAGGTCGCTTACAGGCTGAGCGGCGAGGACGAGGCCTTCGAGCACGACCACGCGCACGCCGTCGAGCAGGCCGACGCCGCGGTCGAGGGGCTGCGACGGGTGTTCCTCGCCACCCCCTACCGGCCCGCCAGCCTGAGCACCGCCGGCAGGACGACCGTGCGCCTCGTCGACGAGCTGACGTGGCTCAGCGCGATCGTCGACCAGGCTGCGCGCCCGTCGCCGGGCATGCCCGTGAACCACGCGGCGTGCGCCGTGAAGATCGCCGCCGCGGGCGTGCTCGAGCGGGGCGCCGAGCTGCTCGCCGTCACAGCCGGAGCCTGCGCGCAACTGCACGCGGCTATGGACGAGCTGCGCGAGGCGCTCGACAGGATGGAGCAGGACGCCACGGCATACCTGCCCGTGCGCAGCACTGTCGACGCAGGCGGCCCAGCGACGACCGGCGACGGCCAGATGGCCGCGAGCGAGTTCATCACGTCGCTCGATCCGACCTTTCGCGCGCAGGCGCTCGGCTTCGCCGTGACGGGCATCGCCGCCAACATCGATCTGACCGCGGCAGCCGAGCGACGCAGCTGGCTGGAGCGCGTGCTCGGACGCCAGCCGAAGGGCGTCGTCGGCACGCTCAGCGCCGCGCAGCAGCGCGCGGGCGCGCACGTCGACCGCAACTCCGTGTGGCTGCACAACAGCGTGCGCGGCGCCGTCGGCCTCGCGCTCGCCGTGTTCGTCGCCAACGAAGCAGGCGTGCAGCACTCCTTCTGGGTGGTCCTCGGCACGCTCTCGGTGCTGCGCTCCAACGCGCTGAACACCGGACAGAACATCGTCCGCGGTTTGCTCGGCACGGTCGCCGGGTTCGTCGTCGGCGGCCTGCTGCTGGCGCTGATCGGCACGAACACGACCGTGCTGTGGGTCCTTTTGCCTGTGGCGATCCTGCTCGCCGGAGTCGCCCCGGCGGCGATCTCCTTCGCCGCCGGCCAGGCCGCCTTCACGCTCACGCTCGTGTTCCTCTACAACATCATCCAGCCGGCCGGCTGGAAGATCGGGCTGCTGCGCGTGGAGGACATCGCGATCGGCTGCGCCGTCAGCCTCGCCGTCGGCCTGCTGTTCTGGCCGCGCGGCGCCGGCGCCGCCCTGCGGCGGGCGCTCGCCGAGGCGTACGTCGACAGCGCCGACTACCTCGCCAGCGCCGTCGACTTCGGCATGCGCCGCTGCGACGTCCAAGCCGACGCGGTCACCGCGCCGGCCGACGACGCCGCGCGCGCGGCGGCCGCGGCGCGGCGCCTGGACGACACGTTTCGCAGCTATCTCGCCGAGCGCGGTCCCAAGCCGCTGCCGCTGGCGGAGATGACGAGCCTCGTCAGCGGCGTCGGCGGCCTGCGCCTCGCCGCCGACGCCGTGCTCGACCTTTGGCAGCGCGAGGACGGCGCCGCCGCCGGCGACAGGTCGGCCGCCCGTGGAGAGCTGCTGCGCTCCAGCGAGGCGGTCAAGGGCTGGTACGACGACCTCGCGACAAGCCTCGCCGACGGGCGCCAGCCGCGCGAGCCGCTCGCCCACGACAAGGTCGCCGATGGCCGGCTCGTCGAGGCCGTGCGCCGCGACCTGCGCGGCGAGGACGGAAAGGCCAGCGCCACGGCCGTGCGCATGATCTGGACTGGCGACCACCTTGACTCCGTGCGCCGCCTGCAGCGGCTGATCGTTGAGCCGGCGATCGTCGCGGCGGAGGACTAGGGGCGCGCCGGGACGTGGACGATCTGCAGACGATCGCGATCGCCTCGTCGCGGCTTCAGGCCGAGTTCGTCCCGGCGGCCGGGATGGTCTGCTGCTCGCTGCGCCACGACGGCGCAGAGCTGCTCGCCCAGCGCAACGGCGTGCGCGCGTATGCGCAGCGCGGCTCGACGATGGGCATCCCGCTGCTCTACCCGTGGGCCAACCGGCTCGCCGGCCTGCGCTATCCGGGGCCGCACGGCGACGTGGAGCTGGCGCGTGACAACCCGCTGCTCAAGCTCGACGGCAACGGCCTGCCGATCCACGGAGCGATCGCCGGAGCGCTTCCCTGGGAGCTGCTCGGCGACGGTGAGGACGCCGGTGAGGACGCAGGCGGGGAGGGTGAGCACCGGCTGCGCGCGCGGCTGCGCTGGGAGCGGGCCGACCTGCTGGCGATCTTCCCGTTCGCGCACGTGCTCGAGCTGCGAGCGCGGATCGACGGCGGGAGGCTGACGATCGAGACGAGCGTCCAAGCGCCAGTCGACGCGCCCGGGCCTGTGCCTGTGTCGTTCGGCTACCACCCGTACCTCACGCTCCCGGCAACCGACCGCCGCGACTGGCGGGTCGAGCTGCCGCCAGAGCGGCGGCTGCTGCTGGACGACCGCATGATCCCGACGGGCGTGAGCGAGACGTTCGACCGCCACAGCTTCAAGCTCGCCGACGGCGGCTGGGACGACGCCTTCGCCGACCTCGACCGCCCCGCCGTCTTCGGCGTGTCCGCAGGCGGGCGGCGGATCGCTCTGGAGCTCGGAGAGGGCTACACGCACGCCCAGGTCTACTCGCCGCCCGGCGAGTCGTTCCTCTGCTTCGAGCCGATGACCGCGCCGACGAACGCGCTGATCAGCCGCGACGCGCTGCCGGTCGTGGAGCCCGGCGGCGAGTTCGTCGCGGCGTTCTCGGTCTCTGTGACGACGGCGTAGCACCCGGCGGCGAGCCGCCAGCGGCGGGGAACGCCGCCAGCGACTCGCTGTGCGGTTGCGCTAGCTGGTCTGGACGAGCAGCAGTTTGTTGCCCTCGTGGTCGCGGAAGAAGAACATCGGCGGCACCGGGTCGCCCATGCGCATGACCTCTTCGTCGACGTCGACGCCGCGAGCTTTCAGCTCGGCGTGGTCGGCGTCGATGTCCGAGCTCGACAGCGCGATGCGCGTATCGACGCCCGTCGCTTCGCCGGGACGTGCCACGACGATCGCGATCGTCGTGGCTGCTTCCGCCGGCGCGACTTCGACCCAGCGGTCGCCGTTGCCGAACGGAGTGTCCGCGCGAAGCTCGAGGCCGAGCTTGCCCGTGTAGAAGGCGATCGCCTCGTCCTGGTCTGAGACCGGGACCATCACGGTCCCAACCTGGTCGATGTGAGTGCTCGTCTGCGTGTCTGACATTTCGTCCTCCGATCTAAGGGGTTTCTGGGAGGTAGGACGAGCTTACGCGCACAAACTCATCGCCGCATTGCAGCTCGCTCGGTGCGGTCGGTGGTTCGGGCGCTGGCGTCCCGAGCCGCGGCGCGCCCGTTGCCCTAGGCTGCGCGTGCTGTGAGACAGATCGTCCTGCTGCGCGGCGTCAACGTCGGCGCGCGAAACCGCGTCGCGATGCCCGCGCTGCGCGAGCTGCTCGCCCGCGGCGGATTCGAGGACGTCTCGACGTACCTGCAGAGCGGCAACGCGGTGCTGTCGAGCGGCCTGACGCCCGACAGGCTGGCGCGCAGGTGCGAAGCGCAGATCGAGCAGGAGCTAGGGCTGGACATCGCCGTCGTCGTGCGCACGCGCGACGAGCTCGCCGCGGTAGTCAGGCGCGACCCGCTGGGGGACCTCGCCGAGAGCCCCAAGCTCTACCAGGTGAGCTTCTGCTCGGCCAAGCCCGACGAGGATGCCGTGTGCAAGGTCGCCGAGCGCGCCGTCGGTGGGGAGCGGCTCGTCGTTCACGGCCGCGAGATCTACTGCTGGTTTCCCGACGGCGTGGGGCGCTCGCGCCTGGCCGCGCAGCTCAGCCGCCAGACGCTCGGCGTGACCGTCACCGCGCGCAACTGGACGACCGTCGTCAAGCTGCTCGAGCTTGCCGACGAGTAGTGCCTGCCCACGCGCTCGATTCGTCAACGGCTAAGGGCCCGTCGCTATGTTGGCTGCGTGTCGGGCGAACAGATCCACCTGCGCTGGGCCGCCGACGCTGGCGACCTGAGCGGCGCGCTCGCGGTGCGCGTGGAGGTCTTCTGCGGCGAACAGGGCGTCCCCTACGACGAGGAGCGTGACCCGCTGGACGACGAGGCGCTGCATCTCGTCGCGCTCGCGCCCGGCGACGAGCGCATCATCGCGACGCTGCGCCTGTTGCACGAGCCCGACGCCGCGCGCATCGGCCGCGTCGCCGTGCTCGCGCAGTGGCGCCATCGCGGCGTCGCGTCGCGAATGCTCGCGCTTGCCGTGAAGCGAGCCGGCGAGGAGGGCCACGCCAGGGCTCGGCTCGCCGCCCAGATCAGAGCCAAGGCGCTCTACGAACAGGCGGGCTTCAGCGTCGAGTCCGAGCCCTTCGACGAGGCCGGCATCCCGCACGTGTGGATGGGCCGCCCGCTCCCCTCCGGCGCGCCGGCGTAGCGGCCGCCGCGGGGGCCGGCGACGCCTCAGTCGGGCAGCTTGCGCCTCTGCGGGTGCAGCGTCTCGCCGCGCGCGAGCATCGCCACGAAGCGCTCGATCCGCCGCGCGCGCGTGTCGCTGCGCTTGGCGCCGTCGATGCGCAGCAGCACCGCGTAGCGGTTCTGGCTGGTCAGCAGCGCGAACATCTGCTGCGCGCGCGGCTGCGCCGCGAGCGCGGCCGCGAGATCGTCGGGCACTTCGATCGTCGCCTGGCCGGCGTATGCCGCATCCCAGCGGCCGTCGGCCTGCGCCGCGGCGACCACCCGCTCGCCCGCGGCCTGCATGCGGCCCTGTCCGCGCAGCCGCTCGATGTGCGCGACGTTGCGTGCCGACCATTTGCTGCGTGGGCGCCTCGGCGTGAAGCGCTGGCGGAACGTGAGCTCGTCGCGGCGGCCGACCTGCCCGTCGATCCAGCCGTGGCAGAGCGCCTCGTCCAGCGCCTGCTCGTAGGACAGCGTCGTCGGCTGCGTCGTGCCCTTCTTCGCGAGCACCAGCCAGACCCCGGCCTCATCCTCGTGGTTGGCCGCCAGCCACGCCCGCCAAGCGCTCGCGTCGGCGACGATCAGCTCCGGCGGCGCGTCGGTCACAGGCGCAGTCTTGCATCCCTCGCAGATCATTTCGCGGTCAGAAACTGGACGCACGTTTGATCCGCGCACGTCGCGGTAATGCTCCCGCCCGTCGTCGGCCGAAGCAGCGCACAGAGCGTTGTGAATTAGAGGAGCCCGATGCTGACTACCACTGAGACATCCAGCCAAGAGCCGTTCACCGGGGCCTTCGGGATCATCCAGAGCCAGCCCGATGAGCGCACCAGCGTGGTCGCGCTCGAAGGCGAGCTCGACCTGGGCCGCGCGCCGAGCCTCAAGTGGGCGCTCGTCGACTCCGTCGACGCCGGCTACAAGCAGCTCGTGGTCGACCTCACGAACGTCCGCTTCATGGACTCAACGGCGCTCAGCGTGCTCGTCGGCGTGAACCGCAGCCTCGACGTCGGCGCCCGTATGGCGATCGTCTGCGTCAACACCAATGTGCTGAAGATCTTCGAGCTGTCGGGCATGGACGGCGCGTTTGCGATCTTCGCGACGGTCGATCAGGCGCTCGCCCACGTTCAGGGAAACACCGCGCGGATCGGGTGAGGGGCGTAGGGCCTTCCATGGCCAACCGCGCAACTCAGCCGAAGCGAGGCGCGCGCGCCTTCAGGCGCGCCGCCGCCACGATCGCCGCCGGCTGCTGCGCGCTCGGCCTCGGCGCGCTGCCGACCGCTCAGGCCGCAAAAAGCGTCCCCACGGCCTCCAACACGACCGCCGCCGGCGAAGCGACCGCTGCGCCGCACGACAGACGCGCCGAACGCGCCGCGCAGGCCGAACGCGCCGTGCCGGCTCCAGTGCTCCCACCGCCTCCGGCGGTCCCCACCGAAGCTCCCGGCCAGGGCCACGGCAAGCACGTCCGTGCGATAAGCCCGCCGCCGGGCTCGCAGCCCCTCCCAGCGGTGGGATCCGGTGCGCCGACACCGCGCAAGCTCGACCGCGAAGCGCCAGCTGTACGCGCGCGCCGTCACGAGGAAGGCGCGACGACGAGCACGCAGGGCAACCAGGCGGCAGGCGTCTCCGGCGAAGAAGCGAAGAACGTCGAAGCGCTGGCGCGTAAAGCGAAAAAAGAAAAAGGCAAAGAAAAAAAGAAAGAAAAAGTCAAAGAAACGAACAAAGAAAAGAAAGAAAAGAAAGAAAAAGGCGAAAAAACCACGACGCCCCCGCCGCCCGTCGTGACGTCGGATCCGGGGAAGTCCAAGGGCAAGACCGTCGCCGGAACCTCGCCTGAACCCTCTCCGGCCGGACAGCCGACGGCGCAGGCCGCGGCGTTCGTTACGCCCGCGCCCACTCCCGTCGGGGGAACCGGGTCAGCCTCGATCGCCTCCGCCGCACCCAGCTTGGTGACCGGCGTGAGAGCACAGCGCTCGGCGTCCGGCACACGCCGCCGCAGGGCGCCTCGCGCCGCCGGCGGCGTCCCTGCGGTCGTCTCCGCTCTCCCCGCCGCGCCGCTCGTCCCCGCGCGCGCCGCCGCGCCGAAGCCGAGCGCGCCGCTGCATGCAGCGGTCAAGCGCGCCCCCGAATCGGCCACGCAGCCGGCCCTCGTGAAAACGATCACGCGCATCGTCGGCGTCGTGCCGACCCCGGTGCTCGTCCTGATCGCTGCGCTGGTCGCGCTCGCGCTCGCGCTCGCCGTGCGCTCGCGGCTGTCCGGCGTTCGCACGCGCCGGCTCGTGCGCCAGCGCGGACAGCTGCTCGAGGACGTCGGGCTGCTGCAGGCCGCTCTGCTGCCCGTGCCGCCCGCGCGGCTCGGTCCGGTCGGCACCTCCGTCGCCTACCGTCCCGCCGACGGCCCCGGCGCGGGCGGCGATTTCTACGACGTGTTCGGACTCGACGACGGGCGCCTCGCGGTGATCGTCGGCGACGTCTCCGGGCACGGGCGCGAGGCGCTGCCGCACACCGCGCTCGTCCGCTTCACCGTGCGCGCCTACCTCGAGGCCGGTCTGTCCCCGCGCATGGCGCTGCAGACCGCCGGCAGCGTGCTCGAGCGCCAGCTCGCGGGCTCCTTCGCGACGGTCGTCGCCGCCGTCTATCACCCGCGCGAGCGCACGCTCACCTACTCCAGCGCCGGACACCCGCCGCCGGTCGTGCTCGGCCGGGCCGCCGACGCCGGGCCCGACGGCGAGCCCGCCGGGGCGGCGATCGCGCTGACGACTGCCTGCTCGGCCCCGCCGATCGGTGCGGGGATGCGCACGGGAACGCGCGAGACGACGATCGCTGTCCCCGGCGCTGCGCGGCTGTGCTTCCACACCGACGGCGTCACCGAGGCGCGCGTCGGCGAGGACCTGTTCGGCTCCGAGCGGCTGGCCGTCGCGCTCGCGGACCTAGGCCGCGACGCGACCGCCCCGGCACTGCTCGACAGCATCGTCGCGCGCACCGACGCCCGCCCCGACGACATGGCCGCGTGCCTGCTGCGCGTCGAGGGCGGCGCCGAGGCTCCACGGATCGCCGATGAGCTGCTCGAGCTCGACGGGGCGACGATCGCCAGCGGACGCGCCGAGCGCTTCCTGCTCGCGTCCGGCGTGACAGCCGCGGACGCCGCGAACGTCCTCGACGCAGCCCGCACCGAGCTCGACCGGCGCGACAGCGCGCTGCTCGCGCTGAGCTTCGCCGACGGGCGGCCGGTCGCCTCGCTGCAACGCGACAACGTCGTCCGCACGGCGGCGCTGACCGCGGTGGGCTCCTAGGTGTCGCGATGAGTTCTGCGCCGAAACTGGCCCCCGCCGCGGCGATGGTCCTCGGCATCGCCGCCACCGCGATCCCCTTCGCGCGCACGCCCGAGGACGAGGCCGAGCGCTGGCTGCGCATCCTGCGCCTGCACGGCGAAGTCGGCGCCGCGCTGCAGGCGCTCGGCGTCAGCGAGGACTCGCTGCTCGCCGGCCGTGAGGAGGTCGACGGCGAGCGATTCGCCGACGCCGTCAACCCGGAGCACAGCGACGTGATCGCGCTTGTCTCTGAGCGCGCAGCGCGCCTGGCGACCGACCGCGAGGCGGCCGGCATCGCCACGCTCGACGTGCTGATGGCCGTGATGCAGGTGTACGGGACCGTGTTCGAGCGCGCGCTGCGCGCCCACGGGACCGACGCCGACGAGGTGCTGCAGCGCCTCGCGGCTTAGCGAGCGCGGCGCCGGGTCCCCCGGCAGCCGGCCGCCGGTCCGCCGCTGGTGGTATTTCTGGAAGCTTGCCCGATGCAAAGATCCGCGCAGCCACGCACGAGGACATCGACGCCGTGCTGTCGTTGTGGCACGCGGCGGGCGCGCACGCGACGACGGGGACCCATCGAGACGGCGTGAGCACCCTGCTCGCGGCTGACCCCGAAGCCCTGATCGTCGCCGAGGCCGATGGTCAACTCGTCGGCTCGCTGATCGCGGCGTGGGACGGCTGGCGCGGCAGCTTCTACCGGCTCGCCGTTCACCCGGACCGGCGCCGCCAAGGTCTCGCGACCGAACTGGTGCGCGCCGGCGAGCGTAGGCTGCGCGAACGAGATGCCGAGCGGTTGACGGCGATCGTCGCCGAGGACGACCCGGGCGCGCTCGATTTCTGGATCGCGGTCGGCTACGAGCGCCAGCGCAGCCGGGCGCGATTCATTCGAGGCGTTTCGCCCTGAGCGTCGACACGATCGTAAGCGAGCGTCTCGGCTCGCAGTTGCTCGCGGGCGAGCCCGCGCGCGATCCCGTGGCCGTCGCCCGCCGCCTGCTCGCGGTGCAGGGTCAGGACCCGCGCGGCGCGCGCTTGGCGATCCGCGCGCGCAGCACAGGGCTCAGCGCGGCGGACGTCGACGCGGCGCTCAGCGACGAGCGCTCGCTTCTGATCACTTGGCTGAACCGCGGCACGCTGCACCTCGTGTGCAGCGAGGACTACCCGTGGCTGCACGCGCTGACGACGCCGCCGCTGCTGACGGGCAACGCGCGGCGCTTGGCGCAGGAGGGCGTCGCGCCGCGCGCCGCCGAGCGCGGCGTCCGCGCGATCGAGCGCGCGCTCGCCGCCGACGGGCCGCTGACGCGCGCGCAGCTGCGCGAGCGCATCGCCGCAGCGGGCGTGCGCACGGAGGGTCAGGCGCTCGTGCACGTGCTGATGCTCGCCGCGCTGCGCGGCCTGACCGTGCGCGGCCCGATGTCCGGCTCAGAGCAGGCCTATGCGCTCGTCCCAGATTGGCTGGGCGTGCCGCGGAAGGTCGATCGCGACGAGGCGCTGGCCGAGCTCGCGCGGCGCTATCTGGCCGGCCACGCGCCCGTCGGCGACCGCGACCTGGCGCGGTGGTCGGGCCTACCCTTGCGCGACGCGCGCGCGGGCCTGGGCGCGATCGCCTCCGAGCTGCGCGAGCGTGCCGACGGCCTCGTCGAGCTCAAGCGACGCGCGCGAAAGGCTCCCGAGCCCGCGCCGCCGAGGCTGCTCGGCGCGTTTGACCCGCTGCTGCTCGGCTGGTGCTCGCGCGAGGAGATCGTCGGTGCGAACAGGTCGCTGGTCACTGTCAACGGACTCTTCCGGCCTTTCGCGCTCGTCCGCGGGCGCGCCGCCGCGCGCTGGAAGATCGCCGCGAGGAAGGTCGTGCTCGAACCGTTCGAGCCGATCGCGCGTGCGGACGCATCGGCGCTGCGCGCCGATGCCGAGGACGTGCTGCGCTACCTGTCGCTGTCGCCGTCGCCGTCGCCGTCGCCGAGGACGAGCGCGAGCGTGAAGCCGTCATAGCCCTTCGCGCCGACGGTCTGAATCGTCGTGGCGCTGACGCGCCGGCCGATCTGCGAGCGCTCGTCGCCGAGCAGCTCGTGCAGGCGGCGCGAGCCGAGCACGGCGGGGTCCTCGGCGTGGTCGGGATCCACGACCGCGCCGTCGCGGATCACGTTGTCGGCGACGATCAGGCTGCCGGGGCGCGACATGCGCAGTGCCCACTGGAAGTAGTCGGGCGTGTGCAGCTTGTCGGCGTCGATGAAGGCGAAGTCGAACGGCTCGGGATGTTCGTCGGCGAGCTGCGGCAGCGAGTCGAGCGCCTTGCCGGCGCGCACGTCGACGTCCGTCGCGAGGCCCGCGCGCTCGATGTTCGCCGCGGCGACGGCGGCGTAGCCGGGATTGGCCTCGAGCGTGACTAGGCGCCCGCCCGGCGCCAGCGCGCGCGCCAGCCAGATCGTGCTGTAGCCGCCGAGCGTGCCGATCTCGAGGATCCGGCGCGCGCCGATCGAGCGCGCGAGCAGGTGCAGCAGCTTGCCCTGGCTGGGCGTGACGGCGATCGGCGGCAGTCCCGCGTCGGCGCTTGCGGCGATCGTGGCGTCGAGCGCAGGGTCGGCGGCGATCAGCTGTCCCTCGACGTAGCGGTCGACGGCGTCCCAGGTGTCGCTCACGCTGCGCTCCTGTTCATGGCTGGTGAGTCCGCGCGCGCGAGAGCAGCAGCGAGAACAGCTGCTGCTGAACGGCGGCCGGGAAGGGCCGCAGCAGTCCCGAGCTGAGCAGCGTGACCTCGCTCGGTCCGTCGACGAAGCCGAGGAAGTCGAGATAGATCGGGACCTTGATCGTGCGCACCAGGAACGTCGCCGTCACGCGCCAGCCGAAGCTCCCGCTCATGCCCGGCGCGGGCGGTGTGCCGGACTGGATCGTCACGGGGCCGGCCGTCGCGCCCGTGGTCTGCTCGCCCTTGAAGATCTGCTGGAGGTAGCGCGTGAAGCAGCCGCGCACGTGCGCGCTGCGAATCGCCGAGAGGCCTTTCAGCGCCTGCGCCGCGCTGGACTGAACGGCGACTTCCGAGCTGACGCTGAGGTCGAGAATCTGGCGTTTGAGGCGAAACTCCTTGGAGCCTTCTTCGAGCACCGCTTTGGCCGTTGCGCCGATTCCGGCGCAGCTGAGCATCTGCTTTTCCAGGCGCCGTTCGCCCTTGGAGCCGCTGTTGCGTTTATCGCTCGTCGTGAAGCCCGGGACGTCGGCGGGGGTCAGGTTGACGGCGTGCGCGAAGGCGAGCGCCTGTTGCTTGTCGGGCGCCGAGGCTGCCGGCGGCCCCGGCGTCGGCGCGCTCGGCGGCGACGCCTTGCCCGACGACGACGGCACGCGCGCCGCGGGGGCGGTGGTACTCGAACTCGAACCGCTGATCGCGCCCTTGCCGCAGGACGCGATCAGCGCGCCGACGAGGACGAGCGCGAGTGGGAGTAGCGTCCGACGCATCGCGGCCGATTGTCGCAGAGCGCCGCGTGCGCGCTGCGCGCCTGGCGGCCGGTCGGCTATCGCTTGGTCGCGCGCACGGCTGTGCCGTAGGCGCAGATCTCAGTCCAGGTGGTGCCCAGCTCGGAGGTGTCGAAGCGGAAGGCGACGACGGCGTCGGCGCCCTTCGCGCCAGCCTCCTCTTCGAGGCGCTGCTGGGCGTGGATGCGGCCTTCGGCGAGCATCTTCGTCATGCCCTTGAGCTCGCCGCCGACGAGCGACTTCAACGACGCGCCGAGCTGCGCGCCGACGTTGCGCGCGCGCACGGTCAGACCGAAGACCTCGCCGAGCACCTCGTCGATCTCATAGCCGGGCAGGTCGTTCATGGTCGTGATGATCATCGCCGCCTCCTGATCTAGCTTTGCGCTCGCCGGGGAGCGCCCGCGGCCAGCCTACCCGCCCGTGTCGTGCAGCATACGGCGCTCTTCCTGCAGCGCCCGGCGCAGCGTCTCGTCGAACGGAGCGGGGGAGATCGCGAAGGCCGCGGCGCCGCCGGGGTCGGTGACGACGGTCTCGGTCGTCAGGCCTTCGACGAGCGGCCGCGCGACGTTCGTGTCGACGGGCGTGACGAGGCCGAGCCACAGCGCGGACAGCGATGGTGTGATGAACGGCACGGGCAGCTTCGGGCGAGGACGCGCGCCGGTGGCGATCGCCATGCGGTCGAGCATGTCGGCGTAGGAGAGCACGTCGGGGCCGCCGATCTGCACCTCGCGCGCGGCCGACTCGGGCACGTCGGGGGCGCGGCGCAGGTACTCGACGACGTCGTCGATGCCGATCGGCTGCGTGGCCTTGCGCAGCCACGACGGGGCGATCATCACGGGCAGCCGTTTGACGAGGTGGCGAATCGTGCGGTAGGACTCGCTGCGCGCGCCGACGATCATCGCGGCGCGGAAGTACGTCAGCGGCGGCCCCTCGGCGGCGAGCGTGAGCGCCGTCTCGTGGCGGCTGTGCAGGTGCTTGGAGGCCGTCTCGTCGCCGAGGCCGCCGAGGTACACGACGCGCGCGACGCCCTCGCGCTTGGCCATGCGCGCGAAGTTGCGCGCGCCGCGCTGCTCGCGCTCGGCAAAGCCGGTCCCGCCGGCCATCGCGTGCACGAGGAAGTAGGCGACGTCGATCTGCTCGCCGGCGCCGCGCAGGCTCGCCTCGTCGGTTACGTCCGCGCGGCGGATCTCACAGCCCAGGCGTTGCAGCCGGCCCGCTCTCGCGGGGTCGCGTACGAGGCAGCGGACGGAGGCTCCGGTGCCGATCAGCGACTCGGCGAGGCGCCCGCCGACGAAGCCGGTGGCGCCGGCTAGCAGGGCGCGGGTGGCGATCGCCCCAGCCTAGCTCGCGGGCGTGGAGCCGTTCTGGCGCTCGGCCAGGTCGGCGCCGGTGGTCGTCGTCATGACCGACGCCGCGCCGCCGCCGAGCACGCGGCGCACGAGCGAGGGGGCGAGCACGCGCAGCGCGGCGGCGATGCCGTAGGGGCGCGGGACGTAGCGCTCGGGAGCGCGTCCGACGCCCGCTTGGAAGATCGCCTCGGCGGCGCGATCTGGCGTGGAGACGATCCAGCGCGTCCACGGCTTGTCGGTGAGCTCTGATTGCGGAAAGCCCTCGGTGGCGATGAAGCCGGGCAGCACCAGGCCGACGTGCACGCCGTGGTCGCGCTCCTCGGCCCACAGCGCGTCCGACCAGCCGGCGAGCGCGAACTTCGATGCGCTGTAGGCGCCCGATCCGGCGCGCGCCACGCGGCCGGCGGTCGAGGAGACGTTGACGATCGCGCTCGGCGCCGATTCGCGCAGCAGGGGCAGCAGCGCCTCGGTCAGGCGAACTTGGGCATCGAAGTTGATCTCCATCGTGCGCCGCACGTTCTCGTAGCCGCCGTCGGCGAAGCGCGCGCGCCAGGCGGCGCCGGCGTTGTTGACGAGCAGGTCGATGCGGCCGTAGCGTTCGAGCACGGTCCCGCGGATGCGCTCGGGCGCGTCCTCGTCGAGCAGGTCGACGGCGAGCACGCTCGCGCGATCCTCGCCGAGCTCGGCGGCGAGCGCCCGCAGGCGCTCCTCGCGCCGGGCGACGAGCACGATCGAGCAGCCGGGCTCGCGCGCGAGCCGCCGCACGGTCGCTTCGCCGATTCCGCTCCCGGCGCCTGTCACGAGAGCGACGTACGGTCGGCCTGTGGTTGCTTGGGAGTCGATGATCAGTGCTCGTTTCGCGCGTTGTGCGACTGGGGTGCCCGAGGCGGACGCCGGTTAGCCTGTCAGATCGGCGACAAGATGAGCGCGAACCCACCAACCGGCGCGGCCGGCGCTGCGTCGGGCGGCCAGCGATCTTCGCGTAAGCGCGAGGCGCTGGAGCTGTTCCGCGGGCTGCCGCGCCGCTACGACTTGCTCTCGGCGGCGCTGAGCTTCGGCCAGGACCCGCGCTGGCGGCGCGCGCTCGTCGACGCCGCGGCGCCGACGCCGGGGATGCGCGTGCTCGATGTGGCGACGGGCACGGGGATGGTTGCCGCGCAGCTGCTCTCGCACTGTCCCGACTGCGCTGTCGTGGGAATCGACCAGAGCGCGGAGATGCTCGCCGGGGCGCGAGCGCGCTTCGCGGGCGACGATCGCGTGGAGCTGATCGAAGGGCAGGCCGAGCGCCTGCCGTTCGCCGACGCGAGCTTCGACGCGCTGACGTTCACCTACCTCCTGCGCTACGTCGACGATCCGCCGGCGACGCTGCGCGAGCTGGCGCGCGTGGTCAAGCCGGGCGGGCGCGTCGCGTCGCTGGAGTTCGGCGTCCCACCGCTGCCGGCCGCGCGCGCCGCATGGCGGCTGTACACGGCGGTCGGGCTGCCCGTGCTCGGGCGCCTGGCCTCACGCGAATGGGCCGAGGTCGGGCGCTTTCTCGGGCCGAGCATCCGCGGCTACTACGCACGCCACCCGGTCGAGCGGATCGTCGGCTACTGGCGCGACGCCGGCCTGCGCGATGCGCGCGTGCGCCGCATGAGCCTCGGGGGGGGGATCGTCATGTCGGCCACGAAGGCGGCTGAGACGGACGATGCGCGCAGCGCCTGAGCGCCCTGCGTTCTACGCGCTCGGCGGCGGGCGCGCGGGGGAGCTGTTGACGCTGCTGCACCCGCCGTACACGGCGTGGCATCTCAGCTACTTCGCGATCGGCGCGGCGGTCGCGCCGCACGTGTACGCCGACCGGCTGCTGTGGGGCCTGGCGGCGTTCGCGCTGGCCGTCGGCGTGGCCGCGCACGCGCTCGACGAGCTGCACGACCGCCCGCTCGCGACCGGCCTGAGCTCGCGCACGCTGATCGCGCTCGCCGTCGTGAGCCTGCTCGGCGCCGTTGCGATCGGCGTCGCCGGCGCGATCACGGTTTCTGCGCTGCTCGTGCCGCTGGTGGTCGTCGGCGGCCTGTTCCTGCCGGCGTACAACCTCGAGTGGGCGGGCGGGCGCCTGCACAGCGACCTGTGGTTCGCGATCGGCTGGGGAGCGTTCCCGGCGTTCACCGGCTACTTCGTCAACTCGCTGAAGATCGGCCTGCCGGGCGTGCTGATCGCGCTCGCCTGCACGGCGCTGAGCGTCGCCCAGCGCCGGCTCAGCTCACCCGCGCGCGAGCTGCGCCGGCGCACGAGCTCAGTCAAGGGCGTGCGCACGCTGGGTGACGGGCGCACCGAACAGCTCTCGCTGGCGCGCCTGCTCGCGCCGCTCGACGGTGCGCTCGCGGCGCTGTCGCTGGCACTCGTCGTGACCGCCTGCGCGCTCCTCGCCGCGCGGCTGTAAAGCGTCTGCAGCTGGCGGTTGTGCGCGGGCGGCGCTCGGCCTTCGGTGTCGCTAGTCGTCCGCGTCCTCAAGCAGGTGAGCGCCGGGACCGGGCCGCACCTCGATCGCCTCCTCGGGCGGTCGGGCTTGGGGAGCGAACAGGCCGAGCACGCAGCCACCGAAGCCGCCGCCCATGATGCGCGCACCGGCGGCGTCCGCGTCACGCAGCCGCGCGACGGTCGCCTCGACGGCGGGCGTGGAGATCTGAAAGTCGTCGCGCAGGCTCGCGTGCGAGGCGTCGAGCAGGCGTCCGAGCGCCGGCATGTCGCCGTCGCGCAGCGCCTGCACCGTAGCCAGCACACGGCCGTTCTCCGAGAGCACGTGTCGCGCCCGCCGGCGCAGCGGCTCGGGCAGCTGCTCCACGGCGTCGGCGCGCGCCTGACTCAGCCAGGACACGCCGAGCAGCTCGGCCGCGCGGGCGCACTCGTCGCGGCGCTCGTTGTAGCCGCTGCCGGCGTGGCTGTGGCGCTCGCCGGAGTCGAGCACGACCAAGCGCCACTCGCCGAGGCGCAGCGGCGCTGGCTCGATCTCGAGCGTGGCGAAGTCGATGCGCAGCGCGCTTTCTGACTGGCCGAACAGCGACGCGAGCTGGTCGAGCAGCCCGGTCTGCGCGCCGACCCAATCGTTCTCCACGCGCGCGCACAGCTGCGCGATCTGCAACCGCCGCGAAGCGACGCTCCCGTCGCCCGTCTCGATGGCTGCCCCGTCGAGCTCCAGCGCGTCGAGTCCCAGCGTGTCCAGCTCCAGCGGCTCTACGCGCTCGCCCGCGAGCGCGAGCAGCGCGAGGCACAGCGAGACCTCCAGAGCGGCCGACGACGACAGGCCCGCTCCGCGCGGCAAGTCGCCGCCGATCTCCACGCGCGCGCCGGGTGGCGCCGTGCCCGCGTCGCTCAGCTCCGCGACGGCGCCGCGCACGAACGCGCGCCAGCCGTCCACACGCGCACGGTCTTCCAGTGCGAACGAATCATCCTCATCCAAATCGACGGCATGTGCGCGCACGAGCTGCTCCGCGCTCGCCTGCGCGCGCACGACGACGCCCTGGGAGATCGCGAATGGCAGCGCGAGACCGCCGTTGTAATCGGTGTGCTCGCCGATCAGGTTGACGCGGCCGGGGGCGAACGCCGCGGCGCGCTCAGGCGGCACGGGCGATCGCCTCGCGCAGCGTGGCGGCCGAGTCCTCCGGCAGCGTGTCGGAGATGAACGTGCCGGCGCCCTGCTCGGATCCGGCGAGGAACTTGAGCTTCTCGGCGGTGCGCAGCGGCGGGTAGAACTCGACGTGCAGGTGCCCGCGCGCCGCGCGCTCGTCGGCCGGGCGGTCGGTCGGCGCCTGATGGACCGCCATCACGTACGGGAAGGGGCGATCGAACAGCGCGTCGTAGCCGCGCACGAGCGTCTGCAGCGTGTGCGCGAGCTCGCGCAGCTCGGCCGGCTCGCACTCGAGCAGGCTCGCGCGGTGCTCGCGCGTCGCGACGTGCGCTTCGTATGCCCAGCGCGCCGCGTGCGGGACGTAGGCGACGACGCCGTCGGTCTCGATCAGCACGCGCGCCTTCTGCTCGAGCTCGCGCGCGAGCAGCGCGCACGGCGCGCAGCCGCCGAGGCGCTCGTCGGCGGCGAGCTCGAGCGCCGCAACCGGCGGCAGGAACGGATAGCCGTAGATCTGCCCGTGCGGGTGGTGCAGCGTGACGCCGACCTCGACGCCGCGGTTCTCGAAGATCATCACGTAGTCGACGTCCGGGCGGGCGCCGAGCTCTTCGTAGCGATGGCGCCACACCCACATCAGCGCCTCGGCGCGTGCTGCGCTCAACGTGGCGAAAGAGCCGTCGTGGCGGTCGGTGTACACGACGACCTCCGCCGCGCCGCCGGGGGACTCAAACGACGGGAAGCGGTTGTCGAACACGGCGATCTCGAACGCCGGGAATGGGATCTCCGTGGGCGGCCCGCCGGGGCGCGTGGGGTCCAGCGGACACAGCTCGCGCGCGGGGAGGAACGTGCGGTCCTGTCGGTCGATCGCGTAGACGACCTGCTCTCCGCGCAGCTCGTTGAAGCGCTGCTCGCTCACGTCGGCTCGCCGTCGCCAGCTGTCGCCGCGGCGGGCGCCGCCCTCGGCGTGTCGCCGTCCTCGTCGGCGCCGTCGGCGCGCCTGTAGAGGATCAGCGAGCGACCGTCGTCTTTGCGCATGCGCGCCACCGCGAGGATCCCGTAGTGCTCCTCTTGCGCCCGCTCGGGCGCGGGCTGATCGGCGGAGCCTGCGGCCATCTTGCGAGGGTATTACCCAGCCGCGCTCGATGCCGGAAAGGGGATTTCGCGCGCGTCCAGAAGAGCGCAAGGAAAGTGCTTGACTGAAGGAGTAGATTCGCCAGGAGCAATGGGGTGGGCTCAGCGCCGACGCAGGCGCGGCCCTCGATCAGAGGAGAGTGAAATGCCACAGACCGACCAGGACCACGATGCCGTGGAGCATCTCGATGGTGCCGACTCAGCGGTGATCGACCGCCCGGGATTCGACAGACGCGCGTTCCTTCGCCGCACGGCGATCAGCGGCGTCGGCGTCGGCTCGGTGAGCACGCTGCTCGCCGCCTGCGGGTCGAGCGCATCCAGCGGCGGCAGCGGAGGATCGTCGAGCGTGTTCGGCAAGGGCAAGAGCTACAAGTTCGTGTTCGTCAACCACGTGACGACCAACCCGTTCTTCACGCCGACGCAGTACGGCGCGGCGGACGCGTCGAAGCTGCTCGGCTGCTCCTACCAGTGGACGGGCTCGGAAAGCTCCAACGTCAACCAGATGGTCAACGCGATCAACAGTGCCGTGACGGGGGGCGCCGACGGCATCGCGGTGGCGCTGATCGACCTGCACGCATTCAACGCGCCTGTCGAAGCGGCGATCAAGGCGGGCATCCCGGTCGTCGCCTACAACGCCGACGCGCCCGGCAACGCGCGCTTGGCGTACATCGGCCAGGACCTGAAAAAGGCCGGCGAAAAGATGGGCGAACGGATCGTCTCCGACGTCGGCTCGGGCGAAGTCGCGCTGTTCATCGCGACGCCCGGCTCGGCCAACCTGCAGCCGCGCATCGAAGGCGCCGAAAAGGCCGTCAAGGCCTCGGGCAAGCCGATCACGCTGCACACGGTCGCGACCGGTGCGGCGGTGCCTGGCGAGCTCTCGACGATCGACGCCTACTGGGTCGGTCACAAAAACACGAAGGGCATGTACGCGGTCGACGGCGGCTCGACGGAAAGCCTCGCGAAAATCATGCAGAAGTACAGCCTCGGCGGCAAGGTGAAGGCGGGCGGCTTCGACCTGACCGAACAGACGCAGAAGCTGCTCTCCGAAGGCGACATCGAATTCACGATCGACCAGCAGCCCTACCTGCAGGGCTTTCTGCCCGTGCTGCAGCTGTTCATGTACAAGGTCTCGGGCACGCTGACGGGACTCGCCGAAACGGACACCGGCCTGAAGTTCCTCAGCAAGGAAACCGTCCAGCCATACCTGAAGTCCAAGAGTCGCTACGAGGGAACCGCGACCGAAGCCAAGGTCATCGCCTAGGCGTCGACGGACTCGGGGAGAGGCGATCTGATGGCGAGCGTGGCGGGAGGATCGGCCGCTCAGACGCCACCGGCCAAAGCGGCGGACCCGGCGCAGGCGCGCCGGGCCTCCGCCGGCCGCCAGGCGCTCGAGCGGGTTCTCTCGCTGCGCGAGGGAAGCATCATCGTCGTGACGCTCGTCACGGCGATCTACTTCGCCGCGAACACCAACAGCTTCTTCACGGGCAACAACTTCAAGACGCTGCTGCCGTACTTCGCGCCGTTCGCGATCCTCGCGGCGGGCGAGGTGTTCGTGATGATCCTCGGCGAGATCGACCTGTCGATCGGCGCGATGTACCTGTTCGCGCCGATCCTCTTCTACAAGCTCAACGCCTCCGTCGGCCTCGGCCTGGTGCCGGCGGTGATCGTCGCGCTGCTCGTCTGCATGGCCGTCGGCGCGATCAACGGCTTCTTCGTCGCCGTCGTGGAAATCAACTCGTTCGTGACGACGCTCGCGACGCTGTTTTGCTTCGAGGGTCTTGCGCTGATCGTCTCGCACGGAACGCCCGTTGCGACGCCCGGGGCGGCGGCGCATACGACGACCGAGAACGTCACGCACGTCGTCAACGGACACACCGTCACGCTGCCCGAACAGGTTCGCCATCTCGGCACGTTCGCGAAAGTCTTCGGCGCGGGCGTGTACTCGGAGATCATCTGGGCGGTGATCATCGTCGTCATCCTGCAGATCGTGCTGACGTTCACGCGCTGGGGGCTTTACACGGTCGCGATCGGCTCGAACAAGCTCGGCGCGGGCGAGGCAGGCGTCAGCGTCAAGGCCGTGATGATCCGCAACTACGTGCTCTGCGCGCTGACCGCGGGGCTCGTCGGGATCTTCGAGGCCGTGCGCGCCGCAACCGTGCAGCCGGACCCGGCCGGCGCCAACGAAATCCTCTTCCTCGCGGTCGCCGCGGGCGTGATCGGCGGCACGCTCTTGACGGGCGGCTCCGGGACGGTCGTCGGCGCGCTGATCGGCGCGCTGTTCCTCGGCGTGCTCAAGGACGGCCTGATCCTGCAGGGCGTCAATGCCAACTACCTGCTCTTCTACACGGGCCTTGCGATCATCGTCGCGATGACCGTCAACGTCTTCGTGCAGCGCAGGCGCAGGGGGTACAGCAGTGGCTGACCGCGAACCCATCGAGAAGGTCCTCCCCCCGGACAACTCGCCCGACGACGTGCTGCGCGTCGAGCACATCACCAAGCGCTTCGGACCAGTCACGGCGCTGCGCGACGTCAACCTGCACCTGAAGAGGGGCGAGGTGCTCGGGCTGCTCGGCGACAACGGCGCGGGCAAGTCGACGCTGATCAAGATCCTCGCGGGCTTTCAGAAGCCCGACGCCGGTCAGATGTTCCTGCACGGAAAGCCCTACGCCCCGAAAAGCGTCGACGACGCGCGCGCGCAGGGCATCGAGACCGTCTATCAGGACCTCGCGCTGATCGACGAACTGTCCGTCTACCACAACCTCTTCCTGCGGCGCGAGCGTGTGCTGCGCCCGTTCCCGCTGCTGAAGAACCGCCAGATGAAGCGCGAAGCGCGCAAGGCGCTCGACGAGATCGGCATCAACATCCCGCGCATCGACGTCGCCGTCGCGCGCCTGTCCGGCGGCCAGCGCCAGGCGATCGCCGTCGCGCGCACGGTCAACGGCGACGCCGACATCATCCTGCTCGACGAGCCGCTCGCGGCGATGGGCGCGAAAGAGGGGGCGATGATCCTCGACCTCGTCGCGCGCCTCAAGGACGAGGGCAAGGTCTCGATCATCATGATCCTGCACAACTACGTACACGTCCTGCAGGCGTGCGACCGCGTCAGCATGATCCAGGACGGCGCGATCGCCTACGACAAGCCGACGGCCGAGACGTCCGTCGAGGAGCTGACGGACATCGTCGTCAACGAGTACCGCCGCGCCCGCGAAGAGACGCATCGCGAAGAGGCAGCGGAGGCCGCCGGCTGATTCGCCCGCGCGCCCCGCGGCGCCCTCGCTCTTTCCCCGCGTCGCGCGCCCGGCGTCGCGCACATCCAAAGCCCGCAGCAGCCCGCCGCACCCCGTCAGCTGGGCGTTCGTTTGCAAGGTGACTCGGCGAGGCTGCCGAAGAGGTATACCTGAAGGCCTGGATTTTCCTCAGCGGAGCATACCCACGAGCAGATGAGCGCATCCACGATGGCACCACCCCCGGCCGCGCCCCCGCCGGCGCGCCGCAGCCGCCTGCCGATCGCCATCGCGCTCGTCGTCGGCGTGCTCGTACTGCTCGTCGCCGCGATGCTCCTCTACGACCACTCGCGCCGCAACCAGATCGCCAAGGGCGTGACGATCGACTCAGTCAACGTCGGCGGGCTCAGCGAGGCCGCGGCGCGCACGAAGATCCAGCGTGAGCTGATCGCGCCGCTGAGCCGCCCGGTGGTCGTCCGCTCGGGCTCGCACGAGTGGACGCTGAGCGCGCGTCAGGCCGGGGTGACGGTGGACGCCGCCAACATGGTCGCCCAGGCGGTCAGCGCCAGTCGCCAGGGCTCTGTCTTCACGCGCACCTTCCGCGGCCTGTTCGGCGGCAGCGTCCGGCGCAACGTGCCGCTCGTCGTCAGCTACTCGCACGCCGCCGTGAGCGGCCTGACGGCCAAGGTTCGCGCGAGCGTCAATCGCCAGCCGCGCGACGCCACAGTCACAGCGGGCCCCGGCGGATTGTCGGAGGTCCCGGGCGAGAACGGCATGACGGTCGACAACGGGCTGCTCGGCGGTCGCGTCGTGCACGCGATCGCGGCCACCGGCACGGCGCGCACTGTGTCCGTGCCGGCGCACGTCGTCAAGCCGAAGGTCACCACGTCCGCGCTCGCGGCGCAGTACCCGGCGTACATCATCATCGACCGCTCATCCTTCAGGCTGCGCTTCTACGACCACCTGAAGCTGGCCAGCACCTACGAAATCGCCGTCGGCATGGAAGGCCTGGAAACGCCCGCCGGACTGCACCACATCGAATGGGAGCAGGTCGATCCGCCGTGGTACGTGCCCAAAAAAGCCTGGGCTGGCGCACTCGCCGGTACGGTCGTCCCGCCCGGCCCCGGCGATCCGCTGAAGGCGCGCTTCATGTCCTTCGAAGGCGGCGCCGGCATCCACGGGATCGACCCGAGCGAGTACTCCTCGATCGGCCACGACGCGTCGCACGGCTGCGTGCGCATGCGCATCCCCGACGTGATCGCGCTGTACAGCCGCTCGCCCGTCGGCACGCCCGTCTACATCATCTAGATGCAGCAGCTCAGGATCGTCTAGGACGCGGCAGCCGTCAGGCCGCGCCCGCCGCTACAGCTGCTCGCGGTACTCCTGGTTCTGCTGACGCTCGCCGCGGATCTGAATCGCGATGTACACGACGATCCCGTTGACGATCACGCCGATGCCGCCAAACGTGGCGATCAAGCCGATGTCCGTGCTGAGCGCTTTGCTGATCGCGAGGACCATTGCGCGCAGCCTAGCAACGGGCCGCGCGCTCGTGTCGTAGCCTTCGTCCTGCCGCCCACCCGACGCAACGTTCGGGATCGCGGTCGCCGGTCCCTCCGGGCCACGGCGGCCGCGCGCTGGAGAGGTGCCGGAGCGGTTGAACGGGCGCGACTGGAAATCGCGTAACGGGGGTCAACCTCGTTCGAGGGTTCGAATCCCTCCCTCTCCGTAGGTGTCGCCTGAGCGCCGTGCGCGGCCAGACGGGCGCGGCTCAGCGAGGATCTCTCGCAGCGCCGATGGTGAGCTGCCCGTCTCGGTATGAAGCACACGGCACAGATGGCTCTGATCGGCGAAGCCGAGATCCGCGGCGAGGCGGCCCAGGTCGCTCTCGCCGCCGGCGAGGCGCTCCAGGGCGGCGCGCGTGCGCAGTCGCATGCGGTGACGCGAGATGGTGTAGCCGGTCGCCGCTGCGAAGATGCGGCTGAGATGGTGAGCGGACACCGCCAGCGAGCGCGCGAGCTCGGGCAGCGAGCTGTCGGGGTTCGCCGCGAGAATCTCGCGTGCGCCGTCGACGACCGCGCGACGAGCACGCGCGGTCGGGGGACGCCCGGATGCGACGCGCCCTGCATCGGATCGTTCGAGCGCCGTCGTGACGAGGTCGATCGCCCGCTCAATCAGCTGGTGACGATCAGCACCGCATCGGGCGCCGTTGAGCAGCAGCCGATGCTCGAGATCGATCTCCGCCGAGGTGTGCAGCGGCCGCGTGGGCAGCCGTGGATCCCCTCCCCAGAGCGATGAGAGAAGGTCGGCGTCAAGGGTGAGCGAGGTGCAGTCGTCGCCCCCGTCCCCAGGATGGTCATAGCGCTGCTCTTCGCCGGGGTTCATGCAATATGCCGTCGTCGGGTCTAGCAGTGACTCGCTGCCATCGGCGCTGCGCACAAAACGGCCGCGGCGGACGAAGACCATGCAGTGACCGCCGGTCTGCTCGCCGGCGAGGCCACGGCCGCGACGGTGTCTACAAGCGACGTCGAAGATCTCGACGCCGTCGGCGCTGACCAGTGCGCGGGCGCTCAGCATGGCCGGAGTCTCTCAGGTGCGCATGAATGTCCAAGACTTCGCGTGCCAGGGCCCGCGATCCTGACCCTCGGCGGCACCGCCCTGGCGCGCCGCGCCTGCAAACGCCGGCCACCGACCAAACGCTCGAGCCCCCCAGACAGGAGACAAACAGATGGCTTCCATCCGCAAGGAGACCCTGATCGACGCCAGCCCCGGGGAGGTCTGGGAGGCGGTGCGCGACTGGGGCGCGCTTCACGAGCGCCTCGTCCCCGGCTTCGTGGTCGACACGCGTCTGGACGGGAGCGATCGGATCGTGACTTTCGGCAACGGTGTCGAGCTGCGCGAGGTCTTGGTCGACCTCGACGACGACGCCCGCCGGCTCGTATGGTCGGTCGTCGACGGTCCGTACACCCACCACAACGGCTCCACGCAGGTCTTCCCAGAGAGCGACGGTCGCGCTCGCTTCGTCTGGACAGCCGACCTGCTGCCAAACGAGCTCGCTAGCTCCACCGCCGATGCGATGCAGCGCGGGACCGAAATCGCCAAGCGCACGCTGGAGGCGCGAGCGGCGGATCCGGCGCACTGAACCATTCGGGCCCTTGCCCAACGGCAAGAGCCTGAAGCTCGGCAGCGACAACGTCTCGCTGACAGCTCGCGACGCCACTGGCCTGCGCTCCGCGCCGCACTCGCTGAGCTTTTCGGTCGTCGGTTGAGTGGCTACGGCAACCCGTTGAGCCCGGCGTCGAGCTCCACGCCGGCGGAGTTCAGCGCAAAAGCGACCATGTGGTAGTGGCCGACGAGCATCGCGATCTCCAGCAGCGCGCGCTCGTCGTGGCTCTCGGCCAGGGCCGCCCAGGTCTCGTCGCAGATCTTGGAGTGCTCGTGCAGCTGATCGGCCGCGCGCAGCAGCGTCGCATCGCCAGGCGCCCAGTCGGGGGCGTCGGGACCTGTGACCACGCGCATGATCTCCTCGCGAGCGATGCCGAGCTGCTCGGCGATGCGCGCATGCTGGCCCCACTCGTAGTCCGAGGCGCAGTTGAAGCCGGTGCGCAGGATCAGCAGCTCGCGCTCACGTGCTGCGAGCACGCCGCGACCGAGCAGGAAGCCGCCGAACGGCAGCCACGCGCGAAACAGCTGCTCGTGGCGCGCGAGCGTGGGAAAGATGTTGTTGTCGCCGAGGCGCACGTCGAAGCCGCGCGGGGTCGTGCCGAGGACCGTGCGCAGCTCATCGCTCCACTCGGACTCGGGCAGCGGTGCGATTCGCGGCATCGTGAGCTCTACGCGCCGGCCGCGGCCAGCGCCTCGCTCGGCTGCATGACCGGGGCGCCGCGCGAGAAGCGCAGCTCGCCGTCATCGAGCTCGCCGCGGCGCAGGCTGAGCATGTCGCGGGCGTAGTTCTGGTGCACGCGCCACGGGACGCGCGAGCCCTGTTTGGGAAAGAGGTGGATCGACCGCTGCACGTAGCCGGAGGAGAAGTCGATGAACGGCTCCTCGGTCAGCGACGGATCGTCGTTGGTGGGTGTGCAATGCGTGTAGCCGTGCTCGTCCATGTAGTTGAGCAGCCGGCAGACGTAGCCGCAGGTGAGATCGCACTTGAGCGTCCACGACGCGTTCGTGTAGCCGAATGACAGCGCCAGGTTGGGCACGCCGCTGAGCATCATGCCCTTGTAGCTCATCGTCTCCGGGATGTCGATGTCGCGGCCGTCGACGGCGATCTGCATGCCGCCGAGCGCGAGCAGGTTCAAGCCGGTCGCGGTCACGACCACGTCTGCCTCGAGCTCCAGGCCGGAGCGCAGTCGCAATCCGGTCGGCGTGAACGTGTCGATGTGGTCGGTGACGACCGAGGCGCGGCCGGAGGACAGCGCGGTGAACAGATCGTTGTCGGGCACCAGGCACATGCGCTGATCCCACGGGTCATAGCTCGGGCTGAAGTGCGTGTCGATGTCGTAGTCGAGCGGAAGCTGGCGCGCGATCCCGCGCCGCACGAGCCGCTTGACGAAGTTCGGCCGCCGGCGGCTGAGTTGGTAGACGAGCATCGTCACGAGCACGTTCTTCCAGCGCACGACCGCATACGCGGCTTTCGAGGGGAGCGCGCGCCTGACCAGCTTGGCGATCGGGTCTTCGCCGGGCAGCGACACGACGTAGCTGGGCGAGCGCTGCAGCATCGTCACGTGCTCGGCGCTCTCGGCGAGCGCCGGGACGAGCGTAATGGCCGTGGCGCCGCTGCCGATCACGACGACGCGCTTGCCCGCGTAGTCGAGCTCCTTGCCCCAGTGCTGCGGGTGCACGATCTGCCCGCGGTAGCTGTCGGTGCCGGCAAACTGCGGCGTGTGCCCCTCGTCATAGCGGTAGTAGCCGGTGCACATGAACAGAAAGCCGCACGTCAGCTGGACGGTCTCGCCGGTGGCCTCGCGTGTCGCTTGCACGCTCCAGCGGGCGTCGGCGGAGGACCACTCGGCGCGCACGACGCGGTGGCCGAAGCGTATGTGGCGCTCCACGTCATGGTCTGACGCGGTCTGGCGCACGTAGTTGAGGATCGAGGACCCGTCGGCGATCGACCTGGACTCCTCCCACGGGCGAAACGAATAGCCGAGCGTGTACATGTCCGAGTCCGAGCGGATGCCCGGATATCTGAAGAGGTCCCATGTGCCGCCGATCGCCTCGCGCGCCTCGAGGATCGCGTAGGACTTCTGCGGGCTGTCGGATTGCAGGTGACAGGCCGCGCCGATGCCGGAAAGCCCTGCTCCGACGATCAGCACATCAATGTGTTCGAGCGACAAGTCGCGCCTCCAGATCGAGCTCGGTGCGGGTCTGACGAGCTTACCTCGCACGATCGCGACCGGTGTGTGACAAGCATCCGTCTGCAACGCGCCGGGCGGCGCGACAGGGTGCCCGTGCGCGCCGCGTGTGTATGGTCGTCGGCGAGCACCCACTGAAGGTCACCCTCCCAGCGTCCAAACCGAGGAGGTTGCGATGAGCTTCAGGCTCGCGCACCGCGCAGAGTGCGAGACGATCGGCAATTGGCAGCTCGTGCGCCGCACGCTCGAGCTGCAGTCGTTCGGCATCAACATCGTGGAGATCGGATCGGGGGAGCAGATTCCCGAACACGACGAGATCGATCGCGACCAGGAGGAGCTGTTCCTCGTGCTCGCCGGGGAGCCGACGCTGGTGATCGACGGCGAGGACCACACGGCGCCGGTGGGCACGTTCGCGCGCGTGGACCCGGAGCACAAGCGCACGGTGCGCAACGACGCCGAGCGATCGGCCGAGGTGCTGATCGTCTCGGCGCCGCGCTCGAGCGGGTACGAGCCGATGAGCTGGGCATGAGCGCCGCCGACGGACTGCAGCAGACGATCGACGCGTACAACGACGCGTGGAACGCGCACGATGTGGCGCGGATCGGCTCGATGCACGCGCCGGACATGGTCTTCGAGAACCACACAGCCGGCGAGCGGGCCGGGGGCGAGCAGGCGCTCGCGCACATCGCGCAGATCTTCGAGTCGTGGCCGGATATCGAGTTCACGACCCGCCGCATGTACGTGCACGAGGCCTGGTCGTGCATGAGTGGAGTCTCGATCCTGCGCCAGGTCGGCCTGCTGTAGGCGAGGCGCGCGGCTACGACGGCTTGGCGATCTGCCCGCCGTCGCCCGGCCCGCTGCAGCGCAGCGACACGGCGGTGCCGGTGCCGAGCACGATCACGACGGCCGCGAGGCTTTCCAGCGGGCCGACGTGCACCACGCCGCCGCCCAGCAGCTTCAGGCCGACGAGCGCGAGCAGCACGGCGATCGTCCGGTCCATGTACAGCAGGCGCTGGCGAGCGATGGCGACGAGCGCAAACAGCGCGCGCAGGCCGAGCAGCGCGAGCAGGTTGCCTGTCAGCAGCAGCGTGGCGTCATTGGAGATGGCGAGCGCCGCGGGGATCGAGTCGACGGCGAACGTGAGGTCGGCGAGGACGATCGCGATCAAGCACAGCAGCAGCGGCGTGATCTGCCTGCGCCCGTCGCGCACGACCAGCCAGCGGCGGGGGACATGCGCGCTGAGCGGCAGGCGTCTCTGCAGCATCGCCACGACGCGACTCGGGCCGCCGGGGTGCTCGCCGCCGGAGCGCGCGGTGTGCCAGGCGAGCACGATCAGCAGCGCGCCGAGCACGTAGCCGACGACGTGCGAGGCGTCGAACACGGCGACGCCGAGCAGGATCGCGGGGATGCGCAGGGCGAAGGCCGAGAGAGCGCCGAAGGACACGAGCCGATCTTGTTCGGCGCCGGGGATCTCGAAGGTCGCGATGAGCACGGCGAACACGAAGACGTTGTCGAGCGAGAGCGCACGCTCGATCAGGTAGACGGCGGCATAGGAGCCGGCGTTGTGCGGGCTGTCGAACAGCCCGAACCAGACCGTCGGCAGCAGCCCGAGCGCCAGCCAAGCTCCGCTCCACACGAGCGCGCCGCGCATGTCTGTAACCCCTCCGGGCCTGTTCGCGCGAGTCTCCAGCCAGAAGGCTCCGGCGACGAGCAGAAGCTGAACGCCGAGCGCGACGTAGAGCATCGACGGACTGTAGATGCTGGTGGCGCCCGCGCGGCCGGCGCGGCGCGGTGCGACTCGGAGGCGCCGTCGCCGGCGTCGCACGGCGTGAGCTGGCACAGTGGACTGTGCCATCGGCGGGCGGCCGGCCTGGTACTGTCGCGCCTGGAGGGGGCTCCGAGGAGACAGGGAGGAGTGCGATGCACAGGGTTACGTTGTTCCGCGATCGGCCGCAGCCGGTGCAAATCGTGCTCGGCGGCGCCGTGCCGCTGATCTTCGGCGCGGTCGTCGGAGTCGTGCTGGGCGTCTCAGCGGGCGTCTATTGGGCGCTCGCCGTGATCGCCGGGCTGGGTGGGGTGGTGGCGGGCTTCGAGCACCGCGACGGGTGGGGCGGAGCCGACCGCGGTCTCGTCGGCGGAGCTCTGTTCGGCCTGGGGGTCCTCGTCGCGCACGCGATCGCCGGCACGCACGCGAAGGTCTCGCTGGGCAGCTTTCCACCGCTGCTGATCGTGATCGACGCGATCTTCGGGATGTTCCTCGGCGCGCTCGGCGGGCGCATCGCGCGCGGCATGCGCGAGCGCGGGGAGATCGTCGACAAAGCGGCATGAGCGCGCGGCCGAGCGAGTCTGCGTGGCGACTCGCCGGACGTTCGTTGGTTGGAGCTTGCAGGCGACCGCGGCACCTGCCATCCTGCGCACCAGAACCCGCTGCGACCAGATCGCCGTCGAGGGCGCGCCGGATCGGAAAGAGAGAAGATTTTGCAACGCCCTCCTGAACAGCGCCCCGGCGGTCGGCCCGATGAGCTGCGCGCCAGCCAATCGGCGAGCCCCGCTCTCGCGGCCACGACGGCGCCTCGCGCCGAGCGACCGTACTGGCGTGAGGACCTCGCTCCCTATGCGCAGCCGCACATGGGGCGCACCGCGCGTGAACTGGCGACTTCGGTGGTCCCGTACCTGGGCCTGTCGGTCGTCATGTACCTAGCCCTGCAGGTCTCCTACCTGCTCGTGCTCGCGCTCGCGGTGCCGACCGCGGGCTTTCTCGTGCGCACGTTCATCCTCTTTCACGACTGCACGCACGGCTCGCTGATGCGCTCCAAGCGCGCCAACGCGTGGCTCGGGACCGTTCTCGGGCTGTTCGTGTACGCGCCGTTCCTGCGTTGGCGCCACGACCACGCGATCCACCACGCGACCTCCGGCGACCTCGACCGTCGCGGCGGCGGCGACGTGCACACGCTGACTGTCAGCGAGTACCAGGCGCTGTCGCCTCGCTCGCGCCTGGCCTACCGCCTGTTTCGTAACCCGCTGGTGATGTTCGGCATCGGGCCGATCGTCTCGCTGCTGATCGGCCCACGCATCGTCTCGCGCGACGCGCGCCCGCGCATGAAGCGCAGCGTGATCGGCACGAACATCGCGCTCGCGGCGGTCGTCGGCGGGTTCTGCTGGCTGATCGGCTGGGAGGACTTCCTGCTCGTGCAGGCGCCGACGGTGATGCTCGCGGGTTCGGCGGGCATCTGGCTGTTCTACGTTCAGCACCAGTTCGAGGACGCCTACTGGCAGGAATCGGGGGGCTGGAGCTACGCCGACGCCGCGCTGCGCGGCAGCTCCTACCTGAAGCTGCCGAAGGTCCTGCAGTTCTTCTCGGGGAACATCGGTCTGCACCACGTCCACCACCTCAACGCGCGCATCCCCAACTACAACCTGCAGCGTGCGCACGACGAGAACCCGATCTTCCACGGGGTGCCGACGCTGTCGTTCATGGACGGCATGCGTGCGGTGCGCCTGAAGCTGTACGACGAGCGCAGCGGGCGGATGGTGGGCTTCGCCGAGGCTCGCGCTCCGCGGGCCAGCGCCAGCGGTGCCGGCGCAAGCGTCGGCACCGGGCGCTAGACCGGGCGCCGACACAGAGCGGTCCGGCGGCCGGCGGTCAGGCGGTCGGTCGAGCGAAAGCCCGCGCCGGTGTGTGAACGGCTTTAGATATCTATGGCTTCGCCTATCCGCCGGCCACCGGAAGCACGGGGGTGCAGGCGGGCGCGACGGGATGTGCGGGGTCGAGCGCGTTGAGCACGTCGCCATCGGCGATGTGGTCGTAGGGCATCGAGAGATGCTCGCCCTGGTCGAGCGGACACTGGGCCTGCAGCAGGATGTTGTTCACGCCGGGCCCGCGGAGGAAGGCGGATGTGTACGGCGTGACGACCTCGTCGTTGGCCGACTCGATGACGGTGTAGCTGACGCCGGGCGCGGTCTCCGAGCCGGCGTTGAGCTTCTGCAGGAACGCCGAGCCCGCCGACTGCTGCGAGCAGGCGCGGCAGAGGACGCCGAGGAAGGCATCGGCGCCGGGGAAGTAGCCCGCGAGCGTGAACAGGCCCTGGAGCGTCGTCCCGTGGTTGGAGGGGGCGAGGCCGACGAGCGTGTGCACCTTCGCCGCGCCGCCGAGGAAGCGCAGGTAGTAGCGCGGCATCATGCCGCCCTGGGAATGGCCGACGAGATCGGCCTGGCTCGCGCCGGTCGAGGCGAGCACGCGGTTGACGAACGCAGAGAGCTGTTCGGCCGAGGCGGCGATGTCGCCGGTCGCATAGATGCCGAGCAGTCCGCTGCCGGCGTAGGAGCCGTAGTTGAGCGAGTACACGCAGTAGCCGTTGTTGCGCAGCAGCGGCGACAGCGCCTGCCAGCTGTCGGACATGTCGGCGAACGTGCCATGGACGAGGATCACCGGCCGGGGATGGGCCGCGGACGGCCTGCACGACCAGTCGTTGGCGCCCGGCGGGCTCGCGCTCGGGCTCGCGTGTGCGTACCCGACGATGCCGTTGTAGACGACCGGGAGCGGCGCAGCGGTGGCGGTGGCGGTGGCGGCGACTGCTGCGAGCAGTGCTCCTGCGACGACTGCGAGCAGGCGATGGCGCATCGGCTCTCCTTTCCTCGTGGCCGGGGTCCGGCTCCGCACATCCCTACCGAGAGGCTGAGGCGCAAACCGAACGGTCACACGCGTGTGCGACTGCCAAGCAGATACCCGAGGGATCGGGCACGCTAAACGGGTGTTTCCAGGGTTCGAGTCGGCGCGAACGCCCGCCCGACTAGACTGGGCGGCTCTGCGCCCGTAGCTCAGCTGGATAGAGCGTCGGTCTACGGAACCGAAGGTCAGAGGTTCGAATCCTCTCGGGCGCGTGCGGAAAGACCCCGCGCCTCCAGGCGTAGCGCTCAAACCGCTAGCCAGGGGGCACGATCGCCTGTACCATGGCCTCCGGCGGAATCGGCAAAAGGTCATTCCTGAGAGATCGGACAGGCCCGACGCGGAGACGGGCACGGTTTGCGTTTGGGGAGACGCGCCGTCATGGACGGAGAAAGACGCGATGGCTGAAAAGCAGCACCTCATGAGCAGGACCGCAGGAGGGCTTATGCTCGCGCTGGCGGTCGCGCTGGTGGGCTTGGTGCTGGGCCCGGTGTCATCCGCCCTGGCCGGACCGCCGCAGCTGACGATCGAAGTTCCCGAAGGGAGCCCGACGAACAACCCGACGCCTCAGCTGCGCGGGCACACCAACGACACGTTCGACGAAGTCACGGTCAAGATCCAACGGGTCGGGGGCGGTGGCTCTGTGATCATCAACCTCAGCCCAGTGGGCGAAGAATGGTCGGTCAGCCCGGCGCAGAACCTGCAGGACGGCGAATACGCAGCTCAGGCGACCCAGACGAACGCCGAAGGAGAAACAGGCCAGAGCGGATCGGTCACGTTCAGGATCGACACCAGCTCGCCGACCGTCGTGTTGAACCAGCCAGCCGCCCTGTCGAACAACCCCAAACCATCTTTCAGTGGGACGGCGAGCGACACCAAGCCCGTCATCGTCCACATATTCAGCGCCGGTCACCCAGAAGTCACCGCCACGTCCGGCGGCGGAGGCGCGTGGAGCGCGAGCAATGAGCCGTCGCTTCCAAGCGGCAGCTACACGGCCGTGGCAACCCAGGAAAGCTCGCTCGGCAACCCCGACGGCAGGAGCAACGAAGTCGCCTTCACGGTCAAGACTCAAGGCCCCGCCGTGACGCTCAACGCGGTGCCGACGCCGACGAACATCGCGACCCCGACGTTGAGCGGCGCAGCCGGGACGGCGGTGGGCGACAACACGTCGGTGACCGTGAGGATCTTCCAGGGCGCAAGCCCGTCGGGAACGGTCGCCCAGACGCTGACTGCTCCCGTCAGCGGGACCGGGTGGTCGGTGCTCGCCGCGCACCTCGCCGATGGCACCTATACAGCCCAGGCCGAACAATCCGATCAGGCCGGGAACACTGGGAAGAGCCCGACCTCGTCGTCCTTCGTGATCGACACGGTCGCGCCCTCGGTCTCCCTCGTGCCCGGCAGCAAAGAAAAGCACACGCCGTCGCCCGTCTTGGAAGGTTCTGCCGGGACCGCGCACGGTGACCTTCCTGGAGTGACGCTGAAGGTCTACGCCGGCGCTTCGGTGTCGGGCGCGCCTGTACGAAAGGCGTCGGTCGTGTCGAAAAACGGCAAATGGTCGGTCGGATCGCTGGCTCCGCTCGCGAGCGGCACCTACACCGCCCAGGCCGAACAGGCTGATGAAGCGGGCAACCGCGGGCTGAGCACACCGCCCTCGACGTTCACGATCAGTTCCAACGGGCCGGCGGTCACGTTGACGCCGGTCGCTGCCGAGACGAACAATGCGACCCCGAGCTTCAGCGGCAGCGCTGCACTCGCCGGCGGAGAGGTGAGGTTGCTGCTCTACGCCGGGGCGCATGCCGAAGGCACCCCTCGCGAACTAATCGTGACGGCAAACGGTTCGAACTGGTCCGCAGGCCCCGTTGGGCCGCTGAATGACGCAACGTACACGGCGATCGCCGAGGAGTGCGGCACGGGCCACATCGCAAATTGCCCCTCCGAACAGCTGGGCATCAGCCAGTCCGAAGCAACGTTCACGGTCGACACCGTCTCGCCGACCGTCACGCTTTCCTCCCCGAGCAACGGAAGCAGCGCGGGCGGCGGAACGCAGCTCGTCGAAGGCACCGCCGGCACCGCAGCCGGGGATGCTTCGACGATCAGCGTGCGGCTGGCCTCCGGACCCTCGATCGGCGGCCAGACGCTGCAGACGCGAGTGGTGGCCAACGAAGGTGGACACTGGCATACCAACTTCGAAGGTCTGACCGCGGGCACGTACACGACTCAGGCCGAACAGAGCGATGCGGCCGGTAACGCAGGGGTCAGCCAAGCCTCGACCTTCGCGCTGACGCCGGCCGCCGTTGGCGCGGCTCCCACCGCGGCCTTCACCTGGGTTCCGAGCACGCCACAGGTGGGCCAGGCGGTTTCGCTTCTGTCGACTTCCTCGGACCCCGCAAGCCCGATCAGCGGCTACGCCTGGGACCTCACCGGCCTCGGCAGCTTCAGCCCGGGCGGCGCCACCAACACGACGACCTTCTCGAGCGTCGGCAACCACATCGTTCGCCTGCACGTGGCGGCAGCCGATGGCCTGTCAGGCCTTGCCAGCGAGACGATCGCCGTGATCCCAGCGACATACCCGCTGATGCGGCCCTTCCCGATAGTGCGCCTCGCGAGCATCGGCACTCGATCGGGCATCCGACTCAAGCTGCTGAGGGTGCAGGCGCCCAACGGCGCCCTCATCAGTGTCACCTGCCACAACCGTGGCTGTCCTGTGAAGTCTCAGCACAGGACTGCGGTCACGGCGGCCAGCCAGGTCTCGGCCTCCTATGCCTTCCACAAGTTCGAGCGAGCGCTGCGAGGGGGCGTGGTGCTCGAAGTGCGTGTCTGGAGCGCCAACCAGATCGGCAAGTACACGCGTTACACGATCCGCAAAGGCAAGCTGCCCCAGCGCGTCGACCTGTGCTTGAGCCCCGGCGGAGCGAAACCGATCGCGTGCCCGTCCCGATGACCGGATCGGTCGGAGAACGACGGAGATGCCGGACGCGCGGACTGCTCCAGGCGGCCCTGCTCGTAACTGCCCTCCAGTGCCTCGCCATCGCCGGCTGGCACGCAGAGTCGGCCCTAGCCGCAGGAGGCCCGCTACTCGCGTTTGAAGGCCTTCCGAACGGCGCCCTGCTGCGCGAGTCGACGCCAACGTTCAAAGGGATTACGAGCGACGTCGAAGGTTCCTATCCGGTCACTGTGTACCTCCACAACGCGGAAGGCGGGGTTGAGAAACTGAACGCGACCTTTACCGGGCCGCCATACGGGCACTGGTTCGCTCTCTCCTCCCCTCTCCCCGACGGTGAATACACAGTCGAAGCTCGCGCAGACGAAGGCGCCGAAGGCAAAGCCGGCCCAGTCGCTTTCACGATCGATACGACTCCACCACAGGTCACGCTGACGCAACCCGCCACCGGGAGCTCCTCGGGCACAGGCACGGTAATGGTGGGGGGCGCGGCGGGCGAAGCAAGCGGCGACTCGTCCTCGATCTCACTTCAGCTGTTCGGGGGCAGCGCCGTAAATCAGACCCCACTGCAGACGCTTGTCGTGCAAAGGTCCCACGGCGGCTGGTCCACGACGCTCGCGGCGCTCGCGCCCGCGACCTACACCGTGCAGGCGACACAGCGCGATGCGGCGGGCAACACGAGGACGAGCACGCCCGCGACCTTCACCGTCCTGGCGCCGCCCGTGCCGCCTGCGCCCAGCGCTTCGTTCATCTGGGTGCCCGCGGCTCCGGTTGTCGGGGAAAGCGTCACGCTCATATCGAGCTCCACCGATCTGGCCAGCCCGATGACCGGCTTCGCTTGGGCGCTCGCACCGAGCGCTCCCTTCGCGGCCGGCAGTCCTGTGCTGACGACGTCCTTCTCTACCGTCGGGGCTCACGTCGTGCGACTGGACGTCACCGACGGGGCTGGACGCTCGGCAGTCGCCACGGAGTCGGTCTCGGTCAGGGCACGACCCGCTGTGTTGATGGCGCCGTTTCCCGTCGTGCGCGTCGCCGGCTCGCTGACCCGGCGCGGAGCGTTGATCAAGCTGCTCAGCGTGCAGGTGCCGCTGGCGGCGCGAGTCACGATCCGCTGCAGCGGGCATGGGTGCAAGACGAAGGCCGAAAGCCGAATCGCGGTGGCCTCGAGCAAGACCAAACCGAGCGCAGGACTGGCCACGCTGAGCTTCCCCCGCTTCCAGCGTTCGCTCGCTGCCGGCGTCGTTCTCGAGATCCGCGTGTCCAAGGAAGGCGAGATCGGCAAGTACACGCGCTTGCGGATTCGCAGCCAGAGGCCGCCCCTGCGAACCGACGCGTGCTTGAACGCGGCGAGCCCGACACCGATCCCCTGCCCGGCCTCATGAGCACGATGCGCCACGCGATCGACAACCTGCGCTACCAGTGGCTGGGGGTGCGAATCGGCGGCCCGGACGCGACGTTGAGAGGACAGTGGGCAATGCTTTCGGTGGCGCTGCTGTTGGTGTTCGGATGCTTCTTCGCGATCGGCCGGCTCCGCCACGGAGGCGGCGCCACGCCCGCGGGCGCGCCGTCCGCGCTCGCAGGTCCCGCGGGCCGCGGCGCCGTTCCCGCGGGGCTCAGCGGTGGCTCGCCGATCGCCGGCGCCGTGCCTGTCGCGATCGCGGCCAAGCCGCGTCCTCGTCCGCCGGCCCAACCTGCCGCGAGCGAATCCGAACTACGCGCAGCGTCGCCCGTCCAGTCTCCCGGCGCCACGGCGGCTCGCAGCGAACCGCTTCCGACCGAAACGAGGGCCGCGACCGTGCAGGCGCCTGAATCTACGCCGGCCACGACCGTCCACGCGCCTGAATCTACGCCCGCCCCCGCGACCATCCGCGCGCCTGCATCTACGCCGGCCCCAGCGACTGTCCACGCGCCGGCATCGACGCCGGCCCCCGCGGCGCCCGCCCAGCCGGTCGCGCCGACGCGGAGCAGCGCAGAACCTCCGGCGCCGCACGGGGGATCCGCACGGGGCGGCTCGCAGTCGAGCGGCGGCTCGTTCGAAATCTCGGAATAACGATGCGCTACACGTGGCGCGGCATCCGCGCGTTTCGCGATCGCCCGACGCACTACGAACGACGCAGCCTCCCAACAGCGGTCATCCCCTTGTTCGTCGCCGTCGCCGTGCTCGGTTACGTCGCCGGACACGCGCACTCGGAAAGCGGCGCCGGCGAAGCGGCTCGCACCGCCCGCAGCGGCCACGTGTTGATCGAATACCCCGCCGGCTGGCGGCCTGTCTCCGGCGGAGCGAGCATTCCCGGGCTGGCAATCGCCAGCCCTCGGCTGATCGTCGCCGGCACCACCGCCGCGCGCGCCGGTCTCGTCGTCGGCACGCTGCCCGCAGGAGAAGTCGGCCCGCTTCCCCGGAGCTTCGTCGCGAGCCTGCGACGGTCGCCCGAAACGGCGGTCGTAGAACTCGTCGAAGGGCAGGCATACAGGTTCGCGGGCTTGAGCGTCCCGGGGCTGCAGGCGACGCTCACGGTCTTCGTGATCCCCAATCCCGGCGGGCACCCGACCGCTCTGGCGTGCTACGCACCCACGCAGGCATCCCCGTACATGCGCGCATGTGAGCAGTCCGTCTCGGGAGTCACGGTAGTCGACCAGTCGCAGATCTACCAGCTGACGCCCGAACCCGGATATGGCGCGAAGATCGGCACGGCGATCTCCTCGCTGGATCGGCTGCGCGTCTCGCTCAAGCGCGAACTGCACCCGCAGGTGACGGTGGCGCGGGCTCAGGAACTCGCGACGCGACTCGGCGATGGATACGCAAGCGCCGTGGCCTCGCTGGCGCGGCTGGAACCGTCATCCGCGGCCGCAGAAGTGCAGAAGGCCCTGACCAAGGCGATCGAACGCGCGCGCGACGGCTATCGGGCGCTTGCCGTCGCCGTTGGCGAACGCAGCGCGTCCGGCTACACCGCCGCGCAGAAGCGCGTGTCCGAAGCCGAATCGGACGTCGACTGGGCTCTGGAGAACTTCGTGCTGATCGGCTACAGCCCCACGCCCAGCGTCGCCGCCAAGTCGAGCCCCTAGACCCAACACGTCCGATTCCGATCCCGCGGTTCGTCCGCCGGCCTGGCAGAAAATAATGGGTTTATTCTCGACGGTCGTGTGGTAGCGTTCGCCAATCGCTGCTCGCGAACGGCCGGAGCATTGCTGGTCGCCGCGAGCATGTGGGGGGCGAAGTTCAGGGCTGGGGTCGACCGACACCCAGCAACGGAAGAGGCGAAAAGGGAGACGTTGGAGACATGAGACACCTCAGATTGGGCATGGGGCTTCTGGCCACGACGTGCGCGCTCGCGTTCGGCGCGGCGCCTGCGTTGGCTCACGAATTCGTTGCCAGCAAGCACGGGAAAACGGGCGGTACGAGCGAAACCGAGCAGGTGTTCAAATTCGGAGCGTTCAAAATCAAATGCCAGAAGGCGAGAGCGAACGGGTCCGCTGCCCAGGGCGAATCGAGCACGTACGCGACGGCGGTTCACTTCTCGAAATGTCTGACGTCGGCGTTCGTCGGCGGCAGCACGAAGCACGAAATCTTCCTGGGTACGCGGTGGTTGACTCCCCTCGCGATCGAATATCACGCCAACGGATTCGTCGAAACCGGTTCGGAACTGGAAGAAGTCGAAGGCAGCGCCGTCCTCGCCGGCGGGTCGGCAGAACTCAAAGTCAACACGGGCAAGACTGAAGAAGGCACGAAATCCGAATGCGTCCTGTCCTGGCCGGAACAGACGATCCCCTTCAAAGCATCGAAAAACCCAGAAGGCGAATTCTCGGCCGCTACCTACTCCAACGAAACGCGCCCGCACCTCGTGAACAAATCGTTCCCCGACGGGCTCCAGCACTACCTCCTCATCTCGAACACCTTCAAGGGCATCAAATACACCCTCAAAGGCGAACCATGCGAAGAATGGGGCAGGAATGAAAGCTCAGAAGGCGGAGGCGGAACTTACCTCGGCTCATTCCCGCAGACCCTGCTGGGCGGCAACCTGGAATTCCACTAGTCCCTCGGTAGGGCGCCGGCTCGGGGGAGAGCGGCGACCCAGCCTCTGATCATGCAGGCGAAACGGGCCCCCGCCGGGGGCCCGTTTCGTTGCGCCTTGCATCTCAATAACTCCAACCTCGCCGCACCGGCTTGCCGGGCTGGGGCTCAGCGGGCGGCCGCCAGGTCAGCCATCTGCTGAAAGGCCACAAGCGGATTCAACGGCTCGCTGTCACCGTCCAGCTCGGCGTAGATGTTCGCGACGTTGACGACCAGGCGCTCCGCCTCGCCCCAGTCGGCCCAGCGGTCGAGGCTCAGCGAGCGCGCGGCCTGCAGCGGGGTCATGCCCTCGTCGTGGCGCAGGCGGCTCTGCTCGTACAGATACTCGAAGTACGCCTTCAGCTCGTGCACAGCGTCGGTCTCGCTCAGCGGCCCATGGCCCGGCACGATCACCTCCGGAGCGAGCGCGACGATCCGCTCGCACGCCGCGATCCAGTTCGACACCGGGCCCGCCCACGCGATCGGGTGCGCACCCGAGAACAGGATGTCGCCCGTGAACAGCACACGCTCGGCCGGCGCGTGCACGAGCGTGTCCCCGCGCGTGTGCGCCGGCCCGACCTCGATCAGCGTCAGCTCGCGGTCGCCCACTGCCAGCGCGCGCTCGCCGCTGAAGGTCTCCTGCGGCAGCGCCAGCTCGATGCCCTCGAAGTCGAACGAGCCGAAGCAGCGCAGAAAGAACGCGCCCAGCTCGCCCATCTGCGGCGCCTGCGCCACGAGCGCGGCCATCGCCGCCGGCGGCAGATCGCTCATCTCGGCGGCCGTACGCTCGGATGCGACGATCACGGCGTCGCCGACGAGCTGGTTGCCGTAGCAGTGGTCGCCGTTTGCGTGCGTGTTCACGAGCGTGTCGATCCGCGCGGCCGCCGGCACCGCCCCGCGCATCGTCCGCAGCATCTCCTCGGTCAGGCGCAGATCGAACAGCGTGTCGATCAGCAGCGTGCTCTCGCCGTCGACGACCAGGCCGGCGTTGCTCCAACCCCACCCGCCGTCCGGCTGCAGGTACGCGTAGAAGTCGTCGCCAACTTCCTGCAGGCCCTTGGCGTAGCGCATCTACCGTCGCCTCGCGTCGTGCTCGCGCATACCGAGCTCGTAGACGCCGCCGTAAGCGCTCGTCAGCGGGCGCTCCGTGCGCTCGCCGGGCAGCGTCACGTTTAGCTCCAGGGCGGCGACGGAGCAGTTGACGACGTCGTGGCCCGCGCCGCCGTGCGGGTCTGCGTAGCGCCAGCCGGCCGCCGCCTGCGCGGGCACCTCCACGCGCGCCTCGAGCATCGCGCCGTGCTCGCCGGGCAAGCTCAGCGCGCACCCGCCGGCGTGCTCGGCGACGCGCTGGCCGCGTGCGCCGAGGCCGCCGAGGCGCAGGCGGCGCCCGCCGATCGACAGCGCGCCGTTGGCGATCCACGGCGTCATCCGCCCGGCGACCCTCACGCGCCCGAGCGCCACGTCCAGCCACGCCTCGGGCGCCTCTGCGAAGCCCACGCCGTGCAGCCAGATCCAGCGCTCGGCGTGCTCGGCGCCCCAGTTGTGCCCGACCATCCCCTGCCAGCCGTCGAGCGCTAGCTTCCTGTCGCTCGCCAGGCGCAGCTCGCCGTCGAAGCGCGCCACCGGCGCGGGGCTCGTGAGCTTCGTGCGCGGCAGCGGCGCGCGGTACAGCCACTCGCGAGGCAGGTGGCGCAGCTGCGGCTCGCTTGCGGAGATGCGTAGCGACCACGAGGCGTCTCCGCACGCCCCGCTTGCCGAGCGAGGCCCGATCGTCGCGCCCTGCTCGCGTCCGCGCGCCTCGCCGATCTCGATCCAGCCGCCGCTCGGCACGCTCAGGGCGTCGCTGGAGAGCTTGTGCATGAACGGTCGCCCGCGAGCTGCGTCGAACACCGTGCACCACACCGAGCCGCGCGGCGGCTGCCCGGGGGGCTTGTCGACCGTGTGCCTGATCCACACGCCCACCGGCTCGCGCGGCGAGACGGCACGCAGGTAGAAGGACTCGTACATGCCCTTGCGCGCGGGCGCGCTCGCGAACATCGCAGTCGCCTCCATCGAGCGCGATCCTAACCCGCGCGCGCAATCCTGGCAGGATCCGTCGATGGACCGCGACTCGCTCGTGCAGCTGCCGCCAGCCCTGACCGCGCCTGCGCAGCCGTCGCAGGCGCGTCATGTCATGGGCATCGACGGCGGCGCCACCAAGACGCTGGCCGCGGTGCTCGACCTCGAAAAGCGCGTCGTCCACGTCGCCGAAGGCGGCCCCAGCAACGAGGACGCCGTCGGCGCCGCCGCGGCCGTCGACGCGCTGCTCGCCGTCGCCGACGAGGCGCTGCAGCGCGCCGGCGTCGCGCAGGACCAGCTCGCCGCCGCAGTGCTCGCCGTCGCCGGCACCGACACCGACGCGATCGCGGGCAAGGTCCAGTCGAGGCGCAGCGAGCACTGGATCGTCGTCAACGACGTCGTCGGCGCCTGGGCCGCCGCCACCGGCGGTCAGCCGGGCGTCGGCGCGATCTCCGGCACCGGGTCCAACGTATTCGGCGTGGGCCCCGCAGGCCACCCCTGGCGCGTCGGCGGCTGGGGCCATCTGCTCGGCGACCAGGGCAGCGGCTACTGGTTCGGCAGCGAATCGATCCGCGCAGCGCTCGCCGACCGCGACGGCTCGGGGCCGCAGACCGCCCTCTCCGGCGCCGCGATCGACTTCTTCGGCGTGCGCAGCGTCGATGCGCTCGCCGCGCTCGTCTACTCCAAGCCGCTCACCAAGGGCGAGATTGCCGCGTTCGCCGTCGAGACGTGCAAGCTCGCGCAGGGTGGCGACGGCGTGGCGGGGGAGCTCTACGTGCGCGGCGCCGGCGAGCTTGCCGCGCAGATCGTCGCCGTGATCGGCCACACCGGCCTCGCCGACGACGGCGACGCGGCGGCAGACGGGGGAGAGGCCCGGACCGGCGAGTTCCCCGTCGGGCTGATCGGCAGCGGGTTCCGCGCCGGGCCGATGTTCATCGACCCGATCGCCGCGGCGGTGCACGCGGTGGCGCCGCGTGCGCGCATCGCCGTCGTCGAGATGGCGCCCGTCGGCGGCAGTCTGCAGCTGGCCGCGCGCGCCGCCGGTCGCAGCGACGCGATCGACCGCCTCGAGCTGGAGCGCACGCTCGACGCAGCGCTCCGACGCCCCTAGGCGACCGCCTGCGCGCGCGCCTCGATCGCCGCCCGGTCGCCGATCGCCGCCGGGCCACGGCCGGCGATGCGCACGGCCGCCGCCGCGCTGGCGAAGGTCGCCGCCGCCTGCGGCGCCGCGCCCTCGGCGAGCGCCACGAAGAACGCCGCCGCGAACACGTCCCCCGCGCCGATGTCGTCGCGCGCGTCAGCCACCGCCGCAACGGGCACGCGCACGCGTCCGCCATCGGCGAGGTACAGCTCCATCGGGCCGCCGGCGTCGGTGACGGCGATCACCCGCGCCTGCGCGCGTGGCTCGGCGGGCGTGGCGCCAACGTCGGCGAGCAGCGCCGCACAGCTGTCGCGCTCCGCCGAGCTGATCACGATCGCGTCGCATCCGTCGGGCACGAGCGCTCGATCGAGGGACTGCGCGACGATCGCAGCGCCGAGCGACGACCACGTGCGCACGAGCCCCTGCGGCGTCAGCCCGACGAAGCTCGCCTCGCCGCGCCAGTGAGCGCCCGTCTCGCGCGCCACCGGTGCGACGTGCAGGATCGTCGTCTCGACGGTCACGTCCGCTCCCATCTCGCCCGCCCACGCGAGCATCTTCTGCGAGCGCGTCGCGCCGGCGACCGACGTCTCGAGCGCCGTCGTCTGCGTCGCCTCGGCGACCTCCACGTCGAGCTCCGTGCGGTAGGGCGCGAGGAGCTGCTCGATCTCCGCGCGCACGCCGCGCGTGACGATGCGCGCCCGCCAGCCCAGGCGCGCGGCCTGCAGGGCGCTGTAGAAGGCGCCTCCGCCCGGGCGATGCGACCCGTCGGCCATCACGTCGGCCGTCACGTGCCCCACCGTGGTGTAGTCCGAGGACACCGGCCATGCGTATACCAAATCGAATGGCCCTCCCGCCTGTTGTGCTTGCTGAGCCGATGAGAACGACGACCCTGCAAACGCGCGCGCCCTTCGCCGCGGCCAGCGATGCCTCCCACGCGCGCCGCTGCGCGCTGGCGCTGTGCCTCGCGCTCGGCGCCGTCTGCTCGCTCGGCCTCGCGACCGGCGCGCTCGCCTCGACCGGCGCCGCCCCAGGCAGCCGCGCCGCTACGGCCGCCACGCGCCACCGCGCAGCCGGCTCGGCCTATCCGACAGCCGTCTCACGCCCCTTCAGCCGCCCGCGCCGCTCGCCGCTCGCCGCTCAGGCGGCCGCCAAGCGCAAGAGCAAGAGCAAGAAGCCGAGCAAGCCCGTGCTGCACGGCAACCCCGCGCGCGCCCTGCGCGCGTTCGAAGCCATGCAGCGCTACTACTACGTGCAGGGGTCCGGGCTGTACGCCGGCGAACCGTTCTCTTATCTGTGGCCGTTCTCGCAAGCGCTCGCCGCGACCGTCAGCATGAACAACGTCCCCGGACTGCCCGTCTCCTTCGCGCCGGAACTGCACGCACGCTTGATCGGCCTGCACAACTACCTCGACGCCAACAACGCCGGCGCGCCCGAAGGCACGTACACGAGCACGCTGTCCGCCTTCGACGGCACCGCCGCGCCGCCCACCGGGCCGGGTGGCGCCAAGTACTACGACGACAACGACTGGATCGGCATCGAGATGGCGCGCATCTACAAAAAGACGCGCGATCCCGGCGCGCTCGCGTACGCCGAGGCGATCATGGCCTTCGAGATGGCCGGCTTCTCGACCGACCAGAGCCTCGCCTGTCCCGGCGGCATCCCTTTCTCCAACAGCGCCGAAAACACCGATCGCAACACGATCACGACCGCACCCGCGGCCGAGCTCGCGGCGCAGCTGTACCGCATCACCGCCAACGTGCAGTACCTGCAGTTCGCCGAAGGCGCCTACAACTGGGTGCGCACCTGCCTGCTGCAGGCCAACGGCCTGTACGCCGACCACATCCGCCCGCACGGCGTCGTCGACTCGACTTTCTGGAGCTACAACCAGGGCGTCATGATCGGCGCCGGCACGCTGCTCTACCAGAGCACCGGCAACTCCGGCTACCTCTACCAGGCGCGACAGACCGCGCAGCTCTCGCTCTCCTACTTCACGCCGCAGAAGCTCGGCGCCGAGAACCCGTTCTTCCCCTCGATCTACTTCCGCAACGTCCTCTACCTGGACTCCGTCACGCACGACCCGCCCGGCCCCAAGCTCGCGCAGGCCTACGTCGACTACGCCTGGCAGAACCTGCGCCTCTCAGACGACCTGTTCGTCGCCGGCTCGCCCGCCTCCGCGCAACTGCTCTACCAGTCGGCGATCGTGCAGATCTACGCGCTGCTCGCCTCGCCGGCGAGCACGTACTTCTGAGCCAGCCGCCAAGCGATAGTCTCAGCGGCGTGTCAGACGCCGCCAACATGATGACCGCCGCGGGCCTGGAGGAGCTGCACGGCGAGCTCGCCGTGCTCGAGGGCGACGGCCGGCGCGAGATCGCCGAGCGCATCAAGACCGCGCGCGAATGGGGCGACCTCAAGGAGAACAGCGAGTACCACGACGCCAAGAACGAGCAGGCCCACCTTGAGACCAAGATCGCCCGCCTGCGCGAGCGCATCGCCGCGGCCGTCGTCGTCGAGGAGACGACCCCGTCGGTCGGCGGGCTCGTCGGCTTCGGCTCCTCCGTGCACGTGCGCGACCAGAACGGCGTCGAGCAGACCTGGCGCATCGTCAGCTCACACGACGCCGCGCCCGCCGAGGGCAAGCTGTCGGCCGAATCGCCCGTCGCCGTCGCGCTGCTCGGCTGCGCCCCTGGCGACAAGGCATCGGTCGCGCTGCCCAAAGGCACGCGCGAGCTGACCATCCTCAGCGTCGACTGACCGATCCCAGCGCCGCCGCCGCGCGCATGCGCCGCACGAACCTGCTCGGCTTGCGCGCGAACAGCCGCCTGCCGTCGCGCAGCGCCCGCCTGCGCAGGCGCGCGCGCCGCCGGGCGATCAGCTTCAACAGCGCCTTGCGCGCACCCGGACCCGGTGCGCCCGAGGCGCGCGTCGCTTTCGCTTCGCTGCGCACGCGCTCGGCCAGCACCGCCAGGTCGTGCTCTTCGCCGAGCAGTTCGCCAAGGTCGTCCGCCCGCTTTGCGACCTTCGCGACGAACGCCGTTCGCGCGCGCCCCCGCTTGCGCGCGCGCTTGGCCGGCTTGCCGCCGACGCGCTCGCGCAGGCGCCCGGCGCGCTCGTCGTCGCGCTGCAGCATTTCCGCCGCATAGCGCAGGTCCTTGACGCGTTTACGCCATTCGTGCAGCCTGCGTCCGCCGGACCCCTTCGCGCGTTCGGCCCGGCGCATGCGCCGCCGGCCCTTTCCGTACAGGCGCGCCAGCGCCGGTTCGATCGCTTCGATGCCGCCCGGGTCCGCCAGCTCCCAGCCGGCGACCCGCGCGCGCAGCGCGCGCAGCTCGTCCAGCGCACCCGCGCGCGCCGTGCTCTCGTGCAGCGCCAGCTCGGCGGCGCCGTCGCGCTCGATCTGCAGGCGCGCCCGCAGGCGCTGGACGCCCCGGCGGCCGCCCAACCTCTTCGCGTGACGCTCGATCAGGCTGTCGAGCGTGCTCAGCAGCACCTCCGCGTCGCGCGCCTGCGCGAGACGCTCGCCGGTGGAGCGCAGCACCGCGCTCTCGCGCACGTAGGCCTGCTCGCCCAGCTCGTCGCGCACCAGGCGCAGCAGCGCTCGCAGGCGCTTGAGCGCCTTGCGCGCCTCGTGCACCCGCTGCTCCGGCGATCGCTTGCGACCGTGCCCCTCCAGCGACTCGATCGCCACGTCGAGCTGTCCGAGCGCCATCCGCCGCAGGCCCTCGCCGACGCGCTCGTCCGAGGACAGCGCGAAGCGGCGGTTGCGCGCACCGCGCTCGCCGGCCGCGCGCCGCTCGCGCTCGGCGCGCGCCAGCGCCATTCCCACGGCGACCGCGACCGTCGCCGCCAGCGTGGCCGTCAGCGGCGCCACAATGGAGCCGTGACCGGACTTCCGCACGCTCCATGGTGGACGGTGCGCCGCGCGGCCAATCGCAAGCCGTCGACGTATCGCTGTCCGTTCTGTCGTCATCATCTACCCGCGCTCAGCGAGCATATGCTGATCGCCCCCGAAGGCGACTCGCGCCGCCGCCGCCATGCCCACACCGAGTGCGTCCTCGCCGCCCGCCGCGACGGACGGCTGCTGCTGCGCGACGAGTGGCTGCGCACCCAACGGCGGCCGCCCGCGCTGTGGCGTCGCCTGCTGCGCCGCGCGTAGCCCGCGTGCGGAGGGGGTGGTGTCTGCTCTTTTCGGACTGCGATAGCAATCGTATATACGATGTACATACGATTGCGCACGGTCTTTGCAAAGTGCACTCCCACGTCCGCGCTCGGTGAATACCATCGCTACCCCGCTGCGCAACTCGCACACGCAAAGCCACGCCTGCACGCCCACGCCTGCACGCCGCGCCCGTCCGCCCCGCCCGTCCGCCAGCCACGCTCCGGCGGTGCGTCAGCTGCCGAAGACCTTGACGTGGTCGGGCGCCACGCGGATGATCAAGCGCTGTTCGCCCGGCTGGCGCAGCGGATACGTGTCGGCGTCGAGGTACTTCTTCGCCAGCGCGTCGATGTGCTCGTCGGCGCCGTCGTGCGTGCGCTCGGTCTCGGACCCGCGGATCTCCAGGTACTCGTACGGGTTCTCCAGGTTCTGCACGGTCAGCGTCACGCGCGGGTCGCGTTCCAGGTTGCGCGGCCACGCGCGCCCCTCCGCGGTGTTCAGCACAGCGCACCCGTCCTGCACGTCGACCCACACCGGCACCCCGTGCACCGTGCCGTCCTCGCGCAGCGTCGCCACGTGACAGAAGTTCTTGGCCTTCAGCAGCTCCTCGGCGCGGCCCTCGATCGTGGCGCTCATCGCACATCCCTTTCCTCGCAAGTGTCCAAAGTCTTCGCACTCACCTTACGAACATCGCGCCCGCGCGCGGAGGGCGCCTACGGCCGGTTGAGGCCGGCGCTGGAGCTGGGCGGCGAGATCTTGCTACTGGCGGCTGAGGCCGGCGCTGGAGCTGGACGGCGGGATCGTGCCGAGCGGCACGAGCTTGCCGTTGTTGAGCTGGAAGGTCACGTGCGCTTCGCCTCCGCTCGGGCTGCTCAGCGGGTCGCTCTTGCGGTACAGCGGGTAGCCGAGCGTGACTTCGGTGTCGCTTTGCGAGACGACCTTGAGCGTCGCGCTCGCTTGCTTTGAGTCCGTGCCGATGTAGCGGCCGTTGACGAAGAAGAACGCCTGCTGGCCATAGCCGTCGCCGGAGCCCGTGCGCGTCCCCACGAGCACGCGCAGCGCCTGGTCTGCGTGGTAGTCGGACGTGTTGTTCGGCGTGTAGCCGCGTTCGCGCACGAGCGCCGCCGCGGCGCTCAGGCCTTCGGCCTTGGTTTCGTGCTGCGTGAACGCCGGCTCCGGTGCAGCGCGCGTCGTCGTCGAGGGCGTCGCCGTGCTCGTCGGCGTCGTCTGCGCCGGCGTCGTCGCCGTGCTCGTCGTCTTCGCCGGCGATGGCTGTGTCTGCGTGGCCGTCGACTGCGTCAGCGGCGGCGCGCTGGCCTTCGTCACCGTCTTCGTGCCCGAGCCGCACGCCGTGAGCAGCGCGATCGCGCACGCGCACAGCGTCGCAGGGATCCAGTGCAGGGGAGTCCTTCGCATCGTGTCAATGGTATTCGCCGTGCGCACTCGCCCTCCTCGCCTGCGGGTCGCCCGCGCCGGGCGCGATGCCCGCGCCGCCGGCCGTCCACCGCGCGACAGGACCCGACCGAAGGTCGCTTATCAGCAGTAATTATTAGCGACTGCTAATCTATAGCGAGAACCTCGAAAGGAGCTTTGAGATGAGCGGCATATCGCGCAGGAACGGCTGGACCCTCGGGATCGTCTCCGTGGCCCTCTTTATGGTCGTGCTCGACAACCTCGTCGTCAGCGTCGCGCTGCCGACAATCCATCGTGAGCTGGGCGCGTCGATCCAATCGCTGGAGTGGACAGTCAACGCGTACGTGCTCGCCTACGCCGTGCTGCTGCTCACGGGAGCCGCGCTCGGCGACCGCTTCGGGCGCAAGCGCATGTTCCTGCTCGGCCTCGCCGTCTTCACCGGCGCCTCCGCCGTCGCCGCGCTCGCGCGCAGCACGGACCTGCTGATCGCCGCTCGCGCCGTGCAGGGCACCGGCGCGGCGATCGTCACGCCGCTCACGCTCACGCTGCTCGCAGAGGCCTTCCCGAAGGAGCGCCGCGGCATCGCCATCGGCGTGTGGTCGGGCATCTCCGGCATCGCCGTCGCGCTCGGGCCGCTCGTCGGCGGCGCCGTCGTGCAGAGCATCTCCTGGCACTGGATCTTCTGGATCAACGTGCCCATCGGCCTGCTGCTCGCGCCGCTCGCCGCGCGCTGGCTGAGCGAGAGCCGCGGCCCGTACGGAAAGCTCGACCTGCGCGGGCTCGCGCTCGCCTCCAGCGGGCTGTTCGGCATCGTCTTCGGGCTCGTGCGCGCGCAGTCGCTCGGCTGGACCAGCGCCGCCGTGCTCGCCTCGCTTGGCGGCGGCGCCGCGCTGCTCGCCGCGTTCGTCGCCTTCGAGCGGCGCACGCCGCAGCCGATGCTGCCGATGTCCTTCTTCGCCGAGCGCTCCTTCGCCGTCACCAACGTCGCCTCGCTGACCATGTACTTCGGCATGTTCGGCTCGATCTTCTTCCTCTCGCAGTACATGCAGAACGTGCTCGGCAACACTCCCTTCCAGGCTGGGCTGAAGCTGCTCGTGTGGACCGGCGGCACGATGGTCGTCGCGCCGCTCGCCGGCGTCTTCTCCGAGCGCTTCGGCAGCCGCCCGTTCATGTTCGCCGGGCTCAGCCTGCAGGCCGGCGCGCTCGCCTGGCTGAACCTGATGACGTCCACGCACCTGGCCTACTCGCGCATGCTCGTGCCCTTCGTCATGGCCGGCGCTGGCATGGCGCTCGTGTTCGCCCCCTCCGCCAACGCGATCCTCGCCTCCGTGCGCGACGACCAGGCGGGACAGGCCTCCGGCGCCAACAACGCGATCCGCGAGGTCGGCGGCGTGCTCGGCGTCGCCGTGCTCGCCTCCGTCTTCACAGGCGCCGGCGGCTACACCTCGCCGCAGGCTTTCGTCGACGGTCTGATCCCCGCCATCTGGGTCGGTGTCGCAGTGCTCGGCGCCGGTGCGCTCGTCGTGCTCCTGCTGCCCTTCAAGACGCCCGCCGTCGAGGACGGCAGGGTCCAGCTCGACGCCGGCGCCGAGGCGGCGCAGCGGACAGACGGGGATGGGGCGGCCGGGGAGCCGAGCGCGCCCGGCGGCTCGACCGGCGCCGCTCGCCGGGCCGGCGCGCCGTCGACTGGCGGCCGCGCCGGCGGCGGCCGCGAGCCGGTCGTGGTAGGAAGGAATGCGTGAACGCCACGACCAAGCCCGCGCGCAGGCGCGTACCGGCGGCCGAGCGCCGTGAGGAGCTGATTGCCGCCGCAGTGCACGAGTTCGCGCACGGCGGCCTGCACGGTACCCCCGTCGAGCGCATCGCGCGGCGCGTCGGCGTCGCGCAGCCGTACGTGTTCAGCCTCTTTCCGAGTAAGCGCGACCTGTTCCTCGCCGCGCTGCAGCGCGGCTTTCAGCGCGTCGCCGAGACGTTCGAGCGCGCCGCCCGCGAGTACGCCGAGGGGGACGCCGGCGACGACTGCGAGGACGTGCTCGAGGCGATGGGCCACGCCTACAAAGAGCTGCTCGTCTCAGATCGCGACTACCTGATGCTCCAGCACCAGTCCTATGCCGCCTGCGACGACGACGTCGTGCGCGCGTGCGTGCGCCGGCGCTATGCCGAGCTCGTCGAGCTCGCGCGCACGCTCTCCGGCGCCGGTCCCGAGCGCATCGACGACTTCTTCCGTCACGGCATGGCGCTCAACGTCGCCGCCGCGCTCGGCGTCGACGAGCTGTCGGCCGGCTGCGCGTGGGTCGCCGACGAGCTGCGCGCCAGCGAGTAGCATCGCTCCAAGCGATGTCCACGTCCGCGCAGATACCCGGCAAAGGCCCGCCGCCCCAAGATCGCGCGCGTCCCGGCAAGCGCTCGCAGCGCGAGCTCGCGCGCACCGCCGCGCTCGTCGTCCTCGCCGTGCTGATAACGCTGTTCGCCGTCTTCAACCTCGACGAAGTCAAAGTCAGCTACGTGTTCGGCTCGGGCAGGGCGCCGCTGATCATCGTCATCGTCATCTCCGTGCTCTTTGGCATCGTGCTCGCCTACTTCGCCGAGCGCCTGCCGCGCAAACGCGGCAAGTGAGCCGAGCAGGCCCTCAGGCCTGCTCGATCACCAGCGACGCCGCCTGCTCGGCGCCGAGCAACGGCGCCAGCACGATGTACGTGAGGTAGTCCGACAGCACCGACAGCAGCTGGATCTGCCCACTCGCCACCTGGCAGCGGACCGTGTGCGACAGCGCTCCCGCGACGCCCTGCACGACGAGCTTGCTGCGAGCCTGCTCGGGCGCGCCCTCGGTCAGGCGCGAAGCGATGCCGTACGCCAGGCGCACGTTGCGCTCGACCGCTTCCGGGCCGGCCGCGAACGCGCCACCGGCGATCGTCTGCGCGTAGATCGGCCGCTCGGCGAGGAAGCTCATCAGCTCGCCGATCGTCCGGCGCACGGCCTGCGGCCAGTCGGCCGAGCGCAGGTCCGGCTCGCAGGCGAGCGTCATCAGCTGCTCGCCGAGCATGTCCAGCGCCGCCAGAAAGCACTCCTGCTTGCCGTCGAACAGCTCGAAGAAGGCGTCCAGCGGCACGCCCGCCGCGTCGGCGATCTGCGGCGCGCTCAGCTCGCGGTAGTCCTCGATCACCGCCAGGCGCAGCGCATGCTCGAGCAGGCGCTCGCGCTCGCTCGCCGCGCTCGCGCTGCGGCCATTGGCGCCGGCGTTGCCGTTCGCGCTGCCGTTGGCCGCGCGCGGCGCCTTGCGCCCCTGCGCGAGCGCCGCGCGCGCGCGCTCGGACAGCCGCTCGGCGAGCTGCTTGGCGCCCGGCGTCTGAAACAGCAGCGTCCAGCGGAACATCTCCTCCGTCGCCGCCGGCGCCTTTTCGGCGGTCCCCTCGCGCAGGCAGCTCGACAGCGCCGCGTGCAGGCCGCCGGCGATGCCGCGGATCACCGGGCCGGGCAGCGGGCTCGGCGCCGAGCTGTGCTCGAAGCAGCCTGAGAGCATCTGCTCGAACGTCGCCGAGGCGCGGCGCAGGCGCAGCAGCGCCGGGGCGCCGGCCTTCGGCGCCTCGAGGATCACCAGGCCGGCGCTGTTCCAGTTCGAGCTGATCGCCTGCCCGAGCTCGCCGAACGCCGCCTGCATGCGTTCCTCGGCGTCGCCGCTCGCCGTGCGATATGCCTCGCTGACCCGCGACGCGCCGCGTATGGCGATCAGGTCGTATGTCGCCAGGAAGCACTCCTGCTTGTTGGCGAACTGCTCGTAGAACGATCGCCGCGAGACGCCCGCCAGGCCGACGACCTGCTTTACGCTGGTGCCTTCGTAGCCGTGCACCGCCACCGCCTCCACCATCGCCCCGTGCATGCGCCTGCGCTGGTTGCGCACGACGTCCTCCGCGGCCAGCCGGTGCGGGCCGTGCGGGAGACGCTGATAGAGGGGGGCCGGCGCCTTTGCGGCGCCGCCCCGTTCGGCTTGCATCCCTGACATTCGATCCCCCAGAATTGATCTGTAGGTTGGATCATCGCATAAGGTCCGGCTGTCAGGATCGTTTCACGGCTGCAGCGTTTTGTCTACATGCAACCGTAACCAACGCTCAGCGAAGCACGCCCTTGAGCGCGAGGATCGCCAGCCCCATCGTCACGCCGACCGCTCCCTTGAGCAGCAGTTCGGCGGGCGTCGACTTGGCACGGATGCCCGCGAGCAGCTCGAACACGACGACCGTCACGACGGCCGTGCGCAGGGCGGCAGTCAGGCCGGCTTGCTGGCTGGCTCCGGCGATCCACGCGATCACGAGCGCGAGCAGCGGCAGCGCGGCGCCGCGCACGATCGCCCAGTCGTTGGCGAGCGCGCGGCCCAGCGTCGCGGCCGTCAGCCGGTCGCCGGTGGCCAGGCGCCGCCCGAGCAGATCGGCGTAGGCGTGCGCCAGCCAGTAGAGCAGCGTCGCGATCAGCGCCGAGGCGAGCGTGTCGACGTAGCTCTCGTGGCGGCCGCTCTCGGCGGCCATCAGCGCGCCGACGGTGATCACGCCGTACACGACGCCAGCGGCATTGCCCGCAGGCACGAGCCGCTTTGCGGTCAGGCGGCTGGGTTTACGTACCATTTAGCGCGAGGGACAGTGGTCTTTAGGGAAGCGCGGCAAGATGATCCCCATGCGGCGCAGCGTAAAACAGCGGGCAGTCGCCACGGCGGCCGTCACGGCCCTGCTGGCGGGCGGCGGCATCGCCGCGGTCTCTGCGACAGGACAGAGCACTTCACGCACACACGCCCGGGCTCGCCACGGCCTGCGCACTCGCGCCCGTGAGCTCGCGGCGGCGGCCGTGTATCTCGGCGTCTCCCCGTCGCAGCTCGAAGGCGAGCTGAGCGGCGCAAAGACGCTCGCGCAGGTCGCCGACGCGACCGCCGGCAAGTCGGCCGCGGGCTTGACGAAGGCGCTCGTCGCGACGGGCAGGGCCAAGCTCGCGACCGCCTCGGCGAAGCTTCCCCGGCGGGTCGCCGCGGAGCTCAACCGTCCCGGCGGTCCGGCCGGCGCCGCGCGCCGTGCGGGTGGACGCCGTGCCACCGGCGCATCGCGCATCGCCGCGCTGTTCGCCAGGCCGACGGCGACGGGCGCTGTCGCGGCGGCCTACCTAGGCGTCGCAAGCTCGCAGCTGCGCGCGGAGCTGACATCGGGCAAGACGCTCGCGCAGGTCGCCGACGCCACCGCGGGCAGGTCGCAGGCCGGCCTGGTCGCCGCGCTCGTCACCGCCAAGCGCGCGAAAATCGCAGCGGCCGCCGCTTCCGGCAGGCTCCCGCCGGCGCGACAGGCCAAGCGCCTGGCGACGCTCGACAAGCGCGTCGCCGCGCTCGTGCAGCGCCAGTTCGCGGGCGGCTGACCGGCGCGGCTCAAGGCGCGCTCGCGCGCTGCCGAGGAGTTGTTGCGGAAGGCCACAGGTCATCCGGGTAGCGAGCGACCGGGGGCCGCGTCTCAGCCCCCGGTCGCTCCATAACCCCGTTGACGACGTGTTTGTGGCAGTCTGCGCGCGATGCGCGACGCCGTCATCTGCGAACCCCTGAGGACGCCCGTCGGCGGCTTCGGCGGCGTCTTTGCAGACGTCCCGCCGGCGCGGCTCGCGGCGACGGTGATCGCCGAGCTCGTGCGCCGCACGTCGCTGCCGGCGAGCGAGATCGACGACGTGATCCTCGGGCAGTGCTATGCCAACGGCGAGGCGCCGGCGCTCGGCCGCGTGGCGGCGCTGGACGCGGGGCTGGGTATCGAGGTTGCGGGCATGCAGCTCGACCGCCGCTGCGGCTCGGGGCTGCAGGCCGTGGCGCTGGGCTGCATGCAGGTGCAGACGGGCGCCGCCGATCTGGTGCTGGCGGGCGGCGCCGACAGCATGAGCCAGGCGGAGTTCTACGCGATGGGCATGCGCTGGGGCGTGAAGGGCGGTGGCGTGGAACTGGCCGACCGGCTGGCGCGAGCGCGCGTGACGGCCGGCGGCATGCACCACTCGGTGCAGGGCGGGATGATCGAGACGGCCGAGAACGTGCGCCGCGACTATGGCATCTCGCGCGAGGACCAAGACGCGCTGGCGCTGCGCTCGCATGAGCGCGCGGTCGCGGCGCAGCGCGACGGCACGTTCGCGCAGGAGATCGTCGCGGTCACGGTCGCCGACCGCAAGGGCGAGCGCGTGGTCGAGCTCGACGAGCACCCGCGCGCGGACACGACGCTCGAGCGCCTCGCGGCGCTGCGGCCGATCATGGGGCGCGCAGATCCGCAGGCTACGGTCACGGCGGGCAACGCGAGCGGACAGAACGACGGCGCAGCGCTGTGCATCGTGACGACTTCCGAGAAGGCCGCCGAGCTCGGCCTGCAGCCGTTCGCGCGGCTGGTGTCCTGGGCCGTCGCGGGGGTGGCGCCGGAGACGATGGGCATCGGTCCGATTCCGGCGACCGAGCGCGCGCTGGCGCGCGCCGGGCTGACGCTCGCCGACATGGACCTGATCGAGCTCAACGAGGCGTTCGCCTCGCAGGCGCTCGCGGTGCTCGGCGAGTGGCAGCTCGCGGACGGACTGGAGCGCGTCAACGTACACGGCTCGGGCATCTCGCTCGGCCACCCCGTCGGCGCGACCGGCGCGCGCATCCTCGCGACGCTGCTGCGCGAGCTGCGCCGGCGCGAGGCTCGCTACGGCCTAGAGACGATGTGCATTGGCGGCGGGCAGGGGATGGCGGCGGTGTTCGAGAATGTCGCGGCGTAGGATCCGCCGATGACGGGGGCGCTCTACGGACTTGCGCAGTTCTGCATTCGACGGCGCTATGTCGTCGTTGCCGTGTGGCTGGTTGCGACGATCGCGCTCGTGGCGCTGTCGCACCGGCTGGGCGACAACACGAACGACAACTTGGCGCTGCCGGGGACCGACAGCCAGGCCGCGACGAACGTGCTGGCGAAGTCGTTCCCCGACCAGGCCAACGGCTCGAGCCCGATCGTCGTGCACACGCTTCCCGGAGGGGGCAAGCTGTCCGACGCGAAGAACGCCGAAGCGGTGAACGCGTCGGCGGCGGCGGTGGCGAAGGCGCCGAACGTCGCGGCGGTCGTCAACCCGCTGACGCCGCAGGGCGCGGCGGCGCTGAGCAAGGACAAGACGACCGGCTACCTGTCGGTGACGCTTGCGAAGAGCCCGGGGGAACTGTCGACGGAAGACGTGCACAAGATCATCGACGGCGCCAACGCCGCGAAGGCCGCGGGCCTCCAGGTCGAGACGGGTGGCCAGCTCGGCCAGAAGGTCTCAAAGCCCGCGACGGAGTCCAGCGAGCTGATCGGAATCATCGCGGCGATGGTGATCCTGACGCTGACGTTCGGGACAGTCGTGTCGATGCTGCTGCCGATCCTCAACGCGATCGTCGCACTGCTGGCGACGCTGGCGATCATCCGCATGCTCGGCCACGTCGCGACCGTGCCGACGGTCGCGCCGACGCTCGCGACGATGATCGGCCTGGGCGTGGGCATCGACTACGCGCTGTTCATCGTCACGCGACATTTCCGCGGGATGCGCGAGGGCCTGTCGGTCGAGGAATCGATCGCGCGCGCAGCGGCGACGTCGGGGGGCGCCGTCTTCTTCGCGGGCGGGACCGTGACGATCGCACTCGTCTCGCTCGCCGTGGCGGGGATTCCGCTGATCACGACGCTTGGAGTTATGGCGGCTGTCGCCGTCGTCGTCGCGGTGCTCGCAGCCCTCACGCTGCTGCCGGCGGCGCTGGCGATCGTCGGCCCGCGCATCAACTCCCTGCGCGTGCGCGCCGAGCCGCCCGAGTCGAAGATCCGCGAAGGGCTGTGGGCGAAATGGGCCAACGAGATCGCCAAATACCCGCTCGTGGCCGGGCTGGCGGCGCTGGCGATCCTGATCCCGTTGACGATTCCGCTGCTGTCGCTGAACCTCGGCCAGCAGGACGTCGCCGCGCTGTCGACGTCGACGACCGCGCGCAAAGCGTATGACCTGCTCGCCAAGAGCTTCGGCCCGGGGATCAACGGCCCGCTGATCGTCGCGGCCACGCTCGGCTCGCCGGCGAAGGCGCCGCCGACGGCGAGCGCGGGATCCTCCGGCCAGTCCGCGCAGTCGCAGAGCGACCCGCGCACGGCCGACCCGCGCCTGGCGACGCTGCAGAAGGACATCTCGCAGACGCCGGGCGTGGCGGCGGTGACGCCGGCGCAGATCGACAAGGCGGGCACGGCGGCGTTCTTCAACGTGGTGTCGACCAAGGGGCCGGCCGAGAACGCGACGGCCAGCCTCGTGGAAAAGCTGCGCTCGAGCGTGATCCCGGGGGCGGACAAGGGCACGGACATGAAGGCCGACGTCGGTGGCAGCACGGCCGGCTACATCGACCTGGCCTCGCGCATCTCGGAAAAGCTGCCGCTGCAGATCCTCGTGGTGATCCTGCTGAGCTTCGTGCTGCTGATCCTGGCCTTCCGCACGGCGGTGATCCCGGCGCAGGCGGCGGTGATGAACCTGCTGTCGATCGGCGCCTCCTACGGCGTGCTGACGGCGGTCTTCCAATACGGCTGGCTGAGCAGCCTGATCGGACTCAACGGCGCCGTGCCGATCGTCTCCTACGTGCCGCTGTTCATGTTCGCGGTGTTGTTCGGGCTGTCGATGGACTACGAGGTCTTCCTCGTCAGCCAGATCGAGGAGCACGTGCACGCGGGCGAGGACAACAGGAGCTCGGTGGTGTCCGGCCTGGTCACGAGCGCGCGCGTGATCACGGCGGCGGCGCTGATCATGGTGTTCGTGTTCGGCAGCTTCGTGCTCAACGGCGACCCGACGATCAAGCAGTTCGGGATCGGCCTGGCGGTGGCGGTCGTGCTCGACGCGACGGTCGTGCGCTGTCTGCTCGTGCCCGCGCTGATGCTGCTGATGGGCAAGGTCAACTGGTGGATGCCCAAGTGGCTGGAGCGGATCGTGCCGCGCGTGAGCATCGAGGGCGCGGAGTTCTTCGAGGCTCGCGACCGTGCGGCCGGGCGAAGCGGTGCCCCGCTGCCGGCCGCCTCGGGCGCCGCGGCCGGCCCCGACGCCTGACGGGCCGCCCGCTCAGAGCACGATCTGCGTGCAGATGAAGTTCGCGGCGAGGCGCTCGCGGCGGAAGACCTGGACCTGCCATACGTGCGTGCGCGAGCCGATGTGCAGCGGCTCGCCGAGCGCGGTCAGCTCGTCGCCGTCCTGCGCGGAGGCGAGCACGTTGACCTTCAGCTCGACCGTCGTGAAGCCCTTGCCCTCGGGCAGGTGGCGCATCGTGCCCCACGCGGCGATGGTGTCGGCGAAGGCGACCCACGCGCCGCCGTGGACGTAGCCCATCGGATGCAGATGGCGCTTGTCGACGAGCATGCGGCCACGCACGTGCTCGTCGGTGATCTCGGTGAGCTCGATATCGAGGTTGCCGGGGAACGTCCCGGGCAGCAGCTGCGTGCTGAGCTCCGGCGTTATCGCCTGATTGGTCTCGCCCATCGGCGGAGAGTCTTGCAGAGCTGCGAGCTTCAGCGAGCCGCGCGCGCGGCGCCGGCCGAGGCGAGCGCGATTGCCAAGCCGTCCTCGCAGACCGCCGCAAGCCAGCCCGGTGCGCGGCCGCGCGCGGTGTGCCCGGCGAGGGCGCTCGCGAGCGCCGCGCCCGCGCCATTGGCGGCACCGGCGGGGCCGCCGACGAGCTGTCCGCTGATCGCGCTGCTGAGCAGCCGTCCGGTGAGCCCGCGGCGGCCCAGGCGGCTGGGCATTGCAGGGAGCTTGTCGGCGATCAGCTCGCCGGCGGCGCCGAGGAGCACGATGCGCTGCGGCGCGCCGAGCGTGGGCGCGCGCAGGGCGAGGGCCGCGGGGGCGCTGAACGTTCGCAGGCCCGCAGCGAGTCCGAGCAGCAGCGCTGCGGCTCTCTGGCGGCTCGCCGTCGTGGCCACGCTGAGAGACTAGTGCAGTGCCGCGTGTCCACGTCCTGCAGCGATGCCAGCGGCTCGGCGTGTCGATCGATCGCGCTTTCGCGTTCTACGGCGAGGCGCGCAACCTCGAGGCGATCACGCCGCCGTGGCTGGGCTTTGAAGTGACGACGCCCGGGGCGATCGAGATGCGCGCAGGCGCGCTGATCGACTACCGGCTGAAGCTGCACGGGGTGGGAGTGCGCTGGCGGACGCGCATCGAGGCGTGGGAACCGCCCGTGCGCTTCGTCGACGTCCCGCTGCAGGGACCTTACGCGTTGTGGGAGCACACTCACACCTTCCAGCGCGACGGCGAGGACGCCGTCGCGATCGGCGATCGCGTCCGCTACGCGCTGCCCCTCGGGCCGCTCGGCGAGCTCGCGCACGCGTCGTTCGTCGGGCGCGACCTGTGGCGGATCTTCGACTATCGAACGCGCGCGGTCGCCGAGCGCCTCGCGTCGGCTTAGCCGACGCCGTTCGCGGGCATAGGTCAAGCGATGCTGCAATTCCTGTTGAAGCACACGCCGGTCAAGCGCTTGGCGCACGGGATCCCCGTCGTCGCGCTGCTGTCGGCCGCGGAGGTGGCGAAACTGGCCAACAGGCACCTGGCGAAGCTCGATGCCGTGGAGCGCCGCAGGCTGCTCGCGCTCGCGGCCAAAGCGCGCGGCGGGGCAGGCGCGCTGAGCAAGGACGAGCGGGCGGAGCTGGCGGCGCTCGTGGCAAAGCTCGAGCCGCGCGTGTTCGCCGGATCGGCGGCCAACCACTTCAGCCCCGTTCCTGTGCCAAAGCGCCTGCTGTACGGGCGGCGCGGCAGCGACGCGCGCAAGGCGGCGGCCAAGCGTTCGTGAGCTGGGCCGGCGCGCAGGGCGCCGGCGCCGGGACGGACGTCCGACACTCGCGCGAGCATGGGCGGATGCTTGGCATTCTCTCCTCGGCGGCGCGCGAGCTGCGCGATGTCCTGCGCGCGGCGACGGCGACGCATCGCCGGCTGCGCGATCACCTGGTGACGATCGCCGTTGCGACGGCCGGCGTCGATCTGGTGTGCGCGGTAGCCGCGTTCGTGCTCGAGCGAAACTCCTCGGAAACGGAGGTCAAGACTTTCGGCAGCGCGCTGTTCTGGACGACCACGCAGCTGTTGACGGTTTCCTCGTCGGTCAAGAACCCGATCTCGGCGGGCGGGCGCGTGCTCGACGTGTTCATGGAGATCTACGCGATCACCGTCATCGCGACGCTGGCGGGAGCGATGGGCAGCTTCCTGCAGAAGCGCGGCGAGGAGATCGACGCGAAGGGCTCGTCGGCGCAGAAGGCCGGTTGAGGCACGGCGCTCAGCCGTCGACGACGAGGCTGTCGAGCGGTCCGAGCAGCGCCATCGAGCGACGCGATATGCCGGGGAGCTCGCGCAGGTGGTGCGTGAGCGCCTCGCCCCGCTCTGAGCGCAGGCGCTGCTCGACGGCGATCGGCCGCCACAGGCGGTCGACGACGTCGGTCGGGTCGCCGGCGACGTCGTCGATCGGGCGCTCGAGGTGCTCGGACCACAGGCGCAGGCGCACGTCGCGCGCGAGGGCTGCGTCGCACGTAACGACGTTCATCTCTGTGTCGTTGAAGAACGAGTGCTCGTTGAGGTTTGCCGAGCCGAGCGTCAGCCACGCGTCGTCGACGATGCCGATCTTCGCGTGCACGTATGCGGGGCCGCTGAGCTCGCCGGTTCGCGTCGAGATGGTCGTCGCGAGGAAGCGTCGGGCGCCGTCGTCGGCGCGCACGAGCGTGGCGAGCTGCCCGCGGGTGCTGTCGGCGCCGTTGTTGGGCTTGGCCGGCAGCAGGACGACGACGCGGAAGCCGTCGCTCGGCGGCTCGCGCAGCTTGTCGGCGAGGATTTCGACGACCTGCGCCGACCACAGGAACTGGCTCTCCAAGTAGACGAAGCGGCGGGCCGAGCGCAGCGCGCGCGTGTAGGACTCGAGGATGCGAAAGTCGCCGCGCGGAAAGGCGTCGTAGATCTTCTCGGGAACGGTGCGCACGACCTGCAGCGTCACCGCCCCGGCGCTGGGCGCGGCCGGCCCCCCGCCGATGTCGTCTCCTGTGGTCTCGCGCCAGCGCGCGGCGAAGTGGTCGGCTACGTCGGCGACCGCCGGACCGCTCACGCGGCTCGCTGCGTCGTGCCAGCCCAGGCGGCTGTGGTGGTGCATCGGATGATCGCTGCTGTCGAAGCGGTCGCCGCCAAGCGACGTGATGTCGATGCCGCCGACGAACGCGACCTCGCCGTCGACGATCACGAGCTTCTCGTGGTGGCAGTGCATCGGGCGCTCGTGCGTGTCGAGCGCGCACTGCACGCGCGTTCCACGGATCAGCTGCTCGCGCACCCTGCGCACGGCGGCGCGGTCGGGCGTGAACAGCGGCAACGGCGAGCCGCCCCACAGCAGCACCCTGACGTCGACTCGCTCGGCGAGCTCGCCGAGCAGGTCGCGCAGCCGCGCCGCGTCGGCGTCGCGCGTCAGGCCGAAATCCGGTGTGATGTGCCAGCCGGCGATGTGCACGTGAGAGCGCGCGCCGGCGAGCGCCTCGGAGATCCGCGGAAGCGCCTGCGCGCCGTCGATCAGCACCTCCAGCGCGTTGCCCTCGCGCGGGGGCGGCCCGCCTGCGGCCCACAGCGACTCGCTCGGCTCTGGATCCATCTGGTCCAGACGCCCGGTGCGCCGCAGGCGCCGGCGATGATGCGCCCCGACCGCGCGCTCGACGGCCTGGCCGGTCCATCCGTCGACCCGCTCGATCGGTGCGAAGTTCACGTCCGCGAGCCTACCGGCGCAGGCCGCTCGGCGAGGACCGCATCGACCGGACGCGGCTAGAGCTGCTCGTCGATGCCGATTGCCTGCTCGAGCATCGGGTCGGCGCGCTGGCCCTCGTTGCGAATCGCCTCGAGCATGCCGGTGGCGAGCGCGTCGAGCTTGTTCTGGATCGCGGCCTCGGCGCGCAGCTCGGCGTTCTTGAGCAGCGCGACGAGCAGCAGCGTGACGGCGGTGAGCGCCGTGCCGAGGGCCTGCTCGTACTGGTCGCTGGCGCCGAACACGTAGCCGCCGAGCCACGCGGCGATGAGCGCCAGGCAGACCGCGAAGAAAAGCGGCGAACTGGAGAAGTACGACGCGCGCTGCGCGAGCCGGTCGAAGAAGCCGCGGCGATTGAGCTCGCCGCGTTCGATGGGGTGCTTTAGCGACATTGCTCGCACCAGCGTAGTAGGGGGCCGGCGCGGCGCGCCGGTCTTGGCAGAGGGCGTAGCATGCGCGCGGTGGGTGAGCTGCCAACGGTCTGCGTGATCGGAGCTGGCGTCAGCGGTCTGACCGCGTGCAAGGCGCTCGACGACTTCGGCGTGCCGCACACGTGCTTCGAGGCGTCTGATGAGGTCGGCGGCAACTGGTACTTCCGCAACCCCAACGGCGTCTCCTCGGCGTATCGCTCGCTGCACATCGACATCTCCAAGCCGTCGATCTCCTTCCGCGACTTCCCGATGCCCGACCGCTACCCGGACTACCCCCACCACTCGCACATCTTCGAGTGGCTTCGCGACTACGCCGACGCGTTCGACCTGCGCGCGGCGATCCGCTTCAACACGCGCGTGCAGCGCGCCGAGCGTGGGCCCGGGGGAGGGTGGCGGATAACGCTCGAGGACGGCTCACAGGAGAGCTTTGACGCGCTGTTGGTGTGCAACGGCCACCACTGGGACCCCCGCTACCCGGACTTCCGCGGGAGCTTCGACGGTCCGCAGATTCATTCGCACGACTACATCGACCCGAGCACGCCGCTGGACATGCAGGGCAAGCGCGTGCTCGTCGTCGGCATCGGCAACAGCGCGGTCGACATCGTCTCCGAGCTCGCTCGAAAGACGATGTGCGAGACGGTCTTCCTGTCGACGCGCTCGGGGGCGTACGTGATTCCCAAGTACATCTTCGGCAAGCCCGCCGACCAGGTCGTCAAGACCAACCCGCGGATCCCCGTCGCACTGCAGCGGCGCCTGGGCAGCGTGCTGCCGCGGATCTTCTCCGGGCGCATGGAGGACTTCGGGCTGCCGACCCCCAACCACAAGTTCCTCGACGCCCATCCGACCGTCTCCAGCGAGCTGCTCGGGCGCCTCGGCGCCGGCGACGCCGTCGCCAAGGGTGACGTGACGGAGCTGCTGGGCGATCGCGTGCGCTTCGCCGACGGGTCCGTGGAGCCGGTGGACGCGATCGTCTACGCCACCGGCTACAACGTCAGCTTCCCGTTCTTCGATCCCGAGCTCATCTCCGCGCCGGGCAATGCGCTGCCGCTGTACAAGCGCATGCTCAAGCCGGGCATCGACGACCTCGCGTTCATCGGGCTCGGCCAGCCGATCCCGACGATCTTCCCGTTCTCCGAGCTGCAGTCCAAGCTAGCGGCGCGCTGGTTGAGCGGCGACTGGGCGCCGCCGCCGATCGACGAGATGCAGCAGGAGATCCGCCGCGACGAGGCGTTTCATCTCGGTCACTTCATCGACAAGCCGCGCCACACGATGCAGCTGGAGTGGTATGGCTTTCAGCACGAGCTGAAGACGCGCTCGATCCCGGCCGGTCAGAAGCGTGCGCGCGCGGGCGAGCCGACCGGCTTGGCGGCGGCGGGCCGCGCGGCGGCCGCACAGGACGCGGACGCGGCCCTCGCGAGATGAGCGCGATCTCCTTCGACAGCGGCGGCGTGCGCTGCGCCGGCGCACACCTGCGTGGAGAGGGAGACGCCTTTGCCGGAGACGACGCCAGGCGCCCGTGCGTGGTCATGGCGCACGGCTTCGCCGCGACGATGGACTCGGGCCTGATGCCGTTCGCCGAGCGCTTTGCCCAAGCGGGAGTGGACGCCGTCGTGTTCGACTACCGCCATTTCGGAGCCAGCGACGGCGAGCCGCGCCAGCTCGTCTCGATCCGCCGTCAGCTCGAGGACTACGCCGCGGCGATCGCCTTCGCGCGCGCGCTCGCGCAGGTCGACCCCGCGCGGATCGTCGTGTGGGGCTCGTCGTTCTCCGGTGGCCACGTCGTCCCGGTCGCCGTGGCCGACGGCAAGGTCGCGGCGGTCGTCTCCCAGGTGCCGTCGATGGACGGCGTGGCGACGATGCTCAACGCCGTGCGCAGGTCCGGCCCGGCGGCCGTCGCAAGGCTCACGGCGACGGCGCTGGGCGACCTCGTCGGGTCGCTGCGCGGGCGGCCGCCGCGCGTCGCACCCGCCGTCGGCGCGCCCGGCAACGTCGCGTTCATGACGACGCCCGACGCCGAGCCGGGCATGCGCGCCGTCGCGGGGCCCTCCTGGCGCAACGAGGTCGCCGCGCGCATCGCGCTGGCGCTCGGCACGTACAGGCCCGGCCTACAGGCTGACCGCCTGCCGTGCCCGATGCTCGTGCAGATCGCCGATCGCGACTCCGTGGCTCCGCCGCAGGCCGCGCAGGACGCCGCTTGGCGCGCCACCGGGCGCGCCGAGGTGCGCACGTATCCGATCGGCCACTTCGACATCTACACTGGCGCGCCGTTCGAGCAGGCGGTCGCCGACCAGCTGCACTTCCTGCGCCGGCATCTCGGCGTGCGAGCGCGCGCGGACCAGAGCGTCGAGACGCGTCAGCCGTAGGCGAACTGGTCGCCGGGAGGGCTGAGCGCGCTGGTCGCTTTGTTGACCGTCGCCCTGACATCGACGGTCGCGGCTTCGTGCGCCGGGACGATCACCGAGCACGTCGTGCTGCTCGTGCAGTCGACCGACTTGGCCTTCGTCGTTCCGAACTTGAACGTCGTCGCGGCGCTTCCGAGCGCGAAGCCGTCTCCGTGCACCGTCACGCTCGCGCCCCCGGGCGGCGAGCCGGTGTTCGGCGTGAGCCCTTCGACGAGCGGGTCGAACTGGAAATGATCACGCGACGATGGTGCGCTCGTTCCATCGGTGTTCGTCACGCGGACGTCGACGGTGCCCGCGGCTGCTGCCGGCGCGACGGCGGTGATCGAGGTGGGGGAGTTGACCGTGAATTCGACCGCCGTCACGAGGCCGAACGCGACTTCGCTCGCGGCCGTGAATTCGCTGCCCGTCAGGGTCACGACCGTGCCCCCGAGGACCGGCCCTGACCTGGTGGAGAGCTTGTCGATCGCGGGCGGCGTCTGGTAGGTGTACCGGTCCAGCCGACCCGCCGGGCTGCGGCCGGCGGGCGTGGCGACCGTCACGTCGACCGTGCCGCTGCCGGCGGGAACGGTGGCGGTGATGGAGGTCGCGGAGACGACCGTGAAGCCGGTCGCTTCGGCCGCGCCGAAGCGGACGCCCGTGGCGCCCGCGAATTCGGTCCCGCTGATCGTCACGGTGCCGCCGCCGGAGGTCGGTCCCGGGGTGGGGCCGACGCTCGCAACTGTGGGGATCGGTTCGCCGTACGCGAGCATGTGCGCGCGACCGGCGGAGACGCCGACCGCCTCGCCCAGCCCGGTCACGGGGACCGGTAGGGCGCTGACGCCGCCGGACACCCCGTTGCCGAGCACTCCCGACGCGTCGTTGCCCCAAGCCATGACGGATCCCGAGCCGAGCAGCGCGACGCTGTCCTGGCTGCCGGCCGAGATCGCCGCCACGCCAGAGAGCCCGCTCACGGCAACGGGCGTTTCTTCGTGGGGCTTGATCGTGCCGTTGCCGAGCTCTCCGTGGCCGTCTTCGCCCCACGCCATGATCGTGCCCGCGTCTGAGAGCGCCAGGCCGTGCGCCGCGCCGGCCGCGACCGCGGCCACGCTCGTGAGCCCACCCACCGGGACAGGGAGCCTGCTCATGCCTTCTTCGACGGTGCCGTTGGCGAGTTGCCCCTGCTGATCGCTGCCCCACCCCTGGACGCTCCCGTCGGTCAGGACTGCAAGGGCGAATTCGCCGCCGGCGGAGATCGCCGAGGCGTTGGTGAGGCGCTTGACGGCGACGGGAACGTTGCTGGCTTTCGTCGTACCGGTTCCCAGCTGCCCGCTTTCATTGGCGCCCCATGCCATCACGGTGCCGTTGTTGAGCAGCGCAAGGCTGTAAGCCGCTCCGGCCGAGATCGCCTTCACACCCGAGAGCCCTTGAACCGCCACCGGCAGCGTGGATCGTTCGATCGTGGTGCCGGTGCCCAGCTGCCCGCTTTCGTTGTCGCCCCAGGCCATGACCGTTCCGTTTTTGAGCAGGGCGAGGCTGTGGCTTGCGCCCGCCGCGATCGCCTTGACGCCCGACAGCCCGTGGACGGCGACAGGCACGCCGCTTTCGGTCGTTTCGCCGTCGCCGAGCTGGCCGAGTCCGTTGGCGCCCCACGCGCAGACGGTGCCGTTGGCAAGAAGTGCCAGGCTGTGGCGCATGCCCGCGGCGACCGCGGTCACGAACCTCAGACCGGTGACCGGCGTCGGCGTGGTGCTGAACAGCTCCGTGAAGCCATCGCCGAGCTGGCGGTATGTGTTGTCCCCCCAGCCGACAGCGCCGTAGCGGCTGGTCGCGACCGTCAGCGTGGCTGCCGCGCTCGCCGTGGTGCCTCCCGAGTTGCTGAACACGGCGCGGTACTCGTTGCCATCTTGCGAGGCCTGGGCCGCTTGGATCGTGAGCTGCGACGTGGTCGCATTGGCGACCTGGCTCCAGGTGCTCCCTTCGTCGGTCGAGACTTCCCATTGCTCGGTCGGTGTCGGGAACCCGGCGGCGGTCGCTTCGAAGGTGGCGCTTTCGCCCCGCTCGATCGTCACGCCCACCGGCTGGTGCGTCACGACAGGCGCAGCATGGACGCTCAGCGTCGCCGCGAGGCTCGTCGCGCTCCCGGCCGCGTTCTGGAATCTGGCGCGATACATATCGCCGTCTTCGGACAGGCGCGTGCTCGCGATCGCCAGCTGATCGGACGTGGCGCCTTCCACCGCGCTCCAGGTGCCTCCACGGTCGGCGGAGATTTCCCACTGGACCGTCGGCGTGGGGAACCCGGAGGCTACCGCTTCGAAGTGCGCGCTCTGACCTTCGTTGACGCTGACGCTGGCGGGTTGCCTGGTGACCGCCGGCGGATTCTGCACCGTCAACGTCGCCGCTTCGCTGGTCGCCTGACCGACGGTGTTCTTGAACGTTGCACGATATTTGCGGCCGCTGAGAGACGTTTTCACGGCTGAGATCGTCAGCTGGGCCGAGGTGGCCCCGGAGATCGCGGTCCACGTGGCGCCTGCGTTGGAAGAGGTTTCCCATTTGACGGTCGGCGTCGGGGAGCCCGAGGCCGCGACTTCGAAGACCGCGTTCTGGCCTTCTTCGACGGTCGCATCCGCCGGCTGTTTGGTTATCTGCGGGGGGGCCTGCACCGTGAGCGTCACGGACTTGCTCGTGATGCTGCCCGCGCTGTTCGCGAAGTTCGCTCGATATTTGTTGGCGCTTTCGCTGGCCTTCGCGCTGGCGATCGTGAGCGTGCTCGTGGTCGCCCCGGCGACGGAGCTCCACGTCGCTCCTCCGTCGCCCGAGAGTTCCCAGCGAACGGTCGGCGGGGGGGTCCCGGACGCGGTCGAGGTGAAGCTCGCGCTCTGGCCTTCTTGAACGGTCAGGTTCGCGGGCTGTTTGGTGATTTTCGGCGGCTGGGTAGTTTCGGCGAGCGCGCTCGCCGCCGAGCCGCTCGGATGCGCCTGCGCGGGCGCGCCGATCGCAGCAGCCAGCAGCACGAGGATCGCGACTACCGCCAGCGGCAACCGGGCGATCGACCGCCGGTTCGGCGAAGTCCCGCCCCTTCGCGCGTCGCGAATGCGGTCACCCCCCTCGGCTCGTTCGCTGCTCGCCCTCCCTGACATCCCCCTGCCCCTCATCAGCGGACCGAAGCTCTGGATCCGCACTCGCTGACGTCACAAGACTACAGGGATCTCGCGAGCGCACGTACGCGTCAAGCCCAGCAGCGGACTCGAACCGCTGACCCCTTCCTTACCATGGAAGTGCTCTACCAACTGAGCTAGCTGGGCGGGGAACGGCACTGTACCGCGCCGGTCCGCGCGCATGTCCACGTCTTGGGCAGGCGCGACGTGAGCCCCGCGTGCGTCGGTCAGTCTTCCGGTGTGACGGTCGTCACGGGGAGTCCCATGCCGGTCACCTTGCTCGGCAGGTCGAGTTTCAGCCAGTGCGAGATTTTGGTCGGCAGCGTGGAGATGATCACCTCGTCAAAGCCGCGCAGGTTGATCGCGTCTTCGATCGCGGCGATCGGGTCGGTCGAGCCGACGATGCCCTCGACGGGCGCTCCGGCGGCGTCGCTGAGCGCGGGCACGGCCCGCTCGATCACCGACGTTGCCTCTCCGCCTCCCTGGTCCTCGGGATCGACGACCTTGTGCAGACCTGGCGCGGCGTTCGGCACGAGCAGCGTGAACGTCGCCTTCCCTCGCTGAGCGCGCACGCGGACGGCGTCGAGCAGCGGTTGCGTGGCGGCTGTCCTGTAGGCCACGACGAGCACCCTTGCGGCGCTCTCGGAGGACTCCATGTGGCAACTCCTTTCCCTGAACTGGTCGGCCCGATCATGTCACGCGTGTCGCAGTGGCGCGAGCGCGATGCGGCATCGCCGCCCGCGACGCGAGCCGCGTCCTGCGACCGCACTGCCGTCGTTTCTCGCACGGGCGCACGCGGCTAGTCTCTGCGCGTGCGCGTGGTCGTGACAGAGGACTCCGTCGAGGTGCTGCTGTCGCCCTGGCAGAAGGCGCTCGGCTTGATGAAAGACATCCGCGTCGCGCGCGCCGACGTGAGCGACGTGCGCGTCGTCGACGACGCGCTCGGCGAGGTCGCGGGCAGCGGCCTGAAAGCGGGCCTGCGCCTGCCCGGGTTGTACTACGTCGCACGCACGATCCGCCTCGATCGCGTGTTCGTCGTGCGCCGCGGCGTTCCCGCGCTGGGCTTCGACGTGCGCAACCACGAGCCGCTGCGCAGCGTGCTCGTGAGCACGCCGGAAGCCGAGGCCTTGGCGCAGAGGCTGCGCGGATGAACACGGCCTCGGCGCACGAGTTCTTCGCGGCGTCCGCGAGCGTCGCCGGCGCGCTGATCGGCCTGGGCAGCCTCGTCAGGGAGCGGCTGCGTGCGCGGGAGGGCCCAGCGCACGAGCACCCAGAGCGAGCGCTGTAGCCGTCCGAGCTGCGGGACCCGCGTCAGGCGCGAGGTCGGAGCGCGCTGTGCTCAACAGCTCGAGCCGATGCTCAACGCGGTCAGGCGTGCTGTTGCTCGATTTGGTGGGAGGGACTTGCACCCGCGGGCAAGGCCGATCTCGAAGTTCCAGAGGGTCGTCGGCTCTCACCGATCAGCATCGCGACGAACAGCGCCACGAGCACGATGAGCTGCAGCGCGGCCGATACGTTGCTGCCGATCGGGATGCTCGCCAACACGAGCAGCGCGGTGACAGATCGCCCGCGAGCCGCTCCGAGACCCAGCGTACGGCGGAACAGCGCCTCGCCGGCCAGGAAGATAGCGGTGCCCCCACCGAGCGCGATCGCCTGCGCTTGGGGCAACGAGGCGAACGCGTGGCCGGTAACTGTCCTTAGCGCAAAGGCGATCGCGATGATCCCGAGCAGGATCGGCAGATGCCAGTAGCCGAACGCGTCGATCGCCAGTTGCGGCCTGTCCGTCATTGGCGCGTCGTTCATTGCCTGCTCAGCGGAGCCCTCGTCCGAGGCGAAGTAGGACCACCACAGACAGGTACTCAGGCCAAGCCCAAGGATTCCCGCGGCTATGAGCTCAGCGTTTACGGGCAGACGGGCCGCTCCGATCCCGACCGCGACGACGGACTCGCCGATCGCGACGAGCACCACCAAGCCGTGGCGCTCGACGAAGTGGCCGGGCTCGATCACGAACCCCGAATCGTCGATCAGCTTCGGCGAGATCCACTCCAGTGCGAACGCTGCGCCCCACAACACATACTGCGCGGTGTGGCCGGCGATCCCTCCGGCGAGCACGAGCAACGCCGTGCAGAGGTTGAATGGCGCGAGGCCGACGATCGCCTGCACGACGGTCAGCCGCGAGGAACGGGCAAACATTCCGAGGTGGATCAGGACGACCGCGAGGTAGGCAACCCCGAAGGCCGCTCCGCTGCCCGAAAACGCTCCCGGTATCGCGAGCGCGACAACGAAGAACCCTGCCATCCCTCCGAGCAGGGTAAGGCGACGGGTGATCCGGTCGAGCGCGACAGAGTTGGTCAGCCAGGCGTAGCCGCCGTACATCCAGAAGATCACGCCCAGCATCAGCGAAACCTGCAGCAGGCCCTTCCAGGTTGGCACGTGCACGAGCACACTCGTCAGTTGCGTGATCGTGAAGACGAACACGAGATCGAAGAACAGCTCGAGCGAGGAAACGCGCTGGCCCTTGTCTGTCTCTGAGGCGGTCGCGCTCACCGGCGAATCATTACCCGCGTCGAGCTAGGACGCGGGGCCGGTCTGGGAGCCCAAGCCTTCCCTCAGGCGAAGAGCCTTGCGGCTGCGGCCACGATCTCATCGTGCGGCACGTCGCGCAGGTGCTGTCCGATGTTCCAGCGGTGCCCGAAGGGATCTTCGAGCTGGCCGTGCAAGTCGCCCCAGAACATGTCTGACAGCGGCTGCAGGACCGCGGCGCCAGCCGTGACCGCCTGCGCAAACGCCGCCTCGGCGTCTGTGACCTCTAGGGCCAGGACGACGGGTGTCCCGCCGATCGACGGTGCGGCGAGCACGCCCATCTCGGGAAACTCATCAGCGAGATGCAGAGTACCGTCGCCGATGCGCAGCTCGACCGACATCAGCCGCCCGTCGGGCGTGGGGATGCGGGTGAGCTCCTCCGCGCCAAAGGCGTCGCGATAGAAGACGCTGGCGCGCTCGGCGCCCTGGACGACGATGTGTGGAGTAATGGGCATCGCACGACAGTAACCGCCGCGGTGTCGCCCGGTCTTGAACGTTCTTGCACACCTAAGATTGGCGGCGTGGCTACCGAGCAGGTCCGGATGTGGCGCCCCGCCGAGGAGGACCGGGTCCTGCTGATGGCAGGCCACACGACGCGCTATGCGATGCAGCCACGCGGCGAGTATGTGTTCGGGGTCATCGCCGGGCAGCCGATGCGCTCGCGCCGCGGAAGCGAACGCCGCCTCGCCCGCCCCGGGCAGCTCCTCGCGTGGGACCCTTCCAACGCACATACTGGAGCTGCGGTCGATGCCAAGCCGTGGTGGTCTCGCCTGATAGTCGTCGAGGTCGCCGACCTGGCCACGCTCGCGGGTGATCAGGAGTCGAGCCCCCTGGCCAACGTCGCCTTTCCCGAGCCGATCCTGTCTGACCCGCAGCTCGCAGGCGACTTCCTGCGTATGCACGCCTCGCTCGACACTGCCACGACGCGCCTCGAGCGCGACGAGCAACTCACGCAGTGGCTGCGCGCGGTGATCGAGCGCTCCTCGGCCGCCCGGTCGCGACGGCCAGCGCTCAGGTCGCGCGATGACAGAGCGCTGCGCCTGGCCTGCGACTACCTCGGCGATCGACCCGAGCGCAACGTCGGCCTCGACGAGCTCGCCACTGCCGCCGGGATCGGCAAGTTCCGTCTGATCCGCCTCTTTCGCGAGCGGACAGGGCTGCCGCCCCACGCCCTGCAGGTCGCTCACCGCGTTCACAACGCCCGCCGTCTGCTCGAGGCGGGCGAGACGATCGCCGCGACCGCCACGGCAACCGGGTTCGCCGACCAAAGCCACATGCACCGCCACTTCCAACGCAGCCTCGGGGTCACCCCCGGCCAGTATCAACGACGCTTCAAGATCTGATGCTGTAGACGCCGGCGGTCAGCTGGCTGACCGATAACACCGCACCCCTGTGAGTCGGCTAGTACGGCGCTCCTGGAACCGGGCGTGTCTTGTGGGGCGCGACGAGCTTGCCGCTGCGGTCCAATCAGCGCCGGAGCCGGCAAGCACGTCGGCGATTCTCAACCTCGACATACTCGCTCGGAGCGCTACCCAGGGACCAGATTCCATCGAAGGCATCCTGGTCATAGGGAACGACCCAGCACTCAGCGATCCTGTCTTCAGCGAAGCGAAAGATCGCGACCGTTCCCCACGCGAGTGTCTCACCGTCCTGCTCGACCTCGCCCCCGGCGAGGATCACCGCGCGCTGATCGTCCGCGAGCACACCGCGTACGTCGATCCGGAACGTCGCGTCAGCCAGCTTGCGACGCCTGGAAAAGTAACGCAGCACCTCATCCCGGCCTCGATAGTCGCCTGCGATCGCACTGCGACCCGGCACGTGCCAGACAACGTCCTCGGTGAGCATCGCGCGTGCTGGGTCTTGATCGCCTCCGGCGTAGAACTGATTCTGGCGATCGTGGAAGTCACGGATCAGCTGCGTATTTGGATGGGGATCGGACACTGACGCCACAGTACGTCGCCCGCACGGGCCTCTGCGATCGCCTCGAGCACCGTCGCCTGGGACATTGCCCGCTGCGATCAGCCCTGCTCCAGGAATGCGATTAGAGGATTGCGGCGAGGCGGACGCGCACCTGGTGCGCGTATTGGATCAGGGCAGGCTTGTGGCCGTCGTTTCACGCGATGTCCGAGCAGGCCGGGGGCGGATGGCGGCGCAATTTTGCACGCGGGGGCGGCCGACTCGGCACCTGCAATGGCGGGGGGAGGATTCGAACCTCCGAAGGCTGAGCCGCATGATTTACAGTCATGTCCCTTTGACCGCTCGGGAACCCCGCCTAGGGCGAGCCGAGGATAGCGGTCAGGTCCGCTCAGAGACCAGCGGGCGTCCAGGCTCGACCTCATAACCGGCGTACTTGGGACCGCCAACGCGGATCCCGCTACCGCCGCCGACGGCGTCGGCGGGGATGAACCAGCGTCGACCGTCGGCCACGGCCACGAACAGGCTGTCGCAGCGCGAGGAGCTGAAGTGCTTTACGACTCCGTTCCAGCTCCGGTTTCCCCCGCGCGTGCAGAGCATCACTTCCCATCGACGACGACGCCAGCGTGTCGCTGTCTTGACCTGCACGCGCTGAAGCGCGCATCCGTCATCGACGATCAGATCGCAGTCAGGGCTGTGGCCGATCGGATAGAAGACCCCGTACCCCTGGGAGCCGAGCCACTCCATCGCCGATAGCTCGCCGAGATCGCCCTGTCGTCGGGGTGACATGCGGTCCATGACCACAACGTACGTTCTGCTTGGGACACAACTCTCGGCCCGTTCGAGTGCGCCACGCTGGGGCTCTGAGACAGCCCCAGCGCTGAGGCTAGGAGGCCTCGCGCAGCTGCTGCGCTTCGGGCAGCGTCTGCAGCTTTTTGAGCGTGCGGTTCTCGATCTGGCGCACGCGCTCGCGCGTGATGTTGAACGCACGCCCGACCTCCTCGAGCGTGCGTGCGCGACCGCCGACGATCCCGTAGCGCAGCTCCAGAACCTCGCGCTCGCGGCGCGGCAGCGAGGCGAGCACGCGCGTGATGTTCTCGCGGCGCAGCGCCTCGGAGGCGATCTCGAAGGGCGACTCGGCGGAGACGTCCTCGACGAAGTCGGCGAGCGCCGAATCGTCCTCCTCGCCCATCGGCTTCTCCAGCGAGACCGGCTGCTGGGCCATGCGCAGCACGTCGCGAACCTCGCGAACCTCGCATTCGAGCTCGGCGGCGATCTCTTCGGCAGTCGGTTCGCGCCCGAGCTGCTGGATGAGCATGCGCTCTGCGCTGATCAGTTTGTTCAGCCGCTCGACCATGTGCACGGGAATGCGGATCGTGCGCGCCTTGTCGGCGAGCGCGCGGCTGACGGCCTGGCGGATCCACCAGGTGGCGTACGTGGAGAACTTGTAGCCGCGGCGGTGATCGAACTTCTCGACGGCGCGGATCAGTCCCAGCGAGCCCTCCTGGATCAGGTCGAGGAACGTCAGGCCGCGCCCGACATAGCCCTTGGCGATGGAGACGACCAGGCGCAGGTTGGCCTCGACCATGTGTTGCTTGGCGGCGATGTCACCGCGCTCGATGCGCTTGGCCAGCGCGACCTCCTCTTCGGCGTTGAGCAGAGGAACGCGCCCGATCGAGCGCAGGTACAGCCGCAGCGAGTCGAGGCTCGGGTCGACCGACAGGTCAGCCTCGGCGCGCTTGAGCTCCTGCAGACGCGCGCGCACGCCGCGGGCTTCCTCATCTGTCTCCTGCTCGCCGTCCTCGTCGCGCTCGGGCGCCGCGCGCTCGCCGTCGCGCGCGTCGGCATCGGGCGCCTGTCCGCTCGCTCGCAGCTCGGCGCCGGAGTCCTCGGAGTCGACGACCTCGATCGCGTGCTCCTCCAGATAACTGAACAGATCCTGCGTCTGCTCAGCGCTCAGCTCGGCCTCGTCGACAGCCGAGCGCAGGCTCGCGGCGTTCACGAATCCCCGATCGCGAGCGCCCGCGAGAATCCCTTGCAGCTCCTCTATCTCGATCACGCTGTCCGCGACCACTGCACCCTCAAGCTTCTCCCTCAACCTGGGCCCCCAAGATCGTCTGGCTTTTAGCCTTTTAGATCGTCCGCTTGGCCGAGTGCGGATTGATACCAGAATCGCCGGCCGTGCGGGCCGGCTGGTCTGGCGCGCACGCCGCGTGCTGCCGTGACGCGAGGCGACGTGAGCCCTCGCGGGTGCGGTTGCCTGAGCGACCGCAAGGCCGCTGGCGCTCGCGCCCGCGCTACGCTGGCGGGCGTGCAGGCGATCGGCTCCAGCGTCTCGCCGCCCGCCGTCGCAGACGCCGGCGAGGACGTGCAGTCGCGCGCGCCGCGTGTTCCGATCGGGCTGTCGCGAGTCGGCGTCACAGGCGTCGAGAAGGTCATTCGCATCCGCGACGAGCTGTTCTTCGCGCGCCTGGAGTGCTTTGTCGACCTCGGCGCCGAGCAGAAGGGCGCGCACATGTCGCGCTTCGAGGAGGTCGTCAACGAGGCGATCGGCGAGGTCGTGCTCAGCGAGTCTCCGTTTCGCGCGGAGACGCTCGCGCAGCACATCGCCGAGCTGGTGCGCGCGCGCCAGGACGCCGCGCGTGCCGAGGTCACGATCGCGGCGCGCTACCCCGAGCACAAGCCGGCGCCCGTCTCGGGCATCCAGACGCAGGAGATCTACACGCTGTACGGCCGCGCTGTGGCCTTCGCGCATGGCACGCGACGCACGGTCGGCGTGGCGGCGACGGGCATGACGGCGTGCCCCTGCGCACAGGAGCTCGTCGCCGGGCGCGCGCGCGAGCGTCTCGCCGACGACGGCTTCTCCGAGGCGCAGATCGAGCGGATCATCGAGCGCGTGCCCGTCGCGACGCACAACCAGCGTGGCCTGGCGTCTTTGCACATAGGCTGCGTCGAGGAGTGTGTGGAGGAGATCGACGCGTCGGCGCTGCTGAAGGTCGCCGAGTCGAGCATGTCGTCGGAGATCTACGAGCTGATGAAGCGCTCCGACGAGGTCGAGGTCGTCGAAAAGGCCCACCGCCGCCCGCGCTTCGTCGAGGACTGCGTGCGCGAGATGATCGCCGGCGTCGTCCGCGAGTTTCCCCAGCTCGACGGCCGCAGCTTCGTCTCGGCGCGCCAGGAGAACCTCGAGACGATCCACCAGCACAACGTCGTCGCCGAGCGCCATGGCACGCTCGCGGAGCTGCGCGCGGAGATCGACTCGGGCACGCCGGCGCCGCGACAGACGACGCTCGAGCAGTGGCTCGACGCCGGCCGCCCGGACGCTCAGCCGCGCTAGCCGCCGGCGCTGCGCGCCTGCGCTTGGGCCATCCGCCGGCGCAGGCCGAAGAAGTAGTCCAGGCCGGACAGCACGGTCACGGCGACGGTCACGTACAGCAGCGCGGAGACCCACAGCGGTTCGCCGTGCACGGCGATCACCGCGAGGATCGCGGCGATCTGCAGGCACGTCTTGACCTTGCCGAACATGCTCGCGGCCATCACCACGCCCGCCTGCGTGGCGCCCATGCGCAGGACGGTGACCGCGAGCTCGCGCGTGATGATCACCATCGCCACCCACGCGGCGAGCCGGTGCAGCGAGACGAGCGCGATCAAGGCGGCGACGATCAGCAGCTTGTCTGCGAGCGGGTCCATCAGCTTGCCGAAGTTCGTCACGGAGTCGCGCGCGCGTGCGAGGTAGCCGTCGACGAAATCCGTCAGCGAGGCGAGCGCGAAGACGATCGCGGCGAGCACGTCACCGCCGTCGGTGTTGCCGAGCAGCGCGACGACGAGCACCGGCACAAGCATGATCCGCAGCACGGTCAGGACATTGGGTAGGTTCAGAGGGAACACTCGCGCCGACAATATCCCGCCAGCGAAAGGATCGTGCAATGCAGACGCGCACACTTGGAGGCGACGGTCCCGAGGTCTCGGAGATCGGTCTCGGCTGCATGGGCATGTCGGCCTTCTACGGCGCCGCCGACGACGACGAATCCCGCGCCACGATCGCGCGGGCGCTGGAGCTCGGCTGCAACTTCCTGGACACGTCTGACATGTATGGGCCGCACACCAACGAGCGGCTGGTCGGCGGCGCTATCGCCTCGCGCCGCGACGAGGTCTTCCTGGCGACGAAGTTCGGCATCAAGCTCGTCGAAGAGGGCAACCTGATCGACCGCGTGATCGACGGCAGCCCTGAGTACGTGCGCGAGGCCTGCGACGCGTCGCTGCAGCGCCTGGGCACCGACCACATCGACCTCTACTACCAGCACCGCGTCGACCCGAACACGCCAATCGAGGACACCGTCGGGGCGATGGCCGAGCTCGTGCAGGCCGGCAAGGTCCGCTATATCGGCCTGTCGGAGGCGAGCGCCGAGACGATCCGCCGCGCGCACGCCGTGCATCCGATCACCGCCGTGCAGACCGAGTACTCGCTGTGGACGCGCGACATCGAGCTCCAGATCCTGCCGACGCTGCAGGAGCTCGGCATCGCGCTCGTCGCCTACTCGCCGCTCGGGCGCGGCTTCCTCTCGGGCCGCTTCACCTCGCAGGACGAGCTGGAGGACGGCGACTACCGCCGCCACGGCCCGCGCTTCACTGGCGAGAACCTGCAGCAGAACCTCGCGCTCGCCGAGCGCGTGCGCGAGCTCGCGGCGGAGCGGGGCATCACGCCCGGCCAGCTCGCGCTCGCGTGGGTGCTCAGCCGCTGGGAGCACATCGTCCCGATCCCCGGCACCAAGCGCGTGAGCTACCTCGAGGAGAACCTCGGCGCGGCCGACGTGCAGCTCAGCGGCGACGAGGCGCAAGCGATCGCCGAGGCCATTCCGGCCGCCGCCGGCGATCGCTACCCCGACGCCGTCATGCGCTCGGTCAACCTCTGAGCGCCGGCATATATACGTTCGCTACCGCAGCGTGAAACGGCAAAGACACACCCTTCAGTAACCGACCGAGTAGAAGCTGATGCGCCTGCAGCCGTCGAGCTTGTAGTGCGGCAGCGCGTGATGGCTGGTGTAGACCGTCTGGTGGGGATTTTCGCAGTGGATCACGCCGGAGTTCTCGTGCGCGTGCACGACCGTCAGCGGGTTGGTCCCGGTCCACACGTAGTTGACCGTGTCGTTGGCGTAGATGTAGTTCTTGCCGTTGCCGGCGTGGATGACCGCCGTCTGCGTCGACTCGCCGCTGGGGTGATAGTCGCCCCAGATCACGTCGCCTGAGTCGCCCCCGTAGATCGTGTCGTTGCCGTAGCCGCCGAGCAGGTAGTTGTGCTGTCCGTTGACGCCGGTGAGCACGTGTTCCTGGCCGGCCGGCCCCTTGTCCATCACGAGGTGCTCGTTGGGCGGCCAGCCGGCATGGCTGGTCATCGCGGTCGCCGAGGCGGCGAGCGCGAGCGCGAGCGCGAGAAGCAGTGTCAGGGCGGCGGCGAGGCGCCCGGGGCGGAGGGTGGGACGGGTCTTCATCGGGAGAGTCACAGGGCTCCTCGCTTGGCGGGCATCGTCTTATCGAACATCGTCTGCTGCAGCTTTGCCCGGCAGCGCGCGGTCGCGAACTCGGACATGCGGCCAACGCGCGGGTCGCCGGGCACGCCCGCTAGGGTGGCGTCCATGCCCCTGATCCCGATGGTCATCGAGCGCACCGCGCGCGGCGAGCGCGAGTTCGACATCTACTCGCGCCTGCTCAACGAGCGGATCATCTTCCTCGGCACGCCGATCGACGACCAAGTCGCCAACCTCGTCGTCGCGCAGCTGCTGCACCTGGAGAGCCAGGACCCAGACAAGGACATCTCGATCTACATCAACTCGCCCGGCGGATCGATCTACTCGGGCCTGGCGATCTACGACACGATGAACTTCGTCAAGCCTGACATCGCGACGATGGTCGTCGGCGTGGCGATGTCGATGGGCTCGCTGCTGCTCGCTGGCGGCACCAAAGGCAAGCGCGCGGCGCTGCCCAACTCGCGCATCCTCATCCACCAGCCCTCGGCCGGCTTCCAGGGCCAGTCGACCGACATCGAGATCCACGCGCGCGAGATCCTCAAGGTGCGTGAGCGCATCGACGAGATCTATGCCGAGCACACCGAGAAACCGACGGCGGAGGTGCGCGCGGACATGGAGCGCGATCGCTTCTTCAATGCCGATCAGGCCAAGGAGTACGGCCTGATCGATCGCGTACTCGAGAGCCACTGAGGCTGCTCTCGGTTTTTTATGAGCGGCCGTCCGGCCGGGTACGGGTCGCGCACCGTGGTCGACCGCGCGCGCCTCGTGTCGCGGCCGCGCGCGCCGACTATGCTCGCGACGCACGATGTCCGCGCTGACGACACGCGAGCGCTCGGCGCTCTCGGCGATCGCTCTTCTCACGGCGCTGGCGGGCGTCGCCAACTACGGCGCGTGGGCGGCCGTTCCCCGCTTTGTCGTGGCGACGTTCGCGCTCGCCGGACTGGCGTGGGTCGTGTCGTTCGCCACCGAGCAGCTCGGCGACCGCTTTGGGGCGGCCGTGACGGGCACGCTGCAGTCGACGCTCGGGAACCTGCCCGAGCTGTTCGTCGTGATCTTCGCGCTGCAGAAGGGCGAGCTCGTGGTCGCGCAGACGGCGATCGTCGGCTCGGTGCTCGCCAACGCGCTGCTCGTGCTCGGCCTCGTGATCGTCGTCGGCGCGCGCCGCTCCGACGACGGGATCATGCGCTTCTCAAAGCGCCTGCCGCGCGACACGGCGACGCTGCTGCAGGTCACCGTCTTCATCATCGTGCTGCTCGGCCTGTCGCTCAGCTCACACGACCCGGCGAGCCATCACGTCAAGGCGATCTCGGTCGTCGGCGCCGTCTGCCTGCTCGTCGTCTATCTGGCGTGGGTCGTGCCCTACCTGCGCGCGGACGTCGCGCCCGGCGAGCAGCCTGCCGACGAGCCCGGCGACGAGGGCTCCGGCGCGCAGCCGCGCCTGTCGCTGCCGGTCACCCTGGCGCTGCTGCTCGTCGCCGGTGGCGCGTCGGCGTTCGTCTCGGACTGGTTCATCAACGGGCTGACGCCGGCGATCGCGCAGCTGCACATCTCCCAGGCGTTCGCCGGCCTGGTGATTGTCGCGATCGCCGGTAACGCCGTGGAGAACGCCGCCGGCCTCGTGCTCGCCTACAAGGGCCGCTCAGACCTGGCGATCTCCGTCGTCAAGAACTCCGTCGCGCAGATCGCCGCCTTCCTGTTCCCGCTGCTCGTGCTGATCTCGTTCGCGCTCGCGACCACGCTCACCTTCTCGCTGGCCCCCGTGTACATCGGCGCGCTGCTGCTCACTACGCTCGCGCTCGCGCAGGTCACCGGCGACGGCGAGGCGGCGGAGTTCGAGGGCTGGGCGCTCGTGGCGCTGTACGTGATCCTCGGTGCGCTGACGCTGTACGAGTAGCGGAGCCGGTGCTCCCCTCCCGATGCGCCAGCAGGGCGGCCGGCTATCCGCTACCCGCCGCCGTGCACCCCGTGCGCAAGGCCGCACCCGCGCCCGCCCGCCTGCACCTGGGCGAGGCTCGGTGAGTCGTCTGCGAGCAGCTGTGGCACGCTGACGGCGCGCAGGTGCTTGCGCTGCAGCGCGGCGAAAATGGCGATCAGCGCGCGCACCGTCTGACCGTGGTTCTCGTGCATGAGGATGATCGCCCCGCCGCGCAGCCCGGAGATGACGTTGTGTTCGATCTGGGCGTAGTTGGCGCCGAGCGAGTCCGCGCTGTCGACCGTCCACAGGATCTCCAGCAGGCGGTGCGCCCGCGCGATCGCGTCGATGCCTGCATCGCGCGCGCCGTAAGGCGGACGAAACAGAGACACGCGCCCTGCCGATGCGGCTTCGAGCGCGGTCTTGGTGCGCGCGATCTCGCCTTCGGCCTGCGCGGGCGCGAGAGCGGTCAGCTGGGGGTGGGTGAAGGTGTGGTCGCCAACCGCGCCGAGCGCGCGCTCGGCGCGCGTGATGCCGGGGACCAACGGGATGTTTCGCCCGACAATGAAGAACGTCGCGCGCACGTTGTGCTTGCGCAGCTTGGCGAGTACGAGGCGCGTATACGGGCCGGGCCCGTCGTCGAACGTCAGCGCCACCTCGTTGCCGCGCGGGGCAGCGCAGTAGATCGGCTTGCCGAGCGCGATCAGCCGTTCGAGCTCGGCCGATTCGCGGCCTCTGGCCTGGGCCGCAGCTGCGCCCGTGAGCGCCGGCGCTCGTTCGCCACCGGCCTTGCGCGTGCCGTCCCCGGCCGGCGACGCGAGCGCCCGACCGCCGCGGCGATGCGCGTCGCGGCCGCTGAGCAGAGCGACGGCGAGCACCGCGAGCCCTGCGAGCAGGAGGGCGAGCGCGCCTCGGCGGCGGCGGGCGCGTGCGCGCCGCGCACGCCGCGCACGACCTTCGCCGAGCACGCCCCTCCTCGCGCGCGGGCCGCGCCGAGACGGCTCGGTTGCTCTCATCGCGCCACCGTAGCGCCCACTGTCGAGCCGCCCGACCACACCCGCCATGCAAGCGCGCTAAACTGGCTCGCACCTCGCGTCTGGGCGGGGTTTTTCTTCGTCCAGACCCGGAATGCAAACCTTTTACGCAGGGATTACCTATGGCCCGCGGAGACGTACGGATCGCTATCACCCTCGCCTGCGAGGAGTGCAAGCACCGCAACTACCAGACGAACAAGAGCAAGCGCAACAACCCCGATCGCATCGGGCTGCGCAAGTACTGCCGCTGGTGTCGTAAGCACACCAGCCACCGGGAGACTCGCTAGCGCGGGAGCGCTGCCGTGGCCCGTGACCGCAAACGCGCAAAGCAGCGCCGCGAGCGCCGCGCTCGCGCGTCCGTGCCCGCGAGCACGCCCGAGCGCGCCGACGTCCCCGGCGCGCTCGACCATGCCTCGGCCGACGCTGACGAGTTCGACGCCGCGCTCGTGCGCGGCGCAAGCGGCACGCCCGCCGAGCCCGATGCAGCGTCTGGCGCCGAGGTCGACGCCGAGCACCTGTCAGAGCGCGAAGTCGAGGCGGAGGCCCTGTCCGAGGGCGATATCGGCGAGGACAAGCTCGAGGAACCTGCCGGCAGCGTCGTGCGCAGGGCGCCCGGCGGCGGCGGCCCCGGCGGCGGCGTCAGCCCCGAGCAGGCTTCCGGCGCTCCGATTCGCGGCGGCAACCGCGTGCTCGCGTTCTTGCGCGCCAGCTGGGCCGAGCTGCAGCGCGTCCAGTGGCCCGACCGCCGCCAGGTCACGCAGGCGACCGCCGTGGTGCTCGGCTTCGTGGCGATCGCCGGCGCGTATCTCGGAGCGGCGGACTTCGTGGCCAAGGAATTTGTCGAACTCATCCTCGGGTAACGCCCGTCAGTCATTGAATCTCTAGAGGAAATCTGAATGTTTCGCTGGTACGTCGTGAACACATACTCCGGCCATGAGAACAAGGTCAAGCACAACCTCGAGCACCGCGTGGTCTCGCTCGGTCAGCAGCGCGCCGTGCGCAACGTCGTCGTGCCCACCGAGTCGGTGTCTGAGATGAAGGACAACCAGAAGGTCACCGTCGAGAAGCGCACGATGCCCGGCTACGTGCTCGTCAACATGGAGCTCAACGAGGACTCGTGGGGCGTCGTCAAGGGCACTCCGGGCGTGACCGGCTTCGTCGGCGCCTCGCAGGAGCCGGTGCCGCTCACGCAGGTCGAGGTCGACCGGCTGCTGCACAAGGAGGTCGCCACAGCCACGCGCACGCGCGCCCAGTTCACGATCGGCGAGTCCGTCAAGGTCGTCTCCGGCCCGCTCTCGGACTTCTCCGGCGAGATCTCCGAGATCAACGACGACGCCGCCAAGCTCAAGGTGCTGGTATCAATCTTCGGCCGGGAGACACCGGTTGAGGTGGGCTTCGACCAAGTGAAAAAGATTTAGATGGCCAAGAAGGTTCTGACAACGATCAAGCTGCAAGCCAATGCCGGCCAGGCGAGCCCTGCGCCGCCGGTGGGGCCTGCGCTGGGCCAGCACGGGATCAACATCATGGAGTTCTGCAAGGCGTTCAACGCGCAGACGCAGAGCGAAACGGGGACGGTCATCCCGGTGGTTATCACCGTGTACGAGGACCGCTCGTTCACGTTCATCACGAAGACCCCGCCCGCCGCCGTGCTGATCCGTCAGGCGATCAAAATCAACAAGGGCTCGGGCGAGCCCAACCGCGTGAAGGTCGGCACGATCACACAAGGCCAACTGCGCGAGATCGCCGAGCGAAAGCTCGCCGACCTCAACGCGCACGATGTCGACCAGGCGGCCAAGATCATCGCCGGCACCGCCCGCTCGATGGGCGTGGACGTGGCATGAGCGCGCATGGCGGCGCCGGATCGGCGTCCGCGGTCACTCGTGTGCAGAGCACACTTCGCTCACTGCGTCCTTGCCCGGCTTGCCCTGCGCACTCATGCCGGTCGGGTTACAACACCAGCGAGGTGACTTCATGAGCTCGCACGGCAAGCGCTACGCCGAGGACCTGCAGAAGGTCGACCGCGAGCGCGAGTACGAGCCCGCCGAGGCCGTCTCGCTCGTGCGCAACCTGGCCAACGCCAAGTTCGACGAGTCGATCGAGGTTCACGTGCGCACTGGGCTCAACGTGCGCCATGCCGACGAGCAGCTGCGCGGCACGATCGCGCTGCCCAACGGCGTCGGCAAGGACGTCAAGATCGTCGTCTTCGCCCAGGGGCCGAAGGTTGCCGAGGCCGAAGGCGCGGGCGCCGACGTCGTCGGCGGCGACGATCTCGCAAAACGCATCGAGGAGGGCTTCGACGACTTCGACGTGGCGATCGCCACGCCCGACATGATGTCCGTCGTCGGGCGCCTCGGCCGCGTGCTCGGCCCGTCGGGCAAGATGCCTAACCCGAAGGTCGGCACCGTGACGATGGACGTGGCCAAAGCTGTCGAGGAGTCCAAGTCGGGCAAGGTCGAGTACCGCACCGACCGCACCGCGATCGTGCACCTCGTTATCGGCAAGGCGAGCTTCGATGAGAGCCAGCTGCTGGAGAACTACGCGGCCGTCATCGAAGAGCTGATCCGCGCCAAGCCATCCGTCGCCAAGGGGCGCTACTTGCGCTCGATCACGATCACCTCCACGATGGGCCCCGGCGTCAAGGTCGACCCAAGCCGCACCCGCGAAATCACCGGCGACGCCGTCGTCCCCGCCGCTGCTGCCTAGCGGCTACACTTCCGCGAGCAAACGCACCGCCCGAGACCCTCGGCATTGCCCGGCACATGTGTGCTCGGCGGAGAAGTCCGAGGCAGGTTGGAGCGAGGATGCCGGTTTCAGCCGCGCTCTCTCGTCTGCCTGCGCGGGCATTCCGCACACTTCGAGAGCGACGGACATAAATGAACCGAGACCAGAAGGCCGTGGCGATCGAGGAGATCGCCGCCCACATCGACGAGTCGCATGCGATCTTCGCCGTCGACTACCGCGGCATCTCCGTGCCGCAGGTCGCCGAGCTGCGCGCCAAGCTGCGCGACGCCGACGCCACGTTCACGGTCGTCAAGAACTCGCTCACCGAACGCGCCGCCGACCAGGCCGGCGCGGAGACGCTCAAGGACTACCTCGCAGGGCCGACCGCGCTGACGTTCGTGCGCGGTGATGTCGCCACTGCCGCAAAGGCGATCGCCGACTACGCCCGCATCACGCAGCTGCTTCCGTTCAAGGGCGGCCTGATGGACGGCGCGGCGCTCGACGTCGATCAGCTGCGCTCGCTCTCGCGCCTGCCCTCGCGCGACGTGCTCTACGGCCAGCTCGTCGGCGTCGTCGCCTCGCCCGTCGGGGGCCTCGTGCGCTCGCTCAGCGCGCTCGTCGGCGGACTCGCCTCCGCGCTCGGCCAGGTGCGCGACAAGAAGGAGTCCGGCGAGATCCCAGCAGGCGAGCCACCCGCAGCCGAGCCTCCCGCAGCCGAGGCGCCTGCGGCCGAGACGTCCGTTGCCACCAAGGAGAGTTCGGCGGCTGAGCAGGGCTCGTCCGTCGCTGAGGCGCCGGCCGATGAGCCAGAGGCCGAGGCCGCGCCAGAGGTCGAGGCCGCGCCCGAGGCTGCGAGCGAGCCCGAGGTTGAGGCAGCGCCCGAGCCCGAGGCCGTCACCGAGGCCAAGCCAGAGGACCAAGCTGAGCCGGCGAGTGAGCCGGCGCAAGACGACGACAAGCAGGCGGACGCATCGGCCCAGGCCGAGCAGGACCCCGCCGATGCGAAATCCACCAAGGAGGACTGACGAAGATGGCAACAAGCACACAGGATTGGATCGAGGAGCTGAAGGGCATCTCCGTGCTGGAGCTCGCCGAGCGCATCAAAGCGCTGGAGGAGGAGTTCGGCGTGTCCGCGGCGGCCGTCGCGGCGCCTGTGGCCGCTGCCGGCGGCGGCGGAGCCGACGGCGCTGGAGCCGAAGAGGAAGAAAGCGGCACGGTCGACGTGATCCTGACCGCTGCCGGCGACAAGAAGATCCAGGTGATCAAGGTCGTGCGCGCGGCCACCGGCCTCGGCCTCAAAGAGGCCAAGGCGCTCGTCGACGAGGCCCCCAAGCCGGTCAAGGAGGGCGTGGAGAAAGAGGAGGCCGACAAGCTCAAGCAGGAACTGGAGGAGGCCGGCGGGCAGGTCGAGGTCAAGTAGCGACGAGCTTTGCCTCATCCAGCAGCGCCGAGGGGCCTCGCTTGCGCGGGGCCCTTCTTTATGCACGCCTAACAAATCCGCCGATATTCCGGTAAAGTGCGCCGCGCTGGCCAATAGCCGCAGCCGCCCGAAGAGTGACGCCGCGCCACATACGCGGGCCGTCGAGGGAGGGGTCCGTGAGCGTCGGCAGCCCACTTAAGGGCGTCGATAGCCTGTGCTATCTTCACTAGTCGCGCTTCGGCGCGCCTCCTCTGCCCCGTTTCTCGCCCTCCGAAGGAGTCGTTTCTTGGCCGCTGTAGATGCTCTCCGGACGCGCCGCACTTTCGCGCGCCTCAACAAGACCGTTGACGTACCCAACCTCATCGACATTCAGCGCCGCTCGTTCGCGTGGCTGACCGACCCCGCAAAGGGCGGTCTGCGCGAGACGATCGACGACATCTCGCCGATCGAGGACTACACGGGCAACCTCGCCGTGCAGTTCGGTGAGTTCGTCTTCGACGAGCCGGTCGCATCGCTTGAGCAGTGCCGCGAGAAGGACCTCACCTACGCGCGTCCGCTGACGGTCACCGTCGCGTTCATCAACCGCGAGACCGGCGAGATTCGCGAGCAGTCGGTGTTCATGGGCGACTTCCCGTGGATGACCGAGCGCGGCACGTTCGTCATCAACGGCACCGAGCGCGTCGTCGTCACGCAGCTCGTGCGCTCGCCCGGCGCCTACCTGATGGAGCCCAAGGACCGCGAGAAGCAGGTCTTCATCGCCAACCTGATGCCCGCCCGCGGATCGTGGCTGGAGCTGGAGATCGACAAGAAGGGCAAGGTCTTCGTCCGCATCGACCGCAAGCGCAAGCTTCCCGTCACCGTGCTGCTGCGAGCGATGGGCTACGCGACCGACGAGGAGATCCTGCGGCTGTTCGAGAACTCGCTGTACATCCGCAACACGATCGAGGCGGACACGGAGGTCACGCGCACCGAAGAGGGCGCGCTGATCGAGCTGTTCAAGAAGCAGAGGCCCGGCGAGCCGCCGAGCGTCGACAACGCCAAGGCGCTGCTCAACCAGCTGTTCTTTGACCCCAAGCGCTACGACCTCACGCGCGTCGGTCGCTACAAGCTCAACTCACGCCTGAAACAGGGCACCGACTTGGACGTGCGCACGCTGACCAAGGACGACATCGTCGCGCTCATCAACGAGCTCGTGCGGCTGCCGAAGATCCTCGGCATCCCCGAGGACGGCGAGGTCGAGATCAAGGACTACGCCGCCGAGGCGATGAGCATGCCGCGCGAGCCCGTCGCCGAGCACCTCGACGAGTACGAGCACTTCGGCAACCGCCGCCTGCGCACCGTCGGCGAGCTCATCCAGGAGGCCTTCCGCATCGGCCTCTACCGGATGGAGCGCGTCGTGCGCGAGCGCCTGACGACCGAGGACGCCGACACGATCACGCCGCAGACGATCATCAACATCCGCCCGGTCGTCGCCGCGTTGAAGGAGTTCTTCGGCTCCAGCCAGCTCAGCCAGTTCATGGACCAAACCAACTCGCTCGCTGGGCTGACGCACCGCCGCCGCCTGTCGGCGCTGGGCGCGGGAGGCCTGACGCGCGAGCGCGCGCCGATCGAGGTGCGCGACGTGCACCCGACGCACTACGGGCGCATGTGCCCGATCGAGACCCCCGAGGGTCCGAACATCGGCCTGATCGGCTCGCTGTCCTCGTTCGCCGAGGTCTCCGAGTACGGCTTTGTCACGACGCCCTACCGCGTTGTCAAGGACGGCGTGGTGACCGATGAGGTCGTGCGCCTCGACGCCACTCAGGAAGAGGAGCTCGTGATCGCCCAGGCGAACACGCCGGTCGACGCCAAGACGGGCAAGCTCAAGGGCACCGAGATCCTCTGCCGCACGCAGGCCGGCCAGTACGTGACGGTCGGGCCCAAGGACGTCGATCTCGTCGACGTCTCGCCCGAGCAGATCTGGTCGGTCGCCACGGCGATGATCCCGTTCCTCGAGCACGACGACGCCAACCGCGCGCTGATGGGCTCGAACATGCAGCGACAGGCTGTGCCGCTGCTGAAGACCGACGCCCCGCTGGTCGGCACCGGCATGGAGCGCCGCGCTGCGCTGGACACGGGCGACGTGCTGCTCGCGAAAGGCGCCGGGACGATCGACTACGTCGACGCCGACCAGATCGTCATCCAGGGCTCCGGCGGCAAGGAAGAGTACGAGCTGCAGAAGTTCATGCGCTCCAATCAGGGCACGCTGATCCACCACAAGCCGAAAGTGAGATCCGGCCAGAAGGTCAAGGCTGGCGACGTGCTAGCCGACGGCTCCTCGACCGACCGCGGCGAGATGGCGCTGGGCAAGAACCTGATGGTCGCCTTCATGTCCTGGGAGGGCTACAACTTCGAGGACGCGATCATCCTCTCCAAGCGCCTCGTGCAGGACGACGAGCTCACCTCGATCCACATCGAGGAGTACGAGATCGACGCCCGCACGACCAAGCTCGGCGAGGAGGAGATCACGCGCGACATCCCCAACCGCTCGGAGGAGTCGCTGCGCAACCTCGACGACCGCGGCATCGTGCGCGTCGGCGCCGAGGTCATCTCCGGCGACCTGCTCGTCGGCAAGGTCACGCCCAAGGGCGAGACCGAGCTGACCGCCGAGGAGAAGCTGATCCGCGCGATCTTCAAGGAGAAGGCGCGCGAGGTTCGCGACACCTCGCTGAAGGTTCCCCACGGCGAGGGCGGCGTCGTGATCGACGTGATGACGTTCAGCCGCGACGCCGGCGACGACCTGCCGCCGGGAGTCAACGACCTCGTCCGCGTGTTCGTGGCCAAGAAGCGCAAGATCTCCGAGGGCGACAAGCTCGCGGGCCGCCACGGCAACAAGGGTGTCATCTCCAAGATCGTTGACCAGCAGGACATGCCGTTCCTCGAGGACGGCACGCCCGTCGATGTGATCCTCAACCCGCTCGGCGTGCCTTCGCGCATGAACGTCGGGCAGATCCTCGAGACGCACCTCGGCTGGGCCGCGGCGCAGGGCTGGTACGACGACGGCACCGAGGCCTACAAGCAAGCGCACTCCAACGGCGGCAACGGCAAGGTCTACGTGGCCACGCCGGTGTTCGACGGCGCGACCGTCGCCGACGTCGACACCGCGCTGGTCAAGTGGCAGGACGCGCACACCGGGCGCATCCGCATGGACGTCGACAAGTCGCGTCGCGACGGTGAGCAGGCGTCGGGCAAGATGACGCTGTTCAACGGCCGCACGGGCGAGCCGTTCGAGGAGCAGGTGACGGTGGGGTACATGTACATCCTCAAGCTCCTGCACCTCGTCGACGACAAGATCCACGCCCGCTCGACCGGCCCCTACTCGCTCGTCACTCAGCAGCCGCTGGGCGGCAAGGCGCAGTTCGGCGGCCAGCGCTTCGGCGAGATGGAGGTCTGGGCGCTGGAGGCATACGGCGCCGCCTACACCCTGCAGGAGATGCTCACGATCAAGTCCGACGACACGGTCGGGCGCGTCAAGGCCTACGAGGCGATCGTCAAGGGCGAGAACATCGCCGAGCCGTCGATCCCGGAGTCCTTCAAGGTCCTGCTCAAGGAGATGCAGTCGCTGGCGCTCGACGTCAACGTCGTCTCCGAGGAGGGCCAGCGAGCGGAGATCCGCGACGAAGACGACGACCTGCTGCGCGCCGCAGAGGAGCTCGGCATCGACCTCTCGGGCGTTCGCGCGCTGAGCGGCGACGCGGCCGACGAGGCCGTCGAGGGCGAGGACGCAACCGACGCTGCGGCGTCGGGCAACGGCTCCGAGCCGGACAACGCCGCTGCGGCGGTCGCCGAGGACGACGTCGATGCACCGCTCGACCTCGAGGGAATCGAGGAGGTCGAGGAGGGCGCACCTGAGGTGGCTGAGACGTAGTGGATCGTGCCGCCCGCCGCCGCGGCGCACGGGGAAGCTCCCGAGTGGCGGCTCTCAGCAGTCCCGCAAGCAGCACCGCAGCGCGTAGCGACCCAAGGGGTCTACGACCTCGGCCTGACCCGCCAGTTTCAGATTTCACCCGCGAGCGAAAGCTACCCACATGATTGACATAAACAACTTCGACGCCATCGAGATCAGCCTCGCCTCCTCCAAGCAGATCCGCAGCTGGAGCTCCGGCGAGGTGATCAAGCCCGAGACGATCAACTACCGCACGCTCAAGCCTGAGAAGGATGGGCTGTTCTGCGAGCGCATCTTCGGTCCGACCAAGGACTGGGAGTGCTACTGCGGCAAGTACAAGCGCGTCCGCTACAAGGGCATCGTCTGCGAGCGCTGCGGCGTGGAGGTCACGCGCTCGAAGGTCCGCCGCGAGCGCATGGGCCACGTCGACCTGGCCGCCCCCGTCAGCCACATCTGGTTCTTCAAGGGCGTGCCCAGCCGCATCGGCTACCTGCTCGACATGGCGCCCAAGGAACTGGAGAAGGTCCTGTACTTCGCCGCGTCGATCGTCACGTGGGTGGACGACGAGGCGCGCACCAAGGACATCGACTCCTTGGAGAAGGAGGTCAACAAGGTCCTCGACGCCTACGCGGCCGAGCGCGAGGAGCGCGTGCTGGAGCTTCAGGAGTCGCTCAAGCGCCGTGAGAAATACCTGCAGAACGGCAAACAGACGCACTTCAACGACGAAGACCACCTGTGGGCGGACTCGCTCGACGTCAACCTGCAGAAAATCTCCGACGAGGAGCGCGACAAGCTCACCAAGGAGCTGACCAAGGCCTTCGAGGCCGACATCTCCGACACCGAGGCCTACATCGAGGACGCCGCCGAGCGCATGCGCAACGTGTGGGAGCTCTTCAAGACGATGGAGCCCAAGCAGATCGAGCACGACGAGGCGACCTTCCGCGAGCTCAAGGAGCGCTTTGGCTCCTCCTACGGCTTCGGCGAGTACTTCCGCGGCGGCATGGGCGCAGAAGCGATTCGCGACCTGCTCCAGCAGGTCGACCTGGAGGCCGAAAGGGTCGAGCTCGAGGACCAGGTCAAGACCGGCAAAGGCCAGAAGCAGGCCCGTGCGGTCAAGCGCCTGAAGGTCGTCTCGGCCTTCATCCAGTCGGGCAACAAGCCCGAGATGATGGTGCTCGACGCCGTCCCGGTGATTCCGCCGGAGCTGCGCCCGATGGTGCAGCTCGACGGTGGCCGTTTCGCCACGTCTGACCTCAACGACCTCTACCGGCGCGTGATCAACCGCAACAACCGTCTCAAGCGGCTGCTCGACCTGGGCGCCCCGGAGATCATCGTCAACAACGAGAAGCGCATGCTGCAGGAGGCCGTCGACGCGCTGTTCGACAACGGCCGCCGCGGCCGCCCGGTCACCGGGCCCGGCAACCGTCCGCTGAAGAGCCTCTCGGACATGCTCAAGGGCAAGCAGGGACGCTTCCGCCAGAACCTGCTCGGCAAGCGCGTGGACTACTCGGGACGCTCGGTGATCGTCGCCGGCCCGTACCTGAAACTGCACCAGTGCGGCCTGCCGAAGATCATGGCGCTCGAGCTGTTCAAGCCGTTCATCATGGCTCGCCTGGTCGAGCGCAAGTCCGCGCAGAACATCAAGGCGGCCAAGAAGATGGTCGACTCGATGATCGGCGAGGTCTGGGACGTGCTCGAGGAGGTCATCCACGAGCACCCCGTGCTGCTCAACCGCGCACCGACCCTGCACCGCCTGGGCATCCAGGCATTCGAGCCGCTGCTCGTCGAGGGCAAGGCGATCCAGGTGCACCCGCTCGTCTGTCACGCGTTCAACGCCGACTTCGACGGCGACCAGATGGCCGTGCACCTTCCGCTGTCCGCCGAGGCGCAGGCCGAGGCGCGCATCCTGATGCTGTCCTCCAACAACATCCTCAGCCCGGCCCACGGGGCTCCGCTGGCGACGCCGACGCAGGACATGATCCTCGGCGCCTACTACCTGACCTACGGTCCGGAAGCCGACGAGCTGTCGAAGATCGACCGCACGACGCACGAGCCGCGCCCGCACGTGTTCCGCACCGCGCAGGAGGCTGAGCTCTCCTACGAGGGTCGCGTCGTCAAGCTGCACGACCTCGCCGAGTTCCGTCCGTATGGGCGCGAGGGCGGCCATGTGCTGACGACGATCGGGCGGATCATCTACAACGACCGCATCGAGCGTGCGCTCGCGGAGGCGCTCGGCGACGAGTTCGACGCCTCCAAGTACACGTTCGTCAACCAGTCGATGAAGAAGCGCGACACGACGCGGTTGATCGACATGCTCGTGCAGACCTACGGCGCGACGACGATCTCGCTGGTGCTCGACGCGTTCAAGGACCTCGGGTTCAAGTACGCCACGCAGGCAGGCATCACGATCTCCAAGAACGACGTCGTGGTTCCGCCGGAGAAGCAGTCGATCATCGACGGCTACGACAAGCTCGTCGGCGAGATCTCAGACCAGTACGACATGGGTCTGATCACCCAGGAGGAGCGCCACGAGGCGGTCGTCGAGAAGTGGAACGCGGCGACGGACGACGTCGCCGAGGCGATGGTCGCCAACCTCGAGACGCTGAACCCGATCTTCATGATGGCCAACTCGGGCGCGCGTGGTTCCTTCAAGCAGATCCGCCAGCTGGCGGGCATGCGTGGCCTGATGGCCAACCCGAAGGGTGAAATCATCGAGCGCCCGATCAAGGCCAACTTCATGGAGGGCCTGTCGGTGCTGGAGTACTTCATCTCCACGCACGGCGCACGAAAGGGTCTCGCCGACACGGCGCTGCGTACGGCCGACTCGGGCTATCTGACCCGGCGTCTGGTCGACGTCGCCCAGGACGTGATCATCCGCGAGCCCGACTGCGGCACCGAGGACTACATCGAGATGCCCGTGTTCAAGGACGGCGGCGACCCCAACGACGGACTCGTCGGGCGCGTCGCTGCGCGGGACATCACGACCAAGCGCAACCGCATGCTCGCCGAGCAGCGCTCGCAGATCGGCCGGGCAGAGCTGGCCGAGATCGTCGCTGCGTTCACCGACGAGCACGAGAAGGGCACAGTGGTCACCGTGCCCGTGCGCTCGGTGCTCAAGTGCGAGGCCCAGAGCGGCGTGTGCCAGGCCTGTTATGGCCGCGCAATGGCTACGGGCGCGCTCGCGCAGATCGGCGACGCAGTCGGAATCGTCGCCGCACAGTCGATCGGCGAGCCCGGCACGCAGCTGACGATGCGCACGTTCCACACCGGCGGCGTCGCCGGAGCCGACATCACGCACGGCCTGCCGCGCGTCGTCGAGCTGTTCGAGGCGCGCAAGCCGAAGGGGCTGGCGCAGATCGCCGAGCAGGACGGAACGGTCACGATCGAGGAGACCGAGAAGGCGCTCACCGTCGTCATCACCGACGACGCCGGCGAGGAGCACCGTCACGCCTTCCCGCGGCGCACGCGGCTGTTCGTCAGCTCGGGCGAGAAGATCAGCGCCGGCAAGCAGCTCAACGAGGGGTCGGTCTACCCGCACGAGCTGCTGGCGATCCGCGGACGCACCGACACCGAGGTGTACCTCGTCAAGGAGGTCCAGGAGGTCTACAAGTCTCAGGGCGTCGACATCGACGACAAGCACATCGAGTTGATCGTGCGCCAGATGCTCAAGAAGGTGCGCGTCGACCAGAAGGGCGACACCGACTACCTCCCGGGGCAGTTCGTCGACCGCTTCGAATTCGCCAAGGTCAACGAGGCCGTGATCGAGAAAGGCGACGAGGCTGCGCAGTTCGAGGACATCATCCTGGGCATCACCAAGGCATCGCTGAACACCGACTCGTTCCTCTCGGCGGCCTCCTTCCAGGAGACGACGAAGGTTCTCACCGACGCCGCGCTGGAGGGCAAGACGGACCGTCTCAACGGCCTCAAGGAGAACGTGATCATCGGCAAGCTGATCCCGGCGGCGACCGGCCTCAAGCGCTACCGACGGATCGAGATCGAACCGTCCGAACCGCTCCCGCGCGCGATCGACGACGTCGGCCTGCTCGACCAGGACGAGATCGCGGCCGAGCTCGGGCTGTCCAACGGCGAGAGCCTCGGCGGCGGCTACGGCCACGAGTTCGACGCCGACCTGGCGTCGCTGGAGAAGATCGGCGCTGGCGACAGCGACCCGGGATTCGTCGAGGAGCTCGCCGAGCTGGAGGTTCCCGAGGAGGACCCGGCGCCCGAGCAGAAATAGCCCGGCGGCGGCAGCGCAGAAATAGTCATGCAGCATCGACGGGGCGGCGCGAGCCGCCCCGTCGGCGTTCTCGCGCCAGGTCTTGCGGCGAGCCGGCGCATCTTCGGCCGAGCCCTGCTGTTCTGAGAGGCGATGACGTCCGCTCAGATGACGCGCCGATCGCTGCTCGCTGCCGCCGGCGGCGCGCTCGCGAGCCGGCTCGCGCATCCGCCGCGCGCGCTCGCGGCGCTGGCCGGGCCGCCCGCCGCGACGCTCGCTGGCCGCTGGCTGGGGACGATCTCCGCGGGCCTGCGCACGGTCGAGCTCGCGCGCAGCACCGACCTGCTCGGCATCGAATGGCACGCGCCCTCCGATGCGCGCCTGCACGTGCGCTTCATGGGCGGCGCCGGGCGCTGGAGCGAGTGGGTCTCAGCGGGCGCCGCCGCGCACGGCCCCGACCGCGGCCCCGACCGCGCCGCGTGGGTGGGCGAGCCGGTCTGGACGGGCGGCACGCGCGTCGTGCAGATTCGCTGCACCCGCCAGCTCAGCGGCGTGCGCCTGCGCCTCGTCGACGTGAGCGGCGGCGTCGGAGCGCGCCGCGCGGCGCTTGTCGTGGGCAGATCGACAGTCGCCCGCCTCGCGTCGGGTGCACTGCCGCTGGCCGAGCCGACGCTTTCGGCGGCCGCGGGCCAGCCGCCGATCGTCGCGCGCGCCGCGTGGGCTCGTGGGATGGCCCATCCGCGCGTCGCTCCCGAATACGGCGCCGTGCGCCTGGCGTTCGTGCACCACACCGAGAACCCCAACGGATACATCGCCGGCGAGGTGCCGGCGATGCTGCGCGCGATCTTCGCCTTTCATCGCGAAGTGCGCGGCTGGAACGACATCGGCTACAACTTCGTCGTCGACGCCTTCGGGCGCATCTTCGAGGCGCGCGCCGGCGGCATCGACGAGCCTGTTGTCGGCGCTCACGCCGGCGGCTACAACCTCGTCTCAAGCGGCGTGGCAGTGCTCGGCTCGTTCTCCGGCCAGCCGATCTCGCCGCCCGCACGCCAAGCTCTGCAGCGCCTGCTCGCCTGGAAGCTCGCGCTGCACGGAGTGCCCGCCGAGGGACGCGTGACCGTCCACGTCAACCCCGCCGGCGCCGTCTACAGCCGCTTCCCCGCCAACGCTCCCGTGTCGCTGCCGCGCATCGCCGGGCACCGCGACGCCGACACGACCGACTGCCCGGGCGACGGGCTCTACGGCGAGCTGGGGACGATCCGCAGGGCTGCGCAGCGCCTCGCGCCGCGGCCGGTCGTCGCGACGATCTCCCTTGCCCACGCGGCTCCCGTACCCGCACCCGCGCCAGCGCCGCCGCCAGCTCCGACGGCCGGCGCCCAGGCGCCAGTGCCGACGCCCGTGCCGCCTGCGATTGCCGCCCACGCGCTCAACGGCACGCTCGCCTTCCTCGACGGCACACCGATCGCCGGCGCGAGCGTCCAGATCCAGGCTCGCTCGGTCGCGCGTCGCGGGGAAGTCGTCCTCGAGCGCGTGATCGCGCAAGTGCAGAGCGACGCCGCAGGGCGCTGGTCGTTGCCGGTGAGCGTCGCGCCGGCGGTGGGCAACGTGGCGCTGCGCGCGCTCTACGCGGGCGCTGTTGCCACAGCCGGTAGCCCGCCGGGCGCGGGAGCCGCCGTCTCGACCGCGCTCGTGCTCCGCACGTCGACGCTCGCGCCTGCGCCAACTACGGCGCCACCCGCGCAAGCTCCCGCGCCCACGCCAGCAGCAGCTCCCGCTCCCGCTCCGTGAGTCCGCTCGCGGGGTCGGTCTGCACGAGCAGCGTCGGCGCGTCACGTGCCTGTGCCCAGTCGTGGCAGGCCGGGTTGAAGGCGTCGTCGATCCACGCCAGCGGGCGCTCGTGGGCGAAAGCGTCGATCGCGTCGAGCTTCCAGTGCGCATTGCTGCGACCCACCGAGCGCTCGAAGCGCAGGAACGGCAGGCCCGCCGGCAACCCGAGCAGGTGGGGTAGGTGCTCGTCGGCCTTCTCCTCCCAGCCGCTGCACCAGACCGGCTCGAAAAGCTCGGTCAGGTCGAGCAGGTGAGCGGCGGCGGTGGACGAAAGGAAGTGGGGAATGCCCTCGATCGAGTGGAACGAGCCCGCTTGGGAGGCCAGATCTCCCCCGAAAAGCGAGATCACGCCGTCGATGTCGACGAGCATCAACGGCTTGTGCGAAACGCCTCTAAACGGCCCGCGAATCGCTTTTGCGCTCTCTTTAGTTTCCACAGAGGTTATGGCGGGTACTCTTCCGCGACGGCCGATCCGCCGAGAGTTGAGCGAACGCAGTAAAGCACCCCGCCACACCCGTCGATCCTCCCTCACGCACCCTTCGAGCCGCCCCACCTCTTCATGACCCTTGACCTTGGCATCCTCCTCGCCCTCGCTTGCGCATTTGTCGCGAACCTGGGCTTCTTCTACAAGCACCGCGGCGCCAACTCGGTGCCGAAGATCGACGTCCGCCACCCGTTCCGCGCCGCGCGCTCGCTGTATTCGTCGAAGTGGTTCACGATCGGCATGATCACCGCCACCGTCAGCTGGGGCCTGCACGTCGCAGCGCTCGCGCTCGCGCCGATGTCGGTGATCCAGGTGGCGCTCGCCGCGGGCGTCGTGTTCATCGCCGTGATGGCCGACCGGCTGTTCGGCTTCGAGGTCGGACGTCGTCAGTGGATCGGGCTTTCGCTGATGGCCGTCGGCCTGGCCGTGCTCGGCATCACCGCGCCGACGATGCACGGCGCGCACTCACAGTTCTCCGTCGCCGCCATGATCGGCTTCGAGGCCGGCCTGTTCGGACTCGGTGGCCTTCTCATCATGGGCCCGCGCATCGGCGGCCCGGTCGAGCACCACGGCGTCATGCTCGGCGCCGCAGCCGGCATCCTGTTCGGTGTGTCCGACACGGCCATCAAGGCGCTCACCGGCATCACCGGAGCGCACGGCTTTCTCGGACTGCTGCTCAGCCCCTGGCTGCTCGTGGCGGTGCTCGCCTCGATCGTCGCCTTCTACGCGTCGGCGCGCGGCCTGCAGGACGGAGACGCCGTGCCCGTCATCGCCGTCACCGGCACCGCCGCGAACATCGCCGGGATCACCGGCGGCATCCTCGTGTTCGGCGATCCGATGGCCGGCAGTCCGCTCGGCATCACCCTGCAGGCGATCGCCTTCGTCGCCGTGATCGTCGCCGCGGCGATGATGCCCGCGCCTGTGCGCGCTGCCGGCGCTGCCGCAACGGCCTAGCGCTGCTAGCATCACCGCCCGGATGCCTACCACCTCGCAACTCGTGCGCAAGGGCCGCGTCGCCCCCAAGAAGAAGCTCGCAACGCCGGGTCTGAAGTCCGGCCAGGGGCACAAAAAGAAAACCGCCGCGCCCCAGCGTCGCGGCGTCTGCACACGCGTCTACACGACGACCCCGAAGAAGCCTAACTCCGCGCTGCGCAAGGTCGCGCGCGTGCGCATATCCGGCTCGATCGAGGTCACCGCCTACATTCCCGGCGAGGGTCACAACCTGCAGGAGCACTCCGTCGTGCTCGTCCGCGGCGGCCGCGTCAAGGATCTGCCGGGCGTCCGCTACAAGGTCGTCCGCGGCACGCTCGACGCCGCCGGCGTGAGCGACCGCAAGAAGGCTCGCTCGCAGTACGGCGTAAAGAAAAAATAGATGCCCCGCCGCGCAGCCGCACAGATCCGACCGGTTGAGCCGGACCCCGTGCACCGCTCCAAGCTCGTCCAGCAGGTCATCAACAAGGTGATGCTCGACGGCAAGAAGTCCACAGCCGAGCGGATCGTCTATGACGCCCTCGCGCTGATCGGCGAGCGCTCCGACAAAGACCCGCTCGAGACGCTCGACGCTTCGATCAAAGCTCTCACGCCGACACTCGAGGTCAAATCGCGTCGCGTCGGCGGCGCCACCTACCAGGTGCCCGTCGAGGTCGCATCGCGCCGTGCGCGCACGCTCGCCGTGCGCTGGCTCGTCGAGTTCGCGCGCCAGCGCCGCGAGAAGACGATGGCCCAGCGCCTCGCCAACGAGCTCACCGATGCGATGTCCCAGCAGGGTGGCGCGTACAAGCGCAAGGACGACATCTATCGTATGGCGCAGGCCAACAAGGCCTTCGCCCACTACCGCTGGTAGGAGCGGACCGATGACCGGCGCTGGCCGGCGTCCTCGGTCGCTCGCGTGCAAAGCACGCCACTCTCCCTGCGTCCTTGGCCAGCTTGGTCCTCGTTCCGCTCCTCGCTCACGGGGAGCGCCCGACTCGAACGCTCCGCTCGCCTGCGAAGCAGGCTTCGCTTCCTGCGTCCCTGTCTCGCTTGACCCTAGGCCCGCTCCGGCGTCGAGCTCTCGCCTCGCGACTGCGTACTCACTCCGCGCAAGATGCGTATAACCATGGTTATACGGATCTCCAAAAGTAAGTGCCGCACCCCGCACGCAGGCCTGCGGTAGCTCTCTCGCGGCTCAGCTGCGTTCGCTTGACGGCTTGACCCACGCGACGACGCTCGCATGGCCGGCTTGCGTGGGCGCGCTGCCGTCGCCGGCGCGTAGCTCGCGCTCCAGCCGCTTCAGGCCGGCGCGCAGCTCTTCGGGGTGGTCGCGCTGCATGCGCTCGAAGTAGCTCGTCTGCGCGCGGCGCTCGTGCTCGAGCAGCAGCTCGGGATGGCCGAGCAGGGCCGCCATCGAGCCGTCGCGCAGGTCGTTGTAGACGACGGGGATGCGCCGGGCGCCGGGGAGCTCGGCGAGCAGCTGAGCGAGCGGCGGGTGCGTCTCGTACATCCACGCGCGCGAGCTGGGGAAGTAGTCCAGGCACCAGGCATTGGCGATGTCCTCGCGTGTGAACACCTGCAGGGCGAGGCGGCCACCCGGGCGCAGGATGCGGCGTGCCTGCGCGAGCGCCCGCGGGGGCGCGTCGAGGTGGTGGAGCATCGAGACGAGCATCGCCGCGTCGAAGCTCTCGTCGGCAAACGGCAGTCGCGTCGCGTCGGCGGCGACCGTGTCCAGGCCCTTGGCGGCGGCCTGCGCGAGCATCGGCGCCGAGCGGTCGACGACGACCGGCTGCCATCCCTCGCGCGCGAGCGCGAGCGCGTAGTTGCCGGTGCCGCCGCCGATATCGGCCAGCGAGCGGCCGGGTGCGCCGGCGAGCGCCTGCCTCAGGGGCGCCAGCACCGACGGGCTGGCGGCGCGTGTCGTGTCGTAGGCGAGCGCCTGGCGCGAGTAGTCCGGCAGAAGGCCCATCGCCGAAGGACGTTAGCTTCAGAAAGTCGCTCCGGGGGCTTGAAGAAATAAGCTTCGGTACCTAAACTTAAGGTACCGAATGGCTTCCACGACGACAGCTCCCACGACGACAGCTCCCACGACGACTGGCGCCGCTCACGGCGGCCCGGCCGCGTCCGAGCGCATCGAGCCGTACGTGTGGAAGATCGCCGGCGTGGTGATCCTGGGGATGATCATGTCGATCCTCGACACGACGATCGTCAACGTCGCGCTGCGCACGCTCGGCCACGACCTGCACAGCTCGATCTCGCAGATCCAGTGGGTCGTGACCGGCTACCTGCTGTCGCTCGCGGCGGTGATCCCGGTGACGGGGTGGGCCGCGCGTCGCTTCGGCGCCAGGCGCGTGTACATGACGTCGCTGGTGCTGTTCACGGTCGGCTCGGGTCTGTGCGCGGTGGCCGCTTCGACGAGCTCGCTGGTGCTGTTTCGCGTGCTGCAAGGCGTGGGCGGCGGGATGATCATGCCGGTCGGCCAGCTGATCATGGCCCAGGTCGCCGGCCCCAAGCGCATGGGCCGCGTGATGGGCGTCGTTTCGATGCCGGCGATGCTCGCGCCGATCCTCGGGCCGGTCGTCGGCGGGACGATCCTGCAGAACCTGCACTGGTCGTGGATCTTCCTCGTCAACCTGCCGATCGGCGCGATCGCGTTCGTGCTGGCCTGGCGAACGCTGCCGCACACCGACTCCGGCGAGGCCGGGCGCCTGGACGTGCTCGGCCTGGCGCTGCTCTCGACGGCCTCGACGGCGCTCGTCTACGGCCTCAGCCAGCTAGGCACGCACAGCAACCTCGTAGCGCCGATCGTCGTCTGGCCGATCGCCATCGCGCTCGTGATGTCGGGCGTGTTCGTGTGGCACGCGCTGCGCGTCGAGCGCCCACTGCTCGACGTGCGCCTGTACGCCAACCGCGTCTTCGGCGCCGCCTCGCTGACGACCTTCGGGCTCGGCGCGGCGCTGTTCGGGGCGATGATCCTCGTGCCGCTCTACTACCAGGAAGTCCGCCACGAGAGCGTGATCGTCACCGGCCTGCTCGTCGGCCCGCAGGGGCTGGGGATGCTGCTCGTGATGCCGCTCACCAGCCGACTGACCCAACGATACGGCGGCGGCAGGGTCGCGCTCGGCGGCGTGCTCTTGCTCTCACTCGGCACGATCCCGCTGGCGTTCGTCGGCGCGGGAACGTCGATCCTCTACATCTCGCTCGTGCTGCTGCTGCGCGGCGTCGGCATCGGCTTCGCGTTCATGCCGGCGATGACCGCGGCGTTCTCTGCGCTGCGCCCCGACCAGCTCTCCGACGCGACGCCGCAGCTCAACGTGCTGCAGCGCATCGGCGGCGCGATCGGCACGGCCGTGCTCGCCGTCGTGCTGCAGCGCGCGACCGGGCACGCGACGATCAAACCGGCGAGCGCGTTCAACACCGCCTACTGGTGGTCGGCCGGCATCTGCCTGCTGTCGCTGATCCCGTGCGTCGTGCTGCTGCGCGCAGAGCGCCCGGGCGCGCGGCTGAGCCGCACCGCTGCCAACGCCGAGGCGGCCGCCGAGCCGCTGGGAGTCTGAGCACCCGATGGCCACCGCCGCCACGGCCAAGGCCGCCCGCAAAGCCGCCAAACCGGCCTCCGCGGCGCAGGGCGAGCTGAGCCCTGCGCTGAGCGAGCTCGGCCTCGCCTTCCGCCACGTCTTTCGCACGCTCAGCCGCTTGCGCGGGCGCGACACGCACCTCGAGGGCGCCGAGCTCAGCCACGCGCAGTTCGAGCTGCTGATCGAGCTCGACGAGCGCGGCGAGCTGCCCGCGGGCGAGCTGGCGGCGGCGGCGCGCCTGACGCCGGCGACGGTCACGCAGATGCTCGACCATCTCGCCGCCTGCGGCCACGTCGAGCGCGTGCGCTTGGAGACCGACCGCCGCGTCGTCGTGTCGCGGCTGACCGCGCAAGGTCACGACAAGATCGCGGCCAAGCGCAGCGCCTGGCAGAGCCGCTGGCTGGAGGCGCTCGGAGACGTGTCCGAGCGCGATCTGCTGGCCGCGACGCGGGTGCTCGAGCGGCTCGGGGCGATGTTCGACGAGGCCTCGCCGGGGACCGCCTGCAGCCCCCGCGAGGAAGGCCGCAAAGCGCTTCGCAGAGCGGGAGATAGCCCTCTGAACGGCCCAAATGCTCTGCTATAGTCGGCTCCGTCGCGCGTGTGCCCGCCCCGTGTGAGAGCCAGCTACGACGGAGCAGCAACCAAGATGGAGACCTCGATCAAATAGCGAAGCGGACCGGTCCACAAGACCAGCAGCGCGCGTGGACCCGAGGGGTCCATTTTTTTCGCCCGAAACCCCACGCCAGCCTGCGAACCCCACTCACTGATGCCACGCAAGTACACACTTGAAAACACCCGCAACATCGGGATCATGGCGCACATCGACGCCGGTAAGACGACGACGACCGAGCGCATCCTCTACTACACCGGCCGCACGTACAAGATCGGCGAGGTGCACGAGGGCGCGGCCGTGATGGACTGGATGGAGCAGGAGCAGGAGCGGGGCATCACGATCACCTCCGCGGCCACGACGGCCGAGTGGAAAGGTCATCGGATCAACATCATCGACACGCCGGGCCACGTCGACTTCACCGTCGAGGTCGAGCGCTCGCTGCGCGTGCTCGACGGCGCGATCGCGCTGTTCGACTCGGTCGCCGGCGTCGAGCCGCAGTCCGAGACCGTCTGGCGCCAGGCCGACAAGTACCACGTGCCGCGCATCGCGTACATCAACAAGATGGACCGCATCGGCGCGGACTTCGACCGTGGCGTGCAGACGATGATCGACCGTCTCGCCGCGCACCCGGTGCCGATCCAGCTGCCGATCGGCGTGGAGGGGGGCTTCCTGGGCGTCGTCGACCTCGTGAAGATGAAGGCGATGGTCTACAAGGACGAGCTCGGCACCGAACAGGAAGAAAACGAGATTCCCGAGCACCTGCTCGAAGCGGCCGAGGCCGCGCGCGAACACCTCCTGGAGGAGGTCTCCCACTACGACGACGCGCTGCTCGAGCTGATCCTCGAAGAATCGGAGATCCCCGAGGCCGTGCTCAAGAACGCGATCCGCAACGCGACGCTGTCGACCAAACTGACGCCGGTGCTGTGCGGCTCTTCGTTCAAGAACAAGGGCGTGCAGCCGCTGCTCGATGCGGTGATCGACTACCTGCCCTCGCCGCTGGACGTGCCGCCGGTCGTGGGCACGGAGCTGATCAAGGGCGAGGAGGAGGAGCGCCAGGTCGTGCGCAAGGCCGACGACTCCGAACCGTTCTCGGCGCTGGCGTTCAAGATCGCGGCCGACCCGTACGTCGGCAAGCTCACCTATTTCCGCGTGTACTCGGGCAAACTGGAGGCTGGCTCGCGCGTGCTCAACGTTGGCAGCGGGCGCACCGAGCGGATCGGACGCATCCTGATGATGCACGCCAACGACCGCGAGGAGGTCTCCGAGGTGTACGCCGGCGACATCGCCGCCGCCGTCGGCATCAAGCAGGTGATCACCGGTGACACGCTGGCGGCACCCGACGCGCCGGTGCACCTGGAGAAAATCATCTTTCCCGAGCCCGTCATTAAGGTCGCGGTCGAGCCGAAGACGAAGGCCGACCAGGAGAAGATGTCGATTGCGCTCGGCCGCCTGGCCGAGGAGGACCCGACGTTTCAGGTGCGCACGAACGAAGAGACCGGCCAGACGGAGATCTCGGGCATGGGCGAGCTGCACCTCGAGGTGCTCGTCGACCGCATGAAGCGCGAGTTCGGCGTCGAGGCGAACGTCGGTCGTCCGCAGGTCTCCTACCGCGAGACCGTGCGCGGGACGGTCGAGAAGATTGAAGGCAAGTTCGTCCGCCAGACCGGTGGCTCGGGTCAGTTCGGGGTCGTCTTCATCACCCTCGAGCCGGCGCCCGGCGAGGGCTTTGAGTTCGTCAACAAGATCAAGGGCGGGAACATCCCCTCGGAATACATCCCGGCGGTCAAGCAGGGTGTCGAAGAGGCGCTGGAGAACGGCGTCAAGGCCGGCTACCCGATGGTCGACATGAAGGTGACGCTGACCGATGGCAAGTACCACGACGTCGACTCCTCGGAGATCGCCTTCAAGGTCGCCGGTTCGATCGCCTTCAAGGAGGCCGCCAGGCGCGCCAAGCCGGTGCTGCTGGAGCCGATCTTCGCGGTCGAGGTGATCACGCCGGAGGACTTCCTCGGTGAGGTCATCGGCGACCTCAGCCGCCGGCGCGGGCGCGTCGAGGGGAACGAGCGTCGCGGCAACGCGCTGGTCGTAACCGCGCGCGTGCCGCTGAGCGAGATGTTCGGCTACGCGACCGACCTGCGCTCCAACACGCAGGGGCGCGCGAACTACACGATGCAGTTCGACGCCTACGAGGAGGTTCCGGGCAACATCGCGGAACAGATCGTGGAACAGCGGACTGGAGAGCCGGTCCCGGCCTAGGCGGCTCGGGTACGCCGGACAGGGCAGAGCAGCAGAGCTTGCAGCAGCAAGGCGCCAGTCACCGACCGGCGCATTTAGATAGATTTCTCAGGTTCGCCCTCATAGGGCGAACATACAAGTCGAAACCAGGAGCGAACCAAAAGTGGCGAAGGAGAAGTTCGAGCGCGACAAGCCGCACGTCAACGTCGGGACCATCGGTCACATCGACCATGGAAAGACGACGCTGACCGCTGCCATCACGACGGTGCTGGCCGAGCACGGAGGAGCGGAAGCGCGCACCTTCGCGGAGATCGACAACGCTCCCGAGGAGAAGGAACGCGGGATCACGATCGCGACCTCGCACGTCGAGTATCAGACGGAGAACCGTCACTACGCGCACGTCGACTGCCCTGGTCACGCCGACTACGTCAAGAACATGATCACGGGCGCTGCGCAGATGGACGGGGCGATCCTCGTCGTCTCGGCCGCCGACGGCCCGATGCCGCAGACGCGCGAGCACATCCTGCTGGCCCGCCAGGTCGGCGTGCCATACATCGTCGTGTTCCTCAACAAGGCCGACATGGTCGACGACGACGAGCTTCTGGAGTTGGTCGAGGTCGAGGTGCGCGAGCTGCTCAGCGAATACGACTTCCCGGGCGACGACATCCCGTTCATCACGGGCTCGGCGCTGAAGGCGCTCGAAGGCGACGAGGCCTACAAGGAGAAGATCATCGAGCTCGCAGCTGCGCTCGACACGTACATCCCCGAGCCCGTGCGCGAGCTCGACAAGCCATTCCTGATGCCGGTCGAGGACGTCTTCTCAATCACCGGCCGTGGCACGGTTGCCACCGGGCGCGTCGAGCAGGGCATCGTCAACACCGGCGACACGGTCGAAATCGTCGGCGTGCACGACTCCACCTCGACGGTCGTCACGGGCGTCGAGATGTTCCGCAAGATCCTCGACCAGGGTCAGGCGGGCGACAACGTCGGCTGCCTTCTGCGTGGCACCAAGCGCGAGGAGATCGAGCGCGGTCAGGTGCTGTGCAAGCCCGGCTCGATTACGCCGCACACCAAGTACAAGGCTGAGGTCTACGTCCTGAAGAAGGAGGAGGGCGGCCGCCACACGCCGTTCTTCACGGGCTACCGGCCGCAGTTCTACTTCCGCACGACCGACGTCACCGGCGTGGCCAAGCTGCCCGAGGGCGTCGAGATGGTCATGCCCGGCGACAACGTCCAGATGGACATCGAGCTGATTCAGCCGATCGCCATGGACCAGGGCCTGCGCTTCGCCATCCGCGAGGGTGGTCGCACGGTCGGCTCTGGCGTCGTCACGGAGATCATCGAGTAGCACCCGCCGCCCTTCGGGGCGGCGTTTCATTGGCAGTCCGATACGACTAACAAGCCCCCCGAAAGGCGCGGAGGCGAGCGGGAGGCGGGTTCACGTGGAATCCGCCCTTCGATCACCACCCCGGGAGGGTCCCCGGCGGGAGCGGGAGTGCGCTCCGCCGCCGGGGCCGCCGAGCAGCGCAGGCAGAAGTGCAGCAGACAGCAGTCCCAGGAATCCCACACAAACACAAATCAGAGACGCGAGAGCACACAAATCCCATGGCATCGGCCACGCAAAACAAGATCCGCATTCGCCTGAAGGCCTATGACACCTCGGCGATCGAGTCGGCGGCGAAGGAGATCGTCGAGACGGCGACGCGCACCGGCGCGACCGTCTCCGGTCCCGTGCCGCTGCCCACGGAAAAGAACGTCTACTGCGTGATCCGCTCGCCGTTCAAGGACAAGGACTCGCGCGAGCACTTCGAGATCCGCACGCACAAGCGCCTGATCGACATCCACCAGCCGACGCCCAAGACGGTCGACTCCCTCCAGCGCCTGGATCACCTCCCGGCCGGGGTGGACATCGAGATCCGTCTGGCGACCTGAACGCTGCCGCTTTCTCGCCAACGCTTGCAATGTCCGCCATCCTCGCCAAGAAGCTCGGCATGACACAGGTCTTCCAGGAGGACGGAAGCGTCGCGCGCGTGACCGTGCTGCAGGCCGGCCCGTGTCCGGTTACGGCGATCCGCACGCCCGACCGCGACGGCTACGAGGCCGTCCAGCTGGCTTTCGGCCAGGCCAAGGAGAAGCACCTCACCAAAGCGGAGATCGGCCACCTGCGCAAGGCCGATGCCCCGCCGCTGCGCCACGTCGTCGAGTTCCGCGACGAGGCGGGCGAGCTGCAGGTCGGCGAGAGCGTCACCGTCGAGGCCTTCGAGGTTGGCGGACGCGTGAAGGTCTCCGGCGTATCCAAGGGCAAGGGCTTTCAGGGCACGATCAAGCGCCACAACTTCGCCAGCGGCCCGAAGTCGCACGGCTCGCACAACGTGCGTGCGCCGGGATCGATCGGCGCCTCGGCGTGGCCGGCACGCGTGATGAAGGGCATTCGCGGACCCGGCCAGATGGGCAACAAGCGCGTCACCCAGCCGGGACTGGAGATCGTCTCGATCGACGCCAAGGAGAACCTGCTGCTCGTGCGCGGGTCCGTTCCCGGTCCGCGCGGCGGCGTGGTGGAGGTGCGCAGCAATGCCTGACGCCCCAGTGCTCGGTGTGAGCAAGAAAGTCAAACTTGACGATGGCGCCTTCGGCGCCGATTTTCGCGGTCCGCTGGTACACCAGAGCGTGCGTGCGGAGCAGGCCGCGCGCCGGCGTGGGACGGCGGCGACGAAGACGCGCGCGATGGTCTCCGGCGGCGGCGCGAAGCCATGGCGCCAGAAGGGCACCGGCCGGGCCCGCGCGGGCTCCAGCCGCTCGCCAATCTGGACGGGCGGCGGCGTCGCCTTCGGCCCGCAGCCGCGCTCCTACACCTTCAAGGTCAACCGCAAGGAGCAGCGCGCTGCGCTGCGCAGCGCGCTGTCGCTGCACGCCGAGCGAGGCTCGATCGCGATCCTCGACGTGAGTGCCTTCGACACGCCGAAGACCAGCCGCGCCTTCGACCTGCTCGACGACTGGGGTCAGAAGGGCCCGACGCTCGTCGTGCTCGCGCCCGAGGACTCCACCGCGGCGCTGTCGTTTCGCAACCTCACCCGCGTCGCCGTGCTGACGGCAACGGACGTGGGCGTCACCGATCTGCTCGGCGCGGCGTCGCTGCTCGTCTCCGAGAGCGCGCTTTCGGAGCTGACCGAGCGCGCCGGCAAGTCCGCGCGCGCCGGCGGGCGCTCCGCCGAGGGGGCCAAAGCCTGATGGAGCCTTCGCAGGTGATCATCCGCCCGGTCGTATCGGAGAAGAGCTACGTGCTGTCGGCGCTTCACCGCTACACCTTCCGCGTGCACCACGAAGCGCACAAGACGCAGATCCGCCAGGCGGTGGAGACGCTGTTCGACGTGCACGTGGTCGAGGTGCGCACGTCGACGGTCAAGTCCAAGCCAAAGCGCCGCGGCAACACGAGCGGGCGCACGCGCTCATGGAAGAAGGCCATCGTGCAGGTGCGCGAGGGCGAGAGCATTCCGATCTTCCAAGGCCTAGCGGCCGCGGACTCATAGGAGCCAGCTATGCCCATCCGCAAGCCCAAGCCCACGAGCCCCGGTATGCGCTTCGTGTCCTACCCGGACTTCGCCGAGGTCACCAAGTCAAAGCCCGAGAAGACGCTGATCGAAGGCCTGAAGAAGAGCGGCGGGCGTAACGCGCACGGACGCAAGACGGCGCGTCACCGCGGCGGCGGCGCCAAGCGCGCCTACCGGCGCATCGACTTCAAGCGGCGCAAGGACGGCGTCGACGCGAAGGTCGCGGCGATCGAGTACGACCCCAACCGCTCGGCGTACATCGCGCTGCTGCACTACGTCGACGGCGAGAAGCGCTACATCCTCGCGCCGCAGCGCCTGACCGTCGGCATGACCGTCTCCTCGGGCGATTCGGCTGAAGTCTCCGTGGGCAACTGCATGGCGCTCGCACGCATGCCCGTCGGCACGGTCATCCACAACGTCGAGCTGCAGCCCGGGCGCGGCGGACAGATGGCGCGCTCGGCGGGCGCGGCCGTGCAGCTGATGGCCAAGGACGGCGACATGGCGACCCTGCGCCTGCCCTCGGGCGAGATGCGCATGGTGCGCGCTGAGTGCCGCGCGACGGTGGGGACGCTCGGCAACGCCGAGCACCAGAACGTGAAGATCGGCAAGGCCGGGCGCAAGCGCCACATGGGCGTGCGTCCGCAGACGCGCGGCGTCGCGATGAACCCGGTCGACCACCCGCACGGCGGCGGCGAGGGTTCGACGACCGCCGGCCGGCACCCGGTCACGCCGTGGGGAGTTCCGACGCTCGGCTACCGCACGCGCAAGAAGAACAAGGGCTCCGACGCCTACATCGTGCGCGGGCGCAGACGAGGAAAGGGCAAGCAGAGATGAGCCGCTCCAGCAAGAAGGGCCCGTGGGTCGAAGAGCGCTTGATGAATCGCATCGAGGCGCTGAACGCAGCCAACAACAAGAAAATGCTGCGCACGTGGTCGCGCGCGTCGACGATCTTCCCGGAGATGGTCGGCCACACGATCGCCGTGCACGACGGCAAGAAGCACGTCCCAGTGTTCATCAGCGAGTCGATGGTCGGCCACAAGCTCGGCGAGTTCGCGCCCACGCGCATGTTCCGCGGGCACGCCGGGTCCGGACGGGTTAGATGACGGCCGAGGACGAGAAGGACGACGTGACGCGGGCGGACGCGCCCGAGGCCAAAAAACCGGCTGCGAAAAAAGCTGGGAAAAAACCGGCGAAAGCCGCCGCGAAAGCTGCTGAGGCGAAAGCCGCGGATGTCAAAGCCGACGAGCCCAAAGCGGCCGAGGGCAAAAAACCGGCTGCGAAAAAAGCTGCGAAAAAACCGACGGCCAAAACGCCCGCCAAAAAAGAGCCGGTCGCGAGCGAGAAAAAAGCCAGCGTCAAAGCCGCCGCGAAACCGGCCCGTCGCCGCGTCGTTCGCGCGCACGCCCGCTACGTGCGCACGTCTGCGCGCAAGGCGCGCATGGTCTGCGGGCACCTGCGCGGCAAGTCCGTGCAGGAGGCGCGCGCTATCCTCGCCTTCACACCTCGTGAGGTGGCGCGCGACTGGAGCAAGCTGCTGGAGTCGGCGGTGGCAAACGCCGAGAGCAATCACGAACTGCTCGAGGACGATCTGGTCGTCCGTGAGGCGTACGCCGACGAGGGGCCGACGATCAAGCGCTTTCGGCCGCGCGCGATGGGGCGTGCCACGCCGATTCGCAAGCGCACCAGCCACCTGACGATCGCACTGACCACCGAGACCGCGCAGCGCACAACCAAGAGAAACGGCTAGAGAGACAGGCATGGGACAAAAGGTTCATCCAGAGGCAATGCGCGTGGGCTACATCCACGACTGGAAGTCGAACTGGTTCACCGAACGCCACTTCGCCGAGTACCTCGCCGAGGACGTGCGCATCCGCGAGCACATCACCAACAAGCTCGCGCACGCGGGCCTGTCGAGCATCACGATCCGCAAGGACGCAAACGAGCTCGAGGTCAACATCCACACGGCGCGCCCAGGCATCGTCATCGGCAAGTCCGGCAGCGAAGTCGACGCGCTGCGCCGCGACCTGCACAAGATGACCAGCAAGCAGATCAAGGTCAACATCCTCGAGATCAAGCGCCCCGAGCTCGACGCGTCGCTCGTAGCCCAGTCGATCGCCGAGCAGCTGCAGAACCGCGTGGCCTTCCGCCGCGCGATGAAGCGGGCGCTGACCAGCGCGATGCGCTCGGGCGCCAAGGGCGTCAAGGTGCAGGTTTCCGGACGCCTCGGAGGCGCCGAGATGGCGCGTACGGAAAGCTATTCCGACGGTCGCGTCCCGCTGCACACGATGCGCGCGGACATCGACTACGGCTTCTACGAGTCGCGCACGACGTTCGGACGCATCGGCGTCAAGTGCTGGATCAACAAGGGCGAGATCATGCCCGAGGGCTACACCGGCGCAGACCTCACCGACCTCACGGCGCCGGCCGCGCCGAACTCCGACCGCGACGGTCGCGGTGGACGCGACGGGCGCGACGGACGCGGACGCGGACGCGGCGGAGGCCCCGGCGGGGGTGGCCCCGGCGGCGGCGGGGGTCGCGGACGCGGCGGACCGGGCGGACAGGGCGGCGGCGGACGTGGTCCGGGCGGCTTCGGCGGCCAGGGCGGTCGTGGCGGCGGCGGTGGCGGTGGGCGCGGTCCCGGCGGCGGTGGCGGCGGTGGACGCGGCGGACCCCGTCCGGGCGGAGGCGGTCGCTGATGCTCTCGCCAAAGCGCGTAAAGCACCGCAAGCAGCACCGCGGACGCCGTGCCGGCAACTCGCGCGGACAGGTGAAGGTCCAGTTCGGCGAGTACGGTCTGAAGGCGCTCGAGGGCGGCTGGCTGACCAACCGCCAGATCGAGGCCGCGCGTGTCGCGATGACGCGCAAGATCAAGCGTGGCGGCAAGGTGTGGATCAATGTCTTCCCCGACAAGCCCGTCACGAAGAAGCCGGCCGAGACGCGCATGGGATCGGGCAAGGGCTCGCCGGAAGGCTGGGTCGCTGTGGTCAAGCCCGGGCGCGTGATGTTCGAGCTGGCCGGCGTGTCCGAGCCGCTCGCGCGCGACGCGATCCGCCTCGCCGCGCACAAGCTCCCTGTGAAGTCCAAGTTCGTGCTGCGTGAGGACTGAGATGAAGGCCAAGGAGATTCGCGACCTGGAGGACAGCGAGCTGGTCAAACAGATCGGCGTGCTGCGTAAAGAGGTGTTCGGCCTGCGCTTCGCCAATGCGACGGGCGAACTGGACAACACCGCAGGCGTCGGCCGCGCCAAGCGCGACCTGGCGCGGGCGCTCACGGTCGCACATGAGCGCGCGCTCGGAACCAAGCGCAACTGAACAGACTGAGAAGAAACGGAAGACATGGCTGACGATCAAGACAAAGAGACCCCCGCAACGCCCGACGACGTCGAGGCTCAGGCGGCCGACACCCCCGAGGTCGAGGCGGCGCAGGCTGAGACGCCCGAGCCCGAGGCGCCCGCGGCAGGCGCGCCCACCGCCGACGCGCCTGCGACCGAGGCGCCTGGCGCCGACGAGGCCGGCGCCGATGAGCCGGAGGCCGCGCCCGTGGCCGCGTCCGCGCAGGAGGCTCCCGCGAGCGAGCCCGAGGTGCAGCTTCCGCCGAAGGAGCGACGCCGCAAGGCGCGCTCCAAACACGAGGGCGACGCGCGCCCGGCGCGCACTGCCGAGGAGCGCCACGCCGACCGCGTGCAGACGCGCAAGACGAAGGCCGTGCGCCGCCGCGCGCGCCGCCTGCAGGAACGCGCGAAAGCCGCCGAGCGCCGCGCGGCCGCTCCCGCCCCCGAGCCGTTGGCGCCGGTTCACGCGCCGGTCGAGGGCCGGCGCAGGATGCGCCAGGGGATCGTCATCTCCGACAAGGCCGCAAAGACGATCACCGTGCGCATCGACGTCGCCCGCCGCCACCGTCGCTACGAGAAGATCGTGCGCAGCTCGAGCACGCTGCACGCGCACGACGAGAACAACGACGCGCACGAGGGCGACACCGTCCGCGTGATCGAGAGCCGTCCACTGTCGCGCTCCAAGCGCTGGGCGCTCGTCGACGTCCTGGAGCGTGCGCGATGATCCAAAACGAGACCCGCTTGCGTGTCGCCGACAACACGGGCGCACGCGAGATCCTGTGCATTCGCGTCAAGGGCGGCTCCCAGCGCCGCTACGCGTTCGTCGGCGACGTGATCACGGCGACCGTCAAGCAGGCCAACCCGCAGGGAGCCGTGAAAAAGGGCGAGGTAGTCACTGCGGTGATCGTGCGCACAAAGAAGCCGATCGGCCGCGACGACGGGACTTACATCGCCTTCGACGAGAACGCCGCGGTGATCATCGACGACCAGAACAACCCGCGCGGCACGCGCGTGTTCGGGCCGGTCGCGCGCGAACTGCGCGAGCGCAACTTCATGAAGATCGTCTCGCTGGCGCCGGAGGTCCTGTGATGGCGCGCGCCGCGAAGGCCAAGAGCCGCAACAAGCTGAAGATCCACTCCGAGGACCACGTGAAGGTCACGGCGGGTAAGGACCGCGGCAAGACCGGCAAGGTGCTGCGCGTGGAGCCGACGAAGGAACGCCTGTACGTGGAGGGCCTGAACATGGTCAAGCGCGCGGTGCGTCCGCAGGTCAACCAGAGCTCCTCGACGCTGCCCGGCACCGAGGGCCAGCTCGGCGGAGTGATCGAGCGCGAGGGGCCGATTCACATCTCAAACGTCGTCCTGCTGGACGCCAAAGGCAACCCAACGCGCGTGCGCATCGAGCGCAAGAGCGGCTCGCGCGTGCGCGTCGCCAAGAGCACCGGCGCGGAGCTGGACTGAGCATGAACGCGACGACCACAGACGCACCGCCGGCACGCCTGAAGACGCGCTACTTCGAGGAGATCCGCCCGACGCTGATCGAGCGCTTCGAGTACTCGTCGGTGATGCAGGCGCCGCGCGTGGAGAAGATCACGCTGAACATGGGCGTCGGTCTCGCCAAGCAGGACTCCAAAGTGCTCAAAGCGGCGACCGAGCAGCTCGCGACGATCGCCGGCCAGCAGCCGAGCGTGCGCCGCGCGCGCAAGTCGATCGCGGCGTTCAAACTGCGCGAGGGCATGCCCGTGGGCGTCGCGGTGACGCTGCGCGGCGAGCGCGCCTACGAGTTCCTCGACCGGCTCGTGTCGGTCGCGATCCCGCGCATTCGCGACTTCCGCGGACTGAACCCGCGCTCGTTCGACGGCCGCGGCAACTACTCGATGGGCGTGCGCGAGCAGATCATCTTCCCGGAGATCGACTACGACGCGATCGACCAGGTGCGCGGACTGGACATCACGATCTCCACGAGCGCAGTCAGCGACGCCGAGGCGTTCGCGCTGCTACAGGCGTTTGGCATGCCCTTCGCGACGCAGGGCCGCCCGAAAGGCTTCGATCCGGCGGCCGACAAAGCTGAGGCGGAGGCGCGCGCCGCGGCATACGCCGCCGAAACGGCCGAGAGCGCTAGCGCGCCGGCCGCGAAAGCGCCGCAGCCTGCAGCCGGCGAGCAGGGGTCAGCCGACCAGGCAGGCGCAGCCGACGAGGCGGACTCCGCCGGCGAGGCAGACGCGGCCGAGCCCGAGGCGCAGGCAGCGACCAACGAGACCACCGACGACGCCGAGCCGGAGGCGCAAGCCGCCGAGCAGCCGGCAGGCGAGGCAGAGCAGAGCGGCGAGCCCGAGACGGCGACCGACGAGGTCGCCGGCGCGCATGCCTCCGAGGAGGAGCCCGGCGCATCGGACAAGCAAGCCGCAGAGAACAGCGAGAAAGAGAGCAGCGACTGATGGCCAAGACATCTCAGCGCGTCAAACAGGCGCGCACGCCAAGATTCAAAACCCGCGCCTATACTCGGTGCAGCCGCTGCGGACGTCCGCGCGCGGTGTATCGCAAGTTCGGGGTGTGCCGCATCTGTTTGCGCGAGCTCGCCCACAACGGCCAGATCCCCGGGATGACGAAGTCCTCCTGGTAGCGACGGCGCCACGACTTCTCAGATAGCGATAAAGCCATGTCGATGACAGACCCCATTGCCGACTTCCTCACGCGTGTACGCAACGCGATCCACGCCGCCCACGAGACGGTCGAGATCCCCGCGTCCAAGGTCAAGAGCGAGCTCGCGCGCATTCTCACCGAGCAGGGCTACATCGACTCCTTCTCGGTGATCCCCGAGCCCGACGGCGGCCCCGGTCAGCTGATCCAGATTCGCCTGAAGTACACCGAGGACCGCCGCTCGGCGATCTCCGGCCTGCGCCGCATCTCGCGCCCGGGTCGGCGCACGTACGTCGACGCCAAGCACATCCCCAAGGTGCTCGGGGGCATGGGCACCTCGATCGTCTCGACCTCGCACGGCGTGATGACCGGCCACGACGCGCGCTCGGCGGGCGTCGGCGGCGAGGTCCTGGCGCAGGTCTGGTGAGCTGAGCGCATGTCACGCATCGGCAGGCAGCCCATCCCAGTTCCCAGCGGCGTGACCGTTGCGATCGAGCCCGGCGAGGTTCGCGTCAACGGCCCCAAAGGAGAACTGTTCGAGCGCATCCACAGGGACATCGAGGTCAAACAGGACGGCGAGCAGCTGCTCGTCACGCGCCCGACCGATCGCGGCGAACATCGCGCGCTGCACGGCCTGACGCGCTCGCTTGTCGCGAACATGGTGCAGGGCGTGACCGCCGGCTACGAGAAGCGCCTGGAGATCCAGGGCGTCGGCTACCGCGCGCAGTTGAAGGGCAAGAACCTCGAGCTCGCCGTCGGCTACTCCCATCCCGTGCCGATCCCCGCGCCGGACGGCATCGAGTTCGAGGTGCCCCAGCCGACGCGCGTGGTCGTCAGAGGCATCTCCAAGCAGCTCGTCGGCGAGACCGCGGCGATCATCCGCAAGCAGCGCCCGCCCGAGCCTTACAAGGGCAAGGGCATCCGCTACGAGGGTGAGTACGTCCAACGCAAGGTCGGCAAGCGCGCATGAGCACGCATACCGTCGCTGGATCTTCGTCCTCGGTCGCTCGCCGGCAAAGCAGGCCACGCTCCCTGCGTCCTCGCCCGGCTTGGTCGGCGTGCTCATGCGTGGGCTGTCGCAAACAGCCGGAGGCTCTGCGATGAGTGTCATCACGAAGGGCGACCGCCGGCTCAAGCGCCGCAGGCGTGTGCGCGCGAAGGTCACGGGGACGGCGGAGCGTCCGCGTATCTCGGTGTTCCGCTCCAACCAGGGCATCTCGGCGCAGTTGATCGACGACGCGGCCGGGCGCACGCTGGCTGCGGTCAACTGGTACGAGCCCGACTTGCGCAAGCTGGGCAAGCCCGACCGCACTAAGCGCGCGGGCGAGACGCTTGCCGAGCGCGCGAAGGCCGCGGGCGTGTCCGAGGCCGTGTTCGACCGCGGCGGCTACCGCTACCACGGCCACGTTCGCGCTTTTGCCGAGGCGATCCGCGAGAGCGGCATCACCGTCTAAGCGTCCAGGCATCCACCGACCGCTACCCTCACCTACTTCATGTCAATAATCGTAGATCGCTCAGTCAGCCCCGCCGGCCTGGACCTCCAGGAGCGCGTGGTCGAGATCAACCGCGTCGCAAAGGTCGTCAAGGGCGGTCGGCGCTTCTCGTTCACGGCGCTTGTCGTCGTCGGTGACGAACGCGACGTCGTGGGCGTCGGCTATGGCAAGGCCAACGAGGTCCCGCTGGCGATCCAGAAGGGTGTCGAGCGCGCCAAGAAGGATCTCTTTCGCGTGCCCAAGCACGGCAGCACGATCACCCATCAGACGACCGGCATCTTCGGCGCCGGGCGCGTTCTGCTGAAGCCCGCCTCGCCCGGTACCGGCGTGATCGCCGGCGGCGGCGTTCGCGCGGTGCTCGAGCTCGCCGGCATCCACGACATCCTCTCCAAGAGCCTCGGCACGCAGAACCCGATCAACCTGGTCAAGGCGACCGTCGCGGGCCTGCGCGGCCTGCGCACGCCCAAGGAGGTCGGCGAGCTGCGCGGCCTCTCGATCAACCAGGTGCTCGGCCTGACCAGCGAGCCGGCCAACGGCGCCACCGTCGCCGCTGCCGACGCCGCGGCCGACACGGGCGCACGGGCGGCTGGCGAGCCCGAGCCGGCAGCCGCGGCGGCGGGTGAGGGGGCATCGTCCTGATGGCCCAGCTCACCGTGACGCAGCGCCGCTCGCGCAACGGCTCCAACAAGAAACAGCTCGACACGCTGCGCTCGCTCGGGCTGCGCCGAATCGGACACACGGTGAAGGTCGAGGACTGCGAGCAGTCGCGCGGCATGCTGCACGCGGTTCGCCACCTCGTCGAGGTGCACGAGGGCAAGTCATGAGTCCCGACAAAGACGAGACGCCCGAGCGCATCGGGCTGCACAGCCTGGCGCCGGCCCCCGGCAGCCGCCGCCCGCGCAAGCGCATCGGACGCGGCGAAGGCTCGGGGACGGGCAAGACCTCCGGCCGCGGGCAGAAGGGCGCGGGCTCGCGCTCGGGCTCCAAGCGCCGCGCGCGCTTCGAGGGCGGCCAGATGCCGATCCACATGCGCATGCGCAAGCTTCGCGGGCCGCACATGAAGAAGTCGATGCCATTCGAGCCCTTCCGCACGCACACCCAGCCGGTCAACATCGCTTCGCTGGAGAGCCGCTTCGAGGCGGGAGCCGAGGTGACGGTCGAGCTGATGCAGGCCAACGGCCTGGGCACCCGCAAGGACGTCCCGATCAAGGTGCTCGCCAACGGCGAGCTCTCAAAGGCGCTGACCGTGCATGCGCACGGCTTCAGCGCCAGCGCCAAAGAGCGCATCGAGGCGGCCGGCGGCACCTGCAAGCTCGTCGAGCGCTAGAGAATCGTGCAGGCCGTGCAAGCGGCTGCTCGCTTCGGCGCATCGACTAGAATCGGGCGCTCCGCGGGAGGGAGTGCAGCGGCGCTCTGAGCCGCGGAACCAAGCGCATGCTCTCGACGATTCTCAACGCATTCCAGGTTGCGGACATCCGCAAGAAGATCGCCTTCACGGCGGGGATGCTGCTGATCTACCGGTTGGGCTCGCACATTCCCGTGCCGGGCGTCAACCTCAGCGCGGTCAATAACATCCAGAAGCAGTTCGGCGGCTCGAACATCCTCGGCCTGCTGAACCTCTTCTCCGGCGGCGGCCTGTCGCGGATCGCGCTGTTCGCGCTGGGCATCATGCCCTACATCACCGCCTCGATCATCCTGCAGCTGCTGCAGGTCGCGGTGCCCTCGCTGGAAAAGCTCTCCAAGGAAGGCGAGGTGGGCCAGGCGCGCATCACGCAGTACACGCGCTACCTGACCGTCGGCCTGGCCTTCGCGCAGTCGATCGGCTACGTATTCCTGTTCCACACGCTGCAGGCGAAAGCCGGCGAATCGGTCGTCACGCACTTCGACGCGCCGCACATCTTCCTGATCGTCATCTGCCTGACGACCGGCTGCGTGCTGCTGATGTGGATCGGCGAGCTGATCACCCAGCGCGGAATCGGCAACGGCATCTCGCTGCTGATCTTCGCCTCGATCGTCGCGCGTCTGCCGAGCGGCATCCAGACCTGGTGGACCTCGCAGGACCAGGTCTTCAAGGTGATGATGCCGTTCCTCGTGCTCGCGGTCGTCGCTGGGATCGTGTTCGTGCAGGAAGGCCAGCGCCGTATCCCCGTGCAGTACGCAAAGCGCGTGATCGGGCGTCGTATGACCGAGGGCGGGCAGACCTATCTGCCGCTGCGCGTGAACATGGCCGGCGTCATCCCCGTGATCTTCGCCGCGAGCATCATGGCCTTCCCACCGACCGTCGGGCAGCTCGTGAAAACGCACTGGGGCCAGCAGATCTCCGACTTCTTCTCGCCCAACGGATGGCACTACGTCGTCGGCGAGTCGATCTTCATCCTCCTGTTCACCTACTTCTACACGGCCGTCACGTTCAACCCGGTCGACCAGGCGGACAACCTGAAGAAGTACGGTGGCTTTATCCCCGGCGTGCGTCCCGGCCGTCCGACCGCGGAATTCCTCGACCGCATCCTCGCGCGCCTGACGTTCCCCGGCGCGCTGTTCCTCGCGGCCGTCGCCGCCTTGCCGACGATTCTGATCGCGCGCACACATCAGAACATCCCGCTCGGGGGCACCTCGATCCTGATCGTCATCGGCGTCGCGCTGGAAACGATGAAGCAGCTCGAGGCGCAGCTGATGATGCGAAGTTACGAGGGTTTCTTGAAGTAATTCGCGGGCGGAGGTCGGGAGGGGGCCTGCCTCCTTCCCGCGTCAGTGCGAGGGCTTCTTGAAGTAGCCCGGCGGGCAGCGCAACGGATAGGCTGCCTCGGACTTGTCCGAATTGAACCTCATTCTGCTCGGCCCGCCGGGCGCGGGGAAGGGTACGCAGGCCGAGCGCCTGCGCGAGGACTTCGGCCTGCCGCACATCGCCACCGGCGACATGCTGCGCGCGGAGGTCGCCCACGGCAGCGAGCTGGGCCGCGAGGCAAAGCGCTACATGGACGCCGGCGACCTCGTCCCCGACGACGTGATCATCGGCATGATCATCAAGCGCGTCGAAGGGGCCGACGCAGCCAACGGCTTTCTGCTCGACGGGTTTCCGCGCAACGAGCAGCAGGCGGACGCGCTCGGCGAGGCTCTCACCGGGCTCGGCCGGCGCCTCAGCGCCGCGCTGCTGATCGAGGTGCCCGACGACGAGCTCGTGCGGCGGCTTGCAGGGCGGCGCGTGTGCGTGAAGAACCCCAGCCACATCTACCACGTCGAGTTCGACCCGCCAAAGCACGAAGGCGCCTGCGACCAGGACGGCTCGCGCCTGATCCAGCGCGACGACGACAAGGAGGAGACGATCCGCCGGCGCCTGCACGTCTACCACTCCCAGACCGAGCCGCTGATCGGCTACTACGACCGCGCCGGCCTGCTGCGGCGCTTCGACGGGACGCGCGATCCCGACGAAGTGCACGCGCGCATCCGGGCGACCGTCGCGACGCTGCGCCTGGAGAAGAAGCTGTAGGACTCCGTTTCAGGTGGCGCATGCTGGCCGATCTTCGATCGGTCTGGCGAGGGCGCACATGTGCCCCTCGGGCACGGTCGCATGCGACCGTGCCAGGCAACCTGATTGCGGTCCAGATGCTGCCCGCGATCGGCTGGCATGCGGCCCTGCCAAGCTAAGCTCAGCGGATGATCATCAAGAAGTCCGCAGAGGAGATCGAGAAGATGGCGCGCGCAGGCGAGATCCTCGTCGCGGCGCTCGAAGATCTTCAGGAGCGCGCGACGCCCGGCGTGAGCACCGAGGAGCTCGACCGAGCGGCAGAGCGTTTCATCCGCTCGCGCGGCGGCGTGCCGACGTTCAAGGGCTATCGCGGCTTTCCCGGCTCGATCTGCGCCTCGCCGAACGAGATGGTCGTGCACGGCATCCCCGATTCCCAGCGCCTGAAGGACGGCGACATCATTTCGATCGACGTAGGTGTGACGCTCGACGGCTGGGTCGCCGACGCCGCGCGCACGCTGGCCGTTGGCGAGCTCGGCGAGGTCGAGCAGAACCTGCTGCGCGCGACCGAGGAGTCGCTGCACGCCGGCGTCGCCGAGTGCCGCGCGGGCAACCGCATGGGCGACATGTCAAGCGCCATCCAGCGCGTCGCCGAGGGCGCCGGGCTGTCGGTCGTGCGCTCGCTCGTCGGGCACGGAGTCGGGCGCAACATGCACGAGGACCCGCAGGTGCCCAATTACGGAAAGCCCGGCAAGGGCCCGCTGCTGGAAGAGGGCATGGTGCTCGCAGTCGAGCCGATGACCACCGCCGGGCGAGCGGCCGTGCGCGTGGGCGGCGACGGGTGGGCGATCTACTCTCAGGACGCCTCTCCGGCGGCCCATTTCGAGTTCACCGTGGCGATCACCGGCGACGGCCCTAGGGTGCTCACCCCGTGGCACCTGCCCGCCGCCGAGCGCGCCGGCGAGCGCGTTTCGCAGGGCGCCGCGAGTAACTAGGAGTTGCTACCATCAGGAGTCCTGCTCGATGCGAGGCGCGTTTTTCGCGTTCGAGCGATCTCCACGACTTGGTAGCGGCGGCCGCAACGGCAGCCAGAGCCGGGTCGTGGAACCCAGCCGCCGAAAGGGATCATGAAGGTAAGACCGTCGGTCAAGCCGATGTGCGAGAAATGCAAGATCATCCGCCGCCACGGAGTGGTGTTGGTGATCTGCCAGAACAAGCGCCACAAGCAGCGGCAGGGGTAGCGAATGGCTCGTATCGCAGGGATCAACCTTCCCTTGAACAAGCGCTCGGAGATCGGGCTGACCTACATCTACGGGATCGGCCGCGCGACCTCCAACAAGATTCTCGCGCAAGTGGGCGTGAGTCCGGACACGTACATCCGCGACCTCACCGAGGACGAGGTGGCCAAGCTGCGCGACGCGATCGACGACGGCTACGCGGTCGAGGGCGACCTGCGCCGCGAGCGCTCGCAGGACATCAAACGCCTGCAGGAGATCGCCTGCTATCGCGGCCTGCGTCACCGCCGCGGGCTCCCCGTGCGCGGACAGAAGACCAAGACGAACGCGCGCACGCGCAAGGGACCCAAGCGGATGCAGGTCGCGGGCAAGAAACGCGCGGGTAAGAAGTAGTGCCCCCCGCACCCAAACGCGCTCGCGGACGGCGCAAGCCGAAAAAGAACATCCCCGTCGGACAGGCGCACATCAAGACTTCGTTCAACAACACGATCGTCTCGCTCACCGACACCACGGGCAACGTGATCGCCTGGGAGTCGGCCGGCGGCGCTGGCTTCAAGGGCTCGCGCAAGTCCACGCCGTTCGCCGCGCAGGTGACGGCCGACGCAGCGGCGCGCAAGGGCCTCGAGCAGGGGCTGCAGAAGGTCGAGGTCTACGTCAAGGGACCCGGCTCCGGCCGCGAGACCGCGATTCGCTCGCTGCAGGCGGCTGGACTTGAAGTGACCGGCGTCAAGGACGTCACCCCGCAGGCCCACAACGGCTGTCGCCCACGCAAGCGGCGAAGGGTCTGAGCAATGGCCAGAGACACAGGACCACAGTGCAGGCAGTGCCGTCGCGAGGGACAGAAGCTGTTCCTCAAGGGCGAGCGCTGCCTGACGGACAAGTGCGGCGTCGAGCGCCGCTCCTACCCGCCGGGCGAGCACGGCCGCGGACGCATGAAACAGAGCGAGTACCGCGTGCAGCTGCGCGAGAAGCAGAAGGCCAAGCGCTACTACGGCGTGCTCGAGAAACAGTTTGCCGGCTACTACGAGAAGGCCTCGCGCCAGACGGGTATCACCGGCGAGAACCTGCTTGCGCTGCTGGAGTGCCGTCTGGACAACGTTCTCGTGCGTCTCGGCTTCGCCGCTTCGCGGCGCCAGGCGCGCCAGCTCATCCGCCACGGCCATTGGACGGTCAACGGGCGGAGGGTGAACATCCCCAGCTATCAGGTGCGCCCGGGCGAGGTGATCGCCATCAAGGCCGAGACGCCCGCCACGCAGGTGGTCAGAGACGCCACCGAGCTCACCGGACAGATTCCCGCGTGGCTACAGGCCGACCATGAGTCGCTCACGGCCAAGGTGTTGCGCAAGCCGGAGCGACGCGAGGTCGCCGCGCCGGTGCAGGAGCAGCTCATCGTCGAGCTGTACTCGAAGTAGTTAGCAGGACCGTTCATGTGCCTCGCCCCAGGTGGGCGAGGCTCCCGAGCCGGCCGTCCTCCGACGCCGGTGCGACACCAAAACGACGTTAGGACTCTGATGCTCGACTTCCAAATCCCCCGGATCACAAGCGAGTCCGTGGAGCAGAACCGTGGCACGTTCACGATCGAGCCGCTTGACCGCGGGTTCGGCTACACGTTCGGAAACTCGCTGCGCCGCGTGTTGCTCTCGTCCCTCTCTGGCGCCGCCGTCACGAGCGTGCGAATCGAGGGCGTCGCGCACGAGTTCTCGACGATCAACGGCGTCACCGAGGACGTGACCGACATCGTGCTCAACCTCAAGGGCATCGTCTGCCGCATGCACTCCGACGCCAGCGAGGTCGAGGCGCCGCTCGTCGTGACCGGACCGGGCGAGATCACGGCCAAGGACATCGACCTGCCCGCGGGCGTCGAGATCCTCAATCCGGACATCCACGTCGCCACGCTCGAGAAAAAAACCAAACTCGAGCTGTACATGACGATCGGCCGCGGCCGCGGCTACCGCCCGGCTGAGGAGAACAAGTCCTCCGACCAGCCGATCGGCGTGATCCCGATCGACTCGATCTTCTCGCCCGTGCGCCGCGTCGCCTACGCCGTCGAGGGAGCGCGCGTGGGCCAGAAGACCGACTTCGACAAGCTCACGCTCGACATCGAGACCGACGGGTCGATCGACCCGCAGGCCGCGCTGCGCGAGGCGGCCGAGCTGCTGATCAGCCAGCTTGCGATCTTCACCGACGCCGATCGCATCCAGGAGCTGCGCGCGACGCCCGGCGGTCAGCTCGACGGCCACGGCCTCGCCGTAGGCGGCGGCGCTCCGGCTGCGCTGCAGGGCGAGGAGTACAGCATCCTGATCGAGGAGCTCGAGCTCGGCGTGCGTTCGTACAACTGCCTCAAGCGCGCCGGCATCCAGACGGTCGGAGACCTGATCTCCAAGTCCGAGGCGGAGCTCAACGCGATCCCCAACTTCGGCAAGAAGTCGATCGACGAGGTCATCGAAACGCTTCATACCCGAGGCCTCGACCTTCGCCAGGACTAGGGACGCCGCTGGGCGGCGCGGGGCGGCGTCCTCGGTCGCTCATGTACCGAACCCGGAAAGACACTCACTTTGTTCGCATCCCCGTTTCGGCCAGCACATTTCGCTCCTTGCCTCGCTTGCCCATCGACGCCCCTAGACAACTAGACTGCACGAGCCAAATGAGACATCAGCGCAAAAAACATCAGCTCAGCCGCGACAGCGCGCATCGCAAGTCGCTGCTGATGAACCTGAGCAAGGAGATCATCGAGCACGAGCGGATCAAGACGAGCGAGGCGAAGGCCAAGGCGGTCAAGCCGGAGGTCGAGAAACTGATCACGCTCGCCAAGCGCGGCGATCTGCACGCGCGTCGCCAGGCGCTGTCGACGCTCTCGCAGGACAAGTTCGCCGTGCACAAGCTGTTCGAGGATCTCGCGCCGCGCTATGCCGACCGTCCGGGCGGCTACACGCGCATCCTCAAGCTCGGTCCGCGCAAGAGCGACGCGACCGAGATGGTCTTCATCGAGCTCGTCTGACGCCGCTGGGCGATCTCGATCGGTGGCCGGGGGTTGCGCAGATGGTCACGAAGCTGACGCTTGAGTACGACGGCGCGCGCTTCGCCGGCTGGGGACTGCAGCCTGGGCTGCGCACCGTGCAAGGCGAGCTCGAGCGCGCGCTGCGCACGGTGCTCGGCGACACCGCAAGCGACGGCCGGCCGCTGAAGCTGACGGTCGCCGGGCGCACCGATCGCGGCGTGCACGCGTGGGGGCAGGTGGCCAGCTACGCGCACGAGGCCGTCGACCCGCTGCGTCTGAACGGCCTGCTCGACGACGACGTCGCCGTGCTGCGCGCCGAGCCGGCGGCCGAGGGCTTTGACGCGCGGCGCGACGCGCGCACCCGAACGTACTGCTACCGCGTGTTCGCGCGGCGCGCGCGCAGCGTGTTCGCGCGCAACACCGCGTTCTGGTGGGCCGGGGAGCTCGACAGGGAGCTGCTGGACCGCTGTGCCGCGCTGCTGCTCGGCAAGCACGACTTCACCGCCTTCACGCCCAGCGAGACCGAGCACAGCTGGTTTCGCTGCGGCGTCGTGCGCGCGCAGTGGGTCGCAGACGGCGACACGCTGGAGCTGTGGATCGAGGCGGACATGTTCCTGCGCCACATGAACCGCGTGCTCGTCGGCACGATGCTCGAGGTCGCCTCCGGCCAGACGACGCTCGAGCACTTCGCCGGCCTGCTCGAGGGCAGGCCGCGTGCGGAGGCCGGACGAACCGCGCCGGCGCACGGGCTGGCGCTCGCGAGCGTGTCCTATGCGTAGGGGCTTGCACCTATGCTGCATGGTCGGATGCTCAACGTCCTTCTGACCAACGACGACGGGATCGAGGCCGAGGGCCTGCAGGCGATGCGCTGCGCGCTCGCCGCGCTCGACGGCGTGCGCCTGGCCGTCATCGCCCCCGACGGCAACCGCTCCGCGATGGCCCGCTCGATCACCACGCGCAGGCCGCTGTGGGTGGCCGAGGTGCCGTTCGAGGACGGATCGGTCGGCTACGCGACCGACGGCACCCCCGTCGACTGCGTGCGTCTCGCGCGCCTCGGGCTGGTTGAGGACTTCGACGCCGAGCTCGTCGTCGCCGGCATCAACCACGGCGCCAACCTCGGCGACGACATCACCTACTCGGGCACCGTTGCGGCGGCGCTGGAGGGCGTCGTGCTTGGGCTGCCGTCGATCGCCGTCTCCCAGCAGTCGGGCGCACGCGCGCTCGACTACCGCTATCACGGAGGCTTCGGCTTCGAGGTGGCCGCCGACTTCGTCGCGCGGCTGGTTCAGCGCATCGAGGACGTCCCGCTGCCGGCCACGACGCTGCTCAACGTCAACGTGCCCGCCGGCGAGCCCAGCGGCGTCGAGCTGACGAGGCTGGGCAAACGCATCTACCGCGACGAGCTGAGGCTCGACAGCGAGGAGGAGCACCGCCGCCGCTACTGGATCTACGGCTCGGACCCCGGCTTCCACGACGAGCCGGGCACCGACCTCGCCGCCGTCCACGCCGGGCGCATAGCCGTCACGCCGATTCACTTCGACCTCACAGATCGCGCCGGCCTGGAGTCTCTGAAGGGCTTTGACCTCGACGACCTGCTCGCACCACCGATCGGAGATCGGCCAGCCCGCGAGACGCCGTGAGCGCAGCACAGGCCCCGCCTGAGACGCTCGCGCGCGCGAAAGAGCTGCGCGAGCTGCTCGAGTATCACTCGCGGCGCTACTACGTCCTCGACGACCCGCAGATCGGCGACGACGAGTACGACGCGCTGCTCGACGAGCTGCGCGCGATCGAGCGCGATCACCCCGCGCTCGTCAGCGCCGACTCGCCCACGCAGCGCGTCGGCGGCGAGCCGGTCAGCCGCCTGGAGAAAGTCGAGCATCTCGAGCCGATGCTCTCGCTCGGCAACGTGCGCTCAGAGGCGGAGCTGCGCGCGTGGGTCGAGCGGATGCGCAACCACCTCGCGCGCGAGGGCATCTCCCAGCCGCAGTTCCAGTACGTCGTCGAGCCGAAGATCGACGGGTTGGCGATCAGCCTCGTCTACCGCGACGGCAAGCTGCAGCGCGGCGCCACGCGCGGCAACGGCGAGATCGGCGAGGACGTCACGCACAACCTGCGCACGATCGCCGCGATCCCGCTGGAGCTCGACGACGCGCCGCCGCTCGTCGAGGTGCGCGGCGAGGTGTACATGTCGCTCGCCGACTTCACCGCGCTCAACGAGCGCCGCGCGGAAGCCGGCGAGTCGACGTTCATGAACCCGCGCAACTCCGCCGCCGGCACCGTGCGCCAGCTCGACCCGGCCGACGCCGCCAAGCGTCCGCTGTCGATCTGGTGCTACCAGGTGGGCGTCACCGAGGGTCTTTCCTTCGAGCGCCACTCCCAGGCGCTGCACTGGCTGCGAGAGCACGGATTCCGCGTCAACCCGGACGTCCAGCTGCTCGATAGCGAGGACGACGTGATCGCGCAGTGCGTTGCCTGGCAGCAGCGCCGCGGCGAGCTCGACTTCGAGATCGACGGCGTCGTCGTGAAGGTCGACGACCTGCAGCTGCAGCGCCGCCTCGGCGCTGTCGGGCGCGACCCGCGCTGGGCGGTCGCGTGGAAGTTCCCGCCGACGACCGCCGTGACGAAGCTCGAGAAGGTCATGTGGAACGTCGGCAAGTTCGGCGACATGCGCCCTTACGCCGTGCTCAGCCCCGTTGTCGTCGGCGGCGTGCGCATCGGCATGGCGACGCTGCACAACGAGGAGGACCTCGCGCGCAAGGACATCAGGCCCGGCGAGGACGTGATCGTGCTGCGCGCCGGCGACGTGATCCCGCAGGTCGTCTCGCCCGCGCCGCACGTCGTCGAGCAGAAGCGGCTCCCCCGCCGCCCGCGCCCGCCGGCGAAATGCCCGTTCTGCGCAACGCCGACGATCAAGGCGCAGGACGCCGTCTTCACGAAGTGCCCCAACCCGCTGTGCCCCGGACGCGCGTGGCAGCTGCTCAAGCACTTCGTCTCGCGCGGCGCCATGGACATCGACGGCCTCGGCGAGAAGCAGGTCGCGCTGCTGCAGGATCGCGCGCTCGTCAAGACGGCCGGCGACTTCTACCGCCTGACCGAGCAGCAGCTGCTGGAGCTCGACGGCTTCGGCGAGCTGTCTGCGCGCAACCTGCTCGCCGCCATCGAGGCCTCCAAGGAGCGGCCGTTCGCGCGCGTGCTGTTCGCGCTCGGCATCGAGGAGGTCGGCGAGGTGACCGGGCGCAACATCGCCCAGCGCTTCCGTGACATCGACGCGCTGCTCGGCGCTTCAGAGGAGGAGATCGAGCAGACCTCCGGCATCGGCAAGAAGGTGGCCGCGTCGATCCGCGCGCAGCTCGACGACGAGCGCATGCGCGAGCTGATCGCCGACCTGCGCGAGCTCGGCCTGCGCTTCGCCGAGGACGGGCCGGCCCCGTCGGAGGGACCGCTCAACAGCATGACGCTCGTGCTCACCGGCACGCTGCCCGACTGGTCGCGCGAGCAGGCCACCGAACGGATCATGGCGGCCGGCGGGCGCGTGACCACGTCGGTCTCGAAGAAGACTGATTACCTCGTCGCCGGCGAGAGCGCCGGTTCGAAGCTGCAGAAGGCCGAGCGGCTCGGCGTGCCCGTGCTCGACGAGCAGGGGCTGCGCGAGGTGCTCGGTCAGTAGGCGCGAGCAGCGCGGTGCCTTTCGAGCACGCTGCGGTCAACGATCGCAGAGCCTGCCGGTGACCCCGACCAATCCGCCGGCAGCCGTGGCGAGCGGCCAGAACGTGCCATGCAGCGCGCAGACGACGGTTGCCGGAACCGCCGCAACGGTCAGCACGAGCACGACCGTCTGACCGAGCAGCGCCAGCCGGAGTTTGGCCAGCGCGATGCGGCGTTTGCTCAGCTCGATGCCGACGAACTGCGCTTCGACCTCTGGACGCTGCCCGTAGGAGCCGTCCGGCATGGGCTCAGCGGCGCGCATCTGCCGACCAATCGGCGGCCAGGGCGGCCTGGGGCGCGCTTGCAGGCGAGGCTAATGGAGGTCTTCGACTGCGACCGCGAGCGCGATCAGCGTCACATCCATCGCGCGTACGATCTGCACGACCGTGAACCACGCCGGCGCCGACTGGCCAAGCTCTACTCGCGCCAGCGAGCCCACGGTGATCCCCGCGTAGAAAGCCACCTCTTCGCGCGTCAGGCCACGCTCCTCGCGCATCTTGCGCAGGGCGGCGGCGAGCGCGGGATCGGGCTTCGCGGTGCGGGGCATTGTCTGCACACTGCCAACCGCATCTGACGGAGTCCATGCGGACAACTGTACGCGCTCTACCGCACGCGGCCTAACACCCTGTCCGCATTTTGCGACCGTTATGGCAGCCGACGGCCGGTTCAGTAGCCGGCGAGCGTGATCGTCATGTGGTCCTGGATCAGGTGCGCAAGCGACGTCGAGATGCCGTCGTTGAAGAACGCGAACGCGAGCAGGTGGCCGTTGACGGCTTGGCAGTAGCCGACGAGGTTGGAATAGCCGGTGAGCGTGCCCGTCTTGCCCTGACAGCGCCCCGCGGCCGTCGTGGCGCGCATGCGTCTTGCCAGCGTGCCCGTGTGCCCGGCGACGGCCATGCTCGCGCGCAAGGTTGCCCCGGTCGGCGTCGGCGCGAGCGCGACGAGCATGTCGGCCACTTGATAAACGGAAGTCCTGTCCGCTTCTGAGAGACCCGACCCGTCGACCACGCGCGGGTGGATGCCGAGCAGCCCTGTGATCGTCTGGGCGACGACCGCTGCGCCCGCGGCCGTCGTGCCCGCGCCGCCCGCCGCCGCGCCGAGATCCTTGAGCAGCGTCTCGGCGAAGTAGTTGTCAGAAGGGGGCAGCATCAGGCCGAGCAGCTGCGCGATCGTCGGCGAGCTGACCTGCGCGAGCTGTGCGGCGCCGGCGGGGGCGCTCGCCGCGCCGCTGGGCCCGCGGATGCTCACGCCATCGTTCTTGAGCATCGCCCACAGCTTGCGCGCAGCGTAAGCGGCCGGCGCATGCGCGAGCTTTTCCGCGCCGCTCGCGCCGCGGTCGAAGGCCAGCCCGCTCAGCGTGCCTTCCAGGAACGGGTCCTGCGCGAAGTTGCTCGACGGCTCGCCGCGCCGGGAGTCGAAGTCCGACTCGTCGCCGTAGATCGAGCCACGCACCGCGTGGATGCCGTCGACCTGGACCAGCTGTGAGACGAGCGTCGAGATGCTCGCGCCGACGCCGCCGTAGTGGCTGTGGATGAACGAGCTGTCGCCGAACGTCGGGTCGCCGCCGCCGTGCAGGTACAGGTCGCCTTCCCAAACGCCCGTCGGGCTGAGCTGCCCCGTGCCGAGGACCGTCGTCGACAGGCGCGCCATCGGCCCGAGGCGGGCAAGCGCCGTCGTCGCCGTGTACAGCTTCTCCACCGACGCTGGCGGGCGCAGGGCCGTGTCGCGTTCGGAGAACAGCGCCTGCTTGGCCGTCAGGTCGTACACGTAGGCGCTCGAGTGCGTGCCCGCGATCTGCATCTGCTGCTTCAGATCGCTCTGCACCGCGCCCAGGCTCGTGGATGCCTCGGCCCCGCCCGGCAGCGCGGCGCAGCCGATCGCGAGCGCCGCCAGGAGCGCCGCGGATAGTTCCTGCAGCCTCGCCAAGGCCGGCCGGCGCGGCGTTCGCGAGGGGTGAGTCGGCGGGCGAGAAAGCACAGTGGTGCGCTTCTGAGTCATCTGTCCTTTAGAATCAAGTCCAGGATGGGCAAGGTTGTCAAGCTGGAACCGACCGACGAGGCCAAGGTTGCGGCGAAGAAGCGCAGGGCGAGCATGCACGCTGCCCGTGGCGTCGGACGGACAGGATCGGCCGATCGCCGCCGGCGCCAGCGCCGCCACAAGACCGCGCTCGTGCTCGGCGGCGGCGGCTTCACCGGCGGCGTCTATGAGATCGGCGCGCTGCGCGCGCTCGACCTGCTCGCAGTCAACAGCAGCGTCAACCAGTTCGACGTGTACGTCGGCACCTCCGCAGGCGCGTTCATCGCCGCCCTCAGCGCCAACGGCGTGACACCCGAGGAGATGATGCGCGTCGTCACCCGCCAGGGCAAAGCGCCGTTCAAAGACATCGGTCTCAACGACCTGCTGCGCCCCAACCTGCTCGAGTTCGCGCGCAAGGGCGCCGTGCTGCCGCTGCGCGCCGTGTCGCTCGCGCGCCAGGTCGTCGCCCAGCGCGGCGGTGTGTCGCTGATGGACGTCCTGCTCGGGTTCGCCGAGGGGCTGCCCTCCGGCGCCTACACCGGCGCAGGGATCGAGTCCTACCTGCACGACGTGCTGTCAGAGCCCGGGCGCACCGACGACTTCAACGAGCTCGCCTGCGAGCTGTATCTGACGGCGACCGACCTCGACACGTGCGAGCGCGTCGTGTTCGGCGTCGACGGCGGCGAAGACGTGCCCATCTCCACCGCCGTGCGCGCCTCGGGCGCGCTGCCGATGGTCTACGCGCCCGTGCGCGTCAACGACCGCGAGCTGATCGACGGCGGCATGGTCTCCACGACCAACCTTGACATCGCCGTCGAGGCCGGCGCCAAGCTGATCGTCGTGATCAACCCGATCGTGCCCTACGTCAACGACTTCGCCGAGCAGGTGCGCACGCTGCGCGGCACGCGCGCGCGCCGCGTCTCGGACATGGGCTTCCCGCAGATCGGCTACCAGGCGTTCAAGCTCGTCGCCCACCAGCGCCTGCACGAACTCGCCAAGAACTGGGAGAGTCGCTACCCGGGCGTCGACATCGTGCTGATCGAGCCAGAGCCGACCGACGAGCTGATGTTCCAGACGTCGATGATGAACTTCGCCTCGCGCGTGGAGATCGCGCGCCACGGCTTCGAGTCGGTGACCAAGCACCTCGCCGACCAGTACGAGCGCTACTCCGCTGTCGCCGAACGCCACGGCATCGACATCTCCGGCACGCGCGTGCGCAAGGTCGTCGAGCACTTCGACACCGAGCCCGAGCAGGTCAGCGCCTGGCGCAAGATCCTCGAGGGGACCACCGGCACGCTGCTGCGCCAGTCCGGCTCCGGCGTCTGACGCCGGAGCCGGCGCATCTCTGCGTCCTCACTCGCTCGCGTGCTGGCCGATCGACGGTCGCTCCGATCGACGATCGGTACGCCACGCTCGCTGCGTCCTTGACGCCAGACGCAGCGCACCGCGGCCCTAGCTAAGGGCTTTGTCGATTGCCGCGAGCAGACGCGTCGATGCGGCGCCGTCGCGAATGCTGATGCGGACGTGCTGTGGCTCCCCGAGGGCGTCGCCTTCGGCTACGAGGATGCCGGCTTGGGCGAGCTGAGCGGCGAGCTCGCCGCCGCTCGCGCTCGGATGCGCAGCCCAGACGAAGTTGGCTTGGCTGTCGGCCACGTCGAAGCCGCGGTCGCGCAGGGCACCCGTGAGGCGAGGGCGCTCCTCGCAGATCGCGCGTGTCTGACGAGCGAGCAGACCGGAGCAGCTGCGAAGCGCCTCCAGTGCGCCGGCCTGTGAGACCTCAGAGACGCCGAGGTCGGGCTCCAGCTCGGCCAGCAGCTCCTCCGAGCCGGTGGCGCCGATCGCATAGCCGACACGCAGGCCCGCCAGGCCCCACGCCTTGGAGAAGCTGCGGAAGATGAACAGCCGAGGGTGTCTCTGCTGGAGTTTCAGCGAGGAGTCGATGGGCTGGGCGTCAACGAACTCCACGAGCGACTCGTCGAGCAGGACGGCGACCTGCTCCGGCACGCCGGCGAGCAGTCGCTCGAGCTCGCCGACCGCCAGCAGCTCGCCGGTCGGATCGTTGGGGCTGGCCAGCGCGATTACGCGCGTAGACGGCTCTCGGGCGGCCTCGATCAACTCGTCGACCCCGCCGGTGATCGGTACGCCGCGGCCGTGCGCGCGCCGCGCCATGATCGGGTAGAGCGGATAGGACGGCCAGGTCGTCAGCAGCTGCTGACCTGGCTCGATCAGCGCCCGCGTGGCCGAGCTGAGCAGCTCCGCTGCGCCGTTGCCGAGAATCAGTTGAGCCGGCTCGACCCGCAGGCTGGCCGCGAGCTCATCGCGCAGCTCCGTGCCGCGCACGTGCGGGTAGCGAAACAGTCCACGCCGCGCAACGTAGGTGATCGCGCTGACGATCCGCGGGTGAGGAAGCTCGGGCCAAGTCGTTTGCGACAAATCGAGCGTCTCCACGCGCGTGAGCGCTTTGCGCCGGCGCTCGGCCGCTTCCTCGCGCAGGCCCTCGTTGACCTCGTCCTCGGACATCCCTTCGAACTGGCGGTAGTAGTCGAGCAGACCCACGGCAAGGCCCGTTCTAGCAGCAGGCGGCGGGCGCTGTTCGGCGCCGAGGCGGCGCGGAGGTTGCGGCGCTCATCCCTGGCCGTTACCGGACATCGTGATCGAACCCGGACCGTGGATCACGACGAACCAGAACGCGAACGCGACCCCGCAGATCACCGCGGTCGTCCCGAAGATCCGGCCCATGATGCCCGTGCGCTGGTCGTGGCCGGCGGCCCGGCGCACGAGGATCCACGCCTGGTCCAGGCGTTTGAGCAGCGAGAGCGTTCCGAACAGGAACACGAACAGCGCGACGAACGCGACGAGGATGCCGACGCCGACGCTGCCCGCCAGGTAGTCCATCTGCGAGCCCACCCACAGGCATGCGATCGGGATCGGTCCCCAGCAGAGGATGCTGAGCAAGACCATCGCCGCGACGAGCAGGCCGGCGATCGAGCCGTCCACGCGCTGGCGCTTCTCGCTGCCGCGCTCGGGCAGCGTGCGAAAGCGCACCGGCGCCGTGCCTGGGCGGCGCCCGACGAACAGGCCGCCGTTATCGCTGGGATCGCTGCGCATCAGTACCTATGTTCGCAGTTAACGACGGCGTTCCGGTGCGGTCGCCCAAGCGGGCCGGGCCGCGCGGTGCAGTGCTGCCGGCGATCTCGCTCAGCCCGCGTAGAGCGCGTCGAACAGGTCGGAGTATTTCTCGTTGACGATGTTGCGCTTGACCTTCAGCGTGGGCGTCAGCTCGCCAGTCGCCTGCGAGAGATCGTGGTCGAGGATCACGAACTTCTTGACCTGCTCGACCTGCGCGTATTTGGCGTTGGCGCGATCGACCTCCTGCTGGATCAGCGCGCGCACCTCCTGCGAGCGCGCGAGCGACGGAATGTCTGTCGGCAGGCTGTGCTCGCCCGCGTAGATCGGGATCTCCTCCTCGTCGAGCGTGATCAGCACGACCGGGTAGGGGCGCGCGTCGCCGTGCATCACCGCCTGGGAGATCCAGCGGCACTGCTTGAGGTCGTTCTCGATGTTCGCCGGCGTGAGGTTCTTGCCGCCGGCGGTGATGATGATGTCCTTCTTTCGCCCGGTGATCGACAGGTAGCCGTCATCGTCGATCGAGCCGAGGTCGCCGGTGTGCAGCCAGCCGCCTTCGACCGCGCCGAAGCTCGCGTCGGCGTTGTTGTGGTAGCCGTCGAAGATGTTCGGCCCTTTGACGAGGATCTCGCCGTCCTCGGCGATCTTCAGCTCGACGCCCGGCAGCGCGCGCCCGACGGTGCCGAAGCGGTGGTGCTCGACCGTCGATGTGGTCGCCGCGGTCGCCGTCTCGGTCATCCCGTAGCCCTCCAGCACGGGCACGCCGCATGCCCAGAAGAACTCGAGGATCTCGCGCGCGATCGGCGCCGCGCCGCTGGTCGCGTGGCGCACGTTGCCGCCGAAGATCGCGCGTACGTTCTTGAACAGCTGCTCGTCGGCTTCGTCGAAGGGCTTGCGCAGCTCCTCGGGCACGGCTTCGCCGCGGTTGAGCATGTCGCGCACCTTCGCGCCGAGCTTGATCGCCGCCTCGGCGCGCGCCTGCTCCTCGGCGCCCTGTGCCTCGATCGCGCCGTGCGCGAGCGTGTAGATCTTCTCGAACACGCGCGGCACCGACGGCAGGTAGGTCGGTTTGACCTCCATCAGCTCGGGCACGATCTGCTTGGTGTCGCCGCCGAAGTAGGCGAGCGTGCCGCCGAGGTCAAAGACGGCGAGCTGGATCAGCAGCGCGAAGGAGTGCGCGAGCGGGAGGTACAGGTAGATGACCTCGTCGCCCTGGATCTCGCCGGCCTCGCCGACCATCTCGATGATCGCGCTGTAGTTGCCATGCGAGAGCACGCAGCCCTTCGGCGGGCCGGTCGTGCCGGAGGTGTAGATGAACGTGAACGGGTCCTCCGGGCGCACCGCCGCGCGGCGGGCCCGTAGCTCGTCAGCGGAGCGCCCGCGTCCGCGCTCGCGAACCTCCTGCAGGCTGATCGCGTTGAGCGCGCGCACGGCCTCGGAAGGGCCGGCGATCGCCGCGGAGTCCGGCGGGTCGATCACGATGACCGTGCGGATGCCCGGGACCTGGTCGCGGATAGCGGCGATCTTCTCGAGCTGCTCCTGGTTCTCGCAGACGATCGCGCACGCCTCGGAGTCGGAGATCACCCAGAAGCACTCCTCGGGCGAGTTCGTCTGGTAGATCGGCACGACCACCGCGCCCGCCGACGTGGCGCCCATGTCGGCGTAGGACCACTCCGGACGCGTGTTCGCGAGGATGCACACGCGCTCGCCCGCTTCGATGCCGAGGTCGATCAAACCGAGCCCGATCTCCTGCACGATCTCGGCGAGCTGCTCGTAGCTGACGTCCTGCCAGGCGCCGTCGCGCTTGTAGCGGATGGCGGTGCTGGCGCCGTGCTCCGCGGCCGCCCGCGGAACCAAATCGGCGATCGTGTGCGTCCCCGTCGCCGACCCCGCGGTCGATGCCGTCGTGACCTCCATCCTGACTCTCCTCCTCGTCGCTCGAACAAGCTGGCTGACCAGCTCAATGTTAGAGCCAGTGCGCACAATTTACGAGCGACGCGGCGAGCGCCCGTCGCGCGTGCGCCCTAGACGGGATTGGGCACGTCGAGAAAGACGTGGCGCACGCCGAAGCGCTCGGCCAGATGCTCGCCCAGGCGCCGCACGCCGAACGTCTCGGTCGCGTAATGCCCGGCTGCGATGAAGTGCACGCCCAGCTCGCGCGCGTTGGCCATCGCGCGCTCGACCGGCTCGCCCGTGAGCAGGGCGTCGGCGCCAGCGGCGGCCGCGTCTGCCAGGTAGTCCGAGCCGGCGCCAGAGACGATCGCCAGGCGGCGCACCCGCGCCGGCCCCGCGTCGAACACGAGCGGATCGCGCGCCGTCGCCTCGCGCACGCGCGTGAACAGGTCCGTGGCCGCGATGCCCTCGCCCGGGAGGCGTGCGAGGACGCCGATCGGCTGGCCGCGATGCAGCGCGAACGGCTCGAGCTGCTCGGCGCCGAGCGCGTACGCGAGCAGCGCGTTGTTGCCGAACTGCAGGTGCGCGTCGAGCGGCAGGTGGTACGCGGCCAGCGCGATGTCAGCGTCGAACAGGAGCTTCAGGCGGCGCTTGAGCGGCAGGTCGATCAGACCGGCGGAGGAGCCCCAGAAGAGGCCGTGGTGGACGAGCAGCAGCTGCGCGCGCTCGACCGCCGCGAGCTGGAACAGCTCCAGGTTCGCCGACACGCCCGTGGCGACCGTCTCGATCTGTGCCGGGCCCGGCACCTGCAGACCGTTCGGGCCGTAGTCCTCGAAGCGCGCCGGTTCGAGGAGGGCGTCGAGCTCCGCGAGGATGTCCGTCGTGGCGGCAGGCACCGGGCGAACATAGCGGTATGGAATACTGACCGCGCATCGGGGCGTGGCGCAGCCTGGTAGCGCGCACCGTTCGGGTCGGTGAGGTCCCGAGTTCGAATCTCGGCGCCCCGATATTCCGTAGGTCCGCGAACAGCCGCGAATATCGGCGAAAAGCCGCGACGATGCCGCACGTCGTCAGGGCGCTGTTCGTGGGTATTCGGGGATGTTCCGGGGATCGGGAACGCAGAGGGACCGCAGCGACTCCTCTTCGACCCCTAAGAGTGCACAAGCCGAGGTGGATAAGACCCGACGCCCCTACCCGCCGTTTCCGAACCCGCAACGTGGCGCATCCCGAAGTTTCTGCCCAGCGACTGACTACGGAATCACGACGCGCTGATGAACCTCACGCCAGCGCTGGTCGAACGTCCACACCGCGTCGGCATCGATCATCTCGGCGACCACCAGCGCGATTGCGTCAGGCAGGCTGAGACCGCGATGGCGAGCCTTCAGCGCAGCAGCGTCGTCAGCGATCGCGGCGCTGACAGGGACCGTCTCGCAGCCGTCTGCAAAGTCTCGGGCAGCCGTTAGTGCCTTGTCGCCCACGCGGGCAGGCCCGACGAGGATCTCCGCCCTCGTCGTGGCGGCGAGCACAAGCTCGTCGTCGCTTGCGGCGGCGAGCGCGTCCACCGCCGCGCGGTGGTGCGCGTCATCGGCCGCGAGAGCGGCGATTGCGACGCTCGCGTCGAGAACTATCAGCCGCGCCACCGGGCGCGCAGCTCATCGAGGTAGCCGGAGGGGTAGGCGGAGCTGTCGAGCTTGCCCATCGCCGCCAATAGGCGGCCGCGCCGCTGGGCGCGCTCCTGCTGATCTGCGGGCGCGCCGAGCAACTCGTGGCGGACCGCCGTGCGAATCAGCTCAGCCTCGCTGGTGCCGCGCTCTTTCGCCGCGTGCTTGATCCCCCGATGAAGCTCGTCTGGCAGGTAGATCGTCGTCTTCACCACGGTCTGAACGTACCACACATAGCATATGGCACTTCTTTGCCTCGCGCTCTTTGTGCAGGCTATGGCCGCGATCGCCGGATTGGCTCAGCGCAGCTCCTGAATGCGGATCAGGTTGCCCGTGGGATCGCGAAAGGCGCAATCGCGGATCCCGTATGGCTGATCGATCGGCTCCTGGACGACGTCGGCGCCGCCACCCTGCAGCCGCGTAAAAATGCCGTCGAGGTCGGTGGTGGCCAGGTTGATGCTGGCGTAGGTTCCCTTTGCCATCATCTCGGCGATGACGCGGCGCTCGTCGTCGGTGATGCCGGGGGTCATGGCCGGCGGATACAGGACGATCGACGTGTCGGGCTGCTCCTGGGGACCGACGGTGATCCAGTGCATCCCGCCGTACTCGACGTCGTTGCGGACCTCGAAGCCGAGCGTGTCGCGATAGAAGGCGAGGGCTGCGTCCGGGTCGTCCTGCGGAAGCATGCTCGAGTGAATGGTGATGTTCATGCGGGCCACTTTAGGTGCCTGTCAGCGACCGCGCTTCTCGATTCCTGATCGGTTTGGTCACCTGTTTGGCGACGCATGGCGCCATCCCTACAGTCGCGCTCGCCGACTGGCGCCGGTAGGTGCTGGGCGGCACTCCGACCAGCTCGTTGAAGCGAGTGCTGAAGGTGCCCAGAGACGAGCAACCGACCGCGAAACAGACCTCAGTGACGGCGAGGTCACCGCGTCGCAGTAGCGCCATCGCCCGCTCGATGCGCCGCGTCATCAGGTAGCTGTACGGCGACTCGCCGTAGGCGAGTCGGAACTCGCGGCTGAAGTGCCCGGCCGACATGTGCGCGCCGCGTGCGAGCGCCTCGACGTCCAGCGGCTGCGCGTACTCCCGGTCGATCCGGTCGCGAACGCGGCGAAGCAGCGCGAGGTCGCGCAGGTGCTGGACTGCGGCGGGCCTGCTGGTCACCTGCGAGATCGTGCCACATACGACTGTATCTAGGCAGGATGAATGCCTGGGTCAGGTGCCGACGTAGGCCGCGAGGTGCTCGCCCGTGAGGGTGCAGCGGGCCGCGACGAGGTCGTCGGGTATGCCCTCGAAGACGATCCGGCCGCCGTCGTGGCCGGCGCCTGGGCCGAGGTCGATGATCCAGTCGGCGTGCGCCATGACCGCTTGGTGGTGCGCGATGACGATGACCGACTTGCCGGAGTCGACGAGCCGGTCGAGCAGGCCGAGCAGCTGCTCGACGTCGGCGAGGTGGAGGCCGCTAGTCGGCTCGTCGAGGACGTAGACGCCGCCCTTCTCGGCCATGTGGGTGGCCAGCTTGAGCCGCTGCCGCTCGCCGCCGGACAGCGTGGTGAGCGGCTGGCCGAGGCTGAGATAGCCGAGCCCGACGCTGGCGAGCCGCTCGAGGATGGCGTGCGCGGCCGGCGTGCGTGCCTCGCCGGCACCGAAGAACTCCTTGGCCTGGGTCACCGACATCGCGAGCACCTCGGTGATGTCGCGGCCGCCGAGGTGGTGGTCCAGCACCGATGCCTCGAAGCGCTTCCCCTCGCACTCCTCGCAGGTGGTGGCGACGCCGGCCATCATCGCCAGGTCGGTGTAGGTGACGCCGGCGCCGTTGCAGTTGGGGCAGGCGCCCTCGGAGTTGGCGCTGAACAGCGCCGGCTTGACGCCGTTGGCCTTCGCGAACGCCTTGCGGATCGGGTCGAGCAGTCCGGTGTAGGTCGCCGGATTGCTCCGTCGCGAGCCGCGGATCGCGACCTGGTCGATCGACACGACACCGTCGCGCCCCGACACTGAGCCGTGGATCAGTGAGCTCTTTCCCGACCCGGCCACGCCGGTCACCACCACCAGCACGCCGAGCGGTATGTCGACATCGACGTCCTGCAGGTTGTGGGCGCTGGCGCCGCGCACCTCCAGCACTCCCGACGGTGTCCGCACCGACGGCTTCAAGGAGGCCCGGTCGTCCAGGTGGCGCCCGGTCAGCGTGCCGCTGGCCCGCAGCCCCTCGACGGTACCCTCGAACACCACCTCGCCACCGGCAGTGCCGGCGCCGGGGCCGAGGTCGACGACGTGGTCGGCGATCGCGATCGTCTCCGGCTTGTGCTCCACGACAAGCACGGTGTTGCCCTTGTCGCGCAGCCGCAGCAGCAGCTCGTTCATCCGCTGGATGTCATGGGGGTGCAGGCCCGTGGTGGGCTCGTCGAAGACGTAGGTGGCGTCCGTGAGTGACGAGCTGAGCTGGCGGATCATCTTCGTGCGCTGTGCCTCGCCGCCGGACAGCGTGCCCGTCGGCCGGTCGAGTGAGAGGTAGCCCAGGCCGATCTCCACGAACGACTCGAGGGTCTGCTGCAATGCATCGAGCAGCGGCGCCACAGACGGCTCGTCGAGGGCGCCGACCCATTCGGCCAGGTCGCTGATCTGCAGGGCGCAGGCGTCGGCGATGTTCCTGCCGCCGATCTTCGAGGACCGAGCGCCCTCGTTGAGCCGGGTCCCCCCGCAATCGGGGCAGGCGGTGAAGGTGACGGCGCGGTCCACGAAGGCCCGGATGTGCGGCTGCATGGCCTCCTTGTCCTTGGAAAGCATCGACTTCTGGATCCGCGGGATCAGTCCCTCGTAGGTCATGTTGATGCCTGCAATCTTCATTCTGGTCGGCTCGTGGTGGAGGAAGTCGTGCGTCTCCTTCTTGGTGTACTTGCGGATCGGCTTGTCCGGGTCCAGGAAGCCCGACTCGGCGTAGAGCCGCGAGTTCCAGCCGCCCCCGGTGTAGCCGGGCACGGTGAGCGCGCCTTCGGAGAGGGACTTGCTCTCGTCGAAGAGCTGGGCCAGATCGAGGTCGGTCACGCTGCCAATGCCCTCGCAGCGCTGGCACATGCCGCCGGTGACGCTGAAGGTTCGTTTAACGGTCTTCCTGGAACCGCGCTCGACAGTGATCGCGCCGGAGGCCTTGACCGAGGGTACGTTGAAGGAATACGCCTTGGGCGAGCCGATGTGCGGCTGTCCAAGCCGGCTGAAGACGATTCGCAGCATCGCGTTCGCGTCGGTGACGGTGCCGACGGTGGAGCGGGGGTTGGAGCCCATTCGCTCCTGGTCGACGATGATCGCCGTGGTCAGCCCCTCCAGAAGGTCGACCTCGGGCCGCGCCAGCGTCGGCATGAAGCCCTGCACGAAGGCGCTGTAGGTCTCGTTGATAAGCCGCTGCGACTCCGCGGCGATCGTGCCGAACACCAGCGAGCTCTTGCCCGAGCCGGACACGCCGGTGAACACCGTCAGCCGGCGCTTCGGGATCTCGACGCTGACGTCCTTGAGATTGTTCACCCGCGCTCCCCGTACGCGGATCAGATCGTGGCTGTCGGCAACTTGCAGCGCAAGCGACTGCGTGTCCGTCCTCGTGGCCGTGCTCATCGTGTCTCCATCTGTTCGGCGGGGCCGCCTTCAGTCTTCTGGAAGAGCAGCAAAATCACGCTTGGCTTTCCTATACCACGCCATTCCTGATAGAGGATTTTTCCACCTGCCTCGCATCTCCTTCAAGGCACCCTTGTGCGTTTCATCACCGCTCGCGACGATCTCCTTTAGATGTTTATCTTGTGCCTTTATCACGTCATTGGCACTATTTCCGTGATGCGCAAGGTCACACGGTCCACCCAATTGCTTGCATGTCATTGTCTTCATGCCGGTCATGTTCGCACTCCTGAAGTCGCGGTGATGTCCATGGCGGTCACTCTAGTTGCGGCTCGTGCCCGGCGCTTCTCGATTCCTGATTGGTCTGGTCAGGCACCTGTTTCGCCGCGCACGGCGTCATCCCCGTCGTCGCCCGCGCCCGCCTGGCGCCGGTAGCTGCTGGGCGGCACGGCCGACATGTGCGCGTTGCGGGCGAGCGCCTCGACGTCCGCCGCTGTTCCTATTTGCCAGATTCCCCCTGCGGCTCCTGCATCGGGAGTGAAGACGCGGCGCGCGACCGAAGCGCGCTCCGCCGCGCTCCGGTCGGCAAGTTCGCGGCGACCTATTCAGGCGTGGCGATCGCGGTGAGCGAGTCTTCGAGTTTCTGCTTTCCTTCGACGAGGTGATAGGTGTCGAGCTTCACCTCGTACTGCTGCGCGGTCAATCCCGTGATCGTCCGGCTACAGGGACTGCTGACGCTGCAAGTGGCCTTGAATTTCAGAGGTTTGCTCCATTTTTCTTCGGCTTTACTGGATTCGGGAGCAGGCCGGTAGCCCAGCCGGAATTCTTCGGCGTTGAACGTCCAGGTGATCGTGAGCGTGCCTTTGCCGGACGTCAACGTCAGGATCGGCGCTGGACCCGATCCGCTCTGCAGCCACGCCAGGCTGTGCGCTTCCCCCGCTTCGCCGCCACCGGCCGAGATGCCGCCGACGGGTGGGAGCGCGGCAATCGCGGTCGGAACCCTGTCGCACGCCTTGCCGCCGCACGTTTCCGGGCCTGCGGCGGTCCCGTCGCCCAGCTGCCCGTGTTCGTTGAGGCCAAATGAGTAGACCCTTCCTTCTTCGTTGAGGGCGAGGCTGAAGGACGCGCCCTCTGAGATGGCCGTGACGTGTTCCAGGCCGCTTACGGCCTTCGGCACCAGCTGGCATGCCGCGAAGCTTTTTTTGCACAGCGGCGAACCGGGGCTGGTGCCGCCGAGCTCGCCGTCACCGTTGGCGCCCCAGCCGACAACTTCGTGACTTTCGGTGAGCGCTATTGCTGAGATGTCACCGCCAGCCACGGCTGTGATCCCCCGAAGCCGCGAGCCGGAGCCGCACGGCGGGGTGGCGCCGACCCCGCAGACATATCCGGGCGCGCTGCTGGCTTCAGTGGTGCCGTTGCCGAGCTGCCCGTGTTCGTTGGCACCCCAGGAGAGCGCTTCGCCGTTGGTCAGGACGGCGTAAGCGGCGCCGCGCCCAGCCGCGATCGAGGCCACCTGGACCCCTTTGGGGAGCGTTGGAAGGGCGACCTGGGTCGGCAGTACGACGCAGGCCAGTTCGCCGCCTTCGCCTTTGCATTTCTGCGTTTCGGCGCTTCCAATCCCAAGCTGCCCGTGCTGGTCGAGTCCCCACGCCCAGACGGTTCTCACGCCGCCCTCTTCTTTGATCGCGTAGCTAGAGGCGCCGCCGGCGGCGATTGCAACGACGTGCGTCAGACCCGAGATCGCGACGGCCACTTCGCGTGGGGAGATCGAGTGACCTTCGCTGACGAACCCGTATTCGCCGTTGGCGCGCTCGCCGTATTCCGAGGCGCCCCACGTGAAGACTTCGTTTTCGTGCGAGCCGTTTTCGACCAGCGCCAGCGCATGCACGTAGGAGCCGTACGAGGCCGCGAGCTGCTTTACGCCAGTCAGTTCGCGGCGTTCGCCGGAGGAATCCTGTTCGAGCACGGTGACTGGCGAGCGGGCGTTCGCCAGCGGCGTGGTTTCGCCCGCGGTGCGGGTAACGCCGTCGCCGAGCTGGCCCTTCACGCCGCCGCCCCAAGCGCGGATCGTCCCGTTGGCGAGGAGTGCGTAGCTTGTCGCCCCAGCGGCGACGACGGACTGAATGCTGCCGACTCCTAGGACCGACACCGGGCTTGCGTCACCGCCTGTGTCGCGGTAGCCGGCGCCGAGGTCGTAGCGGTAGTTATCGCCCCAGGCGACGGCCGCCGTGCCCGCAGCCGACGCACCCGCAGGCGCCGCCAGGAGTGCGGCCGCCACGACCGCGCACAGCCCGAGCGCCGCAAGCAGCGGCCATCCCGACCCTCCGCGGCTCCTCCGTGCGCGACCTCCGCCACGCCCGTCTTCGTCGAAGCGTCCTTGCAGGATTGTCTCCGATCGCATCTCGCCTCCCCGAAATCGTCGCCGCCCTCGCCCGGCCAGAGCGGGCCGACCAGTGGGACTTTGTCGTTCGATTGGATCAGACTGGCGGTCGTGATGTCAAGTGCTTCGAGCGCGTCTCAACGCGCGGGCGTTGCGGACCGAGAGGCCCATCGCGCGGCCTTCGTCTCCAGAGTTGCACCGCCGCTTCGTGACCTTCCTGTGTGGGATCATCCCGACATGAGCACCTCTGGGCAGTCGGCTGTCCGTCTCGTAGCGGTAGATGACCTCGACGCTTCAAAGGTCACCGTCGTAGAGGAGACGCCTCACGGCACCATCGCCGTCGGTATCAGCGCGGGCAAGCCATTCGCTGTGTCCAATCGCTGCCGCCACCTCTTCGCCTCGCTTGGCGGGGGGACGGTGACCACCGAGGGTTGCCTGGAGTGCCCGTGGCACGGGGCACGCTACGACGTCGGAACCGGAAAGATGGTGCGCGGTCCACAGGGCGCGTACAAACCGCTGGCCGGAGTCGTCAAGGCGACCGCCGGCGCAATCGCGCTGAAGACCTTCCCTGTCGAGCTGCGCGACGGGGCGATCTGGCTAGTCGGTTGACGGGTCGGAGGGCGCACGCGCCCTCGGTCGTGTGCCTAGACTGCCCCGACGGCGCTTTTCTCGCGTAGCGTCACTGGCGCGGTGAGCTCCAAGAATGAGCTGAGTAGCGTTGGGGCTGTGAGTTACGTCGAGCGCCTCGTCGCATCGCCAGTGGTGGCCTGCACTTGGGAGCAGGCCACAACGACCGGGCGACAGCAGCGGGTCGTGCCGGACGCTTGCGTCGACCTCATCTGGGCGGGAGAGCGCCTGGGGATCGCGGGGCCTGATACCACGGCCCGGGTCGTGTCTCTCGCGCCGGGTTCGCGGCTGGTTGGCGTGCGGCTGCGGCCGGGCACGGCCGGCGCCGTCTTGGGAATGCCGGCGTCGGAGCTGCGCGACGTCTCGCCCGATGCCGCCGAGGTCCTGGGACGCGATGCGGCCGCGGCTCTGCTCGACGCGCTGTCGGCGAGCTCGGATCCCCATGCGCTGCTGGTGCGAGCCGTCCAGCTGCGCGGGGTACGCGAGCCCGATCCGCTCGTGCGCGCCGCCGTCCTGGCCCTCGGGCGCCCGCGCGCGCGTGTCGGTGCAGTCGCCGCTGAGCTAGGTGTGAGCGCGCGCCAGCTACACCGACGCGTCAGCGATGCGGTCGGGTACAGGCCGAAGGTGCTGGCGCGCGTGCTGCGCTTCCGGCGGCTGCAGGCGCTCCCGCCCGCGCCACTGGTCGAGCTAGCGCTCGACGCCGGCTACGCCGATCAGGCGCACATGACCGCCGAGGTCACACATCTGGCCGGCCTCACGCCTGTCCGATTTCTCAAAGACCGCACACCCACCGCGGCGTAGTGTCTTGGGGCATGCCGATCGATTACTCAGCCGCCGAGAACTTCATCTGGTCCGCCGCCCGCCTGCTGGACCGCCACCGCTACAGCATGCTGTTCGCCGACGGACCGGCTCAGCCAGTGATCGACGCGCTGCGCGGCTACCGCAACCCGGACGGCGGCTTCGGCCACGCGCTGGAGCCCGACCTGCGCTGCCCGGCCAGCCAGCCGGCGCCGACGCTGTACGCCCTCGAGATCCTCAACGAGGCCGGCGCCGGGGACGGCGAGCTGGCCCGCGACGCGCGCAGCTGGATCGCGCGGGTCGCCGAGCCAGACGGCGGCATCCCGTCCGTGCTGCCCGGCTTCGAGGACTACCCGCACGCGCCCTGGTTCCAGCCCGAACCCGGGTCCATGCTCACGCTCGCGCTGGCTGGGACCCTCCATGCCGGCGGCGTGACCGATGACGCGTGGCTCGACCGCGCCACCGACTGGTGCTGGCGGTCAATCGAGACCGCGGAGCAGCCAGGCGGCTACTGGCTGAAGTTCGCCTGCGCATTTCTCGATGCGGTTCCCGACGAGCAGCGCGCCCGTGCCGCGATCGCGTCCCTCACAGCCCGCGTGGACACCTCCGCGGTAGCGCCCGTCGGCGGCGCCGAGGGGGAGACGCTGCGCCCGCTCGATCTCTCCCCCAAACCAGGCAGCCGCTCGCGCATGCTCGTCGGCGAGGCTGAGATCGAGGCCCACCTCGATGCCGTCGGCTCCGAGCAGCAGCAAGACGGCGGCTGGACATTCGACTGGCTGGCCTGGTCGCCGGCCCAGACGACCGACTGGCGCGGCAACGTCACACTCCGCGCTCTGACTTGGCTGCGCGACAACGGGCGTATGTGAGACGACCCGCATTTGCCTCGACCGCCCCATGGCCTCGCCTTCGCCGGTGCAATCTTTGGGGTTTCCGATCCCACCGGTGTCGCTAAAGCTTGCCGCTCTCACGCAGAGGCCGCTCGGATCGCATCGACCTGATGACCCTGATGCTTCAGCAGACCGGCGACGACCTGCTCGAGAGTCCGCTCGCCGTCGCAGAACCTGAAGCTGTCGGCGGGCGGCACGGTGTCGAGCTGGTCGTCGGTCAACTCGGCCAAGACCCCGAGAGCGCCTCGTGCGGCCGCCACCCGTTCGAGCAGGCCGTCGAGATCGACGCTCTCAGCTGTGTAGCCGCCGTCGTGACCGCCGTGGTCGCGATCACGCTCGGCGTGGCTGGCGGTCATGTGGCTGCCGGCGAGAAGAAAGCGCGGAAACCGGTGAGCGCCCTTGCTGGCGCTCCCACCACCCGGCGCCTTGTCGGCGCCACGAAGAAACTCCGCGATCTGCTGGTAGCGGTCGGCCGTGTGCAGCGCACACGCCGCGACCGTGCTGTCGCCCATCTTCTCGCGGCCGGAACAGGGAAGTCTGAGCATCGCCTCGCCGCCCGCGGAAAGGAGAGCGATCAGCTCGGCGATCTGCCCGTCGGCCGTCGCCAGCAGCCGTTCGGCCCGTTCGTTCATCGGGGTGCTCCGCTAGTGGGCATAGAAGCCTCCGCTGCGCTGCTATCGGCGCGCTCGAGCTCGAACGCGTGCAGGCAGTGCGTCGAGCAGAAGTAGAACGTCTCCTCGCCAAAGTCCATACGGATCGCCTTCGCCCTGTCGACCTGCATGCCGCACATCGGGTCGGTGACGCCGCGCCGCGCGGTCAACCAGAACAACGCGCCGAAGACCGCGACGCCGAGCACGTTCAAGAAAAGCTTGTAGTCGACCGAGACCGTGCCAAAGATGTCACCACGCGAGGGCCGTGGCCCGGTCGGGATCAACCCCAGTCCATTGAACAGCCCGTCGACGAGCAGCGCCGCCACGACCATCGTCACGAACATCAACGCGACGATCCGTAGCGCGAAGCGGGTTCCGTAGTACTTGCGGTAGATCGCGATGATCGGCAGCACGATCAGGTCGGCGAACAGGAACGCGAGCACGCCGGCGAAGCTGATCCCGCCCGACCACAGAACCGCCGCCAGAGGCACGTTGCCGACCGAGCAGACGAACGAGAGGACGGCGATGATCGGCCCGACGATCACGTTCTCGACAGCACCGAGCACGCCGCCGGTGTGCTTGAGGAACAGGCCGTTGAAGAAGCCGTTGCCCAGCTGGGCGATGAACCCTGCCAGCACGAAGCCGGTGAGGATCTCCTTCCACAGCATCTGCCAGTCGCCGCGGAAGTTGTGCGCGACATCCGACCACGCCGACACCGACGTCAGCCGCGCGCGCCAGCTCATCTGCTCGGCGGCCGCGTGATGCTGATGGCCGGCGTCCGCCTGCTCGGCATGCTCGCGCGCCTCGACCTCCAAGCGCGGGGAGACGAACACCCGCAGGAGGACTGCCATCAGCACGATCATCACGAGGCCGCCGATGTACTCGGCGAGCGTGAACTGCCAGCCGATCAGCACCCATAGGACGAGGCCGAGCTCCCAAACCAGGTTGGTCGAGGCGAACTGGAAGGCGAGTGCGGTCGTGGCCGAGGCGCCCTTCTGAAACAGGCTCTTGGCGATCGCGATCGCCGCGTAGGAGCACGAGCTCGAGGCGGCGCCCAGGCCGGTCGCCAGCGCGACGGGCTTCGGGCCCGACCCTGACAGTGCCTTCTCGATGCGCTCGCGCGGCACCCACGCCTGCACGATGCCCGAGATCGCAAAGCCGAACACGAGCGCCCACCACACCTCCCAGGCCATCAGGAAGGAGTCCTTCAGGCCGTGCCAGATGACTTCGAGAACGTCCATCAGAGAACTCCGTTCAAGGCCATGCTGTCGAAACTAGCATACCCCCGAGGGGTGTATGGCTAGAATGTCGCCATGACCACTGAGAGCAAAGCGCCCGTGCGCGGATACACGGCAACCAAGGAGCAGCTGCAAACCCGGCTGCGGCGCATCGAGGGCCAAGTGCGCGGCATCGAGCGGATGGTCGAGGAGGACCGCTACTGCATCGACGTGCTCACGCAGATCTCCGCGATCCAGGCTGCGCTCGACAAGGTCGCGCTCGGCCTGCTCGACGGCCATGCCCACACCTGTGTGATCGGCGCCGAGCCCGGCCAGCAGGACGAGCGGACCGCCGAGATGATGGCCGCCGTCGGGCGGCTGATGCGGCGCGGCTGAGCCGCCGAGCGTGCTCAGCGGGCCGCTTGAACGGTCCCGGCGGGCGGCGCCTGGATCGCAACGCCAGCGACCGCCCCTGCGCCCGCGCGGGCTCTGACCGGCGGTCGCCGTGCTTCGGAGAACGCAGCGGGTTGGATTGACCGGGCCATTGCTGCTGTAGTTACTACAGGAGCGTCGGAACCTGAGCGTTAGGAGATGCGACGATGTCCCCCGTTTGGCTGTTGGGCGACTCCCGCACGCGGGCGGGCAGTCGTGTCTGAGCAACGCCTCCCGGGCTCCGCATCATCCGCGCCCGGCGCCACGTGTGAGAATCCGCTGTTCTCGCGCTTTTTGTACCCGCGCCTGAATGCCAAGGCCAAGGCGAGGGGAGAGGACCAGTATCGCCGGCGCCTGCTCGAAGGTCTCTCCGGGCGCGTGATCGAGCTCGGAGCCGGAGACGGCGCGAACTTCGAGCACTATCCCGCGTCGGTCAGCGAGGTTCTCGCGGTCGAGCCCGAGAACCACATGCGCACGCTCGCCGAGCGGGCCGCGAGCAAGGCGCCGGTGCCGATCCGAGTCGTCGCCGCCCTCGCCGACGCGCTGCCCGCAGCTGACGGCTCCTTCGACGCCGGGATCGCCTGCCTGGTGCTCTGCTCGGTCCCAGACCAGGCTGTTGCGCTCGGCGAGCTGCACCGCGTGATCCGCCCCGGCGGCGAGCTGCGCTTCTTCGAGCACGTGCGCGACGAGCGAGCGCTACTGCGCGCGCTGCAAAGCGCGGCCGACCCGATCTGGTCGCGCATCGGTGGCGGCTGCCATCTCACCCGCGAGACCCAGGACGCGATCACGGCCGCGGGCTTTCAGATCGAGCGCTCCGAGCGGCTGCGCTTCCGGATGGGCGTGGTCGAGTCGATCGCCGAGACTCACATCCTCGGCAGCGCCCGCCGGCCGGCCGGCGCGGCCTAGCGCCCAGCGCACCGGGTCGGTGCGAGGATGAGCGACGTGCCACTCGCGTCGATCCCCAGCCCGTCGAGCAACGGAGTTCAGATCGGGCCGCTGTTTCTCCACGCCTACGGCCTGGCTTATGCCGTCGCCGTGGCTGCCGCGATCGCGATCACCGTACGCCGTTGGCAGGCCAGGGGCGGCAGCCGCGAGCTCGTCTACGAGGTCGCGCTGTGGGGATTCCCCGCTGGCGTGATCGGGGGGCGGCTCTACTTCCTCGCAACGAGCTGGAACGAAGTCCCGCCGCACTGGTGGGGGGTCTTCGCGGTGTGGAAGGGTGGCCTCGGGATCTGGGGTGGGATCGCCGGCGGCACGCTCGCGGGACTGTGGGTCTTGCGCCGCCGGGGTGCGAACATCCCAGCCTTCTTGGACGCTGCCGCTCCGGCGCTGCTCGTCGCTCAGGCGATCGGGCGGCTCGGCAACTACTTCAACCAAGAGCTGTTCGGCGGACCGACGACGTTGCCTTGGGCTCTTCAGATCGCGCCGGCGCATCGTCCGGTCGGCTACACGCAGTACGCGACGTTCCATCCGACCTTCCTCTATGAGCTGATCTGGAACCTGCTGCTCGCCGGTGCGTTGGTGTGGCTTGGGCGCCATCGGCGGATTCGCGCGCCGGGCCTGTTCGCGCTCTACGTCGCCGGCTACTCCTTCGCGCGCATCGGCGAGGAGCTGCTTCGCGTCGATCCTGCCCACCACATCTTCGGCCTGCGACTGAACCTGTACGTCGCGAGCGTCCTCTGCCTGGCCGGCCTCGCGTGGTTCGTCCGCCTCCAACGGACGAGCGGGCAGCGCTCCAAGCGAGCAGCACTGCGACGTGGCGGGGCGTTGCTCGCGGCCGGTGGCGTACTCGCTGTGACCGGCTGCGCAGACGGCTCAGAAGCCGGGAATGCGCAGGCGCACGTCAGTGGCCACCGGCCGGCGGCGCGAGCAGCGATCGACTCCCACGGCGACCGAGCGACGTAAACTCGCGTGAGTCGAACCGAGGCCATCATCACGTGCCCGCTTTGCGCGACCCGCTCGCGCGAGGTAATGCCCGAGAACGCCTGCCGGCGCCTCTACGTCTGCGGTGCCTGTGGCGAGACACTTAGACCGAAGGCGGGGGACTGCTGTGTGTTCTGCTCATACGCAGACACCGTCTGTCCGCCCAAGAAGGTTGCCTAGCTGGCTGCGGCCGGCAGGTTACGCTGGCGATCTCAGCCGACAGCTTCAGGCCAGGAGCGTGCAGTGACGATTGCCGAGCTTTGGCGTCGCGGCCAGGTGGGCTGGCCGCGACGCTTTCCCATAGCGCAGTTCCCGAACCCGCCGTTGCTGGTCGCATTCGCAGGGTGGGGACTCGCCGCCGTGACCCCCGGCGCTCCACACGATGTAGGACGCGTGGTCTTCATACTCGGCCTCGCCGTATGGGCAGTGCAGGAGATCGTCGGTGGCGTCAACTGGTTTCGGCGTCTGCTCGGAACGGCAGCACTCGTCTGGATCGTCGTCGGTCTGATCAGCGCGTCGTGAGTCGCCGTTTGCGGTCGGAAGCGACGAGTCGGGCGCCTATCTCCAGGAGGTCAGCGGCCCACCGGGGTAGCCCGAAGAGCCTGCAGCTGCGGCAGCACGCCTTCCTCGCTCGCGAGCGGGCCGCTCTTGCACGCGCCTTTGTTCTCGGCCTGGCGCAGCGGCGCGGTGGGTCCGGCGACGAACCTGAGCTTGTTCGCCGCGTCACGCACGGCCTCGGCGATCCCAGCGGCCGCGATCTCAGGCGAGCTCGCCTCGCCGAAGTGCCCCGGCCAGCACTCCCACGGGAGCCGCGCGAGATCGACGAGCGGCGTTGAGCGTGCCTTGAACGCCAAGCGGCCGGCGCCGCACACCAGCCAGTCGGTCAGATAGGCGAACACCCTCACGCGCGGCTGGGCGCCGCACCCGGGCGGGGGCGCGCCATTTGACGAACGACGGTCCCCACAGCAGCACGTCGAGGTCGCCGCGTTCGAGCCACAGGTCGCGCAGGTTGTCCTGGTCGAGGTTCCTGGCCAACGCCTTGGCGAGGTACACGCCGTTGATTCCACCGGCGGAGGTCCCGGCGATGACGTCGGTGCGGACCCCGTCGCGCTCGGCAAGCCACCCAAGCAGTTCGCTGTAGACCTCCTCGCTCGCGTTCGCGCTCGCCTCGCCGTTTGCGAGTGCCGCCGACGCGCTGACCAGGCGGTTGATCTCCTTAGTCGTGCCGTGCATGTAGATGCACAGAGACACACCGCCATAGAGAACCATGGCGAATCGAAGCTCGCGTCTCGGCGCCGCCACCTTTCCCCCAGCCAATGCACTCACCCCTATGGCCTAGTTCCAGATTTCCGTATAGTACCTTCATTGTCAAACCGCAGTTTGCCGGCCCCTTGACTCGCCCGAAGGGTGCTCGGGGCGCCTAGCGAATGCGGATAGGGTCACCCGCGCCTTGCCGCTCGGCTGGGCCGCCGGATTCGTAGACTCGCTTGAAACGGCAGACAGGAGAACGTGATGCCAGGCGGACATACTCGGATCAATCTGACAGAGGTCGAGGATGCGGCGCCGGCGAATGGCTTCGGCGGCAGGTGGGAGGCGCGGGCGGCGCGGGAAGATCTCAACGCCGTTCAGACCGGGCTGACGCACTTCCGCCTTCGGCCCGGCAAGCGCTCGCCCTTCATGCATCGCCACAAGCAGGCCGAGGAGGTCTACGTGGTCCTCCGCGGGAATGGGCGCATAAAGCTCGACGACGCGGTTCTCGAGATCCAAGCGCTGGACGCCATCCGCGTCGCACCCGGCGTGGCGCGGGCCTTCGAGGCGGGGTCCGACGGTCTCGAGTTCATCGCCTTCGGCCCTCACTACGACGCCGACGGGGAGCCGGTCAACGACAGTTGGGTCGAGTAACTCAGCGGGGCAATGATGAGGTGACCTGCACACCTCGTGCCCTTGGTCTCGGTATTTGCACCGAGAAGCCAAGTCGAAGCAAACTGCGCGCGATCCTCGCCACCTCGGCGGGTCTCACCAACGGGCCGCACGGCGCGATCGGCTCCGGAACGTCTTTCACCGAGGGTGTCGGCACGACCAGCGGCACGCAGGGTCGAGCAGCACCGGTTCGCTGGTTTTCGTCACCGACGTTTTTGCCGAGCCCTGGTCGTCGAATTGGGCGACTCTGCCGGTAGCTACTGGCTCTCTCGGCGTGCAAGTCGCGGGATACTCGCACGCTGCGTCTGTTCTCCTCAGTTGTCCGGCCTTCTGCGCTGCGGGTGGTGGTCTTCGTCGTCGGGGCGGCAAGCCTGGGCACGGAGATTGCGGCCGCCCGGTTGCTCGCGCCATATTTCGGCGCCTCGACGTTCGTGTGGGCGAACACGATCGCCACGGTTCTGCTCGCGCTCTCCGTCGGTTACTGGCTCGGCGGTCGAATCGCCGACCGTGACCCCTCGCTTCACGGTCTGTGCCGGCTGGTCCTCGCGGCAGGGCTGATGTTGGCGGTGGTCCCTTTCATAGCCCGACCGTTCCTCGACCGAGCGGTCCAGGCGCTCGACTCGATCTCGGCTGGGGCGGCCATCGGGTCGCTGCTGGCTGTCTCGGTGCTGGTGGCCGCCCCGCTCTTGCTGCTCGGCGCCGTCTCGCCGTATGCAGTGCGTTTGACGGTGCGCCGCATCGACGAATCCGGCACCGTGAGCGGGCGGCTCTACGCGCTTTCTACGGCGGGCTCCCTGCTCGGCACGTTTCTCGCGGCGCTCGTTCTCGTGCCGTTCGCCGGCACACACCGAACGTTCCTGGCGTTCGCGCTCGCCCTCACGCTCGTGGCCGCCCTGGGCCTGCCGCGGCGGGCGCTGCTCGTACCGCTGGCGATCGTCGGGCTGCTGCTGCTGCCTCCAGGCCCGATCCGCTCCGACAGCATCAACGGGCGTGTGATCTATGAGACCGAGACCCCCTACCAATACGCCCGCGTTGTCGAAGACGCGCAGGGCACGCGGCGCTTGGAGTTGAACGAGGGCCTCGCCGTCCACTCGATCTATCGCCCCGGCCAATACCTCACGGGCAACTACTGGGACGACTTCCTCGTCGCACCCCTGGCGGCGCTAGGCCGGGCGCCTGTGCGCCTGGCGATCCTCGGCAATGCGGGCGGCACGACCGCGCGCGCCTACGGGCACTTCCTGCCGGCCACCAGGATCGACGCGGTCGAGCTCGACGGGCGCTTGACCGACATCGGGCGTCGGCTCTTCGGCCTGCGCGCCCCCCACCTGCGACTCATCGCCGCCGACGCCCGGCCCTTTCTACGCACCTCAAAGGGTGGCTATGAAGCGATCTTCGTAGATGCCTACCGCCAGCCCTACGTGCCGTTCTATCTGACCACCCGGGAGTTCTTCGAACTCGCGCGAAGGCGTCTGACGCCAAGCGGAGCTCTCGTTATCAACGTTGGCCACCCCGTGACCTCGAGCACGCTCGAGAAGGCGCTGTCTGCCACACTGCGCGCTGTCTTTACGAGCGTCTGGCGCGACCCGGTGACGCCGACGAACACGCTCTTGATCGCGGGCGGGAATGTGTCACCCGCTCGGCTGTCGAATGCGGCGCGCTCACTTCCGGTCGCGCTTGCCCCGATCGCGGATGCGACTGCCGCCCGCTTGGCACCGGCATTGAGCGGTGGAACGCTGCTGACCGATGACAGAGCTCCCGTCGAGTGGATGATCGACCGTTCGATCATCCAGTACGCGTCGCACCCGCGCTAGCAAACGCCCGTCGCGCGCCGGGGCCTACGGCCTTCGCCCGTCCGCCTCGCGGCTGTCCGAGCGTATTCGCCGCAGCCCTCGCGCGCGCGATTCTGTCCCGCTGCTCTGCGTGACATATGTCGGCCTGGGGTATTCGCAGCGGTGCCCGGCCATCGTCATGCTCGGGCCTAGATCCTCCGGTGCGCTCAGGCTGTCGGGGCCTCGTCCATGAAACCGTAGACGCTACGGATTCGTCCCTCGTCGGTGACGATCACGTCGAAGCCGATGTACCGGTCCGGATCCTCGGGAGGCCCGGCGTGCCATTGGAAGCGCGCCTGCGCGTGGTGTGCGTCCACCGCGCTGCCCAGGGTGAAGGTGAAGCCCGGAAACCGCTCCTGGGTCTGGATGATGAAGCCGTCGATCTGTTGCAGCCCACGCACCTGAACGTGGGGATCGGTGTAGGTGCTGTCGGCGGCGTACAGCGTGCTGAGCAACTCGCGGCGCCGGTTGGCGTCGGTCTCGTTGAAGGTATCGAGATAGCGCTCGACGATCTCCTGCGGGCTGTCCATGAGATTTCTCCTCGGTAGCTGGGTAGGCTGGCCGTGAAGGTCTCACGTCGGGCGCGCGCTGTCGATTACCTAGCTGGTAATTGCCGCGCATATTCGTAAACGAGATACCTTCCGCTCCCTCGGTGCCTGGACAAGCTCGGGCTGCTCGTGCTGCCCCTGCTTCCCGGGCGACGGAAACGCCTAACCCGCCGGTCAACAGCGACACAGAACTCGTGCTCGAGTCCATGCGCGCGCTAGTCTCGCCTGGAGCATGGTCGCCGAGAGCAATGCGGGTCGCCTCGGGCCAACCGCACGTTGACGGTCGGACTTGCTTAGGCTAGGGAGGGTGCGACATCTCATCGTCATAGGGGCGATGCTGGGAGTGACGGCATGGGTCTGCCCGACAGCCAGCGCGCGCAGCGCAGACCGACCTTCTGCGCGGACGCATCGATCGGCGCCTCAGCCGCGCGAGGCAATCTCTGCGGTGCCCCGCGTCACGCCTGTCGCCGGCTATCGAGGGTGGGCTGCATGGAGCCGCTTTGACGCGACGACAGGTACATACCGGCTGATCGTGCGCAGCCCGGTGGGCGCTGAGAAGGCAATCGGCACGCCGGAGCTTCTCCGGCCGTTTGAAGTGAGTCTAGGACCGCTTGCCTCCGGCGGAGTCGGGGCAGTTTTCCCACGCTGTGGCGAAGCGACAGCCAATCGTAAATGCGCGCTCGAGCAAGTCGCCGTGGAAGCTCCGGACCCGCAGGAAACCCAGTTGGCGGTGCCCGGCGACGGCGCGCTGTTTCGACCCGCGCTGTGGAAGCGCACGATCGCGTTCCTCCGATCGCGCACCGTACGTGGTCGGCGCGCTGCGACCGAACTGATCGAGTGGACAATCGGCACGAACCACCTGACCAAGCTCGCGCTGCCGCAGAACAGCTACTACGCGGCGGAGATCAAGGAACAGCCCGAACTTCGTGACACCGAGCACGCGCAAGGCGAAATCACCGCGCTGACGCTCAACGGCACGCAGGTTGCATATGTGCGTGTTGCGCCGTGGGGCGAATGGACGAGATCAGATCTATGGACGCAGAGGCCCGGACATCGAGCGAAGGCCATCGATTGGATCGGAACCGGCGGGGGCGCGGCCTACGGCACCCGGACATTTCTCTCGCCGACGATCGACGGCCCCTGGCTGTACGCGTATCGCCAATACCACGAACTCGGCCACGCGTGGGTGCGCTTCGGCCTGAATGCGGACACGACACAGGGGTCGTCCGTCAACCTTGGCGACGACTCCAGCGGACTGGTGCGAGCCGTAGCGCCGTTGCACACAGGCGTCGTCTGGTCGCTGCAGAACCAAACGCAAGAAGGGCTGCCGGACGCCGGCGCAAGGATTCTTTTCGTCGCCGAAGCCGGATGGAAAACGCTGCGCTATCGACGATCGCTGGCCTCGTCGGTGCCTGCCCAAGAGCCCGGACGTTCGCAGGCTCACGCGTGAGATCGCGCTACCGCCCATGCCTGGCCTTGCCATCGAAGCGACCTCCACGCTGTGCCGGCTCGACCGCTCGCCAAGACGCCAGGGCTAGGGCCCGGTGAAGCCGGCCGAGTAACACGGACCGCGGTTGCAGCGATCGCTCTTCTGAACGGCTCCTTCGAAGAAGTCCGAGACGAGCTGCTGCTCTGCGGGGGTGGCGCGCGGCAGCCCGTGCGGGTCTTCGCCGGTGCGGTTGGGCAGGTTTTCATATGGCGGCGGTTCGGTGCCCACGGATTTGCCAGAGCCCGGCGGGCTTTCGCGCAGGGGCCCAGCATCCCAGTAGTAGATTGCCGAGCCCGTGTATGGGTAAGGTTTGATCGCCGGCACGTTCCACAGCACGTTCGTGTGTGGCCAGCGGCCCTTGTAAAGGATCGGGTGGTGCGCGCTGGCGCCGATCGTGCGCGCCTCGACGTCGGCCTGGTAATTGCTGACCTGGTGGTCGCCAAAGGCCACGTCCATCAGCACTTGGTGCGCCGGCGTGTCGGGCAACGGGTTGGAGGTCATTCGCGCGGCGTAGCCGTTGGGCTCGCCGCGGTCCCACAGCAGCTGCATCATGTCGAAGATCAGCGGCCGCGCTTCTTCGTCGGGATAGCTGGGGTAGAGGATCGACGCGAACTGGTCGAAGTCCACCGAACGCGGCAGCAGCACCGAGTAGTTCATCGCCGGCACGCCGAGCGAGGCGCGCGTGAAGTCGGGCGAGACCGCCGTCAACGCACCGCCCATGATGCCGCCTTGGCTGTTGCCGTTGTAGTAGAGATGGCCGATGTTCAGCACAGACGGCGTGGCCGCGGTGCCGTCCTGGTGGAACGCAGCGTTGGTCGTGAAGCCACTCGGGCTGATCATCGCCCGGCCCAGATAGAGCTCGTCGAGCAGTCCCTGCTGCAGGCGGTCTGTGATCTTCGGGAACGATGAGAGGTTCTGCAGCGCCTGCACGACCGACGGGACGTCCGATTCGGACATGCCGATCTCATCGGTGGCGCATTGGACGATGTCGTGCGCCTGCGAGAGGCTTCGCTGCGGTCCGGAGGCAACCTCGCCGGCGCTGCCGAAAAGCCCGTGGCCGTATAGCGAGGGACGCGCCGATTCTCCCGCCCCGGTGGTGGCCGCGACCGGGACTATGCAATCGAAGTTGGCCGACCACACGCCGTTCTGGAGCGGCTTGCCTTCGGCGCTCAGCAGCATCGTGCCGCCGGGGGCGCAGCTAGGGAACAGGAAGCACGGCACCACGACGGTGCCCTTCACCCTTCGCGCGATTTCGCCCGGGTTCGGTTCGTTTGTGACTTCCGTGACCGCGAACGTCGGCGACGTTCCTTCGACGACGCCGTCGGCGAGGTTGTTGTCACCGAGCGTCGAGAACGCCGCGTTGCGCATCGAGAGCTCGCGGCTGGTGTTGTTTTCGTCGCTCGCGACCGTGAAGTCCCACGCGAGATACAGGCTCGAGCGCTGAATCCCCGCGGCTTGGAGCTTCGAGAAGATTTCCTCGAAGTGCGGGCGCCGTTCGTTGACCTTTTCTTCGGATGACGGCAGGTTGTCGCGGTAATAGCGGAAGCCTCCGGGCGCCTGCAGGTGTTCCTTCTTGGCATTTTTCAGGTTGCGCAGCGCGACGATGTAGCGGTCACCGGAGGTGAAGTTGACCGAGGGATGGATCTCCAGGTTGGCCTTTTCCGATTTGACGGTCGAGTCGATCTCCACCCAGATCGGCCAGCGCTGTCCCGTGCTCGTGTCGATCACGACGACCGGGGCGTTGGCGTTTCTGTAGGCGCTCAGGTGGTTGATCGGCACGGAGTGCATCGCCGTGACGTCCGCGGTGGTTGAGACTCCGGGGATCTTCAGCGCGATCGCCGAGCCGGGGCTGAAGCCGTCGCCGGCGTTGTAGGGGGAGACTTCGATGTGCTGGCCGGCGGCGTTGGTCGGCGTCGCCAGTTCACGGAAGTCGAGGCGTCGACCGGTCGCGCTGGTCGGGTCCGTCTTCGTGTAGTAGTCGTCAGGGAACGGCAGCATGCACTCCGAACTGCCCGGGCTGGCGATGAACTCACATTTCGGTTCTACCGGCAGTTCGGCCGCCGAGCTTGTTGCTGCGCCGACCGCCAAAGCCGCGGCTGCGATCGCGACAAGCGCGGGCACGCGACCCTTGATATTCCTCATCACCAGCCCCTCTCCCGTAGCGCTCGGCCGGTCCTGCGCGAAGGTGCAGAACGCGACCCTCTCCCGCCGCGAACCCTAACATTTCCAGCGTTCGAGGGACTGCTGGGCGCAATCCGCTCGAACGTGCGATAGGCTCGCCGCGCCCAATCCCAGGCACGTGTCTGGGGGCGGGGGAACCGAGTTGTTGGGGCGAATCGCGCGGTAATCCGCGCGAAGCGAAGGTCGCTAGCCCGTCAGCTAACCCCGTAGGCAAAGAAGAAGGACAAATGCGAACGAAGCAGTTCTCAGCGTTGCGCGTGCTCATCGTCGTCTCAGGGTTCCTCCTGGGAGCGCTCGTCGGCGTCCCCGCCGCCTTCGCCGACGCGACCGGAGGCACGTCGCCGGCGGCGCCCGCAGCGCCGGCGCCGCCGGTCTCGACACCGCCAAGCTCGGCACCCACGACCGCAGGCCCGGCGCCTTCTGGCGGTACGCCGGCGATTGCGCCGGCGCCGATCTTTGCCGCCAGTCCTTATCCCGCTGGGGCGCGAGGATGGGTGTTTCCGCTCTTTCCGCTATCACACGTCGCCTCGACGCGCTCATGGTCACTCGATCAGGGCGTCGATCTCGGAGGCACCGCAAACCAGTGCGGCGCCCACCTGCTCGAGCTGGCGGTGGCCAGCGGCACGATCGTGCAGGAGGGCCTCAGCGGCTTTGGCGCCGCGGCACCCGTCCTGCTCGTGGACAGCGGGCCGGACTCCGGGCGCTACGTTTATTACGGCCACGCCTCACCGGCGCTCGTCGCGGTGGGAGCGCATGTGGCCGCGGGACAACCGATCGCAGAGGTCGGATGCGGCAGCGTCGGCATCTCCTCGGCGCCTCATCTGGAGATCGGGATACTTGGGCTCGGCGCAACCGAGCCCGAACAGCTTCCAGGCAGGGGAGAGACCTCGCGGGAAACTCTCACCAATCTGCAGTCCGCGTACAGCAGCGCGTTGTCGGCGACGAACGCCAAGGCTGCGGCCTTGAAACGCAAGAAGCGCGCCCCGCACTCGAAGAAGCGGTAGGTCAGGCCTCGTCGGTCGAGCCGGGTAGGGTTCGTCCGATGCGGCCGACGCTCACGCTGCACGCCGTACCGCCATCGCATCCGTGCATGACCGTCGCGGCGGCGCTCGCGTCCTACCCGGGCGGGTGGACGCCGACCGCGTAAGGCGCGCCTCGGACGCGAGGCGTCGGAGCTATCGGCGAGCGCTCCAGCGACGCCCGCGCACGATCCGCCAGGATGCTCGGCATGCCCGTGCCCGCCGTGCGCAACCTGCTCAACCTCAAGTCCGTAGCTAAGTCCTACGGCAGCCGCGAGGTCCTGCACGACATCACGCTCGGGGTCTCGGCGGGCGAGCGGATCGGCGTCGTGGGGCAGAACGGCGGTGGCAAGTCGACGCTGCTGCGCCTGATCGCCGGCGTGGAGGCGCCGGATGCCGGGGCGCTCACGCGCTCGGGCGACGTCGATGTGGCGCTGCTCGCCCAGCGTGACGAGCTCGACGAGCGGCGCACGATCCGCGAGGTGCTCGTCGGCGGCCGCGCCGATCACGAATGGGCGGGCGACGGCACGTTTCGCGGGGTGCTGGACGGTCTGATGGGCGGCGTGCAGCTGACGCTGTTCGCCGAAGGGATCGACACGCCGATCGCGGGTCTGTCGGGTGGCGAGCGCCGGCGGGTCGCGCTGGCGCGCCTGCTGCTCGACGCGCCGCAGCTGCTGCTGCTCGACGAGCCGACCAACCACCTCGACGTGGAAGGCGTCGACTGGCTGGCGCGCCACCTCGCCGCGCGCCGCGGCTCGCTGCTGGTGGTGACGCACGACCGCTGGTTCCTGGATGCGGTGTGCACTTCCACGTGGGATGTCGCCGACGGCGCCGTGCACCAGTACGAAGGCGGCTACGCCGCGTACGTGCTCGCGCGCGCCGAGCGCGATCGCCGGGAGGCATCGCGCGCGAGCCGCCGCGAGCAGCTGCTGCGCAAGGAGCTCGCGTGGCTGCGGCGCGGGCCGCCGGCGCGTACGAGCAAGCCGAAGTTCCGCATCGCTGCAGCCAACGCGCTGATCGCCGACGAGCCATTGGCGCGCGATCGCGCGGAGCTGCTGCGCTTTGCGACCTCGCGCCTGGGCGACAAGGTGCTCGACGCGGTCGACGTGTCGCTGACGCTCGGCAGCCGAGAGGTGCTTCACGACATCACCTGGCGCCTCGGGCCGGGCGACCGCGTCGCGATCGTCGGGGTCAACGGATCGGGCAAGACCTCGCTCCTCAGGCTCCTGTCGGGCGAGCTGCAACCGACGGCCGGTCGCGTCGAGCGCGGCGCGACGGTGCGCACCGCGCACCTCTCACAGGACGCGGTGGAGATCCCCGAAGATGAGCGCGTGCTCGAATCGTTGGAGGGGGTGCGCGCCCGCGCGACGCTGAGCGGGGGAGAGCAGATCACCGCGGCGATGCTCTGCGAGCGCTTCGGCTTTCGCGGTGAGAAGGCGTACACGCTCGTCGCGGACCTGTCCGGCGGCGAGCGCCGTCGCCTAGCGCTGATGCGCCTGCTGATGGCCGAGCCGAATGTGCTGCTGCTGGACGAGCCCACGAACGACCTGGACATCGACACGCTGACGGCGCTCGAGGATCTACTCGACAGCTGGCCGGGCACGCTCGTGGTCGTCAGCCACGACCGCTACTTCGTCGAGCGCGTCTGCGACGACGTCCACGCGCTCACCGCTGCGGGCGCCCTACGCCACCTGCCGGGCGGGATCGAGCAGTACGTCGAGCAGCGCCGCGCCGCCGAGCAGAGCCCGCCTGAGTCCCCTGGGCAGGCGCGCGACGTGTCCCCGGGAGCGCGCATCCGCGAGGAGCGCAAGCAGGCCCAGCGCGCCGAGCGCGAGCTCAAGCGCACCGAAGCGGCGATCGAGCAGCTCGCCCGGCAAGAAACCGAGCTGCACGAGCGGATGGCGGCCGCCGCCACCGATCACGCACGGCTCGCCGAGCTGCAGTCCGAGCTGGCGCAGGTCGGCGTCGAACGCGAGCGGCTGGAGAGCGACTGGCTGGAGGGCTCCGAAGCGCTCGAGAGCTGAGCGCGGCGACCCGCGCTGCTCGCCTGGGCGAGGATTCGCTCAGGCTGACGAACCGTCGTAGGCGAGCGCCCGCGCGCTGCCCGGCGCAGCCGGGTCGCGCAGATCGCCGCCGGCCGTCTCGTCATGTCGGTCGTCGGCGGCTGCGGCGACGGTGACGCGATTGCGTCCGGCGCGCTTGGCGGCATACAGCGCCTCGTCGGCGGCCTTGAACATCGACTCGTACTCCACGAGCTCGCCACTGGCGGAGCTGACGCCGATCGAGACGGTGATCGCCACGCCGGCCGGGCGGACGCTCTCGATCGCAACGCGTAGGCGCTCGGCGACCCTGCAACCGCCGTCGTGGCCGACGCCAGGGAGCACGACCAGGAACTCCTCGCCGCCGAGTCGGTAGACGAGCTCGAAGGAGTGCAGGCGCTTCCGCAGCTCATAGGCGGTGTCGCGCAGCGCGGCGTCGCCGCGCGCGTGCCCGTGCGCGTCGTTGATCGTCTTGAAGTGGTCGATGTCGCACAGCAGCAGGCAGACCGGCTGGCGCGTCAGGCGCGCCTGATGGCCGAGCTCGGCAAAGCGAGGGATCAGCGCGTGGCGGTTGAACAGGCCGGTGAGCGGATCGACGATCGCCTCTTCGCGGTGGTGCAGCTCGGCGGCCTGCAGTGCCCACACGATCGCGACGATGCCGACGAGCAGGGCGAGCGTCGCGATCAGCGCCGCGGGATTGTCGATCGCCCTTTGCGGGTGCGTGGCGAAGACGGCGGCCAGCAGGATCGCGACCGACAGCGCGAACCCTGCGATCACGACCTGCGGGCGAAAGCGCGCCGCGACCATCGCCGCGGGGAGCGCCATCCAGGGCAGCGCGACGCTGTGCGGGCCGCCGCTGATTGCGATCCCCGCACCGATCAACAGCATCGTGACGACGATCGCGCTCGCGCTGACCCGCTCGGGGCGGGCGCTGGAGTGAATGCGTCGCTCGACGTTGAGGAAGTTGACGATCGACAGCGCAAACAGCGCAAGCGTCCACCAGCCGACCCACGGCGCGGCGGCGAGCAGCGCCAGCCCGACGGCTCCCGAGCCGACCATGCGGATCGTGCGCACGCGCTCGCTGGCATCGATCACGCGTGCGCGGTCGCGCTCGGTCGGGCACAACCAGGACCCCTGTTGCATGTGCCCGGCTTCGACGGCCTCGCGAGCGGCCTTTAGCCGCCCGACGGCCGAGCAGACATCTGTATCAGCCAAGATCCGTATGCCCGAATTGCATCGGCAAACGGCATCTGCGATCGGTTCGCCAGCGGACGCCGCGCGGACCGTCTCCGGCCCGCCGTTGGCGCTTTCGTACGCTTAGCCGATGTACAGCCCAGTTCCGCCGACGGTCGCCGAGATCCTCGGCGACCGCGCGGGCGAGGAGATGGCGCTCAACGATCGCTATCTGAACCCGCAGATGGGCCGGATCCTGCGCACGCTCGGCTTCGACAAGTCTTGGCGGCGGGGCGAGGGCGCGCATCTGATCGACGCCGACGGCGAGCGCTACCTCGACCTGTTCGGCGGCTACGGCGTGTTCGCGATCGGTCGCAACCACCCGGAGGCGATCGCCGCGGTGCAGGAGACGATGGCAGCGCACACCGCCAACCTGCCGCAGCTGGGCGTGACGCTGCTCAGCGGCGTGCTCGCCGAGGCGCTGCTCGCGCGCGCGCCCGACAGCGTCGCGGCGATGGTTCCGGCGAACAGCGGCACGGAGGCGGTCGAGGCGGCGATCAAGATCTCGCGCGCGGCGACCGGCCGCCCGCGTGTGCTGTACGCCGAGCACGCCTTTCACGGCCTCACGCTCGGCTCGCTGTCGCTCAACGGCAACGACGAGTTCCGCGACGGCTTCGGCCCGTTGCTGGCCGGGTGCGACGCGGTCGCGTTCGGCGACCCCGACGCGCTGGAGCGCGAGCTCGCGCGCGGCGACGTGGCGGCGTTCGTCGTCGAGCCGGTGCAGGGCAAGGGCGTGAACCTGCCCCCGGCGGACTACCTGGCGCGCGCGCAGGCGCTGTGCCGCCAGGCGGGGACGCTGTTCGTATGCGACGAGGTGCAGACGGGGATCGGTCGCACGGGACGCTTCCTCGCGCTCGAGCACTGGCAGCTGCAACCGGACCTGATCTGCGTCGCCAAGGCGCTGTCGGGCGGCCTTGTGCCGATCGGCGCGGTGCTCGTCTCGCGCGCGGCGTTCGACGCGGTCTTCGACGGCATGGAGCGCGCCGTGCGCCACGGCTCGACGTTCGGCGGCAACGACCTTGCCGCGGCGGCCGCGCTGGCGACGCTGCGCGTGCTCGACAAGCAGGGGCTGGTCGCCCACGCGCAGCGCATGGGCGAGCTGCTGCTGGAGCTGACGCGGCCGTTGGTCGAGCGCTACGAGGTCGTCAGCGACGTGCGCGGCCTGGGGCTGATTTGGGCGATCGAGTTCGGGCCGCCGGCCGGGCGCGTGGGGCGAGCGCTGTGGGAGGCGGTCGAGCGCCGCCAGACGGGCTTGTTCTCGCAGTTGATCACGGTGCCGCTGTTTCACGAGCACCGCATCCTCTGCCAGGTGGCCGGGCACCGCATGAACACGATCAAGGCGCTGCCCGCGCTGGTCGTGCAAGAGCAGGAGATCCGTCGTTTTGCTGCGGCACTCGAGGAGACGATCGCGCGCGCCGAGCGCTATCCGTCGGCGCTCGCGCGCTTCGGCGCGCGCACGGGATTGAGAGCCGCGGGCCTGCGCCGCTAGCCTAGTCGGCCGTGCTCGTACCCAGAGAGGACATACGCAACGTGGCGATCGTCGCGCACGTCGACCATGGCAAGACGACGCTGGTCGACGCGATGCTGTGGCAGTCGGGCGCCTTCCGCGCCGGGCAGGATGTGGCCACGCGCGTGCTCGACTCGATGGATCTCGAGCGCGAGAAGGGCATCACGATCCTCGCCAAGAACACCTCGCTTCGCTTCAAGGACGTCAAGCTGAACATCATCGACACGCCCGGGCACGCCGACTTTGGCGGCGAGGTCGAGCGCGGGCTGACGATGGTCGACGGCGTGCTGCTGCTGGTCGACGCCTCCGAGGGTCCACTGCCCCAGACGCGCTTCGTGCTGCGCAAGGCGCTGGAGTCCAAGCTGCCGGTGATCCTCGTCGTCAACAAGGTCGACCGCCCGGACGCGCGCGTGGCGGAGGTCGTCGACGAGGTCTACGAGCTGTTCCTCGACCTCGACGCCGACGAGCAGCAGATCGACTTCCCGATCGTGTACTGCAACGCCAAGGCGGGCATCGCCTCGCTGCACTACGAGGCCGGGCAGCCGCTGGAGGGAGACACGCTGGAGCCGCTGCTCGACCTGCTGCTGCAGCGCATTCCGGCGCCGACTTACGAAGTCGACCACCCGCTGCAGGCGCTCGTGACGAACCTCGACGCCTCCCCTTACGTCGGGCGCCTGGCGATCTGCCGCGTGCGCAACGGGACGATCTCCAAGGGCCAGCAGATCGCCTGGTGTCGTGCCGACGGCTCGATCCAGAAAGCGACGGTGGCCGAGCTGTACGTGACCGACGCGCTCGACCGCGTCGACGCGCCGCAAGCGGGGCCGGGGGAGATCATCGCCGTCGCCGGAATCGCCGAGGTGACGATCGGCGAGACGCTCGCCGATCCCGTCGACCCGCGACCGCTGCCGGTGATCACCGTCGACGAGCCCGCGATGTCGATCACGATCGGGGCGAACACCTCGCCGCTGGCCGGCAAAGACGGCACGAAGCTGACCGCCAGGCAGATCGAGGCGCGCCTGGAGCAGGAGCTCGTGGGAAACGTCTCGCTGCGCGTGAAGGAGACCGAGCGCCCGGACACCTACGAGGTTCAGGGTCGCGGCGAGCTGCAGCTGGCGGTGCTCGTGGAGATGATGCGCCGCGAGGGCTTCGAGCTGACGGTGGGCCAGCCGCACGTGGTCGAGCGCGAGATCGACGGCAAGCGCTGCGAGCCGGTCGAGCTGCTTTCGGTCGACGTGCCCGAGGAGCATGTCGGCACGGTGACCCAGCTGCTCGCCGCGCGCAAGGGGCGCATGGAGCACATGATCAACCACGGCACCGGCTGGGTGCGCCTGGACTATCTGATCCCCGCGCGCGGGTTGATCGGCTTTCGCACGGAGTTTCTCACCGAGACGCGCGGCACGGGGATCATGCACCACGTGTTCGATCGTTGGGAGCCCTGGGCCGGCGAGCTGTTGACGCGCAACTCGGGCGTGCTCGTGGCCGACCGGCGCGGGGCTACGGTCACCTTCTCGCTGTTCACGCTGCAGGAGCGCGGCTCGCTGTTCGTCGGACCCGGCGAGGAGGTCTACGAAGGCATGATCATCGGCGAGAACGCACGCTCTGAGGATCTCGACGTCAATCCTGTCAAGGAGAAGCACCTGACGAACATGCGCTCGTCGACATCCGACGTGCTCGTGCGCCTGGATGCGCACCGCAAGCTGACGCTCGACGAGGCGCTGGAGTTCGTGCGCGAGGACGAGGCCGTCGAGGCGACGCCGGTCTCGGTGCGCATGCGCAAGGTCGAGCTGTCGCGGGTGCAGCGCGTGAAGACGGCGAGGCAGCTGCGCAAGTGACCGCTCGCACGGCGTGGCGGCCACGCAGCTAGACGTCGACACGCCCGGGGCAGCGATCGGCGGCGCGGGCGCGGCCGATCGGCGCGAGGTCCGTTTGCATGCGCTCGTCAAGTCCTTTCGCGGGCCGCGAGGTCCGATCGAGGCGGTGCGCGGCGTCGACTTCTCGATTGCGGCGGGCGAGACGGTGGCGCTGCTCGGCCCCAACGGCGCGGGCAAGTCGACGACGATCGACATGCTGCTCGGGCTGCTGGCGCCCGACGCGGGCGCCGTGTCGGTGTTCGGCCGCTCGCCGACAGAGGCCGTCGCCGGGGGCGACGTCGGCGCGATGCTGCAGACGGGCGCCCTGATCCGCGACCTGTCGGCGCGCGAGCTGGTGACGATGATCGCCTCGCTGTATCCCGCGCCGCTGGCGGTCGAGGTGGTCCTGCGGATGACCGGCGCCGACGCCTTCGCCGATCGACGCACGCAGAAGCTCGCCGGAGGCGAGACCCAGCGCGTGCGCTCGGCGGTGGCGCTCGTCAGCGACCCGCGGCTGCTCGTGCTCGACGAGCCGACGGCGGCGATGGACGTCGAGGGACGCCACGCCTTCTGGCGCACGATGCGCGAGTTCGCCGCGCGCGGCAAGACGATCCTGTTTGCCACGCACTACCTCGAGGAGGCGGACATGTATGCCGATCGCGCGGTGCTGATGGCCCACGGCCGGCTGGTCGCCGACGGACCGACAACGGAGATCAAGGCGATGGTCGGCTCGCGCACGATTCGCGCGACGCTGCCCGGCGCCGACGCCCGAGCGCTGGCGCGCCTGCCGGGTGTGACGGGCGCAGAGCTGCGCGGTGAGGCCGTCGTGCTGACGTGCTCGGACTCCGACGCCGCAGTCCGCGCGCTGCTCGAGGCATACGCCGGCGTGCGCGACATAGAGATCGCCTCGGCCGGGCTGGAGGAGGCGTTCCTCGCGCTCACCGGCGACGCCGAGGACCCGCCGCGGTCCGCGACGGGGGATCGGTCGCAGGCATGATCGCCGCGAGGAACCTGCAGCTGACCTATCTGCGCTACGAGCTGCTGCGGACGTTTCGCAACCGTCGGTTCTTTCTGCTGTCGCTCAGCTTCCCGCTGGTGCTGTACTTCGTGATCGCTGGTCCCAGCCGCGGCGTGCACAACCTCGGCGGCAGCGGAGTGAGCGCGCCGTTGTACTTCATGGCCGGCCTGGCTTCGTTCGGCACGATGAGCGCGATGCTCTCCTGCGGCGGGCGAATCGCCACGGAGCGCTCGGTCGGCTGGAACCGCCAGTTGCGCATCACACCGCTGCCGCCGCGCGCGTACTTTCGCGTGAAGGTGCTCACGGCATACGCGATGGCGCTGGTGAGCATCTGCGCGCTGTACATAGCCGGAGCCTCGCTCGGCGTCAGCATGTCCGCGCGCGACTGGATCGTGATGACCGCGCTGATGCTCGTCGGGCTGATCCCCTTCGCGGCCCTGGGGATCGCGCTCGGCCACGTGCTGACGCCCGACTCAATCGGTCCGGCGATGGGCGGCGGCGTGTCGCTGCTGGCGCTGCTCGGCGGCACGTGGTTCCCGCTCGGGCAGCACGGCTTCCTGCACGACCTCGCGCAGTACCTGCCCTCCTACTGGCTCGTGCAGGCCAGCCACGTGGCGCTCGGGGGACATCCGTGGACGGGCAAGGCGTGGTTCGTGCTCGCCGGCTGGACGCTCGTGCTGGGCGCGCTGGCGGTGCGCGCCTACCGCCGCGACACGGGGCGCGTCTAGGCATTAGGGTACGGCCGATGAATCGACCCACGAGAGCCATCACGAGCATCGCGCTGGCCGTCTGTGTGGCGCTCTGCCTGCTGGCCTCGGGCGCGCTTGCTGCGGAAAGCACGATCAAGTACACGCACGAGAGCGAAGCCGCCTTCCAGCAGCAGCTCACGTCCAAACAGGTCCAGAGCGTGGCCGTCAACAAGCGCTTGCGCACGCTGCGCGTGACGCTGAAGGATGGCACGCACGTGCTCGCCAGGTATCCGAAAAAACAGGAGCCGCAGACCGTGGCGCGCCTGCAGGCGGCAGGCATCGCGGTGACCGTGCTGGGCAATGCCGCCGCGGAAAAGGAAGCGAAAGCCCCGAAACCGGTCCATCACAAACTCCGCTACATCGCCGGCGGCATCCTGATCGCCGTGGTCGTGATCGTCGGCATCGTGCTGCTCGTCAACAGCCGCCGCCGCCGCGACTGAGCGCGGCGCGCGCGGTCTCAGCAGTGCGGCCTGCGGCGCTCGCGCGTGTGCCGCTGCTTGGCGCCGTGCTCGAGCGCGGCGATCGTTGTGCGCACGTCGTGGGCGAGCAGGTCGGCCATGTCGCGTGAGAAGTTCTCCTTGACGACAAGCCGCAGCACGGTGATGTGCTCGGCGTTCGGCGGGAGCGTGTAGGCCGGGACGATCCAGCCGCGCTCGCGCAGCATCCGCGAGACGAGCGTCAGGTCGAGCTTGTCGGGGTCCTGCGCACGCGCCACGACGATCGGGAAGCGTGAGGCGTCGTTGAGCAGCTCCAGGCCCTCGATCGCCCCGAGCTTGGCGGCGAGCGCCCGCGCGTTTGAGAGCACGCTCGCGACGATCTCGCGGTAGCCCTCCAGGCCGAGGCGCAGGAAGGTGAAGTACTGCAGGATCACCGAGTTCGACGGCCGCGAGAAGTTCAGCGAGTAGTTGGGCATGTCGCCGCCGAGGTAGTTGATGTGGAACACGAGCTCCTGCGGCAGGTCCTGCTCTTCGCGGAAGACGACGGTGCCCATGCCGGGGTAGACGAGGCCGAACTTGTGGTTTGACACGTTGATCGAGCGCACTCGCGCCAGGCGGAAGTCCCACTCCAGGTCGGGTTCTGAGAACGGCGTCAGAAAGCCGCCGCTGGCGGCGTCGATGTGCAGCGGGATGCGCCAGCCGTGCTCTGACTCCACGCGCTCGAGCAGCGCGTCGATCGAGGCCAGGTCGTCCATCTGGCCGGTGAACGTCGTGCCGAGCAGCCCGGCGACGCCGATTGTGCGCTCGTCGAGCAGCGGCTGCACCTCCTCGGCGCCGATCGTGTAACGGCCCTCCTGCATCGGCACGACACGCGCGTGCACCTCGAAGTAGTTGGCGAACTTCTCCCAGCAGGTGTGCACGTCGGCGCCCATCACGATGTTCGGGTTGTCGGCGGGCTTGCCTTCGGCCTCGCGGCGGCGCTGCCAGGAGCGCTTGTGGGCGAGCATCGCGAGCATGATCGCCTCCGAGGAGCCGATCGTCGCCGTGCCCGTCGAGCCCGAGCCGGCGGGAGCGTGGAACAGCCTGCCGATCATCGAGACCACCCGGCGGTGGACGACCTCTGTCTGCGGGTACTCGTCCTGGTCGATCATGTTCTTGGCGAGCGTCTCGACGGCCAGCCGGTCGGCCTGCGGCTCCATCCAGCTGGTCACGAACGACGCGAGGTTCAGCGCGGGGTTGCCGTCGAGGTTGAGCTCGTCGTGCACGAGCTGGTAGGCGGCGTCGGCGCTCATGCCGTCCGCGGGCAGGCGGTACTTGGGGATGTCGTGCGAGAACGAGCGCGCCGCGTACGTGGGGGAGACGACGTCGTCTGAGTCGAGCTTGAGCTTGTGCATCAATGCCTCCTGCGGATGGTGGGCGAGCCCTGCCGGCCAGGCGCGTCGGCGCTGTCGGCCGCGCCGTCGGGAGTATCGGTGATGCGCCCGCGGTTCGCGGCATGCCAATGGAGAAAGACAAGAACGAGACTCAGTCTTGCTATGGTCGGGCGATGGGCGAGCCGGCGATCGTGTTGGACGCCGCCGCCGTGCGCATCGGTCGGCGCACGATCTGGAGCGGCGTGTCGATGCGCATGCAGAGGGGGGAGTTCGTCGCATTGCTCGGCGCCAACGGGTCGGGCAAGTCGACGCTGCTGCGGGCGCTGCTCGGCGCGCTGGCAGCCTCGGCGGGGCGGATCGAGGTGCTCGGCCGAGCGCCTGGCGCCGCCAGCGCCGAGATCGGCTACCTGCCCCAGCGCCGCTCGTTTGCGCCGGAGACGCGCTTGCGCGGGGTCGACGTCGTGCGGCTGGGCCTGGACGGCGACCGCTGGGGTCTGCCGCTGCCGGTCTCCTGGGGACGCGGCGCAGGGCGCACGCGCGAGACGCGCCGGCGCGTGGCGGAGGTCATCGAGCTGGTCGGCGCGTCGGCGTACGCCGAGCGCCCGATCGGCCAGCTGTCCGGCGGCGAGCAGCAGCGCCTGCTGATCGCCCAAGCGCTCGTGCGCCGCCCGCAGCTGCTGCTGCTGGACGAGCCGCTGGACAGCCTCGACCTGCCCAACCAGGCGTCGGTCGCGGGGCTGGTCGGGGAGATCTGCCGTGTCGAAGGGGTCGCGGCGCTGCTCGTCGCGCACGACGTCAACCCGCTGCTGGCCTACCTCGACAGGGTCGTCTACCTGGCCGCAGGTCACGCCGTCGAGGGGCCGGTCGAGGAGGTCGTCACGACGGCGACGCTGACGCGCCTGTACGGCGTGCCAGTGGAGGTTCTGCGCGCCTCCGACGGGCGACTGGTCGTCGTCGGCCAACCCGAGGCGACCGCGCATCACCACGACCGCCATGGCCACGACGACGCGCACGCCGCCGGCTCGCATCACGCGCATGCCGGCTGACGCCGCGCACCCGACGCTCGGCTGGAACTTCGCGCACGACGTCGCGCAGGTGCTCGAATACCACTTCATGCTCAACGCGCTGCTGGCGGGCAGCGTCGTCGCCGTGATGGCCGGGCTGGTGGGGTGGCTGATGGTGCTGCGCCGCGAGGCGTTCGCCGGGCACACGCTGTCGATGATGGCCTTCCCCGGCGCATCGGCGGCCGCGCTCGCGGGCGTGCCGGCGGCGTGGGGCTACTTCCTCTTCTGCGCCGCCGGCGCAGCGGCGATCGGGCGCCTGTCGGGCGGACGGCGGCGAATCTCCTGGAGCGAGCAGTCTGCGGCGATCGGCGCCGTGCAGGCGCTCGCGCTGGCCGCGGGCTTTCTCTTCGTGAGCCTGTACGGTGGCGTGCTCGGCGACCTGGACAGGCTGCTGTTCGGCGACCTGCTCGGCGTCGGCGACGGCGAGGTGCTGCTGCTCGCCGCGGTCGCCGCGGGGACGCTCGCCGCGCTCGCCGCGCTCGGGCGCCCGCTGCTGTTCGCGTCGGTCGACGCCGACGTCGCAGCAGCGCGCGGCGTGCCCGTCCGCGCGGTCTCGCTGGCGTTCCTGCTGCTGCTTGCCCTGGCGGTCGCGGCGACGAGCCAGATCACCGGCGTGCTGCTCGTGTTCGCGCTGCTCGTCGCGCCGGCGGCGAGCGCCCAGGCGTTGACCGTGCGTCCGCTGGCGAGCCTCGTGCTCACGGTCGCGCTCGGTCTGCTGGTCGTGTGGCTGGGGCTGGGCCTGGCCTACTTCTCGGTCTATCCGGCCGGTTTCTTCGTCGCGACGGTCGCTTTTGCGATCTACGTGCTCGCGCGCCTGCTCGCCTTTGCGCGCGAGCGTCTGCGTAGCGAGCGCCCGGCACAGGACCTGCCCCCGCCGCGGCCGTCGGGGGTGCTCGCCTGATGCTGTCGCAGGAGTTCATGCGCAACGCGCTGCTCGCCGGGACGTTCGTGGCGCTGGCGTGCGGCGTGGTCGGCTGGTTCGTGGTGCTGCGTGGACAGGTGTTCGCGGGCGATGCGCTCAGCCATGTGGCCTTCCCGGGCGCGCTTGCGGCCGCAAGCGCCGGGATCGACCAGCGGATCGGGCTGTTCGTCGCCACGGTCGCGGTCGGCGCGGCGATCGGCGCGCTCGGCCGCGGCGTGCTGGCGCGTGGCACGGGCGCCTCAGCAGGTTCCTCGCCGGCGGACGACACGGCGATCGGCACCGTCTTCACGTTCGTCCTCGGCCTCGGCGTGTTCTTCCTGGCGCGCGTGAGCATGAGCTCCGCGGGCGGCTCGGGGATCGCTGGCGCGCACACGCTGTTCGGCTCGATCTTCGGGCTGACGGCCGACGAAGCGCGCCTGGCGGCGGCGATCGCGCTCGGCGCGACGGCGCTGACGGTGGCGATCGGCCGCCCGCTGCTGTTCGCCTCGGTGGCGCCCGACGTCGCCGCGGCGCGCGGCGTGCCGACGCGCACGTTGGGGATTGGCTTCGTGGCGCTGCTGGGAGTGGTCGCGGCGGAGGCGACGCAGGTCGTCGGCGCGCTCCTGCTGCTCGGGCTGCTCGCGGCGCCTGCCGCGGCGGCACACCGCGTCGTGCGCAGCCCGTTCGTGGCGATCGCGCTCGCGGGAGGGCTGGCGGTCGCGGCGATGTGGGGAGGGCTGGCGCTGGCCTACGCGATTCCCTCGCTGCCGCCGTCGACGGCGATCGTGACGATCGCCGTGGCGATCTACTACGCCTCGGCGGCCTTCGCCTGAGGCTGCTCTGGCGCGCGGGTCGCCTGCGGTGCGCAGGGCGCCTGCGGTGCGCGGCGTGGGCCGGCGGCCGGTCGGCCCGACAGGTAGCTGGCGACGCAGCCGGCGGTGAAGACGGCGACGACGAGCAGCACGGGCCCCGAGTCCTCGCTGAGCGCTCCGACGATGCCGGCGGTGATGCCGCCGGCGAGCGCGGCCAGCCACGCCGGGTCGTCGCCGACGGGAGCGAGCAGCCGCCGGTGCAGGCGCACGGCGCCCGCCGCACAGAGCACTGCCAGTGCGGTCGCCACGGGCATCGCGTGGTTCTTCAGCTCGCTCCACGCGGCCCCGTAGCGGCGCACGATCACGTCGCGTAGATCGCCGGGCGAGCGGGCGTGCAGGATGCTGCCGGTGAAGTGGCCAGAGCCGTGCGCGGTCGCGAGGTCGAGCGCCGCGAGCGCAACGAGCGCGAGCAGCGGGGTCGCGAGCGCGAGCAGCACCTGCCGCCGCGAGACGCTGCCGGGGAGCAGCATCACGACTGCGACGGCGAAGCCGGCGCTGACGAGGATCACGCCGCCGACGCCCGCGCCGATCTTCGCGGCGCCCTCGATCGCCGCGAGGGCGGCGCCGGCGAGCGCCATCGCTAGCGCCGAGTGCCGCGAGCGCACGGCGGGAAACAGCGCGCCGGCGACGGCCGCGAGCACGGCCACCGCCAGCCCGGACTTCAGCTCGTTGCCGAAGCCATAGAAGCGCGCGCCAAGGATCGGGTTGGGCCCGAGCAGCGAGCGCATCAGCAGCTGCGTGCCGGCGAGCGCGTCGGCGGCGAGCGCGACGACGCAGACGACGGCCACGACGAGCGGAGCGCGCGGCCAGGGGGCGAGCGCGTCGGTGAGCGCGGCGAGCAGCATGCAGGCGAGCGCGATCGTCGCGTACTCGACCGCCGCGCTCGGCTCGACCGCCGCGCCGATCAGCGTGGCGACGGGGGTCCACAGGATCGCCAACGCGCCAACGCGCATCGCCCATCTGCGCGCGCCGGCGCCACGTGTACCGGCGCGCGAACCGGCGACGAGCAGCAGCAGCGCCCACGCGCCGAGCAGGCAGGCGAGCGCCGTCAGGCGCCTGGCGCCGACGACGTGCAGGCGCGCCTGCAGCGAGCGCAGCCCCGGGGAGTCCAGCCGCCCGTTGGTTTCCAGCATCTTGCCGCGCATGTCGGCGGGCAGCGGCGCGACGCCCAGCCGCTGCAGGATCGTCGGTGCGATGTCGACGGCGGCGAGCAGCCCGCGCTGGTTGGTCGTCGCCGAGGTCAGCTCGCGCCCGCCTGCGCCCCTCAGCCCGGCGGCCGCAGCCCACAGCAGCTCGTGCCCGCTGCCGTCGCCGGCGCGCTGCACGACGATCAGCAGGTCGGCGGGGCGCCGCGCCGCGCTCAAGCGGCGCAGGTCTGTGACCCCCGACGCGCCGGCGGGCAGGTCGCACACGACGAGGCGACGGCTGCTCTGCATGGCCTGGACGCGAGCGAGCACCGACCCTGCGCTGCCCAACGAGACGGCGGCCACGCGACCGCTGCGATCGGCGGCGGCGACGCCGTCGAGGTGGTCAACCCCGGAGACTCCTACGTAGCCGGCGCCTCCCGCCTGCGTGGCGAGCAGCCCCGGGCGCAGCAGTTGAGGGGCGTTTTCGGCGCGGCGCAGGGCGGCCGGCCAGCCATCGACGACGGCGCCGGAGCCGAGCGGCGCAAGCGACAGCGGCGGGGGACGGGAAGAGTCGTAGGCGGAGGAGGAGATGCGTGCTCCCTGGCCGATGTCGAGCAGCAGCTGCGCGCGCGTGTAGGAGCCCTGCGTCGCCGACATCAGGCCGATCGACAGACCGGCGACGGTGCTGAGCCGGCGCTCGCCGGCGGGGAGGAAGGCGAGCACGACCGAGCCGGGGATGACCACGACGCGCAGGCGCGAGCCGCGCACGGCCGGCACCGGCTCCGCGCCCATCGCGGACGCGATGGGCGGCGTCGCAAGCAGCGCTGCCAGGCAGAGGAGGGGCAGCCAGACAGCACGCCGCCCCCGGCCGATTGGGCTCAGCCCTCGGCTCCCTCTGTCGCTACCTCGGGCCTGGCGCCGCGACGAGGGCTGGTGGGCGCATCCGCGCCGGGCGCTCCGGGCGCCGGTAGGACCGTTCCCTCGATGTTCAGTCGCGGCAGCGCTCGGTCGAGCCAGGCGGGCAGCGCCCACGTGCGCGGGCCGATCAGGTGCAGCACGGCAGGCAGCAGCAGGCAGCGTACGACCAGGGCGTCGAGGAACACGGCGCTGGCGAGGCTGAGGCCGAACTCCTTGATCACGCGCTCTTCGCCGAGCATGAACGAGAGGAATACGCACACCATGATCGCCGCGGCGGCCGTGACGACGCGTCCGGTCAGCGCGAGCCCCTCCGCTACCGCCCGCGGGTTGTCGCGCGTGTGCGTCCAGCGCTCGTGGATCCGCGAGACGAGGAACACCTCGTAGTCCATCGACAGCCCGAAGACGATCGCGAACAGCATCACCGGGATGAACGACTCGATCGGTCCCTGCTGCACGCCGACGAGGCTTCCCAGCCAGCCCCACTGGAAGATCGCGACGATCACGCCGAGCGCGGCACCGATGCTCAGCAGGTTCATCACGGCCGCCTGCAGCGGGATCACGAGCGAGCGAAAGACGACCAGCAGCAGCAGCGCCGAGAGCAGCACGACGACGCCGATGAACAGCGGCAGCTTTTCGCCGAGCGTCTTTGCGAAGTCGACCGAGCCGGCGGTGACGCCGCCGACGTAGACCTTCAGCCCCGTCTGCGCGGAGATCGCCGGTACGACGTGCCCGCGCAGGCGTTCGACGAGCTGGGTCGTGGCATAGGCCTGCGGCGAGGAGCGCGGGTAAACGGTGAGCGTCGCCACGTCGCCGCTCGGATTGACACGCGGCGGGGCGACCGACGCCACGCCTGGCGTCGCCGCAACGGCCGTCTGCAGCCGCGCGACGCCGACCGTGTCGTGGCGGGTCGGAACCTGCACGGCGACGAGCAGCGGACCGTTGAAGCCTTGGCCGAAGCCCTGCGCGAGCAGCCCGTAGGCGCGGTGGGTCGTGGTGCTCGACGGATCGTTGGAGGCATCGCTGGAGCCGAGCCGCAGCGCCGTGGCGGGCGCGGCGATCAGCAGCATCACGAGTGCCGAGACGGCGGCGATCGTGCGCGGGCGGCGCTCGACGAACATGCTCCAGCGCAGCCAGCGCGGACCCGCCGAAGACGCGGCGCCGGTCCCCGGGCCAGCGCCGGGGGCGCCGACGGGCGAGGCCGCCGTGGCCGAAGCCTGCGATGCGCTCTCGGCTTGCGCCGCCCTGCGCCGTGCGCGGCGGCTCGGACGTGCCAGGCGCGCACCGGCGAACGTGAGCAGCGCGGGCAGCAGCGTGAGCGATCCGAACATGACCAGCAGCACGGCGATCGACGCCGAGATGGCCACCCCGTACAGGAAGTCGACACCGAGCAACATCATCCCGAGCAGCGCGATGACGACGGTGCACCCGGCGAACAGCACCGCGCGGCCGGCCGTGTCCATCGACTGGATGACCGACTCGCGGGCATCGCCGAACGTCGGGCCGGGGGTCGCGTAGGCCTCGCGAAAACGTGTGAGGATGAACAGCGAGTAGTCGATGCCCACGCCGAGCCCGATCATCGCGGCGAGCTCGGTGGAGAAGTTGGGCGTGTCGACGAGATGGGTGAACAGCGCGATCGCGCCGAGCCCGGTGCCGAGACCGAACAGCGCCGTGACGATCGGCAGACCCATCGCGACGACCGAGCCGAACGTCAGCAGCAGCACGACGATCGCCGCGAGCAGTCCGACCGCCGTCGAGATGCCGAAGCCGGCCTGCTCGGTCGCCTCGATCGCCTGTCCGCCGAGCTCGACCTGCAGCCCGGCTCGCCCGGCGGCGCGTGCGACGACGACGACTCGTTCGGGCGCCTCCTTGGGCAGCTTGTTGGCTTTTTCGTCGAACACCACGGTGGCGAAGGCGATCTTTCCGTTGGCCGAGACCGATCTACCCGACGCTGCGCCGGCGTATGGGCTGATCACGCCGGACACGTGGGGGAGCTTCTCGACGCGCGCGAACATCGCGCCCATGCGCGACTTGACCGCCGGATCGAGCACCGTGCCGGAAGCGACCTTGAAGACGATCGTGTCGCGGTCGCCGGCCTGTGAGGAGAAGCTGCGTTGCAGCAGGTTCGACGCGCGCTGGGCGTCGGAGTTGGGAAGCGTGAAGTTGTTCGAGTAGGCCGTGCCCGCGGACTGCGCGAGCGCGTTGACGGCCACGAGCAGGACGAACCAGCCCAGCAGCACGTAAATACGATGAGTTGTCGACCAGCGAGCGAGCTTGAGCATGCGAGAACCTCTGAGGTCTGAGGTCGTGGGGCCCGGCGCCCCGCGGGAGAAGTCCCGGCGAACACTAGTACGCGCACAAGCGACGCCTCGGGATTTCCGGTGAAATCTCGGCTCAGGTTGGCGTCAGTTGACGCTCGGGTCGGCCGGCATGCGCGCGACCAGCGCGTAGCTTCCGCCCCTGCGCGTCAACACGTCGCTCCACAGCCGATCTGGCGCGTCGGTGAAGACGTCGTCGGACAGCGCCGCCTGGGCGATCCAGTCGCCGCTCTCGATCTCCGCCTCGAGCTGGCCCTCGCCCCAGCCGGCGAACCCGGCGAAGACGCGCGCCCGCTCGGTGGCGCGCGAGAGCTCGTCGATCTCCGCGTCGGGGGTGGGAAAGCCGATTCGGCCGAGCACGAGCAGCCCGGCCGGCGTCGGGTCCAGGAACTCCGCGAGGAACACGATCGAGCTCGGCTGCACGGGGCCGCCGACGTACACGCGGTCGGCGTCGGTGACGGCGTCCTGGAGCTGAGGCGCCGCCTCGGCGACGGTCAGCTCCGACGGGCGATTGAGCACGACGCCCATCGCTCCGTCGGCGCCGTGGACGCCGATCAGCACGACGCTGCGCTCGAAGTTGGGATCGCGCAGCGACGGCGAGGCGAGCAGGAGCTGGCCGGCCAGCGATTCGTCCATGTCCGGATGAGGCTAGCGCCAAGCGTGGTGGCGGTCGCTGAGGCTCGCTAGGCGGACAGCGCGCGGGAGCCGTCGGCGTGCTGCAATGCGCGGGGCGCGCGCCGCGCGCTTCTGCGAAACCGAAAAGGCGGGCGACAGATGGTGAGTGACATCGAGGAGTTCGACGTGATCGTGCTCGGCGCGGGGCCGGCCGGCGAGGTATGCGCGGGACGCCTGGCCGAAGCGGACCTGTCGGTCGCTCTGGTCGAGCAGGAGCTGATCGGCGGGGAGTGCTCGTTCTACGCATGCATGCCGTCCAAGGGGCTGCTGCGCCCGGCGCAGGCGCTCGCCGAGGCACGGCGGGTTCCCGGGGCGGCTGAGGCGGCTGCCGGCGAGCTCGACGTCCCGGCGGTGCTGGCGCGGCGCGACGAGATCATCCACGACCTCGACGACAGCGCGCAGCTGCCGTGGCTGGAAGATCGCGGGATCGAGCTGCTGCGCGGCCACGGCGTGCTGGAGGGCGAGCGTCGCCTGCGTGTCGGCGAGCGGCTGCTCAGAGCGCGGCGGGCGATCGTCCTCGCCCCGGGCACGGGCGCCGCCGTGCCGCCGATTCCCGGCCTTCGCGAGGCGCGGCCGTGGACCAACCGCGAGGCGACGACGGCCGAAGCGGTCCCCGTCTCGCTGCTCGTGCTCGGCGGCGGCGTGGTGGCGGTCGAGCTCGCCCAGGCATACGCATCGCTCGGCGCGCGCGTGACGGTCGTCGAGGCGCTGGACCGGCTGATCTCGCGCGAGGAGGAGTTCGCCTCGGAGCTCGTGTGCGAAGCGCTGCAGGACGCCGGCGTAGAGGTGGTGCTCGGCACGAAGGCGACGCGCGCCGAGCGTGAGGCGGCCCCTGCGGGAAGCGGCGCGGTGACGCTGACGTTGGCGGACGGGCGCTCGCTGACCGCCGACGAGCTGCTCGTGGCAGTCGGTCGCGAGCCACGCACGGGCTCGCTCGGGCTGGACTCGCTGGGGATCGAGCCCGGAGGCTTCGTCGAGGTGGATGACACGATGCGCGTCGCGGGACATGAGTGGCTGTACGTGATCGGCGACGCCAACGGGCGCGTGCTGCTCACGCACATGGGCAAGTACCAGGGCCGCCTGGCCGCAGACCACATCCTCGGCCGGGAGGTGTCGCTGCGCTCGGACGGCGCGCTGTCGCCGCGCGTGATCTTCACCGAGCCGCAGGTCGCTGCGGTCGGGTACACGCTCGCGAGCGCTCGCTCGGCGGGGCTGAGCGTGCGCGCGGTCGATCAGTCGATCGGCGCGGTTGCGGGCGCGAGCTTCGTCGGGCACGGTGCTCCGGGAATGGCGCGGATCGTCATCGACGAGGACCGCGAAACCCTCGTCGGCGCGACGTTTGTGGGCGTCGAGGTCGCCGACTGGCTGCACGCGGCGACGATCGCGGTGATCGGCGAGGTTCCACTGGCGCGCCTCGCGCACGCCGTCCCCAGCTTCCCCACGCGCAGCGAGGTCTGGCTGAGGTTGCTCGAAAGCGCCGTCGGCTGAGGCTGGCGCTGTCGCGCGCGACCCGCGCCGCCGCCCGGCGCTGTCGCGCGCCTGCGCCCCGTTATGCTGAGCGCCCGCGGCGACGCTGCGCCGAGCACGACCACAGGAGGAAGCAAGATGGCCAAGACCCCGCAAGTGGGTGAGCCGGCGCCGGACTTCGAGCTGCCCGGCACCGACGGTCCGTTTCGCCTGTCCGAGCACCGCGGCGAGAGAGTCGTGCTGCTGTTCTACCCGGGCGACAACACGATGGTCTGCACCAAACAGTTCTGCTCCTACCGCGACCGTGGCGGCGACTTCGCCTCGCTGAACGCGACTGTCCTCGGCATCTCCTCCCAGGACCTCACATCGCACGAGGAGTTCGTCGCCAAGCACGGCCTCAACGTGCCGCTGCTCGCGGACGTCGACAAGAGCGTCGCCAAGGCCTACAGCGCCTTCTCGTCGCGGCTGGGAACCAAGCGCGCCGTGATCGTGATCGACGAGCAGGGAGTCGTGCGCCACCGCCACGACCACATGCTCGGGCTCGACTATCAGTCGGTCGACGACCTCAAGGCGGCGCTCGACGAGCTCCCCAGCTCCGCCGCCAGCTAGGGCGCGGTGGCGCCGGCTCGGGAATGAGTGATCAGCGGCGCAGCCTCGCCGCGGGCTCGAGCTCGCGCGTGTCGCGCTGCTCGACGGCGCGTCCGGCGTAGAGCTCGGCCAGCTCGAGCTGCAGGCTGCGCGGGGCCTCGCCGGGGCCGGGCACGCGCCTGTCCCAGCGGCCTTCGTCGTCGAGTTCCCAGGAGTTCTGGTTGTCGGCGAAGGCGCGCTCGAGTGTGTCGAGCAGCTCCGCGCGCAGTTCCTCGGAGGCGATCGGCACGGCGAGCTCGACGCGGTGGTCGAGGTTGCGCGGCATCAGGTCCGCCGAGGAGATGTAAATCGTGTCTTGACCGTCGCGCCTGAAGGCGTATACGCGCGAATGCTCGAGCAGGCGCCCGACGATCGAGACGACGCGAATGTTCTCCGAGACCCCGGGTACGCCGGGGCGCAAGCAGCAGATGCCGCGCACGTTGAGGTCCACGCGCACACCGGCCTGCGAGGCGCGGTAGAGGGCACGGATGCAGCGGCCGTCGACGAGCGAGTTCATCTTCATCGTGATTCGTGCGGGGAAGTCCTCGCTGTGCGCCTCGATCGTGCGCTCGATCTGCGCGAGCAGGCCGTCGCGCAGCTGGTCGGGGGCCATCAGCACCTGGCGATAGTGCAGCGGGCGTCCGTAGCCGGTGAGGTAGTTGAACATATCGGCGACGTCCGCGCCGATCTGCTCGTCGGTCGTGAACAGCCCGAAGTCGGTGTACAGGCGGGCCGTCGCCGAGTGGTAGTTGCCGGTGCCGATGTGCACGTAGTTGCGCACGCCGTCACCCTCGCGGCGCACGACGAGCACGCACTTGGCGTGCGTCTTCAGCGACGGCTGGCCGTAGACGACGTGCACGCCCGCCTCCTCCATCGCCTTGGCCCAGTGGATGTTCATGCCCTCGTCGAAGCGCGCCTTGAGCTCGACCAGTGCGACCGCCTGCTTGCCCCGCTCGGTGGCGTCGATCAGCGCCGGCACCAGCGGCGAGTCATCGCTGGTGCGATACACGGTCTGCTTGATCGCGAGCACGTTCGGGTCGGCGACCGCCTGCTCGACGAAGCGCTCGACCGACGTGGCGAAGGAGATGTAGGGGTGGTGTACGAGCAGGTCGCCTTCGCGCATCGCTCCGAGCACGTCGGGGCGCTCGTCCTCGTGGCGCAGCAGCCGCGGGTGGGTGATGCCCATGTGCTGGCCGATCTCCGATCGGTCCTGGCGCAGGTCGGCGTGGCCGGGCAGCCGCACGAGCTGCCACAGCGCGCCCATGTCGAGCAGCCCGTCGACCGGATAGACCTCCTCGTCCTGCACGCCGAGCAGCCCCGACAGCTCCGACAGCAGCCGCGGCGAGCAGTCGGCGCCGACCTCGACGCGCACGATCTCGCCGAAGCGCCGGCGGCGCAGCTCGTCCTCGACGGCCTGCAGCAGGTCGGCGGCGTCGTCGGAGACCTCCAGGTCGGCGTCGCGCGTGACGCGAAAGACGTTGTAGTCGGCGATCTCCATGCCGGGGAAGAGCGCGTCGAGGTGATGCGCGATCACGTCCTCCAGCGGGACGAGCAGCAGCTGGCCGGCATCGGGCTGCTTGAGCGCGACGAAGCGCGGCAGGATCTCGGTGGGGACCTTCACGCGCGCGAAGACCGTCTGGTCGGTGGCGGGGTCGCGCACGAGCACGGCGAGGCTGAGCGAGAGGTTCGAGATGTACGGGAAGGGCCGTCCGGGCGCAACGGCAAGCGGCGTGAGCGCCGGGAAGATCTTCTTCTGAAACAGCGCTGCGAGCTCGGCGCGGCGTTCGTCGTCGAGCTCGCGCACACCTACGACCTGGATGTCGTGATCGGCGAGCGCCGGGCGCAGCCCGCCTTCGAAGCTGTCGGTCAGCCGTCGTCCAAGGCTGAGCACGCGCTCGCGGATCAGCGCGATCGTCTGCGAGGGGCTGCGGCCGTCCTGGCCGGGGTTTTCCACGCCCGCGTCGATCTGGTCGCGCAGGCCGGCCACGCGCACCATGTAGAACTCGTCGAGGTTGGTCGTGTAGATCGCGCAGAACTTCACGCGCTCGAGCAGCGGCAGTCGCTCCTCCTCGGCGAGCTGCAGCACGCGGTCGTTGAAGTCAAGCCACGACAGCTCGCGATTGAGATAGAGCGCGGGGTCGTGCAGGTCGCGCTCGGCGCCGGCGGCGCTCGTCACCGGTTCGCCGGAGTTGTGTTCGCCACCGCTGGTCATGTGCTCCTCAAGCTACACCCTCACGGGCGCTGTCTCGGCGCAAGCGACGATCTCGCACGCGTACCCGACATGCCGTCCTCGTGGCGCTAACACGTCGGTCACGACCTGGCGAATCGCACACGGTAGGGTGGGCGCCAGGCAATGGCTCGTCAGCTTTGGGTACTACGGCACGCCGAGGCCGAGCCGCACGGAACGCGCTCGGATACCGAGCGGCGGCTGACGCCGCGCGGCGAGGCCCAGGCGCGTGCGGCGGGTGCGGCGCTCGCGCTTATGGACGTGGCCTTCGAGGCCGTGCTGTTCAGCCCCAAGGCGCGCGGCCGCCAGACGGCCGAGCTGGCCGCGGAGCGCTGGGAGGCCGCCCAGCGCGAGCTGCTGCGCGCGCACGAGCCGCTGGCTTCGGGCTTCGACGGCGTCCAAGCGCTGGATGCGCTGTCGCAGCTCGGCGCCGACGGGCGCCTGCTGGTCGTCGGGCACGAGCCCGACCTTTCGCGCACGGTCGCCGACCTGACGGGCGGGCGCATCGACCTCAAGAAGGGCGGCCTGGCGGTCGTGCGCCTAGAAGGCGTCGCTGGTGAGCTCGCGGTTCTCGCGCGCCCCCGCGAGCTCGCCCTGATCGCTGGAGTCCCAGGCGACGGGCACTGAGGCGGGGACCTCGACGTCGACCGAGTCGATGTCCAGCGATTCCGCCGCGAAGCGATAGCCGATACCGAAATGCGTGTGTATGTAGCGCCAGCGCGGCGAGGCCTTCTCGAGCTTCTGGCGCAGCTTTCGCACGAACACGTCGACCGAGCGGTCGCCGCGCACCATCGTGTAGCCCCACAGGCGCGAGTAGATCTCCTCGCGCTCGAGCACGCGGCCCTCGGCGGCGGCGAGCAGCTCGATCAACTCGAACTCGCGGCGCGTCAGGTCCAGGCTCGACTCGCCGACGAACGCCTGGAAGCGGTCGGAGAGGATCTTCACCTCGCCGGCCATCAACGGCTTGACCTCGGTGCGTCCGCTCGGGCGGCGGCGGCGGCGTACGACGCTCTGCACCCGCGCGATGACCTCCTCGGGGTGGCACGGCTTGGTGATCCAGTCGTCGGCGCCCAAGCGCAGGCCGCGCACCCGCTGTGCGACGGTTGACGGGCCGGTGCACACGACGATTCCCAAGTCGGGAAGCGCCCCGCACAAGCGCTCCAGCCACTCCCAGGCCTGCGGGCCCAGAACGGCGAGGTCGACGACGAGCGCGCTCAGGCGCATCGAGACGACGGTGTCGGCGGGCACCGGGCTCGCGAGCACGCGGTGCTCCCAGCCGAGCCGGTCCAAGCGCTTGCTGAGAACCTGGATGAATCCGCTGTCGCGGTCGAGGACAGCGATGCGCAACGGCGATGAAGCGCCCCCCGGGCCCGACGGCGCCGCCACGTCCGAGGCGGTGATGCTCTCCGTCATTAGCTGGAAGTCTAGGGGAGCATCGGGCCCGCGGCGCATCGAGGCGGCAATGGTCACACTATGTTCACAAGCCGGGCGCTCTTTGCGAGCTCAAGCCCCACGGGAGCACAGTCGGCGCAGAGCTCACCCGCCCATGCCTCGCGACCCTCTTTCACGGCCAGAGCGGCGATCCCCAGACCAATCGCGGGGTCAAGCCACCACAGGCCGAAGGCAGCGTTTGCGAGCAAGCCAACCAACACACCCGCAGCCATGTAAGCGCAGAGCATGTTCTGCGCGCCCTCACCAGCGGTCGCCGATGAGCTGAGCTGCGCCCCCAGGGTCGCCTTCGCCCGGCCAAGGATCGGCATGAAGGCGAAGCTGCCCACGGCGAGCGCGACGCCTACCCAGCTGACGGCTGGATGGGAGTTCTCGGCAAACGTCAAGACGGCGTCGACTGCGATGTAGGGAGCGAGCAGAAAGAAGCTCACGCCCACGAGCTTCTGAGCCCGACGCTCCGCATCCTCGGAGGACTCGCGCCCGCCCGTGAAACGCCAGATCACGATCACGCTCGCGGCCCCCTCGATCACCGAGTCCAGCCCGAAGCCGGTAAGCGCCACGCTGCCGGCCAACAAGCCGGCAGTCACACCAACTGCCCCCTCGATCGTCATCCAGAAAAGGCTGAGCAACGAGAGCGCCTTGGCTCGGCGGACCAGCCGAGCGCGACTCTTGCCGGCGCCCCGTATGACCGGAAGCGTGGGCGCTTGGGAGCTCACGCGCTCACCCGTCCGCCGAGCACGACCTCCAAGAGCTCGCGACCGCGCTCGGTTAGGGCGTACATGACCATCTTGCCCTCTCGCCTAGAGCGAACGAGGCCGGCCGTGCGCAAGGCTCGAACGTGGTGGGAGACGAGGTTCTCTTGGCGCTCGACGACCCAGCTCAGATCGCAAACGCATAGCTCCCCTCCGTCGCGTAGGGCGGTGGCGAGCGTCAGGCGCGTGGGGTCGCCCAGAGCCTTTGCCTCAGCAGCCAACTCGTCAGCGAGCTCCAGGCCCAGGCGGCCCTTGCGCAGCTCCTCCGCGTGGGGAAGGTCCAAGCAGAGCAGGTCGCAGCGGTCATCTGGCATGGGGCTCATCCTAACGCTCGTCCTTACGTAAGACTGACGCCCGTCCGCTGGTTCTCGTCGCGCATCGCTTCCCCAGGCTGCGATCCGAGGCTCCTGCCTCGGGATCTCGCTCTCTAAGCCGTCCGGGACACACTCGCGGGGCGCTCTCGAACGTCGGTGCCCGCTGGCAGCAGCAGCGAGATCGACCCTGTCGCGAGCACGAACGCCGTCGAGGTCCACAGGCAGGCTTCCAGGCCGTGCCATTCGTACATAAGCCCAGACAGCACGGTCCCGGCGAGGCGTCCGAGGGCGTTTGCCATGTAGTAGAAGCCCACGTTCATCGCGACCTTGTCCTTGTCGGAGTAGGCGAGGATCAGGTAGGAGTGAACGGCGGAGTTCATCGCGAAGACCACGCCAAAAGGGATCAGGCCTACGACGATCGCCACGGTTCCGTCGACGTGCGCACCCAGCGCGATAGCGATCGCCGCCGGGCAGAGCGCGAGCACGAGCGCCAGCCACAACGCACTTCGTCCGTCCGGCTCTCCGCCACCCGTCGACGCGCGCCGGCGTACGAAGCGCGGAGCTGCAGCCTGGACGGCGCCGTAGCCGATTACCCACACCGCGAGCAGCGCTCCTGCCTGCCAGAAGGACCAGCCGAGCACGGAGTAGAGATAGAACGGGAGACCGACGACGAACCACACGTCGCGCGCGGCGAACAGGAAGATCCGCGCGGCAGCGAGCACGTTGACCGCGCGGTCATTGGAGAACATCTGCCTGAACCTGGCGGCCTTGTCGGGCTTGCCGAGATGTCCGTGCATCTGCTGCGAGGTCACCACGAGCGCGATCAGCGTCAGCGCCGCGAGGATCAGCAGAGCCGTGCGAAAGCCGGTGACCGTCAGCAGCAGCGCTCCGAGGAAGAAGCCGACCCCCTTCAGCGCGTTCTTGGAGCCGGTGAGAACCGCGACCCAGCGATAGAGCGTTGACCGGCTGCCCTCGGGCACGACGAGCTTCACCGCGCTCTTGGAGCTCATCTTCGTCAGGTCCTTGGCAACGCCCGAGAGGGCTTGCGAGGCCATCACGTAAGGGACGACCAACAGCGACGCTGGCGCGAAGCCGAGCATCGCCAGGGCCACGATCTGCACGGCCAGGCCCATGAACAGAGTGACCTTCAGGCCCAAGCGCGCTGCCAGGAAGCCGCCAACCAGGTTCGTGACGACCCCCGCGACCTCATAGAGGACGAACAGCGAGGCGACCTGCAGCGGCGTGTAGCCGAGCTTGTCGAAGTAGAAGAGAACCAGCGTGCGCGTCGCACCGTCGACCAGCGTGTCGGTCCAGTAGGCCCCCGTCACGAGCGCGTAGTTGCGTAGATCCCCGCGGGTCTGAGGCTCGCCGGGAGCACTCACCGTGGCTGTGTCATCCATCGTGACCGTCCGTGGCGATCGTCGGCTGTCCATTCGGCAGGCCGGCCGCGACCGTTCGCGCGAGCTCCACCAGGCGGTTGGCATAGCCCCACTCATTGTCATACCAGGCGAGGATCTTCACCTGCGTGGCGTCCGTGACCATCGTCGAGCGGGCGTCGACGATCGCCGACCGCGGGTCGTCCTTGAAGTCGACGGACACGAGCGGGCGCGCCTCGTAGCCGAGGATGCCCGTGAGTGGCCCGGCGGCGGCGGCCTCAAGCAGGTCGTTGACCTCCTCGATGTTCGTCGGGCGGGCTACCTCAAAGACGCAGTCCGTCAGCGAGGCGTTCAGCAGCGGCACGCGCACGGCGAGGCCGTCGAGCTTGCCCTGTAGCTCGGGGAAGATCAGGCCGATCGCGGTGGCTGAGCCAGTGGTCGTCGGGATCAGCGAGACGCTGGCGGCGCGCGCCCTTCGCAGGTCCTTGTGCGGGGCGTCGACGACGTTCTGCGTGTTGGTCATGTCGTGCAGTGTCGTGATCTGGCCGTGTTCGATCCCGATGCCCTCGTGGATCACCTTGACGACCGGAGCGAGGCAGTTGGTCGTGCAGGAAGCAGCGGTCAGCAGTCGGTGGTGTTCGGCGTCATACAGATGGTCGTTGACGCCGACCACGACGTTCAGCGCCTGCTCCTTAACCGGCGCCGCGACGATCACCTTGGCCACTCCCAGGCGAAAGTAGCTGTCGAGCAGCTGCGGCGTGCGAAATTGTCCGGTGCACTCGAGCACGATCTCTACGCCCAGCTCACCCCAAGCGACCTCGCCGGGCTCGGCGGCGGCGCTGTAGCCGATCGCGCTCCCGTTGACGGTCAGTGTGCCGTTCTCGCCGCGCACATCCTCAGCCCAGCGCCCGTGGACCGAGTCGAACGTCAAGAGGTGCGCGGCCGTCTCGGCGTCGCCCATGATCTCGTTGATGTGGACGAAGCTGAGCTCCGGCCAGTCCCATGCGGCGCGCAGCGCCAGGCGCCCCATGCGCCCGAAGCCGTTGATGCCGACGCGCGCGCTCACGCAGCCATCTCCGGGGGCCGGCGCACAGGGCTCACCCTCCCAGTAGCTCGCAGGTCTCGTGGCTCAGGCATTCGCGGGTCTGTCGGTGCGCAAGCGTCATGATGTGCGAGCGCACCCGCGCGCCCTCGAAAGTACAGAGCACCGCGTCGGCGCACGCGCGGATTTCCTCGGCCGGCTTGGTCTCGGCAAATTCTCGTGCGAGCGCTGGGAGCAATCGTGTCAGGCGCATCTCATGCGCAGTTCGGTCGGTTCGGATCGCCTCCAAGCGCTCGGAGATCAGCTCCTGGACGTGCGCCGCGATTCCTTCGCGGATCGCGCGCACCTCATGCAGCGGGCGCCCGGCCGGGTCGGGTACGTCCCAATCCTCGACGGTCGTGGCCACGTAGGGACAGGCCTCGCCGCAGCCCATCGTGATCGCCCAGTCGGCATGCAGCTGCATCTCCAGAGTCAGGCGCTTGGGTTTGCGAGCGGCGAGGTCGATGCCGATCTCAAGCATCGCGTCGACGACCGGGGGCCAGACTTCGCGAGCGGGTTCGGTTCCGGCCGACTCTGTGCGTATATCGCTCGGACCGTCTCGCTGAAAGAACGCCTGGGCCATCTGCGAGCGCCCGGCGTTGTGATTACAGACGAACAGCAGATAGCGGATCGGACGCGTTGCGGACGGAGGTTTAGGCGCGGCGACGGTGGCCATGGCAAAATCGTATTACATTGACGGATGCAGTTGTTATTGATATATGTATATAGATGCCCGTCGATATGGAGCTAGCCCCCAAGCAGAAGCGAGCGGCTGGTGAGCGCTGTTGTGAGCCGGTCGTCTACCCCGACGTTCAGCGCGACGAAGCGCTGCGCATGGCCGAGGTAGCAAAGGCGCTCGGTGACCCGATCCGCCTACAGCTCGTCGACGTGCTGCGAAAGCACGCCGGCAAGGTCTGCGTTTGCGAGCTGGTGCCGCTGTTTGACGTCGCCCAGCCCACGCTCTCCCACCATCTGAAAAAGCTGCGCGACGCCGGGATCGTCGATTCCGAGCGCAAGGGGCTATGGGCCTACTACTACGTGATCCCCGACGCACTGACGGAGCTTTCGCAATGGCTGAGCTGAGCGCGACCGAGACGAGCACCAACCCTTGCTGCGCGCCCGAGACACAGGCGACATGCTGTGAGCCCAGCGCCAAGGCCGACTGCTGCGGCGACAGCCACGCCGACGGCTGCGGTTGTGACGCGGGCAGCTCGTCGTCGGGCGATGTGCGTGAGCATGTACGCGAGCGCTACGCGGCGGCTGCAGCGCAGGTCGCCACAACCGACCCGGGCGCCGGCTGCTGCGCTCCGAGTGAGGCCTTCGACGGGGGCAGCGACGTGTTCGGTGCGGCGCTTTACGAGCTCGGCGACCGCGAGCAGCTGCCAGACACTGCGTCGAGCTCAGAACCTTTCCGGTGAGTCGTCCGGAGCGGCGTCCGGCGGAGCGCCCGCAGGATGCGAAGAATCCGAGAACTCGCGGAACAGCCCGGTCACCACGAAAGCGACCTGCTCGCCGATGTCCACGGCGTTGTCGCCGATGCGCTCCAGCGCGCGCGCTACCAGGATCATGTGCATCGCCCACTCGCGCGTGTCGGGATCGTCGCCGATCTCGATCGCCGTGCGAAAGATCTCGCGGTTGAGCCGGTTGATCTCGCGATCCTGGCGCACGAGATCCTCGGCCAGTTCGACGTCGCGACCCGCGAACGCCGCCTTGCATTGAGCGACCTCCGAGCGCGCGTGCGCCCCCATCTTGGCGAGCGCCTCGAGTATCTCCGGTCGCACCGGCGGCTCGTAGCCGGAGAGGGGAATCATCTTGGCGATGTTCACGCACTGGTCGCCCATGCGCTCGATGTGCTTGATCAGGTGCAGCAGCGCCGCGACCAGCCGCAGATCGCCGGCGACAGGAGCCTGCAGCGCGAGCAGCGAGAGGATGCCCTGGTGGACCTCCAGGTAGCGCCCGTCGACGCGGTCGTCGTCGGCGATCACCATCTGTGCCAGCTCGACGTCCTGGTGCTTGAGCGCCTCGAGCACGCGGTCGAGCTGCTCGACGATCAGGTCCAGGCCGCCGAGCGCATTGGTTTCAAGCGCGTGAAGCTGCTGCTGGAAGTGCGCGCGACCCTGCGGGGGACCCGTCGACGGCACGTCGGCCGCCGCGGCGCTGCTGGCTCTCGCTCCGGTCGACTCGGGCGCCGCGCCGCGACGTCGCTCGCCGCCGTCAGCCGAACTTGCCGGTGACATATTCCTCGGTGCGCGAGTCGCCGGGGTTGGTGAAGATCTCCTGCGTCGGGCCGACCTCGACGAGCTCGCCGCTGAGCATGAACGCCGTGCGATCGGCGACACGCGCGGCCTGCTGCATGTTGTGCGTGACGATGACGATCGTCACGCGCTGCTTCAGCTGCTCGATCAGCTCCTCGATCTTCAGCGTGGCGATCGGGTCCAGAGCCGAGCAGGGCTCGTCCATCAGGATCACCTCCGGCTCGACCGCCAGCGAGCGGGCGATGCACAGTCGCTGCTGCTGACCACCGGACAGACCCGCGCCCGGCTCGGAGAGCCGATCGGACACCTCGTCCCACAGGCCTGCCCCGCGCAGCGCCACCTCGACCTTCGCGTGCAGGTCGGCCTTGCCCTGTCCGCCGCGCCTGCTCGATCCGAGGCGCAACCCGGCCGCGACATTGTCGAACACGGACATCGTCGGGAACGGGTTGGGCTTCTGAAAGACCATTCCGATCGCGCGCCGCACCGCGACGACGTCGACCGACGGGTCGTAGATGTCGGCGTCGTCAAGCAGCACGCGGCCCTCGGCGTGCGCGCCGGGGATCTCCTCGTGCATGCGGTTGATGCAGCGCACCATCGTCGACTTGCCACAGCCCGAGGGTCCGATGATCGCGGTGACCTCGTTGGCGCGGAAGTCGAGGTCGATGCCCTTGACCTGCTCGGCATCGCCGTAGAAGGCGCGCAGCTTCTGCAGCGTGACGCTCAGGCCCTGCTTCGCCTCCACCGAGCTGGAGGCAGCGGCGGGCGCGCTGCTGCTTGGGTCAGGGCGCCGGGGCGAAGTTCGCTCGCGCTCGTCCTCGGTTCGGCTCTCGGGCTCCATGTCAGCGACGCGGGAGGCGGTTCCGTCGGATCTCATGCAAGGCGGCTCCTTCGCGAGACGAGGCGGGCGATCAGGTTCAGCAAGAGGATCATGACGACCAGGGTAAGCGCGGCGCCCCACGCACGGTTTACCACGGCCGTCGTCGGCGACGTGACGTCGTCGTAGATCTGCACGGGCAGCGAGTTCATGAATTGACCGAGGTTGAAGTTGGTGTTGCGCGTGGAGGCGGCCGTGAACAGCAGCGGGGCCGTCTCGCCGGCGGCGCGCGCGATCGCCAGCAGGACGCCCGTGACCATTCCCGGCAGTGCTGTCGGCAGGATGATCCGCGAGACCACCTTCCAGCGCGGGGCGCCGAGCGCCAACGCCGACTCGCGCAGGGTGCCGGGAATCAGCGTGAGGATCACCTCGGCCGAGCGGATCACCACCGGGAGCATCAGCAGTGCCAGCGCGAAGGAGCCCTTGTAACCGGCATACGAGCTGCCCGTGCCGACGACCAGCACGATGTAGATGAACAGCCCAAAGACGATCGACGGGACGCCGGTCAGCACGTCAACGAAGAAGCGAACGAGGTTGGCGAACCAACTGGTGCGTCCGTACTCGACCAGCCACACGGCGACGCCGACGCCGATCGGGATTGCGATCGCCGAGCCCAGCGCGACGATCTCGACCGACCCAAGGATCGCGCTCTTGATCCCGCCTATGCTCGACGTCTTGAAGAACGTGTTGCCCGTCGGGTCGGTGCTGAAGAAGCTCCAGCTCCACGAGCCCAGACCCTTCTTGAGCAGGTAGTAGACGAGGAGCGCGAGCGGGATCAGCGCGATCACGGTCCCCGCGGTGATCGCCCGGCGCGCGAGCCTGTCCTTGCGGCGCCGCGCCGGGCTGGGCGCGAAGCGGTCGAGCCTGGGGTTCAGCTGGCTCTGCGCGCTCATGCGCCTGCCACCGCACCGGCGATCGGTGCCACCCCGACCGCGGGCTGTGCGCTGGAGGACCTGCTCGTTCGCGAGGCCCTCCTGACGAGCACCCGCGCGAAACCGTTGACCAACAGCGTGAGCACGAACAGCACGAGGCCGGCGGCGAACAGCGCCGAGCGGTGCAGTCCCTGAGCCTCGCCGAACTCGTTGGCGATCACTGCAGCGAGGCTGTAGCCCTGGCCGAGCAGATGGCTGCCGAGCTGCGGAGCGTTGCCGATCACGATCGTCACGGCGATCGTCTCGCCGATCGCCCGTCCGAGGCCGAGCATCGAGCCGCCGACGATCCCGGCGCGGCAGTAGGGCAGCACCGCCGTGCGGATCATCTCCCAGCGGGTCGCGCCGAGCCCGAGCGCCGCTTCCTTTTGGTCGGCGGGAACGGTCGCCATAACCTCCCTGGAGATCGCGCTGACGATCGGCAGGATCATGATCGCGAGGATCAGCCCGGCGACGAAGTAGTTGGGGATCGTGACGGTGCCGCCGCCGATGAACGGGATGAACGACAGGCGGTCGGCGAACCACTGCTCGACCGGCTGCAGTTTGGGAGCAAGGAAGAAGATGCCCCACAGGCCGTAGACGACCGACGGCACGGCGGCGAGCAGCTCGACGAGCACGGTCAGCGCCGGGCGCAGGCGCAGCGGGCACAGCTCATTGGCGTAGATCGCCGTCGCGACAGCGACCGGCACCCCGATCAGCAGTGCCAGCCCCGACGTGATCAGCGTGCCTACGACGAGCGGCAGCGCGCCGAATTTTTCTCCGCCGACGTTCCAGTCGTTGCCGAAGACGAAGCCGAACACCCCAGAGTGGGCGAAGGCAGGGCGCGCCTCTCCGACGAGGCGCACGAAGAAGAAGACGATCAGCGCGAGGATCAGGGCCGCCAGCGTCGTCAGCCCGTACTTCAGCGCCCTATCGGGCAGGCGCGCGAGCGGCGACCGCTGGAGTATCGAGCGGTCGCCGCTTGGCATGGCTGCGGTGCTCATGGCCTCTTGTCTATCCGATTCGAGGCCACGGCGTCTTGCTCAGCCGCCGATCGGCGCGCCGTTGCACTGCAGCGTTTTTGCTGCTTCCTTGGACTTCGTCAGAATCGATGCCGGGAGGGGCGCGTAGTCGGCTTGGGAGAGGATCGATTGCCCTGCGTTCAGCCCGTAGGTGATGAACTTGACGACCCCCTTGGCGGCGGCTTCGCCACCGGGCGTCCCGGCCTTGCAGAGGTCCTTGTTGACGATGATGAACGTCTGCGAGGTGATCGGGTAGCTGCCGGCGCCAGCGGGGTCGCTGATCTTGATGCCCAGGTTCGCCGGCACCTGCACGGACTGCCCGGCGGCCGTCGCCGAGGCGAGGCTCGGGGCGACGAATTGCCCGGCCTTGTTCTTCACCGACGCGAATGTGAATTTGTGTTGCAGCGCATAGGCCTGCTCGACATAACCGACGGCTCCGGCGGTTTGCTGGATTGCGCCCGCAACGCCGGCGTTACCCTTCGCGCCCGTGCCTGTCGGCCACTGCAGGACCTTGCCTTCGCCGATCTTGCTCTTGAATTCGGGGTCGACCTTGGCCAAGAAGCTCGTAAAGCCCGCAGTGGTGCCGGAGGAGTCGGAGCGGTGGATGACCGTGATCGGGGTGCTCGGGAGCGAGACGCCGGGGTTGAGCGCCTTGATCTCGGCGTCGTCCCAGGTTTTCACCTTGCCGAGGTACATGTCGGAGATCGTCTTGCCGTCCAGCTTGAGTCCCGTCTGCACGCCGGGCAAGTTGTAGGAGACCGTGATCGCACCGAGGAACATCGGGATCTGCACGGCCGGGCTGCCGTTCTTGGCGATTGCTTCTTCGTCTGCGGGTTTCAGCGGCGGGTCGCTGGCACCGAAGTCCACGGTCTTCGACTCAATCGAGGTGATCCCAGCGCCGGAGCCGACTGACTGATAATTGACCGTCAGGCCGGACTGCGCCGAGGCCCATTGTTCGTAGACAGGTGCGGCAAACGTAGAACCCGCGCCGGAGACGGTCCCGGAGGCGCCTGAACCGTTCGAGGAAGTGGTACCTGCAGAGCTGGAGCTGCTGGATGAGCTGGAGCTGCTGCCGCACGCGGCGAGTCCGACGGCGAGCAGCGCGACGCTCGCGAACGCGCCAATCTTGTTCTTGATCACTACGTCTCCTCTGGCTGGATTACGTATCGGGAGTCGACGAGCCCGTGCAGGGTCCTCGCCGATCCGCTTGCTGCAGGCAGTCTGTTAAGCGGTGGGCGTCTCGATGTGAACATTTCGTGAAAGCAGATCCCGCTCGCCCTCGGGCGCGACCCCGCGCCCGTTCAAGGCAGAGCCGGGCTCGCGGACGGCAGGCTGCGGCTGGAAGCGGTAGCCGAATCCGGGATGGGTGTGGATGAAGCGGCGGTCGGGCATGGCCTCTTCAAGCTTTCCCCGCAGCTTGCTCACATAGACATCGACCGAGCGATCCCCCTGGCGCAGCGTCCCGCCCCAGACTGTCGTGTACAGCTCGTCTCGCGTCGCGATCTCTCCGAGCCGCTTGGCCATCGCGACGAGCAGCTCGAATTCCCGCACCGACAGCCTCACCACGCGCCCGCTGGCGAGCACCAGGCCGTCGCGCGGCCTGATCTCCAGCTCGCCTGCATACACGGTGTCCCCGCTGTCGGGAAGGCTCGCCACGCTGCCAGCCTGTCACCGCGCGCGCGTGCTTAAGTTGCAAACTCGTAATCGCGCCGTAAAAAAATCGTGAAAGCCGGGTGTCGGCTCGCGCTGGTGAATATCCTCGGCCGATGAGTTTGCTCTCGCGTGCCCCCGACCCGGTTTTGATGTCCCTCGTGGAGGAGGCCGGAAGAAACGTGCAGCGCTCTGGCCTGCTGCTGCATGACCTGCTCGTCGACTATCCCGAGCACGCGACGCTTGCCCAGGATCTGAAGGTCTGCGAGCAGGAAGGCGACCGCATCACCCACGACATCATCCACCGCCTGGCCGGCGGGCGCGTGCGCGCGCCGTTCACCGCGGGCGACGGTTATGCGCTGGCGACGGCGTTGGACGACGTAGTCGACCACTCCGAGCAGGCCGCCGCGCAGCTCGGCCTGTACGGCGTGGAGGCGCCGATGGAGCAGTCGGTCGAGTTCGCGGACGTGCTCGTCGGCGCGGCGGAGCAGATCGCTCAGGCGCTGCGCTGCCTGCGGACGGGAACCGAGCTCGGTCCCCACCTCGTGGAGATCCATCGACTGGAGAACGAGGGCGACCGCCTGCAGCGCGACGGCGTCGCCTCGCTGTTCGCCGGCGGAATCGACCCGATGGTCGTGATTCGCTGGAAGGACATCTTCGAGTCGCTGGAGGCCGCCGTCGATGCGTGCGAGACGGTCGCCCACGTGCTCGAGGGGATCACGCTCAAGCAGCGCCGACGCCGAAGCTGAAGCCTTTGAGCGCGCATGGACATCTCGGCCAGTTCGCGTCCGCGGCGCCGAGATCCGCAAGCCACTCGACGCCGTGCGTGGCTATTTGAAGCTGATCGGGGGCGCAGCGATGCGCAGCTGCGCGCCCTGCGGTTGTCCGACGAGAGAGGCCTGAAACGGCGCCGAGGCGTGCGCGGCGAGTTCTGGGACGATTGCCCTGCCGGCCGCGACTATCCGTCCCGCACGCAGTGCCACGGCGAACAGGACCAGGCCGGTCTGGGGCGTCGGCGAGGCGTTACGCACACTGCCCATCGCGAGCACGCCGTTGGCTGGGTCTTCGGTGAGCCGGGTCGCGCCGATCGCCATCTTCGGCAGGACGCCGCTGACGTTCGGCGCTTGGCCAACACGAGCGCTCACGCTCGCCGGCGAGCCACCGAGGGGAAGCTGGTCGTCGACCCATTGCACTGTGGCATGGGGGCCGATCGACGGCACGGAGACGAGCGCGGTTTCCAAGCCCGGTCCGCTGTTGTCAAACAGCTTTCTGCCCTGCGCATCCTTGACCGTGATCGCGATCGGTACGCCACGCTCGGCGCGATCCGAGCGGTTTCGCAGCGTCACCACTGCGGCAGCGCGTTCGGAGTCGCGCACGACGATCGCGCTCAAGACCTCGATCTCGGCGCTCGAGCGGGTGATCGAAAGCCCTCTCTGGCTCACGGTCACGCGCTTTGCCTGACGTTGCAGGCGCGCGCTCTTTTCGGCGGTCGTCTCGCATCCGGTCAACGCGGGCACCGCGAGTGCCAGCGCCAGCCATCTCACGACCCTCACCGTCTCGCTCGCGCAGCGCTCATCCGAACACCCCGCTGATGTAGTCGCGTGTGCGCTGATGGCGCGGACGATCGAAGACCTGTTCGCTGGAGCCGTACTCGATCAGCTCGCCCAGATGCATGAAAGCCACGTGGTCGGCCACGCGAAACGCCTGCTGCAGGTTGTGTGTGACGATCACGATCGCGACGCTCTCGCGCAAGCCGACGATGAGCTGCTCGATCGTCGCCGTGGAGATCGGATCGAGCGCCGAGCACGGCTCATCGAGCAGCAGTACCTCGGGGCTCGCGGCGAGGGCGCGGGCGATGCACAAGCGCTGCTGCTGTCCACCGGAGAGGCGAAGTGCCGAGCGATCGAGATCCGAAGCGATCTCCTCGAATAGACCGGCGCGCCGCAGCGCGTCCTCGGTGGCCTGTTCGAGGTCGGCGGTGCGCCTGCGTCGGCGACCGCGCGCGGGGCGCTGCTCGGCCAGCGAGTAGACGACGTTGTCGTAGATGCTCATCGGGAAGGGGTTGGGCTGCTGGAAGACCATCGAGATCCGGCGACGTAGATCGTTGACCTCGAGCTCGTGGATCTCCTCTCCGTCGAGCGTGATGCGCCCGGCACGTGCAGCGCCGGCTGTGATCTCGGTGAGGCGGTTGAGTGAGCGCAACAGGGTCGTCTTGCCCGAGCCTGACGCACCGATCAGCGCGAGCACCTCGCCTTGGCGGACCGGCAGCGTAACGTCGCGCACGACCCAGTTCTCGCCGTAGGCCAGCCAGACCGATTCGATGCGCATGCGCTCGCGCACCGTCGCCGGATCGGGACCGGCCGGGTGCCGCCGCGCCTCTGATTGCTGGGCGTTCGCGCCTGCTCCACTGATGCGCGGCGCGGCAGGCGCGACGCGCGGCTCCTGGTCGAGCACGATCCGCCGTACTGGTGGTGGCATCAACGGATCCACTTGGGACTCCTTGCCTTGAGCATGCGACGCACGGTTGAGCGCCGCCCGACTGGCTCGCGTCCGCCGGTGAGCCGCGTCACGAGCGCGTTCAGCAGGAGTACCACCATCAGCAGCACGAACGCCGCCGCGTACGCCTTCTGCGGGGCGTTCCCCTCGCCTGCTGGCGAGTTGTTGTAGACGTAGCTGGTCAGCGTCGAGCCGGTTCCTCGCAGCGTCCCGAGAACCGGCACGCTGCCGACTCCCTGGGTCGTCAGCGTGACCCCGAGCAGGATCGTGATGATCGCCGTGTCGCCGATGATGCGCCCCATGCCGAGCGCGATGCCGCCGGCGATCTGCGGACGGATCGACGGGAGCAGGACCCAGCGGATCGTGCTCGCGCGCGACTTGCCGAGGGCATAGGAGGCCTCGCGCACACGATCGGGAACCTGCGCGAGCGCCTCGCGGGTGGCGCCGACGATCAGCGGCAGGGCGAGGATCGCCATGACGATTCCGGCGGCGAAGAATGAACGGCCGTAGACCGTGCCGTTGACGGCGTTCTGGGAGAGGAAGCCGAGAAAGCTCTGGGAGAAGACGAGCAGCCCGAAGATTGCCAGGACCACGCTGGGAACCCCGGCGATTACGTCGATCGCCGATTCCACCGCCCGCGCCAGTCCCGCCGGTCGGCCGTACTCGGAGATCCACACGGCGAGCGCAACGCCCGTCGGGGCTGCGATCAGCGTGCCGATCGCTGTGATGATCAGGGTGCCGACGAGCGGGTCGAGAAAGCCGCCGGACTGACTCTGCTGCAGAGAGGCCGCGGGAGACTTCACGAACAGCGCTGGGCGCAGATATGCGATGCCCTTGACCAGCATGAACACGACGATCGCCAGTGCGATCAGACAGAGGGCGATTCCGGCTGCCCAGCACAGCCAGTAGCCGAGGCGATCGATCAGCGGCCACGACGCGCTGCTCCGGCGGGCCGGGCGTGCGACGATCGGGGGCGTTGGTGCCGTGACGAGCCCGCTGGCCTCCATCACGCGCGAATCCCATAGCGCTTGAGCGGCTGCTTGGCTGCCCACCCGGCGAATGAGAGCAGTGCCGCCGACACCAGCAGGACCGCTGCCATCGCATAGACCGTGTGCGCGAGCGGGGCTATCGTCAGCCCGTCGGACTGCTGCACGATCGTCGCCGCGAGCGGTCGCACCGGCTCGAACAGAAAGGTCAGCCCGTCCAGAGGGTTGGCGCCGAACCCGCGGCCGCCTGAGACCATTGAGAGCATGATCGCCTCGCCGAGGGCGCGTGCGGTGGCAAGGACGGTCGCCGCGACGATCGCCGGGCGCGCCGTGCGCAACGAGACACGCACGATCGTGCGCCAGTGATTGACACCGAGCGCAACTGAGCCTTCGTGCCACGGCCGCGGCACGGACTCGAGCGCCCCGGCGATCAGCGCGACCATGATCGGCGTGATCATCACGGCGAGGATCACGGTTGCGGTCGTCAGGTCGGCCCCGTTGAGCTGAACGACGTAGGCGACCGACTGCTTTCGCCCGGTGCTGATCAGGTGATGGTTGATCAGTGGCGCAAGCGCGAGGATCCCGATCAGCCCATAGACGACCGACGGCACGCCCGCGAGCAGCCTGATCACCGGCTCGAGCGTTCGGCGCACCGGCGCCGGGGCGAACTCGGTCAGGAAGACGGCGGCGAGAATCGATGCCGTGAGCGCGAGAGCCACAGCCAGGACGGTCGTCAGCAGCGTGCCCCAGATCAGCGGCCAAGCGCGGAAGTAGGCGATGCCATGCCCGGGCAGCGGCGTCGATTCCTGCATTGCGCGCAGTTGCGTGTCGACGTTCCCGCCGGGGCCGAACCAATTCAGGCCGTTGCTGGAGAACGAGGGCCAGGCGTTGACGAAAACCGTGACGATCATCGCCCCGATCAGCACTAGAACGGCGATCGCCAACGCACCGAGCGTGCGCTCGGTGCGTTGGTCTTCGGTGCGACCGCTACGGCGCGGCATCGATCAGGCCGCGAGGCTCACTGGTCAGTGAATCGCGATCCAGCTGGAGTTGACGATCGCGCGGACGGTCTTATTGCCGGCCTTCGTGACCCATGCGATGAACTTCGCCGCTTCGCCCTTGGGCGCGCCTTTGGTGACCATCCAGAAGTTGCGCACGCCGCCGTACTGGCCGGACTTGGCGTTCGGCAGCGTGCAGGCCACGCCCTGATACCCAACAGCATTCACACCTGCCGTGTATGCGAAGGAGACGAAGCCGATTCCAGCACCGCCCGGGTCGTTGCGCACCGCGTTCTGCTCGAGCCCGTTGGAGGTCTCTTCGGTTGCGCTCGGGGAGATCTTCAGCGTTTCGCCGAGGAAGATGTGCTGGAAGGCATCCTGCGTACCGGAAGCGCCGTCGCGGTCGAACAGGTCGATCGGACCGGAGACCTGGGCCCCCGGAACCTGGCTCCAATCGCGGATGGCACCCGTGAAGATGCCGGTGACGGTCTGTTGGGAGAGATTTGAGAGGCGGTTCTGCGGGCTGGTGATGACACAGATGCCGTCTTGCGCGATCTTCGTGAATATCAGGCCGTGAGGATCGACGCCGGGGATCGGGTTGCGTGAGGAGTCGCCGATGTCAAAACGACCGCTCGCCGCGCCGCTGATGCCGATGTCGGACTGACCTCCGCCGACCTTGGGCGTCGGGACCTTCGGAAACGCCTTGTGGTAGGCCGTCGCCAGCTTCTGGGCCAACGGCAGCACCGACGTAGAGCCGCCGAGGATCAGTTGCTTGCCCAGCGCCGTTGCCGGGACGGCGAGAGCGAGAGTAACTATCAAGCTGAGGATTATTGTTCGGTGCGCGCGCACTGTGGGTGTCTCCTTTGATCGGACATTCAATTGGTGGTCGTCGTCGAGTTGCGACGAGTGTCTGTCGCAACGCGGGAGGCAGTAACAACTCGCTTGGCTGATCGATGCGGGTGCGCGAGAACCATTCCCGCAGGCAAGAGTGTCGAGCGAGGATTCGCCTGGTGTTTCGTTTTTGTGAACGTCGCGAGGAGCCGCGATGTAGAGAAATTGTGTTCGTTTTGTAAACACGGCCTCGCGGGATGGCGTACTCATGTGTCGTTTTTGTGAACGACGTTGCAATTCCGCCGAGCGCATGTGAGGCTGGCCGTGAGGTTGGATGGCTGAGCCGCTGGGCGGCCGCATCGGGCCGCAACTCCATGACTCCTGGTGCGACATGACTGACGAACCGCAAGCCCCCCCACCGTCACCTTCCACGACGCCCTCGTCGCCCCCCACGTCGACGAACGGACGCGCCCCCGGCGCGGCCGCCGTGCGCTCCGGCTTGGCCCACCGACGCAATCCAGTTCTGGTGCGGATCCTGGAGACGGCGCAAGCCACCCGGCGCCTGATCCTGCGCGATCCGCTGTCGCTCTTCTTGCTGATCGCCTCAATCGGCTTGGCCATCGCGTTCGCGACGCTGCTTGGCGAGATCAAGCCGGGCAGCTCGGGCAGTCAGGTTCCGCTCAGCGCCGTGCAAAAACTCGCCAAGCGTCACGAAGTCGCCAGCGCGACGCTGCTCGATCACGACAGTCGTGTAGTGCTGCAGACCACCGGGGCCGGGACGACGACGACCCCGAAGGCCAGCAAGACGGGAGGGACCGCGGAAGCTGCCGTTCCCGTCGGCCCCCCGCAGCATCTGTGGGCGGCCTACCCGTCCTCGGGCGCGCAGACCGAGCAGCTCGCCAACGAACTCTCGGCCGCAGGCGCGACGGTCTCGATCGATCAGCAATCCGGAAAGCCGACGAAGGCGATAATCGTGCAGTTCCTGATCCCGATCCTGCTGCTCGTCTGTCTGTTCTCATTCTTCATGCGCGTAGGAGGTGAAGGCGCAGCCGGAGGCATCGCCGGCTTCTCCGAGTTCACTGGGAAAGGACGCAAGAAGGGCAAGGGCTCCAGCGACCGGATCACCTTCTCAGACGTGGCTGGAGCGGGGGAGGCCCTCGCCGAGCTGCGCGAGATCCGCGACTACCTGGCCGACCCCTCGAAGTATCTGGCCGTCGGTGCAGCCGCTCCCAAGGGGGTGCTGCTGGTCGGGCCCCCGGGCACGGGCAAGACGCTGCTCGCCAAGGCGGTCGCCGGAGAAGCCGACGCGTCGTTCTTCTCGCTGTCGGGCTCGGACTTCGTGGAGTCGCTCGTCGGGGTTGGGGCGGCGCGCGTGCGCGACCTGTTTCGCAAGGCGCGCAAGGCCGCGCCGGCGATCATCTTCATCGATGAGCTCGATGCCGCGGGGCGCAAGCGTGGCGCGGGCATCGGGCAGGGCAACGACGAGCGCGAGCAGACGCTCAACCAGATCCTCGTCGAGATGGACGGCTTTGCCGGGGACGGCGGCCTCGTGGTGATGGGCGCCACCAACCGGCCCGACATCCTCGACCCGGCCCTATTGCGCCCGGGACGCTTCGATCGCCAGATCGTGGTGGACGTCCCCGACGTGCACGGTCGCATCGAGATCCTGCGCCTGCACGGTGGCAAGCGTCCGATGGCGTCCGACGCATCGCTGGAGGAGGTCGCGCGCCAGACGCCGGGATTCAGCGGTGCCGAGCTGGCCAACGTGATCAACGAGGCCGCTCTCTTGAGCGTGCGCGATGGTCGTGCGCAGATCGACCAGGCGACGCTAGAGGAGGCGATCGACCGCGTCGTCGCCGGTCCCGCGAAGAGGCACATCCTCACCGAGGAGGAGAGGTGGCTGATCGCGATCCACGAGTCCTCGCACGCCGTCGTGACCGACGCTCTCGGACACACGGCGTCGACGCGCAAGCTGTCGATTGTCGCGCGCGGGCGCCAGCTGGGCACCGCCGCGCACATGCTCTCCGATCGCGATCAGACGATCATGACCGAGGCAGACCTGCAGAGTCAGTTGATCGTGATCACCGCCGGCATCGCCGGCGAGCGCATCGCCTTCGGTCACCTGTCCACGAGCATCAACGACGATCTGCACGCCGCCACGGCGCTGGCGCGCAGCATGGTCACCTCCTTCGGCATGTCCGAGGCCCTCGGACTCGTGACGATCGGCGAGAAGGGTGGCGAGGTCTTCCTCGGCGCATCGCTGCAGGATCTCGGCTCGGTCGGACCCGACACGTTGAACCTGATCGACAACGAGATAGAGCGTCTCGTCGGCGACGCGGAGGCGCGGGCCGGGACGATCCTGGATCGCAACTGGAACACCGTCGAGGAGACTGCGGCTGCGCTGCTCGAGCAGGAGACGCTCTCCGGCGTCGCGCTCGAGGCGGTCCTTTCGACCGTCCACGGATACACCCTCGAGGACCTGCGCAGCGTGCGGCGTAGCGGACAGCCGCGCTTCACGGCTCGCGACTCGAAAAGCGCGTCGTGAGCGCAATCCCGCCGGACACCCGCGCGCGGCGGACGAGGCGCACGCGGCCGTCGCCCGCACTGATCGTCGCGCTCGTCGCGCTCGTCTTTTCGACTACAGGCTTGGCCGACGCTGCGCGCCATGCAGTCGTGAGCGCTGTCGCCGGACACCCGGTGAGCAGCAAGCCGAGGGCGGGGGGGTTGCTGCTGCTCGGCCAGAACCGAAAATTTCCTGCCGCGGCGATCCCGACGGTGAAAAATGCCAGCCGATTGGAAGGGAAGACGGCGACGCAGATCTCGGGCACCTGCCCGCCGGCGACCGTGGATCTGGGTAGCTGGTGCCTGGACACCGCTCCCTATCCGGTCAGCAATGCGCAGGCCGGGAAGAACAACTACCTGTTCGCGACCAAGGCCTGCGTCGGCGAAGGCGGGTGGCTCCCGACGGCAGCCCAGCTGCTCGGCGCCGCCGGTCGAGTGAAGCTCGAGTCGACGATTCACGACTCCCAGCTGACGGCGACGATTCCGCTCGATCCCAGTCGTGGATTGAAAGACCAGCGTGAGATGTCCTCCACGCTTGTCACCACTGAAGCAGGGTCCGCGGCTGCGGGCTCGGAGGGGGTGAGCGAAGGAGCGACCGGCAACCCGCGCCTGGGACAGGCCAACCCCACGCCGCTGCCCGCTGATCCACTGCCCGAATCGCTGCAGTACGTCACGGTTTACAGCAACGGGCAGAACGGCGGCTTTGCCGGTTCAGAGCCCGTGGGAGAACCTGAGAACTTCCGCTGCGCGTTCAACAAGACCCCGGGCGCCGTGGGCAAATCCGAATCCTGACCCTCGTGCGACGGCTGTCTGACCGTCATCGAGCTCGTGTTCTTTTTGTGAACCGCCACGCGCAGCTCCTCGATCTTCACTTGACGCTGTCTATGTTGGCTTTCGATGAACGCTGAGAGCGCCACACGAGCACCTTCGGCGGTTGCGAGCTCCCGTCGGCGAAAGGCGAGCATCGTCCTCGGCCTCGCACTGCTGCTCCTCGCGTTTCAGGCAGGACGGGCGGGCGCCGTGATCCTGCCCGCGACCACGCTCGCCGGCCCCGGCGAGGACATCGTCGGTTTTGGCGGTGTTGCGATGGCCGAAGACGGGACGGGCGGCGCGGTCTTCCTCAAGCGCGTCGGAGGCGTCGCACATGTGTTCGTCTCGCGCTACTTGGAAGGTCATTGGCTGGCGCCGTTGCGCGTGGATGGGGGTCAGCCCTTCGCGGCCAGCTGGCCGCGCATCGGCGCCGCGAGCGGCGGCGAGCTGGTCGTCGTGTGGGCCACCCCGTTCGCCACCGAGAACGAACGGCCGGTCGACGAGCTGCTCGGCGCGACGCTTGGGCCGGGTTCGGCGAGCTTCGGCCCGGCGATCCTCGTCGATCCGAATATCGAAGACGGAACCGGCACGAGTCCAGACCTGGCGATGAGCTCGACCGGTCGGGCGGACGTCGTGTACCGCGTCGTCAACGGCAAGCCGGGTGAACAGAATGTTCCCCTGCTGCGGCCGGGAGACGTGGTCGAGCAGGTTCGCGTCGCGCACTTCGACGGCGCGCGCTGGTCGAAGCTGGGGTCGATCAACCGCAACCCGGGTGTGTCGATGCGGCCCCCCACGGCGGCCAACGCTCCACAGATTGCGATTGGACCGACCGGCAATGGGCTCGTTGTCTGGCAGGAGCCGGACATCGACGGCGTGGCGCGCCTGTGGGCCCGACGCCTGTTCTCGCAAAGCCTCGACTACGTCCTCCCCGTCAGTGCCTCGACCTTCTCGGGGTCGCCGATCGGCGACGACGCCGACTCGCCGACCGTTGCGATCTCCCGACTGGGCCAGGGCGAGGTCGCCTACCGCCAGGTGGCCGGCCCCGGCTCGCCGCTGCCGGGAGCTCGCATCTTCCTGAACACGCTGCCCGACGGAGAATCCGGCGATGGCTCGCGCTTCGTCGGCGCGAGCGTGGTGGACTCGGCTGTTTCGGGCCCCACGATCGCCGCGCCGAGCATCGACATCGACGAAAAGCAGGATCTGCGGCTGCTGTATGACAACAACGGGACCCCGCGCGTGATTCAGGGCAACGACCTCGGCCTCTCCGGGACTCTGTCGCTCGGTCCACCGTTCGCCGGCTCGAGCGCGGCGTCGGTGAGCGTGATGAACCAGGCCGGCGGCGGGATCTCGGCCTGGACGAGTGCCGACGCCGGCGGAAACTCCGCCTTGGCGATCCGCGAGGACTTTCCCGAAGGCGCCGTGCAGACAGCGCTCGCCAGCGGTGGCGCCGGTGGCCCTGTCGGCGAACTGTCGGTCGGTCGCTCGGGCCTCGGTGACGGGATCGTGGGCTTTCAGCAGGGGCCGATCGGCAATGCGGCGATCGTCGCGGTTTCCGTGACGGCCCCCGCCAAGCACTTTGCCCTCAGCGCGCCCAACGGATGGCTGAAACCTTCTCAAGCGGTCGTCTCCTGGGTAGCGGCGCAGAGTGCGAATGGACCTCTGGGCTACCGGCTCGTGCTCGACGGTCGAGCGCTCGCGCCGGTGGCTGGCGCCTTGCAGGCGAGGTTGGATCCACGAGGCCTGGGCGATGGGCGCCACACGGTTCAAGTACTCGCCACCGACATCTTCGGACAGTCCACGCTCGGCGCACCGGCGACCCTGCGCGTCGACGGCCAGCCGCCGACCGTCGCGACCGCGCGAGCGTCCGGCGCGCACGCCCTCAGCGTCCGAGTTCGCGACCGCTTTTCCGGAGTAAACGCCAGCGCGGTGAGCGTCAGCTTCGGCGACGGGCACAGCGCCGGTGGACGTAGCCGCTACCGCCACAGCTACGCACACGGGGGCGTGTTCCTGCTGGTCGTCCACGTGCGCGACAAAGTCGGCAATGCGAGGATCGTGCGGCGGCTGGTGAGCGTCCGATGAGACCCTTCGCTGTGCTCTTCGTCGCGCTCGCCTGCGCCCTCGCGCTGGGTCCCTCGGCCGTCCCGGCCGAGGGCGACGTGTTCGGGCCAATCGCACTCGTCTCGACCAGCCGCACCCAGCAGGCTGACCTCGCGCGCGACCCGGCGATTTCAGCCGACGGGCGCTACGTGGCCTTCGACGGGTCCTTCGGGGGAGCGCTGGGCGTGTGGCGGCGCGACCTTCAGACAGGCGAAGTGCAGCCCGTCGCGGTGCAAGACGCCGGCAACGCGGCGCTCAGCGCGGCCGATGCCGAGCTCCCCTCGATCAGCAAGGACGGTCGCTATGTGAGCTTCACGACGACCGCCGCGCTGGACCCCGCACACGACACGAACGCTGATCCGGACGTATATGTGCGCGACATGGCTGTCCCCACATACGGATGCGGCGGCGAATCGCCGGTCCCCGGCTGCGATCGATCGGTCACTGCGTCGGGTCCCGCGCCCGCGGGGGCCTTCACGCTCGCATCTGCCGCCGACGGCTCGTCGGCGGGACTCACCTACCAGACGAGCAGTCCCGGGCGCTATGGCTCGCAGGCCAGTGGCCGCTTTGCGTTGAGCGCCGATGGACGTCGCGTCGCGTTCGTCACCACGGCGGTCTCAGACCTGGTGCCCGCGCGGGCGCCGGCGGCGCCCGAAACCCCTGAAACCCCTGCGCTGCAGGTCGCCGTGCGCAATCTGGACACGCAACGCACCGAACTGGTCAGCGTCGAATACGACCCGACGACGGGTAGGCCGGCGGTCGACGAAGCGACCGGACTGGACAAGCCGGTGCCGGCAGCGGAACTGGGGGGGCAGACTTACGGTGCGGTCTATCCAGGGACGCCGGGCGTACCGAGCTTTCCCTTCCTCTCGGAACTGCGCTCGGAATCGGCGCCATTTCCACGAAGCGCCGTCGGGGCTTCCCTCAGCGCCGACGGCTCGACGGTCACATGGATGGGCCAGGAGGTCGCCAAGCAGGCGCCGTCGCTCTCACACGACTTCGCCCAGTCGGCCAGCTACATCGAGCCGTTGTGGCGGCGCATCGCCGATGGCTCGCAAGCTCCGACGCGCCGCGTGACCGGTGGCGCCGATCCCGGCGCCCCCGGTTGCGCGGCCAGCGGCGAGACGCAGGTCTCGCAGGTGGGGTCGCTTGCCGACCCTTGTCAGGGCCCTTTCGCGATCACCGGATCCGAAGGGCTGCCGCGAGGGCCTTGGCGGCGCGAACCGGGAACCGCCGACTATCTGCCGCGGCTGAGCGCGGACGGACGAAAGGTCGTGTTCTTGGCAAATGCCCAGTACCTACCGGGCGGCGAAGCATTCGCATCGGTTGAAGAAAGCACCGATGACCTATACCTCGCGGACATGAGTGACGGTCTCTCTCGCCTGCAATCGTTGCGGCGACTGACGGAGGTCGCCGGCGGCGTGGCGAACGAAACGGCGCGGACCGCGCCGATCGTCGACCTGGGGATCTCAGCCGACGGCACGCGCGTAGCCTTCTCGACCCAGCGCACCGTGTTTCCGCTCGGCTCTCCGACCTACGTCAGCGCACCGGCAGGGGCACCCGGCATGGCCGAAATGTTCGTGGTCGACCTCGCCAACGACACGCTCACACGCGTGACGCACGGCTTTCATGGTGAATCCGAGGCGGCCGAACAACCGCACGTAGAAGTGTCGACCGGAGAAGACCCCTACAAAAAACCGCAGGAAGGATCCTTTTCGCCCTCGTTCTCCGCCGACGGCAACACGCTGGCGTTCTCCTCCAGCGCGGACAACCTCGCCTTTGGCGATGGCAATGGTGCAAGCGACGCCTTCGTCGTCCAGCGCACCGTGTTCGGCTTTACGCCGACTGAAACGTATGTGTCCAGCCCGCCGCCGCATCCGTCGCTGCGACCCGCCTGGGCCCTTGGTGTGACCGCGGTCTCGCAAAGGAACGGCAGCGTTCTGCTGTACGTGCAGGTTCCCGGCGCAGGGCAACTGAGTGCGTCCGCGACGAGCCCCGTGCGAATACGTGCGAGACGGCGCGCGCACGGACATTCGACCTCGCGCACTCACGGCACATTGGCGATTCGCAGGATCGCCAGCGCGAAGCGGACCAGCGGGGCGAGCGGCGGGGAGCTCGTGATCCTTTCGCTGACGCCGGCGCGGACCTATCGACCGCTAGCGGCGCAGCGCGGCGGCCTCTCCGCGACGGTGACGCTCGGGTTCGCCGCGTCCGGGCATCCGCGATTGCAGCAGGTCCTCGGTGTGACGTTCGTTGGCAAGCTGCGCAAAAAGCACGCGGCGCTTAGGCACCCCTCACGCAAGGCAGGCGCGCGGTGACGCGCTCGCGCTCGTTCATATCGGCCGCGGCGCTCGTCCTTGCGCTCGTGGTGTTGATCGCCGCGCCGGCCGTCGGCTCTGCCGAAGGCCTGGAAGCCGAAGGCGGGGCGACTTGGCGCCTTGAACAGCCGTCACCGCCGGCGCCGCCGGCGGGGGTCGAAGGCGCCGCGTTGCCCGTCGGTCTGGGCAAAATCGGCGATATCGAGTTTTGGGGCCCGAATCGTGGGCTTCTGATCACAGCCGGCAATCCGCCCACGATCCCGGCCGGGATCTGGACATACGACGGCGTCGCCTGGCGCGAGCTCGCCACGGTCTGTGGCGCGACCGACGGGCGCATCGCGTGGGCCGCTGCGGATGACTTCTGGACCGTCTCGGACGGCCGGCCCGGCCAGGCCGGCGCTGAAGGCATCCTTCCGCCGCTGGCCGACAACACGCTCTGCCATTTCAAGGGAGGCAAGGTTGAAGCCTCCTACGCCTCGCTCGCCTTTCAAGCGAGCTCCTATCAGGCGATGCACGCGGCCGGCTGCCTCGGCGAAAAGGACTGCTGGTTCGCGGGGGACCCGCTTCCCGAACAGCTCAACCCGGGAACGTTCCAGCTCCACTGGAACGGCAACTCGGTGGCGGCCGAAGCGTATCCCGAAGAAGCTCATGCGGCGATGGACATGCGCTCCTCGCAAGGGCGCCTCTACGAGAGCGTCAGGCTGTCCTCCAGAGATCGCGGCGCGACGCCCGAACCGCCCGCGCTGCGCCTGATCAACCCGGAAGGGGTGGCACCGCAATTCGAAGGGATCCGTGAACTTCCCCTGTACGGACCGAGCGGCGGGCTGGAAGAGTTTCCGACGGCGCTTGACTTCCTGCATCTGTCCTCTGACGAACGCTCGCTGTGGGGCGCCGCGGGGCCTCAGGCCACGCCGGAACACTCGGCCCCCGGGCAGGTCACGGTCGTGCGAGAGGTCGAAGGCGGCTGGAGCCAGCTGATCGGGCCGCAGAGCCAGCCGAGTGGGGCAGCCCGTTTTCCCGAAGATGTCGTCAACTCGATCGCCGCCGAACCCGCCACAAACCAGGCATGGATGGCGCTCGAGGGTCGCTCCGAAGCCGCTCAGCAGAGCCCCACGGCGGGTGCCCAGCTCACGCAGATCTCCGGCACGGGCGAAAGCTCCGCAGTCCAGTCGCTGCCGTCGGCCGGCGAAGCCGCGGCGGGATTCGGGCCAAAGGGCGCCGCGGCGAAGCTGGTCTGCCCGGCCGCCCATGATTGCTGGATGGCGACCACTCAGGGCTGGCTTTACCATCTTGCCAGCGAAGGCGAAAGACAGTTGGCGAAGAACGAAGACCCGGCTTTCTCGAGCCTGATCACCTTTCGCCCCGCCGATGAAGGCGTCCCGAAGGTGGTGCCGGATGCCCCCCCGCCAGACGACTCGGGTCTGCTCGGAGAAGCCTCGAGCTCGCTGAGCTCGCTGCTCGCCACCGTGCAGCCCCCCCCGGAAGCGGGCGTCAAGGTGGCGCTTCTCTCCAAACTCCACGTCCGCCTGGTCCACCGCACCACGCTCGAGCTCAGTTTTCACTTGGCCGTGAAGGCGCGCGTTCGCCTGGTGGCAAAGCGCCGCAAGAGCGTCGTCGCGAGCACGCCCACGCGCGTCTTGGCGGCAGGCGATCGCAAGCTGTCGCTGCGTCTGGACCCGCGCCGCTGGCCGACGAAGCTCGATCTGCAAAGCCACGCCCTCGCCCCCCTTCCGACCACGTCGCTGCAGGGAGCGGGCAACACCACAGTGGGAACCGGTTTCGTGGAGCTGCCGCGCACCCCGGGCCTCAGCGGCTTTGGACCGCTCGGTTGAGCCGCTCATCGGAATCGGCGAGGCGGCGTCTGGGCCGCAGGTGGCCTCTTGGCGCGTGTGTGGCCGTGGCGGCGATCGCCTGCGCGATCACGCTGAGCGGGCGGGCGCTCCCCACGAGCGGATCCACCGCCGCAGCCGGACAGGGGGGCGTGGAAGGGGAACCCTCTGTGCAGACGGATGCGTCGGTGCCGGCTCGCGGCGTCTACCTGATGGGGTCATCCCCGCTCGAGGGCGGCAATGAGACCTGGGGTATCGGTCAAGTCGGCCCGCCGACGAGCCCGGAGTGGGCGATCGTCCGCTTCACGTCGGAAAGTGGCTGGTCGGTCGCCCCTGGGCCCTTGGACGCCAAAGGTCAGCCTCTGCACGAATTCAAGCCCGACGAAAACAAGCTCGCCGGACAGTTGACGCCGTCTGGGGCCGGCGTCTTGGTGGGAAGCGCACCGCAGGGCGAAGCGGGTTCGGCGCGCCAGGAAGTCGTTCTCGTGCGTGACCCAGGCGGCGCGTTCCAGGCCACCGATCCCGTCCCCCAGGAACTGCGCAAGCCCGAACCTGCCCAGCCCGAACTGGCGTTGTTCGGCGAACATCGCGCTCCGCTGGTGGCGCCGCTGGACGAAGGTCAACACGCCGGTGCCCTGGTGGTCCCGGTGAACAGGGGCTCGGGTGGGACCGAGACTGGCGTTCTCCACTGGGACGGTGCGCTCAAGGAATGGACGCGCGAGCCGATCGAAGCTCCCGAAGTCTTTCGCGTCCTCGCGATCGGAGCCAGCTCACCCAGCGACGCGTGGCTGCTGGCCCAGCTGTCGGCCGGCTCCAGCGACGTCTCGCTGTTTCGCCGTACGCCCGGAGCTGGCGGGAAAGGCGGGGGGAGCTGGCAGCCGGTCACGGTGGTGCCGGGGGGCAAACCCGCTGGAGCCCTAACCGTACCCGATCCTCATCCCGGGCAACCGGGCGCGCCATTTGCCGTTCCCGGAGCGCCCAACGCCGTGCAGAGCCAGACGCTGACGGTCACCGGGAGCGGGGTCTGGATCGACGGCGAACGCACCGATGCCGCTGGCGGCGTACCGGTGACGATGTATTTCAAGCCCGGAGGCGAAGGTCTCAGCGGCGAACTGCAGGCCAGCTGGTGCAATTTCACCGGGCCTCCGGGAGAAGCCTGCACACATCCGCTGCCTGAATCGCTGTCGAACGGGCACGGGCGCAGCATCGCCTGGGCGGACCCGAATACCCCGGGCGGGTTCGGCCAGCGGGTGATCACAGGTCTCGGCGAAGGCGTGAGCCTGCGTCTGGAAGGCGAAACGTTCACTCGCGTGCTCGCGCTCGGCGCCTCCGAATCCAGCGACGTCGGTGGAACCTACGGAGCCGCGTACTCCAATCCTCGTGAGGGCTGGCTCGGCAATCAGCTCCTGCCCGTCCACGTGACGGGCAACCCCGCCGCAAATCGTCTCACGTCCTATCCGGTTCCGTTCCGCCACGCTCTGGCGGCGATCGCGGCGCAGCCACACGCGCCGGTCGGAGCGCTAACCAGTCAGGCCCTGGCAGTCGGCGACGTGGGCGAGGTTGCGCGCTTCATCCCGGGCGAGGGTTGGCAGCCGGAAAGCCTGCTCAGCGCCGGTGGCCGAGCCGAAAGACCACATCTTCGCGCCGTCGCTTGGCCCACCTCCACCAGGGCTTACGCGGTCGGTCAGGAAGGGGAGATGTGGCTCTGGCGAGGAGAGACGGGCTTGTGGGAACGCGATCCCGCGACGCCGATCAACTTTCGCGGCGATCTGCTCGGGATCGCTTTCGATCCGGCCAACCCGAGCCGCGGTTACGCGATCGGACAGCAGGGGGTGCTGCTGCGCTACGGCAAGAGCTGGACTCAGGAAGCGCTGCCTACGGAACTCGCGGGGGCCAGCTTCACGTCGATCGCCTTCGCCGGCTCCCAAGCCGTCGTCGCCTACCGCATCCCCCACACGACCGGCAGCTCCCTCGGTTTCAACACGGTCTACAGCGGCGGCCTGCTGATCAACGACGGATCGGGCTGGCGCATAGACGCGAATGCCGCAACGGCGCTCGGCAGCCATGTCCCCTGGACCGTCGCCGGGCTCGCCGACGGCGGCGCGGCGGTCTCGACGGGGGGCAACGGCGCCACCGACCCGTTCATCCTCGAGCGCGGTGCGCAGGGAGCGCCTTGGTTGCCGCCTCCCGTTCCCTATCCCGGTGTCGAGGCGCCCGGTTCGCTGGCCTTGTTTCGCGAAGGCGGTGCGCTGCGTGTCGTCGCTTCAGGAGGAATCCCGAACACGCTGGCGATCGACAGCAAGGCGCCCGCGCCGGCTGGTCTTCCGCCGAACCTGATCGAAGGCTACCCGCTGCAGTTGGAAGAAGGGACCGGCTATCTGATGCGACAGACCCAGGTGGGGTGGAGCGACGAGCAGCACGATCACAATCCCGACGTCCGCGATCCGTTCGGCGAATACAAATTGTTCGATTCCGTATACCAGCCAGATCCGGTTGGGGCGGTGCTGATCGATCCCACCGGCACGCAGGGGTGGGCGGTCGGCGGCACGATCGGCCGCCCCGGAGAAAGCAGACGCGACACCGCAGACGTGGAGCGCTATCCGGCCGACGGCGTTGCTCCGCCGGGTTTCGCCTCGGCCCCCGTGCCGACCAACTCGACGATGGCGACATTCGCGATCGGCGGGGGGGCACAATGCGCGGCTCCGTGCGCTGACCGCGCCAACGCCGGAGTTGGCCCGGACACCTGGCTGACGACTGCGCTGGCCCACGCAACGAACATCTCCGGGGTGAGGGCGTTTCTGTACACCGGCCCGCGCCTGACGACCGGCCAGGGCCACGGCAGCATCCCAGTCCCGTACGGGCGCGAGCTCGCGCGCTACTCGTCGCTCTTGGGTGCGAGCTCGCTGTCGGCCTACGCAGTCGCGACTCCCACGGACTTGACCGGAGGCGAAGGCGGCGAGTGCTCCTTCGAGCAGGTCTTCGCTCGCTTCCCGTTCGCCGGGGGACCGTGCACCGCGGAACCTGAGACGGCTTACTACGCGTTTGACTCCGATGGCTCGGGAGGTCGCGTGCGCGTTGTGATGCTGGACGACAGCAGTGGTGAAGTCACGCCCGCCCAGCTCGCGTGGCTGGCCAGCGAGCTGCGCGAAGCTCAGGCCAGCGGCGAGCCGGCGATCGTCGCGGGCAACGCCGACCTCAACGCCCAGATCGCAGCCAACGACAAAGGAGCGCGCGAAGTTGCCGAAACGCTGCTGGGGGAGAAAGGCTCGCCGTGGGCCTCGGCATACTTCTATGACTCGCCGGAACACAACGTAAGCCAGTCGCTGAGTCTTGAAGGCCGCTCGATTCCGACGTTCGGCTCTGGCACGCTCGGTCACATCACCGCACCGGAAAGCCAGAGCTTCACCAGCCACAGCGGCTTTCTCCTCGGTCAGGTTGAAACGGCGGGGCGCAGCCCTGCCACGAACGTCGCCCCCGTGACCGTGCATCTGATCCCGAACATCGGCGAACTGGCTCTGGAAGCCCAAGACGGGGTGCTGCTGCACCGCAGTCAAGCCGCTCGCTTCGAAGCGCTGGCACGTCGGCCGCGCGCAGGTGGGCTGTCCGCGCGCCAGTCCGAGCAGAACCTGGAAAGCTCGCCCTACATCCCGATCCCCGCAAATTGCGTGGGAGCCGCGTGCGCGAGCGCCATTCTCCCCGAATACAGCTTCAGCTCCTCGCGCCCGGACATCGGCGACTTCGTCGAACCCAACCTCGCATCTCCCGACCGGCGGGCGGTTCTGCTCGGTCCAAACGAAAAGCCGATACACGACTCGCTATCGGGACTGTTCTGCGCGTACAACGCAGGCTCCACCGTTGTGACGATCACAGCAGGGGGTTTCTCGGCCTCGCTCACCGTCACCGTGCAGGCGGGGAGCGTACGTCGGCCGTGCGGGACCCAGCCGCTGAAGGAACTCCCCGCCCAGCAGTCGGCGGCCTCCCCGGTGCCGCCGCCCGCTCCTGCCCCGGCCCCCGCACCGGCCGGTCCAGCGCCCGCCGCGACCCCGACCCCCGTCCCCGTCCCGCCGGCCCCGGCGGCTCCCGCCGCACCGCCCGTGCCGGCGCCCCCGGCGGCTGTCGCTGCCCCGCCCGTGCCGGCGCCCTTCTTGCTGCCGACGGCGCTCTCACCGCCGGTCCTGGCGTTTGTCCCCCTGCCGGTCCCGACCCCGGCGCGTCCAACGCCTCCGACCGGCGCCTCGTCGGTCACCTCGCCGGTCGAGGCAGCCGAACGCGAAGAAGAGCACGAGGAGGCGCCTGAGTCGGTCAGCAACAAGGCTGTCGCCTATCGTTCGTCTGAACACGAGCCATCGCCCGCCTACCTGCTGGGCATCGTCGTCCTCGCGGCGTTCGCCGGCGCCGGCGTGCGACGACGGCCACGGGGGGGACGGCGAGCAGCTCAGGTCGCCCCCGCAACGCTCACAGCCATGCGCACGGAGCGCGCAAACGCCCGGAGGAGACGACCGTGGTGAAGGCTGGATCTAAAGCCGCGGAGCCGGCGCGTGTGGGTATCAGATCGCCGGGCCGCTTCGATCACCGAGGCGCAGACTTTGCCCCCAACGGTAGCCCCAAGGTCCATTCACTGGTTCGCAACAAGATCCACGGCTGCGACCGGCATCCTCGCTGTTTAGCGCCGGAGTCTCGGTGCGCAAGCAGTGACCGAGTGACGGGTTGACCCGACCCGAGGCCGCGACGAGCTGTCGCGGGCGGCGATCGGGTCGACTCCGTTTCAGTGATGACCCCGAGCCGAGCGGAGCCGATGCCCTACTTCCGAGCAGTCAGCGTGAGATTCCCAGCCGCAGTTACAGCCTTTCTGACGGCGGCCATCGTCGTGCTGGGCGTATTGGCGGCGGGAGCTCGCGCGGAATACGGCGAGCTGACGAGGTTCGGCTCGGGCACGGGTGGCACGCCGAAACCCGGCCAGCTCGCCGATGAACGCACTCGCGCAGTCGGGGTCGATACGACGGACAACAGCGTTTACGTCGCGGACGAACCGGAAGAAGCCACCCAGCAGCAGCTGTCTATCCCCTACGACGAAAAAGAAGAAGAATGCCCGGCGGCGCAGCATCCTGAAGGAGTCGTTGAAGAAGTGCCGGCGGAAAGCAAGAATTGCTTTGAACGGTCCGGCCCGATCACACGCCATCTTCGTCTGCAGAAGTTCGTCGCAAAAAGCGGCAAATACGCGTTCAGCGCAGAGACCACGTTCACCGAGGTGCTCCCCGAAACCAGGCAGCTGGGAGCTCAACAGCCGACGATCGAGGGGCTAGCGGTGAGCCACGAACACGTCTACCTGCTTACGGTCAACCTACGCCAGCTGCACTTGAAAATCGATAGCGGCAATGCGCAAGGCAGGAGCATCTCGGCGGCGTCCAAGCTCTATGCCTTCTCAACCAAAGCGAGCGGCGAAACCCTCACGGCGACGAGCCAGACCGACATGGAAACGCAGTCGGAAACTCCTGGAAAGGCCCTGCTCGAACCGGCCGGGATCACCGCCGATCCGCTGAGCGGCGACGTCGTCATCCTGGCCCACGCCGACGAAGGCGGTGCGGCTCACGACGAACTGACCAACCCGAGCGATCACTACGTGCTGCAGCGGATCAAGGAAGGCGGAGCGCTCGGGCCGCGATACGTCGACAAGACGGACTTCCTCAAGGCCGGCGCCGTCGACTCGCCGATCGTGGTCGTCTCCAAAGAAGTCGGCAAGGCGCACCTCTACATCAATGGCGAACAGCGGGGCCTGATTCAGATCCCTTACGATTTCGAAGCCGAAAAAAACACTCCACCTTCCATATTTCACACCTATCCCAGTGAAAACGGTGTAGTCGGTCCCGTGGAACATTCGCCCTTCGGAGGCGCTTTGTCGACGGGCGTCGAACCGGAAGGCACGATCTACGGAACGGCCGAAGTCGGGAAGGAACTGAAAAGCCACAACCACATCTTCGAAGGGCACGCCGGCGTTCTCGAGCTCTCGGGCAAAGACGGCTCCGAGCTCGGTTGGACGGGCGGCCAGGAAGGGACCGAAGCGCCCGACAAGTGCGTCCTCGAACCGTACATCTACTCTTTCCCGCAGGCTCAAGTCGCGGCTGGCAAAGAAGCAAAGGTGTTCGTGCTGTCACCGGAATACCTCCTCCAGAACGTCCCGGGAAGCGAACCGCCCGAAGTCGAACCGCTTCCCTTCCCCGTCAAGCTGCCGGCCGTGCTCGAGTTCGGCGAAGGCGCAGAACAGGGCAAAGGCGGATGTGCGCCGGCCAGCGACTCCGGCCTGAGCGCAGAAGTGAACGGAACCGTGCTGAGGGAACCGACCCCTGAAGTCAAGGCCGGAGCGCTCGTGACGTTCTCGTCGTTTCTTCTGCAAGCCGATGCGCTGTCCTCGCAATGGAGCTTCGTAAACGAAACCTCGAAAAAGGAAGAAGCGCCGGTCACGGTGACGACAGACGAATTGCTGACGCCGAAACTCTCGCACGCTTTCAGCGAAGTCGGAGACTATACGGTGACCGAGACAATCCAAACCGACGATCTTGCGACCCCGCAGGTCGTCGTCAGCATGAAAGTGCGCGTGACAGGGACCGCCCCGGCCATCAAAAGCCAGCCCGTGAACAAAAGCGTGGCTGAAGGCGAAACGGCGACCTTCACGGCCACCGCCACCGGCTCGTCCCTGACCACGCAATGGGAAGTTTCCACGGACGGAGGTACGACGTGGACCAACGACGCGAGTGACGCGGGCAACACGTCGACCACGCTTAGCGTGGCGAGCACGACGCTCGCTCAGAGCGGGCGCCAGTACCGGGCCAAGTTCACCAATGGCTCGGGCAGCGTCACCAGCACCGCGGCGACGCTGACTGTGTTGGCCGCGAAAGCACCGACAGTAACGGGCCAACCTGCGGGGGCGACCGTCACCGCCGGCCAGTCGGCGAGCTTCACGGCCACGGCCTCAGGGGTGCCTGCCCCGGCTGCGCAGTGGGAAGTGTCGCCCAACGGCGGAGGCAGCTGGTCCGCTGACACCGCGGATTCGGGCAATGCGTCGACGACCCTGACGATTGGCAGCACGTCGACTGGTCAGAACGGCTACGAGTACCGCGCCAAGTTCACGAATAGGGCGGGCTCGGTCACGAGCTCGCCGGCAACGCTGACGGTCAACGCGCCGAAATCGTCGCCCTCGCCGAGCCCGACTTCAAGTCCTTCCTCGACGCCCTCGTTGGGCGCCCCGCCGCCGGGCCAGGGCGTGTTGCCCAGCGTGCAGACCAAGCCCGTGCCCAACGCGACGCTCGCCGGGTCCTCGGCGTTGGTCAACTCCTCCGGGGCGCTCGTCCTGAAGGTGAGCTGTCCGGTGGGGGAGTCGACCTGCACGGGCAGCATCACGTTGCGCACCCTGACAGCGGTCAGTGCTGCGGCAGGCAAGAAGAAAAAGGCGATCCTTACGCTCGGCGTCGGCTCCTTCAGTGTCGCCGGGGGTAAGGTCAAGGCGGTCACTGTTCATCTTTCGTCCAAGGGTCGCGCGCTGTTCGCGCGCATGCACCTGCTACGGGCGCGAGCCACTGTGGTAGCCCACGACCCTGCGGGCGGCGCGCATACGACCCAGGTGACTCTCACGCTCCGCCCCGCCAAGAAGTCCGGCAAACACTGATCGTGCCGTGATAGGGACGCCCGCGCCGACCAGGGACCCGCGCCGACCGCGTGAGTCCCGCCTACGTGTGAGGCCGCCTGCCCTCGGCGGTGAGCTGCCGCGGGCCGCACCCGACGTGAGCCCGCAGAATCGTAACAAGCTAGGAACAGCTGCGTAACGCCCAGGCGGTCTGCGACTGGAAGCCTGTTGATGCGGGGCTCCGAGCTCCCGCGTCCGGGAACGGACTCAGCTAATTCATGGAGGTAGCTGTCTAATGCATCTCTTTTCCATACGCCGCCTAGCGGTGTGTGTCGTCTCGGTGGCCGCTCTGGTCGCCGTCGCTGCACCTGGTGCGGCGAACGCTTTTTCGATCGAAAAATGCCAGGGAGAAGAAATCAAGGGCCAGGGCTCGTCGCTGCAGACGCATGCCCAGGGTCTGTGGATTCCCCAGTTCAACGGAAGCATTTGTCCTGGCGGACCGGGAAAAGTAGGTCCTTACAACCCTTCGGGGAGCGGGACCGGACTCAAGTCGTGGGGCGCGAACGCTGGAACGGGCGAATACGGGCCCACCAACGCATACGTAGGCACCGACCAGCCGCCGAACGCGACCCAGAAAAAAGAAATCGAGGAAGGCTCGGGACGCACTGCTCCCGAAACACTGCAGACGATCCCCGTGCTGCAGGCAGCAGTGGCGATCCTGGTCCACCTGCCCGCGGGCTGCACCGCCACAAGCACGGCTTCGCCGGGACGTCTCGTCCTGAAGAACGCGACGCTCGAGAACATCTTCAACGGAAAAACCAGCGAATGGTCGAAAATCAAAGACGGTGGCGACAAATTCCTCGGCGCCGGCTGCCCGATCCTGAACAAAGCAGAAAAAGGCAAACCGGCCGTTCAGATCACGCGCATCGTGCGTGCCGACGGCTCGGGGACGACCGCGACGTTCAAGAAGTACCTGTTCCTCAAGAACAAAAAACCAGTCGATGGCACGAAAACGTGGAATGACCTGGCCGAAGAAAACCCGAACATCCTGTGGCCTAACGAAGCCGTAAGACTCGAAAAGGTCGCCAAAGGGAGCGGTGTTGTGACCAAGGTCGGGACGACTCCTGGCACGATCGGCTACGCAAACCTCGCCGACGCGCGTGTCGCAGCATTCACACCCGCCGCGGGTGGTAAGGAAACGTCGACCTTCTGGGCCGAGATCGAAAACGGCAAAGAAACGTACGCCGACCCGTCCACGGACGCGGAGACGTCGACAACTCCGACGAACGCCAATTGTGCAAACACGGTCTACACCAACGGCAAAAAGAAATTCCCGCCGCCGACGACGTCGGAACTGTGGAATGAAGTGAACAGTTCGCTGAAACAGGAAAACTACACGATCTGTGGCTTCACCTACGATCTGTCGTTCAACAAATACAGCAAGTACCCGGGTACCAACGAAAAAGAGGCGCGGACCGCTTTTGACTATCTCGGATATGAGGTGAGCACTCCGGGGCAGGAACTGCAGAGAAGCTCCGACTACCTCGACCTGCCCACCGGGACAGGTAAAGGTCAGAACGTCTTGAAAATCGCCCAGGAAGGCGCGGCAACAATAGCGTTCTAGGTCCGGCCGCCGGCGCGAGGCTGCGCCAACGGTCGTGACGGATGTGCGAAGTAGATGGATCTGAACCTATGACCGGGCCGCTCCAGGGATGGAAGCGGCCCGGTCGCGTCTGCACGCGCGGTCTGCAGCCGATCGCGGTGCTCCGCCGCACGGAATCGGCGTGACGTCGGCGTGACGGTGTGGCCGGGCCCGATACGGATCGTAAGGCTGGCAGTCCCCCCCGCCGGTCTCCGGGGCTCAGGTGGCTCGTCTGGCGGGGCTCTCTCGTGGGGCCAGGTCGCATGCGCAGGCACGCTCCTCACCGAACTCTCGCTTTAGCGCAAGCCGTCCCGCACGGCATTCGGGTCGCTGGGGGCTCGAGGCGGGTCTTTCGCGCAGACTTGCTGCGGACCGACTCGATGGCCACTCCTGACACGTTGCGGCCGAGGCGGCGGCGCTGCGATCATTGGGCCGACCGGTGGACTCGATGAGCTCTGAGCGGAGTGCTGCGCGAGCCGCCGCCGCGGCGAGTCCGACGAATCTTCGCGCCACGCTTGACTTTACGGCCGACTTAAGTGCATGATGCACGGCATTGAGCAGAAATCACGGAATCTCGACATCTGTTCGAGCCGGCAGAGCCATCATGCGGGGATGCACCACGGAGGGCAAGGAGGCGAGAAGCGCTCATGAGCGTTGAGACGGGGAGGGGGAACGGGCCGGAGACAGGCCTGCGATTGGGAGGGGCGGTCGCCGGCACGCGCGGCGCACGGCGCGCGGCGAGCCGGCGTCAGCCCGCGGAGGCGGTCGGGCTACGCGGCCCGTCGGTGTGCCTGCGCCGCGACGCGCTGTTCCGCCGCGCTCTGCTCGCCGCCGACGTCGTGGCGATCCTCGGTGCGCTCGTCTTGACAGTGGCCCTATCCTCGCGTCGCGTCCCGCTGCACCTGACGTGGGAGAGCCTCGTGGGCGTGCCCCTGCTGCTCGTGGGCGCCAAGCTGCTCGGCCTGTACGACCGCGACGAGACGCTGCTGCGCAAGACGACGCTGGACGAGGCGCCGAAGCTGTTCCAGCTGGCGACGCTCTGCACGCTCGTCGCGCTGCTGGCCGGCCGGCTGGTCGTAGCCGGAACGCTGGACCGTAAGGAGGCGCTGTTCCTGTGGGTCGCCCTCGCCACGTCGCTGGTGCTGGCGCGGGCGACCGCACGCGGCCTCGCGCTGTGGGCGGGCCCGACCGAGCGCTGCCTGTTCATCGGCGACGAGCGCTCTGCGGAGATGGTCGCCGGCAAGATGACCGGCCACGGCGGGATCAAGGCGAAGATCGTCGCCCACCTCGACCTCGACCAGGTGGCGCCGTGGTCGACGGACGCCTTCTCTGCGCCGCGGCTGACGGAGATCCGCGACCTCGCGCAGACGCTCGACGTGCACCGGGCGATCATCGCCCCAGGCTGGGGCGCCGGCGCCGACGCCAACGAGACGCTCAACTTGGTGCGCACGCTGAAGGCGGTGGGTGTACGCGTGAGCGTGCTCCCGCGCATGCTCGAGGTGGTCGGCTCGTCGGTCGAGTTCGACGACCTGCACGGCGTCACGCTGATGGGCGTCCGACGCTTCGACCTGACGCGCTCGTCGGCGGCGATCAAGCGAGCCTTCGACGTGCTCGGCGCGTCGATCGGCCTGCTGGCGATCTCCCCGCTGCTGATCGCCTTTGCGATCGCGATCAAGCTCGACAGCCGCGGGCCGATCTTCTTCCGCCAGCTGCGCGTGGGACGCCATGGCAGGCGCTTCTACATGCTCAAGTTCCGCACGATGGTCCCCGAGGCTGAAGCCATGAAGGAGTCTCTGCGCCACCGCAACGAGGCGCAGGACGGGCTTTTCAAGATCGCCCTGGATCCGCGCGTGACGCGTATGGGGCGGTTCCTGCGGGCGACCGCGCTCGACGAGCTGCCACAGCTGCTGAACATCGTCAAAGGCGAGATGAGCCTCGTCGGTCCGCGTCCGCTGGTGATCGAGGAGGACGATCGCATCGAGGGCTGGCACCGACGGCGTCTGGAACTGATGCCTGGAATGACCGGCCCGTGGCAGATCCTTGGCCCTGCGCGAGTGCCGCTGAAGGAGATGGTGGCGCTGGACTACTTGTATGTGGCCAACTGGTCGCTGTGGACCGATGTGAAGATCCTGCTGCGCACCGTGCCGCACGTGCTCGGCCGGCGCGGTCTCTGAGCAGCTCTGCGGAGGACGATTTGGCGGCGATCGCAGCTGTCGTCGCGACTGGAGTGGCGCAGCCGGCGAAGCCTCGCAGCTAGCGAAGCCTGTGCGCCGAGCGGCGCCTGCGCGACTCGCGCGACAGTGTCGGCCGGCGACGACGGCTGCTTATTGAGGGCAGCAGCCGCGTGCTCGGCAGAGGGGGGAGCACGAGTCGGGGGCCGATCGACTCTGAGCCGCGCGGCGGTTGCAGGGCATCGCCGTCGGCCGCCACACGGCAGATCGCCGCGAACAGCGCCAGCAGGGCGAGCCAGACGGTCGGAATCAGGACAAGCAGCATGCGGACGGTCAACGCCTCAATTCGCGGGAAGTAACGTCGATTCCTGCTTATCGGCCGGCTGCGCGGCGCCCTGAAGCTCCTCGCCGAAGACCGCACGGATGTCCAGGTGGCCGCCGCGCCCGGTATTTGTACGGCGCGGGGCGCGAGGCGCCGGGGGCGGGCGGCTCAGGCTCGGCGCAGCTCGCGGTAGCGGCGGATCAGCGCGTTGGTCGAGCTGTCGTGCGTCAACGTCGGCTGATCCTCGCTGAGCAGCTCCGGAATGATCCGTCGCGACAGTTCCTTGCCGAGCTCGACGCCCCACTGGTCGAAGGAGTCAATCTCCCAGATCGCTCCCTGCGTGAAGACGCTGTGCTCGTAGAGGGCCACCAGTGCGCCGAGCGTGTGTGGCGTCAGACGCTCGGCGAGGATCACGCTGCTTGGACGGTTGCCCTGCATCACGCGATGCGCGACCACACTGTCTGCGGTGCCCTCCGCGCGAACCTCCTGCTCGGTCTTGCCAAAGGCCAGGGCCTGCGCCTGTGCGAACACGTTGGACATCAAGATGTCGTGATGGTCGCCGAGCGGATTCAGCGCCTGTCCGAAGCCGATCAGGTCGACGGGCACTAGCTTGGTCCCCTGATGAAGCAGTTGGTAGAAGCTGTGTTGGCCGTTCGTGCCCGGCTCTCCCCAATAGACCGCGCCGGTCTGGTGGGCAACCGGTCCTCCGCGCAGCGTCACGTGCTTGCCGTTGGACTCCATCGTCAGCTGCTGCAGGTATGCGGGAAACCGCTTCAGGTATTGCTCATAGGGCAGCACGGCCGTGCTCTGCGCGTCGAAGAAGTCGCCGTACCAAACTGCCAGAAGCCCCATCAGAGCCGGGAGGTTGCGCTCGTAGGGAGCAGTGCGAAAGTGCTCGTCCATCGCGTGAAAGCCGGCCAGCAGCTCACCGAAGGCCCGGGGACCGACCGCCAGCATCGTCGACAGGCCGATCGCCGAGTCCATCGAGTAGCGGCCCCCCACCCAATCCCAGAACTCGAACATGTTCTTCGGATCGATGCCAAACTCACGTACCTCCTGCTCGTTCGTCGAGACGGCCACGAAGTGCTTGGCGATCGCCGCCTCATCGCCCAAGGCCGACAGCAGCCACCGACGAGCCGAGCGGGCATTGGTCATCGTCTCCAGCGTGGTGAATGTCTTCGAGGAGACGATGAAGAGGGTCTCTGACGCCTCGAGCTCGCGCGTCGCCTCGATGAAGTCGGTAGAGTCGACGTTGGAGACGAAACGGAAGCGCAGGTCGCGGCGCGTGTAATCGCGCAGCGCCTCATAAGCCATCACCGGCCCGAGGTCTGATCCGCCGATCCCGATGTTCACGATGTTGCGAATCGGCCTGCCGGTGTGACCCGTCCACTCGCCGGACCGCACGCGGTCGCAGAACTCGGACATGCGGCGCAGGACGGCGTGTACCTGTTTCACCACGTCGGTCCCATCCACGATCAGCGACGCCCCCTCGGGCATGCGCAGCGCGACGTGCAGGACCGCGCGGTTCTCCGACACGTTTATCCGCTCGCCCGCAAACATCGCCTCGGTGCGCTCGCGCAGGCCACACTGCTCTGCCAGCTCGAGCAGGAGCTTCAGCGTTTGCGCCACGACGCGATGCTTTGAGAAATCGAGGTACAGGCCGGCGCCTTCGGCGGTGAGCCGCTCTCCGCGGCTACCGTCGTCGGCGAACAGCTCTCGCAGGTGAACGTCGCGGATCGACTCGTGGTGCTGGGCCAACGCCTGCCAGGCAGGACGCTCGGTCAATGCAGGTTCAGCCACGCAGGCAGTCTATTCGCGCGACTCGACCGGCGCCGTTGCCGTGCTTTACGCTGCGCACCGTGCATCCCGAGGAACTACGCAGACGAATCGCGGCGTACCCGCGCTGGAACCAGCAGTTCGAGTTCGAGGACGGCGTGAGAACCCCGCTGAGCGATCAGGGCCTGGTCAATCGACAGCATCAGCGACGCGCGTACTTCTTCGAGCGGTTGCTCGCCGTGATGGGTGGATCGCTGCGCGGCCGTCGCGTACTCGACCTCGGATGCAACGCCGGCCTGTGGTCGCTCGCGGCGCTCGAGGCGGGCGCGGACTTCGCGCTCGGCATCGACATCAACCAGGAATTCATCGAGCAGGCAAAGCTCGTGTTCGAGGCCAAGGATGTCGATCCTTCTCGTTACCTCTTTCGCAGGGCAGATCTATTCGCAGAGACCTTCGATCGCGAGTTCGACATCGTGCTGTGTCTCGGCATCATGGATCACGTCGATCGGCCCGTCGAGCTGTTCGAGCTGATGGCCGCCAGCGGTGCAAGGGTGATCGTGATCGACACGAACGTGTCACGCTCGCGCGCGAGCCTTTTTGAGACGACGCGCCTGTATGACACGAGGGGCACGACCGGCGATGGGCTGGTCCTGCTCCCGAGCCGTCAGGCCGTCGCTGACCTCGCCGAGCGCCATGGGTTCAACACCATCGCTCTGGCGCACAACGCGACCGACTTCGCGGGCATGAGCGATTACCGTCGCGAACGTCGCTGCGCATTCATCTGCTCGCTCGGCTTTGAGACCGGCGGGGTCCCGGCCGAGCAGCGCCCAACCCTCGTTCCCTGGTGGTTGCGTGATCCGGGAGCGCTGCTCGCCGTCGGCTGAGTCACCGCCTGACGAGAGCCTCGAGCGCGTCGGAGATCTGCGCGCATACGACCTCTTGAGCAAACCGCCGCTCGGCCTCCGCGCGCGCACGCCTGCGCGTCTCGAGCGGAGACGTGCGTAGTCGGTCGAGCATCTGCGCTATCGCGGTGGCCATCGCCGCGATGTCGCCGGGCTCGACCGCCGCCGCGACCGAGCTGTCGACCCCCTCGATCGAGCCGACCTCGGTGGTTCCAATCACCGGAACGCCGGACGCCAAAGACTCGAGCACCGATACCGGACATGGGTCGTACCTGCTGGGCACGAGCACGATGTCGCTTCGCTGAAGCTCCGCGGGCATCTGCTTGTTCGGCACGTGCCCGGCGTATTCGGAGTTCTCAGCGGGTAGGTCATCGAGCAGCTTGGTGTAGTCAGACCACGTGCTGGGGCCGCCGACGACGCGCAGGCGGACGTCGATGCCACGCTCGGACAGCAGCCGGGCGAGCGGGGCGATGTCCTCCAAGCCCTTGCGCACCGACACCCGCGTCGGCACGAGCACGATCGGTGGCTCGGCGAGCGCCCTTTCGGTGACGTGAAAGCGCTCGAGGCGCAACGGGTTGGTGATCACCGTGGTCTTCTCGATCGGGAAGCGGTAGTCGTGCACGATGTGATCGCGGAACACGCTGCTGATGCAAATCAGCAGATCGACTCTGCGTATACGCGTCGCCTGTACCAGCGTGCGAAACGCCATGATCGCCGCGACCACGAAGAAGTTGTAAGCCGGCTGGCATCTGAACGCCAGACGTCGCTCGCGGATCAGCCAGCGCAGCTCTCCGGCCTGGTGACTGTCGGGGCGAACGGCCAGGGGGATCGAGCGTGTGACGCTCGCCGGGGCGCCAAGCGACTCGATCTGCTGATTCTGGTAAACCAGGTCGTATGGCCGCAGCTTGTGACGTTTCACGATTTCCCGACGCAAGCGGACCGAGCCGAGGGCGCGCGCCAGCAGTCCCGAGGCGAAAGACGTGATCTTGCTACGGCTGTACCAGCGGTTAAAGCGCCAGGTGCTGTTGCCGGAGATGAACGTGAGGTTCTCGCGGTCGCGCAGGTGCTCGGGAATGTTGCGCGGCGTTCCCGGCAAGAAGCAGTCGATCTCGTGGCCTCGCTTGGTCAAGCCGTCCAATAGCTCGGTTACGACGCCCGGCGCACCGCCCGATTCGGCCGGCCCTCCGCCGAGCCACGCAATGCGCAGGGGTCTGGAGGCGGGCATCGCCGGACCCTATCAAGCCGTCTGAGGCGCCAATGTTCGATCCTCTGCAAGACTCACGCGATATGGCGCCGCAGACATCTGACGGTCATTCTGGGCCGAAAAGGCCCAAGGTCATCTACGTCATGGGCGCCGGTCGCAGCGGCAGCACGATCCTCGGCGTGGCGCTCGGCAACTGTGCTGAGGTGTTCTTCGCCGGCGAGCTCGACAAGTGGCTGCCACGCGAGGGCGCGCCCAAGCAAAGGGACCGCGAGCGGACCGAGTTCTGGCGCGCCGTGCGGACGCGCGTAGCCGATCCCGCCACGGTTCGCGCGGGCCAGCCACATCGTTACCTGGAGCGCTCCTCCGCGCTGTTTCGCCTCGGCCGCCGCGGCGCGCGACGACGCTTGCGAGAGCCCTATCGGCGCGTCATGAGTGAACTATATGACGCGGTCGCGTCGACGGCCGAAGCGACCTTCATAGTCGACACGTCGCACTATCCGCTGCGCGCTCGCGAGCTGCAGGCGGTGAGCAGCGTTGACTTGTACCTGCTGCTGCTCGTCAGAAGCCCGCAGGACGTGGTGGCTTCCTTTGCGAAGGACGACGTGGCCGAGCGGCAGTTCGATCCTTTCACCACGCGCGTTTACCTTCTGCTCACCTATCTGCTGTCGAGTTGGGTCTTTCTCAAAGCACCGCGCGAGTCTCGCGCGGTGCTCTTCTACGAGGACCTGCTTGCGGATCCGCCGGGCGTGCTGGCGGATCTGCTCGAGCGAGTCGGCTCCAGCGCCGCCGTGCCGGACCTCACCTCTCTGGCCACCGGAATACCGCTGCACGGAAATCGGCTGATCGATGCAGCCTCTGTGTCGCTGAAACCTCGCCAGGAGCCACACGAGGAGAAGCTGTCCGGGGGACGCCTGTTCGCCGGGCTGCTCACGGTGGGGCTCGCGAGGTTGCGTCCGCGCGTCAGCGCTCGCCCGGGCGGCGAGAGGTCGCGGCATTCCGCGACGACGACGCCCCGTTGACGGTGGACCGGCGGCCATCGGCGCGAGCTCGGCGCAGCTCCTCGGCGACGAACCGCGAGAGACGCTCCTGAAAGCTCGCGACCGAGAAGCGCTGCGCGTTGGCAACGGCTCGCGAGGACTGAAAGCCGAGTCGGTCGATCGCTTCGATCGCCGCCGCGAAGGCGGACACGTCCCCGGGCGCGGCGAACAGCCCGGTCTCGCCCTCGAGCACGGTCTCCAGCACGCCGCCGGCACCGGCCGCGACCACTGGGCGCCCGGCGGCCTGAGCCTCGACGGCGGTGATCCCGAACTCCTCGACGCTCGTGATCACGACGGCGCGTGCAGATGCGTACAGCCCTGCGAGCTCCTCGTCACCGACGCGGCCGAGGAAGGTCGCCTCGGGGTACGCCTCGTGTAGGCTGGCGTAGGCGGGTCCGGCCCCGACCACCTGGATCGGGATGTTCACCCGCCGGGCAGCCTCGAGCGCGACATCGACACGCTTGTGTGGCACCAGCTCGGTGACGAGCAGCAGGGCGTCACCGGGCACGCCCACGGAGAAGCGGTGCGTCTCGACGGGCGGATGGATGACCGTCGAGTCGCGTCCGTAGAAATGTCTGATGCGCTCGCGCGTCAACTGCGAGTTGGCGACATAGGCGTCCACGCCGCGACTCGCCGCCAGATCCCAGCCGCGCATCCAGGCGAGCTGCCTGCGCAGCAGCGGGCGCAGCGCCGCCGGTACCTCTTCCAGCGCGCGCTGGCGCTCGTTCCACGCATAGCGAAACGGAGCGTGGCAGTAGCAGATGTGCACGGCCCCGTGGGGGACGCGTACACCGTGCGCGAAGGCGCTGCTGCTGCTGAGAACGAGGTCGCTCTGCGGCAGCGCCAGGCGCCCGACGGCCCAGGGATAGAGCGGCAGCAGGCGCCTGAAGTGGCGCTGGCCGACGCCGATCCTGTTCAGCGGGGATGTGTGGACGTCGCGATCGGCGAATCGACCGGTTGTACCCTTTTCGTCGTAGAGAAGGGTGAAAACCGGGGCGCGCGGATGGTTCTCGGCCATCGCCGCGAACGTGCGCTCGGCGCCGCGCATCACCAATAGGTAATCGTGCACGAGAGTCACATCGATGTCGATCTCTGACTCACGGATTGACACGCGAGGGCAGTCTATCGTCGCCCTTGTTCGCCCGGCGGCCGCGCGCAGGTCGGATACGATCGTCATGTGCACGCTCTGACGCCGCGAGTTCCGCGAATGCCGCCAATGTCGCTGCTGGCGGCCGGTGGCCGAGCACTCGAGCAGACGATCTCAGCGCCGCCGGCCGCCCCGATGAGCTGAGCGGCCATGCGCATCGTCATAACCGTCCCCTGGTGGGAGCGCCTTGGCGGCGCCGAGGCGATGCTGCACACGGTGCTGCAAGGCGCCGACGCGAGCGGACATGAAATCGAGCTCGTCTTCTTCGCGGACGGCCCTTGGCCCGCGGAGCTGCGCGCCGCCGGGCTGCGCGTCGAGATCATCGAGGCGGGGCGCGTGCGCGAACTTCATCGCGTCGCCGCGACGGTCTTTCGGCTAGCCGCGCTGTTTCGCGCACGCCGCCCCGACGTGATCCTCAACTGGGCGGCGAAGACCCAGTTCTACGGCTCGCCGGCCGCCGTTCTCGCCGGGATGAGCGACAGGATCGTTTGGTGGCAGCACGCGATCGCCGGGCGCCACTGGCTGGACCTCAGCGCCAACCTGCTCCCGGCGCGCGCGATCGCCTGCTACTCGACGGCCGCGGCACGTGCACAGCAGCGACTGTGGCCGCATCGCAGCACGGTCGTGATCCCGGCCGGAGCCAGCCCCGTCGTCGACGGCGCGAGCAGGCCGCCGCTGGAGCTGCCCGGGGGCGCGCCGGTTGTCGGCATCGTCGGTCGGCTGCAGGCCTGGAAGGGACAGGACCGGCTGCTGCGGGCGCAGGCGCTGCTTTGCGAACGCGGGCATCCACTGCACCTGGTGATCGTCGGCGGAGATTCCTACGGGCTGTCGCCGGAGTACGCAGCGTCGCTGCCGAAGTTGATCGCCGAGCTCGGGCTCGACGGGTCGGTGACGCTCACCGGTGAAGTCGCCGACGCGATGCCGTTCATCGAGCAGATGGACATCCTCGTCAACGCCTCAGACCCCGAGCCGTTCGGGATCGTGCTGCTCGAGGCGATGGCGGCGGGAGTGCCAGTGGTCGCCGTCAACTCAGGCGGCCCCCCCGACATCGTCGAGCACGAACGGACGGGAATGCTGGCTCGCTCGGGGGACCCATACGACCTGGCGAGCGCGCTGGAGCCCCTGCTGGGCTCACGGGAGCGTCGGCGGGTGCTGGGCGAGGCCGGACGCGAGCGCTTCATGCGCGACTATACGGACGAGGCTGTGCGCACGCGCTTCTTCACCGCACTCGAGGACATTGCCCGTACCAATCGATGACCAGGCGCCGCCGATGACGCCGGTTCGCGCCGCGCAGGCGGACGCCGACACCCCCACGCGCGCGCGCGAGCTGACACTCGTCGCCCATCACGTGGGCCCGGTCGGCGGCATGGAGCGCGTGCTCAGCGAGCTGGCGCTGGGTCTGCGAGGGCGGGGCTGGGCTGTCACGGTGATCGCTTATGAATGCGACCTGCCGCCCGCGGCGGGCGTGACGTTTCGGCGCGTGCGCGGACCGAGCCGGCCGTTCGTGCTGAGCTATCCGTGGTTCATGCTCGCGGGGACGCTCGCCGTGACCAGGTGGCGGCGCGGCACGGTGATGGCGGTGGGGGCGATCGTGCTCAACCAGGTCGACCTAGTCGGGATTCACTACTGCCAGCAGGTCGGGCCGGCCACTCCGAGTCGCTCGAACTGGTTGTTCCGGCTCAACGTGGCGGTCGCCGGGCTGCTTGGCAGGCTCGCCGAGCGGCTCTGCTTTCGCGTCAACAGCCCGCGGCGCTTCGTTTGCGTCTCCGAGGGCGTGGCGCAGGAGATACGCGAGCACTTTCCCGACCAGGCGGCGCGCACGATCGCGATTCCCAATGGCGTTGACGTGGATGCGTTCGCGCCGGACTCGCGCGCCGCCGACGCAGCGGCGTTGCGCGAGCGGCTACAGATCGCCGGCGACCGGCTGGTGGCGATCTTCGTTGGCAGCGAGTGGCAGCGCAAGGGACTGGAGCCGGCGATCAGAGCGCTCGCGCTGGCTCCAGGGTGGGATCTGCTGGTCGTCGGCAACGGCGATCGAGAGCGTTACGAGGAGCTCGCCCGCCGAGCGGGCGTGACAGGCGCGATTCACTGGGTTGGCGTCTCGCGCGACGTCGCGCCGCTCTACCAGCTCGCCGACGCACTGGTCTTTCCCACCAGCTACGAGGCCTTTCCGCTGGTGGCGCTGGAGGCGGCGGCGAGCGGCCTGCCGCTCCTGGCAACGCCCGTCAACGGCATACGCGAGCTGGTCAGCGATGGCGAGAACGGCTTCTTGATCGCGGCCGATCCCGCGGACATCGGCATGCGCCTGCGCCAGCTGGGCGACGACGGGGCGCTGCGCGAGCGTCTGGGGGGCGCCGCTCGCGCGGCTGCGCTGGAGTACCGCTGGGCGAGCATGGTGCAACGCCACGAGGCACTGTACGAGAGCCTCGCCGCACCGGGGTAGGCGTCCGCGCGGGGAACCGCGCGGACGCTTAGGCGCGCGCGGCGAGGATGTCCGCGACGAAGGAGGTCATGCGTCGCTGTTGGGTCGCACGGTCGAACACATCGGCGCTCACCGCCGCGGCGGCCTCGCGCCGGTCATCGATCTCTACGCGACTGATGCGCGCGAGCAACGCAGTCAGCGCGTCGACGAACGTCGCGCTCCACGGAGCGGCGCCCGGGAGGCGCCACAGGTAGCCCTCGTCGAGGTCGTAGGCGGCGGGCACCTCGCCGGTGATCACCGGTAGTCCCACGGCCAGGTACTCGCTCAGTTTGGTCGTGTAGCGAAAAGAGCCGACCTGGTCGACGCTCTGCGAGAGGCTGCCGGCGTCGAACGCGCAGAGGTAGTCGGGCACCAGCTCGGGCGCGACGCGACCGGGGAGCAGCACACGGCTGCCAAGCTCCTCGCCGGCGAGCTCGCGCAGGTGCTCCAAGCCGTCCCCGTCGCCCACGATGCAGGCGACGACATCCGGACGCCGAGCATTGCGGACCGCCTCGACGATCTCTGCGCCATAGACGTACCCGACCCTCTCGTTCCAGTGCAGCGACCCGGCGAGGCCGATCACGATCGCCTGCTCGGGGATGCCGAGCTCGCTGCGGATACGCCCGCGCGCCCCCTCGGAAGGCGCGCTGCGGGTCCACCCCGGCGCTGTCATCCCGCGCGGCGCGCCGAACGTCAGCGCGCGCCCGACGAGGTACGGCGTCCACCCGACGAAGCCGGCGCAGTTGCGGTACAGCAGTCGCTCATATACGCCACCCAGCGCGCCCAGCGCACGCGAGTGTAGTCCCAAAAACGGACCCACCGCGTCTCCACTGGAGACCACATACGGCACCCGCAGCAGCCAACGCATCGCCAGCAGGATCAGGCCGCCGGCGGTGCCGGATCCCTCCATCACCAGCAGGCGAGGGCGTCGCGCGAGCACTGTGAACGCCAGGCGCAGCGCCGATCGAAGCTTGTGCTTGCGCTCGAAGGCGAACTCCTCGGCGTCGAGCTGACCGAGCAGCACCCTTATTCGCTCGCCCTCGATGTGCCGGTGTCCCTGTGTCGCGAAGCACACGATCGGACCGGAGCGAGTCTCCGCGCGCTGGGACACGTCGCTCATTCTAGGGAGCGCTCTGCTGCACGAAAGCTTGCCCACGAATCGCGCGGTGTCGCGGGCGCTAATCTTTAGCCCCGGGTAAGCCCGGCGCATATGATGGCGGGCCCTTTGAGGCCAGGGACGGACCCCTCTACTTCAATGAACGAGACCAACGATGCTACCGCCATCTTCGCTCCCATCTGGCGACAGAAGTGGCTCATTCTTGCCGTCGGGATCATCGTAGCGGCGGCAAGCTACTTCTACTACAAGCGTCAGAGTCCCACTTACCAGGCGACGACTCAGGTGTTCCTCGGCGCGGCAGCCGAAGAACAGGCGCCCGGCGAAAAAGCCGCCAAAACCCACGGCAGCACGCTCGCCGACCAGGCGACGGTCATCAACACGATCGTGATCGAACAGGTGCACGCTCGCCTGCGTGCCGAGAAGAAAGGGACCCTGGCACGCAAGATCAAGGTGAAAGCGAAATTGCCGGAAAAGAGCGAATTCATCGCGATCAGCGCCGAAGGAGGCTCGGCCAAGGGCGTGGCGCTGCTGGCAAACCTGACCGCGCAGACGTACATCAGGCGAACGCAGCAGAAGTACCGGCTGGCGATCGAAAAGGCCATCGCGATCAACCGGCGGCAGCTGAAGCGCATCGAACTGTCGGCTCTGGCAAAGGCCGAAACCCCGACGAAGAAAAAGGGCGCGGCTACGCCGGGCGGCTCAGCGTCCCCCAGCAGCTCGAGCGTTATTCAGGAAGCGAACCTCAGCTCGAAAATCAATCAACTCGAATCGAGCCTCGGAACGGTCAGCGCTCAGCAGGTCAAGCCGGCGACGCCGTCTGAAGCAACATTGCTGGCGCCCAAGCCGCGCAAAGATGCGATCTTCGGCTTCGTCATCGGCCTCGTGCTGGCCGCGATCGCCGCATACGCCGTCAGCCGGTTCGACCGGCGGTTGAGATCGATCTCCGCGATCGAAGCCGTGACCGGCCTGGAGCTGCTCTCGGCGATGCCGAAGGTTCGCCGCCCGATCGTCGCGAGCACGGGGCAGGCTCCTCGACCGTCCACTCATCTGCTCGAGCCCTTGCGACGGCTTCAGGCTGGCCTGCGGCTGACCGACAACACGGCGTCCGCCTCGACATCCCCGAGCGCTCCCCGGATCATCATGTTCGTGAGCCCCGATCCAGGGGACGGCAAGTCGACGCTCGCCGCGAATCTCGCGTTGGTTCAGCGCGACGCCGGAGAGCGCGTGGTCGTCGTCGAGGCGAACTTTCGCCGCCCGGTCCAGAACCGCCTGTTGGGCATCGAGGGCGACGGCCGCCTGGCCTCCGTCCTCGCCGGCCAGCTCGACATCGACGAGGCAGCCCAACGCGTAACGCCGGGGCTTAGCGGGGAGGCTCCGCGCGCCGAGGCGGGTGGTCATGGGACCGTGACTGCGGTGCGCGCCCGCGTCGGCTCGCTGTTCGTGCTCGGCGGAGACCGCTCTGTTCCCAATCCGCCCGCGCTGCTCGAACAGCACGCTGTCGGCGACCTGCTTCGCTCGCTCGCCGACAGGTTCGACTCCGTGCTGGTGGACGTGCCGTCGCCGCTGGAGGTCAGCGACGCGATCCCGCTGCTGACGGTAGTCGATCGGATCGTCGTCGTTGCGCGCTGCGGCCACACGCGCGAAGCGTCCGCGCAGCGGCTGCGCCAGATGCTCGAAGGCCCTTCCTGTGCACCCGTCGCCGGGGTCGTGGCGAACTTCGTTGCGCCTGGGGAGCTCAAGCGCTACGGCTTCTCCCGAGTCAGAGCAGGTCTCTGGTCGGGCGGCCGGCGCAGCGGGTGATGAGCTTCATCCGCCAGCGCCGACTGGGCGGCCCGGGCGGTGTCCATCCGGCCGTGCTCGAACGTCGCCTCGGCGATCTGCTCACGACCGGGTTGACGGCGCTGATTCCCGCGGCGCTCGCGCTCGCGGTGACGGTCGGCTTTCCGCACGTCGGCCTGCCGATCGCCCTGGCGATCATCGCCGGCGGGTTGGGAGTCGTCGCTCTCGTCGTCTGCAGCCGCCTGGAAGTCACAGTGACGCTGGTCCTGCTCTACCTCCTGTTGGTCGATGGACCGGTGAAGATGCTCACCAGCCAGCGCGAAGCGACGCGCGTGTTGGCGGACGTGGTCATCCTCGCCGTATGCCTCGGCGCCTTGATGCGCATGACCGTCCAGCGAAAGCGCATCGAGCTGCCGCCGCTGTCGGGGTGGGTGATCGGCTGGGTCGTGCTGGTGGTCGCGAACGCTTTCAATCCGAAAACCCACGGCGCGCTGGCGGCCCTCGGCGGCTTCAGCCAACAGCTCCAGTACGTGCCGTTTTTCTTCTTCGGCTTCGCCCTGATGCGCTCGAAGCGTCGCTTTCGCCAGCTGTTCATAATCCTCGGCGTCGCCGCGGCCGCGTCGGGACTCGTCGCTGCGTATCAGACGACGTTGTCGCCGGGACAGCTGTCGAGCTGGGGCGCTGGATATCAGAACCTGATCCACCCCCTCGGCAAGGGCACCGGCCGGGTCTATTTCAGCGAAGGCGAAGCCAGGGTGCGCCCGCCCGGGCTTGGATCTGAGGCGGGCGCCAGCGGCGGGATCGGGAAAGTCGCGCTGCCCATGGCCTTGGCGCTCGTCGCGTTCTCGCGAGGTCGAAAAAGATGGATCGCGATAATGCTGTCCCTGGGTGCGGGGCTGGCGGTCGTCGTCGGGCTCGGTCGCCTGCAGCTTGTCGGAGCGGCGCTCGGCGTGATCGCGTTCATTGGGCTCGCGGCGCTCGCCGGCCGACAGTTCTCGCGCACGATGGGTGCGGTTCTGGCGATCGTCGTGCTGGCGATACCGGCCGGAGCTCTGGTCATTTCCTCGTTGCACAGCGGAACGTTCAAGCGCTATGAAACGCTCAATACGTCCTCGGAAACGACGTTGCACAAGGAAAACGCCTATAGCAAAGTCCCCGAATACGTGGCCGGTTCTCCGCTTGGGTACGGGCTGGGAAACAGCGGAGCGGTGGCCGGGCTCGGCGGTCCGGAAACCAACAGAAACCTGCTCGAAGGTCACGGCCTGACCTCAGAGACGCAGTACAACGTGCTCGTGAAGGAACTCGGCGCACCTGGGCTCATCCTGTGGCCGTTGATAGCGATCTATGCAAGCCTTCTGATCGTCCGCCGGATCCGCAGCATCCGCGACCCCGAGCTGGCGGTTTATCTGGCGGGCACGCTCGCGGCCTTCCTCCCGCTCTTGATAGAGGCCTCGTCGGGATTCGTCAGCGGCAGTCTCGCGGGGGGCGCGTATTACTGGTTCTCGCTCGGAGTCGTCGCGTACTGGCTGGTCGGGCGAGGACACGCGCTCGCGAGCGTCGTGCCGGGGAGACGTGATGCGTCGCCTGCCGCTGCGTAGAGGGACGCAAGACACCTCTCAGCCGCCGATGCGCGCGCGTCTGCGCATGCTGCTCGGCGACCACCGTCGCTCCATCGTCCTGCTCGCGCTGTGCTCCGTCTTCTCGGGCTTCGTCGAAGCCACCGCCCTCGCGATGATCGCTTCGCTGGCCGCTTCCGTGGTGGGGGGCGCGCACAACGCGACGCACAATGCCGTGCTGTCTCTGCTTCACCTGCACGCGAGCTTGGGAACGCAGATCCTGATCGCGTTCGGACTCAGCGTTCTGCGCCTGCTCTTGCAGATTCCCCTGTCTACGCTTCCGGCCCGGATCGGCGCACAGGTGATGGCCAGGCTGCGAACAGAACTGTTCGACGGTTTCAGCCGGGCGTCCTGGACCGTCCTCTCGCGCGGCCGGGAGGGGAACGTCCAGGAGATCATGACCAACCAGGTCGCACAGGCCGTGAACGCGGTGATCGGTACGACCGGTCTGATCGCCTCCGCGCTCCAGTTCGTTGTGTTGCTGATCACCGCATTGGTCTTGAGTCCCGTGGCGGCGGTCGCAGTCGGCGCGATGACGGTGGTGCTGTTCGGCCTGTTGCGACCTATGCGCGTGCGCGGCGGGCGCTACGCACAGGCGCTGTCGCGGGCGCAGCTGCAATACGCAAGCGACGTCGCCGAGAGCAACCGTCTAGCCGAAGAGACACAGGTGTTTGGAGCCGGGGCTGCTCAGCGCAAGCGGATCGGCCGCGCGGTCAACCAGGCCCAGCATTGGTACTTTCGCTCGCAGGTGCTCGCGCGGCTCATCGCGAACGTCTACCAGAGCCTGATCTATCTTCTGCTGGTCGGTGGCATCTGGGTTCTGCACTTGGTCGGCGCCAGTCACGCGGGCTCCCTCACCGGCGTCGTCTTCCTCCTGTTGCGTGCCGGCCAGGCGGGTCAGGTCGTGCAGGGCAACTACCAGGGTCTCGTGCAGTCGATGCCCTTCGTGGAGCGCGCCCAGCGAACGCTTGCCGACTTCCGCGACAGCGTCGAGGAGGATGCGGGCGAGCCGCTCAGCTCGATCGAGACCGTGAGCTTCGAACACGTCTCCTTCGCCTACAACCCGCAGACGCCAGTCCTCTCTGACATCAGCTTCGCTGTTCGCGGCGGCGAGGCGATCGGAATAGTCGGCCCCTCTGGCGCCGGCAAGTCGACGCTCGTGCAGCTGCTCTTGCGCCTGCGGCGGCCCGTCGAGGGGAGTTTCCTGATCAACGACGAGCCGGCGGAGCGCTTCGCCGCCGCAGATTGGTATCGGCGCGTGTCTTACGTGCCACAGGAACCGCGGCTGCTGCACGCCTCGGTCGCCGACAACATTCGCTTCTTTCGCGATCTCAACGACGAGCAGGTGGAACACGCGGCGCGCCTGGCGCGCATCCACGATGACATCATCGGCTGGGCGGATGGATACGAGGCGATCGTGGGACCTCGCGCGGACGCCGTCTCGGGCGGGCAGCAGCAGCGGATCTGCCTCGCGCGCGCGCTCGCCGCGAGCCCCGATGTGCTCGTCCTGGATGAGCCGACGAGCGCGCTGGACCCTCAGTCAGAGGCGCTGATCAGCGAATCGTTGACGACGATTCGCACACAGCTCACGCTGTTCATCGTCGCCCATCGCATGTCGACGCTCGAGATGTGCGATCGCGTGATGGTGATCGTGGACGGACGTCTCGCCGGCTTTGACACCAAACCGGTCCTGCAGCGCGACAATCCCTACTACCGCCATGCCTCGCAGCTCGCGACGGCCGGGCGCGCCAACTGAAAGCGCCGCGAATCCCTGCGACCGCCGACGTCCCGGGCGGCCGCGACTTCGCGGATCGATCGTTAGCCTGATCGACGATGCCCCAACCAATCGATCTGACGCGTCCGGACTCGTTCACCGGCACGATCCCCGACTTCTTCGTGGTCGGACACCCCAAGTGCGGGACCACGGCGCTGCACGAGATGCTCAAGGTCCACCCCGAGATCTACATGCCCGACCGCAAGGAGCCGTGGTTCTTCGCCGAGGAGCTGCACGATTCCACGCCCCCACGACCTGAAGGCACGCCACGTACGTTGACGGAATACTCGACGTGGTTCACAGGCGCCGGGCCGGGGCAGATCGTGGGCGAGGCGACCGCCTACTACCTGTGGTCGCGGAATGCTGCTGCAAACATCGCTGAGGTGAACCCGCAAGCTCGCATCGTGGCGATCCTGCGCGAGCCGGCCAGTTTCCTGCACTCGCTTCACCTGCAGCTGCTCGAAATCTACACCGAGGTCGAGACTGACCTCGAGCGGGCGTTGGAGCTCGAGGCGGATCGCAGAACGGGAAGGTCCATCCCGCGTTACACGTACTTCCCACGCATGCTCATGTACTCCGACTTCGTGCGTTACGCCGAGCAGCTTCAGCGGCTTCATGACGTATTTCCCGCGGAGCAGGTGAAGGTCTTGATCTATGACGACTTCCGCGCCGACAACGCAGGCACCGTGCGCGAGGTTCGCCGCTTTCTCGGCGTCGACGATTCGGGCCCCGTCGTGGCGCTCGAGGCCAACCCGACGGTCCGCCCGCGCTCGCAGATGCTCAACGAGCTCGTCCACGCCGTCGGCGTGGGCCGTGGCCCGGTCTCGCACGCCGTCAAGGAGACGATCAAGGCGGTGACGCCGGCAGGTCCGCGACGGCTCGCGCTGCAGGGACTGAAGAGGCGGGCGGTCTTCGCTCCCGCGCTGCCTCCCGACGAGAGCGTGATGCGCAGACTGCGCATCCGTTACAAGCACGAGGTGGCCGCGGCGAGCGAGTACTTGCAGCGCGACCTGGTGGGGCTCTGGGGTTATGACCGTCTCGACTGATCCGAGCGCGTTCGGCGGCGGCGGTCGCGCAGCGAGCGTTGCCAGATGGCGCGAGCGGGTGGCAGCAGAACAAGAGGCGGCGCTGCCGCAGGGCAGCGTCACGGTGTCATGCTCGGCGCCCGTCGGGACGGGGGGTCTCGGCCGCCATCTCCAGGAGATCCTCGACGCGCTCGCCCGTCGCGAGCAGACCAGCTATCTCATCTCGGGGGCCAAGCGGGGCGTCGGGGCGTCGTCGAACGGCGGCCCGCTCAGGAGGGAGGGTCTCGCCGCGAGGGCTCTGAAGCTTCCCGTGCCGCTCACGCCGGGAGTGCGCGCACAGGCATCCGCGGCGGAGTTTGACGCGTTCGCAGCACGGCTGTTGCCCGCGGCAGAGCAGCTGATCGCCTTCAACGGGCAGGCGCTCAGGCAGTTCGAGGCGGCGCGGCGCGCCGGCTACCGGTCTACCGCGCTCGTCTCGGCGAACTCTCACATGCGACGCGTGATCCGCCAGCACGAGCGGGCAATCGCCCAGTATCCGCTCGAAGGCTCGTGGGCGGCGCGGATGCTGAGGCGCAATCTGCGCGAGTACGAGCAGTCCAGCCGCGTCTACGTGGGCTCGCGCTACAGCCACGAGTCGTTCCTAGAGCAGGGGTTCCCCGAGGAGCGCCTGTCGTGGCTCCCCTGGACGCCGCACCCACGCTTCGACAGAGCGAGCGCGCCCGAAGCGTCGGACCGGTTTGAGATCGTCTACATCGGCAGCCTCGCTGTGCACAAGGGGGTTCCGCTGCTGATCGACGCCGTCCGCCGACTTGCCCATCCCGATCTGAGACTCACGCTCGTGGGAGGCTGGGGCACACGTGGCATGCGCAGGTTCGTCGAGCAGGCATGCGCGGAGGATCGGCGCGTGGTCGCCGGGCCTGGCGATCCCCTTCCGCACCTCCGTCGGGCGAGTCTCTGCGTGCACGCCGCGTTCGAGGATGGCTTCGCCTACGCCCCGGCGGAGGCGCTCGCCGGCGGCGTGCCGGTGATCGTCAGCGAGGACACGGGGATGAAGGATCTGATCGACTCGCCGCAGGCCGGTCTGGTCGTCCCCACCGGCGACGGCGACGCGCTCGTCGCTGCGATCGACGCGGCCTACCGCGGCGAGCTGTTCCGTGGACCGTAGGGGGGGGCGCACGCGCATCGGCGTGGTAGGCGACTCCATTGGGGAGCCATGCGGCGTGCACGACCATGCCGCGCTGCTGGCCGGCGCCCTGAAGCTCGAGGGCCTTTCGTGCTCGCTGCACTGGCTATGGCGGACCCCGGGCTCGCTGCGCTCGGCGAACGCGGAGATTCGCGCGTGGACCAAGGCGCTTGCCCACGGGCTGCAGCGCGAGCAACCCGACGCGCTCCTGCTGCACTACTCGGTCTTCGCGATGTCTCATCGCGGCGTTCCGGTGTTTGTCAGACCGGTGCTGTCAGCGCTGCGCGAGTTGCGCATCCCGCTCGTGACCTTCATGCACGAGTACGCCTATCCATGGAAACTCGGAGGAATGCGCGGCAAGGCGTGGGCGGCGACGCAGCGCGCGGCGCTCGTCGATGTCATGCGCGCCTCCGCCGGCGTGGTGGTCTCGGCCGACGCCCGCGCCGATTGGCTGCACACGCGTCTGTGGCTGCCCGGACGGCCAGTATCGGTTGCGCCCGTCTTTTCCAACCTTCCCCCCGCCGCACAACCCGAGGGCCCCGTCGTGGCTGACAGGATCGGACTGTTCGGGTACGCCCACGAGGGCGTCGCGGTCGAGACGGTCCTGGGCGCGCTGCGCGAGCTGCACACGCGCGGTAGCGCCTGCGAGCTGGTGCTGCTCGGCGCGCCGGGCCGCGCCTCCTCGGCGGGCGCGCGCTGGGAGCGCGTGGCCGCGCGGCACGGCGTGGCGGATGCTCTGCGCTTCTCCGGAACGCTGCCCGCGCAGGATCTCTCTGACGAGCTCTCCCGCTGCTCTGTGTTGCTGTTCGCCGAGCAGGGTGGACCCACCTCGCGCAAGACGACGCTCGCTGCGTCGTTGTCGTCGCGGCGACCGGTGGTCGTGCTCGATGGTCCCAACAGCTGGAGAGCGCTTTATCAGGCGCAGGGGGCGGTGGTCGCGCAGCCAGAGGCGCGCCAGCTGGCCGACGCCGTCTCCAGACTGCTCGCCGACGGCGCAGCCCGCGAGCGCCAAGGAGAGCTCGGCCGGGCGTTTGCGAGCACCGCGATGAGCGTCACGAACAGCGCGGAGATCGTCGGGCGCGCGCTCACACGCGCGATCGAGAAGTCAGAACTCTGAGCGGGCGCGGGCGAGAAGTCAGTACTCTGAGCGGCCCCGGCGGGTATGCCGGTGCTCGATGCCGGCGCGGATCGCGTCTTCGAATTCGTGAGCACGTGTGACGTAGGAGATCTCTTCGTGCACCAGCTCGCGGGCGAAGGTCAGCGGCGTGTCTGCGAACTTCGCGTCGGCCAGCTCCACGATGACCCTGCGAAGGGCGTCGACGTCGTCAGGCGCGACCAGCCACACCCCCGGCTTGTCGGACAGGTAATCCCAGTTCTCGCCGCGCGGCAGCGCCGCGAGGATCGGCCGGTCGGACATCAGGTACTCGTACGTCTTCGCCGAGATCCGTCCGCCTCGCGACCCGTCGACCCGCCGGGGAAGCGTGAGAAACAGCAGATCTGCGCTGGTCAGGATCTCCGCGACGTGCGCGTGCGCGACGGGCTCGCGCATCTTCACCACCTGCTCGATCCCGGTTGCCGCGAGCGCCCGCTCGACCACCTCGCTCGGATAGCGGTTGTCATAGATGTTCAGGCCGACACGTCCCCGCCATGCGGGGTGTTCGGCGACCACTTCAAGGAGCGCCTCGCCAATGATCGCCGGCGAGGCGGTGCGCGTGTCGAGCTCCGTCAGCCGGTAGCGGCCGAGACGCACCCATGCGTTGTAGATGTCCTTCAGGCGGCTCGGCGGAGCTTGGCGCTCGATCAGCGTCCACCAGCCTGACATCGCGCCCACATAGACGATCTCAAAGCGATCTCCAACCGGCGCCCGCGCATGAAAGTCGGCCTCGTCCGCTCCGTATCTGACGAGGTGAAATCGCGCGCCAACGGCCGCAGGCTGCCTTGATCTGACGATCTCCAGATTGGTCTTCGAGACGTACACGATCGAATCCGCAGTGCGTGCGTAGAGGTCCTCCAGCGTCCGGGCAAGCCAGTGGTGCAGGCGCGAGGGAAAGTCGGGATGCATGTCCGTGCACGTCGGCGAGTCATCGAGGTTGAGAACCAGCGGCAGCCCGGTGAGGCGAGCGAGCACGAGCCCGACGAGGCCGGCGGAGTAGGGCATCATGAAAACGACGATCGCGCTCGGGGCCGTCTGTTGGATCACCTTGCGGCCGGCGAGGATCGCCGGCAGCACCCAGAAGATCGAGTCATCGGGCCAGACCAACTGCTCGATCAGCTTGTCGAGCCGCAACCGCCGCATCGCCGCGAGCAGGCGCGTTGGACGGCGTCCGAGCACCGGCACGACGCGTATGCGATCGGAGGACTGTGCGCGATCGGTCTCGGTGAGCACCGTGATGTCGCGTTGCGCGGCCAGCTCCGCCACGAGCTTGCCGGCACGGATCGCCGTGGGCGCGGTGTCGGGCGCGAAGGACTGCGAGATGCACAGCAGCCCCCCTGGCTGTCCGCGCTGGCTCGGGTCGGCCGGTGGCACGCTCGATCGGCCCCGTGTCCTGGCGCCCGTCATGTCGTGCGCCGACGATCGACGTGCTGCTCCCAGGTTCGCGAGGCCGCGTCGTAAGCATCGAGCAGCGCCGCAACGTGACGCTCCTCGGTGAAGCGCTCACCCACCGAGATCCTGCCTGCAGCGCCCATCGCCTGCTGGCGCGCGGGATCCGCGAGCAGCTCCGAGAGCGCACCGGCGAGCGCCTGCACGTCGCCTGCCGGTACGCACAGACCTGTGCGGCCGTGATCGAGCCAATCCTCGACGCCTCCCGTCGCGCTGGCCACGACCGGGCGGCCGGCCGCGAATGCCTCGATTCCGATCAGTCCGAACGGCTCGGGCCACAGCGATGGGATCGCCACGACCGATGCTTCCGCGAGCTCTCGTGCCAGCTCGTGCGGTCCCAGCCAGCCTGTGAAGGAGATGCGCCCTTGCACCCCCAGTCGCGATGCCAGTCTGCGCATCGCGTCGAGCCGCCTGCCGCTTCCGCAGATCACGAACTCGCCGTCGACGTCACGAGCTGCTCGCAGCAGCACATCGACGCCCTTGGGCCTCACCAGGCGACCCGCGAACACGACCCGCCTGCGCCCCTCGTGCCCCGAGCCGCGCGCGGTCGGAACCGTGCTGAAAAGTGGCACGATCGCCCGTCGAGCGACGCCGTTGATGGCCATGTGGCGATCGATCGCACGGGAATAGGTGATCGTCAGGTCTGCCCGTCTCAACGAGACGCGCGCGCTCGTTGAGCGACGATAGCTCCGCGGCAGCCAGCGCGGGTCGCGGGTATGCGAGCAGCCGCGCGCGAGCAGGTTGGGAACGCATCCCGGGCCGTGGGCGCGCTGACATTCCTCGCCCGGGCGAAAATAGTGCACCCCGGATGTGCAAGCCGAGTAGCCGTGAACGCTGCTGATCAGCGGCGCGCGGCGCTGCAGGTGGGCGGTCACCTCTGGATCGTCGAACTGGTGCGTGTGAATCACCGAGTAGCTGCGCGAGAGCACGTCTCCGATGCGGCGCTCCGGGGCCAGCTCGGCCTTGAACAGCTCCGGTGAGGAATGCACGGTGACCCCCGGCAGGGCCTGCTCGCTCTCGTCTCGTACAGCGAGTACGTGCACGTCTACCCCCGCCCGAGCGAGTGCCCCCGCGCTGGCCTCGACGTGCGTGGCCACCCCACCGTCCCTCGTCCAGAGCGGCGTGACGAGCAGAACGGATCTTGTCATCTCCCGAACCTCGAGCTCCTCGTTGGTGCCACGCGCGACGCCCCTGGGACGCGTCGAAGGAGACCCGATGATAGCCGCGCCCCGATCGAGGACAGAATACATTGGGCCGGATGAACGAACCGGGCCCCGACGAGCCACAGAAGCTCGCCTACGTCATGGGAGCCGGACACAGCGGCAGCACGATCCTGGGGATCACGCTCGGAAACTGCGACGGTTTCTTCTATGCAGGTGAGCTGGAGGAGTGGCTGATGACCTCCGAGCGGCCGAGATGGGGCGCCGCCGACCGCCAAGACTTCTGGAGCGCCGTCAAAGACCGCGTCCACGGCGCAGAGGGCCTGTTCGGGGGTGCCGCCAATCGCTGCCTCGAGCGCTCGTCGTCCACGCTTCGCCCGAGTCTTTGGCGAGAACGTCAGCGCCTGCGTCCGCTCTACAGACGCGTCGCGGAGGATCTGATCCGCGCCGTTGCGGACGTCGCGCAGGCCCAGTACGTCGTCGACACCTCGCACTTTCCGTTGCGCGCGAGAGAGCTCCGGCAGCTTCGCGGGATCGAGCTCTACCTGATCTATCTCGTCCGCGACCCACGCGATGTCGTCGCCTCCAACACGCGTGAGCTGAGTCCGCACGAAGTGGCCGAGATCAGGTGGCGGAGGCTGACGATGAACGGCAAGCTGTGGCTCACGCAGCTGCTGGCGCTGCGCACGTTCCTGAGCCATCCGCCAGAGCAACGGATGCTGGTTCGCCACGAGGACTTCCTCGACGACCCGCGAGGTGTGACCCGCCAGATCCTTGACATGCTCGGCTCCGAGGCCGAGCTGCCCGACTTCCAAGCGCTGACCGTCGGCGCGCCACTGCAGGGCAACCAGCTGATTCGATCCGAGTCGGTCGCGATCAGGCGACCGCGCTCCCACCGCCCCCCGCACGACGACGCGACGCAAATCGCCCAGGCGATCTGGGAGCCGCTGCTCGGACGCCTCAGGCCGACGGCGAAGCGCGCCAGGCACGCGCAGCGGACGTCCTCGTCGCGCGAGGCAGCCGCGGCTGAACCGCCGACTCCGGTGCACCCACGATGATCGCGCGACGCCGGCCAACCTCGCTCGAGCAGACCCGCGCGCGATGGAGCTGATACGACGCGCGATCGGCTCGGCAGCAAGGCGCCTGCAGCGCCCGGAGCTGCTGGCGACCTTCTACGCCGGGGCGCGGCAGCTGCTGCGCGAGGAGGTCGCGACCGAGGCAGTGTTCGCGGCGCTGCTGCGCAGCGATGCGACATATGTCGACGTCGGCACCAACCGCGGACAGCTGCTCTCCGAGGCGCTGCGCCTGGCGCCGCGCGGTCGTCACATCGCCTTCGAGCCGATTCCCGCGCTCGCGGCCGAGCTGCGCCGAGCCTTTCCACAGGTCGACACGCGCGAGCTCGCGGTGAGCGCAGAGCCCGGCACGGCCGAGTTCTGTCACTTCAGGACGATGGACGGCTGGAGCGGTCTGCGCCGCAGCCTCGAGGTGAGCGACGAACGCGGCAATCCCGAGTACATCCAGGTCCAGCTGTCGACGCTCGACGTCGAGCTCGCGGACTGCAGCCCGCGGCTCGTGAAGATCGACGTCGAGGGCGCCGAGCTCGATGTGGTGCTGGGAGGGCGAGAGCTGCTCGCTCGCAGCCGACCTTATGTGGTCTTCGAGCACGTGGTCGCCGCGGCCGCTCTGTACGGTTCCCCCTCACAGGCCCTGTGGGACTCACTCTGTGATCTGGGCTACGAGATCTTCTCGATCACCGGCGACGGCCCGTTCAGCCGCGACGCATTCGCCGCGGACACCGGCGTGATCAACTGGCTCGCCCGACCAGCGTCTAGCTGACTTCGCGCCGCACTTCGGTCGAGCGGGATTTCCCGCTTCTCACCGCATAGATGGTCGTCTGCGTGGGGGCGACCGTGAACGAGTACGCACCCGCACCATCTGACTGCACCGTCTGCGCGACGGTGAAGAAACCAGTCCCGGGCGCCCGCGACAGCAAGCTCACGGCCTGGTGCGGCGAGCCTACGGCCACGCCGGTGATCGTGATCGGTTCGCCGGTCACGAGTCCTTGATTGGTGCTGAGCGGTGGCGGAGCTGTTTCGATCGTGATCGCAGGGTTCTGCGCCTGGACGATCGTGTACGCAAGCGGCTGCGATTGCGTGCGCACCATGCCACGCGGGCTGGACGTCGCGATCACGCTGACCTGTCCGGCGAACCTGAAGCGGTGCGAGAATTCGAAGCGGCCTGCTTGGTCGGTCCGGGCGAATGCGACGGTTCGCCATTCGCCGCCGCCGTAGCGCACCTTCAGCGCGACCAGCCGACGGGCCTCCCCAGGTTCGACCGCGCCCTTGAAGATCGCCCTGGCCAGTCCGGCGGCTCCCATCGGCAGCGATGCCCCATCGGCCGCCGGGCCCTGCAGGCTGACGACTCCTGCGACCGTCACGGTGACCCGAGCTGCGCCCGGCGCGCCCGGCGTGCGAACGATGAAGACGCTGCGGCCTTTGAGCTCCTCCGAGCGGAGCTTGTAGCTGCCGTCGGCTTCTGTGGTCGCGGTGCCGGCGACGCTGAGACCGGATGTCGCCGCCACGGAGCCGAGCTGGGAGACGGTCACTTCCTGTCCGCCCGCGTCGCCTGGGGTCGGGCAGGAGAGCTTGCCCGAGATCGTGACCGTTTCCCCGCTCGCGACCTGCTGAGAGCTCGCTTCGGCGGTGACACTGCAGGGGCCTGGCGCACCGGCTCCGGGCTGAGCTTCACGCGGGGTGGTGGGTGCTCCCGGCTTGGCTTCCGGCGGGGTTTCGGCTTTGGCCTCCGGCGCGGTCGCACCGTTCTGCGCAGGCGCAGGGACGGTGTCCCCAGCGGTCCCGGTGCGTTCAGCCGCGCGCAAGGCATGCCGTTCTGCGCGTTCGGCTGCGCGTGCGGCACGCCGTTCTTCGCGTTCGGCCGCGCGCCGCGACCGCTGCGCCTGGCGCGCCGCCTGACGTTGAAGCTTGCGCGTTTCGCGCTGGAGCTCGCGTTCGGCCCGCGCCTGCGCCCGCTGTGCCTGCGCGGCGGGATGGGCTGCATTGTCGCCGGACGTGGCGAAGCCCGTCGCCGGAAAGGCGCCAAGGGCCAGGGTGAGCGCGCCAATGCAGAACAGGCGAGTCGCCGGCGGCGACCTGAAGGCGTGGTTGAACACTTTGCTCCTTGGGGTTGAGGGCTGGACTGGCGTGTCGCCCGCTGATCCGGCGTCGTGCCCGTATCGGCAGCCGCGCTTACGTCCTTGATCGCTGGCGGATCCGGCGCAGGGACGCCTGGTTCGGCGCGGGCGTCCGCCGCGCACGCGCCGCGGACCCGGCATCGGATCATCTATGTTTGCCCAAATGTGTGGAATTGCAGGGAGTACGGCGGACCCCGACGGGCGTGTCGTGCGCGCGATGTGCGCGACGCTGCGCCACCGCGGGCCAGATGACGAGGGCATTCACACAGATCGAGCCAGCGGGGTGACAATCGGCGCGCGGCGCCTGGCGATCATGGACATCGAGGGGGGCCACCAACCGCTGTGCAACGAGGATGGGTCGGTTTGGGCGGCTTTCAACGGCGAGATCTACAACCACCCGAAGCTGCGCGAGGATCTGCGTCGACGCGGGCACACGTTCGCGACCAACGCAGACACCGAGGTGCTGGTCCACCTGTATGAGGAGTACGGGGAGGCGATGGTGCACGCGCTGGAGGGCATGTTCACTTTTGCCATCTGGGACCAGCGCGCTCGTTGCCTGCTGATCGCGCGTGATCGCTTCGGCGAGAAGCCGCTGTTCTTGCACGAGCATGACGGCGAGCTGCTGTTCGCCTCGGAACTGACGTCGCTGTTGGAGGTGAAGCCGCAGCTGCGTGAGCTCGATCCATATGCGATCGACGCGTTCTTCGTGTTCGCATATGTGCCGGGGCCGGGCACGATCGTCCGCCGCGTACGCCAGCTGGCGCCCGGCCACCTGCTGCGCTGGCAGCATGGGGTGGGGGTCTGTGACGAGCGCAGCTGGTGGACGCCCACGCAGCGCGGCGTGCGGCGGCGCGAGTCGTTTCAGTCGGTGGCGGCCGAGGCCAAGCGGCTGTTCGAGGAGTCGGTCGCCACGCGGATGGTCGCCGATGTCCCGGTGGGCGTTTTCCTCAGCGGCGGAGTCGACTCGACGCTCGTGGCGAGCGCGGCCGCCGAGGCGTCCTCGCAACGCCTGAAGACTTTCACGGTGGGGTACGACACGGGGGCTGTCAACGAGACCGAGCGTGCTCGAACGGTCGCCTCTCGCCTGGGCTCAGAGCACCACGAGGTGACGCTCACGCAGGCCGACGTAGCCGAGCGCGCGCCGCACGTGCTGGCCGCGCTGGATCAGCCGCTGGCCGATCGCGCGACGATCCCGCTGCACGCGCTGTCGGAGTTCGCGCGGCCCCGCGTAACCGTCGCGCTCGGCGGCGAGGGGTCCGATGAGCTGTTCGGTGGCTACCCACGCTATCGCTGGCTGGAACGGGCCCGACGCGTGCACTCGTCGCTGGGGCCTGCCGGTGCTCGGGCGCTGGCCGCTGCGCTGCGCCAGTCCGCGCGCGCCGCCCCGGCGGCACGGGCGTCTGCTCGCCTGGCGCCTTCGCCGATGCTGGAGCGCAACCTCGACTGGGTGACCAGCGGGCGCCGCCACTGCCGCGGGGCGCTGTACGGCCCGCGCCTGGCCGAGCTCGACCGCGGGCGCGTGCTCGCGGCCATGTCCGCGCAGGCGGGCGAGCTCGACGGCGAGCCGGCGGCGCGCTGGTTGATGCACCTCGACCAGGTCCACTATCTGCCGGATGACGTTCTGGTGAAGACCGACCGGGCGAGCATGCTCGTCTCACTGGAGATTCGCACCGCGTTCCTGCACGCCGGTCTCGCTGACCTGGCCGGTTCGCTCGACACTTCGATGCATCTGGGCGCGGGCGGCAAGGCGCTCGTGCACGAGATGCTCGCGCCGGACATGATTCCGTCGACTCGCCTGCGGCGCTACCGCAAGACTGCTTTCAGGGTGCCCGCGGCGGAGTGGTTGCGCGGGCCGCTGGCCGGCGTCCTGCGGCGCCAGCTCGAGCACGGATCGATCTACAGCGAGGGCTACTTCGACCGCCATGCGGCCGAGCGGCTGGTGCGCGAGCACGCGACGTCGACGCATGACCACAGCGATCAGCTTTGGCCGCTGCTCTCGCTGGGCCTGTGGGCCGATCGCTTCCATGGCGTCGCCGCCATCTAGCCGATCGCGGTCGGGCGATCGGCCGCGACTGCTCATCGTCACCCCCGACTTCCCGCCCGCCCCGGGGGGGATCCAGGTGGTAGCGCATCGCCTGGCCGCGGGCATGCGCAAGCTGCAGACCCAAGTCGTCGCACCCGACTCGCCAGGTGCGCGCGAGTTCGATTCGACGAGTGACCTGCAGGTGCGCCGGGTGCGCGGCGGCGCGCGCCTTCGCGGTGCTGACAACGCGCTGCTCAACGCGGCGGCGCTGGCCCACGCGCTCGGCTTTCGTCCGCACGTGACGCTCAGCACGCACATCGTCACCAGTCCCGCGGCGGCGGCTATCCGGCGGGCCGTCGGGGCTCGCACTGTGCAGTACTTCCACGCGGAAGAGATCGGCGCAAGGCCCCGCCTGGCAGCGTTCGCGGCGCGCCGGGCCGACGCGTCGATCGCCGTCAGCGCCTACACGGCCGGGCTGATCGCGGCCACGGGCGCGCAGTCCGAGCGCGTTGAGGTGATCGCCAACGGCACGGATATCCCGATCGATCCGGCTCCGCTGCAGTGCGATCGTCCGACGATTCTCACGATCGCCCGAATCGAGGAGCGCTACAAGGGTCACGACACGATGGTGCGGGCGCTGCCCCTGGTGCTCGCAAAGGTGCCAGCGGCGCAGTGGGTTGTGATTGGCGATGGGTCGCTGCGGCCCGGATTGGAAGAGCTCGCCCGCTCCTATGGCGTCGCCGACTCGATTCGCTTTCTCGGCGCCGTCTCTGACGAGCAGCGCGACGCGTGGCTGGCGCGCGCGCAGCTGTTGGCGATGCCCAGCCGCGTGCCCGCCGGCGATTTCGCGGGCGAGGGGTTCGGCATCGTGTACCTGGAGGCCGCCGCATACGGCAAGCCGGTCGTCGCGGGCAATGTCGGCGGAGCGGTCGACGCGGTCGTCGATGGCGAGACGGGCCTGCTCGTAGACCCGCTCGATCCGCTCGCAGTGGCCGGGGCGATCGTGACGCTGCTGAGCGACGGCGATCTGGCGCGGCGGATCGGGGCCGCCGGGCAGGCGCGCGCGCAGCGCTACGCGTGGCCGTGTGTCGTCGAGCGGGTCCAGCGGCTGCTGCTGGAACAGCTCGCCGACGCTGCGCCAGGCTCGAGGCGGCCTGCGAGCGATCCCGACTGCGTCGGCTCGTGAGGGTCCTTTACGTCAGCCACACCGCGGAGGTCAGCGGCGCCGAGCGCTCGCTGCTCGAGCTGCTCGACGGGTTGCCGGACACGGTGGCGCCGCTGCTGGCGACGCCGCGCGGACGGCTCTCGCAGCTCGCCGAGCAGCGTGGGATCGCGACGACGGCGATTGCCGGTACGGCGGGCAGCCTGCGCATGCACCCGCTGCACACGTCGAAGGCCCTGCTGGAGATGGCGGTTGCGGCGTGGCAGGTGCGCCGTGCCGCTGCGCGCCACGGCGCCGACTTGGTGCACGCCAATTCGATCCGCGCGGGCATCGTGCTGGCCTTCGCGCGCCTGCGCGGTACCGCAACGATCGTCCACGTGCGCGACTGCCTGCCGCCCGGCCGCGTGAGCGCGGCGACGCTGCGCCTGATCGCGGCCACGGCAACGACGATCGTGGCCAACTCGCGCTACACCGCGGCCTCGGTGTGGGCCGCGGCGCCGAACGCGCGCATCGAGGTCGTGCACAACCCGGTCGATCTGCGGCGCTTCGACCCCGATGCGATCGATCGCGCAGAGTCGCGCGCTGCGCTCGGCCAGGCTGCCGAGGGACGTCTGCTGCTTGGCGTGGTCGCCCAGCTCAGTCCGTGGAAGGGCCAGGACACGGCGGTCGCAGCGCTGGCGCTGCTCGCCCGCGAGGGGATCGACGCGCACCTGCTGCTCGTCGGGTCCGCCAAGTTCGTCGCGCGCTCGACGCGCTTTGACAATGAGGACTACGTCACCGAGCTGCGTGAGCTCGTCGAGCGCGAGGGGCTGCGCGAGCACGTGTCGTGGCTGGGCGAGCGCGAGGACGTGCCGGAGATCGTGCGCGCGCTCGACGTGCTGCTGCTTCCCTCCTGGGAGGAGCCCTTCGGACGCACGCTGATTGAGGCGATGGCACTGGGCGTGCCGGTCATCGCGACGGCCGTCGGTGGCCCGTGCGAGATCGTGCAGGACGGGCGCCAGGGCTACCTGGTGGCGCCGCGTGAGCCGGCCGCCTGGGCGCGAGCGATCGCCAGCGTCGCGCAGGCCCCGGACGCGGGTGCGGAGATGGGGCGCTCGGGCCGCGAGCGCGTGCACGAGCTGTTCACGATCGCGCGCCACGTGCATGCGACACTTGACGTGTATGAAGATGCCATCGCGGACACCGCCGTGCGCGCGGGCTGAAGCTCGCCCGAGCACCGTGGGTGCGTGGCGGCGAATGTTGCAAATGGCGCCATCGCGCCCTAATGTGGGGCACCCACAATCGGATCGTCAGCCGCGCAGGAACGCGCGAGCTCGGATCCGAATACGAACTCACGCACGCAGGCCCATCGTCACGACCTAGCACGGATGCCCGCCACCTATCACCTGTCGCATCTGCGCACCCTCGAGTCCGAGGCGGTGCAGGTGATGCGCGAGGTCGTCGCCGAGTTCGAGCGCCCAGTTCTGCTGTTCAGCGGCGGCAAGGACTCGATCGTGCTGCTGCGTCTCGCCGAGAAGGCTTTTCGCCCGGGACCATTCCCGTTCCCGGTGATGCACGTGGACACCGGGCACAACTTCCCGGAGGCGATCGAGTTCCGCGATCGGCGCATCGAGGAGATCGGCGAGCGCCTGATCGTAGCCTCGGTCGAGGACTCCATTCGCGACGGGCGCGTCGTCGAGGAGACCGGACCGCGCGCCTCGCGCAACGGCTTGCAGACGGTCACGTTGCTCGACGCGATCGCCGAGCACGGCTTCGACGCGGCCTTCGGCGGGGCTCGGCGCGACGAGGAGCGCGCGCGGGCAAAGGAGCGCATCCTCTCTTTCCGCGACGAGTTCGGGCAGTGGGAACCACAGCGCCAGCGCCCTGAGGTGTGGGCGCTCTACAACGCGCGCATCCGCAAGGGCGAGCACGCGCGTGTCTTTCCGATCTCCAACTGGACCGAGCTCGACGTGTGGCAGTACATCGCCGAGGAGCAGCTGGAGGTGCCGTCGATCTACTTCGCCCACGAGCGCGAGGTCTTCGAGCGTGACGGGATGCTCTACGCGAGCAGCCCGTTCATGCAGCCGATGGACGACGAGCGCCGGTTCTCGGCGCGCGTGCGCTACAGGACGGTCGGCGACATGAGCTGCACGGGCGCGGTCGAGTCCTCGGCGGGGACGCTCGAGGAGGTCGTCGCGGAGATTGCCGCCACCGAGGTCACCGAGCGCGGGCAGACGCGTGGCGACGACCGCGTGAGCGAGGCGGCGATGGAGGATCGCAAGCGACAGGGATACTTCTGATGAAGGTCCCGGGGTCACCAGACACGACGACGAGCAACGGCAACGGTCGGGGAGCGCCCGTCGGCCACGACGCGCAGGCGCCGAAGGCCGACGGCCGGGAGGTCTTTCGCAGGCTCACCGAGCGCCCGGCAGATCTGCTGCGCTTCGCGACCGCGGGCTCGGTCGACGACGGTAAGAGCACGCTCATCGGCAGGCTGCTGTACGACTCCAAGCAGGTGCTCACCGATCAGCTCGAGCACGTCGAGCAGGCCAGCGAGCGAATGGGTCACGACTTCCTCGACCTGTCGCTGCTGACCGACGGCCTGCGCGCCGAGCGCGAGCAGGGGATCACGATCGACGTCGCCTACCGCTACTTCGCGACGACGCAGCGGCGCTTCATCATTGCCGACACGCCCGGCCACGAGCAGTACACGCGCAACATGGTCACGGGCGCCTCGACGGCCGACCTGGCGATCGTCCTGGTCGACGCGCGCAAGGGGGTGCTCGCGCAGTCCAAGCGCCACGCCTTCATCAGCTCGCTGCTGGCGATCCCGCACGTTGTTTTGTGCGTCAACAAGATGGATCTCGTCGACTACGACGAGGACGTGTTCGACGCGATCGTCGAGGAGTTCGACGCCTTCGCGGCGCGGCTGGAGATGCCCGATCTGACATACATCCCGATCTCGGCGCTGCTCGGCGACAACGTCGTCGATCGCTCGCAGGCGATGCCGTGGTACGAAGGGCCGCCACTGCTCTACCACCTCGAGCATGTGCACATCGCCTCCGATCGCAACCTGATCGACGTTCGCTTCCCGGTTCAGTGGGTGATCCGCCCCCCCTCGTCGAGCGTCGCCGACTATCGCGCGTATGCCGGGCAGGTCGCCGGCGGCGTGATGCGCCCTGGCGACGACGTGGTCGTGCTGCCCGGCGGCCAGCGAAGCACGATTGCCGGCATCGACACGTTCGACGGAACCGTCGAGGAGGCCTTCCCGCCGATGTCGGTGGCGCTGCGTCTGGGCGACGACATCGACGTCGGGCGCGGCAGCACGATCGTGCGCACGCAGAATCAGCCGACGGTGTCAAACCGCTTCGAGGCCTTGCTGTGCTGGATGTCCGAGCAGCCGCTGGACCGGCGCAGGCGCTACCAGGTCAAGCACACCACGCGCACGGCGAAAGTGGGTGGCCTGGATGTGCGCTACCGGATCGACGTCGAGACGCTGCACCGCGACGAGAGTGCGACGGTGCTCGCGCTCAACGACCTCGGTCGCGTGCACATGGAGCTGAGCTTGCCGCTCGTGTTCGACTCCTACCGGCGCAATCGCACGACGGGCAGCCTGATCGTGATCGACGAGGCGACCAACGAAACGGTCGCTGCGGGCGTGATCCTCGACACGGAGGTCGATGACCTCGAGACAGATGTCAAGAGCGAGCGCAGTCCGAACGTGCGCTGGCAAGGCACGCGGATGACGCGCGAGCGGCGCTGGAAGGCGCTCGGCCAACCCGGCGCGACGCTCTGGTTCACCGGCCTCCCAGGCGCCGGCAAGTCGACGATTGCGGCGGCGGTCGAGGAGCGGCTGATCGCCGCGGGGCAGTCGGCCTTCCTGCTTGACGGCGACAACCTGCGTCACGGCCTCAACGGCGATCTCGGCTTCGACGAGCTGGCGCGACGCGAGAACGTGCGGCGCACAGCGCACGTGGCGAAGCTGCTCGCGGAGTCGGGCACGATCGCACTCGTCAGCCTGGTCAGCCCGTACGCGGCCGATCGCGAGCTCGCGGCGACGCTGCACACCGGAGACGACCTCGAGTTCGTCGAGGTGTTCGTCGATGCGCCGCTTGAGCTGTGCGAGAAACGCGACCCGAAGGGGCTGTATGCGCGCGCACGGGCGGGCGAGCTGGCGGGTCTGACGGGAGTGGGCGCTCCGTATGAGCCGCCGTCCGATCCCGACCTCGTGCTGGGGACGCTGGAGGAATCGGTCGAGCGAGGCGTCGAGCGCGTGATGGAGCTGCTAGCGGCGCGGGGGATCGTCACCGGCGGACGCTGAGCCGAGGCCGGTGCAACCCCGGTCAACCGCGGCCGGCGCGCGCCGCCCTTGGCGCGCTAGGCGTGCTTGCTGGAGGCGGGCGCCGCGTGCAGCAGCACCGAGGGGCTCGCCCCGGAGGCGACGCTGCTCTTCTTGGAGAGGTTCACGTATGCGCGGTAGCTGCCGCCGTGGAGGATCTTCACGATGACGCTGAAGCGTGAGACCGTCGAGGTGCCTCGCTTGACCTGCGTGCTGAACTGCGTCGCGAAGCGCGAGGTCTTTTCTTCGGCCTTCGGCGAGTTGCCCGGGCGGACCAGTTTGAACAGCTGGAGGTAGAGGTGCGCCCGGGGCTTTGCCGGTGTGACGGTGCCATAGAGCCTCACCAGTCCGTCGTGACCGGACGAGCGTACTTTCAGCGTGACCTTGGCGGCCACCTGCTGCGTCGTGAGGAGGCTGTAGAGCGGACGGGGATCGAGCGTGCTCACGCGGAATTGCGTCGTCTTGGTCATGTTCGCCACGCGGAAGGAGAAGCGCCCGGACGCGTCGGTGTGAGCGGGCAGGCCGACGGTGGTGAACGCTTCGAGAAATGGATAGGCGCTGGCCTGAAGCACGAGTGCGCGACCGGCGTTTCCGGGCCCCGAGAGCACTCCGCCGAGCACGTAGGTTCCGCCATACACGGTGGGTGCCGACGATTTCGTGAGCGCGAAGGTTGCTTTGCCGGTGGTCGTGAGGGCGCCGAACGTACGGTCTTTGCCGTAGACGGTGGCGACCGAGTTGGTCGCGGCCAGGCGATAGTGGTAGCCGGGGAGCAGCCCGGAGACTGCCTGTCCGACCTTGACTCGTGTGGCTCCCGCGGGCAGCTGTCCCGGCGTCGTCTGTTTTCCGTAGGCGATGGTCGGCCCGTATTGGAATGAGTAGCTGGTGGCGGCGTTGCCGGGGTCGACCGTTCCCACGAGCGTCGCAGACGTTCCGCGCGCAAAGGTCGCGGCGCCCGTGATCGGTTTCGGTGCGATCGGCTTACCCGGTGTACTGGCCTGCGCGACGAGGGGCACGCCGGCGAAAGCAAGCGCGAGCAGCGCGAGGAGCCCGCGAAGGGCACTCGCCGCGCTCGTCTGAGGCTTATTTCTTGATCGTGCAGTCATCGCCGTTCCCTGCTTGCGCATGTCCCTCAAACACCGTGCGCACCGATTCGATGCGCAGCCTTTGCAGAATCCTAGTTGCATGCTGCTGCTGGCGACCGGGCCGCCGTGTACCGCAAGGCGCTTTCACCAAATCGTTACGCCGCCGCGCCGCTCTGCGTCGAGCATAGGCGGCGGAGCCTAGCTCCAGGGAACTCGTTGGCCCGGCCCCGAACGGCGGCCGCTGCGAGCCGTCCCGGGAGTTGCAATGCGAGCAGCCCAGTGTCCAGCGAATCGATCGCCAGCCCCCCGACGCCCATAGGCACAGCCGAGCCGTGCGCAACTTGCGGGGCGCCGCTGGCCCGCGACCAGCGCTACTGCCTGGAGTGCGGGGAGCGTTGCGCGCCAATGAGCAGCGTGCTGCTCGCCGGGCCGCCGAGCGCTCCCTCGGCGCATGCGCCCGCGCCCTCACCTGCGGTCGGGCAGTCGCCGCCGGGGAGCTTCCGCGAGAGCCCCGCGGGCGCCGGGGAGCGCGGCAACGCCGCGACGGTGCTCGCGGGCGTGGGCGTGCTGCTGCTGGCGATGGGCGTCGGTGTGCTGATAGGTCGTTCCGGAGGGTCTGCGAGGCCAACTGCCGCGGCTGCGCCGCAGGTCTTCAGCGTCGCCACTGCGCCAAGCACCTCGACGCCGGCCAGCGAAGCCACGCCCTTCACAGACGACTGGCCGGCGGGAACGAGCGGCTACACCGTCGAGCTGCAGAAACTGTCGCAGGCGGGCACGCCGACGAGCGCCGTCGAAGCCGCCAAGACCGCCGCAAGCGCGAAAGGCGCCAAGGAAGTCGGCGCGTTGAAGTCCGAAGACTTCACCAGCCTCACTGCGGGCAGCTACATCGTCTACTCGGGGGTCTTTCACAACAAGCCGGCCGCCGAGAAAGCGCTCGGCGCGCTGAAGAAGAGTTTTCCCGGCGCGTCGGTGGTCAAGGTCTCTGGGGCGGGTGCCGGGGCCGGCGCGGGCGCCGCCGGCGCGAGTCCGAGCGGCGCCGCCGGGGGCGGCACCGGACAATCGGGCGAAGGCTCGAGCCAGAAGCACCCGGCTTCGCCGAAGGTCCTCGAAAAACTGAAAAAGAAGAGCGGCAAGAGCTATGAGCAGGAATCCAAGAACCTGCCCAACGTGGTGGGCACGTGAGCTCGCTCGGTGACGCGATCGCCAGGAAGCGTGCGAGGCGTGGGTCCGGCGGGCCGTCCTCACACCCGGCGACCCCGCCCAGCAGCGATGGCCCGGCGCAAGCTGCACCCCGCGACGGACGCAGTGAACTGCGCCGAAGGCGCGACGAGCTGGCCGAGCAGGTAACCGAGCTGCACTGGGATCTCGGCGGGCTGACGTATGAGATGGCCACGCGCGATCACTTTCGCCTCGACGTGCTCGTGCGCCGCGCGGCGGTGCTGCAGGAACGCGACGCCGAGTTGGCGGAGCTGGAGCGTCTGCTCGCGCTGCAGGACAGCGCGAGCGCCGGAACCTGCCCTGGCTGCGCGGCGCCGCACAGCCGCGGAGCGGTGTTCTGCTGGCAGTGCGGGGCGACGTTGATGCAGCGTGCGCCGAGCACGGCCATGCCTGCATTGGGGCTGCCGCTCGCGGGCGGCAGTCGCGACGCGACGACCGCCGAGCTGGACGCGCTGCTCGTGTCGCACGCCGCCGGCGCCGATCGCGGCGGGCAAGTGCGTGCCGAGACGCCGCCGGCGGGCAACGCGCCACTCGCGGAGGAGTAGGTGGCGACGACGGATGGCGGCGATCGGCCCGGGCAATGCGCGGACTGCGGTGCTCCGCTGAGACCGCGTCAGCGTTACTGCCTGAGCTGCGGCGAGCGGATCGGCCCGCCCAGCGCGCAGTTGCAGGAGCTCGTGCACAGGGCTCGCACCGGCCCCGCCGAAGAGCCGCCGCCGCAACTCTCTTCGAGTGGGCTGGGGTTTTCCGTCGCGTCTGTGGACCGCGGCGAGACGCGCCGCCGCGTGTCGCCAGGCGCCCTGCTCGCCGGGCTGTCTGGACTGACGCTGCCCTCGCCGCGTATCTCCGGGCTGCTCGTGCTTGCGTTCGCGGCCTTCGGCGTGCTGCTCGGCAGCGTCGCCGGATCGCCTGTGCAGAGCTCATTCGCGGCGTCCGCGCGACCGCGGCTGAAGCTGCTGCTCCCCGCCGCCGCAGCGAAGCCCAGCGAACAGACGTCCTCGGCGGCGGTGCAACCGCCGCCGACAGCGGCCGAAGCGACACCGGAAGCGGCGCCGGTCACGCCGCAGGAAGCGACCACCCCCTCGCCGTCGCCGTCGCACGCGCCAGCGACCAAAGCACCCAGCAAGAAAGGCAAGTCCGGGGGTAGCCAAGGCGGCTCGCCGCCCTCACCCGGCGCGCCGGCGGCGAAGCTGCCGCCGATCAGCCACGTGTTCATCGTGATGCTCTCCGACCAGCCGTACGCGGCGACGTTCGGCCCGGAATCGGCCGCTCCATATCTCTCACGCACGCTGGAGAAGCGCGGCGCGCTGCTCCCTCGATACTACGCAGTCGCGCACGGGCAGCTGGCCGACGGGATCGCGCTGCTCAGCGGGCAGGGTCCGACGCGGTCGACGGCGGCCGACTGCCCGCTCTACTCCGCTGTCGCACCGGCCAGCCCGAGTGGCGAGGAACAGGTCGCCGGCGATGGCTGTGTGTACCCGCAGACGACGGCCACGCTTCCCGGCCAGCTGGAAGTCAAGCGCCTGACGTGGCGCGCCTATGTGCAGGGGATCGGCGAATCCACCGCCACGCCCCCGGCGTGCGCGCATCCCGCTCTGGGTCAGGCTGATCCGAGCTCCACGCAGGCGCCCCCAGCCGCCGCGTATGCGACGTCGCGCAATCCGTTCGTGTACTTCCAGGGGCTGACCGAATCTCCGTCCTGCGCCAAGGACGATGTCGGCTTCGGCGCGCTCGCCGGCGATCTCTCCAGCGTCAAGCGCACGCCAAGCCTCTCCTACATCGTTCCCGACCGCTGCCACGACGCCAGCCCCGGGCCGTGCCCTGGAGGCGGTCCGGGAGGGCTGGCGTCGGCGGATGGGCTGCTTGCGCAGATCGTCCCGAAGATCCTCGCATCGCAGGCTTACAAGCACGGAGGACTGCTGCTGATCACCAGCGATCAGGCCCCAACAAGCGGCGCCTCGGCCGACTCCAGCTCGTGCTGCGGACAGCCGCGCTTTCCCAACCTCCCGGCGGCGACGGGCGCCGCGGCGGGGCTGCCACCCGAAGGCGGCGGCCAGGTTGGCGCGCTGCTGCTGTCGCCGTTCGTCAAGGCGCACACGACGAGCCAGGAACCGTACAACCACTACTCGCTGCTGCGTACGATCGAGGACCTGTTCGGTCTCAAGCACCTCGGCTATGCCGCCGGGGCGCATGTCAGCTCGCTCGAACCGTCGCTGTTCGCGGCGGCACCCGCGCACTAGCCCCGGCGGCGCCCGCCCGGCACGTCGCCAAGGCGGCGCCCTCAGCTGTTGGCAGGGTCGTCCGTCCCCCAGGCGCGGCGGTGTGCGTCTTCGCCAAGCTCCGGTCAGGCGGGGGCGGCGAGGAGCTGATCGTACGTGATCGCCTCGCGCCGGGGTGAAGCGCGCTGCAGCACCCGCTCCAGCGCGAGCATGTGCCGCGGATGCTGCAGGTCGGCGGGGTGCAGGTCGAGGCGCAGGATGTCTCCCGAGAGCATGGCGCCGGCGCGGATCAGCGCGGGGGAGAGCGTGCGCTGCAGCCGCCCGGCGGTGCCCATTCCCCAGGCGGGCGCGAGCACTTGACCGCAGTCGCCGTCCGGCTCCGGTGTGCGCCGGTGCACGCCGAGCAGCCCTGCCCACCAGCGAAACCGGCTGGGCAGGACGCTGAGCAGCGCAGGCGTATAGGCGTAGGCGGGCGCGACGAAGCCGTCCGGCTCGAGGCCGGCGAGCTTGAGCACACGCCAGCCGGCGTTGACCGCACGCTGGGTCTCGTCGATGCCGAGGCCGACGAACTCGCCGCTGCGCCGGGCCGGTGCACGCAGGAGGCTGCCCGGCAAGCTGCCGGAGCGGCGCGTGCGCTCGTGCTGGAAGCCGTGCTGGGCGATCGAGTCGCCCGCGCGGCGACGCTCGTCCAGCCAACTGGTCATCCCCGGCGAACGCTCGCCGAGCGGGTGCAGGTCGCGCGCTGGGATCACCAGCAATGTCACGCGATCGACCCCGTGGTCGTCGAGCCAGTCGCGGATCAGCGCGCAGCGCTCGAACGTCGCCGGCTCGATGTCGTGCAGCGCGACTGCGATCGTGCGCCTCGCGCCGCGGCTAGGCCGCACGTGGCACCTCCGCGGAGCGGTCGAAGGCGAGCGCTCGCCCGTAGCTGTCGCCGAGGCGCTGCAGCGCACGCTCCCAAGTGCGCTCGCGCACCGCAGCCAGGCCCGCGCCCGCGATGCTCTCGCGCAGCTCCGGCGAGGCGGCGAGCTCGAGCACGGCGTCGGTGAGCGACCGCGGGTCGGCTGCGCACAGCCTCCCGCTGACGCGATCCTCGATCAGCGACAGCGGTCCGCCCTCGCCGACCGCAACGACCGGCAGTCCGCTCGCCTGCGCCTCGAGCACGACTTGGCCGAAGGTATCGGTGCGGCTGGCGAACAGGAAGATGTCCGCGCTCGCGTACGCGCGCGCGAGCGCCGCCCCCTCCAGCCAGCCGCGAAAGACGGCCGCGCCGCCGACGCGCTCGCGCAGCAGGAGCTCCTCCGGGCCGCCGCCGGCGAGTACGAGGCGCAGCCGGGGATCCTGCGCGCGCGCCGCCAGGAACGCGTCGGCGAGCAGGTCGGCGCCCTTCTCGTGTGTGATCCGTCCGGCGTAGAGGACGTCGACGGTGCCGGGCGCCTTGCCGTGTCCGAGCGCCGCGAGCTCGCGCAGACCCTGACCGCGCAGCGCCGGGTCGAATCGCGCGGTGTCGACGCCACGATCCCAGCGGGCGACCTTCTCGGCGTCCACGCCGATGCGTGCGAGCGTTGCGTCGGAGGCGGGGCTCGGCGAGAGAACGAGATCGCAAGCGCCGTAGAAGATCCGTACGCCGATTGCCATCGCGTCGGCGATCCGCCGCTCGCCCGAGCGAAGGCCCGCATATGCGGTCAGCTCCGTGTGGTAGCTGCCGAGCAGCGGCACCCCGAGCCCTCGGCTGACCAGCGCGCCGACGATTCCCACGGGGCCGGGCGAGCACACGTGGATCAGGTCGAAGCTGCCGTCGGCGATCGTCTGCACGGCGGCCGACAGGCTCGGCACGCCGATCTTCAGGCCGGGGTAATACGGGACCTCGAACTCGGCCACCGCCGACAGGCGCCTGTCGACCTCGGGGTCGGTGCCGAGGACCTCGATCTCGAAGCCATCGACGCCGCGCGAACGGATCTCCTCGACCGCGCGCGTCACGCCGTGCGTGCTGCCGATGCCGTCGGCGAGGATCGCCACGCGCGGTGTCTCGCCGTCCTCGCGCCGGGTGTCGAGCTTGGCGCGCTCGTTTGCCAGGAAGGCGGTCGCGGGCGCGTAAGGGATCGCGGCGACGCAGCTCTCGAACAGCTCCGTGGCCGCGCTGGCTACCTCGCGCTCCCCGCGCGCCGCCGCGAGCGCTCCCTCGACGGCCACGCGCAGCTTGCGCTCGTGCGCGCGGCACGCCCGGCGATACAGGTCGGAGTGGCTGAAGCGCTCGTCCTGCATATAGGCGATCAGCCCCGCCTCGTCCAGGTGGTCGAGCTCGACGGCGTGCAGCCAGGCGCGCAACAGGCTGCGGGCGTCCGCCGGCGACACCGTCGCGCCGCCGTCGATCGTTCCGTGACGCGCGTCGCCTTCGCTGAGCAGGCGCCCGGCCATGCGCAGAACAGCCCCCGGGTCCGGCGGGGCCGAGGGCGCGCCGCCATCGCGCCCGAGCGCCCTGGCGGCGAGGGCGATCGCCGCGTGCGCCCACTTGGCCGCGCTGCCCTGCTTGCCGCCGGCGACGACGCGGCCCTCGCGCACGTGCGCTAGGAACTCTTGCGGCGAACGTGCCGGCGGCGTCTGCGTCCACGTGCGCCCGATGTCCACTCCGGCGTGGTCGTCTGAGCCGCCGATGCCCGCGCCGTCTAGCGTCGCGACATACGTCGCCGCCGGGCGGTTGAGCTCGCGCGCCCGCGCCCCGTTGCGGACCTCCCAGGTGTCGAACAGCTGTGCCAGGCGCCGGCGGTGGCGCGCTGTCAGCGCGGCTGCGACGTGGTAGTAGGGATGGGCCAGAGCGCACGCAATGTCGCGCTCGTACATGTACGCGGCGCACATCTCGACGTCGCCGCGATTGGCCTGCAGCCAGTCGTGGTCGTCGACGGTGATCCCGTAGCAGAGGACGTGAACCGCTTGGGGCTCTCCGCGGAAATGGGCTGTGAGCTCCTCCGAGACGAATACGTCTGGACGGTCGGCGATCTGCAGCACGCCGGCGATCGTGTCGTGATCGGTGATCGTCACCAGGTCCATCCCACGGCGCTTGGCCAGCTCGTAGACCTCCTGCGGTGGCGTCGCACACTCGGGCAGCCCGACCGCGCGCTGCACGCCGAGCTTTGACTCCTGCGAGGCGGTCGAGTGGCAGTGCATGTCAACGCGCGTCGCCTCCGCGACCCCCTGCGACGTCGTTCCCTGACGCTCCATAGCAGTCAGAATCCCCTGCAAAGGGTGCTCTTTTGTGACCAGGGGGAAACGATCGTGTAAAGCGGCTGTGAACGTGGCGAGCGGACGGCCGGCGAGCTCGGGCGACGGGCAATGCGTCCGCGGTCGCGCATTGCGACCAGCTCGATCCCTAAGCTGTCGGCCGTGCACGACCCGATCTCCTACTTCCAGGCTGTCATTCTGGGCCTGACCCAGGGGATCGCCGAGCCGTTCCCGGTCTCGAGCCTCGGACACGGCGTCGTCCTGCCACGCCTGGCGGGCTGGAACATCCACCAGAACGACAAGTTCTTCTTGACGTTCTTGATCGCCACCCACCTGGCGACTGCGATCGTGCTGCTGCTGTTCTTCCTGAAGGACTGGGTGCGGATCGTCAAGGGCCTCGGGCGCTCGCTGGCGATGCGCGAGATCCGCGACGACGATCTCGACGCGCGCCTGGGCTGGCTGCTGGTCGCCGCGACGATCCCGGTCGGCGTGATCGGACTGCTCCTGCAGGAACCGCTGCGCAAACTGTTCGCCTCCCCGCAGACCGCCGCGGCCTTCCTGATCGTCAATGGGATCGCGCTGCTGGTGTTCGAGCGGCTGCGCCGGCGCCCGCCGCGACCGGGTGACTACGGAGGCGACGTCGACACGCGCCTGGCCAAGCTGAGCTGGCGTCAGGCGATCGCGGTCGGCACGTCGCAGGCCGCGGCGCTGATCCCGGGCATCTCGCGCTCGGGCTTCACGATGGGAGGGGGGCTGCTCGCCGGCCTCTCCAACGACGACGCCGCTCGCTTCGGCTTCCTGCTCGCCACGCCCGTGATCTTCGCTGCGGCGGCGCTGAAGCTGCCCGAACTCTTCGGCTCGGCGGGGAACGGAGTGCGCGGACCCGCGCTCGTGGCGGGCCTGTGCGCGGCCGTCACGACGTTCTTCGCCGTCAAGTTCCTGCTGCGCTTCTTCCAGACCAACCGCCTGACGCCGTTCGGCGTCTACTGCCTCGGCCTCGGCGTGGTCTGCACGCTCGTCTTCGCGCTGGGTGGTTAGACGCTCGCCGCGGTGCGCGTTTTCGGCCCGGTCTGAAACCAGGCGAAGGCGAAGCACGCGAGAGCGACCACCACGGCGGCGATGCCGTGCTTGGTGTGGTGGTGTTTGGCCTCGGCGCTGGTAGCCGACACGTGCCCGGGGAAGAACGAGGGCAGCGAGTGCGCCGGCTCGACGAAGTAGACGATCGCGACGACCACGAGCACTACGCCCAGCAGCGCGACGGGGAGGATTAGTTTGCGCAGATCGGAGGTCATTGCGAGGAGATCCTAGAGCACGGCCGGGTCGGCCTACCCATCCGGCGGCTCGGGTCGCCATCATGACGTGCGATGCCCGCTCCGCGCACGCCGCAGAAGATGTTCGAGACGCGCAGCCAGGCCTGGCGCGAAGCCGGCCTGCTGCGCCAGATCAGCCCGCGCGTGGTCAAGCGCGCGCGGCTGGAGGCGCTCGTGCTCGTGCCGCTGTTCGTCGGCGTCGTCCTGTTCTACGACAACCGCGTCAGCCTGCTCGGGGCCGCCGGGCGCCACGGCCATGCGGCCAAAGAACTCGAACCGGCGCTGGAAACGCCGGTGACGGTCGTCACGGTGATCGCGCTGGTGATTCTCGGCTGGGCGACCGCGCGCGACATCGGGCGCAGCCTCGGACCGCCGCTGTTCCGGCGGCTGGACCCGGCGACGGCCGGGACGGTGGGCTTCCTGATCCGCCTCGTGACCGTCATCCTCGCGTTGCTCGTCGCGCTGCGCGTCGCGGGCATCCAGACGCGCACGCTCGCGCTGGGGGGTGCGTTCACGGCTGTGATCTTCGGTCTTGCGGCCCAGCAGACGCTCGGCAACGTGATCGCCGGGACCGTGCTGTTGAGCGCTCGCCCGTTTCGCGTCGGCGACCGCGTGCGCATGCAGGGCGGCCCGCTGGCCGGCCAGGTGGAGGGCACGGTCAGCTCGCTCGGGTTGCTGTACACGACGTTCGCCAACGGCGAAGACTCGATCATGGTGCCCAACAGCGTCGTGCTCAACAGCGCGGTGATCCCGCTGCGTGAGCCCGATGCCGTCAACCTGCGCGCGCGGCTGCGGCCGGGGATGACTCCCAGCGACCTGCAGGAACTGCTGGAGAAGCAGCTGCAGACGCCGTTGCGCGACTCGCCGCGGATAACGCTGGAGGAGCTCGACGGGGAGGAGGTCGTCGTGCGCATCGCCGCGACGCCGCGCGTCGCGGCCGAAGGACGCCCGCTCGCCAGCGAGCTGCTGGCGATCGTCTCGCGTGAGACGCGCGCCGGGGCTCAGGCTCGCTCGGGTGCCGAGGCGCGAACGCCATAGCGCAGGAACAGCGTCGAGGCGCTCTCCAGGGCGCCCAGCAGCTCGAGCTGCAGCGGCTCGCGGAACTCCGCCCCGGCGACGATGCGCAGCGCCTCGCCGGTCGCGTCCTCGCCGCCGGCGAGCTTGGGCGAGAGCGACAGCATCAGCTCATCGACCAGCCCGGCGAGCAGCAGTTGGCCGTTGAGGTGCGGGCCGCCCTCGCACAACAGTGCGCGCACGCCGAAGCGTGTGCTCAGCTCGGACATCGCCGCGGGCAGGTCGAGCAGCCCGTCACGCCGCGCGCGTATGTACTCCACGTGAGCGGGTGTTTCGGGCAGTCCCGACTCCGACGGCGTGATCATCACCACGTTCGCGGCCGGCTCGAGCAGCAGCGGCGTGTCGGGCGCCAGCGACAGGCGACCGGAGACGACGCACGCGAGCGGCTCCTCGGCAAGGCCCTTCTGCACGCGCCGCCGCCGCGTCGACTCGTCGGGGATGATCCGTCCGTAGCGCTCGACGCGCACGGTTCCCGCGCCGGCCATCACTGCGTCGACGCTCGAGCGCAGGGCGTGGAACAGCTCGCGGTCGGCGCGGTCGCCGATCGCGCCCGAGCGCCCGCCGATGCTCGCGCGCCCGTCGACCGTGCTCGTCATGTTGAGGACCGTGTACGGGCGCTGCGCGTCGGCGCGGGCGTGCGCCTGGAAGTCGAGGGTGTCGGCGATCTGCACGGCCGTGGCGGGCTCGCCGGGGGGAAGCAGCCGCCGAAGCCGAGTCGATCGCTGCTGCGGCGGGGACGCGGCGGCCGGGCTGTCCTGAGCGCTCATCGCCGCAACCCTAGCCCCGCCGCGCAGCACCCGCAAAAACGCGCGTGCTGCCTGTAGATAAATCGATCGTCCGATCTAAAACATTTTCGACAACACGAGCCTCTGGGGACCTGCTACGGTCGTCCAGTCTGGCCGGCACAAGAGACCGGCGAAAGAAGTGCAAGCGCTCGCAGGTCGAAGCTTCAAGAAGCATCCTCCGCGTGCAGCACGCACATACTGTGGAGGAGTACCCACATGCCTACTGGCACCGTAAAGTGGTTCAGCGACGACAAGGGGTTCGGTTTCATCACCCCCGACGACGGCGACAAGGACCTGTTCGTCCATCACACCGGAATCAACGGCGAGGGTTATCGCTCGTTGCAGGAGGGTGCGAAGGTTTCTTACGACCCTGAGCAGGGCGACAAGGGACCCAAGGCCGTCAACGTCCAGGCGATCTAATCGCGGCGGCGATCTAGCCGCAGCCACATAGGTCTAACCTTCTGAGGGCTCGCTCCGGCGGGCCCTCAAGCATGTCCAGCGACGCGAGCACATTTCCCCTGCGCGACGTGCCGGTCGCGAGCCCAAGGCCCAAGCGCAGGATCCTGCCCGGGCGCACGAAGGCGTTTGCGGCGAGCGGCGAGCGTGCATGGGTCGGCGCCGCGTGCCTGCTGGCGATCGTCGCCGCCAGCGCGCTCGTCGTGGTGATGGCGGCCGATCGGCCGAGCATCCTCTCGGCGACCACGCACTCCAACTACTTCCCGCACTGGATGGCGGGGCCGCTCGGCGGTCTGCTGCCGGGGCTGACACGCAACGGCACCACGCTCAAGTACCTGTTCAGCGGGGCGATCGTCGCGATGTACGTCGCCTACGTCCTGGCGCTCGCCTATGTGCCGCGCCTGCGCGCTCGCTGGGCGGTCGCGACCGTGCTCGTCGTACACGCGATCTTCTTTCTCGCTCCGCCGCTGGCGCTGACGGACATCTTCAACTACGTCAACTACGGGCGCATGGAGGTCGTGCACAACCTCAACCCGTACACGACGATCCCGATCCTCGAGCCGCACAACGACCCGAGCTACGACCTGAGCAACTGGCACCAGCTGCTCAGCCCGTACGGACCGCTGTTCACGCTGCTGACGTTCGTCGTCGTGCCGCTCGGCGTCGCGGCGTCGTTCTGGGTGCTCAAGGGAGTGCTCGTGCTCGCGAGCCTCGGCACGTTGCTGCTCGTGTGGAAGTGTGCGCAGCTGCTCGGCCGCGACCCCGTCAAGGCGATCGTGTTGGTCGGCTTGAACCCGATCGTGCTCGTGTGGGGGCTCGGCGGCGACCACAACGACTTCCTGATGGTGTTCTTCATCGTGCTCGGCTTCTACCTGCTGCTGCGCACGCGCGCCATGCTCCACGCGCAAGACGGCGCGAGCAGTCCCGCGGCACCGTCCGGCGCGTCGGCCGCGCCCGGCACGTCGGCTGCTCCAGGCTCGTCGATCGCCGCGATCTCGTCGGAGGCCACGGGCTCAGACGAGGCGACCGCCGGCGACCGCGATGTGGTGCGCGCGGGTGTGCGCGGCTGGCTGCTGCCGTTGTGCGCGCCGGAGATCGGCGCCGGTGCGGCGTTCGTCACGGCGACCGCGATCAAGGCTTCGGGCGGAGTGCTGATCCCGGTCGTGCTCGCCGCGATGCTGCGTTCGCCGCGCCGCCTCGTGCAGGTGGCGATCGGGATGCTGCTCGCCGGCACGGTCATCGCCGCCATGAGCCTGATCGCGTTCGGTCTTCACATTCCCGACCTCAGCACGCAGAGTCGCCTGGTGACGAACGTGAGCATCCCCAACCTGATCGGCCTGGCGCTGGGCGCCGGCGGGGAGACAGAAGCGCTGCACAAAGTCCTCAGCGCGGTGCTCGTAGTATCGATGGTGCTCTGCTGCCTGCAGGCGTGGCGACGGCGCGGACCGATCACGGCCGCCGGCTGGGCGGGCGTGGCGCTGCTGGTCACGCTCAGCTGGGTGCTGCCCTGGTACGTCCTATGGGTGCTGCCGATGGCCGCGCTGTCGAGCTCGCGCCGTCTGCGCACTGCTGCGCTGGTGGTCGGCGTGTACCTGGTCGTCGCGTGGGCGCCGGCTTCGGGGCAGCTGTGGAACGCGATCGGCTTTCACCCGGAGAAGACCTCGCTCGGTCGCCTGCACCAGCGCTACGTCAAGGAGCTGCTCAACTAGTCGTCCTCGGGACGACGCCGCTCGCGCTTTCGCTGTGTCGCGCGGCGCTTGGCGGCCAGACGCCGCTCGTGCGATGCAGCGGTCGGGCGCGTGGCGCGCCGGCGCTTGGGAACGGCCAGGCCGCGTGCCAGGCGTTCTCCCAGCCGCGCGAGCGCCAGCTCGCGGTTGCGCGCCTGGGAGCGCTCGTCCTGAGCGACCGCGACCACCCGCGGACCCAGCCGCGAGAGCAGGCGCCTGCGCTGGGTCTCGCCGAGCGTCGGCGAGGCCAGCACGTCGAAGCTCGCTTCCACGCGCGACGCCGTGACGTTTGCGTGCTGGCCTCCGGGACCCGACGAGCGGCTCGCGCGCACGGTCACCTCGGCGAGCGGTATCGACAGCCGATCGGTCACGCGCAGGCGATTGGGAGCTGCGTCGTCCACGCTCACCGCATGCCCAGGTGCGGGTCAGGCGGACTGTCCGCCGGACAGGTCGTGCACCGCTTTGACGCGCTGCTCCTCGCCCTCGCGAACGCGGCCGTCGCGGCCGACGTAGCCGTCCTTGCCGCCAGCGCACACGTACACGGCGTCCACGTCGCCGGCGTTGCGCACCTTGCGCACGGTCGCGGCGTCCACGCGCGCCAAGCCGCCCTCGCCGAGCTCGTGTACGGACCCGTCGCCGAACTCCATCTCGATCGTTCCGCGATGGACGAAGTACAGCTCCTCCTGGGTGTCGTGGTAGTGAAAGCCGGTTTCGACGCCCGCCGGCAGGATGATCGCGTTGACGCCGAACGCCGTCACCCCAAGGCCCTTGCGGACCTTGCGAAAACCGGGCCCGTCGCCGAGGTCGTCGAGCTTGGCGACGGCATAGCCGTCGCCCTCGGTCACGCCCGGGTACTCAGTCGAAGCCTCCATTTGCGTCTCCTCTCATTCGTGTCCCGCTGCAGTAGCTAGTGGTCGGCAACGTATCCGTCCTGGGGGGAGAGCGGTCGGCCCTCGTCGGCCCAACGCAGCAAGCCGCCCTGCATCGAGAAGGCCTCGAAGCCGCCGGCGCGGAGAGCCTGGGCGGCCATCGTCGAGCGCGCGCCGACGCGACAGTAGAAAACGACCGGGCGATCCTGCCGCAGGCTGGCGGCCTCGGCGGACAGCCTGTTGAGCTCGATGTGACGCGACTGCCCGATGTGCCCCGCCTCGCGCTCGTAAGGCTCGCGCACGTCGATCACCTGCAGCTGCGGATCGTCGGTGAGCCACTCGGCCAGGCGCTGGGGCTCGATCGCAAGCTCGGCGGTGTCGGACATTGCGTCGAACAAGCTAGCAGCGCAGTTGTGGCGCTTCGCAGCGCCGCCGAGCGGCCCGCGGATCACTAGGATCAGCGGCGATGGAGGCCGTCAGCGATGTGTACACGATTCCCCAGGAGCACCTCGACTTCTGCGCGACGATCGGCCAGATCGCGCGCGAGCGGATTGCGCCGCGCTCGGCGGAGATAGACGAGCGCGCCGAGTACCCGTGGGACGTGCGCAAGCTGCTCTCCGAGCAGGACGTGCTCGGGTTGCCCTTCCCGACCGAGTACGGCGGCACCGGTACGGGCACGCTGATGCTCAACATGGCCATCGAGGAGATCGCCAAGGTCGACGCGTCGTGCGCGCTGATCCTGATGGTGCAGGAGCTCGGGACGCTGCCGCTGCAGCTGTTCGGCTCCGACGAGCTCAAGGAGCGTTTCCTGCCGCGCTGTGCGACCGGCGAGTGGTCGCCCGCGTTCGCGCTGTCAGAGCCCGAGGCCGGGTCAGACCCCGCGGGCATGAAGACGACGGCCGTGCAAGACGGCGACGAGTGGGTGATCAACGGCACCAAGAACTGGATCTCCAACCTCGGCGTCGCGGACTTCTACGTGACCTTCGCCGTGACCGACCGCGAGACGCGACGGCTCACCGCCTTCGTCGTCGAGGCCGACCGGCCGGGCTTCAGCGTGGGCAAGCTCGAGCACAAGCTCGGCATCCGCGCTTCGCCGACCGGGCAGCCGATCTTCGACGATGTGCGCGTCCCCGCGGCGAACATCATCGGCCAGGTCGGCAAGGGCCTGTCGGTCGCGCTCGGGACGCTCGAGCGCACGCGGCTCGGCGCCGCCGCGCAGGCCGTCGGCATCGCCCAGGGCGCGACCGACTACGCGGTCGCCTACGCGCGCGAGCGCCGCCAGTTCGGCAAGGCGATCAACGAGTTCCAGGGCATTCAGTTCAAGCTCGCCGACATGGAAACAAGCACGGCGGCCGCGCGCGAGCTGCTGTACAAGGCGTGTGCGATGGCCGATCAGGGGCACCCGTTGAGCGCGAAGTACTCGTCGATGGCCAAGGTCTTCTGCTCGGATACGGCGATGGCCGTGACGATCGACGCCGTGCAGGTCCTGGGCGGCTACGGTTATGTCAAGGAGTACCCCGTGGAGCGCATGATGCGAGACGCCAAGATCACCCAGATCTACGAGGGCACGAACGAGATCCAGCGTCTCGTCATCGGCCGCACGCTCAAATAGGGCAGCGATGCGATCGTCCGGGCCGCCAGCGAGTGCCTCCGGCCATCTGAGACGTGTCGGCGTCGCGGCCCTGATCGCCCTGTCGCTCGGCCTCGTGACGATCGTCGTCGGCCAAGGCTTCAGCACGATCGGCGCCGTACGGGCGCTGGAGGACATCGCGCTCGGCGTGATCGTCGCGGCGGTGCTGATGGGTGCGGCTGCCTTCGTCGCCGTGCGCCTAGCGGGCTGGCGCGACCCCGAGTCCGAGAGCGAGTTCGAAGAGATCGTGCGCAACTCCGAGGCGCTGGCGCGCGACGGCCTCGTCGTGGACCCGGAGGAAAACGAGTTCCTGGAGCTCGACCCGCTCGACGACGACGACTTCGAGGAGCTCGTGCGCGACGCGCTCGACGACCTCCCCGATCTGCTGCGCAACGCGCTGTCGCACGTCGCGGTCGTGATCTCCGACGGGGGGCGGCGCCAGCACGCATACGGGCTCTACCAGGGCGACGGCGCGACGCGCGACGACACGCACGACCGGATCATCGTGTTCCGCGACACGCTGCGGCGCGACTTCGGCCACGACCCCGAGCTGCTGCGCGACCAGGTGACGCGCACGGTGCGCCACGAGCTCGCTCACCACGTCGGATTCGACGAGCTCGGCGTGAGCCGGCTGGACCTGTAGGGGCGCAGGCGCAGTGACCAGCTCAGACATCGCCAATGCGCCGCGCGCGGGGGCTGGTGGGCGCTCCGCAGCGGACGCGCCGGGGCCTGGACGGATCCCCGACTTCTTCGTGATCGGGCACGAAAAGTGCGGCACGACGGCGCTCTATCGCATCCTCAAGAGCCACCCGCAGATCTACATGCCCGACGTCAAGGAGCCGCGCTTCTTCGCAAACGACCAGGGCACGTTCGCGAAGGCGGGGGTGGCAGTGCCGCCCTGGAGGACGCTGGCGGGCTACCTCGCCCTGTTCGAGCCCGCGAGCCCGGGTCAGAAGGCGGGGGAGGCGTCGCCTCAATACATCAGATCTCCGACCGCCGCACAGGAGATCGCGGCGATGCAGCCCGAGGCGCGGATCATCGCCATCCTCAGAGAGCCGGTCAGCTTCGTGCGCTCGTATCACCTTCAGTGCGTCAGGAGCAACATCGAGACGCAGCGAGATCTAAAGAAGGCGATTGCCCTGGAAGAGGCACGGCGGCAGGGGCGGAAGATCCCGAGCGGCTGCCCAGCGCCGCTGAGATTGCTCTACTCCGATCACGTTCGCTACGTCGAGCAGCTTCAGCGCTACCGAGCGGTGTTCGCGCCCGAGCAGATCCTCGTGCTGATCTACGACGATCTCCGGCGCGACAACGAGGCGAGCGCACGCGCGGTCTTTCGCTTTCTCGGTGTCGACCCCTCCGCGCCGGTCGAGATCTCCAGCAAAGAGCCGCAGGTCCGCAAAGCGGTGCGTTCGACTCACCTCAACAACTTCACGAGGGCCGTCACGCGGGCCCGGCGCAAGCCGGGGTCGTCCAGCGCGTTCTTTCGCATCGTGAACTCGCTGATGCCGCGACGGCTGGACCCACTGTGGCGCCGCGTGGTCTACGCGCCTCCCGCGGCCGTCGACGAGGCCTTTGCGAGAGAGCTGAAGCGTCGCTTCAGGCCCGAGGTCGCGGCGCTCAGCGAGTACATGGACCGCGATCTCCTGACGCTGTGGGGTTATGACCGCGTAAGCTGAGCGTCGCGCCGCGGCCGATCCGCGGGATCACGAACAAGGAGAGCCCAGAGATGCCCGAAGCAGTCATCGTCGATGCCATACGCACCCCGATCGGACGAGCGGGGAAGGGATCGCTGAAGAGCGTGCGCGCCGACGACCTGGCCGCGATCCCGCTGCGCGCGCTGATCGAGCGCAACCCCGAGGTCGACCCGAGCTCGATCGTCGACATCATGATGGGCTGCGGCTTCTGCGAGGGCGAGCAGGGCAACAACATCGGACGCGTAGCCGGGCTGCTGTCGGGCATCGACCACCACGTGCCTGCCACCACGGTCAACCGCTTCTGCGCGTCGTCGCTGCAGACCGCGCGGATGGCCTTCCACGCGATCAAGACGGGCGAGGGTGACACGTATGTCGCCGCCGGCGTCGAGGCGGTCTCGCGTGCTGTGCCCGGCGCCGCTTTCGAGTTCAACCACGCCGTCGACGGCTCCGAGGGCGCCGCTTACGACGTCTACATCCCGATGGGCATGACCGCAGAGAACGTCGCAGAGCGCTGCAACGTCAGCCGCGAGTCACAGGACGAATGGGCCGTCATCTCCCAGAACCGCGCGGTCGAGGCCGTGACCAACGGCCACTTCGACAGGGAGATCGTCCCGGTGACGGTGCCGGCGCACAAGGACGTCGACAAGGAGGGCAACGAGATCGACGTGCCCGAGACCGTCGTCGACAAGGATGACGGTCCGCGGCCGGGCACGACGATGGAGAAGCTGTCGTCGCTTTCCCCCGTCTTCAAGGAGGGCGGTACGGTCACCGCCGGGAACGCGTGCCCGCTCAACGATGGAGCGGCAGCCCTGCTGATCATGTCCGAAGACCGCGCCAAGGAGCTCGGCCTCAAGCCGCGCGCGCGGATCGTCTCCTCGGCCGTCGCCGGGCTGCGGCCGGAGATCATGGGCCTCGGCCCGATCCCGGCGATTCAGAAACTGCTTGCGCAGACGGGCATGAAGATGAGCGACATAGACGTCGTGGAGATCAACGAGGCGTTCGCGGCCCAGATAGTGCCGTGCAAGGAGGAGCTGGGCATCGACGACAACAAGCTCAACCCGTTCGGCGGGGCGATCGCCCTGGGTCACCCGTTCGGAATGACGGGGGCGCGGATCATGACCACGCTGCTCAACGACCTCGACACGCTCGACAAGACGTACGGGATCGAGTCGATGTGCGCGGCCGGCGGAATGGGCATGGCGATGCTCGTCGAGCGACTGTCCTAACGAGCCGCGCGCTGCAGCGACAGCCGACTCCAGCGCGCGCCCGCTCGATCATGCCCCAGCCGCCAAGGCGCGGTTCCGCGCAGATCTCGCGTCCGGCTGCTACTCGAGCTTGTCGTATCCCCAAAGGCTGACGAGGTCGCGACCGAGGTACTCGCTCAGCGCTTCGACCTCCGGCTTGCAGCGGCGGCGCAGCTCGAGCATCAGCTCGGCGTCGGCGGCCTGCGGCTTGCCCCAAAGCACCCGGTGACGCAGCTCGCGCATGCCGTTTCGACGCAGCTCTTGGGACGTGACCGCCTTGATCATCGACTTGAGCAATCGCCCCGTCGGCCCTCGTCCGAGGTATAGCGAGCGCACGAATTCGTACATGCGCGGTGAGCGGACGAGCACCGTCGGATTGGCTTCGGAATCGGAGATCGGCGCGGTCTCGTCGGCGTTCAAGAAGCGCAGAACCTTGCGGACGGTCCCCTCGTTGTCATCGCGGAAGTCGTCATAGATCAGGACCAGTACCTGCTCCGGTCCAAACGCCGCGTGATAGCGGCGAAGCTGCTCGGCGTACTCGACTCTGTCGATCGAGTACCAGAGCACCGGCTTGGTGTCGCGTTCGAGCTCCTCGCGTTCAATCGCCTTGCGAAAATGCTTCTCGGTCTCCACGTGATCCTTGAGCAGCTCGAGATGCATCGATCGCAGAAAGCTGGCGGGCTCGCGCAGGATCGCGATGATGCGCGCATCAGGTTCCAACCGGGCAATCCTCCCGGGCGCCAAGGCCGATCGCAGATATGACGGCGACGCGTCGCCTGCGTGTTGATCGGACCTGGCCGGCGCGAACAGGGCGAGGTACTCGTCCAGCGTGTCGGGATGCGGATCGTCGGGCTTCAAGCCAGGATGCAGCTCACGCGCGAAGAACACGGGCTCCTTGAGGTCGGGCATGTAGATGTCGGGATGGCTTCGCAGCATCTCGTAAAGCGCAGTCGTGCCGCTCTTCGGGTGCCCAACGACGAAGAAATCGGGCATCCTCGCCGCTCGTTGCTCGTCGGCCGGGCCCGCCGAAGGCACCGTCGCGTCTCCGCGATGCGACGGTGCCGCGACGGAGGCTCCCGCCGGGCTGTCGCTGCTCGCTAGGCGATCGGGCTTCATCGCCTGTCCGACGCAGCTCCGTGAGGGCATTCGACGCGCTGAATCTCAGCGAGCACACAAACACAAGCCGATGCGTTCGCCCCCTGCGCCATGGCCGAAGTCTAACAAGGCGCAGGCCGCGCGCTCAGAGCGCCAAGCGGCGGTCGACCAGCTTTGGGGCGGGGTCCTAGGACGCGACAAAGAGCTTGCAGCAGCAGGTGAGCGGTGCCTAACGCGGCGGCATCCGCAGCGCGCCGTCGAGACGGATCGTCTCGCCGTTGAGCATGCGGTTCTCGACGATCTGGCAGGCCAGCAGCGCGTACTCGGCGGGGAGGCCGAGACGCTGGGGGAAGGGGATGCCCGCGCCGAGCGCCTGGCGCGCCTCCTCGGGGAGCGCGGCGAGCAGCGGCGTGTCGAACAGGCCCGGCGCGATCGTGTTGACGCGAATCCCGTACTGGGAGAGGTCGCGCGCCGTCGGCAGCGTCATGCCGACGACGCCGCCCTTCGACGCGGAATAGGCAACCTGACCGACCTGCCCGTCGAAGGCGGCGATCGACGCGGTGTTGACGCACACGCCGCGTTCGCCGTCGTCGCGCGGCTCGTTTCCAATCATCGCCGAGGCGGAAAAGCGCAGCGCGTTGAACGTGCCGATCAAGTTGATCGCGATGATCGTCTCGAACGCCAGCAGCGGGTGCGGTCCTTTGGAGCCCGCGACCTTCTGCGCCCAGCCGGTCCCTGCGCAGCAGATGGCGATGCGCAGGCCGCCGTCGCTCGCGGCGGCCTTCGTCACGGCCGCCTGGACCTGATCCTCCTCGCGCACGTCGCAGGCGACGAACTCGAGCCCCAGCTCGCCGCCGAGGGCGGCGCCCTTCTCAGCGTTGACGTCGGCGATCGTGACGACGGCGCCGCGCTCGTGCAGGGCGCGGACGGTCGCCTCTCCCAGGCCTGATGCCCCGCCGACGACGAGCGCGCCGCTTCCCTCGATGTTCACGGCGCGGACCCTATCCGTCGGACGCGCTTGGCGCGTCCGTGGCGATGCGCGACAGCGTGAGCGCGAACAGCTCGTCGGGGTCGGTGAACCAGCGCACCAGCTCCAGACCGGCGGCGCACAGGTCGCTCTCCAGGCGCTCCGCGGTGAACTTGGCGCTGATCTCGGTGCGCATCTCCTCGCCGGCGTCGAAATGCACCGGCAGGTCGAGATCTCGCACGAGCGTCGTGTGCTCGCGGCGCGCGCGCAGGCGCATCTCGATCCACTCGTGCTCCGGGTCGAACAGCGCTACGTGGTCGAAGTCGTCGGGCTCGAAGTCGGCGTCGAGCTCGCGGTTGAGCACGCGCAGCACGTTGCGGTTGAACTCGGCCGTGACGCCCTGTGCGTCGTCGTATGCGGCCTGCAGGATCTGCGGGTCCTTGACGAGGTCGGTGCCCATCAGCAGGTAGTCCGCAGGCCCGAGCAGGTGCGAGATCTCGCGCAGCACGCGCCGGCGGCTGCCCGGCGGGAAGTTGCCGATCGTGCCGCCGAGGAAGGCGACTATGCGCGCCCCGACGGCGGGCGGGACCTGGTCGAGGTGGCGCTCGAAGTCGCCGATCACGCCGTGCACGCGCAGTCCCGGATACTCGCCGGTGAGCTCCGCGGCGCAGTCGCGCACCATGCTCTCGGTGACATCGACGGGGACGTAGCGCTGCAACGTGCCCGCGCCGTGCAGCGCATCGAGCAGCACACGCGTCTTGGCGGCCGTACCCGAGCCGAGCTCGACGAGCTCGGCGGCCCCGGTGAGCGTCGCCAGCTCCCCGGCATTGCGCTCGAGGATCGAGCGCTCGGCGCGCGTGGGGTAGTACTCGGGCAGCTCGCAGATCCGGTCGAACAGCTCGGCGCCGCGCGCGTCGTAGAAGTGCTTCGGCGGAAGTTCCTTGAACGGGCGCGTCAAACCGTCGAGAACGTCGTCGGCCAGCGAGCGTTCGTGCGAGCCGCCGAGATGCGAGTCGATGCGAATGGCCGCCTCCAGGACGGGCTCCGGTGGGGTATGGGGCGCCATCAGCAGTTTCCCGAGGAGTCGAACGCCAGCGCAGTCCGCCTCCGTGCAGGCGAGCCTATCGTGTCTGCGCCCGACGACGCGACGGACGCTCTGTGCGGCCTCAGGCGCTGTCGCGGACCAGCCGCACGCCGGCGAAGATCTGGCGGCGCTGGGGCAGGTCCCAATTGCGAAAGCGCGGATTGGCGACCCGCTCGTCGGTCGCCCACGAGCCGCCCCGCAGGACGCGGTAGCGCTCGCCGAAGAACACCTCCGAATACTCGCGGTAGGGGTGCGCGACGAAGCCCAGGTAGCCGTCGAAGGCCGTCTGCGTCCACTCCCACACGCGACCGAGCCCGTCCAGCGGCGCGCCGGTAGCTGCCTTCTCCCACTCGGTCTCGCTGGGCAGGCGCGCCCCATGCGCGGCGGCGAACGCTTCGGCCTCGAAGCAGCAGACGTGGCACGCCGGCGCGTGTGGATGTCCGGCGGCGATCGCAGGATGCTGTGCCGCGGCCTGTTCACGGCGCCAAGCCCAGCCCGCGTCCGACCACAGCTCGCGCCGCTCGTAGCCGCCCTCGTCGCTGAACGCCAGCAAGCTCGCGTTGCTCGCGGGCTGTCGCGCGATCTGAAAGTGGCCGGTGTGCGCGGTGTGGCGCGGGCGCTCGTTGTCGTAGGAGAAGTCTTCGGCGCTCGCGCCCATCTCGAACGGCCCCGCGGTGACGTCGATCCATTGCTGCGACTCGCCGGCGCGCATCGGCCGGTTGGCCGCCGTTGTGTCGGCCGGGGGGAGCAGGCCGGCGATCGCAAGGGTCTGGCGCATCGTCTCGCCGTGCTGCAGCTCGTGGCGGATGACCATCTCGCTGACGACGCCGTCTGCTACCCCGCGCTCGGCGATCGTCTCGACCGTGCGCGTGCGCACGGCCTCCAGATATGCGCGCGCGTCGCGCGGCTCGAGCGCCTCGATGTCCCCGCGAATCGCGCGCGGCGTCTCGAAGGCGTCGTACAGGTCGGCCAGCTGCGGGCGCAGCAGCTCCAGCTCGCCGTGGCGGTGCGCCAGCCACAGATCCTCGTAGGCGGCGATGTGACCGAGATCCCAGACGAGCGGGCTCATCAGCGGCGAATGGACCCTTTGCAGCTGCTCGTCGTCGAGGTGGGCGACGAGCGCGAGCGTACGCTCGCGAGCCGCCTCCAGGCCGTTGAGAGCCTGCACGGCGTCAGCTGACAGGCGACTGCTCTTGAGCGCGTCGGTGGCCATCGCTTCGCGCACCTACTCTACGAACTCTCGCGCGGCCTCCAGCACCGATCACGCGCAGGGGCCTCCGCCGGAGCTCGGCGGAGGACGGCGCTCAGCGCTGCAGCGGCGCGGGGGCGGCGGCGTCGTCGACGATCACGCTCAAGCGCCCGCGGCGCAGCAGGCTCGCCGGCACGTGGCGATCGGCCTCCCCGAGCATCGCGTTGACCGCGTCTGCCTTGCTCGCGCCCGTGGCCAGCAGCACGCAGCGCTGCGCGGCGCGCAGCACGGGCAGCGTCAGCGTGATCCGCTCGGGCGGCGGCTTGGGCGAGTCGTGCACTCCCAGGCACGACCGACGCTCGTCGGCATCGAGCGTCTGCGCGCCTGGAAACAGCGACGCGACATGCCCGTCGGGACCGATGCCGAGCACGATTACGTCGAGCGCCGGGGACGCCGCCGGCCGATCTTCGCCCGCGGGTCGCGCCGCCGGCGCATGCTCGCGCAGCTCGCGTTCATAGCCGAGCGCTCCCTCGTCTGGCCCGAGCTCGCCGAGCATGCGATGGACGCTCGCCTCGGCGAGGCCCTCGGCGCCCGCGATCAACGTCTCGCAGGCGAGGCGGAAGTTGCTTTCCTCGTCGTCCGGGCCCACGCAGCGCTCGTCGGCGAACCACAGCTCGACGCCCCTCCAATCCTTCAGCTCCGACGCCAGCAGCTCGTACGCGCGCGCCGGCGTGCTGCCGCCGCTGAGCGCGAGGTGCGCCGCGCTGCGCTCTGCAAGCGCGCTCTGCAGGCGCCGCGCGATCTCGCCGGCAGCGCGCTTGGCGGCCGCCTCGGCGTCGGCGCACGTGGTCAGGCTGGTCACGCCCGCGCGGCCTCCGGCAGCATTTCCTGAGTGGCCGTCAGCGCCGCGCCGTAGGTCGGGTCGCGCAGCAGCGCCTGCCTGATCCCCTCGCCGAGGATGCCTCCCTCGCCGCGCGATGCGCCGAGCAGCGTCCACGTGCGTTCCTTGCTGCTGTGAGGGTCGCGCCGGTGCGCACGCAGGCCGCCCGGCGCGCGGTCGAGGCGAATGCGCAGGCCCGAGGCGCTGCTCAACTCGACGCCCGCCAGGCCCGGCACGTGTTGATCGGGCGCCGGCGTGAGCGTCAGCTTGACCTCCCCGCTGGGAGCCTGGGCGCTCCCGCGCAGCTTTCCGTCGGAGCCCTCGGCGGTCACCTCCGAGCGCGCCAGCGACCAGCCCAGGCGCGATGCCAGCCAGCCGACCAGCAGCAGCGCCGCGACGCGCGAGTCCGGGTGATGCATGACCTTCACCGAATCCAGACTGCGCAGCTGCAGGCGCATGGGGGGCGGGTCAAAGACGGTCGCCACGCGCTCGCGCCACGGCGTCGAGCGCAGCCACGCCAGGTCGACCACGTATGCCTGCTTGGAGAGCTTATAGGCGCGATCGATCGCCGTGCGGTGGCCCGCCTGCGATCGATCGGGCTCCTCGATCGAATCCAGCAGCGTCGCTTGCGCGAGCGCCAGCAGCGCGTCGACCGCCTCGGCGTGGCCGTGAGGGGACCACAGCAGCGTCGGCAGGTCGGTGACGACGAGCGGGTCGGCGATCGTCACCAGGTCGTCGAGGTGGCGGTCGCCGAGCTTGACGGTCACCGTCTCGCGCAGCAGCGCGACCTGGCCGGGAGCCGGGTCGCCGTCGGCCGCGATGCTCGCGCTCGCGTCCAGGCGCTCGCGTCCCGGCTCGTAGGAGAGGACGAGCAGGCGCGAGGCGGCATAGCGCCCGACGCCGCGCAGGCGGTTGGCGATCTCGCCGCTGTATGCGTCGTCGACGAACACGATCATGTTCAGCACGCGAGCCGGGATGAAGCTCGCGCTTTCGGCGTGGCGCTTGGCCAGCAGCGTTCGCAGCGCGGCTTCGATCTCGTCGGGCGTCGTGCCCTGCGCGCTCCACACGGCCTCACTGCTGCTCATCAGACTGCTCGCCAGCTCTGGCCCTCGCGCAGCAGGCGATCGGCCTCCTCGGGCCCCTGCGAGCCGGCTTCGTACTGCGCGAGCGGCCCGGGTTTCTTGGCCCACTCGGCGACGATCGGGTCGCAGATCTGCCACTGCGCCTCGACCTCGTCGTTACGTGTGAACAGCGTCGCGTCGCCGCGCATCGCGTCGGTGATCAGCCGCTCATAGGCCTCGGGGGACTGCGATAGGAAGGCCGTGCCGTAGAGGAACTCCATGTTCACCGGGCGGATGATCATGCGCGTGCCGGGAATCTTCGCGCCGAGACGCAGCGAGACGCCCTCGTTGGGCTGCAGCGTCAACACGAGCTGGTTTGGCTGCACGCCCAGAGAGCCGTCCTGGCTGAAGGCGAGGTGCGGGACCGGCTTGAGCGTGACCGCGATCTCTGTGACCTTGCGTGCCAGGCGCTTGCCGGTGCGGATGTAGAAGGGAACTCCCGCCCAACGCCAGTTGTCGACCTCCAGGCGCAGCGCCGCATAGGTCTCGGTCGTGGAGTCCTTCGGCACGCCGTCCTCTTGCAGATAGCCCGGCGCGTCCTCGCCGCCCACGTGCCCGGCGGCGTACTGCGCGCGCATGGCTATCTCGTCGACCTGCTCCGGCGTCGGCGCGTGGATCGCCTGCAGCACCTTGACCTTCTCGTTGCGTACGTCTTCTGCGGTGAAGCTGCCGGGTGGCTCCATCGCCACGTGGCAGAGCAGCTGCAGCATGTGGTTCTGGATCAGATCGCGCAGCGCGCCGGCGTGGTCGTAGTAGCCGGCGCGAGTGCCCACCCCGAGATCCTCGGCGGCCGTGATCTGCACGCTGTCGATGTAGTTGCGATTCCACAGCGGCTCGAACATCCCGTTGGCGAAGCGAAACGCGAGCATGTTCTGCACGGTCTCCTTGCCGAGGTAGTGGTCGATGCGAAAGACCTGCGTCTCGTCGAAGATCGCAAGCACGCGGCGGTTGAGCTCACGCGCCTCCTCGAGCGTCGTGCCGAACGGCTTCTCGATGATCACGCGAACCTCGGCGTCGTCGTGCTCCTGCAGCTTGGCGCGGCCGAGCTGCTCGACGATCACCGGGAAGAACTCGGGCGCCGTCGACAGGTAGAAGGCGCGGTTGAGTGGCTCGCCTGCGCGCTCCTCGAAGTTGTCGAGCACCTTGCCCAGCTCGCCGTAGACCGACTCGTCGTCGAACACGCCGGGGACGTAGCGGACGTGCTGGAGCAGCTTCTTCAGCACTTCCTCGTCGGGCGTGCGGCGCGAGTATTTGCGGATCGAGTCTTCGCACTCCGCGCGGTAGCGCTCGCGCGCCTTTTCTTTGCGCGACACGCCGACGAGGTGGAAGCGCTCGGGCAGCGCGCCCTCGTGCGCGAGGTTGTACAGCGCGGGCAGCAGTTTGCGCTTGGCCAGGTCGCCGGTGGCGCCGAAGATCACGAGCGTCGTCGGCGCGACCGGCAGGCGCTCCAGGCCGGCCGTCAGCGGGTTCTCGGGTGTTGCCTCGGCGGTCGGCTGGCCGGGCTGGGCAGCCAACGCTCAGGCCCCGCCGCGCCGCTTGGGTGATTTCTCCGTCGCGGCTTTGCCGGATCTCGGCGGCGTGGAGGGGGAGCCCGCGGCCGCGACGGTCGCGCTCTTGACCGCGTGTCCGCCGAACTGGTTGCGCAGCGCCGCGAGCACGCGATCGGCGAAGTCGCCGTTGCCGCGCGAGCGAAAGCGCGCGTACAGCGAGGCGGTGATGACCGGCGTCGGCACGTCGTGCGCGGTTGCGTCGGCGATCGTCCAACGGCCCTCGCCGGAGTCCTCGGTGTAGCCCTCGATCGCTTCCAGCTCGTTGCCGTCGGCTTCAAAGGCGCGCGCCGCCAGTTCGCACAGCCACGAGCGCACGACCGACCCCTGTCCCCACAGGTGCGCGATCTTCGCGTTGTCGAGCTCGTACTCGCACTTGTCGAACACGTCAAAGCCCTCGGCGTAGGCCTGCATCAGCCCGTACTCGACGCCGTTGTGCACCATCTTCACGTAGTGTCCTGCCCCCGACGGGCCGAAGTGCAGCCAGCCGCGCGGTCCGATCGCATCGACGCTCTGCTCGTTGGTCTGCGGCGCGAGCACGTCGAGAACCGGAGCCAGGCGCTTGACGGCTTTGGGGGGGCCCCCGACCATCATGCAGTAGCCGACTTCAAGGCCCCACACGCCGCCGGAGACGCCGACGTCGACGTATTCGATGCCCTGGGCTTTCAGATCTTTGGCGCGGCGCTTGTCGTCGGTCCAGCGCGAGTTGCCGCCATCGACGATCGTGTCGCCGCGGTCCAGCAGCTTGGCCAGCTTGTCGACCGTCTCCTGGGTTGGATCGCCGGCCGGGACCATGATCCAAACGATCCGCGGCGCCTGCAGCTGCTTGACCATCTCTTTCAGCGAGCCCGCGCTGGCCGCGCCGTTCTTCACGGCCTGCTTGACGGCTTTTGCGTCGAAGTCGAAGGCGACGACCTCGTTGTCGGAGTCGCGGTGGATGCGATGCACCATGTTCCCGCCCATCTTGCCCAGCCCGACGAACCCAATCTGCGTCACGGCGCCTCCTCGATCGCATTGCTGGATGCCGCTCGCGACGCCACCGCGCCATCGTGCTCGCTGCGCACGTCCGCGGCCCGCGACATCAGCTCACCGCGCGCACGCGATGGCGCCGACCTGGCCGGGATCGCGAGAGTCGATCGCTCACGCGAGGATCGTACAGCGGGGAGATGCGCCAGCCCGCTCGGTACCGTCGGCTACGATCCCGGCACGGTGGTAGCTGGCGTGCGTGGTGCGATTGCGGGCGCAGCCCTGAGCTGCGGCGCGTTTGCGCGCCGCCGTACAGGGCGTCGGGCATGAACGGGCTCGGGTTGCTCAGGCGGCGGCTTTCCAGGCTCTGGCTGATCAGCCCAGAACGTCTGTGGGCGTTTTCGCGACGGCTTCACCAGCGCGGCCATTGGCTGCTGGCTTTCTCGCTGAAGCAGCTGAACACGGTCCTGTATCACAACTCACTGTCACCGGGTGCGATAGTCGGCTCGGATGTGCTGCTGGGGCACTACAGCCACGGCGTCGTTGTCAACAGCGATGTCGAGATCGGCGATCACGTCAAAATCTGGCACAACGTGACGCTCACCGCTGGGCGTCCGCCACGACGCGGCGGCGAGTCGGTCGCGGGCCCGGCCTCGCGCATCGTGATCGAGGACTTCGTGAAAATCGGCACCAATGCCGTCGTCATCGCGCCGCGAGGGCAGACCCTGCGGATCGGACGCGGCGCGCGTCTTGGGGCGGGTGTGATCGTCACGCAGGACATCCCGGCCCGGGCGACGGTCGTCAGCCCGCCCGCCCGCATCCTGCTCAGAGACGGTCAGCCCGCCGCGGATGCCGTGGGGGTCGACGCTGATATACGGTTCGCCGACTCCAGCGACGCCGAGCCCGACGCGCCGCGCGACTCGGCGACACAGGGCGGGGACGTTGCCTCGCCGCACAGCGAATGACCTCTCAACAGTGACGCCCGACACCAGGCACAAGCGACCGGACCGCAACCTGGCCCTCGAGCTGGTCCGCGTGACCGAGGCGGCCGCGCTGGCGGCTGCGCCGCTGGTCGGCCTCGGCGACAAGGAGGCGGCCGATCAGGCGGCCGTGGACGGGATGCGCTTCATGCTGCAGTCGGTGCAGATGGACGGCGTCGTCGTGATCGGCGAGGGCGAGAAGGACGAGGCGCCGATGCTCTACAACGGCGAGCAGATCGGCGACGGCTCGCCGCCGGCGGTGGACATCGCCGTGGACCCGCTGGAGGGGACGACGCTGGCTGCTCATGGGATGCCGAGCGCGCTGGCGGTGATCGCGCTGTCCAGCCGCGGGACGATGTTCGACCCGGGACCGTGCGTGTACATGGAAAAGTTGGCGGGATCTCCCGAGGTCGCGGACCTGCTCGATCTGGACCGGCCGCTCGGCGAGACGGTCAAGCTGGTCGCCGAGCGCAAGGGCACGCCGGTCGGCGACGTGATGGTCGTGGTGCTCGATCGCCCCAGGCACGAGCAGGGCATCCGCGAGATCCGCCAAGCGGGCGCGCGCGTGCGGCTGATCGCGCACGGCGACGTGTCGGCATCGCTGCTGGCCGTCACCGAGCGCTCGACGGTCGACCTGCTGTGGGGCATCGGCGGGACTCCCGAGGGGGTCATCTCGGCCGCCGCGGTCAAGTGCCTTGGCGGGCAGCTGCTCGGACGGCTGTGGCCGCGCGACGAGCAGGAGCGCCAGGCGGCTCTCGACGCCGGCTATGACCTCGAGCGCGTGCTCTCGCCGAACGACCTGGTGGCCGGCGAGGACGTGTTCTTCTCAGCCACCGGGATCACCGATGGCGACGTCCTGCAGGGGGTGCGCTACCCGAGCGCCGGCGGAGCCACGACCGAGTCGCTCGTGATGCGCACGCGGTCGGGCACGATCCGCCGCATCAGGGCGACGCACGACCGCGCGAAGCTGAGGGCGGTCGGCGGCGAGCGCTTCTGATCGATGGGACCAGTGAGGCTATGGCGACTGTCGATAGTCCTGCAAGATCGAGGGCTGCGGCCACTGGCCGTGTTCGTCAAGAACGTCAACTCGTGGATCTACCACAACTCGCTCCCCCCCGGTGCCGTAGTGGGCGCGGACTTTCGCCTCGGCCATCACGGATTCGGCACCGTCATCCACACGAACGTGGTGATCGGGCGCGGCGTGAAGATCTACCAGAACGTCACGATCGCGATGCGCGCAGGATCGAAGGCGCCATATCGGATCTTCATCGAGGACGACGTGGTGATCGGCGCGAATGCCGTCGTCATATCGCCGCCCCACGGGGACCTGCGGATCGGCCGGGGCGCACGCGTCGGCGCGGGGGCAGTCGTCCACGCCGACGTGCCCGCCGGCTGCGTGGTGGTGAGCGCTCCTGCGATCGTGATCTCGCCCGACGGAAGCCGCACGGCGCTGCGCCGAGCGGCGAGCGCCGGGCAGCCTTCAGAAGACTGACGGCAGGGCTTAGGCGCGATAGCGCCCGACCCGCGACTCGGCCAGGTCCAGACGCACGAGCGAGCGCAAGAAGCGGTTGGTCACGACCACGTGGATGCGCGACTGCGTCGCGTCGTACACGCGCCGGCTGAGGCCGGAGGCGATCGCCGGATAGAAGTTGGCGACCTCGACCGTCACGTGCAGATGCGCTTGGTCTGCTTCCTCGGCCGGGTTGCGTCGGACCTCGATCTGCAGGTAGCCGCCGCCGTCGCGCCCACGCTTGGCCACGAGCACGCCGCGCGCGATGCGCCAGCGCACCAGTCCGTGCACGCGGTCCATCTCGTATTCGGGCGCCTGGAAGGTCAGCAGCTTCAGCGGGCGCAGCAGCAGCACGATCGAGCGCTCGTGCTCGCTGTAGCGGACCTGGATCAGCCCGAGCGTCACGCGCGAGAGGAAGCGCCAGTAGGTGCGCGCGAGGCGCTCCAGGTATTCGGGCGACCAGATCCGTTGCAGCGCCTCGGGCGGCAGCGTCACGACAGCCGTCTGCACCGAGCGCACCGCCCCGGTGGCATCGTCCAGCGAGGTCAGGCTGCGCGAGTCGGCGATCACGACCCCCGGCAAGCTGCGGCGCAGCTGGCGCCACAGCGTCGCCAGCAGCGCCAGGACAATCACGGCGGCGACCGCCAACGCGGCGAGCAGGCTGGCGCTCATCGGCTGGAGGCTAGTCAGCGCTGCCGTCGGTGCGCTCATCGGCTCACGTCCTGCGTTGCTGCTATCCACAGACCCGTGAGCCAGGATCTCTCAAGCGAACGCTCGCGCGGCGCGCGCCCTGTCGCCGACGCGCCGCTCGACGCCCTGCTCGCACGCGCCGACGAGCTGGCCAGGCGCTGGGCGATCGCGTTGATCGTCGCGCGCCCGCTGGCGCAGATGACCGATGTTCCGCTGGAGGAGATCGCGCGCGAGGGGCCGGAGCTTTGCGCGCAGGTCGCGCGCGCGTTGACCTCAGACGCCGAGCTCGCGCAGCTGCGCGTGGACGCCCCGACGCCCGGGCGCGGCGACGCCGCGGCGGCGCCTGCGTTCGGCGCGCTCGCGGCGCTTGCGCCATCGGGCGATGCGAGGTCCGCGGTGCACGACGTCGAGGCGCTGCGCGGCGTCGTCTGGGAGGTCGCGCTCGGCGAGCTGCCCGATGCCACGGCAAGGCAGGTGGCCGACCTGTCCGATCGGCTCGCCTTCGCCTGCGCGACGCTGCTCGCGACGCTGCTCGCGCGCTACGCGCCGCCGGTGGTCCGCGCGACGGATCCGTCGGACTCGCCCGCCGCTCCGGGCCGCGCGCGAGTCCTCTACAGCTCGCCGCTCGCCTCGCCCGGAAGTAGGCGAGCGGTGCTCATCGACGAACGCGACGAGGCCCCGGCGGCGCGCGCCGAGCGCCAGGACGCACCGCCCGTGGCCGATCGCCCGACCGCGCCCGCCTTCGCGCATGCGCCCGCACAGCGCCAGGCGCCCGGCGCCGCGCACGCACGGTCGGGGCCAGCGCATACTGCGCCGCGCGCCCGCCCGTGGGACACGCCGCTCGGCGCCCGGCACGAGCCCGAGGGCGAGCGCTCGCGCGATGGCCGGGGGCAGGCGCCAGGCGGCGCGGACTCGGCCGATCCGGTGATGCGCATCACGCGCGGGCCCGGGTCGCCCGTCGAGCGCGCCTGACGACGGCGCGCGAGGCGGCTCAGGCGGCGGGTGCGCCGCCGGTCGTGACCGCTGTGGCGGGCTGCGCCGGTGCGGCGGAGCCCGCCGGCAGCCCCAGCGTCGGCGTGTTGGGGACGCTGCCGACGATCTTCGTGTGCAGCCGCGCCGTGTCCGCCATGCCGAGCACGCGTGCCGCTTCGCTCGTCAGGTCCCACTGCGCGCCGTTGTGCGCGTAGGGGCCGCGATCGATCACGGGGACGGTGACCGCGCGTCCGTTGTAGCCGAACTTCACGAGCGTGCCGCACGGCAGCGTGCGGTTGGCGACGCCGATCACGGCCGGCGTGAGCGTCTGACCGCAGGCGGTCGTCTGGCCGTAGAAGCCCGGCCCGAACCACGTCGCCAAGGCGACCTTTTTGATCGCCGTGACCGGCGTCGCGGCGACCGGCGCACCGGCGACGCCGCCGGTTTCCGCGAGCGCGTCGGCGGTCGGGCCGGCTGCGCACGCTGTCGCAGCGAGCAGCACGAGGACATATATCTTCGAAAACGGGTTTCGCATCGGAATCGGCGCCTACGGGGTGAGCTGACGGGCTCGCGCCACAACTGGCAGCGCTACGACCTGGATCCGGTCGATTCGCCCCCGCGAGCCGAACGTTTCCGGCTCGCATTGGGTCCCCCGCCTGCAGCGACCTGAGTCACTGCAGCTCGGCGTGGCCGCAAGTATACAGAACCTTTTTACGAGCCTTGCGGAGGTTTGCATCGTGGCGGTTCGGCGGCCCTGGCACGGCTGCCGCGGCCGGCCTCAGGACAGCGGCAGGCGCGAGAGGACGTCCTTGAACAGACGCTCGCCCGTCGAGAACCCGGCTTTCGCCAGCTCTCCGACGATCTCCGCGGCGGTCGCCACGAGCTCGGCGCCCCCGGGCGGCTGCACCGAGCCTCCCGACGTTTCCCCGTCGCACTCGAAGCCCTGGCGCGGGGCCGGCTGCTCGGCGGCCGTCGAGCGGCGCTTGCGCGCGGGCGCTCGTCGCGGCGCCGTGCTGCGCTTGGTCGCCGCCGCCGGCCGCGTGGCGCGTACCGTCGACTTCGCCGCCGGCTTCGGCGCCCCGTCGCGCGTCGGCCCAGTGGCCGCTGGCGTGGCATCCGCGGCGCGAGCCTTGGCGGCCGTGCGTTTGCCCCCCTGCGCAGGTTTGCGAGGGCGTGCGGAGGAGTTCGTCGCCCCGCGCGCCGCCGTGCGGCGGGCGCTCGAGCGCTGCGGGCGCGTGCGCGGAAGCTTCGTCAGGACGCCGCCGCCGTTCGTCGTGTCCTCGCTCGGGTTCGTATCGGCCACGGCGCACATCATTGCTTAATGCTCGCTGTGAGAACCTCGCGCCCGCGCTTGCAAGCCAACGGCAGACGTTGCGATCCAGCGCAACTTCGCGTTAGCATGGGTGCCTGGAAGAGCGGTACGAGCTGTAACGCTGGGCGTAGCTCCGCCGTATGTCCCACGGAGGGCTGTGCTCAGCCGAAATCCGCCAGGGCTGCGGCGTGTCCGCCGCTTGTCGACCGACGGAAGAAACGGGAACAGATGTCAGTAGTAGAGCTGCAGGAGCTGGATGAGGTCAAGGGCCTGCTGGCCAAGGGCCAGCAGGTTGGAGTGCTCTCCTACACGGAGATAACCAAGGCGATGTCCGAGGTCGACTTGGATGAGTCCGACGTAGAAGAGCTGCACGGCTTCTTCGAGAAGGCCGAGATCGAGCTCGTCGAGGACATCGACCCGGCGACCGCCGCCTCCTCGCAGGTCGAGCGCGCGCCGGACAAACGCGGCCGGCGCAAAGCGAAAGCGACGCTCGACCTCAAGCCGGACATGACGACCGACTCGCTGCAGCTGTTCCTCAAGGACATCGGCAAGGTGCGTCTGCTCACCGCCCAGGAGGAGGTCGACCTCGCCAAGCGCATCGAGCGCGGCGATCTCGACGCCAAGCAGAAGATGGTCGAGTCCAACCTGCGCCTGGTCGTCTCGATCGCCAAGAACTACCGCAACCAGGGCCTGCCGTTCCTCGACCTGATCCAGGAGGGCACGCTCGGCCTCGTGCGCGCTGCCGAGAAGTTCGACTATCGCAAGGGGTTCAAGTTCTCCACGTACGCCACGTGGTGGATCCGCCAGGCGATCGCGCGTGCGCTCGCCGACAAGGCGCGCACGATCCGCATTCCCGTCCACGTCGTCGAGAAGCTCAACAAGATCGGCCGCGCAGAGCGCAAGCTCGTGACCGAGCTCGGCCGCGAGCCGACCGCGGACGAGATCGCCGAGGTGACGGGCATCGACCCGGAGGAGGTCGACTCGATCAAGCGCTCGGCCCAGGCCCCCGTCTCGCTGGAGAAGCCCGTCGGCGACGAGGAGGAGTCGGAGTTCGGCCAGTTCATCGCCGACGAGCGTGCCGAGTCCCCCTACGAGCGCGCCGCCGAGATCCTCACCAAGGAGGCGCTGCGCGAGGCGCTGGAGAACCTCTCCTACCGCGAACGGCGCGTGCTCGAGCTGCGCTACGGCTTGGGCGGCGAGCACCCGCGCACGCTCGACGAGGTCGGGCGCACGTTCAACGTCACGCGCGAGCGCATCCGACAGATCGAGAACCAGTCTCTGAAGAAGCTGCAGTCGCTCGCCGAGGCGCAGAAGCTGCGCGACGTCGCCTGACGGCGCGCAGGCGCGTCCACGGGGCGCGTCCACGCTCAAGCCGGACGCCCGCCCTGCCGATCAGCACCGCATGGTCGATGTCAAGCAGGCGCTGCGCGAGCTCGTGGACAAGGGGGGCTCCGATCTGCACCTGAAGGTCGGCGCCCCGCCGCTGTTCCGCGTCAACGGCGAGCTCGCCGGCACGGAGGGCGCCGAGCCGCTCGGCGCCGAGGACACCGAGGGTGCGCTCAAACAGCTGCTCGAGGACGGTTCTAAGCTCGACGAATTCGCCAAAGAGCACGAGGTGGACTTCTCCTTCGAACTGCCCGGCGTCGCGCGCTACCGCATCAACGCCTTCCAGCAGCGCGGCGTCGTCTCGATGGCCTGCCGCGCGATCCCGCACAAGATCAGCACGATCGAAGAGCTCGCGCTGCCCGACGTCGTCAGCGAACTGGCCGACGAGGAGCGCGGCATCGTGCTGCTCACCGGCACCACCGGCTCGGGCAAGTCAACGACGCTCGCGGCGATGATCGATCACATCAACTACACGACCAGCAAGCACATCGTGACGATCGAGGATCCCATCGAGTTCGTCCACTCCGACAAGCGCTCGGCGATCAACCAGCGCGAGATCGGCATGGACACGGCGTCCTTCAAGCGCGCGCTTCGCCGCGTGCTGCGCCAGGACCCCGACGTGATCCTGATCGGAGAGATGCGCGACGAGGAGACCGTGCAAGCGGCCCTCTCCGCGGCCGAGACCGGACACCTCGTGCTCTCGACGATCCACACCGTCAACGCGACCGAGTCGATCAACCGCATGCTCGACTTCTTCCCGCCCCACCAGCACCAGCAGGCGCGCAGCATGATCGCCGGCACGATCAAGGGCGTCATCTCCCAGCGGCTCGTTCCCGGCGCAGAAGGCGGCCGCGTGGCGGTCTGCGAGATCCTGCGCATGACCGGGCGCGTGCGCGACATGATCGTCGACCCGACGCAGACGGGCAAGCTCGTCGAAGTGATCTCCTCCGGCGGCTACTACGGCATGCAGACCTTCGACCAGGCTCTCTTCGGCCACGTCAAGGCCGGGCGCGTGACCTTCGAGGACGCCATGCGCGTAGCTTCCAGCCCACACGACTTCAAGCTGCTGATGCAGGCCGACGGGCGCCAGGGGACGACGATGGACGACGTCGCCTCGGCCGAGGATCGCCGCGCCGCCGAGCCGGCGCCAACCCCCGTATCCGGCTCGCCGGCAGCGGTCCGCTAGGTAGCTGCGCAAGCCGAGACGCGCACGGGCCCGCGGAGACGACGATCTCGCGGTCGGCTTGCACCCGGACCTCGGCGCTCGCCCGGCCTTCGACGTCGGGCGCCCTGGCCGGCTCAGGCGTTGCGGATGAGAATCGCGATGAGCGCGAGCGCTGCCGCAACGACGGCCACCACGATGACCGGTCCGGAGGAGGCGACGACGAACAAGTGGCACACGATACACCCGCCACGCCAACATTCACCCCCCTTCCAGGCTCACTTCATTTGGTAAAGTAAGGGTTGAAATGGCCATGGACGAGACATGCCCCGTCTGTCGTACCGCCGAGATCGTTTGTGGCAAGTGGACGCTTCTGCTCGTACGTGAACTGTCCGAAGGGTGCTCTCGCTTCTGCGAGCTGGAACGCTCGCTGGCGGGTATCAGTCCGCGCACGCTGTCGCTGCGTTTGCGTGTCCTGGAGGAGGAGGCGATCGTCGAGCGCCAGACCTTCCCCGAGGTGCCGCCGCGCGTCGAGTACGCGCTGACCGGCAAGGGACGCGCGCTGCTGCCGATCATCGAGGACATGCGCGAGTACGGCGAAGACTGGCTGTGCGCTGCCGACGGCGGCGATGCCGCCACGGGAGCCGAGCACACCCCAGCGCTGGCTGTCGCCTGACGCAGATCTAGTGCCGGGGGCCCTGCGCCGATCAGCCTGGCGGTCCGCCGGTGCGCCCGGCGCCAGGGCGCAGGCAGCGCCAGCCACTGCGCCTCGCCAGTGACATCGCACGTTCGGGGTCGCGCGTTGCGAGGTACGTCGGCGCATCCCAGCCGCGCGGCACGCGATCGGGCGATATGAGCCGCGGGCGCATGAAGCCTTCCTCGATTCCACTGATCGCGAAGCCCGCAGACTCGAGCCGCATGGAGACCGGCGAAGGCAGAGGCTGATGATCCTCGAAGACGATGTCGCGGATCAGGGCCGCCGACAGCGACTCGCCTGCCCCTTCGAGCGCCGCCAGCTCGTGGCCCTCGACGTCGATCTTCAGCACTCCGACGGCGTCCCCCGCGATCAGCTCGTCCAAACGGACCGTCTCCACCTCATGTGAAACCGTGCCGTCGGATGACTCGAGGCTCGCGATCCCGTAGTTGCTCTCGTAATCGGCCGGAAGATGCAGCGTCGCCGAGCCCGCCTTGTCAGAGGCCGCGCGGTGGTCCAACGTGATCCTTCGGCGAACGTCCCAGCGCGCGACGTTGCCGTCCAGGAAGCGGCGCAGCTGCGGGTTGGGCTCCAAGGCGATCACGCGCTGCGCGCGATGCGCGAGCAGTCCCGTGAAGTAGCCGATGTTCGCGCCGACGTCAATCGCCAGACGGTCGCCCCCAGCCAAGCGCCAGATGAGCTCAGACACAGCCAGCTCGTGCACTCCCGTACGCGCGATGCCGGCGCCGAGCCGGTCCGCGCGCGCGACTTGCATTGGGCTGTTCCACGGCGTTTGCACGACCGGCTCGTCGACGCCGGGGAGGAGCGCGCGGCGTACGAGCTGGCTGGGTCTGAAGAAGTAGTGCGGCTTGGACACACGCAAGAGCGGGTGCCTGTGGGAGGGCCGATCCATCGACCTATCTCTAGCTGATGCGGCGATCGATTGTCGGCTCAGCTCGCTCTGGGCTGCAACGCCTGCTGCGTGGAGCAGGAGCATGCTCCGGCGCCGCGAAGTTAGCGCGCGATGCGTTCACGACAGCTCGAAACGTCGCTCACGGAGTTCTTCGGGGCGGCGACCGCGTACCTGCGCGCCGAGGTGGCAGCCGGCGCGGAGGTGCCGTTCGAGCTCGGCGTGCGCACCGCGCGCAGGGGAGGGGCCGGGACGCCGCTGTACACCTACCGTGCGCTCACAGGGCAGTTCATAAGCGAGCGCGACGCCGCGCTCAAACGCCTGCCCGGCCACGCCGAGGCGGCCAAGCTGCTCGAGCATTTCGAGGGCCTGGACCGCTACCTCGCGAGCCTCGGCTCCGAAGCGGCTCGCGCAAAGGGCCGCACGCGCGTGCGTACCGCCATCAAAGGGCTGCTCGAAGAGATCTTCGAGGAGCAGACCGACTTCGAGCTGCGGCCCGAGCGCGTGCAGGCCGCGCTGGCGCGTCTGGCGCATTCGACGCTCGCCAGCACGAGCGAGACCAGCATCGTCGCCACGCTGCACGGCGTCACGCTCGCCGCGGCAGAGCTGGCGCTGACCAAGGGCCTGCGCATAGCCCAGCGCGACGCGCTGCAGGAAGTGCCCGAGGAGGTCGCCGGGCCGATCGGCTCAGACCTCGAGCAGAGCCATCTGATCGTCGCGTATACGACCGACCGCGAGGACGTCGCAGCGGCCCTGGACGACGGCCGCGCCGTCCTGCGAGACCTGCTCTCCGCGCTGCGCTTGTTCGGCGACGGCCGCGTCACGCTCGGGGCGCTGGCGTGGGCACGCATCGGCGCCGGTCCCTGGAATCCGCTCGCGCTCGGAGCCGGCGGCCGCCCGCACGGCATGCTCGTGGTCACCGGCGAGCAGGAGGACGAGCTGCGCGCCTTCTGCAACCTCGTCTCGCGCCGCGCCCCGCACGACAACGACCTCGCCTGGGCGCTGCGGCGCTTCGAGCTCGGCTGCGAGCGTGAGAGCCCGTTCGAGGCGCTGACCGACAACCTGCTCGCCCTGCGTGCGCTGCTCGAGCCCGAGGGCCCCGCCAGCGGCCTGCTGGCGGGCCGGCTCGCGGCGATCTGCGCGACGGCCGAGCAGCGCGCCGAGCTGACCGAGCGGATGACGCGCGCGATCGCGCTCGAGCGCTCGTTGATCGCCGGCACCGCGCGCAAGGACGCCGCCAGCCAGGCCCTTGCCGACGACGTCGCCAACCATCTTCGCTCGCTGCTGCGCGACGTGATCTGCGGTCATCTCGACCCCGACCTCGCCGTGATCGCCGACGAGCTGCTTGAACCTGACGAGCTGCTGCACGCCGACGAGCAGGCCGACCTGCAGCTCGAGCGCGAGCTGGAGGTCGATGACGAGGCCGAGCTGGAGCCCGAGTACGAGCTCGAGCCCGGGTTCGCCCAGCAACCGCAGTCCGGGCTCGACGAGCCCGTGCACGACGAGTCCATCGACGACGAGCCCATGCACCACGAGCCGCACCCCGCCGAGCTGGCGGTCGCCGAACGCGAGCGGCTGACGGCAAGCGCCGAGCCGGCCGGCGTCGAGGTCCCCGAGGCCGACCACGAGATCCTCGCCGCCCAGCGCCGCCAGTCGCTCACGCTCGACGCCGACGGCGTCGCCGAAGTCGATCCAGTCGCCCCGTTCGGCTGAGTCCTCCGCTCAGGCGAACAGGTGCTCGGCCAGTCGCGCGAGGCCGGCGATGTCGCGCACGTCTTCGTCGAGGTGCGGAACGAGGATCGGCTTCTGCTCATCGAGCTCCCGCGACAGGCGGCGCACCGTCTCGCGGTCGCGCTGGACGAGCACGTCGAAGTCCGCGAGGTTGCCGGCCACGCGTCTGGCGAGCGTCTCGCCGAGATCGGGCGCGAGCAGTGTCTCGACCTGCTCGGCAGAGCTGTCGCCCAAGCCGTCGAAGTGCACGCGGTTGACGATCAGCCCGCCGCGCGACATCTCACGGCTGGCCAACCGCTCGGCGAGGAACTCGGCCTCGCGCGCGGGCTCGGGCTCGGGTGAGGTGATGACCAGGAACGTCGTCGTGCGGTCGCGCAGCAGCTCGGCGACGCCCCGCGTGCGCTCGCCGAAGCCCTCGAGAATGCCCGACAGAGAGCGAAAGAAAGTCGACAGGTCGCTGAGCATGTCCACCCCGGTGACGCGCGCGAAGATCGCGAACACGATCCCCGTCGAGCGTCCGAAAACGCGCGCCGCCAAGCCGCCGGGGGAGAGGAAGACCTTCAGCGCACGGCCTTCGAGGAAGCCGAGCAGGCGGCTGGGTGTCTCCAGGAAATCGACCGCATTGCGCGCCGGCGGCGTGTCGAGCACGATCACGTCGAAGTCGCGTTCGTGGCGCAGCTCGTAGAGCTTGGCCATGGCGCTCAGCTCCTGCGAGCCGGCGACCGCCGAGGACAGCTCGCGGTAGATCGGATTGGCGAGGATCTGCTCGCGCTCGCGCTCGTCGCGGGCCAGGCGCGCGACGATCTCGTCGAACGTCCCCTTGCTGTCGAGCATCATCGCCCACAGCTCTCCCTTGCAATCGACGCCCTGCTCGGCAAGCAGCGACGGCTCGATCAGACTGGGCTCGCCCGACAGGCGCTCCAGGCCAAGCGCGCTGGCCAGGCGCGCGGCCGGATCGATCGTCACCACGGCGACCTTCTGGCCGCGCGCGGCCAGGCCCAGCGCGAGCGCTGCGGAGGTGGTCGTCTTGCCGACGCCGCCCGAGCCGAGGCAGATGCAGACGCGCTTGCCCTTCAAGCGTTTGATCAGGGCGCCATCGCGCCGAAGCTTCGCGTCGGCCGTGGCCATACCCGGATCGTAGTTCCCGTGCAGGAATCACCCGGTCGCATGCGAATACTCACCGGACGGCTTTCCCATCAATCGAGTATCGGAGCCCCCCGTGGAAGGCAAGGCCAAGGTCATCGCGTTCGCCAATCAGAAGGGCGGCGTGGCAAAGACGACGACAACGCTCAACCTCGCCGCCGCGTTCGCGGAGGAGGGTCACCGGGTGCTGTGCGTCGACATGGACCCCCAGGGCAACCTGACGATGTCCCAGGGCATCGACCCCGACACGCTCGACAAATCGATGTACGACGTGCTCGTGCACAAGGTGTCCATCCGCGAGGTGATCCGCAAGCGCGAGGTCGACATCGCCTGCGCGTCGATCGACCTGGCCGGCGCCGAGATCGCGATGTCGACGATGATCGGCCGCGAGCGCTCGCTGCAGAAGGCCTTCGAGCCGATCCTCGAGGACTACGACTTCATCTGCATCGACACGCCGCCGAGCCTCGGGCTGCTGACGATCAACGCGCTCACGGCCGCCGACAAGGTGATCGTCCCCGTGCAATGCGAGTATCTGTCGATGCGCGGGCTGATCCAGCTGCAGAACACCCTCGCGATGATCCGCGAGAATCTCAATCCGGGCGTGGACATCGAGGGCATCCTGCCGACGCTCGTCGATTCCCGGACGATTCATGCCAAGGAGGCGATCGAGATCCTCGAGGAAAACTTCGGAGACCGGGTATTTGCCTCGCGCATCCGCAAGACCGTCCGCTTCGCCGAGGCGCCCGTCAAGGGCATGTCGGTGTTGAAGTACGAGCCCGACGGCGTCGCGGCCCAGTCCTATCGACAACTCGCGCAGGAGGTTCTCGACCATGGCAAACGCTAAACGCGCGAGCATGCGCGAAGGGCCGCTCGCGGCCCTGTTTCGCAAGACCGAAGGCGTCGAGGAGGAGCACGCCGAGGCCGGGCAGGGCGAGCAGCCCGCCGCCGCGCCACGCGCCCAGGCGCCCGCGCCCGCAGCGCCGGCGCACCCGCGCAAGAGCGGCCTGCCGCACCCGGCGCTCAGCAGCTCGCCCGAGGCGCCGCAGGAGACCGCGCGCATCCCCAGCCCGCAGGAGCGCCTGCGACACGCCTTCTCCTCGGAGATTCCCGAGAACGTGATGGAGCCGGCGCGGACGCGTCCGGTGATGGACGACTACGCGCGCCAGCACCCTGAGCCCTCGGGCACCGCCGGCCCCACCGGGCAGCCGGTGATCCGCGTCGTCGGCGTCGGCGGCGCCGGCGTCAACGCCGTCAACCGCATGGTCGAGGCGGAGGTCGAGGGCGTCGAGTTCCTCGCCGTGAACACCGACATGCAATCGCTGCAGCAGTCGACCGCTGACATCACCTTGCACATCGGCGCCGAGCTGACGCGCGGTCTCGGCGCGGGCTCGGACGCCAACGTCGGGCGCCAGTCGGCGATGGAGGACTACGACCGGCTGAAGGCGCTGCTGAAGGGCTCGGACATGATCTTCATCACCGCCGGCGCAGGCGGCGGAACGGGTACCGGTGCTGCGCCGATCGTCGCGCGCATCTCTCGCGAAGTCGGCGCGCTGACCGTCGCGATCGTGACCAAGCCGTTCGGCTTCGAGGGCTCGCGCCGCAGCGGCCAGGCCGAGCAGGGCGTCGACACGCTCGCCGCCGAGGTCGACACGCTGATCGTGGTGCCGAACAACCGGCTGCTCTCCGTGCTCGACAAGCAGACCGCGATGGTCGAGGCCTTCCGCGTCGCCGACGACGTGCTGCGCCAGGGCGTCCAGGGCATCTCCGACCTCGTGACGCTGCCGGGGCTGATCAACCTCGACTTCGCCGACGTGCGCACGATCATGAGCGACGCCGGCAATGCGCTGCTGGGCATCGGCATGGGCGTGGGCGAGAACCGCGCCACGGAGGCCGCCATGCAGGCCGTCTCCTCGCCGTTGCTGGAAACCTCGATGACCGGCGCGCGCTCGATCCTGCTGTCGATCACCGGCGGCGAGAACCTCTCGCTGTGGGAGGTCAACGAGGCCGCCAAGGCCGTATCCGAGGCCGCCCACCCGGACGCCAACATCATCTTCGGCGCGATGGTCGACGAGAAGCTCGACGACCAGGTGTGGGTCACCGTCGTCGCCACCGGCTACGGCGACGAGGGCCGGCGCAAGAGCGTCAACATGCTCAAGGAACCCGCCGGCGAGCCGAAGGTTCAGCGCGCCGGTCCCGCACGCCCGGCGCGTCGCGGCGGCCTGTCGATGGATGAACTAGACGTACCCGAGTTCCTCCCCTCCCGCTGATCTGACGCCCGCAGCACTTCGCCACCCCGGCGTCCCTGTGCTATCGCTCTGGCATGGCTGAAGGCGAGCGAGGGGTTGTTGCGGCGGGGCATCCGCTGACGGCGCAGGCGGGGGCGCGGGTGCTGCGCGAAGGCGGAAACGCGGTTGACGCGGCAGTGGGGGCGATGCTCGTGTCGTTTGCCGCCGAGCCGCTGCTCACGGGCCTGGGGGCCGGGGGCTACATGCTCGTGGCGGGCGCCGGCCAGCAGCCGGCGCTGCTCGACTTCTTCGTGCAGGCGCCGAGCCGCCATCGCACGCGTGGGGCGCGCGACAGCGCCGGAGCCGACGCCGATGCTCGCGCTCGCGCGGACGCGGACGTGGCCGCCCCGGCGGAGCTGCAGGCGGTCGACGTCTCCTTCGGCGACGCTGCGCAGGTGTTTCACATCGGGCCGGCCTCGTGCGGGGTGTACGGCGCGCCGGCGGGCGTCTGCGAGGCGGCGCGGCGCTGGGGGACGATTCCACTGCACGAGCTGGCCGGGCCCGCGGCGCTGCTGGCGCGCGAGGGCGTCGAGCTGAATCACGGACAGGCGTACGTCGCGGAGATTCTCGGCGACCTGTTGACCTCCACGCCGGAGTGCGCCGCGCTGTGGGCGCCGAGCGGGCGCATCCTGCGCGAGGGCGAGGTGCTGCGCAACGACGAGCTCGGCGATGCGCTGGAGCGGCTCGGCGCGGAAGGTGCAGATCCCTTCTACAGCGGCGACATCGCGGCGGCCGTGGGCGACTGGCTGGCCGCGCGGGGGGGATCGCTGTGCGCCGGGGACCTCGCCGGGTATCGCGCGATCGAGCGCGAGCCCGCGCGGATGCCCTATCGCGACCGCGAGGTGCTGACCAATCCGCCGCCCTCGGCCGGCGGCTCGCTGCTCGCCTATGCGCTCGCGCTGCTCGACCGTGGCCCGGCGCCGCCGACGCTGAGTGGCGTGGTCGAGGCGATGCGCGCGGCGCAGCAGGAGCGTACGCCCGAGTTCCTCGAGGGTCTCAGCGAAGACGGCTTCCTCGAGCGCTTCCTCGCGACGCGGCTCGGCTCCACGACCCACATCTCCGTGCTCGATGCCGACGGTCGCGCGTGCAGCGCCACGTGCACCAACGGCGAGGGGTCGGGCGTGGTCGTGCCGGGGACGGGGCTGCACCTGAACAACGTGATGGGCGAGGAGGACCTCAACCCGTTCGGCTTTCACCGCCATCCCGCCGGACGACGCATGCCGAGCATGATGGCCCCGTCGATCGTGATGCGCGACGGCGAGGTCGAGCTGGTGCTCGGCAGCGCCGGCTCCAACCGCATCCGCTCGGCTCTGCTGCAGACGATCGTCGGGACGGTCGACCACGATCTGGACGCGCGCGAGGCCGTCGACGCTCCGCGCGTGCACTTCGAGTCGGGCGTGCTCTACGCCGAGCCTGACATCGCCCTGGGCGCGCTCGAACGCGACGGGATGCAGGTCGTGCGCTTCTCCGAGCTGAACCTGTTCTTTGGCGGCGTGCAGGCGGTGCGCCGGCGCGGACGGTTGCTCGACGGCGCCGGCGACCCGCGCCGCGGCGGCGTCGCGGTGAGTGCGTGAGGCGACGCATGCGCGCGCGGCACGCTGTGGTGTCCAGTGGCGGGCGCTTCGCGCCCGGCCTGCTCGCAGGGGCAATCGCGCTGGGCGGCTGCGGGGGGCTCACCGCGCCGGACCTGTTCATCGTCCAGCGCAGCGGAAGCGGCGCCGGCGCGAAGCTGACGCTGCTGGTCAACGAAGAAGGCGGCGTGAGCTGCAACGGCGTGAGCGCCGCCTCCGGGCACAAGCTCAAACTGAGCGATCCCCAGCTCGTGGAAGCTCGCGCGATCCAGGAAGACCTGCGCGACCCCGCGTCCAAGCGCACGGCGCTCGCGCCCGGGCGCGAATCGGTGCTCAGCTATCGCGTGCGCGACGAAGCGGGCTCGGTCAGCTTCAGCGACAACTCAGCTGCACAGCCGCCCGTCCTGCGGCGCCTGGCACTGTTCGTGCTGCGTACCGCCCAGGGCGTCTGCCACCTGCCCGAGTAGGCGTCGGGCAAGCTAGCCGAAGCGGACCTTGCCGTTGGATCGCGCGCGAGTCTGCGCGCGATCGATCAGCTCCAGGCGCTTGATCGCCGCCGTCAGGAGCATCGCGAGCAGCCGCAGGCGGGCGCTCTCGGAGCGCAGCTCGAGCAGTTCCTGCTTGGCGTCCTTGTCGAACTCGACCGTCGCGGCCATCTCATAGGCGCCCATCAAGGCGAGCTCCTCCTCGCCGAGCTGGCGATCGGTGGCCTGCTCTACGAGATCGCGATACAGCTCCCGCGCGCTCGCAGCGGCGACGTCGTCGAGCGCGTCCCCTGCGTCGTCGAGGAACTCGACCACGCCGGCCGGGTAGGGCAGGTCGTCCTGGCGCTCGAGCAGGCGAAACGGCCGCGTGCCCCTGGCGAGGATGTTCAGCCGCCCGTCGTCCATGCGCTCGAGCACACGCTCGACGTCGCACGCGCAGCCGACCTCCTTGAGCTCCTGATCGGACAACCAGACGATGCCGAACTCGCGCTCGGGCGACCCGGGCTCGGCCGCGAGGCAGTGCTCGATCATGCGCCGGTAGCGGTCCTCGAAGACGTGCAGCGGAACGCTCTCCGTGGGCAGCGCGACGATCCCCAGAGGGAACAGCGGAAAGCCCCGGGAGACTCGCTCGGGCATGCTCGGATTCTAGGCGCAGGGCTCGCGCCGAACGCGACGCCGCGGTCGGCTTCGGTCAGGGCCGCCGGGGCTTGCGCGCGGAGATCAGCAGGTTGTAGAAGACGGCCGGCGGCAGGCGCGACTCCAGCAGGCGGCGATCGAGTCCCTGCAGCATCAGGTAGCCGCGGTAGGCGTATTGGCGCCAGGCCCATGGAACGTCCGCGGGCTCGGCGGTCGCCTCGAGCGTGCGGTTGGTCCAGCCGAACCAGTTGGCCAGCAGCTCCTCGCCGGTGATGCGCACGTCGACCAAGCCGACCGAGCTCGCCGCGTGCTGGAGCTCGCCGGGGGCGAACGCGTGCACGTCGACAAAGCCCTCCAGCGCCGCGTCGGACCCACTGGCGAAATCGGGCCGTACGGCGCGAGCGCCGATCGTCCGCCGCCACAGCGGCGCGAGCGCGCTCGCCGCGCGCTTGGGCACGCGCGCGAGGCGGTCGCCGTAGCGGGAGGGCTCGCCGGCGAACACGACGCTGCCGCCCGGGGCCAGCACGCGCTCGAACTCGGCGAACGCGCGTCGCAGGTCGGGGATGTGATGCAGCACGGCGTGGCCGAGCACGAGGTCGAAGCTCTCGTCGGCGAACGGCAGGTGCTCGGCGTCGACCTGCTCGGTCTGCACGTCGAGGCCGAGCGCCAGCGCGTTGGCGCGCAGCGCATCGAGCATGCCCGGCGAGATGTCCGTGCACTTGGCTTGGCCGATCATCCCGGCGCGGAGCAGGTTCAGCGTGAAGTAGCCGGTCCCGGCGCCGATCTCCAGCGAGCGCCCCCAGCCGTCCGGACGGTGGCCGACCGCCTTGTCGATCTTCACGAGCACCTGCTCGCGTCCGACGTCGCCGAAGTCGATGCCCCACTTGGCGTCGTAGTGGTCGGCCGCCACGTCGTGGTAGCGGGTGTTCACCTCGCGGATCTCCTCGGCGCTCAGGGCTGGCGGCACGGTGGGGCACCATATACTCGCGCGCCGTGCAGCCGCCTTTCTCCCCGGGCTTGACCGCGTCGACCGAGGGCATCTATTGAGCTCAGTCGACTATCGGCAGCGCGATCAGCCCGATGGCGTCCCACCGCTCGCGCTGACCGGCGAGCGCACGCTCCCGGACGTGCCCGAGGAGAACTACTGGTTTCGCCGCCATCTCGTGGTCTACGAGTGGATCGCCGCGCGCGTTGCGGGAATGCGCGCGATCGACATGGCCTGCGGCGAGGGCTACGGCTCGGACGTGCTCGCGCGCTCCGCTGCGAGCGTCGTGGGCGTCGACGCGAACCCGCAGGCGCACGACCACGCGCGGCTGCGCTACCGGCGGGCGAACCTGCGCTTCGAGCGCGATCTCGTCGACACGTTCTCCGAGCCCGCCGACGCCGTCGTGTTCCTGCAGACGGTCGAGCACCTGAGCGATCCGCGCGCGACGCTCGCGCATTTCGCCACGCTCGTCGCCGGCGCGAGCGAGCGGGTGCGCTCGGCGGCGCTCGGCGACGCCGTCACGAGCCCGCCCGCAAGCAGCCCCGGCTTGGTGTTCGTCTCCACGCCGAACGTGCTCACGCTCGCGCCCAAGGGGGCCGAGCGCTCGGGCAATCCGTGGCACGTGCACGAGTACCGCGCGCAGGAGTTCGACGAGCTCTGCCGCTCGTGCTTCTCGCAGGTGCAGATGTACGGACTGTTCCACGCGCGCAAGCTGCGCGCACACGAGCTGGCGCTGCGCGCCGGCTGGGACGCCGTGCACCCGCGCCTGCGGCTGACCGAGCGCTTCTACGGCTGGTTCACGCCGGCGATCGCAGTCTCCGACTTCGCTCTGCGCGGCGCCGGCGAAGCGCGACTGGAGTCGGCGCTCGACTTCCTCGCGGTTTGCCGGCCGTGAGCCCGCCCGGTGGAAGGTCGGCCGGCGACGGCGGCGCGCTGGCGATCGTGCTGCACACGCACATGCCCTACGTCGAGGGATTCGGCACCTGGCCGTTCGGCGAGGAGTGGCTGTGGGAGGCGATCGTCGGCAGCTACCTGCCGCTGCTCGACGTGCTCGACTCCGGCGCGCCGCTGACGCTGTCGCTGACGCCGGTGCTGTGCGACCAGCTCGAAGCGCCCGGCTGGCAGGAGCGCTTCGCGCGTTTCGTCGGCGACGTGCGCAGCCACACCTACGAAGAGGACGCGCAAGGGATGCGCGCAGCCGGCCACGACGAGCTGGCGCGCGAGCTCGATCGCTCGTGGAGCGACTACGAGCGCGCGCTCGCAGCGCTGAACGGTCGTGGCGGCGACCTGCTCGGCGCTCTTTCGCCGCACGCGCAGTGGACGTCCGCGGCGACGCACGCCGTGCTTCCGCTGCTGGCCACGGACGCCGGCGTGCGCGTCCAGGTTCAGAGCGGCGTCGACTCCCATCGCGCGCGCTTCGGCGAGGGCTGGCGAGGCGGCTTCTGGCTGCCCGAGTGCGCGCACGACAGGCGCTTGGAGCCGCTGCTGGCGGATGCCGGCGTGCACGCCACGTGCGTCGAGCTGACAGGACGCTTCGGCCTCGGCGCGCGCGAGCACCTGCAGCCGCTGATCGGCGACGCGGGCGTCGTGCTCGTGCCGATCGACCGCGCGACGATGAACCATGTGTGGAACGACCGCGGCTACCCGGCGGATGCGGTCTACCGCGACTACCACCACCACACGGTCCATCACCACACGCCATGGAGCAACGACGGCAGCCCTTACGACCACGCGCGCGCGCTCGCCCGAGCGAACGACCACGCGGCGGACTTCGTCGCGCGCACGATCGCGCGGCTGGACGACGTGGGGGCCGACCTGCCGGGCCGCGGCCTGGCGGTGTGCGCCCTGGACACCGAGCTGCTCGGCCATTGGTGGTACGAGGGCATCGCCTGGCTGAACGCAGTCGTGCGGGAGTGCTCGCGCCAGGGGCTCGAGCTCGTGGCGCTCGACGATGCGCTGCAGCGCATCGAACCGGCGCCTGCCGGCGAGCGGCGCGAGGGCGGTGGCGCGCGTGCGGAAGGGTTCTCCGAGCTGCGCCGGACGACGTCGTGGGGGGCGGGCGGGGATTTGTCGACGTGGTCGGGACCGGCGGTCGCGGATGTCGCCTTCGCGCTACGCCGCGCCGAGCTCGAGGTGGTCGCGGCGAGGGCGCTCGGCGATCGCACGGCGCTGCGCGAGCTGCTGGCGCTGCAGTCGAGCGATTGGGCCTTCATGCTCGCGCGAGGGCTCGCCGGCCCCTATGCGCGCGAGCGCGTCGCCGGGCACAGCGAGGCGCTGAAGCGGGCGCTCGCCACGCACGGAGGCGGTGACGAGGCGGCGCTGCGCAACCTCGCTCACTACGTGGCGCCATGAAGCGCCCGATCGTCGGCTGTCTTGGTAGCCTGCCGCCACGAGGCACGCACACGGGCGTTGGAAATGGTGGACAATTTTCACGACAAGGGGGGCTTCATGAACGACAGCTTGCCGACGCATAGGCAGGGGGCACGACAGGCTCTGGGACGAGTGAGCCGCCGGCGATCGGGCTCGATCCGCGCGGTTCTTGCGGTGCTGCTGGGGAGCATGGCGCTGCTCGCGATCGCGCCGATCGCTGGCGCGCAGGCCACCGGCACGATCAAGGGTACGGTCACTGAAGCGGCTGGGTTGAAAAGCCCGGTGAACGGAGCTCGAGTCGAAGCGTTGACTGCGAGCACGGGCGAATTCGTGAGCTCCGCACCCACTAATGCCGAAGGCAAATATGAAGTTGTCGTACCTGCCGGCTCGTACAAGGTGCGGTTCTCGCCGCCCTCGGGATCGAAATTCATCACGCAGTTCTACAACGGAAAAGGAAGCCTCGCCACGGCCGAAACGTTGCTCGTGAACGAAGGTGAAACCAAGGAAGGCATTAACGCCAAACTCGGCGAAGGCGGCTCGATCTCGGGCACCGTTCTCAAGGAAGGGACGCCGGCGGCGGGGATCGAAGTTGACGTGTTCCCCCGAGGCTCCAGCGAATCGTTCTTCTCGAGCTTCACCACAACGGCAGCGGACGGCACGTACACCGTACCTGGGGTGCCCGAAGGCACCTACACGGTTGGGTTCTTCCCACCGGCTGGCGAAAATCTCATACCTCAGTTCTCTAACGAAAAGCAGTCGTTCTCTGAAGCTGAACCGGTGACGGTTAAATTCGAAGAAAAACACCTACCGACAAATGCGAACCTCCAAGTCGGCGGTGTGATCACCGGCAGGGTCACCGACGCGGCGACCCATAATGGGCTCTCCGAAGTGAGCGTCTCGGCGGTGGGCGTGGGCCGTGAATTCTTCGGCTTCGCCCAGACCAACTCCAACGGCGAATACACGATGGTCGGGCTTGCGAGCGGCACGTACAACCTCGAATTCGAATCGTTCGCGACGGGCTCGGGCTATATGACGCTCACCGACAACGGCATCGGCGTGACGCAGAAGAACACCACGTCGGGGATCAACGTCTCGCTCACTCCGAACACACCGAACAACACGGCGGCACCGGTTGCGTCCGGCACGCCGGCGGTCGGTCAGACGCTGTCGTGCTCGACGGGGAGCTGGACCGGGCTGGCGACGCTCAAATACAGCTACCAGTGGACACGCGACGGCTCGGCGATCACCGGAGCGACGACGAGCGCATACCTCGTTGCCGCCGCCGACCAGGGGCACGGCCTGGCGTGTCAGGTGACCGCGACGAACGCCAAGGGCCATGCGACTGCGACAACCAACACGATCGCGGTCCCGGCCGCCGTCCCGCCGAAGCCGCTTGTGCCGTTGGCAAAGATCCTGACGTCGAGGATCGTCGTGACTGGGAGCACCGCGCGCGTACCGATCAGTTGCGGCACGGCTCCTTGCGCGGGGACGATCGAACTCGTCCAGATGGTTGTCACGAGGACACACAAGGGCCATCGCACGATCGTTCGTCGCAAGACGATCGTGCTCGGCAAGGGGGTCTATGCGCTCGCGGCCGGCCGCCGCGGGTTGGTCAGTGTCAAGCTCAACACGAGCGGCAGGAACAGGCTCGCCCGCGCTCGCGGTCACCGGCTGCTCGCGACGCTCGTCGTGACGGTCAAAGGCGGCAAGACCGTGCGGCAGGCGGTCCTGCTGACCAAGGCCACGGTAAGGCGAAAGGCCAAGCACTAGATCGCGCGCCGTGTGCGAGGGCGCTCTCGGCGACGCCGGGAGCGCCCTCAGGCGAGGAGCCTGATGGACCCTCGCGGAGTCTGGGTCGCGCGGGCGCTCGAGGGCGCTCGAGGGCGCTCACTCCCAGCGCATCGACTGCGGCGCGTCGCGCATGCGGATCACGCGCGCGGGCACGCCGCCGACGACGGCGTTCTCGGGCACGTCCTTGGGAATGACGGAGTTGGTGCCGACGACGCTGTTGTCGCCCACGGTGACGCCGCGCAGCACGCAGGCGCCGTAGCCGATCCACACGTTGTGCCCAACGCGCACGTCTCGCTTGTAGATGCCCTGCAGGCGGACCGGTCGCTCGACCTCGGTGACTCCGTGGTCGAAGTCGATCAGCATGACGCGGTCGGCGAGGATGCACTCGCGCCCGATGGAGATGTGCTGAAAGGCGGAGATCGTGCACTCCTGGCCCATCACGGTCTTGGCGCCGATCTCGACGTCGCCCTCGTGCACGCGGATCTTGCAGCCGTGGCCGATCCACGCCCAGCGACCGACGCGCAACGTCGCGTTGCGGCCGATCTCCAGCTGCACGCGCGGGCAGATGAAGCACAGGCCGTCGGTCTGCAGCCGCCTGCGATAGCGCAGCTTGAGCAGCACGAAGCGCACGATCAACCTCGCGTAGCGCCGGTCGAGCATGTGATTGGCGCGCATGAAGCGCAGCAGCGCAAGCGGCCCGCCGTGCAGCGGCTCGGGCGCGCGCCGCAGCTTCTCGGCGATCGCCTCCGGGGTGCCTGTCGCTGGTGGCTCGGCGAGCAGCTCCATCGCGGTCGAATCGTATTGCCCTGCGATGATTGCGCACCCGATGGCCGACGCGACCCTCGCCCAACGCCTGCTCGACGGTGACCGCCGCGCGCTGGCGCGCGCGATCTCGCTGGTCGAGGACGACAGGCCGGAGGGCTGGGAGCTGGTCAAGCAGGTCTACGCGCACACGGGCAAAGCGGCGGTCGTCGGCTTCACGGGGCCGCCGGGCGTCGGCAAGTCGACGCTGATCGGCGCGCTGACGAAGTTGCGGCGCGAGGCCGGGCGTAGCGTGGGCGTGCTGTCGATCGACCCGTCGTCGCCGTTCACGCAGGGCGCGCTGCTGGGCGACCGTATCCGCCTGACCGAGCACTTCCTCGACCAGGGCGTGTTCATCCGCTCGATGGCCAACAGGGGGGCGCTGGGCGGCCTGTCGGAGGCGGCGCTGCAGGCGGCGCTGCTGCTCGACGCGGCCGGGCGTGAGGACGTGTTCGTGGAGACGGTGGGAGTGGGCCAGGCGGAGATCGACATCATCGACCACGCGGACACGATCGTGCTCGTGCTGATGCCCGGCTCGGGCGACTCGATCCAGGCGTTGAAGGCGGGCGTGATGGAGATCCCGGACGTGATCGTGATCAACAAGGCCGACCACCCGTTGACGGACACGATGGTGCGCGAGATACGCGGCGTGCTGTCGCTGGCGAACCTCGATCGCACGCCCGAGCAGGTGCGAGGCAGCTGGCGCGTGCCGATCGTCAAGACGGAGGCCAGCCACGGCAAGGGCGTGGATGAGCTCGTGCAGCGCCTGGACGAGCACCGCAAGCACATCGTCGCCGCGGGTCAGCTGGCCGAGCGCCGCAGCCGCAACCTGCGCAACGAGGTGCTGGCGATCGCAACGGCGCGCATGCGCCGGCGCTTGGAGGAGGAGCTGCACGAAGACGCGGAGTTCCAATCGCTGATCGAGCGGGTGGTCGAACGGCGCCTGGACCCGGCCAGCGCGGCGGCTGCGCTGCTGGAGCGCGAGACGCTCACGCGCGGGGCAGGCTAGGCTCGTTGCCCATGGACTACTTGAAACTGGCCGATCGCAGCTGGCCGCTGCTGCAGCGCGCGATGGGCGCGCACACGGCGATCTACCGCGCGAGCAACGGGCTGATCGGGCACCGCGTCCCTGGCGTGCCGCCGATGCTGCTGCTCGACCACGTGGGCGCGCGCAGCGGCGTAAAGCGCACGAGCCCGCTGGTCTACGGGCGCGACGGTGAGAACCTCGTGCTCGTCGCCTCCAAGGGCGGCTATGCGAAGAACCCTGCGTGGTTTCACAACCTGCGCGCGAACCCGGACACGCGAGTGCAGGTGGGCTCGCAAATCCGCAACGTGACCGCGCGCGTTGCCGACGGCGAGGAGCGTGAGCGGCTGTGGGCGCTGATGGTCGGCGTATACGGCGGCTATGAGGGCTACCGCAAGCGCACCGAGCGCGAGATCCCACTCGTGATCCTGCAGCCGCGCGAGTAACGCGCACTCATCGACTGCCGGGACTGGTGGCGCTGCGTTTCACGCAGCGATAGCGATGGTATGTACACGACCTGGGAACAGGGCTTCCTTTCGCCAGTTCGTGTGCCATAGTATATACGATCTTTATAAATATATATACGATTGCTATCGCAGTGCGCGTTTAGAGCATCACCCGCCGACCGCTCAGCCGCGCGCGCTCGCGACCGGGCCGAGTCACGCGCCGAGCGCGCGTGCGATGACCATCTGCTGCACCTCGTCGGTGCCCTCGCCGATCGTGAGGATCTTGGCGTCGCGGTAGAAGCGGCAGACGGGATACTCCTCGATGTAGCCGTAGCCGCCGTGTATCTGCACGGCCTCCTCGCTGCAGCGCACGGCCAGCCGGCCTGTCTTGAGCTTGGCCTGGGCGGCGGTGAGCGTGAAGTTGCGCCCGGCGTCCTTCTCGCGCGCGGCCTTGTAGACGAGCAGGCGCGCCGCCTCGATCTCGGTGGCCATGTCGGCGAGCTTGGCCTGGATCGCCTGGAACTTGGAGATCGGCTTGCCGAACGCGCGCCGCTGCTTGGCGTACTTCAATGCCTCGTCGAGCGCGCCCTGGGCCAGTCCCACGCCCATCGCGGCGACGCCGATGCGCCCGATGTCGAGGATCTGCAGGAACTGCTTGAAGCCGGCGCCGCGCGGGCCGAGCAGGTTCTCGTGCGGCACGCGGCAGTCGTCGAAGGTCAGCGGGCGCGTGTCCGAGGCGTTCCAGCCCATCTTGCGGTACGGCTCGCCCTGGGCGTAGCCGGGTGTGCCGTTGGGGATGATGATGTTCGATATCTCTCGGGCCGCGCCGTTGCTTTCGCTGTCGCTCGTCTCTCCGGTGACGGCGGTGATCGATACGACGCCGGAGATGTCGGTGCCGGCGTTGGTGATGAACTGCTTGGCGCCGTCGATCGCCCATTCGCCGTCGTCCAGGCGCGCCCGCGTGCGCGTGTTGCCGGCGTCGGAGCCGGCCTCGGGCTCGGTCAGCCCGAACGCGCCGAGCAGCTCGCCGGCGCACAGGCGCGGCATCCACTCGCGCTTCTGGCGCTCGGTGCCGAACAGGTGGATCGGCTGCGTTCCGAGCGAGGTGTGCGCGCACAGCGTGATCGCCACGGAGGAGTCCACGCGCGTGAGCTCCTCGACGGCGAGCGCGTAGGCGAGCGTATCGCCGCCGCCGCCGCCGTACTCCTCGGGGAAGGGGATGCCCATCAGGTTCAGCGCGCCGAGCTGGGCGACGATCTCGTAGGGGAACGACTTGGTGCGGTCGAGCTCCTCGGCGACCGGCGCGACCTCGCCTTCGGCGAACTCGCGGACGGTGCGGCGGATCAGCTCGTGGTCGGGCGACAGGTCGAAGTCCATCGCCGGCATTCTCACAGCTCGCGTGCGTCTACGATGGCCGCGCATGAGCAGAGCGCGCTGGATCCAGCACTACCTCTTCACGCGCGGGCGCACGTACCGCTACGGCTCCGACCGCTCGCAGCGAGCCGACCTGCATCTCCCGTCGGGCGCGGGCCCGCACCCGGTGATCGTGCTGATCCACGGCGGCTCGTGGAACAAGCGCTACGGCCGCGCGGTGATGCGCGCGATCGCGGCCGCGCTGGTGATGCGCGGCTGGGCGGTGTGGAACATCGAGTACCGCCGCATCGGCAACGGCGGCGGTTGGCCGGAGACGTTCGCGGACGTCGCCGCGGCGATCGACCACCTCGAGGGGCTGCACCCGGCGCTGGATCTCGGCCGCGTGGACGTGATCGGGCACTCCGCGGGCGGCCACCTCGCGCTGTGGGCGGCGGGGCGCACGCGCCTTCCCACGGGCGCGCCGGGCGCCGTCGCAGGGCGACCGCGCGTGCCGATCGCCCGCGTGATCTCACTCGCCGGCGTGTGCGACCTGACCGGCGCCTACCGCGAATGGCACGGCGGCGCGGTCAGGGCGCTGATGGGCGGCTCGCCCGATCGCATCCCCGAGCGCTACGACGTCGCCGACCCGCTGCGCCGGGTGCCGCTGCCGATGCCCGCGCTGCTCGTGCACGGCGTGGCCGACGTGACGGTCTCGATTCGCCTGAGCCGCACCTACGCAGAGGCCGCGCGCGCCGCGGGGGCCGACGTGGAGCTGGTTGAGATCGAGGGAGAGGCCGGCGGCCACCGCGCGTTCATCGATCCGCGCGGCGCCGCATGGGCGCCGGTCGTGGCGTGGCTGGAGCGTCCGCCGGTCACGGCGCGGGGCCGCCGCGCAGCGGCTATCGGCTGAACGAGCGCGCGAGCTCGACGAGCAGGCGCACGCCGTAGCCGGACGCGCCCTTGGGGGCGTAGCTGCGGCCGAGTTCCCAGGCGGAGCCGGCGATGTCGAGGTGCGCCCAGGGCACGTCGGCGGTGAAGTTGGAGAGGAACGAGGCGCCGACGATCGTGCCGGCCTTGCGCGCTTCGGGGGCGTTGTCGAGGTCGCCGTAGGTTCCCTTGACCAGCTCGTCGTACTCCGCGTGCAGGGGCAGGCGCCAGACGATCTCGCCGGTTCGCTGCCCGGCGTCTTCGATCCGCGCGGCGAAGGCGTCGTCGTTGCCCATCAGCCCGGCGTAGGTCGAGCCGAGCGCGACGATCACCGCGCCGGTGAGCGTCGCCAGGTCGACGATTCGCTCGGCGCCCTCGGCGACGGCGTGACACAGGCAGTCGGCGAGCACCAGACGCCCCTCGGCGTCGGTGTTGTTGACCTCGATCGTCTTGCCGTTGGAAGCTGTGACGATGTCGCCGGGCTTGATCGCGTGCCCGCTGGGCAGGTTCTCGGTCGCGCCGACGACGGCGACGAGCTTGACCGGCAGCTGCAGGCGCGCGATCGCGGCAACGGCCTCGATCACGGCGGCGCCGCCGGACATGTCGAACTTCATCTCAGACATTTTCGCCCCGGGCTTCAGCGAGATCCCGCCGCTGTCGAACGTGACGGCCTTGCCGACGAAGCCGAGCACCGGTCCGCTCGCGCCGGCGCCCTCGTAGCGCAGCGTGATCAGCGCGGGCTCCTGATCTGATCCTTGGGCGACGGCGGCGAACGCGCCCATGCCGCGCCCGGTGATCTCCTCGCGGCCCTCGACCTCGACAAACAGTCCGTCGACGTCGCGCGCGAGCGCCTGCGCGTATGCGGCGAGCGCCGTCGGCGTGAGGTCGTTGCCGGGGCGGTTCTGCAGGTCGCGCGCGGCGTTGACCGCCTCGGCCACGAGCGCCGCCTCGGCGACGGCGCTCGACAGGTCCCTCGGCGCCTGCACGATCAGCGCCTGCAGATGCTTGGGCGGGGCATCGCCATCTGCATCGGCGGCGGTCGACTTGTGACGGTCGAAGCGATAGTCGGCGAGCATCGTGCCCTCGACGATCGCCGTGGCGATCTCCTCGCCGGAGTCGTCTGGAACCTCCCAGCAGATCGTCTTCGTCGCCAGCTCGCGCGCGCGGTCGCGCACGATCGCGGCCACGACGCGTGCGCGCTCGCTCGTGAAGTCCTCGCTCTTGCCGAGTCCGACCGTCAACCAGCGCCTGCCGTCCGCGTGCGCGAGCGCGAGCGACTTGAACGAGTCGCGCGCCTCGCCGCTGGAGAGCAGCTCGGCGACCTCGGGCGGCGCATCGGCGCTCGCGAGACGCCCGTCGAGCACGCCTACGACGATCGTGTCGGCGCCGCTGGCGTCGCCGGGCTGGGTCGTGGCCGAGACCTCCATTCGGCCGCGCACGATATCCGGATCGCTAGCATGGCCGTCCTCTCGGAACATTTCCTGATCGAGTCCCCTAGACACTGGAGAGCCCTGTTCTCATGCCCAAGACCGTGATCCTCGCCAGCGCGCGCACCCCGATCGGCAAGATGGGCGGCGGCCTCTCGACGCTGGAAGCGACCGAGCTGGGAAGCGTCGCGATCGAGGCAGCGCTGGAGCGCGCCGACGTCGAGCCAGAGCAGGTCGACCACGTCGTGATGGGGCAGGTGCTGCAGGCCGGTCAGGGACAGATCCCCTCGCGCCAGGCGCAGATCAAAGCGGGCATCCCCAAGGAGGTCTCCTCGGAGACGATCAACAAGGTGTGCGCCTCGGGGCTGCGCGCCTCGGTGATCCTCGACCAGGCGATTCGCGCCGGCGACCTGCAGGTCGGCGTCGGCGGCGGCATGGAGTCGATGTCCCAGGCGCCCTACCTGCTGCCGCAAGCGCGCTTCGGCTACCGCATGGGCGACGCAAAGATGCTCGACGCGATGGTGCACGACGGGCTGACCAACCCGTTCTCGGGCAAGCAGATGTTCGTCGAGGCGACCGAGGTGGGCGAGGAGCTGGAGATGACGCGCGCCGACCTCGACCGCTGGGCGCTGCGTTCACACGAACGCGCGCTCGCGGCGATCGACGACGGACGCATGTCCGACGAGACCGTCTCGGTGACGGTCAAGGGGCGCAAGGGCGACACGGTCGTCGACGTCGACGAGGGCCCGCGCCGCGGCAGTTCGTTGGAGGCGCTCGCCAAGCTGCCCGGATTGGTCGGCAAGGAGGGCTCGCACACGGCCGGCAACTCGCCCGGCGTCAACGACGGCGGCGGCGCACTGGTGCTCTCCTCGGAGGAGTGGGCGCAGGCCAACGGCAAGGAGGCGCTGGCGGAGATCGTCGCGCACGCGCAGAGCGCCAACGACTTCGCCTACCTGGCGACGACCCCCGCGAGCGCCGCCAAGAAGGCGCTGGAGAAAGCCGGGCTGCAGCCAGACGACATCGACCTGTGGGAGATCAACGAGGCATTCGCCTCGGTCACGCTGAACTCGATCCGCATGCTCGGCATCGACGAGGAGCGCGTCAACGTCAACGGCGGCGCGGTGGCGCTCGGTCACCCGATCGGCGCCTCGGGCGCGCGCATCCTCGGCGCGCTCGTGCACGAGCTGCGCAGGCGCGGCGGCGGCTACGGCTGCGCGGCGATCTGCTCGGGCGGCGGGCAGGGCGACGCACTGATCCTGAAGGTCTGAGAGCCCGAGGTGGCCACGGAGGTTGAAGTTCCTGCCGCCGCGCAGACGACCGGTAATGGTCGCCCGGCGGCGTTCTTCGATCTCGACAAGACGCTGATGGCGGGCTCGTCGGGGATCTTCTTCGCGCGCGCCGCGTATGAGACGGGCATGATCACGCGCACGCGTCTGGCGCGCGACGCCTACGAGAACCTGCGCTTCCGTTTGCGCGGCTCGACCGACGACCGCGCCGACGACGTGCGCAAGCGCGTCGGCGAGATGATCGCTGGCGTGGCCGTGCGCGACCTGCAGCGGCTCTCGCCGCGCGTGCTCGCGGGCGTGCTGCCGCGCCTGTATCCGCGGATGCTCGAACGCGCCTATGCCCATCAGGACGCCGGCGTGCCGGTCTACATCCTCACGGCCGCCTCGCAGGAGATGGCCGACCTGCTCGCGCACGTGCTCGCCTTCGACGGGGGCCTGGGGTCGCGCTCGGAGATCGTCGACGGGCGCTACACGGGCAGGCCCGCGGGCCCGTTCAACTATCGCGAGGGCAAGGTCGTCTCGATGCGCGAGCTCGCGGCGCGCGAGTCGATCGACCTCGATGTGTCCTTCGCCTACTCGGACTCGGAGTCTGACCTGCCGATGCTGCGGGCGGTGGGGCAGCCGGTGGTCGTCAACCCCGACGCCGAGCTGCGGCGGATCGCCGAGCAGGAAGGCTGGGAGGTGCTGCGCCTGGACCGGCTCGGCCAGCGCCTGAAGGTGCTCGCAGCGGTCGGCGCCGTCGCCGCCCTCGGCGGGCTCGGCGGCCGCGCGCGAGACCACGTGGCGGCGCGCGCCGCGCGCCGCGCATAGGCTGCCGAGCAGATGCCCGACCAGATCCAAGGCAAGATCCGCGTCGTCGTGGCCAAGCCCGGCCTCGACGGTCACGATCGCGGCGCCAAGATCATCGCCCGCGCGCTGCGCGACGCGGGCATGGAGGTGATCTACACGGGCCTGCACCAGACGCCCGAACAGATCGTCGAGACGGTCATCCAGGAGGATGCCGACGCCGTGGGGCTGTCGATCCTGTCGGGCGCGCACATGACGCTCGTGCCGCGCATCGTCGAGCTGTTGCGCGCGCAGGACATCGACGACGTGGTGGTCACCGTCGGCGGCACGATTCCCGCCGAGGACATCCCTGAGCTGAAGGGCCTCGGCGTGGCGGAGGTCTTCACGCCCGGCGCTCCGACGCAGGCGATCGTGGATTTCATCCGCAAAGCGACCGCCGACCGCGACTGATTGACTCGTCAGTCAACCGGGTAAACAAGTAGAATCTCCCTCAACAGAACCCAAGGAGTTACCTGAGAATGAAGATATGCGTCCTGGTGAAGGAGGTCCCGGACGCCGCCGTCGAGAAGAAAATCAATCCCTCGACGGGGCGCATGGACCGAAACGGGGAGAAGAACCTCAACCCGTATGACACGCACGCCATCGAGGCTGCGATGCAGATCAAGGAGGGTGGCGCGGTGCCGGTCGAGGAGATCGTCGCCGTGACGATGGGCCCCGACAGCGCGGTGCGCGCGCTGCACAAGGCGGTCTCGCTCGGCGCCGACCGCTCGGTGCACCTCTCCGACGAGGTCGTCGCGGGCTCCGACGTGGCCGCGACCGGCTACGCGTTGGCCAAGACGCTGCAGCGCGAGAGCCCCGATCTGGTGCTCCTGGGCCAGCAGTCCGACGACGGCGAGTGCTACACGATCGGTGCGGTGGTGGCCGAGCACCTGGGCATGCCATCGCTGACGCAGGTGATCAAGATGGACGTCGAGTCCGAGGCGCTGCGCTGCGAGCGCCAGGCCGAGTACGGCTACGACACGGTGCAGATCAAGCTGCCCGCCGTGATCTCAGTCGGCGACGCGATCAACGAGCCGCGCTACCCGTCGCTGAAGGCGATCATGGGCGCGAAGAAGAAGCCCCTGGACGCCGTGACCGCGAGCGACGTGGAGATCGATGCGAGCAAAGTCGGCGGCGAGAACTCCGCCGCCCAATGGGTCGCCGCGAAGGCCCCGCCGGCAAAGGCCGCCGGCGAGATCATCGAGGACGAGGACACCGGCGAGACGGTCGAAAAGATCGTCGCGTGGCTCGACGAGAGGAAGCTGATCTAGATGGCGAACATCCTGGTTTACGCGCTGCACTACGACGGCGCGATCAACAAGAACTCGCTGGGCGCCGTCTCCGAGGGCGCCAAGCTCGCCGCCGAGCTCGGCGGCGAGGCGCACGCGATCCTGCTCGGTGAGAACGTGCCGCAGGACCTGGCGGCGTCGCTTGGCAAATACGGCGCCAAGAAGGTGCTCGTCGCGGAGGGCCCGGAGGGCCTCGCGCAGCCGCTGGTCGACGCGATGGCCAAGGCGATCGCCGACGGCGGCTACTCCTACGCGCTGTTCGGCGGCGGTCTGCTGGGCTTTGAGATCGGCGCCGGGCTGGCCGCGCGTCTCGGCGCGGGCGTCGTGATGGAGGTCACGGCCGTGCGTGCCGAGGGCGGCGAGCTGATCGCCGAGCGGCCGATCCTCGGCGATTCGGCGATCTCCGAAGTCAAATACCGCTCCGACGTCGGCATCGTCATCGGCCGCCTGAACGCGTTCGAGATCAAGCAGAGCGGCGACGCCGACGCTCCGGTGGAGACGCTCGACTTCGAGTTGAGCGCGCACGCCTCGCAGGCGACGATGGTCACGCGCGGCGAACAGCGCGGGGCGGACGTCGACATCGAGGGCGCTGACGTCCTGATCGCCGGCGGACGCGGCCTGGGCAAGGCCGAGGGCTTCGAGCTGGCCGAGGAGCTGGCCAAAGCGTTCGGCGGAAACAGCGCCGTCGCGGCGACACGCGCTGTCGTCGATGCCGGTTGGTACCCGTATGCGGCGCAGATCGGCCAGACGGGCAAGACCGTCGCGCCGAAGCTGTATCTGGCGGCGGGCATCTCCGGCGCGATCCAGCACAAGGTCGGCATGCAGGCCTCCGAGCACATCGTTGCGATCAACAAGGACGCCAACGCGCCGATCTTCGAATTCTCCGACCTCGGCATCGTCGGCGATCTGAACAAGATCCTGCCGAAGCTGACCGAGGCAGTGAAGGCCAAGAAGGGAAGCTGACGCGATGTCCGCTCACAACGGCTCGAGCAACGGGCGCGTCGCGCCTGCCGCGTTCCCGCCGCCTGTGAACTCACAGAAGGAGTTCGTCAAGCGGGGACTCGACGACGAGGACGAGCTGATCGAGGTCGGCGTCGCGATCGTCGGCGGTGGGACGGCCGGCCTGGCGTGCGCCAATCGCCTGCTGCAGCTGCTCGGGGACGACCCCGAGACGATGGAGCGCCTGGGCGAAGTCCCGGTCGCTGTGATCGAGAAGGCCAAGACGTGCGGCGGGCACAACCTGTCCGGCGCCGTCATGCGTCCCGGTCCGCTGCAGGAGCTGTTCCCGGACCTCACTCGCGAGCAGTGGCGCGAGTTGGGCTTCGCGTTTGGCGAGGTCAAGAAGGAGGCCGTGTATCTCACGCCGACGGCGAAGCGCTCCGTGCGCATCCCGACCCCGCCGCCGTTCAAGAACCACGGCAACGAGGTCGTCTCGGTATCGGCGCTCGCGCGCTATCAGCAGCAGCAGGCCGAGGAGGGCGGCGCCTACATCCTCACCGAGACCTCGGCCACGCAGCTGATCGTGCAGGACGGCCGCGTCGTCGGCGTGCGCTCGGGCGACAAGGGTCGTGGCAAGGACGGCGAGCCGCTGGGCAACTTCGAGCCGGGCACGGACATCAAGGCCCGTGCGACGGTGCTCGCCGAGGGCTGCTGGGGGCATCTGACGGGAGCGGCGATTCGCGAGTTCGACCTGGCCAAGGACCGCGAGCCGCAGGTGTGGGAGCTCGGCGTCAAGGAGGTCTGGAAGGTCGCCAAGCCGCTGGACCGGCTGATCCACACGATGGGCCCGTGGCCGCTGAAGATCTCCTCCAAGTACGGCCAGATCGGCGGCACTTGGATCTACCCGATGAAGAACGCCAGCGGCGAAGATCTCGTGTCGATCGGCTTCGTCGTGGAGCTCGAGTACGCCGACGCGACGACCTCCGCGCACGACCTGCTGCAGACGTTCAAGACGCATCCGCTGGTGCGCAACATCCTCGAGGGCGGCGAACGCATCGCCTGGGGCGCAAAGGCGCTGCCCGGCGGCGGCTACTGGTCGATGCCCAAGCTCTCGATGCCCGGGGCGGTGCTCGTCGGCGACTCCGGCGGCATGGTCGACACGATGGCTCTGAAGGGCGTGCACCACTGCATCAAGTCGGGCATGCTCGCGGCCGAGTCGATCTACGCGGCGCTCAAGCGCGGCAGCCATGACCTCTCCGACTACGAGCAGGCGATTGACGACTCGTCCGTCGGGCGCGAGCTGTGGGAGGTGCGAAACGCTCGCCAGCCGCTGCAGAAGGGCCTGCTGATCGGCGGTGCGCTGAGCGGCCTGCAGCAGATCAGCAAGGGCAAGCTCCCGGGTCGCGCCGACTGGCATCGCAACGACGAGAAGCCGATGTTCATCGGGGACACGAAGGACTCCTACGTAAAGCCTGACGGCAAATACACCTTCGACAAGCTCTCGTCGGTGTTCATCACGGGCAACGCCACGCGTGACGACGCGCCGAACCACATCCGCGTGCAGAAACACGTCCCGCGCGAGATCGCCGAGACGTGGCGCTGGATGTGCCCGGCCGGTGTCTATGAGATCCCCGAGGACGCCCCCGAGCACGGCGACGTGGACGTGATCGTCAACTACACCAACTGCGTGCAGTGCGGTGCGATCACCGCCAAGGGCGGGCGCCTGACGACGCCCGAGGGCGGCGACGGGCCGCTTTACCAGATCCTCTAAGCCCGCTGGACCCAGCGCGAGCAACTCTCGCGAAACATCCGCGCCGTGCGGGTGTTAGAGGGTTGTCATGAAGACGATGTTCCCAACTTTCGCTACGCGCAAGCGGGCGCACATTGCACCGCCCTCGGTGATGGCGTGTGTGCTGGCGGCGGCGCTCGGCGGCGCGGCTTCGGCGGGCGCCCAGGTCGCGCAGACGACGCCGACGGCCGACACGGGCGCGGTCGCGGCGACGCTCGAACAGTGCGTCCCGTCGGTCGCGCCGGGCGAACGCTCGGCGACGTTCACCGGCGAAATGACCGAGATCCCAGGCGCTGCGCGGATGACGATGCGCATCGACCTCGAGGAGCGCGCGCCTGGTGAGACGGAGTTCCACCCCGTCACGAGATCCGGCCTCGGCGTGTGGCGTGCGGCCGACCCCAAGGTGAAGGTCTACAAGTACGTCAAGCAGGTCACCAACCTGTCGGCGCCGGCGTCCTACCGTGGCTACGTGCGCTTTCGCTGGCTGAGCGCCAACCGGCACGTGGTCAAGCGCGCCGAACGCCTGACCGCGCGATGCCTGCAGCCCGCGCCGCCGGCACCGCCGCCGCCCCCCGCCTCGCCGGCACCCGCAGCGCCCCCGCCGTCCTCTGCTCCGACCGTGCCGGGCGCGTGAGTCGGGGACGCGCGTGACCGCGGGGCGCGGGGTCGCTAGAATGGAAGAACGTTGAAGGCCAAGATCCACCCCAATTACACTGCGGCACACGTGCACTGCACGTGCGGCAACGAGTTCATCACGCGCGCGACGCAGGACGAGCTGCGCGTGGAGGTCTGCTCGAACTGCCATCCGTTCTACACGGGGCGCCAGAAGCTGATGGACAGCGGCGGGCGCGTCGAGCGCTTCCAGCGCCGCGTGGCCAAGGGCCGCCTGCACACGGCCCAGACTCGGTCCGCCTAGCAGTCCGATGTCCTCGCGCCTGGCCGCCGGTTCTGCGACGCCGGTCGCGCCAGACAGCCCGCCGAGCGACGGGGTGGAGCTGGGCCCGGCGAGCTCCAACGGCGATGCGCCGGTGCTTGCCCCGGGCGGCGTCGACGCAGACGCCGACGGTCGGCTGAACGCGCGCCGCGACGCTCCCGTAGGGGGGCAGGCCGTGCTCGAGGGCGTGATGATGCGCGGCGTCTCCAATTGGGCGGTCGCCGTACGCAAGCCGACCGACGAGCAGCTCGCCGAGGGCGAGCGCTCGCCGGAGGAGGCGGCGCTCGGCGAGATCGAGGTCACTGCCTTCCCGCTGGAGTCCGCGCTCAAGCGCCATCGCCTGCTGCGCCTGCCGATCCTGCGCGGGATCGTCGCGCTCGGCGGGTCGCTGGCGATCGGCTTTCGCGCGCTGGAGGTGTCGGCCAACGCGCAGCTGCCGCCCGACGAGAAGGACGGCTCGGCCGAAGAGATTCCCAAGACGGTCTGGGCCGGCACCGTGGTCGTGGCGCTCGTCGTGGCGATCGTGCTGTTCTTCTTGATTCCCGTCGGCTTGACGAGCCTGATCAAGGATCAGCTGGGGTCCTCGTTCTTGTTCTGGCTGATCGAGGGCGTCGTGCGTACGAGCATCTTCCTCGGCTACATGCTGCTGCTCTCGCGCCTGCGCGACCTGCGCCGCGTGTTCGAGTACCACGGCGCCGAGCACAAGACGATCTCCTGCTTCGAGGCCGGCCTGCCGCTGACGCCGGCCAACGCGCAGCGCTTCTCGCGGCTGCACCCGCGCTGCGGCACGAGCTTCCTGCTCGTGGTGATGCTCGTGGCGATCTTCGTGTTCGCGCCGATCGGGCTGCCCGCGTGGTACTGGCTGGTCGCGACGCGCATCCTCGGCGTGCCGATCATCGCCGGCGTGTCCTTCGAGCTGATCAAGTTCGCCGGGCGCAATCGCAGCCGCCCTTGGGTGCGCGCGGTGATGTGGCCGGGCCTGAAGCTTCAGCTGCTGACGACGCGCGAGCCCGACCTCGACCAGCTCGCGGTCGCGATCGCGGCACTGCGCGCGGTGCTCGACCGCGAGACGCCCGGCGAGCTGTCGGCCGAGGATCTCGTGGGCGTGGAGGTCGTCGCGTAACGGCCCATAGACTGGCCCGCGATGATCGAAGACCTCGTCAAGCAGATCGAGAGGCGCTTTGCCGAGCTCGGCGAGCAGATGACCGACCCCGAGGTCATCTCAGATCGCGAGCGCTACGCGGAGGTCGGTCGCGCCTACCGTCAGCTCGAGCCGGCCGCACGGCTCGCCGCGCAGTGGCGCGAGGCGCAGAGCACCGCCGACGGCGCCGAGGAACTGCTCTCTGAGGAGGGCGAGGACTCCGAGATGCGCGACGAGCTGACGCGCGCGCGAGAGCGCATCGAGGAGGTCGAGGAGGAGATCCGCATGGCGATGGTCGAGCGCGACCCGAACGACGACAAGAGCGTGATCGTCGAAATCCAGGGCGGCGCCGGTGGCGACGAGGCGGGGCTGTGGGCCGGCGATCTCTACCGCATGCTCGTCAAGTACGCCGAGCGACGGGGGTGGCAGTCGGAGGCGATGGACGTCGGCGACGGCAAGTACACGTTCGCGATCAAGGGCGACGGCGCGTACTCGGTGTTCAAGTTCGAGGGAGGCACCCACCGCGTGCAGCGCGTGCCGCAGACCGAGTCGCAGGGGCGAGTGCATACCTCGACAGCGACCGTCGCGGTGCTGCCCGAGGCCGAAGAAGTCGACGTGCACGTCGATCCCAACGCCCTGCAGATCGACGTCTACCGTTCGTCGGGACCCGGCGGGCAGTCGGTCAACACGACCGACTCGGCCGTGCGCGTGACGCACAAGCCGACCGGCATCGTCGTCTCGATGCAGGACGAGAAGTCCCAGCTGCAGAACCGCGAGAGGGCCCTGCGCGTGCTGCGCGCGCGCATCTACGAGCGCGCGCTGGCAGAACAGCAGGCCGAGCTCGCGGCCGACCGCCGCTCGCAGGTGGGCACGGGCGATCGCGCCGAGAAGATCCGCACGTACAACTACGGCGAGCGCCGTGTGACCGACCATCGCATCAAGCTAACGGTGCACAACCTCGACGACGTGCTCGAGGGCCAGCTCGACGAGATCACCGAGGCGCTGCAGAGCGACGAGAAGCGCCGACGCCTGCAGGCGCAGGCGGCCGCGTGATCGCACCCGCGGCCGACCACCCGCGGCGCGTTCGTGGCACGAGCGTCCGCGACGCGCTGGACGGCGCGATCACGGCGATCGCGGCGGCCGGCTGCGAGACGCCCCGCCTGGACGCCGAAGTGCTGCTCGCGCACGTGCTCGGCGTCGCCCGCGAGCGCCTGCTGCTCGATCGCGAGCTGACGGTCGCCGGCGCGGACGTGCGCGCGTTTCAGGACGCGGTGCGCCGTCGCGCGGTGCTGCGTGAGCCGGTTGCCTACATCGTCGGCCATCGCGGCTTTCGCCGGCTGGATCTGCAGGTCGACCGCCGCGCGCTCGTGCCGCGAGCGGAGAGCGAGCTGCTCGTCGAATGGGCGCTCGCGCTGGGCGAAGGCGAGCGCGTGCTCGACATCGGCACCGGCAGCGGCGCGGTCGCGCTGGCGTGCAAGGACGAGCGTCGCGACCTGCAGGTGACCGGTAGCGACGTCAGCAACCACGCGCTGGCGCTGGCGCGCGCCAACGCCGCTCGGCTTGGCCTGGAGGTTCGCTGGGTGCATGCCGACCTCTTCGCGGGGCTGCCCGAAGACTTCGACGCTGTGCTGGCCAACCTGCCCTATGTCACCGAGTCCGAGCGAGCCGGCCTGGTGCCGGAGATCCTGCGCCACGAGCCGCCCGGTGCGTTGTTCGCTGGAGCCGATGGGCTATCGCAGATTCGCCCGTTGCTCGAGCAGCTGGCGCAACGGCCAATCGTGCGCACGGTCGCGCTCGAGGTCGGCGCCGGGCAGGCGCCTGTCGTAGCCGAGCTGGTCCGCGCGGCCGGTTTCTCAGAGGTGGAGTGCAAACCCGACCTGGCGGGTATTGAGCGTGTGGTGACAGGAGCTCGCCCGCGACCATGACCCCGACGCTCGGCGACGACGACGCCGACCGCCTGCGCGACTGCGTCGCGGCCGGCGGCGTGGGCGTGTTCCCCACAGACACCGTCTACGGCCTGTGCTGCGACCCCGACGACGAGGCGGCTGCGCGGCGGCTGTACGGACTGAAGGGGCGCACCCCGGTGCAGCCCTCGGCGGTGATGTTCTTCGCGCTCGAGGCCGCGCTGCAGGCTCTCGGCCAGCTGGGCGACTCCGAGCGTGCAGCGCTGAGTGCGCTGCTGCCGGGCCCGGTCACGGTTCTGCTGGAGAATCGCTCGTCGCGCTTCCTCGCCGCCTGCCGCAGCGATCCGGCGACGCTCGGCCTGCGCGTGCCGTGGCTGCCCACGGAGCTGCACGCGCTGGGCGCGATCGAGCGGCCGTTGATGCAGTCGAGCGCGAACATCTCCGGCGAGCCCGACGCGCGCACGCTCGACGCCGTGCCTGCGAGCCTGCGCGAAGGCGCCGACGTAGTGCTCGACGGGGGGACCCTGCCGGGCACGCCCTCGACGGTCGTCGACCTGCGCGAGTATGAGACCGGCGGCGCCTGGTACGTCCTGCGCGAGGGCGCGCTGGCGGCCGTGGCCGTGGGCGAGCTGCTGCAGGGCGCGCGCTGAGCGCAGATCGTGGCCGTGGGGAGTAGCTGCAGAGCGCGCGCTGACTTCGAGATCGCGTGCTCGTGCTAGCCTCGTGACAGCTGCCGCGACTGGCGCCTGAGGTGGGATCGACCACCGGGGAGCGGCCAGCGAAACCCGCCGCGCGCCTGGGCATTCACCGTCTTCACCGCCTGCTCAAGGAGGGCGCCGTGTCCGAGCTAAGCCCCGATTACTTCAACCGCCCGCTGAGCGAGGTGGATCCTGAGATCGCCGAGGTCCTGCGCGGCGAGCTCGAGCGCGAGCAGCGCACGCTCGAGGCGATCGCCTCGGAGAACTTCGTCCCGCGCGCCGTGCTCGAGTGCCAGGGCTCGGTGCTCACGAACAAGTACGCCGAGGGTTACCCCGGCCGTCGCTACTACGGCGGCTGCGAGTGGGTGGACGTCTCTGAGCAGCTCGCGATCGACCGCGCCAAGGCGCTGTTCGGCGCCGAGCACGCCAACGTGCAGCCGCATTCCGGCGCGCAGGCCAACACGGCCGTCTACCACGCCCTGCTGGAACCCGGCGACACGATCATGGGGCTCTCGCTCGCGCACGGCGGCCACCTCACGCACGGCATGAAGATCAACGTCTCCGGGCGCCTCTATGACATCGCCCCGTACGAGGTCGACCGCGAGACCAGCCGGATCGACATGGACGAGGTAGCGCGCATAGCCCGCGAGCGCCGCCCGAAGATGCTGCTCGCCGGCTGGTCGGCCTACCCGCGCCAGCTCGACTTCGCGCGCTTTCGCGAGATCGCCGACGAGGTCGGCGCGCTGCTGGTGGTCGACATGGCGCACTTCGCCGGGCTCGTCGCCGCCGGCCTGCACCCCAACCCGATCGAGTACGGCGCGGACGTGGTCACGACGACCACGCACAAGACGCTCGGCGGCCCGCGCGCGGGCGTGATCCTGTGCAAGGCCGAGTACGCAAAGAAGATCGACTCGGCGGTCTTTCCCGGCCAGCAGGGCGGACCGCTGGAGCACGTCATCGCGGCCAAGGCGGTCACCTTCAAGATCGCCGCCAGCGAGCTGTTTGCCGAGCGCCAGCAGCGCACGCTCGACGGCGCGCGCGTCTGGGCGCAGGAGCTGCTCGCTGCCGGGCACGGCGTCAACGTGCTGACCGGCGGCACCGACGTGCACCTCGTGCTCGTCGACCTGCGCGATAGCGATCCAGCGCTCACCGGCAGGCAGGCCGAGGATCGCCTGCACGCGATCGACATCACCGTCAACCGCAATGCCGTGCCCTTCGACCCGCGCCCTCCGATGGAGGCCTCGGGCCTGCGCATCGGCACGCCTGCGCTGGCCACGCGCGGACTGCAGCACGACGATTTCGTGGAGGTCGGCAGGATCATGGCGAGCGCGCTGACGCCCGAGTACGAGTCGCGCGCCGGCGAGCTGACCGAGCGCGTGGGGGAGATCGCCGAGCGCTACCCGCTCTATCAGGAGCTTTCCGCCGGAACCCCCGTATAACGAGCTGAGCAGGCGTGGCAGTGGTAGGCGACACCCACGCCTGCGATGCTCTGCCGGACTAGATGGGGCATCTGACCGAGCTCGACGCGCTTTATGCGTTCCTCGTGGCCGCCGCCGTGACGGCGCTGCTCACACCGCTCACGATGCGCTTCGCGCGGTCCGTCGGGGCGATCGACGAGCCGCGCGCGCGCGGTCTGTCGGATAGCCCGACGCCGCTGCTCGGCGGACTTGCGATCTTCGCGGGGACGCTCGTCGCGGGCCTGATCTGGCTGCCGGCCGGCTACGCCTCCGAACACGACCTGTGGCATGGCGTGCTGCTCGCTGCGGCGGTGATCACGCTCGTGGGCGCGCTCGACGATCGCTTCGAGCTGCCGCCGGTCGTCAAGCTCGCCGGCCAGATCGTCGCGGCCGTGATCGTCGTGCACTTCGGGGTTGCCGTGAAGGCGATCACGCTGCCGTTCATCGGCTCACTGGCCTTTCCCAACGCCGGCGTGACGAATGCCGGGCCGCTGCTGACCGTCGTCGGCCTCGTGGCGATGATGAACGTCGTCAACTTCTCCGACGGCGTCGACGGGCTGGCGGCGGGCGTGTGCACGATCATCGCCGGCGCGATGACGGTGATCGCCTTTGATCTCGGGCGCCAGCAGCCGGCCGTGCTCGCGGCGATCACCGCCGGCGCGGCGCTCGGCTTCCTGATCTACAACTTCCCGCCCGCTTCGAGCTTCATGGGCGACTGCGGCGCGAACCTGCTCGGGCTGATGATGGGCGTGATCACCGTCGAGGGGGCGGTCAAGACGGCGGCGGTCGTGTCCTTCGTGCTGCCGCTCATCCTGCTCGCCGTGCCGTTCCTGGACACGACCTTTGTCGTGCTCAAGCGCCTGAAGTACCGCCAGCCGATCTACCGTCCCGACAGCGAGCACATCCACCACCGCATGGCGCGCATCGGCTTCTCCAGCCGGCGTACGATCGCCTACCTGTACGCATGGACGCTGATGCTCGCCGGCCTTGCGCTCGCGCTTCGCTTCGTCCCGTACAGCGATCACAAAGGCCACCTGCACACCGGCTGGACGCTCGTGATGATCGGCCTCGGCCTGATCGCCGCCGTGGCGAGCGTCTACCTCGTCTATGTACTCGAGATCCTCAAGTTCAGGCGCCTCGATGCGATGCGCCTGCGCCTGCTGCGCCCGGAGGCGTCAGCGACCGAGATTGAGCAGGGGGTCGCCCGCGATCTGGAAACGGGTGAGATCCAGGCGGTCGCGGCGAACGACGAAGACGGGCTTGTGCACCCGCGCGGGGAGGAGCAGCGGGTCGGCGAGCGGCAGGTGGAAGAGGATCGCGTACGCGCAGAACAGCAGCGTCGCGGCGCGCAGCCGCCGATTGCCGCCGACCGCGGCTAGCGGCAGCGCCCAGATCGCATACCAGGGCAGCAGCCACGCCGTCGACAGCAGCAGCGCGAGCGTCGTCCAGCCGGCTGCCACGCGCCAGTCGGCGCCGCGCGCGGTCCGCCACAGCGCATAGCCGAGCACGGCGAGGAACAGCGCCACGAACACGTTGCGCCACCAACCCGGCGTACCGTTCAAGCCGACCAGACGGGCCGTCTCCGCGGGCACGCTGTGCACGGCCACGAGCTGCTGCTGCTCGCCGACGGCGTTGAGGAAGCCGAGCGCGTGCGTGCCGAAGCCGATCAGGCCCAGCACGCCCAGGGCGAGCAGGCTGAGCACGGCCGCCCCGGCGACTCGTCGGCGCTCGCTCCAGCGCCGCGGGGCGAGCACGAGGAACGCGAGCGCCAGGCCCGCTGTGACCTTGACGGCGACGCCGACGACCAGCGCCGCCGCGGCGGCGCGAAAACGCGGGTTTGCGCCCGCGGTGAGCGCGAGTGCGGCGGCGAGCATCATCAGGAGCAGCGTGTCGTTGTGCGCTCCGCCGACCGCCAGCACGAGCAGCACCGGGTTGAGCCCGACGAATGCCGCCGCCCAGCGCCGGGACTGGCCGAGCTTGCCGGCGGCGCGCGCCACGAGCGCGACGGCGGCGAGGCTCGAGGCGACCGCGAGGGCTTTGAAAGCCCACATCCCGCCGGCCAGGCCGAGTGGCGCCGTGGCGTAGCTGGCGAGCGTGAACAGCGGTCCGTAGGGAGAGTGCTGGTAAGGCCAACCGACGAACCAGAAGACTTCGTCGCCCGCCGCCTGCGCGGCCACGTGCGTGTACGGGTCCAGGCCGTGCAGCGCACCGAGGCGCGCGAAGCCGAGGTAGCCGAAGACATCCTGAGAGAGCAGCGGCGGCCCCAGCAGCAGGATCGCGTTGGCGGTGACGATCGCCACGACGAGCGCGCGCATCGACAGCGCGCGCGCGAACGCCAGCACGAGCAGATAACTGGCGCACATGATCAGCGTCAGCGTCTGAAAGGCCCCCGAGCCGAGGCCCATGCCGAGTCCCTCCAGCGGCCCGGCAAGCCAGGGCGGCCAGCCGCCGCTGCGCCCGGGCACGTACTGCGAAGATTCTCCGGCCGCCCCGGCGGCGGTCAGGAAGACCGTCACGAGGATGCCCAGCAGTCCAAGCAGGCCGAGCGCACGGGGAATCGCAGCCGCGCGCGCCACCGGGCGGCGGCTGCCGCGCGGGCGGCGATCTGGGCGGCGAGCGGCCTCGATCGGCGCTCTGGGCAGGGCCGGGGCGGACGGCATCGGCTCATTGTTACGTCTACTCGTCAGGCAGGCGTGTGGCGGGGAATGTAGAATCCCCTCCCAGCCGCACGAATGCGCGTTCCCCGGGGGGCCGATCGGTGTACGTGTGTGCGGCACGTCAGGCGCCCGTAAAGGTGCGCGCTGCCTTCCACATGCGACTTCGCCGCCGCAAAACGACATCGCGCCGGGCTCCAGGGCCGCGGCGCGTCCTGATCCTGTCTGCGGACGTGGGCGAGGGACACGCGGCCGCAGCGCGCGCGCTCGCCGCCCAGCTGAAGGACGCGCCGCAGCCGACTGACGTCACGGTGATCGACGGCCTCGCCGCGATGGGCCGGGTGCTGAAGCCCGTCGTCGAGGACGGCTACCGCGTGCAGTTGCGCTTCATGCCGTGGACGTACTCGCTCATCTACGGGCTGCTCAACCACGTGCCGCCGGTCCGCGCGGTCGCGACGCGGCTGCTCTGCCTGCTCGGCTCGCGCCCGCTCGCACGCGCGATCGCCGAGCACGATCCCGATGTCGTCGTCTCGACCTACCCCGCGGTAACGGTCGTGCTTGCGCGCCTGCGCCGAACCGGCGAGGTGGCGTGCCCGACCGTCGCCACGATCACCGACCTGACCGGGCTGTTCTTCTGGGCGCAGCCGGGAATCGACATGCACATGGTGATGTACGGCGAGTCGCTATCGCCGGTCGAGCGGATCGCCGGGCGCGACAGCGTGCGCCTGGTGGCGCCGCTGATCTCCGAGGACTTCCTGCAGGCCCGCTCCCCGTCGCAGGCGCGCCGCGCCCTCGGCCTGCCCGAAGACGGGCGCATGGTCGTCGTATCCGGCGGCGGGTGGGGCGTCGGCGACGTCGAGGGCGCCGTGCGCGAGTTCATCCGCGTGCCCGAGGCCTCGAGCATCGTCGTGCTCGCCGGACGCAACGAGCCGCTGGCGGAGAAGCTGCGGCGCAGCTTCTCCGACGAGCCACGCGTGCACGTGTATGAGTTCACCGACAAGATGCCCGAGCTGCTCGCCGCTGCCGACGTGCTCGTGCACTCGACCGGCGGGGTCACCTGCCTGGAGGCGATGGCCGCAGGCACGCCGGTCGTCTCCTACGGGCTCCCCGTCGGCCACGCCCGCGTCAACACGCGCGCGATGGCGGCGCTCGATCTCGTCCGCCTGGCCAACGACACCACCGAGCTGCGCGATCACGTGCGCGCGAGCTTCGCCGGCGAGCCCGAGACCCAGCCAAAGGCCGCCGCCGACGATGACTGCGGCGCAAGCGACCTCGCCGCTTGCGACGTCGTGCTGCAGGCGTCGCATCGCGTGCGCCCGATCCCCCGCTGGCGCCTGCGCACGGTTGCGCTGGCAACGCAGCTCACGCTGTTGCTCGGCGTGGGAACCTGGATGATGTCAACCGACGAGGTCACCGCGCTCGCCACGAAGATCCTGCACGTGCACCCGCTGGCGAAGGTCAAGACCAACCAGCCCGACGTCGGCCTGATCGTGCACGTTCGCTCCGGCGACGTCTCGCGGGTCGCCCTGGAACTCGCGCGACACGGAATCCACGCCTCGTTCGCCGACGACGGCCGCGTGCCTTCGCCGGCGATGGTCGCCAAGGTGCGCGCGCTGGGCGACGAGGTTGTGCCCGAAGTGCCCGGCTCGTCCGTCTTTCGCTGGATGCGTACGCGTGGGCTGCTGCGCGCGCAGGCTCGCGCGCTGGGTCTGCACCATCGCTTCTACTACCTGCAGCCGCCCGGCGGCCTGACCGTCGGCCAGCTCGTGCTCGCGCGCACCGACGGCGCTACGCCTGTCTGCGGCGCCCAGCGCCTGAAAGCCGAGGGCGCCCTCCCTCAGCGTTCCACCCGCGCCGGAGACGTGTTGGTCGTCGAGCTGGACGGCTCGCCGGCCTCGGTGTCCGGACTGGAGCGGATCATCTCCTGGCTCGGCGGCAAAGGGCTCGGCGCGGAGCCGCTGGCGTGGCTTACGCGCTCGCCCTCCATCAGCGCCACGAGCAGCGGCGAGCGCGCGAGCAGCGCAGCTCCGGCGACGAGCAGCGCCAGCGACAGCGCCAGCGGCACGCCGCCGAACGGCGTGTCGGCGAAGCTCTCGCCGAACAGCAGCGGTGCGACGACGATCGGCACCACCGTCTGAGTCACGAACACGACCGGCGCCACCTGGATTGCCGGGCGCTCCTGCAGCGCGCTCATCTCGCTGAGGATGCCGACCCCCGAGGCGCCGGCGGTCGAAAGTCCCCATAGCGCGGCGAGCGCAATGTGTCCTTGCGCCAGGTCGTCGGAGGCCAGCTTCGTCGCCACCCCGCTCCAGCCGCCCGCCAGCCCGGCGCCGAGCATCGTCACGCCGGCCGGCGGATGCGTGAACAGCCGCAGCGCATACGGGAGCAGCGCGGCAACCGCCAGCCCGGCGAGCACGACCGTGATCGCAAGGGCCTCCGAGCCGTGGCCGGTGTGGCGGGGAGGCGCCGCCACGCCCGCTCCGATCACGCCGATCACGATTGCCGCCATCGCCACGTACTCGGTGCGCCCGGCGTGCTCGTGCAGCATGCGCTGCGCGAGGAACATCAGCACGAGCAGCCCGGCGGCCAGCGCCGGCTGGACGACCACCAGCGGCGCGAGCAGCAGCGCGACGATCTGCAGCGGCCAGCCGAGGATCGACAGGCCCAGGCCGAACAGCCAACGTCCTCGGCGGATCAGGCGCCGCGCGAGCGCCAGGCGCAGGTGCTCTTCGTGCGGCGCCTCCTTGGCGTCGAGCGCCTGCAGCGCGATCCCTAGGCTGTAGAGGGTCGATGCGGCCACGGCCGCTCCTATGCCCAGCACCAGATCGACCATGTCTACCCTCGATCATCGCATCCCCGTCGCACCGATCGCCGGCGCGGTGGCCGCCGCAGCGGTCGCCGGCTACCTGCTGCCAGGGCTTGCGGGCGCCGTGGCGGCGCTGCGCGGGCCGCTCGGCGTGGAGGATCGGACGGCCAAGGGCCGCGGGTATGCGCTCACGTTCGACGACGGGCCGCACGCGCAGGGCACGCCCGCGGTGCTCGAGCTGCTGGCGCGGGCGGAGGTCCAGGCGACGTTCTTCCTGGTGGGCGAGCAGGTGCAGCGAAACCCCTCGCTGGCGCGCGAGATCGTCTCGGCTGGACACCTCGTCGGCTTGCACTGCCATCGACATCGCAACCTCTTGCGCCTGGCGCCGCCACAGGTGCGTGCGGACATCGACCGCGCGCAGGCGGCGATCGAGGACGCGGCGGGCGTGCAGCTGACGCTCTACCGCCCGCCGTACGGTGTGCTCAACGCCTCGGCGCTGCGCCTGGCCAACGCGCGCGGCTGGCGCACCCTGCTGTGGAGCCATTGGGGTCGCGACTGGGAGCGGCGCGCGACAGCCGAGTCGATCGCCGCGCGGGTGACCGCCGGCGCCGGCGAGGGCTCGGTGCTGCTGCTGCACGACGCCGACGACTATTCGGCGCCGGGCTCGTGGCAGCGCACGGTCGCCGCGCTGCCGCAGGTCCTTGCCACGCTCGCCGATCGCGGCCTTCGGCCGGTCGCTCCCTGAGCTGGTTACCCGCGCGCAGCCGTCGGCCCGAAACAGCGCTGACAGTCGGGGTAACATCGGTCGCTTGTCCAGCGCGGTTTCGATCGACTCGGGGGGCTCGCCGGGCGCTGTGCGCGCGCTCGCGGCGCGCTCGCGCGCGGCCACACGCTCGCGCTGGTGGGTCGAGCTGCTGGCGATCGGCTGGCTGCTCTTCCTGTATGACGCGGTCACAAATCTCGCGCCCCTGCGGCTGCCGGTCGCGTTGGGCGACGCGCGCGGGATCCTGCACTTCGAGCGCGTCCTGCACATCGATCCCGAGCTGTCGCTGGACCGCTGGCTGGCGTCGCATCACACGCTCGGCCTGCTGGTCTCCGACTACTACGACAACGCCCATTTCGTCGTCACAATCGGCATCCTCGTCTGGCTGTGGTGGCGGCGCGCCGACCTCTATCGCCCGCTGCGCAACTCGCTGCTGCTCGTCAACGTGCTCGGGTTCGTCGTCTTCTGGCTGTTTCCCGTTGCGCCGCCGCGGATGCTCGACGGCTTCACCGACGTCGTCTCCTCGACGCACGCGTTCGGCTCGTGGCACACCGGTGCGCTGGCGTCGCAAGCCAACCAGGTGGCCGCCATGCCGTCGCTGCACATGGCCTGGGCCGGATGGTGCGCGCTCGCCGTGTGGAGGGCCAGCCGCCGCCCGCTCGTGCGTGCCGTGGCGGTCGCCTATCCGTGCATGACGGCGTTTGCGGTGCTCGCGACGGGCAACCACTTCGTGCTGGACATCGCCGGCGGCCTGGCGGCCCTGGCGATCTCCGTGCTGCTCGTCGGCTCGGCGCGACGCATCGACGCCCGCATGGTGCTCGCGTGGCTGCGAGGCTTGCTTTCAGGCCGACGCCGCCGGCCGGTCGCACCGGCGTTGCGTATGTCACAAACTTGTTACGAAGTCCAAGACACGGTAGACTGACCGCGCTGCCCCGGACGCTCCAGAAGCGCTGTAGTAGACGGTGAAGAGGCGCTTCGGTCGATCCGCCGCGCTTCGGCGCGCGGACTTCTCTACGGGTCTGTAGGGTGGCTCACGCACATGCCAGACTTCGATAACAACGACGATCCCCTGCGCCTGAGCGCCACCGGCAAGGACGACCCCTTCGATCTGCCGAAGCTCACGCCGCGCTTCTCCCCGCGGGCACGCCAGCTCGCCGAGCGGCGCTGCTACGGGCCTCACGGCCGGCTCTCGCGCCGTGTCGGACCCGTGTTCATGGCCCGCGGCAGGTTCGACGCCCGCAACGCGTGCGCCGAACGCATGGCCCTTCTGGGCACCCCGCCGCGCCGCCGCCGGCGCCTGTGGACGCAGTGTCACGGGCGAGCCTCCGGACCCGTCAGCTGACGTGTTCACCCTGCGTTACCTCGACGTGTGCCTGGTGCTCGCGACGGCTCCGTTCGTGCTGGTCGGCGGCCTGCCGCTCGCCGGCTATCTGATCGGCGCCACCGCGTGGCTGCTGACCCGCCTGGGAACCGGCTACGTGCACGCGCGGGCGAGCCGCGTCGGCGAGGCCAAGCTGAGGGCGGGCCTGCAGGTCGCGGGCATGATGGGCCGAGTGTGGCTGGTCGCGCTGGCGATTGTCCTTGCGCGCGTCGCCGGCGGCAAGGACGACGGCATCATGGCCGCCGCGCTCGTGCTGGCCGCGTTCACCGTGTACTTCGTGATGTCCTTCTTCACGCGCGAAGGGCTGCGCGCGCCGGCCGGCGCGCCGGGGAGGGCGAGCCCCTCATGAGCTGCCACGAGCTGGGACTCCCGCCGACTGGGGCAGGTGCCCTCAGGCGATGAACGCTACGGAGGGGGGAGCCAAGAAGCAGATGAGCAGCACCAAGCGCACCCTGCTGATCCTCGGAGGTGTGTGGATCGGCGGGATCGTCGTGCTGGCTGCGATCTACGGAGTGCACGGCACGCGCAACAACGACTTCAAGCCGCAGAACGAGTTCAAGCTCGACAACTGGGTGCATCTGGGCGTCTTCTCGATCAACAAGGCGGTGCTGTACCTGGTGCTCGCTGCCGTCGCGACGTGCGTGAGCATGATCTACATCGCGCGGCGCATGCAGCAGCGCCCGAACAAGGTGCAGGCGGCCGTCGAGCTGCTCTACGAACTGATGCGCGACAACATCACCGGCAGCGCGATGACCGAGAAGATGGCCGCCAAGTGGTTCCCGTTCATCGGCGCGCTGTTCCTGTTCATCATGTTCTCCAACCTCGTCGGCTACATACCGCTACCGACGAACACCGAGCACAAGATCGACGTGGCAGGGCTGCACATCCCGTCGTTCTCGCTGTACGCCGCCACCGCCAACCTCTCGATACCGCTCGTGCTCGCGCTCGTCGTGTTCGTGTCCTACACCTTCGAAGGCGTTCGCGCCAAGGGCCCGATCGGCTACCTCAAAGGGCTCGTTCCCGGAGGCGTCGAAGGCGGCATGGCCGTCGCGATCTTCTTCCTCGAGGTGCTCTCTAACTTCATGCGCATCCTCTCGCTGACGATTCGACTCTTCGCCAACATCCTCGCGGGGCACCTGATCATCTTGTTCATGGCCGGAGCGCTGGCCGTGATCCTCGGGATCACCGCCCTGGGCTGGTTCACGCTCCCGTTTGGGGTGCTGCTGTTTGCTTTCGAGGTGGGTCTGGTGGCCGCTCTGCAGGCGTTCATCTTCGCCACCCTCACCGCTATCTACCTCGGCGGCGCGGTCGCCGAAGACCACTAAAAGGAGCCATTAGTCGTGCACATAGCTTTGATCACCTTCTTGGCGGCAGCAACCGAAGAAACCGCCAAGGCCGGCAAGTCCATCGGCCTCGGCGTGGGCGGTGGCCTCGGCGCCGTCGGCGCCGGCGTGGGCATCGGCATCATCTTCGGCAAGGCAATCGAAGCGATCACGCGCCAGCCGGAGATGCGCGACGAGATCACGCAGCTGCAGTGGCTGGGCTTCGCGCTGACCGAGGCGTGCTTCTTCTACGGCCTCGTCGCCGGCCTGCTCGCGGCGTTCATCGTCTGAGCCATGCTCGCCTCGCTGACGTCAACGACCCACACCGTGCTCGCCGCATCGAACGGCAGCTTCCTGATCAAGCCGGGCATCGGCCTGATGATCTGGACGCTGCTCGTATTCGGCATCACGATGGTGCTGCTCTCCAAGCTCGCCTTCCCGCGCATCTCCGACGCGCTCGAACGGCGCAAGCGCGGGATCGAAGAGTCGATCGACACGGCCGAGCGCACGCGTACCGAGGCCGACGAGCTGCTCGCCGAATACCGCGAGCGCCTGAAGGAGGCGCGAGCGCAGGCCGAAGAGATCGTGCAGCGCGCGCGCCAGACCGCCGACGCGCACGAGCACGAGGCCAAAGAGCACAGCCAGGAGATCGTCGCCGAGGCCCAGCAGCGCGCCGAACGCGAAATCGAGGTCGCCACCAAACGGGCGCTCGACGACATCCGCAAGGAGGTCGCCGACCTGACGATCATGGCGACCGAGAAGGTAACGCGCAAGACGCTCGACGACGCCGACCAGAAGCGGCTGGTCGAAGAGGCGCTCAACGAACTGGACTTCTCGACCATCTCCTCCCGGGCGCACAACTGATGGACGAGCTCGCCGAGGTGTACGCCCGCTCGCTGTTCGACGTGGCGCGCGAGCACGCAAAGCTCGACGAGCTGCGCGAGCAGCTGGGCCAGTTCGCCGACGCCCTGGAGGCCAACCGCGAGCTCGCGGTGTTCTTCTTCTCGCCCTACTTCTCCACCAAGGAGAAGCAGGACGCGCTCGGGCGGGTGCTCGACGGCGCCGACGAGCTGTTCTTGAACTTCCTCAAGCTGTTGATCGAGAACCACCGCATGCCGGTCATCTTTCGCGCGCGCCAGCAGTTCGAGCGCATGTGGGAGGACGCCAACAAGCTGCTTCCCGTGGACATCACCAGCGCGGTCGAGCTCGACCAGGCCACGACCGAAAGCCTCGGCCGGCGCATCGGCGAGCGCGCCGGACGCAAGGTGAGACTGGCCGCGCACGTCGACCCGGAGATCATCGGGGGCGTCGTGCTGAGAGTGGGTAACTCGATTCTCGACGCCTCAATTCGCAACCGACTGGAGCAGCTGCGCAGGCACGTTGCCCAAGGAGCTTCCTAGGAAAACATGCAGATCAATCCAGATGAGATCACAAGCATCCTGAAGAGCCGCATCGAGGGACTCGACGGCGGCAGCGCCGAGCTGACCGAGGTCGGCACCGTGCTGTCGGTCGCCGACGGCATCGCGCGCCTGCACGGCCTGGAGAACTGCATGTCCTTCGAGCTGCTCGAGCTGCCGCACGGCGTCACCGGGCTCGCGCTCAACCTCGAGTCCGACAACGTCGGCGCCGTGCTGTTCGGCGAGTGGGAGCACATCTCCGAGGGCGACACCGTCAAGCGCACCGGGCGCCTGCTCGACATCCCCGTCGGCGAGGCCCTGCTCGGACGCATCGTCGACCCGCTCGGGCGCCCGCTCGACGGCAAGGGCGACATCGACACCTCCGAGCGCCGCCCCGCCGAGTTCAAGGCCCCGGGCGTCGTGCAGCGCCAGCCGGTCAAGGAACCGATGCAGATCGGCCTGAAGGCGATCGACGCGATGATCCCGATCGGCCGCGGCCAGCGAGAGCTGATCATCGGCGACCGCCAGACGGGCAAGACGGCGATCGCGATCGACGCGATCATCAACAACAAGGACACCGGCGTCGTGTCGGTGTACGTGGCGATCGGGCAGCGCATGGCCACCGTCGTCGCGCTGGCCCAGACGCTCGACGAAAACGGCGCGCTGGAGAACACGATCATCGTCGCCGCGCCCGCCGACGAGGCGGCGCCGATCAAGTTCATGGCGCCTTACGCCGGCTGTGCGATGGGCGAGCACTTCCTCTACAACGGCAAGCACGCGCTCGTCGTCTACGACGACCTGACCAAGCACGCCTACGCCTATCGCCAGATGTCGCTGCTGCTGCGCCGCCCGCCGGGTCGCGAGGCCTACCCCGGCGACGTCTTCTACCTGCACTCGCGCCTGCTCGAGCGCGCGGTCAAGCTCAACGACGATCTCGGCGGCGGCTCGTTGACCGCGCTGCCGGTCATCGAGACGCAGGCCGGCGACGTCTCCGCGTACATCCCCACGAACGTTATCTCGATCACCGACGGGCAGATCTTCCTGGAGTCCAAACTGTTCAACTCCGGCGTGCGCCCGGCGATCAACGTCGGCATCTCCGTCTCGCGCGTCGGCGGCAACGCGCAGATCGGGCCGATGAAGAAAGTCGCCGGCAGGATCAAGCTCGAGCTCTCCCAGTACCGCGACCTGGAGGCCTTCGCGCAGTTCGGGTCAGACCTCGACGCCGATACGCAGAGCACGCTCGCCCGCGGCGAACGCCTCGTGGAGACGCTCAACCAGCACGAGCGCGAGCCGCTGGCCGTCGAGGATCAGGTCGTGCAGATCTACGCGGCGACCAATGGCTTCCTCGACCGGCTGAAGGTCGAGCGCGTCGGCGAGTTCCTGGCGGAGCTGACCGAACGCATGCACGCCCAGCACGGCGACCTGCGCGAGAAGATCGCCGGCGGCGACTGGTCCGACGGCACGCAGGAAGCCGTCAAAGAGACGGTCGACACGTTCGCCTCGGACTTCGGCTACGACCTCGACGAGGAGGGCCACCCGATGGACGACGACACGCCAGCGGTGACCCGTCGCGAGCCCGCCGCGGAGGGCTCCGAGGCGCAGGAGCAGCGCGAGGAGGAGCCGCAGCCGGCCTAGCGCCGGCCACGCACAGACGCCATGGCATCTCAGCGCGACGTCAAGAACCGGATCTCCTCGGTCAAGAACATCCAGAAGATCACGCGTGCCATGGAGATGGTCGCCGCCGCGCGCCTGCGCCGCGCCGAGCAGCGCATCGCCGCACTGCGGCCCTACGCCGACGCGCTGCGCAGGATGACGCGCCAGGCGGCGCAGGCCGCCGGCGCCGAGGCCTCGCGCCTGCCGCTGCTGTCAGAGCACGAGTCCACCGACAGAGTCGGCCTGCTGCTCGTCACCGGAGACCGCGGCCTGGCCGGCGGCTTCAACTCGCAGATCATCCGCGCGGGCGTGCGCGTCTCCGATGAGTACTCCGAGGACAACGTGCAGACGGCGTGGTTTGCGACCGGCCGGCGCGGCGTCTCCTCGCTGATCTTCCGCGGGCACGATCTCGGCGGCAGCTACACGGGCTTCGCCGACAAACCCGCCTACGCCGACGCGCGCTCGATCGCCGACGACCTGATCACCGGCTACGTCGACGGCGACCTCGACCGCGTGGAGATCGTCTACAACTCCTACGTCTCGCCGCTCACCCAAGAGGTCACGCGCGAGACGCTGCTGCCGCTGTCGCACGCGACGATCGCCGCTGAGGGCTCTGACGACGACGATTCGGGATCCGACGCGGCGAGCAGCGGGCCCCGTGCGCTCGTCGACTACGAGCCCGACCCCGAAGAGATCCTCAAGCGGCTGGTGCCAGACTATGTGGAGATCTCGATCTATCGAGCGCTCGTCGAGTCGACGGCCGGCTTCTTCGGCGCCCAGATGACCGCGATGCGCAGCGCATCCGACAACGCGGGCGAAATCATCACCGACTTGACGCTGCAGATGAACCGGGCCCGCCAGGCCGAGATCACGCAGGAGATCATGGAGGTCGTGGCCGGCGCCGAGGGCGTCAGCTAGACCGTGGCAGCCGCCACCGCAACGACCAGAAATCCTAAAACCTAAAGAATTAAAGAGGAGAATCGAAAGCAAATGGACGCCAGCATCGCCACTGAGCCCACCAGCTCCCAGGCCTCCGGCAACGGAGACGGAGCCGCGCGCAACGTCGGGCGCATCGAGGAGATCCAAGGCGTCGTGATCGAGGCCGTGTTCACCGAGCGCCTGCCCGAGATCAACCACGCGATCACCGTCGCCCGACCCGCCGCCGCGCGCGAGGAGGAGGCGCCGGGGATCAGCCCGGGCGCCGAGGAGAGCGTGCTCGTGTGCGAGGTTCAGCAGCACCTCGGCGACGACCGCGTGCGCGCGGTCGCGATGGACACGACAGACGGCCTTTCGCGCGGTCTCGAGGTGATCGACACGGGCGCTCCGATCACCGTGCCCGTCGGCGAGGCGACGCTCGGGCGCATCTTCAACCTGCTCGGCGAGCCGATCGACCTGGGCGAGTCGCTGCCGGCGGACACGCCGCGGCGCGCGATCCACCAGGACGCCCCGCGCGTCGAGGATCTCACGCCGACGACGGAGATGTTCGAGACCGGCATCAAGGTCATCGACCTGCTCGCCCCGTATGCCAAAGGCGGCAAGGTCGGCCTGTTTGGCGGCGCCGGCGTGGGCAAGACCGTGTTGATCCAGGAGCTCATCCACAACCTCGCCAAGGAGCACGGCGGCCTATCGGCGTTCTGCGGCGTCGGCGAGCGCTCGCGCGAGGGCAACGACCTGTGGCTAGAGATGAAGGAGTCGGGCGTGCTCGACAAGACGATGCTCGTGTTCGGGCAGATGAACGAGCCGCCCGGAGCACGCATGCGCGTCGCGCTGTCGGGCCTGACGATGGCCGAATACTTCCGCGACCAGGGCCAGGATGTGCTGCTTTTCGTCGACAACATCTTCCGCTTCGTGCAGGCCGGCTCCGAGGTCTCTGCGCTGCTCGGGCGCATGCCCTCGCAGGTCGGCTATCAGCCGACGCTGGAGACCGAGATGGGCCAGCTGCAGGAGCGCATCACGTCGACCAAGAGCGGCTCGGTCACCTCGATCCAGGCGATCTACGTGCCGGCCGACGACTACACCGACCCGGCGCCGGCCTCGGTGTTCGCGCATCTCAACGCGACCACCGCGCTGTCGCGCTCGATCTCCGAAAAAGGCATCTACCCGGCCGTCGACCCGCTGGACTCGACCTCGACGATCCTCAAGGCCGACATCCTCGGCGAGGACCACTTCCGCGTGGCCAACGAAGTCAAGGAGATCCTGCAGCGCTACAAGGAGCTGCAGGACATCATCGCGATCCTCGGCATCGACGAGCTCTCCGACGAGGACAAGCTCACCGTGCAGCGTGCGCGAAAGATCGAGCGCTTCCTCTCCCAGCCGTTCTTCGTCGCCGAAGAGTTCACCGGCACGCCCGGCGCGTACGTGCCGATCGCCGAGACCATCCGCGGCTTTCAGGAGATCATCCAAGGCAAGCACGACGAGGTCCCCGAGAGCGCCTTCTTCCTGAAGGGCACGATCGACGAGGTCGTCGCGGCCGCGAAGAAATAATGGCGCGCACGAAGTTCCCCGTCGAAGTGCTCACGCCCGAGGGCGAGGTGTTCTCCGAGGAGGTGGAGATGCTCTCCACGCGCACGTCCGTCGGCTCGATCGGCGTGCTCGCCAACCACGAGCCCGTGCTCGCGATGCTCGAACCGACCGAGCTGCGCCTGTATCGCTCGGACTCCGATGTCGTGCGCTTCGCGCAGGCCGAGGGCTACCTGCAGTTCGCCGACAACCAGGCGCTCGTGCTCGTCGAGGAAGCGATCGCCCCGGAGTCGCTGGATCGCCAGACCTTCCAGACGCGCCTCTCAGAGGCCCAGAAAGCCGCCGAGAGCGCCGACGAGGGCACCGAGCAGCAGGCCCGCGCGCTGCGCGACATCCGCCGCTACGAGGCGTTCCTCGCGGTCGCCGAGTAGGCTCGTCAGGTGGACAGCGCCAGTCCCGCCTCGGCTCATTTCGACAGCAAGCGACCCGGCTGGTTCACACGCCGCGTCTTCAATCCGCTCGTCACGCTGCCCATGCGCATGGGCATCAGCGTGCTCGGCTCACGCGTGCTCGAGGTGCCCGGCCGCAGCACCGGCCAGCCGCGCCGCACGCCGGTCAACCTGCTCGTGCTCGGCGGCGAGCGCTATCTCGTCGCTCCGCGCGGCGAGACCCAATGGGTGCGCAACCTGCGCGCCAGCGGCGGCGGGCGTCTGCTGCTCGGCCGCCGCGGCGAGCCGTTCACCGCGGTCGAGCTCGCAGACAGCGACAAGCCGCCGATCCTGCGCGCCTATCTGCAGCGCTGGAAGGCCGAGGTGGGCGTGTTCTTCGACGGAGTCGGTCCGGATTCGTCGGAGGAGGAGATGCGCGTGGCCGCGGCCAAGCACCCGGCGTTCAAGCTCGACTGACCGCGCTGCGTCAGGTCACACGGTTAACCTGACCAGGTCGACCTGGTCTGCTATGTTCATGGCATGGCTAGAGCAGTTACTGTCACCGAGGCGAAAACGCAGTTGTCGCGTCTGATCGAACGCGCGGCCGGCGGCGAGGAGATCGTGATCCGCCGAGGGCGGTCGCCCGTGGCCAAGCTCGTCGGCTATGCCGAGCAGCCCAGGCCGCGGAAATTGGGCGATCTACGCGGTCAGATCTGGATGAGCGATGACTTCGACGAGCCTGACGAGGAGATAGAGCGCATGTTTGGAATGCGCGATTGAGCGGGCTGCTGCTCGACACGCACACGCTTCTGTGGGGCCTCGGGGAGATGGACCGTCTTTCGCCCGCCGCGCACGAGGTGTTGAGCGCGGGCGCAACGCCGGCGTATGTGAGCGCGGCAAGCATCTGGGAGATCGGGATCAAGCGAGCATCCGGCAAGCTTCGGGTGCCGGACGATCTCCTCGATCGCGTCGCAGCGGCGAGCTTCCAAGAGCTCGCAATCGATTTCAGCCATGCCGCTATCGCCGGGGCGTTGCCCCCTCACCACGGCGATCCATTCGACCGGATGATCGTCGCCCAGGCAAAATGTGAAGGGCTGACGATCGTGACGTGTGACGAGCACATCGCCGCCTACGACGTACCTGTGCTCTGGTAGCCCGCCCGGACGCTAGCCTTCCCGCCTTATGAGCCCTGAGCGACAGCCAATCGGCGTGATCGGCACCGGCTACGTCGGGCTGGTGACCGCCGCCGGATTCGCCGAGCTGGGCAGCGAGGTGTGGTGCGTCGACATCGACGCCGCCAAGATCGAGCGCCTGCGCGCCGGCGAGGTGCCGATCTACGAGCCCGGCCTGGCAGAGATGCTGCAGCGCAACGCCGAGCGCCTGCATTTCTCCACGTCCTTGGCGGACGCCCTCGAGCACGCGCGGCTGCTGTTCGTCGCCGTCGGCACGCCGCCGACGTACTCCGGCGACGCCGATCTGTCGGCCGTCAACGCCGTGATCGACGCGATCCCGGCGTCAAAGGATCACGCGCTCGTGATGAAGTCGACCGTGCCCTCCGGCACCGGAGTTGCGGTGAGGCGCATGTTCGAGGAGCAGGACAAGGGCGGCCTGGCGTACGTGTCCTGCCCGGAGTTTCTCAAGGAGGGCTCGGCGATCAAGGACTTCATGAACCCCGATCGCGTCGTCATCGGCGACGTCGGCGACTGGGCCGGCGACGCCGTCGTCGAGCTGTACGCGCCGCTGCAGGCCGAGCTCGTGCGCACCGACATCGCTAGTGCCGAGATGGTCAAGCTCGCCTCCAACGCCTTTTTGGCGACGAAGATCTCGTTCATCAACGAGATCGCCAACGTCTGCGAGGAGACCGGCGCCGACGTCGTCGAGGTGGCGCGCGGGATGGGCCTGGACGACCGCATCGGCCCGAAGTTCCTGCAGGCCGGGATCGGCTTCGGCGGCTCATGCTTCCCCAAGGACGTCGACGCGCTCAAGCAGCTCGCGGGCAACTCCGGCTATCACTTTCAGCTGCTCACGTCGGTCATCGAGGTCAACGAACTGCAGAAGCGCCGCGTGATCGGCAAGCTGCAGAAGCACCTCGGCGGCCTCGTCGGCAAGCGCGTCGCGCTGTTCGGGCTGGCCTTCAAGCCGAACACCGACGACATGCGCGAGGCCTCCTCGCTGGTGCTGTCCGCGCGCCTGAACGCCGACGGCGCGGTCGTCGCGGCCTATGACCCCGTCGCCGAGGAGCAGGCGCGCAAGCTCGTCAGCGGGATCACCTTCGCGACCTCGCCGCTCGCCGCCGCCGCCAACGCCGACGCCGTGGTGCTGGTCACCGAGTGGCCGGAGTTCCTCGCGCTCGACTGGAAGGACGTCGCCGCGACGATGCGCGGCAACCTCGTCATCGACGGGCGCAACGCGCTGGATCCGGAGGGCTTGCGCGCCGCGGGCCTCGTCTACGAGGGCGTCGGGCGCGGCGACCGGCGGCTGCAGCCGCGGGCAACCTGATGCAGGCGGTGATCCTCGTCGGCGGTGAGGGAACGCGGCTTCGCCCGTTGACCTCGACCGTACCCAAGCCCGTCGTGCCGCTGGTCGACCGCCCGTTCATCTCCTTCATGCTCGAATGGCTCGGCAAGCACGGCATCGACGACGTGATCATGTCCTGCGGTTTTCTCGCCACGAGCGTGCGCAACGTGCTCGGCGACGGCGGCGGGCTGGGCATTCGCCTGCGCTTCGTCGAGGAGCCCGACCCGCGCGGGACCGCCGGTGCGCTGAAGTACGCCGAGCCGATGCTCGACGAGCGCTTTCTCATGCTCAACGGCGACGTGCTCACGGACATCGACCTGAGCGCGCAGATCGCCCAGCACGAGCAGAGCGGGGCGATGGCGACATTGGCGCTCGTGCCCGTCGCCGACCCGAGCGCATATGGGCTGGTGCACCTCAACGAGGACCACTCGGTGCGCGACTTCCTCGAGAAGCCCAGCCCCGACGCGATGATCGACACGAACCTGATCAGCGCCGGCGCGTACGTGCTGCAGCGCGAGATCCTCGAGCTCGTGCCCCCCGAGCGCAACGTGTCGATCGAGCGCGAGGTGTGGCCGCTCTTGATCGGCAAGGGCCTGTACGGGTTTCCCTCCGAGAGCTACTGGTTGGACATCGGCTCCCCCGAGCGCTACCTGCAGGGCACCTTCGACATCATCGAGGGCAACGTCCAGACGGCTGTCGCCGAGCGCCTCGGCAGTGACTGGCTGGCGATCGACGACGGCGCCGCGGTCACAGGACGCGTGATCCCGCCCGCGGTGCTCGAGCGAGGCGTGCGCGTGGCCGAGGGCGCCCAGGTGGGCAGCCTGGTCGTGCTCGGCGAAGACGTCTCGATCGGCGCCGGCGCAAGCGTGGAGCGCTCGGTGATCCTCAACGGGGCGCAGATCGGCGAGAACTGCCGTCTGCGAGACTGCATCGTCGCCGCCGGCTGTCGCATCGGCGCGCGCACCACCGTGACCGGCGGAGCGGTGCTCGGCGAGGGCGTGACGATCGGGGCGGACAACGTGATCGCCCATGGGGCGCGTATCTTCCCCGGAGTGTCGTTGCCCGACGGCGCGATCAAGTTCCAATGAGAGTCCGACAGGAGGCGAGCAGCAGATGAGCGAAGGCGCCCCCAGCGCCACACCCACCGCCGAGGCGCTCTCGCGCGAGGCGATCGCGCGCGTCGACCTCTCCGGCCAGCTCGGCGACGTGCTCGCCCTGCCCGAGCACCTGCGCGACGCCCTGTGGCGTGTGGAGTCGGCGATCATGCAGGACTTCGACACGTCCGCCGGGCTCGTCGTCGCGGGCATGGGCGGATCGGCGATCGGCGGCGCGCTCGCTCGCGCCGCGCTGTCAGACCACGCGACGCGGCCGATCTTCGTGACACGCGCCTACGGCCTGCCGCCGTGGACGACGCCCGACACGATGGTGCTGTGCGCCAGCTATTCCGGCGACACCGAGGAGACGCTCGCCTGCTACGAGTCCGCCGGCGCGCTTGGCGCGCGGCGCACCGTGGCGACGACCGGCGGGCGCCTGGCCGAGATGGCGCGCGCCGACGGCGTCCCCGTGATCCCGCTGCCGGGCGGCTTTCAGCCGCGCGCGGCCGTCGCGTACATGACCGTCGCGGCGCTCGAGGTGGCCGCCCTGTGCGGCGCCGGGCCGCGGCTGACCTCGGAGATCGACGTCGCCGCCTCGCACACTGAGCAGCTCGTCGCCGAGTGGGGCCCGGACGCTGCGGAGGACTCGCTGGCCAAGGAAGTCGCGCGCGGCCTGCTCGGCACGACGCCCGTGATCGCCGGCGCAGGGCTGACGACGCCGATCGCCTACCGCTGGAAGACGCAGATCAACGAGAATGCCAAGCAGCCCGCCTTCTGGCACGAACTGCCCGAGCTCGACCACAACGAGATCGCCGGCTGGGAAGGCGCCCAGGACGTTGGACGCTTCGCCGCCGTGTTCCTCGACGACTCCGACGCGCACCCGCGCGTAAAGGAGCGCATGGACCTGACCGAGCAGACGATCGCCGCCAACGCCGTCGCCAGCTTCCGCCTGGAGACGCGCGGCGAAACGACGATCGAGCGCGTCATCTCGCTGGTGCTGCTCGGCGACCTCGTGTCGATCTACCTCGCCACCCTGCGCGGCGTAGACCCCGGTCCCGTGAAGGTGATCGACGACCTCAAGGCGGCCCTCACGCAGCGCTGAGCGAGGCCGGGTGGTGTGATAACTTCGAGTTCGGTCGAGGAGCGCTGCGACGGGCACTGAACCGCCACGCTCGACCTTTCTCTGCAGCAAGGGCGCTCACCTGACCGGACAGGAGGCTTCGTCATGTCCGCAATGACCCCCACCGCCGTCGCTACAGAGACCGATTTCAAGGTCGCCGACCTTTCGCTCGCCGAGTTCGGCCGCAAGGAGATCGTGCTCGCCGAGCACGAGATGCCCGGACTGATGTCGATCCGCCGCGAGTACGCCGACGCCCAGCCGCTGAAGGGGGCGCGCATCACCGGATCGCTGCACATGACGATCCAGACGGCGGTGCTGATCGAGACGCTGACCGCGCTCGGCGCCGAGGTGCGCTGGTGCAGCTGCAACATCTTCTCCACGCAGGACCATGCGGCCGCTGCGGTCGCCGTCGGTCCCGACGGCAGCGCCGAGGACCCGCAGGGCGTGCCCGTGTTCGCCTGGAAGGGCGAGTCGCTCGAGGAGTACTGGTGGTGCACCGAGCAGGTGCTGCGCTGGCCGGAGTCAGAGGACGGGGGGCACACAGACGGAACGTCTGGATCCGGGCCGAACATGATCCTCGACGACGGCGGCGACGCCACGCTGCTCGTGCACAAGGGCACCGAGTACGAGAAGGCCGGCGCCGTGCCGGACCCGGCGAGCGCCGACTCCGAGGAGCTGCAGGTGATCCTCGCCACGCTCACGCGCTCGCTCGCCGAGGACCCGCAGCGCTGGACGCGCGTCGGGCAGGGCATCAAAGGCGTCACCGAGGAGACCACCACGGGCGTGCATCGCCTCTATGAGATGGTCGAGACAGGCGAGCTGCTGTTCCCGGCGATCAACGTCAACGACTCGGTCACCAAGTCCAAGTTCGACAACCTCTACGGCTGTCGCCACTCGCTGATCGACGGCATCAACCGCGCCACCGACGTGATGATCGGCGGCAAGGTCGCCGTCGTGTGCGGCTTCGGCGACGTCGGCAAGGGCTGCGCCGAATCGCTGCGCGGGCAGGGCGCGCGCGTGATCGTCACCGAGATCGACCCGATCTGCGCGCTGCAGGCCTCGATGCAGGGCTACGAGGTGAAAACGCTGCAGGACGTGATCCACACGGCCGACATCTTCATCACGACGACCGGCAACAAGGACATCATCACCGCCGAGGACATGAGCCGCATGAAGCACCAAGCGATCGTCGGCAACATCGGGCACTTCGACAACGAGATCGACATCGCCGGCCTCGGTCGCATCGCGGGCATCGAGCGCGTGAACATCAAGCCGCAGGTCGACAAGTGGGTCTTCCCCGACGGGCACGCGATCATCATGCTCTCCGAGGGTCGTCTGCTGAACCTCGGCAACGCCACCGGGCACCCGAGCTTCGTGATGAGCAACTCCTTCTCCAACCAGACGATCGCGCAGATCGAGCTGTTCAGCAAGAACGACGAGTACGAGAAGAAGGTCTACGTGCTGCCCAAGCACCTCGACGAGAAGGTCGCGCGCCTGCACCTCGACGCGCTCGGCGTGAAGCTCACGAGGCTCTCAGACGAGCAGGCCGCGTACATCGGCGTGCCCGTCGAGGGGCCGTATAAGCCCGACCACTACCGGTACTAGCCAGAGAACCGCTGGCCGGCGCCATGCGGCGTCCTCGGTCGCTCGCGTGCTGGCCGATCGGCGATCCCGTCGATTGTCGATCGGTAGCACGCCACGCTTCCTGCGTCCTTGCCTGGCTTGGCCAGCGGCCCTCTGACGGCGACCATCGCCGACAAATTGAAAGGATGATCCGATGAAGGCGATGGTTTTGGCAGCCGGGCTGGGGACCCGGCTGCGCCCGCTTACGTACGAGATCACCAAGCCGATGGTGCCGGTGCTCGACAGGCCGGTGATGGAGCACATCCTCGATTTGATCGACAGGCACTCCTTCGACGGGGTGATCGCCAACCTGCACTACTTCCCGGAGACGATCCGCGAGCACTTCGGCGAGCGCATCTCCTATCGCTTCGAGGAGCAGCTGCTCGGCACTGCAGGGGGGGTGCGGGCATGCGCCGAGTTCTTCGGCGACGAGTCGTTCCTGGTGATCTCCGGCGACGCGCTCACGGACATCGACCTGACAGCCTTCGCCGCCAGGCACCGCGAGGCGGGGGGAATCGCGACGCTCGCGGTCAAGCAGGTGGCCGACACGCGTGAGTACGGCGTCGTGCTGCACGACCGTGAGGGACGGATCACGGGCTTTCAGGAGAAGCCCGCGCCGGACGAGGCGCTGTCGGACCTCGGCAACTGCGGCATCTACATGTTCGACCCGGCGATCTTCGACTACTTCCCCGACCGCCCTTTCGTCGACTGGGCAAAAGACGTGTTCCCGGCGCTGCTGGAGAACGATGTGCCCTTTTACATCCACGAGGTACGCGAGTACTGGAACGACGTCGGCTCGCTCGGCGAGCTGCGCCAGGGGACCTTCGACGCGCTCAACGGCGAGCTGCGCTTGGAGATGGAGGGCAGCGAGGTGCAGCCGGGGGTCACGGTCGCCGGCTCGTCGCCGCTGCGCGAGGACACCGATGTCGACGGCCCGGTGTGGATCGGACGCGACGTGCAGATCGGCACCGGTGTGCGTCTGATGGGCCCGATCGTGCTCGGCGACGGCGCGCGCATCGGCGACGGCGCGCAGTTGCGCGAGAGCATCCTCTTCCCCGGGACCGAGGTCGCGGCGGAGGCGATCCTGATCGGCGCGATCGCCGGCCACGGCGGCATCCTGCAGAGCCTGCGCAGCCGCGGCGGCTGACGCGAGGCGCGTCGCCGGACGCGGGTTAACGCGAAGAGGCCCGCCGAAGCGAGCCCCTTCCCGGAAAGTGAGTCATGTGACAGTTGTCAGCGTAGCACAGGCTCACGCGATCTCGTAGCGCTCGCGCCGCTGCTGCTCGCGCTCTGACTCCGCGAGCGCGCGCATGAACAGCACGACGAGCGCGACGCCCATCACGATCGACTGCTCGACGGCCATGACGAAGCCGGCGATCGACTGGTCGTCGTGTGCGGAGATCCCCCACACGCGCGCGTGGTGCACGTAGTAGGAGTACAGCGCGCTCGGCGCGAACGCCAGGCCCATGCCGAGCACGCCGACGAACAGCTTCGTCGAGGCCATGTACACGACCGGCCCCATGCCGCCGAGGCGCAGGCGCGCGCGGATCGGCGACAGCAGGTGCCACCAGTACAGCGACCCGGCGATCAGGAACGTGACGTGCTCGAGCACGTGCACGACCGGATGGCGCAGCGCGACGTCGTAGGCGGCGGGGATGTGCCAGACCCAGATCACGCCCACGTACAAGACGACCGCGAAGGCCGGGCTCGCGAGGCCGCGCGCGCGCTCCTCGAGCTCCTGCACGGCGCGCGTGACCGGCCGCAGGATGACCTTCGTGAAGCCGAGGATCGCGAGGATCGGCACGAGGTCGAGTAGCAGCACGTGCTGGACCATGTGCATGAAGAACAGTTGGTCGGCGAGCGCGTCGACCGGCGAGACGAGCGCGACGATCGCGCCGAGCAGCGAGCCGACGAAGCAGCACAGGCGCCATACCGGCGCATCGGCGGCCGGGCGAGCCGAGCTCCCGCCGCGCACGGCTCGCCAGCGCGCGACGTAGGCGGCGCCGGCGACCGCCACGCCGACCAGCACACCCGGCTCGAGCGTCCACGACAGATTCGCGCTCACCCCTGCGATTCTCCCACCACGGCGAACGCGCGGGCGCGTGCTGGCGATGGATGCGACCCCGCGCGAGTGGACGAACGATCGAAAACGGGTATCCCGATGGACATCCGCCAGGCGCGGGCGTAGCATCTGCATAGCGCCACACCAGCCGACCAAAGGAGCCTGTCATGCAGATAGACATCAAGGGTCGCAATGTCCCGGTCACCGACGAGATCCGCTCGCACGCGGTCCGTCGCCTGGACAAGGTCGCGCGGCAGGTTTCCGAGCTCGCGCGCATCGAGATCGAGATCTTCAAGGAGCCCAACCCACGGGTGTCCGACTGCCACGTCGCCGAGGCAACGCTGTACCTGAAGGGCGTGACGCTGCGCGCTCGCGACCGCTCGCCGGAGATGCTGCACTCGTTGAACCTGATGGTCGACGAGCTCGCGCGTCAGGTCAAGCGCCACCGCGACAAACGCCGTCACCGCCGCGAGGCGCGCGCAGCGGCGGCCGATCGGCGCATGGCCGCGGAGGCGGCTCGCACGATGAGCCTGCCGACGGCGCCGCCGACGGCGGGCCTGCCGGCAACCTAACGGGCGAGGTGAACCGCGCGGACGGCGGCGAGCGCCGCCGCCGCCGCGCGAGATGTTTACCGGCTTGTCCCGATGGGTAGAGACATCGACGTTCTGTTGTCTCAAATGGAGGGGTGAGTCGCTTGGGGTCAGTCGCTCGGCGGATCGGGCAGCGTTCGCGCGTTCGCGCGGCAGTTTGGGCGGCGCCGGCGATGTTCGCAGCGGGCTTGCTCGCGGCGAGCGGCGCCGAGGCCGCGTCGCGATCGCTTCCGCCCAAAGAGGGCAGCGCCCCGCGCCCCGGTCCGGAAGTCCTGTACCAGCCGCTCGCGCAGGCGCCGCAGTTGGAAAACGCGCCCGGCAGCGCGTGGCACGCCAAGCCGATCCTCGTCTCCGGCGCCAGCGCCTACCGCAGCGGCGAGTTTGTCTATCAGGGCTACGTGTACGACGACCACGGCGCCAAAGAGGTCGTCGACCCGACCAACCCGATGAACTCGCCCGGCGGCGATCCGTCCGGCGGAGACACGTTCTCCGAACCCGACGGTACGTACACCTACCCGACGGGCCCGGGATACGACGAGAACGCCGCCAACCTGATCGAGCTGCGCGTCCGCCCGAAGGTCAAAACGACGGCTTTTCGGATCACGCTGAACACGCTGGAGAACCCCGGTCTCGTCGCCACGGCGATCGCCATCGGCGGCACGCCCGGCGAAACGCACCCGTTCCCGTTCGGCGCGAACGTGAGCGCTCCGGCGCAGTACTTCCTCACCGTGCACGGCGAAAGTGCGACGCTCACCGACGCGGCCAGCCGGAGCGAAGTCGCCGGACCGGCTCCTCACGTGAGCGTCGACCTGGCGCGCCGACAGATCACCGTGGAAGTCGCGCACAGCGAGTGGAACCCGGGGGCGTCGACGGTGCGCCTGGCCGCCGGGGTGGGCCTGTGGAACAGCTCGACGAACCGCTACCTGCTGCCCGGTGCCGAGGCCAGCGCGACGCAGCCGGGCGGCGCCGGCGCGAACAGCAGCCCACCTGCCTTCTTCGACGTCGCATTCCGCTTCAACTCGCAGGAGCCCGTGCCGGCGACGCCGAGCCCGGGCAACCAGGCGAACCCCGCCTACTGGCGTGAGTCGGCGCAGGCGCAGGCGCTCGCGAGCGGCGATATCAGCGCCTTTCACGCGGAAGTCGACTTCGCCAAGCTGGCGGCGAAGACCGACGACGACATGCCCAACCAGCCGACCGGCGTACCGCAGAGCGGCGTGTTCGATCGCATCCTCGCCTCGCACTTCTCAGAAGGGCAGGGCGCCGACTACGCAACGGGTGGATGCGGCAGCTCGGCGGCGTGCATCGGCGAGATGCGCGGCCAGCTGCTGCCGTATGCGATCGACGTCCCGAGCGGCACGCAGCCGAGCGCGGGCTGGGGGGCGACGCTGCTGCTGCATTCGCTGTCGGCGAACTACAACCAGTTCGCGGGGACCAAGAACCAGTCGCAGTTCGCCGCGCGCGGATCTGGCTCGATCGTCTTCACGCCTTCGGGCCGCGGGCCGGACGGCTGGTACTACGACCACGCGGGCGCGGACTCGTTCGAAGTGTGGGCGGACGTCGCGGCGCACTACGCCTTGAACCCGTCGTTCACGGACATCGCCGGCTACTCGATGGGCGGCTACGGCACGTACAAGTTCGCCAGCCAGTTCCCCGACCTGTTCGCGCGTGCCCAGCCGACCGTCGGGCCGCCCGGCCTCGGCATCTGGGTTCCGCCCGCCGAACCGCAGGCGGGCGGCAATCGGTCGCTGACCGAGCGCATGCTCGGCTCGGTGCGCAACGTGCCGTTTCTGATCTGGGACGAGACGACCGACGAGCTCGTGCCGATCGCGGGCGTGCTCGAACAGGTCAAAGCCTTCGACGAACTGGGCTATCGCTACGAGTTCGACCAGTTCCAGGCGGGCGAGCACCTGACGTTGGCGCTCAACGACGAATACGCCCCGGCCGCCGCGTTTCTGGGGACGGAAACGGTCGCCAGCGATCCGGCCCACGTGACGTACGTCTACAACCCGACGATGGACTTCGCCGCGGACGGCACCTCGGCCGGTCACGCCTACTGGGTCTATGGCGTGGCGCTGCGCGACTCCAGCGGCACAGCGCCGCTGGGCAAGGTGGACGTGCGCTCGCAGGGCTTCGGCGTGAGCGACCCGCCGCCCGGCGCGACCCAGCATGGTGCAGGCGCGCTCACGGGCGGGCAGATCCCGGCGATCCCGTACACCAGCCAGAGCAAGGCCTGGGGCGCGGCGCCGAGCGAACCCGCGCGCAACGCGCTGAACATCACCGCGACGAACGTATCGGCCGTGACGATCGACGCCAAACGGGCGAAGGTCAAATGCAACGCGCAGCTGAACGTGACGACCGATGGCCCGCTGACGGTCACGCTGGCCGACTGCGCAGGCCCCAAAAGCGAACCTGTGAGCTTCAGCTTCGGCTGACGTGGCGCCGGTCGCCCGCCAAGCCCGCGACGGCGCCGCGCCACGCCTTGGGCGGGTAGACGCGGCGCGCGCGGGAGCTATCCTTGGCCGCATGCCCTCCCTGCTCGATCGCGCGCTGAACGTCGGCGAGGCGAAGAAGTACAAGACCTACCAGAAACGCGTCGCGCTGATCAACGCGTTCGAGCCCGAGCTCGAGCACGACTCCGACGGCGAGCTGCGCGAGCGGATGGACGTCCTGCGCGAGCGCGCGCGAGACGGCGAGTCGCTGGACGCGCTACTACCCGAGTGCTTCGCGATCGTCCGCGAGACGGGCAGGCGCACGATGGGAATGCGCCACTTCGACGTGCAGCTGATCGGCGCGATGGCGCTGCACGACGGCCAGATCGCCGAGATGAAGACGGGCGAGGGAAAGACGCTGACGGCGACGCTCGCGGTCGTGCTCAACTCGCTCGCGGTGCACGAGCTGCGCGACGACGAGCAGCGGCCGCGGCGCAAGGGCGTGCACCTGGTCACGGTCAACGACTACCTGGCCAGGCGCGACGCCGAATGGATGAGCCCGATCTACGAGGCGCTCGGCGTGAGCGTCGGCGTGCTGGCGAACATGCAGCCGTTCGAGGACAAGCACGAGGCCTACGCGTGCGACGTCGTGTACGGCACGAACTCGGAGTTCGGCTTTGACTACCTGCGCGACAACATGGCGACCGATCTCGGCGAAAAGGTCCAGCGCGGGCATCCGTTCGCGATCGTCGACGAGGTCGACAACATCCTGATCGACGAGGCACGCACCCCGCTGATCATCTCCGGCGCGCCCGAACAAGCGGCTGACCTGTACGTCAAGTTCGCGCGTCTTGCGCCGCGCATGATCGCGGGCAAGACGCCCGAAGGCATGGACCCGCGCTCCAAGAAGCAGTTCATGGCCGACTTCGACTACGAGTTCGAGGAGAAGCACAAGACGGTCTCGATCACCGAGCAGGGCGTCGCCAAGGCCGAGAAGTTCCTGGGCATCGACCACCTGTACCGCGCCGAGAACGGCCATCTCGTCAACCACCTCAACCAGGCGCTGCGTGCCGAGTCGCTGTACAAGCGCGACGTCGACTACGCGGTGATCGACGGCGAGGTCAAGATCATCGACGAGTTCACCGGGCGCATCCTCGACGGGCGGCGCTGGTCGGAGGGGCTGCACCAGGCGGTCGAGGCCAAGGAGGGCGTCTCGGTGCAGGAGGAGAGCCAGACGCTCGCGACGATCACCTACCAGAACTTCTTCCGCCTCTACGACAAGCTCTCGGGAATGACCGGAACGGCGCTGACCGAGGCGACGGAGTTCATGAAGATCTACGAGCTGCCGGTCGTGCAGGTGCCGACGAACATGGAGATGGTGCGCGACGACCGCAACGACCAGATCTACAAGACCAAGGAGGGCAAGTGGAACGCGGTCGTCAATGAGATCTCTGCGCGCCACGAGAACGGACAGCCGGTGCTCGTGGGCACGATCTCCGTCGAGGTCTCAGAGCTGCTCGGTGAGCGCCTCAAACAGCGCGGGATCGCGCACACGGTGCTCAACGCCAAGCCCGAGCACGCCGCGCGCGAGGCAGAGATCGTCGCCGAGGCCGGTCAGCCGGGCGCCGTCACGATCGCCACGAACATGGCCGGTCGTGGCGTGGACATCAAGCTCGGCGGCAACCCCGACCACCTCGCGCGCCTGGAGCTCGCGCGCCAGGGCGTCAAGCCCGAGGACGCCGAGGAGTACGAGCGGCGGATGGCCGAGGAGCTGCCGGCGCTCGAACGGACGGTCGCCGAGAACCACGAGCACGTGATGGCCGCCGGCGGCCTGTTCATCTGCGGCACCGAGCGCCACGAGTCGCGGCGCATCGACAACCAGCTGCGCGGGCGCTCCGGTCGCCAGGGCGACCCCGGCGAGAGCCGCTTCTTCCTGTCGGCCGAGGACGACCTCGTACGCCTGTTCGCGGGCGACCGCATCTACAAGATCCTCGACAAACTCGGCGGCGTCGACGAGCAGGGCAACGAGGAGCCGATCGAGGCGGGGATGCTCTCCAAGCAGATCGAGAAAGCGCAGAAGAAGGTCGAGGAGCAGAACTTCCTGATCAGAAAACGCGTGCTCGAGTACGACGACGTGATGAACGAGCAGCGCCGCGTGATCTACGCCTACCGCGACGAGGTGCTCGAAGGCCAGGCGATCGGCGAGGAGGCGCGCCGCGAAGTCGCGAGCGTGATCGAGCGCACGGTCGACCAGTACACGCCGGGCGACTTCATGGAGGATTGGGACCTCGACGGCCTGTTCACGGCGCTCGGGCAGTTCTTCCCGCTCGACCTGCAGGACTCCGACCTCGATCCCGAGACGGTCGATCGCACGGTGCTGACCGAGCGCATCACAGCGATCGCCGCAGAGCGCTATGACGAGCGCGAGCAGTCGCTCGGCGAGGAGCTGATGGGTGCGCTGGAGCGCTTTCTGCTGCTGCAGATCATCGACGAACGCTGGCGCGAGCACCTGTTCGACATGGACTACCTGCGCGAGGGCATCCACCTGCGCGGCTTCGCCCAGATCGACCCGCTCGTCGCCTACAAGAACGAGGCCTTCACGCTGTTCGGCGACCTCATGAACAGCGTCTGGACCGACTACGCGCGGATGATCTTCAACGTCCAGGTGAACGTCGAGGGCGAGAACGGCGGCGGCGGCGCCGCCCCGCAGATGGCGCCCTTCGCCGCCGCCGGCAGCTCGACGCGCGCAGGGCGCGTCTCATACTCCGGCGGACAGAGCGCGGCGGGGTCCGGCGCGCTCGCCGCCGCAGCCGCGGAGGCCGGCGTTGCTCAGGGCGCCGAGGGATACGCCGACGGCGACGGCGCAGAACTGATGCCCGTCGTCGAGCAGCGCGTCGTCGACGAGGAGCACACCGTTGGGCGCAACGATCCTTGCTGGTGCGGGTCGGGTAAGAAGTTCAAGAAGTGCCACGGCGCCTAGCGGACCGTGGACCGGCGCTGGACGTTGTCCTCGGTCGCTCGTGTGCAAAGCACACTTCGCTTCCTGCGTCCTAGTCCAGCTTGATCCACGGCCCGCTAGGTAAACCGGTGCGCCGACCCTCTTGCGGGCTGGCGCCGCGGACGGTCGTGTTTGCTCTTTTCGTCTTGTGTGCGCGAACGTATATACGAATTAATTAATATATATACGATTGCTATCGCTCGGCAAAAGAGGAGCACCCTCCTCGCCGCTCCGGGCGAATGCGAACGCAGCGGTTCGTCGGCGAGGCGCGCGACATGGGCGCGGCGAGACGGGGTTGATAGCGTGCAGGCGTGGCCACCACCGTTCCCAGCGAGTCGACTCCCGAGCGGCTGGCCTCGATCCGCGAGCAGATGAAACTGCTCTCGGACTACCTTTGACCCGGCTTCGCTGGGCGAGCGCGTGGCGGCGCTCGAGATGCAGATGGGAGAGCCGGGCTTCTGGGACGACTCCGAGCAGGCGGCCGCAGTGTCGGGTGAGCACTCGCGCGCGAGCAGGCGCCTGGAGACGTTCACGGCGCTGAGCAGCGACGTGGGGGATCTCGACGCGCTGGTGCAGATGGCCGTCGAGGAGGAGTCGCTGCAGGCGGAGGTCGACGAGCAGATCGCGTCGGTCGAAGCGCGCCTTGCCGAGCTCGAGCTGCAGCGGCTGTTCTCGGGCAAGTACGACTCGGGCGACGCGCTCGTCACCGTGAACGCGGGGGCGGGGGGGACCGATGCGCAGGACTGGGCGGAGATGGTCCTGCGCATGGAGATGCGCTGGGCTGAGAGCCGCGGCTTCTCGGTCGAGCTGCTGGAGGTGAGCGCCGGGGAGGAAGCGGGAATCAAGTCGGCGACGTTTCGCGCGTCGGGCGAGAACGCCTACGGGCTGTTCGGCGCCGAGCGCGGCGTGCACCGCCTGGTGCGCCTGTCGCCGTTCGATTCGGCGCACCGGCGCCAGACGAGCTTCGCCGGCGTCGAGGTCGCGCCGGTCGTGCAGGACACGGGCGAGATCGAGATCGTCGAGGACGACCTGCAGGTCGACACCTACCGCGCCTCCGGCGCCGGCGGCCAGCACGTCAACAAGACCGACTCGGCCGTGCGCATCACCCACCGCCCGAGCGGGATCGTCGTGCAGTGCCAGAACGAGCGCTCGCAGTCCTCCAACCGCGCGACCGCGATGGCGATGCTGCGCGCGAAGCTGCTCGAGCAGCGCGAGCGCGAACGTCAGGCTGAGATCGCGCGCGAGAAGGGCGACGCGCAGGACGTCAACTTCGGCTCGCAGATCCGCTCGTATGTGCTGCACCCGTACACGCTCGTCAAGGACCACCGCACGAACGTCGAGATGGGCGACGTGCAGCGCGTGCTCGAGGGCGACCTCGACGGGTTCGTGCGCGCCTACCTGCTCGCCTCGGCGTCGCCGGAGAGCTAGGCGGACGTGGACGCTGACGGCCTGCGCGAGCTGGTCGAGCGCGCGCTGCGCGAGGACGTCGGCGCGGGCGACGTTACGACGGCCGCCACGGTGGCCGAGGACGCGAGCGCGCGTGCGCTGATCACGCAGAAGGCGCCCGGCACGGTCTATGGCATGCAGCTCGCCGCCACCGTCTTCGAGCTGCTGGACCCGGCCGCGCGCGTCGAGCGGCTGGTGGAGGAGGGGCGGTGGCGCGAGGACGGCGGCCCGGTGATGGCCGTCGAGGGACGCGCGCGTGCGCTGCTGACGGGAGAGCGCACGGCGCTGAACTTCCTCGCCCAGCTCTCTGGCGTGGCGACGATGGCCGCGCGCGCCACGCGCGCGGTGCAGGGCACGGGCGCGGAGGTGCTCGACACGCGCAAGACGACCCCCGGCCTGCGCGCGCTGGAGAAGGCCGCGGTGGCGGCGGGCGGCGCGCGCAACCACCGCGCGGGGCTGTACGACGCGATCCTGATCAAGGAGAACCACATCGCGGCCGCGGGCGGGATCGCCGCGGCGGTGCAGCGCGCGCGGGCCGCGGCGCCGCAGCTCGCGCCGACGCTCGAGGTCGAGGTGCGCGACGAGCGCGAGATCGACGAGGCGCTCGCGGCGGGCGCGCCGCGGCTGCTGCTGGACAACATGGACGACAAGCAGCTGCGCGCGGCGGTCGCGCAAGTGGCCGGCAGGGCCGATCTGGAGGCGAGCGGCGGCGTCACGCTGGCGACGCTGCGAGCGCGCGCGCAGACGGGCGTGCGGTGGGTGTCGATGGGCGCACTGACGCATTCGGCGCCGGCGCTGGACCTCTCGATGCTGCTCGAGCTGGCGCAGTAGCCCTCGGGCTGGGGCATCGCCGGTCGTCTGGCGCCCCGGACAGCCACGACGCGCGGGATAGAATCGAGGGCATGGCGCTGACGCTGCCGATGGCTCCCTCGCCCGCCGCCGACGGTGGGCTATCGCCCGCGGAGATCGTGGCGATGCAGGCGGAGGTGCGCGAGCTCGCGGCCGAGCGCCGTGCGGTGATCCTCGCGCACAACTACCAGGTGCCCGAGGTGCAGGACGTCGCGCACTACGTCGGCGACTCGCTCGGCCTGTCGCGCCAGGCAGCGCTGGCCGACGGCGAGGCGATCGTCTTCTGCGGCGTGCACTTCATGGCCGAGACGGCGTCGATCCTGTGCCCGGAGAAGACCGTGCTGATCCCCGACCTGGACGCCGGCTGCTCGCTGGCGGCGGCGATCGACGCCGAGCAGCTCGCGGCCTGGCGAGCCGAGTATCCACAGGGAGTGGTCGTGATGTACGTCAACACGACCGCCGAGGTCAAGGCGCTGACCGACTACTGCTGCACGTCGGCGAACGCCGTCGACGTCGTGCGCCACATCTACGAGACGCACGGGGCAGACACCGAGATCCTGTTCGGCCCAGACATGTGGCTGGGCGCGTACGTCGAGAAGGAGCTCGGCCGGCGCATGCACGTGTGGGACGGCGAGTGCCACGTGCACGCGGGCATCCGCCCGGCCGACATCGACGCGACGCGCGCCGCGCACCCCGGCGCCGACTTCCTGATCCACCCCGAGTGCGGATGTACGACGAGCGTGATGGAGTTCGTCGCCGCAGGAGACGTATCTGCCGAGGGTGTGCACATGCTCTCGACTGGAGGGATGCTGCGCTACGCCGAAGACGCGGAGTCGGCGATCGCCGGGCATGATGGCGACGCGCATGCGCAGGTCGCCGAACCGGGCCTGGACAGCACGACGATCGATGGCGAGTCCGACGGCCATTCGCATCAGGCGCGCGAGGTGGTCGTCGCGACCGAGACAGGAATGCTGCACCCGCTGCGCATGGCCGCGCCGGACATCGAGTTCATCCCGGCAAACGCCGAGGCCTCGTGCGTATACATGAAGATGATCACGCTGCCCAAGCTGCGCGACGCGCTGCGCGAGATGAAGTACGAGGTGCGCGTGCCCGAGGAGATCGCCGTGCGCGCCAAAGTCCCGATCGACCGGATGGTCGCGATCGGGTAGTTAGCGTATGCGCTAATAATCTTGCGAGTAGTTAGCGGATGCGCTATGATTCAGCCTTATGACTGGCACCAACGATCGTGTTGCCGGCGATCTGATCTCCCAGATCCGACGCACCGCAGGCCTGAGTCAGGCCGAACTGGCGCGTCGCTCTGGCCTTCAGCCATCGGTATTGAGCGCATATGAGCATGGGCGCCGCCAGCCTTCTGTCTCGGCAGTCGCGCGAATCGCGCGCACAGCTGGATTGGAGCTGGCGGTCTCGCCGCTATCCGACGCCGACGCGCTGGAGCGCTCGGGCAGGGTCCTGATCGACGTGCTCGAACTCGCGGATCGGATGCCCTCGAAGCGGCGCGGCGAGCTGACGTATCCGCCTCTGATCCGATTGGCGTCGTGAACGGCGTCGCCGACCGCATGCTCGCGCTCCACGACGCGCTGCGAGCCGGCGGCTTCCCGCACGCGATCGGCGGAGCCATCGCCCTCGGATACTGCACGCTCGAGGCGCGCGGTACGCAGGACGTCGACGTCAACGTGTTCGTCTCGCCCAGCCGGACGCGAGACGTCTTCGCCGCGCTGCCAGAGGGAGTGAGGGTGACGGGCAGAGACCTCGAACACGCCGAACGCGATGGGCAGGTTCGTCTGAACTGGGACGCAACGCCGATCGACCTGTTCTTCAGCGTGCTGCCATTCCACGACGAGGTGGAGCGCAACATCCGTCACGTCTCCTTCGGCGACCGCACGATCCCGGTGCTCGACTGTACGGGTCTGGCTGTGTTCAAGGCCATGTTCGCTCGACCACGCGACTGGGTAGACATCGAAGCGATGGTCGAGGCGCGCTCGCTCGACGTCGACGAGGCGGTTCGCTGGATTCGCGAGATCGTCGGAGACGATGAGCGCGTGGAGAAGCTGACCGCACTGCGAGGCCGCCGTCGCTCTCAGGCGGAGCCTCCGGCGCTGCGCCCGGCGGCTGACAGGCCACAGAACGACCCTGGCTAGAACTCGTCGGCCGTGTGCGGGCCGACGCAGGCGATCGCGAGGTTGTCGACGACGCCCGCCGCGACCTCGCGCACCTCGTCGAACGTCACGGCGTCGAGCGCCGCGATCGCCTCGTCGGGGTCGATCGATTCGTGGTGCACGATCTTCTGGTTGGCCGCGTAACGCGCGACGGCGTTGGTGTTCTCGAAGGACAGCACGAGGCGCCCGGCGGCGTATGCGCGTGCGCGCTGGACCTCCTCTTCGGTGGGGCCGTCGTCGCGAAGCTCGCCGACGATCTCGCGCATGCGCGTGTAGGCCTCGATGCACTTCGCCGAGTCCAGCCCCGAGCCGAGCTGCAGGATCGGCACGTCGGCGAAGGCGTGCGCGATCGCGTAGACGGAGTAGCAGAGGCCGCGTTTCTCGCGGATCTCGTCGAACAGCCGCGAGCCCATCGAGCCCCCGAGCAGCGTGGAGTAGATCGACAGAGCGGCGCGCTGGCGCACGTCGCCCACCGCGACCTCGGGGCGGTAGATCATGCGCAGGTGCGACTGGTTGGTCTCGCGCTCCTCAACGAGCGTCTGCGGCGCGAAGCCGGGCGCCGGCTCGTAGGGGTCCGGTGCCGCCAGCGCCGGGAAGCGAGCGAAGCACTCCTGCAGCTGCTGCTCGCCGGGCAGGTGGTCGAGGTTGCCGACGAGGAACGCGCCGCCGCCGGCCCCAGACCACCGGCGCTCACGAAAGGCGACGATGCCCTCGCGCGTGAAGCTGCGCAGGTTCTCCTCGGGGCCTAGCACCGTGCGCCCGAGCGGGTGGTCGCCGAAGGCAGCTTGGTCGATCAGGTACTCGGCGATCATCGAAGGCTGGTCGAAGGCGCGGTTGATCTCCTGGATGACGACGCCGCGCTCGCGGTCGAGCTCCTCGGCATCGATCTTCGGTCGCCCGACGAAGTCCGACAGCAGGTCGATCGCCGCGCCGGCGCTCTCCGCGCGCACGGTGATGTGAAAGGCCACGAGGTCGTGGCTGGTGTAGGCGTTGAGCATCCCGCCGAGTCGCTCGGCCGTCTCGTTGACGTCCGAGTAGGTCGGGTACTTCTCGCCTCCCTTGAACACGAGGTGCTCGAGGAAGTGCGCCATCCCGTTCTCCTGCGGACGCTCGTTGCGCGCGCCCGCGTCGAAGGCGACGAGCACGGTGAGCGCGCGCGTGCCTGGCAGTGGGATGCGGTGAATCGGCAGCTCGTTGGCCGAAACGGTCGTCGTCTGGATGCTCGCCATCGCGCTGCGCACGATATCCGCCCACGAGCGCCGTTTGCGGACCGTCTGGCGCTGCGTGCTGCAAAACCCCTTGCATGCAGGAGTTTTGCTCGGTGGGCCCGCCTTGCCACGGTACCCTCCCAGGCCGTGCGAGCGACCGACACCATCGCTGTGCCGCAGGAGGACCTCGCAGTCGGCGCGGCGACCGCGGCGCGACCCCAGATCCTCGAGCGCCAGCGCCGCGGCGCGCATGCCAAGCCCCGTCCCGCCGCGCCGCCGGTGCGCGACAACCGCGACACGGTCGTCGAGTTCCGCGGCGTCTCCAAGCTCTACGGGCCGGGCGGGATCGGCCTTGAGCGCGCGACGTTCGCGGTCCGTCGCCAGGAGATGGTCTTCCTCGTCGGCCCGACCGGCTCGGGCAAGTCGACGATCATGCGCCTGCTGATCAAGGAGCTCGAGCCCTCCGACGGTCGTATCCGCGTCGCCGGACGCGATCTCGCGGATATCGAGCGCAAGAAGGTCCCGTACTACCGGCGCAACGTCGGCGTCGTCTTTCAGGACTTCAAGCTGCTGCCGACGCGCACGGTGTACGACAACATCGCCTACGCGCTGCAGGTGACGGGCGCCCCGCGCAAGCAGATCCGCGCGACGCTGCCGGACATCCTGCGGCTGACGGGCCTGTCGACGAAGCTGCACAACTACCCGCACCAGCTCTCCGGAGGAGAGCAGCAGCGCGTGGCCGTCGCGCGCGCCTTCGCCAGCCACCCGCCGCTGCTGCTCGCCGACGAGCCCACCGGCAACCTCGACCCCGAGACGTCGATCGGCATCATGCAGCTGCTCTACCGCATCAACCGCGCCGGAACGACCGTGATCGTCGCCTCGCACGACAACGAGATGGTCGATCGCATGCGCCGGCGCGTGATCGAACTCAAGCGCGGAAGGATCGTGCGCGACGAGGCATCCGGGCTGTACGGCGCGCGCGAGGAGAACACCGACGAGCTCGGTGAGCGCCTCAAACGAGAAGCCTCGTGAAACCGGCCTTCTTCCTCAAAGAAGCCTTCCGTTCGATGCAGCGCAACGCCGTTCCGAGCTTTGCCGCGCTCGCATCGGTGCTCGTGACGACGCTTGTGCTCGGTGTGTTCATCCCGGTCGTCGAGGCGACCAACGGCGCGGCCAACGATGTGCGCGGGCGAGTGCTCGTCGACGTCGACATGGCGACCAACGCGAGCGCCGGCGATGTTGCGCGCGTGCGCGGCGAGCTGCAGCGCGCGGCGCACGTCGAGAGCGTCCAGTACGTCTCCAAGCAGCGGGGCTACGAACAGGAGAAGAAGGCCAACCCGCAGGCCTTCGCGCTGATCGGCTACAACCCGCTGCCCGACATCTTTCGCATCACACCGGATCACCCCGAAGACTCCGCGGCGCTGCGCGCGGAGCTCGACCAGTCAAGCCCGCTGGGGACACGGCTCGTCACCGACTCGGCGATCGCCGCGGTGCAGAACCGCCAGGCGCAGACCAACACGATCCTCTCGGCCACGCGCGTGATCAAGATCACGATGGCGCTGCTGGCGGCGCTGCTGGTGCTCGCCTCGATCCTGCTGATCTCCAACACGATCCGGCTGTCGCTGTTCTCGCGCCGTCGCGAGGTCGAGGTGATGAAGCTTGTGGGCGCGACCGACTGGTTCATCCGCTGGCCGTTCGTGCTCGAGGGGCTGTTCCTCGGGGCGATCGGAGGGGCCGCTGCGATCGGCCTGCTCGCCTTGGCGAAGGTCACGCTCGTCGATCCGCTGGCCAACACGGTCAAGCTGATCTCCCAGCCGGACATGATCGCCTTTCCGCTGCTCGTCGCGATCCTGATGGGCTGCGCGATCGCCGTCTCGGCCGCCGGCTCGGGCATCTCGCTGCGGCGCTTTCTCAGGGTCTGATCCGTAGTCTGCGGAGGCGCATGCCCTCCAGACGACGACACCCGCTGCTGGCGGTGCTAGCGGCGGCTCTGCCGGTCCTGCTGATCCTCGGCGTGTACCTCGGGGGACACCCCGAAGACCTTCCCGGATTCGCGCGCAACGCGTTCGTCGCCGACCACGAAACCCGCGTGGTCAACGAAGCGATCAGCCGCATCAGCAGCGACTACTACCGCCCGATCGCCAAGAGCCGGCTGACGAACGCGTCGATCGCCGGCGCCGTGTCGAGCCTGGGCGACCGTTTCTCGCACTACCTCTCGCCGCGCGAATTTCGCGAATTCAACCAACCGCCGAGCTTCACCGGGATCGGCGTGTCGGTCGGCCCCGACCACCGCGGACTGCGCGTCGCGCGCGTGTTCGACGGCTCGCCCGCAGCGCGCGCCGGCCTGCGCGCGGGCGACCTGATCGTCGAGGCGAACGGGCAGAAGCTGGCCGGGCTCTCCGCCGAAAAGGCCATCGCCGTGATCAAGGGGCCGCCCGGCACAGACGTCAAGCTGGGCGTCGAGCAGCTCCGCTCAGGGCACACGGCGGTCAACATGCTGACGCTCACGCGCGCGACGATCTCCGAGCCGGTCGTCGCCTCGCTGACGAAGACCGTGCGCGGCGTCAAGCTGGGCGTCGTCGCGCTCGCGACGTTCAGCCCTGGCGCGCACGGCGAAGTGCGCGAAGGCGTCGAACACGAGCTGCGCGCGGGCGCGCGCGGCATCGTGCTCGACCTGCGCGCCAACGGCGGCGGCCTAGTCGACGAGGCAAGGCTGATCGCGAGCATCTTCATCGACAAGGGGACGATCGTCTCCACGCGCGGGCGCACGCAGCCGAACGTGACGCTCAGCGCCACCGGCGGGGCGGTCTCGGCGTCGATCCCGGTCGTCGTGCTCGTGGATGCGAACACGGCATCCGCCTCGGAGATCGTCACGGCGGCGCTGCAGGACCACCACCGCGCGACCGTCGTTGGCACGCACACGTTCGGCAAGGGCGTCTTCCAGGAGGAGGAGCCGCTGTCTAACGGTGGCGCGCTGGACATCACAGTCGGCGAGTACTTCACGCCCAACGGACGCAACCTCGGCGGCGGCGGGGTCAAGCAGGGAGCGGGCATAACGCCCGAAGTGCTCGTGCCCCACGCCGTCGACACCAACCACGGGCTCGACGTGGCTCTGAGCGCGCTCGCGGCGAAAGTCAAGTGAGCGCCCGGCGCCCGGGACCGAAGCGACGCGACAGACGCTCCGCGCAGGCCGGCTCGCGCGTCGTGTGGCCGCCGAAGGAGCGCCAGACGGCTCGCGCGGCGATCGAGGCGCTGATGCGCGAACGCGGGCTGGCGCGCGGCTTCGATCACCACGTGCAGCGGGCGGCCAAGCGCGCGCGCGACCGCGGGCTGGACGTGCGCGGAGACCTCGCCTCGCGGCGCGACCTGACCGAGCTGGCGACGTTCACGATCGATCCGCTGAGCGCGCGCGACTTCGACGACGCGATCTCCGCAGAAGCGCTGCCGGGCGGGGGCACGCGCGTGTGGGTGCACATCGCCGACGTGAGCGCCTACGTGCCGGAGGGGTCGCCGGTCGACGTGCAGGCGCGCGAGCGCGCGACGAGCGTGTACGTCCCCGGCGCAGTCGAGCCGATGCTGCCGCAGGCGCTGTCCAACGACGCCTGCTCGCTCGTCCCGGCGCGCGAGCGCCTGGCGGTGACGGCCGAGCTCGAGCTGCACGGCGCGGAGGTCGCCGCCGCGGAGTTCTACCGCTCGGTGATCCGCTCCGACGAGCGCCTGGACTACGAGCGCGTCGACCGCATCTTCGCCGGCGAGGAGCGTCCTGAGGAGCCCTGGGCGCAGCCGCTGGCGGCGGCGCGCGTCGCGGCCGCGGCGCTGCAGAGCGCGCGCGAGCAGCGCGGGGCGCTGGCGGTGGACTCCGAGGAGCCGGAGTTCGTCTTCGACGAGCGCGGCGACATCGCCGAGATCCGCGCGCGCAGGCAGACCGAGTCCCACCGCCTGATCGAGCACCTGATGATCGCCACCAACGAGGCGGTCGCCGCGCTGCTGGCGCGCCAGCGCGTCCCGTGCCTGTATCGCGTGCACGAGCGCCCCGAACAGGAGCGCGTGGAACGCCTCGTCGCGCAGCTCGCGTCGCTTGACGTGCCCACGCCGCCGCTGCCCAAGCGCATGTCCTCCTCGCAGGCCGCCGAGCTGCTCGGGGCGATCTCCCAGCGCGTAGAGGAGCACGTGCGCCGCAGCGGCCGCGGCGGGCGCGCGCTGAACTCGCTCATCCTGCGCTCGCTCAAGCAGGCCTACTACTCGCCCAAGAACCTCGGCCACGCGGGGCTGCGCTCACGCAGCTACTGCCACTTCACCTCGCCGATTCGCCGCTATCCAGATCTCGTCTGCCACCGCGCGCTGCTCTCGGCGGTCGGCGGCGGCGAGGCCGCTCCGCGCGGCGGCGAGCTCGCCCAGCTGGGAGCGTGGACGTCCGAACGCGAGCGCGACGCGATGAAGATCGAGCGCGACGCCGACGACGTCGCGAGCTGCTTTCACCTCGAGCGGCGCCTGTACGAGCAGGGCTGGGAGCAGCAGTTCGCAGGTGAAGTCGTCGGGCTCATCTCAGCCGGAGCTTTTGTGGCGTTCGGCGCCGCCGCGAATGAGCGCGCCGCCGCGAACACGGCCGAGCCGGTCTACGAGGGCATGCTCGCGGTGCGCAACATGCACACGCCGTCGGGCGAGCGCGACTGGTGGGAGGTCAACGAGCAGGGCACGATCCTGCGCGGCGAGCGCACGGGCACGACGTTGCGCCTGGGCGACCCGGTCGTCGTGCGCGTGGCGCGCGTGGACACCCCGCGCGGGCGCGTGGACCTGCTGCCCGTCGTCGAGCAGCCCGCGGACGGCTAGGCTCGACAGACGATGGCGAAAAGCAAAGGCAAGCGCAAGATCGGTGCAGGCGACGTGGCGTCCAATCGCTACGCGTCGCACCGCTACGAGCTGCTCGAGCGCGTGGAGTGCGGCATGGCGCTGGAGGGAACCGAGGTCAAGGCGCTGCGCGAGTCCGGCGCCCAGCTGAAGGACGGCTACGCGGCGATCCGCGACGGCGAGCTGTGGCTGCATTCGGTGCACATCCCGCCATATGCGCCGGCCTCGCGCGAGAACCACGATCCCGAGCGCCCGCGCAAGCTGCTGCTGCACCGCCGCGAGCTGGACCGCATCGCTGCGCGCGCCTCCGAGCGCGGGCTGACGCTCGTGCCCACGCGCATCTACTTCTCCGGTGCGCACGCGAAGACCGAGATCGCGCTCGCTCGCGGCAAGGACCTGTACGACAAGCGCCAGACGCTGCGCGAGCGCGAGACCAAGCGCGACATGGAACGGGGCGTGCGCGAAGCGCAGCGCTGACGCTAGATCGCGCGGAAGCTGTGTCCCGCGGAGGACAGCACGTGCGCCTCGTGCATCCCCAGCGCAAGCGCGACGATCAGGCCGATGTACACGGCCCCGACGAGCAGCCGGTTGCGGAATGAGACGCGGTAGTAGGCCGCGTCTGCGAGCGTGCCCTTTCTGCGCTGTTCCCAGCGCCGGTACGTCTCCATGACGGCAAAAGCGATGAAGATCAAGAGGAACGGATTGCCGACGAGCAGCAGCAGCGCGACGAGCGCGCCCAACCCGACGAACCACAGCCAAGGCGACATCGCAGCCATCGCGCGTCCGCCGTCGAAGGGCACGACGGGAATCAGGTTGATCAGGTTGAGGAAGAAGCCGACGTAGGCAAGCGCTCGCAGCATGTCGCTGTTGGTCGCCTCGGCGATCGCCAGGCAGACCGCAGCGCCGGCCGTGCCGAGGATCGGTCCGGCGAGCCCGACGCGGGCCTCGGCGAGCGCGTCGTCGGGCATCGACTTCATCACGACCGCAGCGCCGAGAAACGGGATGAACATGGGCGCCGTCGCCTTGACGCCTTCTCGACGCAGTTGGATAACGTGCCCCATCTCGTGAACGAACAGCAGCACGACGAAGCCGAAGGCGAACGTCCAGCCCCACCACAGCGAGTAGGCGGCGACCGACACGAGCGCCGTCCCGGCCGTCGTCAGCAGCTTGACCTTCGGTAGCAGCAGCAGCGCGCCCTTGATCGTCGCGAAGAACTTGGCTCCCAGCGCGATGAGCGCTGCCAGTGCGCTGCCGATGCGCTTGCGCAGACCCTGCGCCGGGGCGCGCCGGCGCGGAGGCGCGCCGAACGGGTTCTCGTCAGCGGGTGCGGGCGTCGGCGTCTGCGCGCTGCCAGGCAGCGCAGGCACAGCCGGATGCACCGAGAAGTCGCCACTTTCCATGACTCCATTGTGGCAGCAGCCTTAAGCGTCGCCTAACGATCGAACGCTCGTGTGCGGCCGTGCCGCAGCGGCCAACACGCCATCGCGGCGGGTGTTCGACGAGGGTCGCGGCATTGGCTCGGTCTTTTTTCTGGAAACTGCGGGATGTACGGCGAGAGGGCCTTGCGTCGGCCGCGCGGCGGAGCTACTTTGAATCCAGACGCGGAACCGAGCCGCAAAGAGCGAGGCCACTGAGGTGTGAGGCCGCGCCACCCACGAAGAACGGTCCTCGGGCCGGACGGAGTAGGTTCCTCAAGCGGCCCGGGACCGCGTCGTTTTTGTTCTCTGTCGCAGCTAGACTGAATGTGCAGCACATCCTCGGGGACGACAGGCTTCGACGTGGTCGGCTCGTGAGGATGGTGGCGAGTCGAGGTCCCGGGCGGCCTCGTAAAACACCCGGGAAAACCATAAGTGCGGACTCTCACGAGTACGCCCTCGCTGCCTAGCTAACACTAGGCGAGTGAGGTCTCGGGCCCCGCTTGCCTGCGGCGGGGAAGGCCGGGATCAGAAAGCAGGCTCACCCGGTGCGGTCCGCCTTCGCCAATCCGGGGAATCTCAAGGAGGCTGGTCCCCCGCAACCCCGCCGGCGTGGCGAGCGAGGGACGAGACCAGAGCGCCGGATACGCTCGTAGAAGCCATTCTCACGCGATCGCGGACGTGGGTTCGATTCCCACCGTCTCCACTGATAATTGTCTGCAGTGCCCCGTGCTCGCAGCCGACCGCGGGCGGCCGATCAGCGATGAACGAAGTGTGAGGCCGGCTCGAAGTCGCCGTGCAAGACGAGCGGGTCGAGGTCCGCACCGTTGGGCCACACAACGGTCCCCAGCCCGTCGTCCACGCGGACCTGCGCAAAGAAGTCGGGGTCGGCGAGTGGCTCGAACACAGGGCCGTGCAACTCTCCGGTGAGATCGACATCACGCGAGCTGCCATCGCTGAAGTCGACCCTCAGCCGGTAGTGCCCAAGCACTTGTGCGGATGTGACCCTTACGAAGTCCATCGCCTCATTTTACGGCAGCGGGTCGATTGGCTCAGGGGTGCCGCCACCCTTTGCGCGCGCCCAGTCTGTTTCGAGCTCGCCGCGGTGCAGATTGGCCCACTCCGCCACGAGTCTGAGCGCGCGGGTCGGAAGATCACCGACCAGCACCTCGCCGCTCCCGATCGCGATCACTGCGTGGTGCTCGGCGTATTGGGCATGGAAATGGGGCGGCTCGTGATCGTAGAAATACATTGAGATCGCGATGCCGTAGAAGAAGCTGATCCTGGGCACCTTGCCATCATGACCGGGGCTTGGGATGGGCCAGTGGGTGAGCGCCATCCAGCGGAGACCGCAGACGAATGTCTACCATCGTGGACGCATGGCCAATCACAAGCGAAGGCGACCCAAGCAGCGTCGCGCCGGCTGTCTGCTGTGCAAGCCGCACAAGCTGTCGTCGGCGAAGAAGGCCGAGCGCAGGCGGGGTCGTCGCGACGCGATGCTCCATGAGCTGCGTGCCACGCGCGACGACCGGTAGTCGCGGGCATCCCGCACCCTCTCGTCCTCAGCCACCAGCATCAGCTCTACACAGGCTCAGCATCTGCGCGCGCACGGTCACGGGTTTTCGTAACGTACGGCCTATCCATCGACAGCTGTCAGCGATAGGCGAGTGTCGATCACGCCCGCTCGGGCTTCGGACCATCGCCATGATGGTTGACCTCGAAGCGCCCATGCGAGGTGATCGGCGTCTGAACGACGACCTCGGGGAGATATTCGTCGAGGAACACGCGGGCGACGAGCTCCTGCCGCGAGCCGACCCCTAGCTTCTCGTAGAGACTCTTGATGTGATCCTGAACCGTGTGGGGCGATAGCACGAGGGTCTCCGCGATCTCGGCGTTGCTGAGTCCGCGGGCCAGCAGGGTCGCGACCTCACGCTCGCGGGAAGTCACGCCGTTCACCTCGAGGCGTAGCGTGGCCGACTGCGGCCCGGTCGCGCGCTCGAGGACGACGGCCACCCGGCCAGCCCGTGGCCCGTCGGGAAGCGAGGCATGCAGCGTGATCCAGCCGATCGGGCTCGGGACAGTGACCTGGTTGCTCCTTGGAGCCGCATGGTGTCGGTCGCCGCGCACGAACGAGGCGAGTCCGAGCAGGGCTGGAGGCGGCGCTGCGTCTGAGTAGACGCTCACGCGGTCGCGCATGGCGGCGAGAAGCTCGTGAGCGGGTGGCGTCACGAGCTCGACCGCATTGTTCGCGTCGAGGACGACCAGTCCGGGTGCCTCGGGATGGTCCCCGCGCCGGGCGGCGTCGAAGCGCAGCGACCCGCGAATGGCGTGCGCGATCGCGGTCGTCACCCGCGCGAGCATCTTCGCGTCGGCATCGGTGAACGGCCCTGAGCTCTCGCGGCGGGCGATGTGCACCGCGCCCCACGCTCGACCGCGAATGACGAAGGCTGCTCGCAGCTCGTGTGGGATGCCGGAGGGCACGAGGAGCTCGCGATACCGGGTGCTGCGCTCCGGTCGGCCTCGAGTCGCCCGATCGAGTGAGCTAACCGGGACGCGTCGACCGGAGAGGCTCGCGAACGTGTTGAAATCCTCGATCAAATACTCGCTGCGCGCCATCAGCTCGCCGGCCGATGGCGCCGCCTCCGCGGTGTAGACGCCGCGCTCGATTAGCTCCGCGGGGGCGTCGCTCGTCATGAGACGGGTGTAGGGGTCAAGGGTGTGCCAGCAGGTCGCGTCACTGTCGATCACCCGCCGCAGGCGGGGCGCAAGCTCGGCGAAGAACTGCTCGCGAGGCAGCCCGCGGGCGGCGAGGGCCGCGATCTCGTCGAGGATCCGCGCTGCCGCCATCGCCCCACGGTACAGCGCTCCGCCGGCGCACGAAAGATCCCCGCGCGCGGGGGATTGTGCGATCGCGGCGGCGGCGGCACTATCGGATCAGCCCTGCAATTCGACTAAGGAGAAACGAAGATGACACCCGAGACTTCAAGCGCAAGCGCTCCGATCTCACTGGGACCGGGGGAGGGGGAGGCGCTGTGGTTCTTCGGCGGCCTCACCACGATCAAGGCCTCAGGCGAGCAGACGAGCGGCCGAGTCGCGGTGACCGAGAATCTCGCCCCGCGTGGGTCGGGCTCGCCGCTGCACATCCACCACCGCGAGGACGAGTGGTTCTATGTCATCGACGGAGAGCTGACCCTGTGGGTGGGCGGCGAGACCATCGTTGCGCCGGCCGGCTCGTTCGTCTATGGACCACAGGACGTCCCCCACACGTTCGTCGTCAGCTCGGAGAGTGCGCGGTTTCTCCTGGTCGTCGATCCAGCAGGCTTCGAGGGCTTCACCCGCACGCTCTCTGAGCCGGCCGCGCGACTGGAGATCCCTCCCGCCCCTACCGAGGCGCCCGACTTGGAGCGGGTCGCATCGGTCGCAGCGAGCTTCGGGATCGACATCGTCGGGCCGCCCGGCATCCCGGAGTGACCGGCTAGGCCGCTCGGATCGAATGCCATGATGATCGGATCGACAAGCCGCTCATCCGACCTTAGGGCCAACAGGCCATTAGTGTGCTACGCCATGGACGTGTCAGTTCGCGAGCTGCGAAACCACACGGGCCGAGTGATCGCCGCCGTCGAGAACGGCGAGCCGGTCGTGCTGACTGTGCACGGCAGGCCGGTGGCCGACATCGTTCCGCGAAGGCTGCGCAGCGAGCGGCGGCCGAGCGAGTTGCTGCTGGCGGATCTAGTCGCTATTGGTCGACTTGCCGAGGAGCTCGACATCTCCTCCGACGCGGCCAACTTCGACGTTGGGTTGACGACCGGCGACATGATCGCGTGACGAGCGGCTATCTCGCCGACACCAGCGTCTTCGTCGCCGCCGAGCAGCGTCGCGCGCTCGGTCATCCGCCCGACGGCGACGCGCGCATATCGATGCGACGCTGACCGAGCTGATCGTGCGCGTCCGCCGAGGGTGACGGATTCGCCGGGGCTGGTTATTGGCCCCGGATCGCGGCACGCGCTCTCTTCAAGCAGTGGAGAGCGCCCTACCGCATCGCCTTCATCATGTGGGGTGAGGCGGGCGAGCCCGGAACGACGAACGCCGGGACCTCGTGGGGCACGGCGAGAATCGCGGCCGCGAGCACGACCAGGATGCCCGCGGTCGCCAACCTTGCGCCGCGTCCCCAGGGTCCGATCTTCTCGAGCGCGACGAGCACGGCGATCAGTCCCATCCAGGCGAGGCTCATCACGCCGAGCGCGAACAGCGCTGCCATCAGGGCCCACGAACATGCGAGGCACCATCGCCCGTTGCGCAGGCCCACGACAAAGGCGCCTTGTCGCGTGCTCTGCCTCGAAGTGTCCAAGAACCGCAGCGGTTCGCGGCATCTCGAGAGAGAAGCGCGCTTGAGCGGGGTCAACTGGTAGAGCGCGGCGAGGGCCAGAACGCCCGCCGCGACCCAACGGCCGCCGCTGTGCCAGGCCAGCGAGCCGGCGAACAGGCTCTTTCCAAGCTCGAACAGGCCGTAGGCGCCGATGCCTGCAACACTCCAGACGAGCAGATAGCCGCCGGCGAACAGCAGAACCCGGCTGAGCTCGCGTCGCGCCAACACAGCAAAGACGGCTGCCGTCGGCGCGAACGACGGCAGCATCATCGCCGCCATCATCGTCGCCCAAACGCCCGTGAACCAGCCCACGGAACCGAGGGCGGTCCCTGGTCCTGCGTCCATCCCCGCCATCCGCTCTGTTGTGAACCACCACGCCAAACCCGCCGCGGCGAGCAGCGCGGCGACGATCCGGAGCTCAGTGCGCACCGCCGTAAACGGCGAGCAGCGAGCGACACCGCCCGCCCGGTCGGTCGCACTCATGACGGCTCCGACTGCGCCGGAGGAGTTGCTCATGGTCTTCTCACCCAGTGACATGGCCACCGCTCAACCTCCTTCGTACTCGTCGTGGCGGCGCCACCAGAAGCCGCTCTCGTTGCGGCCGAGTGGCGCGCGGTCGAGCCATTGGTACATGCCCCAGAGGCCGTCCAGCCCGCGGGCGTAGGCCGAGTAGGTGTGGTAGGCGACACCATCCTGAAGCGCGAACGCACTCACGCCGGGTTTCTCGCGCGTGAATGTCGCTGGGTCCACTCCGGCGCTCGCCGCGATCTCGGTTAGCACGGGATTCGCCGCGCCGGCCTCGGGCGGCCGGGAGGCCACCGCACGAAAGTTGTACTCAACCGCCCCGGTCTCGCTCTGCTCCTCGGTGTGACCCGCCTGGAAGTCGTAGTTGAAGTCGCTCTCGAACGAAGACGCCCACGGAAAGCTCCAACCCATCCGCCGCTTGTAGTCCTGCAGCTTCGCCAGAGGGGCCCGTGACACCGCCGTGAACGCGACGTCGTGATTGGCCAGGTGGACCACCGAACCGGAGAAACCGTCCGCGATCGCGGAGCAGGACGGACACCCGGCAGTGAAGTCTGGGCCGAACATGAAGTGGTAGACGAGCAGCTGCGAGCGCCCTCTGAAGAGGTCGGCGAGCGACGCAGTTCCCTCATCCGTCTCGAAGCGGTACTCCTTGTCGATCGGGACCCACGGCAGGTCCTGTCGTAGCTGAGCCAGCTCATCGCCGCGCCGCGTCAGCTCCTTCTCGGCGTCGAGCAGCTCGAGCCGTGCCGAAAGCCACTCCTCATGAGTCCCAGTCCTGTGATCGGTCATTGCTTTCTCCCTTGTCGGTGTTGGAAATCGGTTTCGGCTTCGGCCTGTACGGACTCGGCGAGCCGCTTGATCCTTGCCAGGCGCCCGTCCCACTGCGCGGCCACGCGAGCCATCGCTTCGGCGGCATCGTCCAGCCGCTCGGGCCGGACCGCGTAGCGAACTTCCCGGCCGCGTCGCCGGCCTGCCACCAAGCCGACACGGTTCAGCACGACCAAGTGCTTGGCGACAGCCTGTCGGGTGACCGGCAGCCCCTCCGCGAGCGTCGTCGTGGTCGCCTCGCCGTGCTCGAGCAGCGTGTCGAGCACACGCCGGCGCGTGGGGTCGGCCACCGCCGCCCACAGAGCGTCGTCCACGGCGACCGCGGTGGCCATCAAGGCATCCGCCCGCGTGGCTTGGAGGCCACGTAGTCGAGCAGTTCGCCGAGATGCTTGTCCCAGCCGTGTTCGTGCTCCTCGAGGTACCGGGCCTTCTCCTCCTCGTCATGCGTCGCAGAGCAGATGCCGCTCTCGAGCACCCTCAGCCGCGTCCGGCCGGCCTCCTCGATGAGGCTGAACTCGACCAGCGCCGAGTTGCTCTCATTCGGTTCCGTGCCCTGCGGATGGCTCCAGCGGAAGGAGAAACGGCGGAACGGCTCGGCCTCCACGACCCGAATCGGCACGATGGTGTCGAACTCCTTGTCTCCGCCGCGGCCTCCGGGTCTCCACGTGAGCGTGCCATCCACACCGGCGCGCCCCTCAACCTCCGCCGCGTCGCTGAACCAGCGGCTGATCTGCTCGGGCTCGGTTATCACACCCCAGACAACCTCCGGGCTCGCCTCGATCAGGATCTCTCGTCCGACGCTGTCAGCGGCCATTCCGGCTCCCTTCCGTTGATGTGCAACCGATGGTTGCGAGACGTGCGTCGTCAGAGTAGCAACCAGCGGTTGCGTGTCCGCCGCCCACGTTGTGACCTAGTCAGTTCCCGGCCACGAACCACCACCCGTGTCGTCCAGATGGAATGGAGCGTGCAGCCGACGTAGATCGGCTACCTCATTGCGCTCCCTCGATCTCGAGCTACCGCGATCAGTCTGGGTACTCGTCCTTGCGCCAGGCTCGTGGCTCCTCGGGCGCATCCTTCGGCGTTCGCTCGAGCAGGAACGAGTTGTACGGCGCGACGAATCGATCGGGCGCCATCACCGTATAGGTGTGGTAGACGCTGCCGTTCTCGCGCGCAAAGGCGATGAAGCTCGGGCCCTCGCGCAGGCCGTCCTCGAGCTTGGCTCCGATCTGTCGTCCCCAGTCCTCGAGCCACTCGGGAGGGGAGTCGATCATCGCCTTGACCTCGGGGATCTCCTGCGCCCGCTCGGGCGTCAGAGCCAGCCCGAAGTCGAACGGAAACTCGGTTTCATAGGTCGAGACGTAGGGAAACTGCCAACCCATCCGCTCCTTGTAGGCGATCAGCCGATCGATCGGCGCGCGCGAGAAGCAGATCAGCGTCACGTCGCGGTGGTTAAGATGCACGCGCGTGCCGTCGAGCTCATCTCCGAGGTTCGAACAGCCGGGGCACGCGCCGAGCTCGTAATCGGGCCCGAACATGATGTTGTAGGCGAGCAGCTGCGAGCGCCCGTCGAACAGTTCGGCTAGCGTCTTCTTCCCGTCCTCGGTGTCGAATTGGTACTCCTTCTCCACCGGAACCCAGGGAAGCCGGCGCCGCTGTTCGGTCGCCTTCTGGCCGAGCTTTGAGTGCTCGGCCTCGAGCTTGGCAAGCTCATCGCGAGCTGCCTGCCATTCCTCGCGGGTTCCAATCTTGTAGTCCTGCATGGCTACCTCCTTTGGTGTTGACGCTCGTACTTAGGACTGGCGCTCGACGCCGAACTCATCGCCGCAGGCCCGGATCTATCAGCCTCACGCGGCCCACGGCCGGATTTGCATGCCTCCGTACCACCGTCTCGATTGTCCGAGCTGGTAGGTCGAGCGCTGGTCAAGAAGCGGGCGTAGGCCGCGGCTCAGTGGGACGCGCGGTACTGATCGTTGGTCACGTGCTCGCCCCACGTCGCAGCGCTGCCCTGATCGTCGACTTGCTGCGTTGCCAGATGGGTCATGAAGCGGTCGGGGGCCGCGCCGTGCCAGTGGTTCTCGCTGGGCTCGAAGAACACCCGGTCACCGGGCCGGATGATCTCGATCGGGCCGCCCTGTCGCTGACAGCGGCCAAGCCCCTCTGTGACCCAGATCGTCTGGCCATTGGGGTGGGTGTGCCATGCGGTCCGTGCGCCCGGCGTGAAATGGACGCTGGCGCCGGCAACGCGGGATGGCTCCGAGGGTGCGGCGACCGTGTCTATGAAGACCGAGCCGGTGAACCAATCGGCTGGGCCTGCGGTCGTCTCTAGGGAGTTCTTGGTGATTTTCATTTGATTCTCCTTTGACTTGTTCTCAGGCTGCGCAGCCGCGCGCTCCGGCGCCCTCCGCCACCTCGTCGTCGGCGATCTCCCCCTCAGCGTGGGAGGATGGGCTCGCAGCCGACACAGGACTCACGATCTTCGCCTACTCCGCCCAGGCCGGCCCCAGGCCACCGACGGAGCACCGCGCCCCGGATGTGGTTATCGCCAGCGGCATGACCGAGGACGGCTAAATCCCGGTGGACTCGGCCACGCTGCAGACGCCCTTTCCCGGCGTATACGCGGTCGGCGACGTGGCGACAGCCGGCGTGCCCAAGGCCGGCGTGTTCGCCGAGGGCGCAGCGCGCGTGGTCGCGCAGACGCTGATCGCCGAGCTGCGCGGCGGCGAGTCGCCCGAGCGTCACCTCGGGCGGGGCACCTGTTACATCGAGTCGGCGAGGGGCGGATCGGCAGCGTGGACATCGACTTCCTCTCGGGGCCCACGAAAACGGGCACTTTCAACGAGCCGTCGGTCGCGCTGGTGGCTGAGAAGGAGCGTTTTGGCGCCACTCGCCGGGCACGCTGGTTCGGGGCCTGACCGGCTCGGGGTCGTCGTCCTCGCTACGCGTACACCCCGTCCAGCCATGCCTTGAGCGCGGCCTCGCGCGCCGCCGCGTCTACGCCGGCGACGAACAGGTGCGCGCTCATTCCGACGACGCCGCCGAAGTGATTGCGCCCGAAGAAGCGGTAAAGGCCGTCTGCGGTACGGACGCCGAGGAACTGCGGCGTCGAGTAGTCGATGACGCCGTCGAGCGCGCCTGCGTCGCCGAGCGACGCGTGGACCGCGTCGCCGACGGCCGCGTCCGAGGAAAGGCCAAGTGCGGCGCGCAGCGTGTCCAGCGCCTCGGGCGTTCCCGCGGCCTCGGGTCCCTCGATGCCCGACGACGGCTGGCCGACATAGGTGACCTGGCGGCCGTTGAAGTGCTCGAGATACTGCCCGAGCGTGTGGAGGTAGAAGTCCGTGTGGCCGTCGATCGCGTCGTACTGGTCCTCCCACTCGTCGGCGAGGATCCCGCTGTGGACGTAGCGCAGGTGCGCCGTGCCTCCCTCGCGGGCCTCGATCGCGTAGTCGAGGGCGTTGAACGTCCCGTCCGGCGATTCCATGCGGATCACGAGGCGGCGCGGCGGGTCCCAGGTCGTGACCGGGCCGCCCTCGGGCGGCGCGGCGCCGACGGGGATCTCCATCCCCGTCGGGAACTGCCAGGCCGCGGTATCGGCGGTGATCGCCGTCCAGACGTCGTCCGGGGCGGCGGGCAGGTCGACCTCGCGAGTGATCTCGAATGGACGGCTCATGACGGGGACTCCTTGTCGTTCGTGATGGTGGGATGCAGTGCGACGACGAACCGGTGCGGACGACCGCCGGGGGCGGCCTCGTCGTGGTACTTCGCGGCCAGGCCGTTGACCGCGTCTGCCAGCTCGCCGGCGAACGCGGCCCGGTCCTTGGCGGACGCGAACCGCACCTCGCTGTCGATCCCGAGGGTCGCGAGCGGCTTGCCGGCCGCGCTCGCCCCCGTGATCAGCTCACCGACCTCGCGCACCATGCGCCCCGCGACCGCGAGCAGCCAGCGCGCGGAGCGCTGGTCGGGCTCACGCGACGGATCCGGTGCGACCGCCGGCAGTGCGCTGGGTGAGATCACGTATGACGCGGCCGTCGCCTGGAGCACGCGCTCGGTGCAGTTGCCCTTGCGGCGCTCCTCGACGAGCTCGACCAGACCGTGGCGCTCGAGCGCCCGCAAGTGGTAGTTCGCCTTCTGGCGGGTGAGCCCGACGCGCGCCGCGAGCGAGCTGGCGGAGCCGCGCTCGGCCAGCTCGGCGAGCAGGCGGCCGCGGATCGGATCCAGGGATGCCTCGGCGGCGGCCGGGTCCTCGATGACAGCGACGTCGTGCACAGGCGCAGCCTCTCACTGACAACTAAGTTTGTCAAGAAGATTTCTTCTGTCGGTATCCTGCGTGCGCTGTCGCGCTATCCACCGAGCACGCCTGTAACCACCCATCATCGGAGACGTCAGCCACGCCCTGCGAGAGACCGCCGGGCGATAACGCCGCGGCAGCCCGACTCCGCTGGCGCGGCGGAGTCGCTGCGCATAACCTGCGCATCGGCAGGCCGGTCAACGGGTAAGGGAGGCGCGCCGTGAAGATCGAGCGGTTCAACGTAGGTTGGATATCCAGTCCGACAGTGGTCTGGCGCCAGGGCGAAGATCCCGCACGTCAGATCCGCTTTCCCGTCCCGGCCTATCTGATCGAGGTCGGCGACGAGCGGATCCTCATCGACACGGGGTTGCACCCGGAGGGCGTCCGCGACACGCAGGCCTTCTACGGTCGGCCGCTGTTCGAGCTGGAGCAGGAGCAGGACATCACCGAGCAGGTCGACGTGAGCACGCTCACGAAAGTCGTGCTCACGCACCTGCACTTCGACCACGTCGGCGGCCTGGCGCTGCTTCCCGCCTCGATTCCCGTGGTCGTCCAGCGGCGCGAATGGGAAGCCGGACACAACGATGCTGCAGTGCAGCGGAACTTCTTTCTCCCGCGCGACTACGCAACCGACGACCGCGAGGTCGTCCTCGTAGACGGCGACCACGACCTGCTCGGCGACGGATCGATCGAGCTGCTGCTGACCCCCGGCCACACTCCCGGGCATCAGTCGGTGCGCGTGAGCGAGCGGCTGATTCTCGGCGTGGACGTCGCGCACTTCGCGAGCACGCTCGACGACCGGCGGTTTCCGAGCTTCGCCGACGACTTCTCCGCGCAGGAAAGCTCCGCCGACCGCCTGAGCGCGCTGCGCGACGCCGGCGCCCGGGTGCTCCCCGGCCACGATTCCGAGGTGCTGGCGCCCGGGCCGGTGGCCTTGTGAACGCCGAGCACGAGGCTGGAGCTGCCGCGATCCGCGCGGTCGTACGCGGCGACGTGCAGGGCGTGGGGTTTCGCCAGGCTACGGTCCGGCGCGCGGCCGAGCTCGGGACGACCGGTTGGGTGCGAAACGGCGACGGCGGTACGCTCGAGGTCCACGCCGAGGGCACGCGGCCGGCGGTCGAGAAGCTCGCGACGTTCCTGCATGAAGGGCCGCCGCCGGCGCACGTCACCGAGGTGGCGATCGACGGCGTCTCGGTCGAGGGCCATGAGCAGTTCGCGATCCGCGGCGTCAGCGCGGGCGTGTTCGTCGTGCAGGAGCACGCGGCGACCGCGCACCACTTCGACCTGCGCCTGGAGGTCGACGGGGTGATGCGCTCGTGGGCGGTCCCCAAGGGGCCCTCGCTCGATCCTGCGGTAAAGCGCCTCGCCGTTGAGGTCCCCGACCACGACAAGCAGCACAACTCCTTCGAGGGAGCGCTCGAAGGTGGCGGGGTGATCGTGTGGGATCGCGGCACCTACGAGCAGGGCGGGCGCGTCGCGTGGCCGCAGGCGCTCGACCGCGGTCACGCCGTGTTCGTGCTGCGCGGCGAGAAGCTGCGCGGCGGCTTCGCCCTGCAGCGCACGCGCCCCGGCGCCAAGGCGCAGTGGCTGTTGATCAAGCGCCGCGACGATGACGCCCAGCCCGGATCGGACGTCGTCGGCGAACGCCCGAGCTCGGTGCTCAGCGGCCGCTCGCTCGACGAGATCCTCAACTGAGCCCGGCGCCGCCACCGGCGTGCCCGCCGCGCCCCCGGCGTGCCCGCCCCGCCGCCGGCCTGCCGGCGGCGCCGGCGGGTGAGCCACTTCGACGACGCTGTGAGAAGCTGCGAACGTGGACGACTACCGCTCGATCAACCGCGCCAATTGGGACGAGCGCGTGTCCGCGCACGTCGCCTCGCCGGACTATGCCGTCGAGCGCTTCCTCGGCGACAGCGCCTTCATCAGCGACGTCGTGCGCTTCGACGCGCCGCTGCTCGGCGACGTGTCCGGCATGCGCGCCGCGCACCTGCAGTGCCACATCGGCACGGACACCGTTTCGCTCGCGCGGCTCGGCGCGAAGGTGGTCGGCCTGGACTTCTCAGAGCCCGCCGTGCAGGCGGCGCGCAGGCTCGCCTCGGCCACGCACGCCGACGCGGAGTTCGTGCAGTCCGAGGTGTACGACGCCGTCGAGGTCCTCGGCGCGGGGGGCTTCGATCTCGTCTACACGGGGATCGGCGCGCTGTGCTGGCTGCCCGACATCGAGCGCTGGGCGCAGGTCGTCGCCGAGCTGCTCGCAGCGAACGGGCGCCTGTTCATCCGCGAGGGCCATCCGATGCTGTGGTCGCTGCAGGACGCCCGCCCGGACGGTCTGCTGGTGGTCGACTATCCGTACTTCGAGCGCGAGCAGGCGGTCGTGTTCAACGAGCAGGGCACGTATGTCAGCACCGACGCGACGTTCGCCAGCTCGACCACGCACTCCTGGAACCACGGGCTCGGGGAGGTCGCATCGGCGCTGCTCTCGCGCGGCCTGCAGATCACCGGCCTGGTCGAGCACGACTGCGTTCCCTGGGACGTCTTTCCCGGTCAGACCGAGAGGCTGCCCAACGGCGAGTTCCGTCTCGCAGAGCGCCCGTGGCGCCTGGCGCACAGCTACACGCTGCAGGCTGTCAAGCGGCCGAGCTGAGCTGAGCCTCCGAGAGCGCCCAGGGGTGGGCGCGTCGGCGGCGGCGGGGCCAGCGGGTTGTCAGCCGCTGCGCACCTCGGCCTCCTCGCGCCCGGCCTGCTCCTCGATCATCGGCGCAAGCGACGAGTGCGCGAGCAGGCTCGGCAGCATCGGCGCAAGGAAGTTGACGAGCCGGTAGGCGGCGACCGACAGCAGGGCGCGCGCGGGGTGCACGTGGACGGCGATCAGCGCGAGCGTCAGCAGGACCTCGGTCACGCCGGCTCCGCCGAGCGGCAGCGAGCGGCGGCTGGCGGCGTAGCCGGTGGCGTAGGCGACGACGAGCGCCGGCGTCGACAGCTCGACGCTGAAGCAGAGCAGCGCGAAAGCCAGGCAGGCGATCTCGGCGGCCCAGTAGATGCCCATCCCGAGCAGCGCGAGCGGGTGCTCGAGCGGGCGTTTGACGACCCGCCGCAGGACCTGCGCTCCGGCTAGCAGCTCGCCGATCCAGCGGCGCACGCGTCCGTGCGAGCGCTGGAAGTAGCGCAGGATGCGCGGCTGCGTGGCCCACCAGCCGAACGCGAAGCCGGCGGGCACGCCAAAGACCCACGGCAGCGTGAGCAGCAGCGAGGCCCGGCTTGACTCCAGCAGCAGGATCAGCGCGCAGACGAGCGCCGCGGGCGCGAGCAGCAGGTACTCGATCACGCCGAGCGCGAGCACCTGCCGGCGCGCCTGGCGGCGATTGCGACGCACGGCGCTGAGTGCCTGGCGGTCGAACGCGAAGCCGCCGAGCGGCACGAACGGGCCGAAGCCGGCTACGACGAGGCGGATCGTGAGCAGCAGCGACAGCCGCGGCTGGCCGGGGGCCAGGACGCTCGCGCGGTAGGCGAGCACGTAGCCGATGTAGGAGAGCAGCTCGAAGCCCAGCGCCACGGCCAGCCAGATCGGATGCATGTGCGCGAACGTGCGCCACAGCGCGCGCGGGCTGTCCGAGTCCGCGATCGCCACGACGGTCCCCACGGCGATCAGCGCCGAGAGGAGCATCGTGATGCGCGGACGCCGAGACAGAGCTTTCATCGCCACCGCGACGGTACCGTGCGCCGCCTCGCGCGTCGCCGTGTCCCGTCCGCCGGCAAGCGGCGGCGATGTGCCGGTTAAGCCGCGGGCGAGGCGACAGGCGTCTCGCCGGCCCCCTCGCTGCGCGCCGCCAGCGAGTGCTCGCGGCTGTCGCGCGAGGAGATCAGCACGACGGTCAGCGCGGCGCCGACGAGCGCGAAGCACGCGCCGACGAAGAACGCGCGATCGAAGCCCTTGGTGAGCGCGATCGCGAAGTTGTGCTGGCCGGCCTGCGTAACGCTCTGCGTGCGGCTGTTTGCGACCGTCGCGAGGATCGCCAGACCGAGCGCGCCGCCGACCTGTTGCGCGGTGTTGACAAGGCCCGAGGCCAGCCCCGCCTCGTGCGGACGAGTTCCTGTGACGGCGGCGATCGTCACCGGCACGAACGACAGGCCGAGGCCGACCGCCGCGAGCAGCGACGGGCCGAGCACGTTCGCCGCGAACGTCCCACCGGTGCCGGGCACCTGTGAGAACCAGAACAGGCCGGCGGCGACGAACAGCAGCCCGGCCACGAGCACGGGCTTGAAGCCAAAGCGCGTGACGGCGACGGACGCGGCACCCGCGGAGAGGATGATCGCGATGGCCAGCGGCAGGTAGGAGAGGCCGGCCTTCAGCGCGGAGTAGTGCAGCACCTGCTGCATGTACAGCGAGACGAAGAAGAACATCGAGAACAGCGACATGCCGATCAGCAGGGCCACCGTGTCAGCGCCGCGCAACGTGCGTAGGCGGAAGATCGAGAACGGCATCAGCGGCGCGCGCGAGCGCAGCTCGATCGCCAGGAACGCGCCGAGCAGCACGAGCGCACCGCCGATCTCCAGCAGCGTTTCCGCGGATCCCCAGCCGGCATTGACGGCGTCGACGAGCGCGTAGACGAGCAGCGCCAGCCCGGCGGTGACGGCGAAGGCACCGGGGATGTCAAAGCTGCGCGTGGCCTGCTCGGAGCGGCTCTCCTGCAGCAGCCGCGGCGCGAGGAACGCGCACAGCACGCCGATCGGCACGTTGACGAACAGCACCCAGCGCCAGCTCAGGCCGCTCGTGAGCACGCCGCCGAGCAGCACGCCCGCCGCTCCGCCCGCTCCGGCGACGGCGCCCCACACGCCGAGCGCGCGGTTTCGCTCAGAGCCTTCGGCGAACGTCGTCGTGATGATCGAAAGCGCGGCAGGAGAGACGATCGCCGCGCCCAGCCCCTGAACGGCGCGGGCGACGATCAGCCACGCCTCGGACTGCGCGAGGCCGCCGACGAGCGAGGCCAGCGAGAACACGACGAGCCCGAGCATGAACATCCTGCGACGCCCCATCAGGTCGGCGAGGCGGCCGCCGAGCAGCAGAAACCCGCCGAACGTCAGCGTGTACGCGTTGACCACCCATGTCAGGTCGTCCTGGCGGAAGTGCAGCGCGCGGCCGATCGACGGGAGCGCGATGTTGACGATCGACGCGTCGATCACCACGACGAACTGCGTCATCGCGAGCAGCGCGAGGGCGAAGTTCTTCGCGCGTGCGGCGTTGTGGGCTACGCCGGGGGTCATTGCAAGTCCTTCCTGTTGCAGTCGGGCACGATGATATGAACGCTCGTCTCAACGACGAACGAGGCCGCGCCCAAAGGACAGCCCCGTGCGACTTCTACGGCGCTAGGCGCCCGCGGACTCGTAGCGCGCCTGCTCCTCGGCGGTGCGCTCGGCCCAGGGGATGCTGCGCAGTCGGCCGTCGGGGATCGGCTCGCCGCTCTGCACCGACAGGCCGTACTCGCCTTGCGCCAAGCGCGCCTCGGCGCGCTCGATCGCCGCCAGCTCCTCGCGCAGCGGCGCCGCCAGTCCAGCTTGCACCTCGGCGTCGAGCAGCTCCGGAGCGTTGTCGCCGGCGTCTGCCGGGTCGGTGTTCGGGTCGCTCTCGGGCTGGGTGAGCTCAGCCAGCGCGCGCTCGATGCGCTCGCGCTCTGCGGCCAACAGCTCGCGTGCCTCGGCGGAATCCATGCGGGCAGTATGACCGACAGCCGCGACGCGCGGCAGAGCCGCCTGGACAAGCCGGCGACGAAAACACATGGCCCTCCCGCGGCGAGCTAGGCGCCGGCGCCGACCGAGCGGGCGACGTCGGCTATGCGGCCCTCGCTCGCGCCGGCGCGGATCGTCTCGGCGACGGCGGGCGGATCGTCGTAGAACGGCACGTGGCCGGCGCCGAGCGTCACGTGCTTGGCCTGCGGCAGCAGTGCGCGAGCGCGCGGCGCCTGCAGGCGGTATGGCAGCAGCCGGTCGCGGTTGCCCCAGGCGATCGTCAGCGGCACCCCCGCCAGCTGCTCGGGCGCCGCGAAGGCGAAGTCGTCGAAGGCGGCGAGCGCCTCGTCGAAGGCCGGCGCCGCCCACGCGCCGCGCAGCGTCGCCAGCGCCTCGGCCGCCGGAAACTGCGCCGGGCGCCCGAACGTCTGTGACAGCAGCGCGATGCGCCCCGCGGGCGTTCGCGTGAGCGCTTCCAGCAACGGACGAGCCGCGCGCGGCGTTCGCGCCAGCGGCGCCAGCGAGAGCTGGCAGAAGCGCCGCTCGGCCGCCGTCCAGAAGCCCGCCGGCGAGATCGCCGTCGCCGAGGCGACGGCACCGCGGCGGGCGAGCTCGAGCGCGATCGCGCCGCCCATCGAGTTGCCCGCGACGTGCGGGCGGTCGAGGCCGCTGTCGGCGAAGAAACGCTCGAACGCGTCAGCGTAGGCGTAGATGCTTGGCGTGACCCCGCGCGCCAACGGCGGCGACTGGCCGAAGCCCGGCGAGTCGCATGCGATCACCTCGTGCTCACGTGCGAGCGATGCGATGACCGGCCGCCAGATCTGCCAGCGCAGGCCGATGCCGTGGATCAGCACCAACGGCGGCCCGTCGCCCTCGCGGTGGTGGTCGATGGTCATTCGTCCGGTCTCGTCGCCTCAGCCGCGCGGCGCCGCCGGTGGCTCGCTCGCCCATGGCGGCCCGCTCGCTCAGGCATCACGCTGCGGCGGCGCTGTGCGCCGGCGAGGCGACGCGACCGCGGATCAGGTCGGCGCCGCGCTCGGCGATCATGATCGTCGGCGCGTTCGTGTTGCCGCCGGGGATCAGCGGCATGACCGACGCGTCGATCACGCGCAGGCCCTGCAGTCCGTGCACGCGCAGCTGCGAATCGACGACCGCCTGCTCGTGCGTGTCGCTCATGCGCGCGGTGCCGACCGGGTGGTAGATCAGCATCAGCCGCCGGCGCAGGTCGGCTTCGAGGTCCTCGCGCTCGACCGTCGCCGTGCCCGGCTTGAGCTCGGAGACGAGCGTCTCGCGCAGTGGCGACTGCGCGGCGATCTCGCGTGCCAGCGCCATGCCGGCGACGAGCGACTGCACGTCGTCGGGCTCGGACAGCGTGTTCGTGAGGATGCGCGGCTTGTCCGCCGGGTCGGCCGAGCGCAGCCACACCTGCCCGCGCGCCTTGGGCGAGACGAGCACGGGGGCGATCACCATGCAGTGCCCCTCGTACGTCTCGGCGCCGTGGTCTTCGTAATAGGCGGCGCCCATGTGGAACTGGATGTCCGCCGCCGCCAGCCCGCCGCGCGAGCGCGTGAAGGCGACGACCTCGGCGACCGTCGAGCTGAGCTTGCCCGAGCGGCGCAGCACCCACTCGGCCAGCGCCTTGGGCTTGTCGGCGCCGTACAGCGTCGTCGGGTCCGAGACCTCCCAGATCGCCGTCACGAACGGGTGATCCTGCAGGTTGCGCCCGACGCCCGGGAGGTCGTGGCGGGCCTGCACGCCGGCGGCGCGCAGCTCGTCGGCCGGACCGATGCCCGAGAGCAGCAAGAGCTGTGGCGAGTTGATCGACCCGGCCGACAGCAGCACCTCGCGCTCGGCGCGCAGCACCTGCTCGCCGCGGCGCCCCTTGCGCACGCGCACGCCGACCGCGCGGTCGCCCTCCAGCTCGATGCCCAGGACGGCGACGTTCGTGCGCACCTCCAGATTCGGGCGCTGCAGCGCCGGGCGCAGGAAGGCGTCGGCGGCGCTGAAGCGCTGACCGTTTCGCTGCGTCACCTGGAACATCGAAGCGCCGTCCTGCTCGGGCCCGTTGTAGTCGGCGATCTGCGGGATGCCGGCCGCCTGGCATGCGGCCAGCAGGCGCTTGTCCATCGCTCGCGGCGAGCGCTGCTCGGAGACGCGCAGCGGGCCGCCGGCGCCGTGGTACTCCGAGGCGCCGCGCGCGTTGTCCTCGGACTTGACGAAGTACGGCAACACGTCGCGATAGCCCCATCCCGGCGCGCCCTGCGCCTCCCACGCGTCGTAGTCGAGCGGGCGCCCGCGCACGTAGAGCATCGCGTTCATCGAGCTCGACCCGCCGAGGCTCTTGCCACGCGGGATGTACAGCGAGCGGTTGTCGACGTGCGGCTCGGGCTCGGTTGCGTAGTCCCAGTCGAGCTTGGTGTGGAACTGGTTGGGGAAGGCCGCCGGGATCTTGATGTTTATCGAGCGGTCGCGCTTGCCCGCCTCGAGCAGCAGCACGCGGGCCGACGGGTCCTCCGACAGGCGGTTTGCCAGCACACATCCTGCCGAGCCGGCCCCGATGATCACGTAGTCGTGCACTGATGCATCCTCTCTCAAGCGGTTGGCGCATCGGCGAGCTCGCCGGGCGCGCGGCTGGGCTGGGGCATCGCGAAGCGGTACTCGCTCTGATCCAGCGTTTGTGTCTGCTGCAGGTACTCGCGCATGTAGCCCGGCCAGTTGGCGACGATCCGGCCGCGCTCGTCGCGATACCAGGAATCGCAGCGCGTCCACGCCGTCCCGGCGAAGCGCGACTGCAGCGCGCGGTCGCTGGCCCGCTCGACCTCCGCGCGCACCTCGACCGCGCTCGCGCCGCGCGTGCGCAGCGCGACGAGCGCCTGGCGCAGGTATGCCGCCTGCGCCTCGAGGTAGACGATGATCGAGCCGCCCGAGGTGTTCGTGTTCGGGCCGTACATCACGAACATGTTGGGAAAGCCGGGCACGGTCATGCCGAGGTGCGCGTGCGCCCCGTGCGCCCACGCCTCGCTCAGCTCGCCGCCGCGCGAGCCGAGCACGCGCATCGGGAACATGAAGTCGTTGGTCTTGAAGCCCGTGCCCCAGACGATCGTGTCGACCTCGTGCACTCGCCCGTCGGCCGTCACGAGGCCCTCGGGGACGACGCGCTCGATCGCCTCGGTGACGAGCTCGACGTTGGGCCGCTGCAGCGCGGGCAGGTAGTGCGAGCTGAACAGCACGCGCTTGCAGCCGAACGTGTAGTCCGGCCAGGCCTTGCGGCGCACTTCGGGGTCTTTCAGCTGCCAGCGCATGAACGCCGCCGAGCGCAGGCCGACGAGGCGCCCGATCGTGCGCGGATGGCGGATCGCCGCCGTGATCATCTCGCAGTACTGGAACATGAAGTTACGTCGGAACTCCTGCACGCCGGGCACGTGCTCGATCGCCGCCCTGACGGCCCTTGGGTAGCGGCGGTTGCGCCGGGGGAGCATCCAGTTGCCGGTGCGCTGGAAGACCGTCAGCCGCGCCGCCTCGCGTGCGATCTCGGGCACGAACTGCACGGCGCTCGCACCCGTGCCGACGACCGCCACGCGCTTGCCCGCCCGCGAGCAGGAGTGGTCCCACTGCGCCGAATGGAAGCTGTCCCCGGCGAACGTTTCGATTCCCTCGATCGCCGGACGGGCCGCCTGGTGCAGCTGGCCGGTGGCGAGCACGATCGCGTCTGACTCGTAGCTGTCGCCCTCGGCGGTCTCGATGCGCCAGCGCGCCTCGCGCTCATCCCACGCGCATGAGGTGACCGTGCGATCGCATTGCACGTGGCGCTGGACGTCGTGTTTGCGCGCGACGTCGTGCAGGTAGTCGTGGATCTCCGCTTGGGGCGAGCACAACCGCGACCAGTCGCGTCGCTGGGCGAAGGAGAACGAGTACAGGTGGCTCGGCACGTCGCACGCGGCGCCGGGGTAGCTGTTGTAGTGCCACGTCCCGCCCAGGCCCGGCGCTCGCTCGAGGATCTTGATGTCGTCGATCCCGTGGCGCTTGAGCTCGATCGCCGCGGCGATCCCGCCGAAGCCCGCGCCGACGATCACGACCGACAGCGGTCTTGCAGACTTGACCTTTGGGCGCGCGGCGGTTGCTGGCGCGGACATACGGCTCCTCCTCCCGATGCTTGCCTTCGCATTCTCCACCTTCGCACCAGCGCGTGCGACACGCTCGCTGCTATGCGTGCGGCGGATCCCCCGCGAGCAGCGCCTCGGCGACGCCGCGAATCGTTTCTTCGCCGTAGGCCATCGACGGGTCGCCGGTGGTGAAGACCGAGATCGTGAACGTGACGCCCGGACGCTCCAGCCGCGCCGTCTCGTTGAACAACCCTTCCGAGGGCAGCGCGCCGGTCTTGAAGAAGACCTGCCAGCGAGGCCGAGCGATCTGGGGCACGCCCCAGCTCTGCAACGGCTCGATGCCCGCGAGCAGTCCGCGCGCGTATGGCCAGAACCGGTGCGGGATCAGCCGCGCGAGCGCCGCGAAGAAGCGCGCCTGGTCGGCTGCGGACGTCTGCGTGTAGGCCCACCAGCCGACGCCCGGCGCGTAGTCCTGCATGCTCGCTTCGCGCGCCACGCGCGCGACGGCGGGGTTACCGACGCGCGCCAGCACGGCCGACGCGGCGTTGTTGTCGGAGATGTGGATCATCGGGTAGAGCAGCGCATTGTCGAGCGCGCTGATCGGCCGATGAACGGCCTCCAGATGCTGCAGGAAGGCGGTCAAGAACATCACCTTGACGACGCTGGCGCTGCGGAAATGCTCGCGCAGGTGCACGCCGCCCATGCGTCCGCGGCTGTCGAGCACCGCCAGCGAAGTGCGCCCGGCGCGTCCGTCGAGGTAACGCACCGCCGCCGCGACCGCGGCGCGCGAGGGATAGGCGGCGGCGCGCGGCTTGCGCGCGTCGGCCGCCGAGGCGCTCGCGCTCGTCGCCGCTGCGGCGCTCAGGGTCGCCGCGAGCACCGCGAGCATCGGGAGTAGACGTCCAGCGGCGGCCACCGGGCGGGAGGCTAGCGTGCCCGCCGCCGTCGCCTGCGCCTCGGCGGACGGCGACGGCGGACGACGCGGCTAATGCTTGTGCTTCTTGCTCGCCTTGTGGTTGAAGCCGATGCTGGCGAACACGGCCGAGATCGCTTCGGCTTTGGACTTCGGCAGGAAGCCGACGCGCGCCTTGAACCTCAGCCTGTGCGCGCGCTGAGCCTTGACGCCCTTGCGCGAGAGCGGGACCTTGATCGTGAACTTGCCCGCCTTGGCGAGGCGCTTGTAGGTCGTGCGCAGGTAGCGGTTCTTGACGCTCACGCGACCCGGCGCGAACGTCTGCACGCGCAGCACGAGCTTGTTGTGCGCGATCTTCTTGCTGAGGATCTTGAACCTCGTCTTGCCCTTGCCGCCGGTGCAGCCGGAGACAGCGACGTTCGTTTCCTGTTTGATCACCTTGCCGCTCTGGGCGGTGATCGTCGTCGGCATCGTCAGGGTCTGCGTGCAGAAGGCCCCGCCGTTGACGGCGAGCGCCGAGTTCGCTCCCTGCGGCAGGTCGAGCACGAAGCTGGTCACCGGCACGTCGGGGATCGAGGCGAACGTCGAGGTGGTGATGCCGTTCTTGATCTGCGTGTTGCCGTTGAGGATCACGCGCACGCCGTCGCCTTCAAGCAGCAGGTCGAGGTCGGGAAAGGCCGCGCCGCCGTGTGAGACGAGGTAGGCGGGACCGGTCAGCTGGTCGGGGAGGACGGGCGTGGAGACGGTCGCCATTCCGACCTTCGAGCCCGGCGGGCAGGAGAACGGGTTCGCTGCGTACGTCGCTTCCGGGCAGGCTTTCTGCAGCGTCGTAAGGCGCGACGGAAGCTGTTTGGGCAGCGACGCGACGACCGAGCGGATGTTCGCCTGGTGCACGCCCTGCAGCAGGTTGACGCGCAGGCTCGCGCCGTTGGCTTTGGCAGTTGTCGGGTTGGTCGACGCGCTCGTGGCGGCTTCAAACGTGGGGGTGAACGCGAGCGAGCCGCACTCGCTGACCGAGAACGGGCTCGACAGGTTCTGGCTGGCGTTGCCCGTCGAGGTCAGCGAGCTGTCGGTCGACAGCGCCGAGCAGTTGGTCGGGTTGAATAGGAAGCTCGGATGATTGACCAGCACGTTGATGTTGCGCAGGCGCAGTGGCACGCCCTTGAAGATCGTCGGCAGCGTGGCCGCGGCGATCACCCGCGCGCTGTGCGGGTCGACGGCGATTGACACGCGCGTCACGAGCGTGCCGAGGTTGAACGGCCCCGCTTCGGCCTTGACGGGGATCGACAGGCCGTAGGGGGCTCCGTTGTAGGGCCCGGTCAGGTACACCGGTCCGCTGAACGGATACGGGTCGCCCGAGCCCGCATTGACGCTCGCCGTGCCGATCTGGCTGGCGGACGAGCACGTGCCCTGCTGCGCCTGCGGTTCGCCGCACAGCGGGATCTTCGGGATTTCGCCGACCAGCCCGGCGGGAAGGGTCGTCGTCAAGCGCGACAGATACTGCTGGCCTTCGCCGCGCGTGAGGCTGAACGTGTAGTTCGTGTACGCGCCCGCTTTCGGCGAGGTGTTCGTCGTGCCCTGGCCGATCGAGAACGGCGCGGAGCCGGGGCAGCCGCTGGCCTGGAACGGCGTCGAGCCGTTGGTCGCGGCGCCGGTGTAAGCGGTGAAGGCGAATTCGGTGACGCCGCTGCAGCCCAGCGGGTTGGCCAGCGGCGCGTGTTCGCCGCCGTTGAGCGTCAGGCGCAGTTCGCTGAACGGGAGCTGCGGGTTGTTCACGAAGGTGACTTCCAGGCGGCCCGTGTTCGGGTTGGGCGTGACCAGGCCCTGCAGGCGCACGGACACGCCGAGGCTGGTCTCCGCGTCGAGATAGATCGTGAACGGCGGATCGGTGATTTTCCCGCCGCTCGGGCTGCCGAGATAGACCGGACCCGTCAGCGAGCCTTTCGGAAGGTCGGTTTCGATCGTCACCGTGCCGACGCGCGATCCCGCTGGGCAGGACACGGGATTGGTCGTGCCGATGCCGATCTGCGCGGCCGTGCACGCTTCCAGGCCATGGGCTGCCGACGGGTTCAGCGTTAGGCCTTCGGGCAGCGTCACGTGGGCGTCTTTGATGTCCGCCGTGTTGATCCCGTTGGGTTCGGCGTTCTGCGGGACGGTGACGACGGTCGTAGCGCCGTCGGGCTTGTCCGAGCTCGCCGAGTTGGCTTCGGGGATGACCGACGTGATCGGTTTGAACGGCACTTTGTCGCATTCTTCGACGCCGACGGGCGTGTGAGTGTCGGTACGCGAGATCTGGCCTTCATACGATTCGACTTCCACGTGCGAGGTCGTGCTGCTCGAGCAGACGCTGGGGAGCGTGAGGAAGTTGCCGCCCACCCGTCCGTCGAACAGCAGCTTGGACTTGAGGATCGGGATCGCTTTGGAGATGTTGTCGATCTGGAACCACTCGTGGTAGTCGCCGCTCCAATCGACGTGTCCTTCGAGGAAGATGTGTTCGTTGGCGACGGCCGGGACGTTGACGTGGATGCCGAACTCCAGCGGCAGCCCGCGGGACGGTTCGAGGTTGTAGACGGTGCCCGAGACGTTTGTGTCCGCGGCGAGAACGAAGACCGTCAGTTTGGTTTCGCCGACTTGAGTGTTGCCGGGACACGTGTCGGCTTGAAAGGCCGCCTGCGAGCACTTGGGCAGAGCCTCCGGGTTGGCGGCGAGGCCGGGCGGGACGTCGACGCGCAGTCGCTTCAGCGAGCCTTCCGGTTCGCGCTGTTTGAGGATGTTTTCTTTGGCGTTGAGTTCGACCGACGTAATACCTCGTTCCGGGTGCCCGGCGGCCTTGGTGAAGAACGCCGCTTTGGGGCTCGAGTATTCGCATTCGGGCACGCTGCAGGTACCCGCTTCAAAGCCGGGTTCTGTGACGCCGAACGCGGCCTGCGCGGCCGGCGCGACGAGGGTGAAGGACGCGACCGCCAGCAACCCTGCGAGGCCGGCGCGGACGTGCTTGCTCATGGCGATGCGAGCCCTCATCTGACTACCTCCCTGTAGAACCAGGCCCGCACGCGGACCTCAGCGACCCGCGGCCGCAGGTTACGTCGGATACAGCCCACATACCCCGGTTTGCCCGGGTCTACTCAACCGATGCGGATGCGGTGGCCGGATGGCCGAGTCGCCCCGTATCGCGCACCGGCTACCGCTCGCGCGGCACGTAGGGCGCGAGCTCGCGCCTGGCGATCGACAGCTTGTGCACCTCGTCGGGACCGTCGGCAAGGCGCAGCGTGCGCAGGTGGGCGTATGCGCTGGCGAGCCCGAAGTCGTCGGACACGCCGCCGCCGCCGTGCACCTGGATCGCGCGGTCGAGCACCTTCAGCGCGACGTTCGGCGCGGCGACCTTGATTGCCGAGATCTCGATGCGCGCGTGACGGTTGCCGACCGTGTCCATCAGCCACGCCGCCTTCAACGTGAGCAGGCGCGCCATCTCGATTTCGATGCGCGACTCGGCGATCCAGTCCTGGACGTTGCCGCGCATGGCGATCGGCTGCCCGAAGGTGACGCGCGAGACGGCGCGCCGGCACATCGCCTCCAGCGCCCGCTCGGCGGCGCCGATCGCGCGCATGCAGTGGTGGATGCGTCCCGGCCCCAGGCGCGCCTGGGCGATCATGAAGCCGTCGCCCTCGCCGGCGATCAGGTTCGTCGCCGGCACGCGCACGTCGGAGAAGTCGACTTCGGCATGGCCCTCCTGGTCCTGGTAGCCGAACACCGGCAGGCCGCGCATGATCGTCACTCCCGGGGTGTCGATCGGCACGAGGATCTGGCTCTGCTGTTTGTGCGGGGGCGCGTCGGGCGAGGTCTTGCCCATCACGATCATGATCCGGCAGTGCGGGTGCAGGGCGTTGGACGTCCACCACTTGCGCCCGTTGAGCACGTAGTCCTCGCCGTCGCGCTCGATGCGCAGCTGCACGTTCGTCGCGTCCGAGCTGGCCACGTCGGGCTCGGTCATCGCGAAGGCCGAGCGGATCTCGCCTTCCAGCAGCGGCGTCAGCCAGCGCTCCTTCTGCTCGGGGGTGGCGAACTGGTGCAGCACCTCCATGTTGCCCGTGTCCGGCGCCGAGCAGTTGCAGGCCTCGGAGGCGATCGGCGAGCGGCCGAGGATCTCCGCGAGCGGGGCGTAGTCGCTGTTGGACAGCCCGGCGCCGTGCTGCTCGTCGGGCAGGAACATGTTCCACAGGCCGGCCTCGCGAGCGCGCTTCTTCAGCTCCTCCATGATCGCGGGCTGGTGGTGCGGGTCGCCGGAGTCGCGCAGCTGGCGCTCGTAGGGCTCCTCCGCCGGGTAGACGTGCTCATCCATGAACGCCGTCAGGCGCTCCTTGAACTCAGAACACCGCTCGCTTGGCTGGAAGTCCATGTCTCTCCTTTGGTCCGGCGGAACACAGGGGTGTATATCGACTCTCCCGCGCGCGTGGGCGACGATCCGCACCGGCGCGTACCGGCGCTGCTGCTGTCGCTACCGTGTGCTCCGCCGATGGCGGAGCACAACCTTCATGGCGATCGACGGCTGTGCCGCGCTCGGCGATATTCGCGGTCCTTCGCGCTTGCCTTGCCGGTGGCGCTCGCGGCGCTGATCATCGCGCTCGGCGGATGCGGCGGCGGTTCGCGCGCGCACGCCGGCGGTGGCGGCGCGGGATCGAGCGCTGCGCACTCGACGGCGACACGCCCGGGTCGCGGCGGTCCGGCAAGCGGCGGCAGGCCGAACATCGTGTTCGTCCTGACCGACGACCTCGCGTGGAACCTCGTGCGCTACATGCCGCACGTCGTGCAGATGCAGCGTCGGGGCGAGACCTTCGGCAACTACTTCGTCACCGACTCGCTGTGCTGTCCGTCGCGCGCCTCGATCCTCACCGGCCGCTTCCCGCACGACACGCGGGTGTTCGACAACAGCCCGCCCGAAGGCGGCTACCGCGTCTTTCACGAACGCGGCGAGGAGGCGCAGACGTTCGCGGTTGCGCTGCAGCGCCGGGGCTATCGCACGGCGCTGATGGGCAAGTACCTCAACGGCTACAAGCCCGGCGCGCGAGAGGGCGGACGCAGCCCCTACGTGCCGCCCGGCTGGAGCGAGTGGGACGTCGCCGGGAACGGCTACCCCGAGTACGGCTACCACATGAACAGCAACGGCCGCGTTCGCGCGTACGGCTATCGGCGCGCGGACTACCTGACCGACGTGCTCGCGCGCAAGGGTCTCTCGTTCATCGATCGCTCGGCGGCGCAGCGCCGGCCCTTCATGCTCGAGCTCGCGACGTTCGCGCCGCATTCGCCGTACACGCCGGCGCCCGGCGATTCGGTCGCTTTCCCCGGCCTGCGCGCGCCGCGCACGCCGGCGTTCGACACGGTCGGCGCCAACGAGCCCGCGTGGCTGAGCTCGTTCGCGCCGCTGGGCCGTGTGCAGATCGCCGCGATCGACGCCAAGTTCCGCAAACGTGCACAGGCCGTGCAGGCGGTCGACCGGATGATCGCCGAGATCGAGTCGCGCCTTGCAGCAGACGGTGTCGCGCGCGACACGTACATCGTGTTCAGCTCCGACAACGGCCTGCACATGGGCGAGCACCGGCTGCGACCGGGCAAGCTGACAGCCTTCGACACCGACATCCGCGTCCCGCTGATCGTCACCGGGCCGGGCGTTCCGGCCGGCCGCACGATGAGCCAGATGACCGAGAACGTCGACCTGTGCCCGAGCTTCGAGGAACTCGCCGGCGCGCGTGTCCCGCCGAGCGTCGACGGCCACAGCCTGGGCACGCTGCTGCACGGCGGGCAGCGGGGCCAGTGGCGCAAGGAGATCCTCGTCGAGCACCACGGGCGCGTCTATGACCACGGCGACCCGGACCTGCCGGCGAGCGGCGCGGGCAACCCGCCGAGCTACGAGGCGCTGCGCTCACAGCGCAGCCTGTACGTCGAGTACGCCACCGGCGAACGCGAGTACTACGACCTGCGGCGCGACCCGTTCGAGCTGAACAACCTGGCCGGCGCCCTCTCGCCGGCGCACGCCCGCCGGCTGCACCGCTCGCTGATGCGCATCGAGCGCTGCCACGGCTCGCGCTCGTGCTGGCGCGCGCAGACGCGCACGGCGTGAGCAACGTGAGCAACACTGGGCGCGTGCCGCCTCGCGCGCGCGTAAGCGTCGTGCGGGTGTGCTGGTGCTAGAGGCCATAGGCTGAGCGGATGAGCGACGACGGCGCCCCGGCGAGCTACCGCGACGCGGGAGTGGACTACGACGCGCTCGACGCGGGCAAGCGCCTGGCGATCGCCAAGGCGCTGTCCACGTCCGGTTTGATGCAGGCGCGCGGCGCGCGCGCGCTGGATGCCTCGCGGGGCGAGCCGGCGTTCGTGTTCGAGCTCGACGGGCGCGCTTTTGCATTCGTCGTCGAGGGCCTCGGCACGAAGTCGATCATCGCTCGCCATGTGCTCGAGCAACAGGGAATCAACCGCTTCGCCGAGGTCGCCTACGACACTGTCGCGGCGATCGTCAACGATCTCTGCTGCGTGGGCGCCCTGCCGCTGGTGGTCAACGCGTACTTCGCGACGGGGGCCTCGGAGTGGTACCGCGACGCCGAGCGCGGCGCGGCGCTGCTGGAGGGCTGGCGTCAGGCCTGCGAGGACGCGGGCTGCGCGTGGGGGGGAGGCGAGTCCCCGTCGCTGCCAGGGCTCGTGGAGGAGCGGGACATCGAGCTCGCCGGCGCCGCCGTCGGTGCCGTGCCGCGTGGGCGCGCGCCGATCCTCGGCGACGAGCTGGCGCCCGGCGATGAGATCGTGCTCGTGGCGTCCAGCGGGCTGCACGCCAACGGCGCATCGCTCGCCAGGCTGCTCGCCAAGCGCCTGCCCGACGGCTACGCAACGCGCCTGGGCACAGGGGCGACGCTCGGCGAGGCCCTGCTGGCGCCTTCGGCGATGTACGCGCCGCTGGTCGCGGCGGCGCTCGAGGGCGGCCTGGCCCTGACGTACATCAGCCATGTGACCGGTCACGGCCTGCTTAAGCTGATGCGCCCGCCCAAGCCCCTGACCTATCGCATCGAGCGCCTGCCCGCGGTGCCCGAGGTGCTCGCGTTCCTCGCCGAGCGCGCCGGCCTGGACGCGCACGCCGCCTACTCCACGTTCAACATGGGCTCGGGCTATGCCCTTTACTGCCGCGCGGGCAGCGGCGAGGCGATCGTCGAGATCGCCGCGGGCCTGGGCCTCTCCGCGCTGCTCGCCGGCCGCGTCGAGCAGGGTCCGCGCCAGGTCGTGCTCGAGCCCGTCGGCGTGCGCTTCGAGGACGCGGAGCTCGAGCTGTCGGCCGGCTGAGACTCACGCTCGACTGCAGGCTTAGTGTTGGCTCACAGCGCCGGTCGCTTGCGGCCAAGAGGGCAGGACCGCCCCAGCGGGGCCCTCGCTGCCCCAGCGCCGGCCACTGGTGTTCCTGCTTCTGCAAGATCGCCTGCAAACGCCCGCTCCGGCGACCGTTCCCACTTGCAGCCGCCCATGGCTATGGATAATGTTGACCGAAGAGTCGCCACTGTTCCCCGGTGAGTTGCCGGGGATCTCGATATCGCCGGACCGGCAATGGTTCCGGAGCTACCCGGATCGAGGCGGACCTGTCCATCAACAGAGGAGAGAAACTGATGCGCAGAGCATCCACCTGTCTGGCCTTGCTCGGCTCACTTGCCGTACTTGGCCTCCCGGCCGTGGCTTCGGCCGCGCCCCCCACGTTCACCTTCAAAGCGAAGGCCGTGCCCATCCCCAAGCCGGGCGGCGGCACATACCCGCACACCGGCAACATCCTCGCGAAGCACGGAGGGGTGGGGGCGGCGCTTGAAGCCAACTTCGTGATCTCCGGCTCCGGCTACGGCGCCAGCGCCGCGAAGCCCGAAGGTGGCATCCCGCCGCTGGCCGCAGTGAACTTCTTCCTGCCGGCTGGGGCGAAGATTAACTCGGCAGGGTTCCCGACGTGCACGGAAGCCGCCCTGAAAAACTCCGGAGCCGCCGGATGTCCGAAAGGCTCGGTCGCGAGCCCGCTGGGCAACGCGCTCGGCGAAGTCTCGTTCGGCGCGGAACGTGTCCCTGAGGAAGCAAAGCTGCAGGGATTCTTCGGCCCGAACAAAGAGCTCCTGTTCTACGTGCAGGGAAGCAGCCCGGTATCGCTGGAATTCGTCTCTTCCGGTACGTACGTCAGCTCGGGTCAGGCGCCGTACGGCCTGGAGCTGAAGACGACCGTCCCGGCAATCGCGACGGTGCCCGGCGCCCCGCTGGCCTCGACGAAAAACATCAACGTCAAGGTCGGCGCCGCGATCAAGAAGGGCAAGAAGCTGATCTCCTACGGCACGTTGCCCACGAAGTGCCCGAAGGGTGGCTTCCCGGTCAAGGCCGAACTGATCTTCGGCGGCTCCTACGGGGGCGAACGGGAATTCGGGATTCCCGCGGAAACGGTGACCCAGACGTACAAGGCTCCGTGTCCCCCCAAGTAGCAGTAAAGGACGGCGTAGTCGCGCCTCGCGGGGCGTAAACTCGCCATAGGAAGTTGAGCGGGCGGCCCCTTCGCTAAGGCGACGGGGCCGCCCGGCTCGTCTCGAGTCAAGGAAGGAAAGGGTGAGCACGCAGACCGTCGGGTGGAGGAGAGGTGCGGCCGCGGTCGCGGCCCTCTTCGCCGTGGCCGCGATTGCCGCGGCCGTGCTGCTGTCCACATCCGCGGGCGGCTCAAACGGCAGCTATACGGTGCGCGCGATCTTCGACGACGCCGGGAACATCATTTCAGGTGAGAACGTCAAGATCGGCGGCGTGAAGGTCGGCACGGTCGGCTCGGTCACGGCGACCCCGCAGGCCAAGGCCGCGGTCGTCCTGAACATCTCCAACCCGGGCTTTCAGGACTTTCGCGCGGACGCGAGCTGCACGGTCCGCCCGCAGGCGCTGATCGGCGAGAAGTTCGTCGACTGCCTGCCGACGCAACCGCGCGTCGCCGGCACGCCGCTGCCGCCGGCGCTGAAGCAGATCGGCAAGCACGACGAAGGCTCGGGGCAGTACCTGCTGCCCGTGCAGAACACGCACAGTCCCGTCGACGTGGACCTGCTCGGCGACATCTCGCGGCTGCCCGAGCGCCAGCGCTTCACGATCCTGATCAACGAGCTCGGCGCCGGCTTGGCCGGCCGCGGCAGCGACCTCAACGTGGTGATTCGCCGCGCCAACCCCGCGCTGCAGGAACTCGACCGCGTGCTGGCGATCCTCTCCAGCGAGAACCGCGTGCTGGCGAAACTCGCCGTCGACTCAGACCAGGCGCTGAAGCCGTTCGCTGCGGTCCGCGAAAAGGTCGGGGACTTCATCGTGCAGAGCAACACGGTCGCCCAGGCCACCGCGCGCAACCGCGGCGCGCTCGCGCGCAACCTGGCGCTGTTCCCACAATTCCTCAGGCAGCTCGGGCCGTCGATGGAAAGGCTCGCGCGCTTCGCCGACCAGACGACGCCCGCGTTCACCGACCTGAAAGTCGCGGCCCCGGGAATCAACCAGGCCTTCACGCACCTGCCGGCGTTCTCCAACAGCTCGACGGCGTTCTTCAAGAGCCTCGGCGCGACCTCGAAGGTCTCCGGTCCGGCGCTGACGTCGGTGCAGCCGCTGCTCGGGCGCCTGGCGGCGCTCGGCAAGCAGGCCAAACCGTTCTCGTTCAACGCCGCCGAACTGCTCTCGAGCCTGCGCTCCACCGGTGGCCTGGAGCGGATCATGGACTTCATCTTCCTCGGCGCGGGATCGACCAACGGGTACGACGCGCTAGGGCACTTCCTGCGCTCGGAAGCCGTCGGCACGGCCTGCCTGACCTACGCCGTCGCGACTGCGTCGGCCTGCGCCAACGCCAAACTCTTCAACAGCACCTCCACTGAAGGCACAGCGGCGTCGGCCGCTTCGAGCCACAACGCGCCCAGCAGCACGAGCGTCGTGATGGCGCGCACGCTGGCGGTGCTCAAAGGCGCCACGCCCGCGCAGGCGACGGCGAAATACCCGGGCGCGACCAGCGTGGCCGCAGGCGCAGGCGCAGGCGCCGGCGTGGGCGCGGGCGCCGCGCACGGCAAGGAAGCCGCGGCGGTCGCCGGTCCGGTCGGCGGCTCCAGCGCAGGCACCACCTACTACGCCCCTTCCGGGGAAAGCTCCAGCGCGGACGGCATGCTCCTCAACTACCTGCTCGGCAACTGAGCGCGATGATCCGCCCGGCGACCCTCACAGCTCTCCTGCTCGCGGTGCTGGCGATGCTCGCGCTGCTCGCTCCGACGGCTTCGCCTGCCGCAGAAGCGACACAGCCGACGCCGGGCGCCGAAGCGACGACGTCGACGCCGGCGCAGGAAACGACCACGACGACGCCGACACCGGCGCCGCAAGCCGGCACCTCGACCGCTCCGCCGCCGACGACGACGGAATCGACCCCGGCGCCGACAACGTCCAGCAGCACGACCGCCGCCCCGCCGCCGGCGCCACAGGTCAGCACGCAGAGCGCGCAGGGTGCAGCGCCGCCGCATTCCACGGGCTCGGCCAAGTCGGGAGGCAAGTCCAAGGCGGGTGCAGCGAAAGAAAAGGCGACCGCCAACGGGGGTGCCGCCGAAAAGCTCAAGCGCGGCAATCGCGCACCCAAGCCGTCGGCGCTGACGCCGCCGCTGCCGCTCTCGCTGTCCTCGTCGATCGCGGGCGTCCCGGCGTTCTTCATCGAAAGCTTTCGCATCCCGCCGTTCTTGCTGCCGATCTACCAGGCGGCCGGCACGGCGTACGGAGTGCCGTGGCAGCTGCTCGCGGCGATCAACGAGGTTGAGACCGACTACGGCCGCGACCTCAACGTCTCCAGCGCGGGAGCCGAGGGGTGGATGCAGTTCCTTCCCTCCTCCTGGGCGACGTACGGCGTCGACGCCAACGGCGACGGCTTCAAGGACCCGTACAACCCGGCCGACGCGATCTTCGCGGCTGCGCGCTACCTGCGCGCCGCGGGCGCCGCGACGAACCTGCGCGGGGCGGTCTTCTCCTACAACCACTCGCAGGCCTACGTCGACTCGGTGATGCTGCGCGCGAAGCTGCTCGGCGGCACGCCCTCGGGCCTGCTGGGAGCGATCACGGGTCTGACCGAGGCGCGTTTCCCGGTGCACGCCAAAGCGCACTTCAGCGACGGGTTCGCGACGGTCGCGCCTAAAGGATCGGGCGGCGCGCAGACGCTCGCGGGGACGACGATCTACGCCGAAGCCAACGCGCCGGTTATCGCCGTGCAGGATGGACAGGTCGTGCAGATCGGCGACTCGCTGCAGCTCGGGCACTTCGTGTCGCTGCGCGACGCCTACGGAAACACCTACACGTACGCCAGGCTGGGCAGCGTCGCGCAGCTCTACCCAGTGCTCAAGCCACACGATGCGCACGCCTCGGGCACCCAGACGCTGAAATCCGACGAACAAGCCGAACCTCGTCCGACGGGCCCCGCGAGCGCGGGCACGCAGGCCGGCGCCCAGCAGCCGGCGGGCGAAGGCGCTGCGACCTCGGCGCTGTCGCTGGGCTCTGCCAGCGCGCTGGAAGCGGCGGCGCCCGGGACGACGGCCACGCCGCAGCCGGGGGCGAGCTCGGCCCCGGTGCAGTCGGCGGCGCCTGAAACAAGTGGCGCTGCGGCGGGCGCCGGGGAAGCGGCGGGCGCCGCGGGCTCCGCCGCAGCAGCGCCCGCGACACCCGCGACACCTTCCTCCGCCGCGCCGCGCGTCTTCCGCGACGGTCCCAATGACGTCTACCTGCACGAACTGCACGCCGGCGTGCGCGTGATCGCGGGCACGGTTCTCGGCCACGTGCGCGACGGCGAAGCCGGCGGCTCGCCGGGCACCGAACCGCACCTGCTCTTCCAGATCCGCCCCGCGGGCGTCGGCGCGCCGCAGATCGACCCGAAGCCGATCCTCGACGGCTGGGTGCAGCTCGAGAACAGCTCGGTCTTCCGGGCGAAAGGGCAGAACCCGTTCCTGGCCACCGCGCCGACCGTCGGGCAGGTGCTGCTGGAGTCAAAGGAACAGCTCGAACAGCAGGTGCTCGCCAACCAGAACATCGACATCTACCCGTGCGGGCGTCAGGACATCCAGACGGGGCAGATCGATAGGCGCGTGCTGGCGACGCTCGAGTTCCTGGCGGTGTCGGGCCTGAAGCCGACGGTCTCCGCGCTGAAGTGCGGCCACTCGGACCTGACGACCGAAGGCAACGTCTCCGAGCACTCGACGGGTGACGCGGTGGACATCTCCGAAATCAACGGCATCCCGATCGTCGGGCACCAGGGACCGGGCTCGATCACCGACACGGCGATCCGCAAGCTGCTCACGCTGCAGGGCTCGATGAAGCCACACCAGATCATCAGCCTGATGACCTATCCCGGCGCGGACAACACGCTGGCGATGGCCGACCATTACAACCACATCCATGTCGGTTTTCGGCCGCTGTTCGCCCAGAGTGCCAGCGTGGCCGGTTCGCTCTCCTCGTCGATCACGCCGAGCCAGTGGATCAAGTTGATCTCGCGCCTGGGTGAAATCCCCGACCCGACGGTGTCGAGCGGGCCGTCGGCGGCTGCGATCCCCGTCCACGCTGGCACATCGACGGGAGGCGGGCGGTAGCGATGGCGACCACGACTCCCCCCAGACCGCCCAGTGCGCCGCCTCCGCACGACCCGCAGCCGGCACGGCCCGCGGGCCCCTCGCGCGGTCGCTTCGTGCGCCCGCTGGCGCTCGGCGCGCTCGCGATCGTGGTCCTCGCGATCCTCTTCATCGTCTTCGCTGGCGGCGGCAGCTCGACTTACAAGCTCGAATTCGCCGAAGGCGACCAGCTGGTCCGCGGCGATCAGGTGCAGGTCGGCGGCGTCCCCGTCGGCAGCGTCAAGGACATCGCCCTCACCCACGACTTCAAAGCGGTCGTCACGATCAGCGTTGAATCGTCGCTGACTCCGCTGCACGCCGGCACCACCGCCCAGGTCAGGGTGCCCTCGCTGTCGAGCGTCGCCAACCGCTACATCGCGCTGAGCCCGGGGCCGAACAACGCGCCGGCGCTGGCATCCGGCGCGAGGCTGCCGGCGAGCGCGACGGGCAACGTGACCGACCTCGACCAGCTGTTCAACACGCTCAACCCGAAGACGCGCAAGGGCCTGCAGCAGTTCATCCAGGGCACGGCCGAACAGTACGTCGGGCAGGGCAGGTCGCTGCAGGGCGCGACCGAATACTTCGCCCCGTCGCTGTCCGCCACCGACCACTTCTTCGGCGAGCTCGTACGCGACCAGTCGACGTTCACGAAGTTCCTCGTGGAAACGGCCAAGGCGGTGACGACGATCGGCGCGCGCAAGACCCAGCTCTCGGACCTCGTCGAAAACGCCAACACGACGTTCACCGCGATCGGCTCGCAGCAGAGCAGCCTCGCGCAGGGGCTCCAGCGCCTGCCGGGGACGCTGCGCCAGGGCAACCGCACGTTCGCCGACCTACCCTCGACGTTCGCGGCGCTGAAAAGGCTCGTCGACGCCTCGCGGCCGACGGTCAAGCCGCTCAACAAGCTGTTCAGCAACCTGCAGCCGCTGCTGACGACGGCGACGCCGGTCGTCAGGAACTTCACCACGGCGTTCAGCCAGCCGGGCGCGAACAACGACCTGACGGACTTCATTCGCGCACTGCCGGCGCTCGCCACGTCGTTGGCGTCGAGCACCGCCGCCGCCGTTCCGGCAGACAGGGAATCGGTGCCGATCACGGCCTTTTTCGGCCCCTACTCGCCGGAGCTGCAGGGCACGCTGCGCCAGTTCGGGCAGACGACGGCCTACTACGACGCCAACGGTCACTACGCGCGGATCAGCCCGGTCTTCCCCGACTTCACGCTGAACAGCAAGAACACCCTCACACCGGCGACCAGTCCCTCGCAGGCGCTGGCGCCGCTGAAGAGCGGCCAGCTGCGCCGCTGTCCGGGAGCCGCCACTCAGCCGGCCGCCGACGGCTCCTCGCCGTTCACCGATTCTGAACTATTGAGCTGCGACCCCTCCCAGCACCCATGAACCGGCGCCGCAGCACATCCCTGGCGGGCAGCCCGCTGCTGATCGGGGCGGTGACGACGCTGATCGTCGTGGTGGCGGTGTTCCTCTCCTACAACGCCAACAACGGGCTGCCGTTTGTGCCGACGTACAACATCAAAGTCGTGCTGCCCCAGGGCTCGGGCCTGCAGCCCTCCAACCAGGTGCGCATCGCCGGCACGCGTGTGGGGATCATCGGCTCGCTGTCGCCTCACCAGGACCCGTCGACGGGCACGGTCACGGCGATCGCCAACCTGAAGCTCGAAAAGGGCGTCGAACCGCTGCCGGCCGACACCAAGGCGACTGTGCTGTCGGTCTCGGCGATCGGGCTGAAGTACCTGGAACTGGAAAAGGGAACCTCCGCGAAGACGATCAAGGCCGGTCAGGAGATCCCGGTCAGCCAATCGACCGAACCGGTGGACATCGACCAGCTGTTCAACATGTTCGACGAAAAAACGCGCACGGCGATCCAGCAGAACACGAACAACTTCGGCGACGGCCTGGCCGGACGCGGTCTGGAAATCAACGAAGCGCTGCACACGCTCAAGCCGCTCGTGACCAACGCGATCCCCGTGCTGCACAACCTCGCCTCGCCGCAGACCGACCTGCGCGGGTTGTTCAAAGGGCTCGACCGGCCCGCCGAAGAGACGGCGCCGGTGGCCCAGCAGAACGCCGCGCTGTTCAGCGAGCAGGACACCTTCTTCAAGGCCTTTGCGAGCGTTGCGAAGTCGCTCGAAGAAGCGACCGCCGGCGGCCCGGCGTCGCTGGAACAGGCGATCTTCTCGTTGCCTTACGAGGCGCCGTTCACGGAAAAGAGCACGCAGTTCATGGCGCTGCTGCGCCCGAGCGCGAAAGCCCTGACGACCGTCGCCAAGCCGCTCGGCGAAGCGATCACCGTGGGCGCGGTCAACCTCAAGGCGGCCACGAGCCTGAACACGCGCCTGGCAGAGTCCTCCCAGGCGCTGCAGACGTTCGCGCAGAACCCGGTGGTCACGGCGGGGTTGGAAGACTTCACGCAGACGCTGCAATTCGGCAACCCGGTGCTCGCCGGTCTGGCGCCCGAGCAGGTCTTCTGCAACTACCTCACGCTGACCTTCCGCAACGTGGCGAGCCTGCAGTCGGAGAACGTAGGCGTCGGCTCGCTGGCGCGCGCGGGCATCGTGCTCTCGCCGAGCGGCCCGAACAACGAGGGCTTCCCGTCCTCGGCGCCGGCCAACGGTCCTTCGGTCGAAAAAGCCTTCGTCGGCTCGAGCGCGGTCGTCGACAACAACCACGTGCACGCCAACCCGTATCCCAACGTCGCCGGACCCGGTCAGCCGCGCGTCTGCGAAGCGGCCAACGAGAGCTATGAAAAAGGCAAGGCCGTGATCGGCAACCTGCCCGCCGCGAGCGTCGCCGCCCAGCGCGAAATCACCAGCCGCGAACAGAACCTGTTCGGGCAGAAGTACTCGGCCGAACAGCTCAAGAACCTCGGCGTCGCGACGGCCAAGCCGAAGACGACGGCGAAGAAGAAGACGGCCGCGAAGGGGAAGAAGAAGAAATGAGGCTTCTGCCCCGCTGGCGCCGCCACGACGACATCCCCGTCGTCGAGCTGAACCGCACGAGCCCGATCCGCTTTGCGCTCGTGTTCATCGTGATCGTGGTGATCGCCGTGTACTTCGGCTTCACCAAGCACGTGCCCTTCAAACACGGCTTCCGCCTGAACGCCCAGTTTGCCAGTGCGATCAACATCAAAGGCAAGTCGCCCGTGCGCATCGCGGGCGTCGACGTCGGCAAGGTGACGAAAATAAGCCGCCAGGGCTCGACCGCGCTTGTGAGCATGGAAATCGAATCCAAGGGCCTGCCGCTGCACTCCGACGCGACGGTCAAGATCCGCCCGCGCATCTTCCTCGAAGGCAACTGGTTCGTCGAACTGGCGCCGGGCAGCCCTTCGACCAAGACGATCTCCTCGGGCGCCACGCTGCCGAGCACGCAGTCCTCGGACCCCGTGCAGCTCGACCAGGTGCTCGACGCGCTGAACACGGATACGCGCACCAACCTGCAGGACTTCCTGATCGGCTATGGCGACGGCCTCACGCGCAAGCCGTCCAAGGCCGACAACGCCGAACAGGACCCGGAAGTGCGCGGGATCAACGCCGCCGAAGCGCTCAACAAGGCTTACGCGCGCGCCCCGTCGGCCGAGCGCGGCGGCGCGATCATCACGCAGGCGATCGGCGGGACCGAACCGCACGACCTCTCCAAGCTGGTGCTGAGCATCGGCAAAGTGACTTCGGCGCTGAACGTGCACGAGCAGCAGCTGGGAGAACTGATCGGCAACTTCAACGTTTTCTTCCGCTCCTTCGCCAACCGCTCGTCGAGCCTGCGCGCCGCCGTCGCCGTGCTGCCGAGCTCGCTGCGCAACATCGACAACGGGCTGCGCGAACTCGACCTGGCGTTCCCGTCGGCGAAGAGGTTCGCCACGGACATTCTGCCCGGCGTCAAAAACACGCCGCGCACGGTCACGGCGACGCTGCCGTGGATCGAACAGGTGGAAGCCTCGCTGGCGCCCAACGAGCTCGGAGGAGTGGCCAAGGGCCTGCAGGCGGCGACGCCCCAGCTGGCGAAGCTGACGAGCGAACAGACGCCGTTCTACAAACAGACCGAACTCTTCAACAAGTGCCTGACCGACGTGTTCTATCCGGCCGGGAACACCAAGCTGCAGGACGGCGCGGCGACGTCCGGCGTGGAAGATTACAAGGAGTTCTGGTACGGCCTGACGGGTCTCGCGGGCATCGGACAGAGCTTCGACGGCAACGGCACGATGACGCACTTCCTGCTCGGCAGCGGCGGCCCAACGCTGCGCTCGCAGCCGGCCTCGGCGCTGGGCAGCAGCAGCACCGGGCTGAAGCTGCTCGCGCACGCCTCGCTGCAGCCGCAGGGCACGCACCCCGCGTTCCCCAAGACCGAGCCCGCGTACAAGCCGCTCGTGCCGTGCTACACGCAGAAGGTGCCCGACTTCAACGGCCCGCTCTCTCAGGGCCCGGCAGATGGGAACGGATGATGGCGTCGGCCGAGCACAAACACGACCACAAACACGAGGGCGGGCTGACCGTCCGCGACCAGATCGAGCGCTATCGCACGGCGTTCATCTCGGTGATCGCGATGGTCATCATCGCTGCGGCCGTCGGCGGCTACATCCTCGCGCACGAGAACCTCAAGCTCCCCGGCTGGGTGCCGGTGCTCGGACGCAGCTACTACACGCTGAAGGCCGAGATCCAGACCGCGCAGGCGGTCACGCCGGGTCAGGGCCAGGCGGTGACGATCGCCGGCGCGAAGATCGGCGAAGTCGCCAGTGTCGACCTGCACAACGGCTTGGCGACGGTGACGATGAAAGTCACACCGAAATACGCGCACATCTACCGCAACGCGACGATGCTGCTGCGCCCCAAGACACAGCTGCAGGACATCACCGTGGAGATCAACCCCGGGACGCCGTCGGCGGGGAAGCTGCGCAGCGGCTCGACGCTACCGCTGTCGCAGACCGCTCCGAACGTCAACTTCGACGAATTCCTATCCTCGCTGGACGCCGAAACGCGCGCCTATCTGCAGGAGCTGCTCGCCGGCGCGGGCGGGGCCTTCAAGAACAACGGCAAGGCCTTCTCGGCGACGCTCAAGCGCTTCGATCCGACGGCGCGCGAGATCCAGAAGATCTCCTCGCAGCTGGAACAGCGCCACGCCAACACCGCGCGTGCGATTCACAACTTCCGCCTGCTGACCGAAGCGCTCGGCGGCAAGGACAAGCAGCTCGCGCAACTCGTCGATGCCTCTAACGCCGTATTCGCGACGTTCGCCAAAGAGGACAAAAGCGTCGAACAGACGATCCAGCTGCTCCCGGGCGCGCTGAGCAAGACGAAGACCGGCCTGGGCAAGCTGGCGACGGCCGCCCACGTGCTCGGCCCGACGCTGCACACACTGCAGCCCTTCGCGAGCTCGCTCGGGCCGGCCAACGACGCGACGCGCAAGCTGGCGATCCAAACGACGCCGATCATCAAGAACGACATCCGCCCGTTCGCGCGCGAAATCCTGCCGACGATCAACCTGATCGCCCCGGACACCAAGGAGATCTCGGAATCGTTCCCCAAGCTCGCGACGACCTTCTCGGTGTTCAACGAATTCTTCAACGAGATCGCGAACAACCCGGGCAAGAGTCAGGGCGGCTTTCTGTTCTTCCTCGACTGGGCCAATCACAACCTCAACAGCGTGCTCAGCTCGGCCGACGCCCACGGCATCCTCGGACGCACGCTCGTGTACTTCAACTGCGAAGTCGCGCCGCTGCTCAAAGGCGTCGCGGAAGTCAACCCGAACGTGAACCTGCTCGTCGGCCTGCTCAACCCGCCGACGCGCGCCGACTGTCAGAGCCAGGGCATCCTCAAAGGCGCGGCCGTCCACAAGGTGACGCCGCCCAGGGCGCCGGGTCAGAAAGTGCTCTCCGGCCTGTCGCCCGCGTTCGGCAAGGCGCCCGGCAAGTCGCGGCCGGCGGCCAAAGCGAAGACCGCCGGCGCGAAGGGGGGTGCCCGCTAGATGCAAAAGCGCGCGCCGACCCTCGCCAACATGATCGTGATCGTGCTCTTCGTACTGAGCTGCTTCGGGCTGCTGCTGTTCCTGTGGGAGTCCTTCGGCGGCCCCGTTCCGCTGAAGCCCAAGGGCTACCGCATGACGGTCGCGTTCCCGAAATCGCTCGCGCTCGCCGAACAGTCGGAAGTGCGCATCAGCGGCGTGAACATCGGCCGCGTCGTGGCGCTCAAGCTCGGCCACAGCGGCCGCACGCGTGCCGAACTGGAAATCAACCAGAAATACGCGCCGATTCGCGCCGACATGCACGCGATCCTGCGCCAGAAGACGCTGCTCGGCGAGACCTACGTCCAGCTGATACCGCAGAACGGTGGCCACAGCGGCCCGTTTTTGGCAGACAACGGCCAGCTCGCCGACGCGCAGGTGGAACCGTCGGTGACGCTGGACGGCATCCTCTCTGCGTTCGATCCGAAGACGCGCCGCGCCTTCCAGATCTGGCAGCAGTCGCTGGCCGAAGGGATCAACGGGCGCGGCGAACAGCTCAACGCCGGCTTCTCCGCGATCAACCCCTTCGTGCAGCACGCCAACACGCTCGTCGGCATCCTCGCCTCCCAGGAAGGCGCCGTGCGCGCGCTGGTCAAGAACACGGGCGTCGTGTTCAACGCGCTCGGCAGCCGCGACCACCAGCTCGAAGGATTGATCGTCAACGGCGAGCACAGCTTCCACGCGCTCTCCGAAGGCAGCCAGGCGTTCGCCGCGGCCTTCCGCGCGCTGCCGACGTTCGAGCGCAAGTCGAAAACGGCGCTCAAAGAACTCGACCGCTTCGCCGCCGACGCGAGTCCCTTCCTCGACGAATTCCGACCCGTCGAGCGCAAGCTGACGACGCTGCTCAACGCGGCCAAGCCGTTCGCGCCGCAGTTCGATGCCTTCCTGACCTCGCTCGGCCCGCTCACGGCAGCGGCGAAGAAGGGGCTGCCCGACGTCGGCAAGACGCTCAACCTGACGACCACGCAGCTGCAGGAAATCCGCCCGGTGCTGCACAACCTCGATCCGTTCCTGCAGAACCTCGGCGAATACGTTCCCGAGCTGCAGGCGTTCTTCGCCAACTTCACCGCCGCGACGCAGGCTCACGGCCTGAACACGAACACGCCCGGCGGCCCCCAGCAGCACTACCTGCGCTCGATGCAGGTGCTCAGCCCGGAGAGCCTCGCGGTCTACTCCCAGCGCGTCGGCACCGACCGCTCCAACCCCTACTTCAAGCCTGGCGCCTTCCACGCACTGGGCAACGGCGGCCTGCAGGTGTTCAGCAACAGCAACTGCTCCAACCCGGTGCCTTCGGTCAGCGGTCCGCCCAGCGCGACGATCTCCAAGAGCCTGATCGAAGAGATCATTCAGTTCAAGGTCGCCAACGCGCCGGAAACGCCCAACTCGATCGCCGCGCCGGGCTGTAACCAGCAGAGCCCGTTCACGTTCAACGGCCAGACGGGCCAGTACCCGCACGTCGTCTACGGTGGAAAATGATGAGCGACGAGCAGGACTACCAGTGGCACTCGACCGATCTGGATCTCACGGGGGATCCGGAGGAGGGCAACTGGTCGATCCGCTGCACCGACGTGCACAAGCGCCTGGGCGGCGTGTCGGTGCTCAACGGGCTGACCGTGGCGATTCCCGACGACACGATCACGGTCGTGCTCGGTCCCTCGGGGACTGGCAAGAGCGTGCTGATCAAGCACCTGATCGGGCTGATGTTCCCCGACTCCGGCGACGTCGTCGTGCACGGCGAACACGTGCCGCAGCTGACGATGCCCAAGCTCTTGGCGCTGCGCCAGCGGATTGGCGTGCTGTTCCAGGACGGCGCGCTGTTCGGGTCGATGTCGGTGTTCGACAACGTCGCCTTCCCGCTGCGCCAGCACACCGACCAGAGCGAGTCGCAGATCGCCAAGGTGGTCACCGAGCGGCTCACCGACGTGGGGCTGGTCGACGCGATGGACGATGCGCCGTCGCAGCTCTCCGGCGGCATGCGCAAGCGCGCCGGGTTCGCGCGCGCGCTCGTGATGGAACCGGACGTGGTGATCTTCGACGAGCCCGACTCTGGCCTGGACCCGGTGCGCACGGCGCTGCTCTGCGAACTGATCCAGGAGATGCACTCGATCCACGGCGGCACGTACATCGTCGTCACGCACAACATCGCCTCGGCACGGCAGATCGGCGAATACATCGCGGTGCTGTGGAAGGGACGGATCGTCGAAGCGGGCGACGCCGAGCGGATGTTCTCCTCGGACAACGCCTTCGTGCGCCAGTTCCTCAGCGGATCCGCCGAGGGTCCGCTGACGATGGACTGAGAAACCGCCGAGCCCAGCTGAGCTGAGCTGAGCCGGGCGCGACCGGGCCGGCGGGGCCGGGCCGGGCGAGCGGGCCACGCGAGGCGAGCCCGGGCAGGGGCGAGCCGGGTCCGTCGACACGTTCGTCCTCGACATATGCGAACATATGTTCGTATGGTCGTGTGCGTTCATCTCCCCCGTTTCGAGCTGGTGCTCGCCGCCGGAGGGGCGCGGGCGCTCGTCGGACGCGCGCTGGCGATAGCGCCTCAGACCGGCTCCGAACAGCGCCTGGGAGAAGTCTCGGGCGCCGCCGAGGCGCAGGGCGTGCGCAGGGGGATGGCGCTCGGCGAGGCGCTCGCACGCTGTCCCGACTTGGCGCTGGTGCCCGCCGATCCGGTGGGGGTGGACGCGGCCTGGGAGTCGATGCTTGGCTCGCTCGAATCGATCGGCGCGGCCGTCGAGCCGGCGCGTGTGGGGCTGGCCTACTTCGAGACCGGGCCTCTGCGCTCGCTGCACGGCGCCGATGCCGCCGTGATCGCCGCTGCCCAGCGCGCCGCCGGGCCGTCGGCAGGCGCGCCTGGCCTGCCGTCCGGCGATCGCCACGCGCGCATGGGGGCCGGCCCCACGGGCTTCTGCTCGCTGGCGGCGGCCCTGGCGGTGCGCTCGCGCAGGGCGCTCGTGCTCGACGGCTCGGACGCGCTGCGCTGGCTGGCGGGACGCCCGATCGAGCTGCTCGGCTACCGCGCGGAGACCGAGCGGCTGCTCGAGCCGCTCACGCGCCTGGGCGTGCGCACGCTGGGCGAGCTCACGCGCCTGGGTCGCGACGAGCTGGCCGATCGCTTCGGAGCGCCGGGCGTGCTCGCGCACCGGCTCGCGTGCGGCGAGGACGCCCCGCTGCGCCCGCGCTTGGCGCAGGAGCGCATGGAGGAGGCGATGAGCGTCGGCGACGCCAGCTCCGGCCAGGCGATCGAACGCGTGCTCGGCGTGCTCGTCGATCGCCTGCTGGCGCGCAGCGATCGCCGTGGACGCACGCTGCGCGCGGTCACGCTCTCCGCGCGACTGCTGTCGGGAGGCGCCTGGCGCGAGCGCGTGGTTTTTCGCCAGCCGCTGTCCGATCGCGATCGCATCTCGCTGGCGCTGTCGCTGCGCCTGCTGCTGCTCCCGGCGCCGGCCGAGTCGCTGGGGCTGGCCGTCGAGCGCTTCGGTCCTGCGGCAGGCGAGCAGCAGGCGCTGCTGGACGAAGGTCATGCAGCGCGCGCCGCGCGCCTGCGCGAGGCCGTCGCCCAGGTGCGTACGGTGGCGGGAGAGGGCGCGGCGATGCGGGTCGTCTGCGTGGACCCGGACTCGCGCGTGCCGGAGCGACGAGTCGCGCTGACGCCGCTGCCGGGCTGATGGCCAGCGCCGCGCGAACCCAGCAGTTGAACGTCCCGCGCCCGGCGCGTGTGCGCGCGGGGGAGGGGGGAGCTCCGCTGCAGGTCGACGGGCGTGCGATCGAGCTGGTGCGCGAGTCCTGGCTGGTCGAGGACCGCTGGTGGACAGCACGCCCGCTGCGGCGCCGCTACTGGGAGGTCGTGACGACGAACGGACGCAACCTGGTCGTCTTCCACGACCTGAGCGCCGGACGCGAGCGCGCCGGCGGCTGGTTCGCGCAGGGGTCGTGAGGCGGGCGTGCGATCTCGTGGAGCACCGAGATGACCTCCACGCCGCCGTATGTGGAGCTCCACTGCCACTCGGCCTACTCGTTCCTGGACGGGGTCTCGCTGCCCGACGAGCTGGCGCAGGGCGCGCGCGAGCTCGGCCATCGGGCGCTGGCGCTGACCGACCACAACTCGGTCAGCGGCTCGATGGAGCTGGCCCAGGCCGGCGCCGATCACGGCGTGCGTGCGATCCACGGAGCCGAGATAGACCTGACCCCAGCCTCCGGCTGCGATGAGCGCGGGCGGCATGTCACGCTGCTCGTGCGCGACGCGCGCGGCTGGCGCAACCTCTGCCGGATCGTCACGCTCGCACATGCGCACACCCGCGACGGGTCCAGCCGGCGCACGCTCGGCGAGCCGTCGGTCGAGCTGCAGGCGGTGCTCGACCATGCCGAGGGCCTGGTCTGCCTGACCGGCTGCGCCGGGCGATCTGCGATCGGCAACGGCGTCGCGGACGAGCCGACGGCGCGGCGGCTGCTCGACGCGTTCGGCGCAGACGGCCTGCGTGTTGAGCTGCAGCGCCCCTACGCGCGCCACGACCGCGCGCGCAACCGTGGGCTCGCCGCGTTCGCCAGGCGACTGGGGGTGGCGTGCGTGGCGACGGGCAACGTGCACGCGCACGCGCGCTGCCGGGCCGAGCTGCAGGACGCGTTCGTCGCGCTGCGCCACCACACGACGCTCGAAGCCTGCGAGCCGCTGCGGCGCGGCAACGCCAGCCATGTGATGACGACGCCGCAGGCGATGGCCAGCCGCTTCGCCGATCACCCCGACGCTGTCGCCGAGACGCTGGCGCTTGCCGAGCGGCTGACGTTCAACCTCGACAGGGATCTCGGCTACCGCTATCCGGGCGCCGAGGACGACGACGCAGAGCGCAGGCTGGCCGAGCTGTGCGCGGCACGCCTGCAGGAGCGCTACGCCTCGGCGTCGGCGGCCCACGCCGAGGCGCAGGCGCGCCTGACGCAGGAGCTGAACGTGATCGGCAAGCTGGGGCTGGCGGGCTTCTTCCTGCTGCACCACGAGATGCTCGAGCTCTCACGCGAGGTCGCCGTGGAGGTGCGCGGCCCGGACTCGGTGCGAGCGCTGCTGACGCCGGGGCGCGGACGCGGGTCGTCGGTCTCCTCGCTGGTCTGCTACCTGATCGGGCTCTCGCACATCGACCCGCTCGCCAGCGGGCTGACGCTCGGGCGCTTCTTGCACGAGGACCTGCGCGGGCTGCCCGATATCGACCTCGACTTCCCGCGCGACATTCGCGCGGTGCTGATACCTCGCGTGCACGAGCACTTCGGGCGCGAGCACGCGGCGCTGGTCGCCGCCTTCCCGACCTTCCGCGCGCGCGGCGCGATCCGCGAGCTGGGCAAGGTGCTCGGCCTGCCGGCCGGCGAGATCGAGCGCATGGCGCGCGGCGCCGAGCGATACGGGTCGGGCGCCGAGCACGACATGGCCGTCGCCGCCGAGGGCCGGGGCGGGGGCCGCGGCGAGAACCCGGACGACGAAGCGCGACCGGGCGGCGCGACCGCCCCCTCAGAGCGCTGGCGTTGGCTGGCGCTGCTGGTCGAGCAGGCCCATGGCCTGCCGCGCCACCTCTCCCAGCACTCGGGCGGGATGATCGTCGCGACGCGGCCGCTGATCGACTGCTGCCCGGTCGTGCCGGCGGCGATGGAGGGCAGGCAGATGGTCCAGTGGGACAAGGACTCCTGCTCGGATGCGGGCTTTCTGAAGATCGACCTGCTCGGGCTGGGGATGCTCTCGGCGGTCGAGCGCTGCATGGAGACGATCGCGCACGTGCGCGGCGAACGAGTCGACCTGTCGCGCATCCCGTTCGACGACGCGGAGACGTTTGCGGCGATCCGCGAGGCGGACACGGTCGGCGTCTTTCAGATCGAGAGCCGCGCGCAGATGCAGTCGCTGCTGCGCACGCGCCCGGAAAGCCTCGATGACTTGACCGTCCAGGTGGCGATCATCCGCCCGGGCCCGATCCAGGGCGGGGCGGTCAATCCGTACATCGAGCGCCGCAGACGCCTGCGCGAGAACCCGGCTTATGAGATCCCTTACGAGCACCCGGCGCTGGAGCCGGTGCTGAAGGACACGCTCGGCACGATCATCTTCCAGGACCAGGTGATGGAAGTCGCCGAAGCCTTCGCGGGCTTCACGCCCGGCGAAGCCGACGCCCTGCGCCGGGCGATGAGCCGCAAGCGCTCCCAGGAGATGCTCAAGCGCCACCGCGCGCGTTTCGTGCAGGGCGCGGTGCGCCACGGCGGGGCCGCGCGCGAGACAGCGGAGCGCGTGTGGCAGATGGTCGAGGGCTTCGCGGGCTTTGGCTTTCCCAAGGCGCACAGCGCGGCCTTCGGCCTGCTCGCCTACCAGTCGACGTGGCTGCGCGTGCACTACGGCCCTGAGTTCCTGTGTGCGCTGCTCAACGAGCAGCCGATGGGCTTCTATGCCCCGGACAGCCTCGTGCACGAGGCCGAGCATCGCAAGATCGCGATACGGCGCCTCGACGTGAACGCGTCGGAGGTGGAGTGCGCGGTGCAGGACGGGGGCGTGCGCCTCGGCCTGGGCTACATCAAGGATGTGACGAGCGCCGAGATGCACGAGCTGGTCGCCGAGCGCCGGCAGAACGGGCAGTTCGCCAGCCTGGGCGAACTGGCCGGGCGCATCGGCGCGCGCCACAGGACGCTGGAGCAGCTCGCCTGGTCGGGCGCGTGCGACGAGATCATCGGCGAGACGGGCAGGCGCTCGGCGCTGTGGCAGCTGGGGATCGCCGCACCGGGCCTCGGCGCGGGCGAAGGGACGCAGTTGGCGCTGGGGCTGGAGCTGCCGGCGGCTCCGCGCCTGCGCCCGCTGGGACGCTGGCAGCGGCTGATCGCCGACTACGCCACGAGCGGCGTGACGGTGGGCGATCACGCGATGGCGATTCTGCGCGAGCGCCTGGACGTGCCGATGCTCGCGACCAGCGCCCAGCTCGCGCGGCTGCCGAGCGGCGGCGCGGTGGCGATGGCTGGGCTGGTGATCGCGCGCCAGCGACCGGGCACGGCGAACGGGACGATGTTCCTGCTGTTCGAGGACGAGTGGGGAACGGTCAATCTGGTCGTGCCGAAGGCGGTGTACGAGCGCCATCGCTATCTCGCGCGCGCCGAGCCGCTGCTGCTCGCGCGCGGGCGCGTGGAGCGCTCGGAAGGTGTCGTCAACCTGGTCGTGCGCGAGCTGGCTCCGCTCGAGCGCTTCGTCTCGGGCGGCGTCGAGGGCGCCGAGCGCGAGGCGGCGAATGCACGCGTGCACCGCTTGGCGGCGCCCGAGCAGGCGACGCCGTCCGAGCAGGAGGACGAGGCGGCGGAAGTCGGCTCGAGCATGCGCGCTGTGGCGCCGCCGATACAGAGCTTCGCGATGGGGCGCCGGCGCTAGGCGGCGCTCGCCGGTGCGCGAGGAGACGCCCGCGGCCAAGCATGCGAGTGGACGCATCGCGGGGGTGGGCCGGCGGGCTCCGGGTGGACCGCGCCGCGTGGGGGATGCGCGGCGCGGTTCGCCCGGAGGTTTGACGCGTTCAGGCGTGCAACGCCTGGCGCTGGGTGTCCTCGGCGTCGCTGACCGCCCAGGCGAGACGCTCGATCAGCTGCTCGGCGGCGTGGTCGTCGCAAAGATGCAGCGAGTAGACGCGCTCTTCGAACAGCACAGGCGGCTCCTCGCGCTGGTCGGTCGGGTCGGTCGTGACGATGATTCTGGGCATAACTCCCTCCTCAGGGATCGGGGTCATGTCCTCCCACCGACAGTGTTGCCCGCCGCGCCTGAAGACAGGCTTAAATCTTGTGTCCGCGGGCAAATCGGCGGCAGGAATGGACGGATGTACGGCTAGGCTGGGCGCATCGCGCCGCTTGCAAACACCGATCTGGACGTCTTCGGGTTGTGCCTGGGCGGCAACGTGTTCGGTTGGACGCTCGACGAAGCGCAGTCGTTCGCCGTGCTCGACGCCTACGTGGAGGCGGGCGGCAACTTCATCGACACGGCCGACTCCTACGGCCGCCGCGGCTCCGGCGGACCGGGCGAGTCAGAGCGGATCATCGGACGCTGGATCGCCGCGCGCGGCAACCGCGAGCAGCTTGTGATCGCGACGAAGGTGGGCAACTCGCCGGAGCGACGCGGCCTGTCGGCGGCGACCGTGCGAGAGGGCGCCGAAGCGTCGCTGCAGCGACTGGGAATCGATCGCATCGACCTCTATTACGCGCACAAGGACGACCCGCAGACGCCCCTGCAGGAGACGCTAGCGGCGTTCGGTGCGTTGATCGAGGATGGCGCGATCGGCTACGCGGCTGCCTCCAACTACAGCGCCGAGCGCCTCGAGCAGGCGCTGCGCATCGGCGAAGGCGACGGCATGGCCTCCTACGTGGCGTTGCAGCCGCACTACAACCTGATGGAGCGCGAGCAGTACGAGCGCGACCTGGCGCCGCTGTGCGAGCGCCGCGGCCTGGCCTGCATCCCCTACTTCGGCCTGGCGCAGGGCTTTCTCACGGGCAAGTACCGCCCCGGCGGCGGGCTGGTGGACAGTCCGCGCGCGGCGGGCGTGCGTGAGAGCTACTTCAACGAGCGCGGCTTCGCGGTGCTCGACGCGCTGGACGCGATCGCCGCCGAGCACGGCGTGGCCGTCGCTGCGGTGGCTCTTGCGTGGCTGCGCGAGCAGCCGACCGTCCTCGCGCCGATCGCCAGCGCGACGTCGCCGCAGCAGGTGAGCGAGCTGGTTGCCTGCGCACTGCTGACGCTGACCGACTCCGAGCGCGAGCGCCTCGACGAAGCGTCAGCCTGACGCGCCCGCGACGAATTGCAGCCGGTTGCCGTCGGGATCGGCGACCGTCACGCCGCCCTGCGCCTCGTCGGGCGTGTCGGTGACCGCCTGAGCTGCCGCGGGAGCTGCGGCGGCGACGCGCCGGCGCAGGGACTCGAGCTCGCCCGCGCCGCGCAGCTCGAACTCGATCGCGCGCAGGCGCGGGGCGGTGTCCGGCGGCGGGCTCGCCCCGGCGCTCTGCCACGAGTTCAGGCCGATGTGGTGGTGGTAGCCGCCGGCGGAGACGAACGCCGCGGAAGGCAGCTGCGCCTGCTCCTGGAAGCCCAGCGCATCACGATAGAAGGAGTCTGCGCGAGGCACATCGGCGACCTTCAGGTGAACGTGGCCGATCGACGTGCCGGGTGCGACGGCGCTGTCGGGCTCGCCGGAGGACTGCGCGAGCAGGTCGTCGAGGTCGAGCGCGAGCGTGAACATGCGCAAGCCGTGGCCGTCGGCGGTGCGTTCCCACTGCTCGCGCGGGCGGTCGGCATAGATCTCGATGCCCAGCCCGTCGGGATCGCTGAGGTACAGCGCCTCGGACACGCCGTGGTCGGCTGCGCCGTCGATCGGCCAGCGCCGGCCGATGATCCGCTGCACCGTGTCGGCGAGCGCGGCGCGCGAGGGGTGCAGCCACGCGACATGGAACAGGCCCGTGCTGTGCGGCGAGACGGGCGTCGGCCCGTCGATCGCTCGCAGCTCCAGCGCCGGTCGCCGCGCATCGGCGCCGAGCAGCGCGTGGTCTTGCTCGCGCGTCAGCAGCGGCAGGCCGAGCACGTGCTCGTAGAAGGAGGCGCTGCGCTGCAGGTCGCCGACGTCAAGGCGCACCGAGGCGATGCGCAGCGACGGGTCGATCGGCTCGGCCGGCTGCATCCCGGTCAGGCTAGCGCCGACACGAGAGATGGATAAGCTCGCAGCATGAACCTGCGCAAGCTCGGCGGCAGCGATCTGGAGGTCTCGGAGATCAGCCTGGGCTCCTGGCTCACTTACTCGGGAGGCGTCGAGCGCGAGCAGGCGCGCGAATGCGTCGACGCGGCGTTCGAGGCGGGCATCAACTTCATCGATACGGCCAACGTGTACGGGCAGGGGGCCGCCGAGGAGGTGCTCGGAGAGGTGCTGCAGGGGCGCGATCGCTCCTCCTACGTGCTCGCGACGAAGGTCTACTTCCCGATGTCCTCGAGCGATCGCGGCCTGTCCTCAGAGCAGATCCACAAGCAGATCGACGCCTCGCTCAAGCGCCTGCGCACGGACCACGTCGACCTCTATCAGTGCCACCGCTACGACGAGGACACGCCGCTGCAGGAGACGATGACGGCGCTGACGGAGGTGGTGCGCGAAGGCAAGGCGCGCCACATTGGCTTCAGCGAGTGGCCTGTGCCGCGCGTCGAGGAGTCGCTGGCGCTGCCGGGCGTCGAGCGATGGGTCTCCAGCCAGCCGCAGTACTCGATGATCTGGCGCAAGCCCGAGGCGCAGGTGATCCCGCTCTGCGAACGCGAGCAGATCTCCCAGATCGTCTGGTCGCCGCTCGCACAGGGGGTGCTCACGGGCAAGTACCTGCCCGGCCAGCCACCGCCGGCGGGGTCGCGCGCGACGAGCGAGAGCATGAGCGGCTTCATCGACCGCCTGATCGCTCCGCCGGTGCTGGAGGCGGTGCAGAGGCTCGTGCCGATCGCCGAGGAGGCCGGCCTGACGATGGCGCAGATGGCGCTGGCGTGGGTCCTGCGCCAGTCGAACGTCGCATCGGCGATCGTCGGCGCGACGCGTCCAGAGCAGGTGCACGCGAACGCTTCGGCGTCGGGCATCGAGCTCGATGCGGACACGCTCGCGGCGATCGACGTCGCGCTCGGCGACGTCATCGTGCGCTGAGGCACGGCTGCGCTCGATCGCAGCGCACCACGCGCCCGCACCGCACGCCCGCGCCAGGCGCCGCCGGCGCGAGTCAGCGCGCCTGGACCACGAGCGTCTGAAACGCGCGTCCGAGCGCGCCGTGCTCGTCGTGCAGCACGCTTTCAGCGGTTGCGACCCCGTGCTCCTGCAGCAGCGTGCGCGCATCGAGGCCGATCCACTCGCCGCGCGGAGGGCGGTGCAGGTGGATGGTGAGGTCGGCGTTGATGAACACGAATGCGGCGAACGGCACGGCCGCGCTCACGCCGTTGCCGAAATCGGCCGTGGCAGTCAGCCGAGCGAGCGCCGTCGGCGCCTGGCCTGGCAGCAGCGGGTGGCGCAGGCGCATCCACACGCGCCCGGGCCCGAGCGCGTGCGCCTCGCTGAGCCAGCGCATCTCCATCGCCGTGGCGGCGAAGCTCGACTCGGTCGAGCCGTCGAGCGCGAAGCGGACCGGCTCGCCGCTGGCCGGGGGCGCCATCGGTGCGTCCTGCAGACCGTCGCCGGTCTGTGCTGCGACCGCCTCATCGAGCGCCGCGGTGACGCGCAGCGCGCTGGCACGGACGATCGTCTCGCCGCCGGCCGAAAGCTCTCCGGCGAGCTCCTGCACGCGACGGCCGGGTCGCACCACGCGCGTGGAGAGCATCAGTGGCGCGAGCGGGATCGGGCGCAGGAACTCGAAGGACAGGCGCCCGATGCGCAGCTCGGCGCCCGGCTGCATGCGCTCGAAGGCGGAGGCGATCAGCGCGGCGGGTGCGCCGCCGTGCAGCGCTCGCGGATCCCACGGCCCGCGCGCGTGCTCGGTCGGGACGAAGCGATCGCCGTCGGCGATGAAGATGCTGTCGGCCATCGTCCTCAGGCGGGCATGCGTGAGATGAAGTCGCGCAGCTCCTGCGGGTCGCGCAGCGGCGGCCCGTGACCGAAGCAGACGAGCTCGGGCTCCAGCGCCGCAAGCCTGCGCGCGGACTGGCGGTTGCGCTCGGGGTCGGGCGTGAACACGGTCGGCGGCTCCTGCAGTCCGCGAATGCCGGTCATCAGGTTCATCCCGTTGAGCACGTCGCCGAGGATCAGCACGCGGTCGGACTCGCGCCAGTAGGCGACGTGCCCGATCGAGTGGCCGGGCACGTCGAGCACGGTGAAGCCGGCGACGTCGTCGCCCTCCTTCAGGGCGCGCCACAGGGTGCGGCGGCCCGGTCCAGAAGCGCGCCTGAAAGTGGTTGAGCCAGCCGGGCACCTGGCTGTTTGAGATCGCGCCGGGCGTCTGCATCGCCGGGACGTCGGCATGCCCGCACCACAACGGGATGTCGAGTCGCGCGCAGATCGCGTGGCTGGAGCCCTGATGGTCGGGGTGGGCGTGGGTGAGCGCGTGAGCGTTGACCTCGTGACCGCGGATCTGGCGCATGATGCGCCGCTCGGCCTGGCGCGAACCGGCGTCGATCAGCACGTCATGCAGCAGGTACACGTTGATCGCGTTGGGAGGAAAGCCGCGCAGCAGGTAAAGACCGTCGGCGAGCCGCTTCATCCGTATGCCCTCATGTCTGCTCCTGTCGGTCGCCCATCGCAGCTGCTCCGAGGTGTCCGAGGATTATCTCTCAGCCGTTAGCGCTTGGACTCCCAGGAGAAGCCGCGCACGGCGAAGAACAGGCCGAAGACGCCCCACAGGGCGATCACGGCTAGCGCGTCGAGTTGGTTGCCGAGGCCCGAGCCGGTCACGATCGCGCCGTAGAGCCCGTCGATGAGCGGCTTGAGCGGCAGCGCTTCGGCGATCTGGCGCAGGAAGCCGGGGGCGCTGTTGGAGTCGAACACGTAAAAGGAGATGAAGACGACGGGCAGGAACACGGCGTTGACGTAGGCGGCGGTCGACTCGAAGTTGGGGATCGCGTGGGCGAAGGCGACGCCGAGGGCAGCGAGGCAGACGACTGCGACGAGCACGAAGACGATCAGCTCGGCCCAGTCGCGCGGCCAGCCGATGCCGAAGATCAGCTTGCCGGCGAGGATCACGATGGCGATCTGCAACGCGGTGTTGGTCACGGCGTTGGCGGCGACGCCGGCGAAGTAGGAGCCGGTGGGCAGCGGCGTGCCGCGGATGCGCTTGAGCACGCCGCGCTCGCGCAAGAAGACGATGTTGTAGGCGAGCGCGGTGAAGGTCGTGGACATGACGCTCATGGCGGCGATCGCCGGGATCAGACGGTCGAGCTGGTGCTGGTCGCCGGCGAGGATCGCGCCGCCGCCGCCGAGGAACAGCAGCGGCAGCAGGAAGTTGAAGAAGGCGGCGCTGGGGTTGCGCCAGAACATGCGCCGCTCCAGGCGGTACTGGCGCCAGCCGAGCGTGAGCGTGTCAGCCATCGGCGGTCAGCTCCAGGTAGACGTCCTCGAGCGTTGGGCGCCCGACGCTGAGCTCCTCGAGCTTCTCGCCGCGCGCGAGCGCCTGGGCGGTCAGCTCCGCGAGCAGCGCTGTCGGATCGTCGGTCTGGCGCTCGACGAAGCGGCCGTCGCGGTCGCGGTAGGCGACGCGGTAGTGCGAGGCGCCGACGCCGAGCTCGCGCGGCGCACCGATCGCGAGGATGCGCCCGTCCTTGACGATCGCGACGCGGTCGGCGAGCTCCTGCGCCTCGTCGAGATAGTGGGTGGTCAAGAGGATCGTCTTGCCGAGGTCGCGCAGCTTGCGCACGGTCTCCCAGGCGCTGCGCCGCGCCTCGGGATCGAAGCCGGTGGTCGGCTCGTCGAGGAAGATCAGCTCGGGGTCGCCGACGAGCGCGAGCGCGAAGTCCAGCCGGCGCAGCTGGCCCCCGGAGAGCTTGCGGCTGCGCTGATCGGCCTTCTCCTGCAGGCCCGCGAGCGCGAGCACCTCCTCGACGTCGCGAGGCTTGGGGTAGAAGCCCGCCCAGTGGCGCAGCGCCTCGCGCGGGGTGATGTGCGCGTAGATGCCGCCCGACTGCAGCACGATGCCGATGCGCTGGCGCAGCGCGCGGCTGCGCTTGCCGGGGTCGTAGCCGAGCACGCACACGTCGCCGCCGCTGCGCGCGCGGTAGCCCTCGAGGATCTCGACGGTCGTCGTCTTGCCGGCGCCGTTGGGTCCGAGCAGGCCAAAGACCTCGCCGCGGCGCACGTTGATGTCGATGCCGCGTACGGCCTCGAACTCGCCATAGCGCTTGCTCAAGGCGTGTACTTCGATGGCCGGGCCGGCGTCGCTCACGAGCCGCTCATCATCCCAGCCGCGGCGCGCGGCGTGCTACCAGTGCACCCCTCGCGTGAGCGTCGCCATGGCGATCTGCTCGAAGGAGGCCTTCTCCTCTTCGTTCTTCTGACCCTTGGAGGCGGCGGAGTCGGGGAACACGCGGTAGGCGAGGTGCAGCAGGCGGTCGACGGTCTTGGGCGACAGCGCGTAGGCGATCTCGCCGACGGTGCCCAGGCGCGTGCCCATGTGCTTGGGCCGGCCGCGCATCGCCTCGCAGATCATGTCGCCGGCCTCGTCGGGGGTGATCGCGGGGAAGGCGTCGTACATCTTCGTCGGCGCGATCATCGGCGTGCGCACGAGCGGCATGTGGATCGTCGTGAAGGTCACGCCGTCGCCGACGACCTCCGACGCGACGACGCGCGTGAATGCGTCGAGCGCGGACTTGGAGGCGACGTAGGCGGAGAAGCGCGGCGGGTTGGTCTGCACGCCGATCGAGGAGATGTTGACGATGTGCCCGGAGCCACGCTCGCGCATGTGCGGCAGCAGTCCGATGATCAGCTTGACGGCGCCGAAGTAGTTGAGCTGCATCGTGCGTTCGAAGTCGTGGAAGCGGTCGTAGCTGAGCGCGATCGAGCGGCGAATCGAGCGCCCGGCGTTGTTGACGAGCATGTCGACGTTGCGGTGGTCGGCGAGCACTCGCTCGATCAGCCGTTCGACGGACTCCATGTCGGAGATGTCGGCGGCGTACACATACGCGGTGCCTCCGGCGGCGACGATCTCGGCGCGCGCCTCCTCGAGCTTCTCGACGTTGCGCGCGACGAGCAGCGGCACGCCGCCGGCCTCGGCGACCTTCAGCGCGGTCGAGCGCCCGATTCCCGACGAGGCGCCGGTGATCATCACGTGCTTGCCGTCGAGCGCCTCCTTGAGCGTGCGCCCGGCGGACATGCTCGGGTCCATCTCGCGCTCCCAGTAGTCCCACAGCCGCCCGGCGTAGTCGTGCAGCGCGGGCGGGCGCTCGAGCGGCGTGCCGGCGAGCGCGCGGCCGGCGACGCGCGTGTCGAAGCGCGGCACGAGCTCCATATGCGCGATCACCTCTTCGGGAATGCCGAGCTCGCGCAACGCGAGCTTGCGCAACTGGCGCCACGGCGGCAGGTCGAGCGCGAGCGCGAGTGGCCACTTGGGCAGTGGGTCGGTCAGGCGTTTGTCGATGCTCACGGCGAAGCGCGGCGCGTGCGCGGCGGAGGCGAACTCGTTGATCATCTCGTCGACGCGCTGGCGTCGCGGATCGGTCAGGTGAAACGCCTTGCCGTCGAGCTCGGGCTCGTGGGCGATGTGCTCGAGCGCGTCGACGACCCAGTCGACGGGGACCAGGTTGGTGTTGCCGAGGTCGGGGCCGACGAGCGGCGTCCACTCGGGCAGCAGCTGGCGCGCGCGCTGGATCGCCTTGAAGAAGTAGTAGGGGCCGTCGATCTTGTCCATCTCGCCGGTGCGCGAGTCGCCGACGACGATGCCCGGGCGGTAGACGCGCCAGGGCACGTAGACCTGCTCGCGCACGATGCGCTCGGACTCGAACTTCGTGCGGTGGTAGGGCGACGGCAGCTTCTGGCCCTCGTCGAACATCTCCTCTTCGAAGGTGCCCTTGTACTCGCCGGCGACGGCGATCGAGGAGACGTGGTGCAGGCGCTCGGCGTTGATCGCGCGCGCGAGTTCGACCGCGTGCATCGTGCCGCCAACGTTGACGGCGTTGTTCAGCTCGGGGGCGGCGGTCATGTCATAGACGGCGGCGAGGTGGAAGAAGTGCTTGATCTTTCCGCGCAACTCGGTCACCTGCTCCTGCTCGACGCCGAGCAGCGGCCGGCGCAGGTCGCCGATCACGGGCTGAACGCGTTTGGCGGCGGATGCGCCGGCGACGACGCTCCAGCGCGCGATCAGGTCGTCGAGGCGCTCAAGCGAGCTCTCGCGCACGAGCAGGTACACCTTGCCCTGGCGTTTGTCGAGCAGCTGCTCGACCAGACGACGCCCGATGAAACCGGTCGCTCCTGTGACGAAATAGGCCATCGCGCAGCAGAGCCTACCTCCTATGCGCGACCTCCTGTCAGGAGGGCTTGGTCTTGCAGAACGCGCGCGTCGCCAACGGTCGGGCCGTGGCGCTCGGCTGCCCGGCTAAGCCCCGGCCCCGGCGCCGCCGCGGCCCTCGCCGGCGGCGAAGCGCGCCGCTCCGCGTGCGCCGTCCTCGAACACCTCGGGTCCGGTCGCGGCCTCCAGTGCGAGCGCGTCGCCGAGCGGCAGGCCGAACCCTTCGATCGCCGCCCGGCGGTCGGCGAGCATCGTGCGCTGGGGAAAGCGCGCTAGACCCTCCGCGAGCTCCAGCGCGCGGTCGAGATGCGCGCCGGGTGCGACGATCTCGGTGAGCAGGCCGATCGCGAGCGCCTCGTCGGCGTCGACGATGCGCCCGGTGAGAATCAGGTCGAGCGCGCGGCCGAGCCCGACGATGCGCGGCAAGCGCTGCGTGCCGCCGTCGATCAGCGGCACGCCCCAACGTCGCTCGGGATAGCCGAGCTTGGATCCCTCGGTGGCGATGCGCAGGTCGCACCACAGCGCGAGCTCGAGGCCGCCGGCGAGCGCAAAGCCGGAGATCGCGGCGATCGTCGGCTTGGAGGGCGTCAGGCGCGTGAAGCCCATCGGACCCTCGTCGCTCATCAGCCGCGGGACGAACGTCTCAGTCGCCTTGAGGTCGGCGCCGGCGCAGAAGGAGACGCCGCCGGCGCCCGTGAGCACCATCGCGCGAGCGTCGTCGTCGGCCTCGAAGCGCTGGTAGGCGTCGTGCAACAGCTCGCCGGTTGCACCGTCGACGGCGTTGCGCCGGTGCTGGCGGTCGATCGTCACGAGCGCGGCGACGCCGCGGCGCTCGTAGCGTACGGCGAGGCCTTCCTCGGCTGCCGGCGGCTGCTCGCTCATGCGCGGCTCACGAGCGCCTCGGGCGGTGTGTCCGCTACCAGCCGCCGCGCCACTGAGCGTTGCTCAGCTGCGCTTTGTGTGCGGCCTTACGGGCGTCCTTGCGCTTGTCGAGATGGCGCTGGAGCATGCTCATGCAGAAGATGAACACCGGAAAGAAGACGATCAGGATAAAGCCCGCGTCGGTGACGACTTTGTCGTCGGTCGCACCGTAGAAGCCGCGCCCGTCATTGGCAGCCTGGGCGACGGAAGCGAGCACAAGCGGGACGAGCATGGCCCACAGGAAGAGAGTTGTCCTCAGGCGGCGCATACCGCGGGATCGTAGCTGAGGGCGCGGGTGCTCGACGGCGCGGGGTGCTCGACGGCGCGGAGTGCTTGCGGCGCGGGTGCGCTTGGCATCGTCTCCGAGCGCCGGGCGGTAGCGATCGTATATACGGGCCGCGCACGGACTCTCGAGCGGCTGGAGGGTGAGCGCGATGGTATGCACCACGTAAATACCATGGCTACCGCTCGACGAAAACGGACACATACACTCCCGCCCCCGCCCCGCCTCGCCATCGCCACCCGGCCGGCGATCCGCGGACCGGGAACGGCGATTGTGCGGCCGTAGTATCAGCGTATGGCGTTGCTGATCGCATCGGATATGCACAAGGACATGGCGGGGCAGCCGCTGCTGCGCGGGGTTTCGTTCAAGCTGGAGCGGCGCGAACGGATGACGATTGCGGGGCGCAACGGGGCGGGCAAGACGACGCTGCTGCGGATGCTGGCGGGGGAGACTTCGATCGACCGCGGCGAGCTGAGCGTGGCGAAGGGAGTGCGGGTCGCGCTGCACGACCAGCGCCCGCCGCGCGACCGGGGCCTGGCGCTGCGCGACTACGTGCTGTCGGGGTGCGTGGAGGAGCTGGCGATAGAGGCGGAGCTGGCGGCGCTGGAGGCGCGGATGGCGGCGGGCGAGGGGGACGACGCGCTGCTGGCGCGCTACGCGCGTGCGCAGGGGCGTCTGGAGGCGCGCGGCGGCTATCTGTGGCGCGATCGTGCGACGGTGATGGCGCACGGCCTGGGCTTCGTCGATGCCGACCTCGACCGTGCTCTGGACACGTTCTCGGGCGGACAGCTGACGCGTGCGTCGCTGGCGCGGGCGCTGGCTACGGGGGCGGACGTGCTGCTGCTGGACGAGCCGACGAACCATCTGGACATCGAGTCGCTGGAGTGGCTGGAGCAGACGCTGGTGGATCTGGACGCGGCGGTGGTGCTGGTCGCGCACGACCGCTGGTTCCTGGAGGCGGTGGGCACGGCGGTGCTGGAGCTCGAGGCGGGGCGCTCGCGGTTCTTCGCGGGGACGTGGCACCAGTGGCGCAAGGAGCAGGCGGCGCGCGAGATCGCGCTGGGGCGCGCGATCGACTCCCAGCGCGCGGAGATCGCGCGCATGGAGCGGTTCATCGAGCGCTTCCGCTACAAGGCGTCGAAGGCGCGCCAGGCGCAGTCGCGGGTGAAGAAACTGGCAAAGATCGAGCGTATCGAGCGCGATCCTGCGGCGGGCAAGGGCCTGGACTTCCAGTTCGCCACGCCGCAGCGCTCGGGACGGGTGATCTTCGAACTGACCGACGGTCGCGTGGAGATCGGGGGAGAGAAAGCGTCCAACGGCTCCGCCGATGTGCGTTCGCGCGGCGGGGAAGGGGAGGCGGTCACGGAATCGCCGGTATTGCTGTTGGAGCACGCCGAGTTGTGGCTGGAGCGCGGCGAGCACGTGTCGCTGGTGGGGCCGAACGGCTCGGGGAAGACGACGCTGATCGAGACGCTGGCGGGGCGGCGCGAGCTGGCGGCGGGAAAGCTGAGCACGGGGCACAACGTGAAGGTCGGCTACCTCTCCCAGCATGCCGACGAGCTCGGTGCGGGCGGCGATCGGGGACAGAGCGTGCTCGACGCCACGCAGCGCGCGACGGCGCTGACGCAGGGCAAGGCGCGCGCGCTGCTCGGGCGCTTCCTGTTCTCGGGCGAGGACGCGGACAAGCCGCTGGAGGGCCTGTCGGGCGGCGAGCGCAGGCGCCTGTCGCTGGCGATCCTCGTGCACTCGGGCGCGAACGTGCTGATCCTGGACGAGCCGACGAACCACCTGGACATCGAGAGCCGCGAGGCGCTGGAGGACGCGCTGCGGGCGTTCACAGGGGCGGTGCTGCTCGTGTCGCACGACCGCGCGCTGTTGGACGCGGTGGGCACGCGCACGGTCTCGGTCGAGCAACGTGCGCTGCACAGCTACCTGGGCGGCTGGCCGGAGTACGTGCGCGTGCGCGAAGAGCGCCGCGCGAACGGCGGCGACGGGCTGACATCGCCGACGCACTCGCCCGTCGCGGGCACGACGGGCGGCGTCAACGGACGTGCAGCGAGCGCGCCGGGCGATCTGGCGACGGCGGGCGCGAGCACGAACGGGGCCTCGGCATCGGACGAGCCGCCGGGCGGCTCGCCGCGCAAGGGCAGCTCGAAGTCGAAGGGGCCGTCGAAGAACCGCTTGAGCGCGCAGGAGCAGGCCGAGCGCGCGGTGGAGGACGCCGAGGCGGCGATGCGCGCGCTGGAGCACGAGCTGGCCGACCCGCAGGCGTGGGCGACGAAGTACGAGTCGGCGAAGTCCGAGGCCCGCCACACGGCCGCCAAGCGCGCAGTCGAGGAGGCGTACGTGCGGCTGGAGGCGCTGGTCGACTGAGTCGCGAAGGGGCTCTCGGGGCTTATGTATGCTCCCGAGGATGCGCTCCAAGGCAAGCCGTAGCTGCGCCGATGTCGATGGCTGACGGCCTGCAGGAGCGAATTGACGCGCTTCGGCCCTGGCACTACGAGTTCGCGTTGGACGGGGCGACCACGCCGATCTACAGCGCCGACTCGGTCAATCGCCACGAGCAGCGACGGCGCATCGGCTTCGATCCGCTCGTACGCGTCGCGGGGGGGTCGCTGAAAGGTCGGCGTGTGCTCGACCTCGGATGCAATGCGGGCTATTGGTCACTCGCGGCGATCGAAGCCGGAGCCGACTTCGTGTTCGGGATCGACGGCCGCCAGCTGCACCTCGACCAGGCGCAGCTCGTATTCGACTCAAAGGGCATCGATCCATCGCGTTACCGGTTCGAGCTGGGCAACATCTTCGAGTACGAGTTCACCCAGCAGTTCGACATCGTCCTGTGCCTGGGGCTCATGTACCACATCTCCAAGCCGGTCGAGCTGTTCGAGATCTTCTCGCGAGTGAACGCGTCGCTGATCCTGATCGACACGACCGTGAACCTGATACCGGTGAGCGCGTTCCGCGTCGTGCAGGAGTCATTGGACAGTCCGCGCAACGCGATCGACTACGAGACGACCCTGATCCCCAGCCGCCAGGCTGTCCTGGATCTGGCGAACCAGTTCGGCTACGACGGCGTGCCGCTGGCCCAGCACATCACCGACGACACGGGCATGGGCGATTACAAGGCCAAGGGGCGCGCCATCTTCATCTGCGCCAACGGCATCCCGCTCGACTCGCTCGAGCGCGAGCGCGTCGATCGGGCGACCCTGGGTTTCGCGCTGGTTCGCAAAGTTCTGCGGCGCGTTCGCAAACGCGTCCAGCAACTGATCTAGCCCGACCGGACCTGCGTCGCGCACGCCCTCACAGCCCTGATGAGGACCTACACTTCGGCGATGGACCGCTTCAGGCCAGCGATCAACGTGGCGATCGTGCTGGCGATCGCGGCCGCGGTGTTCCTGCTGCCGGGCGGTGGCCAGGCGGCGAGCACGTTCGAAGGCATCCTGCTCGTCGGCTTCGGCGTGGGATTCGGCTATCTCGGCCTGCGCATGTATCGCGAACACCGCGTCACCGTGCATGGCCTCGGCGACCGCCACCGCGCCGCGCTGTACGGGTCGCTGGCGCTCGTGGCGTTCCTGGCGCTCGGCCAGAAACGCCTCTGGCAGACGAGCTTGGGCACGCTGGCGTGGTTCGCGCTCGCGCTGCTGGCGCTGTACGGCGGGGGCATCGTGTATCGCCACTGGCGCAGCTACTGACGACGCCGCCCCGGGACGGCCGGGCGAGGCGAGCGGCGCGCGCGCCCTGCGCGAGCCCTACGCGAGCGCCCTCGTATCCTCGAATGCGATGGCGACGAAGGCACCGGCGAGCGAGGGAGAAGAGAGGACGAGTCTGACCGAGCAGCGTCGCGCGCTGCCCGACCAGCCGGGCGTGTACCTGTTTCGCGATGGCAAAGGGCGCGTCATCTATGTGGGCAAGGCCAAGTCGGTGCGCAAGCGCGTGGCTTCGCACTTCTCCAAAGCGCAGGTGCCAAGCAGCCCGGGCCATGCGGAGATGGTGGCGAGCGTGGAGGGCGTGGAGTGCGTGGTCGTGGCGACCGAGGCCGAGGCGCTGCTGGCGGAGCAGAGCTTCATCAAGCAGTACCGCCCGCGCTTCAACATCCGCCTGCGCGACGACAAGTCCTATCCGTTCATCGCGATCTCGCTCGACGAGGACTACCCGCGTGTCTACTTCACGCGCGAGCGCCACCGGCCGCGGCGCGCGTACTTCGGCCCGTACTCGAACGCCAAGCGCGTGCGCGGCACGTTGGAGGTGCTCGCGAAGGTGTTCATGTTTCGCTCGTGTACCGGCCCGGAGCCGGGGCGGCGCAGCGGCAGCCCGTGCCTGGACTACTACATCAAGCGCTGCGAGGCGCCTTGCGTGGGCTACGTCTCAAAGGAGGAGTACCGGACGAGCATCGACGGCGTGATCGACTTCCTGTCGGGGCGCTTCAAGGAGATCGAGCGCGAGCTGGAGCAGCGCATGCGCACGGCTGCGGAGGCTGAAGAGTTCGAGCAGGCGACGGTCGAGCGTAACCGCCTGCGCGCCGTGCACTCGCTGCTGGAGCGCCGGCGCGTGGCGAACGAGTCGGTCGGCACGTTCGACGCGGTGGCGGTTGCGGTGGACGGGCGCGAGGCCAACGCGCAGGTGTTCCAGGTGCGCGACGGCGTGCTGTCGGACCGCCAGTCGTTCTACCTCTCCAACGAGACCGAGCGCAGCGTCGCGGAGGTGGCGGAGGAGTTCATGCTGCAGTACTACGCCGGGCACATGTCGATCCCGGCGCTGCTGGTCGTCCAGCGTGAGCTCGACGAGCGTCCGGCGCTGGCCGATGCGCTGGCCAGCCGCCGCGGCGGCTCGGTGGAGCTGCGCGCGGCCGAGCGCGGCGAGAAGCGCCGCATCCTCGAGCTGGCCGAGCGCAATGCGCGCCTGGCGCTCGACCAGGAGCGCCTGAAATCCGAGCGCCGCCGCCAGAGCCGCGTGGAGGCGCTCGACGGCCTGCAGCAGGCGCTCGGCCTCGACGTGCCGCCGATTCGCATCGAGTGCTTTGACATCTCGCACCTCGGCGGCACGCAGACGGTCGCATCGATGGTCGTGTTCGAGGGCGGCGCGCCGAAGAAGGCCGACTACCGGCGCTTCAAGATCCGCACGCTGGCCGAGGGCGAGTCCGACGACTTCGCGGCGATGGCGGAGGTGCTCTCGCGGCGCTTTGCCCAATGGGAGCGCCAGGCCGACCTGTCGCCGCACGACCCGGCCTACGACCAGAGCTTCGCGTCGCTGCCGAACGTCGTCGTGATCGACGGCGGCAAGGGCCAGCTCGCGGCCGGGCTCGGTCCGCTGCGCGGCTTTCGCGAGCGCGGCGTCGCGGTCGTCTCCTTGGCCAAGCGCATCGAGGAGCTGTTCATCCCCGGTCGCCGAGCGCCGCTCGTGCTCGACCACTCGACGCCGGAGCTGCAGCTGCTGCAGCGCGTGCGCGACGAGGCGCATCGCTTCGCGATCACGCATCACCGCGGCAGGCGCGATCGCGCGATGACGAGCTCGCTGCTCGACGAGCTCCCGGGCGTCGGCCCGTCGCGCAAGCGCGCGCTGCTCGCGCACTTCGGCTCGCCCGACGCGGTCGTGTCGGCGTCGAGCGAGGAGCTACAGGCCGTGCCTGGGCTGCCGGGGAAGGTCGCGCGGGAACTACACGCCCGCCTACACCGAGCCGGCTGAGCCGTACGACCACGGCTCAGAGACGCCTGGTCCGGAGGTTCGCTGGAACTTTCCCTGCATTAGCGACAAATTGACACTCTCGTCCCGCGGGTGGAGCAGAATAGGGCGATGGCAGTGATCAGACCGTTGCGTCCGCTGCGCGGGGGCGCGGATCGCAAGGCCGGGAAGGCTGTGCAGCCGGTCGTGCAGACGCGCCTGCAGGATCTCGTCGTGATCACAGGCTTCTCGGGGGCGGGCAAGTCGACGGCGATGAACGTGTTCGAGGACGCGGGGTACTTCTGCGTGGACAACCTGCCGCCGGAGATGATCCGCTCGCTGGTCGAGCTGTTCGTGCACCAGGGCTCGAAGGTGGAGCGCGCGGCGGTCGTGTCCGACGTGCGCGGCGGCGTGTACTTCGAGGCGCTGCGCGCGGTAGTCGACGACCTCGACGCGCTCGGCCTCAGCCACCACGTGCTGTTCCTGGAGGCCGCCGAGCAGGATCTGGTGACGCGCTACAAGGAGACGCGCCGGCGCCACCCTCTGGCGCCCGAAGGCAGCGTGGCCGCCGGCGTCGCCGAGGAGCGCGCGCTGCTGGCGCCACTGCGCGAGGAGGCGGACATGGTGATCGACACGACGGGCATGTCCGCGGCGACGCTGCGCGGCAAGATCGCCGACGAGTTCCTCCCGCGCACGGCCGCCGTGCGCTTGGCGCTGACGTTCATGAGCTTCGGCTTCAAGCACGGACCGCCACGCGAGGAGGACCTGGCGTTCGATGTGCGCTTCCTGGCCAATCCGCACTACGAGTCCGATCTGCGCGACCTCACCGGCGAGGACCCGCGCGTGGTCGAGTACATCGCGCGCGACGGCCGCCTGGAGGAGTTCTACGAGCGCCTGCACGCGCTGCTGGACTTCCTGCTCCCGCAATACGTGTCCGAGGGCAAGTCGCACCTGGTGATCGCGATCGGCTGCACGGGCGGCCGCCATCGTTCGGTGGCGATCGCCGAGCACCTCTACGAGCGTTACCGCGACGACGACGATCTCGACGTGGGCGTCGCCCACCGCGACATCGACAAGCGCCCGCGCGGCTCGTAAACGCGCATTGATAGCCTCTCGCGGGCACGCCGGGCGATGGGGCCAGCGCTCCTGAGGCCCGGCATCGTTCATTTTCGCTTCAGGAGGATTGAATGCCAGTTCGCGTTGGGATCAACGGATTCGGCCGCATCGGCCGGAACGTGTTCCGCGCCGCAAAGGCTCGCGCGCAGGAGACAGATCAGGCGATCGAGTGGGTCGCGGTCAACGACCTGACCGACGAGGCGACGCTCGCGCACCTGCTCAAGTACGACTCGATCCTCGGCCCGTATCCGGGCTCGGTGGCGGCGCGCGACGGCGCTCTGGAGGTCGACGGCGAGGAGATCAAGGTGCTCGCCGAGCGCGACCCGGGCGCACTGCCGTGGGGCGAGCTCGGCGTCGACGTGGTGATCGAGTCGACGGGGCTGTTCACCGATCGAGACAGCGCCGCCAAGCACCTCGCCAACGGCGCCAAGAAGGTCGTCATCTCGGCGCCGGCGACAGATCCCGACGCGACGATTGTGCTCGGCGTGAACTTCGACGAGGTGTACGACCGCGACCGCCACGAGGTGATCTCCAACGCGTCGTGCACGACCAACTGCCTGGCGCCGGTCGCCAAGGTGATCAACGACACGGTCGGCGTCAAGCACGGGTTGATGACCACGATCCACGCATACACGGCCGACCAGCGCCTGCAGGATCTGCCGCACAAGGATCTGCGGCGAGCGCGCGCGGCGGCGATCAACCTGATCCCCGCGTCGACCGGCGCGGCGAAGGCGATCGGCCTGGTGATCCCCGAGCTGCAGGGCAAGCTGCACGGCTTCGCCGTGCGCGCCCCGGTGCCGACGGGCTCGGTCGTCGACCTGACCGTCGAGTGTGCGCGCGAGACGACCGTCGAGGAGGTCAACGCGGCGCTGAAGTCGGCGAGCGAGAGCGGTCCGCTGGCCGGGATCATGCAGTACACCGAAGACCCGATCGTCTCCTCGGACATCGTCAAGTCGCCGTACTCGTCGATCGTCGACTCGCTGCTGACGTCGGTCGTGGACGGGACGATGCTGAAGGTCGTCGCGTGGTACGACAACGAGTGGGGTTACTCAAACCGCCTCGTCGACCTTGTGCAGAGGGTCCTGTAAGCGCGCGGTCGCGCCGATGCAGGTCTACGGAGGGGGATATCGTGAGGGAGCGCAAGCAGATCGGAGCGGTGTGCGGATGAGGACGCTGGAGCAGCTCGACGTGGAGGGCAAGCGGGCGCTCGTGCGGGTGGACTTCAACGTGCCGCTTGGCAAAGACGCCGAGGGCCGCGTGGCGGTCGCCGACGACACGCGCATCGTCGCGGCGCTGGCGACGATCGAGGAGCTGCGCGAGAGCGGCGCGAGCCTGGTTCTCGTGTCGCACCTCGGGCGCCCGGAGGGCCGTCGCGAGGAGGATCTCTCGCTGGCGCCGGTCGTCGCGCGACTGCGCGAGCTGACCGGCGCTTCGGTCACGCTCGCGCCGGAGGTCGTCGGCGAGCGTGCGAGGGCGCTCGCGGAGGAGCTCGGCGAAGGCGAGCTGCTGGTGCTCGAGAACGTGCGCTTCGAGCCGGGCGAGACGACCAACGACCCGGCGTTCGCGCGCGCGCTGTCGGAGCTGGCCGACGTCTATGTCAACGACGCATTCGGCGCCGCGCACCGGGCGCACGCGAGCACGGAGGGCGTCGCGCACCTGCTGCCGAGCGCCGCCGGGCGGCTGCTGGAGCGCGAGGTCAAGACGCTCGCGGAGATCCTCGACAAGCCGGCGCGGCCGCTCGTGGCGGTGATCGGCGGCGCCAAGGTGGCCGACAAGATCGGCGTGATCGACCGTTTCCTGGACCTCGCCGACGTGGTCATCATCGGCGGCGCGATGTGCTTTCCGTTCCTCTGTGCGCAGGGCCACGGCGTCGGCGAGTCGCTGTGCGACGACGAGGACGTCGAGCACGCGCGCCGCGCGCTCGCCAAGGCGACCGACCCGGGACGGGCGAGCGTCGAGCTGCCGACCGATCTCGTGATCGGCGACCGCCTGGCGGCCGACGCCGAGCATCGGGTGCTGTCGAGTGTCGAGGTGCCGCCGGGGTGGATGGGGCTGGACATCGGCCCACAGAGCGCCGAGCGCTACGCGGCGGAGATCGCGCGCGCGGGCTCGGTCTTCTGGAACGGCCCAATGGGCGCATTCGAGCTCGAGCCGTTCGCGGCCGGCACGCGGCGCGTCGCGGAAGCGGTCGCCGCGGCACCTGGCGTTACCGTCGTCGGTGGCGGCGACTCGGCCGCGGCGCTCGCGCGCTTCGGCCTGGAGGGCGCCGTGGATCACCTCTCGACGGGCGGCGGCGCGACGCTCGAGCTCGTCGAGGGGCGCGCGCTCCCGGGCGTTCAGGCGCTCGAGGGCGCGGGCGTGATCTCGTGAAGGCACTCGCCGAGGTTGTCTCGTGAGTGCTCGCACGCCGCTGATCGCGGGCAACTGGAAGATGTACAAGACCGAGCGCGAAGCTGAGGACTACATCCAGGCGCTGCTTCCGCGCGTGTCGGCAGTGGACGGCGCCGACGTGGCGATCTGCGTGCCGTTCACGGACCTGCGCGCGATGGTCGACAGCGCGCGCGGCTCGCGCGTGGAGGTCTATGCGCAGAACATGCACCACGAGCCCGAGGGCGCGTTCACGGGCGAGGTCTCGCCGCCGATGCTTTCGGACGTGGGCGCGCAGGGTGTCGTGCTCGGCCACTCAGAGCGCCGTGGGCTGTTTGGCGAGACCGACCGTGCGCTCGCGCTGAAGGTGCCGGCGGCGCTCGCCGCGGGGCTGACGCCGATCCTCTGCGTGGGCGAGTCCGAGTCAGAGCGCGAAAACGAGGACACCGACCGCAAGCTGCGCCAGCAGGTCAAGGACGATCTCGTCAACGTGCCCAGCGAACGCCTCGCGGACGTCGTCATCGCATACGAGCCGATCTGGGCGATCGGCACGGGCAAGGTGGCGACCCCCGAGCAGGCGCAGGAGGCGATCGCGTTCATCCGCGCGCTCGTCGGCGATCGCGACGCACATGCGGCCGAGCGGGTGCGCATCCTCTACGGCGGCTCGGTCAAGCCCGACAACGCAGCCGAGCTGCTCGCTCTGGAGGACGTCGACGGAGCGCTCGTCGGCGGCGCCTCGCTGCAGGCTGACACGTTCGCGCAGATCGTGGACGCGGCCGCCGCGCGATGAGCGATCGCGCCGCGCCGGGCAGCCTGCCGGTCGCGAGCGTCTGCCTGATCGTGCTCGACGGGTGGGGTCTGGCCGAGCCGGGTCCCGGCAACGCCGTCTCACTGGCGAGCACGCCCGTGTTCGACGAGCTGTGGCGCGACTACCCGCACACCACGCTCGCGGCGTGCGGCCGAGCCGTGGGGCTGCCGGAGGGTCAGATGGGCAACTCGGAGGTCGGGCACCTCAACCTCGGTGCAGGGGCGGTCGTGCGCCAGGATCTCGTGCGCATCGACGACGCGATCGCCGACGGAACGCTCGCGCGCAACGAGGTGCTGCTGCAGGCGCTCCCCGTTGGCGGCCGCGTGCACCTGCTCGGGCTCGTGTCCGACGGCGGCGTGCATTCCTCGCTGCAGCACCTGCGCGCGCTGATCGCGCTCGCACGCGAGCGCGGCGTAGGCGAGGTGGTAGTGCACGCGTTCACCGACGGGCGCGACACGCTGCCCCACGCCGGGGCGGGCTACCTCGCCGAGCTCGACGCCACGCCCGGCGCGCGCGTCGGCTCGGTCGTCGGGCGCTACTGGGCGATGGACCGCGACCGCCGCTGGGAGCGCACCCAGCGCGCGTACGACCTGCTCGTGCACGGCCGCGCGCCGTACGCCGCCGCCAGCGGCGAGCAGGCCGTGCGCGACGCCTACGAGCGCGGCGAGACAGACGAGTTCATCGAGCCGACGCTCGTCGGCGAGCCGGCGCCGATCGCTCCCGGCGACAGCGTGCTTGCGTTCAACTTCCGCCCCGACCGCATGCGCCAGCTCACGCGCGCGCTGGCCCAGCACCGCTTCGGCGAGGCGCGCGACCCCGCAGCGGGCGGCCACGAGGCCGCGGAGCCCGATTCGGCGCCAGGCGCCGGCTCCGGCGCGGAGGAGGCGGACTTCGGGGCGCCGCAGTCAGAACTGCCCGGCTGGAGCGGGCGCGGCGGCGCCGAGCCGATCGCGCGCTACACGACGCTCACCGAGTATGAGCAGGGCTGGCCGTACCCTGTCGTGTTCGCGCCCGAGCGCCCGGCGACGACGCTCGGTGCGGTGCTCGCGAGCGCCGGTGTCGAGCAGCTGCACGTCGCCGAGACGGAGAAGTACCCGCACGTGACTTACTTCTTCAACGGCGGCGAAGAGGCGCGGCTGGCGGGCGAGCGACGCGAGCTGGTCGCCTCGCCGCGCGACGTGCCGACGTACGATCACAAGCCGCAGATGAGCGCCCGCGAGGCCGCCCTGGCGTTCACGCGGGCATGGCGCGAGGACCGGCCGGCCTTCGCGATCGTCAACTTCGCCAACGCCGACATGGTCGGGCACACGGGCGTGATCGACGCCGCCGTGCAGGCTGTGGAGACGGTCGACGAGTGCCTCGGCGAAGTCGTCGCAGCGGTGCGCGAGCAGGGGGGAGCGTGCGTCGTGACGGCCGATCACGGCAACGCCGACCACATGCTCGAGCCCGACGGCAGTCCGAACACCGCGCACTCGCTCAACCCCGTCCCGCTGATCGTCACGGTGGCAGGCGTGATCCTGCGCGCGCAAGACGGCATACTCGCGGACGTGGCTCCGACCGTTCTCGACCTCCTGGGGATCGCACAGCCGGCCGAGATGACCGGCCGCACGCTGCTGCGCGGCGACGGCGACGGCGACGGCGATGGCAAGGGCGAAGGCGAGGGCGAGGGACGATGAGCGTCTCGCGCAAGCTGCTCGCGGCGTTCTTCGTCGGCTCGGGCGTCAACCACTTCGTCTCGCCGCGTTTCTATCGCGCGATCGTCCCGCCGGCGCTGCAGGACGACGCCAAGCGCGTCGTCGAGCTCAGCGGCGTCGCCGAGGTGCTCGGCGGCGTCGGCGTGCTGCTGCCGCGCACGCGCAGGCTTTCCGGGATCGCGCTGATCGCGCTGCTCGCTGCGGTGTTCCCGGCGAACCTGTACATGGCGCGCGAACCCGAGCGCTTTGAGCGCATACCGCGCTGGGCGCTCTACGCGCGGCTGCCGCTGCAGCCCCTGATGATGTGGTGGGCCTGGCGCGCCACGCGCGACTGACCAGAGGCGCCCGCGGCGGGACTTGACGCGCGCGACTGACCGCAGACGCCCGCGCAGCGGGGCTTGACGCTGCTACATTCGGTCTAGGAGGACAAGGGGTAACAGACCGTCATGTCGACTGCCACCGCCGTCAAGATCGCCACAGGGGAACCAGAGAGCCTCAGCGCGGGAGACCGCTCCGAGGCCGGCCATCGCGCTTGGCGCGCGATGCTGCGAGCGCACGCATGCCTCGCCAGGCGGCTCGACGCGGCGCTCGATCAGGCTCACGGCCTGCCGTTGACCTCCTATGAGGTGCTCGACCGCCTCGAGGACTCGAGCGGCGGGCGCATGCGCATGTGCGACCTCGCCGAGCAGGCGCAGCTTTCGCGCAGCGGCCTCACGCGCCTGGTCGATCGACTCGAGCGCGAGCAGCTGCTCGAGCGCTGCTCCTGCGACCACGATGCACGCGGCTCGTTCGCCTGTCTCACCGAAGCCGGGCGAGAACGCGTCGCCGAAGCGCGCGTCACGCACCTCGCCGTGGTGCGTGAGCAGTTCTTCTCGCGCTTCTCCGAGGTCGAGCTGAGCCTGCTCGCCGACATGTGCCAGCGCATCGCGCCGTGCAACGGCGCCGACTCGCCCGCCTGCTGAGCGCCCGGCCGGCCCACTGGCCGTGCGATTCGTAGTCTCGCCGCCTCCGCGGCTATTTCTCGCGGATGCCTCGTTCTTTGGCTCCATGCCAGGCTTTGCGCTACGCACGCCGAGCTAAATCGTCCTAAAGAACTTGACACGCTATGGCTTAGATTTTATACTTGTGCCCATCACAGTCCGGAAACAGCGGAGGTGAAGCAAGATGGCAGTCATCAGATGGGAGCCCGCTCGTGAGCTCCAGTCGATCCAGAGCGAGATGAACCGCCTGTTCGGCACGGTCTTCGACACGCAAGCCGGCGGCGGTAATGGCGCGTTGCGCCGGTGGATCCCAGCGATGGATCTCGTTGAGGAGAACGACGAGTTCGTCCTGCGCGCCGACCTTCCCGGCGTCGCCGAGGACGATGTGAAGGTCGAGCTCGAGGACAACGTGCTGACCGTCTCGGGCGAGCGCCGCTCCGAGCACGAGGAGCGCGGCGAGGGCTATCGACGGATCGAGCGCGCCTCCGGGAGCTTCTCGCGCTCGCTGACCCTGCCCGAGGGCATCGACCCCGAGGGCATCAACGCTCGCTTCGAGCGCGGCGTCCTCGAGGTGCGCGTGCCCAAGCCCGCGCAGCGCAAGCCGCGTCGCGTCGCGATCGACGTCGCCGGACGCCCGCCGGTGATCGAGGGCCAGGAGGGCGACGGATCCTGAGCGAGCCAGGTGCCGTTCCGGCGCGCGGCGCGCGCCGGAACGCGCCCCGCTGTTCGCGCCCCGCCGTGCGCCGCTAGCCCTCGGGCCGCTCGCGACCGCCGACGTGCGACGGCGCCGGCGGCGGCTCAGACGGGTGCACGCCGTCGCTGTCTTCTGTGCCAGAAGCGCCGCCACGGTGCGCCCGGCGATGCAGGACCACCGCTCCGACGATCGCCACGACCGCGGCGATCAGGCCGAAGATGCCGAAGGTTTCGATCGCGTTTCCAGCCGAGCTGCCGAGGAAGTACGCGGCCAGGCCGATCCCCGTCGCCCACAGGATCCCGCCGAGCGCGTTCCACACGACGAACGAGCGCCAGTGCATGCGTGTGGCCCCGGCGAGCCACGAGGCCCACACGCGCAGGCCGAGCACGAAGCGCCCGAAGAACACCGCCTTCGGACCGTGGCGTTCGAAGAACGGCTCGCCCGTGCGCAGCACGTTGAGGCGCTGGCGGCGAAGGCGCCCGGGACGCTCGAGGATCCAGCGCCCGCCCTTGCGCCCGATCACGTAGCCGATGTTGTCGCCGACGATCGCGCCCGCCGCGGCGAGCACGATCACGAGCTCGATCGTCAGCTTGCCCTGGCTGGCGAGGACGGCGGCGGTGATCAGCGCCGTCTCGCCCGGGATCGGCACGCCGCTGGACTCGCCCATCACGAGCAGGAACAGCAGCGGGTAGCCGGCGACCTGCACGAGATGGTCGACATTGATCAAGGAAGCGAGCATCGCCTGCCCTGAAGGATGGCGCAGTTGGCGCCGCGTCCCCGCCGTGCGTCCGGCGAAGCGCTATTTGGTGTTTTCGGAGACCAGCTGCTTGAGCGCCGACGTGGCCTGCTGAACGTCGGAGTAGACGACGTTGCGCAGCACGACTTTCGTCGGCGCCGGCGCGCTGGCGACGACGATCGCGACGATCACGACGACGAGCGCGAGTAGCGCGAGCATCGCGACGAGCAGCCTGCCGCGCCTGCGCTGCGGGCTGCGCGCTGCCGGCGCCTGTGCCGGCTGGGCGGCTGCGGCCGCAGCCGCGGCCTGGCGACGCGGGGCGCCCGCGCGGGGGCGCCGCGGCGTCACGGCGCTCGCCGCCACCGTGCGATCGGCGCCGCGGCCGCCCGTGCGCCCACCGGCGCTGAGCGCGCTCGTGGCCTCGGTGGCGGGCACGTGGCGCGCGCTGTGCGCGCGCTCGCCCGGCGCGATGCCGTTGGCGCCGTCGCCCAGCGCGCGACCCATCTCGCGCGCCGTCTGGTAGCGCTCGCGCGGATCCAGCGCGAGCGAGATCGCGACCGCCTCGGCGAGCTGCGGCGTGACGGCCGCGACGAGCGTGTCGAGCATCGGCGGCGCCTCCTGCTGCTGCTTGAGCGCCAGCTCGGTCAGCGAGCTCGCCTCGTAGGGCAGGCGACCGGAGATCAGCTGGTAGGTGACGACGCCGAGCGCATACAGGTCGGCTCGCGGGCCGGCCTCTTCGCCGCGCGCCTGCTCGGGCGCGAGGTAGGCGGCCGTGCCGAGCACCGAACCGACCTGCGTGATGCTCGACTGCTCGGTCGCCTTGGCGATGCCGAAGTCGGCGAGCTTGACCTCGCCTTCGCGCGCACGCAGCAGGTTGCCCGGCTTGACGTCGCGGTGCACCACGCCGTGCCGGTGGGCGTAGTGCAGCCCCTCGCATGCCTGGTCGATGATCGCGATCGCCTCGTCGACGTCCAGCCACCCGTCGTCGCGCAGGATCTCCGCGCACGACTGGCCCTCGATGTACTCCATCACGATGTAGTACTGGCCGCTGCTCTCGTCCTGGCCGGAGTCGAACACCTGCACGATGTTCGGGTGCACCAGCCGTGCCGCCGCCTGCGCCTCGCGCTGAAAGCGCGAGATGAACGTCGGGTCCTCCGCGAGATGCTCGGCGAGCAGCTTCACCGCGACCTGGCGCTCCAGGCGCAGATCCAGCGCGAGGTGCACCGTGGACATGCCGCCGTAGCCCAGGCGACCCTCCAGCCGGTAGCGCCCGCCGATCTCCGCGGCGCTCATTTGGTCCCTTCCTGCGGACCCTGGACTTTCGCGCCGCCCGACGCGCCGCCCGCTTCGCTGCCGCGTTCTTCGCCGCCCCCGCCCGGCGTCCCTTCGCCGGGGGCCGGCGTCCCTCCGCCCGGGCCCGGCGGGCTGGTCTGCGTCGGCGTGGACTGCGTTTCAGTCGGCGTGGACTGCGTTTCGGTGGGCGTCGTGGTCGAGGACGTAGGCGTGGTGCTCGTCGACGTCTTCGGCTTGCTCGTCGTCACGGTCGCCTGCGGCTGAGGCTGTTCGCAGGCTTCGAGGGCGTGGGGGCGCAGCTTCGTGATGCCTTCGCGCAGCCGGCCACGCAAGCCGGCATCGACTGATGCAGGCAGTTTTCCGAAGTCGTCTTCCGTCTTCAGGAGCGCTGCGTTGGTCGCCGCGCAGTCTCCGTTCGCGGCCTTCTGCGCGACCGCTTCGAAGTCTGACTGGAGCGGTCCTGCGTCCGCTGCCGGGATCAGGCCCTTGCTCGACCCCGAGCACGCCACGAGCAGCGCCGCGAGCACGCCGAGCAGACCACTCAGCGCGACGCGCAGCAGCCCGGCACGCGTGACATGCGCGCGCGGCGCGCTGGTCGATCGGCGATCGGTCGGCGAGGAGGCGCGATGCATGCTCATTGACCGTACTCCAGGCGCTCGGCGAGCGAGTCGGGCAGGCGCGCTGCACGAATCGCTGCAGCGGCGCCCGCGATGTCGTAGTCGGTGCGCATGAACGACGCCGTCAGCCCGTCGAGGTCGAGCAGCAGCCAGGAGGCGCGCGGGTCGCCGTCTCGAGGCTGGCCGACGCTGCCCGGGTTCAACAGCCACTCGCCCGCCATGACGTCCAACTCGCTGCCCTCGCGGCGGGGCTCGCCGGTGGCCAGCTCGCCCTCCAGGCGGGCGAACGACAGCGCCACATGGGAGTGCCCGACGAGGCAGATCCTGTGGTCCTGGCGGTCGAGGCAGAGCTCCGCGAGCAGCGTCGAGAGCACGTACTCCCAAACAGGGTCGCGCGGGCTGGCGTGATACAGGCCGACCGCGCCCTCGGCGCCCTGCGGGCGCAGGCCGGCGAGGAACTCGAGGTTGCGCGCGTCGATCACCTCGCGCGTCCACTGTGCGGCGAGGCTCGCTCCGCGGGAGAACTCGTCGAGTGCGATCTCACCGGTCACCGCCAGGTCGTGATTGCCCGCCAGGCAGACGGCGGCGTGCTCGCGCGCCAGCTCGACGCACGCGTCGGGGTCGGCGCCGTAGCCGACGAGATCGCCAAGGCACCACAGCTCGGCGGCGTCGCTGGCCGCGACCGCCTCGAGCGTGGCCTCGAATGCCTGCCGATTGGCGTGTATGTCGGAGATCACCGCGACCTTCATCGTGGCGCTATAGGCGGCCGTGCGGTCCTACTCCTCGTCAGACCCGGCCTCCGTGCCGCCGTACTCAGGCTCGGACCCGCCCTCGCCGCCGCCGTACTCGGGGAGGTTCTTGATCCCCTCTCGCGTGCGCCACTTGGAGTAGTTGTCCTCCATCGCGTCGATCAGCTCGCGCATGAAACGCGGCGAGAGGTTGACACGCGAGACGACCACGCCAGGAACCTCCTCGGCCTCGACCTCGTGGTCGACGCGCGCGAAGGTGACTGTGAACTCGTAGTCGGAGTGGCTGACGTTCGCGAAGTTCGCGTAAACGCCTCCCATGATCTCGGGAGACAGGTGGATGTTGATGTGGCGCTCGGCGCCTGAGTCTTGGTCGGTCACGCAGCTAGTATCGCAACCGCCGAGCGGGAATCCATGAGCAAGTCTCCTACAAGCGATCAGCCACCGTCCTCAGGGCCCGCGATCTCGGGCGCGCAGTCCCCGCTCGACGCGCTGCGCGAGGCCGTCCTCGCGGCCGCCCGAGCCCTTCTGCAGACGGCCGCGGTCGAGGAGGCGCCGCCGTCTGGCGGGCGCGGCGGGATCACGTTGGAGCGCCCCCCACGGGCGGATTTCGGCGACTACTCGACCAACGCGGCGCTGCTGCTGGCGCCGCGCCTGAGCGCGGCCCCGCGCGAGGTCGCCGAGCGCCTGGGCGCGCAGCTCACGGGCGACCTCGGCGCGAGCCTGCAGCGCTTCGAGGTCGCCGGGCCGGGCTTTCTCAACCTGTTCGTCGCCGACGGCTGGCTGCGCGGCGCGCTCGGCGACGTGCTCGCCGGCGGCGATGCTTACGGCGCGGGCGGGGGCGAGCTTGGCGAGCGCGTGATGGTGGAATTCGTCTCGGCCAACCCGACCGGGCCGATGCACGTCGGGCACGCGCGCAACGCCGCCTACGGCGACGCGCTCGCGCGCATGCTCGAGCTGCGCGGCGCGCGCGTGGAGCGCGAGTTCTACGTCAACGACGCCGGCTCGCAGGTGGCCACGTTCGGCGAGTCGATCCAGGCGCTCGCGCGCGGCGAGAGCGTGCCCGAGGGCGGCTACCAGGGCGAATACGTCGCAGACCTCGCCGCGCGCATCCGCGACGCCGCGGCGGCCGATCCTGGCGCGGTCGGCCGCGAGGCAGTGGCGCTGATGATCGGTGAGATCCAGGCGTCGCTGGCGGCCTTCGGCGTCGGCGGCTTCGACCACTGGGCGTATGAGAGCGCGCTGCACGATGGCGACCCGAGCCTCGTCGACCGCACACTCGCGCGCTTGGCCGGCCTGGGGCACACCTACACCTCCGACGGCGCGCTGTGGCTGCGCAGCACGACGTTCGGCGACGACAAGGACCGCGTGCTGATCCGCTCCAACGGCGAGTTCACGTACTTCGCGTCGGACATCGCCTACCACGAGGACAAGCGCGAGCGCGGTTTCCAGCGCCTGATCGACGTTTGGGGCGCCGACCACCACGGCTACGTGCTGCGCATGAAGGCCGCCTACGGCGCGCTCGGGGGCGATCCCGAGGACCTCGAGCTGCTGATCATGCAGCTGGTTCACCTCGTGCGCTCGGGCGAGCGCGCGCAGATGTCAAAGCGCGCCGGCGAGTTCGTCACGCTCGACGAGCTCGTCGCGGAGATCGGCGTCGATGCGGCGCGCTGGTATCTGCTCGCGCGCTCGCATGACACGACCGTCGATCTCGATCTCGACCTCGCGCGCAGCCAGTCCGCGGAGAACCCCGTCTACTACGTGCAGTACGCGCACGCGCGGATCGCCTCGGTGCTCGCCAAGGCCGGCGAGCGTCGCGTGAGCGCTGCGGGCGAGGACCTCGCGGCGGGCGCCGGAGCGGAGCTGCACCCCTCTGAGCGCGCGCTGATCAAGCAGCTGCTCGACTTCCCCGTCGAGCTCGCTTCGGCGACCGCGCGCCGGGCGCCGCACCGCGTCGCCGCCTACGCGCTGGAGCTCGCCCAGGGCTTCACGGCGTTCTACCGCGACTGCCGCGTCGTCGGCGCAGAGCCCGAGGCGCTGGAGTCTCAGCGCATCGCGCTGTGCGTCGCGAGCAGGCGCACGATCGCCCGCTGCCTGGACCTGCTCGGCGTGAGCGCGCCGGAGCACATGTAGCGAGCGCCAGGCCTCTCAGTCGAAGCGTTCGAGGTCGGCGTCGAGGCGCTGGGAGTCGGCCGTGCTGAGCGTCGGCGCCGGGGACCTGCCTTGCACCTGCGCGCGGGCACGACGGCGCCAGCGCGGCAGCAGCACGATCAACGCCGCCACCAGCGACAGGCATGCGGCGAGCGGCACGAGATAGGCAGTCGCGTCGAAGCCGTTGTCGCTCGGCAGCGCGAGCACCGTCGGACCGTACTGCCCGACGAGCGCGCGCTTGATCGCCGCGTCGTCGTCGCCCTTGTCGATCAGGCCTTGGATGAACGCGCGCTCGCGGTCGGCCTGCGGTGACTGCGCGACGTTCAGCGGGATCTTGCACGTCACACACATCACTTCGCGCTCGATCGTCGGCAGCGACGGGCGCGGGGCGCCCGGCGCCACGGCCGCGCTCACGCACGCCGCGAGGGCGATGGCGGCGAAGGCGCCCAGCGCGCGACGGCCCCGGCCGAGGGTGCGGCTTGCGCGCGGGCTCAAGTGCTCTGCGCGAGCGCGATCGCGCGGTCGAGGAACGCCTGGTTTATCTCGCCTCGCGAGATCGCCGCGACCCGCCCGTGGCGGTCGATGACGAAGCTCTCGGGCAACTGGTCGGTGCCGTAGGAGTGCGAGAAGGTGCCGTTGTTGTCGCGCAGGTTCGGATATGTCAGGCGGTAGCGGCGCACGAAGGAATGCGAGTCGGGCGAGGCGTCGAGATAGGTCACGCCGAGGACGGTGGCGTTGGCGCGCGCGAGCTTTGCCTGCGCGCGCTGCAGCAGCGGCGCCTCGACCTGGCACGGTTCGCACCACGACGCCCAGAAGTTCAGCACGACGACCTTGCCGCGATAGGCCGCGAGCGTGCCGGCTCCGCGCCCGTCGAGCAGCGGCAGCGCGCGCGTGGCGTCCGGCGCCGCCGGTCGCTCGTCGTGCGCCACGCGCTCGTCCAGCGTGCGGCTGGCCGAGCGGGCGGTGACGCCGTAGACGAGCAGGCCGACGAGCCCGGCCCCGGCAAGCGTCGCGAAGATCGGCAGCAGACGGCGTCTCACTGTCTGGAGGGTAGAGGCGGTTGCGTACTATCTGCGCAGCGCGGCGATAGCTCAGTTGGTAGAGCGCGAGCTTCCCAAGCTCGAGGTCGCGGGTTCGAGACCCGTTCGCCGCTCTCGTGTATCTCACGAATCGAGACCGCCCGGCGTTCTACCGGTGATGCCTGCCACGAGCAAAGCGGCGGGGCGCCGATGAGCACAGATCGGCTCGCGTGGACGATCTACGAGAGCCCGGTCGGCCCGCTGACGCTGGTCGCGGGTCCGGCGGGCATCCGCAGCGTGCACTTCCCGGGTCGCTCGCAGCAGCTGGCGCCGACGGCTCGCCGGCGCATGCCGCAGGCCGCGGGGCAGCTGGAGGGCTACTTCGCCGGCGAGCGCCGTGGCTTCGAGCTGGACCTCGATCTTCGCGGCACTCCGCTGCAGCTGCTCGTCTGGGAGCGCCTGCTGCAGATTCCCTACGGCACGACGACGACCTACGGCGAGCTGGCGGGGCGGATCGACGAGTCCCTGTATCCCGTCGGCCTCGAGCCGTACAAGCGCGCGCGCCTCGTCGGCGCGGCGGTCGGGGCCACTCCGACGCCGATCCTCGTGCCCTGCCACCGCGTCATCGGAGCGGACGGCTCGCTCACGGGCTATGGCGGCGGCTTGGAGCGCAAGCGGGCACTACTCGAGTTGGAGGGCACAGGCGTAGGCGCAAAGCCGGCCCAGCCGAGTTGGGGCGAGCGCCAGCTGGCCTTGCTGTGAGCCGTGCAGCCCGAGGGGGCGATGTCGGCTCGGGCGGTCAGGTGCCGTTGTAGGACCCGGGCGCCGGTGGGTCGGCGCGGATCGCGGCGATCGTCGACAGCAGGGTCGCCGGGGAGGTCCCGCCGAGCACGCGCAGGCGGTGCAGGCGGTAGGGGTCGTCGCTGCGGTGCGCCCAGCCGGGCACGACGGTCGTCGAGCCGCTGTACCCGGCCGCGTGAACGGCGGCGACGACGGTCGCGTCGTAATGGCCGGAGGGGTAGCAGAACCAGTTCACCGGCACGTGGTAGCGGCGCTGCAGGAGCGCGCGCGTTCCCGCCACCTGTTCGTGTAGCGCCGAAGCGCCGAGCGCGATCAGGTCGGCGTGGCTGGTGCCCTGCGTGTCGAGCTCCCAGCCGGCGGCGATCAGGCCGCGCACTTCGCCTTCGGAGAGACCGCCCTGCGAAGGCGGCAGGCCGGTCAGCTGGATGTTCTCGTCGCCCACCCAGCCGAGGTGGCGCAGCACCGGAAGCGCCTGCGTGTACTGCGAGTGATAGCCGTTGTCGAAGCTCACGACGATCGGTTTGCCGGGTGGCAGCGAGACGCCTTCTCGCCAGTACGCGGCCAGCTCGTCGAGCGTCACGGCGGTCCACCCGGCCCCCTTCAGCGCGCGCATCTGCGCGGCGAACAGCGGGGGTTCGACGTACAGGCCGGGGAAGGGCGCGCCCGCCGGGGGCGCGGCGATCACGTGGTACATGAGGATCGGCACCGGCTCGCTGCCTGGACGTCCGGTGCGCACGCCGCCGCCGCGCTTGGACCGGGCAATCGCGCCTGCGCCCCCGACGTTTGCGCCGCCGGCCCCGGAGCGGCCCGCGCGCGTCACGGCGCTCGTGGCCTTCGACGAGCTGCCGGCGCCCCCGGAACCGCCCGACACGACGACAACGGCCGCGACGATCGCGGCTAGCGCCAAGAGCAGGCCGACGACCACGCGCCGGCGACGGCGCAGCGCGCGGCGGCTGGCCTGTCGGCGCGTTTGCAGAGTCTCGATGTCCATCTGATGTCCCCCTGCGGCCTCCACTCGACGTGCGTGCTGCGAGAGGATAGAGGCCGGATGGGATGAGACGGTGTCTTTTATGAGATTTAGTCTTGTCTTGTGTTAGCGTTCTTGCCATCTTGGCGTTTGGTAGATCGTCGGCCACAGCACTCGCGCTTGCGGCGCTGCTTGCGGCGTTCGCCGCCGGCGGCTGCGGGCGCTCGGGCGCCCCAGGCGCCAACACGAGCGGCGGCCGGTTTCAGGTGGTCGCGGCGGAGAACTTCTGGGGCAGCATCGCCAAGCAGTTGGCGGGCGACCGCGCGAGCGTGACGAGCGTCGTCGTCAACCCGGACACCGACCCGCACAGCTACGAACCGACGGCGCAGGACGCGCGCACGCTTGCCGGGGCGCAGATGGCGATCGTCAACGGCATCGGCTATGACAACTGGGCGCCGAGGCTCTTGCAGGCGAGCCCGCTGGACGGCCGCGTCGTGCTCACCGTCGGCGACCTGCTCGGGCTCAAGGACGGCGACAACCCGCACCAGTGGTACTCGCCGAGCAGCGTGCGCCGCGTGATCGACCGCGTCGTCGCCGACTACGACAGGCTCGACCCGCGCGACGCCGCGTACTTCGCGCAGCGAAAGCGGGCCTTCGAGCAGCGCGGCCTCGCGCGCTATGACGCGCTGCGCCGCCAGATCCGCGCGCGCTACGTGGGCGTGGCGGTCGGCTACAGCGAGAGCATCTTCCAGCCGCTCGGCGAAGATCTCGGGCTCAGGCTGGCGACTCCGTACAGCTTCGCCAAGGCGATCGCCGAGGGCACCGACGTGACCGCGCAGGACAAGCGGACGGTCGACAGGCAGGTGCGCGAGCGCTCGATCGAGGTGTGGGTCTTCAACAGCCAGAACGCCACGCCCGACGTCCAGCGCGTGAACGAGCTCGCGCACCGGCAGGGCATCCCGGTCGCGACGGTCACAGAGACGCTCGCGCCAGCGTCGGCCAGCTTCGAGCAGTGGCAGGTGGGCGAGCTGGAAGGGCTCGCACGAGCGCTGCACCAGGCGACGGGGCGCTGACGCGTGGACGCAGAGCGGACGATGCGCGCGCCTACACTTGCAGGCGTGAACGTGCCCACCGCCGAATCGACCTGGGCTGAGGACGCCGAACGCGCCCTCAGCGACGCCGGCTACCGGCGCGGCGGCGCGCGGCGCGCGATCCTCGAACTGCTCGACGAGCAGACGTGCGCGCTCTCGGCGGTCGAGATCGAGCACGCGCTGACCTTGCGCCGGCGCGAGGTCTCGCGCGCGACGGTGTATCGCGTGATGGAGGAGCTCGAGGAGATCGCACTCGTGCAGCGCGTGGAGATCGGCCAGGGGATGGTCCGCTATGAGCCAGTGCGGCACGGCCCCGGCCATCATCATCACCTCGTGTGCGACCGCTGCGGCCTGTTGCAGCCGTTCACCGACGACGAGCTGGAGCGCACGATCCGCCGCGTCTCAGAGCGCCTGCCGCTGCGCGTCTCAGAGCACGAGATCGTCATCCACGGCGCCTGCGAGACGTGCGCCGAGCGCTGAGCGCACCCCGTTACCGCCGCGGCGTCAGTCGCCGCTGAGGTTCTGAGGCAGCGGCTGTCCGGCCGGCGGCGGGTCGGCGGCGAGCAGTTGCGGGACGGTCACCAGATGCAGCCCGCGCGCGCGGATCCGGCGGATCACCTGAGGCAGTGCGGCGATCGTCTGCGAGCGGTCGCCGCCGGCGTCGTGCATGAGGATGATCGCGCCCGGCTTGGCGCCTTCGAGCGCGCGCTGCACGATCACTTCGACGCCCGGGCGCTGGTAGTCGTCGGTGTCGGCCGACCACAGCACCATCAGCATGTGCATCTGGTGCAGCAAGTGAAACGTCGTCGTGTCGAACGAGCCGTACGGCGGGCGGAACAGGCGCGGCCGGTGGCCGCCGAGCAGTTCGATGCGCGCGGCCTGTTCGAACAGCTCTTCGTGCTGGTCGTGCGCGGACAGGTGCGCGAGCATCGGGTGCGTCTCGGTGTGGTCGCCGATCGCGAAACCGCCGCGGATCTCGCGCGCGGTCGAGGCGCTGAAGTAGCGCAGCTCCGCGCCGATCACGAAGAACGTGGCCGGCGCGTGTTCGCGTTCGAGCACGTCGAGCACACCCGGCGTGTACGGGCCGGGTCCGTCGTCGAACGTCAGCGCGACATCGCGCGACCGCGTCGCGCCGGCGCGCACGAACGGGGTGTACGAGAGCACCGAGTTGACGGCCTTTTCGCCGCGTTCTGACGCGTCGATCGGCGGCACGGCCTTCAGCGACCCAGCGCGCGCGGCGCCAGGCTTGGCCGCGGCCGGCGACGCCCCTGAGTGGTGGGTGCTCGACAGCACGACGGCGAGCACGATTGCCAGCAGCGCGAACGTCAGGGCGGCGGCGAGCCTGCGCCGGCGAATGCGCGCGCCTTCGCCTGGTCCGCCGGGGCCGCTCATGCGAACGCGCTTGAGCGGTGAGGCGGGCGCTCTGCGGGGAGCCGGCTCGCCGTCCTCGAAGTCCCAGTTCCAGCGCCGGCTCATGGCCCGATGCTAGACACTGGCTCCGTCACTTGGAGGCGGCGGCGCTCGTGAGACGCACATCCGGCGCCCCTTCGATGCGAGCACGCTGCAAACGCGGCGCCGGATACCGCCGGCAGACCAGGATCAGCCGCTTCGGATCGCCGTCCGCCGCCGTTTCGAGGAGAATCAGCGCATGCACGTGACAGCGAAGGCCGACTATGCCGTCCGCGCGGTGGTGGAGCTCGCCGGCAGCGCACAGGACTCGCCGCGCAAGGTCGACGACCTGGCCCAGGCCCAGGGGATCCCGGTGTCCTTCCTGGAGAACATCCTCACGCAGCTGCGTTCGACCGGCATCGTGCGCAGCCAGCGCGGCCCGGAAGGCGGCTACTGGCTGGCCCACCCCGCCAATGAGGTGAGCCTCGCGCAGATCATCCGCGCCGTCGAGGGTCCGCTCGTCGGGGTGCGCGGACAGCGCCCGGAGGAGATCCAGTACGTGGGCTCAGCCGAATCTCTGCAGCAGGTGTGGATCGCGCTGCGCTCCAACCTGCGCAAAGTGCTCGAGCACGTGACCGTCGCCGACGTCTCGTCGGGGAAGCTGCCGAAGGACATCGTCGCGCTCACACGCCACGACGACGCCTGGGAAACCCGCTAAGCGGCGAACACGCGGGGGCGGGGGAGGCGGACGGGGAGGATCTGGCCCTCGTGCAGCTCGAGCTCGTGGGCGGTGCCGCGGGTGACCTGCGCCCAGATGTCGCGGCCGTCGGGGAGCGTGAGCTCGACGCGAACCTCGAAGCCGAGGTGCACGACGCGCTTGATCAGCGCCTCGGTCGCGGTGCCGTCGTCGTGGGCGAGGATCTCGACGTCGTGCGGTCGCACGAAAGCGTCGCCGATGCGGTTGACCGGTCCGATGAACGACATCACGAACTCGTTGCTCGGCGACTCGTAGAGCTCGCGAGGGCTTCCGGTCTGCTCGATGCGCCCCTTGTTCATCACGACGATCTGCTCGGCGACCTCCATCGCCTCCTCTTGGTCGTGCGTGACGAAGATCGTCGTCACGTGGATCTCGTCGTGCAGGCGGCGCAGCCACTCGCGCAGCTCGCCGCGCACCTGCGCGTCGAGCGCGCCGAACGGCTCGTCGAGCAGTAGTACTTTCGGCTGGACGGCGAGTGCGCGCGCGAGCGCCATGCGCTGCAGCTGGCCGCCGGAAAGCTGCGACGGGTAACGCTCGGCGAGCCCGTCGAGGCGCACGAGCCCGAGCAGCTCCTTGACGCGAGCCTCGATCTCCGCCTTTGGCCGCTTGCGCACGCTCAACCCGAAGGCGACGTTGTTGTGCACGGTCATGTGCTTGAACGGGGCGTAGTGCTGGAACACGAAGCCCACTCCACGGCTGCGAGCGGGCGTGTCGGTGACCGACTCGCCGCCGATCACGACCTCGCCCTCGTCGGGCGTCTCCAGGCCGGCGATGATCCGCAGCAGCGTCGACTTGCCGCTGCCGCTCGGTCCGAGCAGGGCCATCAGGGCGCCGTCACCGACCGTCACCGACACGTCGTCGAGCGCCGCGAACGTGCCGAAGCGCTTGCTCACGTTGCGCGCTTCGATTGCCATCAGACGGCCGCCTCGGAGCGGGTGCGGCGGGTCAGCAGGTTCATCAGCACGAGCGTCGCGAACGCGAGCAGGGCGAGCACGACCGCCGCGGTGTACGCGCCGGTGACGTCGAAGTTCTCAAACCGTGCCTGCACATACAGGGGCAGCGTCTGCGTTTCGCCCTCGATGCGACCTGAGACGATGCTCACGGCGCCGAACTCGCCGAGCGCGCGCGCTGTCGTTAGCACGACGCCGTAGACGACGCCCCACCTGATTCCCGGAAGCGTGATGCGCCAGAACGTCTGCCAGGCGCTCGCGCCGAGCGTCGAGGCGGCCTGCTCGGCGTCGGTGCCGAGCTCGCGCAGCACGGGCATCGTCTCGCGCGCGACGAACGGCAGCGAGACGATCGCCGTCGCGAGCACCATGCCGGGCACCGAGAAGATCACCTGGACGCCGTTTTCGGCCAGCCAATCGCCGAGCCAGCCGGTTTTGCCGTACGCCAGCACGAGCGCCAGGCCGATCACCACGGGCGAGATCGCAAACGGCAGGTCGATCAGCAATCCGAGCAGCGCCTTGCCTTTGAAGCGGCCGCGCTCGAGCAGCAGAGCCATGCCGATTCCGAAGACGGTGTTCAGCGGCACGGAGATCGCGACGATCTCCAGCGACAGCCAGAAGGCGTGCTGGGCATTGGGTTCGCCAATCGCGTTGAACACCGGCGTGAGGCCGTGTTCGAACGTGCGGTAGAAGATCATCGCCACGGGGGCGAGCAACAGCAGCGCCAGATAGCCGAGGGCGATCGTGCGCACGCCGAGCTTGCGCGCGCGCCCTGCTCGCTGCGCGTCCGGCGCGTGGCGCGCGGGGACCTGGCTGGTGGCGCCCGAGGACAGGGCGACTGACCCTGACGCGCTAGAGGACATGCCTGGACCGCCAGCGTGAAAGCAGCGTGAGCGCCGCGAGCACGACGAGCGCCGCCGCCAGCAGCACGACCGAGACTGCAGCGGCGGCGGGCAGGTTTTCGTTCTGGATCTGCCCGAACACGTACACCGAGCCGACCTCCGTCTTGAACGGCAGGTTGCCCGTGATCAACACGAGCGATCCGAACTCGCCTACGGCGCGGGCGAAGCTGAGCGCGACTCCGGAGATGATCGCCGGTGTCAGGCTGGGCAGCACGACGCGGCGCAGCACGGTAAGTGGGCTCGCGCCGAGCGACTCGGCGGCTTCCTCCATCGACACGTCGAGCTCGTGCAGCACCGGCTGCACCGAGCGCACGACGAACGGCAGCGTCACGAACAGCAGCGCCAGCGCGATCGCCATACGCGTGAAGGCGACGTCGATGCCGACCGGGCTGCCCTTGCCGTAGAGCGCGAGCAGGACGACGCCGGCGACGATCGTCGGCAGCGCGAACGGAAGGTCGATCAGCGCGTTGACGATCTTCTTGCCGGGGAACTCGTCGCGCACGAGCACCCACGCGATGATCGTCCCGAACACCGCGTTGATCGCCACGACGATCGCCGAGATGATCAGCGTCAGCTGGATTGCGGCTACCGCCTCGGGGTTGGTGATCTCGCGCCAGAAGGCGCTCGTGCCTCCGCTGCCCGACTTCGCGAGCAGCGCAGCGACCGGCAGCAGCACGAGCACCGACAGGTAGATCCCGAGCAGGCCCTTGCCGAGCACGCCGCCACCGCGCGCCCCCAGCGAGGGCGCGCGCATGCGCTTGACCGCGACCGATGCGGCGCTACTTGGCAGTGGAAACACCCTGCGATTGCTCGATCTTCGTGACGACCCCGGTTTCCGGAGCGAAGAATTCCTTCGTCACCTTCTTCCAGCCGCCGAGCGTGTCTATCGTGAACAGGCCGGGAGGCGTCGGGAAGCTGGCCCCAGAGACTCCCGAGATCACGGGGCGGTAGCCCTGCGCAGCCCAGATCGCCTGCGCCGGGGGCGAGATCAGGTAGTCGACGAACTTCTGCGCGGTCGCGCTGGCCGATCCTTTGCCGACGACGGCGATCGGGTTCTGGATCAGGATCGTGTCCTTGGGGATCACGTATTCGATCGGCTCGCCCTTCTTTTTGTCGGTGAGCGCCTCGTTCTCGTAGTCGATCAACGCGTCGCCGCGGCCGGACAGGAAGGTCTGCAGAGCGTTGCGCGCGGAGCTGTCCTGGCTGACGACGTTTCCGAACAGCGCCTTGAGGTATTCCTGCCCCTGCGCCGGCGTCTTGCCTTCCTTCAGCTGCGCGCCGTACGCGGCCATCACGTTCCAGCGCGCGCCCCCAGACGTGAACGGGTTGGGCGTCACGACCTGCACGCCCGGCTTGACCAGGTCCGACCAGCCGGTGATGTGCTTGGGGTTGCCCTTGCGCACGACGATCACCGCGACCGAGTCGGACACGAAGCCGTGCGTGGCGTTCTGGTTCCAGGAAGAGGAGACCAGCCCGGCCTTGACCAGCCGTTCGACATCCGGTTCCAGCGAGAAATCGACCACGTCGGCGTGCAGCCCGTTGGACACCGAGCGGCTCTGTTCGCCGGACGGGCCGTAGGACTGCTTGAAGCTCACGCCCTTGCCTTTCGGGGTCGCGCCGAACGCCGGGATCAGCTTTTCAAACGCTGCTTGCGGCGTCGAGTAGGCGACTAGCGTCAGGCTGCTCGAGCCGCCCGAGGACGACGCTCCGGACGACGAGGAGCCCGAGGAGCCGCAGGCGCTGAGGCCGATCGCGGTCACGCAGAGCGACGCGAGCACAACAAGGGTCTTTTTGGTCATAACCACTTTCTGCATCGGAGACATCGGAAAGATCAGGCCGATGATGGTAGGGCAAAGGAGCGAGATAAACAAGATCGGGATTCATGTCTTTGGGGGAGGCAATAGGAGACATGCATTGCCAAGTGACGCGCATGGGCCTTGACTGTGTGACGCGACGCACGGTTTGGCGGGCATTCCCGAGGGGTATCCTCGCTTGCAGTCCCAGGGGCATCCGCCGACTCTGCGAGCCCCACCCTCACGCCCCTCGCCACCGATCTCAGGAGAACTCCGCCGATGTCCGCATCCGCTACATCCGCCGTCGCCGCGCCAGCCTCGACCGATGCCGCCGAGGCCGCCGTGCAGGCGATCTCCACCGCGGCCGGCCAGGACGTGAGCTTCTCGCTGGAACTGAGCCAGGACCAGAAGGACATCCGCGACTGGGTGCACGGCTTCGCCGCAGACGTCGTGCGCCCCGCCGCGCACGAGTGGGACGAGCGCGAGGAGACGCCGTGGCCGATCATCCAGGAGGCCGCGAAGATCGGCCTGTACGGGTTTGAAGGCATGGCGCAGTTCTTCGCCGACCCCTCGGGGCTGGGCCTGCCGCTTGTCAACGAGGAGCTGTTCTGGGGCGACGCCGGCATCGGCATGTCGATCATGGGCACGGCGCTCGCCGTAGCGGCGATCTTCGGCCAGGGCTCTGGCGAGCAGATCGGCGAATGGATCCCGCGCTGCTTCGGCACCGTCGACGACGTCAAGGTCGCGGCCTTCTGCGCGTCTGAGCCAAACGCCGGCTCAGACGTCTCGGGCGTGCGCACGAGCGCCAAGTTCGATGAGGCCGCCGGCGAGTGGATCCTCAATGGCCAGAAGGCCTGGGCCACCAACGGCGGCATCTCCGATGTCCACGTCGTGATCGCCTCGGTCGATCGCGAGCTCGGATCCAAAGGCCACGCGGCGTTCATCGTGCCGATGTCTGAAGCCAAGGGCATCTCCCAGGGCTCCAAGGTGTCAAAGCACGGCCTGCGCGCCTCGCACACCGCCGACGTGTTCCTCGACGACTGCCGCGTCCCGGCTGGCTACGTGCTGGGGGGCAAGGAGAAGCTCGACGAGCGCCTGGCGCGCGTGCGCGAGGGCAAGAAATCGAACTCGCAGGCCGCGATGCAGACTTTTGAGTCCTCGCGACCGACCGTCGGCTCACAGGCGCTGGGCATCGCGCGGGCGGCATATGAGTACGCGCTTGACTACGCCAAGGAGCGCGAGCAGTTCGGGCGCAAGATCATCGAGAACCAGGCGATCGCCTTCACGCTCGCGCGGATGAAGATGGAGATCGACGCAGCGCGCCTGCTCGTCTGGCGCGCGTCGTGGATGGGACGCAACCAGGTGCCATTCAAGAATGCGGAGGGCTCGATGTCAAAGCTCAAGTCCGGCGAGGTCGCCGTATGGGTCACCGAGCGCGCGATGCAGATCCTCGGCGGCAACGGCTACACGCGCGAGTTCCCGGTAGAGCGCTGGCACCGCGACGCGAAGATCTATGACATCTTCGAGGGCACGGCCGAGATCCAGCAGCTGGTCATCTCACGCGCGATCTCCGGGATGCACATCAAGTAGCGCGGCGGGCGCCGTCTCGGCGAGGGACCGCCCGTCTCGGCGAAGGACCGCTTCGCTTCGGGTTGGTGCGCCGGACTGGTCCGCCGCGGCTGGTACGTCGGGGCTGGTGCGTCGCCTCAGATCTGATCGATCTCGGGTGCGTCGGTCCTCAGCAGCGCCGGTTCCTCGCGCACGGGAGGCGTGTCTCCCGGGACGCGCAGCTTGCGCCAGGGACGCTTGATCGTCAGCCAGCTTCCGGCGCCGATCAGCAGCACGGCGCAGAGGATCCAGCCAAGCGCCGTGGTGCCGACACCGACGTACTTCAGGCCCGACGCGGCAATCACGAACGTGATCACCGGCCTGATCAAGCGGTCGGGTGCGCTGGAGGAGAGCAGCGATCCGACGAACACCGCGGGCACGCTGCCGATGATCAGCGACGTCGTCACGCCGAACTCCACGTGGCCGAAGGCAAGCGCCCCCAGCGCGGCCGCGAGCGTCAGCGGAACGGCCTGGGTGAGGTCGGTGCCGACAAGCTGGTTGGCGCCCAGCATCGGGTAGAGAAACAGCAGCATGATGATCATCAGCGAGCCAGAGCCCACCGACGTGATCCCGACGACGATCCCGCCGAGCATCCCGATACCGATTGTGCGCAGCGGCTTGGGGCTGATCTCGTGCACCACCCCCGCTCGATCCTGGCCGGAGCGGCGATCGAGGATGTAGCGAAGGACCATTGCGCTGGCGCCGACCAGCAACGCGATGCCGAGAGCGAGCTCGATGTTCTTCTGCGCGGTTTTGGCGTGGCCCATCAGCGAGAGCAGATAGGAGCCAAGGAACGCCATCGGCACCGAACCGAGCACCATCCAGCCGACCAGTCGCAGGTTGACCGTTTTCTGGCGCAGATGCACGATGGCTCCGATCGGGCGCATCATCACGGCGGCCACGAGGTCACTCGAGATCGCCGACGAGGGCGTCACGCCGAACAGCAGGATCAGCATCGGCGTCATCAATGCGCCGCCGCCCGCGCCGGTCATGCCGACGAGAAAGCCGATGATGGCGCTCCCCAGAACGATGTATGGATCGACGTGCATTGCTCCCTCCCGCGCCGACAGTAGCGGTTCGTCGCCCGCTCGACCAGCCGATGGGCCGGCGTGCCCGCTGCCGGAGGCCGGGCGTGAGGCGCGCTACCAGGCTTGCGGCGCGCGGCAGTGCGGGCAGGCGACCGTCGTGGAGACGGGCGCGCGAAACACCAAGCCGCAGGCGCACGCGTAGGACGCCTCGTCGCGCGGGCCGCCTGCATTGCGCACGCGCTCCATCGCCGGATCGGCGTCGGGCGCGAGCACGCTGGGGGCTGGGCGCGCGGACTCGCGCCTGTGCTGGTCGGCGCGCGAGCGGCGGCGCTCGCGCAGGTTGTGGGGGAGGCTTGCTCTCATGCGTCTAGCTGTAAAGACTCTGCCCATGTCCAAAGGTTTCGCCTTGCACGAGGGATTTCCTCGCCGATGACCGAAGCGGTGGACGATCGTTGACCGCCCGGCCGGCGGCACGGCGCACGTGGGGGTTTGAGATAATGGTCTCGATGAACCCCGCGCGAAAGCGAACGGTGCGCTTGGTCGTGGCGCTGAGCGCAGCTGTATTGCTGGCCAGCGCGCTGATCTACACGAGCTTCAGCGCCGCCAGCCCGGCGCTCAGCCCCAGCCAGCTCGTCCGCCAGGCCCAGCCGGGCCGCAGCTATCAGCTGACCGGCACGGTCGTCCACGGCTCGGTGCGCCACGTCGGCAACACGCTCGACTTCAGCGTCGCCGATCGCGCGGGTGGCACGACGATCCCGGTCGCCTACACCGGCACCGTGCCCGACCCGTTTCGCGAAGGACGCGAGGTGATCGTCACGGTGGACAAGCACGGCGGCCAGTACCTCGGCGAACGCGACTCGCTGATCACCAAGTGCCCGTCCAAGTACAAGACCGCTCCGCCGGGCGAGAAGCAGAACTACTGAGTGGCCGATCTCGGCCGCATCTGCCTGCTGCTGGCGCTCGTCGTCTGCGTCTACGGCATCGGCGCATCGCTGTACGGCGTGCGCAGCGGGCGCCCTGAGTTCTCCGAGTCCGGGCGGCGCGCCGTCTATGCCCTGGCGATCGTGCTCACGGCCGCCTTCGCGATCCTCGAGATCGCCTTCCTGCGCAACGACTTCGCCTTCAACACGGTCGCCGACACCTCCAGCCGCACGACGCCGACGTTCTATCGCGCGGCCGCGGTCTGGTCCTCGCAGGAAGGCTCGCTGCTGCTGTGGGCGTGGCTCCTGTCGCTGTGGTCGAGCCTGGCGCTGTTCCTCGTGCGCAAGCGCATGCGCGACGTCGCCGCCTACGCGCAGGCGATCCTGCTGGGATTCGGCGCGTTCTTCATCGCCTTGATGATCTTCTACGCGACGCCGTTTGCGACCACCAGCCCGGCGCCCGCCGAAGGCGTGGGCCTGGATCCGCTGCTGCGCTTCCCGACGATGATGATCCACCCGCCGATGCTCTACTCCGGCTACACGCTGTGCACGATCCCACTCGCCTTCGCGATGGGCGCGCTGCTGACACGCCGCGTCGACGCCGACTGGATCCGCGCCACCCGGCGCTTTGCGTTCGCCGCCTGGCTGTTCCTCGGCGTTGGCATCCTGCTCGGCGCGCGCTGGTCCTACGCGGAGCTCGGCTGGGGCGGCTACTGGGGTTGGGATGCCGTGGAGAACGCTTCGCTGATGCCGTGGCTGACCGGCACCGCGTTCCTGCATTCGCTGATGATCCAGGAGAAGCGCGGCATGCTGAAGGTGTGGAACGTGTCGCTCGTGCTCGCCACGGGCACGCTCGCGATCATGGGCACGTTCCTCGTGCGCAGCGGCGTGCTCAACTCGATTCACGCCTTCGGCGGCGCGACCCTGGGGGTTCCCTTCGTGGTGCTGATCGGCGTGCTGATCGCCGGCTCGATCTATCTGGTCGTCTCGCGGCGCGACATGCTTCGCTCCGAGCATCGCCTGGACTCGCTGCTCTCGCGCGAATCGGCTTTCCTGGGCAACAACGTCGTGCTCGTGGCGCTCTGCTTCGTGATCTTCTGGGGCACGTACTTCCCGCTGATCTCCGAGGCTCTGACCGGCAGGGAAGCGTCCGTCGGTCCGCCGTGGTTTGACCGCTACACGGTGCCGCTGGCGCTGGCGCTCGTGCTGCTCAGCGGCATCGGCCCTGTAATCGCATGGCGCCGCGCGACGTTCGCCAATGCCAGACGCAACTTCCTCGCGCCGCTGCTCACCGCGCTGCTCGCCTTGGTCGTGCTGCTCGGCGCCGGCGTGGCACACAAGCCGTTTGCGATCGCGATGTTCTGCTGCGCGGCCTTCGTGCTCGGCGCCGTCGGTCAGGAGTTCTTCCGCGGCGTGCGTGCGCGCCGCGCGATCGCCGGCGAGGCGGCGCCGGCCGCGCTGCTCTCGCTGGTGCGGCGCAACCGCCGGCGCTACGGCGGCTACATCGTGCACATCGGCATCGCCGTGCTGTTCGTCGGCGTGGCCGCCTCCTCCTCCTTCCAGCACGCCGTCGAGCAGCGCCTCACGCCTGGCTCCTCGGCGCGCGTCGGCGCTTACACGCTGCGCTACCAGCGCCCGACCGCGACGGTCACGCCCAAGAACGACGCCGCGCACACCGGCTCGACGCTCAGCCTGGGAGCGGTGATCGACGTCAGCAAGCACGGTCGCTACGTGGCGACGCTGCACCCGAGTGAGGGCTTCTACGACTCCGGCGAACCGTCGCAGGGGACGGTCGGGCACCTGATCGGCGGTCAGGCGGTGAGCCACATCAGCATGAGCGGCGGTCTCACGCGCGACGTGTGGACGGCGATCGCCCCGGACATCTCGGCGCCCGCGCTCGCGCGGATAGTCAGTGTCGGCAACCGCACGCTGGCGCCCGACGAGGCAGAGGTCGCGCTCGGCTTCCTCGCCCGCGCCTACCTGAAGAACCCTCCGCCGGCGCAGTTCCACTTCATCGTCTCGCCCCTGGTCATGTGGATCTGGATCGGCGGTCTGATCGTCTTCGGCGGCGGCTTGGTCGCGATCTGGCCCGCGCCGAGCGCGATTCGCCGGCGCGTGGCGATGCGCTCGCGTGCGCGAGCCGCGCACGGCCTGGCGCGCGCCTGAGCGAGCCCGTGAGCCCGCCGGCCGGTGACGGCGCGAGCGCGAGGTCCTGAATGCAGATCGCCATCGTCATCCTCGCCTTCGCGCTGCTCGCCGTCGTGCTGTTCGTGGTCAGCGCGCCACTGCGCGCGGCGGGGACCGACGCGGGGGAGGCGCCCTCCTCGCCCGAGCGCGACGAGCTGGAGGCCGCTCGCGAGGCCAAGTACCGCGAGATCCGCGACGCCGAGCTCGACCTGCGCACGGGCAAGCTCTCCCGCGCCGACTACGAGTCGATCGACGGCGCGCTGCGCGCGGAGGCCCTGGAGATCCTCGACCGTCTGCAGGCGCTCGATGCGAGCGATGGCGCCAAGGCGACCGGCGGCGAAGCTCCCGCGGCGCACGGCGAGGCCGGTGCCGGCGAGGCCGATGCCCCAGAGGGCCGCTAGCCCGCCCGTCGCGGGCTCAGGCCCAGGGACGCTTCAGCAGCACGACCGCGTTCACGATGAACAGGACCGCGAAGAAGATCGTCCAGCGGTTGAGGTTGCGCTCGACCATCGAGCCCCCGCCGAGTGGGCCGGTGCCGCTGCCGACGCCGAACGCGCCGGACAGTCCCGCGTCCTTGCCCGAGTGCATCAGCACAAGGAACACGACGATCACGCAGATGATCACCTGAAGTACCGAGAGGATCGTTTCCACGGGGTGCAGAGTATCGCCTCGGGCCGCTCGCGGCCAGCGCCGGACGAGCGGGGATCGCCGCGTCCTCGGCAGCGTCTGTGATCTGACGTGGACCTCAGCAGCGCATGGCCGCGCCCGAGCAGCGAGCGGGGGAAGGACTGTTTGCAACGAGCAACGACGGGCAGGAGGCCCTCCGGCGCCAGCGAAGAAGGCTGAAGTGGCCGCTCACACGGTGGGCTTCGGCGTCTGCGCCTCCGGTATCGTTACGGTTCTTCGGGCCGCCGGCGGGTGATTGCCCGAGCACAGGCTTTGGACGCGATTACGAATCCTTTACGCCTTCGTGCTTGCCTGCCGATATGAATTCCGGTGGGCGTACCCCGCGTTTGTGGGCTTGCTGCGCCAACCACGACCATGGGACGACCAACAGATGACCAAGACCGGCGCATGACGCCCCCGGCCCGAGCACGGCGCTGGGTGTGGCGCGCCCTCGTCTCCGCGCTCGCCGGGAGCGGCATCACCGCGGCCGGCCTGGGTCCGCTTTCCGGCGGCGCCTTGGCAGCCGAAAACGCCCCGGCCAGCGAAGGCACGGTCACCACGACGACGCCCGGCGGCGAACCGACGAGGACGGAAACGACGAAGGCCGAAACGACGACCTCGACGCCGACGGCGAGCGCCCCCGCGCCGGCGAGCACGCCCACGACGACTCCCGCTCCGGCCACTACCACGCCCGCGCAGACCACCTCGGCCGAAGTCCCGGCTCCGGCCAAGCCGGCCGAAAAAGGGCCGGCCGTAGTGCTTCAGCGCAGACAGAAGACGAGCGCGTCGAAGAACACGAGCACGAGCACGACCGCGACCCAGCCAACGCCTCCGGCGGCCGCCGGCACGGGTGCCAACAACGTCGCTGCAGCGCCGCAGGTCGTCGCCGCGCAGACCGAAGCGCTCGCCGCCGCGCTCGCCGGGTCGGCCGCCTCGACGCAGGCGCTGTCCTTCTACCGCATACCGCTGTTCCTGCTGCCGATCTACCAGGCCGCCGCCGTGCAGTACGGCGTGCCGTGGCAGATCCTCGCGGCGATCAACGAGATCGAGACCAACTACGGCACCGACCAGTCGGTCTCGACAGCCGGGGCCGTCGGCTGGATGCAGTTCATGCCCGCCACGTGGATCCAATACGGAGTCGACGCGCTCAACGCCGGCTATGCCGATCCCTACAACCCGGTCGACGCGATCTTCGCGGCTGCGCGCTACCTGCATGCGGCGGGCGCCTCGACGAACCTGCACGCGGCGATCCTTGCCTACAACCACTCCGAGGAATACGTCAGCTCGGTGCTGCTGCGCGCGAAGCTGATCTCCAGCTATCCGAAGGGCGTGATCGCCACGCTCACCGGCCTCACCGACGGACGCTTGCCGGTGACCGGCAAGCAGGTCGCCTGGGGCGCGCTGTCCGAGGTCACGACCACCGCCAGCGCGACCGCGGACGCCGTCGGCGTCGCGAGCAAGGCCCCGGCGACGGCCGCTGCCGCGCCAGCCGCCGCGGCCACGACGGGCGTCAGCGCTGCGCCGGCGCCGAGCGCCGCGTCAGCCACCTCGCGCAAATCGATCAAGGCCGCTCCCGTGCTGCAGCTCGTGGACCTGATGAGCGCTCCGAACGCCAAGGTCGTGGCAGCCCAGGATGGCCGCATCGTCAAGCTCGGCAGCTCGCAAAAGCTGGGCAAGTACCTGATCCTGCGCGATGTCTACGGCGACGTGTTCACGTATGCCGGCCTCGGCAGCATCGCCTCGCACTATCCCAAGCCCAAGGCACACCCGGCGGGCGCTTCCTCGACGGCTCTCTCGCTGCCGGCGGCGGCGAGCGGCGAAGCCAAGCCCAAGCTCCCCGCCACCGCCGGGGCGCACCCGCCCGTGACGTTGAAGGTCAAAAAGCCCGCCGCCAAGACCTCGAGCGCCGGTCGCGGCGCGGTGCCGACAGGCGAAGCGGCGCCGGCGAGCAGCGGGAAGGTACGCCTGTTCGCGCACCCCGGAAACCCGGACGCGCTCGCCTCGGCGGCGGCCAAGCGAAGTGGTGGCCGTTCGCACCGCGCAGGCAACACGCTCACGCTGCACGCCGGTTCGATCGTCTCCCGGGGCACCGTACTCGGCAGCGTGCGCACGCCGCGCAACGCCAGCGACGGTCACCTGCGCTTTGCGATCCGCCCCGGTGGCGACCAGAGCACGATCGACCCCCGTCCGATCCTGCAGAACTGGGCCCAGCTGGGGGTCGCGCTGCATCCGCAGGGCGTCACCGGCGACACGAACCTGCTCGGCGCGACCGCCAGCGGCGTGTTCTTGATGTCCCAGGGCGAACTCGAGCGCACGGTGCTCTCCGACCCAGGCATCCAAATCTACGCTTGCGGGCGCCAGGACATCGCCTCGGGGTCGATCGACAAGCGCGTGCTCGCGGTGCTCGCCTTCCTCTCGCGCATCGGGCTGAAGCCGACCGTCAGCGCATTGCGCTGCGGTCACAGCGAGACCACCGTGTCCGGCTTCGTGTCCGAGCACTACACCGGCGACGCCGTGGACATCTCGGCGATCAACGGGACGCCGATCGCCGAACACCAAGGCGCTGGGACGATCACCGACCTGACGATCCGCGCGCTGCTCACGCTGCAGGGCGAATTCGTCCCGCACCAGATCATCAGCTTGATGCAGTACCCCGGCGCCCCCAACACTCTCGCGATGCCCGAACACTGGAACCACATCCACGTCGGCTTCAAGCCGGTGGCCGGCGACGTCCTGATTTCTCCCGCGACGGCCGCCAAGGCCGCACACTCGGCGGGCGCGGCCAAGTCGGCTCCTACGCCCGTGATCGCGCCCAGCGCCCTGAGCAGCACTCAGTGGAACCAGCTCGTCACGCGCATCGGCGCGCTGCCCGCGCCGAAGGTCGCCGCCAAGCGCAGCGCCTCGGCGATCGCGGACTCAAAGCAGCCCAAGCCGCAGGGCTGATCGGCGCAGCTGCGGCTCGGGCGCCAGGCGCCCGGCGCCTGCGCTTCGCGGGGTTCGCGCCACGGCGCGGCGACGGCGAGATATCGGCGCGTTTGCCCCCATTCGGGACGCTGGGGCGTATGCCATGATCAGCCGCGATGGCCAAGCACGGCGGCATCGACCTCGGGGGCACGAAGATCCAGACGGCGATCGTCGACGACGATCACACCGTCCTCGGCTCGGCCCGTCGGCCGACGCCGACGAGCGGAGGTCCGCCCGACGTCGCGAAGGCGATGGAGGGCGCGCTGCGCGACGCTGCCACGGCAGCGCATGTCGAGCCCGAGGAGCTGGCGGGCGTGGGAGTCGGGTCGCCGGGCACGATCGACGGGGGCAGCGTCACGAGCGCGCGCAACCTGCCCGGCTGGGAAGGCAGCTTCCCGCTTGCCGAGACGCTCGCCGAGGGGTTCGGCTGCAAGGTCGCCCTCGGCAACGACGTGCAGGTCGCCACCGACGCCGAGTTCGCGCTCGGCGCCGGCAAGCCCTACGACTCGCTGCTCGGCGTGTTCTGGGGGACGGGCGTGGGCGGCGGCATCGTGCTCGACGGCAGGCCGTGGAACGGCCAGGGCGCGGCCGGAGAGATCGGCCACATCGTCGTGGAGATCGACGGGGCACGCTGCACGTGCGGGCGACGCGGCTGCATGGAGGCATACGCCGGACGCTCGGCGATGGAAGCGCACGCGACCAAGCTCGTCGAGAAGGGCCGCAAGACCGACCTGTTCAAGCTGATGCAGGAGCGCAAGCGAACGCGGCTGACAAGCGGCATCTGGGCACGCGCCCTGGAGCACGAAGACGAGCTGGCGATTCACCTGATCGACCGCGCGCTGCGCGCGCTCGGCGCCGGCGTGGCATCGGCGTTGAACGTGCTCGACGTGGAGTGCGTGATCATCGGCGGCGGGCTGGGCGTGAGGCTCGGAGAGCCCTACGCCAAGCGCATCTCCGACGCCATGCAGCCGCATCTGTTCGCAGACTTCCGCCCGCCCGACGTGCACGTCGCGGCGCTCGGAGACCTCGGTGGCGCGATCGGAGCGGCGCTGCTGGTCGAGGGCGATCGCGCACCCGCGACGACCGTCTGAGCGCGCGGGCGCTCAGAGCCCGGCGAGCGTGATCACGACGAGGCCGAGCGACAGCGTCGAGGTGACGGCGACGGTCACGGCCGCCGCGCCGTCGAGCAGGCCGCGGCTGCGCCGCTCGCCCATCACGTTGTGGGAGCGCGACAGGCGCCAGATGAAGAACAGGTTGATCGGCAGCAGCAGCCCGTTGACCACCTGCACGCCGACGAGCAGCGAGATCACCGGCACGCCGGGGATCATCGCCACGAAGGCGCTCAGCATGATCATGCCGGTGATGATGTTCACGAACACCGGCGCCTCCGCGCGCCGGCGCCCCACCCCCTTCTCGTAGCCGAGCGACTCCGAGACGACATAGGAGGTGGCAATCGGCAGGATCGCCGCCGCGAGCAGGCTGGCCCCGAGCAGGCCGATCCCGAACAGCGCCTCGGCGTATTGGCCGGCGAACGGGGTCAGCGCGCGCGCCGCGTCGGCGGCCGAAGAGATGTCGTGGATGCCGTGCGTGAACAGCGTCGCGCCCGTCGCGATAATGATGAACCCGGCGATCAGGTTGGCGAACACCGCCCCGGCGACCGCCTCGCGTTCCTCGCGCGGCAGCTCGTCCTCGCGCACGCCGCGCTCGACGACCGCCGACTGCAGATACAGCTGCATGTACGGGGTGATCGTCGTGCCGGCGAGCGCGATCAGCAGCACGATGAACGCCGAGCTCGTGTGCAGGTGCGGTACGGCGATCGCCTTGCCGACGGCGCCCCAGTGCGGATGCGCGAGGATCGCGGCCACCGGATAGGCGAAGAAGGGGATCGTGAACCAGATGAAGATGCGCTCGGCTGAGCGGTATGAGCCGCGCACGATGATCAACCAGATGCCGACCGCCGCGATCGGCACCGATATCTGCACGGGGACGCCCGTCAGCCCGACCGCTGCGCCGACGCCCACGAAGTCCGAAATGCAGATGCCGACGTTCGCGATCAACACGGCGCTCGTGGCGAACACCGACCAGCGGATTCCGTACTCCTCGCGCACGAGCTCCGCCAGTCCCTTGCCGGTGACGACGCCCATGCGCGCGGCGAGCCGCTGCACGATCGCCAGCGAGATCGTGATCAGGACCATCGTCCACAGCAGCGTGTAGCCATACTTTGCGCCGACCGACGAGTACGTCGCGATCCCGCCGGCGTCGTTGCCGGCGTTGGCGGCGATCAGCCCCGGGCCGAGCAGGCCGAGAAAGGCGAACAGGCGGACGCGGCGAGAGCTAAGCCGCGCAGGCAGGCGCGGTCGGCCACGCGTGGCCGACCGGATACGACGCATGACGGGCGGTACTCGGACCGCCATCGAACTGTCCGCCTGGCGTGCTCACGCCGCCAGTCTATTCAGTCCTCGCCGAGCAGGCCGAAACGTCTGCGCCACCCGCGCGGGAGCATCGCCTCGAGCACGTCGTCGACCGTCACGACCCCCACCATCGTGCGCTCCTCGGCCACGGGAATGGAGGTCAGGTTGTAATCGGCCATCTGGCGCGCGACCTCCTCGAAGTCGGCGTCCGGCGAGAGGCATGGCGTCTCGTGCTTGACGAACGACTCCAGCCGCTCGCCCGGGTCGGCTCGCACGAGCGCCGTCACCGGCACGCTGCCTTCCAGCGAGCCCTGCGCGGAGTTGACGAAGACCGTCGTCAGCAGCTCGGGCGCGATCGCGCTGCCGCGCACGGCGTCCAGCGCGTCGCCGGCCGACGTCGAGCCGCCCAGCAGCACGAAGTCGGGGCTCATCAGCCCGCCGGCCTGCGCCGGGTCATAGCCGAGCAGCGCGCGGACCTTCACGCGATGGCTGACCGGAAGCAGCGAGAGCACCGGCTCGCGGCGGTCCTCGTCGAGCTCGCCGACGATGTCCGCGGCGTCGTCGGGGGCCATGCGCGAGAGGATCTCCGCGACCTGCGCGTCGGGGCGGTCCTCGAGGAACTCCTGCTGGTGGTGGTCGTCGAGCTCCTCGAACACGTCGGCCTCGAGCTCGCGGTCGTCGTCGCCGACCGCCTGGATGATCTCCTCGCCCTCGCGCCGCGAGGCCGCCTCGACGAGATCGGCGATCTGCGCGGGGTGAAGCTTTGCGAGCTTCGGGTGGGGGACGCGCAGGCGCACCGTCGGCACATGCCCGACGAACGGCTCCACGCCGGCCCAGTCGAGGAACTCGCCCGTGGCGATGTGCGCGCCGAGGCCCTTCGGCAATAGGCGGCGCAGTCCGCCGCGCGGCCCCGTGTCGACGCCCACCACACGCCAGGACCCGGCGACCAGCGCGAGCTCGATCTCGTTCGCACGCACCAGGCGCGCGCCCTCCACGTTGATCAGCTGGCGGTCGAGCAGGTCGCGCTTGAGCAGCACCTCCTCGGGCCGGCGCTCGAAGCGACGCAGGTCGAGCTTGGCCTTGCGCAGGACCACGCCCTCCGAACCGATGTCCGAGACGCGCTCGACGCCGAGATAGGACGTGCGCCCGGCGACCGTCACCAGAAAGCCGGTGATCGGCGGGTAGCCGACGCCGCCGAGGCGGACGATCAGGTCCTCGACCTTGCCCAAGCGCTCACCGTCGGCGTCTCTGAGCGGGCTGCCGACGACCGCCGAGAGGTGCAGGATCGGTGGCGCCTGCGTTGCCGGCGCGTTCACGGAGCTCATCGTATGCGTCTCATCGTACGCCAGCGCTTGCTCCCGCCTCGGTCGCGGCCTCGAGAAACTATCTTGGGCGTCGATGCTGCCGTTCTGGCTGTCGATCGGCTTGCTCTCGCTCGCGCAGGGCGCGATCGTCGCGCTCGCACGCGTGCCTCGCGTGGCCGCGCTCGGCGGGCTGCGGGGACGGCGGTGGGCCGTGATCCCGCCGCTGTCGGTGGCCGGCTTCGTGCTCGTCGCAAGCGTCGCCGAAGATGCCAGCGCGCAGGGCCTCACCTACCTCGCGCTGTTCGCCGTGCCCGTGCTCGCCGCAGCCGCGCTCGGCTGGCTCACGCCCGGCGCGCGTCCGCTCGCGGCGCTCCTCTCGATCGGCCTGTTCGCGCTCGCCTGGGTCGACCGCGGCGGCCTCGCCGGACAAGCCGCGGCGCTGGTCCTCTCCGCGCTCAGCTGCGTGACCCTCGGCGTGCTGCTGGCGATCGTCACGCCGCCACGCTGGCTGGGCGCCGGGATCATCGCGATGGCCGTCGCCGACGCCGTGCTCGTGATCGCCGACCTGCTGCAGCGTCCCAACAGCGCGCTCAACGCCGCCCACCCGGCGGCCGGCCTGCCGCGCCTGCAGAGCGCGCAGCTCGGCTCGGCGGTGATCGGCTACGGCGACCTGTTCGTCGCCAGCGCGCTCGGCGCGCTGATCGCCGTCGCGTGGGGGCGCTCCGCGCAGCTGCGCGGAGCTGCGCTGTGCGCGGCGCTCGCGCTCGCTTTCGACCTGCTGTTCTTCTTCGTAGACGAGCTCCCGGCGACCGTGCCGGTCGCGCTCACGCTGATCGTCTTGGCGCTCGCGCGCCGGCGGAGATCCGCGCCGAAGGCGCCAGCTCGAGCGCCTGAAGCGTCTGCGGCGCCTCGGCCACCGCCCGCCCCGTCTCCTCGGCCGCCGGACGGCCTGCCTGCTCCGGGCGCTCGGCGGACGCCAGCCGCGCCGTGACCGTGCGCGCCGTCGTCTCGACGGCGGCCGGCGCCTGCACCTCGCGATCGGAGGACGCGCCGGCTTCCTCGATCCGACGGACCTGCGGAATCACGCGCGCGTCGAACGAGCCGACCGCCTCGTTGTAAGCGGTGGTCGCCGAGTCGAGCTGGCGTCCGACCTTCGCCAGCGGCTCGATGAAGCGCCCGAGCCGACGATGCAGCTCGCGCGCGGACTCGGCGATGTCGCGCGCGGACTCGGCGATCCGCTCTTCGCGCCAGCCGTGGTGGGCGGCCCACAGCAGCCCGATCAGCGTCGTCGGCGTGGCCATCAGGATCTGCCGTTGGACGCCGTACTCGATCAGCGCCGGGTCGGCCGCGAGCGCAGCCTGGTGGATGCCGTCGGAGGGCACGAACATCACGACGAACTCGGGCGTGGCCTCGAGCTGGCCGTGGTAGCCCTTGGCCGCGAGCTTGACGATGTGCTCGCGCGTCTGCTTGGCGTGGCGCGCGAGGTGCAGCTCGCGCTCGTCCTCGCTGGACGCCTCCAGCGCCGACAGGTAGGCGTCGAGCGGAACCTTCGAGTCGACCACGATCAGCTTGCCGCCGGGCAGGCGCACGAGCATGTCCGGCCGCAGCGAGCCGCCGTCGGTGCGGATCGTGCTCTGCTCGAGGAAGTCGCAGTGCGCGACCATGCCGGCCATCTCGACGACGTTGCGCAACTGGATCTCGCCCCACGAGCCGCGCGTCGCAGGGCGCTTCAGCGCCGTTACGAGGTTGCCGGTCTCCTGGCGCAGCGTGCCCACGCCGTCGCCGAGCATGCGCACCATCTGCGCGAGCTCGCCGTGCGCCTGGCGGCGCTCGCGCTCCAGCCGTGAGATCTCGCTCTCCATGCGCCCGAGCTTCTCCTGGACGGGCTGCACGAGGCCCTTGAACTCCTGCGCGCGCATCGCCATCTCGCCGCTCGCGCGCTCCTGCTCGGCGCGGCGCTGGTCGCCCAGGCGCTGGGCCAGGGAGTCGCCGGTCTGGGCCAGCACATCGGCGGAGATCGCCTTCAGTTCGTCGCGCATCCTGCCGCGGTTGGGGCGCAGCAACACCGCCGCGCAGGCAAGGCCGAGGACGAGTCCGAGGATCAGCAGCAGGACGCTCACCGTCTAAAGATGACATCGCCCTCGGACGGCGGGCGAGGGCGACCGCCGGCGTGACGCGGCGGGACGTCGCGATAAACCGCACTTGACACATGGGCCCCCCACTGGCTATGCTCGCCTTCGCTCTCGGCGCCGATCGTGGCCGGGGGGATGGCAGTAGAGGGACAATTCCATTGACGGGGCTGAGCCAGGGGCGGATCTCGCTAGCGGCTTGCTCCTTTTCGTACAGGAGGATGTGAGATATGCAAGCCATGAATGGCTCTGCAGCATCGATCCGTTCACGCGGACGACTAATCGGGTGCTGCGTGGCACTCGCGCTCGCGCTGACGGCACTCGTGCTCGCGCCGGTCACCGCTGGTGCCGCTGAAGCGCCCGAACAGAAGACGTATCTGGCGGTCGGCGACTCGATCAGCTTCGGCTACAGCCAGCAGAAATTCAACGAAAATTACCCCAGCGAGGCGCCGTCCTTCTTTGAAGAAGGCGTGGTCAACCAGACGAACAAATTGCTTCAGAAATCCACGGAGCTCGGTAAAGGGAGCACGCCCGTCAACTACGCGTGCCCCGGCGAGACGTCCAACGGACTGATCGGCGAAAACGAAGCACTCGGTGGGAAAGCGTCGACGTCGAACGACAAACGCTTGACTGACTACCACCCCTGCTCCTACCACAACCAGAACGGCCTGCCTCTGCACGCCTCGCTCGCCAACCTGTCGCAGCTCGAAGAGGCGCTGGCGATCCTCAAAGAAGGCAAACCCGCTCACCCGGTCAAGCTGATCACGGTGAACATTGGCTCGAACGACGAGCTTGCGGCGATCAACCAGTGCAAGGAAGAAGTCACCAACGAATTCACCAACGAAGGCAAAAGCAAATACGGCGCATCCCCCGAAGAAGCGGTGAAAAACTGCATTGGCGGCACCGCCATCAATGTGACGATTCCGCACATCCTCGGGAACCTCGGCAAAATCCTGGGCACGATTGACAGCTCAGGCACAGGCGGGGGCCACTACACCGGCGCGATTGTCCTTCTCGGGTACTACAACCCCGACTCGTTCGTGCTTCCGGGCAGCGATGCCCTGCAGATCGGGCTGAACAACGCAGTGCAGGAAAAACTGCTTCCCAACTTCCCGAATGTGACCTACGCGAACCCCTTCCCGGTGTTCAACAAGGGTGGGGAATCGAAGCCGGCGACTGAGAAAGCCGCAATCGCCAAGTACACCGAAATGTGCAACCCGAACGTCCAGAAAACGGAAACGGGCAAAGACCCCGGGTGCGAAGGCGACATCCACCCGTCGTTGACCGGCTACAAGGCGTTGGGCACTTTGGTCAACAAGGCGTACCTGGCCAACCCAGCCAAATAGTCATCTGAAGTACGAGTAAGACGCGCCACTCGGGGCGCCTGGCCTAACCGGCCAGGCGCCCCGTTTGCTTGAGCTCGTCGGCGGCGCGCCCGAGCACGGCGAGCATCGCCGGCGCCGCGGGCACGAGGCGTGCGCCCTCGGGCGTCGCCGCGATCACCTGGCGCACCGGCGGGCTGGGGGAGAGCGCGCGGATCGCGACGTCCTCGCGTACGACCGACAGCGCGAGCTCGGGAATCAGCGCGACGCCCACGCCGGCCGCGACCAGCCCCTGAACGGTCTGGTAGTCGTCGCTCTCGAAGGACACGCTCGGCTCAAAGCCCGCGGCGTGGCAGCAGCGCACCACGTGGCGCGCGCAGGGGCTCGCGCTGGACGTCTGCACCCACGCCTCGCCCTGCAGCTGCGACAGGCGCAGCTTGGCCTTCTTCGCGAGGCGATGCTCGCGCGGCAGCGCCAGGTACATCGGGTCCTCCAGCAGCGGCGCCCGCGTGATGCCTGCGAGCAGCGGCGAGTCCTCGTCGAACTCGTACAGCAGCGCGAGGTCCAGCTCGCCTGCGCGCAGCCGCGGCACGATCTCCTCGGGCTCTCCCTCGGCGAGCGTCAGCGCGACGCCAGGGTGGGCGGCGCGGAAGTTGGCGATCGCCACGGGCATCAGCGTCGAGCCAGCCGTGGGGAAGGAGGCCATGCGCAGGCGTCCGCCGCGCAGGCCGGCGATTGCCGCCAGCGCCGCCTCGGCAGTGTCCAGTCGCGCGAGGATGCCCTCGGCGTGACCGACGAGCGTCTGCCCGGCCGCCGTCAGGCTGACGCCGCGCGGATGGCGCTCGAGCAGCGTCATGCCCGCTTCTGCCTCCAGAGCCGCGATCTGCTGGGAGATCGCCGACTGCGTATAGGAGAGGGCCTCGGCCGCGCCCGACAGCGAGCCGCGGTATGCGACCTCCTTGAGGACCTTCAGTCGGGCAACATTGAGCATAAGTACAGCTTATAGTAGAAATAAAAAAGATCACTGGAGCTGATGGCAGGAGCGTGGCACTATGACCTAGAAGAAAAGGTCAACGACTTCCGCCCAGCCACCGAAGGCAGGGCCAGAAAGACAGGAGAGCACCATGCCCACGAAGATCATCGTTTCCTACGACGGCACTGCAAACGAGGACGACGCGGTCGCCCTCGGCCGCGTGTTCGCCGGTGCGGGCGCCGAGCTGGCGCTCGCCTACGTACGCCACTCACAGGAGCCCGACCTCGAGCGCGAGAAGCTCGCCCAGAGCGAGGCAGAGGAGCTGCTCCAACGCGGCGCCACGCTGTTCGGCAACGCCGACATCGCCCGCCACGTCGTGACCGACCGCTCGACGCCCCAGGGTCTGAGCGCGCTCGCCGCGAGCGAGGGCGCGAGCGTCGTCGTGTTCTGCTCGGACTCGCACACCGCCCGCGGCCACGTCGCCGTCGGCAACTCCGCGCAGCAGCTGCTCGAAGGCGGCCCCGTGGCCGTCGCGGTCGCGCCCGTCGGCCTCGCCGACAGCGAGGTCAACGTGCAGTCGATCGTCGCCATCGGCGACGCCGACGGCGGCGCGCGCGCGACCGCCGACGCTCTCGCCAACGCGCTCGGCGCGTCCGTCGCGCCGGTCGCCAACGACGAGGCCGGACTGCTCGTCGTCGACTCGCGCCCGGAGGCGGAGCAGGGCCGCGTGTCGATCAGCGCCTCCGCCGCGCACCTCGTCGAGATCGCGACGTGCTCGGTGCTCGTGCTGCCGCGCGGCGTTGCCATCCCGTTCGGCCAGAGGACGGCCGTCACCGCCTAGCGTCCAGCCGACCCGCGAAGCGCCCACGGCGGGTGGGCGGCGAACTCAGCCAGAGCGCCGAGCGCCGTCCGCCCGCCGTGTGCGTCGGTAGGCGACGAGCGCCGCGGACAGATCGAGCGCGCCGCCCGCCAGATGCCCGAGCGGGCCGGTCCACAGCCACGTCTCCAGACGCCTGAACGGGGTGGCGCGGCGGCGGGTCTGCACGAGGCGGCACGGTATCGTGGCGTCGGTGACCGATGCGCTGCAGACCACCGTCGCCGAGCTGGCCGACTCGCGCGTACGCGTGCAGGTGCAGGTGCCTTCCGCGGAGGTCGAGCGGCGTCTGGAGCGCAAGGCCCAGCAGCTCGGGCGCGAGCTCAAGCTCCCCGGATTTCGCCGCGGCAAGGTCCCGCCTGCGCTGGTGATCCAGCGCGTCGGGCGCGAGGCCGTGCTCGACCAGGCCGTGCGCGACTCGCTCGCGGGCTGGTACGCGCAGGCGATCCAGGAATCCCAGGTGGTGCCCGTCGGCGACCCGCAGCTCGACCTCTCCGATCTGCCCGGCGAGGGCGCACCGCTGGAGTTCTCGATCGAGATCGGCGTGCTGCCGAAGGCCGAGCTCGGCGACTACGACGGACTCGAGGTCCCGCGCCGCGAGGCAACGGTCGCCGAAGAGCAGGTCGAGCAGGAGATCGACGGCGTGCGCGAGCGCCTGGCCAAGCTCGAGACGGCCGAGCGCGCGGCCGGCGAGGGCGATTTCGTGGTGATCGACTACGTCGGCTCGCTGCCCGCCGCGCAGGAGGCCGAGGGTGCGGACGAGCAGGAGCCAGAGCTCGTGCCGTTCGCCGGAGGAGAGGGCCGCGACCAGCTGATCGAGCTCGGCGGCGGCAACCTGATCCCGGGCTTCGAGGAGGCGCTCGTCGGGGCGAGCGCCGGCGAAGACCGCACGGTCGAGCTGACCTTTCCCGCCGACTATCCCAACGAGGAGCTCGCCGGACGCCAGGCGACGTTCGCGGTGACCGTCAAGGAGGTGAAGCTCAAGCGGCTGCCCGAGGTCGACGACGACCTCGCGATCGACGTCGGCTTCGACAGCGTCGACGAGCTGCGCGAGGACATCCGCGGGCGACTGCTGCAGGCCGACGAGGCGCGCGTGGACGCCGAGTTCCGCGAGGCGGCGCTCGACGCCGCCGTCGCCCAGGCGAAGGTGCCCGTGACCGACGAGCTCGTCAAAGCCAGGGCGCGCGAGATGTGGGAGCGGATGATCCACTCGCTGTCGCACCGCGGGATCACGCGCGAGGCCTACCTGCAGATAAGCGGCCGCGAGGAGTCGCAGATCCTCGCCGACATGCAGGCCGACGCCGAGCTTGCGCTGCGCCGCGAGGCCGTGCTCACGGCGATCGTCGCCGCCGAGCAGATCAGCCCCTCCGAGGAGCAGATCCTCGAGGCGCTCGCGCCGACGGCCGAGCGCGAGGGCGTCGAGCCCGACAAGCTGCTCGCCGACCTGCGCGCCAACGGGCGCCTGGACGAGCTGCGCGAGGACCTCGCAGCACGCCAAGCCGTCGAGCTCGTCGCCGAGCGCGCCAAGCCGATCTCGGTCGAGCAGGCCCAGGCGCGCGACGCGCTGTGGACGCCCGGCCAGGACGCCGAGCCGCAGGAGGCCGTAGCGGGTGGCGGCGCGGCGGGCGCCGGCAAGCTGTGGACACCGACCGGAGAGGGATCGGCCAGCTAGCCTCTAGAGGAATCTGGTCGGCGAAGCGAAACCAAAGCGAGGACTATGAGCCCACTTGTTCCAATGGTCGTAGAGCAGACCTCGCGAGGTGAGCGAGCGTTTGACATCTACAGCAGGCTGCTCAACGAGCGGATCATCTTCCTCGGCACGCCCGTGGACGACCAGATCGCCAACCTGATCGTCGCCCAGCTGCTGCACCTGGAGTCCGAGGACCCCGAGAAGGACGTCTCGATCTACGTCAACTCGCCCGGCGGCTCGGTCTACGCGGGCCTGGCGATCTACGACACGATGCAGTTCATCAAGCCCGACGTGCAGACGATCTGCGTGGGCATCGCGATGTCGATGGGCGCGCTGCTGCTCGCCGGCGGCGCCGAGGGCAAGCGCATGGCGCTGCCCAACGCGAAGATCCTGATCCACCAGGTCTCCTCGAGCTTCGAAGGCCAGGCCACCGACATCGAGATCCACGCCAAAGAGATCATCGACGTGCGCAAACGCCTCGACGAAATCATCGCCAAGCACACGCACAAAGACCTCGCCGTGGTCAGCAAAGACACCGATCGCGACTACTTCATGTCCTCCGAGGAGGCCAAGGCGTACGGGATTATCGACCGTGTCATCTCAGAGCACTGAGGACATCCGCTGCGCGGCGCGAGGCTTTGTCCTCGGTCGCTCGCGTGCCGATCGCCGATCTGATGCGATCGTCGATCGGCCAGCACGCCACGCTCCCTGCGTCCGCGCCTCGCTTGCCCAGCGAATGTCCTCCCGCCGCCTAGCGAAGGAAGTTTGACGATGGCCAGACCGACCGATTCCAACGAGCAGCTGCTGTGCAGCTTCTGCGGCAAGTCCCAGCGACAGGTCAAGAAGCTGATCGCCGGCCCGGGCGTCTACATCTGCGACGAGTGCATCGATCTGTGCAACGAGATCATCGACGAGGAGCTTTCCGCGCCGCCGACGTTCGACCTCGAGAACCTGCCCAAGCCGCGCGAGATCTATGAGGTGCTCGACGAGTACGTGGTCGGCCAGGACCCGTCCAAGCGCACGCTCTCGGTCGCCGTCTACAACCACTACAAGCGCGTGCAGATGATGATGTCCGACGAGAGCGACATCGAGCTGCAGAAGTCCAACATCCTGCTTGCTCGGCCCGACCGGCTGCGGCAAGACGCTGCTCGCGCAGACGCTCGCGCGGATCCTCAACGTGCCCTTCGCGATCGCCGACGCGACCGCGCTGACCGAGGCCGGGTACGTCGGCGAGGACGTCGAGAACATCCTGCTGAAGCTGATCCAGGCCGCCGACTACGACGTCAAGAAGGCCGAGACGGGGATCATCTACATCGACGAGGTCGACAAGATCGCGCGCAAGGCCGACAACCCGTCGATCACGCGCGACGTGTCCGGCGAGGGCGTGCAGCAGGCGCTGCTGAAGATCCTCGAGGGCACGCAGGCTTCGGTGCCGCCGCAGGGCGGGCGCAAGCATCCCCACCAGGAGTTCCTGACGATCGACACGACCAACGTGCTGTTCATCTGCGGCGGCGCGTTCGCCAACCTCGACAAGGTGATCGAGCGGCGCATCGGCCACAAGGGCGTCGGCTTCGCCGCCGCGATCGAGGCCAAGGCCGAGCGCGACGCCGGCGAGGCCTTCGAGCACTGCCTGCCCGAGGACCTGATCGAGTACGGGCTGATCCCCGAGTTCATCGGGCGCCTGCCCGTCGTCTCGGCCGTGCACCAGCTGACGCGCGAGGACCTCGTCTCGATCCTTGTCGAGCCGCGCAACGCGCTCGTCAAGCAGTTCCAGCGCTTCTTCTCCTTCGACGGCATCGAGCTCGTGTTCTCCGAGGACTCGCTCACGGCGATCGCCGAGAAGGGCCTCGCGCGCGAGACCGGCGCGCGCGGGCTGCGCTCGATCATCGAGGAGATCCTGCTGGAGGTGCAGTTCGAGCTGCCGTCGCGGCGCGACGTGAAGAAGTGCGTGGTGACCAAGGAGACCGTCGAGAAGGGGCTCACGCCGACGCTCGTGACCGAAGCGGCGCCCGAAGAGGCGCAGGAGCGCGCTGCGCGAGGAGTCGCGCGCGCGAGCGCCCGGCCTGCGCGCGTGCCAGCGACCGCGGACGCCCGCTCGCTAGTATCGCCCTGTGTCCAAGCACCGCCGAAGTCCCCCAAGTCGCGCCTGAAGGCGCGCCGTCGGCGCGCTGCCGTGGCTGGCGATCGCTGCGCGGCGCGATGATCGTCAGCAAGCGCTGGAACTCGCTGTCGGGCAAGGAGCGCGCGCGCCTGGCCGAGCTGGTGCGCGAATCGCGGGGCGCACGAGCAACCTCAGCGTCAAGCAGCGCCTGGAGCTGCGCAAGCTCGCGGGCAAGCTCGACCTCAAGGGCATGCTCGGTGAGCTCACGTCGCTGTGGCGCGGCGGACGCGGGCGCCGCGGGCGCAAGCGCCGCTAGGCCGCAGGTCGATGCCGCGCCCGGCAGCGAGCGAGTGATCGCAGGGATGGCCGACGAGGATCTCGACAGCTGTCCACGCGCGAGCTGCACGACCGCGCCGTACACCGCGCCGAGCGCCACCTCGACGTGAAGTTCTTCTGGCGGCTGCTGCAGCTGATCCCGGCCGCCGAGACGGCCAGCGGCGACGAGGGGGAGGCGCGACTACGACATCCAGTCCTCCAAAGGGCTGATCTCCGACGCGCTGCACAGCGGCGACGGCGCGCTCGGCGAGGCGCTGCGGCCCGTGTTCCTCGACTACCTGCGCAAGCACCCCGACGCCTAGCGCGCGGGCGCGCTGCCGCGGTCGCAGAACATCGCCCAGCGATCGCAGAGCGCCCCAGCGGCGATCCGCTCGCGGCGCGCGGCGCCCGGCACGGCGAAGCCGCGTCGTGGGATCAGCAGCGAGCCGAAGCGCACCTGCGCTCGCTGGAGCTGTTCGGGATGCGCTTCGGCCTGGACCGCATGCGCCGGATGATGACCGTGCTCGGCTCGCCGCAGCGGCGCTTCGACACGATCCACGTGCTCGGCACGAACGGCAAGTCCTCGACGACGCGCATGATCGCCGCGATCCTGCGAGCGCCACGGCCTGCGCACGGCGGCCTACACCTCGCCGCACCTGATCTCCTACCGCGAGCGCCTGCAGCTCGGCGAGCAGCGAGCTCGGCGCCGATGCCTTCGCGGCGGCGGTCGCGCGCGCCGCGTGGGCGGCCGAGCGCGTCAACCGCACGCTCGCCGAGCGACGACCACGTGACGCAGTTCGAACTGCTGACCGCGGCGGCGCTGTGGGAGATGGCCGAGCAGGGGGTCGAGGTGGCGGTCGATCGAGGCCGGGCTCGGCGGACGCTACGACGCGACCAGTCGTGATCGAGTCGCGCGTCACCGCGCTGACGAACGTCGGGCTCGAGCACACGCGCTGGCTGGGGCCGACGCTGCACGACATCGCCGAGGAGAAGCTCGCCGTCGTGCGCCCGGCGGCGACGCTCGCGCTCGGCGCCGGGCTGGCGCCCGAGGCGCTGCGCGGTCGCCGAGCGCGTGGCCGGCGAGCGCGGCGCGCGCATCGTCGTCGCGCCGGACGAGCTCGCCGGGCGTCGTCGCCTGCGCGCGCGCGGGGCGTTCCAGCGGCGCAACTTCGCGCTCGCGCGCGTCGCCGCGCGAGACCTACCTGCGCGACGGCGCGGCGTCGCAGCCGCGCGAGCAGGCGGTGCGCGCGGCGGCGGCCGCGACGGAGGTGCCCGGACGCCTGCAGGTCGTGCGCCGGCGATCCGCTGACGCGTGCTCGACGGCGCGCACAACCCCGACGCCGTGCGCGGCGCTCGTCGCAGTCGCTGCCCGAGCGTGCTCGGCGGGCGGCCCGCTGGCGCTCGTGCTCGGCGTGCTCGAGGACAAGGACGCCGCGCGCGATGCTGCGAGCGCTGCTCGCCGCTGTGCGAGCGCGCCTGGTTCACGGCGCCGCCGAGCGAGCGCGCGCTGTCGCCGGCGGCGCTGCAGTCGCTCGCCCGCCAGCTCGGCTTCGAGCGCGGCCGCGCTGCGAGCCGAGCCCCGCGCGGGCGCTCGCGCGAGGCCAGAGCTGGGCCGCGCGAGCGAGCGGGCGCGGTGCTCGCGACGGGCTCGGTGTACCTCGTCGGCGACCTGCTCGGCGCACTCGCGAGCGCGCGCGGCGCGGAGGACTCGGGCGATGCCCGGCGAAGGGCTGCATCGTGAACGACGACGGTCCCTCGGTGCTGACGATGATCGGCGCTGTGGCGCTGATCGTCGCGCTCGTGATCCTGGTGTTCTTCGCCGCTGGTTACGGATTCGGCCGTCTGTTTCTCTAAACTCAGCCGGCCGATGCTCACCGCTCGCATACTTCGGAATCGAAAGCAGCGGCCTGAACCTGGCCGTCGATCTGCTGATCCTGTTCGTCGTCGTCCTGTACCTGTCGCTGATCTACTGGACCTACGCCGACGCGCGGCGCGGATCGCTCGACCCGATGCTCGTCGGCTGCGCCACGGCGGCGTCGCTGTTCCCGTTCGTGGGCACGATCGTCTACATGATCCTGCGCCCGCCCGAGTACCTCGAGGACGTGCGCGAGCGCGAACTCGAGATGCAGGCCGCCGAGGCGCGCCTGCACGAGCTCGACCAGACGCTGTGCCCGCACTGCGACTACCGCGTCGAGCGCGACTTCGTGCGCTGCCCGAGCTGCCTGCGCAAGCTCAAGGAGCGCTGCGTCAACTGCTCGCGCCCGCTCGACCAGGCGTGGACGATCTGCCCCTACTGCGAGGCCGAGGTGCCCGGCGTCGCCGCGCCGCGCGCGCGCCGGCGCCGCCGAGCGAGCGGCCGCCGAGGGCGAGCTGCGCCGAGCTCGACGAGCTCGCCGCGCGCGAGGAGGCCGAGCAGGCCGGCGCCGGCGCGCCGGTGGCGGCCCGAGCCGCGCCGCCAGGCCGCGCGGAGCGCCGGGCGCGCGACGCGCCCGCGGCCGACCTCCTGACCGTTCCTCCGACCCGAGAAAGGAACCCATGGACCGAACGCTGATCCTCGTGAAGCCCGACGCCTTCGCGCGCGGCCTGACGGGCGAGATCATCGCCCGCTTCGAGCGCAAGGGGCTGAAGATCGTCGCGCTGCGCAGCATGACGGTCGACGCGCGAGCTGGCCGAACAGCCACTACGCCGAGCACGCCGAGCGGCCGTTCTTCGGCGAGCTCGTCGACTTCATCACCTCGGGCCCGATCGTGGCGATGGTGCTCGAGGGCGCCGACGCGGTCAAGGCGGCGCGCCAGGTGATCGGCGCGACCAACCCGCTCGAGGCGGCGCCCGGCTCGATCCGCGGCGACTTCGCGATCGAGATGGGCGCGAACATGGTCCACGGCTCGGACTCGCCCGAGTCGGCGGCGCGCGAGGCCGCGCTGTTCTTCGCGGAGCTGTAGCCGCCGTCCGCCGCAGCCGCTGCCCGCTCGTCCTCGCCTCGCGCTCGCCGCAGCGGCGCGCGCTGCTCGACGCGCCTGGGCGTCGCCTTCACCGTCGGGCGTCCGACGTCGCGGAGCTCGCAGCAGGGCGACGACCCGGCGCAGGTGGCGCGTCGAGAACGCGCTGCGCAAGGCCCGCGCCGCGCGCGCGCCGGGAGCCGCGCGAGGCGGTGCTCGGCTGCGACACGATCGTCGTGCTCGACGGCGTGATCTACGGCAAGCCGCCCGACGCGGCGCGGCGCGCGCGCGACGCTGCGCGCGCTCGGCGGGCGCACGCACGAGGTGATCAGCGGCCTGGCGCTGCTGCTCGCGACGGGCGCGCAGATCGTCGAGCGCACCGCCGTGGCGCGCACGCAGGTCACGCTTCCGCGCGCTCGACGCGGCGCTGCTCGACTGGTACGTGGGCACGCGGCGAGTGGCGCGGGCGCTCCGGGCGGCTACGCGATCCAGGGCGCCGGCGCGGCGCTCGTGCGCTGGCGGTCGACGGCGAAGAGGAGAACGTCGTCGGCCTGCCGCTGGGGCCGCTGCTGGAGCTCTACCCGGAGCTGCTCGAGCGCTGAGCAGGCGCCTGCGGCGCCGCGGCGTGCGCAGCGCTGCGCAGCGGCGTGCCCGCAGCGCGTTTTGCTGCAAAGCGCTGGCGACCCGTCGGGCGGCAGCGGCGTCCGCTAGACTGCCCCACCGGGCGCCTGACGCCGCTCGGCGGCCGCCGACGGCCGCGGCGCGATCGGCGGCGCCGGGCCGAGGCCGAGCGCACCTCCTCTCTATACATGGGCATCTTCAGCTATCTGACAGGGTTCGGCGGCCGCGACATGGCGGTCGACCTCGGCACGGCCAACACGCTCGTCTACGTGCGCGGGCGCGGCATCGTGCTGTCCGAGCCGAGCGTCGTCGCGATCGACTCGCGCACCGGCGAAGTCCACGCGGTCGGGCATCGAGGCCAAGCGCATGCTCGGCCGCACGCCGGGCACGATCCAGGCGATCCGGCCGCTGAAGGACGGCGTGATCGCCGACTTCGACGTGACCGAGCAGATGCTCGCCACTTCATCCAGAAGGTCCACCAGAACCGCTGGGCGCACCCGCGCGTGGTCGTCTGCGTGCCCTCGGGCGTCACCGGGCGTCGAGAAGCGCGCGGTCGAGGAGGCCTGCCTGTCGGCCGGCGCGCGCACGGCCTACCTGATCGAGGAGCCGATGGCGGCGGCGATCGGCGCCGGGCTGCCGGTCGGCGAGCCGACCGGCTCGATGGTCGTCGACATCGGCGGCGGCACCTCCGAGGTGGCGGTGATCTCGCTCGGCGGGATCGTCGTCTCGCAGTCGATCCGCGTCGGCGGCGACGAGATGGACGAGGCGATCATCAACTACGCCAAGCGCGAGTACAAGCTGCTGATCGGCCAGCAGACGGCCGAGGAGCTGAAGCTCGAGATCGGCTCGGCCTGCCCGATGGCCGAGGAGCTGCAGGCCGAGATCCGCGGGCGCGACATGGTCGCCGGGCTGCCCAAGACGGTCGTGCTGACCAGCGAGGAGATCCGCCAGGCGCTGGAGGAGCCGCTCAGCCAGATCATCGACGCGGTCAAGGAGACGCTCGACCGCACGCCGCCGGAGCTGGCCTCGGACATCATGGACCGCGGCATCATGCTCGCCGGCGGCGGCTCGCTGCTGCAGGGCCTGGACGAGCGCCTGCGCGAGGAGACGCAGATGCCCGCGCACCTGGCCGAGTCGCCGCTGACCTGCGTGGCGGTCGGCTCGGGACGCTCGCTCGAGGAGTTCGAGGCGATCCACCGCTCCAACCGCAACTCGCGCAACCGCCGGCGCCGCCGGTGAGCGCGCCGGTGCGCTGCGGACGCCGGCCGCGTCGCAGCCGCCGGGGTACTCTGTCCCGTGAACGCTTCGGAAGGTCGCTATTCGTGTACGACAAGACGGTCCGGCGTCGACGCGCGGTGCTCGCGCTGCTCGTCGTGCTCTCCCTGATCCTGCTCACCGCCTACTTCGGCGAGGCCCCCGGCGGCGGCCTGCACTCGCGTGCAGCGCGGCTTCCTGACCGTCGTCTCGCCGATCCAGGACGGCGCCAACAAGGCGCTGAAGCCGGTGCGCGACCTGTTCGGCTGGTTCGGCGACACGCTGCACGCCAAAAGCCAGCGCGACGAGCTGCGCAAGCAGGTCGACAAACTGCGCCGCGAAGCTGATCGCCGACCAGGCCGAAAAACGCCATACCGCGCAGCTGCTGGCGCTGTACCAGCCTCGACCAGCTGAGCGTCAACGACTACAGCCCGGTCGACCGCGCACGGTCGATCGGCCAATCGCCGAACATCTGGTACTCGACGGTCACGATCGACAAGGGCGCACCGCGGGCGTGCGCGTCAACGACCCGGTGATCAACGGCGAAGGGCTCGTCGGCAAGGTCGCCGCAGGTCGCCTCCGACGGCGCGCAGGTCGACCTGATCACCGACAGCACGGTGGGCGTCTCGGCGCGCGATCGGCACGAGCAACGCGACCGGGCATCGTCCAGCCGAAGGTCGGCGACCCCAACGACCTGCTGCTCCAGTACCTGCCCGCCAACGACGCAGGTCAACCACGGGCGAATACGTCGTCACCTCGGGCACCGTCGCGAGCGCCCGACGACTCGCTGTTCCCGCCCGGGCATCCCGATCGGCCAGGTGACCTCGGTCAACGAAGAAAGCGTCTACAAGTCGGTCAACGTGCACCCGCTCGCCGACCTGCACAACCTCGACGTCGTGCAGGTGCTGACCGCCGCGCGCGCGGCACGCGCCGTCGAACCTCGCCGCCGCGGCCAGCCTGCCGCCCGGGCCAGCAGCCGGCCAGCGCCGGCGGCGGCGAAGCAGCTCGCCTCGACCGGGGCGGCGGATGAGCGGCGACGCCTCCCGGCCGCGCTGCTCGCTGCGCGTCGCGGCGCTCGCCGTCGTCGTCGTGTTCTTCCAGATCGGCGTCGTCTCGCGAGGTGCCGCTGTTCGGCGTCAACGCCGACCTCTCGCCGCTGCTGGTCGCCTTCGTCGGGCTGCTGTGCGGCTCGACTGCTCGGCGCGCGATCGCGGCTTCGCCGTCGGCCTGCTCGTCGACCTCGCGCTCGTGCAGACGCTCGGCGTCACCTCGCTGATCTTCACGCTGATCGGCTACTGGTGCCGGGCGCCTGCGCGAGCTGCGCGACCCGCAGGCGGCGCTCACGCCGCTGCTCGTCGGCGCCGCCGCCGCGGCCGCGTCGCTGTCGGCTACTCGCTGATGCGAGTTCATGCTCGGCGTCGACGCGCCCGTCAGCTTCGAGCTGCTGCGCCAGATCGTGCTCGGCGTGGTCGTCAACACGGTCGTCGCGCTGCCGGTGTAGGCGCTCGTGCGCCGCTGGCTCGAGCGGCGCGCTGCCCGAGGATCCGCGCCGGCGCCGGCGCCGGCGCGCCTACACGACCGGCGGGCTCAGCCCGCTGTCGCGCGCATGAGCGCGATCGAGCCGCGTCCAGCGCCAGCGACCCGCGCTGCCCGTCTCGCCGCAGCTCGCGCTGCGCGTGGCGATCATCGGCGGCCTCGCGATGGTGCTGTTCGCGTCATCTTCTTCCGCCTCTGGTACCTGCAGGTGCTGTCCGGCGAACAGTACGTCCAGCAGGCCAACGCCAACCGCGTGCGCGACCTGCCGATCGCCGGCGCCGCGCGGCGAGATCCTCGACCGCAACGGGCCAGCCGATCGTCGACCAGCCGCACGACCAACGCGGTCCAGATCGTGCCCTCGGCGCTGCCGCCCGCAGGCGCGCAGCGGCACGCGCTGTACCGGCGCCTCGGCGCGCGTGCTGGGCATGAGCGCGCGCCGACATCGCAGGCGCGTCGTGGTCAAGCGGCGCAGCGGCGCTGCCCTACGCGCCCGTGACGATCAAGACCGACGCCGGCGCGGGCGTGCTCGACGGTCCTCGCCGAGCGCCAGAGCGAATTCCCGGGCGTGATCGCAGCAGCCGGTCTCGATCCGCGCACTACCCGCTACGGCGAAATGGCCGCGCAGGTGCTCGGCCACGTCGGCCAGATCATCCGAAGCCGAGCTCAAGCTGCGCGCCTTCCGCGGCGTCAGGCAGGGCACGGTCGTCGGCCAGGAAGGCCTCGAGTACTACTACGACCGCTACCTGCGCGGCGAACCGGGCGTCCAGCGCGTGCGAGGTCAACGCGCACGGGCTACCCGTCCCGAGCAAGCTCGCGCCGACGCGCCCGCCGGCGCGGGCGACAGCCTGCGCTGACGCTCGACCTGCGGGCTGCAGCAGGAGGGCGAAAAGGCGCTCCGCGAAGGCATCGAACACGCGCAGGCCAGCGGCAAACCGGCCGACGCCGGCGCGTTCGTGGCGATGGACCCGCGCAACGGCCAGGTGCTCGCGCTCGGCTCCATCGCCGAGCTTCGACCCCAACATCTTCGCCAAACCGCTGAGCAAGCGCGAATACAACGCGCTCGCAGGGCACCGGCCGGCGGCGCCGGCGCCGCTGACCAACCGCGCGGTCAACGGCGCCTATCCGACCGGCTCGACGTTCAAGCCGATCACCGCGCATGGCGGCGCTCGAAGCGGGCGTGATCACGCCCGGCGAAGGGCTCGGCGCCGGGCTCGTGCATCACCGTCTCGCACCGCAGCAGTTCTGCAACGCCGGGCAGGCCGACTACGGCGCGCTCGGCCTGCGTCGACGCGCTGAAGGTCTCCTCCGACACCTACTTCTACGAAGTCGGCGAGCGCGCCAACGGCCACGGCGAGCGTGATCCAGACGATGGCGCGCAAGCTCGGCCTCGGGCCAGCCGACCGGCATCGACCTGCCGAGCGAGATCCACGGGCGTGGTGCCCGACCGCGCCTGGCGCGCCGAACGCGAACGCGCGCGAGCTCGCCTGCGAGCGCGCGCACGCACGTCGCCTCGCTGCGGCATCGTCGCGACGGAATCCGCCCGTGGACGCGTCGGCGACAACATGCACCTCGCGGTCGGCCAGGGCGACCTGCTGGCCGACCCGCTGCAGATGGCGGTCGCCTACTCGACGCTCGCCAACGCCTTCAAGAACGGCGGCACGGCACGGTCGTGACGCCGCACCTCGGCATGGAGATCGACGACGCCACGGGGCGGCCTGGTGCAGAGCCTCAGCTCCCCGCCGGCGCGCCACGTGCACCTCAACCACGACCGACCTGAGCCTCGTGATGGAAGGCATCCACGAGGCGGCCAGCCAGCCGGGCGGCACCTCGGCCGACGTGTGGACGCGGCTGGAACCAGCGCGCACCCGGTCTACGGCAAGACGGGCACCGCGCAGCACACCAGCCAGGAAGACCAGTCCTGGTACATGTGCTACATCCCCGACCCGAAGCGCCCGATCGTGATCGCCGTGACCGTCGAGCAGGGCGGCTTCGGCGCCGAAACGGCCGCCCCGATCGCGCGGCTGATGGCCTCGCAAGTGGTTCGGCAAGCCCGCGAAGTTCGTCGCCGGGAGCTCGACACGACGCTTCTGATGGCCCGCTGAGCGCCGATCCAGCGCCGACCGAGGAGCCGCAGCCGTCGCCGCCGCCGCGCAGCGCTGCGGCTGCCGCTCGACCCGCTGCTGACGCTGGCCGTGATCGGGCTCGGCGATCTGCTCGCTCGTCACGCTGCGGCGGCCACGCGCAAGCCGTCCCGGGCCAGCCGCGCTACTACGTCGATCGCCAGGCCGATCTACCTCGGCGTCGGCGCGTGCTGATGCTGGTGCTCTCGCGCATCGACTACTCGCGCCTGCGCGAGCTCAAAAACGGCGATCTACGCGCTGCTGCTCGCTCAGCATCCTGGCGGTGCTCGGCCTCGGGCCACTCGGCGCGCGGCTCGCAGCGCGCGATCAACCTGCCGCTCTTCTCCTTCCAGGCCTCCGAGCTCGGCAAGGTGCTGCTGATCGTCGCGCTCGCCGGCGTTCGTGGTCGACCGCGCGCGGCGCCTGCGCGAGCGCGACACGACCGTCGCGCGTGATGCTCGCGGCGCTCGTGCCGGCGATGCTCGTGATCGCCCAGCCCGACCTCGGCTCGGGCCTCGTCTACATGGCGATCGCCTTCACGCTGCTGTTCGTCGCCGGCACCTCCTGGCGGCACCTGGCGGCGCTGGCGGCGCTCGGCGTCGGTGTCGGTGACGTTCGTGCTGGTGGCCGCGCCCGGCGGCCGGCGTGCACGTGCTCAAGCCCTACCAGGTGGACCGCCTGACCGCCTTCCTGCACCCGTCCGCGAACCCGCAAGAAGCAGGGCTACCAGCAGCAGCGAGTCGAAGATCGCGATCGGCGCCGGGCAGAAGACCGGGCGCGGCGCCGAACGCCACGCCAGATCGCCAACGGACTTCGTGCCCGAGCGCCACACCGACTTCATCTTCGCCGCCGTCGGCGAGCAGTTCGGCTTCGTCGGCGCCGGCGCTCGTGCTGTCGCTGTACGCGCTGCTGATCTGGCGCGCGCTGCGCATGCTCGCGATGGCCAAGAATCTGTTCGGCTCGCTGATCGCCGGCGGGGTCGTGGCTATGCTCATGTTTCAGGTCTTCGTCAACGTGGGGATGACGATCGGGATCATGCCCATCACCGGCGTGACGCTGCCCCTGATGAGCTACGGCGGCTCCTCGGTGATCACCACCTTCCTGGCCGTCGGCCTGCTGCAGTCGATCTACGTGCAGGCGCGCGCCTCGCTGCGCTCAAGGGCCGCGTGCTGCTTTACTAGAACCATGTCGCCGAGCACTACTCGCCAGCCCCGCCCGCAGGGCGTGCACGAGGCGCGAAGCCGCTCCGCCGCGCCTGCTGCGGCGCTCGCCGTAAGGGCCGGCGCATGCGTGCCACCGCGCATGCTCGGCGCTCCACACCGAAAGACTGGATCACATTGAAAAAGCAAGTGCTTGTCAGCGTCGACCGCGCCGAGACGCGCGTCGCGCTTCTGGAGGCCACCGGAACGCCCGCCGCCTCGACGCGGCCGCCGCCCGCGGCCGCGCGCGCCAGCGCGCCAGGCACGCCCGGACGCCGGCTACCGCATCGCTGAGCTCTACCTCGAGCGCCGCGGCGCGCGCTCGATCGTCGGCAACATCTACAAGGGCAAGGTCGACAACGTGCTGCCCGGGCTCGAGGCGGCGTTCGTCGACATCGGCCTCGAGAAGAACGGCTTCCTGCACGTCGACGAGATCGTGCTGCCCGGCGTCGAGGCGCCCAGGCGCGGGCGCGGCGGCGGCGGGCGCAAGATCGCCGACCTGCTCAAGCCCGGCCAGGAGATCGTCGTGCAGGTCGTCAAGGACCCGCTGAAGACGAAGGGCGCGCGCCTGTCGATGGAGCTGACGATCGCCGGGCGCTACATGGTCTACGCGCCCGACCGGCGAGGGCGTCGGCGTCTCGCGGCGCCTCGAGGACACGCGAGCGCGAGCGGCTGCGCCGCGAGACGCACGGCCTCGAGCTCGGCGGCGGCGGCGCGATCGTGCGCACCGCCGCCCACGGCGCCAAGCGCGAGGACTTCGAGCGCGAGCTGCAAGTACCTGCACAAGCTCCACGAGGTGCTCGAGAAGCGCGTCGCAGGAGACGACCGCGCCGGCGCTCGTCTTCCAGGAGGCCGACCTCTCGGTGCGCGTCGTGCGCGACATCTTCTCCGCCCACTTCGAGCGGGCGATCGTCGACGACGAGCAGCAGTACCACCGGCTGGTCTCGTTCTTCACGCGCACCGCGCCCGAGCTCGTCGACCGCGTCGAGCTGTACGAGGAGCGAGCAGCCGCTGTTCGAGGCCTACGGGGTCGACCAGGCGATCGACGGCGTGCTCTCGCGCCGCGTGGACCTGCCGAGCGGCGGCTACCTGATCATCGACTACGCCGAGGCGCTGACGGTGATCGACGTCAACTCGGGCTCGTTCATCGGCCGCGGCAAGGGCGCGCGGCCTCGAGGACACGATCACCAAGACCAACCTCGAGGCGGCCGAGGAGGTCGTCAACCAGCTGCGCCTGCGCGACATCGGCGGGATCATCGTGATCGACTTCATCGACATGGCGCGCGCGCGCAACCGCGACGCCGTGCATGAAGACGCTGCGCAAGACGCTCGACGAGGACCGCACGAAGACCTTCACCGCCGAGATCTCCAAGCTCGGGCTGGTCGAGATGACGCGCCAGAACGTCACCGAGGGCGTGCGCGAGATCATGAGCCGGCCGTGCCCGACGTGCGACGGCGAGGGCGTGATCCGCTCCGAGGAGACGATCGCGATCGAGTTCGAGCGGCGCCTGCGCGACGTCGCCGCCGAGCACCCCGACGCCGAGGCCTTCCTCGTGCAGATCAACCCGCGCGTCAGCGCGCAGTTCACCGGCCACGGCTCGCGCGTGCTGCACGCGCTCGAGGCGCGAGACCGGCAAGTCCTTCCACTTCGAGGGCTCCGAGGGGCTCGCGCTCGACCACTTCGCGATCACCTTCGAGGGCACGCGCGAGGAGGTCGAGGAGCGCGCGCTGCCGTTCCGCGAGGGCGACGAGGTGCTGGTGCGAGATCGTCGAGCCGCACATGTACGACGTCGACGACGCGGTCGCCAAGATCGACGGCTACATCATCTCGATCGCCGGCGCCGCGCCGCACGTCGGCGAGAAGCGGATGGTGCGCATCGACCAGGTCGGTCGCACCGCCGCCAGCGCGCTGCTGCTCGACGAGGCCGGCGAGGTCGTCGTCGCGGCCCGCCCGCGACGCCGGCGCGCGTCGGCGTCCGGCGTCGCGCGCCGCGCGGGCGACGGGGCCGCGCCGGCGAGCGCGCCAGCTCGCGCGCGCGCGGGCGCCGCGCGCCAGGCCGACAGCGAGGACGCCGAGGTCGCGCCGCGGAAGCCGGGCTGCAGCGAGTCCGCGACGGCCATCGACTCCGAGCCCGAGGAGGAGCCCGGCGCGCGCCGCCGGCGCGCAGGACGCCCGCGACGAGCCGCCTCGAGCCCGCCGACGAGCGAGCGCACGGCGGCGAGGAGCGGCGAGGGCGATGGCGCGAGGATGACGTACAATCCAAGCCTCGGCGCCGTGGCCGCAGAGGCGGACGGCGCCGTTCGGCTGCCAAGGCCAGGCGCGCCGAGTAGCGCCGAGCACGCGCCCGGCCAGCGATAGACCAGACTACAGACATGTACGCAATCGTCAAGACCGGCGGCAAGCAGTACCGCGTCGAGCGGGGCCAGACGCCTGCTGGTCGAGCGCCTGCCCGGCCGAGGAGGGCGCGACGTGGCGCTCGAGCCGATCCTGTACCGCTCCGAGGAGACCGTCTTCGACAAGGCCGGCCTGGCGAGGTGAGGTCACGGCCAAGATCGTCGAGCACGTGCGCGGCGAGAAGCTGCGCGTGTTCAAGTTCAAGCCCAAGCGCGGCTACAAGCGCCGCACCGGCCACCGCCAGGAGCTGACGCGCATCGAGGTCACCGAGATCAGCGCCGGCTCGCGCCAAAGCGGCGCCGAGCCCGCGCGGCCAAACGCCGCGACGCGCAGAGCCGACGCCCGCGCAGCGCGCCAAACCGCGCCGCGCGAAAGCCGCGAGCAAAGCCACCGAAGGAGAAGGCGGCAGATGGCGCATAAGAAGGGCCTCGGCTCGAGCCGCAACGGCCGCGACTCAAACGCGCAGCGCCTCGGCGTGAAGACCTTCGCCGGCCAGACCGTGACCGGCGGCGAGATCATCGTGCGCCAGCGCGGCACCCGCTTCAAGCCCGGCGCCGGCGTCGGCATCGGCAAGGACGACACGCTCTACGCCCGCGCCGCGGGCACCGTGGAGTTCACGACCGGCCGCCGCGGGCGCGTGGTCAGCGTCCTGCCCGACGGCCGAGTCCAGGACGCCGGCGAGCTGGGCCCGCGCGACGGCGCTGCGGGCCTGATGGGCGCCGGCCGCGTGGCGCTCGGGGCGGCGCTCCTGGCGGCGCCCGAGGCGCGTCACGGCGCGCTGGCTCGGCGGGAGAACGCCGCGCGTCCCGCCGTGCGGGACCTGGCGCGCTCGCTCGGGGCGCGGGACATCGCGCTCGGCCTGTCGCGCTGCAGACGCTCGATGACCCGCGTGCCGGGCCGCGCAGGTCCAGGCCGCGTGCGCCGCTGGCCGACGCCGTCGACGCGCTCGCGACACGTCGCCGCGCGCGAGCACCTGCCGCGCGTCGGCGCGATCGGCACGGTCGCGGTCGCCGGCGGCGCCGCCGCCGCTGGCGCTGTATCTCGCGCGCCGCTCGCCTCGCCTGAACGCAGGCCTGAGCGCGCTCAGCCCTGCTGCGCGGTCGGGCGCACGAGGATCTCGTTGACGTCCACGTGCGGCGGCTGGGCGAGGGCGTACATCACCGCGCGGGCGATGTCGTCGCCCTGCAGCGCGTCGGTCGGGCGGCTGTCGAAGAACGGCGTGTCGACCATGCCGGGCTCGATCAGCGTGACGCGCACGCCGCGTGCCGTGCAGGTCCTGGCGCGCGGCCTCGCCCATCGCGGTGACGGCGTGCTTGGTGGACGAGTACAGCGACCCGGGCAGCGACCCGGCGCCCGGCGACGCTCGAGGTGAGCAGCAGGTGCCCGCGCGCTCCTTCAGCGCCGGGATCGTCGCGCGGATCGTCAGCGCGGCGCCGTAGACGTTGGTCAGGACCATCTCCCGCCAGTGCTCGGGCGTGTCCTTCAGAAAGCCGCGCGGGCCGCCGAAGCCGGCGTTGGCGAACGCCACGTCGAGGCGCCCGAACGCGTCGAGCGCCGCGCACCAGCGCTGCTGGTCCTCCCAGTCGGTCACGTCGCAGCGCACCGCGAGCGCGCGCTCGGGGCCGCCGAGCTCGTGCGGCGAGCGCCTCGAGCGCTCGCGCGAGCGCGCGGCGAGCACGACGCGCTAGCCGGCCTGCGGCGGCCGCGCGCGCGGTCGCGGCGCCGATGCCCGTGAGGCGCCGGTGATCAGCAGGACGCGCTCGTCGCGCAGGCTGGCTGATCGGTGCTCATCTCAGTGCTCCTTGCTCGGGGTGTGCCAGGCTCCATATACCCACATCGGCGCCGGCACGTCGCGGGCGGCTGCTGTCACGATGGGCGCGATGCTCCACGACCGCGCGAGGATCCAGGTGCAGGCCGGCGCCGGCGGCGACGGCTGCACGAGCTTCCGCCGCGAAGCCCACGTGCCCCGCGGCGGCCCCGACGGCGGCGACGGCGGCCGCGGCGGCGACGTGCGTGCTCGTGTGCGACGACTCGCTGCGCGACCTGCAGAGCTTCCGGCGCCGCAGCCACTACCGCGCCGGCCGCGGCGGCCACGGCGAGGGCTCGCAGCGCCACGGCGCCGACGGCGAGACGCTCGACGATCACGCGTGCCGCCCGGGCACCGCAGGTGGGCGACGGCGAGGAGGGCGACCTTGCCGGACGCCGCTGGGACCTGCTCGCCGCCGGCCAGCGCGCGCTCGTCGCCCGCGGCGGCCGGGCGGCAGGGGCAACAAGCGCTTCGCGACCGCCACGCGCCAGGCGCCGCGCTTCGCCGAGCGCGGGCTGCCGGGCGAGGAGGGCTGGCTCGAGCTGCGCCTGAAGCTGCTCGCCGACGTCGGCCTGGTCGGGCTGCCCAACGCCGGCAAGTCCTCGCTGCTCGCGCGCCTGACGCGCGCGGCGCCGAAGGTCGCCGACTACCCGTTCACGACGCTCGAGCCGGTGCTCGGCACGCTCGAGGGCGACGAGCGCCAGCTGGTCGTCGCCGACATCCCCGGCCTGATCGAGGGCGCCAGCGAGGGCGCCGGGCTCGGCCACGACTTCCTCGCCCACGTCGAGCGCACGCGGCTGCTCGTGCACGTGCTCGACCTCGCGCCGGAGCTCGCAGCGGCGAGCCGACCCGCGGGCGCAACCACGCGACGATCGAGCGCGAGCTCGCCGCCCACGACCCGCGCCTGGCGCGCGCTGCCGCGCGTGCTGGCGCTGTCGAAGGCCGACCTCGTCGAGCCGGCAGCGCGGCGCGAGGCGCGTGCGCGCAGTGGCGCGAGCGGCTCGGGCGACGACGTGCCGGTGCTCGCCACCTCGAGCGCCACCGGCGAGGGCTTGCGCGAGCTCGCGGGCGAGCTGCTGCGCGCGTCCCGCCGTGGCCGCGCCGGTCGCGACGGCGGCGGGCGGCGAGCCGGCGCCGCAGCGCGCTCGGAGGCGACGAGGAGCTGGCCGAGCACCTGGTGTTCCGCCCGGCGGCGGCCGCGGCTTCCGCGTCGAGCGCATCGGCGACGGCGCTCCTTCGGCGTGCGCGGGCGAGGGCATCGAGCGGCTGCTGGCGCGCCACGACATCGACAACGACGACGCGATGGCCCACGTCGAGGGGCGCCTGCGGCGCATCGGCGTGCTGCGCGCGCTGGAGGACGCAGGGCTTCGAGCCCGGCGACGAGATCGAGATCGCCGGCGTGCTCGTTCGAGCTCGACCCGGAGGACGCCGGCGCGCGCGCAAATAAGCTCCACGGCATGAGACGCATCGTCATCAAGCTCGGCTCGAGCATCGTCGCCGACGACGACGGCGAGCTGCGCGTGGACGTGCTGGCGCGGCGTGTGCGACGGCGCTCGCCGACGCTGCACGGCGCGGGCGACGAGGTGATCCTCGTCACCAGCGGCGCGATCGCGCGCGGCATGCGCGTGATGGAGCCTCCCGCGGCGCCCGACGCTCGATCGGCGAGCTGCAGGCGGCCAGCGCCGTCGGCCAGGGCAAGCTCTACCGCGTCTACGACGAGCTGCTGCGCGAGCGCGGCGTGACCAGCGCGCAGGTGCTGCTGACCTTCTTCGACATGAGCGCGCGCACGCACTACCTGAACGCGCGCCAGACGCTGCGCACGCTGCTGGAGTGGCGCGTGGTGCCGGTCATCAACGAGAACGACACGACCGCCACCGACGAGATCTCCTTCGGCGACAACGACTTCCTGGCCGCCCAGGTGGCGATCCTCGTCGGCGCCGACCAGCTGGTCCTGCTGACCGACATCGACGGGCTGTACACCGCCGACCCGCGCCTCCACCCCGACGCGCGCCTCGTCGCGCGAGGTCGACCGACTTCGAGGCGCTGGAGGAGCTCGAGATCGGCCACACCACCTCGCCGCTGGGCTCGGGCGGCATGCGCTCGAAGGTCGTCGCCGCCGACATGGCCACCGCGGCGGGGATCCCCACGGTGATCTGCAACGGCGCTGCGCGCCGGGGCGCTCGCGCGCGGTGCTCGCCGGCGAGCGCGAGGGCACGCGCTTCCCCGCCCGCGAGGCGCGCTACGCTAGCTTCAAGCTGTGGCTGAAGTACGCCAAGCCCTGGCGCGGCACGCTGCGTCGTCGACGCCGGCGCGGCGCGCGCGCTGCGCGAGGGCAGCACGAGCCTGCTGCCGGTCGGCGTCGTCGAGGTGCGAGGCGAGTTCGAGGCCGGCGACGCCGTCGAGATCGCCGAGCGCGGGCCGACGGCGAGCGCGCGGCGCGGCCGCTCGGCAAGGGCATCTGCAACTACTCGGCGCAGGAGCTGCGCCAGGTGCATGGGCATGAAGTCCGCGGCGGTGCGCGAGATGCTGCCGCGCGCCACCGAGGAGGCCGTGCACCGCGACTACCTCGTGCTCGACTGAGACGCCGCTACCCTGTTAGGTCCGATGGCCACCGCCAGCGTCGCATCGGTCACCGACGTCTGCCGCGCCGCCAAGCGCGCCGCGCGCGCGCTCGCGCGCTCGACACGCGCCGTCAAGGACGCGGCGCTGGAGGCGATCGCCGCCGCGCTCTCGAGCGCGCGCGAGGAGATCCTCGAGGCCAACGCGCGCGACATGCGAGCGCGGGCGCGAGGCCGAGATCGGCGCCGCGCTGCTCGACCGCCTGCGCCTCGACGAGCAGCGGTCGCGGCGATCGCCGCCGCCGTGCGGCGCGATCGCCGCGCTGCCCGACCCGGTCGGCGAGGTGATCGACGGCCGCCGCCTGCCCAACGGGCTGCGACGTGCGCAAGGTGCGCGTGCCGCTCGGCGTGGTCGCCGTCGTCTACGAGGCGCGCCCCAACGTCACGATCGACGCCGCCGCGCTGTGCCTGAAGTCGGGCAACGCGATCGTGCTGCGCGGCTCCTCGACGCGCCGCCGCACTCCAACGCCGTGCTGGCGCAGATCGCCGCCGAGGCGGCGGTCGCCGGCGGGCTGCCCGAGGGCTGCGTCAGCCTCGTCGCCGGCGGCGGGCGCGAGGAGCTGGCCGAGCTGGCCACCCAGAGCGACGAGCGTCGACCTGATCATCCCGCGCGGCGGCGAGGGCCTCAAGGCGGCGCTGAGGAGGTCGCGACGGTGCCGGTGATCTACGCCGCCTCGGGCAACTGCCACGTGTACGTCGACGCGGCGCCGACCTCGACCAGGCCGCAGGCGATCGTGCTCAACGCCAAGGTGCAGCGCCCGGGCGTGTGCAACGCGGCCGAGACGCTGCTCGTGCACGCGACGTCGCGGCCGAGCCTTCCTGCCGCGCGCGCTCGCGCGCGCTGCGCGACGGCCGGCGTGCGAGCTGCGCGGCGACGAGCGCGCGCGCGAGCTCGCGCGCGCGGACGCGTGCGCGGTGGCGCCGTCGAGGCGGCCGGCGAGGAGGACTGGGACACCGAGTACCTGCGCTCACGCTCGCCGTCGCGGTCGTCGACTCGGTCGAGGAGGCGATCGAGCACATCAACGCGCTACGGCAGCGGGCACTCGGAGGCGATCGTGACGCGCGACACCGCCGCCGCGCGCGCCTTCCAGCTCGGCGTCGACGCGGCCTGCGTGTACGTCAACGCCTCGACGCGCTTCACCGACGGCGGCGAGTTCGGGATGGGCGCCGAGATCGGCAACTCCACGCAGAAGCTGCACGCGCGCGGGCCGATCGGCCTGCGCGAGCTGTGCACGTTCAAGTACCTGGTCGAGGGCGACGGCCACGTCCGCGCCTGAGCAGCCCGCGGCGGGCTGCGCTCGCTCGGCATCCTCGGCGGGACGTTCAACCCGCCGCACCTCGGGCATCTCGCGCTCGCGCGCCAGGCGCGCGGCGAGCTCGGCCTCGACCGCGTGCTGCTGATGCCGCGCGCGTCGCCGCCGCACAAGCCGGTCGAGCAGGACCCCGGGCGCCGAGCACCGCCTCGAGATGTGCCGGCTGGCTGTCGGGCGGCCGAGCGGCTGTCGGCGTGTGCGCGCTCGAGATCGAGCGCGGTGGGCCGTCCTACACCGTCGATACGCTGCGAGCATCCATGCCAGCCACCGGACGCCGAGCTGACGTTCATCGTGGGAGCGCGACATGGCGGGACGCTGCCGGCGTGGCGCGAGCCGGAGGAGCTGCTCGCGCTCGCGCTCGCTGGCGGTGGCCGAGCGTGCCGGCGACGCGCGGTCGCGAGGCGCTCGGCGCGCGGCTGCGCTGGGCGCGCGGCGCCGCGCGTCGCGCTTCCTCGACGATGCCGCCGCTCGACGTCTCCTCCTCGCTGGTGCGCGAGCGCGCGGCCGCGGGCGAGCCGATCGACGACCTGGTGGCCGGCGGTGGCGCGCTACATCGCCGAGCACGGCCTCTACCGCGAGGCCGTCGGACGGCGGCTGATGCGCAGCCGAGCTCGATCGAGCCCAGAGCTGGTCGGCGAGATCGCGCGCTATGCCGCCGACAAGAAGGCGATCGACGTCGTCGAGCTCGACCTGCGCGGCGTGCTCGGCTACACCGACTACTTCGTGATCTGCTCGGGCAACACCGACCGCCAGGCGAAGGCGATCCACGACGGCATCCTCGAGGGCCTCAAGCACGAGCACGGCATCGCTGCCGCGCCGCGTCGAGGGCTCCGGCGACGCGGGCTGGATCCTGATGGACTACCTCGACGTGGTCGTCCACATCTTCACGCCCGAGACGCGCGAGTTCTACCGCCTCGAGCAGCTCTGGGGCGAGGCGCCGGCGCGCGGGCCGACAGCGCGTAGCTGCCCGGCGCGCGCGTCGTGCTGCGAGGATGACGCCCGTGAGCGCCTCCCGGGCCAGCGACGCCCGCCGCCTGACGGCGGTGATGCGCGAGGACGAGCGCGTGACGCCGCTCGAGCTGTTCTTCGACCTGGTGTTCGTGCTCGCGCTGACGCAGTGCACGACGCTGATCACACGAACCCCAACCTGGGAGGGATGCTCAAGGGCCTGCTCGTGCTCGGGATGCTGTGGTGGTCGTGGGTGGGGTACGCCTGGCTGACGAGCGTCGTCGATCCCGAGGAGGGCGCCGTGCGCCTGGCGATTTTCGTGGCGATGGCGCGCGTTCCTGGTGGCGGCGCTGTGCGTGCCGGCGCGTTCGGCGACGCGGCCTGCTGTTTGTCTGTGCGTACGCGGTCCTGCGGGCGCGCGCATCGTGCTGTTCCTGATCGCCAGCCGCGACGACTCGACGCTGCGGCAGATCGGTGCTCGGGCTGACGGGAGCACCGCGGTGGGCGCGGGCCTGCTGTCGCTCGGCGCGACCTCGGGGGCTGGTGCAGGTCGCGATCTGGGGCTGGCGCTGGTGCTCGACACGGGCGGCCCGCATTGTTCGGCACTGGACGGCTGGAAGCTCGTGCCGGGCCACTTCGCAGAGCGCCACGGGCTGATCGTGATGATCGCGCTGGGCGAGTCGATCGTGGCGATCGGGGTCGGGGCCGGTAGGCGGCGTCGACGCGGGGGTCGTGACGGCGGCCTGATCGGCGATCCGGTCGACCGCCGCGCTGTGGTGGCTGTACTTCGACGTGGTCGCGCTCGTGGCGGCTCGGCGGCTGAGAACGCCGCTCACGGGCGCGAGCGAACGCGGTGGCGCGCGACTCCTTCTCGTACCTGCATTTCCCGATGGTCGCGGGGATCGCGTTGTGGCGGTCGGGTTGAAGGAGACGCTGGCCATGTCGGCGGCGTGCTGAAGGTCGTTGCCGCGGCCGCGCTGCTCGGGGGCACGACGATGTACCTGCTCGCGCTCGTCGCCTTCGCCTGCGCAACATCACACGCTCAGCGCTCGCCGTCTGGCGTGCGCGATCGTGCTCGTCGCCCTGCTGCCGGCCGCGACGGCGATGCTGGCGCTTCCACGCTCGGCATCCTTGCCGCGCTGCTGGCGCTGCTCATCGCATACGAGGTGGTGTGTTACGCCGACTCGCGCGACCGCGTACGCCACGAGCTCGCGCGCGAGCGCGACCCCCGACTAGACGCGACACGCGTCCGTGCGGGTGCCACCTCGCGCGAGGTCCGCGAGTTCGCGGGTGCGCGCTTCTGGCGCGGTCGAGGTGTTCGACACCCGTGACCCCCGCGCCAACCGGCCGCGCTACCGATGGCTGCTTGAACCGACGCTCACGTCCGAGAACCCGAGTGGAGGAGCGTTCACATGTTGCGCAGAGCAATCGCGTCCGCGGTGGTGCTTGGCCTCGCCGTCCTTGGCCTGGCCTCGACAGCCTCGGCGGCGCCCAAGGTCACGTTCAAAGCGAAGGCGGTGCCGATCCCAGGATTACGCGGGACGGAAACATCCTCGGCGCCGGCGCCGCCCTGCAGGTGCAGTACACGATCGCCGGCACCGAATACGGCGGCTTTCCGCCGCCGCTGATCGGCGTGAACTTCTACATGCCGGCCGGCACCAAGCTGCATCCGCGCGGATTTGCCACCTGCTCGCCAGGGGCGCTGCAGAACATGGGGCCGAGCGCCTGCCCGAGGCGCTCGCGAGTCACGCTCGCGGGAACTGCGCTCGGAGTCGTCAGCTTCGGCAACGAACACGTCCAGGAGCGCTGCTTCGATCCAGGCCTTCTTCGCGCCGGGCGGCGCGCTGCAGTTCTACACGCAGGGAAGCTCGCCGGTGTCGCTGGAATTTCTATCGCCGAGCCACGTGAGCGGCGCCGGCCGACCGTACGCCCAGAAGTTCGTCACGTCTGTGCCGCTGATCGAGACGGTCCCCGGTGCTCCTGACGCATCAGCGTTGTCGATCAGCCTCGAGCTCGGCGCGGCGTTCCGCAAGGGCCACAAGGTGGTCTCCTACGGCACGATGCCCGCCCGCTGCCCCAAGGGTGGCTTTCCGCTGAAGTCCGAACTGCTGTTCGCCGGCCTCGGCGGCCTCGCCCCGCAGACGGTATCGGTGACCTACAGGGCGCCCTGCCCGCGCCGCCGCCGCCGCTAGCGCGCTGCGGCGCCGGTGGCGAATTGGCCCGTGACCCTGGCGCGGCAGTTGGGGCGCCAGGGTCACGACAGCCGCCTGGGCGAGCGACAGGCGCGATGGGTCAGTTCGGTCATAGCCCCGCGAGGCGCTGCATCTTCTCGCCGTGAACGGCCGAGAGCATGAGCTTGCGCTGGCGCAGGCGCGCTACCTCGTCGAGCACGCCTCACACGGGGTAGGCAAGCGCGGTGCCCTCGACGACGAGCGAGACCTCGTCTCCCACGGCGGGCAGGCGATGACCGGCGGCGCGTGCGGTGATCTCCGGGCAGGCGGGATCGGCGAGCGAGACGCGTGCTGTGGCGTCGTGGCCAAAGAACTGCGTCGCGAGCACGCGTCCGCGGGGCGCGCCGTCGAGCGGCTCGCGGCAGAGGATCTGCTCGGGGCGCAGCATCACGTTCGCGCGGGTTGCGCCGGGCTGGCGCGCACCGCGCACCGTCAGCCGCCCGAGCGCGGTGTCGGCGTGGTCCGCCGGCGAGCTCGCCCTCCAGCAGCACGGCCTCGCCGGGAAAGCCGGCGAGCCTGCGCGTCGACGGGTTCGCGATAGAGCGTCTGCGGGTCGTCGGCCTGCACGATCACGCCGTCGCGCATGACCGCAACGAGGTCGGCCAGCGACAGGGCCTCCTCCTGGTCGTGGGTCACCAGCAGCGCCGTCGCGCCGCTCCTCGCGCAGCACCTCGACGCCCCTGGCTCGCACCTGCGTTCGCAAGCCCGCGTCGAGCGCGTCGAACGGCTCGTCGAGCAACACGAGCTGCGGCGACGGCGCGAGCGCACGCGCGAGCGCGACGCGCTGCTGTTGACCGCCGGACAGCTCGTGGGGGCGGCGCTTGGCGAGATGGGCAAGGCCGACGAGATCCAGCAGCTCGAGCACGCGCGCCGAGCGCACCCGGCGATCGGTCGAGCCCGAAGGCGACGTTTGCGGCAACGTCCAGATGCGGGAACAGCGCTCCCTCCTGCGGCGCGAAGCCCACGCCGCGTCGCTCTGGGGCGACGTGCGTTGCCGGTCGGCACCGACGCGCTCGCCGAGGGCGTTCGTTCCCGCGTCGGCGCGCTCGAAGCCCGCGATCAGCCGCAACAGCGTCGTCTTGCCGCAGCCCGAGGGCCCGAGCACGGCGGTCAAGCTGCCGCTCGGCACCTGCAGGTCGAGTCCATCGAGCACCGCCGCTCCGCCGCCGAACGACTTGCGCAGGCCGGCGATCGAGAGGCTGGACGCGCTCATCGGCCTCGCCGTGGGGCGACGACGGCGCCGAGGCGGCGCGTGAGCAGGTATGTGGGAAGCGCCGAGATGGCGACCATCAGGCCAGCGTAGGGCGCGGCCGCGCCGAACGAGCGCGTGGACGCGTCGGCCCAGAACTGCGTCGCGAGCGTCTGCGTGCCGATCGGCGACAGCAGCAGCGTCGCGGTGAGCTCGGTGACCGTCGCGAGGAAGACCAGCGCCGCCGCTGCGCCGAGGCCAGGCAGGATGCGCGGGAGCGTCACGCGCACGAGCGCTCGCAACGGTCCGCAGCCGAGCGAGCGCGCGAGCTCCTCGTGCACGACGGGCGCCTGGGCGAGCGCAGCGCGCGTAGCGACGAGCGCGAGTGGCAGCGAGAGGATCGCGTAGGCGACGAGCAGCAGCGGCGTAGTCCCGTAGAGGGCGGGAAGCTGGTGCACCGAGACGACGATCAGCGACAGCGCGACGACGATCCCCGGCAGCGCGTAGGGGAGGTAGGCCGCGCGTTCGAGCGCACCGGCGATGCGGCTCGGGTGGCGGATCGTGAGAATCGACACCGGCAGCGCGAGCAGGGTCGTCAGCAGCGCTGCCCCGAGGCCGAGCTCCAGCGAGTTTGCGGCCGTGCTCAGCAGCGAGGAGACGGGGAAGCTCGTGGAGCCGCCGTGCAGCATCCAGTAGACGAGCGTGACCAGCGGCAGGCCGAGAGCGAGGCCGACGAGCGCTGCGAGCGCGGCGAGGACAGGCCACCTGGCGCGACCCAGCTCGGCGCGCGCCGCCGGTCGCGCCGAGCCGGTGTAGACGCGAGGCATAGAAGCGCGTTGCCGCGCAGGGTGAGCTCGCCGAGCAGCAGCGCAAGGCAGAGGAGCACGAGCACGGTCGCGAGCATCGATGCCGCCGGGCCGTCGAAGCTCGAGGCGGTACTCGTCGTAGATCGCCGTCGTGAAGGTCTGAAAGCGCAACATCGCAAAGGCGCCGAACTCCGAAAGCAGGTGAACGGCCACGAGCAGCGCGCCGCCGAGCAGCGCCAGGCGCGTCTGCGGCAGCGTCACCCGCGCGAACGTACGCCACGGGCCCATCCCGAGCGAGCGGGCACTCTCCTCCAACGCGGGGTCCAGGCCGCGCAGCACGGCGGCTACCGGCAGGTAGACGAGCGGGTAGTAGGCGAGCGTGACGATCAGCGCGGCACCCCCGAAATGCTGCACGGTTGGTGTTATCGAGACCCAGCTGTAGCTCGTCACGAACGCCGGAACCGTGATCGGCAGCGCTGCCAGCACCGCCCAGGCGCGCCTTCCGGGGAGGTTGGTGCGCTCGACGCACCAGGCGACGCCGACGCCGAGGGCAACGCACGCCGTCGTCGCGACGGCCACGAGCAGCACGGTGTTGACCAGCAGGGTGCCGACGAAGGGCCGGAACAGCAGGCGTTCCACCTGTGTCCAGCCGATCGACAGCGTCTGGTCGAGCAGGAAGCCGAGCGGCAGGAGCACGAGCAGCGCGACTGCCGCTGCGATCACGAGCAGCGCGAGCGGCGTGGGCCTGGCGCGCAGCCGCGCGCGAACACGTGCGCCCGGCCACGCTCTGGCGCCGGCGCTGGCTCCTGCCGCCTCCATCGCCTACAGCAGCCCCGCCTGCTGCATCAGCGTCAGCGGCCCGCTGCCGTCGCCGAGATCGGCCGGCGCGACTTCAGGCGGTTGCAGCGAGCCGAATGGACGCAGCCCCGGCGGCGGCAGGACGCCGGCGACCAGCGGGTACTCCCAGTCTCCGCTGTGGGTCATCGCGCTCTGGCCTTCTCTGCTGACGAGGAACTCGAGGAACCTCTGCGCCAGCGCCGGGTTGCTGCTTGAATTCAGCGCCGCAGCGCCAGAGATGTTCACGAGCGCGCCCGGGTCCTTGTGGGCGAAGTCGTAGAGCTTGGAGTGAAGCTTTGTGAGCCCCACCTCAGCAGCTTGCTCGTACCAGTAGTAGTGGTTGATCACGCCGGCCGCGACCTGGCCGCCTTCGACGGCTGCGACGATGCCCTCGTTGTCGTCGTAGCGCTTGGCGTTGGCGGCGAAGCCTTCCAGCCACCGCTCGGTTGCCGCGCGCCCGTCGAGCTTGTCGATCGCGCTGACGATCGGCACGAAGTCCGGCTCGGAGGGCGCGATCGCGAGCGCTGCCCTTCCATGCGGGCTTGGCCAGGTCGAGGATCGACGCGGGAAGCTCACCGGCGCTGATCAGCTTGGGGTTGTAGATCAGCGCCGTCTCGCGCGCGGCGACGCCGATCCAGTGCCCGCTTGGGGAGTCATAGCGCGTTGGGACCTGCGCGAGCGTGGCCCTGGGTACCTTGGAGAGCAGGCCTTTCTCGGCGAGCAGTTCCAGGGGGGGCGTGTTCTCCGTCGGCAGGACGTCGGCGGGAGAGGCTTCGCCCTCCTGCACGATCTGGTTGGCCAGACCCTCGTCCTCGCCAAAGCGCACGCGCACCGTCGTGCCAGTCTGCTTTTAAATGCCTTGACCAGAGCGCTTGTCATCTTCTCGTGCTGTGCGCTGTACAGGGTCAGCACGCGCGTCGACGAGCCACACCCTGAAAACAGTCCCACGCACACAGCTAGAGCCGCACACGCGCAGAGCGCCGGCGAGAGGGCTCCGGGATGAAGGACGCAAGACGCTTCCGGTTCGTGGTGGGAGACTGAGGCGGGCGACAGGATTAGGTTACCCAAAGTTAGGGTGGCCTAACTGGCGCGGGCCTCGGTGTGCGGTGAACGACGCGCGAGAGTTCTGCACCGCCGGCCAGCCGCGGGGCCGATCGCGACAAGAGCGGGCCGTTTGGATGCGGCTTGCGGCGGATATCTAAAGCGACATGAGCGACGCCGCCCCGGCCCCAACCCTGTCTTTGGCGGTGGAGTCGCGCTCGACCCAGCGCGCGCGAGCCCTCGGGGGAGGTCGGCGTTGCTAGCGGTATTGCGACTCAATCCAAGCGCGCTCGACTATGCGCTCGTCGGGATCTACTTCCTCGTCGTCCTCGGAATCGGGCTCGTCGCGCGGCTGACGATCAAGACCGACGTCGACTTCTTCTTCTCGGGACGTTCGCTGCCTGCATGGATCACCGGGCTCGCCTTCATCTCGGCGAACCTCGGCGCGCTGGAGATCCTCGGCCATGTCGGCCAACGGCGCGCAATACGGCGTCGCGACGGTTCACTACTACTGGATCGGCGCGGTGCTCGCGATGGTCTTCCTCGGGCATCGTGATGATGCCCTTCTACTACGGCGCGAAAGTGCGCAGCGTCCCGGAGTACCTGCGGCTGCGCTTCAACGAGCAGACGCACTTCCTCAACGCCGCTACGTTCGCCGTCGCCACGGTGCTGATCTCGGGCGTGAACCTGTACGCGCTCGCGCTGATCATGCACCTGATGCTCGGCTGGTCGATCTCGCTCGCGATCGTCATCGCTGCGGTGATCGTGCTCGGCTACATCACGCTCGGCGGACTGACGTCCGCGATCTACAACGAGGTGCTGCAGTTCTTCGTGATCGTCGCGAGCCTGCTGCCGCTGACGATCGTCGCGCTGCACGCCGTCGGCGGCGTGCACGGGCTCAAGCGAAAAGGTCAGGCACTCGACCAGCTCGGCGATCCGGGGCTGCATGCTTGGAAGGGACTGGGGATCCACCACGTCACCAACCCGCTCGCCTCGGACTGGATCGGCGATCGTCTTCGGCCTCGGCTTCGTGCTCGGCTTCGGTTACTGGACGACGAACTTCGCGGAGGTCCAGCGGGCGCTCTCGGCGCGCAACCTGTCGGCGGCGCGGCGCACGCCGCTGATCGGCGCGTATCCGAAGATCTTCATCCCCGCGCTGACGATCATCCCGGGCCTCGTCGCGCTCGTCACGATCAAGGGGCTGGGACAGGCAGCCGCGGTAACCTCCAGTACAACACCGTGATCCCGCACCTGATCGGCAACTACCTGCCGGAAGGGATGCTCGGCGTCGCGATCGCCGGCCTGCTCGCGGCGTTCATGGCGGGCGTCGCGGCCAACGTGACGTCGTTCAACACGGTCGTCACCTACGACCTGTGGCAGGCCTACGCCGTCAAGGACCGCGACTCGGGCTACTACCTGAAGGTCGGGCGCCTGGTGACCGCGCTCGGGGTCGTGATCTCGGTCGGCACCGCGTTCATCGCCAAGGGCTACCCGAACATCATGAACTACATCCAGACGCTGTTCTCGATCTTCAACGCGCCGCTGTTCGCCACGTTCATCATCGCGATGCTGTGGAAGCGCAGCACACCGTGGGCCGGTTTCTGGGGGCTGCTTGACGGGTACGGCGGCGGCGTACACGGTCAACCGTCTGAACGCCTACCACGTGGTCTTCCACTTCGGCTCGGAACTCAGCGGCAGCTTCTGGCAGGCGATCATCGCGTTCGTCGCCGATGCCGTCGTGACCGTGGCCGTCTCGATGGTCACCAAGCCCAAGCCCGAGGAGGAGCTGCGCGGCTTGTGTGGAAACTGACGCGCACGGACGAGCGCGCGGAGGAGGCCGACCCGGGCGACAAGGTGTGGTGGCGATCGCCGATGCTGCTCGGCGCGGGTGCGATCGTACTGATAGTCATCCTCAACATCATCTTCATCTAGGAAGGCACAGCGATGAGCGAGAGTCGACAGCGAGACGCCGAGCCCGAGCGAGCCGAGGCTCTCAGACGAGGAGGAGCAACACGCGGCGCGCATGGCCAACCGCTTCGACGTGCGGCGAATCATCGGTGGCCTGTTCCTGCTCTACGGAAGCGTGCTCGTGGTGCTCGGGCTTGTCGGATCGCACACGGTCAAGACGAAGGCCTCTGGCATAAACATCGACCTGTACGCCGGGATCGGGATGCTCGTGTTGTCCGCGCTGATGATCGCCTGGGCGCTGCTCGCGCCCGTCCGTCCGGAACCGCCCGAGCACCGCGGTCGCGGATCGGGGCGGTTGCGGCGCACGCCCGCGACGTGAGCGAAGGCGCGCACTACGCGACCAAGACGCCGCTGGACGGCCGGTCGCGAGCGTGCGGCGTGCTCACTCGCTTCGCCGGACCGTCTAGTGGCGAACCCAGAGCTGATTGAAGAACGCCGGCTGAATCGGATCGGCGCGTCGCGCCGTCAGCCGCCAGGGCGCCGGCAGGTCATACCAGCCCTCGTCTAGTTCGACGTCGTCGGCGGCGTTGCGCCAGTGCTTCCATTGCTTGAGAAACAGCGTGTGTCGTGACTTCGCCGAGAGCAGGCCGAGGTAGTGAGAGGACTGCGCCGCAGGCATCTCCGGCAGTGTGCTGATCGTCTGCGTGCAGTCGAACCAGCCGTCGGGGAACATCTCCAGCTGGTTGGGCGTGAAGAAGGCGATTGTGCCCGGCGTCAGACGCGGCTCGACGACGCTGAAGTCGTCCCCGGGCACATAAGGCACCGTCCGCTCGACGCCGAGCAGCTTCGTGAGGTACCACTGTGCGACTCCCAGGGCCGGAGGCACGTCGAAGATGCAGTAGGTCACCGGACACGCCTCGCTGAAGACGTGCGCGAGCCGGCCGTAGCCCGCTCCGAGCTCGGCGACGCGCGCTCCCTCACGCAGCGCGCCGGTCCGAGCCACGTAGTTGCACTCGATGATGCTGTTGGCGAGATCCTGAGAGATCAGACGGCCACGATGGCGGATGCGGATCGGGTTTCCGAGCCGCGGCTCGGACAGCCGGTCGGTCAGTCCCAGGGCATCTGCCCGACGCGCGGTCTCCCAGGCGGATCCGACGAAGAACTTGTACCGCCAGCTCGCGGACTTCGAGAGCGAGTAGGCCTCGGGCCGATCTGTCGTGCGCAGGTTCGATGGACGCTCTTCGAGGCGGTTGAGCAGCGGCGCGAGCGAGGGCCGTTGCAACCAACGCCTGACCGCTCGCTGGATCTGCGGGTCGCGCAGAGACCATACGAGCCAGTTGTAGTAGTTGTTGGAGACCGTCCGCTTGAAGTTCGCGATGCCGTGCGTGCGCAGCATCTCCAGGTTCTGGTCGATCAGCTGATCCCAGAAATCTCCAGGGCGATAGACCTCCGGCGCCGCGGCGACACCCAGCCGCGCCGCCTCGATCATGGCCGCGACGCCTTGCTCGCCGCGCTCCGCCTCGACGGCGGGAGAAGTTCCGATGGCCGGCATCGCCACTTCTATCGGCCCAGCCAACGCCGCCCTTGAGCGTCTGTCGCCGGCGGCCGGATTGTGCCGCCGCTCCCTGCGCGTCTGAGGATGGAGCTAGTCGGGCTCGAACCGACGACCTCCGCCGTGCCACGGCGGCGCTCTCCCAGCTGAGCTATAGCCCCAGGACGCGATAAGTCTAGCTTCCTGCGGGTCTCCTTCGAGCGTGAGCGTCTCGCAGCCTTTGCAGGGCTGGCCCTAGCTCGTGATCGTGTGCCCAGTTGATCCCGTCTGCCTGATTGTTGCCGGTCGGCGCCACCCGCAGGTGCAGGCTCCGTCGCGTCGCGATGTCCGCGAAAGGGATCAAATAGCTTGTGCGGAGATGAGGGGAATAGGCTGCGATCGCGTCGATTTCGGCTGGGGAGTAACTACTGCGTACGTACCCCGCGCCGGGGGTGTAGCGGCATGTCTGCAGGCTGATGGACAGCGCGCCACCGATGCGCCGCGCGAGCTTGCACTGCACGCGAAGCAGGACCGGCTCGAGGTCGACGATCAGGTCGTAGCGGCGCCCCTCGCACAGGGGGCGCAGCACCGTGAAACCGAGTTGGATCACCGCCGCCGTGATCGCCGCCTCGGCAACGGCTCCCTTCTGGCTCGGCGTGAGCTCGACCATCCTTCGAGCGTACGCCGTGCTTGGGACGCAACTGTCGCGGCTTGTCTGTGCGGCCGCTCGGCCGCGCCGTGAAGCTGAGCCACGAAGCGCGGCGCTCAGTCCGGCGGGATGAACTCGGGCACGTCGAGATCGTCGTCGGGATCGTCGCGGGCGCTCGACCGGCGCGCGCCGGCTTCCAGACCGCCGGACGAGCCGCCGGGACTCGCCTGATCCAAGCGCGCCGTCAGGCCGCCGTGCGCCAGGCGCACGTCGCGCAGCAGCCGCTCGGCGTTGTTGCGCAGCGAGACGGACAGCTCGCGCAGGTTGCGTGACAGCTCGGTGCCCTCGCGCAGGACCTCGCGCGCGACGACGTGGGACTCGCCGACGATCTCGCGCGCGTCCTCGCGTGCCTTGGCGCGGACGCTCTGGGCCTGCGCGGCGGCGTCGGCGCGCAGCTGCTCGAGGTCCTCGCCGCCCGAAGCGACGGCTCGCTCGGCCTGCTCCTGCGCCTCGGCGACCGTGCGAGCGGCCTGTTCGCGCGCCTCGCCGACGATGCGCTCGGCCTGCTCGTTCGCGCTTGCAAGCTGCTGCTCTGCCTCGGCGCGCGCCTCAGCGAGCGCGCGCTCGGCTTCCTCGCCGCTGCTCGCGCGTAGCTGCTCGCTCTCCGTGTGCGCCCCGGAGCGCTCGTTGTCGGCCTCGTCGCGGGCGCCCGCGCGAATCTGCTCGGCTTCGCGCATGGCAACCGCGCGAAGCTGCTCGGTCTCGGTCCGGGCGTCGGCTCGCACGCGCTCGGCCTCGGCGTGGATCGCGCCGACCGCCGAGACGGCGTGGTTGCGGGCCGACTCGGCCTGCGCGCGCGCGTCGCGCAACAGCTCCTCGGCCTCCTCCTCGGCCGCGCGCACGCGATTGGCGGCGGCGCGGTCGGCCTCGGCGATGCGTTCGCGCGCGCGTCCCTCGGCCTCGTCGCGCAGCTCGTCGGCTGCCCTTTCGGCGGCCTCGACGATCGCCGCCACGCGTCCCGGAGCAGCGTCGAGAGCTTCGCGCTGCAGCTCGCTGTGCTCGCCGGACGTACGCGATCGAGGCTCCATATCCGCATCGTAGACCTCGTGACGCGGGGCGGCGAGCCACGCCCGATGGTCGTGCAATGGCAGGAAACGTTGGATATTCGTCCTTGCGGCCGTGCTCTGCGTGCGCGAGGATTGCGCGATGGCCCAACGTCGAACCCCGCGCGAGGTCGTGATCGTGCTCTTCGCCGGGGTGCAGAGCCTCGACGTCACCGGTCCGCTCGAGGTGTTCGCGGCCGCCGAGCGGCTGCTCGAGGCGACGGGGCGCACCGCGCGCGGCTACGAGGTGCGCACGCTGAGCGCCGACGGCGAGCCGCTGCAGACGTCGAGCGGGCTGACGATCGTCCCGCACGGCCGCCTGGACGAGGCGCCGGCGAAGCTCGACACGCTGATCGTCCCGGGCGGCCGCGGCGCGCGGGGGGTCGTCGACGACGAATCGCTGCTCGCGTGGATCGCGCAGGCGTCCGCGCGCTCGCGCCGGACCGCGTCGGTCTGCACAGGCGCCTTCGCGCTCGCCGCCGCGGGCCTGCTCGACGGACGGCGCGCGACCACCCACTGGGCGAGCGCTGCGGCGCTCGCTCGCCTGTATCCGCGAGTGCGCGTGGACCCAGACCCGATCTTCGTGCGCGACGGGCGCGTCTGGACATCGGCGGGAGTGACCGCCGGCATGGACCTGGCGCTGGCGCTCGTCGAGGACGACCTCGATCGCGACGCGGCGCTGACGATCGCCCGTCACCTTGTGCTGTTCCTGCGCCGCCCGGGCAACCAATCGCAGTTCAGCGCGACGCTGGCCGCGCAGCAGCCCGAGCGCGAGCCGTTGCGCGAGGTGCAGCGGCTGGTCGTGGAGAACGTCGCCGGCGACCATAGCGTCGAGGCGATGGCCGCACACGCTCACATGAGCGCGCGGCACTTCGCGCGCGCGTTCGCGGCTGAGACGGGCGTGACGCCGGCGCGCTATGTCGAGCGCGTGCGCCTGGAGGCGGCGCGCAGGCGCCTGGAGGACGGCTCGCAGCCGGTGGCGTCGATCGCGAGCGCCTGCGGCTTCGGCACGGCCGAGACGATGCGGCGCGTGTTCCTGCGCACGCTCGACGTGGGCCCGGCGGAGTACCGCCGGCGCTTTCAACCAACGCCAAGGAGACACGGACATGAACACGGCGATCCTGCTGTACGACGGATTCACGGCGCTCGACGCGATCGGGCCCTATGAGGTGCTCAGCCGCATCCCCGGCGCTGGCGTGACGTTCGTGGCGGTCGAGCGTGGGCCGGTGCGCACGGACAACGACATGCTCTCGCTCGTCGCCGACCGCACCCTGGGGGAAGTGCCCGCGCCGGAGGTAGTGCTCGTCCCGGGCGGCCCGGGCGAGGTCGCCGCGCGCGCCGGCAGCCCGGCGCTCGACTGGCTGCGCGCCGCGCACGAGACGAGCCGCTGGACGACGTCGGTGTGCACCGGCTCGCTGGTCCTCGCGGCCGCAGGACTGCTGCGGGGCAAGCGCGCGACGAGCCACTGGCTGGCGCTCGACGCGCTGAGCGCGCTGGGCGCCGAGGCGGTGCCCGAGCGCGTCGTGTTCGACGGCAAGATCGTCACCGCCGCTGGCGTGTCGGCGGGAATCGACATGGCGCTGGCGCTCACCGCGGAGATCGCCGGCGCAGACGTCGCGCAGGCGATTCAGCTCGGCATCGAGTACGACCCGCAGCCGCCGTTCGACGCCGGCGCGCCGCACAAGGCGCCCGCTGAGATCGTCGCGCGTCTGCGCGCCGGCAGCCGCTTCGCGACGGGCGAGGACGCGCTCGCGCCCGCAGGCTAGCGGGCGGGGGCAAAGCCGACCGCTAATCTGCGATCTCCGATGGCAGAGCACATATACGACCCGCACGAGATCGAGTCGCGCTGGCAGGACGTGTGGGCTTCGGAGCACACGTGGGAGGTCACCAACGAGCACGACGCCGGCGGCCGCTCGAACAACTCCTACGTGCTGGAGATGCTGCCCTACCCGAGCGGCGAGCCGCATATCGGCCATCTGAAGACCTACTCGGTGGGCGATGCGATCGCGCACTTCCATCGCCGTCTCGGGCGGCGCGTGCTGCACCCGATGGGCTACGACGCGTTCGGGCTGCCGGCCGAGAACCACGCGATCAAGACGGGCGTGCATCCGCGTGAGTCGACGGCGGAATCGATCGCCTCGTTTCAGCGCCAGTTTCGCTCGTGGGGCATTTCCATCGACTGGTCGCGCGAGCTGGCCACGAGCGAACCGAGCTACTACCGCTGGACGCAATGGATCTTCCTCGAGCTGTTTCGCGCGGGCCTGGCATACCGCAAGGAGGCCGCGGTCAAGTGGTGCCCGCACGACCAGACGGTGCTCGCCAACGAGCAGGTCGACGCCGACGGGCGCTGCGAGCGCTGCGGCACGCTCGTCGAAGTGCGCCAGCTCGAGCAGTGGTTCCTGCGCATCACCGATTACGCCGAGCGCCTGCTCAACGACCTGCAGGAGATCGACTGGCCGCAGAACGTGAAGACGATGCAGCGCAACTGGATCGGACGTTCGGAGGGCGCGGAGGTCACGTTTCGCTGCGAGGCGCTCGGCATCGACTACCCGGTCTTCACGACACGCCCGGACACGCTGTTCGGCGCGACGTTCTTCGTGATGGCGCCCGAGCATCCGGACATCGCGCGCCTGGTCAAGGGCACCGAGCGCGAGCACGAAGTGCACGAGTACGTCAACGTCGCCTTGAACGAGACCAACGAGGAGCGCGGCAACGCCGACAAGCCGAAGACCGGCGTGGCGCTCGCGCGCACGGTCACGAATCCGGTCAACGGCGAGCAGATCCCGATGTACGTCGCCGACTACGTGCTGATGGAGTACGGGACCGGCGCGATCATGGCCGTGCCGGCGCACGACGAGCGCGACCATGCGTTCGCGAGCGCTTTCGACCTGCCGATCCGTCGTGTGATCGAGCCCCTCGCCGGCACCGACGCCGCCGACTCCGGCGAGCTGCCGTACACCGGCGACGGCGTGCTCGTCAACTCGCGCTCGGACTTCGACGGGCTGCCCAACCGCGAGGCGCTGAGCGCGATCGTGCGCTGGCTGGACGTCGCGGGCAAAGGGCACGCGTCGATCAACTACAAGCTGCGCGACTGGCTGATCTCGCGCCAGCGCTACTGGGGCACGCCGATACCGATCCTCTACTGCGACAGGTGCGGCATCGTGCCGGTCCCCTACGACCAGCTGCCGGTGGAGCTGCCGGAGATCGAGGACTACACGCCGAAAGGACGCTCGCCGCTGGCTGCGGCCGAGGACTGGGTGAACACCGCCTGTCCGACGTGCGGCGGCGCCGCGCGTCGCGAGACCGACACGATGGACACGTTCGTCGACTCGTCGTGGTACTTCCTGCGCTACTGCGATCCGCACAACGATCGGGCCGCATGGGACCCGGAGGCGCTGCGCGAGTGGATGCCCGTCGATCAGTACATCGGCGGCGTCGAGCACGCGATCCTGCACCTGATGTACGCGCGCTTCTTCACCAAGGCGCTCGCCGACCTCGGCCACCTCGACTTCCAGGAGCCCTTCGACGCGCTGTTCACGCAGGGCATGGTCACGAAGGACGGCGCGAAGATGAGCAAGTCGCGCGGCAACGTCGTCTCGCCGGCCTCGATCGTCGAGCGCGTCGGGGCGGACACGACGCGCTGCTACATCCTGTTCGTCGGGCCGCCCGACCAGGACGCCGACTGGTCGGACACGGGAGTCGAGGGTGTGCATCGCTTCCTCAGCCGGCTGTGGCGGCTGGCGGCCGAGACCGCCGAGCGCGCCGGGCCGCCGAGCGCCGACATCGAAACCCCGATCAACCCGCAGGGCGACGACCTGGTGCTCGTGCGCAAGGCGCACTGGGCGATCGAGAAGGTCAGCAGCGACCTGCGCCGCTTCGCGTTCAACACGGCGATCGCGGCCGTGATGGAGCTGCTCAACGACTGCTCGCGCCTGCGCGACAGCGTTGACCCCGAGACGCTTCGCTTCTCGCTGGCGACGGCCGCGTCGCTACTGTTCCCGTTCGCGCCGCACGTGTGCGCGGACATCTACGACCGCCTGACCGGCGAGCGCGTGTGGGAAGCGGCGTGGCCGAACGCGGAGGAGGAGCTGCTCGAGCGCGACGAGTACGAGCTCGTCTGCCAGGTCAACGGCAAGCTGCGCGACCGCGTGCAGGCCGCCTCGGGCGCGAGCGCGGACGAGCTCAAGGAGCTGTGCCGGGCAGCGCCGAACGTGCAGGCCCACCTCGACGGCAAGCAGGTCGTCAAGGAGATCGTCGTGCCAGGCAAGCTCGTGAATCTCGTGGTGCGCTAGGCGCGTCGCCGCTGGCGCTTAGACTCGGACGCGATGGCCGAGCTCAAGCCCGTTTACCTGATTCACGGCGACGACCACGGGGCCGTGGCCGAGCGGCGGGCGGGGCTGCGGGCGCTCGCCGAAGGACCGGAGGCGGACGCGAGCGTGGAGGTGCTCGAAGGCGACGCGGCGACACCGGCGGGGGTGGCTGAGGCGCTCACTGCGATGACGCTGGCGATCGGGCGCCGCGTGATCGTCGTGGAAGGCGTCGAGCGCTGGCGCCAGGCGGACGTCGAGAAGGCGCTCGCCCCGGCGATCGGCCAGATGCCGCCGGACACGACGCTCGCGCTGTTCGCTCGCGAGGAGGCGCGCGCGAAGGCGCCGGAGGCGCTGCACAAGGCGGTCAAGTCGGCCGGCGGCCAGGTCGTCGCGCAGATGACGGTCAAGTCGTGGGAGCTGCCGAAGTGGGCGCGCGAGCAGGCCGCGCGCATCGGCCTGGCGCTCGACGCGGCGGCCGCGAAGGCGCTCGTGGCGCAGGTCGGCGACCGCCAGCAGCGGCTGCTGCGCGAGCTGGAGAAGCTCGCGCTGGAAGGCGACCCCGATCAAGCGGGCGCCGTTACCGTCGATGCCCAGCGGATCGACGATCGCGCCGCGCACTCGGCCGAGTGGCGCGCGTATGCGCTCGCCGACGCGCTCGTCGGCGCCAGCGCGCGAGAGGCGACGCTCTCCTACCTGCGCCTGCGCGAGCAGGGCGAGCGCCTGTCCGGGCTGATCTACCTGATGTCCCAGCGCCTGCGCGATGCGCTCGCGGTCGCGCTGCGCCTGCAGGCCGGCGAGTCTGAAGCCGCGGTCAAGCGCGGTCTGCGCATGCCCTCGCGCGCCGCCGACCGGTTCATCGCCGACGTCGCGCGCAGCGACCCGAGCAGGCTGCGCGCGGCGCTGGCGGCGCTCGCCGATCTCGAGCTCGACTCGCGCGGCGGCGCCGTGATCGCCTCCGAACGCACGCCTCTCGCGGCGCTGAGCGAGGACACGCTCGCCCTGCGAGCAATCGCCCAGATCGCAGCCGGCCACTAGCCTGCGCGAGGCGGCGTCCTCGGTCGCTCGCGTACCGAAGCCGGGAGACACTCACTTCGCTCGCATCCCCGTTTCGGCCAGCACGCCACGCTTCCTGCGTCCTTGCCTCGCTTGGCTATTGACCGGCTGGGCGGTGAGTGGTGCTAGGCGGCTGGTGAGCCGGCGCGGACTCGCGCCGCGCGTGACTTCTTGTGCGCGCCGTTGTTGCGGTGCAGCGCGCCGCGCTTGACGGCCTTGTCGATCGTGCGCACGAGCTCGCGGTGCGTCGCGTCGGCCTGCGCGTCGTCGCCGCCCTGCACGAGCGATTCGAGGCGACGGAAGTGCGTCTTGATCGCCGAGGTGTACTGGCGGTTCTCCAAACGCTCGCGCTCGGAGCGCAGGATGCGCTTCTTCTGGGAATGGATGTTGGCCATGAAAAGAGCCGCGTGAACCCGGGATCGAACTGCCAGGGCGCGCCGCGGAGGGCCGTACTATAGCGGCCTTGTCTGACTCTGGAGAAGCGGGCGGGGAGGGGCCGCCCAACGCCGAGCCGCCGCCCGCTTCGGGCGAGCAGCCACTCGCGACGGCACGGGAGTCCTCGCTGCGGATGTCCGAGCTGCCGGACGCAGCCGAGGAGCCGCCCCTGCCGCCCCCGCCGGGCGCAGGACGCGTAGCCCGCAACACGGCGATCTTCTCGATTGCGACCGGCATCTCTCGCATCGTCGGGCTGCTGCGGGAAATCGTCGCGGCCAGCTTCTTCGGCACGCGAGGCCCGGCGTCGGCGTTCACGATCGCCTTTCAGATCCCCAACCTCGTCAGCAACCTGTTCGCCAACGCGGCTCTGTCGGCGGCGTTCGTGCCGGTGTTCACCGAACTGCTGCAGAAGGGCCGCCGCAAAGAGGCCTTCCGGCTGGCCTCGACGCTGTTCTGGATCATGCTCATCGTGCTCGGCGCCGTAACGGCGTTCTTCATCCTCGCGGCGGGCGTGATCATGCCGCTGTTCACGGGCAACGCGTTCAACGGTCCGCTCGACGCGCTCACTGCGGGCCTCTCGCAGATCCTCTTCCCGGTCGTGCTGATCCTCGGCCTGACAGGCCTGCTCGTGGGCGTCCTGCAGTCCTACGACCACTTCACGATCCCCGCGATCTCGCCCGCGCTGTGGAACGTCGTGATCCTGATCCTGCTGGTGATCCTGCGTCCGCACTACCACGGCGGCTACGAAGACGGCAACCAGCTGCACGCGTATGCGATCGCGATCTTGGTCGCGACGTTCGTGCAGCTGCTGCTGGCTGCGGCCGCGCTCGGCCGCATCGACTTCCGCCTGCAGATGCACGTCGATTGGCACGATCCGAGAATCAAACAGGTCTTCACGCTGATGCTCCCGGTGACGATCGGGCTGGGGATCGTCAACCTCGACCAGTTGATCAACTCGGTATTCGGCACGCTCGTATCCAAGGAGGCGCCGCGTGCGATCGACAACGCTTTTCGCGTTTACATGCTGCCGCAGGGCCTGTTCAGCGTGGCCGTCGCGACCGTGCTGTTCCCGACGCTCAGCCGCATGGCGACCAATCGCGATGTGTCGGCGATGCGCCGCGCGGTTGGCGTGGGCATGCGCCAGATCAACCTGCTGCTGATCCCTGCGGCCGCTTTCATGATCGTGCTGCCCAACCCGATCGTGCGTCTGCTGTTCCAGCGCGGCGAGTTCAACGCGCATTCGACGCACATCGTCGCCGTGGCGCTGTTCTGGTTTGCCTTCAGCCTGCCCTTCGGCGGCTTGAACCTGCTGCTCACGCGCACGTTCTTCGCCGTGCAGCGTCCATGGATCCCGACGCGCCTGGCGGCGATGAACATCGTCGTGGACATCGTCGTGAGCATCGGTCTGTACAAGCCGTTCGGCATCGCCGGGCTGATCATCGGCACGGTCGCCGCCAACGCGGTGATGACATTGCTGCAGGCGCAGCGGCTGCGCGAGGGCCTCAACGGCCGCCTCGAAGGCGCGCAGACGACGATGATCACCGTCCGTATCCTCGTCGCGTCGGCTCTCATGGCCGGAGTCTCGTGGGCCGTCTGGCGGCTGCTCGACGACCTGCTCGGCGTGTCGCTGGTCGCGCAGATCGTCAGCGTCGGCGGCGCCGGCTTGGCGGGCGTGTTCGTGTACGTGCGCGCCGTGCTCGCGATGCACGTGCCCGAGGCGCACCAGGTGCACCGGCTGATCAGGGCGCAGCTCGGGCGAGCGTAGCTGGTGGGCGACGCGCTCAGGCGCGTGGCGAGCACCCCAGAAATGCTGCCGGGCGGGCCAGTGGCCCGCCCGGTGCATCCGACAGAAATCGCCGCTTACTACTTACGTCCCAGGACTCGTGTGTCTTGCCTGGGCGGCGTGACACTCCCGACACCTGGACAGGCCGCCGACCCGAGGGCCGGCGCGTAGCCGCGGTTGGACCTCGAGGGCCCGTAGTCGAGTTGGCGATCCGCCGGTACGGAGAAGGCTAGCGCGCTCGCGGCCCGACCACCTCACGCGAGGTCGTCAGTCGCCGAGCGTGCGCCTTCTACGCTGTAGCCGCCTATGGATCAGTCGCACATCCGCAACTTCTCGATCATCGCGCACATCGACCACGGCAAGTCGACGCTCGCTGACCGCATCCTCGAGCTGACGCACACGGTGGCGGCGCGCGAGATGCGCGCGCAGCTGCTGGACTCGATGGATCTAGAGCGCGAGCGCGGGATCACGATCAAGGCGCAGGCGGTGCGCGTGTTCTACACGGCGCGCGACGGCGAGACCTACCAGCTGCACCTGATCGACACGCCGGGGCACGTGGACTTCACATACGAGGTGTCGCGCTCGCTGGCGGCGTGCGAGGGGGCGCTGCTGGTCGTCGACGCCGCGCAGGGCGTCGAGGCGCAAACGGTCGCCAACACCTACCTGGCGATCGAGTCGGGCCTCGAGCTGATCCCGTGCCTGAACAAGATCGACCTACCGGGCGCCGAGCCCGCGCGAGTCGCCGGCGAAGTCAGCGAGCTGATCGGCGAGGAGCCGCAGTCGATCCTGAAGATCAGCGGCAAGACGGGGGAGGGAGTGGCGGAGGTGCTCGAGGAGCTGATCGCGCGCGTGCCGCCCCCGTCGGGCAGAGCGGACGCGCCGCCGCGCGCGCTGATCTTCGACTCGGAGTTCGACCAGTACCGCGGCGTGATCGCGTACATCCGCGTGGTCGACGGCGTGTTCAAGAAGGGCGAGGCGATTCGGGCGATGGCCACGGACACGCACGCGGACATCGATGACATAGGCGTGTTCTCGCCGCAGATGATGCCCACCGACCAGCTCGCGGCGGGCGAGGTCGGCTACCTGATCACGGGGCTGAAGGACGTCACGCTGCTGCGCGTCGGCGACACGCTGACGACACGCGCGAGGGCGTCGGGCGGCGCGCCGGCGGAGGCCGCGACGGAGGCGCTGCCGGGCTACCGCGAGGTCAAGCCGATGGTCTTCTGCGGGCTGTTCCCGATCGACTCCGACAGCTATCCCGACCTGCGCGACGCGCTGGAGAAGCTGGTGCTCAACGACGCGGCGCTGTCGTGGGAGCCGGAGACCTCGGACGCGCTCGGCTTCGGCTTTCGCTGCGGCTTTCTCGGGCTGCTGCACATGGACATCGTGCGCGAGCGCCTGGAGCGCGAGTACGACCTGGAGCTGCTTGCGACGATGCCGTCGGTGGAGTTCGACGTGACGCTGACCGACGGGCAGGAGCTGGAGGTGCACAACCCGTCGGACATGCCCGACCCGGGCACGATCGAGGAGATCCGCGAGCCGTTCATCCAGGCGTCGATCATCGCGCCGAAAGAGTTCGTCGGCGCGGTCATGGAGCTGTGTCAGGAACGCCGCGGGGAGCACTCTGGCATGCACTACCTGTCGCCGGAGCGCGTGCAGCTGAACTACGAGCTGCCGCTGGCGGAAATCGTGCTCGACTTCTTCGACCAGCTGAAGTCGCGCACGAAAGGCTATGCCTCGCTGGACTACGAGCTGAGCGGGATGAGGCCGTCTGACCTGGTCAAGCTCGACGTGCTGCTGGCGGGCGACACGGTCGACGCGCTGTCGATGGTCGTGCACCGCGACAAGGCGTATGAGATGGGGCGAACGCTGACCGAGAAGCTGCGCAAGCGCATCCCGCGCCAGCAGTACGACGTGCCGATCCAGGCGGCGATCGGCGCGCACGTGATCGCGCGCGAGACGGTCAAGGCGTTTCGCAAGGACGTCATCTCCGGCTGCTACGGCGGCGACATCACGCGCAAGAAAAAGCTGCTCGCCAAACAGAAGGAGGGCAAGAAGCGGATGAAGCAGGTCGGGCGCGTGGAGGTGCCGCAGGAGGCGTTCCTCGCGGTGCTCGAGCTCGGCGAGGACTGATGAGCGTGGGGGATCGCCGCGAGCCGGTGCGCCTGTCCTCGCGCGCCGGCGAGGGAGCGCCCGTCAGGCTGCTGTTCGTGTGCCTCGGCAACATCTGTCGCTCGCCCACGGCCGAGGGCGCGATGCGCGCGCTCGTGCGCGAGGCCGGACTGCAGGACGAGATCGAGCTCGACTCGGCCGGCACGGGGAGCTGGCACGTTGGCAGCGCCCCGGACGCGCGCGCGACGGCCGCGGCGGTCGGCCGGGGAATCGCGCTGGAAGGGTCGGCGCGCCGTGTGCGAGACGAGGATTTCGATTACTTCGATTTGATCTTGGCGATGGATCGGTCGAACGTCGGCGAGTTGCTGCGGCTGGCGCCAGGTGCGAGCGCTCGCGCGAAGGTCCGGCTGCTGCGCGAGTTCGACCCGGCGAGCGCCGGCGACGGCGACCTGGATGTGCCCGACCCGTATTACGGCGAGGGCGACGGCTTCGAGCTCGTGCTCGACCACGTGGAGGCGGCATGCGCCGGGCTGCTCGCGCAGATTCGCGCGGGCGAGCTGCGGTGAGCCTGCCGCCGGGCGCGTGGCGCGCTGGCCTGCTCGAGGGCGACGACGGCTCCGTCCCGCGACGGTGGTCTGGGTCGGAGTCGGAGATGTGCAACCTGAGACGCTCGCCAGCCGCCGGCGGCTGTACCTGCTCGCGCGCGTCGTCGTCGCGCGCAACTACCGCCGCCGGCTGACGCTTGCGGCGGTCGCCGCGGCGGTGTCGAGCTCGCCGCGTCAGGTGCAGCGCGCGTACGCGCAGTTCAGCGAGATGGGCTTTCACGAGGATCTGCTCGCGCGGCGCATGACCGCGGCGGCGCAGCTGCTGGCCGAGCAGCCGGCGATCTCCGTGCACGATGTCGCGCAGCTCGTCGGCTACCGCCAGGCGCCGCACTTCGCGCGCGCCTTTCGTCGACGCTACGGCCTGGCGCCGGCGCGCTTTCGCGAGCGCGCGCGCGCCCATCGCGCCCTCGTTGCGCGGACCGATGCGGCGACTCAGACGGTCGAGCGCTCGCGCCGGTCGTCTTCGGCGCGCGCGAGCGGCTGCGAGGCGGGCGCCGCAACCTCGGGCTCGATCGTCTCCGCGCCCGGCAGCCGCAAGCGCATCAGCGTTCCGCCGCCGGCGGCGGCCTCGGCAACGACGCTGCCGCCCTGCTGCTCTGCGACCTGACGCACGATCGCCAGGCCCAGCCCCGAGCCCGGACGCCCGCGCGCCTCGGCGCCGCGATAGAAGCGGTCGAACACGTGAGGCAGGTCCTCGGCTGAGATGCCCGGGCCGCGGTCTCGCACCGTCAGCTGCTCGTCTCCCAGCGCGACCTCGACCGGCTCGCCCGCAGGGCTGTACTTGGCCGCGTTGTCGATCAGGTTCGTCACCGCGCGCTCCAGGCGCGCGGGCACGCCCGTGACGACCGTCGGCGCGAGCTCGGTCGCGAACGTCGTCGCCGGCGTACGCCGGCTTGCACGCTCGACTACCTCGGCGACGAGCAGGTCCAGGCGCAGCTCCTCGTCGGCGGTGTGCTGCTGTTCGCCGCGCGCCAGTTCGATCAGGTCGTTCATCAGGCCCGTCAGCTCCTCGATCTGCTCGACCACGTCGCTCAGCAGCCTTCCGCGCTCGCGCGGCTGCATGTCGTGCGCCTGCTGCAGGATCTCGATGTTCGTGCGCAAGCTCGTCACCGGCGTGCGCAGCTCGTGCGAGGCATCGGCGACGAGCTGGCGCTGGGCGTGCACGGACGCATCGAGCGCGCTCATCGAGCGCTCCAGCGCGTCGAGCATCGCGTTGAAGCTGCGCGCCAGTCGCCCGATCTCGTCTTCGCCGACCGACTTGATGCGGCCGCTCAGATCCTGCGTTAGCGCGACGTGCTCGGTCGCCTGCGTCAGGCGCTTGAGTGGCAGCACCGCCGCGCCCGCGACGAGCCGCCCGAGCAGCGCGGCGATCGCGATGCCGGCGGCGTCGAGCAGCGCGAGGATCAGCCGCAGGCGGCCGAGCAGGCTGTCGACTTCGGTCAGCGGCTGGGCGAGCTCGATCGCGCGGCCGGCGCCGAAGGGCTCGGCGAGCACGCGCAGGTGCAGGCCGTTGACGTGCGCGTCGCGGAAGAACGCGACGCCGCCATGCCTGGCCAGCATCAGCGTCTGGGAGTCGACCGGCAGCGACACGTCGCGCGCCGAGCGCACGACAATCGTCCCGGCGTTGTTGACGACCTGCTGATATCCGCGCACCTGGTCCGGGCCGGGCGGCAGCTTGCCGAACAGGTTCCTCGCGGCCGGGCCGTAGCGCGGCAGGCTCGAGCCTTCGCTTTCGCCGGTGCTCGAGCTGGGCTCGGCTTCGTCAGAGCTTTTGTCCGAGAGCCCGTTCAGGTCGAGCCCGAGCCGTTCGCTGTCGCGCTTGGCCTGCGGCGTCGTCACGCCGCCCGGTTTCAAGAAGCGCTGCAGGCGGCCCGCCGTCCGCGCTCGGTTGCTGAGCTGCTCGTCGACCTGGCTGTGCAGCTGGTTGGACGTGAGCAGGTACGTGAGCACCGAGGCGAGCACGACCGCGACCGCGACGGCCGCTGCCGAGGCCAGGGCGATGCGCCGGCGAAAGCTCACGCCCCGCCTCGCAGCACATAGCCGACGCCGCGCACCGTGTGCAGCAGACGAGGCTCATCGCCGACCTCGGTCTTGCGCCGCAGGTAGCCCATGTAGACGCCGAGCGAGTTGGACGTCGAGCCGAAGTCATAGCCCCACACGTGCTCGAAGATCGCCGAGCGCGTGAGCACCTGGCGGGGATGGCGCATGAACATCTCCAGCAGCAGGAACTCCGTGCGCGTCAGCGCCAGCAACCGCTCGCCGCGCCACGCCTCGTGGGCGAGGCAGTCCAGGCGCAGGTCCTCGAAGGCCAACGCGCTCTCCTGCTCGTCCTCCTCGGCGGAGCGGCGCAGCAGCGCGCGCACACGAGCGAGCAGCTCGCGCAGCGCGAACGGCTTGACCAGGTAGTCGTCGGCGCCCGCGTCGAGGCCGGCGACGCGGTCGTCGACCTGCTCGCGCGCGGTGAGCATCAGCACGGGCGTGCGATCGCCGCCATCGCGCAGGCGCCGGCACACCTCCAGCCCGTCGATGTGCGGCATCGAGATGTCGAGGATCACGACCTCGTAGGCGGCGTCTGAGAGCCGCGCCAGCGCCTCGCGCCCGTCGACCGCCTGCGCGACGTCGTAGCGCTCGAGCGCCAGCGCGCGCGACAGCGCTGTCTGTACGGCTGGCTCGTCGTCGACGACCAGTATGCGCGCTTGCTCGGCCATATGCTCGAGAGCCATCCTCCCTGCTCGGCGCTTACTTCTGGGCGGATCGCGGATATGAGTGCCACTGAGGCTACCGTGGCATGAGCAGCGCACGCACGGGTAGGGCAAATCGATGAGAATGCCGACGATCGCCATGGGAGCCCACCATCGCCAGTGACGCGGGCGCGTCCGAGTCGCAGGACGCTCTCGACGACCCCGGCGACGCGATGCGCGCGCAGTCGCGCACGCTGCGCAACAGCGTCCTCAGCCTGCTGGTCTTCTTCGCCCTCGCCGCGGCGCTGCTGCTGTCGGTGCCCGACCTGCGCACCGCGCTCGACCGCCTCGCCGACGCCGATCCCGCCTGGCTGGCCGGCGCCGCGGCTCTGGAGCTGCTCTCGTGCGCCGGCTTCGCGGTGCTGTTCGGGCTCGTCTTCGGGATGCTCGGCCGGCGGCTGACCTCGCGCCTGTCGCTGGCCGAGCTCGCCGTCAACTCGGTCGTCTCGGTCAGCGGCCTCGCGGGCATCGCGCTCGGCGCGTGGGTGCTGCGCAGCAAGGGTGTCTCCGTCGATCGCATCGCGCGGCGCTCGGTGCTGATCTTCGCGCTCACCAGCGCCGTCAACGTCGGCGCCGTCGTGCTGATCGGCGTGCCGATGTGGCTCGGCCTGCTGCCCGGCTCGCAGAAGGCCGTGCTCACGCTGCTGCCGGCCGCCGCGGCGCTCGCCACGATCGTCGGCACGCTGGCGCTCGCCGCGTGGGCGCGCCAGGCCGCGCGGCGCGGGGAGCAGAGCGGACGCAGGGCGGTCGCGCTGAAGGCGCTCGCCGACGGCGTGGCCGACGCCTTGCAGCTGATTCGCGAGCACGACTGGCGCCTGCTCGGCGCCGTGGCCTATTGGCTGCTCGACAACCTCGCGCTGTACGCGTGCCTCGCCGCCTTCGGCAACGCCCCGTCGGTGTGGGTCGTCGCGATGGCCTATCTCGTCGGGATGCTCGCCAACTCGATTCCCATCCCCGGCGGCCTGCTCGCCGTCGAAGGCGGCCTCGTGGGCATGCTGCTGCTGTTCAACGTGCGCCCTGCCGCACACGTCGTCGTGGCCGTCGTGATCTACCGCGCGATCTCCCTGTGGATCCCCGCCGTGATCGGCTCGCTGGCCTTTCTCAGCCTGCGCCGCGAGATCGGCAAGCCGCTCGCCCCCGGCGTCGCCGGGTAGACGGCCGAGCCGCGCTCGTGCCGCGCGTTCGCCTCAGGACACGCTCGCGGTGAACGCCAGCGCCGCGCCGGCTTGCTGGCAGGCGCCGGCGGGAAGGTGTTCCATCACGCTCTTGACCTGCGCGCTCTGCGCCCCGGAGAGGCCGGGGCAGTAGATCGGCGGCGGCAGGTCCGTCGTGGCCGAGCCGGGCGCGTTGAGCGGGCGCAGCGCTAGCGCGGCGGCGTAGGCGTGCGCGAAGGTGTTGGAGAACAGGTCGATCGCCACGCGCCCGCTGTAGACCTCGATCGAGCGCCCTTCGTCGTACACCGTCGCGGGCACGCCGCGCACGACGATGTTGCGCTGGCGCCCGAGCGTGGCGTTGGAGTGCAGGCGATAGACGACCGTCGTGACCTGCAGCGGCAGCACGCAGCTGCCGCCGCCGAAGATCCCTTTGCCCTTCACGCAGTCCCCGTAGTAGACGCTGTCGCCGACCGAGCTGATGTAGCCCTTCTGACCGTCGGCGGCGGCGAGCGGCTGGCCGAGGAAGCGCGGCCCGACCCAGTAGACACGGAAGTACGGGAAGGTCTGCGCTTCGGCAAGCGTGCCCGCGCCGATCGCCTTCGGGTGACCCGCGCCGCAGCCGCCGAGCAGTGCGGCGCCCGCCAGCGCGGTGCAACAGGCCGCGACCGAGGCCGCCGCTCGCGTGCGGCGCAGCCGCGCGCGCGACTGCGCGTGCGTGCGGTCGATGGGGTTGGCGACGCGCATGGCCGTCATTATCTTGGCGTGCGCTCGAGGTACACAGCTACTTCAGGGCCTCTCACCGGTTCAGATCAATACAGATCCGCTGTCACACAGGCGGGTGTGCCGGGGTCCGGTGGGGTAGCACACCGGACCCCGGTTGATCTTCCCACCAAGCGTATGCGCGCCGCGCCGCTCGCCTTGCTGTTGGCTGCCGCGCTGCTCGCGGCGTGGCTGCTCGTCGCGCCGCGCACCCCCGATCTGGCCGCCGCGGCTTACCGCTTGGATCTGTTCAAGCACCTCGGTTTGGCCATCTATGACGAGCACTGGTACGCGGGCCATGACCTGCCCGGCTACAGCCTTCTGTTCCCGCCGCTGGCGTGGGTCTTCGGGCTGCGCGTGGTCGGCGCGTTGTCGGTGCTCGCCTCGGTGGCGTGCTTCGAAGCGCTCGCCGTCGCCGCTCACGGGCGCTCGGCGCGCTGGGCGGCGGCGCTGTTCGCACTCGCGGCCGTCGGCGATGTGTGGATCGGGCGACTGGCGTTCGCGCTCGGCGTCAGCTTCGCGCTCGCTGCCGTGCTCGCGCGCTCGCGCGAGCGCTCTGCCCTGGCGGCGCTGCTGGCGGCGGCGTGCGCCGCCGCCAGCCCCGTGGCTGGCGTGCTGCTCGGCCTCGCGGCGCTGACAGACGCGCTGTGGCGGCGCTCGCCGGGGGCGCTGCTCGTGCTCGCGCTGCCCGCCGCCTTCGTCGCGCTCGCGCTCGCGCTGCTGTTCCCCGAGGGCGGCTTCGAGCCCTATCCGATCCTCTCCTTCGCCGCGACCGCCGCCGTCGTCGCGGCGTTCGTCTGTGGCCTGCCGCCGAGCCACAGGCGCCTGCGCCTGGGCGCGGGCCTGTATCTGCTGGCATGCGTCTTCGCTCTGCTCGTGCACACGCCGATGGGCAGCAACGTCGAGCGCTATGGCGTGCTGCTCGCCGGCCCGCTGCTCGCCTGCGCGCTGCTGCCCGGGCGTGCGGGCGGCGCACGGCTGTCGCCGCCTCGCCTGACGGCGGCGGCGCTCGCGCTGTGCGCTTGGGCGCTGTGGGTCGGGTGGGGGCCGCTGCGCGAGACGCTCGCCGTCGCCGGCAGCCAGTCCACCGGCGCCGCCTACTACGCGCCCGTCCAGCGCTTCCTCGACGCGCACGCCGGCGAGCCGATTCGCCTGGAGGTGCCGCTCACGCGCACGCACTGGGAGGCCGCCCAGCTCGCGCCGCGCGTGTCGCTCGCGCGTGGCTGGGAGAAGCAGCTGGACACGCGCTTCGACGCCGTGCTGCTCGCGCCGCGCCTCAGCGCTCAGGGCTATGCGCGCTGGCTGCGCGAGCAGGCCGTCTCCTACGTCGCGCTGCCCGACGCCGAGCTCGATCCTTCCAGCGCGCGCGAGGGCCGCTTGATCCGCGCCGGCCTGCCGTATCTGCGCGAGGTCTTCTCCAGCCGTCACTGGCGGATCTACGCCGTGCTCGCGCCGACGCCGCTGGCGACCGGCCCGGGGCGGCTGACGTCGCTCGGCCACGACTCGTTCGCGCTGCAGGCGAGCTCGCCGGGGAGCTTTCTCGTGCGCGTGCGCTTCACGCGCTACTGGACGCTCCAGCGCGGCGACGGCTGCATCGACCGCACGGCCGGCGGCTGGACACGGGTGCTCGCGCGCTCGCCCGGTCGGCTGCTCGTGCGCGCGCAGTTCTCGCTCGGCCGCGCGCTCGGCCTGGCAGGCTCGTGCCGCTCCGATTAGCCAGGCGTAGCGATGCCCGAGCCAAGCCCGTCACCGCGGAGCGAACGCATACAGGCCTTCTGTGCCGGTCAGATAGATCTTCTTGCCGTCGCTGATCACCGGGTCGAAGGCGCCCGTGTCGAGCTCGAAGTTCGGGCGCCCGGTGGAGATGCCCAGTCCGTAGGTGCGGTGCGTTGCGAGATCGGCGAAGTAGACGGTGCGCCCGACGATCGTCGCCGAGCCGGAGATCTTGCCGTGCGCGTCGAACTTCCACTCGATCTGCCCGGAGCGGGCGTTCAGCGCGTAGAAGGTGCCGTCGTAGGAGCCGAGGTAGATCGTCGGACCGAGCCCCGGTGCGTTGGTGACCGCGGGCGACGCGTACACGTAGGCGCCCGTCTGCACCGCCCAGTCGAGCTTGCCCGTGCCGGCATCGTAGGCGTACACGCGCCCGTCTGTGTTGCCCAGGAAGATCCGCCCGTAGAACGCCGCCGGCGTCGAGTAGAACGTGCCACTGCCCAGCAGCGCGCCGCCCGAGCCGCTGATCCACAGGCGACGTCCCGTGCGCTCGCTGACCGCCTGCACATGCCCGGAGTAGTCGCCGAAGTACAGCGCGCCGCCGCTGAGCGTCGGGCTGGCCTTGACCGCGCCGCCCGCGTGGTAGGTCCAGATCACGCTGCCGTCGCTCGCGTTCAGCGCGTACACCGTTCCGTTCTGCGAGCCGAAGAACAGCCTGCCGCGATCGACCATCGGCGAGGACTCGCTCGCGCTCGGCAGGTCGCGCGACCAGCGCGTCGCGCCGGTCGCGTAGTTCAGCGCGTACACCCGCCCGCCTTCGCCGCCGCCCCTGCGCGACAGCACGCTCGCGAACACCGTCTTGCCGGCGATCGCCGGCGAGGACGCCGACAGGCGGCCGAGGCTGCGCTGCCAGAAACTGCGGCCGGTGCGCTTGCTCAGCGCGCGGATCACGCCGTCGTCGCCGAGCTGGAAGATGTGATCGCCGCCGATCACCGGCGGGAACTCCAGCAGCGTGTGCGCGTTGTTCACCCACGCGCGCTTGAACGGCGCGTGCAGGCTCGCCGGCGCGGGGAAGAAGCGCGTGTGGTTCTGCGTGTAGCCGTACAGCGGCCACGCGACTTCGACTTCGCGCGGCGCCAGCTTCGGCGTCGCCTCCGGCACGAATCGCGCGTGCGGGTGGTAGATGCTGCCGGTGCGGTTGTGCTCGTAGGCGTAGCCGCCGATCGCCACGGCTGCGATCAGCGCGACCGCGCCGGCGACGATCGCGCGGGCGCGCGGGCGCGGCAGCAGACGCTTGAGGCGATCGCTCACGTCGACGGGCGCCGCCTCAGGCGGCGATCTTGCGCGAGGTCCCTGTCGAGGTGGGGGAGGCGGCCGCGCCCGGCTGTGGCCGCGCCTGCGCGGCCGCGACACCCGGTGCACGCTTGAGTGCGCGTCGCGCCCGCCAGCCCCGCGCCTTCGGCGCGGCGGCACGTTCGCCACCGCCGGCGCGGGCGTTGCGGGGGCTCGCTCGCGACGTGCGCGCGACCAGACGCGCCATGGTCAGCGCGACCAGCCAGAGGAAGGCGATCGTCATCGGCGGCAGCGTGAGCCCGGAGACGAGCGCGAGCACGTCGTGGTTTGTGTTCAGCGACCAGTTCCACAGCAGGTAGTCGCCGATCGTGAGCCCGGTGACGATGGCCAAAGGCCTGTGGGACACGCGCACACTGTAAACGGGTGCGGAGACGGACTGGCCGGCCAGCGCGTTGGCGTCGAGCCACAGCTGGCGCTCTTCGCCTGGCGCCGCCATCAGGTCGGCCCGAAGCGCTCGGCGTGAATCGCGGCCGGACGGTGCCCGAGCGCGACCAGTGCGTCCGCCGCGTGCTCGACGAACGCCGTCGGTCCGCAGACGAAGATGCGCGGGCGCTCTGCCGGCTCGGGGCCGAGCGCCGCGAGCATCTCGCCGTCGACGCGGCGCTCGAGCCCCGTCCAGCCGGGCGGGCGCTCGCGCGTGAGCGTGACCGCGAGCGTCAAGCCAGCCTCGTCGGCCTGGCCGGCCAGCGCGTCGAGCTCGTCGCGATAGAGCAGGTCGTCCAGGCTCCTGCTCGACACGAGCAGCCGCGCGTCGGTCGTGTCGGCGTGCTTGGCGCGATGGCGCAGCATCGCCATCAGTGGCACGAGTCCCGAGCCGCCGGCGACGAGCAGCAGCGGGCCGCCGTCCTGCACGCGCCAGGTGAAGTGTCCGCCGACGGGGCCGCGCAGCTCCAGCTCGTCGCCCTCACGCAGCACCTCGGTGAGATATGGCGAGACCTCGCCGTCGTCGATGCGCTCGACGGTCAACGCGAGGTGGGCGTCCTCGGGCGCCGAGGCGATCGAGTAGGAGCGCTGCGCCTGGTAGCCGTCCTCGGCGGTCAGGCGCAGATCGACGTGCTGGCCGGCGCTGTGGCCGGGCCAATCCGGGTCGTCGAGCACGATCGTGTGCGCATGGCTGGTCTCCGCGAGCACGGCGAGCACGGTCGCCGTGTGCCAGACGATCGGCGCGCGCGCGACGGTCAGTCGCTCCAATAGCGCTGCTCCTTCCACGGGTCGCCGTGGTTGTGGTAGCCGGCCGCCTCCCAGAAGCCCGGCTCGTCGTCGACGGTCAGCGTCAGCCCGCGCACCCACTTGGCGCTCTTCCAGAAGTACAGGTGCGGCACGAGCAGGCGCGCGGGACCGCCGTGCTCGGGCTCCAGCGGCTGGCCGTCGAACGTGTGCGCGATCCACGCGCGCCCGGCCGTGATGTCCGCGAGCGCGAGGTTCGTCGTGTAGCCGCCGTCGCACCACGCCGTCACGTAGCCGGCCTCCGTCTCGACGCCCTCCAGCAGCGTGTCCAGCGACACGCCCGTCCAGCTGGTGGCGAGCTTGGACCACTTGGTCACGCAGTGGATGTCGACCGTGAACGTCTCCTGCGGCAGCGCGAGCAGCTCCTGCCAGGACCACGACGCCGAAGCGGCGACCGCGCCGTCGATCGCAAAGCTCCAGTCATCCAGCTTCGCGCGCGGCGTCGGGCCGGCGGAGAGCACGGGGAAGTCGTTCACCACGTACTGGCCGGGCGGCACGCGCGCCGGGTCCACATCTCGTCGGGGGCGGCCGTGAAAGCCGCGGGAAATCGGTGCCATCGGATGCTCCGAGCTTGATTGTCCTACGTTTGCGCGGCGAGGCGCTCGTGGACCGAGCGCACGGCGCTCGACCCCTCGCCGACCGCCGCCGCGACGCGCTTCATCGAGCCATGGCGGACGTCGCCCGCGCCGAACACGCCCGGCACCGACGTCTCGAAGGGCAGCGCGGGGGAAGCGCCCGAGCCCGCTGCGTCCGGGAGCTGGCGATCGGTGAGCACGAACCCATCGCGGTCGAGCGCCACGCCGCCGTTCAGCCAAGCCGTCGAAGGGCTCGCGCCGATGAAGCAGAACAGGCCCGCGCACTGCACGGTCCGGCGCTCTGCGGTGTCGACTCGCTGCAGCGCGATCTGCTCCAGACGGGTGTCGCCCATGAGCTCCTGGACCTCCACTTTTGTGATCAGGTCGATTTTCGGGTCGGCTTCGATCCTCTCGATCAGGTAGCGCGACATGCTCTGCGCGAGGTCGTCGCGCCTGATCGCGATCTTCACCTTGCAGTTTTTCTGCGCGAGGTAGATCGCGGCCTGGCCGGCCGAGTTGCCCCCGCCGACGACGACGACGGAGCTGCCCTTGCACACGCGCGCCTCCAGGTCGCTCGCCGCGTAGTAGACGCCCGCGCCCTCGAAGCGCTCGAGGTCCTCGACGGCCAGGCGCCGGTAGCGCGCCCCTGATGCGACGATCACCGCGCGCGTGGGGATCTCGCTGCCGTCGGCGAGCACGATCACGTGGAAGCTCGGCTCGGTGCGCAGGGCGGCGACCTCGCACGGGGCGTTGAGCTGGGCCCCAAGGCGCATCGCCTGCAGGGCCGCCCTGCCGGTGAGGTCTTCGCCGGAGATGCCGTTGGGAAAGCCGGCGTAGTTCTCGATGCGCGAGCTCGTCCCGGCCTGCCCGCCGATCGTCACCGAGTCCAGCGAGACCGTGCGCAGGCCCTCCGACGCGCCGTACACGGCGGCGGCGAGGCCCGCCGGTCCGCTGCCGACGACGACGAGGTCGAAGATGTAGCCGGGAGTGGGGTGGAAGGTCAGGCCGAGATGCTCGGCGAAGACGGCGGGCGTGGGGCGGCGCATGACCTCCGTGGCGGTGATCACGGCGGGGATGTCCTGTTGGGACAGTCCCATGCTCGCGAGCAGGGCGTCGGCGTCGTCGGCGTCCTCGACGTCGACCCACGCGTGCGCCAGATGCGAGTGCTCGGCGAACGCGCGCAGGCTCATCGCCTCGGGCGAGTAGCGCGAGCCGACGATGCGCAGCGCCAGGGCTCCCTCACCGGCGCGCAGGACCTCGCGCCGCGCCAGCAGCGCGCTGAAGATCGGTTCGGCGAGCGTCGGGCGGCTGCTCATCAGACGCCGGAACTCCGGCTCTGCGATCACGAGCATGCGCCCAGGCTGCGTCACGCGGCAGCTCAGCGAGCGGCGCTGGCCGGTCAGCAGGTTCAGCTCGCCGATGAATCCGCCGGGGCCGTAGGCGACGATCACGACCGGCTCGCCGTCGCTCACGCGGACGATCTCGACCTCGCCCTGCAGCACGACGAACAGGTCGTAGGAGGCTTCGCCGGCCTGGAACAGGAACTGACCGGCGGAGACCTCGATCTCGGTGCCGAAGTCGGCAATTTCCGCGAGCGCGGAGGGGGAAAGGACGGGGAAGGGATCGGAGGGCTGAGCGCCGGGGATGCTCATCGACGCATCCTAGGTAAGTGGGTGCGCCGGTCCTGCCTGCGCGCCTCGTTCGTGCCGGCGCTCTGCGTCAACCCGCCGCGTGGGGCGGTCGTGGACGGGTCGTGCGCCTGAGCGCTCGTAGCGGGCGTGTCGGGGCGTGACTGCTCGCGCGCGGTGCCTTAGACGGGGACGAGCTGGGAAACGCGCAAGGAGCCGGTGACGAAGGACACCGCCCAGTAGCGCCGACCGTCGTATTCGAGAGGACCGTTGTCGGGGATCGCCGGCGGCCCGGGCTCGGCGCTGCCGGCCAACTGCGTAGCGCCCGAGCGAACGAAGAACATGCTCCCCGTGTGTTCGGCGGCGAATGCGACGAAGCCGTCGACCGGCGAGCCGTCGGCCACGAACCTGTTCCAGATGCGCTGCCCGATGCGCCCAAGGGCCATCGCGTGCACGGCCGTGCAGCTCAGCTTGGACGGCCGAGTCGGTGGAACGAAGATGGTGATGCGCAACCCGCCGCCGGGATAGGCTTTCGCGTCGAAGGAGTAGACCTGAAACTTGACGCTGCGGAGCTTCACCGTGCCGCGGTTTGGCAGCGGTCGTGCGCCAGAGTGGACGGTGCCGCGGAGCGGCACGCGTTTGCCGCTCCTGTGCAGCGCCACGGGCAGTCCGATCAGCCGTTTCTCCAACCCGACATATCCGAGATCGTCCTGCACGGAGAGCAGGTAGCTCCCGACGGTCTGGCCCTGGTAGCTGAGCGTCCCGCCGACGGGGGCGATGATGTAGGGGCCGCCGACATCTGCGAGGAGCGCGGCGCTGGGGCTGCTGACGCGCAGGCGCACGATGTGCGTGTGCGAATAGACCAGAGCGACCACCGCTTCGTGAACTTTTGCGGGATCGCCTCGCGCGAGGGCGGCGAGCAGCGGCGCGTTCGTTTCGACCTGCTGCTGGTCTCGTACCGTGGACGTGGCTGCGAGCTCAGACTCGTAGATCCGTTCGGCCGCGGCGCCGTAGGTCGCCGCGAGCGTGGGGCGCGTCGCTGCTGCGCATGGAGGCGCGCCGCCAGATTGCCCGTTGGACGCGGCGTCTGTCCGTGCAGCCGTGTGTTGAGAGCCCGCAGCGGCGTTCACGCCCGCTAGGCAGGAAGTCGCCAGGCTCACCGCGCAAAGCGCGCGGATAGTCGTTGCGCGCTGCCCCAAGATCGACGCATCCTACCGCCGGTCGAGCTGGCCGATGACGAGGTAAGTGCGCACGATCGGCGCCGCCGGGGGAGCCGGGCGAAGGTGACTTACGCGGGTATCGACCCGCGTGGCTCCAGGTCAGTCGCCTCCGGGACGCGCGTCCGGCCGGCGAAAGCATGGTTGACACGACTTGACGCGATGGGCTGGCTACTGGCGGCCGAAGCCGCGGATCTCAGGCTCGTGCGACCGCGGATGCGGCAAGCCCGGCGGCGACAGCAGCGATGAGCCGCTCGAGCGTACGCGTGCCTGGCTCTACGTGATCGGGGTTCAGCTCGGTGACCGTCACCCCGGCGAGCTTCGGCGACCCAAGCACGACCGTCAATGCGCTTGTGGCGTCACTGAAGGACAACCCCTCGTTTCTCCCCCAGTTCTCCGATAGCGGGGTGTCGGTGAAGTCGATCACGTCGACGTCGAAATGGACGAGCAGGCACTCGCAGCGGGCCTCGAGTATCCGCAGCGCCTCGGAGGCCGCCCCGCGCGGGTCGCGGGAGACCCGCTCGACGGGAATGGTGGTGATGTGCTGGGCAGCGATCGTCTCCCGCTCGAACGCCGTTGACTGCTCGGGGCCCCATGCGAACAGGATGATCTGGTCCGGCTCCAGCAGCGGGGTGCGGGGCCCGGCGCCGACGAGCGTGTCGGCCGCTCCGGGCCGGCCGATCATGTGAGCGAGCCCCATCCAGTCGAGGGCGCCCTCTGTAACGCTGCTGGGAACGTTGAGGTCCGCGTGAGTGTCGAAATAGAGCAGGCCAACGCGGCGACCCGCGGCGACGTGGCCTGCGACGCTGCCGATCCCGACCGTGCAGTCCCCACCCAGCACCAGCGTGACGTCGCTGTCGGCTGCCGCGCTCTGAACACGTGTCGCGGTCTCGAGCGCGATCTCTGTGACCTTCTCGAGGTTCTGGGCGCGGATGTTGTGGCGGTCCGGACGCCACCGCCACGTTTCGCTGTTCCCGTGGTCGGCGACCTCCAGGCCGGCCTGCATGAGCATGTCGGTCAACCCGGCTGCCCGGAGAGCGTCGGGGGCCTGCTCCTGCCCAGGCGCAAACGCGCCGGCGCTGCTCGGCACGCCAATCACTGCGATCCGCAGGCTCATGTCGTCCTCGGCGCGTGCTCCCCGGCGCCTCGCCGGGATGGCCCGGATCCCCAGCGCAGTAGCCCCAGGTCGCGCAGCCCACGGCGATGGGATTCCACAGCTGTTTCCGCATGCTCGAGGTCGGTCATCGCCCCGTCGAGTATCGCGGAAGCGGAGGGGTCGACGGCATACGTTCTCTGACATCGTCCCACGCTGAAACTAATCGCCCCGTGGGCCGTGGATGTAGATCCGGGCAGTGTCAGCTCACCGTGATGCCGAGATGATCGCCGACGATCGCTGCCGCTCGGTTACCCGCCCCAACCCCCATGTGAGGGAGTCCCGCCGAGTGTCGAGATCATGCCCACTGCGGACGACGTCGCCAGGCGCGGTCGAACAGATTTTAGAAACGTAGTGCAAGTAATACCTCGAAGTGCGCGCAGGACCTTCGGTATTCCCGGCGTGCCGTCGGGGTGCGTGCGGCCGATCCGGCGGCCAGCGGCGGCTGCGGCGCGCGGAGGCATCAACTTGAGAAAGGTCTCAAGAAATCCCCCCGCGATACACGCGCATTCAGAGCAGCGATCACAAACGTCGCGTAGGCACCTCTGGCCGACGGCACCTACTGAGCACGCGCCGCCGCTTCGCCAAGAAGTTGTCCGTCCGCGGCGCATTGGGGAATCGAACGACCCACCCCTCCACTTCCTACTTTATACCGCATAGGGGGGCTTGTTACAAGCCCCGGTCGTGCCGCATAATCGCCCGCCGCAGGCCAGAACCTACGGAAATGGGAGAGCCAAATGCATGTGTTGTTGACGACGTATCGGTCGCGCGGGGACGTCGAACCGGTGATGGGACTCGCGGTGCAGTTGCGGACACACGGCGCGGAGGTGCGGGTATGAGCGACCATGCGGTGGTGATCGCCGGAGGCGGTCCGACGGGGATGATGCTGGCGGCTGAGCTGGCGCTGGCGAAGGTCGATGTCGCGGTCGTCGAGCGGCGTCCCAATCACGTGCTCGTCGGCTCACGGGCCGGCGGTCTTCACTCACGCACGATCGAGGTGCTCGATCAGCGTGGGGTCGCTGACCGCTTCCTCGCGGAGGGTCAGGTGGCTCAGGCCGCGATGTTGGCCACAACCGTGTTGGACATGAGCGACTTCCCGACGCGTCATCCGTATTCGCTCGGGATCTGGCAGAACCAGATCGAGCGGATCATGGCCGCCTGGATCGCCGAGCTGCCGGTGCGGATCTATTACGGACTTGAGGTGACGGGCTTCGCGCAGGACGACACCGGCGTCGATGTGGAGCTATCCGTCGGCGAGTCGCTGCGCGCGCAGTATCTCGTCGGCTGCGACGGAGGACGCAGCGTCATCCGCAAAGCAGCGGGCATCGATTTCCCCGGATGGGATCCGACGATCAGCAACCTGATCGCCGAGGTCGAGATGTCCGAGGAGCCGGAGCTGGGCATCCGCCGCGATGACAAGGGAATCCATGGCCTCGGCAGGTTGGAGTACGAGGTCCGCGATGGAGAGGTGGTCTACCTGGATGGCGGGCCGGTGCGGGTCGTCCTGACCGAGCAGCAGCTCGGGCCTAGCAGCGAGCCCACCCTGCGCGATCTAAGCGAGGCGCTGATCACGGTGTACGGCACCGATTTCGGGATCCACAGTCCCACGTGGATCTCCAGGTTCACCGACATGACACGTCAGGCAGCGGCCTACCGCGCCGGACGAGTCCTACTCGCCGGCGACTCGGCGCACGTCCACTACCCGGCGGGTGGACAGGGCCTCAGCCTCGGTGTTCAGGATGCGGTGAACCTGGGGTGGAAGCTGGCTCAGGTGGTCAACGGGACCTCGCCGGAGAGCCTCCTCGATACGTATCAGGACGAGCGCCACCCGGTCGCTGCCCGCGCGCTTCAGCACACGAGGGCTCAGACCGCGCTCCAACGCCGGGACGAGCTCACCCAGGCTCTGGTCGATGTCGTGTCGGAGTTGGCGAGCATGGATGAGCCTCGCAAACGGCTCGCCGGGATCATCTCTGGGCTGGACATTCACTACGACCTCGGCGAGGGCCACCCCCTGCTCGGACGCCGAATGCCCGATCTGGACCTCGTGACCGCCGACGGTCCACTGCGCGTCTTCGAGCTGCTGCACGGCGCTAAGCCGGCGTCGCTCAACCTCGGTGAGCCCGGCGGCTTTGACATCGCTCCATGGGCTGACCGGGTCCAGCTGATCGATGGTGAATATGTCGGCCCGTGGGAGCTTCCGGTACTCGGCGCGGTCACCGCTCCCGCTGCCGTGTTGATCCGGCCCGACGGATACGTCGCCTGGGTGGGAGACCCAGCCGGTCCCAGGCTCCCTGACGCGCTGAGCACCTGGTTCGGACCGCCGCGGCGTGCGCACCGGCTTCCACGATCAATCTGTGAGGAGTTGTGATGGACCTTGCCCTTAACCTGGCAGCGATGACTGTCCACGTCGGTCCGTATGAGTTCGATCACGTCTCCTACGACAAGGACGGCGATGTGCTCTACCTGCGCAGAGGGCCAGAGCGGTCCGCAGCGGACACGTTCGGGACTCCGGAGGGGCACGCGGTGCGCTGGACGAGCACGTCGAGGTCATTGGCATCACGATCGTCAACGCCAAGTGGCTGCAGGAGCGCGACGGCGGACTCAAAGTCACGGTGCCCAGCCTCATGGAAACAGATCCTGGCGACCTCGCCAAGGCGCTGGCCGTAGCCTGAAGCGGTCCCCCTGCCTTCGGCGCTCAAGCGCGTGCAGGAAATAGACGCCCTCGTCGTTACAGCGGTACTGCCATAGGCCGACTAGATCGAGAAGGCTGCGGCCCGGCTCCATCTCGACAAGCAGGTCGGCATCACTACCGTTGCCGGTTTCGCGCCTAGCCGTACAGCCGAACACGCGGACACTGCGCGCACCATGGCTCGCTAGTCACAGCTTCGGTGCTCATGCCAAGCATAACGTTACCGCCGGCCTTAGACGAGCCGCATCTGCGAGTGGCTCGCCGTTCGCGCGTAAGCAGCCGTGACGCGATCGAGCGCCCGCTCGCGGTCGCGGTGCCCGTAGAGCTTGCGCACAAGCTTGCCACCGTCGGTGTGCGCGAGTGCGATCGCCACATCCTCGGAGGGCGGCTCGAGGACGTTGATCATGTACCAGCCGGCGAAGTGGCGTTGCGAGATAGAGGGCAACCTGCCAGTACGTATGGGATCAGCAGCTGCGGAGACGCTCGGTGTGTATGCCGGTTAGCCTGACCGATGATTTTTGCGCGCCGTGCCGGTCTGTACGCCGAAAACCGACTCACGGGAGACTGACGCAATGCGGAAACTCACCTTTGGCATGAACCTGAGCCTGGACGGGTACATCGCCGCGCCCGGCGACGACATCGGCTGGAGCGCGCCGAGCGACGAGCTGTTCCAGTGGTGGTCCGACCGGGTGGGTGCGACGGGCCTGGCGCTGTATGGGCGCAAACTGTGGGAGACGATGAGCTCCCACTGGCCGACCGCCGACCAGCAGCCCGGCGCCACACCGGCGGAGATCGAGTTCGCCCGCCGCTGGCAGGACATGCCGAAGGTGGTGTTCTCCTCGACGATCAGCACGGTCGACTGGAACACCCGCCTGGTCACCGGCGACGCGGTCACCGAGATCACCCGGCTCAAGGCCGAGGACGGCGGCCCCATTGACATCGGCGGCGCCACACTCGCCGCAGCGGCCATGCGAGCCGGGCTGATCGACGAGTACGTGCTGGCCACCGCACCGGTCTTGGTGGGCGGCGGCACGCCGTTCTTCACGGCCCTGGACAACTGGGTGAACCTGAGCCTGGTGGAGACCCGGACGTTTCCCGACGGCGTGGTCCTGACCCGGTACGAGACCAGGCGGTGAATAGGCGGGCGCGGCGCCGGATGCCCGGGCCGTCGGCGATCCAGGCGTCGAGCAGGTCCTGGCGCAGGTCGCGCAGCCGACGGCGAAAAGGACCGCAGCGCCTCTCCTGCGGTCCTTTTGCGGTCTCGCTTGCCGGGAACAGCCGGGAACAGACGCGAACAGCCGACCACAAGCCCCAATGTTTTCGCGGATTTTCCCGCGTGTTCCCGGCTGTGCTCGGACAACGAACGAATCGGGGAGAAGGGTTCAGGTTGGCTTTCCTAAGCCATTTTTCGGCGTTTTGCGGTCCGTCTGCGGTCCAAATCCCGGCACGTCCCAACCTGTCCGGGCGGTCTTGGCGTCGCTCGCCCTTCTCCGCAGACCGGAGCGCGACTAGGGTTGATTCGGCGGCGAGGCGGGAGCTGTGGCGCGCGGGAGGCATCTTCTAGGGAAAGGTCGAAGGACGCCCTCTGCGGTCCACGCCGGTTCAGAGCGTTAGCCTCGGGCCCACGCGCTTCGGGGGCGGCGGTGGCGCTCGCGCCGGCATCGTGCATTAGCTCGGCGTTTTACTCGGAGGCCGCCTCCAAGTTCCACGGCGAGCGGGGACATCCTCCTGGTGAGCGGGCTGCCGACGAGCGCGTCGGCCAGCGGGGCGCCTGGATGGGATGCCTAATCAACCGTTCGCAACCTCCCGAGGCACGTCAGCTAGGCGCGGGCGAGCAGCGGTCCGGTCCTTCTTCGCCGCAAGCGCTGGCCGACGTCGTGGCCGACCGTTGCGGCCAGGGCCCCGAAGATGATCGCTCCGAGAACAGGCGGGATCGGCCACTCCATTCCCGCTGGGTGATGGCCGAGAGTTGGGAACGCGGGCGCGACTGCGGTCACGAACATGACGGCGGGGCCGGCCAATGACATGGCGATCGCGTTGCGTGCGAGGCTCGGGACGAGTGCGAGGATCGCGTCCAGGGCAAAGCCGCAGAGGACATAGGCGAGAGCTACCGTGGCAGCCGCTCCGGTCAGGGCGGTTCCGAGTGCTGCACCGGCACCGACGAGTGTGGCCCAGCCCGCGCGGTTCCCGGCCACCCTGACAGCGACGAGTGCCGCGAGCCACACCAGGGCGCGGTGTCCGGCGAGATTCGGAAAAGGGCTCTTGAGTGCCTGCTCGCCGACGATGAGGCCGACGGCGAACATGGCGATGACCGCCATCGGAATGCGACGGCGAACTGCTATCGCGCCGGAGGTCGAATGCAAATGCACCCGCGCGATCGAGTAGCCGAGGAGCCGCTGGAAGTACTGCTGTCCGGGCGCCATGAGCGGCACGTCGAAGGAGTTGGTGAGCAACAGGCGGCAACGCACGGCGCAGAGCCGTTCAACGATCGCCGTGTGTAGCAGCCACCGCGCATGGCGTTCGCTGCTGGTCATGCTGTGAAGGAGCGCGCACTCCTCGTCGACCGTTACCCAAGCCTCGCCCACGGTAGTTCCGTCGCGACTCGTGGCCCACCAGTGCTCGACTTGGGCGGCGCGAAAGAGCTTCTCGCCCGGTCGCGTCCAAGCCGGGAGCGTTCTGCTGTGGGAGTCAATCCCAAGGTCGCGTGCGCGGCGGACGTTGGTGCGCACCGCTTGTCGCCGGCGCCCGCGCAGATAGGTTGCGAAGTCGGACGGTAGGTACAGGACACCCTGGGCGAGGCGGAATCGGGGAATGCCCCAACGCGTGAGAGATAGATGCTCAGCGATCGCCACGCCAGTGGGACTGTCCGATAGCCGCACGTTCGTCCGCGGCAGCGCCCACAGGAACCTGACCAGGGCCGGGACCTGTCTCAGGGCGCGAAGCAGGCCCCGGAGCGTCATCCGGCGCAAGCCCGCGTGCAGATAGCTCGCGCAATCGTTCGAGATTCGCAGCCGCCGGTCGTCGATCACCCGCGTACCTCGAGAGTCTTGATCGACACGAACGGCGAGGTCGCCCGTCGCGACGGTCGGGCAATCTGTAGATCTGCGGTTCCGGGCTACCAACACGAGACTCGTATCGGACAACGCGATCCGTCCCTTGAGCAAGAAGCCACCCGTTTCACGGTCCTCTCTCGGCCACGATCGGCCCGGTCCGGTGTGGTGCGGCGGGCAGACCTGATCGGCAGGGCCTATACCGAAGCCAAGGGTCGCTTCATAGCTGGTGTCCTTGGGCTCCCACCTGCGCGCCCGGGCCCTTCTTTTGGGAATCGAGCGTCGGACAGCTCTTGACGTTGTTCAGCACCACGACCGCCGACGCCGGGACGACCGACGCGAGCGTGCCCAGCGGCGGGCGCTTCCTCTACGTGCAGGCCGGCATCGAAGGGCTCGTCGACGAGTTCTCGATCGGACCTGAAGGAGCGCTTAGCAAGATCGGCTCAGTGTCGGTCCCGGGCGCCGTGGGTGGCGAGGGAATCGTGGCCCCCTAGCGCCCGCCGGAGGGCCGCGGTGTCCCGAGTCGGGGCGCCGCAGCCTCCGGGCGCGGCTCGCGATGCGACCCGCTCGCTGAAAGGCGTCTTGTAGCGTCCGCGCACACACGAGCCCGAGGAGGACACGCGATGACCGGCGCGCGGCCGGACATGACCGAACACGGCTGGGAGCGCGACGGTTGGCCGGCGATCTCCGAGCAGGTCATCGCAGCCGACATCCTCGTGCTGTTCTGCCCGATCTGGCTCGGGGAGAAATCCTCGGTCTGCACGCAGGTGATCGAGAGGCTGTATGGCAATAGCCATCTGCTCAACGACGAGGGCCAGTACACCTACTACGGGCGCACTGCCGGCTGCTTGATCACCGGCAACGAGGACGGCGCCAAGACCTGCGCGCGCTGTACATCAACTGCACGCTCAAGCGCTCGCCGGAGGTCTCACACGCCCGAGCGCTCGCCGATCGGTCGATCGCGATCATGGAGCGCAACGGCGTGTCGGTCGACAAGGCTCTGCGAGTCGACCAAGCCAAGCGCTATGTCCGGGCCGGCGTCGGGGAACCAGCCGCGGCCCGTTCAGCCGGCCGCGACTACGAAGCGTCCGCGACCGGCCTTCGCCTGATACAGGCGCGCGTCGGCATCTGCCACCAACTCGTCAAGACCCTGAACGCCGTCCCATTCGGCGATACCCACCGAGAAGCTCCGCTCGCTCGGCGTCGCCTCGACCAGTCGCCCAATCAGCCTCTGCGCGTCCGCGAGACCGCATTGCGTGAGCAGGACGGCGAACTCGTCGCCGCCGTAGCGAACCAGGAGATCGGCTTTTCGCAATGCGCCGCTCCATCCGGCAGCGCTCTGCTTTAGCAACTGATCCCCGGCGCGATGTCCGAGCTTGTCGTTGATCTGCTTCAAGCCGTCGACGTCGAGCATCGCAACGCACAGTTGCGAGCCCTCGCGCCTGGCCCGAGCCATCTCGACCGAAAGCCGCTCCTGCCATGCGCGGCGATTCGGCAGCCCAGTGAGCTCGTCGGTGTGCGCGGTTCGTTCCAGCTGTGCCAGCAGATTGGCTCGCTCGATCGCGACAGCGGCCTGGACTGCCAGCAGCGCGATCGTCGCCCGAACACTCTGCTCCGGTGCCGCAACGGGACTTGTCCAATAGAGGGTGAGAACGGCGACCGTTACTTCATCCCGAACGACCGGTTGCCACAGGACGCCACGAACGCCATCGGGATCGCCGGCGGCGAGCTCGCGGCGGTACTCATCGACGCGCGAGCTGAAACGCGCCTGTCCGTCGAGGTACGCCTGCACCACGCCTCCGCGTGCGCCCTCGACCATGATCTGCTGGGCGAGCACGACCTCCCCGCAACGCGCAACCGGGCTCAAAGCCACGATCTGGTCGGTCGGCTCCCACAGGACGACGGTGTCCGCTTCTACGACCGCCGCCGCGGTGGCGCAAAGGTCCGCGCGGGTCGCGTCTGCGTCAGGCTGCTGAAAGATACGGTGCATCGCGTCTACCACGGTGCCCAGGTTTTTGGCGTCATCGACGGCTTGACGACGCTGGCGCTGGATTCGGCGGACGAGCGCGTCGATGAAGATGCCAGCAATCAGCAACGACGCGATCGTCGTCAGCCACCGAGCCTCAGCGACAGGATCGCTGCGAGCCGTCAGAACGGCTGCATAGGCTGTACCGGCCAGCGCGATGTGCGCGACCGCCTCGCCTCGCCGAAAGAACGAGAACGTGAACAGCGCGACCCACACGTACCAGACGCCGTAGTAGCTAACGACGTCGCCGCTGTAGTAAATCGCACGTGTGATCAGCACGGTCCCGGCGAGCATCGCGATGTGGAACGTCCATACGGGCAGGCGTCGAAAAACGACCAAGACCGCCACGCCACCGAGGTATGCCAGCGCGATGTTCAGCTCGAGCGCGCCGACGTTCGTGCCCGGCGCTCTGGGCAAAAACAGGGAGAGCTGTCCGATCGTCGCCCCCGCGAGATAGAGCGCACCGAGGCTCCGGGCCATGACGGTGGCCTCCGCGCTAGGCTCGGGCGCGCGTTCGCCTGATGGCCTCAGAAGCCGGCGCATGAAAGTTGATCGACATCGGCGGTTCGCAGCTTGAGCGGGCGGCGAGTATCTGGTGCATGACCTCGGCGATGAGGTGGGCACCGAGCTAGTTGCGCAGACGATTGCGGTCGAGCGGGAGTGCTGCCCTTTCTTCGCGTTGACCTGGGAGCCGGATCGGCGGCACCTTACAGTCTCGGTTTCCCGAGCCGAGTACGAGCCGGCGCTTGACGCACTCGCCTTCGCCCTGAATCTCCAAGCGTCAAACTGAGCGCCAATGCTTACAGCCTTCGGCGCTGCGGCCGTGACCTTCATGGTGTGCATGTACGCCTTGGAGCGACGCCACCGCCGCTACATCTTCGCCTTCGCGTGCGGGTGCGCCCTATCGAGCACCTACGGATTCCTTGCCGGAACATGGCCCTTCGGTGTGGTCGAGGCGATCTGGACGTTCGTGGCACTCAGCCGCTTTCTGCACTCAGACGCGTACTAGACGCGAATGCCGGAAGAAGGCGAGCGTCCAGCGGCTCCCCGCGCGCTCGTCAGAGCGCGAGAGCCGTTCCAGCGTCGCCGAATGGCTCTCGTCGTCTCCTGTGACTGCGAGCAGAACGGTCCAGCTCCTCGAGGCCGTCCGCTACACCAGTCGTCAGCCGCGCCGCACCCCGACATAAGAGTCGAGCCGCGCCGAGGAGAGCTTTGTCCAGGGCATGCACGAGTTCGCAACCGCGTCTCTGCGCGCGGCGGTCCCCTCCTCCAGCTCCGCTCAGCGATAGTCAGGGTTCGGGTAGTCAAAACGACACCCGGCATCCCACGCCGTCGGCTGGTTTCCGTGCGCGGGAATGCCGCCGGCGTCCTTGAGCATGCGCGCGACGTGCAGCAGGTTCCACGTCATGAACGTCGTGTTGCGGTTGGTGAAACCGTTCTCCGGCCCTCCTGAGCCCTCGTCGAGGTAGCTGGGCCCCGGCCCTACCTCGCCCATCCAAGCGGAGTCGGCCTGCGGCGGGATCGTGTAACCGAGGTGCTGCAGCGAGTAGAGGATGTTCATCGCGCAATGCTTTGCGCCGTCCTCGTTGCCGGTGATCAGACAGCCGCCGACGCGCCCGTAATAGGTGTACTGGCCGTGTTCATTGAGCAGGTGGCTGTTGCCGTAAAGCCGCTCGATCACCTGCGTGCAGATCGACGATTTCTCGCCGAGCCAGATCGGGCCGAACAGCACGAGGATGTCGGCGGCCATGACTTTCTGGAAGATCGCCGGCCAGCCGTCTCTCTCCCACCCGTGCTCGGTCATGTCCGGCTGCACGCCGGTGGCGATGTCGAGGTCGATCGCGCGAATCGACTCCACCGACACACCGTTTCGGCGCATGATCTCGATCGAGCGATCGGCCAGCGCCTGCGTGTTTGAGACCTCGGGCGAGCGCTTGAGCGTGCAGTTGACATACAGCGCGCGCAGGTCTGAGAAGTCCCAGCGCGACTCCTCGCACAGCTTCTGCTGCTCAGGCGTGAGCTCAGTCACAGGGTCGCCTCACTTTTCGTTGCTGGACAGACGTCAGGCACTCTCGAGGCGCGTCTTCAACCAGACGCTCCACGGCGCTGCCCAGTAGAAGCAGCAGCGTTCCAATCGCAGTCGCAATGACCGAGCCCACCAGCAGTTGAGCCGGATCGTCTACCAGGCCAAGAGGAGCGGCCACGGCCAGGCTCGCGGCGAGCAAGGCACAGAACAGTCCCAAGATTGCGCGGTGACGCAGGCAAGTGTTTGCCAGCATCAGCGCCGCGCAACACAGCACAGCTCCCGCGCCCAGCCGCTCGGCGAAAGCGCTCATGCGTTGCTGCGGTCGAGCACGCGAAACGCACTGGCCACACCCGCGCCGTAGGCGAGGTGATAAGAGAGGTCCATCGCGAGATCCTTCGGCGGGTACTTCCACGGCGGCTCGTAAAGGCCCATGGGGACGAGCTGGACGTAGGACATCGCCCAGACGCCCGTGCCGAAGATCGCACCGGCCCTCAGGCCCCACGCGCGGCGGGCGCTTCCCGCGAGCAGACCATAGACGGTTCCCCACGACGAGCCGTAGCCCCAATGCATGACGTTCGTGAGCAACGGGATGCGCTGCGCCGGGACCTTCCTTTCGAACACCCCTTCGCCTATCCGCTTGGCGACCTTGGCCGGTGCCGACGCGTTTTCCCAGGCGTCATCGGTCGGCTCCGGCGGTTCGACATTCTCCTCGGGCGAGGAAAGCAGCTGGGCGCTGACTTCCTGCCAGGCGGTCATCAGGCCCGTGCCGACGACGCCTGCCGCCAGTCCGCGCGCCACCGCGGCCATCGGGGTGATCGCCTTCATCGGGCGATCACTCTTGATCCGCGAGCGCACCGCGGGCATCGGCCCGGCGAGCGGCGGCTCACTTGGCGGCCTCGGTGTCGAGATCGAGCGCAACCGAGTTGATGCAGTAGCGATCGCATCCGCCCGGCCCGTCGTTGAACACGTGCCCGAGGTGTCCCCCGCAGGTTGCGCACGTCACCTCGGTGCGGCGCATGAACAGGCTGCGATCCGTGTGGAGCTCGACGTTCGCGCGCACAGCCGGATCGGTGAAGCCCGGCCAGCCGGTGCCTGAGTCGAACTTGGTATCGGACGCGAACAGCTCCGTGCCACATCCAGCACAGCGATAGACGCCGTCGTCCTTCGTGTGCACGTAGCCGCCGCTACCTGGGCGCTCGGTGCCTTTGCGCCTGAGCACCTCGTACTGCGCGGGCGTGAGCTCCGCGCGCCACTGCTCGTCGGTCTTCTCGATGCGCGCCCTGGTGTCACTCATGTCGGCCCTCGTTTCGTTCTTGGTCACGCTCACTCAGACCCGTCGCCGCGAAAAACGGTTCACCTCACCCGAGTCAGTGCTCGTGGCTTGTGATCAGCGGAGCCAGCAGAGATCGCAGAGCGATACGCCCGCGGTGCAGACGGCTCTTGAAGGCCGCCTCGCCCAGCTCGAGGATCGATGCGGCCTCCTGCGTCGACAGCCCTTCGACGTCGCGCAGCACGACTGGCGCGCGCAGCTCAGCTGGAATCTCGCGCAGAGCGCGGCGCAGCTCCGCCCTCAGCTCGGCGCTCTCGGCCTGGGCCGCCGGGCCGGGCTGGCGGTCGGGAAGGTCGTCCAACGGTTGGGTTTCGCTCGCGACGAGCACGCCCGCGGGCGGACGTCGCGCGAGGCGTCGCTGCGCCTCGTTGAAGCCGATCCGGTAGAGCCATGTGAAGAAGCGGGAGCGACCCTCGAAGCGCGGCAGCGAGCGCCAGGCGCGAAGAAAGGTCTCCTGAGCCACCTCGTGCGCCTCGGGCTCGTCAAGCCCGAAGCTTCGAAGGGTCGCGAACAGCCTGTCGGCATGGCGCATCACGAGCTCCTCGAAGGCCTCCATGTCGCCTTCGCGGGCTCGCTCCACGAGTAGCCCCTCGTCGACATTGGTGCTGGGAGAGACGCGGCTCACGCGCCATCCTGAGGCTCGTCCAAGCGATCACGCACGGAGGACAAGATCGCTTGTGCCACGGGCGCCCCTCGATCGTCGCGCAGCGTGCCGAGCTTGACGATCAGTGCGCTCAGCTCGCGCAGCAGCTCACGACACTCAGGGCAATCGTCGACGTGATGCTCCAAACGCTTGCGCTCGGACGAGCGGAGCTCGCCATCGAGATAGAGCGAGACGTTGCGAGGCGCCCATCGGTGGTCCAAGCGAAAGCGCCGGTGAAGAGGGGCCTTCATCTCGCAGTCAGCCTAGCCGCCGGTCACCGTCGGCCCGGGCCGGGAGAACCGTTTCGCCAAGAGCTGGGTCTCAGCCATCAAAGACCTTCGACGAGAGGAACACAATGCCAAGTGAGACGGCCATTTTCGCGGCGGGATGCTTTTGGGGAGTCGAGGCCGAGTTCCGGGCTCTGCCAGGCGTTCTGCGTACGAGCGCCGGCTACTGCGGCGGAAGCGTCGAGCAGCCAACCTACAAGCGAGTCTGTCGCGGGCACACCGGCCACGCCGAGGCCGTGCAGGTCGAGTACGACCCCAGCGTAGTCGGCTACGACGAGCTGCTCGACAGGTTCTGGTCGATTCACAACCCGACCACGCGTAATCGCCAAGGCTGGGATGTTGGGAGCCAGTACCGCTCGGCGATATACACCACGGACGAGCAGCAGCTGAGCGCCGCGCTCGCCTCACGCGACAGGCGCCAGTCGGTCACGCGCAAGAAGATCGTCACCGAGATCGAGCCCGCCGGGCGCTTCTGGGCGGCCGAGGACTACCACCAGCAGTACCTCGAGAAGCAGGGCCGCGCCAGCTGCGCGATCTCCGTTGACGCAGCCTGACCGGTCGCGGCTGAGCTCAAGCGTGATGCTCGAATCGTCCGCCCGGCCACGCAACTCCGCGGTAGCGCTCGATGACCGGACCGCTCGGCGCTGCGACTTCGCACATGAGATCGCTCCTCACCAAGGTGCCAGGGAAGACTCGCGCGAAGGGATCGGAGCGCCACGGGGCGGGCGCGCGTGACGGTGATCGCACCGCCGCAGAGCGAGTCGTCCGAGAGCGAGAGTCGACAGACATACAAACGAATCTCCGAGCAGCGGAATCCACCACGCGAGCACGTCGCGTCGCGCTTGCTGAACCTCGGGCTGATCGAACTGGATTGAGGCCGTCTCGTCGGTGAGGGCGCACACGTGCACGTAGGCACGCTTCACCGGCGTGCCCCTCACGCAGCGAGCATCAACCATGAAGGCCCGGCCCGGTCCGTTCCCCAGATAGAGCGAGCATCCATCAAAAGCATCTCCGCGGCCCCTTCGGCGAGCGTCACGGCGAGCCCTTGAATCCAGCGCGCGCCCGAAGCGAGATTGCACGCATGTCTTGGCGCAGATCCTCTTGGGTCGGGCGACCCCAGTACCAGTAGCCGTCATAGGCCCGGTGGACGGTGAGGTCGGGAAAGAGCGTGAACGCCGTCGGACGATACGGGCGATGACTCGTATCGTCCTCTTCGAGCGGCGCTCGCTTCCTTTTTATGTCCGACTCCAGGCGCGACTGGCTCACGCGCCTGGGACTGGACGAGTTCGAGGTCGCATACACCCGTCTCGTTGTGGTCAGCGTCGACCGTCCTGAGGTGCAGTCGGCCTTCCGTGCGGGCCTCTGCAACGCGACCATCTCGCGCAGGTGTCGTTGCTCCTTTGGACACCACCAGCCACGAGAGAACAGAACCACGATCGGGTCACCACCCGTAACCTCGGAGAGCAGACGCGGCCTGCCCGTATGGTCGGGTAGGTCGAGGTCGGGAAACCTGTCGCCCGGGCCGAGATTCATGCAGCCCAACCGATGGGCGCGGGGTAACGTTGAGTCTCTTCGTCGGCAATCCGCAGGCCGCCGACTTTGAGTGCGGCTCCAAGGAGAACCATGCTCCGTCAGACCCTGCGCGCGCGAGAACGATTCACACGAGGCGCCAGTTGCGACGGAGGCTCGACGCGACCTCGCCGAGATCGCCGTTCAGGACCTGCTTGGCGAGGCTGAGCGTGAAGCCCTTTGCGGTGTGAGCCGGGACATGGGCCGGCCGCGAGAGAGCAAAGCGATCGACGACGACGTCCAGGACGGTCGGCCCGTCCTCGCGGGCGAGCGCCTCGCGAAGGGCCGGCTCGACGTCGCCCGGCTTCTCCACCCGCACTCCGGTGGCCCCCAGCGCCCGGGCGACCGCCGCGAAGTCGGGGTTCGCGAGCTCGGTGCCGAACGGCAGCAACCCCGCCTCCTGCTGCTCGATGTGCACGAAGTCGAGCATCGAGTTGTTCAGGACGATATGCACGACCTTCATCCTCCGCCGAACCTCGGTGATCAGGTCGCCCAGGGCGAGCATCGTGAAGCCGCCATCGCCGCAGAGCGCGATCGTCTGCCTTCCCGGGAACGCTGCCTGGGCCCCGAACGCGTTGGGCGAGGCATTGGCCATCGAAGCCCAGGAGAACGATCCGATGAGCTGCCGATTGCCGCCGAGCGTGAGGTAGCGGGCAGCCCAGATGCAGGCGGTGCCGGTGTCGGCCGTGAAGATGGCGTCCTCGTCGGCGATCCGATCCAGCGCGTCGACCAGGTACTCGGGGCGAATCGGCGAGGTCGTCTGGCCGGCATCCACATAACCGCGCATCGTCGCGCGAAACTTCGTCGTGCGCTTGACGCACCGCTCAAGGAACTTCGTCGAGGTTTTCGCTAGGACCTGCTCGAGCACCGCTTGCACCGTCTGCCCGACATCTCCGACGACTGCGAGCTCTACCGGCACCCGTCGGCCGAGGCGTCCTGGGTCCGAGTCGACCTGGACGACGCCCTCCCGCGACTGCGGCAGGAACTCGACATAGGGGAAGTCGGTGCCAAGCAGCAGCAGGACATCCGCCTCGTGCACAGCGTCGTAAGCGCCGCCGTAGCCGATCAGGCCGGTCATGCCGACGGCATTCGGATTGTCTGCCTCCAACCATGACTTGCCGCGTAGCGTGTAGCCGACCGGTGCACTTAGCTTTTGCGCCAGCCTGAGCACGTCCGCCTGTGCCCCAGCGCAGCCTTGGCCGCCGAAAATCGTGACCTTCTCAACGGAATCGATCAGTCGCACGATCGCGGCGACGTCAGCCTCGGCCGGAGCGGCCGGTCGTGCCTGCACGAGCGAAAGCTCTGTTTGCACGGGGGGAGACTCTGCCGCGGCGATGTCGCCCGGGAGCGAGATCACAGTCGGCCCCATGTGTGCGATCGCCGTATAGATCGCGGTCGTTACCACTGGGCGTATCTGCGCGGGGTTGACGAGGCGCCCCACGTATAGGGCCGAGGTCTCGAAGAAGCTGTACGGATTGAGCTCCTGGCGCACGTCGGAGTCCATCACCGACGTCTCGACGTCGCCGGCGATCGCGATCACAGGCGCGCCCTCCTTGCGTGCATCCAGCAGTCCGTTGACGAGGTGAGCCGTGCCCGGGCCAGCCGTGCCGCAGACCGCGACCGGTGCGCCGGTGAGCAATGCATCGGCGACCGCTGCAAAGGCGCCGAACTCCTCATGGCGCACCGAAATGAACTCGATGCCACCGTGGCGGCGCAGGGCATCCATCGTCGGATTCAGAGCGTCCCCAACGATGCCATAGCAGCGCCGGACACCGGCACCGTGAAGCATCGCCCACAGCGTGTCCGCGACGGTCCGGCTCATTCTGCTCCTCGCGAGGTGGCCGATCCCGCTTCCGGCCGACGGCATCCCGCAGCGAACATCGCCTTCTCTAACGGCATTCGGTTCCTCTCATCGAAGGGGCGTGCCGGCTGAGACCCGCCGCGGTTCGAAACGGTTCAGAGAGGCTGTGCTCGGCACAAGCGCCGCCAAACATCCGCTAAGCCGTGACCCTGCTCCTCGACGAATCGGGTTTGGGGCTCGACGACTCCGCGCTGTTCTTGTCGTGGTGACGGGCGGTCACTCCGGGCTCGAGTGCGGCCGGCGCATGCCTGACGATCGGCGCGGTCTCCCTCTGGGAGCTCGGCGAACAGCGCGACCGCGTGAAGTCACCGTCGGGCGATCGGGTGGGTGGAGGGCCTGCCGGGCCCGCAAGCGAGCGCATGAGCTTGCCGGCAGATCTGCTGAGGTCCCGGCGGGCATCGCACATCGACGTGGCGCACGCGCGACATCGGCTCACCGACGCGGCCCAATGATCTGCCGACTGCCCGTACCCTCAATGCCCGTGAGCGACCTTCCTCAAGTCGATGACGCATACTCCGCGCACCCCGGCACGACGTACAGATCGCGCTCGATGAGGGCGCCAGAACGATCAACGTGGCTGACACCGTGGGCTACACGATGCCGCGCGAGTTCGCGGCGATGTTTCGAGCAGCTGTTCCGGCTGGTGCCCGGTCTGCGCGATGTCGTCCTCTCGGTGCATTGCCACGATGAGCTGGGCATGGCGGTCGCGAACTCGCTGGCCGGGCTGGAAGCGGGCTGTCAACAGGTGGAGTGCGCGATCAACGGGATCGGCGAGCGGGCCTACGTGCGCGCGCTGGCGTTCGCCGTCGCGCGCTCGCGCGCCGAATGAGCGACCCACCTAGCCGATGACGACGCCCAGGAGTCCACGCACGACCGCCGCTGAGAGTGCCGCGCTCCGCCTCGCGATCGAGGGGTGGAGATTTCCTGCCATGTCCACGGGTGTACAGCTCCTACCGGCCACCGCGGGGATTGCGGCGTCGAACCCGCTCCTGAGCGCCGCGCTTCTCGACGTCTCGAAGAACAATGCCCTCGTCAAGGCCATGCAAGCAATCGGCGGGGCCGAAAGGGCGCGCTTCGCATCTCTTGGGCTAGAAGCAACCAAGCTCGACATCGCGACGAGTTTGCAGGTGGCGAAGATCGGCATCCCCAGGGAATGGTGGGACAGCTCGCAGCGATCGGAGAGCGTGTCGCAACGATAAACGCCGCCCTCCTCGCCGCGGGGCAGCACTGCCGGGAAGGTGCGAGGCACAGTCGAGCGCAATCGTGGACCTCTGCGCCGGTCGCGCCGCCTAGCGATGACCGCGAGCAGCGCCCGCTCCCCCGGATAGCGCCGACAGACGAGCACTGCAAAGAGCGCCAGCGCAGGGATGAGATACGCGAGGGCTACCAGCACCGTGTCATCGCCGCCGCGCACCATACCTGCTGGGTCCAGCGCCGAGCTCGCGCCCCGGTGCGATACTCAAAATCCTGATGAGCAGCCCTGGCTCCACGGGTGAGGCGGTGCCTCCCGCTCACAGCCCGCTCGTGAGGCTCGCCCTGCCGATCGCGGTGATCATCGCGATCCTCGGGGGTGTGACTCTGCTCCTCGCCGGCGGGGCCAGCAAGCCGGCGCTCCCCGGAAACGCCGCGGTCGCAAAGCTTTCGAGCTTCGACGGCGTGGCCCTGTCCCCACCGCAACCGGCTCCGGCCCTCGACACCCTGCGCAACTACGACGGGTCGAGCTTCAGCCTCGCCGCGCAACGCGGCAAGGCCGTGTTCGTCACGTTCCTCTACGCGCACTGCCCCGACGTCTGCCCGTTGATCGCCTCGAACCTGCACAACGCCTACGCGAAGATGACACCGGCGGTGCGCCAGCGCGTAGCGATCGTGGCCGTCTCGGTCGATCCGCACGGCGACAGCGCAGCGACAGTCGCCGCCTTCGTTCAGCAGCATCAGCTCGCGGGGGAGGCCAGCTACCTGATCGGCTCAGCCGGCAAGCTCGCGCCCGTGTGGAAGGCATGGAACGTCGGCTCTGAACGAGACGCGTCGCGTCCCGATCTCGTCAACCATTCGGGGCTCGTCTACGGGGTCAGCGCGAAGGGGCGCATCTACACGATCTACCCAGCTAATTTCGCGCCCACGCAGCTCCTTCATGATGTAAGGCCGCTGTTGATTAGGTAGCGCGGAGGACCGGTCGCCGAGGAGCGGATCCACCACAGCGACAGCGCTAGGCAAGTGGCCAGTACTGACCTTCGCCTTGATCTTAGCCACAGTGTTCGGCACAGGCCACGGCATCGTGGGCGCTGTGATCGGCTTCACGGGCGGGCTGTTGATCTACTTGGCCATCGGCGCGATCGTAACGATGGGGCGCGAGCGCGAGTGAGCGCAACCCCAGGAAACTGAGCGATCCTCTAACCGGCCCCAAAGTTCACCGAGAATCGCCCGACGATCCTGGTTCCGCTCGCGATCGGAACCGGCAGGCGATCGGGGTAAGCCCATTCCTTTGGCCGCGCGACGACCCCTAGGACGCACCCAGGGCCGACGCCCGCGCACACTTTTTCGTGCGGCTCGGTCGGTTCGCTGTGGCAGGGATAGCTGCTTTCGCAGGGTGGTGCGTGAGGCACCGCGTAGACCGCACCTTCATAAGAGCCACCAGAGCACCAATGCCGAGTCTTCGACTTCGCAGGTGTGAGCGCAAGAGCCACGACACGATCACGCTGCGGGTAGCCGTAGTCAGTCGCCTGCATGTTGCTCGATGTCGAGCACGGCGGGGGCGACCTCCGGGTGTAGTGCCGGTAAGGCTTGAGCACAATCACGCCGTAGTAGTAGCCGCCTTCAGTCAGCCTTGGTGCGGAAAAGCGAACGTGAATGTTCTGGCGCACGTCTAGCTTGCGCTGCGCTCGCACGGAAATCGCTTGAGCGGACCCCGTGAGGACCAGCATGGTGACGGTAAGCAGACCGAGCTTGATGATCCGCATGTCGTTGAGTCTAACTCGGCCGCCTTATGCGCTGCATGGCGGTGAGCTGGTTCCTGAAGGGCTACCAGCCAACGAATGACGAGCTGCGCGGGCGCTTGATGGCGCTCGTGCTCGTCGGGTCGAGCCTGTCAGGGCTTGGCCCGGTTCGGTGGGCGATCCGGTACGCAGCGACGATGGTGCCTATGGGCCAGGCTGCCGGTCGAGGCTGCGTCGGGACCGGCGGCGCGCGAAGTCATCAGGGGTGAGGGACAGGGGGTTCCTGACGTACCCACCGCTTGAATTGCGCATCCGGGCCACCCGTACATGCCTGGTCGAGCGCATGTGCGACCGTTTCTTCGAGGCCGATCCAGCCCGAACCAGAACTCGCAAGCTCTCTGAGCTTGTAGCCCCACAAGACGCGAAGGCCGCCGCTCGTTAGGGGAGGCTGGGGCGGGAAGTAGGTCAGTGAAGAGCATTCCTGGCCAGGCGCGCCATCGGCGAGGATATTGACGTGCTGCGAGAAGGCGGGCGGAGGCTCGGCCACCCGCGTTTGGACGCGAACGCGCACGGGTGTCGCTACCGGAGCCGTCGAACCCGGCGGTTCTCTGTTGACGAGCAAGATCAGAACCTGCCTCGGGCGACCACGCTCGTCTGCCGCGGCGAAATAGGTGCCGCGCGGTGCCCCGGCGGCGAGCCGCAGCTCGGTCGCAGATCCCCTGAGATTCAGCGTCGCCAGGGTGAAGTCGAGCTTGGCAGGGACTGTGAGGGGCACGGTGTGGACTCGTGATGGTGCCGCCAGTGCGGGTGATGCGAGGTACGGAGTCGCGAACGCTCCGAGAACGGACAGGTAACGGATACCGGCAAGCACCTCACGGCGGAGTCTACGCCGTGAGCGCTACTGACCGCTACCGCAGCTAACGGGCCAACCGTTGCCGCGTGCGCGGGCAACTCCGCCTGCGTGCCTTGAATTGCAAGCGCATAGGACGACCTCTTTGGACGCTTACGGCGGCGCTGGCAACGGATTGATCGTGTCTGAGTCCTAAGTGACGCGCTGATTGACCGAGACGGGGAGCACCTCCAGCGATTCCTCGGAGACCAGGTCCGCTATGCAAGCCTGAGAGCCGCCAACGTGGCTGCTCATTAGATCGATCTCAGTACCCACGCACCAGGCCCTGTCGTCCGGCCACCAGATGTTCGCCGAGTCGCCCGTGACGAAATCGTCATAGGGAGACGCGGCCGCTGCAGTCGCGTCCCCGCGAAGCAACCACATCTCGCGCCCTGGAAGCATAAAACGGACAGCTTCGCTGAGCTGCGCCGCGATCTCGCCCTTGCCGACCCATACCCCGAACCAGCAGGCGTGCGGGCCTCGTCTGCCCTGAGAGTACACGAGAGAGTCGATCCGCCACCACGCTCGAAAGATCACCGGTAGCAGGAGGCCGACCCCAAATCCCTGGCTGTTCGCCCGCGTGCTGGTACTTCCAAGAGCCCGTGATCGAGCCCCTCCGCGGCTGGATGCATCACTCTGTGGTTTGCCGCCGCCACCTGTGCCCAAGAAACCTCAACGGAGCAGTCTTTCTTGCCCCGGCGAGCCGGATGGAAGACCCGCGCGTACGCCTCGAAGTGGGGGGCACCACCGAGCTGACGGTGTAGCCAGACCCTCTGACGGTGTCCGCGATCCACTGAGCTGGCCGCGCGTCGGCTGCTGCAACAAACGCGTCGGGACCTCAACGTCCGTCCATCAGGCCGAACACAACCAAATGTGTCGCCCTCCGTCAAGGCCTCGCGGCGCTCCAGGACGCCGATCCCGAACTCGCAAGCCCCCGAGCTCCGCTGCCAACACCCGCTGCGAGGCAGTGAGCAGCACGATTCGAGTCGCCGGACTTGCTTGAAGGCGACTGATCTGCTTATGTGCAAGCGGGCCGCAGGCCCGCTGCGGCCTCCCTGAACATAGCCGGATAATTCAAGCGGAGGCTCACTCATGCGCATCAGGACGCGGGAGGCGATCCGAAGCACTTGAGCAGCAAGCGAGACCGCTGCACACTAGCCTCACGACGCGCGAGTCTGGCCCTTTACGCGATAGAGTTCCTTGTCGGCCTCGATCATCACATCATGCATGGACCTGCCCGTTGCGGAGGCGCACCCGAAACTGAGAGTGATCCGCTCAGAAGGGCCGTCGCGCGACAGATCAACGGCCTCTAGCTCGGCTCGGAGCCTTTCCCCGGCGGCATTCGCCCCGTCGAGATCGGTGCCCGGTAGGAATGCCACGAACTCATCGCCGCCCCACCGCCCAAAAATGTCGCTCGCGCGAAAGACGGAATGCATGCAGGTCGCAACCGCTTCGAGCACGTGATCGCCCACGTCGTGTCCGTATGCGTCGTTAATTTCCTTGAAGTCGTCGAGATCAATGATCATCACCGTTAGTGGCTCGTCGTGACGATGGGCATAGGCCCACGCTTGGGGCATGCGTTCATGAAGCGCTCTGCGGTTTGCGAGGCCGGTCAATGAATCGGTGTGGGCCGCAGCAGCCAGTTCGCTTGACAAGCCTTCAAGCCGTCGATGTGCAACCAAGTAGCGCGAGAAAAGGGCGAGCACGATCAGGCAAAGAATCGCAATGGCGGTGAGTACGATCCATGGCAGCCAAAACGCCCATCCGTTGATCGAACGGAATAGGTCCTCGTTCCGTACGGCGACAATTACATGCCATGGCGTTCCTCGCACGGCTGTGACAACGAACGAGCTAGGGGCGCCAGCCACGTACGCAACGCCACGAGAGGCGCGTTCCGTGGCTCGCGCCAAGGATGGATTAGTCCGGAGAAGGGGGATTGCCGACATGTGCGAGCTCGAGGTGATGATCTTGCCTTGGGCATCCAGGATCGACACTAGGTGGTGCGGAATCGCGACCGTGTGCTGGACAAATGCCGCCAGCACGCTGCCCGCCACCGGATAGGCGATGCTAAACACGCGCCGTCCCTGCGGCGTGGGATAGGGAACAGCGATTGCCACCACCGGCTTATGCTCGGCAGCGGAGGGCACGACGCCAGAGACGGCTACTCGCCCGGACTCGGCCGCCGTCAGGTGCGAGTAGTGCGGCGCAATCTTCGATCCGAGGATTGCAGGGGCGCTTGGAGTCACCTGCAGAAGCCGACCGGAGGAGTCCAGCAGAACCCCCGCTTGGCTACCAAAACTTGCGACCACCCGACGGAAGCGCGTTGAGAGCCCTCCACGGCCCGAAAGCTCCTGGCGAGCTACGTCCGCCTCGCGGATGGCCTGCTGGGAGACGAATGTCGAGACAAACCCTGCGGCAATTGTGCCCTTGCCGCTGAGGTTGTCCAAGACTTGGTTCTTGGATTGCTCATGGCTGAGGGCGATCCCCACGCCCATCGTGACCAGGACAGCAGCCAGTCCCAGCGCCAGAGCCAGGACGGCTGGGGTGAAGTGTCTCTTGGGGACTTTGAGGCGTACGCCCACGCCTGACCATCGACAGAGCTGACAGTCATCTTGAGCCAGAGGCGACGCTCGCCTCTCGGGCAGGCCCGCGTGGCGACGACCTGCCCAAGCTTCCCAGGACATATAGCGATCTCGATCTACGCCGACAGCGACAACCCGTCCGATGACCACGCCGCATGACAGCGAAGTTCTAAAGGTCGCCGCCCGACAGCTCCACGTCCCGGCACCTCGCGATGGCCTTCGCGACTGCGATCGGCGCCGCGACCGAGAATGGAGTGGACGCTTCGACGGACACTTAATGGCTTTAGCGGCTAGGACGCGACTGCTTTGGAAGACAGAGCGACGCAGCGAAGATGCAGCTCAGACGATCGGCTGTGTTGTCCGGCCAGTCGTGATCGACGGGAAGGGCGTCGCCATTACTACGGACGGCGAGGCAAACCGAATTGATGTCGCCATTCACGATGGGGTCGTGGTTCGCATCGTCGGTCGTGGCTGAGCATATATTGCCGCCAGTATGCGGCTTCATCGCGCGAGCGGCTCCTGGACCGACGTGCGGCGGTCGTGGCCCGTGGTCCCGGCTCACCTCTAGCACTGATGAGCAGCGGCGCTTGAGCCGCTACGGCACGGCGTCGCCTGCTGCGTAGCAAGAGCAGCCAGGTGATTCAGCCTTTTCCGTGGGCTTCGCCGCTCTTACCGGGGCCTTCTTCGGTCTTGTTGTGGCCTGGGGCTTCTGCGCTCTTGCCGGGGCTTTCTTCGGTCTTGCCCTGGTTCGGAGGTTCGGCGCTATTGCTAGGGCTTTCTTCGGTCTTGTTGTGGCCTGGGGCTTCTGCGCTCTTGCCGGGGCTTTCTTCGGTCTTGTTGTGTCCTGGGGCTTCTGCGCTCGTACCATGACTCGGTTCCCCGCTGGCCTTTTCGGGAGCCCCGCCGCTCTTGCTCGGGCTATGCGAAGGCGCGCTTGGCTGTGTTTTCGGGACGCCGGTCTGGGTGCTTTCGCCTGCTTCTGAATGCGCGGAACGATTTGCTTCGGCACCGGCCTGACCGCTCGTGTGGCTCGCCCGAGACCCCCCGACGTTGGAGCTCACCTGGCGGACTGTGGCACCTGATACGCCGGTCTGAGCGGCCGAGGCCGAGGCCGAGGCCGAGGCCGAGAGCGGTGACGCCGTCCGGTGGGCCGCAACAGATGCGACCGTCGCCGCAGGGGCGGATCGACGAAGTCGTGGCGAGGTGTGTGTGATTGGGGCGGTTCTCCGTTCAGCGGCATGCCCGCTGGAGCCGACTTTGGTCGTGCCGACTATCTGCGAGCCAGCGTGGTGGTGCGGCAGCGGCTTGTTGGGAAGCGCGGCGCCGGCGCTCACGGCCGCAGTCGCGCCAACCACCGCTGCCACGGCCACCGCCTGCGCGGCGGATGCGGCCGTGCTCGCCCCGCCCATGAGGATCGTTACCAGCCGCTCGGGAAGGGTGGCGAAAAATGACCAGAGAGTGATGGTCCTGCGGCCCGTGTAGTGAGCACAGAAAGCCTTTACAACCTCGGGATCGAGCTTCGTGCCCGACTCGCCCCTGAGAACATCGAAGGCGGCCTTGTGCGAGCGCGCCGCTCTGTAAGGCCGGGCTGAGGTAATCGCGTCAAATGTGTCGGCGACGGCGATGATCCTCGCTCCCAACGGGATCGTGTCGGCCGAGAGGCCGCCCGGGTACCCGCTTCCGTCCAGGCGCTCGTGGTGATGGCGCACCATCGAGGTGAGCAGAGGGTCATCAAGGACGGACGTCATCTCCGCACCTTCGTCGGGATGGCGCATGATGACTGCGAACTCGCCGTCGTTGAGCGCGGCACGCTTGTGCAGAATGGTGGTCGGCGTGTGGACCTTGCCAACGTCGTGCAAGGCAGCAGCAGTCCTGATTCGAGCAACTTCCGTGCGCGACAGGCCCATCCGCTTGGCAATCATCCAGGCGTGGCGTGCCACCCTGCGCGAATGACCGTGCAGGTAGGGGTCGCGATTCTCTACTGAGGAGACCAGCTGCTCAAGCAGCCTCACGCGGCGGTTGGCGCTCGGCACTTTACGGGAGTCCGACTCGCGTCCCATGGGGCCAAGCATCTCTACGGCGGATTCCAGTCGTCGTTCGGACCGGCGCCGACGGACATAGCCCCACAGTATTAGATCGCTGAACAGGAGATCCTCAGAAGCAGACCGCTTCTCCCAGAGCCAGCAAGCCAAGCGCGACGTCGCAAGCGACATTCCAGTACCGACCAGGACGCCCAGCACCGCAGAGGTCATCATGTCCGCAGCGCGAAGAGTCCAGACAAGCGCGACCGGTGCTCCGACCACAAGACACGTCGCCACGAAGACCTGCGCGAGACGCTTGCTCTCACCACTCGATCGCGCGGAAATCGGTGCTGACGTGACGATAGGTCGGTCTACGGCCTTGAACACCCGCGAGAGGCTTGCTGCTCCTGGATTGCGGGGGCGGGGCGCCAGCGATCCCCGCGACTTGGCAGATGATCGGCGCTCGCCATTTAGAAGCATCAAAGGCACAACGGGCTCTCCTTGCGTCCCACTGGCGGCCGAGCTATCTCCGTCTGGAGACCTCTGGCTTTGCGTCCTCGCCTCACGACGAGTTTGCCTTTGTTCAGTGCTGAGGGTGTCCTAGGCACTATCGGGACGACAGGCCAGCACCTTAAGGACGACGGACGAGTGTTCGAGCGAGGAGCTTGGCAGTCAGGACGATGATCCTCGCCCCCGCGCCCAGGAACACTCACTGGCCGGGCGTGGCACGTGGCACCGTATAGGCTTGTCTTATGCACTGGGGAATCCTCCTTGCTGCGATAGCGATCCTGCTGGCCGGGATAAACGTGATCGGCGTTCGTCGCTTTGAGCGACGGCGGCGCGAGCGCGCAAAGGACCGCAATGGCTCCCGTTGACCGCAACGAACCAGTCCGCGCCGAGTAATCCAGGTCTTGCGCGTGCTGCCCGCGACGGTTTCGACCGGGCCGAGCTCTATCCCGACCGCGGTGAGCGCGGCCAGCCGCTCGTAGAGGTCATCGACAAGCAGCGTCACCACGGCCCTGCCGGCGCGGTCGGCGTCGCGCAGCACGTACAGCCAGCCGCCGCCCGTGAGCTGCCAGGCGGCCTCGTCGTCGTTGGGGAGCATCGTCGGGGGAGCCCCGAGCAGGCGCTCGTAGAACTCGATCGCGGCGTCGCGGTCCCGCACCACATCGGGAGCGCCGACGAAGTTCCACGACGATCCCAACTTCCTTCACACGGAGATTCAGAGCGTTTACCCTCCGCGCCGTGAGCTGCGGCGACGAGGCTGACGTAGCGCGGGGCGGTCGCGTCCGCAGGCCAGCCGCAACTCGACAACCCCAAGTAGTGTCGTTAGCTACATGAGCCGAGCATGGGTCCGCGTCATCGCCTTCGCGGCATTTGCTGTCCTGCCGACTTCTGTTGAGGCTCAGACGCATCGACGCAGACCGTGGCGCTGCGCGCCGGGACACATGCTTGTATCGCGCGGAGCACGCGCCCGTGTGGTGCTTGCAGATTCTCAGGCCGAGGTGTACGTCAGCTACTACGCAGAAGGCGGCCAAGAACAAATCTTCGGCTGCGCCTACGGTGAGCGGCACCGCTATGTCCTCGGTGACGTGTTCTCCGGGTCGGGCAGCGGCGGGGGTGGTCAGACGCCTCGCGCTCTTGCTGGCACCACCGTGGCTCTCGAAGCAGCCGGCTACTGCAACGTCTGCTCCTCCGGGCCGCCCGAATCGTTCTCCATTCTCGCCATCGACCTGCGAACCGGGCGGACCCTCCGATCGGCAGCGTCGCCAGCCAAGGTGCAATCCGTCGTCGTCAAGCAGGACGGCGCTCTCGCGTGGGTCGCAGCAAGTGATGTCAACGTCACGACGGGGTTCCACCAGGAATGGGTTTACGCACTCGACGCCAGAGGCGAGCGCTTGCTCGCTCACGGCAACGACATCGCAGGAGCCTCACTCGCGCTCGGTGACAACACCGTCTATTGGACCGAGGGCGGACAGGCACATTCGGCGGCCCTGGACTAGACGGCCGGGGCGACCCGACACGCGCCGTGGCTGGCGCCCGACCGGCGATCGTGCGCGCCGGAAGCTCATCGAGAACGAGTGGCTCGCCTGAGGCCTCAGGAGCGTTGCGGGCCAGCGTAGGGCAGTAGCTTGGACTGAGACCGGCTCAGGTTTCCAAAGGGACCGCAAAATGGAATCGGGGAGAAGGGTTCAGGTTGGCTTTCCTAAGCCATTTTTCGGCGTTCTGCGGTCCATTTGCGGTCTCAAATCAAGGCGCGTCCCGGCCTTTGCGGGCTTGCGGATCGGGCGTTGGCACATGCGAGCATCTACCAAACAAAGGTAGTCACGCTCTGCACTGGGTACAAGCCGACGAGACGAGAGCCGACTCTCATCGATGTTGAAACCGCTACCGCCCTGTGCAAGCCACGCCGCGAAAGCGTCTGCGTCCGGTGCTAACTCACAATCGTGAACTTGAGCTGGCTTGAATTCGATCGCTGCCACGCTGCGTTCCTGGCCCTGATCACGAGCGTGTACGGGGCCGGTGGGGACCGTGCGGCTAGGTGAGCTTGTCGACACGGCGATTGACCTCGTGCCGCCGCTCCTGACAGGTACGGTGGCCGTCCGCCTGATCTTTGGCCATCCTGCGTTCTGGGTCTATCTCGTGGGTTTGGCGATCACTGGAGCCTTGTTCGGAACTGCCCAGCGCTTGTTCGCCAGGCATCGCGGTCGCAAGAAGTTCGGCCCATAAACGATGCCGTGTCCCGTTCTCATGCCCGATCGAGCGGGCGCTCACGCACACACACCTGACGTTCGAGGCGTCATGAAGCGCAGGCAGTCGGCGAGTTTAACCGCCGAACCGCTTGAGTAGGTCCGCGAGGGGGCCGGGGGACCATCGCCTCCCAGGTCCGCGTTGCCAGCGGCCGGGTCGGGTGTCTCGGGGAAGTCCCTCACAACCACTGGTGTGCCGCCGAACGCCTCCGGCAGGTCGACCTCACCACGGTTGCGGATCACTTGCACCTCGATCATCGACGCTGCGAAACGCACGCCGACGACACGATCATCAGTCAGGTAGCGATCCAAGAACTCGCGCTCGGCGTCTGTCATTTCTCGGCGCGGTGCACGCATCGGCCGCAAGTTACCAGCGCCACACCGTCGCCCGTCTCCCCTCGGGTTTGTGTCGAGATGTATCCCCGTGACCAGGTCGGCCTCACTTGAGGGCCCGCGCTCAGGCATGTCTAGCTATGCGAAGCAGTCAGCCTGTGAACGCGCGGCCGCCGATCTCCCGACGCTGTGACCTCAACGGCAATCATCCGTTCATGTTCTTCCTGCGCGACGATCGAAAAGGCGCGCTGCTGTTTGCCGGGCGGCTCATGACGCCGTAGGAATAGCCGGCGCCGGCGTGCGAGCTGCCGTTCCGATCCCGTACCGTTGAGGCGTGAGGCTACGTCCTATCGCGAGCTCGCTGACCTACGCCAACGTTGTCGCGACCATCGCTCTGTTCCTAGCCCTAGGCGGCGCCTCCTACGCCGTCGCCACGCTTCCCGCCGACAGCGTCGGGCCACGTCAGCTCCGAGCTCGCGCCGTGACGCCGGCCTCGCTCGCCTTTCCCATCGGCGCGACCTACGTCGTCGATCGCGCTCGCCAGGACATCCCCAAAGGTCGGTGCAATGCTCTGCCGCTTCCGGGCATGCCCGCGCCCCCGTGCGTCCTGCCAGCTATCGAACGCCGGGTGAGGACGCCGGGGCGAGAAGCCCACTTCAAGCTGACCTTTCGCGGGCGCGTGCTCGTAACGGCGATTGTCGGGCTCGACGATCAGGGGCCGAAGGGCACGACGGCCGAGGCTTCGCTCGCCGTGATCCTCGACGGTCGCATCGTCGAACAAAGCAGACTGCGGCTGCTCGGAGGCGAGGCGCAGCGCGTCCCCCTGCAGGTCCCGATCGAGCTCGACTCCGGGAGTCACCGAGTTGGGCTCACCGCCGACGCGCACTACGACTACACCTTCGACACGCCCGGCGACGTGATTGTCGGCCCCGTCACGATCACGGTCGCGGCGCTGCCATCGCTTCAGCACTAGCCGGGCAACGCGCCCGCACGCCTCTCCCGAGCCTCCTCGCGGCGTATCCGCAGGCTCAATGACGTGAAGCCCTGTAGCCAGATGAGAGCGCTCACGGCCCCCACGACGAGCACCCATGTGCCCGGCGCCCAGATGATCACGGCGACCCATGCGAGGATCGTGAGCGGCATAATTCTGGTGTAGAAGCGCCGAATCCAGCGCAGCAGCTGCGAACGCGGCGCGCCCTTGGGCTGCGGCTCGCCGAACAGCCGGTAGGAGATCGAGAGCAGGCGGCTCACTTAGACGACAAGTATCCCGGCCCCTGAGCGTGGCGAACGATCCAGGGGAAGGTGGGGCGCGGCCGTCCGTACAGCCAGCTGAGCCGCCCTGGGTTTGGCGGAGACCATGATCTGCGGATTCGTCGACTCACGGCCTGATCCACCACCAGCCAACCAGCGTCCTCCCCGAGGGGGGGGCTCTGTCATGGTTGATCGAGACCCGAAGACTTGGCGCTTCGCCCTGGCTTAAGCGAGCGTGTCGTGAGTCTGTCCTGCGGCGAGCGCCGATCGTCCTGAGCAGTCGTGAGCTAGGTCCCGGGCAACTCGGGCGTGATCCAGCTGTCGATCCGAGCTTCCCATTCGGTGTTCGGGAAGAAGCGAGCGAACGCGTCGAGGCATTCCCCGGAGAGCGTGACGAGCCGTTTGATGTCGTCGGTGTTGGCCGGTTCGGGCGGATCGTTCACGAAGCTCGCGAAGCACACGTGGACGGGCGGCGGCATGAACGCGATCCGCGCGGTGCGAGGCGCCGGGATGCGCAGCAGCCCCTTCGTGTGGTCGATGAGTGTGGAGTCCCCCGCGAGCATCTCGAAGTCGTTCTGGTCGATCTCCGTGTCGGTCTGGTACGCGAAGTCTTCGAGGGCGATCCGACCGAGCGCCGGCTGGAGCACTCGATGCTTGTCCCTGTTCGACCAGTCCTGGACGATCGCGAGAGGATTGACCCGCGGAGTGCCCGAGTTCTTGTACGGCTGTGCCTGCTCCATCACGGCCAGCGCTTCCGGGTCGAAGTACGGTCGCGCCGGGTGCGACATGAACGCGGCCTCCGTGCTGGCGATCGGGAACGAGATCGCGCGCGCGACCTTGGTTCTTTTCGAGCGCGGCCCCCGCGTACGCGGATGCAAGCGCCCAAGCGACTTGATCAAATGCTGAGCGCAGGTCGTGCACGACCTCGCCGAGGATCAGGCCCAAGTAGAGCGGCGGGAGCCGAGGCCGAACGTAGACGATATGGGCGTCGTCCTCCCAAACGCACTCCAGCCGAATCGGGCGCGACTCCTCGTAGACCCGGCAGTGCTCAGCGAGGGCGCGCGCCTGCTGGGCGGCGCGGGCCAGCTTCGCGCGTGGGCCGTCGAGCTCGTGGAGGGCCTGGTCGGACATCGTCCTGAGAGCGTATGGCCAACCGGTGCTTCCGTGCCGATCGCGAGCGCCCGCGGAGGCAGCCGGCGTGAGCACCTTCACGATCTCCTCAACGGTCGCCAGGAGAGTCAACAGCTCGCGCCGGCGACCAAAGTCCCACGTGAGCGGGCGCATCTCGTCGAGCTCGGAGCGGTGGCGGCCGCGAGGCTCTGCGAGACGTCGACCGATCCACTCCTGCGCCACGCGATACCCGGTCACCTCGAAATGCCAGGTCTCCCGGGCCACTGGGGCGACGCGGCCCGACCCGACGGTGATCGTACGAGTCGTCTCGTCGTAGGCGACTTCACAAGGAAGCATCTCGACAGATTCGGGGATGGGCGTGTCGATGCGTGCCTCCCTTCAGGAAGGTCCCAGCCCTCCCGTGCGTAGCGCTCCCCGCGGCTGTGTGGGAATGCGATGCGGCGTCCGATCTCGGCAACCCTCCCGAAGCGCATCGAGCGAGGCGACCGGCTCGATGGGCAGGCCCGCGAGGAGCGGGGCTTTCGACATTTTGAGGTCTCGACCCCAACCGGCCGTCGTGCTTGACTGTTTCGTATGAACTGGAAGGACCGCCTCCCGAAGGACATCACCGAGATCGAGGACACGCGCGAGGGCTTCAAGGCGAAGGTAGGCATGCCCAGCGCGGGCGACGGCTACGAGGGTCGCCAGTGTCCGTCGTGTGACCGGTTCTTCAAGATCGGGATCGCCGAGCGCGAGGCGCTTCCGGATGACCTCGTGATGAACTGCCCCTACTGCGGGCACGCTGGCGAGTCGGAGAAATTCATCACGCGAAGGGCCCGTGAGCGAGTGGATGCTGCCGCGAAGGCCATGGCCGACCAGCGCATACACGCCATGATCGAGGACGCGCTGGGCGGAGCCTTCGGCGGTGGGCGTCGGCTCCGACCCGGTGAGTCAGGGATCGAAATGAGCTACACGCCGGCCACTCCGCCACCGGTGACAACGCTGCCTACGTATGTCGAGGAGGCCGTTCGCCGGACGATCCAGTGCGAGTCCTGCGGCAACCACCACGGCGTGTACGGGGCCGCTGCCTTCTGCTACGTCTGCGGGCCGCGCGACTCCGCCGCGACAGTGATCGAGGAGCTGCTGTCGCAGCGGCGCGCACTGGCGCTGCAGGATCAGCTAGCCGACGAGCTCCGAGAGGAGGCGCAGGGGGCGGGGGTCTTCGACAAACTCGCTGGCGACGCGGTGAAGTACGTGGTGACCGGATTCGAGGTCTACGCCCGCGAGGAGTTCTCGCACCGTTCTCCCGGCGCGGCGGCGAGGGAGGCCGCGAGGGCGGCAGGGCGCGGCGTGTTCCAGCGGCTCGAGGACGCGAGTGACCTCTTCGCCCAGCACGCGGGCTTCGCCCTCGGTGGGCTCGTCACGCCCGACGTGTGGAACCGGCTCCGGCGCGCGTTCGCGCAACGGCACGTCCTTGTCCACAAAAACGGCCACGTAGACCAACCCTTCCTCGACCAGGTGCCCGAGAGCAGCCTGGCCGGGGGCCAGCGGCTCGTTATCACGCGCACTGAGGGCGAGCAGGCGTTGGACGACATCGAGCTGCTGATCACCGCGATCGAGGCGCGGTCAGCGCCTAAGACACGATCGTCAAGCTCGCCGCCGGCCTGGACATGACCGTTGCGGCGCTCTGCGAGAAGGCGATCATATGACGCGCCCGGGTCTGCGTCAAAGGTTCTGATCTGAAGGCGGAAAGGACCGCAGGACCGCTCCTGCGGTCATTTTGCGGTCCCCAGTGCCGGGAACAGCCGGGAACAGGCGAGAACAGCCGACAACGAGACCCAGCGTTTCGCGGATTTTCCCGCGTGTTCCCGCCTGTGCTCGGACAACGAACGAATCGGGGAGAAGGGTTCCGGTTGGCTTTGCTAAGCCATTTTTCGGCGTTCTGCGGTCCGTTTGCGGTCTCGATCACTCTTCCCTCCGGGCCTAGTAGTAGTAGCGCGCGCTCCAGAAGCACTGTGCATTCGCCCGCTGGGCTCAAGGCGCGTGACACTGTGGTTGCCGTTTGACTCCGCCCGCGTTGCCCCGCAGCTGTAGGCCGAGCTCACTTCAAGAATGCGGCGGCCACCCCTGCCGCAGTCAATACGACGAGTACGACCGTCAGCAGCTGCACCTGGATCGTCAGCAACGTCTGCGCGTACAGCGTGAGCGACTGGGCCTGCGCTCGCAGCGACTCGACGTCGCCCTCGATGGCGCGCAGCGTCTGCTCGAGCTCGAGGCGCATGCCTTCGGCGTCTCTGAGCCTGTCGCGCTGTTCGGGCTGATCGCTGTACAGTCGTTCGCAGTTACGTTCATAGTGGCGTGCGTAAAGGATCTGCTTACGCATGACCGGCAGCACCTCGGCAATGGTCTCAGTAGTTTGCCGGACACGCTCGTTGAGCTGCACGAGACGCGTGAACCGCCGTCTTCGCTCCGCGTCGCGTGGTCGGCGAACAGCCGCTACGACGCGTTTGAGCTGCACGCGAATGGTGGGGGGCTCGACTACGCCTTCGATTTCCGTGCTTGTAGGCAGCTCCGTCTGGACGCGCTGCCAGACCTCATAGAATTTCGACGCTGACGTAACCATCTGCGCGACGTCGCGTTGAGCACCGTCGACTTGTTGCTCATTGAGGTACTGGCCGGGATACCCGGCTTCGGTGTATCGTCGGGTGGCCTCATCGACCGAGCCGATGCTTGGGGTGAGCGTGTCTGGCCCGGCTGGCCGGGCTACGGTGGTCGTCGCCATCATCGCCGGACTCGGCTGCTGGTGCCGGCGTACATCTACGTGTCTTTCGCCGCTGTTCGCAGCAGGTAGTTCGCGTATCTCGGCGGGTCGTGCTCGCTGAACACGCGTCCGACGATGTCAAAGCTTTGTTTTTGGATGAAGGTCTCAAGTGCGTCGGCGTCATACTTCGTCGAGTAGAACATCTCGATCGGCTGGTTGCGGTTGAGGATCCGTCCGACGACAGTCGCCGCCTGTGGTACGACCGAGTACTGCCGGTCCTTCGTGACGACTTGATATTTGAATGCTGGTGTGTCTGGCTCTGTACGGCCAAAGACGTCGGTAATCGGTCCGGCTAGGAACGCCGTCATGTAGTCGTCTGAATAGTTTGCGATCAGGGCCTCGTCGGGCCGGTCCCCAATCAGCTCGACGCCGAGCAGAAGGGTGTCCTCGTCGGACATGAATTCACGGAGCAGCCCAAGGATGTGACGCTCGTCGAAGTTTCCGAGCGTGTCCATGAACGCGAGAAGTCGCGGTGGTCGATGGCCGAAGATCGCCTCCTCCTCCTTTGCGACATAACGCTGAAAGCGCTCGATGAATTGAAAGTCGTCGAGCACGAAGCGGATCGCGAGAGCGTCGCGGTAGCTGGCCATAAGATCCTCCAAGACGGCAATCGTGATCTGCAACATCGGCAGGCTCTCGTCTACCGGTACGTAGGCCACCTTCGCTGGGCCGTTGTCGGCCGGCTGGTCGAGTAGGGCCTTGAGGATGAGGAAGTCCTTTTGTCCCGTTCCGACGCCAAAGTTGATGAACGTAGCCTCCGCATTGTCTCGCCCGTGTAGTACGTGCTCGGCTAGATCGTCCGCATGCCGCGTGAGGACATTGACAGCTGTCTGCGTCGTTAGGTAGCGGGACTTTTGGGTGATATCGAGCCAGCGCGAGGCGGCGCGCACGTCCCAATACAGGTACTTGAGGTCAATCTTGTATGGAACATCGTATAGCTGGCGCTTTAGCTCGGAGAACATCTCTGAGGATGGGCGTCCCACCTCGAAGGCCCCTGACACAGTGAAGTAGTCCGTTTTGCGTTGTTGGTCGTTGTTTTTGGCAATTGTGGTGTCGCCATTCGAGCCGACCTGCTCGAGTAGCTGCGCGACTCCTTGGGCGTAGTCGCGCAGGTCAACGCGGGGCTGCGCTTTGAGATATGTGGGCAATCCGGGTCGGGAGGGCCGTGCGACGAGGTCCAGCACAATGATGCCGTCGATGTAGTCCTCGAGAGTGGGGAGGATCTGCTCGGGCAAGACCGACTGGAACCATTCACTCAGCAGGGCTCCTGGCGAGATCGCTACCAGGAGCAGCTTTGACGCCGAGGAGTGCTTGATGATCGAATCGGTCAGCAGGCGTCCGGGAGGTTCGTCGTTATCCGCGTTGATCGTCAGCGCCTCAATCTGCGCCTTGCGGAAAACGTCGGCGAGCCGCACCACATGGTAGCCATCAACGTTCAGATGAGTGATGAAGATCGTTGGCCGCTTTGAGACAGCGGTCGTCTCAACGGTCATCTAAACCCCCCAGTTCGCCAGCGAGATGCAGCGCGTGCCGCATTCATCGATTCGGAACCTATCATTACGCTGGGCTTTGGTCAACACGCCAAGCGCGCTCCGCTCTTGCGCGGGGCGGACCGTTCAGCATCGCGCGAGCCGCGGTCCTCGCATTGAGGTTCTCCAGACCTTCGACCGCCAGTCGGCGGTCGCACAGCGAGCGCGCTAGGTCAGGCCGACGTGACATGCGAGACCGGCGTTGCTATGCGGCGCCAAAACGCAGACCGACATGCGCTATGGAGTGGACCGGTTTCGTGGACATGAGCCGGACCGGCATCGACGTAGGCTCGATTAGTAGGTTCTGTCTCTCATGATGTGGGTGCGGTTGTCCTGATTTTCACAGCGTAGAGTTCTTCGATCTCTGCCGGCGCTCGGTCGCCGAGGTTTTCATGCAGGCGGCTGTCGTTAAACCAGCTGATGTACTCGACGATCGCGAGCTCCAGCTGGCTGCGGGTGCGCCAGACGCGGTCAGCGATCAGCTCGGTCTTGAAGCTGTCGACGAAGCTCTCGGCCATCGAGTTGTCGTAAGCGTCGCCGGTGCTGCCGACCGAGGCGAGCACATCGTGGTCGGCGAGCGTCTGGGTGTAGTCACCGGATAGATATTGGGCGAGCTCAACTGGTCCTCGCAACACGTTGATCGTGGAGGTGTCGATGGGCAGGCCGGCTGGGTGGATGACGGAGTTGACGGGCAGGACGCCGATGAAGTCGCCGGGGAAGCCATCGCTTCGTCGGGACGTGGAGCGGTTGTTTTGGCGTGAGATCGCCAAGGGCTCCAGCAGCGAGGAGGCTGCGCTGGCTGTCGGTGCCTCGCAGGCGGCGGGCAGCCGCTGGTTCAGGGAACGCGGCGGAATGCCAACGTTCATGCTTGCCCCGGTCTCGGGGCGTTACCTGTCGTTCGAGAAGAGGGAGGAGATCGCGATGTGCAGGGCTCAGGGCGCCGGGGTTCGGGAGATCGCCCGCCGGCTGGGGCGTTCCCCGTCGACGATCTCCAGGGAGCTGCGTCGCAACGCAGCCACTCGCGGCGGCAAGCTCGACTATCGCGCGTCGGTCGCGCAGTGGAAGGCAGAGCTGATGGCGCGTCGCCCGAAGACCGCCAAGCTCGCCGCTGACGAGCGGCTGCGCGAGTACGTGCAGGAGCGGCTCTCAGGGGGGGTTCGCCGGCCGGACGGGACGGCGGTGCCGGGGCCCGCCACGGCGCCTTGGAAAGGCCGGAACAAGCTAATGCGCCAAGACCGCAAGTGGGCGAGCGCGTGGAGCCCGGAGCAGATCTCCAACCGGCTGCGGATCGACTTCCCCGACGATGAGTCGATGCGGATCTCCCACGAGGCGATCTACCAGGCGCTCTACGTGCAGGGCCGCGGCGCGCTTCGGCGTGATCTCACCGCGTGCTTGCGCAGCGGCAGGGCGCTGCGGGTTCCCAGAGCCCGCGTGCGGGGACGTGGCAAGAGCTTCGTCACCGAGCAGATCATGATCAGCGAGCGTCCCGCCGAGGCCGAGGATCGCGCTGTGCCAGGCCACTGGGAGGGCGATCTCATCCTCGGTGCCAACCAAACAGCGATCGGCACGCTCGTCGAGCGCAGCACCCGGTTCACCATGCTGCTTCACCTACCACCCATGCTCGGTCACGATGGCCCAAGAGTGAAGAACGGCCCGCCTCTCGCCGGGCGCGGAGCTGAAGCAGTGCGCGATGCCATCACCGCTCAGATCACCACGTTGCCAGAGCAGCTACGCCGCTCGCTCACCTGGGACCAGGGCGCAGAGATGACACAACACGCAAAGATCACAATCGACAGCGGGCTGCAGGTGTATTTCTGTGACCCTCAAAGCCCGTGGCAGCGAGGCACGAACGAGAACACCAACGGCTTGCTCCGCCAATACTTCCCCAAAGGCACGAACCTCGCCAGACACACCGCCGAGGAGCTCGAGGCGGTCGCTGCCACGCTAAACAGCAGGCCACGCAAGACGCTCAGCTGGCGCACGCCCTCCGAGGCGCTCGACGAGCATCTACGATCCCTTCCACAGCAAACCGTTGCGAGCACCGGTTGAATCCGCCTTGGCTGCCCCTATCGGAGTGGTGAACGAGGCGAACCTCCTGCACCCGATCTCTCGTGCTCAGCGCCATCCGCAGGGCATCCAACACGAGGGTCGTTCTCATGTGGCTTGCGAATTGCCAGCCGACGATCTTGCGACTGAACACGTCGACCACGAAGCTCAAGAAGACCAGGCCCTCCCAGCAGCGCAGATAGGAGAAGTCGGCGATCCACGGCTCGTTCGGCGCCGAGGCGCTGAAGTCGCGCTGCACGAGATCAGGCCGGCGGTGGGCTTCTGGATTGGGCACGGTCGTCCGCCACGGCTTGCCGCGACGCTTGGCGCCCTGGATACCGTGGGCGCGCATCAGCCGCTGTACGCGGCAGCGCGGCACCTGCTCGCCTGAACGCAACAGCGCCTTCCAGGTCCGCCGGTAGCCGTAGGCGCAATAGTTGGCCTCGTGCAGCTCTGAGATGACTCCGAGCAGGCGCTCGTCCTCGAGCACCCGAGCTGAGCGCTGCCCGGTCTTTCGCTGGTAGTAGGCGGACGCCGACACGTCCAGGGTGCGGCAGATCGGCTCGACCCCGAAGCGGCCGCGATGCTCTTCCACGTAGCGGCTCACTTCGTTCGGTCTGGGTCGAGCTCCTTGGCGAAAAACACCGAGGCCGACTTCAGGATCTCATTGGCCCGGCGCAGCTCGAAGTTCTCGCGCCGAAGCTTCTTGATCTCCTCGCGCTCTTCGCTTGTGAGGATGTCGGTGCGGCTGCCGCTGTCGGCCTCAGCCTGGCGCACACGCTTTCTGAGCGTCTCTGAGTGGATGCCCAGGTCAGCGGCGACGTGGGCGATCGGTCGCTTGCTCTCGAGCGCGAGACGGACGCCTCGCTCAAGCAGCTCTGGGGGGTACCTCTTTCCTCTCGGCATCGCTGAAGGCTCTCCTTCCGCGCGGACGAATCCACGCGCTGGAGCCTCCGTCGATGCCGGCCTGGCTCATCTCGCCATTGGGGGTAGAGCGCGTCAAGGCCAAGCTGCTTTGGGAGCGCCCTCAACTTGTAGCTGCTTGAACCGGCGCTCAGCCGTCCCGCGAGGCGACGAACGCCATAAGTCGCCACGATGCTGTGACCAGTGGCTGGCGGCGCAAAGCTGGGCGACGGACGAGCGTGGGCGAGCATCCGCACTCGGCGTGGGCGGTACGTGGGCGGTTCGCCCACAGAGCGGCACAGCTCGCTGGCCCACCTTCCAGGGCCGTGTCACCGCGCGATCCCATCCCCAGAGCCAATCCTGCCCTCTCAGGACGCCTCCAGCCCCTCCCAGCACCCACCAGCATTTCTATCGGGGAGACAGAGGTTGGACAGCGTGACCGCGGGCGATTTGGCCGGGCGTGGGCGGTTTCGTGGGCGGTCCGCCAACTCGCCCCCCAAAGGGAGCTAAACCGCGGCCAGAGCTGGGGCCAAATCCTCCGCTGTCTTCTCGATCGTCGCGGGAACCGTGATCGAGAGCCGCCCATCGCGCTCCAGCGCCTGCTGCGCACCCACGATCGTCAGGCCGACCACCTGGCCCGTTCCTGGCGAGTAGCGCAGGACGTGGCCCTCGGGCGTCTCCTCACCCTCGCCAGTCCGCGGATCGCCGACATGGAGGTAGAGCACGTCGCTATCGGCGTCGTAGCTGGCCCGGTCGAACGTCAAGTGCCCGATCGTGATGCTCACGCGCTCCATCTCGAAGTATCTCCCGGTCGGCGATTCAGCGCGCTGCGACGAGCACTGATCCGCCGGCATATGTGTGGGTCCGCGCGCCCTTGAAGGACTTGCGGACGAGCGTGGGCTCCTTGCCGGCCGGCACGACATCGATCGCGAACTCGATGCCGGTCGTTGCGGAGATCTTCATCAGCGTCTCGATCTGGGGGTTCTTCTCGCCTGACTCCAACTCGACCACGCGCGGCTGGCTTATGCCGAGACGCCTCGCGAGCTCGCGCTGTGAGATGCCGTTCTCGGAGCGGTAAGCGATCAGCCGGGTGGCAACCATGCGCGCCAGAGCCAGGCGCTCCCATTCAGCGGCGAACTGCGGATCGGCCTCCAGGGCAGCATCCAGCACCTCGTCAGCGGTCTCTGACGCCCTTCGGCCAGCGGCTTGGAGTCTTGGTCATAGCTGCATGATAGGTCATGGCTTATCGCTTATCAATCGCTGTCGTATCGATCGACGCGTGCTTGGGCTCGTTCAATCAGGCTCGTGAAGTTCTTGTGCCGATCTATGGCGAGGATCACGTAGAAGTCGCCTGCGCGCCGATAGAGCGCGCGCCAGTCGCTTCGTCCCTGCCGTGGTCGCAGCTCGCGCAGACTCGCCGCTTGGCTCCCTTTCAGAGGCTTCACGTGCGGCGGTCCGAGCTGCTCGCCGAGTTCGCCCAGCTTTCGTACTGCGTTGAGCAGCGCGCGATGCTCCTCCTTGGACTTCATCGCCAGTAGCTCCGCGACGGCATCCGGGTCGTAGATGACACTCGGCCGCGCGCTGTCCGATCGCTTCATCGCGCGACCATATCCGCGACTTGCGACGCTACGCCTAGCTCCGTGCCAAGCTGCATTTGCGTGAAGCTCGCCGTGCGCCCGTAAGCGGCGGCAACTCGATCGAGCGCCCGGTCGTGGTCGCGGTGCCCGTATAGCCGTCGCACCAGCTCGCCGCCGTCTGTGTGGCCGAGCGCGATCGCTACATCCTCTGAGGGCAGGTCGAGCACGTTGACCATGTACCAGCCGGCGAAGTGGCGGGTGGCGAGGTACAGGCTGCCCTCCCATCCTGCGGCTGCCCTGATCGCCTTCCAGTGGTAGGCACGCGCCGAAGCAGTCCAGTGTTGGCCTCGGATCGGTGCGAAGCAGAACTCGCTTTCGATCGGCACCGAGACGAGCGCCTCGCGAGCAGGGTTCGTTAGTGGTGCCTGTCGTGTCTGCCCGTTCTTCGGCAGCGTGAACGTGCGCGTCGCGGCGCTGAACTGCTCGACGACGCGGATGCGCGATCGCGTCAGGTCGACGTTCACGCGGCGCAGCGCGTCCAGCTCGCCGGGTCGCAGACCTGTGAATGCGGCGACTTGCAGCCATGCGGCAAACGACGGCGTCGCTAGCTCACGAGCGCAGCGGATGATCTTCCAGACCTGCTCCTCGCTCGGTGGCTGCTCGTATCGGCGACCGGGACCACGGGAGATCCCCAGCCGCGCGAAAGGGTTGCTTCGCGTGACTCGCCCCGCCTTCGCCGAGGCCGCATCGTTGAACATCGCCCGCAGCGCCGGGACCGTGCCGTTGCGGGAGCCGCCGGCTAGCCACTCCGCGACCACGCTGTCGTCGATCGCGTCGATCGGCCGCGCGCCATACCGAGCAACGAATGCCTTCGTGCGCTCGCGGTTGTGGATGTTGGTGGACTCCTTCGGTCTCGCGAACAGCGGATCTGTCGTCCAGCGCTGCCAGAAGGCCGCGAGCGTGACCGGCTTCGCGAGATCCTCGCCCAGACGCGCCCGCGCCCGCTCGCGCGCCCGCTTTGCCTCGGCCCTAGTCGTGAACGTTCCCGACCCCCCGAGCACGCGCGAGACGCTCACGTTCCGCCCGCTAGCCGGATCGTAGACCTGCGCGCGCCAGCGGCCTGAAGGGAGCTTCGTCAGGCTCATGCGATGCGTCGCCTTTCGGCCGGCCCACGCGATCGCCGCCGATGCGCGGAACCGTCTCGTACGGCGGCCCCACGTCACCGACGGCATGCCCTCGGAGACGAGGCGGTCCACGGTCGCCGTGCTCACGCCCATGATCCGAGCCAGCTCCGCTCGCGTGACGTACCGCTCGACTACGCGCGTAGGCGGATCTGCGATCGGAGCATAAAAGGGGGGATAGGTCCTCACATGGGATATAGACCGCGAAGCGGTCGCGGCGGCCAACGACTTGCGGGTCAGCTCAATCGATCGTGTCCAGACGCAGCTTGCCGGCTCGCCGGAGGCTCCGTGTCGGGAACGCGAAGTCCCCGAGCCGATGAACGAGACCTGCGCCCGCCAGTCGGGCTACGGCATCTTCGGCGTCCGGCCGATCACCGAGTTCGCGCGCGATCTCCTCCAGGCTCCAGGGCCACCAGGGCTTGTCGAGCAGAAAGCCGACCACGGTGTTATCGATCTCGTCCTCTGAGAGCCTGGTGCCGCGCTGCTCCGCTGGAATACGCTGATGCTGCATGGGAAGGTCCTTCCTTTCCGTGCCACGCTCCCGGGGCAGTTCGCGCTGTCGCCGGGAGCATCTGATTGACGTAGAGCCACCTAGTCTACTATCACATCGGCGGGAAGTCCAAACCTCTCGTGCGAGGCACTCAAACGAGCTTCTCGGCGCGACCAACGAGGGTCGAAGTTCGCACGCCAAGACCCCCAGCGAGACGGACGAGGTTGCTCCAGCTCGGATTTCGCTGACCGTGCTCGACGCTGCTCACCCAGCTTTGGCGAAATCCGGTGGTCTCCGCGAGCTGAACCTGGCTCATCCGTCGCTCGGTGCGGATCGCGAGTACGGCACGTCCTAGGGCCGCCTTGTCAGGAGATGGTCGACTCATTCCGCAGACTTCGCCAACTCCGTGCTCGCTCCTTGCCAGTAGTCGGCGTCCGAGGTCGCCGCCACGAGAGTTCCTTTGAGCGCCCTACGGCCTCTTCTTCATCGTCCGTATCGATCGAGCCGTCAGACTTCGCGGCAATCGTTGCAAGCACAGCGGAACTCCGTTGCTCCTATGTCAAGCGAAGCTCGCAATTTGCGGGGTTCATTCGAGATCCGGCTGGGCGCTCGGACGGGCGAGCGAAACGCGTGTCGCGCTAGTCGCCGAGGAGTTGTCTTGCCGAACTCTCGGCGCGGGATGCCCGCGAGCTGGTCTTCGTTTCTCGTCTTCGCTGTGTCGGCATGAAGGCGACCCAGAAGACGACGAGCCCCCACAAGACCAAGGAGTGGCGCGTAGAGCCGTTGACCGTCGCTGCGATTGCCAATGCGAGCGTCAGCGTCGGCCAGATCCACAGTGTCCACCTGTAGCGTCGTTCACGATCCTGGCTGTGACGAAGCACCTCGGCGTACTCGATCACCGCTGGCGCAAGACGCGGGTCCTCGATGGGTTCACCCTTCAGCACGCTGCGGGCTACCGCTCGGCGGTCTTGCGAGCTCAGGTTCTTGGCGGCCTTCCAACGGTTCCAAATCAAAATGGACATTGCAGCGCCAAAGAGAACCCCGAAGCTCAATCCCGCGAGTAGCGCCTTCCCCAAATTGCCCGAGGAGCCGAGTTGAAACAAACCAAATAGCGACCCGGCAGGACCGCCGATGATCAACGCGGTCCACGACCGCCCGTGGCGCCAAATCTGCTCCGTGCGCACACCCCTATCTTGCCGTAGACGACGATGCCATGGCGCTGCCGCCCATCCTGGACGATGCATGGGCCGGCGTGCGTCGGCGAAATCAAGCACGTCCCGTCCGTCGCCGCCAGTGGGGTTCTTCTCTCACGACTCCTCAACGACTACCGGCGAACGACCAACGCCGGAGTTGCTGGAGCGGCGAGCATTCGGTGGTAGTGCCGCGCGAGGTGGCGCTTGAGGCAGCGCATTGCCTCGATGCGGGTTTTGCCCTCGGCTTCCTTGCGCTGCAGGTAGGCGCGTGTCCCGGGGTCCAGGCGCCCGCGGGTGATGGCGATGACGTGCAGCGCGCGGTTGAGCTGGCGATTGCCGCCACGATCGAGGCGGTGGCGATCGGTGCGGCCGGATGAGACTGGGATCGGTGCGACGCCCGCGAGCCTTGCGAAGTGCGCGTCACTCTTGAAGCGCTCGGCTCCGGCGGTTTGTCCGATCAGGATCGCGGCGGTGAGGGGACCGCAGCCGGTCTCGGCGAGCATCTCGGGGCGGTGCACACGGACGAGGTCGCGCAAGTCGCGCTTGAGCTGCTCTGCGCCGCGGGTGAGTGCTCCGATCCGTTTGATTTGTTCGCGGGCGATGCGGACCCTCGCGGTCTGTGGCATCGCTCTGAGGCGACGGGCCACGCGTTGCAGCTGGCCTGGGTAGTCGAGCTTGCGAGCGGGGATCGTCGCCTCCAGTTCGGGGTCGAGGATCACGAGGTTGATCCGCAGCCGGTTGATCAGCCGTGTCCGCTCGTTGACGAGCACTTCGCGGTGATCGCACAGCAGCCTGATCTCCACGGCGTCCTTGTCGAGGAACGCGGCTGGGAAGCGCTCGATGCCCTCACGGAGAACGGCTCGGGCGATCGCGCGGGCGTCGATCTGGTCGGACTTCCCCGGTTCGCGTTCGCCGCGGCGTGAGGCACCCATCAGCTTTGGCGCGACGCGGATCACGCGCTCGCCGGCGCTGATGAGCGCGTTCTCAAGGTGGTGGGAGAGGTCGGGGCAGTCCTCGATTGCCCACACGATCTCGGTGTCGAGCTCGTGTGCCCAGCGCAGCGCGTCGAGATGACCGAGTTCCTTCGCGGGGATTCCCTTCTCGTCGAGGAGTTGCCCGGTGTTCGTGTCGACGGCTGCGAGGGCGTGGGTGCTCTTGTGGACATCCGCTCCGATCACAATCATCCAGTACGTCCCTTCGATCGATGGGTTCGGTGAAGTGGACCTCGGGCGGACAGGCCTTCCTGGGGGCGGTTGCCACGCTCCTATTAGGTCACGCCAAAGGTCCCGGGTGGTGGCGGACGACACAACGGACGTTCGGTCAGGCCAGAGCGACGGCCGACAGACAGACTACGAGTCAGTCCGTCACCAGCCCGGGACCCAACCCGACCAACCGGACAGCACCAACAGCAAGAACCCTTCCTGCCAGCGACGGCCGATCGACCGGCCCTTCCGACCGGAACCAGCACCCGGTCTCCACAGGCTGGCAGGAAGCACAGACTAGATGCACGGCCCTCTCGGGACTGTGCGATTTGTGTCTCCGCCCAGTCGCAATTTGTCAGCGAAGGGGGATCCTCGACCTCATGCGAGTTAAGTTCTTCGACGGTCCGTCGCTACAGCGAGCAGTGCTGCTGCTCTACGGCGAGCGCGGCCTCGACCACGAGGCGGTGGCGCCCCCTGGCCGCGCGATCGAGTACGAGTACACCATCGAAGGGGCGGCGACGCGCGGGCTCCTATTGGAGTCCCTGCCGGGACCCGGGGGGTCGACGGCTGCTCTCTGATCCTCCAAATCGGCAACCAGACGCAGGCGTGGCTCTCGGTTTAGACTTAGGATTCCAGTGGCCCGACCTCTACCAACATGACAAAGATCGAAATCACACCCGAGATGATCACGGAAGGACTCGGCGCCTTCGACGAGCTCGAGTTTCTCGGTCAAGGCGAATTCGGCACCACTTATCGCGCCCTACGCGGGGACCAAGAGCGGGCGCTCAAGGTCATACATCGCGTCGACATGCCTCCGCATCTCTGGGACCGCGAGATTGCGTCGCTCCGTGCGGTCGACCACCCGAACGTAGTCGGCTTCAACGGTGCCGGGACCTTCCAAGCGTCCGGCCACAAACTGCAGTATCTCGACTGTGAGTTCATCCCGGGAGGATCGATTGCCCGCCACGTCGAGCGCGAGCTCGCAACTGGAGAGGCGCTTCGCCAGCTGCTCACAGGCCTACTCGCGGGCATCACCGAGATTCACGACCTCGGGATTATCCACCGTGACATCAAGCCCGCCAACGTCGCGTTGAGAGACGGCGGATGGGGACGGCCGGTGCTGCTCGATTTCGGCCTCGCCAAGGTCCTCGACATGTCCTCGCACACGGCCGTAGGCCAAATGGTCGGCACTACTCGATACATGGCGCCCGAGCAACTGAGCGGAAAGCCCGCCCGGACGCGAAGCGACCTATTCGCCGTCGGACTCACGACCTACGAGGCGGGAACGGGGCAGCATCCGTTCCTCGACGGCGACCCGCCAGCTCAGACTGTCCAGACGCTCTACGAGCGAATTCTCGCTGGCCCGCCAAAGGACCCTCGACCGGAGTTCGATTGGCCAGAGGACGTAGCGGAAGTGGTGCTGCGCATCCTCGCTGCCGAGCCTCACGAGCGCCTCAGCCCGGGGCGCGCGATGCGCGATTTGGAGAGCCCCGGTGCCTGACGTCGCATACGGCTTTCAGCTCCACCCAGCGCGCGAGTCCGCAGCCGCGGTCACCGATCTGCTGAGCGACCTGGCCGCAAAACAGCCCGACTGGCGAATCGGCGCGACGATCCACCTCCCACGCCAGAAACTCGCATTCTGGACGAAAGTCTCAACCGACTGGGCCACGTCGACCGACTTCCTTGTCGCCGATCCGGAGAGCCCGCGGCTCGATCTCCTTTTCGCCGCTCGCGGCCGCGGACGAGACGACTTCGACTACCTCGCTGAGAGCGACCCCGCCGCCAACCACGAGCGGTTCGTTATCGACGTGCTCGACGCGCAACGGCTCGCGGGTGCAACAGCGCTCATCTCGCCGTGGATGGTCCACGGCCTGAGCCAGACCGAGCACGAGCTGGCCACTACTGTGCGCTTCGCCGAAGACGCTCGGCAGGCCGTGGACGGCGAGCACCTTCTGATGGGACTCGAGGCGACCGAAGGAGTGTTCGCAAACCTCCAAGCCCGCAACGCCATGATCAACGATCTTGTCGAGGGACCCGAGCTGCCCGTTTACCTCCGGATGCGCGTGAACCCACCAGCAGGTTACAAGCCATTTCATCAAGCCGACGCACTCGGCGGCCTGCGCGACGTTGTGCGCTCATTGGAGGAGAACGAACGACCAGTAGCGCTCCCCCAGAGCGGTTTGTCGGGGTGGCTGATGACAGCGTTCGGCGCTCGCTCTTTCGGAGCGGGGATGGCTGGCTCGATGCAGCGCAGCTCAGCGCCAACGGGCGGAGGAGGCGGTCAGCCACCCTTGCATTGGTATTTCGTGCCTGAGCTTCTCGGATTCGTGCTCGCGGAGGAGATGAGCGAGATCGTCTCCGTCGAGGGCTTCGCGGCCTGCGAGTGCCCTTTCTGTAATGGAGAGCTCCCGGGAGAGGGGGCGGCGTTCGACGCGACGGGCGCGGGACGCCATTTCATCTGGTGGTCCGCGAAGCTCGCCGCTGAGCTCAGCGGAGGGGACCCGCACGCCCTCGTAACTTCGCGAGTCGGCGCCGCCGTCCAGGCGGCGAGCAACATCGAGGAAGCCGGCGTTTCGCTCGACGAACGATCTGAGCCGACGCACCTCACCGACTGGCAGACAGTCCTCGACGGTTAGCTCGCCTGGCTCGCTAACTGCAGATGCGACACCCAATCCGAGTCGGCACCACTAACGACCGGCTCGGACTCGCCGCGAAGGCGCGTCGCGTGCGGCAGCCGCAGCTCGGGGCGATCGCCCATTGGCAGTCCGAGGAGGCGGCCTAGCGCCTGCTCGCCGATCAGCCTTGCCTCAAGTCGGTTTGGTCGGCGGCGCACGTGCGAGAACAGGGGAATTACCGACCGGGCACGGTCGAGTTCAATAAGCCCGACGCCCGCACGGCGGTACTGCTCCTCAAAGGCCTCGAAACGCCCAGCGTGACGCGCGTCCAGGGCGACGTAGGTTTCATCGGCCCACGCGCGGTGTGCGCGTGCCTGTGCCAGCGCGCGCCGCGGCTCAGAGCGCTTGGCCTCAAAAGACACAACGCGCTGGGCCAGGGCCGACAGCGGCACGAGTCGGCGATAACTCGGCCCCTCTCGGGCAATGAAACCCGTTCTCACGAGGCCTTGCAAGATACGAGTTGCGTTGTCAGGTTCGAGCTTGGCCCGCGCAGCCACCGTTGCGAGCGTAGTGGCTCGGTCACCACGCAGAGTTGCAAGGACTCGCAGCTCTGAGAGTCGCAATGGCTGCAGCCACCCGCCGTCGCGACGGGCAATCAAGGTTGGGATGTCCAGACGCACGATCACGAGATCGGCAATCCGACTGTGCATCCGCTGCTCCTCGAGTGTTACCCAGGTCTCGGCCGGGTGCGTTGAGATCCAGCGGGCGTGAACGAACTTCGTGAGGACCGGAATCATGTCGGCCTCCGCTTGGAACCCTCGTGGGACGCCGCCTTCGGCCGAATCCAGCGGCGCAGCCAGAACGTCACGAGGGTCGCTGGGCAAGACGCGACTAAGCAGATCACGACACTCGGCAAGGCCTCGGTCGAATCCGATACGAGCGAGGCCGAATGCGGCACGAGTTACAGCGGTGGCGTCAGCGAGACGAGCTGGCATGAGTGGATACCTCACCCGCAGCGGGGGGCTTGCATCGGATCAAATGACGGAACGATGGCATTAGCGTCGAGCACGCTACTGGGTGGTGGGGTAGTTGGCGCGCACTTGCGGCGCCCGTAGCGGCGAGTCCGAGACGAAGCGCCGCGGGCCGCCAGTCGGGCGGCTGCCGCTCTGGTGAAGTCGCGAGTCGGACTTGGCGAGCTTGATCTTGCGACAAACCGAGCCCTCACACGAGGTGGCCGCGGTCGCACGTTCAGGACTGGACCGCCCACGCCCTGCCTCGTGGGCGGTTCCGTGGGCGGTCTCGCCCGGATACGAGTCGCGGCAGCCAACAGCCCTCGGCACCCGCCTCCTCCGAATCCCTGATTACAGAGCCGATCTCCGCGCCTCCAGGGACTCCCAGCCCCCACCAGCATCCAACGACAACCTAGTCGGGGAGAAGGGTTCAGGTTGGCTTTCCTAAGCCATTTTTCGCCGTTCTGCGGTCCGTTTGCGGTCCAAATCCCCGGCGCGTCCCAGCGAGTGCCAGCGGGAGCTGGCGTCTACGGTTCGGACTGCGGCGCCGAAGCTGGTGCCGACACGAACGAGGCTCCCGTCGCGAGCAGCACACGAGCCTGTACCGGCTGGGACCAGTCGATTTCGGCCTCGGCCTCGGAGAGCAAAGCCCCGTCGCTGAATCCGTCGAGGGCCGAAACGACAAGACCTCGCCATCCACCCAGAGCGACAATGCTCGGAATCTGTGTTCCCGAGACGCCCTCGATCGACACCTGCTCGACGGTGATCGGGTGGTCGCCGTGGTTCACGATCCGAACTTGGACCGAGGCCCGCTTGGTCGGCTGGAAATGCCAGCCTACGCTCAACGTGACGCCGACGATCGTCCTGCGACTGCGACGCCACGTCACGACCTGCCATGCCAAGGCTGCGCTTCCCACGAGCGCGGCATACAGAGAGACGGCCACCGTCATCCATGCGGACTAGAGCATCGGCAGCGGACGGGCTGCTGTCCGCGACACCCGTTGCCTGGGGGCCGCACGCCCGTTCTGCGGTCGCGCACGGCTTGGACGTTGGCGTATGCGGAGCATCTACCAAAGAAAAGGTCCTCAGCGCCTCTCTAGGGCACAACGTCAACGTAAACGGCTCGGCGCTCAGCCGGTGTGGTCGCTCTCGGGAAGGCGCCTGAGCTCGTCGGGACTCGGACGCCGCGGGCGGCGGCGGAGGCGGCGGTGGCGGTGGCTTCGGGCACGACCCTGACTGCCCATCGGCCGCGGGCCCGGTCACCCGCGAACCTCTCCGGCACCTGGGGATTCGCATGCCTTCGTCGGCTCCGGAGTGAGGCCTGCCCGCATCGGGGGCACCGGCCCACCTAGAGGCCTTAGTTCCGTCGTAAACGGATCCCCGTCACTGATCGTTAGCTGCCATCGCCAAGTGCGATACCCGCCAGGAATGTCAGCCTGCATCAGGACGGCCTTCAACTCCCACTCGCCTTGGCGTGGATGAATCGTCAGGCGCTGGACCTTGTTGACCGCGTGCGGGTCTAGCGGGCCTAGGTCAGCGTCCCAGTAGAAGCAGCCCTCTTCGCTGCCTTTGAGCCTCTCCGACGTAAAACCCGTCTCCTCGCGCGTCCGGTCGCTGTCGATCGTTCCGCCCCGATGAAGCAATTGGAAGTAGAACGGGTCGGGCACGAGAAAATTGACGAGCAGCCGCTCCGCTGGACGGTCGCCCACGTTTCTGAAGCCAAGCGTTAGCGCTACCACGGTGGGCTTCACTCGGCCCGAAAAACGACGGTTCCACCTGGAGAATGACCAGCGGGTCCGCTCTCCGCGCCCGTTCGGTGCGCGCGGCGTCCGCCTCTTCGCGCATCAACCCGAGCGTGTCGTCGGCGGTCCTGGCGCTGCGAGATGCTGCGTTCGCGCTGGACACCGAGGCGATTACGGCTGCTACCCCCGTTAGGGCAGCTATGAGCGAGACGATTTCGGTGACGGCCGAGCCGGACGGCATCGCGCGAGCCTAACCGGGGCGGATGATGTCCGCTGGCTCCGGTCGCCGTAGGCGCCGTCGCTTGTCCGAAAGGCATCGTCGCGGACGCCAGTGTGCCCGGCCGCGACGGGCGATCACGATGCCGTATCTAGCTGAGCCAGCATGGTCGCGTAGGGCCCGCCGGCGGTCGCCCTCGCCTGCACCGTCGGCGTCGGCCGCCGACGATGGCTGCGGGGGAGGGCCAGGCCGACGCGCGTAGGGACGCACCCATACCGTGTTCGGCCTCGCGTGGCCTGGCTTCGGGGCATTGTTACTTCCCCGCGATGTCTAGCTCGACGGCGCGAATCGCTGCGCGAGACGGAAACACGAAACGGTCATGGCGGTGGACGAGTCCTACCCCTCAGCGGCAGGAAATAGGCCGGGAAGCAGGCGATCAATAGCTCGCGTGAGTTCGCGATGCCGGACGCCCGGCCAACCGTGATAGGTGATGACGCGTGCCAGCACCTCGTAGTAGGGGCTGACGATGAGCTGAGCTTGCTTCTCGTGATCCTCGACCCCTACGTCGAGCACGGGCACGCGCTCCCCGTTGTGCTCCTCGATGGACCATAGGCCCGAGATTCTGTAGAGGGTGGGGTGTGCCATGTTCGAGATGTAGCCGTACGTGCCGCGGCCTACGTCGTTGCTCTGTGGGCGGCTCAGGAACTCGCTCAGCAGCCATGTGACCGACTCCTCGGGCCCTGGCAGGCGCTGGCCGCAAAGTAGCCGGTGGCCCTTGTCGTCCACGGTCCATCCTCCGGGGAAGATTTCCTCAATCTCCTCACTGCACCGCTTGAACTCTTCAGCCAGCCGCAGGTGTTCGGAGTGCGTCTTGCCCAGCAGACGGCCTGCATTCTTCTTTGCCTCCTCCGCGCTCTTGAGTTCCTCGCGGTACGCGCGAGCTAGGCGGTTCTCGGCCGGTTCGCTGTCGGCTCCGAGCACCCACGCCGCACTCGCGCAGTGCTCGATCAGGCTTCGCGAAAGGTTCGCGGGGCTGTAGAGGACCTCCTGAGCCTCGTACAGGGCGGCGAGTCCACCAAACTGCTCGCTCGCTGCCAGCATGTAGCGTTGGACCGCCGCAGGGATGACGAGTGCGGCCTGCGGCTGTCCTGGCGCTAGGGGCTCGGCCGTCTCGCGCTGGTCGCGCATGGCGAGCGAACCGGGTCTTGCATGACCTTCGGTTTCGGTCGTGACTTCTCGCCATGCTGCGCGGCAGCGGAGAAACAGCTCGGCGAGTTCGCCGAACCGCTTGATTTGGTCATCCGGATAGGGCTGAACCGACACAGCCAGCAGCGTAGGACAGGACTCAGAAGCCTCGGACTACGGCCGGTCGTGGCTCGCGCGTTTGGCGTCGATGAGGCGGTTGATCTCTCGGCGCACCCACTCAGCAGCGGCCTGGGAGCGTATGCCCGTGGACTGCGCCACGAGATCAGGATAGGAGCCGCGGCGCATGCTTGGCCCAATCCGAGTCACCACCGCGTCAGAACCGACCGTGTGGGCGAGCTTCCGCTACCCAAACGTAGCTTGCCCTCATCGTCGCACTTATGTGCCGAAGTCGGCCAGCGACGGTGGCTCCGGCAACGCAAGCACAACGTCTACGAGCTCAAACGGCTCGATGCCGGGTAGTCGGAAGCGGTAATGCCCGTGCTCGTCAAGACCATCGCCGACCGCGAGCCGGTTGGCGGCCGCCACCTGCAGCAGCTGTGTGACATTGGCGGACAACGCGACAATCTCATCCATGTCCACCGGCGGTCCCGACATCTGGTAGCGCAGCAGCGCGCGTTCGCTGACCAGCTCATTGAGGTAGGGCCGGGCCTCTTCGATCAGATTCGGGAAGGTCATCCCGTGCTGCTGCGCGGGACGCTTGAGCATCGCCGAGATCGGCTCGCTGGTGAACGCGACCAATGTGCTCTCGACGCTCTGCTGTCGCTGAGCGATCGCCTCGTCCGTGGGGTTGCCGAAGGGCCGCATCGCAAGCTGCAGTCCGTGCTTGTAGTCGATGTGGAACGACTCGTAGATCACGTACCACTGAGCGATGTTGCGCACCTGGACGATCAATCGCTCGACCGCCTCCTCTACGGCTGCGACGACGGTGTCGGGCGCCTCTGCCTCGGCCAATCCGGCCTTCACGACCTCACTGGACGGGACGATGAACAGGCGGCGGATTGTCTCACCGTCGGCTTGTGCCAGCCCACTGCCGAACTGGGTAACCCGGCCGGGCTTGTAGCTGGTGATGCGCTTTACGAACTCCAAGCGATCGCGTAGGAACTTTAGTACCGCGAACAGATCCTCGCAGTGCTGCGCCGCCTCGTTGACGGCTGCCGCGGTCAACCCGTGGATCAGCGGGCCATAGACGTATGCGTCCTGATCCCACCCAGCCCCCTCGGGACTCTTGGCCGCCGCAAGAGCGCCCAAGCTACCCGCATCAGCACGAAGATTGCGAATACCCAGCAGCAATACCCACCGCCAGGCCGGATCCCATGCCGAGAAGAACTGCTTTATGCCCGCCTCGTTGACTGCGCGGCGCACCGCTACCGGGACCGCTGGTGGGCTCGTGCTAAGTCTGCGCCGCTTGGCACGGCGAGAACTCACCGCTCGATCACTGAGACCTCCTGGCGGGCCGCCCTTCCAAGCCAGTCGTAAGTGACTCAGTCATCCGTCACTCCGGTACCGCGCGCCCCCTCGATGGGTCGCGTCACGATCGCGCGATACTCTGCCTCGTGCGAGTCCCAGCGAGCGCTCGTTAAGTACTTTCGCTGGGCTAGATCGTCGTAGGTCAACTCGATCACGAAGTCCAAGGGGCCTAGCGCGAGTTGGGTCCTCAGGCCCACGGTTGCTAACTCGCCAATCCCAATTGCCGGCAATCGCGCGAAGTCGCCTTCTGACGAGATTGGCTGTGGGGCTATATCCGGAGGGCTCTTGAAGGTTGCGGAGACGTTTAGCGCGGGACCAAGTCCGACGTTCTTCAGCGGCACTGGAATGAGCCCTCCGTGAGCGACCGTCCCGGGTCCCTGTCCTTTGTCGCCAACTACCTGTGGAACGATGATGGGACGGCGTCCGTCGGTCGCCTCCAGCTTTGTGAGCTCAACCATCATGGCGGTCGCCTCAGCTTGTCTTACCGTCGCCTGCGCTTGCTCGCGCGTGATCGCGGCCTCGTTCTCGGTGGCGATCGCTGCCCTTCTCGTACCCCGCGCGAGTATCGCCGTGGTGATCGCAAGCCCAACGGTGGCGAGCGCAGCGACCGCCGTGGCGACCGCACTGACATCGACCGTCTGAGAAAAACGAAGTCCGAGAATGGCCCCAGTGGCCGACACGCTTAGAAGCTTCCACCAGGGGCACGCGGCTGCACGACGTCCGCCGATCCGCTGCCCGGACCGGGCTGCTGAGGGCAACTCGGACCTAAGGCGCAGGTTCTAACCGCAACGAACATTGAGGCGCCGAATCTAGTTCGCATGTCGGATCGAACCCCGACCGTTCGACGCATTGCCCCCGATGCCGAGGCGGGGTGAGCGTGGCGACGACCGGAAGACGAAGCCAGCGCAAGGGAGCCCGATGGCCGTGTCCTCACACTGGACGAGCCGTCTCCAAGCCGGTACAAGTTGCCCATGACGTTCCGCCGGCAAACCGTCCCGAACGAGCCCGACCGAGCTGAAGTGAGCGAATGAGCGCCAAGACCCTGAGAATCGCGCTGATCGTCCTCACAACGCTCGGTCTGGCGGTCGCGTCGTATCTGACGTACATCCACTACGCCGGCATCAAGCCCATATGCGGCACCAACGGCGGCGGCTGCGAGATCGTGCAGACCTCGGAATACTCCAAACTGGCCGGCGTGCCGGTGGCGCTGATCGGGCTGCTCGGCTACATCGCGATCCTCGGCTCGCTGCTCGTACGCGAGAGCGAGACCTCGCGCTTTGCGACCGTCGCCTTCACGGTGATCGGCTTCGGCTTCAGCGCCTACCTGACCTACCGCGAGCTCTACTCGATCCACCACATCTGCGAGTACTGCGTGTCCAGCGCGGTGATCGTGACGATCCTCATGTGCCTGTCGGTCTGGCGCTTCCTGCGCGGCGACGTTCGGCCAAAGGCCGGCGCGGCCGACGCCCAATCCGAGACGATTTCGGCCACGGCTGCGCACTCCTGAAACGCGGGCTCCTATCCAGTGCTTGCGGGCTCCTTAGACGCAGCGACGCCATCGTCCAGCGCAGCGAGCAGCGCATCCTCGGTGGCGTTGAGGAGACTGATGCCTTCGCCCGTTAGCCAGACGCGTTGATCGCCGTCGTCGGAGTCGTATTCCACGTAGCCGAGATCCGCAAGATCCTCCAGACGCCGCGTCACGCTCGATGGATCGGCGCCGATCCGCTCTGCCAGTTCGGCGGGGGTGACCGCATCTGGCCCCGGCGGATACATCAGCGCGACCTGCTCGCGCCCGACTTCGCCGTGCTTGGCGGCCGCCCAGCTAGCGAGGACGAGCTCCACAGTCTTCTCCTCCAGCGGCTCGGCAGGGCCGGGCAGGCGCGCCACCTCCCGGCGGCGCCGACGATTCCACTGCCGTCCGTAGGCGTAGAGCAGGATCACGGGAACGACGAATCCGGCGTACTCCTCGACGGGAATCTTGCCGATGTGTGCGATCACGAGCATTGTCATCCCGATCTCAAGTATTCACCGCCGACAGCAGCCAAAGGCCGAGGCTTGTGAAGCCCACCATCACGACGAGCATCCAGTACTGCGAGCGCACGGCCTCCTCGGTAGCACGATACGTCGCCAGCGCGCGATCGTGCGCGAGGGCCAGCCCGCACACGTGTCCGGTCACCAGAGCCAGCACCTGCACGTACCAGATCCCGGTCGAGCCGATGAAGTTGTAGTTGACGTGCCAGTGCGCCGTGCCGAAGTAGTCGGTGCCGTGTCCGAGTGGATTTGAGGCCAGATACCCGATCGCCTGCCCCTGCCAGACGAGCAGCGAGAAGTAGTGCGCGAGCACGTAGGCGAAGCCGATCGGCGCCAGCGTGTGCGCAAAGGATTTTGCCAGCGAGCGGGCGTCATAGCGCGGCGATACCGAGCGCATCCCGAGCACCCCGACCCAGTAGAAGCCGACGACGACCACGATCGCCAGCAGCAAGCCAAGCGTGTCGGCCAGCTCATCCGACGGTGTCTCGCCCAGGCCAAGACCCGAGAAGAAGCTCTGCACATGGGGCTGGAGCGTGTTCCAAACCACGCCGTTGGACGCTCCGTCGAAGGTCGTGACGCCGATGATCACGAGCACGAGCGCCACGGCACCCGACTCGCCTCCAAACGAGCTCAGCGCCGACAGGGGCCGACGCAGCCACAGCGCGCGGTCGTGCGCGTCGACAGCCGCGAGCCGTCCAAAGAGCCCGAAGTAGCCACCGAAGGCGTCGCCGCGTTCGCTCCACCGCTCGATGCCGAACAACGCCATGCCCACGAGCATCAGCACGAAGTAGGCAAGCGACAGCGACGCGAGCAGCGCCGGATTGTCGTGGTCGTGGTAGACGAGCTCCAGCCATGCGAAGCACACGAGTCCCACGACCACCGGCCAGCGCCCGAGCCAGGTGGGGTATGTCAAGGGTACCCGCCAGCGCAGGCCGGCGCGGCCGGCGCTCCAGCGCAGCGCGCGTGCGAGCGCGCGCCACGGGCTCACGGCGCTAAACCAGTCGCCGAGCAGGGCGCTTGAGAGCGGAACGCCGACCCAGAAGATCACGAAGATGAACGTGGGATCGAAGTTGGCGGTGTACGCGCTAACGCCGTCATAGCCGGCGTAGATGACCAGCGCGAACAGTGCAAGCCCGATCAGTCCGGCCAGCGTGTCGATGAACCGCGGCCATGCGAACAGTCGACGCTCGCGCACTTCCTGAAGGCGCGGGCGCGACCACATCGTGGACAGCAACACGAAGGAGACGACGAGGACGATCGCCGCGACCCATGCGAACAGCCAGGCGGGCACAGGCAGGCTCGCGCGTCCGGATATGCCGTGAGCACTCGCAGCGAGCGGCCACGCGCCACAGGACAGCAGCAGCGCCGCAGCGAGGATTGCGACCCGGCGCACGGCGATCAAGCTCGTCCGCGCGCGGCGAATCGTGGTGGGATCGATGAACATTGGTCCTCCTGAGCTGAGATGGCGTGAACCGGCGCACGACCGGTTCGGGCGCGCGCCGACTAGAGCAGGGCCAGCCGAGCTGCAGGCGGGGGGCGCACCGCGAGCGCGCACCCGAGCAGACGTCCGCCGCGGGGCAGCAGCACTGCCGGGAAGGTGCGAGGCACAGTCGAGCGCAATCGTGGACCTCTGCGCCGGTCGCGCCGCCTAGCGATGACCGCGAGCAGCGCCCGCTCCCCCGGATAGCGCCGACAGACGAGCACTGCAAAGAGCGCCAGCGCAGGGATGAGATACGCGAGGGCTACCAGCACCGTGTCATCGCCGCCGCGCACCATACCTGCTGGGTCCAGCGCCGAGCTCGCGCCCCGGTGCGATACTCAAAATCCTGATGAGCAGCCCTGGCTCCACGGGTGAGGCGGTGCCTCCCGCTCACAGCCCGCTCGTGAGGCTCGCCCTGCCGATCGCGGTGATCATCGCGATCCTCGGGGGTGTGACTCTGCTCCTCGCCGGCGGGGCCAGCAAGCCGGCGCTCCCCGGAAACGCCGCGGTCGCAAAGCTTTCGAGCTTCGACGGCGTGGCCCTGTCCCCACCGCAACCGGCTCCGGCCCTCGACACCCTGCGCAACTACGACGGGTCGAGCTTCAGCCTCGCCGCGCAACGCGGCAAGGCCGTGTTCGTCACGTTCCTCTACGCGCACTGCCCCGACGTCTGCCCGTTGATCGCCTCGAACCTGCACAACGCCTACGCGAAGATGACACCGGCGGTGCGCCAGCGCGTAGCGATCGTGGCCGTCTCGGTCGATCCGCACGGCGACAGCGCAGCGACAGTCGCCGCCTTCGTTCAGCAGCATCAGCTCGCGGGGGAGGCCAGCTACCTGATCGGCTCAGCCGGCAAGCTCGCGCCCGTGTGGAAGGCATGGAACGTCGGCTCTGAACGAGACGCGTCGCGTCCCGACCTACGGACTTGTCTTGGAGGGAGCGACGCTCGCCGTCGGTGAGACGGCGATGCGCCCCGGCGAAGTGTTCGCGCTGCATCGGCCGGAGCTGCACATTGGCGAGAACCTGATCCACGTCCGCCGTCAGATCGACCTCGACACGGGCAAGCTCACTTGGCCGAAGGACGACGACGGACGCTGGGTGGTGATGAGCCCCGCCTACCGCGAGCACCTGGAGCGGATGCCGCGCATGGGGCGGGTCGTAGATGAGCGCCACGGCGAGATCGTCTACCCGTCGCCGCGCGGCGGCTACATGCGGCGAAGCAACTGGTCCTCGCTGTGGAACGCGGTCAGAACTGGCGCGGGAATGCCCGGCCAGGAGTTCTACGAGCTAAAGCACCGCGCGATTCAGTGGATGGTCGATCCGATCGAGGACGGTGGGCTCGGCCTTGACCCGGCGACGGCCGCTGAAATGGTGGGCCACGACGACGGCGGCTATCTGATCGCCACCGTCTACACCAAGCTAGGCCAGCGCCGCGCCATCGCGCGCGCACAGCGAGCGATGGACGCCTATCAGCAGCGCCGCGACGCCGCCGACGCCGAGCCTCCCCGCCTACAGGTCGTGAGCGCCGGCTAGCCCCGACGCGATGCCACGCTCCGAACCTGACCCCGTGCTCTCGGCGACGATTCGCCGGCTACGGGAGGGCAAAGGCTTGACGCGCGAAGCGCTCGCCCGTCGCGCGGGCCTCACGGTCGGCACGCTCGCGCAGATCGAACTTGCTCACTCCGCGCCGAGTTGGACGAACTTCCGGCGCATTGCCGCCGGGCTCGACTTGTCAATCACGCGGCTGGCGGGGGCCATCCAAGCCGCAGAAAGGACTGCCTCTCATGCCTCCTAAGAAATCAGCGGCGAACCAAAAACTCGCCAAGGCGATCCGGGCCACTCGTGAACAGGGCGGCCATAGCCAGGAAAAGGCTGCACGGCTGATCGGCCTAGAGCGCTCGAACCTCGGCGCCATCGAGCGCGGCGAGTTCAACATCACGTTCGACACGCTCGTCAAGATCGCAACCGGGCTCGGCACGAAGGCCAGCGCTCTGTGCGCGCGAGCGCGGCTATGACGCTGGGACCGTCCCAGGCTTCCGAAGGGACCGCAAAAGGGACCGCAGCGCCGATTCTGCGGTCCGTTTGCGGTCCCAATCCCCACGAACAGCCACGAACAGGCGCGAACGGCGTCCCGCGAGGCTCAGCGTTTTCGGGGGTTTTCGCCCATGTTCGCTTGTGTTCGCGGAACGGTAAGGAATCGGGGAGACAGGATTTGAACCTGCGACCGCCCGGCCCCCAGCCGGGTGCGCTACCAGACTGCGCCACTCCCCGTGGAGCATGATGATTCTACGGACATTGCCACCAACGCCCGGCCAGCGTCGTCCGGTTGAGGTGGGAACATACGTTCGTGACGACCCAGGTCGACTCGGTCCGAAGATGTGGACGCTGCGGAGAGGCCAAACCAGCCTCGGACTTTGCCTGGCGCCGCAAGGCGCGCGGTCAGCGCGACAACTACTGCCGCGCCTGCAGAGCCGCCTACAAACGAGAGCACTACATGCGGCACCACGAACGTTATGTCGCGAACGCGGTTCAGCGAAAAAGGGCGCTCATCGCGGAACGGACCGCCTATCTTTTCAAGCTCTTCCGCGCGCAGCCCTGCATTGACTGTGGCGAGGTCGACCCGCTCGTCCTCGAGTTCGATCATCTCGGGCAAAAGAACTTCAATATCGCCAAGAACCTCGCCAACCGAAATTGGCAGTCGATACTCGATGAGATCGCCACATGCGACGTGGTTTGCGCGAACTGCCATCGTCGGCGAACTGCTCTACGGGCCGGATTCGCGCGCGCCGTACTAGCTCAACGGTCGACCCCCGATCCAAGGTGATGATCCCGGCCGTTCGCGTCCTCCAAGCAACGTGATCCAGTCAAGCGGGCGACGGGAATTGAACCCGCTCTTGAAGCTTGGAAGGCTTCCGTGCAACCAAAACACTTCGCCCGCGCGCGGCGCTTACTTTACCGGCAGGCGCGGAGAACTACCGCCGCTCCTCGACCGGCACGTCGCCCGCGTCGTCGGTCAACCCGGGCGGCGGCCACGGGCCGAACCAGTTGTCGCGCGCGCCGTCAAGCGTGACCGTCGAGCCGTTGAATGCCCTGCCCAGCGGCGACGCGAGCAGCGCGACGAGCCACGCGTGCTCGGCGACCGTGCCCGTGCGTTGCAGCGGAACCGAGCGCGACATCCCGGCGCGCACGGCCGCGGGGTACTTGACCATCACCTCCGTGTCGAACGTGCCCACGGCGATCGCCGTGACCGTCACGCCCGACGTCTGCCAGCGCCACGCGAGCTCTCGCGTGAGCGCCTCGACGGTCGCGCGCGCGGCGCCGGAGTGCGCCATGCCCGGCATGCCGTGGTGCGGAGACAGCGTCACGTTGACGATCGCGCCGCCCGCGGCCAGCTCGCCGCTCACGCCGCCCGTCTCGCCTGCGGCTGTCCCGAACGCGAGCTCGTGCGCCGCCTCGGACATGTTGAGCATGCCGTCGACGTTCAGCCGCCAGACCGCGCGCCAGCCCTTCGTCGCGATCAGCTCGGCCGGGCTGAAGAACTGCCCGCCGGCGTTGTTGACCAGCAGGTCGAGTCGCCCGGCTGCCTCCAAGCTGCGGGCGATCAGCGCACGCGCGTCGGCCGGCTCGCGCACGTCGCCGACGAGCGTGTGCACGTCGCCGCCGGCCGCTGCGCGGATCTCCTCGGCGGCCTCGCCGAGCACGTCGTCGCGGCGCCCGGCGATCGTCACTGTCGCACCGCAGCGCGCGAGCTCCAGCGCCGTCGCCTTGCCCAGCCCTGTGCCGCCGCCCGTCACGAGCGCCGACTGCCCGCTCAGCAGACCGCGCGCGAAGATCGCCGATTCGCCGCTCATCGCGCCCGATCATAGGTCGCGCCGGCGGCCGGCATCTCGCTGGCGCTAGTCGAGCTGGAACTCGCCGTCGCGGTAGATCACGCGCTCGCCGCCGCCGCGCAGCTTGGCCGTGACGACGCGGTCTGACGTGGAGACGATGTCCGTGTGCACAGTCGAGTCGTTGAAGCCAAGCTGCTCCCAGCGCTCGGTCGGGACCTCGCTCGGGTCGCCAGCATAGGCGTCCTGGTATGAGCGGCCCACGGCGATGTGCGTGTTGCCGAACGCTCCGCCGACATTCTCGTCGTACAGCGTGTGCGCCATGAAGCGTGTGATTCGCGACAGGCGCCGGTCGGTCAGCGAGAACTCGCCGATGCGGTCCGCGCCCTCCGTCGCGATCATCTCAGTGAGCACGTTCTCGTTCTCCTGTGCGCTCGCCTCCGTCACGCGGCCGTCGGTGAAGCCCAGCCTGATCCCCTTGACGAGGTTGCCGTAGCGGTACAGCGGCTGGTTGCAGAAGATCCAACCCTCGGTTCCTCGCCAGTCCGGGCTCGTGAACGTCTCGAAGCTCGGGATGTTGCGCCCGCGGCCGCCCAGCCACCTGCGCTGCTCGCCGATCGTGACGCGCAGGTCGACGTCCTCGCCCTCGACGTGCACGCGCTCTATGTCCAGGTCGTCCAGCCAGTGGCGCGTCTGTGACACCTGCTCGGCGACCTCGCGCCAGCGGGCGATCGGGTCCTCGGAGTCCAGGAAGCACGCGTGGATGATCTGCTCCCAGTACTCCTCCGTGCTCATCCCCGCCTCGCCCGCCATCGCCGGCGTCCCGTACAGACCGAGCGTCCAGGAGAAGTGCCCCGCGTTCTCCTTGTCCCCGCGCCAGTCCAGCAGCGGTCGCATGGCGGCTCCGCGGCGCATGATCTTCGCCGGGTCGACCGTGTCCAGCGCGCGCGGGTCGCTGTCGGCGAGCACCGACACCTGGTGATCCATCTCGTCTACCACGCCGCGGAAGTACTGGCTGTTGAAGTGGTCGAGCTGTTCCTCATTGGCCAGCTCGAAGAAGTCGCGCGAGAGGTTGACGTCGGCATCGTCGTCTGGTTCGTAGGCCGCGATCACGTGGCCGCCCGCCCGCCACACCGCCTTGGCCAGCTCCGCGTACAGCGGCTTCGAGCTCTCTGAAGCGGCGATCCGTACCACCTCGTTGGGCTTGACCCCACGCCCGCCGCCGAGCGCGAAGTCGACCAGGACGCTGGCGTAGCGCTCGAGGATCTCCTGGGGTGGGACATAGCTCATGCGCGACCCGGGAGGTCGCTCGTCGTGCCCAACTGGATCGTTCGCATGCGCGGATTATTACGACAGCGAGGACGGACCGCTCGCGCGGCCTCTCGCGGCTGCGTTCCGGTCCGCTCGGGGAGGGCCTGGCCGACACGTCTTCGAGCGCCGGTCGACGCCTGCGCCGATCGACGCTGCGGCAGCTCAGGCGGCACGTTGCCGTCTGGCGCGCGCTTACCCTTCAGCGCGATGAACGCGCTGGAAAAACTTCGCGACCGCATGGCCGAGCTGTCAGACCTCTCGGCCGTGGAGATGCTCGCGGCCTGGGATCAGCTCGTGATGATGCCCGGCGACGGCGCGCCCGCGCGCGCTCAGCAGCTCGGCACGCTCGCGCGCCTGACACACGAACGCGCCACGTCGCAGGAGGTGGGCGACTGGCTGTCGGAGCTCGATGGCCAGCGTCTTGACGAGCTCGACGCGGACATCGCGCGGATCGCCCGCCGCGACTGGGAGCGCGCGCGGCGCGTGCCAACCGAGCTCGCGGTCGAGCTCGCGCAGGCCAGCGCCCAGGGCCAGGAGAGCTGGCGTGCCGCGCGCGAAGCCGACGACTTCGCCGCGTTTGCGCCGGCGCTCGCGCGCAACGTCGAGCTCGCGCGCGCCCACGGCGAGTGCCTGGCCGAGCGCGGCGAGAGCGCCTATGACGCGCTGCTCGGCGACTTCGACTTCGGCCTGGCCACCGCCGACCTGCGCCGCCTGTTCGCCGCGCTCGCCGACGCGCTCGCGCCGCTCGTCGCCGAGGCTGCCGAGCACTCGCCCAAGCGCTCGCTCGACATCCCGGTGGCCGCACAGGAAGCAGCCGTTGCCGGCACGCTGCGCCGCGTCGGCGTCGACGATGCGAGCTGGCGCGTGGACGTCTCGGCGCACCCCTTCACCGCCTGGGTCGGCCCGCGCGACAGCCGCGTGACGACGCGCTACGGCGACGGCGAGGTCGAGTCGCTGCTCAGCTCGCTGCACGAGTACGGCCACGCGCTGTACGAGCGCCAGATCGACCCCGCGCTCGACCGCACCAACCTCGGGAGCGGCACCTCGATGTCGATCCACGAGTCACAGAGCAAGCTGTGGGAGAACCACGTCGCGCGCAACGCCGCGTTCGCCGAGGTGCTCTCCGGCGAGCTCGGCGCCGGCGGCTTCGCGGTGAGCGCCGCCGACCTGCACGCGACGCTCGTCGGCGTCGAGCCATCGCTAATCCGCGTGTCCGCCGATCCGCTGACCTACCCACTGCACATCATCCTGCGCTTCGAGCTGGAGCTGGCGATGATCGAAGGAGATCTCGCCGTCGCCGACCTGCCGGCGGCGTGGCGCGACGGTATGCGCCGGCTGCTCGGCGTCGACGTCAGCAGCGACGCGCTCGGCTGCCTGCAGGACGTGCACTGGGGCGCTGGCAGCTTCGGCTACTTCCCCAGCTATGCGCTCGGCTGCCTGATCGCCGCGCAGCTGTGGGAGGCGATGGAGGCGGCGATCGGTCCGCGCGAGGACGCGCTTCGCCGCGCCGAGGTCGCCGAGATCCAGGCCTGGCTGGCCGAGCACGTGCACCGCCACGGGCGGCGCCTGGACACGCTCGCGCTAGTCGAGCATGCGACCGGTCACGCGCTCTCGGTGGATCCGTTCCTGCGCTACGTCGCGCCGCTCGCCGGGCGCTGAGCACCCGTCCGAGCAAAGCGACGCGTTCGTGTCAGCCCTCGCGCTCCTGCAGCACGGAAAGCACCTTGCCGGCGGGATCCTTGAACCAGCCGATGAACGGACCGCCGCCGCGGAAGATCCCGCGCTCGTCCTGCTCGAAGCCGTCGTAGCGCTCCAGCCGCACGCCGCGCGTGGCGAGCTCGTCGACCGCCTGCTCGACGTCGTCGACCCTGAAGTTGAGGATCGTGTACTGAGCCGGCGTGTGGTCGGGCTTGGGGTAGACGAGCGTCGGGCGCTCGCCCGCCAGGTGCAGCGTCATCAGGCCGTGCTCGCTGGACGTGCGGATGCCGAGCGTGTCGCCGTAGAAGGCGCGCGCCGCCTCCATGTCGTCGACCGCAAAGCCACTGAACGCCTCGGTGCTCGCGAACATCGCTGCTCCTTTCGTCGGGCCGGCGCAGCCGGCGCTCTGGATGCCAGGCGCTTGGCGCGCCCTGGTCTTTGTTGATAAGACGATGTTCCGTCGCGCAGCTCATCGGTCACCGCCAGATCGCAGGCCGGTGCGGACGAGCGACGCGCCGAAGAGTTCCGTCGCAAGCTCGCGCAACGATTCGCGACCGTTCCGGACCGATGAGTTTCGCGAGGCGGCGCCGTCGACATTCCTGAAAAGCGACTGCCGCCGGCAGCGCAATGCTCGGCCAGAGACCGACTCGGCCGAAAACCGATCATCAAAAAGTAATACGAACCCAACCCACAGCGAGCAACGAGGAGACGCCGACGATGACCAGCACAGACACCGACCACAACCGCTGGCTGGCGCTGTACGTGCTGTGCACGGGCGTGTTGATGATCGTCCTGGACGTGACGGTCGTCAACGTCGCGCTGCCGTCTATCCAGACCGACCTCGGGTTCTCCGGGTCAGGCCTCGCGTGGGTGGTCAACGCCTACTTGATCGCCTTCGGCGGGCTGCTGCTGCTCGCCGGACGCATCGGCGACCTTGTCGGGCACAAGCGCGTGTTCCTCGGCGGCCTGGCCGTGTTCACGGTCGCTTCGCTGGTGTGCGGCTTGGCGCAGAGCCAGGGGATGCTCGTCGTCGCGCGCTTCGTGCAGGGGGCCGGCGGCGCGATGACCTCGGCGGTCGTGCTGGGGATGATCGTCACGATGTTCCCCGAGCCTCGCGACCAGGCCAAGGCGATCGGCGTGTATGGCTTCGTCGCCTCGGCCGGAGGGTCGGTGGGGCTGCTGGCGGGCGGCGTGCTGACACAGGCGATCGACTGGCACTGGATTTTCTTCATCAACGTGCCGATCGGCCTCGTGACGGCCGTTGCCGCGCAGCGGCTGCTGCAGGACGGGCGGGGGATCGGCTTGAGCGGCGGCGCGGACCTGCCCGGGGCGGCGCTGATCGTCGGCTCGCTGATGCTTGGCGTCTACACGATCGTCTCGCCGGCCGCCGAACACGGCTGGGGTTCGGCGACGACGCTCGGCTTCGCCGCCGGCTCGCTGGCGCTGCTCGTGCTGTTCGTCGTGCGCGAGGCGACCGCGCGCCTGCCGCTGATGCCGCTGCGCGTGTTTCGCTCGCGCGACGTCGTCGGCGCGAACGCGATCCAGGCGCTGCTCGTGGCGGGCATGTTCGGCACGTTCTTCCTGGGCTCGCTGTACCTGCAGCGCGTGCTGCACTACGACCCGCTGAAGATCGGCTTCGCGTTCCTGCCGACGACGGTCGTCATGGGCACGCTCTCGCTGCGCTACTCCGAACGGCTGATCATGCGCTTCGGCGCGCGGCGCACGCTGCTGCCGGGGATGGTGCTCGTCGCCGCCGGCCTGCTGCTGTTCGCGCGCATTCCCGTGCACGGCAGCTACGCGACCGACGTGCTGCCCGTGATGCTGCTGCTCGGCGTCGGCGTCGGCTCGTCCTTTCCGGCGCTGATGACGCTCGCGATGGCCGACGTCGCCCCGCAGGACGCCGGCCTGGCCTCGGGCCTGGTCAACACGGCCGCGCAGGTCGGCGGCGCACTCGGCCTGGCCGTCCTGGCAACCGCCTCGGCGACGCACAGCAAGCACCTCACCGACGCCGGCAAGCCGCTCGCCGACGCGCTCACGAGCGGCTATCACGTGGCGTTCTACATCGGCGCGGCGCTCGTCGGCGCGGCGATCGTCATCTGTCTGGCGCTCGCGTCGCCCAAGCGCTCGGCGCACCTGGCGCCCGAGGGTGCCCTGCCGCCCAACCGTCCCCCGCGCGGCTCGATGGAGGCGGGTTAGCGGGCACGACGCGCGCAACGGCAGATGGCCGCCCGGGCCCCGCGGAGCGTCAGCATCGAGATCCGCGCCCCGCTGCGGCGCGAGGACCTGCCGGGCCTGTTCGAGCGCACGTGCACGCTGCTGGCTCGAAGCACGTCGGACGTGCTGCGCTGTGAGGTCGCCGGCGTCGAGGCGGACGCAGTCGCCGTCGACGCGCTCGCGCGCCTGGCGCTCGCCGCGCGCCGCAGCCGCTGCGCGGTGCGGCTGAGCGGCGCCTCGCCGCAGCTGTGTGCGCTGATCGCCTTCGCCGGCCTTGACGATGTGTTGCGCACATGACCGCTCGGGCGCGTGCCGGCGCTAGCCGGGGAACTGCAGCGGGATGCCGAACAGCGGGAAGATCGTGTCGGTGGAGAGGAAGAACGTCAGCTCGACGATCTTGCCGTCGGCGAGCTCGAGCACCTGCAGCGCCCACGGTTCATAGCCCGCGCCGCCGTCCTCGCGCGGCTTGTACTGGGCGAACGCCGGCGAGCCGTTGGCGGTCTGTGCCGCGAGCACGCGCGAGCCGCGACAGGCGGCGCCCTTGCCGACCCACCAGGCGAAGATGTCCTCGCGCCCGCGCAGCCACAGCTCATACGGGGGCATCGACTGCGTGGCGTCCTCGTGGATCAGCGACGTCAGCGCATCCATGTCGTAGCGCTGGAAGGCGTCGACGTAGCGCCCGAGCAGATCGCGGTCGCGGTCGCTGAGCGAGCCGCCGCGCCCGCTGTCGGCGATCTCGGCGCTGTCGAGCGTCGCGCGGGCGCGCTGCAGCGAGCTGTTGACGGCGGCGACGCTCGTGTCCAGCAGCTCGGCGACCTCGGCGGCCTTCCAGTGCAGCACCTCGCAGAGGATCAGCGCCGCGCGCTGGCGCGGCGGCAGGTGCTGCAGCGCGGCGACGAACGCCAGGCGGATGCTCTCGTGGGACTCCGCAACGGCCGCCGGGTCGCCGTCTCCCACGACGAGCACGTCGGGAACGGGCTCGATCCACGTCGTCTCGGGCAGGATCTCGCCGATCGGGCCGTCCGGCGAGCGCGCCTCGCCGAGGTCCATCGGGCGTGCGCGGCGCTGCTTTGCGTCGAGCATGTCCAGGCACACGTTCGTGGCGATGCGGTACAGCCACGAACGCAGCGACGCGCGTCCCTCGAAGCGATCGAGCGAACGCCAGGCGCGCAGCAGCGTGTCCTGGACGGCGTCCTCGGCCTCGAAGGGCGAGCCGAGCATGCGATAGCAGTGCGCGGTCAGCTCGCGTCGATGGCGCTCGAGGTCGCCAAAGCTCCCGGTGACGGCGGCGGCTGAACTCTCCACGGCACCCATCCTAGGGCGTGCGCCCGGCGACGTCGTGTTAACGATGTTTCCGCTGGCGACGATTCTTTTGATGATCGGTCGTGCGTTCGCATGGCGGCACAGCGGTCGGCGCACGGAGAGAGCATGGCCGTGTGCTAATCGTCCTCGCGATGGACGAGATCGAGCTGCGCGACGGCGACCCGCAACTGATCGACGTGCTGCACCTCGGGCGTGAGCACGTGATCGGCGCATGGCGCGTCGGCGACGTGCTGATCGACCCGGGGCCGAGCAGCAGCGTGGCGACGCTGCTGCCGGGACTCGATCGCGACCCGCCGCGAGCGATCGCGCTGACGCACATCCATCTCGACCACGCTGGCTCGGCGGGCACGCTCGCGCAGCGCTTCCCGGACGCAGAGATCTGGGTGCACGAGCGCGGCGCGCCGCACCTTGCCGATCCGCGCAAGCTGCTCGAGAGCGCCGGGCGGCTGTATGCGGAGCGGATGCAGCGACTGTGGGGCGAGGTGCTGGCGGTGCCAGCCGAGCGGCTGCGCGTGCTGCGCGGCGGCGAGCGCCTCGGGCCGTTCGCTGTCGCCTATACGCCTGGCCACGCCTCGCACCACGTCGCGTACCTGCACGAGCCGAGCGGGCGCGCGTTCGCCGGCGACATCGCCGGCGTGCGCATCGGCGCCGGACGCGTGCTCGCGCCGACGCCGCCGCCGGACATCGACCTGCAGGCGTGGCGCGCGTCGCTGGAGGTCATCGAAGCGTGGCGCCCGCGCAGCCTCGCCGTGACGCACTTCGGCGCCTTCGACGATGTCGACGCGCACCTCGCCGAGCTGCGCGAGCACCTCGACGAGGTCGAGACGTGGGCGGCCGAGCGCGACGAAGCCAGCTTCGTCGCGCGTCTGCGCTTGCGTGCGGGAGCGGGCGCAGCGGGGAGTGGCGCAAGGCCCGGCGCGGGAGAGACGGCCGGCGCATACGTGCAGGCGCTCCCCGCCGAGCAGAGCTTTCAGGGTCTCGCCCGCTATCTGCGAAAGCGCGAGTCGACCTGAGCGCAGGCGCGCCGCGCGCGAGGTGCGCCAAGTGTCTAGGCTGCGCCGACGATGGACGCGATCGACGAGCTGCTCGCCAACAACGGGGCGTTCGCCGGCTCGCTGCCGGCCGAGCACCTCGACGTGCGGCCGCGGCGGCGACTGGCGATCGTCACGTGCATGGACTCGCGCCTGGACGTGTTCACGGCGCTCGGGCTGAAGGACGGCGAGGCGCACATCCTGCGCAACGCGGGCGGCGTGATCACCGACGACATGATCCGTTCGCTCGCCGTCTCCCAGCGCCGCCTGGGCACGCGTGAGGTGATGCTCATCCACCACACCGACTGCGGCATGCTGTCGCTCACCGACGACGGCTTTCGCGCCGAGCTGCAGGAGGCGACGGGCGTCGCGCCGGCGTTTGCGATCGAGTCCTTCAGCGACGTCGACGCCGACGTCCGCCAGTCGGTGTTGCGCGTGCGCCGCTCGTCGTTCGTGCCGCACCGCGATCTCGTGCGCGGCTTCGTCTACGACGTCGACTCGCACCGCCTGCACGAGGTCGAGGTCGAGGAGTAGGGTCGCCCCGATGAGCGATCTCCCGACAGACGCGCAAGCACAGGAGGCGATCGAGCAGGTGGCGCAGCTCGACGACGTCGCCTCGTCATCCGCCGCCGAGAGTGTCGCCGGCGCGCCGACGGCGCCGGACTACGCGAGCTTTCAGTACGGGATCTACGCGGGCGGCCTGCTCGAGCAGAAGCCCGAGCTGCCGATCTCCGCCGCCGAGCTGCAGCAGCGCGCCCGCGAGAAGCTGAGCGCCGAGGCCTACGGCTACGTCGCCGGCGGCGCGGGCTCCGAGCGCACGATGCAGGCGAACATCGACGCCTTCGAGCGCTGGCGGATCGTGCCGCGGATGCTGCGCGACGTCTCCCAGCGCGATCTCGCGACGTCGGTGCTGGGCACCTCGATGCCGGCGCCGCTGATGCTCGCTCCGGTGGGCGTCCAGTCGATCGTTCACCCTGACGCCGAGCTCGCCGCCGCGCGCGCCGCCGCTGCGCTCGGTCTGCCGTTCGTCCTGAGCACCGCCGCGTCGCACTCGATCGAGCAGGTGGCCGAGGCGATGGGGGAGAGCAGCCGCTGGTATCAGCTCTACTGGCCGCGCGAGCGCGAGCTGGCGGCAAGCTTCGTCGCGCGCGCCGAGCGAGCGGGCTACGGGGCGATCGTGCTGACGCTCGACACGTGGTTTCTCGGCTGGCGCCCGCGCGATCTGGCCAACGCCTACCTGCCGTTCCTCAAAGGCGAGGGCGTCGCCAACTACTTCAGCGATCCCGTGTTTCGCGCAGCGCTGGAGAAGCCGCCCGAGGAGGATCCGGGACCGGCGATCGGCCACTGGGCCTACCAGTTCGCCAACCCGACGGTCACGTGGGCCGACCTGCAGTGGCTGCGCGAGCAGACGAGCCTGCCGATCGTGCTGAAGGGGATCGTGCACGCCGAGGACGCCCGGCGCGCGGTCGATGCGGGCATCGACGGGCTGCTCGTGTCCAACCACGGCGGCCGCCAGGTCGACGGATCGCTCGGCGCGCTCGACGCGCTGCCGGCGATCCGCGAGGCCGTGCCGAGCGAGCTGGCGCTGCTGTTCGACAGCGGCGTGCGCACCGGTGCCGACATCTTCAAGGCGCTGGCGCTCGGCGCCGACGCGGTGTGCCTCGGGCGCCCCTACGTGTGGGGGCTGGCGCTGGGCGGCCAGGCCGGCGTCGAGCACGTGCTGCGCTGCCTGCTCGCAGAGCTCGACCTGACGCTCGCGCTGAGCGGATGCACGAGCCTCGCGCAGGTCACCGGCGAGGCGCTCGTACGCGCCGACTGACCGCCGTGTTCGCGCGGCTTGCTGCGCGGCGTCGGGGGCGCCTGGTCGCAGCGCCTGCGCCGCCCGCCCGCTAGCGGCCGAGGGTGCGGAGGAACTCGCGCGCGCGTCCGTGCAGCGCGCCGAGCAGCTCGCGCACCTCGCGAAGCCCGTCGCGCAGCTCGGCGTCGCCGACGTCGACGGGCAGCATCGAGTCCTGCAGCTCGGCGAGCGTGGCGTCGGCTGCTGCGGCTGCCGAAGTGGCGCTGTCGATGAAGCCGCGTGCGCCCCCCGATGGCGCGATGGCGGGCGCCGGGGCGAAGGCGCGGCCGGGGAGTTGGTGGCGCTCGGCAAAGCCCGAATAGGTGCGCTGGGCGCGCCCGTAGGCGAGCTGGACCGGGCGAAACAGCTGCTCTTCCATGCGCTCGGCGCTCTGGTCGTCGAGTTGCTCGTAGGCCTCGCCGAGCGCGGCCAGCGCCTCGCCGAGCTGCTCGATGCTCGTCGCTACTGTGTCGAGCAGCCCCTGACGGGCGTCCGCGGTCTTGTAGGCCATCGGGCTAGGTTAGACGCGCAACCCATCAACCAGCGGAGCTCGATCGCTTGTCGCAGCAAATCGCCGTCTCAGAGGGTTCCGTCGCGCGCCGGCGGCTCGGTCGAGCGCCGGCGTTCTGGCTGCTCGTCGCGACGCTCGCGCTGCTGCTGTTCGCATCCAGCGCGCCGTCGCCGCTGTACATCGTCTACCAGGCCGAGTGGGGCTTCTCGTCGATCGTGCTGACGGCCGTGTTCGCCGTATATGCGTTGGGGCTGCTCGGCGCGCTGATCGTCACGGGCTCGCTGTCGGACCACCTCGGCAGGCGCCCCACGCTGCTGTTCGCGCTGGCGCTGGAGATCGTCGGCATGCTCCTGTTCGCCGAGGCGCAGAGCGTGCTATGGCTGTTCGCCGCGCGCGTCGTGCAGGGCATCGCGACGGGGATCGCCACGGCCGCGATAAGCGCGGCGCTGATCGACCTGCAGCCGCCGGGCAAGCCGCGTCTTGGCGCGCTGCTCGCGGCGGCCGCACCGATGGGCGGCCTGGCCGCCGGAGCGCTCGGCAGCGGGCTGCTCGTGCAGTTCGCGCCTGAGCCGACTCGCCTGGTCTACTGGCTGCTGCTCGCCGCCTTCGCAGTCGCGGCACTGCTCGCCAGCGCGATGCCGGAGACCGTGCAGCGCAAGCGCACATGGGCGCAGTCGCTGCGACCCGAGGTCGCCGTGCCGCCGTCGCTGCGCGGCGCGTTCTACGCGACGATCCCCTGCCTCACTGCCACGTGGGCGCTGGGCGGCCTGATCCTCTCGCTCGGGCCGTCGCTGACGGCGAAGGTGCTGTACGACAGCAGCCACGTCGCCGGGGGTCTGCCGATATTCATCATGGCCGGCATCAGCTCGGCTACGTCGATTTTCTTGCGCGAGACGCACGCACGCACGGCCGCGCGCGGTGGGTTGGTCGCGCTGATCCTCGGCGTCGCGCTCGCGCTGCTCGCGTTGCGCGACGGCTCGACCGCGCTGTTCCTCGTGGCGACGGGCGTGGCGGGGCTCGGCTTCGGGCCGGCCTTCGCGGGTGCTTTTCGCGCCGTGAGCAACCGGGCTCCTGAAGACCAGCGCGCGGCGCTCGTCGCGTCGGTGTACGTCGTCTCCTATCTCGCGTACAGCCTGCCCGCGCTCGCCGCCGGCATCGCAGTGACGCGCTTCGGCCTGCACGACACGGCCGACGTCTACGGCGTCGCGCTGATCCTCTTGGCGCTCGTCGCGCTCGCGCTGTCACACCGCCTCGAGGACCCCGAGTCGATCGCCTCGGCGGATGCGCGCCGCGAGTCGGCCAAAACCGTGCCCGACGCATTGGCGGTCGCCGCATCCGACGCGCGATGCGTGGCCGAGCAGATCCATTAGGCTGCGGCACCGAGCGTGCGATGACTGCCAGCCTCAAGCTAGGACTGAACACCGGCTACTGGGCCGGCGGCCCGCCACCAGGCGCGGCCGAGGCGATCGCCGAGGCCGAGCGCCTCGGCGTCGACTCGATCTGGACGGCCGAGGCCTACGGCTCGGACTGTCTCACACCGCTGGCCTGGTGGGGTGCGTCGACAGAACGCCTGAAGCTGGGGACGGCGATCGTGCAGATGTCCGCGCGCCAGCCGGCCGCCACGGCGATGGCGGCGATGACGATGGACCACCTGTCGGGTGGGCGCTTCATCCTCGGGCTCGGCGTCTCGGGCCCGCAGGTCGTCGAGGGTTGGTACGGCATGCCGTTCGCCAAGCCGCTGGCGCGCACCCGCGAGTACGTCGGCATCCTGCGCGACATCTGGGCGCGCCAGGCCCCGCTGCAGAGCGACGGCCCGCACTACCCGCTGCCGCTGCCCGACGGGACGGGGCTCGGCAAGCGACTGAAGTCCTCGATCCACCCGCTGCGCGAGGACATCCCGATCTACCTCGGCGCCGAGGGGCCGAAGAACGTGGCCCTGTGCGCGGAGCTGTGCGACGGCTGGCTGGCGATGCTGTTCTCGCCGACTCATCAGGACGCCAACCGAGCGGCGCTGGACGAGGGCTTCTCGCGGCCGGGCGCGCGGCGCAGGCCGGAGGAGTTCGAGGTCGCGGCGACGGTCCCGTTCATCGTCTCCGACGACGTCGACGGCGCGATCGACTCGCTGCGGCCCTTCTACGCCCTGTACTTCGGCGGCATGGGCGCCAAAGGCGCGAACTTCCATGCGAACGTCGCGATTCGCATGGGCTATGAGCGCGAGGTCGAGGAGATCCAGGAGCTTTACCTGAGCGGCCGCAAGGACGAGGCCGGGGCGAAGATCCCGCGCGGGCTGATCGAGGAGCTGTCGCTGGTCGGGCCTGCAGCGAAGATCCGCGACGACCTGGCCAAGTGGCGCGAGTCGATCGTCACGACGATGCTCGTGTCCGCGGACGCGCCGGCGCTGCGCACGATCGCCGAGCTGGTCCTCGGCTGAGGCTGGGTGTCGCTCGTGCGCTCGGCGCTCTCGCAGGGTGCCAGGCGGTGGGACGTCGCCGTGTCCTCGCTGCATCCCGCTCACGCGCGCACGCTGCGCGAGGTCGCCGCACTGCTCGCCGTCGTGGCGACGATCGCGCTGCTGGCGGCCGCCCTCTCGGACGGCGGGGATGGCGCGGGTGCGCTCGGTTCGCAGGGAGCTCCAGGCGACGGACAGCAACTGGTCGGTGTGATCGCCGGTGCTCCGGCCAAGCAGGGCACACCACCTCTCTACCGCGTGGTCGGCTGTCGCAGCCACGGCGATTCGGTCTATCGCGGCGGACCGGCGCGGCGCGAGGTGGCGATCGGCTTCGACGACGGACCGGCCACCGATACGCCGGCGTTCGTTCGCATGCTCGCGCGCAGTGGGGCGCCGGCGACGTTCTTCATGATCGGGCGCCAGGTCACCGCGGCCTACCGCGAAACGATCCTGCGCGAGCTGCGCGAAGGCGACGTGCCGGGCGATCACACGTTCACGCACCCCGAACTCACGCGCTCGCGTGACGTGCGTGGCGAGCTGGAGAAAGGTCTGGTGGCGATTCGCGCGCAGAGCGGCTACACGCCGTGCGTGTTTCGCCCGCCCTACGGCGACGTGAACGCGCAGGTCGCCCGCACGGCACGCTCGCTCGGCCTCGCGACGGTGACGTGGAACGTCGACCCAAGCGACTACACCCAGCCAGGCACCGCGGCGATCGAGCAGCGCGTGCTCGCGCAGGTGCGCCCCGGCTCGATCATCATCTCCCACGATGGGGGCGGCCCGCGCGGACAGACGCTCGCGGCCTATCCGAAGATCATCGCGACGCTTCGCAGCCGCGGCTACGGCATCGTGACGATCCCGCAGCTGCTGGGCTTTCATCCGATCTACGAGCCGTGCATCCGCCTGTGCGACGGGATCGGGATACCGCGCTCGCGCGTACCGCGCGACGCGATCCTGCAGAACGCGCCGTCCTAGCGGCGCGTTCGCGTGCTACTCGAAGGCGGGCTCGCGCCAGCCCGGAAAGATGTCGGGCAGGCCGTCGCTGACGCGATCGCTGAACCGTGCGGGTCGCTTCTCCAAGAACGCGGTGATCCCCTCCGCGGCATCGGCGGACTGGCCGCGGGCGAGCATCCCGCGCGAGTCCGCGCGATGCGCGGCCATCGGGTGCTCGGCGCCGAGCATCCGCCACATCATCTGGCGCGCCAGCGCGACGGATACGGGCGCGGTGTTGTCGGCGATCTCACGCGCGAGCGCCCGCGCTGCCGGCAGCAGCTCCTCGGCGCTGTGCAGGCTGCGAAACAGGCCCGCATCCAGGCCCTCCTGGGCGGAGAACACCCGGCCCGTGGAGACCCACTCCATCGCTCGGCTGATCCCCACGACGCGGGGCAGAAACCAGCTCGAACAAGCCTCCGGGACGATGCCGCGGCGCGCGAAGACGAAGCCCATGCGTGCGTCGTCGGCCGCCAGGCGCACGTCCATCGGCAAGGTCATCGTCGCGCCGACGCCAACCGCGGGACCGTTGATCGCGCCGATGACGGGCTTGGTCGAGGCAAAGATGCGCAGCGTGAACTGGCCGCCGTTGTCGCGCGGCACGCCGCCGCCGGTCTCCGAGAGCAGCGAAGCCTCGCCCGCGCGAGCCTTGTAGTCGAATGTCTCGCCGCCCGCCGCCAGGTCGGCGCCGGCGCAGTAGCCGCGGCCGGCTCCGGTCATCACGATCGCGCGGACCTCGTCGTCGGCGTCGGCCTGGTCGAACGCCTCGATCAGCTCGCGGCCCATAGTGGCGGTCCACGCGTTCAGGCGCTCGGGACGGTTCAGCGTGATCGTGAGGATGCCGTCGGCGACCTCGGTCGTGATCTGCTCGAAGGCCACGTTCGCTAGGCGATGCCGCACATCGCAGGGCGGCGCCCCGCCCACGGCAGCGCCTGCTCGAGCTGCGCCGACAGCCGGATCAGCGTGGCCTCGTCCCATGGCCCGCCGGTGAGCTGCACGCCTACGGGGACGTCGTCGTCGGTGCGGTGCAGGGGCAGGCTGATCGCGGGCAGGCCGGTCACGTTGCCAAAGGCCGTGAACGAGACGCTCGCGACGACGTCGAGCACGGGTGCCTCGGGCGCGGCGTGCTGCGCCGCGAGGATCGATCCGGCCTGGGGCGGGAGGATCGCCGAGGTCGGCGTCAGCAGCACGTCGAAGTCGCGTCCCCAGCGAGCCACCTCTTGGCGGCTGAGCAGCTCCAGCGTGCGCGCGGCCAGCACGTAATCGTAGGCGCCCGTTTCGCCGCTCAGCTGACGCTGGTGGACGATGTGCGGCTCGGTCGCCGACCAGTCGACGCCCTCGTAGTCGGCCAGGCCGCCCTGGGTGAGCACGATGAACGAGGGAATCATCTCTTCGGAGACCGTCGGCACCTCGACCTCTTCGACGACGTGGCCGAGGCCCTCCAATGCGACCGCGGTCGCGCGCGCTCCGGCGATGCACGCCTCATCGGTGGGGATGCCGAGCGGGGCCGACGCCATCAGGCCGATTCGCAGCTGCCCGGGCGCGGCCTGCAGCTCCTCGAAGAAGGGACGCGCTGGGGCCGGGGCGTTGTACCAGGCCAGCGGATCGGCGCGCGAGATCAGGTCGAGCACGGCGGCGGAGTCGGCCACGGTGTGCGTGACGACGCCCTCGACGACCGCCCCAAGCCAGCTCTGGGCCAGGCGTGGCACGCGGCCGCGGCTCGGCTTGAGCCCGACCAGGCCGCAGTAGGCGGCGGGGATGCGGATCGAGCCGCCGCCGTCGTTGGCGTGCGCGATCGGGAACATCTCTCCGGCGACGGCCGCCGCCGCGCCGCCGCTGGACCCGCCGGGCGTGCGGTCGGTGTCCCACGGGTTGCGGCTGATCCCGAAGCGGCTGTTCTCGGCGGCCGTGATCACACCGAAGGCGGGCGTGTTCGTGCGCCCGCAGAGGACGAATCCGGCGTCCACGAGAGCGTCGACGACGAGCTCGCTGCGCTCGCTCGGGCCCTCCGGCGCGCCATGCGAGCCGTAGGTGACCGGCCACCCGGCGACCGGCGTCAGGTCCTTGATCGGCAGCGGGACGCCGAGGAACGGTGCGTCATCGCCGTCGCCCAGCCGCCGGTCGGCCTCGGCCGCGGCGACGCGCGCCTGCTCGTCATCGCGCCAGGTGACGGCGTTCAGCGCCGGGTTGCGCTCGTCGACGGCGGCAAGGCACGCGTCGAGCAGCTCGACCGCCGAAACCCCTCTGGAACGCAGCGCCTGCGCGAGCTCGAGCGCGGGACCGGTCGGACCGAGTGGCTCCATGCGGCGACCATACCAGCGCACGCTCGGCCGGGGCAGGCGCTACGAGCGTCAGGCGCTCAGCTCGAGCACCGAGCGAATGCCGTCCTGCGCCTCCATCAGCTCGAAGGCGCGATTGATCTGCTCCAGCGGCATGCGATGAGAGATGAACGGGTCGACGTCGATCTCGCCGCGCATGTAGAGCTCGACCAGCTCGGGCACCTGATCGCGGCCCTTGACGCCGCCGAAGGACGAGCCGCACACGCGCCGCCCGGTGATCAGCAGCCGCGGGACGACGTCGAGCGTCTCACCCTTGCCGGCGACGCCCGCGACGGTGCACAGCCCCCAGCCCATGCGCGCGGCTTCGACCGCTTCGCGCATCACGTCGACGAGACCGGTCGCCTCGAAGGTGTGGTCGGCGCCGAAGCCGTCGGTCGCCTCGAGCACGCGCTCGACGGTGTGTTCGTCGGCTAGCCAGCAGTCGGTCGCTCCCTGGCCGCGCGCGAGCTCCAGGCGCTGCTCGGAGAGGTCGACGCAGACGATCCGCTCGGCGCCCTGCAGGCGACACCCCGCGACGGCGCCGAGCCCGACCATTCCCGCTCCGAATACCACGCACGTCGAGCCCGGCTGGACTTTGGCCGTGTTCATCGCCGCGCCAAGCCCGGTCGAGAGCCCGCACGCAAACAGGCACGCGCGATCGAGCGGCGCGTCGGCGTTGACCTTCGCCAGCGCGATCTCGGGGATCACGGCGTACTCGGCGAACGTCGAGGTGCCCATGAAATGCCTGATCGGCTCGCCGCCGCGCGACAGGCGCGTGCTGCCATCGGGGAGGAAGCCCTGGTTCTGCTGCTCACGAATCGCCAGGCACAGGTTCGTGCGGGGGCTCTTGCAGTGAATGCACTCGCGGCACTGGGGCGAGAACAGCGTGACGACGTGGTCGCCGAGCGCCAAGTCGCGGACGCCTTCGCCGACGGCCTCCACCACGCCCGCCCCCTCGTGCCCGAGCACCGTCGGGGCATAGCCCGACGGGTCAGCGCCTGAGGCCGTGTACATATCGGTGTGGCACACGCCGCACGCGACGAGCCGCACCAGTACCTCGCCCGTTCGCGGCTCGGCGAGCTCGAGCTCTCCCACGACGAGCGGCTGGCCGAACTGCTCGAGCAGTGCGGCGCGGATCTTCATAGGGCGCTGCGGGGCTGCTGCTCTGGATCGGTCACCTGCGCTCCTCTTCGGCCGACTCTCCCGGGACGATCCTCCGCCGGGCCCACGCCGACGAGCGTGACGGGCGCTCGGCGAGAGCGTGCGGCTCGGCGTGATCGTATTCCTTGAGGGCGACCGGCCGTGGTCAGCCGCCGAGCGCGAACAGCGGCCAGCGCCCTGGTCAGCCGCCGAGCGCGAACAGCGGCCAGCGCCCGGGGACGCCCTTGAGCTCGTGAAAGCCGCGATCGTCGAACGTGAAGGGACCGCCGACGACGGTGCCGAAGACGGTGCCCGAGACGAGTACCTCGCCCTCGCCCGCGAGGTCGCTCACGCGCGAGGCGATGTGCACGGCCATGCCGCCGACGTCGTCGCCGATCAGCTCGCACTCGCCGGTGTGGATGCCGACGCGGACCTCGATGCCCAGCGCGTGTGTCGACTGCGTGATCGCAAGCGCGCAGCGCAGCGCGCGCGAGGGGGGGCCGTCGAACGTGGCCAGGAAGCCGTCGCCGACGGTCTTGACCTCGTGGCCGGCGAAGCGCCGCAGCTCCTTGCGCACCTCCTCGTCATGGCGGGCAAGCATGTCGCGCCAGCGCCCGTCGCCGAGCTTGGCCGCATGAGCCGTCGCATCGACGATGTCCGTGAACATCACCGTCAGCAGCGCACGCGCGAGCTCGCCGCCGCCGCGCCCGCCGGTCAGGAACTCCTCGATCTCTTCGACGATCGCATCACTGTCGCCGACGAACGGGAACGAGTCCGCGCCGTCGAGCTCGACATAGCGCGCGCCCGGGATGTGCTCGGCCAGGTAGCGGGAGTGGCGTGGGTCCCAGGCGTTGTCTCCGGCGCGGTGCATTACGAGCGCGGGTACGCGAATTGCCGGCAGCAGCTCGCGCACGTCGAGGTTTGCTGCCGCGTTGAGCAGCAGGCGCGCCTCGCCCGGACTGGCGGCGAGGCGCTGCAGGCGAGCGAACCACGCGGCCAACGCGGCGTCGTCGGCCATCGAAGGCGCCAACACCGGCAGCGCTGGTCCGTCGACCTCGCCCCACGTGGCGACGCTGCGCTCGGTCCACTCGGCGCGATCCTCGGCTGTCATCGCCCAGTCGTAGTCCGGGGCCCACGTGGTGCGTGCGATCGAGGCGTACATGATCAGCGCGCCGACGCGCTCGGGCCGCTCCGCGGCGAGCATTGCACCGACGGGCCCACCCAGGCCGTAGGTGAACAGGGCCGTGCGCTCGCTGCCGACCGCGTCGAGCACCGCCAGCGCATCGCGCGCCTCCTGCTCGAGCGTGTGCGAGCCGCCGACGCTGCCGGACAGGCCCGTCCCGCGGCGATCGAACAGGATCAAGCGGCTGAAGACCGTCAGACGCTCCATCAACCGGCGCACGGCGGGCAGCTCCCAAAGCTGCTCGACTTGGGAGATCCAGCCGGGCATGAACAGCAGGTCCAGCGACCCCTCGCCCGTCACCTGATAGGCGATGCTCGCCTCGCCGCTGCGCGTGTATCGCGTCACGGGAGCCATCACAGAGCCTCGATCCGCGTGCGGAAGGAGTCGGCCGCCTCGACGGTCGCGCCTACCGCGTGCACGCGGTCGACCAGCCACAGGTCGGATGTCACGACGCGGACCTCGCCCGGGTGCAGTTCGGCGGCCACGCGGCGGACGATCTCGTCGTCGGCCGAGTCGCGGCGCGGGCGAGGAGCATGGGCGACCTCGACGACGGTCGAGGAGATCGGCGGTCGGGGCGGCTGCTCGAACACGACGATCACATCCTCGCCGGTGGCTGCGACCCAGTTCTCGAGGAGGCGGACGAGGCGCACCATCGCCCCGTGCCGGTCCTTCCACCATGCGTCCGGGCGGGTGCCGATCACGTTCATCCCGTCCACGAACCATCGCACGGCGGTCAAGCCTACGGACCGCGCTTCGCTCCCGCCGCGCCCCCGGGACGCCCCGCGTCCCGTGCGCGACACGGGGGGCGCCCCCCCGCCCGCGACGCCCCGCCGCGAGGCAGCCTCGCGGCCGAAATCGTGCTGGAGTGCATGCGGCATGCGCCTCGAGGGGATTCAGACGGGCGACATCGTCGAGGTCGATCGTGGCGGCCGCCGCTTTCACGCGATCGTCACGGCCTCGGCGGCGGGCGGCCTGGCGCTCGCGCCGGTGGATCGCCGCGTCAACTACTACAGCTGCCGCAGCCGCGAAGTGGTCGGCCACTGGGCCAAGCGCGGCCGGCCGCGCACCAGCACGGAGCCGTTGCTTCCATCGCCACGACAGCTGGAGATCGATCTCGCGCCCAGCGAGGAGAGACCGCCGAGCTAGGCCCGGCTCGCCGCCGCTCGCCGCTCAGTCGCCTTCGCTCGCGCGGTAGGCGGCCGCGGCTTCCTGCAGGCGATCGTCGCCCCAGTACAGCTCGTTGCCGACGATCACGGTGGGCACGCCGAAGACGCCGGCTGCGATCGCCTCGCCGGTGATCGCGCGCAGCTCGTCCTTGACCTCCTGGTCCTGCAGTGCCTCGCGCAGCTCACGCTCGTCGATCGTGCATCGCCGTCCGGCCTCGATCACGGCATCGAGCTGTGCGAGATCGGCTCCCTCGACGAACGCCATGCGCATTGCGGTCAGCGCGAAGCTCCTGAGCAGGCTGGAGCCGGCGCCGTCCGCATTGGTCAGCGCGTTTGCCCCCGGGACTTCGCGGTCTTCACGGTCGTGACGCTCGCAGAACGCCATCGCGCGCCCGGCGAGCAGGTCGCTGGTCGGCCACGGATCGGGCCACGCGATCGGCCCGAGCCCATGCTCGCGGGCGCGCATCTCGCAATCGGCGATGCCGTCGGCGCGGCGCTCGGTCAGCCCCCAGGACGTGCGACCGTGCTCCTTGAACACGACGCCTGCCAGGACACCGCGCCAGCGGGCCTGGGGCAGCAGAAGCTCGATTCGCTCGGCCGCGAGCCACGAATACGGCGACATCACGCCGAAGAAGAAGCTGGGGGGCTGCGGCGAGCTCACGCTCCTATCTTCGCCGATCGGGGTTGCGAACCACCCAGCCAGCGAGACATGGCTGCCCGTTCAAAGCGGGTCCCAGCCAGCGAGACAAGGCGGCCTGTTCAAGCGGACGCTTGTCAACCCCGCCGGACTAAGCCGTTCCAAGCTGTGTGTACTCTCCAGACCATCGAAATAGGGCGATCCGCCACGCCGGCTGAGCGGCGGGCGAGGGCAGCGAAAGGAAGGGCTCCCATGCACAGAGAAGCCAGTGAGCCTCGAGCCCCCGGCGGCTCGCGACTTGAAAGGGCGGTCGTCCTGGAGCTGTTGGGCGACGAAGCCGAGCATCGGCGCTCGCTAGCCCGTCTCGGCGAGTCGCTCGACGCGGACGCAAGAGAGCTCGAGGCGGCCGTGGCCGCGCTCTCGGCGGCGGGCGTCGTGTGCCTCGAAGAGGACCAGACATGGGCCTCCGCGGCCGCGCGCCGCTTGGACGAGCTCGAGCTGATCGCGATCTGAGCCTTTGCAGTGTGGCTCGGGCCGGCGGCGTCGCGGTTGAGGCCTGCGATTGCGCGAAGCTCGGTTGGTCTCGCGAGAGATAGGGTCTGGGGCATGAGTGATCGCGTGCTGATGCTCTCGTGGGAGTACCCACCGGTGATCGAGGGTGGACTGGCGCGCCACGTGCGCAAGCTCGCCGAGGCGCTCGTACGCCAAGGGATGACCGTGGACGTGCTCACGCGCGGCGTCGGCGACGGGTCGCCGGACGGGCATGCCGGAGTCGACGAGCTCGACGGGGTGACCATCCACCGCGTACGCGAGCCGGGCTGGCCGCGCGATCTCGACCGTTTCGTAGCGTGGGTCGAGCAGATGAACGGGGACATGCTGGCGGCGGGCGAAGCGCTTGCCGAGGATGTGCGTTATGACCTGGTCCACGGTCACGACTGGCTCGTCGCGCAGGCTTCGGCAACGCTGGCGGAGCGCCTGGGGGTGCCGTATGTGACGACGATCCACGCCACCGAGCACGGTCGCCATCAGGGCTGGGTGCAGGACCCACCGCAGTCGCACATCCACTCGGTCGAGCATTGGATGGCGCGCCGAGCCGATGCGTTGATCGTCTGCTCCTACTACATGCGAGGTCACGTGGCCGACATCTTCGACGTCGACGAGCGCCGCGTGGCGGTGATCCCGAACGGGATCGATCCGCGCGAACTGCGCCCCGCCGGCGACCTTCAGTCGCTGCGTCGCAAGTTCGCCGAGCCGCACGAGAAGCTCGTGCTGTTCGTCGGGCGCCTGGTCTATGAGAAGGGCTTTCAGCTGGCGCTCGATGCGCTTCCGGGCGTGCTCGAGGAAGTCGAGGACGTGCGCTTCCTGGTTGCGGGCAGCGGGACTCACGAGGCTGAGCTGAAGGCGCAGGCCGAGCGGCTCGGGCTCTCCGACCACGGCAGCTTCCTGGGCTGGATCGGCGACGACGTGCTGCATTCGCTCTACCGCATCGCCGACCTGTGCGTGGTTCCCTCGATCTACGAGCCATTCGGCCTGGTGGCGCTGGAGGCGATGGCCTCGGGGTGCCCGTGCATCGTCGCCGACACGGGCGGGCTGCGAGAGGTGGTGCCGGTGGGCGAGCGCGTGGGCCTGCGCTTCAACGGAGGCGACGCCGAGCACCTGGGAGTGATGATCGAGCGCTTGCTGGTCGACGAGGCCCTGCGCGAGCGCCTGGTCACGGAGGCCTCCGAGCACGTGCTGCGCTTCGACTGGGACGACATCGCGCAGCGCACGAGGGGCATATATGGCGAACTGCGCGAGCTGACGCCGCGTGTGGAAGGAGTTCGGAGAGGATGAGCGGGGCGCTGCCGGGCTTGATGCAGGACGACTTTCCCCTGACGCTGCACCACATCCGCCGCAGGATGAGCGCGTCGAGTCCGGATGCCAGCGTGCTCACGCTCGCACGGCCGGGAACTGTCGAGCGCGCGACCTTCGCTCAGGTCTCCGAGCGGATCGACAGGCTTGCCAGAGCGCTCGGGCGACTGGGAGTCGAGCAGGGCCAGAGGATCGCGACGTTCGCCTGGAACAACCAGCGCCATTTCGAGCTGTACTTCGCGATCCCGTGTGTCGGCGCGGTTCTGCACACGCTCAACGTCCGCCTGTTCGAGGAGCAGCTGACGTACATCGTCAACCACGCCGAGGACCGGGTGATCTTCGTCGACGATTCGCTCGTGCCGGTGCTCGAGAAGCTTGCGCCGACGTTCGAGACGGTCGAGCACTACGTGGTGATGGGCGACGGCGACGCCGGGAGCTTGCCGAACGTGCTGCGCTACGAGGAGCTTCTGCAGGAAGCGGGCGCCGGCGGCTTCGACTATCCCGAGCTCGACGAGCGCCAGGCGGCGGCGCTTTGTTACACGAGTGGAACGACCGGCAACCCGAAGGGCGTGCTCTACTCGCACCGCTCGATCAGCTTGCACTCGACGGCCACCCTGGTCAAGGACGGGCTGGGGCTGTCGCGCACCGACCGCGTGCTGGCGGTCGTGCCGATGTTCCACGCCAACGCGTGGGGGCTGCCGCATGGCGCAGCGCTCGCCGGCGCCGACCTGATGCTGCCCAACCAGTTCCTCTCGGCCGAGCCGCTGGCGGGGTTCATCGCCACCGAGCGCCCGACGTTGATGGGCTGCGTGCCGACGATCTTCGCCGATCTGTTGCGCTTCGCCGACGAGCATCCGCAGGTCGACCTCTCCTCGCTGACCAACGCCACGTGCGGAGGTTCGGCGGTGCCGCGCCAGCTGATGCGCGACTTCGAGGAGCGCCATCGCGTGAACATCTTCCAGGCCTGGGGCATGACCGAGACGAGTCCTGTGGCGACGTTCTCGCGACCCACGGAGGGGGAGCACGACGACGCCTACTGGGACACTCGCGCCAAGCAGGGCCGGCCGCTGCCCTGGGTTGAGCTGCGCCTGGTCGACGACGACGGCGGAGAGGTCGTATGGGACGGCGAGTCGACGGGTGAGATCGAGGTTCGCGGCCCGTGGATCGCCGCGCGCTACTTCAACGACGAGTCGGCCGACGAGAAGTTCGACGGAGGGTGGCTGCGCACGGGGGACATCGCGGCGGTGGACGCGGACGGATTCGTGCAGATCACCGACCGCGCCAAGGACGTCATCAAGTCGGGCGGAGAGTGGATCTCTTCGGTGGAGCTGGAGAACGAGATGATGTCGCACCCGGACGTCGTCGAGGCGGCCGTGATCGCCAAGCCCGACGAGCGCTGGGCGGAGCGGCCGCTGTGCTGCGTCGTTCTGCGGGAGGGCGCGAGCACCACGGCGCCCGAGCTCGTCGAGCACCTGCGGGGGCGCGTCGCCAAGTGGTGGCTGCCCGACGAGTTCGCGTTCCTCCAGGAGATTCCGAAGACGAGCGTGGGCAAGTTCGACAAGAAGGTCCTGCGCGGCGACCTGAGCGACGGATCGCTGGAAGGGCGCGTGCGCGTGTCGTGAATCGCCGCGCCGTCGCGGGCCGGCGCAGCGGCTGGCGCGACGGTCGCCTCCCAACACTGGCCTCAAGTGCCGCCGGACTGCGGTCGATACCGGGAAATGGCGGCCGCCGGTCTTTTGCGACCGGAGCTGCTGATAGACCTTTGGCCGCAGGGGCAGGCGAGAACCTGCCTGCGGCGAACTATTGAGCACGTCTTATGACTACAATCCGCCCGCAACGGGCAAGAGGCCCTACAGGGCTGGAGCACTCACCCACACCATCAACGGGAGGTTGGCATGACTCGGACCGATGTCGTGGCCTCGAGTAGGCCGCAGAAGGCAGGCGCAGCACCGATGAGGAAAGGATCGTCCAGCGCGATGCGCAGGCTCTTGGTGTTGCCGGTCGCCTTCGCTCTGACGATGGCGCTCGTGCTGCCGACGGTGGCCTTCGCGGCTGAACCATTGTCCACTTACACCACCAAGCCGACTACGTCGAGTACGACACCGGCGCCTACGCCCACGTCTTCTACGCCTACGCCTACGCCTACGACAGGGACCTCCCCGTCGAAAGAAAAAAGCACGCCGACTAAAACGACGGCGCCAGAAACTACGAAAAGCGAACCGGCCGCGACGACCGAACCGACAGCGAAAAAAGCGTCGACCCTGCCGTTCACGGGCTTCGACCTTCGCTGGACGATCGGCGGAGGCTTGCTTCTGATCGCGATGGGCTTCTCGATCATGACGGCCCAGCGCCGCCAGCGCCGCGACACCGGCGGCCGCTGAGTCTCCTTAGCTGAGCTCAGACTTGGCGAACGGCCGTCGGCGCGATTCCGGCGGCCGTTTTATTTTTGTGCCCGGGAATCGACGCGTGGCGGTCGAGGGCGCGCGGCCCGTCGCGGAAGGCGGCGAGCCGTCCAGATGCGCTTGAGCGCGCGCGTGGGTCTGCAGTCGAACTGCCAGAGGCGCCTGCGCCGGCCGCGGCGTTTGCCGGCGGGGTTCCGGTGCTGCGCCAAACGGCGGGCGTCATGCGGATGAGAGGACTCGAACCTCCACCTGGTCTCCCAGACACGGACCTGAACCGTGCGCGTCTACCAATTCCGCCACATCCGCGCGGTGAGCGAGAGGCGAAGATATCGCACGGTCGGAGGCGGCAAGGGCGCGCCCGCGAAGGCGGACATTTGAGCCCGTCTCGTGGCGCGCCACGTGCCGCTCATTCCGGGCGCTTTGCTAGCCTCGATCTCCTCGAATACGCGCCGCTATCGTCCAGGGGACTAGGACGCCGCCCTCTCATGGCGGAAACCGGGGTTCGAATCCCCGTAGCGGTACTGCTCAATGGCCTGCCCGGCGTGGGCCGCCCGCTTTCAGGTCGGCTGCCGCGCACCCCGTCCGCGTCCGCGTCCGTGTGCGAGTGCGGGCTCTACTGCGCGAAGACGCGCACCAACACGGGGCTGCCGGCGGCGGAGCCGGCGATGCTGCCTGTGCAATAGGTGGGGTGCCTGATCCAGTTGGCGCGTACCTGCTTGACCCATCGACCGCTGGTGACCGCCACTTCGCCGCTGGCGCCTCCGCTTTCGCGCCGCGCTGGGTTGAAGCAGTGCACCGACCACTTGAACTGAAGCTCGCTCGTGCCGGTCTGACTGACGACGAGCAGGAACGATCGCGCGGGCGTCGTGTGCGCGAAACGAGTGTCGATCATGGAGGCGGGGAGGGCGCTGCCGCGCACGATCAGCCGTCCGTATGTACCGGCCATCACGCACGCGGGAAGCACGGCCGCCGTCAGGAGGGCCAAGCCGAGTGCCGCAAGAGGTCGCCTTCTAATCGGTGAGATCACCGCGCTTAGGCTAAAGGAACCGTCGATTCCGCGAATACAGACCAACGATCGAGGTCGACGTGTTCCGCCGCGCCACGCTCGCCGAGCCGGTCGAAAAAGTGGACCGGTTGGCTCGGTAGTGTTCGAATCAGCGGAAAAATAGTGGGAGACGCCGCTCGACTTAAGGACTTAAATCCTTGAATCTCCAGTGCGAGCCTCACGGATCGCGGAGCCTTTGCGGGATTGAGGTGGCTCCGTGTGACGCGGGATACGTGGGCAAAAGTACCTTTCTTTACTGTCGAAGAGCACGAACGCGAGGAAGAAATGGCCTTTGTCCAGCAGACCCGTAAAGCGACCCCGCGGCTGCACTCAAGTTCCGGGCTTCCTCGCGGGCGCGTAACGGAGATTCAGCGCAGTCGAATGCTCGCGGCCGCACTCGAGGCCGTGGAGGAGGTGGGCTACGCGCGCATGACCGTGGCGCAGGTGATCGGCCGTGCGAAAGTCTCGCGCAAGACCTTCTACGACGTTTTCGCCGACCGCGAAGACTGCTTTCTCGCCGCGCTCGAGCAGTCCGTGGGGCAGGTCGGCAAGCTCGTGCGTGAAGCCTACGAGCGCGAGCCCGCTTGGCGCGACGGCGTTCGCGCTGGACTGACCGAGTTGCTGGTGTTCCTCGACGAAGAGCCGGCGCTCGCGAGGCTGTGCCTGGTCGAGGCGCTCGGCGCTGGGCCGCGCGTGCTTGAGCGCCGCGCGGAGATGCTCGAGGACCTCGCCGAGATAGTAGACCGCGGCCGCTTCGTGACCAACGCCGTGCGCGAACCGCCGGAGGTCGCAGCCGAAGGCGTCGTCGGCGCGGTGTTTGCCGTGCTGCACACGCGCGCCCTGGAAGACGGCGGCGAGCGGTTCGCTTGCCTTCTCGGATCGCTGATGAACATCGTCGTGCTCCCATATCTAGGCGCCCGCGCGGCGAGCCGTGAACTCAGCCGACCGACCCCCGAGGTCCGGCGCGGCGAGGACGCTTCTCCGGCGCGCAAGCAGAGCCGAGACCCGATGGCCGGTCTGAGCATGCGCCTGACGTATCGAACAGTGCGCGTGCTCGTGGTGATCGGCGAGCGCCCAGGCGCGAGCAACCGCGAAATCGCCGAGCGCTCTGGGGTGGCCGACCAGGGGCAGATCTCCAAGCTGCTCGCCCGGCTCGCCCGACTGGAGCTCGTGGAAAACACCGGTGAAGGCCAGGAGAAGGGCGGATCCAACGCCTGGCACCTGACGCCGCGCGGGGCCCGCGTCGAGCGCGCGACTCGCCCGCGCTGACCCGCCTGAGGCGTCCCACCGGCCGCTTGGTGTCGGACAAGACAGCAGGTGCTTCGCTTCCTGCTGTGGCGGCTGCTCGGTCTGCTCGCGTTGGTCGTGGGATGCACGCTGGTGGCTTGGTGCCTGGATGGCGGTCTGGGCAGGTCGCTGCGCGGTAAGCCGCCGCACGTCACCGCCGGACACGTAGTCGTATCGACCCTTGCGACCGTCCGACGCCTGGTCGTGGAGGGCGCCGCTGTGGCGGGGGCGCCGGTCAAGGCCGCCGCCGCTGTCACGCTCGGGCTCTGTGTGGCCCTTGCGATCGTTCGCTCGATCGAGCGTAGTCGGCGTCGCTATGTGCGCCTTCGCATCGAAGCGCATCGCACCGACCAGGCCAGCGCGGAGGCCGTCGTGACGATGTTCGCAGCCCTGCACAAGCGTCTGCTGCGCCGCTGGTGGCGGCGCACCGTGCTCGGTCAACCGGCGATGGCGCTCGAGGTGCACCACGACCTGGACACTCGACCCGACGGCGGTGCGACCAACTCGGTGTGGATGGCGATCTGCTGTCCTTCGGGAAGCGAGCGGATGATGGAGGCGGCCCTGCGCACCGCTTATCCCAACCTTCGCCTGACGGCGCTCGCCAAGCCCGTGCACAGCCCGGCGTCGCTGCTTCGACTGAAGAAGGACGGCGCGTTCATCAAGCGCGTCAAGTCGCTCGACCATTTCGAGCACGAGCGCGAGCCGGCCGTCAACAGGCTGTTGACCGTTATGAACGCGAGTGGTCAGGCGGTGTTTCTGCAATTGGCAATCACACCCGCCCCTGTCGTGTTCGAGCGCTTTGCCCGCCGCATGTTCAAGATGCACGAGCAGCGCCTATCGCGAGAGCGACGCGCTCACATCGTCGCGCGCGATCGCTCGATGGTCGACGATGCCGAGCTGCGCGGGGGCTTGGAGGTGCACGATCAACCGAGTAGTGCTCGTCGGCCGCCTCACGCGCGACCCCGAGGTTCGCGCATTGCCCTCGGGCACGTCGGTCTGCGGCCTGCGCATCGCCTGCAACGGCAGCCGACGCGACGGAGACGGCGATCTGCAGGAGCGGCCCAACTACTTCGACGTGAACGTGTACGGCGCGCCGGCCGACAGCGTCGGGCGCTACACCCGCAAGGGCAGTCGCGTCGGCGTCGATGGTCGGCTGGAGTGGCGAGAGTGGGAGACCGACGACCAGCAGCGTCGACAGGCGGTCAGCGTCGTCGCCGAGCGCGTTCAGTTCCTCGACCGCCCGGGCGAGGGCCGGACCCAAGGCGACGCGGAGGCACTGGGCGGAGGCGGGGAGGACGCCGACGAGCGCGAGCTCGTCGGCGCCGGCGCGGGAGAGCTGGAGGTCCGCTTCTGATCGTGGCGAGGGGCGAGCGCCCGCCATCTCGATCGCGGCGAGGACGAACACGATCGTCGCCGGTTTCGCAAGGAAGCGTCGCCCCGAGGCGGCGCTTCCTTTGTGTTGGGGGCGTCCGGCGGACCGAGCCGACGCCGTGCGCTCCGATCGCCAAGCGGCGGTGCGTCGGCGTAGACTGCCCCCGCCGTCAGCGGACAGACAGCCATCTCGCCTGCAAGGAGTCAAGTGCCAGTCAACAAGAAAGCGATCGGCAAGACCTACGACCCGGTCGTGTATGCGGTCGGCCGAGAGAAGATCAAGGAGTACGCTCGCGCGGTCGGCGAGACGAATCCGCTGCACCTCGACGTCGACGCCGCGCGCGCGGCTGGTCATGCGGATGTCGTCGCGCCGCCAATGTTCGCGGTCGTGTACAGCGCCCCGTCGGTAGGGCCGCCGATCTTCGACCCGGAGATCGAGCTGAACTTCGCGATGATGGTCCACGGCGGCCAGGAGTTCGAGTGGGGGCCGCTTGTTGTGGCCGGGGACGAGATCACGACGACGACAAGCGTCAAGGACATATCCGAAGCCGATGGCCGCGGCTACTACGTGTTCGAGTCGATTTCCAACAACCAGCGGGGCGAGCGGGTGTGCCGCGGCACCTGGACGAACATCGTCAGAGGAGTGTGAAGCGATGGGCGAGCTGAAGAGTGGAGAGCAGATCCCGCGGGTGAGCATCACCCCGGACAAGTACCTCACCAATCGCTACGCCGGGGCGTCGGGCGATTTCAATCCGATCCACATTGACGAGGAGTTCGCGCGCGCGGTCGGTCTGCCTGGGCGGATCCTGCACGGCTTGTGGACGATGGCTCAAGTGGCGCGGGCGCAGACCGAGGCCGCCGGCGGGCCCGCTCATCTCAGGCGCCTGTCCGTGCAGTTTCGCGGCATGGGCGTGCCCGAGCAGGAGGTGGTCGTGAGCGGAACGGTGCGCGAGGCCGGCGAGGGCACGGCGATCGTCGACACAGTCGCCGAACAGGGCGGAAAGCAGATCATCCGCAACGCCGAGGCCGAGCTGCAGACCTGAGCCTGCTGGGCAGCTCCGACGCTCAGCCTCGGCCTACAATCAAATGATGCTCACCTCGCGCCAGGAGCGAATCCTGTGCAAGGTGGTGGACGACTACCTGCGCACCGGCCAGCCGGTCGCCTCCAAGTCGATCGCCGCCGATCCCGAGTTCGACTGCGGCCCGTCCACGGTGCGCAACGAACTGGCCCTGCTCGAGGAGCAGGGGCTGCTTGGCCATCCACACGTCTCGGCCGGTCGCGTGCCCACCGACTCCGGACACCGCTACGTGGTCGACCGGATGCTCAGCTCCGGCCAAGGCCTGGAGGTCCAGCGGCGGATGGAGCTGTCGCTGATCCGCCGAGAGGTCGAGGAGGCGATGCGCGCGACGTCTGAGACGCTCTCGCAGATGACAAACCTGCTGGCGGTCGTGTCGGCGCCGTCGCTGAACAACGCGACGATCCGCCACGTGGAGGTCCTCGCGCTCCAGCCGGAGGTCGCGATGGTCGTCGTGATCACCTCGACGGGCGGCGTGTCGAAGCTGTTCGCGACGTTCGATCGTCCGGTCGACTCGGGCCTGCTCGCGTGGGCCGGCGAGTACCTGCACGAGCGTCTGGTCGGGTTCGGCTTGGGTGCGCGGATGCTTCAGCAACGGCTGATCGACCCCAGCCTGTCGCCCGTCGAGCTCGCCTTCCTTGAGCGCCTGGTTCCGGCCTTCGGCGATCTCGCCGCTGAGAACGAGGACGACCTGTACGTTGACGGGACGGCCCGCCTGTTCGCCGCCGGCCAGATCGAGGATGCCGAGCAGCTCGAGGGGCTCGTCGGGCTGCTCGAGCGTCGCGTGTCTCTGCTGCGGGTGCTGCGAGCGGCGCTTGGCCAGCAGGGCATATTCGTGCGCATAGGTCGCGAGAACGAGATCCCTGCGATGCGTTCGCTTGCGCTCGTGGCCACCGGATACGGCGTGGCTCAGCGCAAGCTCGGGGCCGTCTCGGTGATCGGGCCCGTGCGCATGGACTACGCCGGTGCGATTGTCACGGTCCGCGAGGCGGCGAGCGAGCTCTCGCGCTTCGTCGAAGACGCCTATGGCGAGCGCTGACACGGCGGGCATGCCACGCGATCCCTACGAGGTGCTCGGCGTCGAGCGCGAGGTTTCTGCGCAGCAGGTCAAGAAGGCATTTCGCCAACTCGCGCGCGAACTGCATCCGGACGTCAACGCGCACGATCCTGACGCCGAGGAGAAGTTCAAGGAGGCCGCGGAGGCCTACGAGATCCTCTCCGACGACGAGCGTCGAGCGACGTACGACCGCTACGGGCACGACGGCCTGCGCTCGGGCGGCTATGCGCCCAACTTCGACGGATTCGGCTCGATCGGAGACCTGTTCGATGCGTTCTTCGGCGGCGGTGGAGGTGGACTCGGCGGACGCTCGGGACCGGCGCCCGGCCGCGACGTTGCCGTGGCCATCGAGATCGATCTCGTGCAAGCGGCGCACGGCGCGAAGATCGACGTCTCCTATGAGGCGGTCGACCGCTGTGAGCACTGTCACGGCAACGGCGCCGAGCCGGGCACCCCGATCAAGACCTGCGAGCGCTGTGGCGGCGCGGGGCAGCTGCAGGCTGCGACGCGCACGCCGTTCGGGCAGATGGTGCGTACGGTCGTCTGCGATGTTTGCGAGGGCGAGGGGCGCGTGCCCGAGCAGCCCTGCCACGAGTGTCGCGGCCGAGGGCGCCGCGTGGCCAAGCGCAAGCTCGAGGTCGACGTGCCCGCCGGGATCGCCAACGGTCAGCGCATCAGGCTCGGCGGCCGCGGCCACGCAGGCGAGGTCGGTGGGCAGCCAGGCGACCTCTACGTGCTCATTCGCGTCCAGGAGGACAGACGATTCGTGCGCGACGGCGACGATCTGATCACGGCGCTGGACGTTGCCGCCCCCGTGGCGGCTCTGGGCGGCACGCTGCGGGTGCCGACGCTGCAGGACAGCGCGACGGTCGAGCTGCCGTCGGGCACGCAGCCGGGCGAGGTGTTGACGATCAAAGGCGAGGGCATGCCCGCGCTAGGGCGCGCCAGGCGCGGAAATCTTCGCGTGGTCGTCAACGTTGTGATCCCGCGGCGCCTGAGCGACGAGCAGCGCGAGCTGCTGCAGCAGCTCAACGCAACGCTCACAGACGAGAACCTGCGCTCGGAGGAGTCGATCTTCGCCAAGCTTCGGCGCGCGCTCGGTAGCCAGGCTGCGTGATCCGGCTCGCCGTCCGCGTGCAGCGCGCGCACGCGGAGCTCTTGCTCGCCGAGCTGCTGGAGCTGGCTCCGGCGGGTGTCGAGGAGACGCAGATCGGCGAGGACGTGATCGAGTACGCCGTCTACGGCGCTCCCGGCGAGCTGCCGGAGCTCCCCGACCTGCAGGCGGCAGCGGGCGATGCGCTGGTGCAGATCTCGACCAGCGAGACGGCCGACGACTGGCAGGAGCGTTGGAAGCAGTTCCATCGCCCTGTGCTCGTCGAGCCTTCTCCCGATTGGGACGGCGCCGGCGACGTTCCGGCGCTGCACGTGCGCCCGCCGTGGGCGCCGGCGCGCACGAGGCGACCCGGGCCTGTGGAGGAGATCGTGATCGATCCCGGCCAGGCGTTCGGCACGGGCGCGCATGCCAGCACGCGGCTGTGCCTGGAGATGCTGCTCGAGCTGGCCGCCACGGAGGCCCGACACGGTCCGCTGCTCGACATCGGCACCGGGTCGGGAGTGCTCGCGATCGCCGCTGCGCGACTGGGGTTCGAGCCCGTGCTCGCCCTCGACCACGACCGCCTGAGCGTCGACGCGGCACGTGTCAATGCCGATGTCAACGGCGTCGAGCTCGAGCTTCGTCGCTTCGACCTGCGCGCCGAGACGCTGCCGTGGCTCGGTCGCCGAGAAGCGCCGGCAGGCCCGACCGTCCTGCTGGCGAATCTGCTGCGCCCGCTGCTGCTCGAGCTGGCCAACACGATCGCCGAGCCCCCCGCGCATTTGATCGCCAGCGGCTTGCTGGGAGAGCAGGTCGACGAGATCGCGCAGGCCTTTGCGATGCGCTGCGGCCTGTGCGAGCGAATGCGCTCCGCGGATGGCGAGTGGGCTGCGGTATGGCTCGTCGCGGGTTAGCGGGCCGCACGCCCGTGATGTCGGGCCGCCGGACGTGTGCGTCGCCGACGGGCGCGCCGGCGGCGGCTCAGACGGCCGCGAACTGCTCGTCGGGCAGCTCTGTCGCTGCGCGTACGATCGCTCGGTAGACGAGGTCGATCGCAGCACGAATTCCGTCCTCCTCGCCGACGAGCTGCTTGGCCGCGCCGAGCGCCGTCCCGATTGTCTGAAGCGCCTCCCCGTCGGCACCCGGCTGCGGGTCGCGGCAGGCGGCCAGCGCCATGTCGAGCATCGCGTGGGCCTGTTCGCCGGAGCCGGTGAACAACGCCGGGCCGACGAGGCTCGCGTACCCGTACACGCGTGCGAGGCGCCCGGAGAGCGCGATCGACGGGCCCCGCCGGGGCGGCGCGACGGGCGGTAGGCCCTCGCCGTCGATCAGCGATGCCATCGTCGTACCGAGCACCGCCCTGGTCGTAGGCTCATCCAGCCGCGCTTGGCGCGCAAGACGCAAGGCGAGGTACAGCGTGGTCGCCGGCATCCCATAGGGGGGGTCTGAGGCGAACACGATTCGCTCGGCGGGCACGCGCGCGAACAGCTCGATCACGTCGAGCGGAAAGAAGCACGACATGTCATACAGGACGCCGGGATGGTCGGCCAGGCGTGTCGTGAGGATGCCCTGGTCGCAGATCGCTCCGTGCGCGAGGATCAGCACCGCCCCCGGATGACGCAGCGCGAGATCGGCCAGCCCCTCGGCGAGTGGCGGCAGGCCTCGGCCGGCGTGGATCAAGATCGGTACGGCCGCCTCCTCGGCGAGCGCGAAGACGCCCTCCATCTCCGGGCCGTCGAACACGAAAGCCTGCGCACGCGGGTGCAGCTTGATTCCGCGCGCTCCCGCCGCCAGGCAGCGCTCGGCCTCCTCCAGCGGGTGTTCCGCCGGGTCCAGCCGGCAGAAGGGCACGAGCCGGCCGCCGCTTTCGCCCGCCCACGCAAGAACGCGGTCATTGGGTAAGCGGTAGGACGGAAGGCGCTCGGGATCGTGAAGGGGAAAGACGCACGCCCGGCGCGCGTCGGCGGCATCGAGCTGGGCCAGCAGTTGCTCGAGCGTCAGCGAGCGGCCGTCCTCGTCGAGTCCCAGATGCGTGTGGGCATCGATCACTTCCGCGTCCGGCGGGCGCAGCTGTGCGGTCTCTGAGAGGAACGGCGCGAGCGCCTCGGCGTAGAGCGAGTCTTTCACGCCGGAGACCATATTCTGTCGCGCTCGCCGGCCACGCCGCCGGACCGGGCCGCGGGATCGCCGATCTCCCCGAGCGTCGCCCGACCGGCGTATCCTGAGTCGAGGATGGCGATAGTCGACCAGATCAAAGTGGACCTGCAGGGGGCGATGCGTGCGGGTGAGAAGCAACGCGTCGGAGCGCTGCGCCTCGTGCTCTCGGAGCTGCAGAAGGCCTCCAAGGAGGGTTCGGACGACGAGCTGGCCGTGCTGCGCCGCGAGCGCAAGCGGCGCCTTGAGGCGGCCAAGGCCTACCGCGACGGCGGACGCGAGGATCTCGCAACCGGCGAGGAGGCGGAGGGCGAGTTGATCGGCGGATACCTTCCAGCCGAGCTCTCCGACGCTGAGCTGGAGACAATAGTCACGCAGGCCGTGCGCGACAGCGGCGCGCAGTCGGCCAACGACATGGGTCAGGCGATGAAGCGCGCGATGGCCGTCGTCGACGGCCGCGCCGACGGCAAGCGCGTGTCCGGACTCGTGCGAGCGTCACTGCAGGGATGAGGACCCAGGTAGAGCTCCCCAACGAAGTCGCCGTCGAGCTGGCCGGCAGTCAGGACGCGGTGCTCCGCGCGCTCGAAGCGCATCTGGATTGCAAGGTCTACCTGCGCGGCAATGTGCTCACGTTCGACGGCGAGGAGAGCGAGAACAACGCCGGCGAGCGGGTGGTGCGCGAGTTGTCCGAGCTGATCGCGCGCGGCCACCAGATCGGCCCGGGCACGATCGCCGCCGTGACCGGCGCGCTCGACGCGCACGAGTCGCCCGCGCGAGTGCTCGAGGACGTCGTCTGGAGGCACCGCGGCCTGCGCGTCGCGCCCAAGACGGTCAATCAGAAGCGTTACGTCGACGCGGTGCGTTCGAGCACCGTCACGTTCGGCGTCGGCCCGGCCGGTACGGGCAAGACGTTCCTCGCCGTGGCGATGGCTGCCGCAGCGCTTTCGCGCCATGAGGTCAACCGCATCATCCTCACGCGCCCGGCCGTCGAGGCAGGCGAGCGCCTGGGCTTTCTCCCCGGCGACCTGATGGCCAAGGTGGACCCCTACCTGCGTCCGCTGTTCGACGCGCTGCACGACATGCTCGACCCGGAGAAGGTTTCCCAGCACATCGAGCGAGGCGTGATCGAGATAGCCCCGCTGGCGTTCATGCGCGGGCGCACCCTGAACGACTCGTTCGTGATCCTCGACGAGGCGCAGAACACGACGCCGGAGCAGATGAAGATGTTCCTCACGCGCTTGGGCTTCGGTTCGCGGATGGTCGTCACCGGCGACATCACGCAGGTCGACCTGCCGCGCGATCAGCGCTCGGGGCTGATCGTCGTGGGCGATGTGCTCGACTCGATCGAGGGCATCGAGTTCGTGCGCTTCGGTGGCGAGGATGTCGTCAGGCACAAGCTCGTGCAGCGAATCGTCGAGGCGTATGACGTGCACTCACAGCGCGAGGCGCCCGGGCTCAGGTCGGCCGATCGCAGCGCCTGAGCGGGCATGATCGAGGTCGAGGTGCTCGGAGTCCAGACGCCACAGCCGGGCGGCGCGGCGAGTGCCGGGTCCGGCCCGCCGCTGCCATCGCAGGGGGAGATGCGCCGCCTGGCTGCGCTCGCCGCGGGCTCGGCCGGAGTCAGCGAAGGTCACCTCGCGATCGAGTTCGTCGACGGGCGGCGCATGACCGAGCTGAATGCCCGCTATCGAGGGCTCGAGCAGCCGACCGACGTCCTCTCCTTCCCGGTGGACGGCACCGAGCCTTCGTTCGGGGCGCGTGAGCTCGGCGACGTGGTGATCTCCCCCGCGCACACCGCGGACGTACGTGAGGCGATCGTGCACGGGGTGCTGCATCTTGTGGGTATGGACCACGAGACAGACGACGGCCAGATGCTCGCCCTGCAGCGTGAGCTGCTCGCTCCGGAGGGCGCTTGACACGCAGCGGATTCGTGGCCCTGGTCGGCCGGCCGAACGTCGGCAAGTCAACGCTCGTCAACGCGATCGTCGAGGACAAGGTCGCGATCGTGTCCGATCGTCCTCAGACGACGCGGCGCGCGATCCGCGGGATCCACTCGCGCGGCGATTGTCAGCTCGTGCTGATCGACCTGCCCGGTGTGCAGCGCCCGCGCGACGAGCTCACCGCGCGCATGGCCGGTCGCGTGCAGCAGGAGCTTGCCGACGCGGACGCCGTGCTGCTCGTGCTAAACGCCGAGCAGGGCATCGGGCCGGGCGACCGATTCATCGTCTCGACGCTCGTGCAGGCGGGCGTTCCGGTCACTATCGCCGTCAACAAGGTCGATCGACTCTCGCGCGCCGCGACCGCCGCCGCGCTCGCGCAGGCCGCCGAGCTGCCGGTTGGGGAGGACGTGTTTCCGATTTCTGCGCGAACCGGAGCAGGCGTGCCGGCGCTGGTCGACCACCTGTCAGCGCGCATGCCCGAGGGGCCGTTCATGTTCAGCGAGGGATCGATCTCCGATCAGCCGCTGCCGGTGGTGCTGGGCGAGCTCGTGCGCGAGGCGGTCATCAGGCGGACGTTCCAGGAGGTTCCTCACGCAGTCGAGGTGATGGTCGAAGAGATCGAGCGTCCACGGCCTGGCTTTGCGCGCGTCAGGGCGCTCATCTGGGTCGAAACCGCCTCACAGAAGGGGATCCTGGTCGGGTCGGGCGGGCGGATGGTCAAGGCGATCGGCACCGCCGCCCGGCGAGAGATCGAGCGCGAGCTCGGATGCCACGTGCACCTGGACTTGTCCGTTCGGGTTCGTGGCGACTGGCGCGGCGACGAGGGCCTGCTCGACCGTCTTGGGATAACGTAGCGTCACGCTGGCGGCGTCCCGATAAGCACATCCTCTTGGCTGGCTGAAAGTTCCATTCGATCTGATTCATGGCACCATTGGAATGCAGGGGATCGTTAATTGGAGTACCGTCTTGCCGCGGAGGTCCGTTGACCAGGAAGGGCAAGTATGTCGGCCAAGCATGCGGTGTTGGGACTCGTGATCGAGCGCCCAGGCTATGGGTATCAGCTGGCTCAGCGGCTCGATGAGCGCTTCGGATCGTCCGGCTTCGCGCCCTCGGGCGTCTATTCCGCGCTCGACCAGCTGAGCCGCGACGATCTCGTCCGCAGCGCCGGCGAGATGGGCGCCGGCCCGGCGCGCCGGGCCGCGCCACGCACGATCTACGAGGCCACCGAGGAAGGTGTCGACCACTTCGAAGCCTGGATGCTCGACCCGTCGCCCGCTCCACCACTGCGCGACGAGCTGCACATGAAGATTGCGCTGTGCCGCCCGCGCAACCTGCCGCGGCTGATCGAGATGGTCAGCGGCCAGGAACTCGTGTGCCTCGGTCGACTGCAGGATCTCAAGCGCCTGACCGAAGAGGTCTCGACCTCCTCACGCGATTGGTCGGGACTGATGCGCATGCTCGCGGCCGAAGCCGAGGTCGCGTTCTGGAATGCGCGGATCGAATGGCTGCAGAATGCGCGCGAGCTGCTCGAGCAACTGCGCGAAGAGCACGAGTCATCCACGTGCGGCGGGATCACCGAAGCCACCGCGGCGCCTGCAGCGCCTGCAGCGCGGCTGCGAGGGCTGTAGATGGCAGACGCTCTGCTCGCGCTGGAGGCTGTCTGCAAGAGCTACTGGCGGGGGACGTCGGAGGTGCGCGTTCTGTCCGAAGCGGAGCTCGCGATAAACAGCGGCGAGTTCATCGGGGTCTGGGGCAAGCGTGGCTCGGGCAAGTCCACGCTGCTGCGAATCGCCGCGGGCCTGGAGACGCCCGACCGCGGATCGGTGCGCTTCGAAGGCGAAGATCTGTCGACGCTGTCCGAACGCGACCACGCGCGTCTGCGGCGCGACAAGGTGGGTCTGGCGCGACGCACCGGCCCACGCAGCGAGCTTTGCATGCTCGACTACGTCGCGCTGCCTCTGCTCGTCGAGCACGGCCGGCGCGCAGCCAATCGACTCGCCGACAAGGCGCTGCAGCGCGTCGGCATGGCCCAGTGCGCTGGCCAGCACTGGGAGAGCCTGTCCGACGGCGAGCGGGCATTCGTCGCGATCGCTCACGGGATCGCACGCGCCCCGAGCCTGCTGCTCGTCGACGATCCGACGGCGAACCTCGATCTGCGCGAACGCGAGGAGCTGCTGTTGCTGCTGCGAACGCTCGTGCAGGAGACGAGCCTCGCCGTCTTGATGACCGTTCCCGACATGCCCACGGCGCTCGGGTCTCATCAGATCAAAATGCTCAGCGGCGGCCGATTGCGTACCGCACCGCCGTCGGGGCCGGACGACGGCAACGTGATCGACTTCCCCGGTTATCAGCGCTCGGCCTGAATGCCCCCCAGCGGCGCCCGTAGGATTGGGGACATCGCCCCACGGACCGACTCGCCGATGCTAGAGCTGCGCGAGCTCGTCAAGCACTTTCCGGTGCTCTCCGGTCCGCCGGTGCGCGCCGTCGACGGCGTTTCGCTCTCGGTTGCAGGCGGTGAGTTCGTCGCGCTCTACGGGCCCAGCGGCTCGGGCAAGACGACGCTGCTGATGCTGATCGCCGCGCTGCTGCGCCCCGACGCAGGCTCGATCGTGCTCGACGGCTGCGATATCTCCAAGCTGAGCGATCGTGAAGCCGCCAACTACCGGCTTCACGATCTCGGCTTCGTGCGCCAGTCGTTGAACCTGATCCCTGGCGCCAACGCGCTCGACAATGCGGCGCTGAAGCTCATGGGGACGGATGTCGGATCGCGCGAGGCACGCCGTCGCATCGCACCGCTGCTCGAGCGCCTTGGTCTGGCCGAGCGCAGCACGCACCGAGCCGAGCAGCTTTCGATGGGTGAGCGCCAACGGGTGATGATCGCGCGGGCCCTCTCCACCGAACCCAAGCTCATGCTCGCCGACGAGCCCACCGGCAGCCTCGACAGCGAGCGCGGGCGCCAGGTGCTCGCCCTGCTCGCCGAGACATGTCGCGAGCGCCGGGTGGCGCTCGTGCTCGTCACCCACGATCCACAGGCTGCGGCTTTCGCCGATCGTGTCTACACGCTGCGCGACGGACGGCTCAGCGATTACGAACCCGCGAAAGCGTCGGCGTCCGTCGATGCGCGCTGATCGTGTTCGCAGGTACCGCCCGTGAAGTTGTCGAGCATCCTGCGCCTCTACCGCGTTCGCCTACGCGCGCGCCTGACGCAGGAACTCTTCGCCGTTCTCGGGATCGCCATCGGCGTGGCCCTGCTGTTCGCCTCGCAGGTGGCCAACACGAGCCTCGACGGCTCGGTGCAGCGTCTCACCGACGGGATCGTCGGGAAGATGCGCTTCCAGCTCGCCTCGCGTGACAGTGCGGGCTTCGACGAACGCCTGCTGAGCGATGTCTTGAATCTTCCTGGAGTGCAGGCCGCGGTGCCGGTGCTCGAGCAGAACGCCAACGTCGTCGGGCCGGCCGGCGAACGCTCGGTGGACCTCGTCGGCACCGATCCTCGCTTGGCGCGTCTCGGCGGGAGCATCGCCCAACACGTCGGAGCCGTGTCGCTCGCGGGCTCCGCGAGCGTGTTCACGCTGCCCGCCCCGCTCGCGCAGAAGGTCGGCGTGTTCTCGATTCGTGCGGTCGAGTTGCAGATCGGCGCGAGGGCGACCAAAGCCCTGCTCGTGCCGCAGCTGCTCGACGGCGGCGCGGCGAGCCTGGGCGAAAGCCCGATCGCGCTTGCGCCGCTTCGCACGGTGCAGCACATGGCGGGCATGACGCGCCGGCTGACGAGCATCTACGTGCGCACGCCGGCGCGGTCTGCCGGCTCGGTCAGGACCGAGTTGCTCCGCCTGGCCGCCGGACGGCTGAACGTTCGTCCGGCAGACATCACCTTGCGGCTGTTTCGCCGTGCCGCCGGCCCGGTCGAGCAGTCCACCGGGCTGTTCTCGGCGCTCAGCGCGTTGGTCGGCTTCCTGTTCGCGTTCAACGCGCTGATGCTCACCGTCCCGCAGCGCAGGAGCCTGATCGAGGATCTTCGGCTCGACGGGTACACGCGGCGGATGATCGTCGAGGTCCTGCTGCTCGACGCGCTGGTGCTCGGCGTGCTCGCCTCGGTGCTCGGTCTGGTGCTCGGCGAGGTGCTTTCGGCCGCGCTGTTCAGCTCCAATCCCGGCTATCTCTCATTCGCGTTTCCGGTCGGCAGCGAACGTGTGCTGACTTGGTGGAGCGTAGGCATCGCGCTGGCCGGCGGGATGCTCGCCGCTGCCGCGGGTGTGCTCGTACCACTGCGTGCTGCGATCGTCGAACGGCACGCGGGGTTTGCGCGAGGCTCGGGCCGGTCGGATCGCGCCGGCTCGCTGATGGCCCTGTTCACCGCCGCGGTCTGCTTGGCTGGTACGACGACGATCCTTATCGCGGCACCGCAATCCGCGATCGCGGGGGTCGTCAGCCTCACGGCGGCTTTGCTGCTGTGTCTACCTGCCTTGCTCGAACTGACTGTCAAAGCCAGTGGGCGGTTGCAGGGCCTGCTCAGCGGTGCGGCGTCGTACCTGGCGTTGATCGAGCTGCGCTCGCGATCCAATCGTGCCCGCTCGCTCGCAATTGCAGCTACCGGTGCGATTGCCGTCTTTGGCGGTGTCTCCATTCAGGGGGCAAGGGGCAGCCTGGAGCGTGGCCTTGACGCTTCTGCGCGGGGGATCGACTCGAGCGCCGATATCTGGGTCGCGCCGGGGGGCGCGTCCAACGCGCTGGCCACGACTCCCTTTGGGGACATCGCTGAAGGAGCGCTCTCACGCTTGCCGGGCGTCCGCGCGGTCGAGCCGTATCGCGGCAGCTTCCTCGATTGGGGGGATCGCCGTATATGGGCGCTCGCACAACCGCGTTCAGATTCACATCCATTCGCCGCCAGCCAGATTGTGAGCGGCGACGCAGCGATCGCCTTCGCGCACCTTCGTGGGAATGGGTGGATCGTTCTTTCTCGCGCGATCGCCTCCGAACATCATTTGCGCGTCGGACAGGCGTTTACTTTGCCGACGGCACAACCGACGACGTTCCGGGTCGCGGCGCTGAGCACCAACCTCGGGTGGCCTCCCGGAGCAATGATCTTGAACGCCGACGACTACGCACGGGCGTGGGGCAGCAGCAGGCCGAGCGCGTACCAGATGGAACTCGCTCCAGGTGCATCTCCTGCGGTCGTGAGTCGCGAGGCGCGGCGCGCTCTAGGGCCAGCGTCCGGATTGCGCGTAGAAACTCAGGCTGAACGTGAGCATTTGCAGTATTCGTCAGCTGCCGAGGGCCTCTCGCGCCTTACGCAGATCCGTAGCCTGGTGCTCATCGCGGCGGTCCTGGCGATGGCCGCTGCGATGGGAGCGATGATCTGGCAGCGCAGGATGAGGCTCGCCGACATGAAGGTTGACGGCTTCAGCCGGACGATCCTGTGGCGTGCCCTGCTCTGGGAGAGCGCGATCCTGCTGGGACTGGGGTGCGCGTTGGGGGCCGCATTTGGGGCATACGGCCAATTGCTGCTGAGCCGGGCACTCTCAGTGGTCACCGGCTTTCCGGTGATCGAAACTACACCGCTGCCCGCGGCTCTGGGCAACTTTGCCCTGATCACGACCGTCGCTGTCGTGATCGTTGCCGTGCCTGGCTACGCAGCCGCGCGTGTCCGACCTTCGACCGCACTTCAGGAGTAATCCGAAGGAGGCGAAAGTTACGTCCGAGGCCAGCCCTACTATCCGGGAAAGTTCCGACTTCTGGATAGATGCCCGACCCGCTACCACTCTCTCCGAGGCAGGTCTGGGCCCTGCTCGCTGCTGCCACTCGGGAGCTGCTCTGGGGCCTGAGGGCGGTGTCGCGCGAAATGCGCGCTTGGCAGCTGAGAGCGGCGGCGATCCCCGACGCGGCGATCCGTGAGGATGCGTTGGATTCGATCGAGCGAAAGCGGGAGAATGCAGCGGGCGCTGCCCTGTTTTGGGTACTTCCTCGCCGTCGCGACCTCAACTTGCTGCGGCTGCTCGTGGCGTACCAAGTCATCTGGGACTTCCTCGACAGTGTCAATGAGCGTGGCGCTTGCGTGGGGACGGCGAACGGTCGCCAGCTTCACAGGGCACTGACCGAGGCACTCGATCCCGGGACGCCAATGTCGGACTACTACCGCTATCACCCGTGGCGCGATGACGGCGGCTACCTGCGCGAGCTCGTAGAGACCTGCCGGCACAGCTGTGCGGCGTTGCCCTCCTATGGGCGTGTGCGTCCGCTCGTCCTACGTGAAGCGAGGCGGGCACAGGTCCAGGCACTGAACCACGACACCGACCCGAAGGGCCGAGACAACGCGCTCCGAAGCTGGGCTGCGCAAGAGTTCTCAGATGAGCGGCGGCTGGCCTGGTTTGAGCTGACCAGCGCTGCAAGCGCTTCGCTTGCAGTACACGCATTCCTCGCGCTTGCAGCGCAGCCAGCGTGCACCGACAGCGATGTCCGCCACACGTGTGCAGCGTATTTCCCCTGGGTGGCGGGAGCCGCGACCATGCTCGACAGCTACGTCGACCGACTAGAAGACGAGGCGAGCGGGGACCATCGCTACGTTGCTCACTATGCTAGTGAGGAACTGGCTGGAGAACGGGTCCGCAATTTGCTCACACGCTCGGCGGCGGAGGTCCGACGACTGAGCAACGGGCATCGCCACGCGGTGATCGCTGCATCCATGTTTGCCATGTACCTGTCCAAGGACAGCGCCCGCACCCCGGCCATGCGCACGAGCACGGCCGGCATGGCTCGAGCGGGCGGGTCGTTGACTCGACTGCTCCTGCCGATTCTCCGTGTCTGGCGCTTCGCCTATGCCCCCCAGAACGCCTGAAATGGCCCCCGCAGTTGCGAGGAATAGTCAGAACTGAATATTCAGAACGGCCTTTGCGCGGCCCGCGGGCGTCGGCATCATGCCTCCAACGCGATGACGGATGAGAACGGAACCGGAACCTTGCCAGCCAGGAGAGACAAGCAGCGTCGTTCGCGGCGTGCCAAGGCGGGTGGCTCTGGCGCCGCATCCAAAGCCGCGTCGTCTCGCCAGTGGCAGCGAGCCGGGCGCCCCTCGCGGCGTTCGGCTCGCACCGAGAACGACGGCGACGGCGAGACCGTGCTGATCGAGCTTTCCAAGTCGCAGGTCGACCAGGTCGTTCGCAGCGCCGGCCAGGGCGGGACCCTTTCGGTGCTCCTCTCGGCGGTGAAGGATCCCGAGTGGCCGCTTGCGCTCAACTCCGAGGAGTGGTCCTACCCGGCGCAAATGGAGGATCGGCGCCTCTCGCGGTCGCTGCTCTCCGGCCTGCTCGTGCTTTCGTGCTTCCCCGCGGACGGCGGCTACCTGGGGATCGCCGAACTCGCACGCATGCTCGACATGAACACGAGCACGACGCATCGCTACGTGACCACACTGCTCGCCGTGGGCCTGCTCGAGCGCAACCCCGGCACGCGCAAGTACCGGCTGATCTCCTAGCAGGCCCTCCGATGCGGCGGGGATCGTGCGAGCTACCGACTCCGAGCGAGGTGATCCACGGGCGCTCGGTCCCGGCGCGCTCTCACAGCTTGCGCCGCAGGTGCTCGGCGATGGTGCCGATTCCCGCGAGATCGAGCTCGGCGACGAACTGGAAGGGAACGCTGATCACCTCGAACTTCCGCCGGCGCAGGCGCGCGAGCTGATTGTGCTGAAAGCGAGCTCGGTCTGAGACAGCCCGTGCTGCGGAGACGGCCGAGCGCTTGACGACCGTCGCCGAGGCTCGCTCGCCGGCGCGTTTGGCGCCGCCGCCGCCACTCCGAGCCGTCGCTGCGCCGTTGGAGCTACGCGGCGGCACCGAGCCTGCGTCCGACAGCGCCGCCAACTGCTGCAGGTCGGGCGCGCTGAAGCGCTGCGGGAGCACGCCGTTGACGATCACCGTGTCGAGATCGCGCCCGAGTTGGCCGTGCAGCCGCTCCTGCAGCTCAAGCGTCTCGGTGATCGCCATCTCGGTCGGGTGGGCGACGGCGACGTAGCTCGAGCGCGCCGGATCCTCGAGCAGCTTGGCCAGGCGATCGGCCTGTCCGGCGATCGGCCCGACGCGCGCGATCGCTCCGAACGTGCGCGGAGAGTCGAGCAGGCCGAGGGCGTGTCCCGTGGCGGGCGCGTCGAGCACGACGAGGTCGTAGCTGCGCCCGCGCCTGCGCTTGGACTGAGTGAGGTCCCAGATCTTCACCATGCTCACGAGCTCCTTCGCACCGGGGGCGGCCGCCGCGAAGTACTGGAAGGTGCTGCTCGACGCGAGCACCCTGCCCGACACTCGCCCGCCGAGCGCCTGCAGCCATTCCAGCAGCGCCCGGTCGGGGTCGATCGAGGTGCTCCACAGGCACTCGCCGAGCCTCGTCTCTGCTCCCGGCTCGCCGGCCTGCACGCCGAACAGCTCGGGCACGCGCGCCTGCTCGCCCATCTCGACGACGATCGTGCGCAGGCCCCGCTCGGACGCGAGCAGCGCGAGAGCCGTCGCGAGGGTCGTCTTGCCCACGCCTCCCTTGCCGGTCACCACGAGCAGCTCACGTTCCAATAGGGACATCCTGTCGCGCAGTCTTTCTGAAACGTGCGCGCGCGGGCGCGACCACGTTGGCGCAACCTACAATCGTGCGGATGAGCGCGCCGCAAACTGACGACCGAATCGATGCGCAGGTCGCCTATGACGAGCGCGGCCTGGCGCCGTGCGTGGTGCAGGACTGGACCACCGGCGAGGTGCTGACGCTCGCCTACATGAGCTCCGAAGCACTCGCGCGCACGCGCGAAACCGGCCAGCTGCACCTGCACAGCCGCTCGCGCGACGAGCTGTGGCACAAGGGCGCCACGAGCGGCAACGTGCAGGTCGTCCGGGCCCTGCGTCTGGATTGCGACGGCGACACGCTGCTCGCGCTCGTGGAGCCCGCAGGCCCGGCGTGCCACACGGGCGAGCGAACCTGCTTTCACCGCGGAGAGCTGAGTCCGGCTGCTCCGGGCGAGGTTCTCCCGGGCCTCGAGCGCACGATCGCCGAGCGCGCGCGCGAGCGCCCGGCGGGCTCGTACACGGTCGAGCTGCTCGACGAGCCGCAGCTGGTCGGCGCGAAGGTGATGGAGGAGGCCGAGGAGGTTGCGCGCGCAGCCCGCGAGGAGTCCGACGAGCGCGTCGACGAAGAGGCCGCCGACGTGATCTACCACCTGCTCGTGCTGCTGCGGGGCAGGGGACGCTCGCTGGCCGACGCAGCGCGGGTGCTCGATGACCGCCGCCGCTGAGCAGCTGGCCGGGGCGCCGGGCATCGAGCCGAGGCTGGAGGAGGCGCGCTCGCTCGCCGCTGAGCACAACCTGATCGCGCTCCGCCACCAGTTCGTCGAGGACTGTGAGACGCCCGTCTCGGCCTTTCTCAAGCTGCGCGAGCTGGCGCCCGGCGCGCCGGCGTTCCTGTTGGAGTCCGCCGAGCAGGGCCAGCGGGTCGGGCGCTACTCGTTCATCGGGTTTCGACCGCGCGACGTGTTGCGCTGGTCGCTTGCCGACGGCGGTGACCCGTACGCGCTCGCGTCCGCCGAGGTAGGGCGCTTCAGCCAGGCCCCGATCGCCGACGCCCCGCCTTTCACCGGCGGCGCGGTCGGCTTCTTCGGCTATGACCTCGTGCGCACCGTCGAGCCGCTGGCGCCGGCCAATCCCGACGCCCTCGGCCTGCCCGACATGGCGCTGATGCTGACCGACATGCTCGTGACGTTCGATCACCTCAAGCACACGGTGACGATCCTCGCCAACGCCGATCTCGACGCCGAGCCCGACGTCGAGCGCGCATATGCACTCGCCGCGCAGCGGATCGCAGAGGTGCGCACGCGCCTGACCGGGCCCGTCCCGCGCGCCGAGGGCGCGGGAGAGCCGCGCGAGACGCCCGTGTTCCAAGCCAACGTGACGCGCGAGCGCTTCGAAGCGACGGTGCAGCGGATCGTCGAGTACATCCACGCCGGCGACGCGTTCCAGGTCGTGCCCTCGCAGCGCTGGTCGGCGGCTGTGCCCGTCGAGGCGTTCTCGATCTACCGCGGCCTGCGCGCGGTCAACCCGAGCCCCTACATGTACTACTTGGACTTCGGCGACTTCCAGGTTGCGGGCGCGAGCCCCGAGCCCCTGCTCACGGTCAGCGGACGTCACGTGAGCACGCGGCCGATCGCCGGGACGCGCCATCGCGGGGCCACGCCCGAGGAGGATCGACAGATCGCCGCCGGGCTGCTGGCCGACGAGAAGGAGCGCGCCGAGCACGTCATGCTGGTCGACCTCGGGCGCAACGACCTCGGGCGCGTGTGCGAGTACGGGACGGTCGCGGTCGACGAGCTGATGGAGATCGAGTCCTACAGCCACGTGATGCACATCGTCTCCTCCGTCTCGGGGACGCTGCGCCCGGGGGTCGGCGCGATGGACGCCCTGCGCTCGGTGCTGCCGGCGGGGACGCTGTCGGGCGCGCCGAAGGTGCGCGCGATGCAGATCATCGACGAGCTCGAGACGGTCAAGCGCGGCGGCTACGGCGGCGCGATCGGCTATCTCAGCTACGCCGGCGATCTCGACACGGCCATCCACATCCGCACGGTCGTCGTCAAGGACGGCGTCGCGCACATCCAGGCGGGCGGCGGCACCGTCGCCGACGCCAAGCCAGCCTACGAGTACGAGGAGTCGGTCGCCAAGTCGACCGCCGCGATGCGCGCGATCGAGCTCGCCTGCCAGCAGGCGGACTGGCCATGAGCACCGGCGCAGCAGAGGACTCCGTCGAGACGCCCGAGCGAGCGTCGCTGCGCGTCCTCGTGCTCGACAACTACGACTCGTTCACCTACAACCTCGTCCAGTACCTCGGCGAGCTCGGCGCCGACGTGCACACCGTGCGCAACGACCGCGTCGGCGTCGACGAGCTCCTTGCCGCGGGGTTTCAGCGCTGTGTCGTCTCACCCGGGCCGTGTACTCCCGACAAGGCCGGTATCACGCTGGAGCTGATTCGCCGGATGCCCGAGGCGGGGGTCCCCACGCTCGGGGTCTGTCTCGGACACCAGGCGCTCGCGCAGGCCTTCGGCGGGCGCGTGCGGCTGAACCCGCCGGTGCACGGCAAGGCCACGACGATCGAGCACGACGGCCGTACGATCTTCCGCGGACTCGCCTCGCCGCTGACGGTCGGGCGCTATCACTCGCTCGTCGTCGACCCGAAGCTGCCGGACTGCCTGGAGCAGTCCGCGCGCGGCGGAGGAGTGGTGATGGGGGTGCGCCACCGCGAGCTGCCTGCTGAGGGCGTGCAGTTCCATCCCGAGTCCGTGTTGACCGACGAAGGCAAGAAGCTGCTCGCGAACTTCCTCGCCGAGGCCTGATGCCCAACCCCATCCTCACCCGGGCGATCGACGCGCTCGCCTCGCGCAGGGACCTGAGCGCCGACGAGACCGCGGACGTGCTCGCCGAGATCATGCACGGCGAGGTGTCCGAGACTCAGATCGCAGGCTTCTTGATCGCCCTGCGCACCAAGGGCGAGACGGTCGACGAGCTCGCCGGGCTGGCGCGTACGATGCGCGCGCTCGCAGCGCACGTGCCGACGACACGCGAGGACCTGCTCGACACCGCCGGCACCGGCGGAGGCCGGCGCACGTTCAACGTCTCCACCACCGCCGCGCTGATCGCCGCGGGGGCCGGCTGCGCAGTGGCCAAGCACGGCAACCGCTCGGCCACGAGCGCGTCTGGCTCGGCCGATCTGCTGGAGGCGCTCGGCGCGCGCATCGATCTCGATCCCGATGGTGTCGCGCGGTGCATCGAGGAGGCCGGCTTCGGCTTCATGTTCGCCCCGGCGCATCATCAGGCGACGCGCTTCGTCGTGCCCGTTCGGCGCGAGCTGGCGGTGCGCACGATCTTCAACCTGCTCGGTCCGCTGACCAACCCCGCCGGCGCGCGGCGCCAGGTCATCGGTGTGTCTGACGCGAGCTTTCTCGACACGGTCGCAGGTGCGCTCGCGCGGCTCGGCGTAGACCGCGCGCTGGTCGTCGCTTCCGAGGACGGCCTCGACGAGCTGTCGATCGTCGCGGCGACGAAAGTGGTCGAGGTCAACGGCGAGGAGATCACCCGTTACACGCTCGCACCCGGCGACGTCGGCATCGAGCCAGTGGCCGCCGACGTGTTCGAGCGCGACTGCGCCGGCGGCACGCCTGAGCACAACGCGGCGGTCACGCGCGCGATCTTCGGCGCCGACGGTGATGGCAGCGACGGCCGCGACGACGGGGGGCGGGGCGGCCGCGCCCCGGGCCCGTCCGCGAGGACCGAGCTGGCGGTCCTCAACGCGGGCGCCGCGATCTACGCGGCCGAGGCCGCGGACTCGATTGCCGACGGTGTGCAGGGCGCCCGCGAGACGCTCGTCGACGGACGCGCCGCGCAGGCGCTCGAGCGCTACGTGCGCGCGAGCCACGCCCACGCGCCCTCGGAGGCGCGCTCGTGAGCTCGCGGACGCCCAGCGTGCTCGCGAAGATCCTGCAGAGCACGCGCGAGGAGCTGCAGCGGCGCAAGCGCGACGTGCCGCAGCGGACGCTCGAAGACCGTCTCGCGCAGCACGCGAGCAACGGTGGCACGTCCGCCGAGGCCGCCGGCAACGGGCCGCGCAGCCTGCGCAATGCTCTGAGCGGGCCGGGTATTGCCGTGATCGCCGAGTTCAAGCGCCGCTCTCCGTCGGCCGGCACGCTGCGCGAGGCGGCGGACCTCGGCGAGATTGTCGGCGCGTATGCGCGCGGCGGCGCGAGCGCACTGTCGGTGCTCACCGAGGGGCCGAGCTTTGGCGGCTCGCTCGACGACCTGCGCGCCGCGCGCGAGCGCTGCGAGCTTCCGATCCTGCGCAAGGACTTCGTCGTCGAGGAGTACCAGCTGCTGGAGGCGCGCGCGGCCGGCGCCGATGCCGTGCTGCTGATCGTCGCCGCGCTTGCGACCGACGATCTGGCACGACTGCACGACGGGGCTCGCGCGCTTGGTCTCGACGTGCTCGTGGAGGTTCACGATCGCGGCGAGGTCGATCGTGCGCTGGGCGTCGGCGCGCAGCTGATCGGGATCAACAACCGCGACCTGCGCGACTTCACCGTCGATGTGGCTCGCACGATGTTGCTGCGAAGCGCGATCCCGGCTGGGATCGCGGTCGTTTCGGAGTCTGGCATCGGCAACGCAGAGCAACTGCGCCAGCTCGAAGCGGAGGGTGTGGACGCCGTGCTCGTCGGCGAGTCGCTGATGCGTGCGGCCGACCCCGCGCGGGCGCTGTGCGAATTGACCGGCGCGGGGGGCTGATGCGCCGCCGGGCAGCGTCGCCGTCGTCGAGTGAGAAACTGCGAGACTGCACGCCCGGCGCAGTTTTAAGCGTCGCTACGGCTGACCTTTATTTACCCTTCATCGGCCGCGCTCATCCTGGATCCCAATGAAACGCACGTTCGCCATTCCCTTCATCTCAGCCCTGCTCGGGGGAGCCGTCGTCGTCGCCGTGATGGCCGCTTTCGGTGACCTCGGGTCGACGAGCAAGTCTGTCACCACGGTGCAGGCTGCGCCGATCGCGCCCTCCAACGCCTCGCAGCAGAGCGCCAGCCTGACGCCGCACGACATCTACATAAAGGACGCGCCCGGCGTCGTATTCGTGACCTCGACGATCGTGCAGAAAACCGAATCGCCGTTCAACCTCTTCGGCGGCGGTGAATCCCAGCGCCAGGGTCAGGCGACCGGCTCGGGCATCGTGATCGACGGCAACGGCACGATCCTCACCAATTATCACGTCGTGGAGAACGCGATCAAGGTCACGGTGAGCCTGGAAAAGGGCAAGACGGTCAATGCGCAGGTCGTCGGCAAGGACCCGTCGAACGACCTGGCGGTGCTGCGCGTCCATCCCGATGGCCTGGCATTGCACCCGCTCACGCTCGGCAGCTCCAGCGGCGCTCAGGTCGGCGACCCGGTGCTCGCGATCGGCAATCCGTTCGACCTCGAACGCACGCTCACAACAGGCGTCATCTCGGCGCTGCAGCGCCAGATCACCGCGCCTAACGGCTTCACCATCGACAACGTGCTGCAGACCGACGCGCCGATCAATCCCGGTAACTCGGGTGGCCCGCTGCTCGACGCCGCCGGACGCGTGATCGGCATCAACTCGCAGATCGAGACGGGCGGCTCCGGCGGCGGCAGCGTCGGCATCGGCTTCGCCGTGCCGATCGACACGGCCAAGTCGGAGATCGCCCAGCTGGAGAAGGGCGGCACGGTCCGCGGCGCGTACATCGGGCTGACCTCGCTGACGGTCGACGGCTCGCTGTCGGCGCTCAACCTGCCCGTCAAAAGCGGCGCGCTCGTGCAGAGCGTGCAGAAGGGGACACCTGCCGAGAAGGCGGGCATCAAAGGCGGCACCGTGAGCGGCAGCACAGAAGGCGGCCAGGTGGCCGTCGGTGGCGACATCGTCGTGTCGATCGACGGCAAGGCGGTCAACAGCTCTGAAGACCTGGCCAACGACGTCTCGTCGAAGAAACCCGGCGACACCGTGACGGTCGGGCTGCTGCGCGGCAACGGCAAAGGCGGCTACACGCACAAGTCGGTGAGCGTGAAGCTCGGCAGCCGCCCCAACTCGGTGCCCAACGCCACCACTCCGGAAGGTTAGACCCCGCTACCGTTGAGGGCGTGTCTCAGACGCCCACAAGAGTGAAGATCTGCGGCCTGACGAACGCGGACGACGCCGAGCTGGCGGTCGAGCTGGGCGCGTGGGCGCTCGGCATGGTCTTCTACGAGGACAGCCCGCGCCGGTGCTCGCAGGCCGAGGCCGAACGGATCGCCGCCGCCCTGCGGCGCAAGGCCGAGCTGTGCGGCGTGTTCGTCAACGCGCCGCTGGAGCGCGTCGCGGCCGTGTGCGAGAGCGTCGGGCTGAGCATGCTGCAGTTCCACGGCGACGAGGGGCCGGCGTACTGCGGGGAGGCCGCCCGCCGCACGGGGGCGCGCGTGATCAAGGCGGCCCAGGTCTCCGGCCCGGGCGACGTACGCGACGTCGAGCGCTTTCACGTCGACTTTCACCTGCTCGACGCGCGCGCGGTGGAGCCGTCCAGACAGGGCCTGCGCGGAGGCACCGGCGACACGTTCGACTGGGAGCTCGTCCGCAGCCGCCACTCGAAGCTGCCGCTGATCCTCAGCGGTGGGCTGAACGCCGCGAACGTCGCGGACGCGATCGCGCGGACCTCGCCCTACGCGGTAGACACCGCCAGCGGCACCGAGTCGGCGCCCGGTCACAAGGACCCCGAGGGGCTGCGCGCGTTCTTCGCCGCCGTCGCAGGCGCGACGCAGGAGTCGCCCCCGGTCGAGGAAACGGCCGCGGTCCAGGACACCGCGCCCGACGCCGCGCCCCTCGCCCCCGACGCCCCCGCTGCGGTCGAGGACGCCGCTGCGGTCGAGGACGCCGCCCCCGCCGTCGGCGGAGGCCCCGCGTGAGCGCCGACACGAGCGATCCACACATAGAGCACCATTTCGGCGAGTACGGTGGCCAGTTCGTTCCCGAGACGCTCATGCCGGCGTTGGCGGAGCTCGAGCGGGCATGGACGCAGGCGCGCGTCGACGAGGGCTACCGTGCCCAGCTCGACGGCCTGTTGCGCGATTTCGGCGGGCGTCCGACGCCGCTGTATCGCGCCGGGCGGCTGTCCGAGCGGGTGGGGCGGCCGGTGTATCTCAAGCGCGAGGACCTCAACCACACCGGCTCGCACAAGCTCAACAACGCACTCGGGCAGGCGCTCCTGGCCAAGCGGATGGGCAAGCGAAGGATCATCGCCGAGACTGGGGCCGGCCAGCACGGCGTCGCCACCGCGACCGTCTGCGCGCTGATGGACCTCGAGTGCGTTGTCTACATGGGCGTCGAGGACACACGCCGCCAACGCCCGAACGTCCAGCGCATGGAACTGCTCGGCGCCACGGTCCGCCCGGTGGACGCCGGCGCCAAGACGCTCAAGGAGGCGACCTCGGCGGCGATTCGCGACTGGGTGACCAATGTGCAGGACACCCACTACGTGATCGGCTCGGCGGTCGGCCCCGCGCCGTATCCGTCGTTGGTGCGCGATCTGCAGCGCGTGATCGGCGACGAGGCGCGGGCGCAGATCCTGCAGGCCGAGGGGAGGCTTCCCTCGCGCGTCGTGGCGTGTGTCGGCGGAGGGTCCAACGCGATCGGCACGTTCACGGCGTTCCTCGCAGACGAGCAGGTCGAGTTGGTCGGCGTGGAGGCCGGCGGCGACGGCGTCGACACCGCGCGCCACGGCGCTCCGCTGACGGTCGGCGGTCGCGCGGGCATACTGCACGGTTCGCGCTCGGCGGTGATGCAGGACGAGGACGGGCAGATCGTCGAGGCGCACTCCATCTCCGCGGGCCTGGACTACCCGGGGACCGGCCCGCAGCACGCGTTCCTGCGCGACAGCGGCCGTGCGCGCTACGTCGCCGTCACCGACGCGCAGGCGCTGCGCGCCTTCAGGGAGGTCGCCCGCCTGGAGGGCATCATCCCGGCGCTCGAGACGGCCCATGCGCTGGCGTGGGTGCTCGCGCAGGGCGATGGCGAGATCGATCTGGTCTGCCTCTCGGGGCGCGGCGACAAGGACCTCGCCGAGGTGCTCGCCGGCCCGGACGACGAGCCCGCATGAGCACGCTCCAGGCGACCGGTGTGCAGCGGATCGCCGACGCGTTCGCGGGCTCTGGCAAGCGCGCGGCGCTGATGCCCTACCTGATGGCGGGCTTTCCCACGCTCGAGCAGTCGATCGCGATCGGCATGGCCTGCGCGCAGGCCGGCGGCGACCTGCTGGAGCTGGGCGTGCCCTACAGCGACCCGCTGGCCGACGGGCCGGTGATCCACGAAGCGGGCACGCGCGCGCTTGCGGCGGGCGCGAGCGTGGGAGGAGCGCTGGAAGTCGCGCGCGCGCTCTCGCCGAGCGTTCCTGTGGTGCTCATGTGCTACGCCAACGTCGTCTTCGCGCCCGGCGCGACGGCCTTCGTGCGGCGGCTGGCGAGCACCGGCGCGTGCGGGTTGATCGTGCCCGACCTGCCGTTGGAGGAGGGGGCCGAGGTGCGCGACGCCTGCGAGCGCAGCGGCGTCGCGCTGGTTCCACTGGTTGCGCCGACGACCCCTCGCGAGCGCCTCGACGCGATCGGCGCCGGCGCGCGCGGCTTTCTTTACACGGTCTCCGTGGTCGGCACGACGGGCGAGCGCGACGCGCTGCAGGATCGCTTCGCCGAGGTCGTCGCGCGCGCGAAGGCGAGCACCGATGTGCCCGTCGCGCTGGGCTTTGGCATCAGCACCCCCGAGCAGGCACGCCAGGCGGCCGGCGCCGGCGCCGACGGGGTCATCGTCGGCACGCGCCTCGTGCGCGCGGCAGGGGAGTCCGACGATCCGGCGGGAGCCGTCGGCGCGCTCGTGGCCGAGCTGGCCGCCGGCCTCGCCCCGACCGGCCGGGTGTCGGCCAGCTAGGATTCCGCCGGCATGGGATTCATCCTCACCGTCACCGGGGGCCTGATCGTCTGGGTCGTGCTGTGGGCATTGGGCGCCAAGGGCTTCGACGCTTTCATGCTCGCCGCGGCGATCATCCTGGTGGGCGCCACGTTGAAGATCCTCTCCGGCTACCTTCCCGGCCGTCGCAGCTAACCCGGCGGTGCGCGCGCGCTGGCTGTGTCTGGCCGCTCTCGCCGCGGTCCTCCCGGCGCTGTCCGGGTGCGGCGGAGTGACCGTCTCGGGGGCGACCGAAACCGCCGGCAACCAGCTGGCGATCTACTCGAGCTTGCCGCTGCAGGGACCGTCGGCGGCGATCTCGCAGGAAATCGTCGATGGCGAGCGTCTCGCCCTGTCGCAGGCGGGGGGGCACATCGGGTCCCTGAAGGTCGGCTACGTGTCGCTCGACGACGCAAACCCGAAGACCGGCGAACTCGACCCCGGCGCGACATCGACCGACGCCAAGACGGCCGCGCAGGACACCAGCACGATCGCCTACCTCGGCGAGTACGGCTCGGAAGCCACGGCCGTCTCGCTGCCGCTGATCAACGCCGCCGGCGTCCTGCAGGTCAGCCCGGGCAGCCCGTACATTGGCTTGACGTCCTCGCTGGACGCCGGGCAGGATGAGCCCGAGCGCTTCTACCCGAGCGGCAAACGCAACTTCGGACGCCTGCAGCTGGGCGATCAGGCGCAGGCGGTCGCTCAGGCCAAGCTGATGCGCTCGCTCGGCGTGCACAAGCTGTACGTGCTCGACGACCAGAACCCGTTTCAGGCCCCACTCGCGCAGCTCGTGGCCACGGAAGCCGAACGCGCCGGCGTCGCTGTGGCTGCCCATGACAGCATCGTCGCGACGCCGGGGAGCGTCTTCACGGGAGAGGTCGAAAAGATCCAGCACAGCGGCGCGCAGGCAGTGTTCTTCGCCGGCGGCGGTGGGGTCGGCACCGTCGCGCTGTGGCGCGCGCTGCACAGCGCCGACCCGCACCTGATGCTGCTCGGCTCCAGCGCGCTCACCGAGGGCGCATTCGCGTCGGCGATCGGCGTGGCCGAATCGAGCACCTACCTCACGACGCCGACGCTCGCGCTGAGTGAATATCCGCCCGCGGCCGCGGGCGTGCTGGAGGACTATCGCCGCCAGTTCGGCGGTCGGCCGGGCGCCTGGGCGCTCCACGGGTTCGAGGCGATGAGCGTGGTGCTCGACGCGATCCGCAGGGCGCGATCGCGCGGCAACGAACGCCAGGCCGTCATCGACAGCTTCTTCGCGACAGCCAACCGCGACTCGGTGCTCGGTCGCTACTCGATGCGACCCGACGGCGAAACCACGCTCTCGCGCTATGGCGTGGATCGAATCGTCGGCGGCCGAGTCCAGTTCGACCGCGCGCTGAACATCCGCTAGACGACGACCGCAGTGGCCACACCGGCTCACTGCGCCGGCTGTCTCAGCCGGCCTGCTGCTGCAGGCCGAGGACCAGCCGGAAGCGTTCGATCCCCGGCCCAGCGCTCACGCCGCCGCCCGACAGGGTCGTCAACGATCGTAGATAGGGCACGAGCGGCGCGATCGTCGGGTCTTCGCTGAGGCCGACGCCTTCGAGCAGCCCGAGCAGCGTGGGGAAGTCGACGATCGCGCTCGGGTGCCCACCGTCGAGCGCCGCCGAGGCCGTCGCGTAGGCCGCCGCGCCCGATAGCGCGCCGGACGGGTTCAACGCCGCCTGGACCGATGCTTCGCCGATCCCGATGACGAACTTCGTCTTTCCCCCGGCGCCGGTGCCGTTGGCGATGTAAAGGGCGACCGGAAGCCCGGACAGCCGGGCGGCGACGGCCGCATCCGTGCCCGAGATCGTCGCGCTCTGCACCGAGCCGCCGCTCTGGCGCAGTTTCGCCCCGAGCTTTGCCACGGCGGCCCGCGAGAGCGTGGGGTCCTTGGATTCGATCGAGATCGCGCCCTTCAGTTCGAGCAGGCCGCTACCGGAGGCGAACACGCCGGCCGAGCCCATCCAACTCGTGAGTTCTCGCCTTGACTGCGCGGATTCCGAGCCGAGTGCGCGCAGCGGCTGCAGGAGCCCACCGAGCAGGCCCTTCACGCTGATCCCCGCGGGTTGCCCTTCGCCGGCGGCGGAGCCGGTCAACAGGCTGCCCAGCGAGGCGATTCCCTGCAGCGCCTGCGCGTTGCCACCGAGCGCGCCAACCACGTCGCCGAGGCCGAGCGCCAGCCACGATTCGCTCGGGAGTTCGCCCATCGCCGCGGCGGCCTGCGAGCTCGATGCGAGCAATCCGCCAGCGGCCTTCGCGCCCGAGACAGCGGCGTCTGCATCGATCGCGATCGATGTCTTCGACGGCACCAGCGAGACGTTGACCGCCCGGTTGCCCGCGAGCAGCGAGAAGACCGACGACGAGCCCGCCGTCTTGCCGGCGCTCGCGGCGCCGAGCGCGCCGGGATCGACGAACACGTGCGCGAGCGCCCCGGCGGGCGCCGCGGCGAGCAGCTTGGAGTACCCGGCCGCCCGCGCCAGCGCGGGGCCGCCGGAGGCGGTGTCGATCACGGCGTGCAGCGCGGGCTCGGTGCCGATCACGACCATGCGCGCGACGATGCCGAAGGCGATCGCGCCGGACGTCGCTTGGTAGGAGACCCCGCGATAAGCGGCGGTCCGTGCACCGGCCTTCCCTGCGAGAGCCTTGACGAACGACCGCGCCTTCGCGGTGTCGCGCGTGTCGAGCACGATCGCGCCTTCGACTGCGTGCGCCGCGAACGGGAACGCTGCACCCGACGAGGAGTGACCGAGCAGCCCCTGTGTCACGAGCGCCAGCAGCTTGCCGACGGCTTCTTCGGAGCCGCCTGCCGTCGCTGCGCTGAGGAATACGCCTGCGCGCGGGCCGAGCCAGGGCGCGATGTCGCGCTTGTAGTCCAACGTGCCCGAGCCCGGCGTCTGCAGCGCCGCGAGCAGGCGCAGGTACGGGTCGGCCTGGTGGGTCAACGTCTGCCCGGCGGCGCGCGCGGCGGTCTGCAGCGATCCTTCGGGACGGACGATCGCGCCGGCGTACAGCGGAGCCGAGGCCGGGACGGCGCTCGCGGGGTCCACGGACGATCCCGACGGCGTGGAGGAGCCGCATCCAGACCCTGCGAGCGAGGCGACGGCAAGCGCCAGCGCGATCAGCGCGCGAGACGCCCGCCGCGCGCGGCGGGCGTCGATCGAGGGGGAGACCGCCATCGCGGGCGATCGTAGCGGCTGGCATGGCCGGCGCGGCGCGCTTGTCGGCGGCTGTCGACCGCAACGCGCCGCGTGCAAGGCCCGTCCCATCGCTCGCATTTGCATCGCCGCTTGCATTTCCCAGCCCCGGGACGCGACATCGAGCGACGACCGGAAGTGCCCGATAGCAGGCATTTTCCCGCTCCACGAGGCAGCAGGGCGGGGTGGTGGGAGAAAATGTGCAATTAGGGTTGCGTTGTGGGAGGAAGTGGGGTATCTTCGCCGCAGCGAGCCGGGGTGGAGGGGCTCCTCCCACTCCTCCACCTCGGCTCGGTATTCAATTTCGGAGCTCTCCCAGTGGTCCCCTTTCGTGGCACGTTCGACCATACGCTCGACGCTAAGAACCGTCTCACGGTGCCCGCGCGCTACCGCGCGGCGCTCGCCGAGGGGGTGGTGCTCGCGATGCCCGTCGACCTGAAGCCGTGCGTCGGCGTGTGGCACCCGGAGGAGTACGAGCGCTACAGCCGTCGCGCGCTGGCCGAGCTGCCACCCCTCTCGCCGCGCCTGAGCGAGCTCGAGCGCTTCTTCTACGGCAGCTCGCAGGACGCCGACCTGGACGCCGCTGGGCGGATCATGGTCCCAGGCTTCCTCAGCGAGCACGCGCAGCTGCAGAAGGAGGTCGTCGTGGTGGGAGCGGGCGAGCGCCTGGAGCTGTGGAGCAAGGACACCTGGAACGACCATCGGCCGACGCTGCTCAGCGGCGTCGCGGAGATCACCGCGCATGTCGACGACACTGCTTGAGATGAAACGCCCTGAACGACGCCCCCCTCGCGGGCGGCCGTCGGCCTCTGCCTCGCGCCAGCTCGCGCGAGGCGACGGTGCACGCGACGAGCGAGCGCGTATCGCCGGACAGGCGGGCGGCCGCGGCCACACGCCGGTGCTCGCCGGCGAGCTGCTCGACCTGCTCGACGTCCAGCCGGGGCAGACGGCGATCGACTGCACGTTCGGCGACGGCGGCCACGCGCGCCTGGTGGCCGAGCGCCTCGGATCCGCGGGCGCGCTGATCGCGATCGACCGCGACCCGCTGGCCGAGCAGCGCTTCGAGCAGCTCGCGGCCGAGGTTGCGTGCTCGGTGCGCTTCATCCGTGCGGGCTACGCTGAGGCGCTCGACCTGCTCGTGCGGGAGGGAATCCGCGCGGATGCGGCGTACTTCGACCTGGGCATGTCCTCGATGCAGGTCGATACGCGCGAGCGCGGCTTCTCCTACTCCTACGAGGCGCCGCTCGATATGCGCATGGATCCCGAGCAGCAGCTGAGCGCGCGCGAGGTTGTCGGCGAGTGGGACGAGCGACGCCTGGCGCGCGCTCTGCGCGACTTCGGCGAGGAGCGCCACGCGGGCGCGATCGCGCGGGCGATCGTGCGACAGCGCGAGCGGGCGCCGATCGAGACGACGCTGGAGCTCGTCGAGACGATCAGCTCGGCGATCCCCGCGCCCGCCCGATTCGGCGGCGGGCACCCGGCCAAGCGGTCCTTCCAGGCGCTGCGCATCGCCGTCAACGACGAGCTGGAGCAGCTCGACCGCGCGCTGCCGCTGGCCTGGAGCGTGCTGCGCGAGGGCGGCGTGCTGGCCGGTATTTCCTTTCACTCGCTGGAGGACCGCCGCGTCAAGCGCTTCCTCGGCGCGCGCGCGCAGGGCTGCATATGCCCGCCCGACCTGCCGGTGTGCGCTTGCGGACGCGAGCCCGAGGGCGCGCTGCTGTCGCGCCGCTCGGTCGTCCCGTCGCCCGAGGAGGTCGCGAGCAACCCGCGCGCTTCGTCGGCGCGGATGCGCGCGGCCAGGAAGCTGACGGCCGATCGGCAGGCGCGGGCGTGACGCCGCCGCCGGCCGCCGCGGCCGCTCCGGTCGTCCAGCCGCGCCGGCCGCTCGCACCGCGCGGCCCGCGGCGCGTGTCCGGTCCAGCGCGCCGTGTCGCGCCCGCGCGACCCGCACGCTCGCGGCGTGCGCCAAGCGAGACCGGGTTCGCGCTTGGCCTGATCTCTGCGCTGGGGAGCCTGGCGCACCATCGCCTGCTCGACCGGCTGATCCGCGGACGCACGTGGATCGGGATCGTGGCCTTCGCGCTGATCGGCATCGTGACGTTGCAGCTGGGGCTGCTCAAGCTCAACGGCGGCATCGGACGCGCGCTCGAGCACGAGGCGGTCCTGCAGCGCCAGAATGCGGCGCTGAGCATCGAAAACTCAGAACTCGCGTCGGGCACGCGCGTCGAGACGCGCGCCGCGCACCTCGGCATGGCGTTCGCAGCAGCGGGCGCGCAGCACTTTCTCTCGAGCGCCTCGCAGGACGACATCGCCAAGGCGGCGACGGCCCTGAGCACGGCGCCCAACGCGAGCACGACATCCACCGCGAGCGCCGCGGGCGGCGAATCCGCCGCGCACAGCGCAAAGCCCGGCGAATCGCAGACGGGCACCGAAACGCCGCAATCATCCGGAGCTGCCGCAGCGCCGGCGAGCTCCGAACCCTCCGGCGGCTCCGAATCCTCCGGCGAAGCGCACGCCGCGGGCAGCGAATCGGCTTCTGGCGAAGCCCGGTCGAGCGCCGAAGCGAGCGCTCCGGCGAGCTCCAACGCAGCGGCCGAACCGGAATCGGCGAGCAGCTCCGAACCCGAAACCGGCGCGGGCGGCGGAGTCCAGGCGAGATCGCCGGGGGGATGAGCCGTTGACGATCGTCCAGCGCCGGACCGGGGGGATCTTCGGCCTGTTCCTCGTCCTGCTGGTGCTGGCGGGAGGCCGCACGTTGTATCTGGGCGGCCTGAAGGGCGGCAGCCTGCGCAAGGCCGCGGCCACGCAGCAGCTGACCTACGAAGCGGTGCCCGCGCAGCGCGGCTCGCTCACCGATCGCAACGGCGTCGACCTGGCGGTGTCGGAGCCGGCGCAGGACATCTCGGCCACCCCGTATCTCGTCAAGCAACCGCTCACGGCGGCGCAGCAGCTCGCGCCGCTGCTGGGCAAGCCGCAGGACAAGGTGCTGCGCGAGCTCACTCAGCCGGGCGGCTTCGTGTACCTGGCGCGCGCGCTGCCCGCCAAGCAGGCGCGGGCGGTGATCGCGCTGAAGATCCCCGGAATCGCAGGCGCGCCGGTGATGCGCCGCGTGTACCCGCGCGGGACGCTCGCCGCCCAGGTGCTCGGCGTCGTGGGGACGGAAGGGAATGGGCTGTCGGGCCTGGAGTACTCGCGCAACGCGCTGCTGCACGGACAGACCGGGCAGCGCCACGTCGTCAGCGACGCGATCGGCCAGCCGGTGTCGATCAACGAAGTTCACCCCGAGCAGCCGGGCACGCCGGTGTCGCTGACGCTGGACGCGAACATCCAACAGCGCACCGAAGACGTGCTCTCGGCGGTCGGGCGCGTGTTCAGCCCGAAAGACGCGACCGCGATCGTGATGGACCCGCGCAGCGGGGCGATCCTCGCGATGGCCAACTGGCCGCAGGTCAACGCCAACGACCCCGCCTCGTCCTCGCCTGAAGCGCTGCAGAACCGCGCGGTCGGCTTCGACTACGAACCGGGCTCGACGTTCAAGGCGTTCACGGTCGCGGGCGCGCTGCAGCAGGGCCTGGTCAATCCGACGAGCAGCTTCTTCATTCCCGACAAGATCAAAGTCGCCGACCGCACGATCCACGACGACACCGAACACGGCGACGAGACGCTGACGACGGCGCAGATCCTCGCCCAGTCGAGCAACGTCGGCGCGATCAAGATCGGAGCGCTGGAGGGCAAAAGCGCCTTCTCGGGCTGGGTCAGCAAGTTCGGCTTCGGCAAGCGCACGGGGATCGAGCTGCCGGGCGAGGAACTCGGACAGGTGCTGCCGGTCAGCCACTACTCGGGCTCCTCGATGGGCAACCTGCCGATCGGCCAGGGCCAGCTGGTGACACCCCTGCAGATGGCCAGCGCATACTCGGCGATCGCCAACGGCGGCATCCTGCGCCCGCCGCACATCATCCAGTCGGTCGGCGGCGTGTCGCAGGCGCAGCCAACGGGACGCCGCGTGATCTCCGGGCAGACCGCGGCCTCCCTGCGCCACATGCTCGAGGGCGTGCTTGCGCCGGGGGGCACGGCCAGCGAGGTCTCGATCCCCGGCTATCAGCTCGCGGGCAAGACGGGCACGGCGCAGAAGGTCGACCTGGCCACCGGCGAATACTCCAAAAGCCGCTACGTCGCCTCGTTCATGGGCTTCGCCCCGGCTTCGGACCCGAAGCTGCTGTGCGCGGTGATCGTCGACGAACCGCAGGCCGGGTCGATCTTCGGCGGGACCGTCGCGGCTCCGGCGTTCGGGCAGATCATGAGCTTCGCGCTGCCATACCTCCGCATCGCGCCGGGATAGCATCCGCCCATGAGGCTCGACGAGTTGACCGCCGGCCTGGCCACAGCCGCCGCCGGCGATCTCGGCGAGGACGCGGACACGCAGATCGGCGGGCTGGCCTACGACAGCCGCGCGGTGCACGGCGGCGAGCTGTTCTTCTGCGTGCGCGGCTTTCAGAGTGACGGGCACGACCACGCTGCGCAGGCGGTCGCCAACGGTGCGTCGGCGCTGATCGTCGAGCGCCCGCTCGGCCTCGGCGTGCCGGAGGTGATGGTGCCTTCGGCACGCGCGGCGATGGCGCCGACCGCGGCGCGCTTTTACGGCGATCCGACGGCCGAGCTGCGCGTCGTGGGGGTCACGGGGACGAATGGCAAGACGACGACGGCGTATCTCCTGCGCACGCTGCTGGAGTCCGCCGGCGCGGGGTGCGCGCTGCTCGGCACGGTCAAGTCGGTTGTCGGCGGGGCCGAGCGGCCTGTCACACGCACGACCCCGGAGGCGATCGACCTGCAGCGCGACTTCCGCGCGATGCTCGAAGGCGGCGACCGCGCGTGCGCGATGGAGGTCTCCTCGCACGCCCTGGCGCTCGGGCGCGCCGACGCGATCCACTTCGCGGCGGCGATCTTCACCAACCTGACGCAGGACCATCTGGACTTCCACGACACGATGGAGGACTACTTCCAGGCCAAGCGCCGCCTGTTCGTCGAGCACTCGCCCGCCGTGAGCGTCGTCAACGTCGGCGACGCCTACGGCGAGCGGCTGGCCGGCGAGATCGACGGGGCGCGCACGTTCGCCGTGGGGGCGCCGGCGGACTACAGCGCGACGAACCTGAGCTGCGACTTCACGAGCTGTCGCTTCACGCTGCGCACGCCCGCCGGCGAGCACGCCGTGAGCCTGCCGATGCCGGGTCGCTTCAACGTCGCCAACGCGCTCGGCGCGCTGGCCGCTGCGCACGTGCTCGGCGCGGACCTCGAGAGGCTGCTGGCGGCGCTGGCGCGCGGGGCGCGCGTGCCGGGGCGCTTCGAGCCGGTCGACGAGGGCCAGGACTTCGCGGTGCTCGTCGACTACGCGCACACGCCGGACTCGCTGGAGAACGTGCTCGCCGCCGCGCGCGAGCTGATCGACGCTTCAGGGCAGCCGGACGGGCGCGTGCTGTGCGTGTTCGGTGCCGGAGGCGATCGCGATCGCGGCAAGCGCCCGCTGATGGGCGAAATCGCCACGCGCCTGGCCGACGGCGTGCTCGTGACGTCCGACAACCCGCGCTCGGAGGATCCCGAGCAGATCATCGCCGAGATCATGGCCGGCGTCGCGCGCGTCCAGGGCGCAGGGCGCATCGGCGCACGCGCCAACGGCGCCACGCCCGTGCGCTCGCTGGTGGATCGCGCGGTCGCGATCGACGAGGCGATCGAGCGGGCGCAGCCCGGCGACGTGCTGGTGATCGCCGGCAAGGGCCACGAGCAGGGCCAGGAGTTCGCGGGGGGGCGCAAGGAGCCGTTCGACGACGTGACCGTCGCGCGCGAGTCGCTGCGTGCGCGCAGGATGCACGCATGAGGCAATGGGACGCCGCGTGCCTGGCCGAGGCGGCCGGCGCGCGCGTGATCGCCGCCGCGCGGGCCGGTGCGTTGCGGGCGACGGTGGACTCGCGCGCGGTGTCGCCGGGAGACCTGTTCGTCGGCTTGCGCGGCGAGCGCGCCGACGGCGGCGAGCACGCCGGCGAGGCGCTGCGCGCGGGGGCGTGGGGGGTGCTGGTCGGCCTGGAGCACGCCGAGGCGGCGGCAGCGGCGGCAGCCGAGGCGGCGCCGGCGGGTGGGCGTTCACGGGCGGCGCCGGGGGCGGTGATCGTGCACGCGGACCCGCTTGCGGCCCTGCAGGCGCTCGCTCGCGCTTGGCGGCGCGAGCTGAGGGCGCGCGGCGCGAAGGTCGTGGGCATCACGGGATCGACGGGGAAGACTTCGACGAAGGACATCCTCGCGGCGCTGGCGGGAACGCAGCGTCGCGTGGCGGCCAGCCCGGAGAATCGCAACACGGAGATCGGACTGCCGCTGGCGGTGCTCGCCGCGCCGGGCGACACGCAGGTGCTGGTGCTGGAGATGGCGATGCGTGGCAGCGGCCAGATCGCCGAGCTGACGGCGATCGCCGAGCCGGACGTGGGCGTGATCGTCAACGTCGGACCGGTCCACCTCGAGCTGCTCGGCACGGTCGAGGCGATCGCGGCGGCGAAGGCGGAGCTGATCGCGGGCATGGCGGCGGGAAGCACGGTCGTGGTGCCGGCCGACGAGCCGCTGCTCACGCCGTATCTGCGCGCGGATCTGAAAACGATCACGTTCGGCGAGGACGAGGGCGCGGACGTGGTGCTGGCGCAGGCCCGTGCGGACGGCGAGGTGCTGATCGGCGCGCACGGGCGCGAGATCGCGTTGCGGCCTTCGTTCGAGCAGGCGCACAACCTGCTCAACCTGCTCGCGGCGGTCGCGGCGGCGCTCGCGCTGGGGATCGATCCCCAGGGCAGCTTGGACGTGCGCTTCTCGGCGCTGCGCGGCGAGCGCCGCGAGCTGCCGGGCGCGGTGGTCGTGATCGACGACTGCTACAACGCCAACCCGATGTCCATGCGCGCGGCGATCGACGACCTGGCAAGGACGGCCCCCGCGCGACGCGTCGCCGTGCTCGGCGACATGCTCGAGCTCGGCAACGAGTCGCCGCGGCTGCACCGCGAGATCGGCCTGTACGCCGCAGAACGCGGTGTCGACGTGCTCGTCACCGTCGGTCCGCTGGCGGCGGAGATGCGCAGGGAGTTCGAGGGCGAGTCCTACCCGACGGGCGACGCGCAGGCGGCCGCGGAGCTGCTGGCGCCGCTGCTGCAGGACGGCGACACTGTGCTCGTGAAGGCTTCGCGGGGGCTCGGCCTGGAGCGCGTGGCGCCGGTGCTGGCCGCCTCGCGCGAGCAGCAGCGCGGGGACGTTCGCGGCGCCCCGAGCGCCGGCGCCGGCGCGGCACGGGGGCGCTGATGGGGCGGATCCTGTTCGGCGGCACGGCGGCGCTGCTGATCTGCCTGTTCCTCAGCCCGAAGTTCATCGAGTTCCTGCGCGAGCGCGAGTTCGGCCAGCACATCCGCGAGGACGGCCCGGAGGGCCACCACCAGAAGGCGGGCACGCCGACGATGGGCGGCGTGATCATCTTCATCGCGATCTCGGTGCCGTTCCTGATCCTGACGGACTACGACTGGCGCTCGGTGGGCGTGTTCGGGGCGATGATCGCGTGCGCGCTGCTGGGCTTCGCCGACGACTACGTCAAGCTCGTGCGCCGGCGCTCGCTGGGCCTGCGCGCGCGCACGAAGCTCGTGGTGACGATCGCGATCTCGCTGGGGCTGTGGTACATCGCCAGATACCAGGCGCACCTCGCACCGACGCTGCGGCTGCGCTTCGTCGACTACCAGATCGACCTCGGATGGGCCTATCCGCTGCTGATCTACTTCGTCGTCGCCGGCACGACGAGCGGCGTGAACCTGACCGACGGGCTCGACGGCCTGGCGGCGGGCTGCGCGGCGATCGTGCTGCTGGCGTACATCGGCATCACGTTCATCACGGGCGAGGACGACCTGGCGATGCTCGCGGGCTGCCTGGTCGGCGGGTGCATCGGCTTTCTCTGGTTCAACGCCTTCCCGGCGACGATCTTCATGGGCGACACGGGCTCGCTCGGGCTCGGCGGCGCGATCGCGGGGCTCGCGGTGATGACGAAGACCGAGCTGCTGCTCGTGCTGCTCGGCGGCATCTTCGTGATCGAGGCGCTGTCCGTGGCGATCCAGGTGATCTCCTTTCAGACGACGCGCAAACGCGTCTTTCTGATGGCGCCGATCCACCACCACTTCGAGCTGCGCGCGTGGTCTGAGACGAAGATCATCCTGCGCTTCTGGATCGTCGCGGCGATCTGCTGCGCGATCGGCTTCACGATCTACCGCCAGAGCATCGGCTGAGTGAGGCCGCGCCCGCAGATCCCCGCCGGGCCGTACCTGGTCGTCGGCCTGGCGCGCTCGGGCGCGGCCGCGGCGCTGGCGCTGCTCGAGCGGGGCGAGGAGGTGATCGGTCTCGATGCCGGCTCGCCTCAGGGCACGGGCGCGCTGGAGGATGCCGGGGTCGATCTTCATTTGGATGATTTGGATGGGGTCGCGCTGCTGGATCGCGTTCGCGCGGTCGTCAAGAGCCCGGGCGTGCCCGCGCAGGCGCCCGTCGTCGCGGCGGCCCGCGCGCGCGGTCTGCCGGTGCTCGGCGAGCTGGAGCTCGCGTGGCGGCTGCTGGGCAACGAGTTCGTTGCCGTGACGGGCACCAACGGCAAGACGACGACGGTCGAGCTGATCGGGCACATCCACCGCGAGGCGGGCCTGCCGGTGGCCGTGGCGGGCAACGTCGGCACGGCCGTGAGCTCGCTGGCGGGCTCGCTGCAGGCGCAGGCGACGGTCGTGTGCGAGGCGTCGTCGTTTCAGCTCGAGGACACGCTGGCCTTCGCGCCGGAGGCGGCGGTGCTGCTGAACATCACGCCCGACCACCTCGACCGGCATGGCACGCTCGACGCCTATACGGCGGCGAAGCTGCAGGTGTTCGCGCGCCAGGACGAGCGGGACATCGCCGTGCTCCCGCGCGCCTTCGGCAGCGAGCTCGACGCCGGCCGCGCTCGGCGGGTGGACTTCGGCTGGGACGCGTCCGCGGCTCTGTGCGCGCGCGATGGGTCGCTGTGGTGGCACGGCGAGGCGCTGATCGCGTTGGAGGAGATGCGCCTGCGCGGCAGCCACAACGCGGAGAACGCGATGGCCGCGGCCGCCGTGTGCCTAGCGCGCGGCGTCGAGCGCGAGGCGGTGCGGGGGGACTGGCATCGTTCTCCGGCGTCGCCCACCGCCTCGAGGAGATCGCGACGCTGGCGGGCGTGCTTTACGTCAACGACTCCAAGGCGACGAACGTCGCGAGCACGCTCGTAGCGCTCGGGGCCTTCGCCGGGCGGCGCATCCACCTGATCGCCGGCGGCCAGGGCAAGGGTCAGGACTTCTCGGCGCTCGTCCCCTCCGTGCAGCGCGCCTGCGCCGCCGTCTACTTGATCGGCGAGGACGCGCCCGCGCTGGCGGTCTCGCTGGCCGCTGGGGGCATACCGGTGCGCGATCTCACGGACCTCGCAGGCGCGCTCGGCGCCGCGCGCGAGGCGGCGAGCGGGGGGGAGGTGGTGCTGCTGTCGCCGGCGTGTGCGAGCTTTGACCAGTTCGCCGACTTCGAGGCTCGCGGTGAGGCGTTTCGCGAGCTCGTGGGCGACTTGCAGGGTTAGCGGGGCGAACGTCGAAGTCAGCCGGGATGCCAGCAGCCGCAGCACGGCGCGCCGGATCCTCCGGGGCGCAGCGATCCGACGGCAAGCGTGCGCGGCGCAAAGCGCCCGCGGTCGGACGCCAGCCGCTGGAGCAGCGCATTCTGCTGACGGCGACGCTGTGCCTGCTGGCCTTCGGCGCGGTGATGGTCTACAGCGCCTCCTCGGCGACGTCGCTCTTGCAGGGTCACGGCAACGGCAGCGGCTACCTCGTCAAGTACCTCGTCTACGGTGCGATCGGGCTCGTGCTGATGCGCGTACTCGCACGCGACGGGGTTGCGAAAGTCGAAGCGATCACCGGCCCGCTGCTGGTCGCTTCGTTCGTGCTCGTGCTCGCCGTGCACATCCCGCACGTCGGCGTGAGCGTCAACGGCGCGCGCCGCTGGCTCGGTGCCGGTCCGCTGCAGTTCCAGCCTTCGGAGCTGATGAAGCTGGCGCTCGTGCTGTACGGCGCGACGCTGCTGGCAAAGCGCCCGCAGCGCGTGCACGACCTGCGCGACCTGGCCAGGCCGCTGCTCGTCGTCGTCGGCGCCGCGGTCGTGCTCGTCGCCACGCAGCCGGACCTCGGCACGGCGATGGTCATCTTCTTCACGACGATCGCGCTGCTGGTGGCCACGGGGATCGAGATGCGCAAGCTGGCGATCGTCGTCGGCTGTGCTTTTGTCGTAGTCGTTCTCTACGCGCTCGTCAAACCGTACGCGCGGGCGAGGCTGACCTCCTTCTTGAACCCCTGGGCGCACGCCTCCAGCAGCGGCTTTCAAGCCGTCCAGGGACAGATCGCGATCGGCTCGGGCGGCCTGTTCGGCGTCGGGCCGGGCGAGTCGGTGCAGAAGATCTTCTACCTGCCCGAGGCGCCGACGGACTTCATCCTCGCGGTGATCGCCGAGGAGCTCGGCGCGATCGGCGTGTGCGCGCTGCTGTTCCTGTACGGCCTGATCGCCTACGCCGGCCTGCGCGCGGCCAAGAGCGCGCGCAGCATGCACAGCGCGCTGCTCGCCGTCGGTCTGACGTCGCTGATCGTCTCCCAGGCGCTGCTCAACGTGTTCGCGGTGCTCGGCCTGGCGCCGCTGACCGGCGTACCGCTGCCGTTCGTCTCCTACGGCTCGAGCAGCCTGATCGTGATGCTCGCCGCGATGGGCCTGCTGATGAACGTCGCCTCGGGCGGGACGGCACACGTGCGCGCGGTCTCGACTCCGAGCAGGCGCTCGGCCGACGCGCGCGGGCGCGAAAGGGCACGATGGGGCGATGACGGCAAAGAAGCAGATCGTGATCGCGGCAGGCGGGACGGCGGGGCACGTCGTACCGGCTCTGGCGGTCGCGGCCGAGCTGCGGGCTGACGGCGCAGAGGTCACGTTCGTCGGCGCCGGGCGCGCCGAGGCCGAGCTCGTCCCGCAGGCCGGCTATCAGCTGCACGCGATCTCCGTGGAAGGGCTCAGCCGCAGCAATCCCTTGCGCGCGCTGCGGGCGCTGCTGCGCGCGGCGCTCGCCGTGCCGCGGTCGCGCGCGCTGCTGCGGCGCCTGCGCCCGGACGCCGTGATGGGCGGCGGCGGCTACGTCGCCGGCCCCGTCGCGCTCGCCGCGTTGACGCTGCGCATCCCGGTCGTGCTGACCGAGGCCGACAGCCGCCTGGGGCTGACCAACCGCCTGCTCGCGCCGTTCGCGCGGCGCGTCTGCCTGGCGTTCCCGATTGCCGCGCGCGACTCCGCGCGCTACCGCGTGACCGGCCGCCCGGTCCCGGCGGCGTCGCGCGAGCTCGCCGGCGCGCGCGAGCGCTTGGGGATCGGCGCCGAGGAGACGTGCGTGCTCGTGTTCGGCGGCTCGCTCGGGGCGCGCACGATCAACCGCGCGGCCGCCGAGGCGTTTGCCGGCGGATCTTCGATTGGGAGTGCCGTTCGCGTGCTGCACATCGCCGGCACCCGCGAATACGGCGAGCTGGCACAGCGCGAGCTGCCGGGCGGCTATGACCTTCGCGAGTACCTCGACGAGGCCGACTTCGCCGACGCTCTCGCGGCGGCCGACCTGGCAGTCTCGCGCGCCGGCGGTTCGGTGTTCGAGATCGCCGCGCACGGCGTCCCGGCGATCCTCGTCCCCTATCCGCGCGCGGCCGCCGACCACCAGACGACGAACGCGCGCTGGATGGCCGACGGGGGCGCGGCGGTCGTGATCGCAGACGGCGAGCTGACGGGGCCGCGGCTCGCGCACCAGGTCGCAGAGCTGCTGGCCGACCGCTCGCGCCTGGCTGTGATGTCCGCCGCCTCGCGCGCCCTCGCGCGGCCGGACGCCGCCCGTCAGATCGCGCGCGAGCTGCTGCAGGCGGTGCGCGCATGAGCTCGCGCGCCGCGCCATGGAGCGGGCGCCGCATGCACTTCGTCGGCGTCGGCGGCGCGGGCATGAGCGGATACGCACGCGCCGCTCACGCGCTCGGCGCCGCGGTGAGCGGCTCCGACGCCGCGAGCGGGCCGTATGTGCAGCGCTTGGCGGCCGACGGCGTGCTGGCGGCGCAGGTCGGCCACGACGCGGCGAACGTGCCGCCGGGTGACGATGTCGAGCTCGTCTACTCCTCTGCCGTGCCGGCTGAGAACGCCGAGCGCGCGGCCGCGCGCGAGCGCGGCCTGCGCTCGCGCTCGCGCGCGCAACTGCTCGCCGAGCTGACGGCGCTGCGGCGCACGATCGCCGTGGCGGGGACGCACGGCAAGACGACGACCGCCTCGATGGCGGTGCACGCCCTACGCGCTGCCGGGCTGAATCCCGGGTGGCTCGTCGGCGGCACGGTTGGCGCAGACCTGCCCAACTCGCACTGGAGCGACGGCGAGTGGCTGGTCGTCGAGGCCGACGAGTCCGACCGCTCGATGCTCAGCCTAAGTGTGGAGATAGCCGTGCTGACCAATGTCGAGCTCGACCATCACGCGTCCTACGCATCGCTGGGTGAGCTGCGTGAGGCCTTTCGCGCGTTCGCCGGGCTCGCGCGCAGCGCGGTCGTCGTCTGGGATCGCCCCGAGCTGCTCGAGCTGATGCCCTCCGGCGCGGCCGAGACGGTGCGCTTCGACGTCCCCGCGCCGCGGCTGGACGCCGGCGGCTCGCACTTCGACTGGCGCGGCGAGGAGGTGCGACTGGCGGTCCCCGGGGCGCACAACGCAGTGAACGCGGCTGCGGCGCTGGAAGCCGCACGCCTGGCCGGTGCGGACCCCGCCGGGGCGGTCGCCGGGCTCGCCGACTTCCACGGCGCCGGGCGGCGCTTTCAGCGGCTCGGGCACAGCGCGCGTGGGGCGCTCGTGTTCGACGACTACGCGCACCACCCGACGGAGGTCGCGGCGACGCTCGACGCCGCGCGCACGTTCGCGCCGCAGCGGCTCGTCGCGGTGTTCCAGCCGCACCTGTACTCGCGCACCCAGCTGCTCGCCGCGGACTTCGGGCGCGCGCTCGCGCACGCCGACGTGGTCGCCGTGCTCGACGTCTACCCGGCGCGCGAGCGCGCGCAGGACCACCCGGGCGTCAGCGGCCTGCTGATCGCCGAGAAGACGGCCGACGCCGCGCACGGGCGGCCCGTCTACTGGCTGCCGAGCTTCGACGATGCCGCGCCGGTGCTCGACGGCGTGCTCGACGAGGGCGACCTGTGCCTGGTCATGGGGGCAGGCGACGTCGACGCGCTCGCGCACAGGCTGGTGGTCGCGTGAGCAACGCGAGCGACGCGCCGCGTCCGCCTGACGGCGTCCAGCGCGACGTGCCGATCGCCCGGCTGTCGACGGTCAGGACGGGCGGCAGCGCGGAGTTCTTCGCGCGCGTCGGCGACGACGACGAGCTCTCCGGGCTGCTGCGCTGGGCCGACGCGGCGGGGATCGCCGTGAACGTCGTCGGCTCGGGCTCGAACCTGCTGATCGCCGACGACGGCGTCGCCGGGCTCGTGCTCAAGCTCGGTCGCGCGCTGGCCCAGATCGAGCTCGAGGGCACGCGGATCGCCTGCGGCGGCGGCGCACGGCTGCCCGCGGTCGCGGCCGCCGCCGCGCGCGCGGGCCTCTCGGGGATCGAGTTCGGCGTGAACATCCCCGGCACGGTCGGCGGCGCCGTGCGCATGAACGCCAACGCCTACGGCGGCGAGCTCGCGCGCGTGCTCGAGTGGGTCGACGTCGCCACGGCGGCTGGTGTCGAGCGCCGCTCTCCGGTCCGGCTCGGCTTCGCCTACCGCAGCTCGAACATCGCACCCGGCGAGGTCGTCGCGCGGACGAGCTTCTCGCTGGTGCGATCCGATCGCGAGACGGTGAGCGCGACGCTCGAGCAGATGCGCACGCGTCGCCACGAGGCCCAGCCGCAGGGAGTCAAGACGTTCGGCTCGACCTTCAAGAATCCCGACGACGCCGCCGCGCGTGGGCGCAGCGCGGGCCTGCTGCTCGCCGAGGCCGGCTGCGGCGGCCTGGCGGTCGGCGGCGCGCGCTTCTCGCCCAAGCATGCCAACTTCGTCGAGAACACCGGCGGCGCGCGTACCGCTGACGTGCTCGCCGTGATGGCCGAGGGCCGGCGCCGCGTGCTCGAGCGCTTCGGCGTGTTGCTGGAGCCCGAGGTGCAGACGCTCGGCGACGTGCGCGTCCCCTGGAAGTAGCGCCGGCCACCGTCTCGCGCGGGCCCGTCGGCCTCGGCGGCGGCCGAGTGCCGCAGCGCAACAGGTTTGCATGGCGATACAGGGGTTCGGCTACGGAGGTCGAAGACAGACGTCGATGGATCGCTCGCTCGCCGGCCGCCTGGGAATTGGCAGCCCCATCCGCCAGCCTGCCCGCGCCCGTCAGGGTGCTCCCGCCGCGCGGCGGCCCAAGCGCCGTCCGGCATCGGCGCGCCGCCAGGCAAACGCCTTGGATTGGGCGCTCGCCCATCTCGCCGCGCTGCTCGCGGGCGCCGCTGCGCTCCTGGGCGACGGCCGCTCCTACGTGTGGCGCCGACGTCGTCTGCGGCTCGCGGTGCTCGTCCTGCTGATCGCCTCGCCGCTGCTCGCCGGCGGCTGGCTGTGGCTGCGCGGCTCCTCGCTCGTCGCCGTGCGCGATGTCCGCGTGAGCGGCGTCCACGGCGCCGATGCGCACGCGATCGAAGCGGCGCTGAGCTCGGCCGCGCATGGCATGACGACGCTCGACGCGCACGCCGCGGCGCTGCGCTCGGCCGTGGCCGCGTATCCGGTCGTCAGCGGCCTGACGGTCTCCACGCGCTTCCCGCACGGGCTGAGCATCCGCGTGATCGAGCAGCCGGCCGTCGCCGCGCTGACCGTCTCGGGCACGAAGACCGCGATCGCCGCCGACGGCGTCGTGCTCGGCCCCGGATCGGCGTCGGGCTCGCTGCCGGCGATCTCCGGCGCCTCGCTGCCGGCGCCCGGACAGCGGCTGCACGACAGCGCGCTGCTCGCCGCGGCCGCCGTGCTCGGCGCGGCTCCGTCGCCGCTGGCCAAGCAGGTCACGCGCGCCTACAGCTCCAGCAAGGGGCTGACGCTCGCGATGCACAGCGGCCTGCGCGCGTACTTCGGCGACGCGACGCGTCCGCACGCCAAGTGGCTGTCGCTCGCTCGCGTGCTCGCCGACCCCAGCTCCGCCGGCGCCTCCTACGTCGACGTACGCCTGCCCGAACGTCCCGCCGCCGGCTTCCCCGGCGGCGTCGTGCCGGCGACCGGCGGCTCGCAAGCCGAAGCCTCCGGCTCGGGATCGAGCCACGGCGAAGCCGGCGAATCGCTCGCCGAAGGCCTGGCCAAAGCCGTCGGCGGAGGCTCCCCCACGGCGACCCAAGGCGCCTCGAGCGCCGCCCCCACCGGAGTTGAACCATCGGGCGAAGCCGAATCGTCGCCTACCGGGGCCGCGGAAACGAGCTCTGCAGCCCCCACGAAACCCGGGGGATAGCCAAGCGTAGCCCTTAAGAATCAAAACTAAAGCTCAACTATAGGTTGACCCCACGCCGACGCAATCCTCAGCCGCCGGTCGAGACTTCGCCGATCTGCAACGATTGTTGCGAGACTGGACGTACTCGTTGACAGGGCGAAGTTCCCTGCATAACGTGCCCATCTCGGCGGTTCGCCAGTCTGTATGCTGCGAACCCTAATTTTCTACTGAAGGGTTCGGACAGAACCATCATGGAGAGCAGCGGAAGCTATCTGGCGGTCATCAAGGTCGTGGGTGTCGGCGGCGGCGGCACCAACGCGGTCAGCCGCATGGTCGACGCCGGACTGCGCGGCGTGGAGTTCATCGCCGCCAACACCGACGCCCAGGCGCTCGCCATGTGCGACGCCGACATCAAGCTGAACATCGGCCACGAGTCGACCAAGGGCCTCGGCGCCGGCGCCAACCCCGACGTCGGCCTCGGCGCCGCCTCGGAGTCGCGCGACGACATCAAGGAGGCGCTGAAGGGCGCCGACATGGTGTTCGTCACCGCCGGCGAGGGCGGCGGCACCGGTACCGGTGCCGCACCCGTGATCGCCGAGATCGCAAAGAACGAGATCGGCGCGCTGACCGTCGGCGTCGTCACGCGTCCGTTCGAGTTCGAGGGCTCCCAGCGCGGCCGTCAGGCCACCGAGGGCATCGAGCGCCTGCGCGAGGTCGTCGACACGCTGATCGTGATCCCCAACGAGAAGCTGCTGACCGTCGTCGAGCGCCGCACGTCGATGCTCGACGCCTTCCGCGAGGCCGACAACGTGCTGCGCCAGGGCGTTCAGGGGATCACCGACCTGATCACCATCCCCGGCCTGATCAACCTCGACTTCGCCGACGTGCGCACGATCATGCAGGACGCCGGCTCGGCGCTCATGGGCATCGGCACCGCCGGCGGCGAGAGCCGCAGCGCGGACGCCGCGAAAGCCGCGATCTCCTCGCCGCTGCTGGAAGAGTCCGTCGACGGCGCCACCGGCATCCTGCTGAACATCACCGGCGGCAAGGATCTTGGCCTGTTCGAGGTCAACGACGCAGCCGAGACGATCCAGAACGCCGCCGACCCCAACGCGAACATCATCTTCGGCGCCGTGATCGACGAGAGCATGTCCGACGAGGTGCGCGTCACCGTGATCGGCACCGGCTTCGACCACCGCCCAGGTCGCAGCGCGCGGCGCGATAGCCGCGACCGAGGCCGCGACCGCGGCCCGCGCATCGACGATCGCCAGCGCTCGTCGCTGGAGATCTCCGACGACGACATCGACGTCCCGCCGTTTCTGCGGTAGTCGCGCACGTATAGATCGCCGGGCGCGCCCGGACCGCTAGCCTGCGGGCAGTGGCCACGACCCTTCGCCGTACCCCGCTGTACGACGCCCACGTGGCGGCTGGCGCGAAGATGGTCGACTTCGCCGGCTGGGAGATGCCCGTGCAGTACGAGGGCGTGGGCGCCGAGCACGGCGCCGTACGCGAGGCCTGCGGGATGTTCGACGTCTCGCACATGGGCGAGATCGAAGTGTCCGGGCCCCAGGCGCTCCAGCTCCTGCAGCGGCTGCTGTCAAACGACGTCGCGCAGATCGCGCTCGACCGCGATGGCGGGGACGCGCAGTACAGCGTGCTCTGCCGCGAGGACGGCGGCGTGCTCGACGACCTGTTCAGCTATCGCCTGGACGGCGAGCGCTACCTGACGGTCACCAACGCCGCCAACCACCAGCGCGACCTGGAGTGGTTTCAGATGCACGCGCGCGAGTTTCCCGACGCCCAAGTGGTCGACAGGATCGACGACTACGCGATGATCGCAGTGCAGGGCCCGCGCGCGCGCGGCATCGTGCAGGCGATCTCCGATGCGCCGCTGCCCGCGCGCATGACCGCCGCGACGCGCCGTCTGGCCGGCGGGGACGTGCTCGTCTGCGGCACCGGCTATACCGGCGAGGATGGCGTCGAGCTGCTGTGCGACCCCACTGCTGCACCCGCCCTTTGGGACGAGCTCGTCCGCCGCGGCGCCGTGCCCGCCGGTCTGGCCGCGCGCGACACGCTGCGCCTGGAGGTCTGTTTTCACCTGTACGGCAACGACCTCTCGACTGAGCGCGGCCCGATCGAAGCGGGCCTCGGCTGGTGCTGTCGCGAGGAAACCGGGTTCATCGGCGCCGACGCCGTGCGCGAGGTGCGCGAGGCCGGCGCGCGCGAAAAGCTCGTCGCGTTCGAGATCGACGGTCCGGGCATCGCCCGTCAGGGCAACGCGATCGCCGGCGGCGGCGAGGTGACCAGCGGCACGATGTCGCCGAGCCTCGGCAAGGGCATCGGCATGGCCTACGTCCCCGCCGAGCGCGCCGTGCCCGGCACGGGTCTCGAGATCGACGTTCGTGGCAAGATGCGCCGCGCCGCCGTCAAGCAGAAGCCGCTCTACCGAAAGGGCTCGTGAATGGCCGAGGCCAGCTATCCGCAGGACCTGCTCTATCACCCCGAGCACGACTGGGCGCGCATCGACGCCGCCGACTCCGAGCTGGCGACGCTCGGCATCACCTGGTACGCGCAGGACTCGCTCGGCGAGGTCGTGTTCTTCGACCTGCCCGCCGTTGGCGCCAGCGTGAGCAAGGACTCCTCCTACGCCGAGGTCGAGTCCGTCAAGGCCGTCTCGGATGTGATCGCGCCGCTCTCCGGGGAGATCGTCGAGGTCAACCAGGCGCTCGCCGACGACCCGCAGAAGATCAACGAGGACCCCTACGGCGAGGGCTGGCTGGTCAAGGTGCGACTCGCCGATCCCGCCGAGCGCGAGCAGCTGATGGGCGCGCAGGCGTATGCCGCCACGCTCGGTGGCTAGGCTGACTGCAGCACCTTGAGCCGTTACACCTCCATCACCCCCGCGGACCTCGACGCGATGCTCGCCGCCATCGGCGTGTCCTCCGTGCAGGAGATCTTCGACCGCCAGATCCCCGAGGGGGTCCGCCTCGGCCGCGAGCTCGATCTCCCGCAGGGGCTCTCCGAGCAGGAGGTCTTTGCGCACCTGTCGCAGCTCGCCGCGCGCAACGTCTCAGCCGAAGACGAGCTGAGCTTCCTCGGCGCCGGCATGTACGACCACTACGTGCCCGCGCTGATCGACATGCTGATGGAGCGCTCGGAGTTCCTCACGCCGTACACGCCCTACCAGCCCGAGATCTCCCAAGGCGGCCTGCAGGTGATGTTCGAGTACCAGACGGCGATCTCCGAGCTGACCGGCCTGCCCGTGTCCAACGCCTCGACCTACGAGGGCCCCTCGGCGGTCGCCGCCGCCGCCTACCTGGCCAAGCTGCACAACTCCAAGACCCGTCTCGTGGCCAGCGCCGGGCTGCACCCGCACACGCAGCACACGCTGCGCACGCTCGCGCACGGCTATGACATGGAGGTCGTCGAGGTGCCGCTGAGCGACGGCGTGACCGATCGCCAGGCGTGGGCGGACGCGATCGAAGCCGATACGAGCGCCGCGATCTTCGCGCAGCCGAACTTCTACGGCGCGGTCGAGGACGCCGCCGCGCTCAGCGCCGCCGCCAAGAGCGCCGGCGAGCCGGTCGTGATCGCCCAGGTCGACCCGATTGTGCTCGGCGTTCTCGCGCCGCCGGGCGACTGCGGCGTCGACGTCGCCGTCGGCGAGGGCCAGCCGCTGGGCAACCGCCTGGACTTCGGCGGACCGTCGTTCGGCTTCTTTGCCGCGCGCGATGAGTACCTGCGCAGGATGCCCGGGCGGATCGCCGGCGAGACCGTCGACGTGGACGGGCGCCGCGGCTTCGTGCTCACGCTGCAGACGCGCGAGCAGCACATCCGCCGCGAGAAGGCCACGTCGAACATCTGCACCGCGCAGGCGCTCAACGCGCTCGGCGGAGTCGTCTACCTCGCATGGCTCGGGCGTCGCGGGATCGTCGAGCTCGGCGAGCTGCTGCTCGCCCGCACCCACTACGCGCGCGAGAAGCTCGCGGCGCTGCCCGGCGTGCACGAGCACCACGAGCAGCCGGTCGTGCGCGAGTTCGCGCTGCGCCTCGACGCCGACGTCGCCGCCGTGCGCCGCCACTGCCTGCAGCGCGGCGTCAACCCCGGCGTCGACGTGCAAGCGCTGAGCGGCCGCGACGAGGACCGCGGCGTGCTGCTCGTGGCGATCACCGAGAAGCGCTCGCGCGCGGACATCGACCGCCTCGCCGAGGCGCTCGCGGCAGCGCTCGCCGCGGCCGGTATGGACGGGACCGGCGAGCCGGCCGCGGGCGAGAAGGCGGTCGCGGCGTGAGCGCGATCGACGAGAACCACCTGCACGCCGACCCCGGCATCGAAGCGCACCACCCGCACCACGGCGCGGCGGTAGGCGCGGCGGTCGCCGGACCGCTGCAGCGCGATCGCGCGACGACGATCTTCCAGAAGGGCGCCCCGGGGCGGCGCGCGTTCGTCTGCCCGCCGCTGGACGTTCCCGTGCCGGACCCCGAGAGGGTGCTTCCAGCTCGCTTTCGCCGCGCGCAGCCGCCGCGCCTGCCCGAGGTGTCCGAGCCGGAGATCGTGCGCCACTACGTCGGCATCTCCAAGCGCAACTTCGACCTCGATTCCGGCTTCTACCCGCTCGGCTCGTGCACGATGAAGCACAACCCGCGCCTGCACGAGCGCGCCGCTGCGCTCCCCGGCCATGCGCGCCTGCACCCGCTGCAGGACCCCGAGCGCGCCCAGGGTGCGCTGGAGCTGATGTTCAACCTGCAGGGCGCGCTCGGCGAGATCTCGGGACTGCCGCACGTCTCGCTGCAGCCCTCCGCCGGCTCGCACGGCGAGCTCGCCGGTGTGCTGCTGACGCGCGCCTATCACGAGGATCGCGGCGAGACGCGCCACAAGGTGCTCACGCCCGACACCGCCCACGGCACCAATCCGGCGACCGTGACGATGGCCGGACTGGAGGTCGTCAAGCTCGCGACCAACCCCGACGGCGGCATCGACATCGACGACCTGCGCGCGAAGGCCGACGGCGACGTGGCCTGCCTGATGCTCACCAACCCCAACACGCTCGGCCTGTTCGATCAGAACATCGAGGAGATCGCCGCGATCGTGCACGGCGTCGGCGCGACGCTGTACTACGACGGCGCCAACCTCAATGCCGTCATGGGCCTGTCGCGCCCCGGCGACATGGGCTTTGACATCGTCCACTTCAACCTGCACAAGTCCTTCACCCAGCCGCACGGCGGCGGCGGCCCTGGGTCTGGTCCGATCGCCGTGTCCGAGCGGATCGCGCCGTTCCTGCCGCGCCCCGTCGTGACGCGCGACGCCGAGGGCGCGTTCGCGCTGGACGAGGGTCGCGACGACGGCGGCGCCAAGTCGATCGGGCGCCTGCGCGGCTTCCACGGCAACTACGGCTGCTTCGTGCGCTCCTACGCCTACATCTGCTCGCTCGGCGCCGACGGCCTCAAGGACGCCTCCGAGGTCGCCGTGCTCAACGCCAACTACCTGCTCGCGCGGCTGCGCGAGAAGCGTGTCGCCGAGCACCTGCCGCTGGCCTACGGCGAGCTGTGCATGCACGAGTTCGTGCTCTCCGGCGGTCCGATGAAGCGCGAGTTGAAGATCAAGACGCTCGACCTCGCCAAGCGGCTGCTCGACTTCGGCTTTCACCCGCCGACCGTCTACTTCCCGCTGCTCGTGGACGAGGCGCTGATGATCGAGCCGACCGAGACCGAGACGAAGGAGACGCTCGACGCCTTCGCCGATGCGATCGCGCAGATCCTCGCCGAGGCCGCGAAGAACCCGCAGATCGCGCTCGACGCGCCCTACTCGACGCCCGTGCGGCGCTTGGACGAGGTCGCCGCGGCCAAGCGCCCGGTCATCCGCCAGGTGCTCGACTAGGCTCGGCGACGATGGACGTCGAGTACCGCGATCTGGGCAGCACCGGCGTGAAGGTCAGCCCGCTGTGCCTCGGCGCGATGATGTTCGGCGCGTGGGGGAACACCGACCACGACGACTCGGTGCGGATCATCCACCGCGCGCTCGACGCGGGCATCAACTTCATCGACACGGCCGACGTCTACTCGCGCGGCGAGTCCGAGCAGATCGTCGGCAAGGCGCTCACCGGCGGCAAGCGCGAGTCGGTCGTGCTCGCGACGAAGGTGCACGGCAGGATGCACGACGAGGATCCCAACCAGTTTGGCAACACCCGGCGCTGGATCGTGCACGAGGTCGAGAACAGCCTGCGCCGCCTGGGCACCGACTGGATCGACCTCTACCAGATCCACCGCCCGGAGATCGACACCGAGATCGACGAGACGCTCGGCGCGCTGAGCGACCTCGTGCGCGCCGGCAAGGTCCGCTACATCGGCAGCTCGACGTTCCCGCCCAGCCAGATCGTCGAGGCGCAATGGGTGGCGCAGCAGCGCGGGCGCGAACGCTTCGTCTGCGAGCAGCCGCCCTACTCGCTGCTGCACCGGGCAGTCGAGGTGGAGGTGCTGCCGGTGTGCGAGAAGTACCGCATGGGCGTGATCCCGTGGAGCCCGCTCGCCGGCGGCTGGCTGTCGGGCAAGTACGGTAAGGGCGGCGAGTCGCCCGCGTCCAGCCGCCGAGCGCAGATGATCCCCTCGCGCTATGACATGACGGTCCCGGGCAACCAGCGCAAGCTCGCGGCCGCACAGGCGCTCGGCGAGCTCGCCGATGAGAGCGGCGTGACGCTGATCGAGCTGGCGCTCGCGTTCGTCATCCGCCATCCCGCGGTCACCGCGCCGATCATCGGCCCGCGCACGATGGAGCAGCTGGACAGCCAGTTGCCGGCGCTTGACACGTCGCTGAGCGACGACGTGCTGGACAGGATCGACGAGATCGTCCCGCCGGGCCTCAGCGTCAATCCCGACGAACGCGGCTGGGACCCGCCGTGGTTGACCGACAGCGCGCTGCGGCGCCGCTGAGCGACCGGCGCGAGCGCGTGCGCATCTTCTCCGGCATCCAGCCCACGGGGCGCAAGCACCTGGGCAATTACATCGGCGCGATCGCGCAGTACGTCTCCAGCCAGGACCGCGGCGAGGGCATCTTCTGCGTGGTCGATCTGCACGCGATCACGCTCCCCTACGAGCCTGCGGAGCTGCGCGAACGCAGCTACGACACGATCGCGATCCTGCTCGCGGCGGGCTTGGATCCCGCGCGCAGCACGCTGTTTCGCCAGTCCGACGTGCCTGCGCACACAGAGCTGACCTGGCTGCTGTCGAGCCTCACCGAGCTGGGACGCCTGCAGCGCATGCACCAGTTTCGCGACAAGTCGCTGACCCAGCGCGAGCTCGTCTCCGCGGCGCTGCTGCTGTATCCGGTGCTGCAGGCCGCCGACGTGCTCGCATACCGCGCGCACGAGGTGCCCGTCGGCGAGGACCAGCGCGAGCATCTGGAGTTGATGCGCGATGTCGCGCGGCGCTTCAACTCTCGCTATGGCGACGGCGAGGACGTCCTCGTCGTTCCCGAGCACCGCATTCCGCAGGTGGGCGCACGGATCATGGACCTGCAGGACCCCACGCGCAAGATGTCCACGTCAGTCGGCTCCGAGCAAGGGACCGTGTACGTGCTGGACGAGCCCAAGGCGATCGAGAAGAAGCTCAGGAGCGCCGTCACCGACTCCGGCGACGAGGTGCGCCGAACCCCCGAGAAGCCTGGCGTCAGCAACCTGGTCGAGATCCTAGCGGCCGTGCGCGGCGCGGACCCGGCGGCGATCGAAGCCGAGCTGGCGCAGGCCCGTTACGGCGAACTGAAGACGGCCGTCGCCGTCGCGGTCAACGCCTATCTCGCGCCCGTACGCGAGCGCTACGAGCAGTTGCGTGGCGACGAGGCCGCGCTCGAGCAGATCCTCGCCGACGGCGCAGAGCGAGCACAGGCGATGGCCGCTGAGACGCTCGCCGACGTGCGCGGGCGCATGGGGTTCGCCGGCGCACGTCGGGAGCGCGTTGTACGGTGACGCGCGCATGAGCATTTCCACGCTCGAGCTCGACCTGGAGGTCTTCACCGGGCCGTTCGACCTGCTGCTCACGCTCGTGCTGCGCGAAGAGGTCGACCTGCTCGAGCTGGCGCTCGCCGAGGTCGTGCTCGCCTATCTCGATCACCTCGAGGAGCGCGGCGAGCTCGAGCTGGAGACCGCCACGGAGTTCATCGTGCTGATCGCTGCGCTGCTGGAGCTGAAGTCGCGCCTGATGCTGATGGGCGACGAGCAGGAGGAGCTCGACATCGAGCCCGAGCAGGCCGCCGAGGAGCTGCTTGCGCGGATGCTCGACGCGCGCCGCTACCGTTCGGCCGCGGCACACCTGGGCGAGCTGCTCGCGGCCGAGCGCGGCGTGCGCTTCCGCGAAGCGCCACTCCCACCCGGCCTGCGACGCACGATCGTGCCCGCCGCGGATGGGTCACAGGACCCCGACGCGCTCGGCGAGGCGATGGGTCGCCTGCTGCAGATGCCGCCCGAGATCAGCCTGCGCCACGTGTCCACACAGCGCGTCGCCGTGTCCGAGCGTCTGGCGCTGCTGCGCGGTCTGCTGCGCCGCGGCGCCTTCAGCTTCGAGGAGGCCGTGCGCGGAGCCGACCGCATGACCGTCGCCGTAACGCTGTTCGCGCTGCTGGAGCTGTACAAGCGCGGCGAGGCCGATTGGGCCCAAGAGGAGAGCTTCGGCGACATCGCCGTGCGGTCGGCGCAGACGCAGGCGCAGAGCGGCTCGGTTTCGCTCGCCGGCGTGGTCGCCGGAGGGCTGGCGGGGTGAGCGACGCGCAGTGGCTCGACGAAGCGCCATCGCTCGCGCGCACGATCGAGTCGCTGCTGTTCCTCTCCAGCGACCCACTGAGCACCGCCGAGCTGGCCGATGCGACGGAGGCCGGGGAGGGTGCCGTGGCGACCGCGCTCGCGCTGCTGGCAGAACGCCACGCGCCCGGACGTTCGGGCATCGCGCTGCGCGAGCTCGGCGGCGGCTGGACATTCGCCAGCGACCCCACCTCAGAGGAGGCCGCGCAGCGGCTGTTCAGCCGCCCGCGCGTGTCCACGTTGACGCCCGCGCAGGCCGAGACGCTGGCGATCGTCGCCTACCTGCAGCCCGTCTCTCGCCCGGAGATAGCGCGCATCCGCGGCGTCAGCGCCGACTCAGCCGTCGCCACGCTGCTCGACCGCGGCTTGATCGACGAGGCCGGTCACTCGCAGTTCGGCGCCGTCGTCTATCGCACGACCACGCAGTTCCTCAAGCTGTTCGGCCTGCGCACGCTCGACGAGCTGCCCGACGTCGCGCGCTGGGACCCGACGCCCGAAGAGCAGGCCGAGCTGCGCGAGCGGTTGCTGAGGGCGGGCGAGGCCAGAGCGAGCTAGCGTATTGATGTGTTGATGCGCTAGCATCAAACTGTGCGAACTACACTCAACATCGACGACGACGTCGTTGTCGCCGCGAAGGAGCTGGCAACCGGGGGGCGTCGTTCGCTCGGCTCGGTCATCTCCGAGCTTGCGCGCCGCGGCCTGACGCCGGCCCAGGTGGAGGCCGAGGGCGGGCTGCCGGTGATCCGTGTGCCGGCTGGCACGCCTGCGATCACACCGGAGATGGTGCGGCGTGCGCTCGATGAGGACTGACGAGCGATCACGGCGCTCCTCGATGTCAACGCGCTGATCGCGCTCGCGTGGGACTCACACGTGCACCACGCGACGATGCGGGTCTGGTTCGCCCAGAACCGCGCGACCGGATGGGCGACGTGTCCGATCACCGAGAGCGGCTTCGTGCGCGTGTCGTCGAACGGCAAGGCGATGCCGAGCGCGATCGGCGTCGGCGCGGCACGCGCCGTGCTCTCGGCGTTGCGCGCTGTCGATGGCCACCGCTTCCTCTTCGACGACGTGTCGATCACAGACGGCGACGTTCCTCCGATCGTCGGGCACCGTCAGGTGACCGACGCACACCTCCTGGCGCTCGCCCGGCGCCGCGGCGCGCGCCTGGTCACCTTCGACGCGGGGGTACTCGCGCTGGCGCAAGGGCGTGACGTCGACTTGCTGAGCGTTCTCTGAGCGCGGCTAGCTCGCCCTCGCCGCCAGCTGGCCGCAGGCTGCGTCGATGTCGCGCCCACGCGTGAGTCGGATCGTCGCCGGGACGCCGTTGGCCAGCAGCGCGTCGCGGAAGGCGGCGATGGACGCGCGCGTGGAGCCGTCATAGGGCGAGTCGGTTGGGTTGTAGGGGATCAGGTTGACCTTGAAGATCGAACGCTCACCCTCGCGCTTGGTGGCGAGCGCGCGCGCCAGCGCGAGCGCCTGCTCGTAGCGGTCGTTGACGCCGGCGAGCATCACGTACTCGACGAATACGCGCCGGCGCTTGCGCTCGTAGAAGGCGCGGCAGGCCTCGATCACGTCGCTCAGCGGATAGCGCTCGTTGACGGGCATCAGCTGCGAGCGCAGCGCTTCGTCGGCTGCGTGCAGCGAGAGCGCCAGGCGCAGCGGCATGTCCTGCTCGGCGAGCCGTTCGATGCCGGGTATCCAGCCGACGGTGGAGATCGCCGTGTGGCGGTGACCGATGCCGACGTCGGGCAGGCGCTCGCAGGCAGCGAGCACGTTGTCGAGGTTGAGCATCGGCTCGCCCATGCCCATGAACACGCAGTTGGTGACCCCCTGCGGCGCGGCCTCGAGCCTGCGGAAGTGCAGCGCCTGGTCGACGATCTCAGAGGCCGTGAGGTTGCGCGCGAACTTCATCTGCCCGGTCGCGCAGAACGTGCACGTCAGCGGACAGCCCGACTGCGAGGAGACGCAGATCGAGCGCCGCCCGTCGCGATAGCGCATCAGCACGGCCTCCAGCGGCCGCCCGTCGGCGGTCGCGAACAGTGCCTTGACCGTGCCGTCGCGCGCACGCGCCTCGTCACGCAGCTCCAGGCTGGAGAACGGCAGCTCACGCTCCAAGGCCTCGCGCAGCGACGCGGGCAGGTCGGTCATCTCGGCGAAGCTGTGCGCGCCGCGCGCCGTCCACGCCCAAACCTGGCGCGCGCGAAAGCGCGGCTGGTCGTGCTCGGCGAGCGTCTTCTCTAGCAGCGGCAGGTCCATGACTGCTTATGTTTGCAGCACATGCGTCTGGCCAAGTACCTCGCGCACGCGGGCGTGGCCTCGCGCCGCGCCGCCGAGAAGCTGATCGCGGCCGGGCGCGTGAGCGTCGACGGAGAGGTCGTGCGCGACCCGGCTCGCGACGCGGGCGAGGACGCCCGCGTGAGCGTCGACGGACGCGCGCTCGCCGGTCGCGAGCTTCGCATGACATTCGCCCTGCACAAGCCCGTCGGCGTCGTCTCGACAGCCAGCGATACGCACGGGCGCCCGACGGTCGTCGGCCTGGTCCCCGCGGAGGGCACGCGCCTGTATCCCGTCGGGCGCCTGGACGCCGACAGCAGCGGCCTGATCCTGCTGACGAACGACGGCGAGCTGGCCAACCGCCTCACCCACCCGAGCTTCGAGGTCCCGAAGACCTATCGCGCGACGCTCGGCGGCGCGTCGATCGGCGACGCCGCCTTGCGGCGCCTGCGCGGCGGGGTGGAGCTCGACGACGGCCCGACGGCGCCCGCGCAGGCGCGGCGCCTGGGCGGGCAGGAGATCGAGCTGACGATCCACGAGGGGCGAAACCGCCAGGTTCGGCGCATGTGCGCGGCGGTCGGGCATCCGGTGATCGCATTGCAGCGCGTGCGCTTCGGCCCGCTGGGCCTGAACGGCCTGCGTGAGGGTGAGCACCGGCGCTTGAGCGAGCGCGAGCTGGGGCTGCTGCGGGCGCTCTGACACAATCGCCCGATGCGACTTTTCGCCCTGCGCGGCGCCAACAGCGTCGAGCGCAACGACGCCCAGGACATCCTCGACGCGACCACGACGCTGATGCAGGAGATCATGCAGCGCAACGCGCTTGCGCCGGAGAGGGTCGTCAGCTGCATCTTCACTGCGACCAACGACCTCAACGCCGAGTTCCCGGCAGTGGCCGCGCGCGGCCTCGGCTTCCAGGGCGTGCCGCTGCTGTGCGCGCGCGAGATCGCCGTGCCGCGCTCGCTGCAGCACGTGATCAGGGTGCTGATCCACTACTACGCCGAGGACGACCACCGCCCCCAGCACGTTTACCTCGGTGAGGCGAGCGTGCTGCGCGAAGATTTAGCCGCGGCACAATAGGGACGTGCCCCTCGAGTTCTCAGAGCGCGTAAGCCGGCTTCCCAGCTACCCGGTCGCCGCCGGCTACGCCGACGACGCACCGCCCGTGCGCCTGGCGAGCAACGAGTCGCCCTACCCGCCGCTGCCCGAGGTGCGCGCGGCGATCGAGCGCGCGCTTGGCACGCTCAACCGCTATCCCGACCCTGCGAGCTCGCTCTTGCGCCGGCGACTGAGCGACCGCTACGGCGTGGCGCAGTCGCGCATCGCGATCGGCAACGGCTCCTGCGACATCCTGCTCGCGGCGGGCGAGGCGCTGCTCGAGCCGGGCGCCGAGCTCGTCTACGCGTGGCCGTCCTTTTCGGTCTACCCGCACCTCGGCGCGGCCTCGGGCGCGCGTGCGGTGACCGTGGCGCTCGACGCCGAGGCGCGCCACGACCTGTCGGCGATGCTGCGCGAGATCACCGTCGCCACGCGCTTGGTCATCGTGTGCAACCCGAACAACCCGACGAGCACGGCGGTTGGCCCGGAGCAGATCGCGGAGTTCCTCGCCGAGGTCCCTCAGCACGTTTGCGTGATCGTCGACGAGGCCTACTGTGAGTTCAACCTGCTGGCCGACCCCGACGCCTCGATCGACCTGCTCGCGCATCACCCGAACCTGATGCTGCTGCGGACGTTCTCCAAGGTGCACGGGCTGTGCGGGCTGCGCGCGGGCTTCGCGCTGTGCGGCTCTGACCGCCTGCCTCAAGCGCTCGATCAGGTGCGCCAGCCGTTCTTCTGCAACGCGCTCGCACAGGCGGCGGCCGTGGAGGCGCTGGAGCACCAGGACGCCGTGATCGAGCGCGTCGCACGCAACGTCGCCGAGCGCATCTCCGTCGACGAGCGGCTGCGCGCGCTGGCGATCGAGCCGGCCGACTCGCAGGCCAACTTCTGCTGGTTCTCGCTGGGCGCGGAGCGCGACGAGCAGGTGGTCATGCGCGGCCTGCAGGAGCGAGGCGTGCTCGTCCGCGGCGGCACCGCGCTGGGCGGCCCGGGGTCGCTGCGCGTGACGTATGGGACGCCGCAAGAGAATGCACGCTTTCTCGAGGCGCTTGCCGAGGTGCTGTGAAGGTGCTACAACGTCCAGCAACGACCATGTCCGCCGCCGCCACCGCATCCACTCGCAGCACCCACGCGCGCGTCGAATGGTCGTATCACGCCCGCACCTGGCGATTTAGCTAGGCGCTTCGGCCTGGGCCCGCACGTGAGCGGGCCCTCGTGCCGCATCGGGTTCCCGCCGCAGGGGACCGAGCGCCTTCCACACGGGACGGCAGCGTCCCACCTCGCGAGCCTCGCCATCGCAGGCCCCGCGGGCGTCACGGAGCCGGCCCGCGAGCCGGCGGCCAGCCGGCGGCGCCGGCTGAGCGCGGTTCTCATACACAACTTCGAGATTGCTGAAAGGATGAATCGATGATGATCGTCATGAAGGAGACCGCGACCGACGAGGAGGTCGAGGCGGTAGTCGAGAAGATCGAGAGCGCGGGCGCGCTGGCCCACCGCATCGTGGGCGCGCGCCTGACGGTGATCGGCGCGATCGGCGACGTGGAGCAGGACGTCAACGTCGAGGGCCTGGGCCTGGAGGGCCAGCCGGGCGTGGATCGCGTGATGCCGATCCTCAAGCCCTACAAGCTGGCGTCTTCGCAGATCACCCACGGCGAGCGCACGGTGCTGGAGATCGACGGGCGCAAGATCGGCGGGGACAGCTTCGCGTTGATCGCCGGTCCCTGCACCGTGGAGTCGCGCGAGCAGACGCTGCAGACGGCGCGCGTCGTGCGCGACGCCGGCGCCACGATGCTGCGTGGCGGCGCCTACAAGCCACGCACCTCTCCCTACGCCTTCCAGGGCCTCGGCCAGGAGGGCCTGCGCCTGCTCGCCGAGGCCAAGTCGGAGACGGGTTTGCCGATCGTCACCGAGCTGATGGACATGCGCGACATCGACGCCGTGCTCGAGGTCGCCGACGTCGTGCAGATCGGCGCGCGCAACATGCAGAACTACCCGCTGCTGGCGGAGATCGGCCGCTCGGGCCGTCCGGCGCTGCTCAAGCGTGGGCTGTCCTCGACGCTCGACGAGCTGCTGATGGCCGCCGAGTACATCCTCAAGGAAGGCAACCCCAACGTGATGCTGTGCGAGCGCGGCATTCGCACATTCGAGACCGCCTACCGCTTCACGCTGGACCTGATGGCGGTGCCGGTGCTCAAGGAGCTGTCGCACCTGCCGGTGATCGTCGACCCGAGCCATGCCGCGGGACGGCGCGACCTCGTGCTGCCGCTATCTATGGCGGCCGCCGCCGTGGGCGCCGACGGCATCATCGTCGAGGTTCACCCGAACCCCGATGAGGCGATCTGCGACGGGCCGCAGGCGCTGCGGGGGGAGGAGTTCGCCGCGTACGCGCGCGCGGTCGAGGGCGCGGCGGCGCTGGCCGGGAAAGCGCTCGCAGGGAGGGAGCCGGCTCTTGCCTGACCTGTCCGGCGCCGAGCTGCGCCCGGCCGACTACGTCCGAGACAGGCGGATCGAGCGGGTCGTCCCGCTGCTCGCGCCCGATGCGCTGCTCGAGGAGCTGCCTTTGAGCGGCGAGCACGCCGACGTCGTCATCCGCGGCCGTCGCGAGGTCCAGGCTGTCCTGGAGGGCGCCGACGACCGGTTGCTGGCGATCGTCGGGCCCTGCAGCGTGCACGATCCGGACGCGACGCTCGAGTACGCGGCGCGGCTCGCGCAGCGCGCGCGCGATCTGAGCGGCGAGCTGCTGATCGCGATGCGGGTCTATTTCGAGAAGCCGCGCACGACGACCGGCTGGAAGGGTCTCATCAACGACCCGCACCTCGATGGCTCGGGCGACGTCAACGCCGGACTGCACCTCGCGCGGCGCGTTCTGCTGGGCGTGCTCGACAGCGGGCTTCCCGTCGGCTGCGAGTTCCTCGACCCGATCACGCCGCAGTACATCGCCGACGCGGTCTCCTGGGGCGCGATCGGAGCGCGCACGACCGAGAGCCAGATCCACCGCCAGCTGGGCTCGGGTCTGTCGATGCCGGTCGGCTTCAAGAATCGCACCGACGGCAACGTGCAGGTCGCCGTGGACGCCGTGCGCGCCGCCGCGGCGCCGCACGCCTTCGCCGGCATCGATCCGAACGGCACGCCCGCGATCCTGTACACGCGTGGGAACGCCGACTGTCACATCATCTTGCGCGGCGGCAAAGGCCAGCCCAACTACGGCGCCTCCGGCGTGGCGGCCGCGCTCGATCTGCTCGAGGCCGCCCAGCTTCCGAGGCGCGTGATGGTCGACCTCAGCCATGACAACAGCGGCAAGCAGCCCGAACGACAGCCCGCTGTCGCAGCGGACGTGGGCAGGCAAGTCGCGCACGGCAACGAGGCCATCGTCGGCGTGATGCTGGAGTCCTTCCTCGTTGCAGGCCGACAGGATCTGCGCCCGGGTGCCCCGCTGTGCTACGGCCAGTCGATCACCGATGGGTGTGTGGGCTGGGAGACGACCGTCGAGGTGCTGGAGGGCTTGGCACAATCCGTCCGCGATCGCAACGCCACCCGGACGCACTCGGCGCAGCACTGATCGGATGCGGATCGCGGTCCTCGGCGTCGGGCTGATCGGCGGCTCGATCGGCCTGGCTGCAAGGCGACGCGCGCACGCGCAGGTCAGCGGCTACGACCCCGACGAAGGGGTGCTGGCCACAGCGCTCTCGCTGGGCGCGATCGACAGCGCGGCGAGCGATGTCGCCAGCGCCGTAAAGGACGCCGACGTAGTGTTCGTCGCCGCCCCGGTCGGCGCGCTGGCGCAGACCGTGAGCGAGGCGCTCGCCGGCGCCGGGGCCGACTGCGTGGTCAGCGACGTCGGCTCGACCAAGCGCGTGCTCGCGGACGCGGGCGCCGACGAGCGCTTCATCGGCGGGCACCCGCTCGCTGGCGCGGAGACCTCGGGCGTCGAGCACGCGCGCGAGGACCTGTTCGAGGGCGCCGTCTGGTATCTCACGCCGGCGGCCAACAGCACGGGCGTGCTCTACGAGCGCCTGCACCGCCTGCTGACGACGATCGGTGCGCGCCCGGTGGCGATCGACGCCGAGACGCACGACCGCCTGCTGGCAGTGGTCTCGCACCTGCCGCACGTGCTCGCCAACCTGCTCGCGGCGCAGGCGGCGAACGCGCTCGGCGAGGACCGATCAGAGATTGGCCAGCAGGGTCGTGTGCCAGCAGTCGGGCCGAGCTTTCGCGACGCGACGCGCGTGGCCGGCGCCAACAGCGCGATCTGGACGGACATCTACATGGCCAACCGCGACGCGCTGGTCGCCGCGATCGACGGCTTCTCCGCGGGCCTGGGGGAGGTGCGCGCGGCGCTCGCCGAGGGCGACGCCGACGCCGTGACGGCCTGGAACGACAGCGCGCGCGCCGACCGCGACGAGCTGCTGGGCGCGGGCATGACGGGCGGCCCGGTCAGCGAGCTGCGCGCGTCGGTGCCCAACCGCCCAGGCGTGATCGCCGAGATCGCCTTAGCGTTGGGTCGCGCGGGCGTGAACATCCGCGACATGGCCCTATCGCCGTCGGAGGACAACCGCCAAGGCGTCGTCGCGCTGTGGATCGGCGGCGAGGAGCATGCCGCGCGCGCCGAAGAGCTGATCGGCTCGCTGGGCTTTCCCGTGGCGCGGGCATGACGGTGCCCGCGTGAACAGGCGCTTCGAGCCCGCGCGGGGGCTTACTGGAGAGCTGCGCGCGCCGCCGGACAAGTCGATCTCCCACCGCGCGGCGCTGCTCGGGGCGATGGCCTCCGAGCCCGTGCGCATCGAGCGCTACCTGCATGCCGCCGACACCGACTCGACGCTGGACGCGGTGCGCGCGCTGGGCGCGCTGGTGGAGCTGCGTGGCGAGGAGGTGATCGTGCGCGGCACCGGCCTTCGCGAGGCGCGCGAGCCGGACGGCACGATCGACGTGGGCAACGCGGGCACGCTGCTGCGCCTGCTGCCCGGCTGGCTGGCCTCGCAGGAGGGGCGCTCGTTCACGCTCGACGGGGACGAGTCGATTCGCCGGCGGCCGGTCGACCGGATCGCCGAGCCGCTGCGCGCGATGGGCGCCGACCTGAGCGCGCGCGGCGGCCGCTTCACGCCGCTGGTCGTGCGCGGCAGCCACCTGCGCGCGATCTCCCATGACCTCGCGGTGGCCAGTGCGCAGGTCAAGTCGTGCGTGCTGCTCGCGGCGCTCGCGGCGGACGGCGCGACCACCCTGTCAGAGCCTTCGCGCAGCCGCGACCACACCGAGCGGATGCTGCTGCGAGCCGGTGTCGGCATCCACCGCAACGGTCGTCACGTCACGGTGGTCAACACCGACGAGCTGCTGCTCGACAGCGTGCGCGTGCCGGGAGACCCAAGCTCGGCGGCGTTCCTGGTCACGGCGGGCGTGCTCGTGCCGCACTCGCGCCTGCTGATCGGCGACGTCGGCGTGAACTGGACGCGCACGGGCTTCATGCGCATCGTGCGGCGCATGCAGGGCATCGTGCTCGGCGACCTCGAGGACGAGACGGGTGAGCTGATCGGCGAGGAGCCGGTGAGCGACCTCGACGTCGCGCACGGGGCTCTGGAGGGGACGGTCGTCGAGGCGGAGGAGGTGCCGCTGGCGATCGACGAGCTGCCGCTCGTCGCGCTGCTCGGCTGCTTCGCCGAGGGCGAGACGATCGTGCGTGGCGCGCAGGAGCTGCGTGTCAAGGAGTCCGACCGAATCGCCGGCGTGGTGGAGGGGCTGCGCGGCCTGGGGGCGGAGATCGAGGCGACCGTGGACGGCTTTGCCGTGTGCGGGACCGATGGACTGCGCGGCGGCTCGATCGACGCGCGCGGCGATCATCGGCTGGCGATGATGGGGGCGATCGCGGGACTGGCCTCGCGAGACGGCGTGGAGGTCGTCGGGATGGAGGCCGCCGCGGTGTCCTATCCGGGCTTCGTCGAGGATCTCGCGCGGCTGTCCGGATGACCTCGTGCGGGGCGACGCCCTTCCGTGTGGGCCTCTGGCATAGTGCGAGCGGTGATCATTGCGATTGACGGACCGGCGGGCGCAGGCAAGTCGACGATCGCCCGGGCGGTGGCCGCGCGTCTCGGGTTTGCGTTTATCGATACCGGAGCGCTGTACCGCTGCGCGGTGCTGGCCGGGGTCCGCCGACAGGCGCCGCCACAGGACATCGTCGAGGCTCTCGACATAAGCCTGGGCGAGCGCATCCTGCTCGACGGCGAGGATGTGACGAGCGCGATCCGCGATCCGGAGATCAGCCGGTTGACGCCGGCGATGGCCGCGCTGCCACAGGTGCGCGCTGCGCTGACGAACAAGCAGCGCGAGTTGATCTCGCACGGCAACTGGGTTGTCGAGGGGCGCGACATCGGGACCGTCGTCGCGCCGAGCGCCGAGGTCAAGGTGTTCCTCACAGCCTCGGCGGAGGCGAGAGCTTTGCGCCGTGCCAGCGAGCACGGCGGGGACGTCGCGACCGTCCGCAGCGCGCTGCTCGATCGCGACCGGCTCGACACCGAGCGTGAGCACGGGCCTTTGCACGCCGCGACTGATGCGACCGAAATTGACACGACGGGAATGAGTACAGAGGACGCGATTGAGGCTGTGCTTGCGCTTGTGCCCGACGCATACAAGGGGGCACCGGCCTTGTTCGCTGTTGCGCCGGAGGGGGTTGCCGCGCCCCGCAAGCGTCGTCGTCGGGTGCTTCCCTCCGTCACGAACGGGTGACGCCCGAACCGCCGCCTCATTGCAATCGCCGCTTGCGCCTTCGCCGCCTGTCGAGGACACGGCAGATTTTGTCTGTCGCAAGGACGACCGTTAAGACCGCGAGCACAGTCCCGAGAAAGACCATAGCCCACACCACGCCATCTCGTGAGGATGCCGGCCACACATTGTGGAGTTCTTTGCTCAGCGTGCTGTTTGTGACGATCGAGAGGATCGCGCTGAAAGAGGCGCCGATCAGCGCGATCGCGACGACGACGACTCCAAACTGCACGACCGCTTTGCTGCGGACATCGGACCTTTCGACGTTTTCCTTCAACTCCTTCAGTTCCGACAAGAAGCCGAGCGAAGGCCTTTTTTGGTCCGACCACGATGACGGCGGTATCGTCTTCCTCGGAACCTTAATAGGGCCGCATACGGTGAGAAACTGAATCCTGGCGATCGGGTCGCTTTCCGGTCTGATCTCGATTGCCTGCTTGCCGATGTTGGCCACATGAAGGTAAAGTCGATCTCCGGCTTGCTTCGGTGCCCGCTTCTCGTGCCCATAGCCTGGATCGACGAGGCCTCCCGACAACAGCAGGAGTCCCTCGATCGCTAGGCTATTCTTGATCGTGATATTTCCGGCGATAGTTTCGGGCAGCGAGAAAAGCTCTCGGGTCGAGAACATCGCCGTATCGCCAGGCTGCAGCACGACCCGTTTCGGCCCCCTACCCCTGCCCGCGGGAATCTCTTCGCCGGACGGCACGATCATTCCGTCGGGCGCCGCGGTGACATCGTAGGAGGCGGGCTTAACGAAGCTCTCGCGACATGTTTCGCCTACGATCAGTTTTCCTATTTTTGCTTCGCTGAGGATCGCCCCGTCGGACAGGACGCCGCCGATCGTTTGTGCGTTCGTGTTTGCGATTCCCTTCCGAGCAGGTTTCATGAGAGTAGCTCCGACGTCCGGTCGAATACGTGACGAAGACCTTCGGGCGTGCGCAGATCGATCGCCTCTGTGTCGATCTCGAGCACCGAGCAACGCGTCCAATCGGTAATTAGCGTCTCGTAGCGAGATTGAAGGTTCTCCAGATGCATGCTTGTTAGGGCCTGCTCTTGGACGCGTCCGCGTTGACGGATGCGCTCGCTCAACTCCTGGACAGAGGCCTTCAGATAGACGAGCAGCGTGGGGTTTGGGAGGAGGTCGTCGAGCCTGAGGTAAGTGTCGGCGAGCACCTGGGCATCTCCGTCGGTGAGCAGCTCGCGGGCGAACACCTGGGCGTGCTCGTGGATGCAGCGCTCTTGTACGCCGCCGCCGACGGTCATGCGCTGGTGATCCGCACCCGCGGCGAGCAGGAACCAGATCTGCGAAGCAAATGCGTCGCGCGGGTCCTCGTCGAACCAGGGATTCTCCTCCCAGCGCTCCAGGAAGGGACGCAGCTTCAGCGCTTCGCCGAGCGCCTCGACCAGATGCGTCTTGCCGGTCGCGATGTTGCCCGCCACGACGAGCATCGGGGCCGTGTTGGCCATGCTGACAATGTTTCGTCCTACTGAGCCGAACTCCTGGTAGCAGGTCGCGCGCGGTCATACTGGCCTGATGAAGGTCGCAATCGTCGGTTATCCAAACGTCGGCAAGTCCTCGCTGATCAACCGCCTGACGGGCACGCGCGAGGCGGTCGTGCACGAGCGTCCGGGGATCACGCGCGACCGCAAGGAGCTCGACTGCGAGTGGAACGGGCGCCACTTCAAGCTGATCGACACGGGCGGCGTGGACTTCGAGGACGAGGACCCGCTGGCGGGCTCGATCCGCGACCAGGCGCGCGCGGGGCTGGCGGACGCGCAGGTCGCGGTGCTGGTGGTCGACGCGCGCGCGGGCGTGCGTCCGGGCGACGAGGAGATGGCCGACCTGCTGCGCCGCGCGCCGCTGCCGACGATCGTCGCGGCGAACAAGTGCGACTCGGTCACGGAGCTGCCGTTGGCGTCGGAGTTCCACCGCCTGGGCCTCGGCGAGCCGCTCGCCGTATCGGCCTCGCAGGGGCTGGGCTCCGGCGACCTGCTGGACCGGATCGTCGAGCTGCTACCGGAGGGCGAGGGCGCCGACGACGACGACACGGTCCGCCTGGCTGTGATCGGCCGGCCGAACGTGGGCAAGTCCTCGCTGGTCAACCGCTTCCTCGGCGAGGAGCGCGTGATCGTCTCAGACGTGGCGGGCACGACGCGCGACGCGATCGACATGCCGCTGCTGGTGGGCGATCGCAAGCTGACGCTCGTCGACACGGCGGGCATGCGCCGCCAGTCCAAGGTGTCGGACTCCGTCGAGTACTACACGAACCTGCGCTCCCAGCGCGCGGCCGAACGCGCGGATGTGGCGTTGGTCGTCTGCGATGCCACCGACGGCGTCACCTCGCAGGACCTGCGCGTGGCGGAGCTGGCGATGAAGGCCGGCTGCGCGACGGCGATCGTGCTGAACAAGTGGGATATCCGCGAGGGCAGCGAGGACGATCTCGACCACGAGCGCGCACACGTCGCCGAGAAGCTGCGCCTGCGCCCGCGGGTGATGACGGCGAGCGCGAAGACCGGTCGCCACGTCGCGCGCCTGCTGACCGAGGCGATCGCGCTCGGCGACCGCATGGCGGCGCGCATCCCGACGCCCGATCTCAACCGCTTCCTCGCGGAGGCCGTGCAGGCCCGCCAGCCGCCGGTGGGCACGCGGCGGGGGTCCAGCCAGCATCGCCTGAAGCTGATCTACATGACGCAGATCGCCGAGCGCCCGCCGCGCTTTGCGATCCAGATCAACAGTCGCAAGCGCGTCACGCGCGACTACGCCTACTTCTTGGAGAACCGGCTGCGCGCTCGCTACGGGATGGACGGCATTCCTTTGATCATCGACTTCGTCGAGCGTGGTCAGCGCGGTCGCTCGGACAAGCGCGGCGCGCAGCGGGGCGAATCGCCCGAAGGCGCGCAGGCGGCCGCGGGCCGGCGCTGAAAGCAACCCCGCGGGTCCTTTCCCTAGACTTTCCCGGCTCTCGAAGGTCCCTGCCCCGACGCAACCGAACTGGAGTCATCCCTGCTGCCATGACCGCGCTTTCAGACAACGAATACCTGTTCACGTCCGAGTCCGTCACCGAGGGCCACCCGGACAAGGTCGCCGACCAGATCTCCGACGGCGTGCTCGACGCGGTGATGGCCGACGACCCGTACGGGCGCGTGGCGTGCGAGACGCTCGTGAACACCGGTCTGATCGTGGTCTCCGGCGAGATCTCCACCGACACCTACGTGGACATCCAGGAGATCGCGCGCGAGACGGTGCGCAGGATCGGCTACACCGACGCCGACCTCGGCTTCTCGGCCGACTCGTGCGCGGTGCTGAACGCGATCGACAAGCAGTCGCCAGACATCGCGCAGGGCGTCGACAAGGCATATGAGGCGCGCGCGGACGCCAGCGACGAGGACGAGCTCGACGTGGCCGGGGCCGGCGACCAGGGGATGATGTTCGGCTACGCGACGAACGAGACGGAGGCGCTGATGCCGCTGCCGATCTCGCTGGCGCATCGTCTCGCCGAGCGCCTCGCCGCCGTGCGCAAGACCGGCACGCTCGACTACCTGCGCCCCGACGGCAAGACCCAGGTGAGCGTCCGCTACCAGGACGGCAAGCCGGTTGAGATCGAAAAGCTCTTGATCTCCACCCAGCACGCCGCGGGGGCAGAGTCGCTGATCCCCGACGACCTGTGGGAGCACGTCGTGCAGCCGATCCTGGCGAAGGACTTGTACGACGCGGACAAGCTGCGCAGGAACTTCCTCGTCAACCCGACCGGGAAATTCGTGATCGGCGGACCGGTGGGCGATGCGGGGCTGACCGGGCGCAAGATCATCGTCGACACCTACGGCGGCATGGCCCGTCACGGCGGCGGCGCGTTCTCGGGCAAGGATCCCTCGAAGGTCGATCGCTCGGCCGCGTACGCGGCGCGCTGGGTCGCCAAGACGATCGTCGCCGCGGGCCTGGCCGAACGCGCCGAAGTGCAGGTGGCGTACGCGATCGGCGTCGCTCATCCGGTGTCTGTGATGGTCGAGACGTTCGGCACCGAGAAGGTCGGGCGCGCGCAGATCGCCAAGGCCGTCGACGCAGTCTTCGACCTGCGCCCGGGCGCCTTTCGCGAGGAGCTCAACCTGCACCGGCCGATCTACCAGAAGACCGCCGCCTACGGCCACTTCGGCCGTGACGACAGCGACTTCACGTGGGAGAAGACCGACAAGGCCGACGCGCTGCGGTCTGCGGCCGGGCTCTAGCCGCCGCCCGGTCTAAGGTCCGGGCGATGTCCTGCATCGCCCAGGTAGAGCCGATGACGACGGCGCGCGCGCTGCGCGGGCCGTTCGACTACCGCCTGCCGGAGGAGCTGCGCGGAGGCGCGGTCGAGGTCGGCTCGATGCTCGTCGTGCCGTTTGGCCGCCGCGAGGTGCTCGGCGTCGTCGTGGGGCTCGCCGACTCCAGCGAGGTCGCCGCGGAGAAGCTGCTCGCGCCGTTGCGCGCGCTGGAGCTGGGGGTCCCGGCGGACATGGTCGCGCTGGCGGAATGGATCGCCGAGGAGTACTGCTCGACGCTGGCGCGCGCGCTCGGACTGGTTCTGCCGCCCGGTGCGACGCGCAGGCTGAGCGGGCGCAAGCGCCGCGCGGTCAAGCGCACCGAGCACCTGACCGTGGGGGCGCGCTCGCCGGAGCCGCCGGTGCCCAGCGACGAGCAGCGGGCCGTCCTCGCCCAGCTGCAGGAAGCGCTGAGTGAGCGCACCGCGCACGCGCGCCTGCTGCACGGTGTCACGGGTTCCGGCAAGACGGAGATCTACCTGCGCGCCGCCGAGACGGCGCTTGCGCAGGGGCGGGGGGCGATCGTGCTGGTCCCGGAGATCGCGCTCACGCCGCAGATCGTCGGGCGCTTCATCGAACGCTTCGGCGAGACGGTCGCCGTGATGCACTCCCAGCTGCGCCCGGGCGAGCGCTATGCCGAGTGGCGGCGGCTGCGCGAGGGCGACGCGCGGATCTGCGTCGGCCCCCGCTCGGCCGTGTTCGCGCCGATCGACGGCCTCGGGCTGGTCGTCGTCGACGAGGAGCACGACGCCTCCTACAAGCACGAAGGCGACCCGCGCTACGACGCACGCGACGTCGCCGCCGAGCGCGCGCGCCGCAGTGGCGCGGTGCTGCTGCTCGGCAGCGCGACCCCGCGCGCGGAGAGCGCAAAGCGCGTGGCGCGCTCGACGCTGTCGCGAAGGGTCGACGGGCGACCGCTGCCCGCCGTGCAGGTGCTCGACATGCGCGGCGAGATCCACGGCCTGCATCCGGCCACGACACAAGCCCTCAGCGAGGTCCGCACGGCGCGCGCGAAGGCGATCGTGCTGCTCAACCGTCGCGGTTGGTCGAACTTCCTCTCCTGCCGCTCGTGCGGGCACGTGTGGGGCTGCCCGCACTGCGACGTCGCGCTGGTGCTGCATCGCGCGAGCGGGTTCGTAGCGTGCCACCATTGCGGATACCGCGAACGCGCGCCGCAGCGTTGTGAGTCCTGCTCGTCGACCTCGGTCGCGCGCCACGGTGCGGGCACCGAGCGACTCCAGCACGAACTGGACGCGGTGCTCAACGAGGACGGCGCCTTTCCGATCTTCCGGCTCGACGCGGATGTCGTCTCTGGACCCGCGTCGGCCTCGCAGGGACGCGTCGCGCAGGAAGGTGCGGTCGTCGCGGCGCTGCAGGGCGCCGGAGGCGAGGCCGAGGGCGGCGTCGGCGCGCTGCTACGCCGCTTCGAGGCGGCCGAGTGCGGAGTGCTGATCGGAACGCAGATGGTCGCCAAGGGTCACGACTTCCCGGATGTCGCGCTCGGCGTGGTGCTCGACGCGGACGCGACGCTACGCTTTCCCGACTTCCGCGCCGAGGAGCGCACGTTCGCGATGATCGCCCAGCTCGCCGGGCGTGTCGGGCGCGGGGGGGAGGGGCGCGTGCTCGTGCAAACGATCGCGCCTGAAGCCCGCGCGATCGTCTTCGCCGCGCGCCACGACAGCGACGGCTTCCTGGTGGGCGAGCTGCAGCGGCGCGAGGCGCTGAGCTACCCGCCGTTCTCGCATCTGATCAGGGTCGTCTGCTCGGCCGAGCGCTCAGACCGCGCGCGCGCCGCAGCCACGGCCGTGCGCGAGAGCTTCACGGCGAGCGTGCGCAAGCGCGAGACCGGCGCAGGCGACGCCGCGACGGTGCTCGGTCCGGCATCGCTGTTTCGCCTGCGCGGGCGCGAGCGCGAGGTGCTGGTCGTCAAGGCGGCCGAGCGCCGCGCCGCCGTGCACGCCGTCGGCGAGGCCGTGCGCGACGTCTCGGGAGGCCGCGCGCACCAGGGCGTGAACTTCAGCGTCGACGTCGACCCGCAGTAGATACGCGAATTCGTCGCGAGCCGTGCGACTGGGCGACCTGCGACGTGGCGCGCCTCCTAGACTTATGCGATGGCCGCCGCGCAAGATGGAGCCGACGAGCAGTCCTTCGAGGAGCTGCCGATTCCGACCTCGGAGGACGCGGACGTCGAGGTCGAGCGCGAGCAGGACGCGCCCGAGCCGGCCGAGCTCGATCCGGAGACGCGGGAACGACGCGACGCGGCTCTGGCGTATGTGCGCAAGCTCGGGGACCCGGTCCTGCGCGCGACGGCGCTGCCCGTAGAGCGCTTCGACGAAGCGCTCGAGCGCGAGGTGCAGCGCATGGGCGCGTTGATGCACGATGCGCTCGGCGTCGGGCTTGCTGCGACACAGCTTGGCGTCCTGCATCGCGTGCTCGTGTACCGCGCCTACCCCGAGGATCCGTTGACGGCGCTGGTCAACCCGCAGATCGAATGGCACAGCGACGAGCGGGATGCGGCCGAAGAGGGCTGCCTGAGCCTGCCCGGCGTGCACGTCGAGGTGGAGCGCCCGGTGCGCGTACGCGTGCGCGCCCGCGACGAGCGCGGCGAGGAGATCGAGGTCGAGGCCGAGGGGTTGACCGCTCGCGTCATCCAGCACGAGATCGACCACCTCGACGGCGTGCTGATCCTCGATCGCATCTCGCGCGAGGCGCGCAAGGAGGCGATGCGCGCGATGCGCGAGGCGCAGGAGACGGCGAGCGCGGCCTAGCGGCTGCCCGCCGGCGCCTTGAGCACGGTCTTCCTCGGCACGACCGACTTCGCGGCGGCAATCCTCGAGCGACTGGCCGGACGCCGCGAGCACCGTCCGGCGCTCGTCCTGACGCGCCCGGACCGTCCGCGCGGGCGCGGGCGAAAGCTCGCCTCGCCGCCGGTTGCCGAGAGGGCGCGCGCGCTCGGGCTGCTCGTCGCGCAGCCCGACAGCGTCAACGACGCGCAGACCGTCGCGCGGGTCGCGGCGGCCGAGCCCGAGGCGGTCGTCGTGTGCGCGTTCGGGGCGTTGATCAAGGAGCCGCTGCTGTCCGCGCACGAGCTGCTCAACGTGCATCCGTCCCTGCTGCCGCGCTGGCGCGGCGCAGCGCCGATCGAGCGCGCGATCATGGCCGGTGATGGCGCCAGCGGCGTGTCGATCATGCGTCTGACCGCCGGTCTGGACAGCGGTCCCGTGTGCCTGGTCGGCTCGACGCCGATCGACGAGGGCGACACGTACGGCTCGCTGTCGGCGCGGCTGCAAGAGCTCGGCGGCGATCTGCTGCTCGAGGCGCTCGACCGCAAAGCGCGAGCAGCCCAGCTGGAGTTCGTCGAGCAGGATGAGACGGGCGTGACGTACGCGGAGAAGATCGGCACGCAGGACCGGCTGCTCGCCCCGGGCCGGCCGGCGACGGAGCTCGAGCGCGTGGTGCGCGCGCTGACTCCTCACGTCGGCGCACGCGTGCAGCTTGCCGACGGGACGCTGCTGGGGGTGTTGCAGGCCGCGCTCGCGGCGGAGGCGGACAGTGCCGACGGCGAGCTGGGCGTGGACGAGCACGACGGACGGCTGCTGTTGCGCTGTAGCGCCGGCGCGCTCGAGCTGCGCGTCGTGCAGCCCGCTGGGGGACGCGCGATGGACGCCGGCTCCTACCTACGCGGTCACGGCCTGCCGGGGCGGCGATAGTCAGACGCACACGGCGGCGGGGCCAGGCCGGGCGCGACGCGCGGGTCGGGCTGCGGCTCACCCGCCTGGCTGACGATCGGGATCACGCCGGCCCACACCGAGAGCGCGTAGTCCTGTTCGTCGTCGGCCGGCGGGCCCGTGCGGATCTTCGCCGAAGCCTCCTCGATCGGCAGAGCGAGCACGGAGGTTGCCCTTAGCTCGCTCGCGGTCGGCGGGCGCGCCTGCGCCCAGCGGCCGGGCACGATGTGCTCGACGACGGCTTCCAGCGCCGTGAGCTTCTCGGCGGGCGAGTCGACGAGTCGTGCGGTGCCGAGCAGCATCACCGAGCGGTAGTTGGCCGAGTGGTGCATCGCCGCACGCGCGAGCACGAGGCCATCGAGCAGCGAGACGGTCAGGCAGGCGGGCGCCCCGGCTTGCAGAGCACGCAGCGTGCGGCTGGCGGTCGAGCCGTGCACGTAGACGACGTCGCCACGGCGCGCGTGCAGTGTGGGGGTGACGAACGGCTGACCGTGCTCGTCGGCGATCCCCAGGTGCGCGATCAGCGCCTCGTCGAGGATCGCGTCGATCGTCGCCCTCTCGTGGCTGGCGCGTTCGCGCTTGCGGCGCAGGCGGACCCGGTCGCTCGCCGGGAGCGCCGCGCCCGGGGTCGGTGAGTCCACCGAGACGCCACTGGCGCCCGAGTCGTGGTCCGGCTCCTCCGACGCGACCGCTGACACGACATCCTCCAATCTGACATAGTACAGATAAGTGACTGCACTGACACAGTATCGAATCAGGGCCGCGAGCGCGGCGCAGCTCGTCGAGGGCGTCGAATCGGCGCTCGCCGGTGGAGCGCTCGCGCCTGGCGAGCGCTTGCCGTCCGTTCGGCGTCTGGCGCTCGAGGTCGGCCTCAGCCCAGCGACGGTCGCGGCCGCGATCGCCGAGCTGCGCCGCCGCGGCGTCGTGGTGACCGAGCCGCGACGCGGCACGCGGATCGGCGAACGACCGCCGATCGGCTCGGAGCGCCCTTCGCTGCCCGTTCCGCCGGGAGCGCGCGACCTGTCGTTGGGGAACCCCGACCCAGCGCTCCTGCCTGATCTCGCTGGCGCGCTCGCAGGCACGAGCTTGCCCGTGCGGCTCTATGGAGAGCCCGCCGCGCTCGGCGAGCTGGCCGAGCTCTCTCGGGCACAGCTGAGCGCCGACGGGATCGCGGCCGAGTTCTCGTGTGTCGTCAGCGGAGCGCTCGACGGGATCGAGCGCGTGCTCGAGGTGCACCTGCGCCCGGGCGATCGCGTCGCCGTAGAGAACCCCGGGTATGCGGCTCTATTCGACCTGCTGCGCGCTCGGGGCCTGCTGCTCGAGCCGGTCGAGGTGGACGAGCGCGGGATGCGCCCGCGGGCGCTCGCAGCCGCGCTGCAGCGCGGCGCGAGCGCGGCGATCCTCACGCCGCGGGGACAGAACCCGACGGGCGCGGCGCTCGATGCCCGCCGGGCAGCGCAGCTGCGCACGGTGCTCGACGGCGCGCCGCATACGCTCGTGGTCGAGGACGATCATCTCGGACGCGTCGCCGGCAGCGAGCTGCACACGACGCTTGCCGACCGCGAGCGTTGGGCCGCGACGCGCTCGGTCGCCAAGGCGCTCGGCCCGGACCTTCGCCTGGCGGTGCTCGCCGGTGACGCGTCGACGATCGCCCGCGTGCAAGGTCGCCAGCAATGCGGCCCGGGCTGGGTCAGCCACATCCTCCAGCGCCTCGTGCTCGAGCTGTGGCGCGATCCGACGGTGCTCGCGCTGGTCGAGCGGGCCATGGCGACGTATGCGTCGCGGCGCGAGGGCCTCTTGCGCGCCCTGGACGAGCGGGCGATCGCTGCGACCGGCGTCTCGGGCCTGAACGTGTGGGTGCCGGTCACCGACGAGACGCGCGTCGTCGGCACGCTGCTGCAGCGGGGCTGGGTCGTCGCCCCTGGCGCGCCGTTTCGCCTCGCCGGCGCCCCGCAGGCGATCCGCGTCACGATCGCGACGCTGCAGGAGCGCGAGTCGGCGCTGCTGGCAGCCGACCTGGCCGAGGCGCTGGCGCCCGCTCCGGGCAGCCGCGCCGGATAGCCGATGATGGGCGTCGTGTCGAGCACACCGAGAACCGCGATCGCGCCCGCGCGGCGCTGTGCGTTTGCCGTCCTGCGGCGCGTGTTCGAGCAGGGCGCGTACGCCGATCTCGCGCTGCAGTCCGAGGCCGCGCGGCTCGATCGCCGCGATCGCGCGCTCGCGATGCGGCTGGCATACGGCGCCGTGCAGCGCAAGGGGACGCTCGACCACCTGATCGCGCACCTCGCCGAGCGCCCGGTGAAGCACCTGGACCCCGCGGTTATCGCCGCGCTGCGCCTCGGCCTCTACGAGCTGCTCTACCTGTCCGGCGCGCCCGACCGCGCGGTCGTGGCCGACGCCGTGGAGCTCGCCAAGACCCAAGGCAGAGGCGGCCACGGCCTGGTCAACGCCGTGCTGCGGCGCGCCGCGCGCGAAGGGCCCGCGGCGCTGCTCGGCGCCTTCGGCGACGCGACGCCCGAGCAGGCGGCCGTCAAGCACTCCCATCCGGAGTGGATCGCGCGGCTGTGGTGGGAGCAGCTCGGCCCGGACAACGCACGCGCGCTGATGGCCTACGACAACGAGCCCGGCGAGCTGGCGCTGCGCGCCAACACGCTCGTGACCGACGCACGCACGCTGGCCTGCGAACTCGCGGAGGCCGGCGTGTCGACGCACCTGGATCCTGTGCTCTCCGAGGCGGTCGTGCTCGAGACCCAGTTCGATCAGCACGACTCGCCGCTGTGGGGAGCGGGCGCGTTTCACGCGCAGTCGCGCGCCGCGATGCTCGTGGCGCGGTCGCTGGCGCCGCACAGCGGCGAGCGGGTGCTCGACCTGTGCGCGGCGCCTGGGGGCAAGACGACTCACCTCGCGGCCCTGATGGGCGGCTCTGGCGAGGTCCTGGCGATCGAGCGCAACCGCCGGCGCGCCGGTGAGCTGACGCGCACGGCTGCGCGACTGCGCGCAGCCAACGTGCGCGTCGAGATCGGCGACGCCGCGAGGCCGCGGGACGGCGCGGCGTTCGACCGCGTGCTCGTCGATCCGCCGTGCTCCGGCCTGGGCACGCTGCAGGCGCGCGCCGACCTGCGCTGGCGCGTGACGCCCTCGTCGGTCACCGAGCTGGCGCAGGTGCAGGGCGCGATCCTCGCCGCCGGAGCCCATGCCGTCCGTCCGGGAGGCGTGCTTGTCTACTCTACTTGCACGATCTCAGCTGCTGAGAACGAGCATTCGATCGCGACCTTCCTGGACTCTCACGCCGACTTCAGCCTCGATGATCTCGCCTCCGATGTGCCCGCATTTGCGCCGGGTCGAGCAGTCAGCGCTCCGTCGCGGCGGCCCGAGGCGGCGGGAGCGATGCTGACACTGCCTCACCGCGACCGCACGGCCGGCTTCTTCATCGCGCGGCTGCGCCGGAGCTGAGCCGTGGACAGCGAGCGCAACGTGCCCGCCAAGGTGGTCGACCTCGGACCGCTGTGCCCTCACTGCGGCGAGCCCTGGCTGCGTCCCACCAATCTGCCGGGACGCTACCGCTGCGTCTACTGCCTGCATCGCTTCGAGCTGACCTCGGTCTGCCCCAACTGCGGCGAGCACTCGACGATCGTGCGCATGTCATCCACCGCGGTGATGAAGTGCAATCACTGCGGCGACAGCATGCTGCAACCGATATGAGAGCGCGGGCCGGCGCCTGGCGGCGTCCTCGGTCGGTCGCGTGCAAAGCACGCCACGCTCCCTGCGTCCTTGCCAGGCTTGACCCGCGCACTCATATCAGCGTCCGTCAAGAGCTAGGCAGCACCAGATGAGCGCGCTGACCAGCGAGCTGCTGGGCGGCGTGCGCGTCGCGCCTTCGATCCTGTCGGCGGACTTCGCGCGGCTGCGCGAGCAGGTGGGGGAGGTGCTGGCAGCGGGAGCGCGGGTGATCCATGTGGATGTGATGGACGGGCACTTCGTGCCGCCGATCACCGTCGGGCCGCTCGTCGTGGAAGGGCTCGCCGAGCAGGTTCGCGAGGTTGGGGCGATGCTCGACGTGCACCTGATGATCGAGCGACCCGAGCGCCACGTCGCGGACTTCGTCAAGGCCGGCGCCGACTCGGTGACGGTCCATGCGGAGGCCACGCCGCACGTCGCCTACGCGGCGTCGGTGGTGCGCGACCTCGGCGCGTGTGTGAGCGTCGCGATCAATCCCGGCACGCCGGTCGGCGCGTTGGCGGAGATCGCCGGCGCGATCGACATGGCGCTGTGCATGACCGTCAATCCCGGCTGGGGAGGGCAGGCGTTCATCGAGCACTCGCTCGACAAGATCCCGCGCGTGCGCGCGATCGTCGGCGACGGCGTCGCCGTGCAGGTGGACGGCGGGGTCGCTGCAGACACGGGCCCGAGCTGCCGCGCGGCGGGTGCGAACGTGTTCGTGGCGGGATCGGCGATCTTCGGTGCAGGCGATCCCGCCGAGGCCTACCGTGCGATCGCGCAGGCCGTGCACGCGAGCTGAGGCTAGGCTGCCGTACGCGCCTCGATCTGACGCGTACCCTGGCGGTAGAGCAGGCCGAGGGTGATCGCCAGCACGGCGGTCGCGCCCGCATAACCGACCTCCGCGCGCAGCAGCTGTTCGGAGATCGCCGGAATCAGCATCCAGGCGACGAACAGCGCCGCGGCCAGAAGCCAGCATCCCGCCGCCGCGCGCGCCCGGTCGCGCGCGAGCGCGGCCTGGTTGAGCGCACCCGAGGTCAGGTGCAGGCCCATGCCGATCCCGATCAGCGCCAGGCCCGTGCCTTTGTAGGTGAAGTTCTGACCGAAGAACACGTGGCGCAGCGCGAACGGGCCGACGACGAGCAACGCGAGCGTGACGACGGCTGCGAACGCGAGGATCGCCAGGACCGTCGTGCGGATCGCGCGCGCGAAAGCCTCGTGGCCGGCCGTCGCCTCCAGGCCGGTGAGGTGCGGCAGCAGCGAGGTCTGAATCGCCTGAAAGAGCTGCAGCGGAGCGCGTGCGATGAGCAGCACGTTGAACACGATCCCCGCCAGCGCACGATGGCGCGCGGTCGCGTCGACCGTCAGCACGGCGGCGTTGAGCAGCGTCTGCTCGGAGAGCATGATTCCCGACACCCACACGGCGAAGCCGCCGCCCCTGCGCAGCGACAGGTCGTCGTGCGCCGCGGTCTCCTGGACGCCCTCGGTCCCCGGCCCCGCGAGCGCCGCGTCGGCCTCGTCGACGGTGATCGCCGCTTCCAGCGCGTCCTCGTGACCGCCGCCGGACTCGGCTTCTCCGCGTTCGCGCTCCGTGCGCGTGCGTGCGAACGCGGCGGGCACGACGACCAGCGACACGAACGGCGCCGCGGCGATCCCGAGCGCAACGGCCGTCTGGCCGCCGGCGATGCCGATCGCCACGGCGACCGCGAAGGCGATGCGCGAGACCGACTCCATCAGCACGAGTCCGCCGAACAGGCCAAAGCGCTGGTGTCCGGCCAGCCAACCGCGCGCGAAGTAGCTGGCCGCATAGGCGAGCGTGCCGACGACCAGCACGTCATAGAGCGCGCTCTGATGTTCGAAGACGTCGTTTGCGAGCTGGTCGTGCAGCGCCAGCGCGACGGCGAGGAAGATCAGCGCGAACGTGGCCTGAATCAGCATTGGAACGCGCAGCGTGTGCTGGGCCTGCCCGCGTGCGCGTCGTGCGGCGATCGTGCGCGAGAGCAGCTGTTCGATCGGCCGATAGATCACCGAGATGATCACGAACATGACCGACCACAACAGGTCGATGCGCTTGGCCGGCTGTTCGCCGAGCACGTGGCTGGCGATCGAGAAGTAGGCGAACGTGAGCAAGCCCGTTGAGGCGATCCCGATCGACAGGATGCGCGCGCCGCTGCCATAGGAGCGCTGCCGTCGCTCGCCTGCCGGAGCGCTCACGGAGGCGCGGGGAGCGCTCACGGAGCCGCGAGGACCATCTACAGGCGAACGAGCAGCATCGTCCACGGGAACGGCGAGCGCAGCTCGACGACGTCGCCGTGGCGCGCGAGCAGGCGCGTGAACGAGCGCTTGGACCAGTGGTTGAGATGGCCAGGCGTGTTGCCCAGCTGCGCGAGGTAGGCGCCGCGAGCCATGTTCAGCATGCGCCACAGCGGCTCGCGTGGGACCGACACGAGCAGATGGCGCTCGGCGCAGCGCGCCATCTCCGCCAGCGTGTGCTCGGGATCGGGCACGTGCTCGAGCACCTCGATCGCCGCAGCCAGCTCGAACTCCCCGTCGGCGAACGGAAGATCCTCGGCCGGCATCGTGCGGTACTGCAGGTTCGGCGCCTGGCGCTGTGCCCAGCCCGCCTGGATGGACTCCTCCTGCAGGTCGATGCCCACGAAGCGGCTTGCTGGCAGGCGCTGTGCCCAGCGGTGCACGAGCACGCCCTCGCCGCAGCCGACGTCGAGCAGCGAGCGCGGCTCGGCACGCGCCATCAGCTCATCCAGCGTGCGCTCGAAGGACTCCATCAGCCGGCGCACGACCGGGTTGGTCGAGCCGTACTTGTCGTAGGTGTTGCCCGTGACGACGCCGTCGTCGGAGACCGTCACGCCGCTCACAGGCGCACCGCCTCCTGGCGTTCGGGTCCGTCGGTCTCGGGCGCGACCGCGGCCTGCTCCGTGGCGGGCTGTTGGTCGTTGTGTTCGTAATGCGACGGCGCAACGCCCAGCGCGAGCTCGATGCGCCGCACGCGCTCGAAGGTCTTCTGCGTCATCACGCGCTGCGCGGCGAGCAGGTCACCGATCACCCCCAGCGCGAACAGCACGACGGCCGCGATGAACAGCACGGCGCCGAGGATCAGCGACTGCACGTGGCCCTTGCCGTTGCCTTCGACGTAGGCGACCGTGAAGCGCACCCACACGGCGATCGAAGCCACGCCCATCAGCATCGCCAGGCTCCAGAACACGCGCAGCGGCTCGTATTGGGCGTAGATGCGAAAGATCGACACCGCGTTGCGCCGCACGTAAGCGCCCATCGAAGGGAACAGGCGCGACTCGCGCGTCTTCGGGTTGGTGCGGATCGGGACGTGGTCGATCGCCACGAGCAGCTTGCCCGCCTGGATGATCGTCTCAAGCGTGTACGTGAACTTGGAGACCACGAGCATCTGGATCGCCGCCTCGCGGTTGTAGGCGCGAAAGCCCGACGTGGTGTCCGGGACGGACGTGGAGGAGGCCTGCCGCACGACCCACGAGCCCAGCCGCTGCAAGGTCTTCTTCAGCGGCGAGAAGTGCTCGATCCCGGTCACCTCGCGGTCGCCGACGACCATGTCAGCGCGGCCCTGCACGATCGGCAGCACGAGCCGTGCGATATCCGGCCCGTAGTACTGGTTGTCGGCGTCGGTGTTGACGATCACGTCGGCGCCCAGCTTCAGCGCCGTGTCGATGCCCGCCTGAAAGCCCGCGGCCAGTCCCTTGTTGTTGGTCAAGCGCACAAGATGCTCGACGCCGCGCGCGCGCGCTACCGCGACCGTGTCGTCGGTCGAGCCGTCGTCGATGATCAGACGCTCTACGACATCGAAGCCCTCGACCTCCCGCGGCAGGTCGGCGAGCGTCTGTGGTAGCTGGTCTGCCTCGTTGAAGCAGGGGATCTGGATGATGAGCTTCATCGGCGACGATTTGCCTAGACTTGGCTTCCGGCAGTATCCCAAAGCGCAGGCCGCGATCTCGGCGCTGGGCGCGCGGGCGGCGCCGGGAGCCGGCGCCAGCCGGCCGAGTCTCGATGGAAAGCGCGACGCTCACCCGGTTTGGCCCGGGCTCGATCCGGCTGGGGCCGCCGCGCGCTTGGCGAGGAGCCACCTGGGCGAAGGTCGCCCTCGCCGTCATGTGCGTGGGCGCGCTGATCGGCTACTTCGCGTTCCCCACGTATCCGACGTACGACTCCTTCTACGCGCTGCTGTGGGGCCGCGACCTGCTGCACGCCCACCTGCCGGACTTCCGTGTCTATCGCGGCCCGACCGAGCATCCGTTGGCGATCGCCTTCGGGATGCTCTGCTCGATCTTCGGCCAGGGCGGGGCGCGCCTGATGGTGCTCGGCTCGATCGGCTCCTTCGTCGCGCTTGTCGCTGGTCTCTACAGGCTCGGGCGGCTGTGCTTCGGGCCCGCCGTCGGGGTCGTGGCCGGCCTGCTCGTGCTCAGCCGCTTCTTCTTGGAGAACCTCGCGGCGCAGGGCTACCTGGACATCTCCTACGTGGCGCTGATCGTCTGGGCGGTCGTGCTCGAGGTCGAAAAGCCGCGCCGCGGGACGCCAGTGCTCGTCGTGCTCGCCGCCGCCGGACTGCTGCGGCCCGACGCCTGGGTGCTGGCCGGCGTGTACTGGCTGTGGTGCTCGTGGCGGGCGGATGCCGATCACAGATCGGCCAGCAGCCGCCTGCGTAATCTGGCGATCGCCGCGGTGGGGCCGGTGATCTGGGTGCTCGTCGATCTGATCGTCACGGGCAAGCCTTTCTATTCGCTCAGCTCAACCGCCGGGCTTGCCCAGGAACTCGGACGCACGAAAGGGATCGCCAACGTGATCGGCTCGCTGTGGACGTTCTCCGTGCGCATCGACAAGCTGCCCGTCGTGCTGGGAGCGCTCGCCGGCATTCCGCTCGCCATCTGGCTCACGCCGCGGCGCGTGCTCACGCCGTTGGCCGCGCTCGTGCTGCTGCTGGTCGTGTTCGTGCTCGAGGGTGCCGCCGGCGCATCGGTGATCGATCGCTACCTGATGGGTGCGGCGATCATGCTCCTGCTCTTCTGCGCGGTCGCGATCGGCGGCTGGGCGATGCTCGAGCGAGGCACGCTGCTGAGGCGGGTGTGGATGGGCTTCGCCGCCCTGCTCGTGCTCTACGGCGGCGCGTCGGCCGCGACGACGCTGAGCCTGAGCAGCCTGCGCAACACGCTCGCCTACCACGAGGACTTCCACAAGGGACTCGCCGTGGCGCTCGGCTCGCCCGCGGTCAAGCGCGAACTTCGACGCTGCCCGCTGCTCACGCTGCCCAACAACAAGCTGATCCCCGACGCCCGCTGGATCCTCGACACGACCAGCCAGCACAACATCGTCGCGCGCAGCCAGGCCCGCGCGGACGTGCGCAAGGGCTCGCACACGCTCGAGAAGCGGATCCGCCGCGGCAGCGTCGCCGTGTACCCGCTCGGCAGCGCGGTCTTCTTCGAGGCGATCGTCGACATCGGCGACGACCCGCGCGACCAGATCCCGCAGGATGGCTACAGACGCATCTTCACCAGCCGTTACTACGCGATCTATGGCAACTGCTGAGCTTCCGCGCCGCTGGGCGTGGCCGGCGCTGGCGATCGTGTTGGTCGCCGGCCTGGGGTTGCGCCTGTGGGGAATCGCGCAGGGTCTGCCATACGCCTACAACGCCGACGAGGCCGATCACTTCGTGCCACACGCCGTCGCCATGTTCGGGCACGGCCTGAACCCGCACTACTTCGCCAACCCGCCGGCCTTCACGTACGTGCTGCACTACGTCTTCGCGGTCGCCTACGGCGGCACGGCCGGCGTGCGCGACGCGTTTGCGCTGCACCCCGCGGATGTCTACACGCTCTCCCGTGTCGCCGCCGCCGTGCTCGGCGTGGCCGCACTGTGGCTGCTGTACGCGGCCGGCGCGCGGCTGTTCGGGCGCGCCGCCGGCCTGCTCGCGGCCGCGATCGAGGCCGTCGCGTTCCTACCGGTCTTCTACTCCCACCTCGCGCTCAACGACGTCCCCACGCTCGCGCCGCTGACGCTGTCGCTGCTCGGCAGCGCCGGCGTGCTGAGCAAGGGCCGCAGGCGCGACTACCTGCTGGCGGGCGTCGGGCTCGGGCTCGCCTGTGCGACCAAGTACACGGCGGGTATCGTCGTTGTGCCGTTCGTCGCCGCCACCGCCGCGCGCTTTCTCGACGGCAATCGCGATGCGGCGCGCGACGCGCTCCTCGGGCTCGCGCTGTGGGTCGCCGCCGCGGCGGTCGCCTTCTTCCTCGCCAACCCGTACTCGCTGCTGGACTACGCGAGCTTCCACCGCGAACTCGTGCACCAGTCGACGCTCTCGGCCGAATCCCAGGGCAAGCTCGGCGCTCCGCGCGACGGCGGACTGCCCTACTACCTGTGGACGCTCACCTGGGGGCTGGGCTGGCTGCCCGCGCTCGCCGCATTTGGCGGGGCGATCGTGGTCTGGCGCCGTGGGTTGCGCTACGGCTGGATGCTCGTGTCCGCCCCGCTCTTGTTCCTGGTGTTCATGGGCCTGCAGGGGCGCTATTTCGGGCGCTGGCTGCTGCCGGTCTTTCCGCTGTTGTGCCTGCTCGCGGCGGTCTTCGTGCTGTGGGCCGCCGAGCTGCTCGCGGGCCTGGTCGAGCGCGCGCTGTCGGGCCGCGCGAGTCCCCGCGCGCCCGCACAGCGCGCCAGCCTCGACGCGCGCGCCGACGGCGGCGACCAAGGCGCCCGCGCCCGACGCGGGCGATCGCTGGGGGCGGCCTTCGCCGTCGCGCTGGCAGCGCTCGTGCTCGCGCAGGGAGTCGTCTTCAGCGTGCACTCCGGCCTGGTCCTCTCGCGCGCCGACACGCGCAACCAGACGCGGGCGTGGATGGTCGCCCACGTGCCCGTCGGCGCGAAGATCGTCGCCGAGCCGGTTTCGCCTGACGAATGGGCGCGCGAGCGAAAGCCCGGCACGTCGACGGCCGCCAACGCCTACCGCTGGCACAAGTATCCCTCGCTGCTTTCGCGGATCTCGCCCAGCGGCGCGTTGTCGAGTCGCGGCCTGCACCTGGTCACGATCGAGAACTACGAGCGCACGCTCAGTCCCGCGTTGCTCGACTACTACCAGCAGCACGGCTACTGCACCGTGATCAGCGGCTCCACGCAGTCCGGGCGCGCCGCCGCCGATCCTGCGCAGGCGCCGCTCGCGGTCGCCTACTACCGCGCGCTGCAGGCTCGCGGCGAAGTGCTCTACCGGGCCTCGCCGTATGCGCGCGGCACGCGACCGGTCGCCTTCGGCTTCGACTGGAGCTTTGACTACTACCCGCTGGCCTATCATCGGCCGGGGCCGGAGATGACCGTCTATCGGCTGCGCGGCGGCAGGTGCGGGCGCTGAGCGGGGTTATCCTGGACGAACACATGGCGATCCGCATCGACACCGACAGGACGCATCTGGCGCGCGCCATCGAGCTCGCCCGCAACGGCATGGGCACGGTCAAGCCCAACCCGGTCGTCGGCGCGGTCGTCGCGCGCGGCGAGCAGGTGATCGGCGAGGGCTGGCACGAGCGCTACGGCGCCGCCCACGCCGAGGTCAACGCGATCGAGGCGTGCGGCGTGGAGGACCTCGCCGAGGCGACGCTGTACGTGTCGCTGGAGCCCTGCTGCCACGAGGGCAAGACGCCGCCGTGCACGGATGCGATCCTCGCGGCGGGCATCAGGCGCGTCGTCGTCGCCTCCGACGATCCGACCGAGAAGGCCTCAGGCCGGGGTCTGGGCATCCTGCGCGACGAAGGCGTCGAGGTCGTGCTCGCCGACGGAGAGCTCGCCGCTCGCGCGAGGCTGCTCAACCAAGCGTTTCGCAAGCACGCGCGCGTTGGGCGCCCGTGGGTCCTGTTCAAGTCCGCGATGACGCTCGACGGCAAGGTCGCCACGCGCACCGGCGACTCCAAGTGGATCAGCGGCGAGGACAGTCGCGCGCTCGCCCACGAGTGGCGCGCCGCGGTCGACGCCGTGGTCGTCGGCATCGGCACGGCGCTGGCCGACGATCCGCAGCTCACGGCGCGTCCCGAGGGGACGCTGGCCGAGCCCGCCTACCAGCCGCGGCGGGTCGTCTTCGACACGCTCGCGCGCCTTCCACCCTCCTCACAGCTCGTCGCCGCAGCAGCCGAGATACCGCTCACCATCGTCGTCTCGCGCGCGGCGGCTCGCGCCGACACGGACGCGCTCGAGGCCGCCGGAGCGCAGGTGCTCGTGGCGACCGGCGAGAACGAGCCCGCGCGCGTGCGCTCGGGGCTGGACCAGCTCGGAGCGATGGGCGTCGCCTCCGTCCTGCTGGAGGGCGGACCGCACCTGGCGGGCGCCTTCCTCGACGCCGGCGAGATCGACGAGGTGCGGCTGTTCCTCGCGCCGCTGCTGCTCGGCGGCAGCTCCGCGCGCGACCCGCTGGAGGGGATGGGCGCGGAGCGGATCTCCGAGGCCATGCGCGCGCTCACCTGCGACTGCGAGCGCATCGGCGACGACCTGCTGATCTCAGCACGCCTGCGCGAGTGGTGACTGCGCGATGACCAGCGGCAGCGCACGCATATCGACGGAGTCAAAAAGATGTTCACCGGCCTGATCGCCGACATCGGCAGCGTCGTCGCCTGCGAGCGCGATGGCGCAGGTGCGCGGCTGCGCATCGCCACGGCACTGGCCGGCCAGCTCGCCGAGGGGGATTCGATCGCCGTCAACGGCGTCTGCCTGACGGCCTCGGACGTACGCGAGGCGAGCTTCGCCGCCGACGCGATGGCCGAGACGCTGCGGCGTTCGTCATTGGGTGACCTCGAGGTCGACGCGAACGTCAATCTCGAGCTTCCCGTGCGCGCCGAGGATCGTCTCGGCGGCCACGTCGTGCAGGGTCACGTCGACGCCACCGCAACCGTGGCAAACGTCCGCGAGGAGGGCTTCGCGCGCGTGCTGGAGCTCGAGATCGATCCGCGCTTGGAGCGCTACCTCGTGGAGCAGGGCTCGGTCGCGCTGGACGGCGTCAGCCTGACCGTCAGCGCGCTGCACGACCGCGGCTTCGCGGTCTCGCTGATCCCCGAGACGCAACGGCGCACGACGCTCGGAACGCTCGTCGAGGGCTCGCGCGTGAACGTCGAGGTCGACGTCCTGGCAAAGCACCTGGAGAGGCTGATCAGCGCCCACGCCGAGTCGCTCGTCGCGGAGCGCGCGTCTTGAGCGACCCGGCGAAGACCGAGCAGGCCACCGCGACGCCGTTCGCGACGATCGAGGAGGCGATCGACGAGATCCGCCGCGGGCGCATGGTCGTCGTGTGCGACGACGAAGACCGTGAGAACGAGGGCGACCTCGTGATGGCTGCGCAGTTCGTCACACCCGAGGCGATCAACTTCATGGCCAAGGAGGCACGCGGGTGGATCTGCCTGGCGCTCACCCCCGAGCGCTGCGACGAGCTGGGCCTCGAGCTGATGACGGCAAAGAACGAGTCTGCGCTGCAGACACCCTTCACGATCACGATTGAGGCCCGCCACGGAGTCACGACCGGCGTCTCCGCGCATGACCGCGCACACACGATGCAGGTGGCCGTCGACCCGCAGGCCAAGCCGCAGGACCTCACCCAGCCGGGCCATGTCAACCCGCTCAAGGCCAAGCCCGGCGGCGTGCTCGAGCGAACCGGCCACACCGAGGCGAGCGTCGACCTTGCCCGCCTGGCCGGGTTGGTCGCGGCCGGCGTGATCTGCGAGGTGATGAACGAGGACGGCTCGATGGCGCGCGTGCCCGATCTGGCCGACTACTGCGAGCGCCATGGGCTGAAGATGGTGACGATCGCCGACCTGATCGCCTACCGCCGGCGCAACGATCGCCTGATCGAGCGCGTCGTCGAGACGCGTCTGCCGACGACGTTCGGCGAGTTTCAGGCGATCGGCTACCGCTCGCTGGTCGACGAGAAGCACCACGTCGCGCTCGTCAAGGGCGACGTCGCGGGCAAGGCCGACGTGCTCGTTCGCGTGCACTCGGAGTGCCTGACCGGCGACGTGTTTCACTCCCTGCGCTGCGACTGCGGCGAGCAGCTCGAGTCAGCGCTTTCGATGATCGAGCGCGAGGGGCAGGGGGTGCTGCTCTACTTGGCCCAGGAGGGCCGCGGAATCGGCCTGCTGAACAAGCTGCGTGCCTACCGTCTGCAGGAGGACGGCCTGGACACCATCGAGGCCAACGAGCGGCTCGGCCTGCCCGCGGACCTGCGCGACTACGGGATCGGCGCGCAGATCCTCGCCGACCTGGGGCTCAGCGCGATCCGCATCCTCACGAACAACCCGAAGAAGATCCGCGGACTGGAGGGCTACGGCCTGTCGGTCAGCGCGCAGATCCCGATCGAGCACGCGCCGAATGCGCACAACGAGGACTACCTGCGCACGAAGGCCCAGCGAATGGGCCACACGCTGCACCACCAGGGCTTGAACCTCGACGAGGAGCTGCTGCACGCCGAGCGCGAGCACGATCGCGCGGCCGGCGAGCGCCGCCGCGAAGATCGGCGCCGCGGGTGAGCGACGCTTTCGCGATCGTGCTCGGGCGCTTCTACGAGGAGCTGGCCGAGCGTCTGCTGGCGGGCGCGCAGGCGGCGTTCGCGCAGGACGGCGAGCACCCCGTCGAGGTGTTCGACGTGCCAGGGGCTTTCGAGCTGCCGCTCGCGGCGAGTTACGCGGCGCGAACGGGGCGGTTTGCCGGCGTGGCCTGTCTGGGGGCCGTCATCCGCGGCGAGACCGACCACTACGACTTCGTCTGCGCCGAGTCCGCCCGCGGCGTGATGGCCGTGCAGCTGGACACCGGCGTGCCCTGTGCGTTCGGCGTGCTCACGTGCGCGACGATGGAGCAGGCGCTCGCGCGCGCCGGCGGCGACAAGCGCGATCAGGGTCGCCACGCCGCCGAAGCGGTGCTGAAGATGGCCGCGCTTCGCAGCGACCTGGCGAGCGGGCCGAGCTCAGATCGCTAGACTGCGCGCGATGGCCAAGGTGTGTCATAGCTGCGGCAAGGGGCCGGCGTTCGGCCAGAGCCGCAGCCACTCGATGGTCGCGACCAAGCGGCGTTTCGATCCGAACCTGCAGAAGGTGAGGATCCTCGTCGGCAAGTCCCCGCGGCGCGTCTACGTATGCACGCGCTGCCTAAAAGCCGGCAAGGTCCTCAAGGCCGCCTAGGCCAACACCGGCCGGCGCGATACTGCGTCCTCGGTCACTCGCGTGCTATTTCGCACGCTACGCTCCCTGCGTCCTTGTCTCGCTTGACCAGTGTCCGCCTAGACCAGAACCCTGAGCGCTCATCCGATCGTCCACGCCCCGGCGTGCGAATGGCAAGTCACCCGCTCCAAGTGATAAAGGTTTCTGAGTGACCGATACGAATCTGGTGCGCTTCCGCGCCGCCGTCGCCGGCGCGCTCGCGCACCTGGAATCGCGCCGCCAGGAGGTCAACGACCTCAACGTGTTCCCCGTCGCCGACGGTGACACGGGCGACAACATGACGCTCACGCTGCGCGCCGTGCTCGACGAGCTCGACCGCCTGATGGGCGCCGACGCCTCGCGCACGATCGACGAGATCGGCCGCGAGGAGATCGTGCAGTCGGTCGCACGCGCGGCGCTGCTCGGCGCACGCGGCAACTCCGGCGTGATCCTCTCGCAGCTGATCCGCGGGGCCGCCGAGGAGCTCGTCTCGAGGCCGGGACAGTTGATCGACGCGACGCTGATCGGGGCGGCGCTGGCGAAAGCCGCCGACAGGGCCTATTCCTCGGTGCGCGACCCCGCTGAGGGGACGATGCTCACGGTCGCCCGCGAGATGGCGCACAAGATCGTCACCGACGTTGCGCACAGCCCCGAGAACCCCCGGCTCGGCCCTGCGACGGCGCGAAGCGAGCAGGACGAACTGATCGCCGCCGCGCTCGAGCGCGCCGTGATCGCCGGCCAGGACTCGGTCAAGCGTGGTCCCGAGCTGCTTGCTGCGCTGCGCGACGCCGGCGTCGTCGACGCCGGCGGCTATGGCCTGACGATCATGTTCGCCGGCGTAGTCGCCGCGCTGCGCGGCGACGAGCCGCCCGAGCTCGACCACCACGCGCCGGCGCGCATCAGCCACCCCGAGCACAACTCCAGCACGTATCGCTTCTGCACCAACTTCGCCGTCACCGGCCGCGACCTGAGCCCCGGTCGCTACATCGAGCCGCTGGAGAAGCTCGGCGACTCGGTGCTCGTCGTGGGCGACTCCCGGACGCTGAAGGTCCACCTGCACACCGACGATCCCGAGCGCGCAATCGAGGTGTTCGCCCAGGCCGGGGAGGTCTCGCGCCTGGACGTCGCCGACATGCGACTGCAGGTGCAGGAGCGCGACGAGCGACTGGCGCACGGCGCCGTCGATCGCGCCAACGGAGCGAGCTCACCGGCGGCCAACGGCCGTGTCGGACCGCCCGCGAAGAGCGGCGCGCTCGTCGAGAGCGCGCCGGCGCGCGAGGCGCCGAGGGCGCGCTGTGGCGCTCTGGCGGTCGTCAGCGGCGCGGGGTTGGCGGAGATGTTCCGCGAGCTTGGCGTGCAGACGCTCGACGGCGGACCGACGCTGAATCCCTCGACGTACGATCTGCTCGCCGCGATCCACGAGGTGCCCGCCGAGGAGGTCGTCGTGCTGCCCAACAGCGCGAACGTGATCATGGCCGCCGAACACGCGGCCCAGCTCTCCGACAAGGAGGTCTCGGTCGCGCCGACGACCAGCCAGCAGGCAGGGCTCGCCGCGGCCGTCGCGCTGGCGTCCGATCGCTCGGTCGAGGAGAACGCGATCGCGCTGCGCGAGGCGATCACGCGCGTTCGCACCGGCGCCGTGGCGCCGGCCGCGCGCGACGACGCACGGGGCAGGTTCAGCCGCGGCGACGCCGTCGGGTTCGTTCAGGACGAGGTGCTCGCGTGGGGCGATCCCGGCGAGACGCTGCGCTCGATCTTGCACGCGCTCGCCGCCGGCGACGGCCACGGCGAGCCCGAGCTGATCAGCGTGCTCGCCGGCGACGGCGCCCCGCTGGGCCTGGGCGACATCGAGGGGATGGTCAACGGCGGCGTCGAGCTCGAGCTGCGCCAGGGCGGCCAGCCGGCCTACTGGTGGCTGCTCGCCGCCGAGTAGCGGCCGTTACGACCGCCGTCGCGATCATCATCCGCGCGCAATGCCCGCGACGAGGACCCTCACGCCGTCCTTGACAGCACCCGAGCCGCCGGCCCCAGAGCTGCCCCCGGCGATGCGAGCCTTCGCCGAGCGCAGGGCGCTCAGCCGCGAGGAGATGTTCGCCGCCGCCGTGCGCTGGCCGCGGCCCGAGCGCCTGCTCGAGCCGCTGGCGCTGCCCGCGGGCAAGCTCGCGGACGCGATGCGCACGCTCGGCCTGACGACCGTCGGCGAGCTGCTCGAGCACCTGCCGCGAGACAGCCGCGAGGCGCGCACGGTCGCGGCGCTCGCGCCCGGCGAGCAGGCCACGGTGGCCGTGCAGGTCCGCGCGATCGCAGCACGGCCGGTGCGCCGGCGAGGCATGCGCCCGCTCGTGCAGGCGACCGTCTTCGACGCGACCGGAAGCATGCGCGCGACCTTCTTCAACCAGCCCTGGCTCGTCGAGCGCTACCCGCCCGGCACGCAGCTCGTGCTCCACGGCAAGGCCGACGAGCGCGGCGGGTTTCGCGTCTCCCATCACGCCATCGGCGCCCAGCTCGCGCTCGTCTCCGCCGACGCCGGCGTCGGCGTCGGCGGCGCGGCGGATCCCCAGGCGCCGCGCGCCCAAGGGCCGGCGGTTGACGCCGACGCCGGGCCCAGCGCCGCCTCCGTCGCCCACTACGCGGCCAGCGAGGGGGTCAGCTCGACGCAGCTCCTCGCGCTCCTGCAGGGCTTCAGAGAGCGCCTGGCCGACGTGCCAGAGCCGCTGTCCGCGCAGGCGCGCGTCGCCGAGAGCCTGCCCGACCGCGCGAGCGCGCTGGCGGCGATGCACTTCGCGCGAGGCGAGCGCGATTCCCAGCTCGGGCGCGAGCGCCTGGCATTTGAAGAGCTGCTGTTTACGCAGCTCGTGTTCCTGCGTCGGCGGGCGCGGCGCGGCGCGCTGCAGACCGCGCACGCGCTCGCCGATGCCCCTCAGATGAGCGCGCGCTGGCTCGCCGGCGGGCTGCCGTTCGCGCCGACCGGAGACCAGCTGCGCACGATCGAGGAGATCGACGCCGATCTGCGCGGGACGCGAGCGATGCAGCGCCTGCTGATGGGCGAGGTCGGCAGCGGCAAGACGGTCGTCGCGCTGTACGCGATGCTGCGCGGCGTGGAGCACGGCCGCCAGGCCGCGCTGATGGCGCCCACCGAGACGCTCGCCGAACAGCATTTCGCCACGATCCAGCGGCTGATCGGCGGCGAGCCAATCGCGTGCGCGCTGCTCACCGGCTCCACCGCCGCACGCCGGCGTGCCGACGTGCTGGGCAAGCTCGCAAGCGGCGAGCTGTCACTCGTCGTCGGCACACATGCGCTGATCGAGCCGGACGTCGCCTTCGCGTCGCTTGCCGTGGCCGTCGTCGACGAGCAGCATCGCTTCGGCGTTCGCCAGCGCGCTGCTCTGCACGCCAAGGGCGCGCCGCACACGCTGCACATGACCGCCACGCCGATCCCCCGCACGCTCGCGCTTGCCGGCTACGGCGATCTCGACACGAGCACGCTGCGCGAGCTGCCGCGCGGCCGACAGCCGATCGACACGCGCATCGTCGCCGGCGAGCGCGCTCGTGCTCGCGCCTACGACGAGCTGCGCGAGCAGCTGAGTGCCGGGCGCCAGGCGTTCGTCGTCTGCCCGCTGATCGACGAGGAGCCAGCCGGTGAGGCGGTGCAGGCCAAAGCGCCGAGCGGCCTGGGCGACCTGCGTGCCGCCACCGCCGAGCTGGAGCGCCTGCGCAAGGGCGAGCTGCGCGGCTACCGGCTCGTGCTGCTGCACGGCGGTATGCGACCGCGCGACAAGCAACAGGCGATGGCGGCGTTCGCGGTCGGCGAGGCCGACGTGCTCGTCGCCACGACGGTCATCGAGGTCGGCATCGACATCCCCAACGCCACCGTCATGCTCGTGGAGAACGCCGAGCGCTTTGGCATCTCCCAGCTGCACCAGCTGCGCGGTCGGATAGGGCGCGGCGAGCATCGCGCCAGCTGCCTGCTGATGGGCCCACCCGGTTCGGCGCGGCTGCGCGCGCTGGCCGAGCACTCCGACGGCTTTCGCCTCGCGGAGATCGATCTCGAGCTGCGCAGCGAGGGCGAGCTGGTGGGCACGCGCCAGTCGGGCATGCGCCAGTTCAAGATCGCGCAGCTGCCCGAGGACGCGCCGCTGCTGGAGCGCGCGCGGTCGCTGGCCGAGGCGCTCGTCGCGTCGGACCCCGAGCTGCGCGCGCCTGAGAACGCGATGCTCGGCGACGCGCTCAGGCGCGGTTTCGGCGATGAGGCGCTCGAGCCGATTCCGGCTTAGGGCTCACAGCGGCCGCCTGCGGGCCCCGCGCGCCTCGCATTTCGCACTCGCCGGACCAAGCGGCGCCGTGCGCCGGCGTTACCGTGGGGTGCATGCGCGTGATCGCCGGCGACCTGGGCGGCAGGCATATTCAGGCGCCGGGCGGGCGGGTCACGCGGCCGACTTCCGATCGCGTGCGCGAGGCGCTGTTCGCGATGCTCGGCGAGATCGGCGCGTGCAGCGTGCTCGACCTGTTCGCCGGCAGCGGCGGCCTGGGAATCGAGGCGCTCTCGCGCGGCGCAGAGCGCGCCGTGTTCGTCGAGCGCGACGCGCTTGCGCTGCGCGCGCTGCGGGCGAACCTCGACTCGCTCGACCTCGCCCCGCCAAGGGTGCAGGTGCACCGCTCGGATGCGCTCGCGGCGCTCCGGAGCGCACGAAGGCGTAAAGAGACATACGATCTCGTCTTCGTCGATCCCCCTTACGCTCAGGCGCACGACTGGGGGCCCGAGCTCTCAGCGGTGCTCGCGCCGGTGCTCGCACAGGCCGCGCGCGTGATCGTGGAGAGCGATCGGCGAGCGCCGCTGCAGCTGGGGATGCACCTCGAGCGCGAGCGGCGCTACGGCGACACAACGATCAGGATCCACCGGCACCAATGACCCCATCCGAGAAGTCGATAGCTGTCTGCCCGGGCTCGTATGACCCGCTGACCAACGGGCACCTCGACGTCATCCGACGCGCCGCGCGCCTGTATGACGAAGTCGTCGTCGCCGTCGTCAACCGCTCAGTGCGCAAGAGCCAGGCGCTGTTCGGAATCGACGAGCGCATGGGCTTCATCGAGCGCGCGATCGCCGATCTCGACGGCGTCCGCGCCGAGCCGTTCTCGACGCTCGTAGTCGAGTTCGCCAGGCAGGTCGGGGCCAAGGCGATCGTCAAGGGCCTGCGCGCGATCTCCGACTTCGAGTACGAGCTGGAGATGAACCAGCTCAACCGCCGCCAGGATCCCCAGATAGAGTCCGTGTACCTGATGGCAAGTCCGCAGTACAGTTTTCTGTCGTCGAGTGGCGTCAAGGAGCTCGCAACGTTCGGGGGCAAGATCGACGATCTCGTTCCCGACGAGGTGGCCCGGCGCTTGCAGGAAGAGCTCAAGCGCTGACGAAATGGGACGTGACTCGTGATCTGTAACTCGATCCAAGACCCAGCTGGGCCGCAGCCCACTCCCCGCTAGCCTCTCATTCACATGGACGTCCTCGTACTCATCGACAAGCTCGACGACTTGGTGCACAACGCCAAGCCTGTGCCCCTGACCGATCAGGTGCGCGTCGACAAGGAGGAGATCTACGACATCCTCGACCAGATGCGCGCGACGATCCCCGAGGAGATCAAGCAGGCACGCTGGATCGTCAAGGAGCGCCAGGAGATGCTCGCCGAGGCCAAGAAAGAGGCCGAGCGGATCATCAAGGACGCGCGCGAGCGCCAGGAGCGGCTGGTCGGCGAGGAGGAGGTCACCAAGCAGGCCGAGCGCGCCGCCGAGGACATCGTCGAGGACGCCCGCGCACGCGAGCGCGAGATCAGGCTCGGCGCCGAGGACTACGCCGACGAGATCCTCAACACGCTCGAGGTCAACCTCTCCAAGTTCATCGCCGCCGTCCAGCGCGGGCGCGAGCGCTTGCAAGGTAAGGACGAACCAGCCGAAGTGGGTTAGCCAGGACGCCGCTGGGCGGCGCTGGCCGATCTTCGATCGGTCTGCGTCCTCGGGCGCTCGTGTGCGAAGCACACTTCGCTTCCTGCGTCCTTGCCTCGCTTGCCCAGCGACGCCCTGGCGGGCGCCCGGGTCGCCCTTGGGACGAATATCCGGTTGGGCTTGTTGGATAGGGTCAGCGCGATGGAGGCGCGTGAGGCCATGTACAAGCTGCAGGTCGTAAGGACGCTGCTCGGCACTGGCGTGCTCGCGCCCGAGCGCCCGGACAAGGCGCTTCGATCGCTGGCGGCGCTGCGCCGTTGGGGACCGAGCTCTCCGGCGGCCTACCTGGGCGGGGCGATCCGCTTTCCGGATCGTTCGGCGATCGTCGACGATCGCGGCACGATGACCTTTCGCGAGTTGCACGAGCGGACCAACGCGCTCGCCAACGCGCTCGCCGCCGAGGGCATCGGTGAAGACGACAGCGTCGCGATCATGTGCCGAAACCACCGCGGCTTCGTCGAGGCCACGGTTGCGTGCGCGAAGCTCGGGGCGGGCGCGCTGTATCTGAACACGATGTTCGCCGGACCGCAGATCACCGACGTGCTGCAGCGAGAACATCCCGCGGCGGTCATCTACGACGACGAGTTCGCCGAGCTCGTCGCCGAAGGGGCGGCCGGGCGCAAAAGCTACGTCGCGTGGAGTGACCTGCACACCGACAGCTCCGAGCCGACGCTCGAGCACCTGATCGCCGAGGCGTCGACGAGCGAACCGCGACCGCCGGCGGAGAAAGGCCGCGTCGTCATCCTCACCTCCGGTACGACGGGCACGCCCAAGGGAGCGTCGCGCAAACAGCCCGACACGATGGAGCCCGCGGCCGCGCTCTTCTCGAAGATCCCCCTGAAGGCGCGCGAGACGACGATGATCGCCGCACCGCTGTTTCACTCGTGGGGATATGCGCACTTCACGCTTGGTCTGGCGCTCTCCTCGACGCTCGTGCTGCGACGCCGCTTCGACCCCGAGGAGACGCTCCGCGCCGTCTCCCAGCATCGTGCGAGCGCCCTCGCGGTGGTGCCGGTGATGCTGCAAAGGATCCTCGAGCTCGGCCCCGAGACGCTCGCCCGCTATGACACGCGCTGTCTGAAGGTCATCGCCGTCAGCGGCTCGGTGCTTCCGGGGGAGCTGGCGACCCACGCGATGGACGCCTTCGGTGACGTCCTCTACAACCTCTACGGATCGACCGAGGTCGCGTGGGCCACGATCGCCACGCCGGAAGACCTGCGCGCTGCGCCGGGGACCGCCGGGCGACCGCCGATGGGGACGATCGTCAAGCTGCTCGACGGCGACGGGCGCGAGGTCGCCGCGGGCGCCGGCGGGCGCATCTTCGTCGCCAACGAGATGATCTTCGACGGCTACACCGGCGGCGGCGGCAAGGAGATCGTCAGCGGGCTGATGAGCACCGGCGACGTCGGCCACTTCGACCGTGACGGACGCCTGTTCGTCGACGGCCGCGACGACGAGATGATCGTCAGCGGAGGCGAGAACGTCTTCCCGCGCGAGGTCGAGGACCTGCTCGCCGACCACGAGGCGATCGAGGAGGCGGCGGTCCTCGGCGTGCCCGACGAGCAATTCGGCCAGCGCCTGAAGGCGTTCGTCGTGCTGCGCAGCGGAGCCGCGCTCGACGAGCCTGCCGTGCAGGCCTACGTCAGGGCCAACCTCGCTCGCTACAAGGTCCCGCGCGAGGTCGTCTTCCTCGACGAGCTCCCGCGCAACGCCACGGGCAAGGTGCTCAAGCGCGAACTGCACGCGGCGTAGCGGCCGGTCATCCCGGCGCGCATCGTGCGCGTGGGGCGGAAGGGCACGGCGGCGTCGCTAGCCTTCTCTGCATGCCGAGCCGAGCGCATGATTTCGACCTCGGTGGCCTGCGTCTGAGCACCGGCGAGGGCCGGCGCCTGCAGCTCGCCGTGCCGATCGACCCGCTCGTGTTCGCAGGCGAGCCATATGGCGCCGAGCCGCTCGAGCGAGGCTCGCCGGCGATCCCCGTCGTGCTCGACGTCTCACGCATGATGGGCGGCGGCTACGCGCTTCGCCTGCGCTTCTCGGCAGCGCTCAGTGGCCCGTGCATGCGCTGCCTGAAGCAGGCCGAGCCGAGCGTGGAGGTCGACGCCCGCGAGGTCGACCGCCCGGGCGAAGGCGAGGAGCTGGAAAGCCCCTACGTCAGCGACGAGACGCTCGACGTCGCCGCATGGGCACGCGACGCGTTCGTCCTCGCGGCGCCGGCCAAGGTCCTCTGTCGCGAGGACTGCGCCGGCCTGTGCCCGATCTGCGCGGCGGACCTCAACGAGGCCGGTCCCGAGCATCGCCACGAGGCGGCGCCCGACCCTCGCTGGGCCAAGCTGCGCGAGCTCAAGCTCGAGTAGGCCGCGTGCGGGCTGGTAGCCTTCTCACGTCCATGGCGGTCCCCAAGAAAAAGCAGTCGCACAGCCGCACGGCCAAGCGGCGCGCGCAGCACAAGATCGGCGCGCCCGCCGTGAACGCGTGTCCGCAGTGCCACAGCCCGCGCAGGCCCCACCGGGTGTGCCCGCAGTGCGGCTTCTACGCCGGTCGTGAGGTCGTCGCGCCAGCCGCGCACGGCCACGACCACGAGCACGACGACTAGCGGCGCAGCCGCGCCCGGGCCGCTGTCGACCGACTCGCACATCGACGCGCCCAACCAAGCGGCTCCGGTCGTCGCAGTCGACTGCAATGGCGCCGACCTCGGACCGTCTGAGGTCGCCTCCGGAGCGGCGCTCGCCGCGGCGCGCGGCGCGCGCGTGATCCTGTTCGGTCCGGCCGGCGAGCTCGGGGAGCCCGGCGAGGGGGTCGAGATCGTCGACGCGCCACTGTCGGTCGCCAAGAGCGCCGACCCGGTGCGTGCCGTGCGCGCCAATCCGCAGGCCTCGATCGTGCAGGCGGCGCGCGCCGTCGCGGGCGGCCGCGCCGACGCGCTCGTATGCGCCGGCGGCACCGGCGCGGCGCTCGCCGCGGGCCTGTTCAACATCAAGCGCACGCACGGCATCTACCGGCCCGCGCTCGCGCTGCCCGTGCCGGTACCCGGCAGCCCGGTGACGCTGCTGGACGTCGGCGCCAACGCCGTCGTGCGCCGCGAGCATCTGGTGCAGTTCGCCTTCATGGGCGCCGCGCTCTCGCACACGGTGCTCGGCGTCGAGCGCCCTCGCGTCGGCCTGCTGTCAAACGGCGAGGAGGCCGGACGCGGCAGCCCGCTCGTCGTCGAAGCCCACGCCGAGCTCCTGCAGCGTGCGGGCGCCGGCATTGCTGCGTTCGAGTTCGTCGGCAACGTCGAGGGCGGAGACGTGACCAGCGGCGCGGCCGACGTGATCGTCACCGACGGCTTCACGGGCAACGTCGCGCTGAAGCTGATCGAGAGCGTCTCGCAGGCGATCCTGCGTGCAGTGCGCGAGGCGGCCACCTCCTCCACGCGCGGCAGGCTCGGGGGTGCGCTGCTGCGCGGCGCGCTCGGCGGCTTTCGTGCGGAGATCGACCCCGAGCTGCAAGGCGGCGCCTACCTGCTCGGGTTGCGGCGTCTGGGCGTCGTGCCGCACGGCCGTTTCTCGCGCACCGGCTTCGCCGAGGCGATCCTGCGCGCACAGCGTGGCGCGCGCGAGGACATCGTCGGGCAGACCGCCCGTGCGCTGGCGAGCGCGGGGGCGCTCAGGGAGGCTCCCCTGTCCGCACCGGACGCTAGCCTGGCGCACACCGAATGAGCCCTTCGATCTTGCCCACGACCGTGTGGTCTGTGCTCGAGCGCGACGAGTCGTCGCTCGTGTCCGCGTGCACTCGGGGATGACCGCCCAGACGCGCGAGCAGGTGTTCGCGCTGATCCAAGCCCACCTGGCCGACGAACTCGACGTGGACCCTGCGGCGATCGGGGACGCAACGCGCTTCAAGGAGGATCTCGAGGCCGACTCGCTGGACCTGTACACACTCGTGCAGGAGCTCGAGGACACCTACGGCGTGAGCATGTCCGACGAGCAGGCCGCGCGCATCCTGACGGTCGGCCAGGCGGTGGGCTTCGTCCTCTCCCAGCGAGCGAACGGGACGTCCGATGGGTCCCCATGAGGCTGCTCTCCGAGCTGCTGGAAGAACTGCCCGACGACCTGGCCCGACAGGTCTTCACGCACGCCTCGTGGAGCGAGCGCCGCGGCGACTCCTACGCGCGCCTGGCGTTCCTCGGCGACAGCGTGCTCGGGCTCGCGGTCACGACGCACCTGTATCCGCGCCTGGAGGCCGAGCGCTTCGGCGCGGGGAGGCTCACGAAGATCCGCGCGCAGGCCGTGTCGGGCGTTTCCTGCCGCGCCGTTGCCGAGCGTCTGGCGCTCCCGGAGCGCCTGCGCGCTGCGGCGCCGACTGGCGTGCGCGACAGCGCAGCGGCGCTCGTGGAGACCGAGCGCGTGCTCGCGTCGGTGATCGAGGCGGTGATCGGCGCCTGCTACCTGAACGCCGGGTACGAGCGGACCGCGCAGGCGGTTGTCGAGGCGTTCACGCCGGAGATCGAGGAGGCGCTCGAGCATCCGGTCGACTTCAAGTCGGCGCTGCAGGAGCTGCTCGCCAGGCGCGGCGAGGAGGTCAGCTACGCCGTGACCCAGGAGGAAGGCCCGCCGCACGCGCGCACCTACACGGTTACCGCGCGGGTCGCCGGCGAGGATCTGGGCAGCGGGCGCGGGCGCAGCAAGAAGCACGCCGAGCAGGACGCCGCGCGCGAGGCGGTCGAGAGGCTCGGGGCGTAGGGGCGCCATGCGCCTGAAGTCGCTGACGCTGAAGGGCTTCAAGTCGTTCCCCGATCGCACGCGGCTGGACTTCGGTCCCGGTGTGAGCGTCGTCGTCGGACCCAACGGCTCGGGCAAGTCCAACGTGACCGACGCGGTCCTCTGGGCGATGGGCGAGCAGTCGCCGCTGGCGGTCCGCGGGCAGTCGATGCAGGACGTGATCTTCGGCGGCGGTCACGGGGTCCAGGCGCGCAGCGCGGCGGAGGTGGAGATCGTGCTCGACAACTCCGACGGGACCGTCGACCTGCCGCTGAGCGAGATCTCGATCCTGCGCAGGCTGGACCGCACCGGAGACGGCGGCTACAGGCTCAACGGGGCGCGCTGCCGGCTCACCGACGTGATCGAGGTGCTCTCCGACACGGGGCTCGGCAAGGAGACGCACTCGGTCATCTCACAGGGCCGTGTCGAGGCGATCGTCACCTCCAAGGCGCGCGACCGGCGGCTGCTGATCGAGGAGGCGGCCGGTCTCGGCAAGCACCGCAAGCGCCGCCGACGGGCGCAGCTGAAGCTGGAGCGCACGCAGGAGAACCTCGACCGCGCGCTCGACGTCGAGCGCGAGGCGCGCACGCGGCTGCGCCCGCTCAAGCGCCAGGCCGAAGCCGCAGAGCTGCACGAGCGCCTGGAGCGCCAAACGCTTCAGGCGCGCTGGGAGCTCGCCAAGGACTCCGCCCTGAGCTGCCGCGTGGAGCTGGCTGCGGCCGAGGCACGGGTCGCCGAGGCTCGCGGCACGCGTAGCGAGATCGAGGCGCGCCTGCAGGAGACGATCGAGCAGCGCGGACGCGCAGAGCGCGCGCTGTCCGAGCGCGCCGAGCGCCATGACGCGTTGTCGAGATGCGTCTACGAGGCGCGCTCCGCGCACGAGCGTCTCGGCTTGAGGGGCGAGCAGGTCGCCGCCGGCGCACAGGCGCTCACGCGGCGCATCGAACGCGCCGAACGGGAGGTGGCCCAGCTGACCGCCGCCGAGTCTCAGCCGGGCGAGCAGGCCGGGGACGCATCGCAGACGCGCATCGCCGCACTGGAGGACGAGCTCGCGCAGATCGCCAGCCAGCGCGAGCGCGAGGTCGGCTCGCAGGTCGCGGACCTGGAGGGCGAGCTCGAGCGCCAGCGCGAGCGGGTTCTGCAGGCCGGCGCCGAGCGCGCCTCGTCGCTCGCGGCACGCGAGCGCGCCGACGCCGACGTCGCAGGCACCCGTGAGCTCGTCGAGCGGTCCGAGCGCGCCCAGCAGGATGCCCGGCGCGAGGCTGCTCGCGTCGGCGCCGAGCTCGCGGCGGCAAACCAGTTCCTGCGCGGCCACGCAGCGGCGGGGGGCAACGATGGAGGCGACGCCCGGAGATCGCTGAGCGAGCATCTGCGGGTCAGCGACGGCTACGAGCTCGCGCTCGCTGCCGCCCTCGGCGGCCGCCTCGACGCCGCGCTCGTCGAGGACGTCGCCGGCGCCGAGTCGCTGCTGGATCGTTCCGGTCCCGACGGGGGCACGGCGCTGCTCGCCCGGGCGGGCGACCGGGCGGCGCGAGCGCAACCGCCGACGGAGGGCGCAGCCGTCCCGGCCAGTGGTGCGGAGCGCCTGCTCGAGCTCGTCGGTGGGCCCGCCGACGTCCTCGCGCTCGCCGCGCGACTGCTCGACGACGCTTGGGTCGTGGAGCGCCTTGAGGATCTGCCCGCGGACTTCTCCGGGATCGGCGTGACGCGCGGCGGACGGGTGTGGTTCGCGGCTTGGGGCGAGGTGCGCCAGCTCAGCGAGGGCGGCACCGAGCGGGTGCTGGCGCGGCGCAACGAGCGCGACCGGCTGATCGTCTCGGTCGAGCGCGCGGCGCAGGACGAGCAGACCGCCCAGATGGCCGCGGACGCGACGCTCGCGCAGTTGCAGGCTGCCGAACAGGCCCGCCGCGACGCCGACGCGGCATTGCGCGAGAGCGAACGCCGCCAGACCGAGGCCGACGAGGCGGTGCGCAGCAGCGAATGGCTGATCGAGCAACGCCGCGCAGCTCCGACGCAGGGGCCGTTGGCCGTGCGCAAGGCCGAGCTCGAGGGCGAGCTCTCCTCCGAGCGTCGGCAATCCGAGCGCCTGGAGCGCGAAGGCGAGCAGCGCCGGGTGCAGATCGAGCTCCTACGCGCCCAGCTCGACTCCGACGACGGCCTTGCCCCGCGAGCCGAGCGTCTTGGCGCGGCGCTGCGCGTCGCCTGCGAGGCGGTGCTCGCGCGCGTCTCGGCGCTCGAGTCCGAGCTGGCGGCGGACCGTCAGGCGGGCGAGGAGATGGCCGGTGAGCTGCGCCGCTGCGCAGCGCAGGAGGCCGAGATACAGACCGCCCTGCGCTCGGCGGGGGAGACCGTCACGGGCACCGAGGTCGCCGCGCAGCGCCTGCGCGATCAGTCGGGCGAGGCCGAGCTCGAGCTCAAGACCATTGCCGAGCGCTTGGCCCTGCCCGACTCGCAAGCGCCAGCGACGGCGGTCGAGGCGGCCGCCGGCGACGTGCGACTCGGCGAGCAGGAGATCGCCGCCTTGCGCACTCGCGTCGAGCGACTGACCCGCCGGCGCGAACAGCTCGGGCCGGTCAATCCGCTCGCTCAGGAGGAGTACGCCGAGGCGGTCGAGCACGTCGAGGAGATGGAGGGGCGTCGAGCCGACCTGGAGACTGCGCTACGGGAGCTGCGTTCGGTCATCCGCGACACGGATCGCCAGATCCAGGAGACCTTTCAGGAGACCTTCGAGGCGGCCGCACGCAACTTCGAAGAACTGGCCGGCGACGTGTTTCCCGGCGGCTCGGGTCGGCTTCGGCTCATCCGCGAGCAGCAGCCCGCGCGTGGAGTGCTGGGCGGCCAGCCGCTGAAGCCGAGCAGAGCCGCAGCGTCCGGCGGCCTCGGCGCGAGCATCGGCGGGGGGCAGGAGGCCGATCCGGAGGCGGCCGAGGCGGCGGCCGAGGAGGAGGCCGACCGATCGGAGATCGGCCAGCAGGAGCGCGGGGAGGAGGATCTGCTGGGCGTGGAGATCGAGATCACGCCGGCCGGCAAGTCCAGCAAGCGCCTGTCGCTGCTCTCGGGGGGCGAGAAGTCGATGACGGCGCTGGCGTTCCTGTTCGCCGTGTTCCTGGCCCGTCCGTGCCCGTTCTACATCCTCGACGAGGTCGAGGCCGCGCTCGACGATCTCAACCTCGACCGCTTTCTTGCACTGCTGCGCCGTTATTCAGACCGTGCGCAGTTCATCGTGATCACCCATCAGAAGCGCACGATGGAGGCCGCCGACTGGCTGTTCGGCGTCTCGATGGGCGGCGACGGAGTCTCCAAGGTCCTCTCCAGGCGTCTGCCTCCCGAGCAGGAGCGGATGCCCGAGGTGGCCGAGGTCGCCTGATATCTTCGCGCCCTCGTGGCGCGCGAGTGGAGCGATCTGTTCATCGTCGGACAGCCTGGCGCGGCGCAGAACGCGGCCGGGGCGCAGGAGGGCCCGCCCGGCGGCCAATCCCAGCAGCAGGCCACCATCCTCGATTCGCAGGGTGGCGCGGGGTCGCAGGAGGGCAAAAGAGGCGGCCTGTTCAGACGCCTGCGCGAGAGCATGGCCAAGACCCGCCAAGCGCTGGGCTCAGAGATCCAGGCGACGCTGTTCGGAGTGCTCGACGAGCACACCTGGGAACGGTTGGAGGAGGCGCTGATCATGGCCGACGTCGGCGCGAGCACGACGGCGTCGGTGGTCGCGACACTCGAGATGGAAGCCGGCGAGGGCAAGCTCGAGGGCGGCGAGGCGCTGAGCGAACGCCTGATCGACCTGCTCGCGCAGGCGACGCGCGTCGGCGACGCGCGCATCGACATTCGCGAGCGCCCGACGGTGATCATGGCGGTCGGCGTCAACGGCACCGGCAAGACGACGACGATCGGCAAGCTCGCCTGGCACCTGCGCCACGAGCTCGGACGCACGGTCCTGCTCGGCGCCGCCGATACATTCCGCGCCGCGGCCAGCGAGCAGCTGCAAGGCTGGGCAGAGCGCGCCGAATGCGACATCGTAACTGGGCCGCCCGGCTCAGATCCTGGTGCGGTCGCCTTCGAGACGATCGCGCAGGGGCGCGCGCAGGGCGTTGACGTCGTGATCATCGACACGGCCGGGCGCCTGCACACGCAGGACGACCTTATGGGTGAGCTCGCGAAGGTCCGCCGCGTGATCGCACGACAACTGGAGGGCGCGCCGCACGAGACGCTCCTGACGATCGACGCGACGACGGGGCAGAACGGCCTGCGACAGGCCAAGCTGTTCGCGCAGGCGGCGCAGGTCAGCGGCGTCGTGCTGACCAAGCTCGACGGGACCGCGCGCGGGGGGATCGCGCTCGCGATCGCCCGCGAGCTGGAGATGCCGGTGAAGCTGATCGGCGTCGGCGAGTCGGTCGAGGATCTGCGGCCGTTCGACTCCGAGGATTTTGCGCGCGCCCTGATCGCACAGTGAGCGCGCCCGGCTGGCGTCGCATAGGGATAACCTGAAGATATGGACGTATGGGTCATCTGGCTGGTCGCTGCTTGCGTTCTAGGCGTCGGGGAGATGCATCAGGGCGGCTTCTACCTGGCGCCGTTCGCGGCCGGGGCGGGACTCGCGGCGATCGCCGGCCTGGTCGGCGGCGGCGCGCTGCTCTCGGCGGTCGTCTTCGTCGCGGCGTCGGCGATCGTGTTCACGACGCTGCGGCCGGTCGCCCAGCGCCATCGACGCCTGCCGCCCTCGATCCGCACCGGCGCGGCGGCGCTCGTCGGACGACCTGCGATCGTACTCGAGCGGATCGCCAACGACGAGGGCGTGGGCTGCGTGAAGATCGACGGCGGCGAGGTGTGGACGGCGCGCAGCTATGACGAACACGAGGTGATCGACGCGGGCGACCGCGTCGAGGTGGTCGAGATAAGGGGCGCCACGGCGCTCGTGATGCACTAGAAAGGACGCTGCCCCATGGTCGCTCTCATCGTCATCGCAGTCGTGGTCGTGTTCTTCCTGGTTGTCGCCGCGCGCACGATTCGCGTCATCCCACAGGCGCGCGCCGGCGTCGTCGAGCGGCTCGGTCGCTACAGCCGCACGCTCGAGCCGGGGCTGACGATCGTCACGCCGTTCATCGATCGCGTGAAGCCGCTTGTCGACCTGCGCGAGCAGGTGGTCAACTTCTCGCCGCAGTCGGTGATCACCGAAGACAACGTCGTCGTCGGCATCGAGACGGTCCTCTACTTCACGATCACCGACCCCCGCTCGGCCACCTACGAAATCGCCAACCCGTTGCAGGCGATCGAGCAGTTGACGGTGACGACACTGCGCAACGTGATCGGCGGGCTGACGCTCGAGGCGACGCTGACTGCGCGCGAGAACGTCAACACCGAGCTGCGCGTCGTGCTCGACGAGGCGACCGGCAAGTGGGGCATCAGGATCAACCGGGTGGAGATCAAGTCGGTCGACCCGCCGCCGGACATCCGCAGCGCGATGGAGAAGCAGATGCGAGCCGAGCGCGACCGCCGCGCGGCGATCCTCACCGCCGAAGGCGAGAAGCAGTCGCAGATCCTCACCGCCGAGGGCGCCAAGCAGGCAGCGGTGCTGACCGCCGAAGGCGCTCAGCAGGCTGCCGTGCTCGACGCAGAGGGCGAGCGCCAGTCGGCGATTCTGCGCGCCGAGGGCGAAGCGAAGGCGATCGACACGGTCTTCTCGGCGATCCACGAGGGCAAACCCAACCGCGAGCTGCTCAGCTACGAATACCTGCAGATGCTGCCCCAGCTCGCCGAAGGCGACTCCAACAAGGTCTTCGTCGTGCCCTCGGAGTTCGCGCAGGCGTTCGGCGGGATCGGCGAGGCGCTCGCCGGCCGGCGCAAGGCGGCCGACGCCGACGCGCCGCGCGTGGCGCCGCCGCCGTCGCCGCCGGAGCCGCACCCGGGCAGCTGACAGCCGCGATGTTCGACTCGCTCGCCGAGAAGCTGCAGGAGACGCTCACCGATGTGCGCAATCGCGGGACGCTGACCGAGCAGGACATCGATGCGGCGATGCGCGAGATCCGCCTGGCGCTGCTCGAGGCGGACGTCAACTTCAAGGTCGTGCGCCAGTTCACCGCCGAGCTGAAGGAGCGCTGTCTCGGCGCCGACGTGATCGGCGGCCTGAATCCGGGCCAGCAGGTGATCAAGATCGTCGGCGAGCAGCTCACCGAGCTGATGGGCGGCGCGTCGGCCGGACTGACCTTCTCGCCGCGCCCGCCCACGGTGATCCTGATGGCCGGACTGCAGGGCTCGGGCAAGACGACCGCGACCGCCAAGCTCGCGCGCTACCTGCGCGAGGAGCACTCCTCGACGGTCGCGGTGGCGGCCTGTGACGTGTATCGCCCGGCGGCCGTCGAGCAGCTCGTGAAGGTCGCCGCGCAGGCCGGCGCGGAGGCCTACGAGCAGGGCACCGACCGCGACCCGGTCGAGATCGCCGAATGGGCCCTTGGCCGGGCGCGCGAGGAGGGCAAGGACGTGTTGATCGTCGACACGAGCGGGCGCCTGCACATCGACAGGGAGTTGATGGACGAGCTCGTGCGCATCCGCGCCGCCGTCAAACCGCACAGCGTGCTGCTCGTCGTCGACGCGATGACCGGCCAGGACGCCGTCAACGTCGCCGAGCAGTTCGCCGAAGCCGTGCAGTTCGACGGCGTCGTGATGAGCAAGCTCGACGGCGACGCGCGCGGCGGTGCGGCGCTGTCGGTCAAGGCGGTCACGGGCAAGCCGATCCTGTTCGCCTCGACCGGCGAGAAGCTCGAGCAGTTCGAGCGCTTCCACCCCGACCGCATGGCTCAGCGCATCCTCGGCATGGGCGACGTGATGAGCCTGATCGAGAAGGCCGAGCAGCAGTTCGACGAGAGCGACGCGCGCGAGATGGAGCGAAAGCTGCGCCGCAACGAGTTCGACCTCGACGACTTCCTCGACCAGATGCGGACCGTGCGCAAAATGGGCCCGCTGACGAACGTGCTGGGCATGATCCCCGGCCTCGCGGGCGCCCAGCTGAAAAACATGAAGGTCGACGAGCGCGAGCTCGATCGCATCCAGGCGATCATCCTCTCGATGACGCCCGAGGAGCGCCGCCGCCCGGAGCTGATCAAGGGCTCGCGCAGGCTACGCATCGCGCGCGGGTCGGGCACGAACGTGCAGGCGGTCAGCCGCCTGATCAAGCAGTTCGGCCAGACGCGCAAGATCATGCGACAGGTCGGGCGCGGCAAGATGCCGGACATCGGCGCGTTGATGCGCGGCGCGCGCTAGCGCCCAGCCTCCGCGCTGCGCACCGTCTAAGCTCTCACGGCAGGTATCTGGAATCGAGCAGAGAGGTAAACGTGTCGGTTAGGCTCAGGCTCACGCGTGTGGGCGGCAAGAAGGACCCGATTTGGCGCGTCGTCGTCGCCGATCAGCGCTCTCCGCGCGACGGGCGCGTGATCGAGACGATCGGCCACTACAACGCGCAGACCGACCCCTCGACGATCGTGCTCGACGAGGAGCGCGCCCGCAGCTGGCTGGCGCGTGGCGCACAGCCGACGGACACCGTACGCAAGCTGCTGAAGATTCAGGGCATCGAGGCGCGTAGCAGCTAGCACCCTTCGCGGACCCGGGCCGGTCTGCGTCTCGAGCATGAGCGATCGGACGACATCCAGCGAGCAGCCGCCGAGCGAGGTTCCGCGCCGGCTGCTCGAGTACCTCGCCGAAGGCCTTGTCGACGAGCCCGAAGAGGTCTCGGTCGAGCAGTTCGACGGCGACCAGGGGACGGTCGTGCTCGAGCTGTGCGTCGCCGCCGACGACTACGGCAGGGTGATCGGTCGCGGCGGGCGCACCGCGCACGCGTTGCGAACGGTCGTCAAAGCCGCAGCGACCGGCGAGGGCTGCCATGTGCTCGTCGACATCGTCGATTGAGCGTTCGCCGGGCCGCCTCGCGCGGGCGGACGCAGGGGCCGCGGCGAGGTGAGCGACTCGGCCGCTGAGCTGCAGGCCGGGCGCGTCGGGCGCGCGCACGGCCTCGACGGGAGCTTCTACGTGACCGGGGCGCTGCCGCGCCTGATCACGCTCGGCGCGACCGTGACCGTGGACGGCCGCAGCGCGCAGATCGTGCGCCGCTCGGGCACCGACGCGCGTCCGATCGTGCGCCTGCAGGGCGTCGGCGACCGCGCGGGCGCGGAGGCGCTGCGCGGGATGCCCCTCACGGTCGCTGCGACTGGCGCGCCGCAGCTCGGCGAGGGGGAGTGGTGGGCGCATGAACTCGAGCAATGCGAGGTCTTCGATGGCGAGCGCCTGCTCGGCACGGTCAGCCGGCTGGTCGAGCTTCCCTCCTGTGAGGCGATCGAGGTGCACGCCGCGGAGGCACGCGATCCGCTGCTGGTGCCGCTGGTCAGAGACGCGATCCGCCAAGTCGACACCGCGGCGCGGCGCATAGACGTCGACGGCGAGTTCCTCGGTCTCGCCGCACAGCGTCCCGCGGCTCCCCGCGGCTCGTCTGAGCAGAGCCAGCCGTCGCCGCAGGGCGCCGACGCCGAGCGATCGGATCGGAGGGATCGCGATGGAGATTGACGTGTTCACGCTGTTTCCCGAGTGGTTTGAGTGGTTTGCCTCCCAGCGCCACGTGGCCAACGCGCTCTCAAGCGGCTCGCAGCTTCGTTACGTGAGCCTGCGCGAGCACTCGCCGCTCAGCGGGGCGCAGGTCGACGACACGCCGTTCGGCGGGGGCGCTGGCATGGTGCTGCGCGTGGACGTGGTCGAAAGCGCGCTGCGCGCGCACTACTGCATCGACCCGGTCGAGCTCCCGCGCCGACGGCGCGTGATCGCACTCGCGCCGGGCGGGCGGATGCTCGACGACGCGCTGGTCGACGAGCTCGCGGCCGAGCCCGCCCTGACGCTGCTGTGCGGGCGCTACGAGGGCTTTGACGAGCGCATCGTCGAGCACTTCTGCAGCGACTCGATGTCGATCGGGCGCTACGTGCTGTCCGGGGGCGAGCTGGCCGCGATGGTCGTCTGCGACGCCGTGCTGCGCAAGCTTCCGGGCGCGCTCGGAGACGACCGCTCCGCGGTGGAGGAGTCCTTCAGCGCGGCGCTCGAGGGGAACCCCGAGTATCCCCAGTACACGCGCCCTGCCGAGCATCGCGGCTGGCGCGTCCCGGAGATCCTGCTCTCCGGTCATCACGCGCAGATCGAGCAATGGCGACTTCAGCGCAGCCGCGAGCGCGGGCAGCGTGCGAGCGACAGCGAGTCGCCGGCGGCCAGTGCGCAGCAGTGACGCGACGCGCGCTGGCCGTCCGCTACCATTGCTGCCGCGCCGGCCGGCCACCCCCCTGAGGTTCGCACCGGTCATCGAGGCGCCACCTCTTCACGTCATGAGCAGCGTCATCGAAACCATCGAGCGCGCGCAGCTGCGCCGCGTTCCCAACTTCGCGCCCGGCGACCGCGTCAAGGTGCACTTTCAGGTCATCGAGGGCACGCGACGGCGCGTGCAGATCTTCGAGGGCGTCGTGATCAAGCGCCAGGGCCACGGCACCCGCGAGACGTTCACCGTGCGCAAGCAATCATTCGGCGTGGGCGTCGAGCGCATGTTCCCCGTGCACTCGCCGAAGATCGAGCGCATCGAGGTCGCCGCGCGCGGCGACGTGCGCCGCGCCAAGCTCTACTACCTGCGCGATCGCGTCGGCAAGCGAGCGCGTGTGCGCGAGCGCCGTTACTCCGGTCCGGAAGAGACGGTCGAGCCGGGACTGGTGCACGCGCCCGAGGGTGCCACCGATGCCGACGGCATGACCGCCGAGGAGGCCGTGCTCGCACAGGACGCGGCCGTCGAGGCGCCCGCACAGCCGGCAGGGCAGAGCAGCCAAGAGCCCGCGGCGAACGCCGGGGAAGAGACTTCGGCCGAGGACACCGCTCCCGCCGCGCTGGCTGAGGACGCCGCAACGGGTGGGCCGCCGGCGCCCGACGAGGCGCGTGCCAGTGCTGCGTCCTCCGGCGATGCCGGTGGCGACCAGGGGGACGTGGTCGGCGACGAGCCGGCGTGAAACGTCGCGCCAAGAGGCCCAAATCGACCGTCAGCTCGACCGTCGAGCTGGTCCTGATCATTCTCGTGGCCGTCGGCCTGGCGTTCGGGATCCAGGCGTGGGTCGTCAAGCCATATCGCATTCCCAGTGGGTCGATGGAGCCGACGCTCGCCGTCGGCCAGCGCGTGCTCGTCAACCGCATCGGCACCCACTTCGGCAAACCGCACATCGGCGAGATCGCCGTGTTCCACCCCCCCGAAGGCGCTCAGCAGGAGGAATGCGGTTCCGGCACGCGCGTCGCTCCAGGCGGCGCGCCGTGCGCTGAGCCGGTCCCCAAGGAGGACAACGGGACGAACTTCATCAAGCGGGTGGTCGCCGGGCCCGGAGACACGATCAAGGTCGTCGAAGGCCACGTGATCCGCAACGGCAAACGCGAGGGCGACTCCTACATACGGTCGTGCCCCGGCGTGTCCGAGTGCAACTTTCCCGTGGCCATCAAGGTTCCCGCCGGGCACTGGTTCATGATGGGCGACAATCGTGGCGAATCCGACGACAGCCGCTTCTGGGGCCCCGTTCCCACCGGATGGATCATCGGTGGAGCCTTCGCCACCTACTGGCCACCGGATCGGATCGGCATCCTCTAGCGCAGGCGATGGCGCGGTCGTGACCGATGCGTCCGGCGCGCGCAGCGCCGTCACCGGGAAGTCCGCGCGGACCGACGGCACGGCTCGTGCGAGGCGCCGCGCACGGCGCAACAGCAGCGGGCGGCGCCTGTTCGCCTTCGACCGGCGCCTCGGCGTGCCGCTCGTCGCCGGCGCCGACGAGGCCGGGCGGGGCTGTCTCGCCGGGCCGCTCGTTGCGGCGGGCGTGCTGTTCGACTACGACGCGTTGACCACGCGGGACCTGCGCGCGTTGAGCACGCTCAACGATTCCAAGCAGCACACGGCCGAGGCGCGCGAGGAGCTGTTCCCACTGGTGCTGCGCAGCGCCGCCCGCGTCATCGTCATCTCACGCTGCGTGCGCGGGATCGACGCTCGCGGGCTGCACAAGACCAACCTGGCGGCGCTGCGCGACGCGCTGATCGGCGTCACGCGCGACGTCCGCGGCGAGGTTCTGTGCCTGTCCGACGGCTTCTCCGTGCCCGCCTTCGGCCGTCCCCAGCGCGCGATCGTCGACGGCGACGCCACGAGCGCCGCGATCGCCGCCGCCTCGATCGTCGCGAAGGTCACGCGCGATCGCTACATGCACCACGCCGACGGCGAGCATCCCGGGTGGAGCTTTGCCGAGCACGTCGGCTACTCCACGCCCGTGCACCGCGACGCGATCCTGCGCCAGGGCGTCTCGCCGCTGCACCGCATGTCCTTCCAGTCGCTCGCCTACCAGCAGCTCGCGCTCTAAGCCCGCAGTCGGCTGCAAGCGTGCGTCCGCGCCGGGGGGCGAGCCGCCCGAGCGGTGCACGGCCCGGCTGGGCTCACCAGGCCGCCGCGACGTGCTCGATGCGGACCGGCCTGTCGTGCGGGTCGATCGACACGCCGATCGCGTCGAAGCGGACCGTCCCTGCCTTCGGGCGAGGGCGATCGCGATCGGCCAGCCACGCCGCCGCGAGGCGGCGCAGGCGGGCTCGCTGGCGAGCGCCGAGGCCGCTCAACGGAGCCTGCTCGACGCCAACCGCGCCGCGGCGATCGCTCACGCGGCGCGTCTTGACCTCGACGAACACGAGCGCGCCGCGATCGACCGCGATCAGGTCGATCTCGCCGTGGCGCGTGCGCACGTTGCGCGCGAGGATCTCGTAGCCTAGGCGCCGAAGGTGATCTGCGGCGAGCTGCTCTCCGCGGGCACCGAGCACCCGTCGCGGGTCGGCGCTGCGCGCACGCGAGCGGTTCTCGCCAGGTGGCGCATAGTGGCCTACGGGTGACATCCGCCGAGGCTAGGGCGCACCGGGGATGGGACGCTTGGGCTCGATCGGTCAAATGGTTCGCGTCAGTCGTACAAACGGCGAGGCGCAGGCACCTCGCTAAAGCGTCCTGGGAGCCTTGCCGAGGGGTGTTCGACGCGGGCTCAGAGCTGCGCGGCCAACCTGCCATGAGCACCAACGACTCCTTCTCCTGGGGCATCGAAAGCCTCGCCCGGCCCGATCCCGGTCGCCACCGCGCGAAGCGGTCCTCGCACCAGATGTCGCTGCTCGGCGCCCGTGCCGTGGCGATCCTGATCGACGGCCTCGTGCTGTGCGTGCCCCTGGCCCTGGCGCTCTATGCGATGTCGCTCGTGTTCCCTCATCACGGGTTCTTCCTCTCCAGCGTGGCGACCTCGGCGTCGGGCACGACGACGGTCGGCACCTTCGGGCTGGGGCTGCCCGGTGCGCTGCTGCTCTCGGCGCTGTCGCTGAGCTACTTCTTCCTGTTCGAGGCCGTGCGCGGGCAGACGGTCGGCAAGCGCAGCATGGGTCTGCGCGTGCGTGCCGCCGCCGGCGGTCCAGCCGGCCTCAACGCGGTCTCGGCGCGCACGGTCCTGCGGCTGATCGACGCGCTCGCCTTCTATCTCGTCGGAGCCTTCGTGGCGATCGTCACCGGTTCGCGCCGCAGGCGTCTCGGCGACTGGCTGGGCGGAACGGTCGTCGTGCGCGACGACGGGCTCGACGACCCGCCGCGACAGGGTCTTCGACGCGCGCTGCTCTATCCCGCCATGTGGGTGGTCGCCGTGCTCGTCGCGACCTTCGCGCTCGGCCTCGGCAGAGCGGCCGGCGCGCAGGAAGGCGCGGTCTCGCTCGTGCGCTCCTATGTCCAGGCTCGAGAGGGCCGAGACGGTGCGCTCGCCTGCTCGATGCTCTCGCGCGAACAGCAGCGTGAGCTCGTGGCGATCCAGACGCGCGACTACCGTGATGCAAGCGCCGCTCGCTGCCCGCAATTCGTGCTCGGCAGCGACCCAAGATCACATCTGCGCAACCCCGGCCTCGTCGAGCTGCTCAACGGCCCGCTGGCGACGCGCTACAGCTCGCTCGGGGGCGCAGTGCTGGTCGTCTCGCGCAACATGCCGAGTGTGGCGCTGCTCGCCGTCCAAGAAGGCGGTCGCCTCGAGCTTGACGTCCGTGGGCTGCAGCGTGCGCAATTCGTCAAGGGCTGCGCCGACGCAGGACACATCAGCACCGGGGCCTGCAGGTGCGTCTTCGCGGGCTTGCGCGACGAGGGCCTGCTCGACGAAGGTCTCAGTGCACGCGTGCTCGACGCCATGCGTGTGCAGCGGGGGCGCTGCGCCCGCGCCACGAGCGCCTGACGTCGCGCCGCCGGCAGGGATCGCGCCGTGCGGCTCAGCTAGCCTGCGTGGCCGTGCAGGAGCCAGTCGCCAGCGACCAGCCCAAGGCGGGCGCACCCGAGGCCGGCGACGGCTCGGCGGGGGATGGCTCGACGCGCAACCGGCGCGGGCCGGGCGCAATCGACGGCGTCACCGGCTTCATGGGCATGCGCTGGGAGGACCCGCAGACGGTCCGCTTGACGATCCGCCCGGAGCTGATCAACGCGGGCGGGCTGCTGTCGGGCGTGGTCACTTACGCGCTGGTCGACTACTGCATGGGCTCGACGCTGTGGGCGCAGACGAGCGTCGAGGAGGCGATCGCGACGATCAGCATCTCGGTCAACTACATCCAGACGGCGGTCGAGGGCGAGATCGTCTGTCGCACGACGCTCGACCGGCGCAACCGGCGCACGGCGGTGATGCGCAGCGAGGTCTCCCACGAGGACGGGCGCCTGCTGGTGACGGCGATCGGCAGCTATACGGTCTTCCCGCGGCACAAGGGCGCGACCGCTTTGGTCGGCCCCGCGTCCTAGGGCGATGCTGCGCACGGCGCTGGCGATCGCCGGCTCGGACTCCGGCGGCGGCGCCGGCATCCAGGCCGACCTGAAGGCGTTTGCTCGCTGCGGCGTGCACGGGACGACGGCGATCACGGCGATCACCGCACAGAACACCGTGGGCGTGGAGGCGATCTACGCGGTCGCACCCGCGGCGATCCTCGCCCAGGTGCGCGCGGTCTGCGCGGACATGCGCGTCGACGCGGTCAAGGTCGGAATGCTCGGCAACGCAGAGACCGTGCGCGCGGTGGCGCGGGCACTCGACGAGCTGCCCGCGGGGACCCCGGTCGTCGTCGATCCGGTGATGGTCGCCGAGTCCGGCGCGAGGCTGCTCGACGCCGACGCGCAGGGCGCGCTGATCGAAGCGATCCTGCCCCGCGCGAGCGTGATCACGCCGAACCTTCCCGAGGCCCGCGTGCTCGCGGGCCGCAGCGAAGCGCAGGGCGGCGACGTCCGGCAGGACGACGACTTGGCCGAGGTCGCGGAGGCCGAGGAACTCGCCCGCGCGCTGATTGCGCTCGGCCCGCGTGCGGTCGTGGTCACCGGCGGTCACCGTCGCCGTGCTGTCGACGTGTTCCTGGCGGCCGACGCGGCGGGGCGCCCGGTCGAGATCGAGGGCGAGCGCCATGCCGACGGCGCGGCGCACGGATCGGGATGCACGCACTCGTCGGTGCTGGCCGCGCAGCTCGCGCTCGGCCGCACCGCGCTGCAGGGCGCACGCACTGCGCGCGCGCTCACCGGCGAGGCCGTCAGAGACGGGCTGTGCGACGTCGGCGCCGGGCCCGGACCGGTCGACGTGCTCGGCATCCGACGCGCCCGCGTCGGCGGCGCCTGGTCCTAGCCGTCGCGCCCCGGACCGTGGGGCTCGCGCGCGAGCGGGGTGCCACACCCCTGGCGCAGTCCCAAGCCGAGCTCGCGAGCTGGCCAGCCGTCCCCGTCGACAACGCCGTTTGCCATAATCCGCTGACGATGAAGCTGTTGCGTCTCAAGCCCGGTCATGGCGAGATAGTGCTCGCCGAGGGTGACGTCGCGGCGCCCGAGCAGGAGCGAGAGCTGATCGAGGCCTTTCGCCGCGAGCTCGACGCGGGGATGTGGGCGGCGGTTCCGCTGCAGAGCAATGACGGTCGCCGCCAAGCCGAGCTGGTCAAGAGCTTCAGCGACGTGCCGCGCGACGCCGAGCGTGTGATCTTCTTCCCGCGCGCCGCAGGCGGAGCGCCGCGGACGGATCACTGAAGCCGAGATGACGCTCGCGCTGGGCACCGCGGGGGTCGTGCTCGTCGTGTTGCTGTGGGAGCTGTCGCGCGAGCGCGCGATCGGTGCGCTTACGCGAGCGCGCGCGCAGCTTCGGATGAGGCGCGCTCGCGCTCGCGCGGCGGCGGAGGTCGGCTTTGACCCCGGTCGCGAACGGCGCGCCGAGCAGCGCGCCAGGGAGCTGCTGCGCTCGTGCGTCGACGAGCGCGACTGGGCGATGTACCGCGACCTCGGCTTCCTGCGCGTGTGGGGCGGCCTGGGCGAGCGCGCGCCCGGTTCCAGCGCGCCGTACGCCTATCTGATCTACCCGCACCGCCCGCTCGTCGCCTACGTCCCGCAGACCGGTGCGCTGCTCAACGAGTACTGCGTCGCGTTCCCCGATCACACGCGCCCCTACGGCAGCGTGCGACTGCCGGACTCCGACGACGTGCTCGCCAAGTGGATGGCGCTCACGGCCGACGAGCGGCGGCTGATCGAAGAGGCGAACATGCACCTGCCGGGTCGCCAGATCGATCCGGAGCGGATACGCCGCGACCTCGTGCGCCTGGCCCGCTGGGAGCGAGAGACCGGCGACGGCGCAACGGATATCGTGCGCGCCGCGTGAGCACTTCTGCAGCCTTCGACGTAAAGCACCGCAGCCGCGCCCTCACCGAGGGGCCCGAGCGCGCCGCCGCGCGCGCCTACCTGCACGGCATCGGCTACTCGGCCGAGGATCTCGCCAAGCCGATCGTCGGCGTGGCGCACTCGTGGATCGAGACGATGCCCTGCAACTTCAACAATCGCGTGCTCGCCGCGAAGGTCAAGGAGGGCATCCGCGCCGCGGGCGGCACACCGATGGAGCTGAACACAATCGCGATCTCCGACGGGATCACGATGGGCACCGCCGGGATGCGCGCGTCGCTGGTCTCGCGCGAGATCATCGCCGACTCGATCGAGCTCGTCGCCAGCGCGCACGCCTTCGACGCGCTCGTGACGATCAGCGGCTGCGACAAGACGATTCCCGGCACCGTGATGGCGCTCGCGCGGCTGAACATCCCCGGGCTGATGCTGTACGGAGGGTCGATCAAGCCGGGCCACTTCAAGGGCGCCGAGGTGACGATCCAACAGGTCTTCGAGGCCGTCGGGGCGTACGCCTCGGGAAAGATCACAGAGGAGGAGCTGCACGAACTGGAGGAGGCCGCCTCTCCGGGCGCGGGCGCATGCGGCGGCCAGTTCACCGCCAACACGATGGCGATGGCCTTCGAGGCGCTCGGCGTGTCGCCCGCCGGCACGGCGATGGTCCCCGCCGAGGACGGGCGCAAGCTGGAGGTCGCCCAGCAGTGCGGCGAACTGGTCATGGACGTCCTGCGTCGAGGACAGCGTCCGGGCGACGTGATCACAAAGCCCGCGCTGGAAAACGCTATCGCGGCGGTGGCGACGAGCGGCGGGTCGACCAACGGCGTGCTGCACCTGCTCGCGGTCGCGCGCGAAATGGGCGTGCCGCTGGCGCTGGACGAGTTCGAGGCGGTCTCCGAGCGCACGCCGCTGCTGTGCGACCTGCAGCCCGGCGGGCAGTACGTGGCGACAGAGCTCTACGAAGCCGGCGGCGTCCCGCTGGTGCTCGCGCGCCTGCAGGAGGCGGGCATCCTCAACTCCGACGCTCAGACGGTCACCGGGCGCACGATCGGCGAGCACGCCGCCGAGGCGCAGGAGACCGACGGCCAGAAGGTCGTGCGTGCGCTGACCGACCCGATCAAAGCGACCGGCGGCTTCGCGATCCTGCGCGGGAACGTCGCGCCGGACGGCTGCGTGGTCAAGCTGTCCGGGCACGAGCGGCGCAAGCAGACCGGGCCGGCGCGCGTGTTCGACGGCGAGGAGGCCGCGATGGCAGCGGTGCTCGCGCACGAGGTCCAGGCCGGCGACGTCGTCGTGATCCGCGGCGAGGGACCCGCCGGTGGACCGGGCATGCGCGAGATGCTCGCCGTGACCGCGGCGATCATCGGCGAGGGCCTCGGCGATGAGGTGGCGCTGATCACCGACGGACGCTTCTCCGGCGCGACGCGCGGCTTCATGGCCGCCCACGTCGCGCCCGAGGCCGTGCGCGGCGGGCCGATCGCCGCCCTACGCCACGGCGATGTGCTGACGATCGACGCCGACGCCGGGCGCCTCGACGTGGCGCTCGCAGATGACGAGATCGCCGAGCGAGTCGCCGCCTACGAGCAGCCGCCGCGCGCCGACGAGCACATCGACGTGGCGATTCGCAAGTACGCAAAGCTCGTCGGCAGCGCCTCCGAGGGCGCCGTCGCGCTGTGACGCGCTCTTAGAGAGGCCGCGCGAGGGGAGCGGGGGATGGTACGTATTTAGTTTTGCGCTCAGCGTGCGCGATGGTATATGCGGAGTAAATACGATTGCTACCGCCGGACGTTTTCACAGCAGGAACCTCACAACAGGAAACCCCGGCGCCGGCGCCTACTCTCCCCGCTCCTACTCTGCGAGGAACTTCGCCAGCAGCGCGTTGAACTCGTCGGGCCGCTCGAGCATCGACACGTGGCCGGTGTCGGCGAAGACGACCTTGCGCGAGTTGGGAATCAGCTCGGCGAACACGTCGGCGTCGCGCACGTTAATCAGCCGGTCGCTGTCGCCCCACACGATCAGCGTCGGGCAGGCGATCTCGCCGAGGCGCTCGCGGATCTCGTAGTCGACGATCGCTTCCAGGCCCTGCACGAAGCCCGGCTTTCCGGCGCCGCGCAACTGCTCGGCGGCGAGCGCCGCGGGCAGGCGGCTGGGGTGGCGGGCGACGACGTTCAGCGTCAGGTCGCGCAGACGCGCGCGCTTGGCGACCGTGTCGGACTTCGACGCGGTCCACGCGCCGGAGGCGATCACGATCCGCTCGAGCCTGCGCAGCGCCGGGACGGCGCGTGTCGTGCTGCGCTGCTGATGCGTGGAGATGCCCGCCGCGGAGACGAGCACGAGCCGCTCGACGCGCTGGGGATAGGCGATCGCCAGCTCGGCCGCGACGAAGCCGCCCATCGAGTTGCCGACGACCGCCGCGGCGTCGACCTGGAGCCGGTCGAGCAGGCCGTCGAGCAGACGCGCGTAGCTGGCGATCGAGAGCTTCTCCGCGGGCATCGGCGAATGGCCGAACCCAGGCAGGTCGAGCGCGACCACGCGATGCTCCCGCGCGAACACCGGCAGTTGCTCCAGCCAGTTTGGCCACGAGCCCGACAGGCCGTGCACGAACACCAGCGGCTTGCCGGCGCCGGCGCGTTCGGGACCGAGGGCGATCGTGTTGACGGGCGCGCCGTCGACGACGATCCAGCGCTGGTGCTCGCGCCAGTCGATGCTCTGCCAAAGCGTGCGCGCGTAGCTGGGACGGCCGGCGCCGGAATCGTCCTGCGGCGGCTGGACGGCGGTTTCGCTCGGCGGGACGCTCACGATGGGAATGTAGCGCCGCGCGATGCGCCGCCGGTGCAGGCAGGGCGCAGGCGCGGTTGCGGCGAACTAGGACATGGCGATGAGTGGCGACAGGGATGAGAGCGGCTGCCCGGCGGCGAGCGGCCGGCGGTCGCGCGGCGCCGCGCACCTGCAGTCGGCGTGGCGCGCCGCAATCGGCCTGCTGATGGAGGATCTCGTGCGCCGCGACGCGGCCGAGCGCACCCGTCGCGCATACGGCGTGGACCTCGAGCAGTTCGCGCAGTGGTCCGCTGCGCAGGGTCTCGCGCCCGAGGAGGTCGGGCCGAAGGCCGTGCGCCGCTACATCGCGCACCTCAGCGAACGCGGCGCCGCCGCGAGCACGAGCGCGCGCAAGCTCGCGGCCCTGCGCGCGCTGTTCTCCAGCCAGCGCGAGCACGGCGAGATCGGCGAGAACCCCGCCGATCTCGTGTCGACCCCGCGACGTCCGTCGCATCTGCCTCGCGTGCTCAGCGCGCGCGAGGTGGCGGCATTGCTCGACGGCATCCCCGCGGACGGGCCGCTGGAGCTGCGCGACCGCGCGATGTTCGAGCTGGCCTACGCGTGCGGTCTGCGCGCCGAGGAGCTCGTCTCGCTGGGCGTCGACGACGTCGACTACGAAGGCGAGCAGCTGCGCGTCGAGGGCAAGGGGCGAAAGACGCGCTTCGTGCCCGTCGGCGAGCCCGCGATGAAGGCGCTGCGCCGCTACGTGGAGAGCAACGACGGCCGTCGTGCGCTCGTCGCCCCCCGAGCGCGTGAGGGGGACGCCGATGCGGCCCGCGGGCGCGTCCGTGCCACCGCGGCGTCGCGTGGTCCGGGCGCGCTCTTCCTTTCGAAGACCGGCCGCGCACTGGGCACCAGCGACGTACGCAGGCGCCTGCGCACCTGGACCGGTCGCGTGGCGGCGATCGGCGAACGGGCCGGCGCGGGCGTCTCCCCGCACGCGCTGCGCCACAGCTTCGCCACGCATCTGCTCGACGGCGGGGCCGACCTGCGCAGCATTCAGGAGCTGCTCGGCCACGCGAGCGTGTCGAGCACCCAGATTTACACTCGGGTAGAGTCCGCAAGACTACGAAGCGCCTACGCGCGCAGCCACCCTCGGGCCTGATACAAGGGAAAACGACCCTGGAGACCAATGTCAAACCGATCGAGCTGCGCGAACTCTGGCGGCGTTATAAGACCGACGGCGACACGCGCGTGCGCGAGCGCCTGGTCGTCGCGTACTCGCCGCTGGTCAAGTACGTAGCCGGGCGCACCGCCGCCGGGCTGCCTCCGCACGTCGAGGAGGCCGACCTGATCTCCTACGGCCTCGTCGGCCTGATCTCGGCGATCGAGCGCTTCGACCTGTCGCGCGAGATCAAGTTCGAGACGTACGCGATCATGCGCATCAAGGGCGCGATCATCGACGAGCTGCGCTCGATGGACTGGGTCCCGCGCAGCGTGCGCGCGCGGGCCCGCGAGGTCGAGCGCGCCAACGCGAAGCTCGAGAACACGCTGCAGCGGGCGCCGACCGACGAGGAGATCGCCAACGAGATCGGCATCACGGTCGACGAACTCAACGAGTCGCTGCTGGCGATCTCACACTCCTCGATGGTCGCGCTGGACGAGCTGTGGAGCGTGTCGGACTCCAGCGGCGACCAGGTCTCGCTGATGGACACGATCGAGGATCCCAACGCGCCCGACCCGGCGCGCTCGCTCGACGTCGGCGACCTCAAGGACCGCATCGCCGATTCGATCGCCAACCTGCCCGAGCGCGAGAAGCTCGTGATCGCGCTCTACTACTACGAGAACCTGACGCTGCGCGAGATCGGCGAGGTGCTCGGCGTGACCGAGTCGCGCGTCTCGCAGATGCACACCAAGGCCGTCCTGCGCCTGCGCTCGCGCATGCAGGAGGAGTCGTTCGACGACTGACCGCCATGCCGGCGCTCGCGATTGCGGGCACCCGGCGGGGTGCGCTCTCTGGCTCGCTGTCGATCGCCGCGGCGTTGTCGTTCGGCGCGCTGGCGCTCGCAGGATGCGGGAGCAGCTCCGGCGGCGGCTCGTCATCGGCCACCGGCAGCGCAGCGCAGACGGCTGCGATCACCAAGAGCGCCTTCGTCGGCGAGGCCAATGCGATCTGCGCCAAGGGCAACGCCGCGAACAAGACCGCCGCTGCGAAGCTCGGACCCAAGCCGACCGAAGAACAGATAGTCACGTTCGTGCGCGGCACCGAAGTGCCCGCGATCAAGGCGCAGATCGCCGCGATCAAAGCGCTCGGCGCGCCACCCGGGGACGCTGCGACGGTCAAGCGAATGCTCGCTTTCGCGACCGGCGCTGTGGAAAAGGTGAGGATCGATCCGACGATCCTCACGACCGGCGCCGACCTGTTCGCGCAGTTCGCGCGCGTCGCACACCCGTATGGCCTGACCTCCTGCGCGCCCAACAGCCGCTGAAGCGCAGGCCGGTGAGGGTCTGGCGCGGGTCAGCGTGCGGCGGTATGGTGATCGCAAGCTAGAGAGGAGATCGCATGCGACCCATGGGAGACCGCCCGCCGGCGGACCGGATTCGCAACGTCGCCCTTGTCGGCCATCGCGGCGCGGGGAAGACCTCGTTGCACGAGGCGCTGCTGTTCGAGGCCGGAGCGGTCAGCAGGCTCGGCTCGGTCCCCGACGGCGAGCACCGTCTCGGACGCCGATCCCGACGAGCAGTCGCGCCAGATGTCGATCTCGGCGTCGCTGAGCTCGTTCGAGTGGCAGAGAGCGCAAGATCAACCTGCTCGACACGCCCGGCGAGCCGAGCTTCGTCGCCGACGCGCTCGGCGCGCTGCGCGTGTGCGAGTCGGCCGTGTTCGTCGTCAACGCCGTGATGGGCGTCGAGGTCTCGACGAGCCGCCTGTGGGCGCGTGCGGCCGAGCTGGACATCGCGCGCATGCTGTTCGTCAACATGCTCGACCGCGAGCGCGCCGACTTCTTCCGCGCGCTCGAGCAGCTCAAGCGCGCGTTCGGCCCGCACGTCGTCGCCACCGAGATCCCGATCGGCTCCGAGCACGACGTCGAGGGCGTGATCGACCTCGTCGACATGAAGGCCTTCCGCCAGGACTCCGCCGAGCGCGGCGGCTGGAGCGAGATCCCGATGCCCGACGCGCTCGGCCGAGCGCGCGCAGGAGTACCGCGAGAAGCTGATGGACGAGGTCTGCGAAGTCTCCGACGCGCTGATGGAGCGCTACCTGGAGGGCGCAGAGATCTCCCACGAGGAGATCGTCGACGCGCTCAAGGAGGGCACCAACCACGGCAAGATCTTCCCCGTCGTGTGCGGCGTGGCCACGCGCAACCTCGGCACCACGCGGCTGCTCGACGCGATCGTCGAGGACCTGCCCTCGCCGGTCAAGCACGGCTCGCTGCACGTCGGCGAGGTCGAGCTGACGCCCCGCGAGGACGCGCGAGCTGTTCGCGTACGTGTTCAAGACGCGCGCCGACCCCTACGCCGGGCGCATCAACCTGCTGCGCGTCTACCAGGGCGTGATGCGCGCCGACAGCCACGTGCTCAACACGCGCGCGCCACGTCAAGGAGCGCATCGGCCAGCTGCTCGTGTTCGCCGGCAAGGAGGTGCGCCACGTGCCGGCCTTCGGTCCCGGCGACATCGGCGCCGTGGCCAAGCTCAAGGAGACCCGCGCGGGCGACTGGCTGGCCGGGCGCGACGAGCCGATCGAGATGCCGCGCCTGAAGCTGCCCGCGCCCGTGATGGCGTTCGCGATCGAGCCCAAGAGTCGCGGCGACGAGGAGAAGGTGTTCACATCGCTGCGCCGCCTGCAGGAGGAGGACCCGACGATCGACCTGCACCGCGACCAGCAGACCGGCGAGCAGATCGTCGCCGGCCTCTCGCAGGTGCACGTCGAGGTCATCGTCGATCGGCTGCGCGACCGCTTCGGCGTCGAGGTCACGCTGAAGCCGCCGCGCGTCCCCTACCAGGAGACGATCCGCGGTTCGGCCAGCGCGCGCGGCAGGCACAAGAAGCAGTCGGGCGGGCGCGGCCAGTTCGGCGACTGCCACATCGAGATCGAGCCGCTGGCCGGCCGGTCTTCGATCGGTGGCGAGGAGTTCGAGTTCGTCGACAACATCAAGGGCGGCGTGATCCCCGGCTCGTTCATCCCGGCCGTGGAGAAGGGCGTGCGCGAGGCGATGGCCTGCGGCGTGCTCGCCGGCTACCCGGTCAAGGGCGTGCGCGTGCGCCTGTTCGACGGCGCCCACCACTCCGTCGACTCCTCGGAGATCGCCTTCAAGCTCGCCGGCGTGCAGGCGATGAAGCAGGCGCTCGAGCAGGCCGCAGCCGGTGCTGCTCGAGCCGATCATGCTCGTCACGCTGTCCGTGCCCGAGCCCTACGTCGGCGACGTGATCGGCGACCTCAACAGCCGCCGCGGGCGCCCGCAGGGGATGGAGCCCGATCGGCGCGATGACCGAGATCAAGGCCGAGGTGCCGATGGCCGAGATGCTCAGCTATGCGCCCGACCTGCGCTCGATCACCGGCGGTCAGGGCGACTACACGCTCGAGTTCCTGCGCTACGAGGAGGTGCCCGCGCAGCTCGCCCAGAAGGTCGTCGAGCAGGCCTCGCAGGGGCGCGCCGCCGCGCACGCCTGACCCTCTGCGCGGCCCCCGCGCGGGCTCCGCCGAGGCGTGCGCGCTGCCACGCGCGACGCGCGCACTGGACAGCCCAGCTACGCTCATCCATTCGATGGCAACGAGATCGATCGTCACCTCCCAGCCGGACGTCGAGTGCGACGTGTGCGAGCGGCGTCTGCTGCGCGGCGAGCAGCCGGACATGTTCCTCGACGCCGGGCAGCCGCGCATGGTCTGCGAGCTGTGCGCTCCGCGCGCGGCGCACCAGGGGTGGAAGCGCGAGCTCGGCAGAGCTCTCGACGAGTTCTGCGCCGCTGCGCCCGCGTCGCGGGCGCGGACTGTTCGAGCGCCTGCGCGGAGCCCGCCAGGCGGCATCCGAGGACGGGCTGGCGCCATCTGAGCGCGCCTACCCGCGCGCAAGCGCCGAAGAGTCCGATCGGTATGACTTCCTCACAGTCGAGGCAATCGCCGGAGCGCCCGCCAGCGCCGGCGCAGACGAAGGCGAGTCGGCGCTCGACGCCGCCGTCGGCGAGCCGCAGCCCGCGGCGAGTATCAGCGCGGGACCGCTGCAGGAAGCCGTCGACGTGTTCAACGCCGGCGAGTACCCGCGGCGCGTGGCCAGCCTCACGCGCTCGCTCGGTGCGCCCGAGGTGAGCGTTCGTGCGGGCGAGGCCGTCGCCTCGTCGGTCGTCATCGTGCTCGCCTGGGAGCTGTGCTGGTACACCTACGAGGTCGACCTCGACGACATGCAGGGCGCCGAGTCGCGCGCGATCGCCCAGGGCACCGAGCTCTCCGAACTCGGCCCGCAGGACCGGCTGGCCAACGCGTTGGCCGACGAGCGAGGCGCGCTCGCGCTTCTCTGAGCGCACCCCGTCGGCCGGCGCGAACGCCGGCTGGGCGCGCGCCGGCGAATGCACGGCGCCCTTGCAAGCTTGCTTATAAGAAAATCGAGAGTAAGATCGCTGTCGCGATGATCTATTCAGTTGTCCCCAAGGCCCTCGCCGATGAGCTGTATCCGAAGCTCGTCAAGCACTACGAGGGCGACGACAACGTGACCGTGATCCTCGAGCGCCGCGAGTTCGACCGGCGCGCCCGTCAGGGGCGCTCCTCCGCCGCGACGGCGGTCGCCGGAGAGCAGCCGCAGCGGCGCATCGTGCGCGACCGTCGCCGCGCGCGCGTGCCCGGCGACACGCCGCCGCTCGCCCGCGCCACCGCCTGAACGCTCTGCAAACTTCGCCGCGATGAAGGTCGTCGTGCACGTCGACGGAGGCGCCCGTGGCAACCCCGGCCCGGCCGCCGCCGCGTGCGTGATCGCCTCCGCCGACGGGCAGCCGCTCGGCGAGCACGCGCAGCTGCTCGGCCGCACGACCAACAACGTCGCCGAGTACCGCGCGCTGCTGCTCGGCCTCGAGCGCGCCCGCGAGCTCGGCGCCGACGAGATCGAGCTGATCGGCGACTCCGAGCTGATCGCCAAGCAGGTGCTCGGCCAGTACAAGGTCAAGAACGAGGCGATGCGCCCGCTGCACCGCGAGGCCACAACAGCCTTGCGCGGCTTCGAGCGCTGGACGATCCGCACCGTCCCGCGCGCGCAGAACGCCGACGCCGACGCGCTCGTCAACGCAGCGCTCGACCAAGCGCGAGACGCGAACCGCCCGTAGAGGGCACGGCGTCCAGACGGACGTGGACCAAGTGAGGCAAGGACGCAGGAAGCGTGGCGTGCTGGCCGATCAGTCGATCGCATTAGATCGTCGATCGGTACGCGAGCGACCGAGGACGCAGCCTCGCGCCGCGTACACGTCCGTCTAGTGCAGGGGCTTGGCTGAGCGGGCGATAGCGAGCATCTGTTCGTTCGACAGATCCTCGAGCAGCGTGTTCGTCAGCCAGTAGAGCATCGGGCCCTGCCGCCACGCGATCACGTGGATGTGGCTGCCGTCGGTGAAGATCATGTACGTGACGTGGTTGATTTTGCGTTGTTCGTTGGGGTGCGCGATCAGCGGCGGTTGCTGCCAGTCGGTCCCCTCGAAGTCGTAGTAGCCACCGAGCGCGTTGGCCTGCCACACGGCCACGTAGGCGTGGTGCAGGTGGTTGCTCTGGTCGCGCAGGTCATACGCGCGCGCAGGCTGTTCGGTGCTCGACGCCACCTGCACCGACGGGTAGAGCACCTTCAGCGGCATGCTGATCGTGCCCTTGGCGATTTCCGCCTCGCCCGTCGTGCCCGAAGACGACAGACCAAGCGAGGCCGCAGTCGGCGTCGAGGAGCGATGCGCGGTGGAATGGTGGTGGGTGCCGCTGCTCGGATGCGGCGCGGGCGGCTTCGGTTTGGCGACTTTCTGGTTGCCGTGGAGGAAGTCGTCGAGCGTCGCGCGCTCGAGTTCCGGCGTGCTCGTGACGTAGGAGCCGCCCTTCAGCGCGAAGTTCGTGTTCGCTGCACGGAACTTCACCTGGCGCAGCGGCTTTCCCTGCGAGAAGCCGATCAGCTTGGCCAGTTCGATCAGCTGGCCCGCGGAGGAGCTGAATCCCGAGGTGACGATCGCCTTGCCGACGGCTTTGGCGACGCGATCGATCTGGCCGATCACGTTTTCCGGCGAGATCTGCTCGCGCAGTGCGCGCAGGAAGTCCTGCTGGCGGGCGACGCGCACGAAGTCCGAGTCGCCGTGGCGGTAGCGCACGTAGCTGAGCGCGTTGTTGTAACAGAGCTTCTGATAGCCCGGCTGAAGGTTGATTTCCGAGTACAGTTCGGCACCTTCGCCGTTGACGTGCAGGTAGCGGTGGTCGACGTTCACGTACACGCAGCCGAGCGTGTCGACGACCTTGATGAAGCCGCCGAAGTTGACGTCGATGATCCCGTTGAGCTGCAGTCCGGGAAAGACTTCGTGTCTTGATCGTTTCCGCGGCGAGGATCAGCGAGCCTTTGACACCGTCGAGCTTCGCGCCGTAGGTGTAGGCGGCGTTGATCTTTTCCTGCGGGTAATAGTCGCCAGCGCGGCTTTTGATGTTCACGAGCAGGTCGCGCGGGATCGACAGCACGGAGGTCTGACCTTGGCCGGGATCGAAGCGCACGAGCAGGATCGTGTCGCTGTGCGGCGGGTCGCTGCGGTCGAGCGAGTCTTTTGACTTCGCCCGCCGATCGGAGCCGAGCACGAGGTAGGTCTGCGGACCGCCGTTGTAGGAGATCAACCCGGGAGGCGGCTTGATCGGGTTGACGATCACGTCCTGCGCGAGCTTGGCGACTTCGTTCAGCGCGATCGTCGCCGTCGCGCCTCCGCTCAGCCCGGCGATCAGCACCGCAGCGATGGCGAAGCGCAGCCACATCTTGCGCGAGTGGGAGGGAGGACGCTCGTCATCCATGGCGTGTCGGCAGGAGTCTGCGCATAGAGATGGATCGAGCGCGCGCCGTCCCCCCGACAGTGCGCACGTGGGCGAAGGGTAGCGAGCCGGTCGGCGTGCGCGCGCCGCGCGGCGAGGTACGCTCGCGCGTGTGCTGAGCGCGAGAAACCGCGAGCTGCTGGGCCTCGTCCCGTCGGCGCTGCTTGTGATCGCGGGTTTCACGGCGATCTTCATCCAGGACGGCAACAGCGCGCCGGGCGCCTCGACGAACCTGACGCTGAACCACGCGTCGAGCGTCTCGCTGACCTATGGCGCGCTGTTCCTCGCGCTGTGCCTCGCCGCGCATCTGGTGATCCGCTTCGCGCTGCCGCACGCCGACCCGTACCTGTTCCCGCTCGGCGCCGTGCTCGCGAGCGTGGGCATCGTGATGGTCTACCGCATCGACCCCGTGCTCGCGCGCCAGCAGGCGCAGTGGATGGTCGTCGGGCTGGTGCTGTTCGCCGCGACGATCCTCGCGCTGCGAACTCGCGGCGTCGCCGTGCTCGAGCGCTACCGCTACACGATCGCCGCGCTGGGAATCGGCATGACCGTGCTGCCGCGCCTGCCGGGGATCGGCGCGCAGGTCAACGGCGCGTACCTGGACATCCACGTCGGCAGCATCTCCTTCCAGCCTGCCGAGCTCGCGAAGATCGCGATCGTCATCTTCCTCGCCAGCTACCTGCGCGACAACCGCCAGCTGCTCGTCACCGCCGGGCGGCGCGTGCTCGGGCTGACGATCCCGCCGATGAAGCAGTTCGGGCCGATGCTGATCGTCTGGGGCGCGGCGATGGGGACGCTGCTGCTCACGCGCGAGCTCGGCACCTCGCTGATGTTCTACGGCGCCTTCCTCGCTTTGCTGTACGTCGCCACAGGACGCTTCTCGTTTCCCTTCCTCGGCCTTTTGCTGTTCGCCGTCGGCGCGTGGTTCGTCGCCACGCACGTCAGCCACGTGCACGCGCGCGTGCTCGCCTGGGAACATCCCTTCGACACGGCGCTCTACAACAAGCCCTTCGGCGGCAGCTACCAGCTCGCGCAGTCGCTGTTCGCCCAGGCCGACGGCGGCCTGCTCGGCACCGGCTTCGACCAGTCGCTGCTGCGCCTGCCACACCAGGCCGGGCCGATCCTGCCCGTGCCCGAAAGCGACATGATCTACGCGGTCATCACCAACGAGCTCGGGCTCGCCGGCGCGGCCGCGCTGCTGCTCGTCTACCTGCTGTTCGTCGCGCGCGGCCTGAAGACCGCCGCGCTCGCGCGCGACTCCTTCTCCAAGCTGCTCGCGACAGGGCTGTCGTTCGTCGTCGCCATGCAGGTGTTCGTGATCGTCGGCGGCGTCACGCGCGTGATCCCGCTGACCGGTGTCACGCTCCCGTTCGTCGCCTACGGCGGCTCGTCGGTCGTGATGAACTTCGTGCTGCTCGCGCTGCTGCTCGTCGTCTCCGATCGAGCGCGACGCCCGTACGAGCGGCGTAAGCGCTCTTGAAGCGCCCTTGCCGGCCAGCGCAGGTGAGCCGGCGAACCGTTGAGGCCGTTGAGGCGTCGACGGTGGCGGGCGCACGGTGGGGGCATGGGGTGCCCCCGGCGCACCTTTGTCTACGAATAGAACACTCCGATAGCCATCGTATCTACAAGCACGTGATTTGTAACTACGATGGCTATCACTCCACGTAAAATGGATAACAGCCCCACGCGCCCAGACGCCCGCGCGCGCTGAAACGCGAGGCGGTTGGCTGCCACCGGCGCTCGCCCCGGCGCGCAGGGGACGCGTCTGCCCCGTCGAAGACCGTCGCCGAGATGGGGACCTCCACGATCGCGCGCGCCAAGCCACGGCTGCTGATGGGCTTTCCCGCGCGTGCAGCGCACAATCGCTATCGCGGCATCGCCGGCGCCGGCACGCGCGCGCAGCGAATCTGCTCGCCGGCTGGCCTGCACCGGCGCCCCTGGCTGGCGCGGTTGCGCCGCGCGCTCGCGCAGGACCTGTTCGTGCTGCACTTCCAGCCGATCGTCTCGCTCGCAGACGGCCGCGTCGCCCACCACGAGGCGCTCGTGCGCCTCGCCGACGAGCCCGGCGGCGCCGTCGTCGGCCCTGCCAGCTTCCTGCCCGCAGCCGAGCGCTACGGGCTGATTCGTGAGATCGACCGCATGGTGCTCGACAAGGTAGCCGCGCTGCTCGGCTCCGACGGCGAGGCGCAGGGAGCAATAGCGATGAACCTCTCGGCGGTGTCGCTCACCGACGGCGACATGCTCGCGCACATCCAGCGCGGGCTCGAGCGCAACGGCGCCGATCCCGCACGCCTGATCGTCGAGGTGACCGAGACGGCGTCGATCTCCGACATGGCGCGCGCTCGGGCGTTCTGCGCGGGCGCCCAGGAGCTCGGGTGCGCGGTGGCGCTCGACGACTTCGGCGCCGGCTTCGGCTCCTTTCACTACCTCAAGCACCTACCCTTCAGCTACCTGAAGATCGACGGCGCCTTCATCCGCGGTCTGCCCGCGTCCGCGCACGACCAGCTCGTCGTCAAGGCGCTCGTCGGCCTCGTCCGCGAGATGGGCCAGCGCACGATCGCCGAGTTCGTGGGAGACGAGGCGACGCTGCGGCTGCTACGCGAGTTCGGCGTGGACTATGCGCAGGGGTTTCAGGTGGGGCGGCCGCGGCCGGAGCGGGCCAGCGCCTAGCGCGGCTGGGGGAACTGGCGGCGCATGGCAGCGTCCCAGGCGCGGTCTGGGAGCAGGCGGCGCATGGCGATGGTGAGCTTGGCGGAGGGGGTGATGGTGATGCGGGCTGGGGGGTTGCGGCGCTTGAGGGCGCGCTCGATGGTCTTGGCGACGCGGTCGGGGCCGCCGCCGAGCAGGCGCATGGGGCCTTCGTAGGCGCCTTTGGTGACGGCGCCGACGGTCGCGTTGAACGTCGCGTAGGGGTCGTCGCCGGCGATCGTCGTGTCGGCCATGCTCGCGGTTGCGGCGTCGCCGAACTCGGTGGTGATCAGGCCGGGCTCGAGCAGGATCACGTCGATGCCGAAGCCGCGCAGCTCGAAGCGCAGGGCGTCGGAGATCGCCTCGACGGCGTGCTTGGTCGCGTGGTAGTGGCCGCCGCCGGGGAACGACAGGCGCCCACCCATCGAGCCGAGGTTGACGATCTTGCCCCAGCGCTGCGCGCGCATCCTCGGCAGCACGAGCTGCGTCAGGCGCACGAGCCCGAAGACGTTGGTCTCGAACTGGCGGCGCACGGCATCCATGGGCACCGTCTCGATCGCGCCGCTCTGGCTGTACCCGGCGTTGTTGACGAGCACGCCGATCGCGCCCTCGGCCTGCTCGATCGACTCGACGGCTGCCTGCATGGACCGCTCGTCGGTGACGTCGAGCGCGAGCGTCTGACAGCCGGCGTCGCGCAGGTCGGCGATCGTCTCGGGCCGGCGCGCGGAGGCGTAGACCTTCCAGCCGGAGCGCGCCAGGCGCAGCGCGGTCGCGCGGCCGATGCCGGTCGAGCAGCCGGTCACGAGGACGGCCTTGGAGGGCTCGGACATGCGCGCAGCATATGCGCTCGCGCGAGGGCCGTGAGCATGCGCGGCGCGAGCGCGGTGAGCATGCGCGTGGCGTCGTCGCGGCCGTGTGTCCTCTAGGCTGGGCGCCGATGCGCGCGGTCACATTCCAGGCTCCCGGCGAGGTGCTCGTCGACGACGTGCCCGAGCCGGAGATCCTCGACGCGACAGACGCGATCGTGCGTATCGAGGCGAGCGGCGTGTGCGGCTCGGATCTGCACATCTACCACGGGCGCGTGAAGGTCGATGCGGGCTTCACGATCGGCCACGAGTACGTCGGAACGGTGACGGCGATCGGCGACGAGGTGCGCAACGTGGCGGTCGGCGATCGCGTGCTCGGCTGCTTTCAGACGGCCTGCGGGCGGTGCTTCTTCTGCCGCCGCGGCTGGTTTCACAAGTGCGACGCCTCGCGCACGTTCGGCCACGGCGCGACGCTCGGCTCGCTGCAGGGCACGCAGGCCGAGCAGGCGCTCGTGCCGAGCGCCGACCTCGTGCTGCGCAAGGTGCCGGAGGGGATGAGCGAGGACGTCGCGCTGTTCGCCGGCGACGTGATGGGGACCGGCTACCACGCGGCCGCCGAAAGCGGCCTGCAGCCGGGCGACGTGGCGGCGGTGCTCGGGCTCGGCCCGGTCGGCCTGTGCGCCGTGCAGGCGGCGTTCGCGGTCGGCGCCGCGCACGTGATCGCGATCGACACGGTGCCCGAGCGCCTGAAGATGGCCGAGTCCTTCGGAGCACAGGCCGTGCACCTGACCGAGGACGACCCGCGCGCGGCCGCGCGCGCGGCGACGGAGGGTCGCGGGGTGGACGCTTGCATCGACGCGGTCGGCGACCCGCGGGCGCTGGAGACTGGCGATTCGCCTGACGCGCAAGTGCGGCACGGTGCAGGCGATCGGCGTGTACGCCGAGCGCTGCGAGGTGCACATGGGGCTGTTCTGGATCAAGGCGCTGAACATGCGCTCGGGCCACGCCAACGTGATCGGGCACGTCGACCAGGTGCTCGAGCTGATGTCGACGGGGCGCCTCGACCCGGGGCCGCTGGTGACGCATCACATGAAGCTGGAGGAGGCTCCCGAGGCGTACGCTCTGTACGACCGCCGCGAGGCGCTTAAGATCGTGCTCAAGCCGTAGAGACCGCTACAAGGAGCCGTAATGACAGCAGCCGCCGACACAGCCACCCTCCCTGACGCGCTCGGGCCCGCGGCGCGCGAGTTCCTCGCGCGCCCCCAGCAGCTGCTGATCGGCGACGAGCGCCTGGACGCCGCCGACGGCGCCACGTTCGCCACGCTCGATCCCTCGAGCGGACGCGAGATCGCGACGGTCGCGCAGGCCGGTCGCGAGGACGTCGAACGGGCCGTTGCGGCCGCGCGGCGGGCGCTCGAGGAGGGGCCGTGGGCGACGATGGCGGCGAGCGGGCGCGAGCAGCTGATGCACGCGCTGGCGCAGGCGATCGAAGACCACGACCAGGAGCTGGCGGAGATCGAGTCGCTGGACAACGGCAAGCCGGTCGGCCTGGCGAAGTACGTCGACGTCCACGGCGCGGCGGCGCACCTGCGCTACTTCGCGGGTTGGCCGACGAAGATCGAGGGCGGCGTGCTGCCGGTCACGGCGCCGAACATGCTCTGCTACACGCGCCGCGAACCGGTCGGCGTGTGCGGTCAGATCGTGCCGTGGAACTTCCCGCTGCTGATGGCTGCGTGGAAGCTCGGGCCGTGCCTGGCGGCCGGCTGCACGAGCGTGCTCAAGCCAGCCGAGCAGACGCCGCTGACGGCGCTGCGCGTCGGCGAGCTGGCGCTCGAGGTCGGCTTCCCGCCGGGCGTGCTCAACGTGATCACAGGCGACGGCGCGACGGGCGCGGCGCTCGTCGACAGCCCGGGCGTCGACAAGATCGCCTTCACCGGTTCGACGGTCGTCGGTCGCGAGATCGGCGCGAAGGCCGGCAAAGCGCTCAAGCGCGTGACGCTCGAGCTCGGCGGCAAGTCGCCGAACGTGATCCTCGCGGACGCGGACATCGAGGCGGCGATCAAGGGCTCCTTCCAGGGGATCTACTTCAACTCCGGCCAGGCCTGCAACGCGGGCTCGCGCCTGTTCGTGCCGGCGGAGGGCTTCGACCAGGTGATGGGCGCGCTCGCCGAGGCGGCCAAGTCGGCGAAGCTCGGTCCGGGCCTCGATCCGGACACGCAGCTCGGGCCGCTCGTCTCGGCCGAGCAGCGCGATCGCGTGATGAGCTACATCGACTCCGGGCGCGAGCAGGGCGCCGAGCTGCTGGCGGGCGGCGAGACGACGCTGACCGACAGCGGCGGCTACTACGTCGAGCCGACGCTGTTCAGCACGACCTCCGACGAGCTGAAGATCGCGCGCGAGGAGATCTTCGGGCCGGTGCTCGTGGCATCGCCCTACGACTCGCTCGAGGAGGTCGCCGAGCGTGCCAACCAGAGCGAGTACGGCCTCGCGGCGGGCGTTTGGACGCGCGACGTCGGCAACGCGCACAAGCTGGCGGCGAAACTGCGCGCCGGCATGGTCTATGTGAACACCTGGGGCAACGCCGAGCCCTCGGCGCCGTTCGGCGGCTTCAAGTCCTCGGGCCTGGGGCGCGAGCACGGCCATGACGGCCTGGACGCCTACCTGGAGACGAAGACCGTCTGGACAGCCTTGTGAGCCGCGCGGCGTCGTGAACGTCGCCGCGCAGAGCGAACTTCGCCTAGCACGCACCCGCAGCCGCGCCCAGTGGGCGCCGGCGCTGGCGGCGGCATGCGCACTGCTGCTGGTCGCTGCGACCGCCGAGATCGTGCTCGACGGCTCGCTCGGGCACTCGGTGCTGATCCCCAAGTCGCCGCAGATCGCGGGCTGGCTGCAGGGGCTCGGCGAGCGCCTGGGCTATCGCGTCTTCCTGATCGCCCTGCTGGCTTTCTCGGCGGGCTATGCCGGGCTGGCGCTGCTGACGCGCAGCGTGTCCAAACGCTGGGCGATCGCGCTCGTCGTCGCGCTGCACGCGATCGTCTTCGCCGGGCCGATCCTGCTCTCGACGGACATCTTCAGCTACATCGCCTACGCGCGCATGGGCGTCGAGCACGGACTGAACCCCTATACGCACGGGCCGATCGCGATCGCGCACGACCCGATCTACCACTACGTCGGGCAGGACTGGAAGAAGGTCTTCACGGCCTACGGCCCGGTTTACACGCTGATTTCCTATCCCTTTGCGCTGCTCGGCGTAACGGGCGCGCTGTGGGCGATGAAGGTCCTCGCGATGGCGGCGAGCGCCGCCACGCTCGTGCTCGTGTGGCGCTGCGCGCGCCTGCGCGGGCTGGACCCGGTCAAGGCGCTGCTGCTCGTCGGCGCCAACCCGCTGTACGTGATCTATGCGCTCGGCGGCGCGCACAACGACCTGCTGATGCTCGCGCTGATGATGCTCGCGGTCAGCCTGACGTTCGCCGGCAGGGACGCGTCGAGCGCGGCGACGGTCGTCGCCGGCGCGCTCGTCAAGGCGACGATGGCGGCGCTGCTGCCTTTCATGATCCTCGCGCGGCGCAGCTCCAGGCAGGTGCTCGGCGCGCTCGGCACGCTCGCGCTGGGAGCCGCGATCGCCTACACGATCTTCGGCATCGACGGCGTCAACATCGTCGCCGCGCTCAACCGCGACGCGGCGTTCGTCTCCAGCGACAGCTTCGCGACGGAGATCGCGCACCTGTTCGGCAAGCCGGGCGTGTTCCCGATCGACCACGACCTGCTCAAGGCGATGCTCGTGGTGATCGTGGCGCACCTGCTGTGGCGCACGTGGCGCGGCTATGACTGGGTCGCCGCCGCCGGCTGGACGCTGCTGGCGATCGCCGTGACGAGCACGTGGCTGCTGGCCTGGTACATCCTCTGGCCGCTGCCGCTCGCCGTGATCGCGCGCGACCGCCGCCTGCTCGCGGCGACGCTCGCGGTGCAGGCGCTGTTCGTCGTCCACCAGCTGACGCCGCTGTTCGCGCCCGTCGCATGAGCGCTCCGACGACACCAGCACAGGACTGGCGCGGGCTGCCACCGTGGCTTCGTCCGCGCGATCGCGAGCTCCCCGGCAGCGGGCGCCAGTGGCGACTGGAGACGCTCGTGCTGGTGCTCGTCGGCCTGCTGCTGGCGATCGCGACGGTCAACGACGTCGTGCTCGGCACACACGTAAACCATCGCCTCGTCGCCGACCTGCGCACGTGGCGCGCGTACACGGGCCTGAACTACAAAAACATCTCCACCGAAGAGGACGTGCGCAAGTTCACGACGACCGACGTCGTCTGCGGCAACACGACGCCGGGGCCGCCCAAAGAACGCATCCAGTTGTGCCTGCAGGTCACCGGACCGGTCGTCCACGGGCTGCGCACCGCCCGCGGCGGCTGGTACCTGCAGCCGCGCCACGAGGACCTGCACCGCTATCGCTACGGCTGCTTCGGCCCGCCCAAGGCCCAGGGGTCCTGCCCGCAGTGAGCGCTGTGGCGGCCGCCCCAGCAGCCGCGGCGGCTTCCACGCGGGGGCGCCTGCCGTCGTGGTGGCCGCTGGCGGCCCTCGTGCTGCTCGCCGCCGCGCTGCGCCTGGCGACGCTGACCGAGCAGAGCTTCTGGTACGACGAGGCGTTCACGCCCGTCCACGTGCTGCACAACGGCCTCGGCGCGACGCTGCGCGCGGTCGTCCACCACGAGAACACGCCGCCGCTGTGGTACCTGATCGCCTGGGCCGACGCGCGCCTGTTCGGCGACGGCGAGCTCGCCCTGCGGCTGCCCTCGGCGCTCGCCGGCGTGCTCACGGTGCCCGTCGTGTGGGCGACCGCCCGGCAGCTCGCCGGGCGCCGCGCGGCGCTGATCGCTGCCGCGATCGTCGCCGTCAACCCGCTGTTCGTGTGGTACTCGCAGGAGGCGCGCGCGTACGGGCTGTTCGTGCTGATGTCCGCGCTGGCGATGCTGTGCTTCGTGCGCGCGCTGGACGAGCCCACGCGCCGTCGCCTCGCCGCGTTCGCCCTGGCCGGATCGCTGGCGCTGCTGACGCACTACTTCGCCGTCTTTCTGGTGGCGCCGATGGCGCTGTGGCTGGCGCTTGACGCCGCCAATCGGCGAGGCGCGCTGGCGGCCGTGGCCGCGCTCGCGGTCGTCGGCCTGGCGCTGCTGCCGCTGATCTCCGCACAGGGTGGGCACGGCACGCAGTGGATCGGGCGCTGGGCGCTGTCCAGCCGCCTGCAGGCGATCCCGCAGTACTTCCTCACGGGGTACTCCGGCTCGCCGCTCGGGCGCGGCGTCGAGCTGCTCGTCGCGCTGCCGATCCTCGCCGGCGCAGCGCTCGGCGCGTGGCGGCTGTTCGCGCGCGCGGGCGTCGCGACCGGGCGCCCGCCGGCGGCCACTGCGCCGTCCACTGCCGATGCCGACGCTGCGGTTGTCGCCGACGCGGACGCGTCTGTCGCGGACCCCGACCCCGCGCCTGTCGCGGACGCCACGCGCGAGCGAGACGAATCGCCGGCGGCGGTGCGCGCGAACCTGTGCCGCGCGACTGAGATCACGCTGTCGATCGCTGCCTGCGGCGTGCTCGCGCCGGTCGTGCTGGCCGTCTTCGGCGCCGACTACCTCGCGCCGCGCAACCTCGTCGGCGCGATGATCCCGACGGCTGTGCTGCTGGCGATCCTGCTCGCCGCGATCGACGAGCCGGCCGAGGGCGAGGGCGCCGGCGGCCTGCGCGCGGACTTCGCGCCGCTGCGTCCCGGCGCCTTGCTCGCGGCGACGATCGTCGTCGCGTTCGCGATCCTCTCGCTCGACGTCGACCTCAGCCCGCGCCTGCAGCGCGGCAACTGGCGCGATGTCGCGCGATTGCTCGGCGCGCGCGGCAGCGCGCGCGCGATCACGACCGTCGAGCTCGGCGCCGCGCCGCTGGAGTACTACCTGCCGCCCCTGACGAACCTCGCCCGCCACGGGTCCGTGCGCTTGAGCGAGATCGACGAGACGGGCTACGCGCCGCTGCGCCACAGCGCCGGGCGCCCGCCCGCGCGCGGCTTTCATCTGCTCGCCCGGCACAACGTCGACGGGCTGATCGTCTACCGCTTCGTATCCTCGGTGCCGCGCCTCGTGTCGGAGGCCGAGCTGCGGCGCCACGTGATCACGCTCGCCCACCCCGAGGTGCTCGTGCCCGCCGCCGGTCGAGCCTCCGCCACGGCCCCTTTCACCAGCTCGTTGCGCCTGCAAATGTCGTCGTCCGATGAAAACATTTAAGTTCTCGTAATGGCGTCGTCGACCGTAGAGGCCCAAAGCGAGGCTCAGATCGCGCTGGAGCTCGCCTGCGAGCACCTGCTGTCGCTGCAGGACGGCGCCGGGTGGTGGCAGGGCGAGCTGCAGACGAACGTGACGATGGACGCCGAGGACATGCTTCTGCGCGAGTTCCTCGGCGTGCGCCGCGCCGACGAGACAGAGCGTTCGGCGGCGTGGATCCGCTCCCAGCAGCGCGCCGACGGCACGTGGACGAACTTCTACGGCGGCCCCGGCGACCTGTCGACGACGATCGAGGCCTACTGGGCGCTGCGCCTGGCCGGCGATCCGCCCGACGCCGAGCACATGCGCACCGCCGCCGAGTTCATCCGCGAGCAGGGCGGCGTCGCCAAAGCGCGCGTGTTCACGCACCTGTGGCTGGCGCTGTTCGGCCTGTGGTCGTGGGAGGACGTCCCCGCGCTGCCGCCGGAGATCGCCCTGCTGCCGTCGTGGTTTCCGCTGAACGTCTACGACTTCGCCTGCTGGGCGCGCCAGACGATCGTCGCGCTGTCGCTGGTGAAAACCCATCGCCCGGCGCGCGAGCTGTCGTTCGCCCTGGACGAGCTGCACGTCGCGCGAACGCAGCCCTCGGAGGAGCCCCAGGCCGCCCCGCGGGCGCGCTGGCTGGCACGCGCGGACCGTGTCCTGCGCGCGTACGAACGGCGCCCTCTGCGGCCGCTGCGGCGGATCGCACTGGCCCGCGCCGAGCGCTGGATCGTGCGCCGCCAGGAGGCCGACGGCTCGTGGGGCGGCATCCAGCCGCCGTGGGTCTACTCGCTGATCGCGCTGCACCTGTCCGGCTACGCGATCGACCATCCGGTCATGCGCCGCGGCCTGGAGGGCCTGGACAACTTCATGGTCGAGGACCGCGACGACTCGCGCGGGGTCGGCGCGCCGCCGGGTCTGAGCCGGCGCCTGGAAGCCTGCCAGTCGCCCGTCTGGGACACCGCGCTCGCGCTGATCGCGCTCAGCGACGCCGGGCTGCCCGGCGAGCACCCGGCGCTCGTGCGCGCCGCCGACTGGCTGCTCGCCGCAGAGGTCACGATCCCCGGCGACTGGTCGGTCGTGCGCCCGCAGCTGCAGCCGGGCGGCTGGGCGTTCGAGTTCGCCAACGTCAACTACCCCGACGTCGACGACACCGCCGAGGTCGTGCTCGCGCTGCGCCGTGTGGCGTCCAGCGCGCGGCGCGAGGGCGCCGTGGCGCGCGCCGCCCGCTGGGTCGAGGGCATGCAGAGCGCCGCCGGCGGCTGGGGCGCCTTCGACGCGGAGAACACGCGCACGATGGTCCGCGAGCTGCCGTTCCTGGACTTCGGCGAGGTGATCGACGAGCCGAGCGCCGACGTCAGCGCGCACGCGCTGGAGATGCTCGCCGAGCTCGGCCTGCTCGACACGCCCGCAGCGCAGCGCGGCATGCGCTGGCTGGTCGAGCAGCAGGAGGCCGACGGCTCGTGGTTCGGGCGCTGGGGCGTCAACCACGTGTACGGCACCGGCGCCGCCGTTCCGGCGCTGGTCGCCGCCGGCATGCAGCCGTGTGACCCGTGCATCCAGCGCGCCGTGCGCTGGCTGCTCGACCATCAGAACGACGACGGCGGCTGGGGCGAGGACCCGCGCTCCTACGACGAGGCCGAGTGGATCGGGCGCGGCCCGAGCACGGCCTCGCAGACCGCCTGGGCGCTGCTGGCGCTGCACGCCGCCGAGGGCCCGCCCGAGGCGATCGAGCGGGGCGTCGGCTGGCTCGTGGCCACCCAGCGCGCCGACGGCGGCTGGGACGAGCCGCAGTACACGGGCACGGGCTTTCCCTCCGACTACTACATCAACTACCACCTTTACAGGCTCGCCTTTCCGATCATGGCGCTCGGACGCTGCCGCAGATGATGCTGCTTGCCGACGCCGCGCCCGCCGCGCCGAGCGCTCGCGAGGTGATGGCACGCGCGGACGGCGAGAACTTCCCCGTGGCGAGCTGGGCGCTGCCACGCCGCGTGCGCGGGCACATGCTCGCCGTGTACGGCTTCGCGCGGCTGGTCGACGAGCTGGGCGACTCCGCGCCGGGCGACCGCCTCGCGGCGCTCGACTGGCTGGAGGGCGAGCTGGCGCTCGTCTACGAGGGCGCGCCCGAGCACCCGCTGATGCGCCGGCTGGCGCTGACCGTGCGCGAGCGCTCGCTGCCGCGCGAGCCCTTCGAGCGCCTGATCGAGGCCAATCGCGTCGACCAGCGGGTCGACCGCTACGAGACGTGGCAGCAGCTGCGCGGCTACTGCGCGCTGTCGGCCGATCCGGTGGGGGAGATCGTGCTGGCGATCTTCGGCGCGGCGACGCCGGCGCGCGTCGCGCTGTCGGACTCGATCTGCACGGCGCTGCAGCTCGCCGAGCACTGCCAGGACGTCGCCGAGGACTTCGCCGCCGGGCGCGTGTACCTGCCGGCCGAGGACATGCGGCGCTTCGGCGCGACGCTCGCCGAACTGGAGGACGCGCTCGCGGGCTCGCGGCCGGTCGCCGCGGCGCCACTTCGCGCGGTGCTCGCGTTCGAGGTGCAGCGCGCGCGCGACCTGCTCGACGACGGCGCGCCGCTGGTGGGCCAGCTGCGCGGTCGCGAGCGCCTCGCCGTCGCCGCCTTCGTGGCCGGCGGGCGCGCGGCGCTCGACGCGATCGAGCGCGCGCGCTACGACGTCCTCGCAGGGCCGCCAAAGGCATCGGGCCCCCAGCGGCTGCGAGCGCTGGCGGGCGCGCTCAGGGCGCAGCGGACCAAGCGCGCGGACGGCGCGACGGGCGCGGCGCCGAAGCCCTCGTGAAGCGCGGCGGCCGCCGCGCCGGAGTGGGCTCTTGAGCGGCAGGCGGCCGAGGAGCGACCGCCCGTGAGCGGCACGATGACGACAAGTGGGTGCCCGTGAGCGGCGCGCTGACGGCGAGCGAGGCCTATGAGCGCTGCGAAGCGATCACGCGCACGCAGGCGGCCAACTTCTACTACGGCATCCGCCTGCTCGCGCCCGCGCGCCGTCGCGCGATGTGTGCGGCCTACGCCTTCGCCCGGCGGATCGACGACATCGGCGACGGCGGCCTGGAGCGCGAGCGAAAGCGCGAGCTGCTCGACGAGGCCGCCGCGCAGCTGGGCGAGCTCGAAGCGAGCGCCTCGGCGGCGCACGCCGCGCAGGACCCCGTGATCGTCGCGCTCGCCGACGCGCACCGGCGCTTCTCGCTGCCGCCGGGCGCCTTGGGGGAGCTGATCGAGGGCGTGCGCATGGACGTCGACGAGGTCGTCTACGAGAGCATCGACGAGCTCGTGCCGTACTGCCGGTGCGTGGCTGGGGCGATCGGACGCGTATGCCTGGCGATCTTCGGCATGAGCCATCGCGCCGACGGCCCGCCGCTGGACCGCGCGCAGGCCGAAGCGCTCGCCGACGACCTCGGCGTCGCGCTGCAGCTGACGAACGTCCTGCGCGACGTGCGCGAGGACGCAGAGCTCGGCCGCGTGTACCTGCCGGGCGAGGACCTGCGGCGCTTCGGCGTCGTCCCCGAGGGCTCGCGCGCCGGCGCGGGCGAGGTGCTCGCGGCGCTCGCCGATCCGCGCGCCGCCGGCGCGCTGGACGCGCTCGTGCGCTTTGAGGCGGCGCGCGCGCAGCAGTGGTTCACCCGCGGGATGCCGCTCGTGGACGTGCTCGACCGGCGCAGCGCGGCGTGCGTGCGCGCGATGGGCGGCATCTACCACCGCCTGCTGGCGCGCATCGAGGCCGACCCGCGCGCCGCGCTGCGCGCTCGCGCGTCGCTGTCGGGCGCCGAGAAGGCGCGCGTGGCGCTGCGCAGCCTCGCGGGGAGGAGCTCGTGAGCGCCGGGCGGCGCGTGCTCGTGATCGGCGGCGGCCTCGCGGGGATCGCCGCCGCACTGGACTGCGCCGCGGCGGGCGCGCGGGTCACGCTCGTCGAGGTCAGGCGCCGCCTCGGCGGCGCCGCCTACTCCTTCGAGCGCGACGGCATGCGCTTCGACAACGGCCAGCACGTCTTCCTGCGCTGCTGCTCGGCCTACCGCGCGCTGCTCGCGCGAATGGGCTCAGACCACCATGTGGCCGTGCAGGAGCGGCTGGAGATCCCAGTGCTCAGCCCAGGCGCCCAGCCGGTGCTGCTGCGCCGCGGCAGCCTGCCACCGCCGTTTCACCTCGCCGGCGCGCTCGCGCGCTACCCGCACCTGAGCGCATCCGAGCGCCTCAGCGCGGCGCTCGCCGCGCGCGCGCTCGGCAAGCTGGACCCGAGCGACCCGGCGCTCGATGCCCAGACGCTCGGCGGATGGCTGGCCGAGCAGGGCCAGGACGCACACGCCGTCAGCGTGCTGTGGGACCTGATCGCGCTGCCCACGCTCAACGTGCCCGCCGCCGAGGCCTCGCTGGCGCTCGGCGCGTTTGTCTTTCGCACGGGCCTGCTCGCCAGCGCCGACGCCGGCGACATCGGCTTTCACGTCGGCACGCTCGCCGACACGATCGGCGAGCCGGCCGAGCGCGCGCTGGCAGACGCCGGCGTCGAGTACCGCCTCGGCTGGCGCGCCGCCGGGCTTCAGCGCAGCGGCGACGGGTTCGAGCTGCAGGGAGGGGAGGGAGGCTTCAGCGCCGAGGCCGTGATCGTCGCGCTGCCCCACGCGCGCGCCGCCGGGCTGCTGGCGCCGCTGCTGCCGGCGCTCGCGGCTTCGCTGGCGGGACTCGGCGTCTCGCCGATCGTCAACCTGCACGTCGTCTATGACCGCGTCGTCTGCGAGCAGCCGTTCGCCGCCGGCGTCGACACGCCCGTGCAGTACGTGTTCGACCGCAGCGCAGCCGCCGGTGCGCCGGCGGGATGCCAGTATCTGGCCGTGTCGCTGTCGGGCGCGCAACGGGAGATGCAGATGAGCGTCGATGCGCTGCGCGAGCGCTACCTGCCCGCGCTGGAGGAGCTGCTCCCGGCCGCGCGCGGCGCGACCGTCGAGCGCTTCCTCGCCACGCGCGAGCACGCCGCGACGTTCCGCGCCGCGCCCGGCACGGCGACGCTGCGGCCGGGCCCGCGCACGCAGATCCCGGGCCTCGTGCTCGCCGGCAGCTGGACGGACACAGGCTGGCCGGCGACGCTCGAGGGCGCCGTGCTGAGCGGGCACGCCGCCGCCGCGGAGACGCTCGCGGCGCTGGCGCTCCAATCGCCGGAGCACGCACAGGCCCGGTTCGCCGGCGGCGCTTCGGGCTCAGGCGCGGCATGAGCCGCGTGCTCGTCGCCGCGCCGCTGGCCCTGGAGGAGGCGCTGATCCGCTCGGCCGTGCGCGGCGCGCACGTGCGCAAGACGGGCATGGGGCCCGCCAAGTCGCTCGCCGCCGCCGCGGCGCTCTCGCGCGAGGCCGGCGACGCGCTGCTCGTGCTCGGCTTCTGCGGCGGCCTGGACGCCGATTCGCGGCCCGGCGAAGTGATCGTCGCCGACGAGGTGCTCGCAGCCGCCGACGAGGGCCACGAGCCGGTGCGTGCGAGCTGCGACGGGGGCGAGCAACTGCTCGACGCGCTCGCCGACGCGGGCCTGAGCGTACGCCGCGGCCCGATCGTCGGCGTCGCCAAGATCGCCACCGGCGAGCGGCGCGAGCAGCTTCGCGCGGCCGGCGCGCGGGCTGTCGACATGGAGTCGGCATGGCTCGCCGCGGGCGCCGCCGGGCGTCCTTTCGCGGTGGTTCGCGTCGTGCTCGACAGCCCCAGTCACGAGCTGATGCGCCCGCAGGCATTGGGCGGGGCGCTCACCGCCGCACGCGTGCTGCGGCGCGCTTCGGCAGTCGCGCTTGGAGCCTGGGACACGGAGGGCTAAGGTACGGGAATGGCAGCCAAAGTCAGGCAGAGCACGCGCATGGGCTGGTACTTGATGCGCCAGCGTCTGGCCAAACGCGACAAGTTCCCGCTGATCGTCGAGCTCGAGCCGCTGTTCCAGTGCAACCTGGCCTGCTCGGGCTGCGGCAAGATCCAGCACCCCGAGCACGAGCTGCGCCGCAGGATGCCCGTCGAGCAGGCGATCGGCGCGATCGAGGAGAGCGGTGCGCCGATGGTCTCGATCGCCGGCGGCGAGCCGCTGATCCACCCGGAGATCCACGTGATCGCCGACGAGCTGATCAAACGCAAGAAGTTCGTCTACCTCTGCACCAACGCGCTGCTGCTGGAGAAGAAGCTCGAGAACTTCAAGCCGAGCCCGTACTTCTCCTGGGCCGTGCACATGGACGGCCTGCAGGAGCGCCACGACGCGTCGGTCGAGCGTGAGGGCGTCTTCGACAAGGCCGTCGCGGCGATCAAGGCGGCGAAGGCCGCGGGCTTTCGCGTGACGACGAACACGACCTTCTTCACGCACGACTCGCCGAAGACCGTGCGCGAGGTGCTCGACTTCCTCAACGACGACCTCGAGGTCGACGAAATGATGATCTCGCCGGCCTACGCGTATGAGAAAGCGCCCGACCAGGAGCACTTCCTCGGCGTGACCGAGACGCGCAAGCTGTTCAAGGAGGCCTTCTGCAGAAGGCCGGCGCAAGAAGTGGCGCCTGAACCACAGCCCGCTGTTCCTCGACTTCCTCGAGGGCAAGGCCGAATTCGACTGCACCGCCTGGGGCATCCCCAGCTACTCGCTGTTCGGCTGGCAGCGCCCCTGCTATCTGATGGCCGACGGCTACACCGAGACCTACAAAGAGCTGATCGAGACGACCGACTGGGACAAGTACGGGCGCGGCAAGGACCCGCGCTGTGAAAACTGCATGGCCCACTGTGGTTATGAGCCGACGGCCGTGCTGCAGACGACTAGCTCGCTGCGCCAGTCACTCCGCGCGCTGGCCGGCTGACGTCTCGCCGCCGGGGCTGTCCGCCCCCGAGCTTGCGTCGGTCGCCACCGAGCTCGCACCGCCGGGCGGCTCCTCGAGAACCGGCGGCTCGCGTTCTCGCTCCGATTGGGACTCCGCGCGGATCTCGCGCCACGTCAGGCCCTCGCCGAGCAGCGCCGGGACTCCGAGCGCGAGCGCCGTCAGCACCTCGACGGCCTGCAGGATGATCCCGTACGCCAGGCCAGGGCCGCCGCCGACGCCGTAGGCCGTCAGCACGACGAGGCACGCCGCCTGGAAGACGCCGACGTTGGAGGGCGTCGCCGGTAGGATCGCTGAGACGTTGACCGCCAGCAGGACCGCCGCAGCCGCCGCCAGTCCCGCCTTGTGCTGCAGGCCGAGCGCGAGGATGACCATGTAGCAGGCCAGCCACTGCAGCGCCCAGGCCGCCAGCTGCGCGGCGACCGCCGTGCTGCCATAGCGCGGGCGCGCGAATACGATCAGCCCGTGGCGCGCGAGCGCGAGGGCGCCGGCGACGGCGTTCGCGGCGCCCGCCACGCGCTGCGATCGGGCGCGCTGGCCCAGGGCGAGCAGCCGCGGGCCGGCGACGACCAGCGCGCAGATCAGCAGCGGGACGGCGATCGCCGTGGCGATGCCCGCCGGGTGGCCGCTGAGCAGCGGCACGCTCGTGAACGTCACGGCCGCGAGGATCGCCAGCGCGAGCAGGTTGATCAGCGTCTGCGAGAAGACCGTGCCCGCGACGACCGGTATCTGGCGCCTGTTCGGGCCGACGAGCCTGCGCGTGAGCACGACCACGCGGGCAGGCTCGCCGACCCGTCCCGGGACGACCGCCGAGGCCATCACGCCGATCATCGTCGCGCGCATGACCGCCGGCCAGGGGATGCGCGTCTGCGGCAGCGCCGCGCGCAGCGTCTCGTGCCAGGAGATCGAGCGCAGCACGAGCGAGAGGCCCATCAGCAGGAACGCCAGCGCCACCCAGCCGGGCCTGGCGGTGATCAGCGCGTCGCCGATACGGTGCAATCCCAGGCGCGACAGCGCGAAGGCCAGCAGCGCCGCCAGCAGCACCGCCGCGACGATCACCCCGGTGCGCCTGTGCCGGGTCCATCTGCGCGCGGGCGGCGGCTTCTCGGGGGCGCCCATCTTGCGGGGTCTATCAGAGTCGCCTACCGGTCCTGCGCCAGCTCGCGGACGGCAAGCGGCGACGCACGCGTAAGCGGATATCTTTCGAGCCTGGATGGGAGCGTGGACGAGGCATCGCAGGAGCGGCGCCCGCACCCCGGGGCCACGCGGCATCGCGCCGGCAGTTGCCGTCGCTCTGGCGCTCGCGTACGCGCCCGCTGCAGCCCAGGCCGACGCGCCGGCGACCGCGCAGGTCGGCTCGCAGACGCTCGCGCGGTGTGCACAAGCGCCGCTCGCCTACTGCGGCAGCCTGCCCGTGCCGCTCGACTACGCGCGGCCGGACGGACCGCACATCTCGATCGCCTTTCGCTGGTATCCGGCGAGCGCGACGCCGATCGGCCAGGCCAAGCGCACGGTCGTTCCCGTCGAGGGCGGTCCCGGCTATCCGTCGATCGAATCGGTGTCCTACCAGTCGCTCGGCGCCAACGCCGGCTACAGCTCAATGTACGGGCCCTTGCTGGAACGCTGGAACATGCTCGCGATCGACAATCGCGGCACCGGCGAATCCGAACCGCTGCGCTGTAGCGCGCTGCAGCGCTTTTCCGGCCCGAGCGGCTCCGAAGCCTTCCAGCAGGCCGCCGCCGGCTGCGCCGAGAAGCTCAACCACCGCTGGCGCTATCCCGGCGGCGGCTGGGTGCACGCGTCGGACCTGTTCAGCTCGGCGCCCGCCGCGCGGGACATGGCGGCCGTGATCGGAGCGCTGGCGCTGGCGAAGGTCGACCTCTACGGCGACTCCTACGGCTCGTTCTTCGCGCAGGTCTTCGCCGCGCGCTTTCCCCGCCTAGTGCGCAGCGTGGTGCTCGACTCGACCTATCAGACGGCCAAGCTCGACCCGTGGTATCGCAGCACTGTGCAGTCGATGCCCGCCGCATTCGACGCAGCGTGTGCGCGCGCGGCGGCGTGCGCGCAGGCCGAGCCGGGCTCAGCGTGGGCGCGCATCGGCGAACTCGCGCAGAGCCTGCGTGCGAGCCCCGTCTCCGGCCGCGTGCCCGGCCCGTCGGGCGCCCTGCAACGAGTCGAAATGAACGTCGTCGGGCTCGTCGACCTGGTCAGCGACGCCGCCGAGGACACGAGGATCTATCGCGGGCTCGACGCCGCCGCGCGGGCGCTGCTCGGCCCCGCGCACGACCCGGCGCCGCTGCTGCGCCTGTATGCCCAGCGCGAACACAACGACGAGGGCTACTTCGGCTCGCCCGTGCGCGAATACTCCGTCGAGCTGTATGTCGCCGATGCCTGCGTCGACTACCCGCAGCTGTTCGACATGAGTGCCCCCGGATCGGTGCGCGCCGCGGAACTCGCCGCCGCCGAGTCGGCGCTGCCGGCGGCGACGTTCTCGCCGTTCTCCACCGGCGAGTGGATCTCCCAGAACGAGAACACCGAGGCCTTCTCGGTGTGCATCGGCTGGCCGAGCCCGACCGTCGCCCAGCCGCCCACCGACGGCGCCGGGCCGCTGTTCCCGCCGTCGCTGCCCGTGCTCGTGCTCGGCGGCGAACTGGACACCTGGACGCCGCCGGTCGACGCCGGCAAGGTGCTCGCGCAGATCGGCGGGCACGCGCGCTTCGTGGAGCTGGCCAACTCCACGCACGTCGTCGGTGCCGGCGACACCGAATGCGCCTCGACGCTCGTGCGCGGCTTCGTCGCCGCCCCGCAGGCGATCGACTCGCTCGACGCCTCCTGCGCGCCGGCCGTGGCGCCGATCCACAGCGTCGGCGTGTATCCCGCACAGCTCTCAGAACAGCCGCCGCTGCAGGCGTCCTCGGGTAACGGCGCGTCCGCGCTGCAGTTGCAGGCGGCGGCCGCCGCCGTGCAGACCGCCGGCGACGCCGTCTCGCGTTATCAGGCGATCGAAGCGCACAGCGACCGCGGCCTGGCCGGCGGCTCGGTGACCGCCGCGCGCAACGGCTCGCTGCTTATGCTCCAGCGCGACCAGCTGGTGCCCGGCGTGGCCGTGAGCGGCACCGTCGCACTCGCCCCAGCCGCGAACCCAGCCGACGGCCAGACGGCGCTCGCCACGCTCACCGTCAAGTCGGCCGGTATTCGCGCCGAGTCGCTCACGGCGAGCTGGACGACCGCCGGCGCAGGCGCGCAGGCGCAGGTCCTCGGCACGGCCGCCAAGCAGCCAATCGCCGGCGCGATGCCCGCACCCTGAGCGCGCCCACGCGCGCGCTACGCCCTGCCTGCGCTCTACGCGGCGCCTACGCTCTAAGCGGCGCCCTCGGCCTGGTCGGGGCCGGCGAGCGCCGGGCCGCTCGCGCGCGTCGGCGGCGCTCTGTGCAGCTGCGCGACGGCCGCGGCGACCGGCACGATGCGCGCGCTGAGGATCGCGATGTCGTCGCGCACGTGCTCGTCGAGCTCGACGAGGCCGAGCAGCGCGTCGATCGCCTCCTGCGCGTCCGCCGGCGAGCGGCGCTGGAGCTCGTCGGCCATCTGCTCGGGCGTGACCGTGCGGGCGGGCGCGTGCGCCTCGATCAGCCCGTCGGTGTACAGCGCCAGCGAGTCGCCCGTGCGCAGCACCGTCGAGGCCTCCTCGATCTGCGGGTCGGCGAACACGCCGAGCAGCGAGCCGCGCTCGCCGAACTGCGCCGTCGAGCCGTCGCTGCGCGTGAGCAGCGCGGCCGGATGTCCGGCCGAAGCGATCGTCACGGCGACCTCGCCATCGGAGATGCGCAGGTTGACGAGGATCGCCGTCGCGAAACGGCCTTCGAAGTCCTGGTCGAGCATCACGCGATTGACCCGCGCGAGCACCGTGCTCGGGCTCGTCGCGTCGCGTGCGTAGGCGACCGTCGTGTGGCGCAAAAAGCCCGTCAGCGCGGCCGCCTCGGCGCCCTTGCCGCAGACGTCGCCGACGACCAGCCAGCAGCTGCGCTCGTCGCCGAAGACGTCGTAGAAGTCCCCGCCGACTTCGCTGCCGGCGCCGAGCGGGCGAAAGAAGCTCGCCAGCTGCAGGCCCGGGATCGCGGGCAGCACCGAAGGCATCAGGCTGCGGCGCAGCGTCTGCGCGACGTGCGTGCGCTCGGCGTACAGCCGGGCGTTGTCGAAGGCCATCGCCGCGCGCCCGCTGAGGTCTTCGAGCACCGCGAGCACGCCCCGCCCGTAGCGCGCCTCGCTGCGCACGTGCAGGAAGGAGATCGCTCCGTGCGTGCGCCCGCGCGCGATCATCGGGAAGACGGCCGCCGAGCCGTAGCCCGCGCTGCGCATGAAGCGCTGGTGCTCGTCGCTCTGCGCGGCCTGCGCCAGCTCGCGCTCGTCGGTCAGGTCCTCGACCACGCACGGAACGCCGCCGGCGAGCGCGCGCGCCACCGGATGGCTGCCACCGAGATCGAGCGGCAGCTGCCTGCGCAGTGTTTCCACGCCCTCTGCCACGCCAGGGTCGACGGCGGCGGCGACCGATGTCCCGATCGTGCCGTCGCGATCGAGCAGGTCGATCACGCACAGCTCCGCGAGCTCGGGCACCGCCGCGCGCGCGAGGTTGCGCAGCGCCTCGGCAGGATCCAGCGAGGTGTCGAACGACGCCGTCGCGTCGATCAGGAATTTCAGCCGCCGGCGATGTTCGCGCAAGCCGTCGAGCGCCAGGTGGATCACGGCTGTGGTCAGCACGGCGAGCACGATCCCCACGCAGGCCACCGCGCCGAACGTCTCCGGGACGCGTTCGTAGGCCAACGGCAGAAGGAACGCGATCAGCGCGACGGCGAGCACGGCGAGATAGCGCGCGCGCGGCTGAAAGCCCGCCGCGTGCCCGATCGCGAACAGGTAGATCAGCGCGAACGGGCTGCTCGCGCCGCCCGCCGACGCGCACAGCACGGCGACGAGCACGACGCCCCACAGGTCGCCGGCGAAGGCGAGCGTCAGGCCGCCGTATTCGCGCTGCGCGGCGACGAACAGAGCCGCGGCGACCGCCAGCGCCGTGACGCCGACTGCCGCCACGGCCTCCGGCGCGCGCACGTGCGGGATCAGCAGCGCCGTCGAGCAGAGCAGGCCGCCGACGACGTACAGCCCCGCCTCGGCGTGGATCGCCGCGCGCACTTCGCGTCTGTTCAGCGCCGGGCGCCGTCCTCGCTCCAGCTTCGGCGCAACCCTCGAAATCGCTCCCGTGTCCGTCATCCTCGCTCTCCCAAACCAAGACCCACCGCCCGCACGACTTCCCCCCAGTGCCGGCAAGTGCCCGATTGCTCACACCTATCGTAAGCGCACGAGCGACCCGTGTGGCGCCTGCAGCGCTGCCTGCGCTTCCGCCGGTGTGCGAGGCGCCGATCGTGCCGCCCCGCCGCCCGCGCCGCCCGGCCCCCCGCCGCCTGCCGCCCGCGCCCGCCTACTCGATGTCGCGCTCGGCGTCTGCGGCGGCGAAGCGTCGCAGCCCGCCGCGGATCCAGTCCGGCACGTCGGTCTTCTTCCACGTGTCTGTGGAGACACAGACATGGCGCAGCGTGCCCTTGACGAGCACGGCGTCCTCGCGCACGACCTCGATCTGCGTCGTCAGCGAGGTCGTGCCGATGCGCGTCATCAGCACGCGCAGCTGCAGCTCGTCGTCGAAGCGCGCCGGCGCGCGAAAGGAGATGCTCGCGTCCGCCACGACCGCGTCGACGCCGCTCTGCACCATCTCCTGCCACGGCCCGACCGCCGCCCGCCACAGCTCCGTGAAGGCAACGTCGAAATACAGCAGGTAGTTGGCGTTGAAGACGATGCCCTGCGGGTCGCACTCGCCGTTGCGCACGCGCAGCTCGTGGACGAAGGGCTCGGGCAGCGCGTGCACCGCGTGCACGCTAACGCGGTCCAGGAGAGCGCGCCTTCAGGCACGCGACAGGCACGCGACCGCCTGCGCTTGCGGCGATGCGACCGCCGTTCGATCGTCCAGCGCGCGCGGCCAATCTCAACTACGCCGCGCGTGCGTCGATCAGATGCGAGTGCGTCCTGAGCATGCGACAGCGCAAGCGTCGGGCCCAGCCGTGGGGCTGAAGGCTCGCGAGCGTGCAAGCGCCGGAACGGCAGCGCAAGCGACCGGCGACGTGTCGCAAGCGCCGGGAGACGTGTTCGACACCCGCGGCGCGGAGCGGCTCGACGCCGAGCGACTGGAGCTAACGCTGCAGGCGCTGCTGAGCGCGTATCCCGAGGCGCCCGTATCGGCGCTGTCCTCGACGGGGATATTCGTCGACATGCCGGAGTCGCTGCACCTGAAGCAGAACCCCGTGCTCAAGGGCCGCTCGGGCCTGGAGGGGCTCGACGACGACACGCGCCAGCGACTCGTCGAGAACTGGGATCGGATCCTCGCCACGGGCGCCGGGCGCTGCGTCTTTCAGCCGCCCGGGTACTCACAGGAGATGACGCTGTTCGGGCTGGACCTGCGCGAGGCCCACGGCGTCGTACTGACGATGCTCGTCGGGCGCAATTCGGGCGCCCGGATCGAGGGCGCCGCCGAGCCGCCCAGCTCGGCCCCGCGCTTTGCCAGCGTGCGCAAGTCCGAGCTGAGCATCGTCACGGTGATCGACGAGGCGACGAGCGAGATCCTCGGCTGGAGCGCCACGGAGATGCAGGGCCAGCGCTGGCTGGAGTTCGTGCACCCCGACGACCATTCGCTGGCGATCGACAACTGGATGCGCATGCTCGCGCAGCCTGGGCCGGCCGCCCGCATCCGTCAGCGCTTGCGCGCCAAGGACGGCTCGTGGACGTGGTTCGAGGTGACCAACCACAACCTGCTCGACGACCCGGAGCACGGGTGCGTCGTCTGCGAGATGGTCGACATCTCCGACGAGATGGCCACGCACGAGGCGCTGCGCGCGCGCGAGCAGCTGCTCGACCAGCTCGCCGAGGCGGTGCCCGTGGGGCTGTTCCAGATCGACGCCCACGGCCGCGTCGTCTACACCAACGACCGGCTGCACGAGATCTTCGGCACAGAACCCGTGGGCACGATCGAGGCGCAGCTGAAATCGGTGGTCGCGGCCGACCGCCCCGCATTGGAAGAGGCGATCGCGCGCGTGCTGCGACACGGCTCGCCGGTGGATCTCGAGGTCGCCCTGCGCATGCCCTCAAGCGACGAGCCCGGCTACTGCACGATCGGGCTGCGCTCGCTCACGCACGAGGACGGGAGCGTCAGCGGCGCGATCGCATGCGTCGCCGACGTCACCGACAGCACGCGCATGCGCGAGGAGCTGCGCCACCGCGCGACGACAGACGAACTCACCGGCTGCTGCAATCGCGCGGCGATCATGCGCGCGCTGCAGGCGAACATCGCAAGTGGGCAGCGGCGCGCCGAACGCGCGGTGCTGTTCATGGACCTGGACGGCTTCAAGCAGGTCAACGACGAGCACGGACACGCCGCCGGCGACCAGCTGCTGCGGCGCGTCGCAGAACGCCTGCGGGCGGCGGTGCGCGAGCAGGATCTGGTGGGCCGGATCGGCGGCGACGAGTTCTTGGTCCTGTGCCCGCAGATCGGCGGCCAGGAGCCTGCGGTGGCCCTCGCGCAGCGAATCGCCGACGTGCTGCGCAGGGACGTCGCACTGTCGGCGGGCGGTCGTCAGGCGAGCATCGGCGTGGCCTGGTCGAGCGGCGAAGCGATCGACGCCGAGGCGCTGATCGCGCGCGCCGACCGCGCGATGTATGAGTCCAAGCGCGAGCGCGCGGGTAGGCCGGCGCTCGCCAAGGAGTCCGGGCTGGCCGCGTAGGAGGTTTGGCCGACGCGATTGGGGGGAATTGCGTTTTGCCTGCAATTCGTGCAAATCGAGGACCGAGGGAAGTCAGATGGGACTGGTAGGCGGCCTTGAGCTTTCTAGGCGGCCTTGAAGTAGTCGGCCTTCAGCCAGGCGAGGGTCGCCTCCAGGCCCGCCGAATACTCGACGCGCGGCACCCATCCGAGCATCTCGCGCGCCCTGCGGTTGCTGAAGTCCTGGTTCTTGCCGAGCACCTGCACGGCTTGGCGCGAAAGCAGGGGCGGTGAGCTGAGGCCGGTCGTCGTGCGCAGCAGGCGGTAGCCGTGCTCCAGCGAGAACCCGACGCCGCTGGCCATCCAGTAGGGGACGCTCCAGCGGACCTTTGAGCAGCCGAGGCCCTCGGACAGGCCGTCGGCGAACTCCCGCCAGGTGACCGGGAGACCGTCGGTGACGTTGAAGGCCTGGCCGGGTGCGGCCTCGTGGCCAAGCGCGAGGACGGCGGCGTCGAGCAGGTTGTCGACGTAGCAGAGGCCGGCCACCGCACGCCCTCCGTCGACGAGCAGCATGTTGCGTCCGCGGATCGCGCGGGCGATCTCACCGACGACGTCGATCGATCCGGGTCCGTAGACGGTCGCCGGGCGCAGGATGACGGCGTCCATGGCATGCGCCCGTTCGGTGCGGCGCACCTCGCCCTCGGCCTTCAGCTTCGTCTGCGCGTACCAGTTGCGAAACCGTGTCGCGGCGTACATCTCGTCGACGCCGGCGACGTCGGGATAGCCGTAGACGTCCGTGGTGCTGAAATGGACGAAGCGCTGCACGGACGCGCCGACTGAGGCCTCGAGCAGGCTGCGCGTGCCATCGACGTTGGTCTGCGCGATCTCCTGCTTGGTCGCCCAGTCGGACACGAGCGCACCGCAGTGAAAGACGTAGTCGCAGCCGTCGACGGCGCGAGCGAGCGAGCGAGCGCTGGTCAGGTCGCCGACGGCGATCTCGACGTCGAGATCGTCGAGCAGCGAGGTGTCGCTGCTCGCGCGCACGAGGCAGCGCACCGAGCGGCCTTCCTGCGCCAGGCGCTGCGCGAGGCGGCCGCCGACGAAGCCGGTGGCGCCGGTGACCAGGCACACGTCGTCGCGCGAAGGATCGACGGGCTTGCCGCGACGCGCCGTCCAGTCGCTCGCGGGCGAGGTCTGTGGCGGACGGCGACGCAGCGTCGCGGTCGCAATCTCGCGCACCACGCCCCAGTTCTTGCTCGCCGCGCCGTGGCAATCGGCGAGCACGGTGTCGAGCGCGCCGAGAAAGTCGCGCGCCTCGCTCGCGGAGAGCGTGAGCGGCGGCAGCAGCTTGATCACGTCGTTCTTACCCGCGGCCATCGTGATCACGCCGTGGTCGCGATGCAGTGGGATCACGATCAGCTGCGGGAACAGCCCCTCGCTAGCCATGTGGATCAAGCGCCAGTTCAGCCGTGCGACGCGCGAGCTCGGCGCGCACAGTTCGATGCCGATCATCAGCCCGCTGGCGCGGATCTCCTTGACCATCTCATAGCGCTGCTGCAGCTCCTCGAGGCCCTCTAGCAGCACGCCGCTCATCTGCGCCGCGTGCTCGACCAGGCGATCGCGCTCGATGATGCGCATCGTGGCCAGCCCCGCCGCCATCGAGAGGCGGTTGCGCCCGAAAGTCGACTGATGCACGTAGGAGCGCTCAAGCGTTCCCACGGCCTTCTGGTAGATCTCTCGGGTTGTGACCATCGCGGCGACCGGCATGTAGCCGCCGCTGAGCGCCTTGCCGACCAACACGAAGTCCGGCTCAAGGTCCCAGTGCTCCAGCGCGAACCACTTGCCGGTGCGGCCCAGGCCGGTCTGGATCTCGTCGGCGACGAACAGCGTCCCGTAGCGGCGGCACAGCTCCTGAGCGGCTCGCAGATAGCCCTTGGGCGGGAGCGTCACCATGCGGCCTTGGATAGGCTCGACGATGAAGGCGGCGACGTCCTTCTTGCGCAGCTGCGCCTGCAAGGCGTCGAGGTCGCCGAACGCGACGCGCTCGCAGCCGGGCAGCAGCGGGCCGAAGCCCTCCTTGAAGAACTCGTCGCCGGCCAGCGACAGCGGGCCGAGCGTGACCCCGTGAAAGCTGTTGTCGCAGGAGATGAGGCGCGGCCGGCCCGTCGCCGCGCGGGCGAACTTCATCGCCGAGTCCACCGCCTCGGCGCCCGTGCTCGTGAAGAACACTGCGTCGAGCCCTCGCGGCAGGCGCTGGGTCAGCGCCTCGGCGAGCATGCCCGCCAGCGGCGAGTAGTGGATCTGCACGCCGTCGACGAGGTCGGCCGCGAGCGTCGCCTGCAGGACCTCGCGCACGTCGGGATTGTTGTGGCCGAGGCTGGAGAACCCCTCGCCAGTGTGGAAGTCGAGGTACGCGCGGCCGGCGGCATCGTAGAGGTAGGACCCGCGCGCGGTGGCGTACTGCTCGTCGAAGCCGAGGATGCGCAGCACGTCGACGAGCGACGGGTCGAGATGGCGCGCGGCGAGCTCGAGCGTCTCCTCCGTGCGCGCGACGGCGTCGGCGGTCACGCCGAGCGCGTCGAGGATCGGGGCGCGTCGGGGCGCGTCGGGGCAGGGGGTGTCGTTCATGCGGTTTAGGTGTCTGGAGTTGCTCAGGAGGGCTTGCGTTCGGGCTCGCAAGCGTAGTCGCACGGCGCAGGTGAGAAGATGGCCATGGGATGTCCGAGATGTGGAACAGCGTCGCGCCGGGATGGGAGGCGAGCGCTCAATTCGTGGATGACCAGCTCGCGCTGGCGACCGAGTCGCTGTTGGACGCGGCTGGCGTTGGCGAGGGCGACGCCGTGCTCGATCTGGCTTGCGGTCCCGGTGGCGCCGGCCTGGCGGCGGCCGAGCGTGTGGGCCCGAGCGGCTCAGTCGTGTTGTCGGATGTCGCCGCTGGGATGGTCGCGGCGGCCGCGCGCAGAGCGAGCAGGCGCCCGCAGGTCGGAACATCGGTCTTCGACCAAAGCGAGATCGTGGCTGCAGACGCGAGCTTCGATGCCACGATCAGCCGGCATGGCCTGATGTTCGTCGAGGACGCCGGCGGTGCTGTGCGTGAGGCGGGACGCGTCCTGAAGCCCGGGAGGCGGTACGCCGCAATGACCTGGGGGCCGCGGGAGCAGAACCCGTGGCTCGGGCGGGTCTTGGATGCGGTCGGCGAGCAGTTCGGCCTACCGTTCCCGCCGCCCAACGTTCGCGGACCGTTCTCGCTCGACGAACCGGAGCTGCTGAAGTCCGCCCTCCTGGAGGGCGGCTTGGAAGACATCCGGATAGAGGCTGTCGAGACTCCGATGCACGCAGACTCGCTGGAGGCGTGGTGGGAGCGCGTGCCGAAGCTTGCGGGGCCTCTCGCGATCGCATTGGCCGGGATGGAGCCTGATGTCCGTCAGGAAATCGCCGAGCGCGCAATCAGTGCGGGCGCGAATGCGTCGACTCGCGACGGGGATGGAATCGTGTTCGCGGGCTCTGTGTTGATCGGGTCGGGGCGCACGTCGGCATAGATCGTGCACGTGGCCTAGGGTGCTGCGCGTTGAGCCGATCTTTGGGGCGATAGGAAGACGCAGCGATGGAGTTGAAGCCGAGGCTGATCGCCGCCGTCGTGCCGGACCGGCCGGTCGCGGTCGTCCTCGTGCTGCACGGTGGCGCAAGCAGACGCGCCAACACGATGGTCAGCCCGGCCCAGCTGTCGGTGCTGCGGATGATCCCGGTCGCTCGCCGGATCGCTCGAGCCGGCGCTAGCAGGCTCGCCGTCTTTCGTCTGCTCAACTCGAGACGTGGCTGGGACGCACACCATACGCCGGTGCACGACACTGACTGGGCCCTCGAGGAGGTCGCCGCCAGGCTCGGCGAACCACTGCCGACGTGCCTGGTCGGTCATTCGCTCGGCGGCCGTGCGGCGCTTCTCAGCGCCAACCGACCAGAGGTACGCAGCGTCGTGGCGCTCGCGCCGTGGGTCTATCCCACTGACGTCCCCGATGGGCTGTCGGGCGAGCGGATCCTGATCGTCCACGGGTCAAAGGACCGCATCGCCAGGCCCGAGCGGTCGGCGGCGCTGGCCGAGAGGCTGAGCAGCGTCGCTGAGGTCGGCTACATCGCGATCGACGGCGGCGGGCACGCGATGCTCAAACGGCATGCGCTGTTCGACGGGCTCGCCGCGCAATTCGCCGCGAGCACGCTCCTCGGTACGCGCAGCTCAGGAGCGCTGGCGCGCGTCGAGGACGGCGAGACCTGGGTACGGGTCTGAGCGGCCGCGCGGTCCTGAGGGCAAGGGGCGCGGGCGTCTACCAGGTGCGTTGAGCCGTCTCGCCGCGTGACGCAGACGGGCCTACCGGCGCGCCCGTCACAATCCTGCGGTGTCCCGATGGAGCGCGAGCTGTGCATCCGGTGCCTCGCGGCTCGCGCTCATGCTCGCCGCGTTGCAGATCTATGGCTGCGGATCCTCGGCTGCGGGTCCGATCAAGCAACAGCAGCCACATTCCACGAGCGCCGCTCCATCCCAATCGTCGGTCGCAGGGAGGCCGGTCGTCGCGAGCGGCTCCTCGGCGGCGAGCTCTGCGTCCCCGGTCGCTCCCTCTCGTGCGAAGACCCGGCAACCGATAGCGCCCGCGCACCCGGTCCCAGCGGCCTTCCGACCGGCGGCGGGCGCCCCCTCCGATGCCCAGGTGCGCAGCGAGCTGGCTCAGGTGGAAGCGATCCAGCACGAAGAACGAAAGCGTCAGCTGAGCGCCGCCGCCGCGAACCTCGCGGGTCTGCTCCCGTGGACGCAGGAGCTGAGGTCGGGCGTGCAGGTGAGCGTGGCGTCCGTGTTCCGCGACTACGGGCTCGGGCTGGCGTGCGGCGGCGTGCTTGGTCGCGCCCAGCTCGGCGTCGCGCACAAGACCGCACCGTGCGGCACGCTGATCACGTTCAGCTACGCCGGGCGCAGCCTGACCGTCCCGGTGATCGACCGCGGTCCTTATATCGCCGGCCGCGAGTGGGACCTAACCGGGGCTACTGCCGAAGCGCTCGGCTTTCCGGGACTCGGTCAGATCGCCTGGGCGGTCGCCCGCTGAGATCCTTCCTGATTTAGTCTCCCACGGTGTCCGCGGGTCGCGCCCATCCTCGCTGGAAGCGACTTTCCACGGGAGTCCGTGAGCTGAATCGCAGCCCTGCGCTGGTCCGCTCCGCCCGCCGCGCGCGGCTGCTTGCAATGGGCGACGAGCCGGCCCTGGACGATCGGTTGTCGACGCCTCAGGGGCGTCCTATGGACGTCGCCTTTCGCCAACTCGCTGCGCTGCGGACCGAAGAGCCTGGCGTCATGGGAGAGCTCGGCGCAACAGTGCTCCAAGGCTGGCAGAGACTCGCCGAGTCCCAGGGGCGCGGGCGCGGAGAAGTCGATATCGCCGTTCTCTTCACAGACCTGGTCGGCTTCTCGACCTGGGCGTTGGAGGCGGGCGACGAGCTTGCGATTCGGCTCCTGCGCGAGGTCAGCAACGCAATCGAGCCGCCGATCCTCGGCCGTCGCGGCGAGGTCGTAAAGCGGCTTGGCGATGGGCTCATGGGTGCGTTCTGTGACGCAGATAGCGCCGCGCAGGCCGCGTTTGAGGGCTGCGAGCGGGTTGCGGCGATCGAGGTCGACGGCTACAAGCCTCGTCTTCGCACGGGCATCCACCTGGGGCGCCCCCGCAAGGTCGGGCGCGACTACTTCGGGGTTGACGTGAACATCGCCGCGCGCCTGGCCGAGGTGGCGCAACCGGGCGAGGTGCTCGTCTCCGGTCCCACCCTGCAGAAGCTTGATCCGACGAGCGTGGCCGCGAGCGAGCGACCGTTTCGCGCCAAGGGTGCGCCGGAGCACCTTGGTGCGCATGCCGTTTCGCGCGTCTGAGGCGGTCTTCGAGCTCGCGTGACGACAGTGAGGATCGTCACCACGCGCCGGTTGTCCTCGGGGCGCTCGCGCCGGACGAAGCCAGCTCCTCCATCTTGTCGATGACGCGCGTCAGAGCTGGAGGGCCTACGCTCCGCGTGTTGCAGTGTCTGCCGCGGCTGCCAGTTCCTTCGCCGCGTCAAAGAAGGCCTTTGACTGGCCAATGAACAGACCGTCGGACGTGAGCGCCTTGAGGGCACCTATCGCGGCCCCAGTGGTCTTCGTCGGACGAACGATGGAGCATGCCGGGAGCGACTTCTTCAGGAAGATCGTCGGCTCGGGCATGATCAGATTCGTCTGAAACTCCTCGCCACCAAGAGGTGGAGCGTTCAGGTCAGGAAACACCAACCCGTTGGTCGGATCGGTCAAGGGAGGCGCGTTGCCGGCCTTGTCGTGCCACGTCTGAAAGTGCATCGCCTCGGTGGGACCAATGCTCAGCAGGACGCGCAGCACCTCAGGGTCGGTTACGCGCTGGGCGAGCTGGGGATAGAGGCTCGTTCCCCCCTGCTCGATCGTGCAGAAGTGGAACCCGGCCGTATTGGCGATCGCCTGGATGTGGTCTTTTGGCCTGAGGTCACGATCGTCTCGCGGAATCGCCGGAAACCTGCCTTCGCTCAAGCCAGGCACGGCCTGCGGGAAGGTGTCGCCGAAATCGGGGTTTTCCGTGCCGCTGCGGTAGCGCGTGTACCAACTCGTGTCGACCGTGAGTTCCATCAGGTTTGTGAGCCGCCCGATCTGCCGAGCGCCGCTCGCCTTGCTGCTGGGCAACGTGCGGAACGGGTCCAGGTCGACGGGTTCCGCGCCCCTTGACGCGAGGTAGGCGTTGATGAAGACGGCGTGGCTGATCTCGTCGTCGGTGTTGTCGTGGATGTACTGCGCCATGTCGGCGTCGAGCTTCGACAACGCCGCGGTATACCGCCGGCTCCCGGTGCCCCCCGGCTCCTCGGCGTCCTGGATTCCGCCGAGCTCGTTGTACTGCTGCCACAGATCCGCCTCGATGAGCTCGGCGGCGGCGAGGAAGCGGAGGATCGCGGCGTCGCCGCTCGTGAGAGCCGAACTCGGCGAGTCGGCGAGCGCCGCCGCAGTATGGCCCAGCGGTCCCAGGCTCGCGGCGGCGCCGACCGCGAGTCCTGTGGTCAGGAACGACCGGCGACTTAGCGACCCGATCGACTGTTTGGTTGGTGCGATTGGGATCGCGCCGCCGTTGGCGGCCGGAGCGGACTCAGCTGACTTGCGCATAGTGGGGCTCCCGGGATCGAAATGAGGAAGAGCGGTCTTCTACCCATGACGCCCCTCGCACCACTTCCTTCCTGAAACCTTCAACCTCGGCGCTCGGCCGTTGGGACGAGCGGGAGGAGCGCACGGGAGACGTCAGGGGTGCCGAAGGCGGGTCCTGCGGCCGATCACCGCAGTTGCCGCTGCTGTATAGAGGGTTGGCCCATAAATTGGAGGCCGACCGCGCAGCGAGGTCGTCCACAGTGTCGAGTTTTCGTCGAAAGAGCAGTCTGCGCTCAGCGATCATGCCCACGGGTTTGTTCCAGGAGACGTGTCGTCCATCGCGAGTGGCGTTGCCGGAGCTCGCGTTCGTCGAGGTCGGTCCGTCCAAGGGGCGCGTAGTTCGCAACCCACGTCTCGACCCCATGGTGCGAGCGCGCCACCGCCCAGCCATCCCAGAGGACCATGTCGCCGATGGACCGGGCGCTTGCGGCTTCATAGGCCCTGAGAAAGACGTCGGCAATTCGTTCCTCGAACAGGAGAACGAGATCGAGCCGGCACCAACCCAGATCGAAGCCGCGTGGGCCACGTGCCCCGCCAGACCAGTCGACGATGCCCGTGAGCCTTCCATCACGCCAGACGACGTTGCCTGACCAGTAGTCGGAGTGGGTGAGGACCTCCGGTGCAGCCGTGACCTGCGCCCAGCGAGACCGAACTTCTGCCGCCAGCGGGCCGTTCAAGGCAGCCTGAGAGTTTCCGCTGTGATCGAATAGGCTCGGCAATCCCGCCAGCCGCTGGCTCGGCAGCGCGTGCACCACGGCGAGCGCATGACCGAGTTCGTGCGCCCACCTCTCGGGATCGGTCGGAGTGATGTCCGCATGGCCGTCGAGTGAGCTGATCACAGAGGTCGGGTGCTCTGACCACTGGGCGCTCAAGTCGCCGCCGAGCAGCACCGGGGCCAGGCCCCCAAGGCCGTCGAGAGTCCGCAGCACGCGCTGCTCGTGCCCGCCAGCAGAGTCCGCAACAGGGAATTGCCGGACGACCGCGCTAAACGCGGGATGCTCGGTGTCGATCCTCCACGTGTCTGCGTGCTGGCCGCCCTCAAGGCGCGTGACAGTGAGGATCGCGGCCGATGAGCCGGCCAGGCGCCGGACTGCCTCTAGCGCTCCGGTTGACGGCAGAGTGTCAGATTGGGCCATCGCTGAGAGCGTAGGTGCAACCGAGCTCAACAGCGATCCGGCTCGCGACAGAGCTGAACGCTCGCCTTCTGCTTCCTCGCCCAGCCAGCACTCTCGTCGAGGCTGCTGCTCTCCGCACAATCCGGCAGCGACAACGGACCTGAACGATGCCTGTCCCGTCGGGCCAGGAGGGCTGCGAGACACGGCGGCGATCGGCCTGCTCGTCGCCAACCTCCGCAACATGATTGCGCACGACCATTTGGCGCAGGACGCGGCGCTCATCATTCACGCAGTGTGCTTCCTTCAGAACTTAACCGTGATCCCAACCGACGTCGAGTCTGCCTAGCATGCATCCATTCAACGGATTGGTCGCGGATCTCGTGTCTACAGGCCTAACCGGCCCACCTAGACGCGAGCCCTGGGTGGTTCTTGATCTCGCACGCCCAACGTCAGGTGTTCGAGATCAAGAACCAAACAGTGGCTGCTGTCAAAGGCGCCGACCGGCCATCACACTTCTCGTCGCGCTGGCGCTCGCTACCTTTAGATCATGCGCCTTGCGCGGGTCGGAATCGGCAGGCTCGCCGCAAGAGTGGGCGGCACGTCTTGGGCGCCGAGGATGTCAAGGCGCTCGTTGCCGATGTGCCCGGCGGCGTCGGTCATCGCGTCGAGCAGTTGCTGCACGGAGGGGCGGATGCGGTGCTTGGCCGGCCGCCGGCGTGGGGCGGTGCGATGGGCCGCGCCGCGCGTGCGAGGTCAAAGAGGTGAGCGCGCTCTGCGTCGTCGAGCTGAAGCGCTCGAGCCAGCGCGTTCAGCACGCTGTCTGAGGCCTCCGCCAGGTCGTCGCCGACCCCGAAGTCGCTCCTGTCACGACTCGAGGCCGACGTGCGACGGCGCCACCTGGCGGACGGCTCAAAAGACGCGGGCGGGATGCTCACGGCCGGAAACAGGCGTGAGCTCGCCCACCTCGACGCCGCCGCCTTCTTGCAGGAGTGGACATCCCCGCGCCAAGGCGACTGCCTCGTCGAGGTCCTCGGCGGCGATCAACTTGTAGCCACCGAGCGCCGTGTCGGGTCCGCAGGTCCCGAGCGCGCTTCGTGTGAACACCGGGTTGCCGAGGTCCACCACGCTGGTACCCAGCTCTTCGAACCAGGCCGCCCAGCGGGCCGCGATCTCGGCTGAGCCGGTGTAATTCGTCGGATGGCGATATGAGAGTAGGAAGGTTGCCATGAGATATCTCTTTCTGTTCGGGCGGCTGACTGCCGCTATTACCAAGACGAGGCCGTTCGACGCGACCGAGTGAGATTTCCTCGAAGCCAGGCAAGACGAAACGGCGAGCGCGTGCCGCCCGACGACAGACCGTGCCGTCGGCGTTCCCGTGGGCGTCTGTCGCGCTACCGACGTACGCTCGCCTATCGCGCGAAGCATCTCAGCCGGCGAGCGCGACGGCCTGCTCGAGGTCATCAGCGCTGATCAGCGAGTAACCGCCGAGCACCGTGTCCGACGCGGAGTTCCCGACTGTCCGGGTGAAAACGGGCTTGCCTTCGTCAACGAGACCTGCGCCGAGCTCTTCGAACCAAGCCTGCCACGCGGCGAAGTTGTCCCCGTTCTCACGGTCGTAGTCCGTCGGCGCCCTGTAAACGAATACATAGTTAGACATTCTTCAACTCCCTGTCGTGGGCCGGTGTTATTGCCGTCTCCACCCAGACGACGCCAGCGGGCGCGACGTTTGGACAAGTCCGCGGAGATTCGCGCGCTGATCTCTGTCGCCCTCAGCGCCCGTCAACTGGCGGGCATAACCAGGGGTGACGGCCAAGCTGGCGGGCCCGAGATCGCACCGGGTCGCCTCAGGCCCGCCGCCAGGGTGGGCTCGGTGGCGGTTAGCCGCCGTCATCGCATCTCGTCGACGGTCCGTCGGCGACAGTCCGGATCTGCCAGACGACCTGCGGGGCAATGCACGCCGCAACGGTCCACGGCAAGCACCGCCGCGATCTGCGTCACGCGACGGGTAGGGGCTTGCGAGCAGAAAGCGAAATCCCGGCCCCTCGAAAGGGACCGGGATAGGTGCTTTAGGCGAGCCGAGAATCAGGCGATGTCGACGACGACCGATGTGGGGGGTCTCGACGCGCCGCTCGCCGCCGTCTCAGCGCCCGGCTCCCCGCGCGTGTTGGTGACCCGGGAAGCGATTCCTGCCGCGGCGACCAGGAACATGCTGCAAGCGAACAACGCGTGCCGGAATCCGGCCGTCAACGCGTCGGGTTGTGAAGCGTGGGCGGCGAGCATGTGGTGGGTCTCGCTGGTCGCCACTGCGCTGAAGATCGCGAGCCCCAGCGCTCCACCGAGCGTCGCCCCGGCGGTCACGAGTGCGGCGGCGAGCCCTGCCTGCTCGGGCGGGACCCCCGCGTTTGCTGCGGTCTGGACACCGACGAACACGGCTCCCAGGCCGAGCGCCATGACCACTAGGCCCGGGAGTATGTCCGACACGTACGAGCCGCCCACGGAGATTCGCGACAGCCAGAAGACGCCAGCGGCACCTAGTAGCGTGCCGGTGATGATCAGAGGCCGCGTGCCTATCCGCGGGAGGAGCTTCGTCGCGGTAACTGAGGCGATACCAACGCAGACGGTGACCGGAATGTAGGCCGCACCAGCCTGAATCGGTGAGAGCCGGAGAACCTCCTGCATGTAAAGCGTGATGAAGAAGAACATCGAGAGGAACCCGGCCTGCGCGATGATCTGCGTCACGTCCGCCGCTGCCACGCCCTTGATCCGAAGGATCGACAGAGGGAAGAGAGGATCACGGTGCCGCTGCTCATTGAGGACGAACCCAATCAGCATCACGAGAGCCCCGGCCAGCGTTGCAACCGTCCGCGCCGAGCCCCACCCGACGTCAGGTGCGTTCACCAGCGCATAAACCAGCGCGAGCGCGGCGCCGCTCGAGAGGACCGCGCCGACCGCGTCAAAGCCCTTCTTGACCGCAGTTGGCCGCCCGCCGTCAAGGAGCCTGAAAGCGCCGACGATTACAACCAGCGAGAACGGAACGTTGACGAAGAACACCCACCGCCAACCCGGACCTTGAGAAAACAGGCCTCCCAAGAGGACGCCGATCGCGGACGCAAGCGGGATCGTGGCGGCCCAAGCACCGAGCGCCTTGACTCGATCGCCCCCACTCGAAAACGAGGTCGTCAGAGTCGAGAGCGCTGCGGGGGTCATCATGGCCGCCCCCAGCCCCTGGGTGAGCCGAGCGGCGATAAGCATCCCTTCGCTAGTCGCGAAGCCGCCCATGAGTGAGGAGAGGCCGAACAGTGATGTGCCGGCAACCAGCATTCGACGGCGCCCAAGCAGATCGGCGGCTCGGCCGCCGAGGAGCAGAAACCCCCCGTACGTGAGCAGATAGCCGCTCACGATCCACTGCAGGCTCTGGACCGAGAAATGCAGTGGCCCTTTGATCGAAGGGAGCGCGACGTTGACGACCGTGGTGTCGATCACGTCCAGGAACCCCGCGAGGCAAAGCAGCGCCAGCGTGATCTTTCCGCGCCGAGTCGCGAGAAACGATGATGTGGTGGCTTGTCCAGGCATTTGCGACCTCCGTTGATTTGTGCGCCAGGGTGATCTGGCGCTTGCCAATACGACGGATGCGACCGGTCCGTTTGGACACGGACCGGCGTATCGGCCTGCGGCTCCGGCAACGCGCCGGATACGACTTCCCGCAAACCGCGTGCCGGCCAACCGCGGGCGTCAGCAAAGGTGCGGGCAGCCGGCTGTTCGTGCTCAGGCGTGCGGGTCGGCGCCTGGGTTTCGGCCCTCGGCCAGGACGACGAGCCTAGGGAGGTAGGTGTCCCACGCGACTTGGTGCGGTGAGAGCGCCGCGACGCCTCGGCGCCGAGCGGGATCGAACGGATGGCCCGTCCCGGTCTCCACGAACGACTTGAGACTGCCCCACAGGAAACGATCCCACCCACTCTCACAAGTCGAGTAGCACTCCAGCCGCGGGGAGAGACCGCGGTGCACGAACGACAGCCGCGTTCGCCTCGAACCACCCTCGAGAGTGAAGCACGGACTCGTCCCGATCCACTCATCGGGATGGGGGAGACTCTCATCATTCTGATCGACACAGGCCCACGCAATCTCGCCGGGGAACTGCAGACGGTCGATACGAAACACCACGTATGACATGCTCGACCATCGCAAACGGATCTCGCCACCGAGCTCCTCTGAGACCGTGGCGTCGGTGCCCCACCAAGCGCGCAGGCCCTCCACTGTGGTCAGCGCCGCGAACACCCGATCGATCGGGGCGTCGAGCGCCAACTCAGTTGCGTAGCTCTGGGACTTGCTCATCTCGCGTCCTTCCCGGTTGATTTCCAAGTCTCCGCGGCTCGCGGGCGAGTCGCGTGGTGTGCACGAACCGGAGCCGCTCGGTCTCGTCGGCTCGCTGCACACCCGGCGATCTGAAAGGCTCATCGCCCTCGAGGAGCTTCGCCGGCACCTACCTCGCTGAACGCAACGGGCTCGTAAACTCGACCGGGGGCGCCGCCCAGGGCGAGCATTTCAAATGGTGTCGGGCCCGTGACGATCTTGCGCAGCTGCTGCGCCGCCACGCGTGCCGCTACGCCTGGGCGGAGTTCCCACGTGTGGTCGCCGGCGATCAGCGTCGCGTTGCCGCTGAGCGGCACGTACACCTCCTCATGGTCGTTCTGCAGCGCCGTGTGAGGTGCTCCGCTGTGCGCATGCTCCGGGTAGGCGGTCGAATTGGCTTGCAACCTGATCACCTGCATCCCGAACGAGGAAACACCGAGCTCGGCACGAGCCCGCACGTACCTGCCGCCCAGTCCAGAGTCCATCTCATCGAAGCTCTTCACGACCACGTCTACCCGGTTCACGGTTTCTCCTTTGTGGATGGGCGCGCAGTCTACAAGAAAACACTTGTACAATGTAGCTCTTGTGCAAACGTCCACGCCCGTTACCATCCACGGATGACGACGCAACCGGCGTTCGCGGCCGTAGCCGACCCACGAAGACGGGAGATGTTGCTCCTCGTCCGTGACCAGCCACGCTCGGTGAACGAGATAGCCGAGCACTTCGACGTGACTCAACAGGCCGTCTCCCAGCACCTGCAGGTGCTTCTGGATGCGGAGCTCGTCGACGTGCGCCCCGAGGGCCAACGGCGGCTGTACGTGATCCGCCCGGACGGTCTAGCGTCGCTTGAATCCTTTCTCGCCGAGCTGTGGCCCGCCAGCCTTGGACGCCTCAAACGCGCAGTCGAGGAAGCCAATGGCCAGTGAGGCAATCCGGGCGTCGGTCGTGGTGCCGGCCGACCCCGAGACGGTCTTTGAGTACTTCACCCGGGCGGAGGCGATGAACGTCTGGATGGGGGAGTGGGCGGACCTCGACGCGCGGGTCGGGGGCGTGTTCGCCGTCGACATCAAAGGCGTGGCCGTACGCGGTGAGTATCTTGCGATCGAACGACCGAGAAGGCTGCTGATCAGTTGGGGCCACGCGGGTTCCGACCATTTGCCGACTGGATCGAGCACGGTTGAGGTGCTCTTCCGCGCCACGGCAGAGGGAACCGCGGTCGAGATCCTCCACAGTGGCCTTCCAGAACCCGAGGCGCGCGAACACCCTGCCGGTTGGCGGCATTTTCTCGCTGCGCTTGCGATCGCAGTCGACGGAGAAGGACCACGCCCAAATCAGAGACCGCTCATAGCTAAGGACGCGTAGTAGTGAGAGAGCTTCAGCCGCGAGGGGCGTAGCGATGATGCAGCATGCAGTCGTTGCCATCCGGATCGGAGAAGAACGCCATGTGACACACGCCTGTGTCAAAGATCTCGCCGGCAAACACAACGCCGCGTTTCTCGAGCTCTGCTCGCTCCACGGCAACGTCCTCGACGTGGAAGGCGATGTGGCCGTTCTTCTGCGGCGCCCACTCCCAGCCGATCCGCTCGGGCTGCCATAGGCAGAAGCACGTAGCGCCGCACCAGAACTCGTAGGTAGCGTCCTCGTCCGGGCGCAGGCCGAGCGTGTCGACGTAGAAGGCTCGCGCACGATCAGGATCCCTCGACGGGATCGACACGAAGTCGACCGAACTGAGCATGGCAAGAGCGTATCGGGCGGCAGGCACGCAACGTAACGCGCCATCGGTAGCGCATGGCCGTCCCCTGGGGAGCGCATCAATACCGAGATCGCGCGCACGGATTGGGGCCCGGGGAGTTGATTAGCTGACCCGCTGTAGGTAGGAGTACGGCCAGAACGCGTCGGTGATCGCTGGCGGAGGGGGGTCGAGCTTGGCGATGATGCCCTGAACGTGCTTCTCGAGGGCGCCCACCGTGAGCACGAGTGTCTGCGCTACGCCTGCGTTGGACCTGCCCTCGGCCATCAGGGCGAACAGCTCGCGCTCGCGGGGGGTCAAGCGCTCGAGCAGACCTCCTCGCTCGCGCGAGAACATGCGTCACGACTTCTGGATCGAGCGCCGTCCCACCGTCGATGACGCGGCGGACGGCCTCGAGGAGCTCGGCGACTTGGATGATGCGGTCCTCGAGGAGGTAGCCGATGCCGCCGCGGCGGTCGGCGAGTAGCTCTTGAGCATATGCCTGTTCGACCTACTGCGAGACGACCAGCACGGCTGTGCCAGGCATTTGGCGTCGATCAGCTAGCGGTCCGGAGTGGAGACTGCGGCGCGCTCCTCCGAGCAAGGCTGGGTCTGCACACCTGCCCCGCAACAAGCGATTGAGAGCTCCTGACCGGAACGTTCGCGCGCCCCGTGACCTCGCGGCGTGCTCTGCTCAGGCGTCCATCGTCCGTGTACGCCACGCACCGAGGGCCATGAACACCAGCAGCCAGGCGGCCACGACTAGCAGGGCAATTCCCTGGGACATCGTCACGTAGCCACCACGGTCGCCGATATGGACCGGGCTGAAGTGGACGACGGCCTGGCTGAGCAGAGCGTCGCGGGCACTACCGAGCGAGCCAATGCCTCCCAGCAGCGGACTGGCGACTAGCTGCCAGCCGATCAGGGCGGTCACCGAAGCCGGCTTCGACGTCGTTAGGGATGCGAAGCCGACAGCGACGACACACACGACGCCGGTGGCCATCAGCGTGAAGACAAAGCCATTGACGACGAGGGCGGCGTCCGGCGTCGGCAGGGTATCGGCGAAGGCGTAGGTGCCAAGCAACACCAAGCCGTAGCCGGCCACGATCACCGCCCAGCACATCGCAAGCGCTGCGGGCACACGAGATGCGAACAGAGCCACGCGTGAGCGGCCGGTGACGACGAGGTCGCGCCAGACGCCAGCCGAGGCGTCACCCGCCCCGGCCTCGACACCGATCAGAACAGCCGCCAGCGGTCCGAAGAACAGGCAGAGGAGTCGCACACCGTCGGTGAAGCCAGCAGTGCCTCCGGCCGGACCGTGTTGAAGCGGCGATGAGGAGTGCTGCACGGCCTTGACCACATAGAGAATCACGACCGGCGCCAACGCCAGCACGAGCACCCAGATCAGCGTCCCGCGCTTCTTGCGCAGCTTCAGCAGATCGGCATCAACCATTCTCAAAGCAAGCGCGCTCATGCCTGCACCTCCTCCGGCTCGGCGTCGAGTCTCGATGTGATCTCAAGGAAGCGCCGCTCGAGACTGTGCCGGACGGGCTCGAGTCGTCCAACGGCCAAGCCGGCCGAGACGAGGCGCGCGTTCACGAGCGCCGCTCCCTCGGGCCCGGCGCTGAGCAGCACCTTGAGCCCCTCTTCGCTGGGGCGCGCCTCGCGTACCTCAGCCATACCCTGGAGCAGATCCAGCGCGCGTGCCGGATCGTCCACGCCGACGATCAGTTCGTGCTGGGCGCCGCCGGCGGCGAGCTCCGCGATCGGCCCCTGGGTTGTGACTTTGCCGCGGTCGACAATCGCCGCCGCATCGCAGATCTTTTCGACCTCGTCGAGCAGGTGCGAGGAGATGAAGACCGTCCGGCCCTCCTGCTCGACCATCGCGCGGATCATCTCGCGGAACTCCTGGATGCCGCCAGGGTCCAGGCCGTTCGTGGGCTCGTCTAGGATCAGCAGCTGCGGATCGGCCAGCAAGCAACGAGCAACACCGAGGCGCTGACGCATGCCGAGCGAATAGCGCTTGACCTTCTCATCGGCCCGCTCAGCCAAACCGACGCGCGCCAGCGCCGGCGCGATTCGATCGGCGGCCTCGACGCCACGGACAGCTGCCACCACGCGCAGGTTCTCGCGGCCGCTCAGATGCGGATGAAAGCGGGGATCCTCGACGATCGCACCGACCCGTTCCAAGGCCGTTTCACGCTCCGCCGGGACCGGGTAGCCGAGAACGCGCATCGTGCCGGCGGTGGCGGGCGTCAGCCCGAGCAGCATTCTGATCATCGTCGTCTTGCCTGCGCCGTTGGGCCCGAGAAAGCCAAAGGCCGACCCCCGCGGCACGAGCAGGTCGACCCCGTCCACGGCCGTGCGCTCGCCGAAGCGCTTGGTCACGCCGCATGCTTCGATGACCGCGTCCTCGGATCGGGGCGCGCTGGCGGGTTGCAATGGCATCGGGCTCCTCACTGTGTAGCGTCGCTAGGACTTGGGGGTCCGACTGTGACGGCTCGGGAACGATCTGCCTATCCGGAATCTCCCTATGGGGGTCCCGCCGGCCACAGTTACTACGTGGCACGTTATATCGTACTACGTAGCAAATCTAATCGAGGTTGACAAGCCGTCGCTGGACGGCCCAGCGACTCAGCTCGTGGCGACTGGAGAGTTGAAGCTTGCGCAACACGGCCGATACATGCGCCTCGACGGTCTTTGAGGAGATCCCCAGTCGCTGGGCGACCTCCTTGTACATGTAGCCGCGGGCGATGTGACGCAGCACCTCGCGCTCGCGCGGCGTCAGCTGGTCTAGTTCGGGATCCGCCCCCGGCGACCGCAGCGCGCCGTGGCTCTCGGCGGCAAAAGCGTCGAGCACAAAGCCAGCCAAGCGCGGAGAGAAGACCGCATCGCCATCGGCCACACTGCGCACCGCGGCGGCGAGCTCCGGGCCGGAGATGGTCTTCGTCACATACCCGCGCGCTCCCGCGCGGATCACGCCGATCACATCCTCTGCAGCATCGGATACCGAGAGCGCCAGAAAGCGCACCTCGGGCTGCTCCGCAGTGACTTGCTCGATCACCGCCACGCCGCCTCCGTCGGGCATGTGAACGTCGAGCAGCACGACAGCGGGGCGCTGTTCGCGGATCACGGCTACGGCGTCCTCGACGCTGCCCGCATCGCCGACGACCGTCACCTGCACTCCCAGCTCGGCCCGCACGCCGCTGCGAAAGAGACGGTGGTCGTCCACGATCACAACACGCGGCGATGCGCTCATGGCAGCGCGCCCTCCATCACCAGCTCGACCTCCGTGCCCTGCCCGGGCGTGCTGTGCACAGCGGCTCGACCGTGGTGGCGCTCCATGCGGGCGATGATCGAGTCGCGCACACCGCGACGGTCGCTGGGGATCGCAGCTGGATTGAAGCCGACGCCGCGGTCGCGCACGAACACCTCGACCCGGTCGGCCTCGACCTCGGCGTAGAGGTCCACGCGCTCGCTGCCGGCGAACTTCGCCGCGTTGGTCATCGCCTCGCGGGCAGCCTGCACGACGGCCTCGAGTCGCCCATTCAGCGGCCCGTCGCCGACAGTCACGACCTCTATCGGCACGCGGTGGAGCTCCTCGACCTCGGCGGCGGCGCGCTCCAGGGCAGCGGCGACGCTGTCCTGCTCGGAGCGTTCGCTGCCCTGTAGCAGCCAGCTGCGCAGCTCTCGCTCCTGGCGGCGCGCCAACCCTGCGACCTCGCGCGGGTCATTTGCGCGCTTTTGGATCAGAGCGAGCGTTTGCAACACCGAGTCATGCAGATGTGCGCCGAGCTCGGCGCGCTCCTGCTCGCGGATCCGAGCTGCCCGCTCGGCGGCGAGGCTGCGCCCTAGGCGCAGGAACCACGGCGCGAGCCCGAGGCCAACGAGCATCGCCACGATCGCAACGACACCGACCGCGCTGCCGAGGCTGTGCAAGACACCTGCGGCGCGCAACAGCACGGCCGAAGCGAACGCCACCAGCAGGCCGCCGATGATCAGGCGCGGCAGATCGATCCTGCGTGCTCGGCGCAGCACGGCGCGCGGCGAAAGCCGTCGCCCAGGATCGGCAGGCTCCACAGCCCCAACCATCGGTCGCCAGACGAGCGCCAGGCCGCAGGCGCCGAGCACCAGCGGCCAGACAAGCGCCTCGCCAAAGTGCACCCCGGTCATGCGCACGCCTACAACCAGTCCCGCCACGGCGCCGAACGTCAGCAGCGCTCGGCGCAGCGCGCCAGGCGGACGCTTATGGTGCTCGCTCCCCGGCGCGACAGGAATCAGCGCCCATGCCAGCGCATAAACGGCCACACCGATGCCGCCAACCGCCACGAGCACGGCCACAACCAGCCGGGTGAGGGTGATGTCGCGCTCGAAATGCTCAGCCAAGCCGACGCAGACCCCGCCGATCAACCCGCGATCGGGGTGGCGCACCAACGGGGCGGCGTGGGTGGTTGTCGCCGGAGGCGCCTGTTCAGAGGACATGCCTGAGATCATGGCAGCGGCACGGGTGTCCGTTATCAGGGATATCCCTAAGCGTGTGAGGGGGTGGGCGCTAATTCTCCCGCGCGTTGCCTTGACCTGGTCCTCGAGCTGGACCATCACCCGACCGCTTCGTCGGGTGATCGTAGTTGACTGCTCGCGCCTCCTCCAGAGCATGCGAGCCCACTTCATCACCCCTCTGCGGATCACCTACCAGGCGGCGGGGCAGAGTCCGAGAGGCGAGCACGGGGACTGGGTACTCAGTTCTCAGCTAGTCGACCGCCTCGGGCACCCCGTCCCCGACCAAGAGATGATCTCGGCTTGCCCGCCTGTGCTGAACACCTCCAAGCTCGGGATACACGACTGCATGGGCGCTCACGGCTTCCGCACCCTCGACATTTTCCAACCCGCCAGCCGTTCTGGGCACTCCAAGGCATCGAGACAGCCATCCTCCTTGTCATCGTGGTGATCCTCCTGCTAATCGCCGTGTGGTGGACGCTTGGGGGGGCTGGAGGCCGGCGCAAGCGCGAACGGTTTCGTCCTCCGCCTGCTGGCCTGCGGATTGCATGACGTAGCTAGTACCGGGAAGTAGCCGGCAACCGGGACGACGGAGGGGTGGCCGAGCTGGGGAGACGATCCTGTCAGGGCTGATACGGAGCAAGAAGCGTCTGCGCGGCTGCGTTGGGCGGTACATCCCGCCGATGCTGAACTCGGGGGCGCTGTTTTTGCGCACCAGTCGGCGCGACGTCGAGCAAGTGGCGAACGCCGCCGACCCAGCACTCCGAGCGAACTGGGCTTCGCGCCGGCTCGATCTGCACCTGCATGAAAGGATCGGCATCGGTTCGCTGCATCTGGCGGGTGGTGGCAAGAGCGACGCATGGTCGGGCAAAGACCAAGGTGCACCCTAGCCGAACACTGCCGATTCAGGACTCCCAGCCTCAGCCGTCCCGGCGCTTCAAGCTCCTACGGCCGTCAGCTCACGGCGCCGGTGAGCGGAAGCGTACCCTGCGCGTGTGATCACGGTCGACACCCTGCGATGCGCTCCCCTGTTCGCGACCCTCCCAGATGCAGAGGTCGACGCCATCGCCGCTCGAGCGGCCGACATCCGCCTGGCGACGGGCGAGTGGCTGATCCAGGAGGGGGAGGTCGCGGCATTCTTTGTCTTGATCAGCGGCAGCCTTGCGGTGATGAAGTCGAGTGGGGGGATTGAGCATCAAATCAACGCATATGCGCCGGGGGACTTCTTTGGCGAGCTACCGCTCTTGCTGGGCTCGACGGCGGTTGCCGGGATCAACGCCCTTGAGCCCTGCCGGGTGGCCCGGATGGCGGGAAGCGACTTCCGCGAGCTCATCGTCGGATCTGAGGTTCTCCTGGGAGCGATCATGCGCTCGATGACCGAGCGGGTCTCGCACCTACAGCAGATCGGCAGCGAAGCGTCCGCAGCGGAGGTATTGATCGTGGGGACGCGCACCGATCTGGCATGCCATGATCTCCGCGACTTTCTCGCCCGCAACGGGATTGCCTATCAGTGGCTTGATCCTGCTGATCCCTTGGCCAAAGAACCGGATTCAGGCGAGCGGCGTTTCGCGCGAGCGTCTCCCGATCGCGGTCATTCCCGACGGCGAGCAGCTCATCGCCCCATCGCTGCGGGCTCTCGCAGACGCGGTCGGTCTCCGGACCACGCCAGCTAGCGACACATACGACGTCGCGATTGTCGGCGGCGGTCCGGCCGGCCTCGCAGCATCGGTATACGGCGCCTCCGAGGGACTGGAAACGATCATGCTCGAGCGCACCGCGCCAGGCGGTCAGGCTGGCACCTCCTCTCGCATCGAGAACTACCTCGGCTTCCCAAACGGGCTCTCCGGCGATGACCTCAGCGACCGTGCGCGCCGTCAGGCCGAGCGATTCGGCGCCGAGCTCGTCGTGGCTCGCAGCGTCACGGCTCTGAAAGCGGCACCGGACACCCGTGGCGTGCACACAGTTCAACTAGAGGACGGGCTTGAAATCTCAGCACGAGCGATCGTCCTTGCGACTGGTGTGGAGTGGCGGCGCCTCGGCATCCCCGGGATCGAGCAATTCACGGGTCGAGGTGTCTTCTACGGGGCCGCTCGTACTGAGGCGCTATCAATGCGCGGCAAGCAGGCCTACATCGTTGGAGGCGGCAACTCCGCGGGTCAAGCGGCAATGCTCTTCTCCAACTATGCCGAGCAGGTGACAATCCTGGTGCGCGGAGCGACCCTCGCAAGCAGCATGTCTGCCTATCTCGAGACCCAGCTCGCAACGAAGGCGAACATCGCGATAGAGCTCAAAACGGAAGTCCTGTCCTGCTCCGGCGACGAGGTCCTCAGAACACTGACGCTCGGACACAGCGAGGACTCCGGGGGGCGGGAAGTTTCCGCCGACGGGCTTTTCGTATTCATCGGCGCAGTCGCGGAAACCGGCTGGCTTGACGAGACGATCGAGCGCGACGAGCTCGGATTCATCCGCACCGGAAGCCAGGTGACTCGATCTCGCTGGCGCCTCGAGCGCGACCCCATGCTGCTGGAGACGAGCGTGCCCGGGGTGTTCGCTGCAGGCGACGCCCGCTCGCAATCGATCAAGCGAGTTGCGTCCGGCGTCGGCGAGGGAAGCATGGCGATCGCGCTGGTGCACCAGCACTTGCTAGCTCAAGATCGCGACGGGGGCGCCGGATGACCTGCCCAGCGCGGCATTGCAAATGCCGAACGGCCCAGCGCGGACTTCGAGGACCCCTACGGCGAGACGTATGCCCCCGCGCTGGCGTACGTCCATTGGGTGTCGTCCCCGGGACCGGTCGACGACGCGATCGCGGAAAGTACGAGATCACTCTCAAAGACGCTCTGCTCTCCCAACCTTTGTGAGAGGATGATCGAGATCGGCTGCCGATAGCACGCTCGAAAGGACAAAACGATGAGCGGCCTTCCCAGCGAGCTGCGAGAGCTGATCGAGTCAGGTCCGTTGGCCCGCCTGAGTACGATCAACGCTGATGGCAGCCCGCAGGTCACCGTCATCTGGATCGGTCTTAACGGTGACGACGTCCTTAGCGGTCACATGGAGCGGCGCTTGAAGGTGCGAAACGTCGAACGTGACCCGCGCGTCGTGCTCTCCTTCGAGGCGCCGCGGGACCGCAACGCCTTCCTCAACCCGTATGTCGTGTTGCGCGCGCGCCACCGTTGAGCCGGGGGAGGCCGCGTGGGAGCTACTTAACCGCCTCGCGAAGGTGTACGTGGCTCCCGTCGCGCAGTTCCTCGCTCCGAAGGCTCCTGGCTATTTACTGCGCTACTCGGTGCAGCACATCGGCGGCGTCGGACCCTGGGCTCCCTCGAATCGCTGAGTCTACGTACAGGAACCGCCGGTCGGACGGGACCGCAGCTTGACACGGTTCGCGACGGCCGGCCAGCGCCCAGCACGCAGCGAGTCCAAGCTGCCCCGCCGCTTATGTGTGCGCTTCCGGGACGAAGCAGTCGGGTTCCGGCAGACGCTCCTAAGATCGCCGCTGGATGACAAGCACGCGGCCGATGAAGGCTCCGCCACGCGCGCTGTCGTGCGCGCGTCGCTAACGGCTTGAACCAACCAGATGGTCGTGGCCAACCGGCCAAATGCTTGCGAGTGCTCGCTCCGCCCAGCCGGGAGGAATGCGCCCCCGGCTGAGATGGCAAGCGTAGAACGACCCGATCAGCATGTTGACAGCGACGTCCACATCGAGATTGCCCTGGAGCTCGTCGAGTTGAGAGCCAGCGTCGAGCGCCCCGCGCAGGGCGGCGCGACGCGGCTGGACAAGTCGTCGGCGGAAAAGTGCAATCAGCTCGGGATGTTGTCGCTCCTCGGCCATGAGCGACCCTAGGAGCGTCAGAGACCCGCGTCGCCGGAGATTGGCCTGGAAGTTCGTGAGGATTGCCAGAGCGTCGGCGCGTGGCTCTCCGGTTGGCTCGGGCAGAGGAACCACCCGAAGCGAGTCGATAATGGCCATAGCAAGCTCGGTCTTGCTGCGATAGCGTCGGCGGACGCTCGGGGCAGTTGTCTTTGCTGACGACGCGATCGACTCGATCGACATGCTTGCGTACCCGCGCTCCTGCAGCTGCTGCTCCGCGGTCGCGAGTATCGCCTCATCGAGGGCCGTGCTACGCGGTCGCCCGACGCCTGCGCTTGGACCGGGGCTCGTGCTTTCCTCTCCGCCGCCATCGACGCGGGCCTTTCTCGCCCGGTGGCGTCGAGCCTTCGCGCGATTGCCGCAGACCTTCATCGAGCACCACCGGCGAGTCTGGTTCTTGCTGGCGTCCAAGAACAGCCATCCGCAACCGTCATCGCCTGGACACTCGCGGACTCGCTCCAACCGTCGGGAGCGGAGCAGTGCATCCGCGGAGATCACGAGCGGCCCGAGCACGGTATCCAACCGCGCGGCTTCCGAAACTTGCCACCCGTACCGCGTTCCGGAGGGGCGCAGCTCGATCGAGGCGAGCGCCCGACGGAGCTCGAGTGAGAGCGCAGCGAGATCATCAGCGGAGGTAGCGCTGCCGTAGGCACGAGCGCTGATCAGTCGATAGAGACCTTCGCGAAGCTCGATCGCTCGACGGTGAACGCTCCGCGCGCCCTTGGGGTCGTCGAGCGCCAGGCCAGCGAGGCGTCGACCTTCGTCGTCCCCAACGCTGCCGGCGTGCACGCTCCAGGCAACCAGTGCGCTGAAGTCCGGCAGATACTCACGCCGATCCGCTGCATTCCGAGGATCGACCGTGTTGACGAAATCGAGGCACAGTGCTCCTCCTAGGTGCCGGGGCGTGTGTGTGGTGGTCTGCCTGCCCATTCAACGACGCAATCTGGCTGTGGAGCTTTGTGCCATCCTACTGCGAGTAACCATCCAAATAAGTTTAGAGGGTTAGAGCACATGGCGCTGCGCGATCGAGATTTCAACGTCTTCTGGGCAGGCGAGACCGTCTCGTTGCTAGGCAGCGAAGTAACGACTCTCGCGCTCCCGCTGACTGCGATTTTCGAGCTGCATGCATCTGCGGGCATGGTCGGGTTGCTCATGGCGGCGAGGTGGTCGCCATATTTGGTATTCGCCCTTCCGGCCGGGGTCTGGATCGACAGACACAGGCGTCGCCCCGTGCTGGTCGCCTCAGACTTGGGGCAGTGCGCCTTGCTGGCGGCTGTACCGCTCCTTGCGTGGCTCCGAGCGTTGACGATGCCTGCTCTGCTGCTCATCGCGTTCGGCGTCGGCAGCCTCGCGGTCTTTTTCGAGATCGCCTACCGCGCCTACCTTCCAGATCTGGTTGCGCGCGACCAGCTCACCGACGCCAACGGCCGACTCAGCATGAGCGAATCCATAGCCGAGGTAGGCGGCCCCAGCTTCGGCGGGGCACTTGTCCAGCTCGTCAGTGCTCCAGCCGCGGTCCTCCTCGACTCGCTCTCCTTCTTGGCGTCGGCAGCAGCGCTGAGCGGTATCCGCGCCGCAGAGTCAGTTCCTCCGCGAGCGGATCGGGGCACCGTCCGCCGAGACATCCTCGACGGAATCCGAATTACGCTCGATAACCGGCTACTTCGGGCATTCGCCGGGGAGGCCGCTAGCTACAACTTCTTCTGGCAGATGATCCAGGCGGTCCTCGCGCTCTACGTGATCCGTGAGCTAGGGCTCTCAGCTGGGACATTTGGACTCGTGCTCGCGATCGGGAGCGTCGGCTCGGTGCTGGGCGCAACGACAACCAAGCGGGTCTCGACGCGCCTTGGCCTTGGCATCACGGTAATCGCCGCTGCAGTAATCGGCGACCTTGCTCCGCTCGCCCTCCCGGCGATCCATGGCAGCGGCTCGTGGGCGGTCGCTGCTCTCGCGGGCGCCTTCTTCTTACGAGGGATTGGCGTCACCGGCTGCAACGTGCACGTCGACAGCATCCGCCAGACAATCACCCCGCAGCCGCTGCTCGGGCGTGCCAACGCCAGCTACCGCCTCCTCGTCTACGGGGTTCTTCCTCTCGGCGCGCTCGCCGGCGGAGCCCTCGGTGAAATGGTGGGCCTGAGGGTCACGCTGCTTGTTGGTGCTGCGGGACTGCTCACGACCGCTTTGTGGCTGATCCTCTCACCCGTCCGCCACCTCCAAGATGTCGGGCATCTGTCGCTGACAGGCGCATAGGACGTCATGAGTTGATCCGGCCCGACGCACGGTCGTTCGGCCAGTATTGACGCCGATGAGTGGTGCGCTCTGCTGCAAGTTGCTTTGAAGAGCCTGTGCGTTGTTCGCAGTCGATTTACGATAGGCTCGCGAACGTAATTAGTCATCGGACCTTGGGGGCCTTCAGCCGGTGCCCTTAGAAATGGACGGGGCGAGAACATGAGGCCATCCAGTGGCAACGCCACGATCATGCCCTGACCGTTCGTTTGCGCATCGAGCAGAGACACTGACCCTGCGCTCCATCGGGTTGACGTGTTCGTCTGCTGAGCGAGCCGCGCGACCACGCGCCTCTCGCGCTGCATTCGATATACGGATGCGAGCGCGGCTATGCGACCAGCGAAGGTGACCGAGCTCGAGGATCTCCGGCGATTGCGCTATTTCGTGGCCGTGGCGGAAGCCGCGAGCTTCACTCGCGCGGCCCGCACGCTTCATGTCTCCCAACCCGCCGTTAGCGAGGCCGTCCGGCAGCTGGAGCGCTCCCTCGATGTGACCCTGTTTGCCCGTAGCCACCGGCCGATCGCTCTCACCGATGCCGGACGAGCCCTGCTCAACGATGGGCGCGGACTCCTCGCCGCCGCCCAGGTCGCGACGGCGAGGGTGCGCCGGGTTGCGGCTGGGGTGGAGGACGAGATCACCATCGCCTCGACCCAGACGCTGAGTGAGGGCTTCATCCCGAAGTTGGTGGGACGTCTCCAGCGGCGCGTTCCGCAGCGTCGGACGCATCATCGGCCCGGCTGGACTTCAGACGTGACCGGCCTTGTCGAGAGTGGGAGGGCAACGGTCGGATTCGTACGCCATGCGCCGCGTGTCATGGGTCTCTACCAGGCAACCCTCGACCACGAGCCCGTGGTGGCGTGCCTGGCGCTCGACCACCGCCTAGCGGCCGCGAGCAAACTCAGCCTATGGGAGCTTGCGAGCGAGCGATGGGCCGTGATGGACCCCGTGATGGCGCCACGGTCCTTCGAAGCATTTGCATCGAGTTGCGTCGCCGCCGGGTTTGAGCCCGAGATCGCGGAGCTCGTCGCTGCAGCCGACTTCAGCGCCGCGGAGACAACCTACAAGCGAGTGGCGACCGGCGAGGTGGTCACGTATGTTGGCGCGTCGCTCGTCCCCATGGTCACCCGTTTCGGGATCCGGTGCGTTGCGCTGGACCCCTCGCTGCCGGCTCTGCCGGTAGACGCGCTCTGGAGGCCCGATGATCCGCTCGCCGAGTCGGTCGTCGGCTTGGCGCGGGAGGTGTGCGCAGGTAACTGGTGGAGCGAAACGACGGCTGACATCCTCGGCGTTTCTCCCGCGTCCGGATCGATGGAGGCGATGGAGGTATCGGCCATCGGTATTTGACCGCGAACCGGCCCGCTGGGAGGCTGTCGTCCATGGGTGCCAGTGGAACATCGACCTTCTCAGTAGACAGCACAGCCGAGAACTCGATCGTCACCGTGACCCTTCAACGGCCGCAATGTTTGGACGTGGCAGGCAAGAAGGAGCTGACCGAGCTGTTCCTGAAGCTTGCCGGCGACGAGGATGCTCGCGCGGTGATCCTTGCCTCAAAGCATCCTGAAGCCCTGCTGGTCGACGTCTCGGAGCTCGCTCGCATGAGCCCCTTCGAGGCCCTGCAATATAGCCGCGCTGGGCAACAGTTGATGGAGGCGCTCGAGGCCCTTCCAACGCCGACGATCGCCGCCGTCACCGGGCCGGCGCTGGGAGGAGGCTGTGAGCTCATACTCGCCTGCGACATGGCGTTCTGCGGCGAAGATGCGACGTTCGGTCAGATCGAGGCAAACGGAGGTGTCGTACCCGCATTCGGGGGCACCTGGCGGCTTGTGCGCCGCGTCGGCTTCCAGCGCGCGAGTCGCATGATCTACACCGGCGCCATCCTAGACGCGGAGACCGCTGCGGCCGACGGCCTCGTGCTCGATGTCCTGCCTTCCTCAGAGCTGGTCTCCTACTGCCACGAGGTCGCCGCTCAGATCTGCGCTGCCAGCGGACCGTCGGTCAGCGAGGCCAAGCGGATTCTGATCGGGAGCTGGGGGAGAGCACCGGAGACGTCCGATGCGATGGAGCAGGCAGCCTTTGCGTCTCTTTTCGGTACCGCCGATCAGCGCAACCGCATGGATGCCTTCATTGCGGCGCACGATGCCTGAGGGCCTTTACACGGGCCTGTTCCTGCGATGACCGAGTCACTGTCGGTCCCGGGCTTCGAGCACAGAAGGGCGCACAACGGAGCGGTCTCTATCCACTACGCCGTGGCCGGTGCAGGCACTCCGGTCGTGCTGCTGCATGGACTCCCCGAGACGTGGTTTGGGTGGCGCAAGCTGATCCCGCTCCTGGTCGACACGTGCCGCGTGATCGCTCCGGACCTACGCGGCTTGGGTGAATCCTCACGGCCTGAGAGCGGGTATGACAAGGTCACGATCGCCGGCGACATCGAGGCGGTGATCGCGGCTGAGAACCTCGATCACTACCACTTGGTCGGCGCTGATATGGGAGCGGCTGTCGGCTTCCCTCTGGCGATGCGCGACGAGAATCGTGTGAAGTCGTTCGTGTTCATCGCGAGCGCCCTTGCCGGCGCGGGGCTCGAGCGGCTCTATGACTACAGCGCGATTGGCGTCGGTGCGTGGTATTGGACGCTATTTCAGAACGAGCTTTACGGTCCGATGGTCACGGCCGGCCACGTACGCGAGATGCTTATCGCGTGGGGGTATCGAGGGTCTGCGCTGAACGCCGAGGCGATCTCGGACGCCGTCATCGATGAGTACCTGCGTCACTACGACACGCCAGAAGGATGGGCCGCAGCCCTCCAGTACTACGTGACGCTGAAGCAAGACGCCGAGGACAACCTCGCCCTGCTTGCTGACGGAAAGCTCCTGCGGATGCCCACGCTGGGGATCGACGGCGAACAGGACGGTCGCCTCTCAACGGCGACGCTCGCGCAGGTCGCCAGCGACGTGCGCGGAGCGCTCATCCCCGACTGCAAGCATTGGGTGGCCGAGGAGCAGCCCGCTCGACTCGCGGAGATCTTGCTCGAGTTCTTCGATCGATCCTCGGCCATGGACACAGGTCGGAGATGACTGACGAGCCACAGCGAGAGGCCACTTCCAACGCGCCGAACGGCGGGGCGCGCGCGACCCTCGACCCCGAGGATGGGTTCGTCACGTTCGTGCAGATCTGGGAGCTCCGTGGCACTGATGCGCAGACTCGCTGGCTCGACGTTATGTATGAGAGCATCGACTTGCTTCGAGGCAAGCCAGGGTTCGTGACGATGACGCTGCATCCGAGCCTCGATGGCAAACGAATCGCGGTCTACGCACAGTGGAACTCACGCCAGGAGCTCGAAAACGCCGTTTCTGACCCTCAGGCCGTCGCCGCCCACGATCGCATGGCCCAACTCGGTGAGTCTGACGGCAGCCTATACACCGTCGCCCGCGTTTATGGGCCCTTGGATGAGCAGTGCGAGGCCCCGAAGATCCTTCCATAGCACTGGTGCCCAAACCGGTACTCACCGTCGCCACAGGCATGGGGGCGGCCTGAGCTTCGCCGACTCAGTCGTTGGAGCTTTCCTGCCGACCGGCTTGCTAGACCAGCCCGAGTGCCGGTTGCCACGCTGGCCGTCGTGCCCCGCTCTGCAGGCCTGCAGGCTACGTGACAATCTCGCGCGGCTCGCCACCTTTCGGTCCGCACTAGATGTCCTACGTGGGCGGCTGCTTCGACGGCGATGCGGGAGCGCCGCAGCGGGATATCGAGAGGCTCGCTTTTCGTCCAGAGCGGGCACGAGGTGACCCGCGAAGCTGGCTATCGCTCACCCAGGCCAAGCGGCATCGCGCCTGCCTTTGGCGAATCTCGGGACCGAGAACCGCGTCGCGGCTCCGCCCTGCTTCCGCGAGGGCGCGCGTACCGCGTCGGCGACTGCTGTGACGGCAGGCGGTCGGAGTCGTGCCAAAGGCCTCGCTCGGTCAACGGGTTTGGATCGCGAATGCGATCGTCCGCTGGGCCCGTCGCTCGTAGCCGCCGCGCTCTCCGTCGGTTCGTAGTGTCGCTCTGGCTAGGCCTGGAGCTGCTCGAGCACTGTGGCGTTATCGGTGGATGCCCACTCCTGGCGGATTCGGCCTTGGTCATCCATCACGAAGATGTTGAGCAGCTGCCAGACGACCTTGCGCCCGTTGGGCTTCAGGGGACCGACCGGTGACTGGGTGAACTCGCGGACGAAGCTCCCCTCGATCCAGGTCTGACACGCAATGGTGTTGTCCTCGACAACGACGATGCCGCGCCGGATCGAGCGGTCGTCAAATCCGGCGCGTAGCGAGGCGAAGTAGTCCGACAGGCCGGTGAAGTCGGCTACGGACCCGCCGGGGCCGTTGAACTCGAACCCGGGAGCAAAATAGTCGGCAACTGTATCGATGTCCTCACCGGTTACCTCGATCTCACCAGCGCGTACTAAGCGTGCAACGAGCTCATCACGTGTGTATTTCTGTGCCATGGGAGTCCCTCCTGATCGTTTGCGCTTGAACTTTGCCGCCAAGGCAACGGACCGTGGCGCTCGCGGCAACTGCCCCGACGGCCCCTGCGTTTGCCCAGCCTCGTGGTAGCACCATGTCTTGCTCTCGTCCGACGATGAGCTAAGGGCCCGAGCCCGTGCCAGCTACTACCCCTACGAACAACTCCTCGCCAGGCATATCGGACGCGACCTTCATCAGCCCCCAGACGCGCTCAAGCCCCGCCTCGCAGCGGCAACCGCCGTCACAGGACTCCGCGAGCTGTACCTGTCAGAGGAGGCACGGAGGATCGGCAGCGCTGATCCAACCGGGACGCTGATGCCCCTCGTCGACGAGGTCCTTGCGTTCGCAAGCGCCGGGATCACCGCCGGCAGTTCGACCGTGAAAGACTGTCCCGAGGTCGGGCCTGTCGTGAGCCCTGTGCAAGGGCCTAGCGCCAGAATCCGCTAGGGGCGTTCATGGGATCCGCGAGCCGTTTACACAGAGCCGGGGTACTTCGCGGGCCGCGTCGCGTTGGTGACGGGCGGCAGCGGCGGGATAGGCGCGGAGGTCAGTGCCCGCTTGTCCGAGGCCGGCGCCGTGGTCGCCGTGCACTACAGATCCAACAGGGAGGCAGCTGACCGAATCGCAGCGGGTATTCGCGAGGCTGGAGGACAGGCACTCATCTTCGGCGCCGACCTTGGTGATGCCGAAGCACCAGAACAGCTCGTGAATGAGGTTGAGGATAAACTCGGACCGCTCGACATCCTGGTCGCGAACGCCGATCTCAGCAGGCCAGGGTCCTACGAGACGATCGACGCGCAAGCGTTCGACGAGACGATCGCGGTCAACCTACGCGCCCCCTACTTGGTCGCCCGCCGAGCATTGCCTGGGATGCGCGAGCGCCGGTTCGGAAGGGTCCTCTTCATCTCATCGGTGGCCGCCATGACGGGCGGCATTGTGGGACCCCACTACGCCGCGTCAAAGGCGGCCCTTCACGGGCTGACTCATTTCCTGGCATCGCGCGTCGCCCGGGACGGCGTGACGGTCAACGCGATCGCTCCTGCGCTTGTCGGTGCTACAGGGATGCTCCCCGGAGAGCCGGTAGAGCTCGCGGGACGCGTGCCAGTCGGGAGGCTCGGCAGGCCGGCCGAGGTCGCGGACCTCGCGGCGGCTGTCCTGAACAACGGCTACGTGACCAATCAGGTGATCAGCATCGACGGCGGTCTCCATCCCCACTAGCGCGCGACGGGCGCGCACCGTCTCCTCGCGCGTGCTCGTCGACGCGATCAACATGGTCCGTGCCGTCTTGACCGCTGCATTCGGCAGCGAACCAAGTGTGCGAGGAGGCACCGTCCCGGTGCCTTGCGCCCTGAGCGGAGTTGGTGCTGCGTGCCGAGCAAGCCTGCGAGAGGGAGTTGCGGGGAGAAGCACCTTACGGATCGTATGCTGGCGCCTCGTGCCCATGGGATGGATCGCAGGATGAGTCGGACTCGCCTCGCGTCATGAGCTCCGCCGGCCCGGACCCGATGATCCGCGCACTGTTTGTCGGCGACGTCGTTGGGCCCACGGCCGTGGAGTGGCTGGCCTCGCGTCGGCCGGCGCTCCGAGCCGAGCACGGCATCGACCTGGTGATCGTCGACGCCGAGAACTGCGCTCCGATGCAGCCAGCATGACCGTTGAAGGGGTTGAGCGGCTACTGGATACCGGCGCCGATGTGATCACCGGCGGCAACCACGCCTTTGAAGGCGCAGAAGTCGAGGCCGTGCTCAGCCACGACGGGCGCTTGCACAGACAATCCACAGCTCTGGTCGGTCGCGTCAGGTCTGATGCTCCGCGACGGTAGGAGAGCCAAACTCACTCAGATCACGCGGGGTCCGCGGAGCACCGCAGAATCGTGCCAGCCGACGCTCTTGCTTCAAGCGCCCCAACCGCGAACGACCGGCTCGTTGAGATCGTTGACGGATATCAGCAGCGTTCCACGGCGACGGCGTCGATGTCGAACGTGAGCAGGGCAACGCTCTGGTCGGCGACACCGTCGGCGTCGCGGCGGTGCATGAGCCGGCGCGTTGGGAACACGAACCCGTCGAACGTCTTCGGATCGTGCGTGTACTGGGCAATCGGCGGGCTGCCTGTCACCTCCGGCGAGTAGTCCATGCGACGCAGCATGAACCGCTCGTCGTAGTAGAACACCTGGTCGGGGTTGTGGTTGGCGTTGGACGGTGGAAACGTCACCGCCAGCCGCCTCCATGTCTCGCCGTCCTCGTCCCAGGGCTCGATCTCTCTCGCCTGCACCCCGGAGTAGGTGAACCCGAACGGCTCGGTCAGATAGTTCCACATCGCCGCGCTCGCGAAGTACGCGACCTGGATCGCGTCCCACGGCGTCGCGAACGGATCGAACTGGCTGGGGAATGAGTCGCGCGGTCGGGTGCGCTCCTCGATCACCTGGCCGTCGCCGTTGCGGATCGCTACCCGTTGTGGATCGACGTCGAAAACCGAGGTTCGGTCGTGGGCGAGGAACGGGGTGAACTCGATGTGCTGGCGGTGAGCGTCGAGGGTCACGGTTTCGTTTGCGAGGAGGTCCGGCCAGCCGCGCGCCGCCCAGAACGGGCCGCCCCGCGAAAAGCCGACCCTCAGCGTCCTGACCCTCTGCCAGTTGTCGAGGCCTCCGTGCGCGTCCAGCACGGCTGATAGCAGTTCATCCATCCGAACTCCTCCGTTTTGCGGTTTTCAGTGTTCCCAGCAGGCAAGGACTGTCCCCGGTGAGTCGCGTCAAGCGACTGACTCGGCCACAACGGTAGCAAGGTCAGTTTGGTGATGCAACTAGCTCGTGCTACGATCAGCCGTGCTCCCAAACGACTACGAGGGACAGAACTGCTCGATCGCGCGGGCGCTTGAGGTCGTGGGTGAGCGCTGGACGCTGCTGATCATCCGCGACGCGTTACTTGGCCTGCGTCGCTTCGATCAGTTCCAGGAGAGCCTCGGGATCGCCCGCAGCGTCCTCACCCACCGGCTCAACCGGCTGGTCGAAGAGGGCATCCTCGCGCGCGTCCGCTACAGCGAGCGCCCGGAGCGCTACGAGTACCGGCTCACCACCAAGGGCAGAGACCTCGCCGTGGCGCTCGCTGGCCTACGACAGTGGGGCGACAGGTACCTCAGCGAGAAGCCGCCATGGATCACGCGCCGAAGATGGGACAAGCGCCCCGTGATCGCGGCGTTCGTGCCGACGGACGCCGACGTTGTGCGCGAGGACGAACTCGAGAACGTCCCCAGCCCCGGCTAAACGCGGGCTGAGAGCCACTCACTCGACGCCGCCCAGCGTGCGCTTACGCGCGCGGAAATCGCAGGGAGCAAGCGTGACCGAAGCGGGCCTTGCCACTGGGCGTCGGCGGTACCCTCGGCCGTCAGCGAGCCGCTGTCATAGGTTCCGATCAGCCGGCGGCCTTAGCCGCGTCGACTGCGCTACCGATTGTTTGCATCTGGGCCTCGTCGACGACGCCCGACGCGACCAGGTCGTTGGGATCGGTCGAGCCGGCCGCGATCTGTCGATCGACCGCCGCCGCCTGAGGTGCGTCGATCAATCCGGTGCGCTGGAGCCGTGCGACACTCGCCTCCGCGTTGATCTGCACTGGGCTAAGGGTCGCCTCCGCGCGATGGGCAGCCGGCCGTCGTACACCCAGCCTCGTCGTGACATTGAGATACCAAGCGGCCTGCTCCGGGCGAAGCAGGCGATCCTCCGCGAGGGCAGCCGCTGGCTGCATTGTTGCTGGTCGTCCTTGCATGCCCCGATACAGACCCCCAGACGCCCGAAGCGGCCAACGGATTTGTGCCGCCCGTCGTGTCAGCCGGCGCCTCGCTCCTCGAGTCCAGAGGGCGCAGGGATCGCTCGCGCGAAGCTCCGCGCCCCCAACGCGGCCCTCCAGGGAAATCGCTAGGGAAATCGTAGGCCCCATCCGCTTCCCTTTGATACCCTGCTTTTCGTTGTGTTTGCAGGGCTTTGAGCGATGCCGGAGGAGGGACTCGAACCCCCGACACGCGGATTATGATTCCGCTGCTCTAACCAGCTGAGCTACTCCGGCGGGGTGGCGCAGTTTAGCCTCGTGCGAATGACGCCACCCATTCTGCTCGCCGTGCCGAACGTGTCCGAGGGCCGTGACACGAGCCTGATCGCGCGGCTGGCCGAGGCGAGCGCCCCAGGCACGGCGGCTCCTGCATCTGCGGACCCGCGCGCGCCCGTTCGCCTGCTCGACGTCCACAGCGACGCCGACCACCACCGCTCCGTGTTCACGCTCGCCGGGCGCCAGCCCGCGCTCGGCGACGCGCTGCTGCGCCTTGCGCGCCTAGCCGTCGACTCGATCGACGTCGTCGCACGCGCCAGCGGCGATCCCGCACAAGCCGGCGTGCACCCGCACGTCGGCGCGATCGACGTAGTTCCGATCGTCTACCTCGACAGCGCAGCGCGCGGCGCCGCCTGCGCGGAGGCGCTCGTCGTTGCCGACCGCATCGGCGACGAGCTCGGCGTGCCCGTGCTCATCTATGGCGAGCTCGCCGGCGGCACGCCCGGCCGCACGCGAGCCGATCTCAGGCGCGGCGGCGTCGCGGCGCTCGGCGCGCGGTTCGCGCGCGCGTCAGGCAGCCCGATCGCGGCCGGCGGCTCGGTCGCGCGTGGCGCCGCCGACGCGCCAGCGCTACGCCCGGACTTCGGCTCTGCTCGGATGGACGCGAGCGCCGGCGCGACGCTCGTCGCCGCGCGCCAGCCGCTCGTCGCCTTCAACCTGCAGTTGCAAGCGCCCGCCAGCGTCGCCGACGCGCGCCGCGTCGCCGCGCTCGTTCGCGAAAGCGGCGAGCACGGAATGCCCGGGCTGCGCGCGATCGGCGTCGAGCTCGCCGGCGGCGTCGCGCAGGTCTCCATGAACGTCGAGCGCCCGCTGCAGCTCTCGCTCGCCGACATCGTCGCCGCGGTCGCCCGGCTGGCGCCCGTCGCCGGCGCAGAGCTCGTCGGCCTCGCCCCGCGCGCGGCGCTCGACGGCTTCCCGCTGGAGCTGTCGATGCCCGGCTTCGATCCCGCGCGCCACGTGATCGAGAACGCGCTCGGCATCGACACTGCGACAACCGATCCATCCAAATAGAAGAAAACCAACGGACTCAAACGGCCACGGCCCGAACGCACTAGGCTGCTGACATGGCTCAGACCAGGCGCAAACGTCAGACCAAGCATCGCGGCAACGCCGCCGGCATGGTCGAGTCGCGCGGGCGCACCGGGCGCAAGCCGACCGCCGCCGAGAAGAGCGGCAAGGCCGGCGACGCCGCGCGCGCCAAGGAGAAACGCGTCGCGCGCGCCGACATGCCGCCGACTTGGCGCGGCGCCTTCTTTCGCGGGCTGCTCGCAGCCGGCGTGCTCGCGCTGCTCTCCGGGCTGATCCTCAACGCCAGCGCCGGGCAGACCGTCGCCTACTTCTTCGTCGGCCTGATCGCCTACACGCCCATCAGCTACTACAGCGACCAGTGGATCTTCAACCGCCGCCAGCGCAACAAGGCCAAGCGGGGAGGCAAGGCGGCGCCGCGATGAGCGCGCTCGACGTGCGCTCGTTCACCGTCGGGCCCGTACAGGAGAACTGCTACATCGTCAGCGACCCCGACGCCGCCGCGGGCGCCGACGGCCTGCGTCCCGCGGTCATCGTCGATCCAGGCGACGAGCCCGAGCGTCTGCTGCAGGCGGCGCAGTCGCTCGGCGTGCGCATCGAAGCGATCCTCGTCACCCACTGCCACTTCGACCACATCGGCGCCGTCGCTCCCGTCGCGCACGCCACCAACGCGCCCGTCTACTGCCCGGAGATCGAGCGCCCCGTGCTCGCCGACGTGATGAGCTGGGTGCCGCCCGGCTTCGGACCCTTCGACAGCTACGACGCCGACCACACCGTCACCGCCGGCGACCGCCTGACGCTCGCTGGCCTGGACATCGACGTGCTGTTTACACCCGGCCACAGCCCCGGGCACGTCACCTACGCGATCGCGCCCCCTGCCAATGCCGCAGCCGCATCCGGCGCGGCCGAGACGCCCGAGCGCGCCCTGCTGTCCGGCGACGTGCTCTTCCAGGGCTCCGTCGGGCGCGTCGACCTGCCTGGCGGCGACTGGCCGACGCTCGAACGCTCGATCGGCAGCCTGCTGCGCTCCTACCCGCCGCAGACCGTCGTGTATCCCGGTCACATGGGCGTGACGACGCTCGCGCGCGAGCGCGACACCAACCCGTTCCTGACCGAGCTACGTGAGCGCGTGCCGCGCGAGACCGCGGCTCCGGACGCGACGGCCGCCGGCAGTTGAGCGCGCCCACGCTCAAAGCGCCGCGCGGCACCTACGACGTGCTCGGCGAGCAGGCCAGCGCGCGCGCGACGCTTGAGGCGCGCGCCAAGGCGCTGCTGGAGGGCGCCGGCTACGAGCGCATCGAGACGCCCGCCTTCGAGGCCACCGAGCTGTTCGCGCGCGGCGTCGGCGAGTCCACCGACATCGTGCGCAAGGAGATGTTCACCTTCGACGACAGCGGCGGGCGCTCGCTGACGCTGCGCCCGGAGGGCACCGCGCCCGTCTGCCGCGCCTACGTCGAGCACGGCATGCACAAGCGCCGCCAGCCGGTCAAGCTGTGGTACCTGTCGAGCTTCTTTCGCCACGAGCGCGCGCAGGCCGGGCGCTACCGCCAGTTCTGGCAGGTCGGCGCCGAGGCGATCGGCTCCGACGACCCCGCCGTCGACGCCGAGTCGATCGCGCTGCTCGCCGCGCTGCTCTCGCAGATGGGCGTGCGCGAGGTCCGCCTGCGCCTGTCGAGCCTCGGCAGCGCCGACACGCGCGCCGAGTACCGCGAGCGATTGCAGGCCTACCTGCGCGCCAACCAGCAGAGCCTCTCCGAGGACGTGCGCAGCCGCATCGAGCTCAACCCGCTGCGCGCCTTCGACGCCGACCACGAGGGCACGCGGCGCGTGATGCAGGACGCGCCGCGCCTGCTCGACCAGCTCAGCGCCGACGACGCCGAGCACTTCGCCGGCGTGCGTGAGCTGCTCGACGAGGCCTCCGTGCAGTATGAGATCGACTCGACGCTCGTGCGCGGCCTGGACTACTACACGCGCACCGTCTTCGAGTTCACCTCCGACGCGCTCGGCGCGCAGAGCGGAGTCGGCGGCGGTGGGCGTTACGACGGGCTCGTGCAGCTCCTCGGCGGCAACCCCACGCCTGGAATGGGCTGGGCGGCCGGCGTCGAGCGGATGATGCTCGCCGGCGACGCGCAGCCCACCGCGCAGCGGCCCGTCGACGTCTTCGTCGCGTTGCAAGCGCCGGACGCGGACGCGCGTCGCGTCGCCTTCGGCCTGCTCGAGGCCGCGCGCTCGGCCGGCCTCAGCGCGCAGATGGAGCTCGGCGGGCGCTCGCTCAAAGGCCAGCTCGGGCACGCCGACGCGCTCGGCGCCCGCTACGTGGCGATCGTCGACGACGGCGCGACCACGCTCAAGGACATGCAGGACGGCGGCCAGGAGCGCATTCCCACCGACACCGTCGTGCACGCCGTCTTGCGCGGCCTGCGCACGCTCTAGAGGATCGATAGGCGGCGCTGGCCGATCTTCGATCGGTCGGCGTCCCCGGTCGCTCGCGTGCTATCTCGCACGCCACGCCCCCTGCGTCCTGGGCTCGCTTGCCTATCGACCCTCTAGTGGGGTCCAAAACCGTTTGCGCCGTTCAACTCTCGCCGCCGAGCTGCCGAAAGAGAAGCAATGACGCAGATCTCGCGCCCCTTCCAGATCGCGCTCGCCGCGGTGCTCGTGCTCTTCGCCCTGTGGTTCGCCGTGCTGCGCGGGCACTCCTCCAGTAGCGAAAGCTCGTCCTCGGCTGCCGCCCCGAGCGCGCAGCCCGCGACAGCCGCGCAGGCCTCCGGATCGGGCTCGAGCCCGGCCGGCTCGTCGGGATCGTCCGGGTCGACGCCCACGACTGGCTCCACCTATCACGGTTCCGCCCCCGGCGTGGCCGGCCTGACGCGAGCGATCGCCAAAGCGCGCGGCGCCGTCACGCAGTCTCAGCAGAACGCGCAGCGCCTGCGGCAGAAGTCAGAAGCGGTCTCCACCTCCACCTCCACCTCGGGGTCCACGCAAGCGGATTCGCACTCCAAGCCGGCCCCCACGAGCGCCAGGCCGGCGGCCGAAGCCGCGCCGAGCGGCGCCGGCAAGACACATTCGAGCGCTCCCGTCGCTCCCGTGAAGCGTGCGCGCGCCGGCGCCGGCGTCCCCGCGATGCAGGTGAAGGTCGAAGGCCAGCTCAAGCAGGGCAAGGTCGTCGCGATCCTCCTGTGGAATCCCAAGGGCTCCGTCGACACGGTCGTGCGTCGCGAACTTCAAGCCGCCGGGCGGACGTTCGGCGGAAGGCTGGCCGTGCACGTTGCACTCGCCCCTCAGGTCGGCTCCTTCGGCACGTTCACGCGCGCGGTGCAGGTCTACAGCACGCCGACCATCCTGATCGTCAACCCCAAGGGCGTCGCGTCGAGCGTGACAGGCTTGACCGACGCGTTCTCGATCGAGCAGGCAGTCCGCGAAGCCAAGCAGGCGCGCTGAGCGCCTCCCCCTAGACTCGGTCGCGTGGACGCGACCGCCGACCACCTGCGCCAGCACCTGGAACGACCGCTCAAGCGCGGTCACGTTCCCGCGAACGCGTGCACCGGCGCGGCGGGCGGGGCGGCGTGCGGTGACCTGATCCGCATCTCGCTGGAAATCGACGCCGACAGCGCCGACGGGCGCATCGCCGACGCGGGCTTCGACGCCGGCGGCTGCGGCGCGGCGCTCGCCGCGGGCAGCGCGACCGTGAGCCTTCTGCGCGGCGCGCCGCTGCTGCACGCGGCGCGCATCGGCGTCCAGGAGATCGCTGAGGAGCTCGGCGGGCTGAGCGCCGCCAAGCGCCACGCGGCAGAGCTCGCGGCCGACGCGCTGCACCGCGCGCTCGGTCAGGCCGCGCGCGAGCAGGCGCGCCTGGCGCCGTGTGAGACACGCGCGCTCGTGGCGATGAGCGGCGGCGTCGACAGCGCCGTCGCGGCGCTGCTCGTCGCGCGCGAAGGGCGCGAGGCGGTCGCTGTGACGCTCGAGCTGTGGTCCGATCCGGAGAACGACGGCGAGTCCAGCTGCTGCTCCGCGCAGGCCGTGCGCGGTGCGCGCGAGCTCGCGCACGGCCTCGGCATGGCGCACCTGTCGATCGACCTGCGCGCCGAGTTTCGCGCGGGCGTCGTCGACGGCTGGCTGGAGGACCATCGCGCCGGCCTGACGCCGAACCCGTGCGTGCGCTGCAACGGCAACGTGCGTCTCGATGCGATGCTCGAGCTCGGCTCGCGCCTGGGCGCGCAGACGCTCGCGACCGGACACTACGCGCGCGTGCAGCAGGGGCGGCTGCTGCGCACGGCCGCGGACGTCGCCAAGGACCAGAGCTACGTGCTCTCTGGGCTCTCGCCGCAATCGCTGAAGCGCATGCGCTTCCCGCTCGGCGCGATGCACAAGGCGCAGGTGCGCGAGCTCGCGCGAGAGGCCGGCCTGTCGGTCGCGCGCAAGCCCGACTCGCAGGACCTGTGCTTTCTCGCGGGCACGCGCCACAGCGACTTCCTCGCGCGCCACGGCGACCTCAGCGAGCGCCCAGGGGCGATCCTCGACCGTCAGGGCGCCGTGCTCGGCGAGCACCGCGGCGCGCACTCCTACACCGTCGGCCAGCGCCACGGCCTGGGCGTCGGTGCGCCTGAGCCGCTGTACGTGCTGGAGACGAACACGCAGCAGAACACCGTGACCGTCGGGCCGCGCAGCGCGCTGCTCGCGGGCAGCGTTGCGGTGCGTGAGCTCACCCTTCACCGTTCGAGCGCGTGCGTCGACGGCGTGCGCGTGCGCTCGCACGGGCGGAGGCTGAACTGCCGTCTGCGCGACGACCTCGCCGCCGGTCGCCATGCGCGCGCGAGCATCGAGCTCGCGCAGCCGGCCGAGCGCACCGCGCCGGGGCAGGTCGCCTGCCTGTACGCGGGCGAGCTGGTCGTCGGCCACGCCACGATCGCCACCTAGCGCGCAGTGGCCCCGCGACCAAAGCGCAACCTAAGATCACCGGCGTGATGACATCCGACGAGATCCGCGAGCGCTACCTGGCGTTCTTCGAGCAGCGCGGGCACCGGCGCATCCCGTCGGCCTCGCTCGTGCCCTCTGCGCATGACCCGTCGGCGCTGCTGACGGTCGCGGGCATGCACCCGCTCAAGCCGTACTTCCTCGGGCAGGAAACGCCGCCGGCGAGCCGCCTGACGGACTGCCAGAAGGTCTTTCGCACGGTCGACATCGACAACGTCGGCAACACCGCGCGCCACCTGACGTTCTTCGAGATGCTCGGCAACTTCTCGTTCGGCGACTACTTCAAGCAGGAGGCGATCGAGTATGCCTGGCAGCTGTCGCGCGACGTCTACGGCTTCGCCGAGCAGGACATCTGGGTGACGGTGTTCGAGGGCGACGAAGGGCTCGACCTCGGCCCAGACGACGAGGCGATCGGCTTCTGGCAGCAGATGGGCGTGCCGCGCGAGCGCATCGTGCTGTGCCCGCGCTCGGAGAACTTCTGGCAGGCCGGCCCGTCGGGCCCGTGCGGGCCGTGCTCGGAGCTGTATCTCGACCGCGGCGAGCAGTACGGGTCGCCGAGCGACCTCCCGGGCGGTGAGAACGAGCGCTTCCTGGAGTACTGGAACCTCGTGTTCATGCAGTACGACCAGCAAGAGGGCCGCTTGCAGCCGCTGCCTGCGAGCAACATCGACACGGGCATGGGCCTGAACCGCATGGCGGCGATCCTGCAGGACAAGCCGTCAGTCTTCGAGACCGATCAGTTCGCCCCGCTGATCGAGCTCGGGGAGCAGCTGTCCGGGCGCAGATACGGCTCAGAGCACGAGTCCGATCGCGCGCTGCGCATACTCGCCGACCACTCGCGCGCGATGACCTTCCTCGTCGCCGACGGCGTCGTGCCGTCCAACGAGGACCGCGGCTACGTGCTGCGCCGCGTGATGCGACGCGCGATCCAGCAGGGCCGCGCGCTGGAGCTCGCGCCGGGCTTTCTCACGCGCTACGCCGAGCGCGTTCGCGAGCTGATGGGCAAGGCCTACCCGGAGATCTCACAGCACGCAGAGTCGATCGACATGTGGCTGGCCTCCGAGGAGGAGGGCTTCGGGCGCACGCTGGCCAATGGCATGGAGATCCTGCGGGCCCAGATCGCGCAGGCGCGCGAGGCGGGCGTAGCGACGGTCGCCGCCGACATGGTCTTCCTGCTGCACGACACGTATGGCTTTCCGCGCGAGCTGACCGGCGAGATCCTCGCCGAGGAGGGGCTGTCGATCGAAGGCGACTTCGACGAGCTGATGGAGCGCCAGCGCGGGCGCGGCCGCGCGCGGGGCAGCGCCGTGGCCGACGCGACGGGCGGCGATCGAGCGGGCGCCGTGCTGGCCGAGCTGGCGAGCATCGGGCAGAGCACGCGCTTCACCGGCTATGAGACCGAGGACCAGCACACGACGATCGGCGCCGTGCGCCCCGCGACGATCGGTGGCGAGGACGGCCCGGGTCGGGGCGCGGGGCAGACGGGCGCGCGCTACCTGGTCAAGCTCGACGAGTCGCCGTTCTATGCGCCGGGCGGAGGGCAGATCGCCGACGCGGGGACGATCGAATGCGAGGACGGCGACTGCCGCGCGCAGGTCGCCGACGTGCTGCGTGTCGGCGACGATCAGGCGCTGGAAGTCGTGCTCGAGCGCGGCGCGCTGCGCGAGGGCGAGGCGGTGCGCGCGCGCGTGGACCATCTGCGCCGCCACGAGACCGAGGCCAACCACACGGCGACGCACCTGCTGCAGGCGGCGCTGCGCGAGCGCCTGGGCAGCCACGTGCGCCAAGCCGGGTCCTACGTCGGGCCAGACAAGCTGCGCTTCGACTTCAGCCACGGGCAGGGCCTGTCAGAGCAGGAGCTGCGCGACGTCGAGGACCGCGTCAACGAGTGGATCGCGCGCAACGACCCTGTGCGGGCGATCACGACGACGCTCGACGAGGCCAAGCGACTCGGGGCGATGGCGCTGTTCGGCGAAAAGTACGGCGACATCGTGCGCCTGGTGGAGGTCGGCGACGGCGACTACTCGCGCGAGCTGTGCGGCGGCACGCACGTGCGCGCGACGGCGGAGATCGGGCCGTTTCGGATCGTCGCCGAGACGTCGAGCGCGGCCAACGTGCGGCGCATCGAGGCGCTGACCGGGCCCGAGGCGGTGAAGCTCTTGCGCGACCATGACCGCGCGCTCGGCGAGATCGCCGCGGCGCTGCGCACGCGTCCGCAGGACGCGGCCGAGCTGGTGCGCACGCACGAGCGCGAGCGGCGCGAGCTCGAGAAGGCGCTGAAGGCCGGATCCGGCAGTGGTGGCGCAGCCGCCGGGATCGATTTTGATGATCTGTCTGCTCGCGCAGTCGAGTTGGACGGCGCGCGGGTGCTCACGGCAATCGTCGAGGTGGCCGACGCCAAGGCGCTTCTCGATGTCGCCGATCGCTTGAAGGGCAAGCTCGCAGATGGCGCGATCGTGCTCGGCACGGCCGTCGACGGGCGCGCGCACCTGCTCGTCAGCGTGGCGCCCGAGCTCGTGCAGCGCGGGGTCAAGGCCGGCGCCGTGGTCAAGGCTGCGGCGCAGATCGTCGGCGGGGGCGGGGGAGGGCGCGACACGCTCGCGCAGGCCGGTGGGAAAGACCCGCAGAAGCTCGACGACGCGCTGGCGGCCGCGCAGGCGGCGATCGCGGCGTCGCTGCAGGGCTGATGCGCGTGCTCGCGCTGGACTACGGCAGCGCGCGCTGCGGTTGCGCGCTCAGCGACCCGACCGAGACGATCGTCACGCCGATCGAGCCCGTGCAGCGTCCGGCGAGCAAGCGCGGGATGTCGACGCTCGCGCAACTCGTGGCCGAGCGCGAGGTCGCGCACGTGGTCGTCGGGCTGCCGCTCGCGCTGCACGGCGGCGACAGCGACCAGACGCGCGAGACGCGCGACTTCGCCGAGCGTTTGTCGCGGCGCCTCGGCGAGCGAGTGCCCGTGGAGATGTATGACGAGCGCTTCACCACGCGCATGGCCCAGCGCCTGAACGTCGCCTCGAGCGCCAGCGAGGACTCTCGCGCGGCCGCGCACCTGCTCGAGAGCTGGATCTCGGCGCGCGCACACTAAGGTCCAGTCCTTGGCTCGCGGCAATCGATCGCACGAACGTACGGCAGAGGAGCGCGAGCGCGACCGCGCCGAGCGCGAACGCCGTCGCGTCGAGCGCGAAGGCGGCCACGCCGAGCAGCCGGCGGATCTCGATCCTCACGCCACCCAGGAGCATGCCTACGTGGATATCGAGCCCGAGCAGCCGGCCGAGCCGACGCTGGCTCAGCACGAGCCCGCCGCCCACGAGCTCCCCGCGGATGAGCCCGCCGCGCCCGCCGCGCCCGCCGTTGTGCCCGGCGGGGTTGTCGGGCCGGAGGCCGGGCTCGACGATCGTGAGCCCGATGTCGAGCTCAGAAGCGAAGAGCTCGAGCACGACGCCGCGCACGACGAGCTCGAGGACGGCATCGACGAGCTGCCGCCGCAGGATGTGGGCGCGGAGCCGACGCCGGCGCCCCAGTCCGCGCGGGCGAACCTCGTCGTCGGCCAGCGGATTCGCGACCCGAGTGGCAGCCTCGGGGGTGGAGGCGGGCGCAGGGCGGCGGGGCGCGGTGCCCTGCGCGGCCGCGGCGCTCGCGCGCGGCCGGCGGGGGCAGGTGGACGACGGCGGCTGACGCGCGCGCGAGGAGCCGCGCTGCTCGCGCTGGTGGCGGCGGTCGCGCTGGTTTGGTTTCTGCTCTCGTTGTTCCAGCCGTTCGCGGGCTCGGGCAGCGGGAGCGTGATCGTGCAGATCCCGAAGGGCTCTAGCTCGAGCAGGATCGGCTCGATCCTCGCGCACGACGGTGTCGTCTCCTCGGGTTTCTTCTTCGATGTCCGCGCTCTGCTGGAGGGCAAGCGCAGCTCGCTGCACTCCGGGCGCTTTGCCCTCAAGCACGACATGAGCTACTCGGCGGCGATCGAGGCGCTGAGCAAACCGCCGCCGAAGGCGATCGCGGTGAAGGTGGTGATCCCGGAGGGCTACACGCGCCGCCAGATCGCCGACCTCGTAGCGCAAGACGCGCTGACGGGCAGCTATCTCGCGCAGACCAAGCACTCGTCGCTGCTCGACGCCGCCCACTACGGCGCGCCGGCGGGCACCTCCAGCCTCGAGGGCTTCCTCTTCCCGGCGACGTACGACCTGACCGCCGGCTCTCCGGTAAAGCGGCTCGTCGACGAGCAGCTGACGGCATTTCGCGAGCGCTTCACCACCGCCGACCGTCGCCGCGCGCGGGCGCTGCACGTGACGCCATATCAGTTGCTGACGGTCGCCTCGATGATCGAGCGCGAGGCGCAGACCGACCACGACAGGCCGCTGATCGCCGCGGTGATCTACAACCGCCTGCGCGAAGGCATCCCGCTGGGGATCGACGCGACGACCTACTACGCGGTCGAGCTGCAGAAAGGGATCGCCACGTACACCGGCGAACTGACCGAATCGCAGCTGAAGATCGACTCGCCGTACAACACGCGCACGCACAAAGGACTGCCGCCGACGCCGATCTCCAATCCCGGGGAAGCGTCGATCCAGGCTGCCGCGCACCCGTCGCAGGCGCACTACCTCTACTACGTGGCCGGCGCCGACGGTTGCGGCGAGCAGGCCTTCTCGCAGACGTATGCGCAGTTCGAAAAGAACGTCGCCGCCTATCAGGCGGCGGTCAAGCGGAACGGCGGCCACCCCCCGAAGTGCAAGAAGAAGTAGCCAAGCGCCTGGGCGTGCTCGGGTGGCCGGTCGCGCACAGCCGCTCGCCGGCGATGCACAACGCGGCGCTCGCCTCGCTGGGAATGGGCGACTGGCGCTATCAGCTGCTGCCGGTCCCGCCGGCGCTGCTGGCGGAGACCGTGCGCGCGCTCGGCGACTCGGGCTTCGTCGGCGCGAACGCGACGATCCCGCACAAGCGAGCCGCGCTGGAGCTCGCCGACAGCGCAACCTCCACCGCGGCGGCGATCGGGGCGGCGAACACGCTGACGTTCTCCCCCGACGGCACTATCGCCGCGGACAACACCGACGCCGCCGGCCTGCTCGCTGCGATCGGCGAGCCGCTCGCGGGCAAGCGCGCGCTCGTACTCGGCGCCGGTGGCAGCGCTCGCGCGGCCGTGTGGGCACTGCTCGACGCCGGCGCCGAGGAGGTCACGATCTGCAACCGCACGCGCGAGCGCGCCGACGAGCTGGCACGCGAGCTCGGCGCCCGCTCGGTGCAGCGGCCCGCTCGCGCCGACCTGCTCGTCAACTGCACCTCGGTCGGTCTCGCACCCGCGCCGGACGAGCTTTCCCAGCTCGGGCTGACACGCGAGCGGGTCGGCGAGTACGCGCTGGTGGTCGACCTCGCCTACCGGGCCGGCGACACGGCGCTGGTCGACGCCGCGCGCTCTCATGGCGTGCGCACGCTCGACGGCCTGGAGGTGCTCGTCGCCCAGGGGGCGTTGAGCTTTACCTCGTGGACGGGCCGCGCGGCGCCGCTGGAGGTCATGCGCCAGGCGGCGCGCGCAGCGGGCGCGCCGCCCTCATAGCAGCACCACGGCGAACTCTCAACCGGCCTCCAACCTTCGTCCAGTCGCGCCGTTCAGACGCGATTGCGGGGCGGTTGCGGTCGATGGGCCGGACCATGGACATAGATTTCGCAGACCTGCTGATGGAGGTCGTCTCGCGCCGGGCGTCCGACCTGCACCTAAGCGCCGGGGCGCACCCCACCGTTCGCGTCCGCGGCCGCCTGACGCCTCTGGAGGGCTATCCCAAGCTCTCCTCGACGGACACGCGCGAGATCATCTACTCGATCCTCACCGGCGACCAGCGCCAGCGCTTGGAGACCGACTGGCAACTGGACTTCGCCTACTCGATCCCCGGGCACGCGCGCTTCCGCGTCAACGCGTACTTCCAGCGCGGCGCGATCGGCGCGGCGTTCCGCCTGATCCCCTTCAACCTGAGCACGATCGAGGAGCTGGGGCTGCCCGCGCCCGTGCACGAGTTCACGCGCCGCCCGCGCGGCTTCGTGCTCGTCACCGGCCCGACGGGCTCGGGCAAGTCCACCTCGCTGGCGGCGATGATCGACGAGATCAACTCCACGCGCGAGGAGCACATCATGACGATCGAGGACCCGATCGAGTTCCTGCATGGGCACAAGAAGTGCCTCGTCAACCAGCGCGAGCTGGGCTCCGACGCGCAGAGCTTCTCCGAGGCGCTGAAGGCGGCGCTGCGCCAGGATCCCGACGTGATCCTCGTCGGCGAGATGCGTGACCTGGACACGATCCAGACGGCACTGACGGCGGCTGAGACCGGCCACCTGGTGTTCGCCACGCTGCACACGCAGGACACCGCGCAGACGATCGACCGCATCATCGACGTCTTCCCGGCTCACCAGCAGGGCCAGGTGCGCGTGCAGCTGTCGGTCGCGCTGCAGGGGATCATGACCCAGCAGCTGCTGCCCACCGCCGACGGCGCCGGCCGCGTCGTGGCGACCGAGATCCTCGTGCCCAACCCGGCCGTGCGCAACCTGATTCGCGAGGGCAAGACGCACCAGATCTATTCGGTCCTGCAGACGAGCTCGGCCTCGGGCATGCAGACGATGGACTCCTCCTTGGCGACGCTCGTGCGCCAAGGAAAGATCACGCGCAAGCTGGCCGAAGCGCGCTCCTCGACGCCGGAGGAGCTCGGACGTCTGCTCGGCGCCGAGACGCTTAACATCGGCCAGCGCGCCGCCGCCTAGGAGCCTCGCGGCGATGAGTACATACGTCTTCAAGGCGATGGACCTCGCGGGCGCCAAGGCGCGCGGCGAGCTGGAGGCGGAGTCCAAGCAGGCGGTCTCCGACCAGCTCAAGCAGCGCGGGCTGATCGTTCTGGAGATCGCCGACAAGCACACCTCGCGTGAGATCGAGCTCGCCTTCCTGAAGTCGGTCAAGGCCGGCGAACTCGCCGTCTTCTCGCGCCAGCTGTCGACGATGATCTCCTCGGGGATGAGCATCCTGCGCGCTCTGTACGTGCTCGAGGAGCAGACCGAGGGCAAGTTCCTCAAGGAAACGCTCGTCGCCGTGCGCAAGGACGTCGAGGCGGGCATCGCGCTGAGCGACTCGATGGCGCGCCACCCGAAGGTCTTCAGCCCGCTGTTCGTCGCGATGACCCAGGCCGGAGAGGCGGGCGGCGTGCTCGAGGGCTCGCTGATGCGCGTCGCCGATCAGCTCGAGAAGGACGCTTCGCTGCGGCGGCAGATCAAATCGGCGATGGTCTACCCGACGCTCGTGATCGTCTTTGCGGTCGGCGTGATGATGGCGCTCGTCGCGTTTCTCGTGCCGGTGTTCGAGGGCGTCTTCAAGCAATTCGGCGGCGAACTGCCCAAGATCACGCAGGTCTCCGTGTTCCTGTCGCACGCCGTGACCGGCTATTGGTGGCTGATCTTCATGCTCGCCGGGGGTTCGGCCGCTGCGTTCCTGAAGTGGAAGAAGTCCTCGTGGGGACGCCCCCAGTGGGATCACTTCCGCCTGCGCATCCCGATGAAGATCGGCACGATCGTCCAGCAGGTCGCGGTCGCGCGCTGGTCGCGCACCCTGGCATCGCTGACCAGCGCCGGCGTGCCGCTGCTGCTGGCGCTCGACATCACCGGGCGCACAGGCGGCAACGTGGCGGTGGAGGAGGCTATGGAAGGCGTGATCGCCTCGGTCAAGCGCGGCGGCACGATCGCCGCGCCGCTGGCGCAGGCGCCGATCTTTCCGACGATGGTCGCGCACATGGTCGGCGTCGGCGAGGAAACGGGCGCGCTGGACGCGATGCTCGACAAGGTCGCCGAGTTCTACGAGGACCAGGTCGAGGCATCGGTCAAGGCGCTCACGTCGATCCTCGAGCCGATCATGATCGTCGTGATCGGGGGGATCGTTGGCTTCATCGTGGTTTCCATGTACCTGCCGCTGTTCACCGTCTACAACCAGATTAAAATAGCAGAGCACCGGCGTGCAGATGGCTCTGTAGAGCCAGCTGCGTGGGCTATTGACGACGCTGTCAACGGCCTGTGAACGAGACGGTCCGCGAGCTAGTTCCCCAACAACGTTCGTCAGCCGCGACGCAGGCGGTTGGTGGCCGAGGGAACCGTGGTCGCCTGAAGTTGTATCGCTCGAGGAACTGGGGCAGCGCCCGCAGTGCGCTTGGCTGAGCCGCCGTAGATCCGCTCGTAGGCCTACTCGTTGGCCAGCGTCTGGATGAGTCGTTCGCCTTTCCGTTGCTGCGCGGCGGTAGGGATGGATCCGCAGGTGGCGCAATCTCAGCTCGGTCAAGGCGCCGCGATAGGCGTGCGCGCCGCGATAGGCGTGGACGACATAGGCAGCGCCGTTGTCGCTCATCGCCGCTTTGATCTGGACGCCGCGCTCTGCAAACCAGCTCACTGCCCGGCGCGGGAAGTCGATCGCACAGCTGGCTTTCAACGTCGGCAGCACCTCTACATAGAACAGTGACTCACGTCGGCTCGACCTCTACCAACTGCCTCCGGCTCTACAGCCGCCCTGACCCGCAGTGGCGCATTCGCGTTTGATTTCGCCGTTTGTACTGACGAGTTTGTAAGTGTTTTTCGTGCCCACCGCTTCGGATTCGACCGTGAAGCCCGTCGCCGTGGGGCCAACGACTTCCTTGGCGACAGCTGTCGATTTGTCCTTCAGGGTGGGCTCGATGGCCTGGAGCTTTGCCAGTGTCGCACCGGCAAAGCTGCCGTTGTTCTCGCTGGCGTAAGCCGCCATCGCTGTCCGCAACGTGCCTGCTTGGGTCTTCGCCGCGGAGTCGCTGGCCTTGCTGGTCTGGCTCAGGAATGCGGGTATGGCGATCGCGGTGAGGATGCCGATCATCAGGATCACGACAAGAAGCTCGATGAGCCCAAAGCCGTCCTGATCGCGCAGGCGCTGGCGAAGCATGGAGCAACTATCGGCACAGCGTGGAGCGGCTTTAGCTCGGCAGACCGGCGTGCGACCGCATCCCCCAATCCTCCTGTCCTTGGCGTACCCTCACGAGCCTCGACGGCCGCGCGGCGCGTCCCTTGCGCACTCACCGCTCGCGCGCACCGCTGATCTGAAGCCGGCCGTCTTCAACAGACAGCGAGCCGTGCCCGCCGAGCAGCGCGAGCAGCTCCTGGCCGGCGAGTGCCCGCCGCCACCCGCGCAACGTGCGCACGTCGGCCTCCGGGCCGCCCTCGCGCCGAGCTGCGACGATCGCCTGTAGGTCGGCGCGTGCGGCGAGCAGCTCGTAGGCGATATTCGCTTCGCGCGCGCGGGCGCGCAGCAGAGCCTCGCTCAGCGCGATCAGCGGCGCGTCCTCTGGCTTGGGCGCGGGCGGGCGTGCCTCGCGCGGCACCTCCTCGGGTGGCTGCTCGCGCGCGCTGCGTACGACCGCCAGCAGCTCCTCGCCGCGCTTTCGCAGGTTCGCCGCGCCCGAGCCGCGGATCTGCTCGAGCTCGGCGCTAGTCGACGGCTTGCGCTTGGCGATCTCCATCAGCGCTGCGTCCCCGAGCAGGCCCTGCACGGGCCGGTCGCGGCGCGCGGCGCTCTCCTCGCGCCACTGCACGAGCGCTCGGGCGATCGGGCGGGCGGACGGGCTTAGGTTGCGCACGCGCGGCAGGCGCGCGAATACGGTCTGTAGGTCGCGCTCGTCGCTGGAGCGCTCCAGCGCGGCGCACTCCTCCCGCGCCCACTGCAGACGCCCGAGCTCAAGCAAGCGGCGCTCGAGCTCGCCGGCGAGCTCGAGCAGGTGCTCGACGTCGCCGCGCGCATACGAGAGCTGCTCGTCAGACAGCGGGCGCAGGTTCCAGCGCGTGAAGCTCGCGCTCTTGGCCAGGCGCACGCCGAGCGCGTCGTTGAGCAGCGCCTCGTAGGAAGACTGCGCGCCCATCCCCGCGAAGCCGGCGGCGACCTGCGTGTCGAACACGTTCGTCACCTCCGTGGCGAGCACCCGGCGCGCGAGCGCGATGTCCTGGCGGCCGGCGTGGACGATGATCTCGATGCTCGGATCGGCCAGCAGCGCCGCCAGCGGCGCCCCGTCGAAGCCCTCGGCGAGCGGGTCGAGCAGCTCGATGCGCTTGTCCGAGCCGTCAGGCGATGTGACCGCGAGCTGGATCAAGCAGAGCAGCGTGCGATAGCGCCCCTCGCCGACGAACTCCGTGTCGAGCGCCAGACGCCCGGACGCACGCGCCATGTCACTCAGGGCCTGCAGCGATGGGTCCTCGCCGCTCAATGCGCCGCCCCCGGCAGCAGCCAGAGGACCTTGCCGCGACTCAGACCAGCCTTGCGCGACACGTCGGTGCCGTGGGACCGGATCCACTGCGCCGGCGCCGAGCATGCAGGGTTTTTCGCCGCCAGATGGTGCGGGCAGGGGGAGTTCAAGAAGGCATAGCGCACTTCTCCGGCGGCGATCAGCCGCTTGAGCTTGTCGACCGAGGTGAAGACGCGCGCGCCGTAGCTGGTGAGGATCACGATCGGCCGCGCGTCCTGCACGACCAGTGAGCCGATCTGCGTCGCCGACTGCGCGGCGACCTCGTAGCGCGCTCGGCGCTGGTGGGCGCGCAGGTAGCTGCTCACCAGGTTTTGCTCTTCTGTGGGCAGCGCGCCCACATAACCGGCGTCGGTCACGTGCGTGTCGATCGCCGTTATGTCCGTGCCTACGGAGATCGCGAGCACCGCGCAAAGCGTCAACGCGAGCACGCCCGCGGGCGCGAACGCCGAGCGCAGCGAGCGAGGCACGGCCGGCCACCTGGCCAGCGCCGCGAGCGCGAGCGCGCCGAGCGCCGCGAGCAAGGAGATCCACCACTCCGACGACGTGCCATAGAGCAGGCGCTCGCCGTATATGACGACGACGACAAGGCTCACCGCCAGCACCACCGGCCGGGCGCGGCCGCGCGGCTCGCTGGCCCACGCCGCACCGATGCCCAGCGCCGCCGCCACCGCGGGCACGAGCCCCTCGACGTAGCGCGGATGCAAGCGCGCCATGTGGCTGAAGAGCACGATCCCCGTCAACAGCCACAGGCCAAGCCCGGCCGCGACGGCGAGGCGCATCCGCCGCGTGCTCTCACCATCGTCGTCGTCGGCCTTGCCCGCGTCCGCGAGGACCCTGCGCCGCCGCAGGCCCCACAGCAGGGCGGGAATCCCGATCAGCAGCGAGGCGAGCAGCTCCATGCCCAGGCGCTCGCCGGAGAGCGGGCCGATGCGCGCGAGCAGGCGCGTCGGCGACGGCGTGACGATCGGGATGTGGTCGCGCTGCGATTGCGTGGCCACCGGGTATTTGTGCCCGGGTTCGTAGATCGTGAACTGCGGTTCAGGCGATTTGCCGCCGAGCCGTTCGGTGCCGTTGAAGACGAACACCGCGTCCCATGCGCTGCCGTTGGTCGAGCCGATCGCCCATGGCCGGTCGTGCGCGGGCGCGAGCAGCGTGGCGGTCAGCCAGGCGAGCGCGACGACGACGTACACGGCGCCGGCAGCCGCGAGCCTGACCACGCGCCGCGCCGGCGGCGCGGGGAAGCCGAGCAGCGCGATCAGGGCGAGCGCCGGCAGCGCAACGAGCGACTCGAGGATCTTCACGTCGAAGGCCAGGCCCATCACCGCGGCGCCCGCGAACAGCCATCGCGAGCGGCCGGTATCGCACGCGCGCAGGATCAGTACGAGCGCGAGCACGATCAGGACCATCATCACCGCGTCCATCGTGTCGCTGCGCGAGGTGATCACCTCGACGGGCAGCACGGCGAGCGCCACTGCGGCGGCCAGGCCCGCGGTAGCGCTCCACATGCGCCTGACTGCCAGGAACAGCAGCGGCACGGCGGCGACGCCAGCGAAGACCTCGGGCAGCTTCAGCGTGGTCGAGGAGAAGCCGAACAGCTTGACGCTGAGGACCTGCAGCCACAGGTCCACGGGCGGCTTGTCGATCGACACGCTCGCTCCGGGCTCGAATGCGCCGAAGAAGAAGTTGTGCCAGGACAGGCCCATGCTGCGCACGGCGGCGTCGTAGAACGGGTCGGGCGCGACCTTGCCGATCAGGATCAACCGCAGCGCCGCGGCGCCGGCGGTTATCGCGGCGAGCGCGACCCACTCGTATGCTCGCACGGGTCTTCTCATCTGCGGAACGCTAGTCTCCCGGCCTCGTGGCGAGCGCGCAAGCTGACAACGGAGATCGAACCGAGGAGTCCCACGGGCCGCGGGAGTGTATGCCCTGTCGCGGCAGCGGCAAGGTGATCTCCAACCTCGGCGGCACGCCCAGCTCGGTCACCTGCCCGTGGTGCGACGGCAGCGGCGTTCGCGCCACTGGGGTCGACGCACAGTCGAAATGGCTCGGCGACGATGCTCCGGCGCCCGCCGAAGCCGATTAGTGCACTGCAAGGCGAATAGTGCATGCGTCCAATGAGCATGCAGGGCTAAAGATCAGATAACCCACGGTCGATGCACCGGCTGACAAAGCCAGTGTCGAGGTGCCAGGGCAGTACACCTGAAAAGGTGTGTAGCAAAGCCGGCGGCCCTCGCAAGCCGATCTTCACCGATCGGCAGACCGGGGGACGTATCGCCACTTGCGGGCGATGGGCCAAGAGCTGGCGCTCTATAAACGGATCCTAGGAGGATTCACATGTTGCATCGACTGCGCCAGCGCTTGAGCAATGAGGACGGCTTCACCCTCATCGAGCTCCTGGTGGTAATCCTGATCATCGGCATTCTCGCCGCGATCGCCATTCCCGCCTTCCTCAGTCAGACGAGCAAGGCGAACGACTCCGCCGCCAAGACGCAGGTGGGAACCCTGCAGACGACGATCGAGGCCTATGCCAGTGAAAACAACGGCAGCTTCGAAGGTGCCACGCTCGCCAAGCTCCAGGCGATTGAGCCGACGCTGAAAGACAAATCGACCGCAGAAGCGACGGAAATCAAAAGCCCCAGCGCGACAGGCTTCGAAGTCGAATCGATCGCAAAAGGCTCGGGAGACAAATACATACTCAAAAGCGCAAATGGAGCCGTCGAACGAACCTGTACCCCGCTCGGCAAAGGCGGCTGCAGCGCAACGGGCTCGTGGTAGACGTCACGCGAACCTGAGCAATTCAGGTACGCATGCGTTTGATCAGAAGGGGCGGCCATTTTGGCCGCCCCTTCTGCGTTCATCACAGGGCAACGGGCAGCCTGGGAGCGCGGGTCGCTCAAGCGCGGGGACTTGACAGCCGATCAGCCTGTATGGAGGCAATCACCTTCGCTGGCGTACTCGGCGCGATCGTCGGCTCGTTTCTGAACGTCGTCTCCTACAGGCTGCCGCGGCACGAGTCACTCATCTCGCCGGCCTCGCACTGCCCGAAGTGCGGTACGCCGGTGAAGCCCTACGACAACATCCCGGTTCTCTCGTGGCTGCTGCTGCGCGGGCGCTGTCGCAGCTGCGCGGCGCCGATCTCGGCGCGCTACCCGTTGGTCGAGGCGCTGACAGCGGCGCTGTGCGTCGGCGTCGTGCTCGTGCACCCCTCCGCGTCGGGCATCGCGCTGAGCGTCACGCTGATCCTGCTCGTCGTGCCGGCGGCGTTGATCGACCTCGAGCACAGGATCATTCCCAACCAGCTAACGCTGCTCGGAGCAGTGCTGGCGCTCGTGCTCGGCCTCGCGCTCGATCCCTCAGGCGAGCCCGATCGGCTGATCGCCGGGGCGGCGGCGGGAGGATTTCTGCTCCTCGCGGCGCTCGCCTATCCCGGCGGGATGGGGATGGGCGACGTCAAGCTCGCGGGCGTCATGGGTCTGTTCCTCGGTGGCGCGGTGGCGCCGGCAATTCTCGTCGCGCTGGTCGCGGGAGTGCTCGTGGGGGTCGCGATCATCGCCCGCAAGGGCGCCGCGGGGCGCAAGACGGCGGTGCCGTTTGGCCCGTTTCTGGCCCTCGGCGCGCTCGTCGCGGCGCTCGCCGGCGGCCCGCTGATCGACCTTTACACGAGCCACTTCCTTAAGTAGCGAGCGCGGTCCTAAAGCGCGCCGCCCGCTGCGCCGATAGGGGTCCTGCGAGCTCGCCGTTCGCCGATCACCATGACACCGATCAAGATGCCATCCCTCGCAAAACTCAAGCTGGATCTCCCGAGCGTGAAGCTCGGGCGCCGCTCCGGCGCGGACATCGTCGGCCTGGACATCCAGCCGGGGCTGATCGCCGCTGTCAAGGCGCGCGTCAACGGCTCGGTCCTCGCCGAACGAGCCGCGGCGCTGCCACTGGGACCCGACACGATTCGCGAGGGAGAGGTCGTAGACCAGGAGGAGCTCAGCGAAGCACTGCGCGAGCTGTTCGGCGAGAACAAGCTCAGCAAGCACGTGCGTGTGGGCATCGCCAACCAGCGGACGGTGATGCGCACGCTCGAGCTGCCGCAGGTGACCGACCGCAAGGAGCTCGCGGCGGCCGTGCGCTTCCAGGCCCAGGACCAGGTGCCGATGCCGCTCAACAACGCGGTGCTCGACTTTCACCCGCTCGAAATGATCGAGACCCCCGCCGGGCCGCGCCAGCGCGTCGTGCTCGTCGCAGCGCAGCGGGACATGGTGGAAAAGCTGCTCGCTGCCGTGCGCGGCGCAGGGCTGACGCCGGAAGGCGTCGATCTCTCCGCGTTCGCCCTGATTCGCTCGCTGCATCATCGCGACGAGGATCAGGCGCGACAGCGGGTGCTCTATCTCAACGTCGACGGCCTGACCAATCTGGCGATCGCCGACGGAACGATCTGCCGCTTCACGCGCGTTGTCGGCGGGGGACTGGAGGCGATCGCCGGCGAGCTGGCCGAGCGCCGACACATCGCCGTGGTCGACGCGCGCGCGCTGCTGTACGAAGTCGATCTCTCTCAGCCGGCCGGACTGCCGGAGGCGCCGGCGCCGGCGCAGCCCGGGCCGGAGTCCGGGCAGGAGCCGCCAACCCAAGCTGACGCGGACGACGCGGCCTCGGTCAGTCCCGAGGACCACGAAGCACGCGAGATCGCGATGGGCTACTCCGAGACGATCGCGACGGCCGCAGCTGCGTTGCCGCCCGAGCCCGAGGAGCCGTCGGCCCGGGCCGACGCCGACGTGCGCGCGGTGCTCGAGAACGGAATCCGCGAAATCTCCGGAGAGGTGCGCAACTCGCTGGACTTCCATCGCTCACAGGACGAGGGCGGCCAGGTTTCCCACATCGTGCTGAGCGGCGCCGCTCTGGATCTACCCGGCTTCGCCGCGGCGCTGCAAACGTCGCTCGGTCTCGAGGTCCGCAGTGACGCGGTCGGTCTGGTCGATCCCGACCCGCATGGCACGATTTCGACGAACCGCCTGTCGGTGGCCGCCGGCCTCGCCTGCCTGGAGGCGCCCCGATGAGAGCCGTCAACCTGATCCCCTCGGAGAGCCGTTCCGGGCGCTCGTCTGGAATGGGCCGCTCGGGCGGCGGTGCATACGCGGTGCTCGCCGCGCTTGCGGGTTTCGCCGTCCTGGCGTTGCTGTACGGCCTCGCTCACCACCAGCTGACCAGCCGCAGCGCCGAAGCCGCCTCGTTGACCGCGCGAGCCCAGCGCGCGCAGGCGCAGGCGGCCCAGCTGGCGCCGTACTCGAGTTTTGTCACGATGCGCCAGCAGCGCGTCCAGGCCGTATCCGAACTCGTCGACGCACGCTTCGACTGGGCCCATGCATTTCACGAGCTCGGGCGCGTGCTGCCCAAGGACGCGACGATCACCTCGCTGGATGGATCTGTCGGTGCGCGCTCCTCCAGCGCGGCGGCGTCTCCGTCTGCGTCTGCATCGAAAGCCGCCGCGTCGCCCAGCGCGCCCAGCGCTCCCGGCGCGACATCCGCGTCAGCGGCCGCGACATCGCCCGCTGCCGGCGTCACGAGCGCCGCTACCTCGGCGACTCCGCCCGGCAGCGTTCCCACGTTCTTGCTGAGCGGATGCGCGACCAGCCAGCAGGAGGTTGCGTTGACGATTCAGCGCCTGCGCCTGATTGACGGCGTCAACGAAGTCACGCTGCAGAGTTCGAGCAAGGCCACTGCAGGGGGTGGGAGCAGCCCGTCGGGCGGATGCCAGGGCACCAACCCGGCATTCACGGTCCAGATCACGTTCAACCCGCTACCGAGCTCGGGAGCGATCAGCTCGGCGACAAAACTGACCTCGGCGAACGGAGCAGGACGATGACCGCACGCGATCGCCTCGTCTTGATCGGGCTTGGAACGCTCGCGATGCTCGCGGCCGTCTACGTGCTGCTGGTCGCTCCCGAGCGCAAGGAAGCCTCGGCGCTCAACGCGACCGTGGCGGCTGCCAGCGCTCAGCTCGCCAGCGCCGAAGGATCGGTCGCCAGCGCGCGGGCGGACCAGGCACGCTATTCCTCGGCGTACGCGTCGATCGTCAGCCTCGGCAAAGCTGTGCCGGCGGGCCAGGAAGTTCCGTCGCTGATCTATCAGCTGGCGCAGGCCTCCGACCAGAAGCACGTCGAATTCTCCTCGATCACGGCGGGCGCCGGCGGAAGCGGATCCTCCGGCTCGACCGTGAACGCGCCCGTGGCCGCCGCCAGCGCGGGCTTCACGCAGATGCCGTTCACGTTCGTGTTCAGCGGGAGCTTTCGGGATCTCTATCGGCTGTTCCAGCAGATGAACGGCTTTACGACACGAACCACCTCCGGAGGATTGCGGGTCAGCGGGCGGCTGCTGACGATCCAGAGCACCAAGCTGGCGCCGTCACCGACCACCGCCACGTCGTCCACCGGCGCGAAGCCGAGTGAACGACTGACGGGGACGATCACGGCCACCGCCTACGTGTTGCCGGCCACGCAGAGCTTGACCGGCGGCGCGACCGCCGCATCTCCCGCCGGAGCGTCGACCACGCCCGTTGCGGGCTCTGGCTCGTCCGGCTCCACGTCCGCTCCCGCGATCGCAAGGGTGACCCCATGACCGACTTCCTCGGCTCGCTGAAGGCCGACCTGCTCGACCGGCGGCTGCTTCCGATCGTCGCCCTGCTGGGGGTGGTCCTCGCGGCCGCGCTCGCCTACGCGCTCAGCGGCGGCGGCTCCTCGCCGTCGCCAGGCCCGATCGCGTCGCCGGTCTCGCCGCTGTCGGCCTCCTCGATCCCCGTCAGTCAGGCGACGCTCGGCGCCGGCCAGCCCGTAGCCGAGACGACCAGCGGCTCGCTGCACCGCAGCGCCGGCGCCGGGCGCAATCCCTTTACACCGCTGCCCGGCGCGCCGGGCGCCGGCGCCACGAGATCTGAAGCGAGGCCGGGCACGAGCAAGACTGCCGAAAGCCCTACGCCCTCGACGCCGTCCGCAGGCCCGAGTGTCGGGTTGAAATCTCAAGCGACTTCGCCGACGACCGGCGGGGGCGCGTCCCCGACGCCAGAAAGCAAGCCTGCGCCGAACAAAGGCAAAGGCAAAGGCAACAGCCAGACGGTCTACCGGGTAACGGTGCTGTTCGGCGCGGTGCCCGCAGGCACGCCGGCGCCCGGGCCGAACCTGACGCCATATGACAACCTCAAACGCCAGCAGCCGTTGCCGTCGGTCGCGCAGCCGCTGGTCGTCTTCCGCGGCGTGATCGCCGGCGCCAAGAGCGCGACGTTCACGCTCGTCGGCGAAGCGATCCTTCGCGGCAGCGCGGCTTGCCACCCGAGCGCCTCGCAGTGCCAGGCGATCGACCTCAAACTCGGCGAAGTCGAGGAACTCGAATACGTGCCGCCGCAAGGCGCCCCGATCGTCTACCAGCTGAAGCTTTCGAGCATCACCGCGAGCAAGGCCTCGGCGTCGGCTGCGCGGCGGAAGTTCGGCGACCAATCGAAGACCGGCTTGCAGCTGTTGCGCACCGTCGGGCTGTCTGCTTTGCCGGGCATGCGCTACTCCAACGCCAAGGGCGTGCTCGTGTTCGCCGGGCGCCCGGCGTTTGCCGGCCGATCTTCGATCGGTCGCGCGCACGCCGCTGTGTGGGGCGCGGCGCTCAGAGGCTGACGGGTCGGCAATAAGCTAGGAGCGTGACGCTCCGTCTGATAACCGCCGGTGAGTCGCACGGCCCGGGCTTGACGTGTCTCGTCGAGGGACTGCCCGCCGGCCTGGCGATCGCCCCCGAGGACCTGAACGCCGACATGGCCCGTCGCCAGCTCGGCCACGGCCGCGGCGGCCGCATGAAGATCGAGCGCGACGCCGCGGAGGTCACCGCGGGCATGCGCCACGGCCGTACGCTCGGCGGCCCGATCGCTCTGCAGGTCGCAAATCGCGACTACGCCAACTGGGAGGAGCGGATGAGCCCCTGGCCGGTCGACCAGGAGATCGCCGAGGTGCACCTGCCCCGTCCCGGTCACGCCGATCTGGTGGGCACGCAGAAGTACAAGCAGTCAGACGTGCGCAACATCCTCGAGCGCGCCTCGGCGCGCGAGACGGCCGCACGCGTCGCCGGCGGCGCGTTGTGCAAGGCGTTTTTGCGTGCGCTGGGCGTCGAGCTGCGCTCGCATGTCGTGCAGATCGCCTCCGTGCATGCGCCCGAGGCGGCGGTGCTGACGCTGGAGGACTTCGCCGAGGTCGACAGCTCACCGGTGCGCTGCCTGGACGCCGCGGCGACGCGCGCGATGGTGCGCGAGATCGATGACCTGCGCAAGGCCAACGAGTCGCTCGGCGGCGTCTTCGAGGTGCAGGCCTTCGGCCTGGTGCCGGGTCTGGGCTCGCACGTCTCTTGGGAGGAGCGGCTGGACGGGCGCCTGGCGATGGCGATCTGCTCGATCCAGGCCGTCAAGGGCGCGGCGATCGGCGATGCCTTCACGGTCGCCGGGCTGCCCGGCTCGCAAGCGCACGACGAGATCTACCACTCCGCAGAGCGCGGCTACTACCGCGAGACCAACCACGCCGGGGGCCTGGAGGGGGGCATGACCAACGGCCTGCCGCTGGTCGTGCGCGGCGCGATGAAGCCGCTGCCTACGCTGACCAAGCCGCTGCGCTCGGTCGACACCGAGACGCACGAGCCCGCGCAGGCGCTGCGCGAGCGGACCGACTCGTGCACCGTGCCCGCCGCGGGCGTGGTCGGCGAGGCGATGGTCGCATTCGTGCTCGCGGACGCATACCGGCGCAAGTTCGGCGGCGACCACATCGACGACGTGCTGGAGGCCGTCGGCGCCTACCGCAGGCGGATCGGATGGCAGTCCTAGCGCGCGCGCCGCGACGCGCGCTCGTGTTGATCGGCTTCATGGGCGCCGGCAAGTCGACCGTCGCGGCCGAGCTCGCGCGATCGCTGGGGACCAGCGCTCTCGACAGCGACGAGCTGCTCACGCAGCGCTTAGGACACTCCCTCGCCAAGGAGTTCGAGCTGCACGGCGAGACGTCGTTTCGCGAAGCCGAGGAGCAGGTCGTCTGCGAGCTGCTCGACGCCGCCGAGCCGGGTGCGGTGATCGCGCTTGGCGGCGGCAGCCTCCTCTCAGCGCGCGTGCGCACGGCGCTTGAGCCGCATGTCGTGGTGCTGTTGGACATCGAGGCCGAGCAGGCGTGGGATCGTGTCGGCGCAGCCGTCGAGGCCTCCGGCGGGATGCTCGACCGACCGCTGGCGCGCGATCGCGAGGCGTTCCTGGCATTGCACGCCGAGCGGCGCGAGCTGTACGAGCGCCAGGCGCACGCCTTCCTGTCGCCGCTGGAGCTCGGCGGGGCGCACCGGGTGCTCGACGCGCTGCGCTCGCTCGCGGCCGCGCCCCAGGGGACGCGCCTGGTCTGGGCGCAGAGCGCGTCTGGCGACTATCCGGTGCTGATCGGGCGCGGGCTGCTGCGAGCGGCCGGGGGCGATGAGGGATCGGAGCTCTGGCCGCTTGACCGTTCGCGCTCGCGCGCGTTCTGCGTGACCGACGCCACGGTTGGACCGATTTACGCTGACCAGCTCACCGGCCTGCTCGGGACCTTCGCGATCGACGCCGGCGAGCAGCAGAAGACGCTCGCGGTGGCTGAGTCGGTTTGGCACGCGCTCGTGGCGGCGCAGGTCGACCGCGGCGACCATCTGGTCGCGCTCGGCGGCGGTGTCGTCGGCGACCTGGCCGGCTTCTGTGCGGCGACCTATCAGCGCGGCGTGCCGATCGTGCAGATCCCGACGACGCTGGTGGCCCAGGTCGACTCGGCCTACGGCGGGAAGACCGGCGTCGATCTGCCGCAGGCCAAGAACTACGTCGGAGCCTTCCATCAGCCGGCGGGCGTGATCGTCGATCCGCTCGCGCTGGAAAGCCTCACCCCAGCCGAGCTCGCCGGCGGGTGGGTCGAGGTGCTGAAGACGGCGCTGATAGCCGGCGGCGAGCTGTGGGAGCGTGTCGGCGACGGCGCCGACCTGGACGACTGGACGATCCTCGCGTGCGTGCGCACAAAGCTCGCCGCCGTCGCGGCCGACGAGCGCGATGCCGGACGGCGACAGGTGCTGAACCTCGGCCACACCGTCGGTCACGCGATCGAGACGGCGACCGGCTACGCGCGCTATCGCCACGGCGAGGCCGTGGGACTCGGTCTGCTCGCGGCACTGCGGCTCTCGGGCGCCGAGGATCTGCGAGAACGCGTTCGCCAGCTGCTGCTTCAGCGCGACCTTCCGGTGACGCTCGACAGCACGACGGTCGAGTCCGTCCTCGAGGCGACGGCGCGCGACAAGAAGCGCGTCGGCGAGTCGCTCCCGTTCGTGCTCGTGAGCGGGCCGGGCGACGTTCGCATCGGCTGTGAGGTCGCCGACGGCGAGGTTCGGGCAGCCGTCGAGGAGCTGGTCGCGCGATGATGGGCCACGCACGATGACCGAGGCGCGAAACCGCATAGCCGTGATGCACGGGGTCAACCTAGACCAGCTCGGACGTCGCGATCCGGCCGTATACGGCAAGCTCACGCTCTCCGAGCTCGAGCAGAGCATCGCCGAGCAGGCGACCGAGCTGGGACTGCGCACGAGCTTCTTCCAGAGCAACTTCGAGGGCGCTTTCGTCGAGCGCCTGCATGAGCTGCGCGACGAGGCCGACGCGATCCTGCTCAACCCCGGTGCGTGGACGCACTACGCGTGGGCAATCCGCGACGCGCTGGAGATCGCCGCGCTGCCGGCGCTGGAGATCCACCTCTCGGACATCCAGGCCCGCGAGGAGTGGCGACGGACGTCTGTGATTCGCGACCTGTGTTTCGCGACCGTCTCCGGGCGCGGGCCCGAGGGCTACGGCGAGGCGCTGGCGCTGCTGCGCGAGCGCCTGGACAGGAGCGGCGCGTGACGAGCGCCGCCGCAGGACGCTGCGAGGAGCAGCGCATCGAGCGCTTGGCCGGCGAGCTGGGCGAGCGTGAGGTGGACGCGCTGCTCGTGAGCACGCCGGTGAACGTGCGCTACACGACCGGCTTCACCGGCAGCAGCGCCATCGCGCTGATCGCCGCGGCCGACGCGCCGGGCGCAGCTGGGGGCGGCGGCCACCGCTTCCTCACGGACTTCCGCTACACGACACAATCGGCCGAACAGGTTGCGCCGACGTTGCAGCGCGAGATCGTCACTGGCAACCTGCTGGAGACCGCGGTGCGCAGCCTGTCGGGCTCGCGTGGCGCGCTCGGGTTCGACGACGCGAGCATCACCGTCGCCGACCACCGGCGACTGAGTGCGGCGCTTGCCGATGGTTGGGAGCTGCGTCCGTGCGCGGGCGCAGTCGAGCGGCTGCGGGCGGTCAAGGACGCGCAGGAGATCGAGCGGATGCGCGCGGCCGCGCAGCTCGCCGACGAGGCGCTGCGCGGCCTGCTGGAAGACGGCCTGGTCGGGCGCAGCGAGCGCGACGTGGCGATCGACCTGGAACTGCGCATGCGCCGTTTGGGCGCCGAGGCGCCGAGCTTTCCCTCGATCGTCTCGGCGGGTGCGCACGGGGCGCTGCCGCACGGCGAGCCGCGCGACGTGCCGATCGCGCGCGACGTGCTCGTGACGATCGACTGGGGCGCGATCCATGAGGGCTACTGCTCGGACTGCACGCGCACGTATGCCACAGGCGAGGGCCTGTCAGAGCGGGCGCGCGAGGTGTACGCGCTGGTGCTCGCTGCCCAAGAACGGGGCCTCGCCGCGGTCACGGCTGGTCCGACCGGACGCGAGGTCGACGCGGTCGCGCGCGAGGTGATCGAGAGCGCCGGACAGGGCGAGCATTTCGGCCACGGGCTCGGGCACGGCGTCGGCATGGAGATCCACGAGGCGCCGCGGCTGTCGCGAACCGGGGGCGAGCGCCGCCTGCAGGCGGGCAACGTGGTGACTGTCGAGCCCGGCGTCTACGTGCCTGGGCGCCTGGGGGTGCGCATCGAGGATCTCGTGGTCGTTCGCGAGGACGGTCAGGATGTGCTCAACGGCCTGGACAAGGCGCTCACGGTGATCTCGTGAGCGCCCGACGGCGCTTCGCGCGCGACGTCCGCACGCACGCCGTCTGCGCCTGCGCCGTCTCGCGCCAGCAGCAGCCGCTGGCCCAGCGCGCCGAGCAGCGGTAGCGACCACGCCAGAAAGAAAGCGGCCTGCAGGTCGGGCGACACGTGTTCGGGCAACCACTGAAAGCTCAGCCACGCAAGCGCGCTGCACGAGAGGGCGAGCACGGGCGGTCGCACGGTGGGCGCGCGAACCTCCCAGGCGAGCAGGGCGAAGACGAACGGCAGCAGGTAGTACTCGGTGTCCCACGTGTCGAGCACGCAGCGCACGAGCATGATCAGCGCGAGCGCGAGCAGCGCCTTGCGCGCGCTCAAGCGCCGGCAGGCCCGCTCGCGCAGCCACACAGCGACGCTCAGCGCAAGGCCGGCGATGATGACGAGCGGGTGGCCGATCGTCGCGCTCCAGCCGGGCCCGATCCGGTAGCCGGGCTTGGCCGATCCGAAGCCGCCGTGCACGAGCGCGCCGTGGTGGCCGAAGAACCACCAGACCTGCCACGGCTGGAAGATCGGCGAGGCCGCGGTGGCGCTGGCGCGCGTGGCCGCGACGAACCCTCCCGAGTGCACGAGCGCCAGCGGCGCGAGCACGGCGGTGGCGCAGGCGACGGCGACGGCGGCGCACGGCGCACGCCGGCGCGCGGGGAGCGCGAGCAGCACGGGCGCGGCGGCGAGCAGCGCCCACTCCTTGTTGGCGATCGCCAACCCGAGCGCCGCGCCGGCCCACAGCCCACGGTCCCCGGCGGCGAGCAGCACCGCCGCGACGCACAGGCAGGCGCCGAGCAGCTCCTCGGGGTGCCCGACTTCCAGCGCGCGCAGGGTGATCGGATTGGCGACGCACAGCGCGAGCGCGAGGCCACGGTGCAGCAGCGGGCGCGCTTCGGCGCGCATGCGAGCGACGAGCGCGACGCCGAGCAGCGCGGCGGCGAGCATGCAGGGGAGGGCGACCATGCGGTAGACGGCGAGCGCGCCGCCTCCTGACAGGTGGGCGAGCAGCGCGAAAGGGGCGCGCTCGACGAGCGAGCCGCCGTAGGCCGGCGCGAGGCGCAGGAACTGCTCGAGGTGGCCGCTGACGAGCGCGTCGAAGGCCGGGCGCGCCTCGTTGTCGTAGTCGTTCCAGGCAAAGCCGTACAGGCCGAGCCATGCGAGCACGGCGCTGGCGGCGAGCGCGACGAGCGCGCATGGAGCGTTCTCGCGTGCCTTTCGACGCATAGCTCGGCATCGGCGTCCGGCGCAGGTTGCTTGAGCGCGGGCGCGCGGGACGACGGCCACAGCGGACGCGCGAGAGGGTATGGTCGGCGAGAGCCGCCGTTCGCGCGCGAACGACCAACTACCGGGAGGAAGGGTCCACCATGCCTTCGCTGCTAGATCTCACCAGTCAGGGGGACGTCGGCACGATCTCCGACGAGTCCAAGCTGTCCTCGGTCAAGCTGATGGCGCCACAGGAGCTGTATGAGCTGTGGGAGCGCCAGCACTGGCAGTCGCACACGATCGACTTCGAGCGCGATCGCGCGGACTGGCGCGACCTGGACGCAGATGTGCGCGAGAACATGGCATGGAACCTCTCGTCGTTCTTCGTCGGCGAGGAGCGCGTGACGACGCAGTTCTCGGGTCTGGTGATGTCCTATGAGAGCCAGGCCGAAGAGGCCTTCCTGACGACGCAGCAAGTGGACGAGGCGCGACACGCGCAGCACTTCAACCGCTTCTACGAGCAGGTGCTCGGGCTCGACGGGAGCTTCGAGGACCGCCTCGCGCGCGCCCGCCAGGACCTCAACCCGGCGTTCGTCGAGATGTTCGACGGCACGCTCGTCGAGTGGGGCCGGCGCCTGGTGGAGAACCCGAGCGACCTCGAGGCGAAGGTCGACTTCGTGACGCTCTACCACATGATCATCGAGGGCACGCTCGCGCTCACGGGTCAGTGGTTTCTCACGGACTACATGGAGCGCAAGGGGATCCTGCCGGGTTGGACGGAGGGCTTCAAACTGATCTCCCAGGACGAGCACCGCCACGTCGCCTACGGCACGTGGTTCCTGCGCGAGAAGGCCCGCGACGAGGGTCTGAAGCGACGCATCGCCGAGCGGCTGGCCGAGCTGATCCCGCTCGCGACCGCGGTGCTCGTGCCGCCGGGCGCGAACCCGAGCGACTACGCGATCCTCGATTACACGATGGAGGAAACAAACTCGTTCGCCTTCAACGCGCTCTCGCGGCGCTTGCGGGTCATCGGCATCGACATGGCGACGCTCTCGGCGGCGGCCGCCTGAGTCGAGGCGTCCCAGCGGCGCGCGCGGGCGCTGTGCGCGTCAGGAGCGCTTCTCGAACACGAGCCGGAAGTGGTCGAGCAGCTCGCGCTCGAAGCAGATCTTGTTGGCGCTCACGCCGGAGGTGAAGGCCAGGCGAAAGTCCGAGCTGGTGAGCCAGCGCGGCACGAGTCGCAGCTTCAGCAGCGACTTGCGCAGGCTGCGCGCGCCGATGCGCGCGTTCCACTGCTCGATCGTCTGGATGTAGTCCAGGCGACCGCTCTGCGCGGAGATGAGCTCGAAGCCAGGCTTCGCGCAGCGGACGACCTGCTCGTATCCGAAGGGCAGCCACGAGCCGGGGAACTGGCGTTCCATGAGCGCGAGCACGAAGGCGTCGGAGTCGCGCGGCGCGTCGATGTCGACCTCGTCGACGGGGATCATGTTCGATCCGAAGACCATCGTCTGCAGGTAGAAGCGCCCGCGCTCGGGCAGGACGCCGGCGACGTGCTCGAAGATCGCGCGGTAGACCTCGTCCTGACGCCCGGCGCGGTATTCCTCGGGCGAGCAGAAGTGCTCGAAGGCGCCGAGGCTCGCGACGGCGTCGAAGCCGCCGAAGCTGTCGCGGTCGAGCTCGCGCGCGTCGTACAGGTGCACGTCGAGGTGATGGCGGCGGCACGCGGCGAACTGCGCCCGCGACAACGTCACCCCGAGCCCGCCGGCGGCGCGCGCGCGGATGAAGTTGAGCAGCGATCCCCAGCCGCAGCCGAGATCGAGCACGCGCTTGCCGGGCTCGATGCCGATCTGCTCGGCGACGTACTCGTGCTTTGCAGCCTGCGCCTGCTCAAGGCTCAGCGAGAAGTCGCCGTCGTACTTGGCCCCGCTGAAGTCGGCGAGCTCGCCCATGCTCAGGCGGAACACACGATCGGTCAGCGAGTAGGTGAAGTCGATGTCGTCGCGGTCGGCCATTGGACGCGAGCGCAGGGTATTCGCATGAAGCGACGCTGCCGAGCCGCGGGAGGGCAGCGCGAGTGCGGCGAGCGGGCCTGCCTCGACGTCCTCCTACGACGCGTTGCCGTGGCACGTCCGTGCGATTACCCGCGATCACGCCCCATCCATACAACGGCTCCGATGGCGAGATAGATCAGAAAGCCTGCCACGAACCCGATAACCGCGCCGACAATGCCGTGGCCAACACCCAGCGCGACCGCACAAATCAAGGCCAGCGTGAGCGGTGGACCCATCACTGCCGGCTTCGTCTTGGCAGTTCGCTCCAGAGCCACGGCAGGGCGACGCCGAAGAACCAGAGCACGCCTAGCACGAGGAGGATCGGCTTTGCCCAGCCCCAACCTTCGGCGTCCGCTATCCCCAAGAGAACGATTACGCCCCAGGTGACTCCGCTGACTACCTTGTCGCGCATGTCGGAATCGTGACAGCCGTCGTCACTCGAGGCAACCCAGGAGAGCCGCAGCGCCCCAGAGTCTTGCTCGCGAACGGGTCACCCAGCCCCGCCGCTGCGACCCCAAGCCCACCGCCGAACACCAACCGGCGACGCGGTGCCGAAAGTGCGTGATGGTTCGGTTCGGTTGCGAGCCAGACGACTAGGCCGATGACGGCAAAGATCACCGCGGCGCGAATTGTCTGGATTGTCTCGCCAATCTCGGGCTATTGGCGCCGGCTGCGATAATCTGGGCGCTTGAGGTTTACGAAGGCTAGGAAAAGGCCGTTGCGCTTGAGCGAGTTGGCGCGCCAAGCCTCTTTTTCGGCTGGCGACTTGGCGTCGATCTGCGCCTTTGCCTTGCGGCCGGGCTCATCGATGTAGCGAAAAAACCGGACTGGCGCTGAGATGATCCGGCGAATACTCATGGCCTAAATCCTACGCGGCTGGCGAGGTTCGGCTTCCTCTGATCGAGGTCAGTGTGCCGATGTCGCGCCGCTTCGCCAGCGATCAATCTGCTCGCGCTGGACATCGGGGCTGATGGACGAGTCTCCAGTGCGGCCAGCCACACGGGATACTCTGATGTAACCATCCATTCGGGCGGGCATTGCGGGCATGACGCGGAAAGCACAACGTGGTTCTGACTACAAACCAGTTCAAGAATGGCAATCACATCGAGGTCGACGGCACGATCTTCAAGATCGTCGACTTCCAGCACGTAAAGCCCGGCAAGGGCGGCGCGTTCGTGCGCACCAAGCTGCGCCGCGCGGCTGACGGCAACGTGATCGACCGCACGTTTCGCGCGGGCGAGAAGTTCCGCTCGGTGCGCACGGAGTCGCGCAAGATGCAGTTCCTCTATGCCGACGGCACGGACGCGCACTTCATGGACACGGAGTCCTTCGAGCAGATCGCGGTGCCCGAGTCGGCCGTCGCGGAGACCCTGCGCTGGTGCCCGCCGAGCAGCGAGGTCGACGTGCTGTTCATCGACGACCAGCCTTCCGATGTGCAGCTGCCCAGCGGGGTGGACCTGGAGGTCAGGCAGACCGACCCCGGCGTGCGCGGCGACTCGGTCTCGGGCGGGGGCACGAAGCCGGCGACGCTCGAGACGGGGGCTGTGATCCAGGTTCCGCTGTTCGTCGAGCCCGGCCAGCGCATCCGTGTGGATACGCGCTCGGGCGAGTACATGGCGCGGGCCTGACGTGCGCCGTTCCGAGCAGCGCAGGGCGGCGGTGGTTGCGCTGTATCAGCACGATCTCACGGGCCGGCCCTTGGCGGACACGCTGTCGCGCAAGGACTCGCTGTTCGTGCGCGCGCTGGCGCACGCCGCGGCAGACCGCTCGGAGGAGCTCGACGAGGTGATCGACCGTCATTCCAACGGGTGGGCGGTCGGTCGGATCCAGCCGTTGGAGCGCAGCATCATGCGCGTGGCGCTGATCGAGATGCTGCACCCCGACGCGGTCCCCGCGGACGAGCCGATCCCTGCGGAGGGTGCGATTGAGGAGGCGGTGGAGAGCGCCAAGACGTTCTGCGGCACGGAGGCTCCGGGTTTCGTCAATGGGGTGCTGGGCGCAGTCCTCCGCGACGTGCGCGAGAATGCGCGCAGCCGATGACGAGCGCAGAGCACCTCGACGACTTGATCGCGCGCCTGGAGCGCGCGGCCGAGCAGCTCCGCTCGGGCGAGCTGTCCGCAGACGCGGCGGCGACGATGGTCGAAGACTGCGCGAACCTCGCCACGCAGGCGGCGTCGGAGCTGGAGCAGCTCAGCCGCGCCGAGGCGACTGCGCCAGCGCCCGGCCAGGACACCCTGCTGTAGGCCCTGCGGCTGCTCGTGAGCGCTACCTACCCGGAGAACCTTCGCCAGGACGTCGAAAGCTACCTGCAGCAGCTGCATTTCTCCGACGAGGCGCTGACGGCGGGGTTGGAGGAGGCGATGCGCTACTCGCTGCTGGCCGGCGGCAAGCGCATCCGCCCGGTGCTGGCGCTGGCGACGGCGCGCGCGGTGGGCCTGGAGCCGCACGATGTGATGCCGCTGGCGGCGGCGCTCGAGCTGATCCACACGTACTCGCTGATCCACGACGACCTGCCGGCGATGGACGACGACGAGCTGCGCCGCGGGCAGCCTACGTGCCACGTGAAGTTCGGCGAGGACGTGGCGATCCTGGCGGGCGACGGTCTCTATGCGGAGGCCTTTGGCCACCTGCTCACGCGCCAGCGCTCGGCGCCCGAGCGCGTGCTGCTGGCGGCGGCCGAGCTGGCGGCGGCGACGGGGGTCAACGGGATGGTGGGGGGGCAGTACGCCGACGTCAGCTCGGATACGCCGCCGGGGCCGGCGGCGCTGCGGCGGCTGCACGAGCTGAAGACTGGACGGCTGATCGGCGCGTCGGTGCTGTGCGTACTACTGTTGGGAGGGGTCGCGGACGGACCTGCGATGGATCCCTTTGGTCGTTTTGCCACAGAGTTGGGCGTGTTGTTTCAGATCGTCGACGACATACTCGACGTAACCGGCACAGACGATGCCCTGGGAAAGCCGCGGGGAAGCGACGAGCGTCACGGCAAGCGCACGTACGTGAGCGAGTTCGGGATCGCGCGGGCGCGCGAGCTGGCCGCGCAATCGCACGAGATGGCGCTGGCGTCGCTGGAGCAGGCGGCACGACTGACGCCGGTGGCCGTGGTCGCCACGGGCGCAGCCGCGGGCCAATCGCAGACCGGCGAGCTTCAGCAGATAACGGACTTCATCTACACGCGAACGTCATGAGGCGCACATGAGCCGCAAGCAAAAGCCCAAGCCAGGACTGCTCGACTCGATCGAGGGACCGCAGGATCTGCGCGGCCTGTCCGATCTCCAGCTGGCGACGGTCGCGCAGGAAGTGCGCACGCACATCATCGACACGGTCGGTGAGATCGGCGGGCACTTCGGCGCGAACCTCGGGACATGCGAGCTGGCCGTGGCGCTGCACTCGCTGCTGGAGTCGCCGAAGGACAAGATCCTCTGGGACGTCGGGCACCAGGCCTACCCGCACAAGATCCTCACGGGCCGTCGCGACGGCCTGGACACGATCCGCCAGTATGGCGGGATCGCGCCGTTCTGCTCGCGCGAGGAGTCCGAGCACGACATCATGGGCGCGGGGCACGCGTCGACGTCGATCGGCTACGCGGTGGGCCTGAAGGAGGGCATGCGCTATCTCGGCGGGGAGGGGGCACCCGGCCAGGAGGGGCGGGTCGGGAAGGTCGTGGCGGTGATCGGCGACGGCGCGATGACGGGCGGCGTCGCCTTCGAGGCGATCGGCCAGGCGGGCGGCCTGGGGACGCCGATGGTGGTCGTGCTCAACGACAACGGCATGTCGATCGCGCCGAACGTCGGCGCCCTGTCGCGCTACTTCAACCGCGTGCGGCTGAACCCGAAGCTGTGGCACGCGCGCGCGGGCGTCGAGGGGGGGCTGACGCGCCTGCCGGGCGGCCTGGGCTCGACGCTCGAGCGGCTCGGCCCGCAGCTGAAGGAGTCGATCAAGGCGTTCTGGGCTCCCGGGCTGTGGTGGGAGGAGCTTGACTGGGCCTACATGGGCGTCGTCGACGGCCACGACGTGCGCGCGCTGCGCGAGGCGCTGCGCGAGGCGCTGGCGGCGGAACGGCCGGTCGTCGTGCACATCGCGACGGTCAAGGGCAAGGGCTTTGCGCCGGCCGAGGACGGCGGCCTGGAGGGCATGGAGGAGTGGCATGCGGCCAAGCCCAAGTCGATCGCCAACGGCCTGCCGACGAGCGCCGCGCCGCGCAAGGATCGCGTGACCGCAAAGCCCGTGAAGGCGCCGGCGCCGCAGTACACGCAGGTCTTCGGCGAGGCGCTCGTGCGCGAGTGCGAACGCGACGCGCGCGTCGTGGGAATCACGGCGGCGATGAACTCGGGCACGGGGCTGAGCATCCTGCAGAAGGCGATGCCCGAGCGCTACTTCGACGTCGGCATCGCCGAGCAGCAGGCGATCCTCTTCGCCTCGGGGCTGGCGCTTGAGGGCGTCAAGCCGGTCGCGGCGATCTACTCGACGTTCCTGCAACGCGCCTATGACCAGATCGTGCACGACGTGTGCCTGCAGAAGCTCAACGTGGTGTTCGCGATGGACCGCGCGGGGCTGGTCGGTGACGACGGCCCGACCCACCACGGCGCATTTGACATCGCCTACCTGCGCTGCCTGCCGAACATCGTGCTGATGGCGCCGCGCGACGAGGCGATGCTCGTGCACATGCTGCGCACGGCGCTTGTGTACGACGGTCCGATCGCGATGCGCTACCCGCGAGGCGAAGGCACGGGCGTGGCGCTTCCGGCCGAGCCGCAGCCGATCGCGATCGGCACGGGCGAGATCCTGCGCGAGGGTGGCGCGAGCGAAACGGCGGGCCGTCGCGTGGCGCTGATCGGCTACGGCAGCGGCGTCGGCAAGGCATTGGCCGCAGCGCAGGAGCTGTCCGACCAGGACATCTCCGTGACGGTCGTCGACGCGCGCTTTGCCAAGCCGATCGACGCCGGCCTGATGGCCCAGCTTGCCGCCGAGCACGACCTGCTGGTGACGGTCGAGGAGGGCGTGCTCGCGGGCGGCTTCGGCTCGGCCGTCTGGGAGACGCTCAGCGAGACCGGGGCGACCCCGCGCATCCTGCGTGTCGGCCTGCCCGACCGCTACGTCACGCACGGCAAGCCGGCGCTGCTGCACGAGGAGATCGGCTTCACGCCCGAGCGCATCGCCGAACGGGTCGTCGCGGCGATCTCAGACCGCGCTTCGGCTGTCGTCGAGGCTTAGCGCTCAGACCTTTTGGGGAGACGCGTTCGCGCGTCCCTGCTCGACAGCCGCTGGCGCCGGTCGCTGCAGCTGCAGGCGTTGCGGACGCTTAAATGAAACGGCCCGCCGGGGAAGCGGGCCGTTTCGAGGGAGGAGGGATGCTGCAGTGCTACGGGGTACGTCCAACATGATGCTCCGCCGGCGTCGGGACCTCTGTGATCTTGATCACAGAGAGCGCGCATCTGGGCGAATGGATCCCGTGCACCGGGCGCATATGTGTGTAAGGGTTCGCGTGGCATGGGAAAGCGACGTCTCGATGCGCTGCTGGCTGAGCGTGGGCTGTTCTCCTCGCGCAGCCGTGCGGCCGCGTCGGTGATGGCGGGGGAGGTGAGCGTCGGGGCGAGCGAGCGCCGCGCGGCGAAGCCTGGGGAACTGGTGGATGTCGAGGAGCGCGTGAGCGTCGCCGAGCGCCCGGCGTTCGTCTCGCGTGGCGGCATCAAGCTGGCCAACGCGCTCGACGCTTGGGACCTCGACGTGAGCGGCCGCTGCGCGATCGATGTCGGGGCCTCGACTGGCGGCTTCACCGACTGCCTGCTGCAGCGGGACGTCAGCGAGGTGATCGCGGTGGACGTCGGTTACGGCTCGCTGGCCTGGAGCCTGCGCAACGACGCGCGCGTGACGGTGATGGAGCGCTGCAACGCTCGTGAGCTGGCCCCGGGGATGCTTCCTTACGCGCCCGACCTGGCGGTCGTCGACGTGTCGTTCATCTCGCTTGCGAAGGTGCTCGGCGCCGTGCTGGCGTGTCTGGCTCGCGGCTACGACGTGCTCGCGATGGTCAAGCCGCAGTTCGAGGTGGGGCGCGGGCGTGTCGGCAAGGGCGGCGTCGTACGCGACGCCGGCGAGCGTCGCGCTGCGCTCGTGAGCGTCGGCGAGGCCGCACTCTCACTTGGCACGGCCGTGCTCGGCTATCGCTCGTCGGGGCTGCCCGGGCCGAAGGGCAACCTCGAGACGTTCGTGTGGCTGGCCGATCCCGCCGGCGCACGCGACGACGCCGACGCGCGTTGGCACTCGGCGATCCTGCCGGACTCAGGCGACACGAAGACGGCGGCCGAGCGTTTGGAGCGACTGGCGCGTGAGGTGGAGCCGTGAGGGAGTTCACCGTGCTCACGCACCGCCGTCCCGACGACACAACGTCCGTGCTGCGGCGTCTCGCCGTGCAGGCTGCGGCTGCAGGCGTGACGCTGCGCCTGGACGCCGAGGAGACGCAGAAGCACGGTCTGCAGAGCTGTCCCGGATTGGAAGTGGACGCCCCGGTGAAGGACGACGTCGAGCTGTGCCTGGTGCTCGGCGGCGATGGCACGATCCTCAAGGCGCTGCGCCTCTACTCGGACACCGACGTGCCGGTGTTCGCGATCAACTTCGGCGAGATCGGCTTCCTGGCGACGGTCGAGCCGGACGAGATCGAGGCGGGCATGCGCCGCGCGCTCGACGGCGACTTCGAGCTGCTTCATCTGCCGGCGATCGTGCTGCAAACGCCCGTCGCGCAGTCGGGCGCGTCGAGTGGCGAAGTCGAGACCGCCGCTGGGGACGCCTGGCCGGCCGTCAACGACATCGCGATCCACCGCAAGGTCGGTGAGCGCGTCGCGGAGATCGCCTACGAGATCGAGAGCGAGGTCGTCGGCAACGTGCGCTGCGACGGCCTGGTCGTAGCCACTCCGGCTGGCTCTACGGGGTACAACCTCGCCAACGGCGGACCCGTGATGGCGTGGGGGGTCGAAGGCTTCGTCGTCTCGTTCATCGCGCCGCACTCGCTCACCGCGCGCGCGCTCGTGGTCGCGCCGGACGATCGGCTGACGATCCACAATCGCTCGCTCGACGCGCTCGACATCGCGCTCGACGGGCGCCCCGCCGGCGAGATCGCCCCCGGTGCGAAGCTCGACGCGCGGTTCGTCAAGGAAATCGGGACGATCGCCCAGGTGCCGGGATCGTCCTTCTACCGGCGGCTGCGCGAGAAGTTCGGCCGACTGGCCAGCTGAGGCTGTTTAGGCGGCGCTGGCGCTCGGGCCGGCGCGATGCACGGCCGGCTCGTTGTCGGCCTGGACCGCCGAACCGTCGCGGTGCATCGACGTGATGAACTCGTCGAGCTGCTCGCGTGCGAAGCGCCGCTGGCCGCCGGGGGTTCGGTAGCAGCTGACATGGCCGGCGTCCGTCCAGCGGCGGACGGTCGCGAGCGAGACGCCGAGGTAGCGGGCGGCCTGTGAGCTCGTGAACACGAGCTGGCGCTCGTTGCGGGGAAGGGTGGCGCTTGCGGTCATGGTTGCCTCGATCGTCGTCGCGGTCGCTGTCGGCGCGGTCCTGCCGCGCCCAGGACTGCTTCGGCATAACGCGTCGAGGGGTTTAGCGGCGCACACGTTTGTAGACGTTTGGGCCACGCCGCCGCAGCCTTGCGTCTGCGCTACGGCCCGCAAATCCTGCGGATGCAAGCAATCCTGCACAACCCTACGCAAACTGGACATTTCCGGCGATACCGGTACTATCGTAGTCGAAACTAATCGAACGTAGCGGGCCTGTGGATGGAGACAGACGGGCGCCGCCTCTTGTCCGAGGCGCGGAGAAGGGAGAGGACCCCAATGACGCGCAGCCACTAGCGTGATAGGCCGGTCAACGTAGATCGGCATTTAGGATCGAGGGCGCCTGAGGTTCACGGCGCCCTCGGTATTTAACAGGTGCAGCCTTAACTCGTGTTCGACGCGCTGGCCCGTCGACCGCGACTCGCGGCAGTCCGGCGAGCGCCTGGTGCGCCGGCCTGAGCGGGTTCCGCCGCTTGGCGCACTCGCCGCTCGAAGTCGAGCTCAACCTCGAAGTCAGCATCCTCGACGAAACTTGGGCCTTCGCGCTCGAGCAGCGCGATGAAGGTCTCGACGAGCTCGGCGTCGAGTTGGCCGTGTCCGGCAGCGTGGCGCAGCTCGGCCATAGCATCCTCAGGGCTCATCGGTGAGTTGAAGGTCTGGCGAGCTGTCATCGTGTCGTAAGTCGAGCAGACGGCGAGGATGCGCGACGCCAGAGGAATCTCGTTGCCGATCAGTCCCGCGGGGTATCCGCGGCCGTCGATCCGCTCATGCTGATAGAGGATCGCGTCGGCCACTTCGCCATAGCCGTCGAGCGCGCCAACGAGTATTGCGCCCTCCTGGGGGTGATTCTTGACGATCGCCAGATCGGGGCCCTCGATGACCTCCGCGTGCAGAATGCGATCAGGCCACGTGAACTTCCCGATCTCATGGAGCAGCCCGGCAGCGTGAACCGTGTCCTGCTCCTCCTCGCTGCAGCCGAGGTCGATCGCCACCGCCTTGGCGTAGCGGGCGACCGAGGCGGAGTGTCGGCCACTCGTCTTATCACGCATGCCGAGCGCTCTGACCAACGTTCTGAGCACGCCCAGCTGCAAGCCCACCAGCTGCCGAGAGCGTGCTTCGATCTGCTCTGCCCGGTCCTCGGAGCGCAGCAGGGCGACAGTCAGCTGCCGGAAAATCAAGAGCACCCCGATCGCGGCAAACAGAACCGGTAGGCCGACGCTCTTGTACACGATTGCGGAGATCGTCGCGATCGCACCCGTCGCGAGCTCGGCCGAGACCAGCGGGAGGAACTCGCGCGCTTGGCGCGCAAGCGAGCGACCTTCCTCAACGAGCAGGTCCAACCCGATCAAGACGAAGTTGAGTGCGGTGAACAGCAGGAATGCGCCGAAGACGATCAGGCCAAAGACGACGCTCTGCGCCAGTTGCTGACTGTGCACGCCGTGGATGTCGGTGGCCAACGCTCGTACCATCAACCCTCCCGCGAAGGCGGGGACGACGTACGCGGTGAGGTTGCCCAGCCAGAAGGCCACACGTAGGCGTCGCCGCGCCGAGCCAACTACCCCGGCGACGATGCCACAGGCCATCGCTGGGGCCGGCCCGAGTAGACCCATGGCCAGAACGAACGCGACCAGCGAGGGGTTCAGCATTCCGTCGCTGGTCGCGACGGTCAGCGTCTCACTGAGGAATGCGAGCACGAGCACAAGCGCGACTAGAGCGACAGGCTGCCATTCCTCTGCCCGCGAAAACCGCGTGGTCGCGAAAAGCGCGCCGGCCAGCAGGAGAACCTCGGCACCCCAATAGATATATCTCGTGAGCTTGGATGCAGGCATCGTCCGTTCTGTCGTACTTAACGGCCGATCTGGCGTCGTACTAAAGGGTCGCGACGATGCTGGACGGAACTTCTTGGGTTCGCGGCGATCTCAACGCTAAACGTCCGCCTCAGCGCAGGGTCAGCCAGCCGTCGACGCAACGCGGCCGTCGTGATCAGAGGCAGCGAGAGTGTCTGTGCGGTTGCGCGTCAGGGCGCGAGCGCGTCGCGCTCGGCGACGGACCTGGAAGCCGGGTCGTCACCGGCCGGCTCGAGCCCGCCGCGTGAGAGCCCAAGCAAGGCAGCCGACGTCGCCACGACTCCCAGCCCTACGACCAGAAACGCTGTTCGCGGCGAGCTCAGCGCGACGAGCGCACCGCCTAGCGGCAGTCCGACCGCGAGGCACAACGCAGTCAGCGATTCCACGGCCCCCATCATTCGCCCGTGCAGGAGCTTCGGCGTCAGCCGTTGGACGATGCTGGTCAGGGAGGGCAACTCGACGCCGTTGCCGATCCCGCCGACGAGCGAGGCGATGCACGCCAGGAGGAGCGATGGCGAGGCGGCAAAGCCGACGTAGGCGAGACCGACGGCGAACGTGCCTGTGCCCAGCAAGATCCCGAGTGGGCGCTTGAGCGAGCGAGCGAAGACCAGGCTTCCGAGCACCGCGCCGGCTCCCCATGCACCCAAGAGCAGGCCATAGCCGCCGTCGCCTGCGTGGAGCGTGGCCTTCGCAAAAGCCACCTGAATCGGTCCCGCGGACTCGGCGAAGACAAGTGCGATCGCCTCGATCAGCAGCAGCGTGCGCAGGGATGGCGCCTCGTTGATGTGGCGCCAGGCAACACGGAGTCGCGCGCGCACGGAGTCGCTCCCGGCTTCCTCGACGTGGGGATGCAGATCGATCAGCAACACGCCGCAGGCGAGGAACGAGCCCACGTCGATGTACAGCGCGGTCGACGCGCCTGCCGCTGCGACGATCACGCCCGCGATCGCGGGCCCGAGCACAAACGTAACCGAGAAGGCGACGTTGAGCGCCGCGTTCGCCTTGCGCTCCGCCGCGTGGGTCGCGCCTTCGCCGGGGACGCTCTCTGCTCCGGACTGCGCCCACGTTGTTGACTCTTCGCCTGCGACGCGATTGCCCGGTCCGGCGGCGCTTCCCGCGGCGGGAACGACGTGGTCGCGCGCTGCTCGCGCCACCTCCGCGCGAAGAAGAGCGCTGGCCGCGATCGCCGCCGTTCCGTCGAGTGCCGCCAGCAGCAGGACCGCGGGCAGCCAGAAGTGCGTCAGGAGGATTGCGAGCGCGGCGGTTGTGACCGCCTCAAAGAAGTACAGGCCGCTGAGCTCGCTGCGACGCTTAGAGGACTCGACTCGGGCCACGACGGCCGGCACGATGAACGCCGGCAGAGCCTGTCCCGCGACGAGCAGCGCCGCCACCGCGATTGCGCTGTGCGTGTGGTCGAAGACGGCGATCGATAGGGCCACCACCCCGAACCAGGTCCCTAGCCTGTTGACTGTGTACGCGGCGATGATCCTCCGCAGCGTGCGTGACTGAAGGGGCGACATCAGTCCCGGACGCTAGCGGCTGGCCGCTGAGGGGTCGAGCGATGCACTGTCGATCACAGCGCAAGCCGGACCGACCCCGCGCGAGGGCCGAGCACAGCTTCTCCGCGGCTCGGAGCAGCCGCGACGAATCTAGACGCCGCGGAGACCAAGCAGGAGGGTAGAGCCGGACTACAGGCAGGTCTGCGTGCCTTGACTGAGCATTCCGGGCACGACCCTCGGGGGGTCGTCGAAGTCGGCTGACGTTCGGGCTCGGCTTGCCGACCGGAGTGAGCTGGCCCGTTAGCGCGCCATAGCGCGAGCGCCCTGGGCGAAGAGTGCCACGGCGTCCGCAGCATCGAGGCAAACGACCGGGACCTCGAGGGTGCGCTGCATGAGCATCTGCATTAGCGACTCGGCGGGAATTCCGTCGAGCTCACCGCCGAGGACCACCATGCTCGCCTCCGGCGCCCTGATCAGCAGCTCGCCGATCGCACCAGCTTGCTCGAAGGTCGTGCTCTGCGGCATCGTCTCGGCTAGGTCGCGCCGCACCGAGCTACGCGCGCTCGTGTCGCCTCCGGCCAGCAGCACCGGCTTCTTGGGCGCGGCTGGAACGCTGACCACGCGCTGAGGGCGACTGACCGCGTCGGCACGTCTGGGCGAGCTGCCCACGTTGGGCAGCAGCCGCAGCTTCGGTGCCTGCGGGAATGCCGTGCTCTGGAGTCCAACGGCCGTCATGCCCTACATGATGCGTCTTCAAAGCGCGTTTGTCTGTCGTGCCGACCGTGCCGATCTTGTCGTCCTAAAAGGGCAGAGTCGTGTCGTCCCGTCCGACCGTCATGATCGGTCGGAGCCACCCGGTACGGTGTGCCGATGGAGGCGGGAACGCCAGAGGTCGTCGCGCCGATCAGCGTGATCATCGCCGACGACCACACCGTGGTGCGCGACGGCATCCGGGCCGTGCTCGAGCGCGAGAAGGGTGAGTTCCGCGTCGTCGCCGAAGCCGCCGACGTCCCGTCGACGATTCGCGAAGTGCGTGAGCACAAGCCCGATCTGCTGACGCTCGATCTGACGATGCCCGGCGGCTCGAGTCTGGCCGCCTTGCCGGCGTGCTTCATTGCGCATCCTTCGCTCGCTGTGGCCATTCTGACGATGCGCGAGGACCCTGAATATGCACGCCAAGCATTGCGCGCCGGCGCGCGCAGCTACGTGCTCAAGGAGGCCGAGCCGGCAGAGCTGCTGCAGGCCTTCCGTCTCGCCGTGTCGGGCGGCAACTACCTGCACCCACGCTTGGGCGCGCTGATGGTGGCCGGCGAGGAGTCCTCCTCCGGTGGCGTCGTGCTGTCAGAGCGCGAGCGCGAGGTCGTTCGCTTGATCGCCAACGGGTACACCAACCCGCAGATCGCCGAGCAGCTGCACGTCGCCGAGCGCACCGTGAAGACCTACCGCGCCCGCGCGATCGAGAAGCTCGGCTTCTCCTCGCGCGCCGAGATCACCGCATACGTACGGCGAATCGGTCTCGTCGAGTAACGCGTCTGCTCAGCGCGCGAGCGCGTCGAGCGGCGCGCCTGCTGCGGCTGCCTCGTCGTCGGCCGACGGGCGTCCGGCGAGTGGGACCACGAGGCGTACGGTCGTGCCTTTAGTCGGCGCAGGACCGAACTCGAGCTCGCCGCCCACCAACTCGGCGCGCTCACGCATGCCGCCCATGCCGAAGCCCCCCTCCAGCCCGTCGCCGCGCGGACCGAGCCGATCTGCATTGGGCAGCCCTTGGCCATCGTCGGTCACCGAAGCACGCACGACTCCGTCGCGCTCGGTGACGCTCACGACGGCGCTCGTCGCTTCGGCGTGACGACTGACGTTCGTCAGCGCCTCCTGCACGATGCGGTAGATCGTGCTCTCCAGCTCGGAGTCCAAGCGGCGGCCGTCTTCTCGGCCCAGCTCGATCTCGATGCTCACGTCGAGACCCTCGATCGCCTGCGCGCGCCTGGCGAGCGCCTGCAGTGCCGCGGCCAGTCCGAGGTCGTCGAGCGCAGCGGGGCGCAGCTCGGTGATCAGGTGGCGCAGGCCGTCGATCTCGTTGCCGAGGCCGTCGAGCACGACGTCGACCGCCTCGCGCAGCTGCGCGGGGTCGTCGATGTCGCGCGCGTTGGCCAGGCGCAGGCGAAGCGCACCCATGCCCTGGATGCTCTCGTCGTGGATCTCGCGCGCCCAGCGCGTGCGCTCGCGCTCGCGTGCCTCCATGCCATAGCGAAGTCGCTGGATCTCCACCGAGCGCTCGGCCACCAGCCGCTGGGCGACGCTGGTCGAGAAGGCCTTCAGGGCGTCGCGATCGGGGCCGCGAAAGCCGCCGTTGGTGCGCAGCGCGATCACCATGCCCCCGCCCTGTCCCTCCAAGCTCAGCGGCTCGACCAGGGCCGCGCGCACTTCTACTCCGAGTTCGTGCAGCCACGCCGCGTCCTTGCCGCGCGGGCGGTCGAGCGCTTGGGACTGCCCCGAGGAGTACAGCTCGCCCAGGGCGCTGCCGCTGACCGGGACGAGCCGCACGCGCATCGTCGAGGACCCGGCCGAGGCCGCCACGCGCAGCTCCCCGCGCTCCTCGATCACGATCAGCAGCGTATCGGCGTCGAGCAGCGCGAGGCCGCGGTCGGCCATCAAGCGAAGCAGCCACAGCTCTGATCCCGAGAGCACGGTCAGATTATGCAGGTCCGTGCGGCCGGCCAAGCACGGGCGGGGAGGAGCTGGCGAGCATCGACGCACCGTCTGCGCCGTTGCCGCGGCGCGCGGCGGCGCGCGCCTGCTCGAGCAGATCGTCGGCGCTGAGGTCCTCCCGCCAAGCGGCGAGGCCCACCGAGATGCGCAGCGGCCTGCGCATCCCGTCTGATTCGACCTTGATCGTGCGCAGGCGCTCGAGCACTCGCCTGGCGACGATCTCCCCGCGCGGACCGTCCGCGCCGGGCAGCACGAGCAGCAGCTCGGAGTCGCTCGGACGCCCGACCCGGTCAAAGCCGCGCATCTGGCCTGCCAGTGCGCTCGCAACGTAGGCGAGCGTCTGCTCGGACAGCCCGCTCCCGTGCTCGCGGGCGAGTTCCTCGAGGTTGCCGATCGTCACCAGCAGGCAGCTCAGCGGCGTCCCGTGGCGCCCGGCGCGGTTGACCTCCTCGGCCAGGCGCCGGCTCAGCGCAGCCGCGGGCAGGCAGGGGATCTCGCCGGCCGAGGGTCGGTCAGAAGGTGGATTTCGGTCGCTGGCAGCCATGCCGTTGGGCGGACGAGTGAGTGCAGGGATGCGTCGCCGATCGCAGGCTTCGCCAACCCCGGGTCACAGGTTACGTCCCTTATCGTCAGCCGGGCGCGACGGCTACAGTGCCGGCCGTGCCACTGAGCGGGTAGGCGCCGCACGGGGGCGGGACAGGGCTCGGCGCGGCGCTCGGCGCGGCGCTCGCGGGAGGGCCGCTGGCGCGGTCTCGCTCACGCCTATCCGTCGGCGGGCGCTGCTAGACCTGCGGTTGTGCTGTCAGAGCTGCGCGTAGAGAACCTGTTGCTGATCGAGCGGGCCGAGCTGCGTCTCGCCCCGGGGCTGAACGTGCTCACGGGCGAGACGGGAGCGGGCAAGACCGTGCTCGCGCATGCGCTCGACCTGCTCCTGGGCGGTCGGGCGCGCTCGGGCATCGTCAGGCCCGGAGCGCAGGAGGCCTATGTCGAGGGCGTGTTCGAGATGCCCGAGACGCTGCCGGAGCAGCTGCGCGAGCGCCTCTCGCCCGACAGCGAGGAGATCGTGCTCTCGCGCCGCGTCGGCGCCGACGGGCGCACGCGCGCCTACCTCAACGGACGCTCGGCTAGCGTCGCGGAGCTGCGCGACGTCGGCGCGACGCTGATGTCCTTCTATGGCCAGCACGAGCATCGCAAGCTGACGATCGCCGGCATGCAGCTCGCGCTGCTCGACGAGCTGTGCGGCCCCGAGCAGGCCCTGCGGCTGCGCGCTTGCGCGGAGGCCTTTGCCCAGACCCAGCAGCTGAAGGAGCGGATGGCGCAGCTGCGCGAGCTCGCCGGAGCGCGCGAGCGCGAGCTGGACCTGCTCGAGTTCGAGCTCTCGGAGATCGAGGCCGCGGCTCCTGACCGGGCCGAGCACGACGAGCTGCTGGGCGCGCGCGAGCGCATGCGTCGTCTGGATGCGCTGTGCGCAGCCGTGGCCGCCGGCGCCGAGGCGCTCGATCCCGACGACGGCGAGAGGCCCGGCGTCGCAACCTTGCTGGGCGGGGCGAACGCGCAGCTCGAGCCCCTGAGCGGCGTCGACCCGCGTCTGGACGCGATGTCCGAGCGCCTGCGAGCGCTGGCGATCGAGTCCGGCGACCTCGCCGCCGAGCTGCGCGGCTACGGCGAGGCGCGCGAGCTGGGCGTCGCGGGCGAGCAGACGCTCACGCTCGACGAGGTCGAAGAGCGCCTGGCGGCGGTCGAACGCCTGATGCGCAAGCACGGCGGCAGCATCGACGCGGTGCTCGAGCACGCGGCCCGGGCGCGCGAGCGCCGCGACGAGCTGTCCGGCGCCGAGATCGAGCTCGAGGCCGCCGGCGAGCGCCTGGCGCAGGCCGAGGCGACGCTCCAGGAGCAGGTGCTGGCGCTGCGCACCGCGCGCGAGGCCGCGGCGCCGCTGCTCGAGCGCGGCGTGTGCGAGCAGCTCGCGTCGCTGGCGATGCCCGATGCCGCCTTCGAGGTGGCCATTGGCGAACGCGATGCCGGCCCCTCGGGCGGCGACAGCGTCGAGTTCCTGCTCGCCGCCAACCCGGGCGTGCCGCGCGGGCCGCTTCGCGAGATCGCCTCTGGCGGCGAGCTGTCGCGCGTCATGCTCGCGCTGATCACCGCCTGCACGCGCACGGCGCCCGCATCCGCTCGCAAGGCAACGGGCTCAAAGCGCGCCGCCCCCGGCAAGCGGGTCGAGCGCGCATCGGGCGAGACGCTCGTGTTCGACGAGATCGACGCAGGCATCGGCGGCCACGCCGCGCGCGCCGTCGGCGAGCGCCTTCGCGACCTCGGCGAGTCGACCCAGGTGCTGTGCATAACCCACCTGCCGCAGATCGCCTCACTCGGCGACCGTCACTTCTCGATCGCCAAGGAGACGGCGGACGAGCTCGCGCGCACGACGGTCGTGCAGCTGGCCGAGCGAGAGGTGGTCTCCGAGCTCGTGCGAATGCTCGGTGCCGACGCCCAGGATGCGGTCGCACGCAGGCACGCGCGGGACCTGCGACGCGCCGCCTGAGCTCCTGGCAAGCGGTGCCTCGCCCCCCGCGGGCGTTACTCTCGATTGGATGGCCGCGACACGACCGAGCCCGTCGGCGCCCATTTCGGCGGGCGCCGCGCCAGCGCCGCAGCTGAGCCGCATCGTCCCATCGGAGCAGCGCATCATCCAGCGCACCGTCAGCGGCCCGGTCCGTGCGGGGCGTCGCACGAAGCTGCTCGTCAAGCATCTCGCGCGTGGCGACATCGCGCTGATCGACCACGAAGACCTCGATCGGGTGTCCGCCGAGGAGCTCGTCGCCGCGGGCGTCGCGGCGGTGCTCAACTGCGGCGCGTCCTCGTCGGGCGCCTATCCGAACATGGGTCCGCAGCTGCTGGTCGAAGCGGGCATCCTGCTCGTCGAGCTGCCCGACGATGCGTTGTTCGACATGCTGTCGGACGGCGACCCGCTGGTCGTCGTCGCCGAAGGGCCGCCCGAGCATACGGTCGGCGAGGTGCTGCGCAAGGGGCGGCTGCTCGCCGGCGGAGAGGTGCTCAGCCTCGAGCGCGTCCGCGCGGAGACGGAGGTGCGGCGCAAGGAGATCGGCGAGGCGCTCGAGCGCTTTGCCCACAACACGATCGAGCACATGCGCGAGGAGCGCGAGCTGCTGGCCGGCGGGATCGAGCTGCCGCGTTTTGTGACGGACTTTCGTGACCGCTCGACGCTGGTGGTCGTGCGCGGCGTCGAACACCAGCGCGACCTGCGTGCGCTGCGCCCGTTCATCCGCGACATGAGACCGGTGATCGTCGCGGTCGACGGCGGCGCCGAGGCGCTGCTGGAGGAAGGGCTCAAGCCGGACATGATCGTCGGTGACATGGACTCCGCCGGCGAGACCGCGCTGCGCTGTGGCGCCGAGCTGGTCGTGCACAGCTATCCCGATGGGCGCGCCCCCGGCCGCCGGCGCCTGGAAGAGATGGGCGTGAGCTTCAAGCTGGTCCCCGCGCCCGGGACCAGCCAGGATGTGGCGATGCTGCTCGCCGCGGAGAAGGGCGCGCGGCTGATCGTCTCGGTCGGCGCTCAGTTCAACCTCGTGGAGTTCCTGGACCGCAACCGCGAAGGCATGTCCTCGACTTTCCTCACGCGGCTGCGCATCGGCGAGATCCTCGTCGATGCCAAGGGGGTCAGTCGCCTGTATCACCCGCAACCCGGCTTGACGCCACTGCTCGTGGTGATCGCCGCCGGCCTCGTCGCGATGATCGCCGTGATCTGGACGACGCCTGCGCTGCACGACGTCGTCAACCTGCTCTGGCTGAAGCTGCAGCTGCTGCTGGGCGGCTGAGCACCGCCCGCGACACGTCGTGTTCGACTTTCGCTATCACGCGCTCTCGTTGGCGGCCGTCCTGCTCGCGCTTGCCGTGGGCGTGGTGCTCGGCGTGGCGATCGGAGACTCTGACCTCGTGTCCTCGGCCAAGAGCGGGATCGTCCACGACCTCAAAGAAGAAGTCAGGGGAGAACAGCGTCATGCCAGCAGCCTGAGCGCGCAGCTGGCAAGCGAGGAGGCGTTCGCCCACGACCTCTACCCGCTCGCCGTGCATGGCCTGCTCAGTGGCCAGAGCATCGGCCTGGTGTTCCTCGGCGGCCCTTCAAACCAGATCAACTCGCTCGTGCGCGACGCCGTCACACATGGCGGAGGCAACCTGGCGACGGTCGTCGCGGTGCGCGAGCCGCTCGACCTGAGCGGGCTCGGCCGCGCGGCCGAAGGCACGCGCTATGCGGCGCTCGCCGCTGCCCAGACGACGGTCGCGCGCGCAGGAGCAACGGCACCACAACAGCCCCAGCCCAGCGAAGTCCCCAGCCAGCTCGTCGAACGCTTCGGCGCGATCGTCGCCAAGCAGCTGGTCAGCGGGGGGCCGAACGTCGAACGCGAGCTGATCAGCCGCGTCCGTGCGCGCCTGCTGACGGCCTTCGACGGGCAGCTCGGCAGGCTGCAGGGGCTGATCATCGTGCGCAGCGACCCGAGCGCCGAGACGCCCGAACAGGCCAAGGTCTCCTCGGCCTTCGAGGCGGGCTTCGTCGGTGGCGTCGCGACGGTCGGCACGCGGATCGTCGGGGTGGAGCTGAGCGGCAGCGAACCGTCGCAGATCCCGTGGTATCAGGGCAAGGACATCTCCAGCGTCGACGACCTCGACGCGACCGCGGGCCAGGCGGCGCTGATCTACGCGCTGACGGGCTCGCACGGCGCCTACGGCACGAAGTCGACGGCCGACTCGCTGCTGCCCAACGTGGTCGGCGGCGGGACGCAGCCTTAAGCCGCAAAAGCCGCAATTGCCTCGCCCGAACCCCACCGTTGCATCCGGCTTCATCGCTAGCTTCAAGGAATGCACGCCCTGCCTTTCCTGCTCGCGCTCGTGAGCGCGGCTGCGCTCGCGCCCGGGGTGCTGCGGATGCTCGCCGACGGCGGCCACGTCAAGGCGAACTATCGCGCACGCTCGTTGCCGTTTCCCTTCGGTGTGCTGTCGCTGGCCGCGGCGCTGCTCGCGCTGATCCCGCTGATGCTCGTGCAGGTGCTCGCCTCGGCACGGGTCTTTCACCCCGAGATCCTCCCGGTCGCCGTGTACGCGCTCGGCGTGCTCGCGCTGGGCCTGCTCGACGACACGCTGGGAGATCGTCACGAGATCGACTCGCCCGAGAGCGGTCCCGGGCCGCGCGGCTGGCGCGGGCACGGCGGCGCGCTGCTGCACGGCGAGCTCTCGACGGGCACGCTGAAGGCCGCCGGCTCGCTTGGCCTGGCGTTGCTGGCGATGAGCTGGCTGAGCCTGTCCGACGGGCGCTGGCTACTGGCCGCGGCGGTGCTCGTACTCGCGACCAACGCCTTCAACCTGCTCGACCTGCGACCAGGGCGCTCGAGCAAGGCCTTCGTGCTGCTCGGCCTCGGCCTCGGCCTCGGCTCCGGCGAAGTGCGCCCGCTGTGGGCGCTCGGACTGTTCGTGGCGCCCGCGCTCGTCGCGGGCGTGTTCGACCTGCGCGAGCGGGCGATGCTCGGCGACACCGGCGCCAACCTGCTGGGCGCGCTGGCGGGGCTGTGGCTGGTGCTGACGCTGTCGGGCACCGGACAGCTCGTCGCGCTGGCCGTGCTCGTCGCGATCACCGTCTACGGCGAGCTGCGCTCGATCTCGGCGCTCGTCGAACGGACTCCCGGGCTGCGCCAACTAGACTCCCTGGGCAGGCCCGCATGACCTCGCAATACTCCGACCGACACGCCCAGGTTCCGCGTGACACGCGCTTCATCTTCGTGACCGGTGGCGTCGTCTCGTCGCTCGGCAAGGGGATCGCCGCGGCTTCGATCGGGCGCCTGCTCGTCTCGCGCGGGCTGACGGTCGGCCTGCAGAAGTTCGACCCGTACATCAACGTCGACCCGGGCACGATGTCTCCCTACCAGCACGGTGAGGTGTTCGTCACCGAGGACGGCGCGGAGACCGACCTCGACCTGGGCCACTACGAGCGCTTCACCGACGCCAACACCAGCCGCGCCTCGAACGTAACGGCGGGGGGCATCTACGACACGGTGATCCGCCGCGAGCGGCGCGGGGACTACCTCGGCGGAACGGTGCAGGTCGTCCCGCACATCACAGACGAGATAAAGCAGCGGATCGCGCTGATCGCCGAGTCCAGCGACGTCGACTTCGTGATCACCGAGATCGGCGGCACCGTCGGCGACATCGAGTCGCTGCCGTTCCTGGAGGCGATTCGCCAGTTTCCCGTCGACGTCGGGCGCCGGCGCTGCCTGTTCATCCATCTCACGCTCGTGCCCTACATCGGCCACGCCGGCGAGCTGAAGACCAAGCCGACGCAGCACTCGGTCAACGAGCTGCGGCGCATCGGCATCGCGCCGGACATGCTCATGTGCCGCTCCGAGGGCGCGCTGTCGCCGGAGATCCGCAAGAAGATCGCGCTGTTCGCCAGCCTGCCGATGGAGGCGATCGTCTCCGCACGCGACGTCGACGACATCTACAAGGTGCCGCTGACCTTCCGCGAGCAGGGCGTCGACGACTTCATCCTCGAGCACTTCGCAATGGACGCGCCGGCCCCGGACCTGACGAGCTGGCAGGAGTCGATCGAGCGCTCCGAACGGGCCACGCGCGGCGTGCGAATCGCGCTCGTGGGCAAGTATGTTCAGCTCGCGGACGCCTACCTGTCGGTGTCCGAGGCGCTGCGCCACGCCGCGTCGTCGAAGGGGGCGACGGTGGAGATCGACTGGATCGACTCCGAGCGGATCGAGAGCAGCGAGGGCTCAGACGTGCGCGAACGCTTGGAGTGCGCCGACGGAATCCTCATCCCAGGCGGATTCGGCGGCCGGGGGATCGAGGGCAAGATCGCCGCCGCGCGCGTCGCGCGCGAGCTGCGCATCCCGTATCTGGGCATCTGCCTGGGGATGCACGTGGCCGTCGCCGAGTTCGCGCGCCACGTCGCCGGCATGGACGGCGCGAACTCGACGGAGATGGACGTGGAGACGCCGTTTCCGGTGATCGACCTGCTGCCCGAGCAGAAGGAGGTCGCCAACCTCGGCGGCACGATGCGCCTGGGCGCCGACCCGATCAAGCTGCACGGCAACTCGAAGGTGCGCGAGATCTACGCCGAGGCCGTCGTCTACGAGCGCCACCGCCACCGCTACGAGGTCAACAACCTGCTGCGCAAGCGCCTGGAGGCGGCCGGGCTGCGCACTTCGGGCACCTCGCCCGACGAGCGTCTGGTCGAGGTGATCGAGCTCGAGGACCACCCGTTCTTCGTCGCATCGCAGTTTCACCCCGAGTTCAAGTCGCGCCCCGAGCGCCCGGCTCCGCTGTTCCGCGACTTCATCGCCGCGGCGCTCGAGCAGGCCGGCGAGCGCGACGAAGCGCACGACGCCGAGGGCGATCCCGCCGACGCCTCGCAGATCGATGGCACGCACTCCGCAGGGCTGGGTCGCGCCGATGTGCTGTGAAGCCGGGCTTCGCGCAGTCGCGCGTCAGCACGCTGGAGCGGCGCTATCTGAGCGGCACGTTCGCCGAGCTGTGCCGTATCGAGAGTCCGTCCGGCAGCGAGCGCGCGTGCGCCGACAGGGTCATCGCCGAGCTGCGCGGGCTCGGGGTCAGCACGTTCGAGGACGACGCCGGCCCGCGCGCCGGATCTGACGCCGGCAACCTTCTCGCGCGCATCCCGGCGGCCCAGGCGCAGCGGCCGCGCGGTACGCCGGACGCCGGCGAGCCCGAGGTCGAGGTGGACGGCGACGAGATGGGCCACGTGCGCGTGCTGCTGTGCGCGCACCTCGACACGGTCCCGCTGCTCGCACCCGTCGAGCCGGTGCTCGTCGACGGCTTCTGGGAGAACGCCAACGAAGGCGTGCTCGGCGCCGACAACAAGGCGGCGCTCGCGGTCATGCTCGCGCTCGCTCGCCACGTCTGCCGGGAGGGCTCGCCGGTCGACCTGGAGCTGCTGTTCACGATCTGCGAGGAGACCGCGCTCTCGGGGTCGCGCGCGTTTGACTCCAGCCGCCTGACGAGCGACATCGGCTACGTCTTCGACCACGCCTCGCCGATCGGCGAGGTCGTGCTCGACTCGCCGACGCACTTTCGCGTCGAGGCCGACTTCCGCGGCGCCGCGGCGCACGCGGGGATTCGCCCCGAGCAGGGTCGCAGCGCGATCCTCGCCGCCGCGCGGGCGATCTGCGCGATGCGTGTCGGGCGACTGGACGAGCAGACGACGGTCAACGTCGGCACGATCGCCGGCGGCAGCGCGATGAACGTCGTGCCCGAGCGCTGCTCGGTCGTCGCGGAGGTCCGCAGCCTGGACGCGGCGGTGGCCGAGACGACGGTCGCAGAGGTCGTCGAGCGCATGCACGAGGCGGCCAACCTGCCGGAGTGCGAGTGCGACGTGGACATCGCCGTGCAGCGGACCTTCTCGGGCTTTCACCTGAACGCGTCCAGGCGAGCGGTGAGAGTCGCCGAGGCGGCCCTGCGGACATGTGGCCACGAGCCGGTGCCGATCGTCAGCGGCGGCGCGTCGGACGCCAACGCGCTGCTCGCCGACGGCGTGGAGGTCGTCAACCTGGCAAACGGCACCGAGCGCAACCACGAGCCGGGCGAGCGCGTGAGCGCGGTGGCGCTGGAGGAGATGCTCGACGTGGCCCTCGCGCTGCTGCACGTGGCGGCCGACTCCGCGCCGGGCGCGGCGCGCTAGGTTGCAGAATCGATGCTGAAGCTTCGCCGCGCGACCGTCGCCGGCGCCGATCCGGCGCCTGGATCCGAGCAGAATCTGCTCGTCGAGCTGGCCGGCGTTCCGGGCGCGCAGCGCCCGGCGATCGCGGACGTCGGGCTGGTCGGGCGCGCGGAGATCGGCGACGAACTGATCGTCAACGTGCAGGCGCGCGACCTCGGCCTCGGCTCGGGCGGCTTTGACATCGTTCACGTGAACCTCTCGCGCGGGCTGTCCGCGCCGGGCGCGCAGGACGCGCACGTGATGAAGCTCAACTACACCAGCCTGCAGCACGCGGTCGCGCCGATCGAGGACGAGCGTCTGGAGTTGCCACTGCACGGACCGGTCGCCGTGCTCGCGCTGCACGGACAGCTCGCGCCGGTCGCCTGGGCCTTCGCACAGGCCGCGCCTGGCGCGCGGCTGGGCTACGTGCAGACCGAGGGCGGGGCGCTGCCGGGGGGACACTCGCGCACGGTCGCCGAGCTGCGCGAGCGCGGGCTGCTCGGTGGACACCTCACGGCCGGCGCGACGTTCGGCGGCGAGGGCGAGGCGATCACGACGGCCGGCGCGCTGCATCACGGGCTGCGCTCGCTCGGCTGGGACGCCGCGGTCTGCGGGCCAGGACCGGGGATCGTCGGCTCGGCTTCGGCGCTCGGGCACGGCGGCATGTCGGCGCTCGACTCCGCGCACGCGGCGCTGGCGCTCGGCGCGCAGGCGCTGCTCGTCGCGCGCATGTCCTCGGGCGACGAGCGCGCGCGCCATCGCGGCATCTCACACCACACACTCACGGTGCTCGACCTGCTGTTGGAGCCGGTGACGGTCGCGTTGCCGGCGGGGATGCGCTCGCCGGTGGGCACCGACCTGCGCGCCGGCCTCGGCGCGGTGTTCGGCGGCGCGAGCGCGAGCCGCCCGGCCTTGGCTGTCGACGTCGAGCGGCCCGTGCGCATCACGCGACACGACTGGCGGCGCGCGACCGTCGACCTGCCCGCGTACGCGGCGTGCGGCCTGCCGGCACACACGATGGGACGCACGATCGCTCAGGATCCGTTGTTCTTCGGGGCGGCGCTCGCCGGCGGCGCGGCACTCGCCGAGATGACCACGCAGGAGCCACGCGACGGGGCGACCGCGGCTGCGGCTGCGTCTGCACACGCGTGCAGCGCCACGGACGAGGCGCGATGAGCGAGCGCGGCGTTGACGCGCGGGCGGGCTTTCAGGCGCTGGGCGGCGAGACGGTCTACGACGGCGAGATCGTCGACGTGCGCATCGAGCGCTTTCGCCACGGCGACGGCGAAGAGGTCTCGCGCGAGATCGTGCGCCACCGGGGCGCGGTGGCGGTCGTCGCGCACGACGAGCGCGAGGTTTGGCTGGTGCGCCAGCCGCGCGAGGCGGTGGACGAGCCGGCGCTGCTGGAGATCCCGGCGGGTCGCCTGGACGTCGCGGGCGAGCAGCCGCTGGCGGCGGCCCAGCGCGAGCTCGCCGAGGAGATCGGGCGCGGCGCGCACGACTGGGAGCCGATCGTCGCCTACTACACGGGCGCGGGCTTCACCGACGAGCGCGTGCACCTGTTCCACGCCACGGATCTGTACGAGGCGCACGCCGAGAGCGACGAGAACGAGCGCATCGAGATCGTGCGCTGGCCGCTCGCGCGCCTGGACGACGCGATCGAGGAGTGCCGCGATGCGAAGACGCTGATCGGCCTGCTGTGGCTGGCGCGACGGCTGAACGCCTGATTGCACCGCCAAGGAGCCGCACGCTCGGACGCGAAGCACGACAGGTGAGCGCGCTTGAAGTCGTCACGTCGCCCGATGCGGGCACGATCGAGTCGCTGACGCTCGACTTCCTCGCCTACCTGGAGTTGGAGCGCGGCCTGTCGCGCAACACGCTGGAGGCCTACCGCTCGGACCTGCTGCAGTTCGGCAAGTTCATGCAGCGCAGAGGCGTCGCCGTGACGCAGGCTCGCCACGGCGACCTCACGGCCTTCCTATCAGAGCTGGCCGGAACCGCGCCGGGTGCGGCGCCCGGCGAAATCGCGGCCGCCGGCTCGCTCGACGGCGACGTCGCCTTGCGCGCGCCGGCCGCGGCGGCGACGCTCGGGCGCAAGGTTGCGTGCCTGCGCTCGTTCTACCGTCATCTGCGCCGCGAGAACGTGATCGCGCACGACCCTGCAGCCGAGCTGCACGGACCGCGAAAGACGCAGCGCCTTCCGCGCGTGCTCACGCGCGAGGAGGTCGCGCGCCTGCTGCGCGAGCCGAAGGGGACCGAGCCGATGGCCCAGCGCGATCGCGCGCTGCTGGAGGTGATGTACGCGTGCGGGCTGCGCGTGTCGGAGGTCACAGGACTGGAGGTCTCGGACATCGACCTCGACGAGGGCATGCTGCGCGCGCGCGGCAAGGGGTCCAAGGAACGCCTCGTGCCGGTGGGCCGTCACGCCTCGACGGCGCTGAGCGCATACTGCGCGCGCGGACGGCCGGTGCTGCTGGGGACGCGCGCCGAGTCCAGGCTGTTCTTGAACAGGCGTGGCGGAGGGCTCTCGCGCCAGGGGCTGTACAAGATCGTGCAGGGCCACGCGCGCGGGGCGGGCTTGGAGGCGCGCATGAGCCCGCACACGCTGCGCCACTCCTTCGCCACGCACCTGCTCGCCGGCGGCTGTGACCTGCGCTCGCTGCAGGAGATGCTCGGGCACGCCGACCTGGCGACCACGCAGGTCTACACGCACCTCTCCGCCGAGCGGCTGAAGGACGCTTACTTCAGCGCGCACCCGCGGGCGTCCTCGAGTTGAGCGAGATGGCCAGGCGGCGGGCGCTCGTGGTCGTGATGGACGCGTGCGGGATCGGCGCGCTGCCCGACGCGGCGAACTACGGCGACGAGGGGACGAACACGTTGGCGCACGTCGCCGAGGCGGTCGGCGGCCTGCAGGTGCCGGCGCTGGCGCAGCTCGGGCTCGGCGCGATCTCGCCGCTGGCGGGGGTGGCGCCGGCGCGCGATCCGGCGATCCACGGGCGCCTGCACCCGCTCGGCCCGGGCAAGGACTCGGCGACCGGCCACTGGGAGCTGATGGGCGCTGTGCTCGCGCGGCCGATGCCGACGTACGCGCACGGCTTTCCCGCGGAGGTGATCGCGCGCCTGGTCGCGGCGACGGGCCACGAGATGATCTGCAATCGCCCGTATAACGGCATCGCGGCGATCGAGGACTTCGGCGCCGAGCACATGCGCACGGGGGCGCTGATCGTGTACACGTCGCAGGACTCGGTGCTGCAGCTCGCTGCGCACGCCGAACGTGTGTCGACTCAGGCGCTCTACCGAGCCGCCGAGGCGGTGCGCGAGCAGATGCGTGGCGAGCACGCGGTCGGCCGGGTGATCGCGCGACCGTTCGAGGGCGAGCCGGGAGCGTTTGAGCGCACGCAGGGCAGGCGCGACTTCGCGCTGCACCCGCCTGGGCGGACGTACTTGCAGGAGCTCGCCGACGCGGGCGTGCCGGTGCACGGCGTGGGCAAGATTCGCGACCTGTTCGCGGGGGTCGGCGTCGAGCACTCGCACGCGGGCGCCACGAACACGCAGGCGCTGCAAAGCGTGGACACGCTGCTCGCGGAGCTCGAGCACGGGCTGGTGTTCGCGAACCTGATCGAGACCGACCAGATCTACGGCCACCGCAAGGACTCACGCGGCTTCGCGTCGGCACTGCACGAGCTCGACGAGCACGTCGCGCGCTGGCTGGCGGGCCTGCGCGAGGACGACCTGCTGATGCTCACGGCCGACCACGGCGTCGACCCGAGCCACGCGGGCACCGACCACACGCGCGAGTACGCGCCGCTGCTGGCGATCACGGGCGAGATGTCACGCCGTCGGGCGGCGGGCGGGCGCTATGAAGGCACGCGGCGCGACGGGCCGCTGGCGAACGTCGGCGCGACGGCGCTGCGCTGGCTGGCCGATCGCGACGCGCCGCAGCTGCCGGGGGAGAGCCTCATAAGCTAGGGCGCTGTGCCTGAGCTTCCGGAGGTCGAGACGATCAGAGGCCAGCTCGCGCCGCTGGTGCGGGGCAGGACGCTGGTGCGCATGGAGATCCTCGACCCGCGCTGGCCGCGGCCGCTCGCGCCGCAGGAGCTGTCGGCGGCGCTGGAGGGTCGCCGCGTCGAGCAGCTGGGCAGGCGCGGCAAGTACCTGCTGTGGCGCTTCAGCGGCGAGGCCTACCTGGCCCAGCACCTGCGCATGACGGGCTCGGTGCTGCTCGATCCCGACCCCGAGCCGCTGCACGTGCGCGTGCGCCTGGACTTCGATCCGGCGCAGCGGCTGGCGATCGTCGACCCGCGGCGCTTCGGCACGGGCGAGCTGCTGCTCGGCGAGCAGGCGATGGAGGCGTTCTTCGCGGCGCGCCTGGGGCTGGAGCCGCTGGAGGAGGGCTTCACGGCCGAGCACCTGCGCGCGATCGCGCGGGGACGCCTGGGCCCGATCAAGGCCTTCCTGCTCGACCAGCGCCAGATCGCGGGCGTGGGCAACATCTACGCCGACGAGGCGCTGTTTCGCGCGCGAATCCACCCGCGGCGCCCGGCGGGGCGGCTGACGCGCGAGCAGTACGCGCTGCTGCGCGACTCGGTGATCGATGCGTTGAACGCCGGGATAGACGCGCGCGGCGCGTCGATCGACGACTTCCGCCACGTCGACGGCCTGCGCGGCGCTTTCCAGGACCGGTTCCTCGTGCACCTGCGCGAGGGCGAGCCGTGCGTGCGCTGCGGCACGACGATCGTGAAGATGGTCGTGGCCGGTCGCGGCACGTACGTCTGCGAGCACTGCCAGCCGCGACCGCGCCTGCGCAGGCCGGCGGCGCGCAGAGGCGACGGGACCGGCCGTCCGGCGCGGCCGCGACGCTGAGCGCGCGGCGCTCAGGCGGCGAGCAGCTCGTCCAGGCGTCCGTCGACGGCGGCCTGCTGAACCTCTGCATAGCCGCCGATCAGCCGGCCGTCGATGAGCACCTGCGGGAAGCTCATCATGCCGGTGCTGCGCGCGAGCTCGACGCGCCCGGCGGGGTCCTTGCTCAGGTTGACCTCGCTGAAATCTAGCCCGCGAGCCGTCAGCAACCCCTTGACGCGATTGCAGAATGAGCAGGGCTCTGTCGTGTACACGGTGATTCTGTTCATTACTTCATAAAGTATAGCGTTGGCGTGGCAAGCAGTTCGCCGGGTTGCTAGCGGACTACCCCGGTGTACGCGCGCCGAATCGCCCAGGGACGAACCCAGCCGCGATCGTTGCCCCGGGCGCGCGCACGAAACCCGCCGCCGACGACCTTAGACTCGCGAGAAGCGATGCCTAGAGCTGTCAAGACAGAGGCCGTGGTGCTGCGCTCTATGCGCTACGGCGAGGCCGATCGCATCTTGCACCTGTATACGCCCTCACGCGGACGTATCGGCGCGATCGCCAAGGGCGTGCGGCGCGCGCGCAGCCGCTTCGGCGGTCGCCTGGAGCCGTTCTTCAGGCTGAAGATCGAGCTGCACGAAGGGCGCGGCGAGCTGTTGACGGTGACGGGCGCGCAGACGGTCGATGGGCACGCGCGGCTGCGCGAAGACGCGCGCGCGCTGGACGCGGCGGCGCGCGCGTGCGACGCCGTGGGGCGCCTGTTCGAGACCTCCGAGCCGCACCCGGGCGTATTCAACCTGCTGTGCCGCAAGCTGTCGCTGCTCGACGAGCAGGCGGCCAGCGGCGAGGCCGGCGCGATCGGTCGCGCGGGCGCATTGGCGTTTCGCCTGAAGCTGCTGCTCGCTGCGGGGCTCGCGCCGCAGCTGGGCTCGTGCGCCTCGTGCGGCGAGCGCGAGGAGCTGGTCGGCTTCTCCGGCGCGGCGGGAGGCGTCGTGTGCGGGGCGTGCGAGGCGGCGTCGTTCCCGTTCGGCGCGCAGGCCTATCGCTTCATGACCGAGGCGGTCGGCGCGCCGCTCGATGAGGCCCCGGATGCCCCCGATCCGGCGCTCGGACAGGTCGAGCGGGCGATCGCGGCGACGCTCGAGCACCACGCACACCTGCGGTTGATGCCGGCCGCCGGGCGCTCGCGCTAGCGCGCACGGCAACCCGCGGCGCGGGTATCGTGTGGGTGCACATGGACGAGGGACTGCCGATCGCCTACCAGATGCTCGACGAGGGCGTGCCCGTGCTCGCCTCCGACGGCGAGCGGGTGGGAACCGTGGGCAGCGTGCTGAGCGCGCCGGAGAAGGACGTCTTTCACGGCCTGCTGATCGAGACGCCTGGTCACGGCATCCGCTTCCTGGAGGCGGCGGCGATCGCGTCGATCCACGAACGCGGCGTCGACCTGCGGATCGACTCGGCGGCCGCGCAGAGCCTGCCGGCGCCCGAGCACAAGGCGCCGGTGTACGACGAGAACCCCGACGAGCAGCAGAAATGGCGCCACTGGGTCCACGTGATCACGGGGCGCAGCGACTGGAACCGCGAGCGCTGAGCGCTCCCGGCGACACGGTCGCAAGCGCGTTCGCCGCGCGCGTGAGCGAGCAGGAGGCAGCGCTGCTGGCGCCGCTGGCGGCGCGCTCCTATCCGGCGCGTCGCGCGCATCCGGAGGACGACTGCTCGCTGCGCACGCCGTTTCAGCGCGACCGCGATCGGATCGTGCACAGCAAGGCGTTCCGGCGCTTGACGCACAAGACGCAGGTGTTCGTGGCGCCGCGCGGCGACCACTACCGCACGCGCCTCACGCACACGCTCGAGGTGACGACGATCTCTCGCACGGTCGCGCGGGCGCTGCGCCTGAACGAGGATCTCGTCGAGGCGATCGGGCTTGGGCACGACCTCGGCCACCCGCCGTTCGGACACATCGGCGAGGAGGTGCTCGACAACTGCCTGAAAGAGCGCTTCGGGCGCGACTTCCGCCACTACGAGCACTCGCTGCGCGTGGTCGACCGCCTGGAGCGCGACGGCGTCGGGCTGAACCTGACCGAGCAGGTGCGCGACGGGATCGCGCGCCACTCCAGCCGCGCGCCGCAGCCGGGCACGCTGGAGGGGCGGATCGTGCGCGTGATCGACCGCGTGGCGTACATCAACCACGACATCGACGATGCGGTGCGCGCGGGACTGCTGCGCGAGCAGGAGCTGCCGCAGGAGCCGATCGCGGTGCTCGGCGACAGCGGGTCGGCGCGGATAGACGCGCTGGTGCACGACATGGTCGAGCACTCCGAGCGCGCCGGCGAGATCGTCCAGGGGCCGCAGGCGGGGCCGGCGATGGCGGCGCTGCGCGATTTCATGTTCGAGCGCGTTTACCTCGGCCCGGCGGTGCGCGCCGAGCACCGCAAGATCGCGAGCGTCGTGCGCAGGCTGTTCGAGCACTACGTAGAGCACCCCGAGCTGCTGCCCGCGGCGCCGGGGGGCGCCGGCGAGGGCGAGAGCGGCGACTCGACGGGCGGCGAAGCGCTGGCGCAGCGCGTGACGGACTACCTCGCGGGCATGACCGACCGCTACTGCATCCGCAGCTACACCGAGCTCGAGGTGCCGCAGGCGTTCGCCCGCTAGCGTTGGCGGCGTGGCGCTCTACACCAACGAGTCAAAGGACCGCGTGCGCGACGCGGTTGACTTCGTCGAGCTGGTGTCCGCGCGCACCGAGCTGCGCCGCGCGGGCCCGGCGCGCTTTGAGGGGCTGTGCCCGTTTCACGACGAGCGCACGCCGTCCTTCGGCATGGACCCGGGCCAGAAGGTCTACCACTGCTTCGGCTGCCAGGCCTCGGGCGACGTGTTCACGTTCGTGCAGGAGACCGAGGGCGTCGACTTCAAGGGCGCGCTGGAGCTGCTGGCCGAGCGCTACGGCGTCGAGCTGCAGCGCGAGCAGGAGGACCCGCGCGAGGCCGAGCGGCGCAAGCAGCGCGAACGCCTGCTTGAGCTGCTGAACCGCACGGCGACCTACTACGAACGCGTCCTGTGGGACTCCAGCGAGGCGGCGCGGGCGCGCGAGTACCTGGCGGGCAGGGGTCTCAGCGAGGAGATGCTGAGGGAGTTTCGCGTCGGCTATGCGCCGAGCGCGTGGGATCGCGTGCTGCTGGCCTCGCGCCGGGGCGGCTTCTCGGTCGCGGAGCTCTACGCGACGGGTCTGGCGCAGCGCTCAAAGCAGAACGGCCAGCCTTACGACCGCTTCCGTTCGCGCATCATGTTCCCGCTGACGGACATTCGCGGGCGCGTGCTCGGCTTCGGCGCGCGCGCGATGCGCGAGGACCAGCGCCCGAAGTACCTGAACACGTCCGACAACGACGTCTACCACAAGGGTCTTCACCTCTACGGCGCGGATCTCGCGCGAGCGCATGCCGCCCGCGCCGGCTCGGTGATCCTGTGCGAGGGCTACACCGATGCGATCGCGCTGCACCAGGCGGGCATGCGCAACGCGGTCGGCCTGATGGGCACGGCTTTGACGGGCGACCAGGTGGGCGAGCTGTCGCGTATGGCGCAGACGGTGCTGCTGGCGCTCGACGCGGACAGCGCCGGGCAGGAGGCGATGCTGCGCGCGTCGGCCCTGGCGGCGAAGCGCAATCTCGAGCTGCGCGTGGTGCCGCTGCCGGCGGGCGCGGACCCGGCGGACGTGATCCAGCGCGAGGGCGCCGAGGCGATGACGGCGATCGCCGAGCAGTCGGTTCCGTTCGTGCGCTTTCGCGTCGAGCGCGTGCTCGCGAGCGGCGATCAGTCGAGCCCGGAGGGGCGAGACCGGATGATCGACGAGCTGCGACCGGTGTTCGCGCAGGTGGCGCCGGGCGCGATGCGCGACGAGCTGGTGCGTATGGCATCCGGACGGCTGGCAGTTGCCACCAGCGTTTTCGAGCAGCAGCTCGCCGCCAGTAGGGGCGGCCCGGTTCGCGTGAGCGCCGGAGCGCAAGCGCGCGCGAGCGGAAGCCGCGCGCCAAGCGAGCGAGCCGTCTCCGAGCACCGCGCGGGCAATGGCGTGGCCGGGCGTTCCGGCAAGCCGCTGCACGGGCGCGAAGACACCGAGCGCGCGTTCCTCGCGCTGTGCATCGCGGCGCCGGAGGAGGGCGAGCAGGTGCTCGCGAGCCTGGACATCGACGAGCACTTCTCCAGCGACCTGCTGCGCCGCGCGGCGAGGCACCTGCGCGAGGGCGACCTGCGCGCGCCGATGGCCTCACAGGGCGACGGCGAGCTCGAGAGCGATCTCGAACTGAAGGCGCTGCTGGCGGAGCTCGTCGTCGAGGGCGGGCGCGACGCTGCGCATCCGGCGATGCTCGAGGCCCAACGCCTGCAGCTCGAGCTCGCGCGCGTCGACCGTCAGATCCAGCACGCGCGCGGGCGCCAGAGCGGCGACGTGAGCGACCTCGCGCGCCGCAAGGCGACGGTGAAACTGGACTTCGACCGGGCGTACGCGCGGGTGCTGGAGGAGACGGGAGACAGGGAGGGCTGAGCGGCCTACGGCGAGTCGCGCCGCCACTGAACCGTGCCCCGAGCGCCGAAGGGTTGTGTCCCAAGCGCCGACGACAATGCGGTGCATGGATCGCACGTCGCTCGAGCAGCTACTGGATCGGGGACTGTCGCTCGCGGCAATAGGGCGACGTTTCGGCTTGCACGAAGCGACGGTCGGCTACTGGGTGAAGAAGCACGGACTGCAAGCGGTCAACCGGGGCAAACACGCAGCTCGGGGAGGGCTCCCGCAGCCAGAGCTCGAAAGGCTGGTTGAGCAAGGGGCTTCGATTGCACAGATCGCTGAGGCCGTCGGACGTAGCAAGGCCACCGTCCGGCACTGGTTGATCAGATACGGAATGAAGACCCAGGGCGGCGCCGGCAGGCGGCCCTCGGCGCATGCAAGTGCCTCCAAGCAAGCCGGACTAGCGACCGTGACGATGCGCTGCGTACGTCACGGCGAGACCGAGTTTTGGCTCAACGGGCGGGGCTATCATGGCTGCAAGAGGTGCCGATCTGCGGCAGTCGCTCGCAGGCGCCGCAAGGTGAAGGCGATCCTGGTTGAGGAGGCCGGTGGATGCTGTTGCATCTGTGGATACCGACGCAACATGCGCGCTCTTCACTTTCATCATCTCGAGCCGTCCCAGAAGCGACACGAGATCAACGCCAAGGGTGTAGCGATCGCGCTCGACAAGTTGCGGGGCGAGGCGCAGAAGTGCGTACTTCTGTGCTCTAATTGTCACGCCGAGGTCGAGGACGGCATGGCGGCAATTCCGGCGGCGATGCTAAGCGGGCGCCTTCCGGGGTAGCTCAAATGCACGATCCGGGGTAACTCAATTGGCAGAGTGCGACGCTGTTAACGTCGAGGTTGTGGGTTCGAGTCCCACCCCCGGAGTACAAATCACGACACTTTGGCGGGTTGATTGCTCGCGAAAGAGTTGATTAGCCTCTCAGTTTGGGCCTGAGCATGATGCGGGAAGACGACGCCGAGCGGCTAGTGCCTCCACGAGCCGTGCCGCTTCCGAGCCGGGGTCATGTGTTTGCGCCCAGGCACGCAGCCCTCGCGCCTGCTCCCTGATCGACGCGTCCGCGAGCGCCCGCTCGACAGCCAGCCGCAGCACGCGCGGCGAGACGAACCGCCGCGGCACACGCACGCCGGCCCCGGCCCAATCCACGCGCGCGGCGTTCTCGTTCATGTCGCCGACGGCTGGACATGCGACAACGGCACAGCCAGACGCCAGTGCGCGCACGAGCGTGCCGTGGCCGGCGTGGCACACGACGACGTCGCACCTGGGCATCGTGCGCGCATAGGAGATCCACTCGACCAGCCGCGTGTTGTCAGCCACGGGGAGCGGACGCGGCGGGAGCCGCCGGTTCCACGTCGCGAGCACGCGCACGGGCGCGTCGGCAAGGCCGCGCAGCGCAGCCTGCAGCATGCGGTGCTCGGGGTCCTGCGCGGTGGAAGGCGCGACGAGCACGAGCGGCGCGTCGCCGGGCGGCAGCTCGACGTCGGCGGTGGGCGGCTCCCACATGAGCGGCCCGACGACGTGCACGCCCTCGGGCCAGTGCCGCGGATACTCGAGCTGCGGGAAGGAGGCGACGAGCGCCAGTTCGCGGCTGATGCCACCGTGGACGTGCGCGAGAGGGGAGAGGCCGACGCGCTCGCGGGTGCGGTTGAGTTCGGCTCGCCCGAGCTCCAGCCCGGAGTCGACGGGACGATGCACGCGACGCCAGAACGCGCGTCCGGCTGCGCTGCGCGGCATGCGCGCCCCGAGCGAGTAGATCGGGAAGTCGCGCTGCATGTGCGGATGCACGTGGGGAATGAGCGTGGCCCGCGGAACTCCCTCCAGCTCGGCGGCGAGCGCGGGGGCGAGCGTGAGGATGTCGGCGACGGCGACGTCCGGTCGCAGCTCGCGCACGAGCGGCTGCGTGTCGAGCGTCGCGTGCACGACGGACTCATAGAAGTCCAACGGCTCGGGGCCGGAGGGAAACACCTTGTACTCGGGAGCAGCCGCAAAGTCCATGCGCTCGGCTTCGACGTGCTCCTGCCAGCGCGTCCACGTCTGCAGCGTCACCTCGTGTCCGCGCGCGACGAGCGCGCGACCGAGGGCGATCATCGGAAAGGCGTGGCCTGGGTCGCCGAAGGCGCCCAGGAACACCCTCAGCGGCCGAGTGGCGGCGTGGGGCACGGAAGCGATCTCGGCGACGTCAGGCAGCGAGCTCGGCGAGCAGGCGCAGCTGCTGCAGTCGCTCGTTGGCGTCGAACGCGGTCGGCGTGACGCCGAGCGTGCCGACGCCGGCGTCGCGATACACGGCCAGGCGCTCGCGCACGACATCCTTGGGGCCGCACAGCGACACGGTGTCGATCAGCGCGTCCGGGATCACGGCCATCGCCTCGTCGCGCTTGCCTTCGAGGTACAGGTCCTGGATCGCTTTCGCCTCGGCCTCATAGCCGTAGCGCGTGACGAGCTGGTTGTAGAAGTTCTGCTTGCGCGAGCCCATCCCGCCGACGTAGAGGGCGATGAATGGGCGCATCGTGTTGCGCGCGCCCTCGAGGTCGTCGGTGATGCACAGGCTGACCGTCGGCGCGATGTCGAAGCCGTCGAGCGATTTGCCCGAGCGCTGCGCGCCTTCCTCCAGCAGCGGGCGCAGCTCGGAGACGTGCTCGGGGGAGAACAGCGTGGGAATCCACCCGTCGGCGATCTCGCCGGCGAGCGCCGTGTTCTTCGGCCCGATCGCGGCCAGATAGATCGGGATCTGCTCCTGCACGGGCGAGATCGTCAGCTTGAGCGCCTTGCCGGGGCCGTCGGGCAGCGGGAGCTCGAGCGTCTCGCCGTGAAACTCGACACGTTCGCGGGCCAGCGCCATGCGTACGACGGCGACGTACTCGCGCGTGCGCTGCAGCTGTTTGGCAAAGCGCTGCCCGTGCCAGCCCTCGGCGACCTGCGGACCGGACGAGCCGATCCCGCAGAGCATGCGCCCGTTCGAGAGCTGGTCGATCGTCGCCGCGGTCATCGCCGTCATCGCGGGGGAGCGGCCGGGCATCTGAAAGATCCCCGAGCCGAGCTTGATCGTCGAGGTCTGACCGGCGAGCCAGCCGAGCACGGTCGCCGTGTCCGAGCCGTAAGCCTCCGCCGCCCAAACCGAGTCGTAGCCCAGGCGCTCGGCCTCCTGGACGATTTTCAGCTGATCCTCCGAGCTGAGGCCAAGGCCCCAGTAGCCGATGTGCACGCCGAGCTTCATGTGCAGGTTTCCTTTCAGCAGGAGGGATTTGTTGCCACGCGAAGAGCAACGGCGTACGGTTGGCCGCGATTCCCCGCCACAGCCCGAAGAGGGCCTCCGGGCGGGCACAGCCTATGCGAAATCGTCGTCGCCACACCCCCGATGCAGTCGAGCGCCTGCGCCTCGCGATCGACTGCATGCCCGTCGCTACGCGCGAGGCAATGCTCGCGGGCGTGCGCGGCAACGAGCGCGTGATCGCCGGTGCGTACGTCGACGACCGCGGCGGCGTCTGCCCGATGCTCGCCGCGCACCGTCGCGGCGCGCGCACCGACTTCATCTCCTTTGCGAGGACCTGGGACCGATTCACGCGCGCCGGCCGCACGAGCCGCACGAGCCGCCCGGCGACCGAGCGCGAGCTGCGCATCCTCGTCACTCAGCTCGAAGCCAGCCTGTCCGGCGCGAATGGCCTCGAGCTCGACGAGGCGATCCAAGATCACCGCGCGCTGCGCAGTCGGCGCCTGCTCATGCGCTCCCGTCGCTCGCACGACGATGAATCCCAGCCGTCCGCCAGGCGGCGATCGCAGCTCTCCGAGGCCGCCGATCCCTCCGGCGAGATTCGCATTAGGCGCTTGCGCCTCCCGCGCACGCGGCCGCGGCCGGCCGTCGCCGTCGACGCGACGAGCGAGACGACCGTCTCGCTCGGCTGAATCGGCGCGGAGTGCTAGCGACTTTCTCCGCGCTTAGTCTGCTGGCCCGAAGGAAGCATCCAGAACTTCGAGAGGGGACCAACCCGCACAGATCGTGGCGCCTCACGGGGCGGCTACGGGCCGGCCTACCGTCCAAGGTCTCCGTCCGCCGAGACGTACCAGGCGAGCAGCGTCTATAGAGAAGTCCACCTGTGGCGCGGGCTCGCCTTAGGCGAGCGTCTTGTTGGCGAGCGCACACGTTGCGGCGCTGGTGAGCCTTACAAATCCTCCGTTGGCGACATTAAGTACATATGCGCGGCCGTACGGGATGCTTCCCGAGATGTCCGTCTTACCGCACGGGATCGTTTCCGGACCGGGCGCCAACACGCCAGTAACCGTAGGATTGTGCAACTGCACCTTGATTGCTCCTTCGAGCTCGAACGGCGCAGCAAACACGTCGACGCCTTGGTATTGCACGGGACTACCGGCAATGAAAACCGTCGAGTCCGGTGGAAGATGGCGACCGAATTGCGAGATGGCGGTCAGCACTTTCTCTTGTTCTTTGAACGCACCAATCCAGGCCTGACCATCTGAGAATGTCGCTTTCTCGTACCCGAAGCCGATGATCGCGGCGAGTACCAGTCCCAGGACGAGCGCTGGGCGGGGGCGGCCAACAACGTAAACCGCCAGCATTACTACGGCGTAGGCAAGCGTGACGGCACCTATTCCCGCGGCGATGTCAACGCGGTTCGCCCCTTGCATCGACCGGGGATCGTAGCCTGAGGTGGGTAGCAACGGAGCCCAAGCGAAAACAACCCAGACGATCGCGCCTGCGGCGATCGCAAGCCAGCGGCCGAGATTTCGGCGGAGCTGGTCGCCTTTCGGCAAGAGCAAGAACGTCACTAGCGCCGCGGCAATGACTATCAACATTCCCACGACAGCTCGACGCGATTCGACGCCCTTGAATGGGTCCAGCGAGGCAGATATGACGTAGAGCGCCTGGCCATAGACAAATTCGACCCTGCTCAGGTCCGGTGTTACTTTCGGCTTTCCGGAAAAGTGCGAGAAATAAGCGACTACCGCAACACACACCGCGACGTCGATAACCCAACGGCGCAAAGCGGGGCGCCACCCTGTCTCGCGCAGGTAGAGCGCACCGGCAAGCACTATCAACCCGATGGTAATTTGGTTCGTCAGGACACTCAGAAGGAATAGGCCCAGTGAGACGAGGCGAAGAATCATGCTCGTTCGACGGCCTGCGGCGGTCTCCTCGGTGCGGAATCCGTAGAGCGCGACGATCAGGCCGACAAGGAAAAGCAGGACGCTCAGCAGAGACTCGCTGCCAGATGACCAAAACCGCGTCGCGTCGGCATAGGGAAAAAGCGAGACCAGGATGCTAATCGCGAGAGCGTGCAGAGCTGGCATGTAGAGCTTTCGCAGTAGAATGAAGATGACTCCCGCCAAGGCCACCGGGAGTAGCGCACTGAGCGCCATATAGGCCTTCATGTGGGTGCCAAAGAGAGCGTGTACGGGCGCGTAGTAAGCCAGCGCGACAGGGCGGTCAGCGAATAGCGGACGGAGCGCGCTGAAAGACCCGAATAGGCCTGGATGCGCCGGAGCCTTGTGTGGGCCAAATACGTGACCACCGTAGTGAGCCGTCGCCTGCAGAAACCAATCGTCGGCGTTAAACCCGCCATGGATTACCTCTGGCACAATTACCGGGGCGTTCACCAGCAGGGCGAGAACGACTACGAAAAGCGCGCCGGGCCATGCACCTGATCGAAAGCAGCTGTAAGAGCGGGCGAGCAACCGGCGCAAAGGCACAGGGCAACGCGGTTTCACGGTCGTGCAGCGTACAGCAAGCTCGAGGACTCTAGGGCGACGACCTGCGCGCATTCGCACGCGAACTCGCGTTCCCGCCCAAGGCAAGTGTCACGTCGGTGGTGGCCGCCGGACGACGCGTGTACCGGCAGCGAAGTCGTGGAGAGCCCGGTTGTTGGCGTTCCAGAGAGGCCACGCGAAATCAAGCACGAAGACGAGGAAAAGGAGCGTAGATAGATGTCTATCGGCGTGGGCGACGACGTTGCACAGCACAATGAGAAGCGCCACCTGGCGCCACACGGCACGCAGCGCACTCATGGGGTTGCCGTCGGTACGGACAACTCTGATTTTGAGCAGCCGCTTACCTAGCGTCTGTCCATTGGTCACCTGCATCGCCGTGCGCTGCTGATTCTCGTCGTCGCCTTGATCTCGGCGAGCCAGGGCGTTCCGGGAGCCTCCGTGATCGCGGTCGTCGCGTTGGCGGCGATGCTCTTGATCGCTTTCTTTGCGCGCTGGTCATGGCGGGCGTGATCCTAGCCGCCACGACCGGCAAGATCGCGATTGGTGTCGCGGTGCTGGTCACACTGTTGCTCCTGCGCTTTCTGCTGATCAAGCGCGGCGATTGAGTCTTGAAGCACGTGGGCTACCTGCTGCGGCTGGAGTGGGCCATCTACGGTAAGCGCATCCGAGTGGTCGCAGTTTTGGGCGTGATCTTTCTGGCCATGGTGGGCTTTGAGACTGACAAGGCGCTGCTGCCCGACCACGTGCAAACCACCATCCTGAAGTACCAAGAAAAGAGCAACGGGGTGCGGGAATTCTTCGGCACCGGCGTGCGAGAAGTCGCGTCTCAGCGAGACGCTAGGTAGCCAGGACGCCTTTCCGGTTATTGGGGCGGTCGAAAATGGGCCCGGGAGGACTCGAACCTCCGACCTACCGATTATGAGGCGTCTTCCCCGCACCGCCTGGATGGCCCAAACCGCTAGAGATGGCGAGCTATACAAGCCTGCTGGGCGCCCGTCGGTCGTGCAGGATTGGACGGCATTGGACGGCATTTAGCCACCCAACGGGGGCGGGTGGCTTGGCGGTGCTCACCCGGACGCCGGACCGCTCTCGGTCAGCATCTCGCGCCGGTAATCACGGATCACCGAGTCATCCGGCAGCCGGTTGGTGCTGAAGCCAACGAACCACTCAACCAGGGCGTCGAGGGCGTCGGCGGAAAGCTTGAGTCCCTTGTGGCGGACCAGGTTCGCCTGGGTCACTGCTTGGACGTGATCGAGCCGTGCGAACCCTTCATCGAACGTACCCCCGTGGGCCGGCAGGTAGAAGGCGTTGGTGAACTCGTAGTAGGAGATCCGCCGGCGCGTGCGCTCGTCGTACTGATCGGCGCCATAGACGGGGACAACCATCACGACGTCTGCCAGCCCGATACCGCGAGGGCGAAGCTCGGTCGCAGACGTGCCCCCGAGGATGAGCACCGGCCGATTCTTCTTGGTCTTCGCGATAACCGCCGCCTCGCTCGATTCAAGCTTCAGGCTCTGGACTGGTGGGTGGTCAAACGTGTCCGCAGTCCGGCCGCAGACGCGGAAGTCGAGCTCACGGTCGTCCTCTGGGTTGACACGCTCGATCTTTAGCCCGTGCCGTGGCGGGAGGTAAATCGGCTGGTCGCTCCAAATGTGTCCCGGCTCGATCGCCGGTGAGGCCTCTTCATAGAACGGCTCGATCCATCCGAACATCAGTCGCTACAGCTCAACTGCGCCTGGGACGCGCAAGGTCCCGTGCGTATCCTGGCTCGCAACGTCATCGGCGGAATCCCCTAGGAACCTGCCTGGGGGATCGAGGACGGCGGGTCCGAGCCGGCGGGCATTGCGTTCACGCCAGGCCCCGAGCCGTTGCTCAAGGTTTACCGGCCGGGTGGGTGGATGGAGCGGGGTCTGCCCCGTTTTGGCCGTATCGTCCCGCGCTCGGAGGAGGTCGAGCGGCCGGCCCCGCTCGGCGTTGATCATCGGTCCAGTATGGAAGTAGACGTAATCGAGCAGCTCATTCAGGTCCAGAGGCGCGAAGCGATTGACAACCCGATCGACGGTTCTCCTCGTCCCCGCGTTCCAGTCGTGCGCGTCCGGCGCCCCCGGCGCGGCGCGGTAGAGCACGTTTCCACCCCATTTCGACGTCTCCAGCTCGTCGCTCTCCATCGCTGAGAGGACGTCGATGAGCTCGTACGCATAGGGCCCGTAGTGGAAGAAGATCCACTCAACCCCCGTGAGGGCTGGCCGACGGCTGCGGACGCTTTCTACGTCGGCCAGATAGAGGAGCTTGACGAGCCTCATCCGGTTGAGGGTGACCCCGCGATCGAGCGCGCGGGCGACGATGTAGGCGACCAAGGCCCGAAGATCGGGGTCAATGCGGGGGAACAACGGCATGTCGACTCGACCGATCGTAGAGAGAGCACCGCTCGAACGAGCGGCCGGTCGCGTTTCGCGAGTACGCGGTGGCCTCCGGTCCGAGGCAACTCCGCAGTCTCCTAGCTTTCCGTACTGCATTCCCGCCGCGCCCTCGTGGAGAATCCGCTGAGTAATGGCGAACTGGCAACCAAAGTACGACGACGCGCAACGCGGGGCAATCGAGCAGGCCTACCAAGAAGGGGTGCGCCCGGTCTCCCTGATCTGTCGACTCGCTGCGACGGGTGAGTTGAAGCACGAAGGCCAGGCCGTCCCTTCCTTCGAGATCCCGGGCACGAGCGCTCGCTACATCGGCGATCGAGCCAAGAGGCGCCGAGAAGGCAAGCTCTCAAGCGAGTTGATGCGGCTCCCGCCGAAGGACGCCGTGGAGGCTCTACGTCGGCGCATGGTGAGCCTTGAGGACCACGAACTAAAGCGCTACGAAAACCGCGTATACAAACGCGACGCTAAGCCTCAAACCACCAAGGACATTGACGTTCTGACCCGGCTCGCTCGGCTCGCTCGTGAGGTCGCAGCGATGCCCGGACCCGATGAGACACGCCTCCCACGCAAACCCGGACAACGCCTCGAGGATGGCTCCCCACCACCCGAGGGAGCACTACGTGAGAACGAGCTGACGAGGCAGATCCTCAGGGCAGGCAAGGCCACTAGCACGGCCTACACAGGTACCAACGGCTCAGAGCAGAGCTAGCGGTACCACTGGGTAGCTAGTAGGTCGACCGGGACGGCTTGGGGTGTGTTGCACGGCTCACGCATGCGCGGGCAAGGAACAGAGTCGTCGGTCGCCTAAATCCTCCGTTCGTGGCGATAGAGGGCGTCCGCGCTCGCTCCCCGCTCTAGCCGCCCGATGACCGCGTAGTGGCACCCATAGCACCACCCGGCGGCTCGGCACGCGCCCACGCCTGGGTCATATGCCAGCAACGACGGGCGATATGCCCGGATGGGAGCGCTTGCTCAAGGAGCAGTGGGTCGCGACCTAGATAGACCTCGCTCGTTGTGCAGCGGCAATGATCCATGCGGGCGCAATGACGCTCGTGCACGCGCTTGGTACGTTCGAGCGATGAGAGCCCTCGGGCCATTGCTAGCGCTGACCATCCTGCTTGCTGGATGCGGCACAGGCGAAAGCGCCCGGGAAATCGTCGTCAAGCCTGCGATCGCTTCCCCGGCGCGTCATCTGATTTCCGCAGGTCCTGCGGCCAAGAAACGGCACCCTCGGCGGGCGCACAAGGCGAACACGGTCCGTCAAGCAGGCGTCTGTCCGTCAACCGCTCGGGTGCTCGACGGCGTCTATCACCCAAGCAGGCTTCGGATGCTCAGCCCTTGTCGCCACGCCGCAGGGGTCGCCGCGTCGGTGCGGCACGAGCCCGACGGCGACCTCCACGTCGATGTCGCCCTGGACGCTCCTTACCGCTACCTGCTGGCCCCGGCCAACCGCGAACAACAGCATGGTGACCTTGTCGTGGAGTTCATGGCGCGCGACGGTGGCCACCTTCCTGAACCACATGCGGGTGACCGCATCAGTCTGCTGGGGGCCTGGGTCGACGACACCCAACACTCCTGGAATGAGCTGCACCCGGTCTGGGCGGTCTCGCTAAACGGGGGCTCGACGCACGTCAGTGGGCCTCAGTTCGGCGGTAGCCCCTCCGGCGACCGCTCTTATGACGCTGCCGGGGACTGTCACACCTCCTCGGGGGCTAGGTGCCGGGGGTATGGGGTTCCCAGCACCGGCGAAGGGCAACGCCCGCCAAGCACCCAAAGCGCGCCTAGCGGCGGCGGGAGCGGCGGCTGTGAGCCCGGCTATAGCCCGTGCCTACCTCGGGTAGCCGACCTTAATTGCAGCGAAATCCCGGCCGACAAGAAGCCGGTGCGCGTGACGGGCTCAGACCCGTACCACCTCGACGCTGACCACAACGGCATCGGATGCCAGTCGGGTTAGTCTCCCGAACTCTTTCGGGAGGAGCGGCGCTCCACCGCCGTTTCGAGGGCATGAAGACGCCGTGAGATCTCGCGCACCTCGCTGAGTACGAATGCGTCTGTCTCCTCGACGGCCTCGACCGCTTCCTCGACCTCAGCCACGCCAACTGAAAGGAACCGCTGCGCAAATGCGGCCGTGATGATCGAGAAGAACCCGATCCCGGAGAGCATCAGTACGCACGCGATCACCTTGCCCACCTCAGATTCGGGCTTGATGTCGCCATAGCCCACCGTGGTCATGGTCGCGATGGCCCAGTAGAGGCCGTCGCCGACCGAGATGTTTTCGGCCGACGCGAAGGCCTCAGCGCCGGTAATGAGGACCAGCAGGGCGAGAAGCGCTGCATAGCGGGCGCCCTCGATCGTGAACATGCGCCGAGCCAAGGGTGCGAAACGAAACAGCCGCAGAAGCCGGAGGACGCGCAGGACACGGATCGACTGCAGGACGGCGAATACGAAGGGCGGCGTGAGTACGACGATCGCGAGCTCGAGCGGATGCTCTCGTAGCCACGCTCGTCTCGACGGCACCACGGCGAGCATCGCGATCAGCTCAAGCGCGAAAACAACCCAGATGACCCAGTCGGCGACTTTCCCCACCGTCTGCCAGGGCTCACCTGGATTGCCCTGCTCAACGATCAATGCCGGAATGGTGAGCACTGCGGCGATGAGCACCGGGCCTTCGAAGCGCGCCGCCATACGCTGACTGCGCGAATCCATGCGGCTAGTTTCGACAGGGCCTAGTCAGCCCCTCCCGCTACGCAGGACGACCTCAGTGCCATCGACGCGCGGGACTGGCGGCCCTCGGACGTTCGCCCTCGAAACGGCACTCCCACGCCCATCCGATGGCCGATAACGGCGCCCAAGCGGGGCAATAGGCGCCCGCAGGCTCGGTCCTCAAGGGCATATGCCAGTGAAGACAGGGCCTATCGCAGGCTGTGACCTCCTGCTGCCATAGCGGCGGGTCAGTCGGGCCGTGGGAGCGGCTCGCTCGCTCTAGGTCCTGCTGCGAGTCGTGCCGCCAGGGCTTGCTCGTGGCCCAAAAGCCCCCGCCTACGCATCCACTGAACATGCCAGCCGCCTCCGTACTGGAGACTGCGTTCGATTCGCTTGCGCACAGCTGGCTCGTCACCGGGGTCCGCTACGAACACCGTGCGAAAGAGCGCCGGCTCAGGTCCGGTGTCGATCGCGCTTTTGTGGGGCCAGTGGCAGGGCCCCTCATGCTTCCAATGCCCGCACAGCTCGGTGGTAACTGCGGCGCCGACCGACGCCGGATCGGTCTCCGAGTCCAGCCGTAGACCCGCTTCGAGCACGAACACTCCAGCCTCGCTCATGCCGCGAGTATCTCACCGTTCTCGTGGTGCAGCACGTACGTAAGTAGACCCGTCCTCGGCCACCCAGCATTTAGGCCGCGCTCGTGAGACAGGCCCAGCTCAGACGCCTCACATCACGCGCCCGGACGTAGAACCCATCGAGGGCAGCAAAGGGCAGGCAAAGCAATTCTACGCCGAGGCGATTCGACCCCCCGCCACCCCCTGAAGCGTTCGCATGGTACCTACTGCTCAACGTCTCTAGCCCACATAAGCGCGGGAATCACTGTCTGAAGAGGCGGGTCCCATCCGAGCTCATCTCGTTGGGTCCCATCGGCACCCGAATAGACGTTCAAGCGCGTCCTGCCCCTGGCCTAAGCTCATTCCTAGATGCCTTTCCTCCTCCAATTTCAGCAGACAGAGCTCATCCCGTCGCCGCTATTGAAACTCGCGAGCGGTGCAGAAGTGCAACCTATCTGCACATGGATCTACAGCGGGTCAAATCAAAAACAGTGCGAACTCCCGATCATCTTTACCGGGCCGACCTATGAAGTCACCGAAGCGGTGGCACGCGCGCTGCTGTACCGCGGCGATGCGTGCAGCCACAAGGCTTGGAGAGCGATGAACGCGGAAACTGAAGCCCTCCCGCCTCCTGCACTGGGCTCGCCGGCGCTGTACGCCCGCATGTACTAGGCCCGCTTTGTGGCTTAATTAGCCGCGCCGCGCCGTCCGCGTTGTGGACGATGATGTCCCGATGGCCGTCCTCACAGTGAAAAAAACGGGCAAAGCCTCCGAAGCCGCCACGTTCACGCCCGAAGAAGTGCCTGGGGCGACCTCGGAAATCGTCTGCCCTACGGGGCTGGAACTCAAAGTAGAAGCCAACCTGAGCGTCGTCTCGCTGAAGACTACGGGTGCGGCGAAAATGACCCTGACCAAACAGCTCACCCTGACCGGCTCGGGCAAATCCCTCGAACTGAGCGCGGAAACCGCATGGTCGGCATCAGGGAAACTGAGCCTCGCAGGCGCAGGCGCCACGACTGTCGAACCCGTGACAAACGGCGTGGACGTAAAGCTCCTTCTGGTCCAGGGTGGCACGACAACGAAAGTCAAACTAAGCGAAAAACTCACAGCCAGCACGGAAATCGTCCTGAAAACGGGCATCCTCAACACGGCTGGCTTTGAAGTCTCCTGCGGCCTGTTCAAGACCGAAGGGGCCACCGTGAAGGAACTGATCCTCGGGGCAAGCGTCTTCAAATGCACGAACTCCAACGCCGCGGGCGTCCCTTGGCAGCCCGGCACAGAAGCGTTCACGCTCAAAGCCGAAACCTCGACCATCGAACTCACCGGCAAAGAAGCAAACTTCGAAGGGCGCGCGCTGGCCTACAACATCGTCACGTTCACCGGAGAAGCCGTCGCGGTCGATCAGAGCAGCACGTTCGCTTCGCTCCGCTTCAACCTGACGGGCTCAGCGCGGACCGTCAGATGGGAACAAGGCACCACGCAGACGGTCACGAGCCTGACCAAGAGCGCCGGAGCGCAAAAATGGGACTCCAGCGAAGCTGGCAAAGCCTGGAAACTCTCCAAAGCTTCGGCGCTAACGCTCGAAGAAGTCACGCTGAAAGATTCCAGCGGAGAAGGCGCGGGCATTCCGTTCAAAATCGTCAACGGGACCGATGTCAGCGGCAACAACACCGGCACGGGCTGGGTCTTTGAAGCGCCGGCCACTGGTGGCGGGCTCTCGATGATCATCTAGCCACGACCCCTGCTGGTAGCGGCGGCCTCGCGGATGGGCTACGAGATGAGCGACAGCCAAGCGCCAACGGCAAACGTCTTCTAGCCTGCAGCTGCGTTGCCGTCGCTGTCTGAGCTAGTCGAAACCGCTATCGGCGAGAGCTAACTGACGCTGCGTGGGTAGGCATCAATCGTGGACCTGTCATCTATCAACGGCTGAGCCGCCGTGCTAAGGAAGCTATAGAAGGCGCTTGGACCTGAAGCTTCGCGTCGCGCAAGAAGATGCCGATCGTCGTGCCTCGGGCCGTCAGCGTGCATGCAGCGCGAGCTGGCATCACTGTCAGCTCAGTGGGTCCCATCTCCGCTGCCCCCGGCGGGTCCCATCGGCAACGCTCAAGCCAAGTACTGCCGGGGCCAATGGGGCGCAGGAGCGCCGACCCGCCGCTCCGATCGCCCGCCGGGCTGGGTCAGCCCTGAGCAGCCAATCGAGCGCGCTCGTGGCTAATGCTGGTGCCTTTCTCTGCCGATCCCACTCGTAGTGCCCGCACCCAAGAGCAGACGATCCACTGCCTCGAAGAGGGGCATCCCTTTGGTGCTCCTCGCGCTTGCGCTCGCCCTCGTGCTTTCGGCCATGGGTATCGGGATCGTTCTCACGCACGAACAATCAAAGAACCAGATTCTCAAGAACTTCAGAGGCAAAGGCTCAACATCGGCTGGCTTTGTCTCGACATACCTTTCGCAGCAGGCTGCGCGTGAGGCGCAGGTCGCACAGCAGCAATTGGACAATACGACGACGGGATTTCCCGGCATCGTCGCGAGCTTTGGGGCCAAGGCGGGCGTCCTGCTCGACTCCTCGGGGCGCCTTCTTCAGATCGCTCCGGCCGATCCCGCCATCCTCGGCTCAAGGATCGCCCCGCGCTATCCACATCTGAGCGCCGCCGAGGCCGGACGTGCAGCGGTTTCTGGCGTCGTGCCTTCAGCCGCCGAAAGCAAGCCGGTAGTGGCGATCGCAGTCCCGTACGCGACCTCCCACGGGCGTCGGGTGTTCAGTGTCGCCTACCCGGTAGCAGGAAGCGTCCTCGCAGCGTTCGTCGACCACACCGTTGCGTACAAGCGCCACATCGTCCTGCTGGTGGACGCCGCCGGCAAGATCATCACAGGAAGCCCGCCGATCTCTGGAGTGACGCTGCATCGGGCCAATCCCGCGCTGGCCCGTGCGACCTCACACGCCTCGCGGGGTAGAGCATGGATCGCGGGAACGCCCAGCACGTTCGAGGCGACGGCCGTGGCGGGCACGCCCTGGCACCTGCTCATTGTCGTTCCCGATGCGGAACTGTTCGCGTCGATCAACGGGTGGGCACTGTGGCTGCCGTGGATCGTGCTTGCTGTGATCGCTGTTCTTTCCTTGGCGGTGCTGGTCCTCTTCTCGCGGTCCCTGGTGGCGCATGGCCGGCTCGAACGGCTCTCCGGCGAACTTGCGGAGGCCGCGCACACCGACCTCCTCACCGGCCTGGGGAATCGCCGATCACTCCAGGAGCGCTTGCCCCAAGCCTGGGCATATGCCAACCGCCATAAGGAGCCGCTGTCGGCATTGATGATCGATCTGGACCACTTCAAGCAAATCAACGATGCCTACGGGCATGACACGGGCGACGAGTTGCTGCGCGCGGTCGGTGATTGCATGCGAACGGTGTTTCGCGCTAGTGACATATACGGGCGTTGGGGCGGGGATGAGTTCATCGCCTTCCTTCCAGGCACCGACGTTGAGGGTGCAAACCTCGCCGGAAAGAGATTGCGCGACCAGGTGGAGGCGCTCGACCTCTCGCACTACGGGCCCTCCGAGCAGGTGACCCTCAGCTTCGGATCGGCGTCAGCAGTTGGTGTTTCGATCCAGGACATGATCACTGCGGCGGATAAGGCGCTCTATCGCGCCAAGCGAGCTGGCCACAGAGATCTCGTCGCGGGCGCCTGAGACTTCGGCGCCGGTTCTCCTGCGACGTGCGCCTACCCTGACCTTCGCACCACTCGCCTCGGGTGCGTCACGCCGATGTGACGCCGGATATCGTGCCAGGCGTGCCGTTTTCCATCGTCTTGCCAGACCAGCTTGAGTGGACCACGCGCCCTCATGAAGCGGGCGAGCCTGCTCGTCACGTCGCCGAACTCCAGCAGTTCGCGTACTTCGAGCGCACTCGGGCGAACGTGTGGCGCTACGAGCCGGGGGCGCAAGGTCGTCGTCATGTGCACGCCGAGCAGGAGGAGACGTTCGTCGTGCTCGCTGGTCGTCTCACGATGTATCTCGGAGACCCGGCGGAGCGTCACGTCGTGCCCCTCGGCGGCGTCGTCCATGTGCGGGCAGGAACAGCGCTTCAGACAGTCAACGATGGCGAGGAGGACCTCGTGGTCTACGTCTACGGGTCCCCACCCGACGAGGGCGCTGAGCTACTGCCCTCGGTGTAAGCGCTATGGGGCGCTCGCGGCCCTGGACGGCACAGAGGGCGTAGGCTCGCCCCATGACACCACTACGGAGGCATCTCAACTACGCAAACGTCGTCGCAACGCTTGCACTGGTGTTCGCGATGGGCGGCAGCGCGCCTGATTCTTAGCGACTTACAAATTTGCCCGGCGCCCGGCAGCGTCTAGCGCTTGGCGCCAACTCCCGAAGTGGGCGTGAACCGTTTGGGCACAGGGGTGCTGTGGCGGAGCGCATAGCCAGTCTGCCCACGACGGAGGAGAGCCGTGTTCCGCGGTGTATTCCGAAAGTGCGCGAATGAGGTCGATGTCGTCGCCGGTCAAGACGCGTGCGGGGCCGGCGGAGACCTCGCGGGGCGTGGGCGCGATCGGATGGTAAGCGGCGCTCTGTCGCCAATCGGTGGGGGAGGGGTCGTGACCATGAACGTCCGTCCACGCCTGCAGCGCTCCGACGATTTCGGCGTCGACCCAGGTGCGATAGCGCCGATGTGGCCGTCTTTCGAGCGGAGCGAACCGCGTCCACGTGCAGCGGTCGATGTTGACGGCGGTACTAACACCCGGCAGGTCGCCAGCCCCTGGGCGCTTCCCGACGATCTCCACGTTCGTCTCGCTAATTGTGAGGGAGATCGTTGAGAACCAGGAGCGCAGCAACCCGTTGAGCTCACGCGCCATTTCCCGCGATGCCGGTGTTCGGCCGGCTGTCTCCTCGACGATCCAATCTCGTAGGGTCTGAGCTTCTCCCAGCTCGCGGGCTAGCCGACGCGACGTCGCCGAATCGCGGATTAGTGCGGCCTCGGGATGCATCTTGGCAAACAGGGCATTCAGGGCCGACTCGGCGCCCGCGTCATCACCGGCGAGCATGGCGCTCCGTAGCTGCTCTCGACCCGCTGCGGTATCCGACAGCCGAGAGCCCTCAGGAGGGTGCATTGCACCTTTGCTGCTGAGGTCAGGCTCGCCGGCTAACAGGAGGCCGATACTCGCTACGAACATCGCCTCGACCATGCCTGCGTCGATCGGCTTGGCGCTGCAGCGGCCCGCATGACGACCGTGGAAGTGGCTGGCGCAGACGTACCGCCGGATCAGCGTCCCGTCGCCGTGAGGGTTGCTGGTCAGCGCCAAGAGGGCGCTCGCGCAGCGCCCGCACCTCCCGACTCGCGCCAGTAGGTAGCTCTCAAGCTCCCTCGGATATTTCGACGGGCGGCGTTGAGCAAGCCGGGCATCTATCCGAGCGAGCTGGCGCTCCGTGATGTACGCAGGCCAATGGCCCCGGGCGACGATCTCCCCATTGAAAACCGCGATCCCTGCGTATCGCTTGTTCTTGAGGACTTCGATTACCCGGTTGGTGGTCCACAGTTTGGGCGTCCCCTGCCTGACACGGGGCCTGGTGAGCCACCCCGCATCGTTGAGCGCACGGGCGATGACCCCCGAGCTCTTGCCTCGTAGTGCCAGGCGGAAGATCAGCTCGATCGCGGGCCGACGCTCGGGGTCGATCTCCATGCGCTTCTTCACGCCGCCGTTCTTGTCGATGTCGACGGCGATTCGATAGCCGTCTGGCTTCCATCCGATGAAGTCTCCGCGAGCCGCAGCTCGTCTCCTGCCGGCTTTGCTCGAGCGCCCCTTTCGCCTTGAGTCCTCGTTGTTGCGTTGGCCCGTCACCACTGCATAGAGGAGGTCGCGAAAGGTGTCCGGGTCCTGAACCGTCCGCACCCGAACGTCGTGCTTGAGGGCCCAGAGCGCTATCTCGACGGCGTGGCGGGCGGAGCGGCCGTCTCCCCGCGCCAGACGATCAGAATGCTGTGCCCATAGCTCAGATGCGCCGTGGATCTCGGCAAGTTCCTCTGCGTGCTGCATCGCCTCGACGAGGGCGGGACCGCGGTTGCTGCGAAATGCGCCGAAGGCCTCATCGGTGTACTCAGCGAGGATGACCCGCGTCGAGGGGTCGCCCACCGCCTCACGACACTCGCGAAGCTGGTCGGGAATCGATTCTCGCCGGTCGGCCGTGCTCTTGGCCGCGTAGAGCACACAAGCAACAGGCAGCGACATGGACGCAAGCTAGTCAAGCGCTACGCGCTCCGCGGCTCAATCTCTCGGTCACAGCGCGCACTATCTACAGATGGCGCGATTGCGCCCTCGGATGCTGCTAAACGGGAGAGATGGAGTCTGACGCCATCGCGTGCGTCGTATATGCCGCTAAGAGCACGGAGGATCTGCGCGGCTCTCTGCCCGATCAGCTTCGCCAGTGTCGCGAGGCGATCGAGGTGGACCCGCTTCGCGAGGTAGTCGGCGAATACTCAGACGAGGCGTTCTCGGCCTACACAAGTAGCCGCGGACCCGCGTTGAGCGAGGCGGTCGAGCATGTCGAGGAGCTCGCCGACCAAGGGCGAGAAGCTGAGCTCTGGGCGCTCCACAGCGACCGATTGGCGCGCGGCGACGGTCGCACCGCCACGCACGCTGTTGAGATCGCCCTCTGGGCGTTGAAGCGAGACGTTCGCGTTCGCACCCTCCAGGACCCCGACACTTTCCGTGACCTCCTCTATGCCGTGGTCACCGGGCAGCGCAATCACGAGGACTCGCGTCGTAAGGGTCTGGCAATCGCCGGCGGTCAGCGCCGCGCCGCAGAACGAGGCGAATGGTTCGGCTGCCGGCCAGACGGCTATCGCTTGGCCGTTGAAGTCGACGAGGCGGGAACGATCATCAAGCGCCTTGAGATCGACCCACAGCGCCAAGGCGCTATCGAGCTGATCTTCCGCTTGGCGATGAAGGACAAGCGAACCGGAGCGATCGCGCGGGCTCTCAATGACGAGGGCTGGAGGACCAAACCCCACACCCCGAAGCGTCAACCGCGCCCGTGGACCTGTTCTGGGGTTCTCGGCGTGCTCCGAAACCCGCGTTACGCCGGACTGGCGACGCTGAAGGGACAGATCATCGGACCGGCCAAATGGCCCGCATACATCACAACGCGTCAGCACGAGCGCCTCCTGACCCAGCTCGCCCAGCGCAGGCCCACCAAGCAATATCGCCCGCTTGAGGTCTACCTTTTGGCGCGCTTGGCGCTCTGCGGGCACTGCGGTGGCCCGATGTACGTTCATACGGGCCATGAACGTGAAGACGGCACGTTCGCTCGCAAATACGTCTGCGCGAGTCACCAGCGGGGCCGGCACGCTGAGCGCTGCGGTGGTTCTCCAATCGACGCGGATGTCGTTGAGGCCATGTTCGTCTCAGCGCTCAGAGCGCTGCTAAGCGACGATCCCCACGCCGGACTGGAGGCAGGGGCACTCGGGGCTGTCCAGAAAGAACCTTGGTCCCGATCCGCGGAGCGCAACCAGGTGATCGCCGCGATTAGGCGTGGCGATGAGGAGCAGATCAACCAGGGGCTTGAGCGCATGATCGCTCGGATTCAGCCGGAGGGCGCGATGGTGGGACGCCTCACCGCGCCCAGCCGGCAGGCTCACCGCCAAGAGATCCTCGGGCGTTTCGACGCCTGGGCCAAGACGCCGATCTCAGAGCGAACGGACGTCTGGCAGAAAGAAGCGACCGATCTGCGGGCGGTCCTGGTCAGGTGGTTTGCTGAGCTGACGATCGCGATTGACTCCTACAGCATCACGATTTCCGCTCAGCCACGCCGGATTCACGGTCAGACGCCACCGCGCAACGAGGTCCGCTTCAGCCGCCAGGAATGGAGGCGATACTCGACGGTGGCCACACGCACGAATCGCGTCTACACATACTGGGTCAACGCGGAGATAATCGGGGCACTTCAGCGCTGGGCAGACGCTCATGGCCACGCACCGCGATGGCTGGACTGGGAGAAGGGGACCTTTGAGCATCCCAGCGCAAGCACCGTGCGCAAGCACCTCGTCACCTGGGAACGCGCTTTGAGGCTGGCCGGGCTCACGCCCGTCAACCCACGCGCGACGAGGATCTGGAGGGACGACGAGATCGTCCAAGCCCTACGGGCATGGACCGCTCGCCACGGCCGCCCTCCCCACCAAGAGGAGTGGATTTGCGGTACGGCGATGAGGCCGTGCAAGACGACAGTGTGCAACCGATTCGGAGGTTGGTCCGCAGCCCTCGGCGCCGCCGAAATCGCGACCAAGGTGAGACCCAAAGACACCCGGTGAGATCGTTGTGGAATCAACCCGGGTCGAGTAGGTAGACAGAGCCCACAGGTCCCAATAGGCTACGGACATGCGGCTTGGGGGAGCGGGGGTTGCGGGGTTCGCTACGGTCGTCCTGGCCGGGCTGGGCGCCGGGTGTGCGGGAACTAAGACGGTCACCGAGCACGCACTCGAACCGGCGGCCGGGTCAACGCCGACCACGCAGGCCGCGCCGAGTTCTCCGAAGCCGCGCGCCCTACCGGCGAAAGTCGCGCTCAATAATCCCGCTCAACACGCCGACCCGAGCACCCATGTCGCCTGCGACCAAGCCGCAATGGGGCACGCCTGCGTCGCGTCTACCTCGACACCCTCCGACCCGAACGAGTCTCCCCAGCGAAACTGCGACACGAACATCGTTGCCAACGCGGGTACGTCGTGCGCGCTTGCGGAAAACACCTTCTACGAGTACTACGAGGCGTCCAGGAATGGGAACGTTCAGTCGTTCGGGGTTCACAGCCCCTCGACGGGCCGCGACTACGAACTCGGGTGCCAAACAGCGGGCGGCCTTGTTGGGTGCGTTGGCTCGCCCACATCCACAGGCATCTACGTGTCGTTCCCCGCGGCCGCTGTCGTCGCCTACACGCCTGCACAGGCGCACGCCTACGCTGCCTCGCGCGACATCGGACACCCGAAAGCGGCCGCGAAGCCCCGGAGCTCCCCCGCGCCCGCGCCTGAATCGCCGCCAGCGCGCGAACCACCACCGGCCCCCGAAAGCGAACCTTCCGGCGAAACGGACGAAGTCGGCTCGTCGAGCCACGCGACCGACGCGGAGTTCTGCTCGGAACACGAATGCATTGGGAGCTTTACCACTGAGGAAGGCACAATCGTCGAATGTTCAGACGAAACCTACAGCCACGCTGGAGGCATCTCCGGCGCATGCTCTCACCACGGCGGCGAGCGCTAGGCCTTACCGGAATAAGCCTGCCGAACCTGCTTTCAAGCGCTGGGGGTTCGCCCTACTGGCACCGCGGTTCGCTAGGCAGGCAGGGTCGCGGGATTTCGCGGTATTCGGGCGGTGGATCGAGCCTCGGTTCACCAACGTAGTAATGCCCGTGGGAGTAGTCCACACTCACCCTGCCCGTCTGCTGAACGGTGTCCAGGAAGCGACAGCCGAACTTAGACGGTGCGGTGCGGTGGCAGCGCACGTAGACCAGGTGCGTTCCTTCGCCGGCTGCAACCCGCCGCACGGCTTTACTGGCGGCGTCGAGGTATCCCCCCGCAAGAGCGCTAGCAGGCAGGGAAAGGGCTAGTAAGACGGTAAGCGCGCTGGCCCGCTTCATGGTCCTTAGCCTACGCCTCGCCGACTGTCCGCGCCCTCAGGCCGACACTCCGCTCAGGTAACTGAAGAGTCCGCTCGTCTAGGCGCCTCGGTGCCCGTTGAGCGACGGTGCGAGCGTGTCCCTGTTCGGGGACAAAGCGCCTGCGACGCGCCGGCGACGGGTGGACCAAGGTGGTTCCGTTCGACTAGGCTCGCAAAGGGATGTTTTCCTCTGTGCCGCTTGCAGCCGCCAATGTGCCCGTTTGGGCTGCGATCGTGATTGCCATCGGGGGAGCCGCCATCGGCGTATTGGGCCGCCAGAGAGCGGCCGAGCGTGGCTGGCAAGCGGAGAGGCGCAAGCTCTACGCCGCGTTCTACGCGCTGCTTTTCCGGCTGAAAAGCGGAGAGTCGCCCGAGGTCGAGAGAGTCAAGGAGACATACCTGAAGTGCTACAGCGATGTCCTCTTCGCGGCCAAGGAGAGACACTTGCGCCGGTGGGTGGGGGACCTTGGGCCCGAGCCGCCTAGTCCGGCTCTCACCGACGACGATCTCAAGCGTCTCCACGCTGGCTCTATTACGATCTACGGCCCTACTTCCGCCGGCTACCGGGACTGCGCCGATATCAGCGGCCTCCGGAGGTTTGAGCGCAGGCTAAGGCCCTCCTTCGGGACAAGGCCGCGCCGTTCCCTCCCGGCCAGCTCGTGCGCTAGGGCCTGAGCATTCGGATACCCCTGCACCTGGTGGTCCTCGCCGGCCCACGTCACCCGAAAGTGGTCCTTCCCGGCGACCCACACCGCCGCATTCGATCCCTCAATCGTGAGAAAGGGGGCTGGAGCGGCGGTCTGCCAGGGCTCGGGGTTGGCTCGCTCGCTCACCCCGCGACCGTACCGCACGAGGAGCCTCGGCTGAGCCTCTTGCCATGCCTCGCGCATCTGCTCTGGCTCTGAGCGAAGCGGAGCCAGCTCGCGGGCGACGCGCTCGGACGACGGCGTGTTGCCCATGGGCAACATTTCTCTGACCGTCGCAGCCTCAATCGGTCGGTGTGCGTACGTGCGATCCATCCCCCAGCGCTCGCGGCAGTAGTCCTCGAAGGTGGCGCGCCTCCGTTCCCATCATGGCAGTGTGAGAAGCTACCCCTGCCGTTGAGGTGGAGTTTTCGGCCCAATCCTGAGCCGGACGAGTTGGTTATCAAATCACCCAATGCGACCCCGGGCTCCGGCTCGGGGTCGCGGCGGTTCTGGGGTCAAATCATCGTGTCCCCTGCCTCTGTCAAAGTGAGAACTGTGAATTTGGTAGCTACCGCAGCCTCACACAATGGCCTCCGAGCCAGCTAACAGCGCTCGGACATCCGAAGTTCTCGCTGCGTTCCAGGAGGGACGCGCTCCGGGCACTGCTGAGGACTTCTACGCGGTGCTACCCACAGTCACTCTGCTCGTGACGACCCGGCGCCTGGACCCGAACGACCCGAACGTTTCTTGGGCTCCGACTCAGGAGGAGAGCGAGATCCGGAAGAACTGGGCCCGGAGCAGGGTTCTCGGTGAAACCACTCCCGCCGAGCTCGCGCAGCGTGAGCAAGATCGGCTCAACAACGCCCGCCAGCTCCGGGAAGCGCGCGAGGAGGCGGAAAAGGCGGCCCGCCTCTACGTGCGAGAGAACCTCTACGCCGGTCATGCTCGCCCCGAGCGCCGGCGCGCAGAGAAGCTTGTCTCCGGCGCTCCGCGTAGGCTCGTCGTACGTGGCCGCTCTCGGCCGTGTGGCCCTCGCCGCGTCCGTAGATGCAGCGCCTCGACTCGCGGAGATCCGGGCGGTGGCGAACCTCCAGGTGAATCCGAAAGGCTGAGGCAGTCCCTCGCGCTCCTTTCGCCGAGCGCAAACACTTCACACCTGTCTGCCGGTATCGCCGCTGCAGGTGGCGATAGGTTCGATTCCCCCAAGCAGCGCCAGCGCGGGCCGAAACCTCCTGCCGAGCGGCGCTGCGAAGTCTGCAACTCCTCCGACGTCGGCTCAGAGCCCCTTTGTGCTCCGTGTCTTGAGTTTGCCGAGCTTCGGGCTGAAGTAGAGCGCACACGTCGCGACCCCTTCGATCCCCGAAGGCGGCTGGCGTGATGCCTCACGACTTCTTGGACCCGCTGAAGGGCTGGCTGGTGAAGTGGCGATACGACGAGAAGGACCCAGACTGCCTTCGGGGGCTGTGTCCGACCTGCTCGCCGCCCTCGCTCATGGCTGGTGAACTGTCGATCTTCGTTCGGGTCCACGGTGGGCTGGCGACAGTCAACTGCTGCGACGGGTGCTCCCTCCCTGAAGTGGTCAGCGGTCTGAGGCGGGTGGCTCGCGAAACCGTTGCTCCTAGCGAGCTGTGGCGCTGCGAAGTCGATCTCACGAACCTCGAAAGGACCGGCCACTACGGGCGGCTATCGGCGGGTGCAGAACTATGAACGCCGATGTCTCCGGGTTCTACCGGGCTCTCGGCGTCGAGCTACCGCCGGCAAGCGGTGCGGCCAACGTCGCGATCGCGTGCTTCGTCAACCCCGAGGCCCACCGTCACGAGGACAGGAACAAGAGCTGCTCGGTGAGCATGGAATCCGGCGCCTTCAACTGCCACGGCTGTGGAGCCAGGGGCGGTGCCTATGACGCGGCGGTCGCGTCCGGGAGGTCTCCGAGCGATGCAATGGAGATGCTGAGGAGGCACGGCCTCGTCACCGACGAGCAATGGTCGCGCACGAGCACGCCGGCGGCCCGAGCGGATCAACCAAAGGGCACGTCGACGGCGCCCGGGAAGCCTCCTGTCACCGAGCAGCAGCTGCGGGCATGGCAATCGGCGTTGCTGCAGGACGAGAGGCCACTCGCTCGCCTAGAGGAGCTGCGGGGTTGGAGCACCGAGGCGATCGAGCACCTCGGTATCGGAGTTGATCGGGGCTATCGCAGTCCCAAGGGCGGCGGCGCAGTCGTCTTTCCCGCCAGGGACGAGACCGGCGCACTCACCGGCTGTGTTCACTACGCGCCCGATCCTGCGAAGCGCACGGGTAGCAAGTCGAAGTCAATTGCCAGAGGACCCCGGCAACTATTCCCTCCTCCTGAGTCGATCGAAGGTGACACGGTTTGGCTGGTCGAGGGCGAGCCCGATGCGGTCGCGGCCCACTCGATCGGCCTGCCCGCCGTCGGGGTTCCGGGTGTGGAGGGCTGGAAGGATGCTTGGTCTAACCGATTCAGGCGATTCGCCGAGGTTGTCATCTGCGTCGACGACGACGAGCACGGTGAGCGTCTCGCATCAAGGCTGGCCGCCTCGCTGGCGCCAGCTGCCCCGAGGGTCGTGCGAGTCCGCCTACAGAGCGCCACCGAGAGCACGTCCAACGGCTATGACCTGACCGATCTCACCTTGGAGGCGCGGGCAAACGGTGGAGTCGCTCAGGCGCGAAAGCTCTTGACAAGCGCAGCCGCGCATGAGAATCCGATCGCGACGCCTGACGAGCGCCCCACGCTCCGGGACGCCGACTGGCCAGCGCTGGCGGCACACGACCGCCCTACCTTCCCGAGCGATGCGCTTCCGAAGGACATTGCGGCGTGGGTCGCGGCGATGGCGGAGGAAAGTCAGACTCCAGAAGACCTGGCCGCGCTGGCCGCGCTGGGTGTCCTCTCCGCCGCAGCGATGGGTTCGGCAGTGGTCGACTGCGGCGCATGGGATGAGGAGCTGGCGCTTTACCTCCTGGTGGCGATGCCATCTGGCGACCGCAAGTCAACGGTGCTTCGGTCCGCCGTTGCGCCACTTCGGGCTCTTGAGCGCGCTCGACGAGACGCTGTCGCCCCTGAAGTCAGAGCGCGTCGGAGCCGTCGACAGGTGCTCGAGAAGACCGAGCAGCGGCTTATCAAGGCGGTTAGCGACGCCGACGCGTTGACGCGAAAGGAGATCGAAGGCGAACTGACTCGCGCCACGAGCGAGCTGGCCGAAATAGGCGAACCCGTGCTGCCTCGCCTGCTCGCCGACGATGCGACCCCCGAGGCATTGGGAGGACTGCTGGCTCATCACGGCTCCATCGCCGTGATCGCCGCCGAGAGCGCCCTGCTGGACAACCTTGGCGGCCGGTACAGCGAGGGTGCGGCGAACCTGCACCTCGTGTGCAGCGCCTACGGCGGGGAGAGCACCACGATCGACCGGCGAGGGCGCGACCCCGAGGAGATCGAGCGGCCACTCATGACGATCACGCTGGCGGTGCAGCCGCACGTCCTGGACAACCTCGTCTCCCACAAGATCGCCCGCTCGCAAGGCCTCGTCGCGAGGTTTGCCTACGCCTTCCCGGAGACCCAGCTCGGCCGGCGCAAGACGATCGCAACGCGGATGTCCCGTGATGCGATCGAGGGCTGGGAGAGGGTTGTAGAGCGGGTCTTCGAGAACCCCAAAACGCATGACACAAATGACAAAACCTGCTCACAGGGGAGTTCTGTCATTTCTGTCATCGGTTTTCAGGGTTCCAAACTCACGCTCACGGACGCCGCTAAACACCTTCTCGACGAGCTGCGCGCTGAGCAGGAGCTCCGGCTCACGGAGACGGGGGATCTCCGACCGATCGCTGACTGGGCAGCACGACACCCCGGCCGCGTGGCCCGACTCGCCGGTCTGTTGCATCTCGCGCAGCACCCCGTCGACGATCCGATCAGTGAGACGACCATGCGGCAGGCGCTTCGGATCGGCGACTACCTGCTCGCTCACGGTCTCATGGCCTTGACCGGACCCGATCCCCTGGTCCGGCGAGCGCTGGGTTGGCTCGCTCGCCGCGGAGAGGCGACCGTGACTCAACGTGACCTGCAACGCAGCGTCGGACAGCGGGGGACGGCTGAGGATGCGGAGAACCTCGCGCGGGCGCTCGAACGGTTCGGTGCGCTTCGCTCGCTACCAAGTAGCCCTCCGGCCTCCGGCCGTCCCCCAAGTCCTGCGTTCGAGGTGCATCCCAGCCTCGTCGATGGGCACGACAGAAACGACAGAACGCCGTGACCCTCGACGACGACGACATCGAGGCGATCGAGGCGATCTTCAGCCGCCTGCTCACCGGAGCTCGACCGCGGGCGGAGTTGGTCGATGCCGCAACTCTCGCTGGCCTGCTCGGGGTCAGCCGGGATTACATCTACCGCCACCGCCAAGAGCTAGGTGGCCGGAAGATCGGCGCCGGACCGAAGGCCCCGATCCGATTTGAGCCACCTGCCGCGCGGAGGGCACACGAGACGACCGATGAGCTCACGCAAGCGCCTGCGACGTCTGCTCGGCACGTCCGCCGACGAGCGGACCTCAGCGCGCCGCTCCTGCCGGTCAGGGAACGCGGATGAGTGCTTCCCGCCCAGCTCTCTGCAGCGTCCGCCCGCTCAGAACCGTCGGCGTCGGCGGTGTCCAAACAGGCCACCCATCGGCAGGAGGAAGAACAGGGGCAGGAACAGCAAGTGTCCTCCCGATGCGAGAAAGATCACGGCAGCGATCAGCAGACCGAAAAGGGCGAATCGCATGTCAAACCCCTCGCCGGCGGGATCGGTCGAGCGGGCCGACACCACGGCGCGAGGCCGAACGCCTGCGTATCCACAGCAGCAGGACGGAGAACGCAATGGAGAGGATCAGCCCCGCTCCGTGGCGTTCGAGCACGTACCAGGAGAAGAGGCCCGCGATGAATGAGCCAGCCAAGCCAAGCACGATCGTTCCTCCTATCCCCATCGGATCGGGCCCCGGATGCAGCAGACGCGCAAGTGCGCCCACGAAAAGTCCGACGATCACGAGGAGGATGAGGTACAGGATCAAGGACAAGGGAGGCTCCTTTCGCGACGATGGGTCCAAGGGATCTACGCCGACGCCAGCCCAAACGCGTGGGTCACGTCGTTGCGTACCCGACGCTCCCCTCGTCAAACAACCCTCGCTCACTCGTGCCGATGCGTGAATTCGCGGACGCCCTGCCGAGAAAGGCCGGTCAGGCGAGCGATCTCGGACGGAGAGATTCCTGCCATGGTCGCATTGGGGATGAGCGCGGAAAGCTCGCGGGACGCCTCTTGTTTGGCCTTGACCGCCGCCCTCCGTCGAGCGCCCACCGCGGCCAGCTTCATTCTCAGCTCGTCTGCCTCCATCGTTGCACGGTACTTGACAACTGCGCCCTCCGTCAAGTACCGTGCGATTCACAAGCAACTAGTGCGGGCGCGCCTGGTGGAACAGGCCGCCCGCGTGGCACCGAGAGAACAAGCTCCCGGCGCGCCAGACACCCTAACGAGCGGTTCGAGGTGTCTTCCTCGCTAAAGCCATTCCCTCGGAGCCTCCGACCAAGGAGGAACCGATGAGCCAGCCCAACGCAGAGCCGACCCTTGCAGCACGCGTCTCGCAGGTGATCGGAGATGAACACCTGCGCGTACTTGAGCGCTGCGAGCGCGAGCCGTTCGCCGGGCGCAGCAAGGCGACCAAGCGCGAGTCGGACATGCGGGCGTGGGGGATGACCTTCGGCGTCGCGTATGGCCTGATGCTTGCCACAGACCCGGAAGGGGACGTGGACACGATGGCCGAAGAAGCCCTCGATGCGGCGAGGGCGGCGTATGCCCGTTGGTCCGGGAGCATCGCGAGCCGCCCCCAGCAGTCGCCGGCGATCGACGCAATACTCGAAGCGTGGGATCGCGCAGGGCGCGAGCTGGCACCGCTAGCCGACACCCCTGACGGCCGAAGGCTGCTGGACAGGATGCAGGCGCTCGTCGAAGCGATTGGGATGCCCGAACCGGAAGCGATCGCCTGATGGCCCGCCGAGCGACGGGCTCGATCGTCCGGCGCAAGCGAGAGACCGGGGTGTTTTTTGGTCTGCGCATCACCCTCGCCGATGGAGCGCGCAAGTATGTCTCCCTGGGGCGAGCGGACGAAGGCTGGGATCGGAAGAAGGCGACCTACGAGCTAGAGAAGGTGCTCGCTGAGGTCCGCCTCGGGATCTGGCGCCCACCGGTTCCCGAGGTGGCTCCTCAGCCCGAGCAAGATCCCACGTTCCACGAGTTCGCAAGCGGCTGGTACGAGGCCCACAAGGGCGAATGGAGGCCAAAGACCTGCCAGGACTATCAATGGAAACTGGCAGACCACCTACTCCCGTTCTTCAAGGACCATCGACTCAGCCAAATCTCGATCGCCGAGGTCGATCGCTTTCGCGCGGCCAAGCTCAAGGATGGAAGGCTCGGTGCGGGGAGCATCAACAAAGCGCTCGGGCTGCTGTCGCAGATCCTCGAGGTCGCGGTCGAGTACGGGATGATCGAGCGCAACCCAGCCAAAGGCCGACGAAGGCGTCTGAAGGCTGGCCGACCTGCTGCCGTGTGGCTGGATAGCGCCGAGCAGATCAGAGCGTTGCTGGATGCGGCCGGCGAGCTTGATCGCGAGGCCCAATCCAACCGACGGGTCCCTCGACGAGCGATCCTCTCGACGCTCGTGTTTGCTGGCCTCAGGATCGGGGAGCTCATCGAGCTTCGCTGGCGCGACGTAGACCTCGCCAGCGGGAAGATCACGGTGCGCACGTCCAAGACCGACGCCGGCGTTCGCAGGATCGACCTACTGCCGGTTCTACGCGATGAGCTGGCTACCCACAAGGCTCAGGCACAACCAGCTTCAGGCGACCGCGTATTTCCGACTCAGGCCGGCGGAGCGCTGAATCAGAGCAATGTCCGCAACAGGACCCTCGCCAAAGCTGTAGAGCGCGCTAACGAGCGCCTGGAGGCCGCTAAGGCGACTCCGCTACCTGAGGGCCTGACGCCCCACAAGCTGAGGCATACGTTCGCCTCGCTGCTCGTGGCGCTCGGCACGGACCCGGGAGCGGTCATGGACGAACTCGGGCATACAGATCCGAGTTTTACATTGAGGATCTATCGCCACGGGATGAGGCGCGATGCCGAGTCAAAGGCCCAGCTACAGACCCTTGTCGGGACGCCTCAAAAGGCACCCATTAGGCACCCGAAGGAAGAACAGCTTCTCCGCGACGACGAAAACCCCCAGTGGGCCCGGGAGGACTCGAACCTCCGACCTACCGATTATGAGTCGGCAGCTCTAACCAGCTGAGCTACGGGCCCGTCACGCGCGCGAGCCGCGACCCATGCGCGGCCGATCAGATCGGCGAGCAGACGCTACCAGCGAGATGTGGAATGCTCCCGACCGCCGTCCTGACGGCGGCGATCGACGCTCGGCGAGGAGCAGTCGGTCTTTCTCAGCGAACGGAGGGACTGCAATGGCAGAGCGCGCGGCGATCGTCACGGGGGCATCGAGCGGGATCGGGTTGGCGATCGCGAGGATCCTCGGCGAGGAGGGCTACGGGATCACGATGGCAGCGAGGCGCGCGGAGAAGCTCGAAGGCGCCGTCTCGGGGCTGGCGGCGGACGGCTTTGACGTGCACGGCGTCGCGGCGAACGTCGCCGACGAGTCGGAGATCCAGAAGGTCGTCACGGCGCACCGCGAGCGCTACGGGCGCCTCGATGTGCTCGTGAACAACGCGGGCGTTGGTATCGGCTCGACGGTCGGCGAGATCGAGACCAAGCGGCTGGACATGCAGCTCGATATCAACATCCGCTCGATCGTCCTCTTCTACCGCGAATGCGTGTCGATGCTGCTGGAGGCTGGCGCTCAGCACAAGAACGCGCTGGTCGTCAACACGTCGTCGATCTCCGGCAAGCGCGCCGAGGGCTGGCTCGCCGTCTACTCGGCGACCAAGCATGCGGTCGTCGGCTGGACCGAAGCGATGAACAAGGAAATCGGCACACAGGGTGTCAAGTCGACGGCGCTGTGCCCTGCATTCGTCGACACGCCGATGACCGATTTCGTCAAGGGCCAGGTCGCCGCCGATGAGATGATCCGTCCCGAGGACATCGCCGAGTCGGTCCGCTACCTTCTGCGCACATCGCCGGCGTGCGTCGTGCCGGAGATCATGTTCATCAGGCCGGGCGACTCGCTGTAGGCCGTTCGCACAGGTGACGATCGCGCGCGGGCGTGAATATCGCGCTCGCAAGGATCAAGCGACGATGCGCCTTGGCCCGGCATCCTGGCGTGACGGCGGCGTGAGGCTCACCGAGGCTCACGCCGCGCCCGTCAGAGGAACGGAGCGCGCCGTGAGCCACCGGGGCAGCCCTCTCGGACCACCTTCCCGATTACGCCGCAGGCGCGTGGACGGATCAGTGAGTCAGATGCAGCGCCCCGGACCCCTCGGTGGGTGGAGTCAGCTCCGCCGCTCAGCTCTCGGTGAGCACCAGCAGCGTCTCGGGGCGCACGCCGTCGCTCTTCATTGCTCCTGCGGCCTCATCGGTCTTCATGAACTCCTGGTAGGCGGCGAGGTCGGGGATCTCGACGATCAGCCCGACCCGATTGGACCCATTCGGGTCCCGGAACGCGCGTGCGGTGATGCCCTGGGGTCCGAAGACCTCCTCGCGCAGTTTGGAGTTGAACCAGTGATCGACGTCGTCTACCTCGTGCAGCACCAGATACGTGGCCATGTTGGCTCCTCATGCTCGCTTGCGTGGTGGTCAATGGTTCCGTCGTGAGATCGGTCAGTGGGCCGCGTTCTCTAGCGCGCGCAGCCGATGTCATGCCGCGCTCAGATCGTGTCGTGATGGGCCACCTCGGCGGTTCGCTCCTGCGGCGCGCCGGCGAACCCGCCCTGCACGGGCAGCGCCGGCATCAGCGTGTTCTGCATGAACGCATCGCTCTGTTCCTTGGAGTCCCAGATGACCGAGATCAGATAACCGCCGTCGGTCGGCCCGCTGGTGTGCGAGCGCTGCCCCTCGGGAAGGCCCGACGCTGGATGCAGCGCCTCGATCATCGCCCGGTACTGCTCCTCGGTCCCGCCTGGCCAGAAGTGGGTCTGCAGATATGACACGGTCCTGTCCTCCTTGTCGTAAGTGGTTGAGAGTGCCGCCGACGTTACGGGAGTATGGTCACGCCAACCACCCGAGGAGAGGAACGGCGATGGCTGTCGGCATAAGGCTCAAGTTCACCGGCGGGACGCAGGAGAACTACGACGCGGCGCACGCAGTGATGGAGATCGACAGCGACCCGCCCGCGGGGATGATCGTGCACTCGGCCGGACCGGTGGATGGGGGGTGGGGCGTGATCGACTTCTGGGAGTCGCGCGAGGCGTTCGACGCCTTCGTCCAGGAACGGCTCATGCCGCGTCTGCACGGACTGGGCGACCGTGGCTTTCCGAGCCCCCCGGACGTCAAGGAGTTCCCGGTACACAACCTCCAGACGCCCTAGCCGGGTCGCGCACGCCTTCTCGGCTCGCGCCACTAGGCCTAGCATGCGTCGGAGATGACCGGCGAAATCGTAGGAATAGTCGTCTTCTCCGTCTTCATGTTCGGCCTGGTCGGCGTGCTGGTGGGGAACCTCTTCGTGGCGCTCTATCGAGAGCGCAAGCTGCGCAACGCGCGAAGCCGGGCACCGGGCGGCGGGGGCCCAGCCGACGACTGACGGGGCCGGAGACGCTGCGCGCAGCCACGCGCATAGCGTCTTGCCGCCGGCGCGCGGTCGAGGAGTACGCTTCGCAGTCGTGCCTGAGATCACCCCAGCCCTATACCGCGCAGGCTCGGGAGAGCCGCTGGTCCTGCTGCACGGATTCACGGGCGCGTGGATGCATTGGCGTCCGCTGCTGGAGGACCTGTCCGAGCGCTACGAGGTGATCGCGCCGACTCTGCACGGCCACGACGGCGCGCAGCCCTACCCGCAGAGCAGCCCGATGTCCTTCGCGGGATCGACCGACGCGCTGGAAGCGCATCTCGACGAGCTCGGCGTCGGCGCTGCGCACCTGGTCGGCAACTCGATGGGCGGCGCGCTGGCGCTCGAGCTGGCAAAGCGCGGCCGCGCGCGCTCGGTCGTCGCGCTCGCGCCGGCAGGCGGCTGGACCGAGGGTGACGGCGAGGCGCGGCGGCTCGCTCGCTTCTTCGCACGCCAGCTGCGTCTCACGCGGGCGATCCGCTCACGGGCTTCGGCGATTGTCAGCCGCCCGAAGGTCCGCCGCGCGGCGTTTCGCGACGTCATGCGCCGCGGCGACCTCGTACCGGCCTCCGACGCGTTGCGCCTGATGCAGGCCTCGCTCGGATGCACGATCTCCGCGCGGGCGATCGAGGCGTTGCGCGCCGACCGCGGGCTGACGCTCGGCGACCTGGATGCGATCTCCTGCCCGGTGCTGCTCGCTACGCCGCAGTTCGACCGCGTGCTTCCGCCCGAGCGCCACGCCCCGCGACTGCGGCGCGAGATCCCGGGCGTCGAGTCGCTGATCCTCAAAGACTGCGGTCACGTGCCGATGTGGGACGACACACAGCTCGTCGTGCGCACGATCGTCGAGTTCGTGCAGCGACACACGCCGGCCGAGACGACCCGCGCATCCGTCGGCATGCCCACCCCGACGAGCGCGCCGGTGGCGGTCGCGGACTCTCCGGCCCGATAGCCGGCATGACCGGCCGGCGGCGTAGCTCTCGCTGGCGGTGCACCGTGAGGGCCGCCAGGACCCGCCTTCGATGACTCGCCTGGGCGGACGTCCCCCGCGTCCGGTGCGCCTCGCGCGAACAGCGCAGATGGCGAGCATGCGCCGTCTGTTCGCCGCGTCGACAGAGTCGGCGCGCAGTGGAGTCCCACTCGACGAGCTGCTTGCGGCGCCGCAGGCGAGCGACTCCACGGGGCTCACGCGCCGCGACTTTCTCGCGGGCGGCGCAGGACTGCTCGCCGCCGCGGCGCTCGCCGCCCGGCCGCAGACGAGCGCAGCCAAGGCGAGCTCGCCGACGGCGCCGCGCGTGGCGATCGTCGGAGCGGGTCTGGCGGGGCTGCGCTGCGCACACCTGCTGTGGACCGAAGCGGGCGCGCCGATCGCCTCGACGGTCTACGAGGCCAACCCCGAGCGCGCGGGCGGGCGCTGCTGGTCGTTGCGCGATTTCTTCGGCGCGGGTTCGGTCACCGAGCACGGCGGCTCGTTCATCGACACGCGCCACGTCGCCCTGCGCCGGCTCGTCGCGCGGCTGGGACTGCAGATGGAGGTGGTCAACGGCGGCGACCTGCCGCAGGGGGAGGACATCTACTTCATCGACCGCGCCTACTACACGCGCGCCGAAGCGATCGAGGACTGGAGGAGCGTCGGCTTCCACGCGTTCCGCGCGGCGAGCCGCCGGCTTCGCTCGCCGATAGGCGAAGAACGCTTGGACGCGATGTCGGTGCCGCAGTGGCTCGACAGCACGCAGATCACTTCGACGAGCCGCCTCGGCAAGCTGCTGCTCGCAAACGCGGTCACGGAGAACGGCGGAGACCCCGATGACATGTCGGCGCTGGACCTGATCGAAATCACGGCGGCGAGCCCGCGCGCGACGCTCGAACTGCTCCCCGGCGACGACGAGCGCTTTCACGTGCTCGGCGGCAACGACCAGATCGTCGCGCGCATGATCTCGATGCTCCCCCCGGAAACGGTTCAACAGGGCCACGAGCTCGTCGCCGTGCGCGCGAACGCGGACGCATCGGTCACGCTCAGCTTCGCCGTCGGCTCACAGGCGCTCGACGTGACGGCCGACTTCGTCGTGCTCGCGCTGCCGTTCAGCACGCTGCGCAACGTCGACCTGTCGCGATCGGGGCTGTCGGCGGCCAAGCAGAACGTCATCGAGACGTTCGGCATGGGCGCGAACGCCAAGCTTCACGTCGAGCTCGCGCGCAAGACGTGGCCAGCGCTCGGCTTCAGCGGCGCGACGTACGGCGAATGGGACGGCTACTGCTGTGCGTGGGATGACTCGGTTCCGCTCGGCGCGAACGGGTCGCCGGCGCTGCTGCTGGGCTTCCCTGGCGGCGATCCGGGCAGGACGGGCCTCACCGGACAGGCGCACGCCGAGGCTCCGGCCGCCGACGTCGCGCGCTTTCTCGAGCAGATCGAGCCCGTCTACCCGGGCACGCGCGCCGCGTACACGGGCCGGGCCTACGAGGATCACTGGGCGCTGGACCCGTGGGTGCGAGGGGCGTACTCCTACTGCCGTGTCGGCCAGGCGGCGACGTTCGGGCGCCTCGCAGGGCTGTCGGAGGGGCGGATCCACTTTGCCGGCGAGCACACCTCGGTCGCGCACCAGGGATTTCTCGACGGCGCGGTCGCGACGGGCGAGCGCGCGGCGCGCCAGCTGCTGAAAACCGTGCGCTGAGAGCCAAGACGGGGCGATCAACGCGCGTCCGGACAATCGTCCGCGAGCGTGCAATTCGCACAGCGAAGGAGTAGACTTTACGGCGCAGCGAGACGGACACATGCCGAGCGAACCGACGGAGGGAAGCATGACGCCCACGCAGATGGCGCCCCCAACGGCAACACGCGAACCAGGCATAGGCACGGGCCCGACGAGCGAGGCGCAGCTGTTTGCGCGCCACCTTCGGGGCGACCAGGCCGCACGGGAGGCGCTCGTGCGTCGCTTCATGCCGCTCGCTCGCAGCCTGGCACGGCGCTATGACCGCTCGTCCGAGCCGTTCGAGGACCTGCTCCAGGTCGCCTCGCTCGGGCTGCTGAAGGCGCTCGACCGCTTCGATCCGACGCTGGGCCACCCGTTCGCCTCGTTCGCCGTGCCGACGATCCTCGGCGAGATGCGTCGCCACTTCCGCGACGCCGGCTGGTCGGTGCACGTTCCGCGCGGGTCCCAGGAACGCGCGCTGAAGGTGCGCGATGCGCAGGAGCGCCTCGCCAACGCCCGCGGGCGGGCGCCGACGGTCAACGAGCTCGCCGAGTACCTCGAGTTGAGCACAGCCGAAATCATCGACGCGCTCCAGGCGATCCAGGCCTACGAGTCGCTGTCGCTGGATGCTCCGCGTCCCGGCGCGACCGACGAAGCGACCTCTTACGGCGACGCGATGGGCGAGGTGGACTCGCGCTACGAGCTCGTCGAGCTCGACGCGACGGTCAGCGCGGTGCTCGGACGGATTCCTCAGCGCGAGCGCGAGATCCTGCGCATGCGCTTCGTCGAGGATCTGACGCAGACGGAGATCGCCGAGCGCGTGGGCATCTCGCAGATGCAGGTGTCGCGCCTGCTGCGCCGGTCGCTGGATCAGCTTCGCGCGTTGACGGCTACGAAGAGCTAGCGCGGCGCCGAGGGAAATCGTCGCTGCTGTCGTCGCCTACCGGCCAAATGCGAACATGCGGCAGTCACCGAAGATGATCGCCGTACGCTGATGGGCGGCGACGCGCCGAATGTCTGCCTGACGCTCTCCAACCAGCCTGACAACGTGCTGCTGGTGCGCGAGGCGCTGGGCGGAATGGCCGAGACGGTCGGCGTCGACGGCGTGGATCTCAACGACATTCGCACAGCGGTCACAGAGGCGTGCAACAACGTCGTGCTGCACGCCTACGAGGGCGGCGAAGGTCCCCTGCAGATCGAGCTGTACCTCGCCGCGGACACGGTCGAAGTCGTCGTGCGCGACCACGGCACCGGCATCAAGCCGCACATCCGCTCAGATGAGCAGGCGGCGCTGGGCATCGGCCTGTCGATCATCCAGGCGCTCGCGCCGCGCGTCGAGTTCAAGGACGTGGACGGCGGCGGCACGGAGGTGCGCATGGAGTTCACGGCCCCGAGCACCCATTCGCTGGACGCGCTCGTGCGAAACGGCTTTCAGCCACCGGGCGTGGCGCGTGCGGAGCTGGCGACGACGACCGGCCTCGCCGTCGCGCCAGACGCGCTCGCGCGCAAGGTGCTTCCGCGCGTGCTGAGCGTGCTGGCGGCGCGCGCGCATTTCACGACCGACCGCATTTCGGACACCGAACTCGTTGCCGATGCGCTCGTCTCGGAGGCCTTTGCGTCGAGCACGGGCGACCATCTGAACGTCGCGGTGACCGTCGAGCCGCGCAGCCTCGCGATGCGCGTTGGGCCGTTGGACAGCGGCAGCGCCGAGCGTGTGATCTCGAGCTCGTCCGGCGCGGGCGTAGGTCCGATCATCGAGAAGCTCACCGACGGTCGCCGCGTGGCTGCAGAGGGTCAGGCGGAGATGCTCGAGCTGCACCTGCGCGACCAGCGCTGAAGCCGCGGCTCGGGCAAAAATAGGCGGTGACCGCCGGGGGTAGCGGTCACCGCCTGAGGGAGGACAACTCCAGACGCTCATTTGCCCTGTCACGGCGGGGCTAAACATCTTTTTTCCTAAATGGATGATGAGATCGTTCGCCGGTTGTTCGCCGCTGTGCTGCGGCAAAATCTCGGGCAGGTCCCTTCCTGGGGGCGTCGTCGTCGTGCGGGTTGGCCGCGCGCGGATCGGGGTACACGAACGCCGAGATGCCCGCCCGCGCGCCCGCCCGGGCGCCACGCGAAAGGGGAGAGGCGATGGACGACAGCGATATCCAGACGGGGACGATCCGCACGACCATTCCCGAGCGACTCGATCGCCTACCGTGGTCACGTTTTCACTGGCTGATCGTCATCGGGCTGGGGACGGCGTGGATCCTCGACGGCCTGGAGGTCAACGTCGTCGGCTCGATCTCCGGCCGGATCGCCGAACCCGGCGCCGGCGTGGGCATATCCAAGGCCGACCTCTCGGGCTGGGCCGCCTCTCTGTACATCCTCGGCGCATGTTTCGGCGCGATCATCTTCGGCCAGCTGACCGATCGCTTCGGTCGCAAGCGCCTGTTCATGGTCACGCTCTCGATCTACCTCGTTGGCACGCTGCTCACTTCGCTGTCCTTCTCGACCGGCTGGTTCTTCGTCGTGCGCTTCATCACCGGCATGGGCATCGGCGGCGAGTACTCGGCGATCAACTCGGCGATCGACGAGTTGATCCCCAAGAATCATCGAGGGCGCGTCGACGTGTCGATCAACGGCAGCTACTGGCTTGGTGGGATCGGCGGCTCGCTGCTGGCGGTGCTGATGCTCAACACCAGCATCTTCCCTACCAATCTCGGCTGGCGGCTGTCGTTCGTGCTCGGTGCGGTGATCGGCTTGGCGGTGCTGCTCGTGCGCCGCAACGTCCCCGAGAGCCCGCGCTGGCTGTTCATCCATGGTCGTGAGGAGGAGGCCGAGAAGATCGTCAAAGGCATCGAAGAACGCGTCGAACGCGAGACCGGCGAAGTGCTGCCCGAGCCCGAGGGCGAGCCGCTGACGATCAGGCAGAGACGCACTATCCCGCTGGGAACGATCGTCCGCTCGGTCGTCACGATGTACCCGCGGCGGACGGTGCTCGGCCTGTCGCTGTTCATCGGTCAGGCCTTCCTCTACAACTCGATCCTGTTCGGCTTCGCCAACCTGCTGAGCCTGTACTTCCACACGCCGTCGGGCAGCGTGCCCTACTACTTGGCCGTGTTCGCGGTCGGCAACTTCGCCGGCGCGCTGCTGCTCAGCCCGCTGTTCGACATCGTCGGGCGCAAGCCGATGATCGCCGGGACGTACCTGCTTTCGGGGGTTCTGTTGATCGTCACGGGGCTGCTGTTCAAGGAACATCAGCTCGACGACATCTCGTTCACGGCGTGCGCCTGCGTCGTGTTCTTCTTCGCCTCGGCCGGCGCGAGCGCGGCCTATCTGACGGTCTCGGAGGTCTTTCCGATGGAGACGCGTGCGCTGTGCATCGCGGTCTTCTACGCCGTCGGCACCGGCATCGGCGGGGTAATCGGCCCGCAGGTGTTCAGCCGCCTGATCAACACCGAAAGCTATAACCAGGTGTTCCTCGCGCTCGGGCTCGGGGCCGTGATGATGATCATCGGCGGGATCGCCGAGCTCGTCTTCGGGATCAACGCCGAGCGACGCAGCCTCGAGGACATCGCCAAGCCGCTCACGGCCGCCGGGCCGCTGTCGGCGAAAGAGTCCGGCGGCGCCCAACCTGCGGGCGCCGCCTCGGCGTCGTGAGCTAGGCGCTGGCCGACGTCGCGCCGGCCTGCGCGACGTCGTGCTTGCCCTCGGCGAACTCCTCGACGATCTTCGCGCAGAAGGCGGGGAGGTCGTCAGGGTTGCGGCTGGACACGAGGCCCTCGTCGACGACGACCTGCTCGTCGACCCAGTCGCCTCCGGCGTTGCGTATGTCGGTTCTCAGCGACGGCCAGGAGGTGAGCGTGCGTCCGCGCACGAGATCCGCCTCGACGAGCGTCCACGCGCCGTGGCAGATCACGCCGACCGGCTTGCCTTCGGCAAAGAATCGCTGCAGGAACTCGATCGCCTTGGGCTCGGTGCGCAGCTGGTCGGGGTTGGCGACGCCGCCGGGCAGCACGACGCCGTCGTAGTCGCCTGGGTCGGCGGCGGCGAGCGTCTTGTCCACGCGGTAGGTCTTGGACTTGTCGAGGTGCTGAAAGGCCTGCACCTCGCCGCTTTGTGGAGCGATCAGCTCGGGCGTGGCGCCGGCCTGCTCGACGGCCTGCCAGGGCTTTGTCAACTCGACCTCCTCGACACCCTCTTGGGCGACGAGAAAGGCGATCTTCTTTCCACTCAAATCCTCTGCCATGAGATGGCCTCCAGCTATCGGTCGTTGGTTTCTGCAGGTCCGCTACCCGTCGCTCGGCGGGGAAAACAACCGTCCACATGGGTCGCGCTCGGGTGCAGCGGTGGTGCTCGCCTGCCGAGTGACGGATTGATCGCACGCGACTCGGGGTAGACCCGCTGCAGCCGCCCTCGGAGGCGTCTGTGGCGGCTGGGTCAGAGCAGGCGAAAACGAGCTAGGCAGGTTGAGATGGTCGGTCAAAAGCTGCGAGCGCGATCCCCCACGGGAGCTGTCAAGGTGGCCCTGGTGGAGGACTCCTTTCGTCACGAGGCGCTCTTTTACAACGGCGAGGACGGATTCCTGCGCGGGACGCTGCCGTTCGTCGCCGATGCGCTGGAGGCCGGTGAACCGGTGCTGGTGGCGGTCCGGGATGAGCGCGCGGCGCTGCTGCAGCGCGCGCTCGCAGACGACGCGGCGCACGTGCGCTTCGTCGACATGCAAGCGCTCGGGCGCAACCCCGCGCGCGTGATTCCCGCCTGGCGCGAGTTTCTCGCCGAGCACGCCGGCGACGGGCGCCCGGTGCGCGGCATCGGCGAACCGGTGTGGCCGCGGCGCAGTGGCGCCGAGCTCGACGAGTGCGTCCGCCACGAGTCGCTGCTGAACATCGCTTTCGCGTACGGGCCCGCGTGGAGCCTGCTGTGTCCGTATGACCTCGACGCGCTCGATGTGCGGCAGATCGAAGCGGCGCGACTGACGCATCCGGCGCTGATGCACGAAGGCGTCAGCCGCCGCAACGACGCCTACCTGCCGCTGCACCGCGCGCCGAGCGCCTTCACGGGCACGCTGCCCGACCCCCCGCGAGACCGTCGCGAGCTGTCGTTCACGTTCCGCGGGCTGGGTGCCGTGCGCACTCTGGTCTCGGCGCGTGCTGCGCACGCTGGGCTGGCCGATGAGGCGCGCGAAGACCTCGTGCTGGCGGTCAACGAGCTGGTCACCAACAGCGTGCAGTACGGCGGCGGCGGTGGGACGCTGAGGATCTGGACCGAGCCGGACGCGCTCGTGTGCGACGTGCGCGACCGCGGCTACATCGACGATCCGCTCGCCGGACGCATCGCCCCGCCGCTGGACCAGCACGGGGGCCGGGGCCTGTGGCTGGTCAACCACCTGTGCGACCTCGTGCAGATCCGCTCGACGCCCAAAGGCACCGTGGTGCGCGTGCGTGCGCGCCTGGCCTAGCGCTTTTTCGCGTCGACCGCCCGCTGCAACTGCGCCTTGTTCATGCTCGAGCGCCCTTCGACGCCCATTTCGCGCGCCTCGCGGTAGAGCTGATCGCGCGTGCGTCCGCGCGGACCGGATTTGCCCGAGCGCAGGCCGCCGCGGCGCCCCGACGAGATGTCCTGCGTGGACGTGCGCGAGCTTTCGCGCGATTCGCCGCTGCGCGCGCGCTCCTTGTTGACGGTGCGCGCGGCGATCTCCTCGGCGCGTTTCTCGCTCGCGCCCTGCTTGCGCTCGCTCTCCTTGATGTGCTCGTACTGTCGCGCCCGCTTGCTCGATTTCCTTACGCCGCGCGGCGGCATGTGACGCACCTCCTCGGTGGGTTTGGATCGTGAGAACGCGTACCCGAGCGCGCGGCGGCCAAACAGCGCGGGGCCCGCGAGGTTACGCCAGGCGTGCGTGGGTATCGCGCCAAGTCGTGTTCTTCTCCAACCGCATCGTGCTCGTGGGACTCGTGTTCCTCGCGCTGGCCATGTGCGGAGCGCTGCTGCTCGTGACGACGAAGCTGTTCGGCGCGACGACCGGCACGATCACCGCGGCTGCCCTCGCTGTGCCTTCCGCGGTGCTCTGGTTCTTGGCGCCACTTCTGCGCGGGGCCGAGCACGAGCCGCGAGGGTTCGGCGGCGCGGAGAACCGCGCGGGCCGCGCAGCCGGCGAAAGCCGCGCAGCCGACGAGTGCGGCGCAGGCTCCGAGCCCGTCCGCGAGCCCGGTCGCCCGGGTGGGGCTGCAGGCTCGGACTCGCCGGGCGGCCTGGGAGGGCCAGAGGCGCCGGATGCGCGGTGGTGGGCAAATGACGTGCGATACGATCTCAGCGTGAGCGCTCAGGAGCACCTGCGGGTGGATGCACGGAGCGAGCAGGATCGTGTCGTGCTGCACCTCACGGGCGAACTGGACCTCGCCAGTTCTGCGATCTTCGAGCGAGCGCTCGAGGACCCGGCGCTGGCCGCCGCGCCGCTGCTGGTGCTCGACCTGGACGACCTGAAGTTCGTCGACTCCACAGGGCTGCGGATCATCCTGCTTGCCCACGAGGGGGCGCGCGCCCGCGGGCAGGAGTTCGCGATCACACCCGGCTCGCCGCAGGTCCAGCGCCTGCTGAGCATCACGAGCGTCGCCGAGCACATGCACGTGATCGCCCCGCCCGACGACCTGCGCGTCTGAGTCTCGCGGCGCCGAGCGCGCCGCCGCTGTGAATACGCTCACGCGATGAAGCCCGGCGAGCGCCTGGCCGTGATCGATCTCGGCTCCAACTCCTTCCGCCTCGTCGTGTTCATGGCGGGGGACGGCTGGTGGAAGCGGACCGACGAGATCTATGAGCCGGTGCGCATTAGCGAGGGGCTCGCCGCCAGCGGCAAGCTCGGGGACGAGCCGATGGCGCGCGCGATGGCGACGCTCGACGTGTTCGCGCAGTTCGCGCGCGCCAGCGGCCTCGATCCCGAGTCGATCGACGCGGTCGCCACGAGCGCGATCCGCGACGCGGCCAACGCCGAGGACTTCCTGCGCCGCGCGCGCGAACGCACACGGCTGCCGATCCGCGTGCTCTCACGCGAGGCCGAGGCGCACTACGGCTATCTGGCGGCGGTCAACTCGACGACGCTGGGCGATGGCTGCGTGCTCGACCTCGGCGGCGGCTCGATGCAGCTCGTGCAGGTGACCGGCCGCCTCGCGCGCGACACCGGGTCTCTGGCGCGTCGGGACGGTGCGCATGAGCGAGCGCTTCCTGCCCGCCAACGGCCCCGCCAAGCGCCGCCAGCTGGAGGCGCTTCGCGAGCACGTCGCCGAGCAGCTCGCGCAGGCCGACTGGCTGAGCGACGCCGAGCCCGCCGACTGCGACCGGCGGCTGGTGGGGATCGGCGGGACCGTTCGTAACCTTGCCTCGGCCGCGCAACGCGCGGCGGGGCTCCCGACGTTCGGCGTGCAGGGCATGTTGCTGCAGCGCGAGGCGCTGGACGAGCTGGTCGACCGCCTGGCTGCGTTGCCGGCCTCCGAGCGTGCGAGCGTCCCCGGGATCAAGCCGGCGCGCGCCGATTTGATCCTCGCGGGCGCCATGGTCGTGCAGGGGGTGCTCGAGGCCGGCGGTTTCGACGGTCTGGAGGCCACCGAGGCGGGGCTGCGCGAGGGCGTCTTCTTCGAGCGCCTGCTCGCCGGCGGTCGCGCGTCCGACGAGCGCGCTCCGCTGTTCGCAGACGTGCGCCGCGCGAGCGTGCTGAACCTCGCCGGCCAGTACCACTTCGACTCCGCGCACACGCGCCACGTTGCGACGCTCGCGCTCGGCATGTTCGACGAGCTGGCGCAGCTCGGCCTGCACGACGGCGACGCGCGCGAGCGCGAGCTGCTGTGGGCGGCGAGCATGCTGCACGACATCGGCATGTCCGTCGACTACGACGACCACCACAAGCACTCGCGCTACCTGATACTCAACGCGGGTTTGCCCGGCTTCACGCCGGTCGAGGTCGCGATCATCGCGCAGGCGGCGCGCTATCACCGCAAGGGCATGCCCGACGCGGGGCCGATGCGCGCACTCTTCGGCGGCGGCGACCGCGAGCGTCTGGATCGCTGCGCCGTGCTGCTGCGCCTCGCCGAGGACCTCGAGCGCTCGCGCGACCAGCTCGTGCGCGCCACGAGCATGGCCGTGCACGACGACGAGGTGCAGCTACGCTTGATCGCCGACGGCGAGCCGGTCGTGCCGCGGTGGGCGGCCAAGCGCGAGACCGAGCTGTTCGCGCGTGCGTTTCACCGCGAGCTCGACGTCGCGGCCTGAAGCGACGACATGGAAGCGGCAGCCGTAGCGGCCCGCGGCCGCCGTTCGCTCAGGTGGCGGCCATCGCGGCCTCGCGCCCGGCGCAGTCGAACAGGATCAGGCCGTCGGTTGTGAGCGGGCGTGGCAGCCACGCGCCCGCTGTGACGACCTTGCACGCCCGCTGTACTGCGAGCGTCGCGCCGTTGCCCCCGCGCGTCGAGAACTCCCCACCGAGCACCACGTAGCGGGCCTCGCGGCGCGCGACCAGGCGCGCGAGGCCCGCACCGCTGAGCACGGGATCGGTGCCGCTGAAGCCCCCCAGCGAGGCCGCCTGGCCGCCCAGCAGGACCATCGGCGAGACGGTGTTCGCGGCGTCGCCGAGCAGCGCCCAGCGCGTACCCGGACGATGGCTGTCGGCGTAGCGCAGCAGCGCGCGGTCGATGTTCAGCGGTTTTGAGCCCACGCCGTATCCGCCCGGCCCGGCGGCGGCGCGCGGTCCGGCCGCGGGAAAGGTCGACTGTACGGGCGCCAGCCAGTTCGTCGCCGAGTACGCGGTCGGCGCGATCGCCAGCACGGCGAGCAGCGGCGCGATCGTCGCCGGCGCCGCGCGGCGAAGGAGCAGCGCGGCCAGGCCGGTGGCGAGCACGCAGACGACGCAGAGCGCGATCAGCGGCCCGGTGAACCACGACATGTAGCTGGCTTTGTGCAGCAGCGCGAGCTCGATCTTGACCGTCGCGCCGACCGCGAGGACGAGCAGCAGCAGGCCCCAGTGCCGCCGCCTGGCGAACTGCGCGAAGGCGTATGCGCCGGCGCCGACCATCGCCGCGACGCCGGGACCCAGCGCGGAGACGTAGTAGGGGTGGACGATGCCCTTGGACAGGCTGAGCACAGCCGCCTCGACGACCAGCCAACCGCCGAACGCCAGCAGCAGCGCCGCACGCGCACGCTCGGGCGCCTGCCAGCCTCGCCGGCGTGCGTCGCCGAGCAGCAGCAGCGCGAATGCCGCGAGGCCGACGACGGCGAACGGCAGAAGCCAGGCGCCTTGGTCGCCGAGGCCGCGTCCGAACAGCCGCAGCGGGCCTGTCGAGCCACCGAACGGGATCGGGTTGAGTTCGCGCCCGTTGGGCAGCACGACGCTTCGTTCCGGGCCTTTCGGGGCCGTGTGCGGCTTGGTCGCTTTGCTCGCGTTGCCCTTCGTGGGCGTCGGCTTGTGCGCCACGCCTCCGGTCCCCACGGGGATCTGTCCGGGGCCGCCCGTCTGCCCGCCGACGCGCCCGAAGCCGTTGTAGCTGAACGTCAGGCCGAGCTCTGTGTTGTCCGTCGAGCTGCCCACGTACGGCCGCTTGGAGGCTGGGGTCACTTCGACGACGGCCATCCACGCGAACGACACCACGGCCATCGCCAACCCCGCCGCGAGCAGCTGCGTGGCGCGGCGCACGAGCGAGCCCTGCCCGCACGCGAGCACGGCGAGCGCGATCCCCGGGACGATCAGGTACGCCGCGAGCGTCTTCGTGTTGAACGCCAATCCGACGAGCACGCCGCTGTAGATCAGCGTGCGCCAGCGCCCGGTCTCGGTCGCGCGCACGGCGGCGTCGCAGGCGAGGATCATCAGCACGATCAAGAGCGTGTCGACGTTCGTCGTGCGCGAGACGGCGACGAAGGACGGGAACACCGCGAGCGCGAGCGCCCCGGCTACGCCGGCCCAGCCGCCGATGCGCCGCGACAGCGCGCGGTACAGCAGCAGCACCGCGAGCATCCCGAGGATCGCCTCGGGCAGCAGCAGGCTGAGCGGCGCGAAGCCGAACAGCTTGGCGCTCGCCGTCTGCACCCACAGCCCCAGCGGCGGCTTGTCGACGCTCACCAGGCCGCCCGGGTCAAACGACACGAAGAAGAAGTTGTGCAGCGAGCGCAGCATCGACTTGTCGCCGGCCGAGTAGAAGATGTTGCCGTAGCCGTTCTGACTGAGCCTGTGCAGGTTCAGGACGCCCGAGAGCACGAGCACGCCCGCCAGGGCGACGTGGTGCAGGCCCAGGCGCGCCGACCGACGCGAGACGTAGTCGCGGCCGGCGCTCCGCTCGTCTGCCGGGCCTGCGCTTTCGCTGCCCGGCAGTGTGGCCGTCTGCCGCGACGCGCTCATGCGGCGGCGAGCGACGAGAGCAGGCGATCGAGGTCGCTCTCGTCGTTCCACGCCCCGACGGACGCGCGTAGCCAAGGCCGCCCGGGGATGTTGCGCACGACGCAGCCGCGCTCAGCGAGCAGCTCGCGCTCGGCCTCCGGCTCGTCGCTGGTGAACGAGACGAGCGTCGTACGATCGCGCGGCGCGACCTCACGCCCGCGCTCGGCCAGCCCCGCTGCGAGCACGTCGGCGAGCGAGCGCGCGCGCTCGTGCACGGCGCTCCAGCCGGCCGACTCGAGCAGTTCGGCGCAGGCCAGCGCGCACGCCACCGCCTCGGCGCTTAGCGACATCGTGTCCAGACGCCGGGCGTCGTCGTGCAGGCGCGCATTGATTCCCGCGCCCGGATCCTCGAGGTTGGCGTAGCCGCGGCGCGAGACCGCCAGGCGCTCGCCCAGCTCGGGGTTGACGTAGAGCATGCCGAGGCCGTCGGGACCGCACATCCACTTCTGCCCGGCGCCGGCGTATGCGTCACAGCCGAGCGCGCGGACGTCGACGGGTACTGCGCCGATGCCCTGCGCGCCGTCGAGCAGCACGGGGACGTCGACGTCGGCGAGCTGCGCCGGCGCGAGCAGACCGCTCATCCAGCCGACGTGCGAGCAGGCGACCAGTCGCGTGCTCGGCCCAACCGCCGCGGCGACGTCGCCGAGCGGCACTTCGCGGATCGACGCGCCGGTCAGCTCGCGCGCGGCGCCGAGTGCGCCCAGTAGCCCGGGGTGCTCCTCGTCGCTGGTGACGATCTCATCGCCGTCGCCGAGCGCCAGGCCGGCGACCACCTGGGCGATGCCTTCGCTCGTGCACGTCGTCAGCGCGACGTCAGCCGCATCGGCGCCGAGCGCGCGTGCGTAGGCCTCGCGCAGCAGCCCGTTGAGCTCGCCGCGGCGCTGGAAATGGGCGAACGTGCGCCCCTCGGCGGCCTCGCGCTCGAGCTCCTCGGCGGCGGCCCTCACGCCCGCCGTCGGGAGCGGCCCGTCGGTGCCCGCGTTGAGATACGCGCGCGTTCGCAGCACGGGGAACTCGGCGCGCAGCCCAAGGACGTCCACAAACCGCGAGAATACCCGCATGCCCAGCGCACCCCGGCAGTCACCGCTATGGGAGCCGACGCAGGCCGATCTCCAGCGCGCGGAGATGACGCGCTTCATGCGCTGGGTGAGCGAGCGCCGCGGCCACGAGTTCGACGGCTATGAGGATCTGTGGCGCTGGTCGGTGCAGGAGGTCGAGGACTTCTGGGCGAGCATCTGGGAGTTCTGTCAGGTGCGCAGCTCAAGGACCTACGAGCAGCCGCTCGCCGAGCGGCGCATGCCGGGCGCGCAGTGGTTCGCCGGCGCAGAGCTCAACTACGCCGAGAACCTGCTCGCCCCGCTGCGCTACGAGCCCGCCGGCGACGACGGCGAGGGCGATGGCGCTGTGCGCCCGTCGCGCGCGGACACGGTGGCCGTCGTGCACAGCTCTGAGTTGCGCGAGCTGGGCGAGCTGACGTGGGGGCAGCTGAGCGCCGAGGTCGCGGCCGTGGCCGGTGGCCTGCGCGCGCTGGGCGTGGGCCGCGGCGACCGCGTGGTCGCATACATGCCGAACATCCCCGAGACGCTCGTCGCCTTCCTGGCGAGCGCGTCGATCGGCGCGATCTGGTCCAGCGCCGCGCCGGAGTTCGGCGCGCGCAGCGTGATCGACCGCTTCGCGCAGATCGAGCCGAAGGTCCTGCTGAGCGTCGACGGCTACCGCCACGCCGGCAAGGACTTCGACCGCACGGCGGTCGTGCAGGGCATCCTCGCAGAGCTTCCCACCGTGCAGCACACGGTCCTGCTCTCCTACCTGGACGAGCGCTCCCAGCTCGACGGGGCGCTTTCCTGGCAAGAGCTCAAGCGCAAAGGAGAGGGCGCCGAGCTGGATTTCGAGCAGGTGCCCTTCGACCACCCCCTGTGGGTGCTCTACTCCTCCGGCACGACAGGCCTGCCCAAGGCGATCGTGCAGGGCCACGGCGGCATCCTCGTCGAGCAGCTGAAGAAGCGCATGCACCTCGACTTGCAAGGCGGCGACCGCATGTTCTGGTTTACGACGACCGGCTGGATGATGTGGAACTTCCTCGTCGGCTGCCTGCTCTCCGATGCGGCGATTGTGCTCTATGACGGCAGCCCGGCGCACCCGGACCTCGGCGCGCTGTGGCGCCTGGCCGAGCGCGCGCGGATCACCTGCATGGGCGTCAGCGCCGGCCTGCTGGCCAGCTGTGAGAAGGCAGGCGTCGAGCCCCACCGCGACCACGACCTCAGGGCGCTGCGCGCGATCGGCTCGACCGGCTCGCCGCTCGCGCCCGAGAGCTTTCGCTGGGTCTATGAGCACGTCGGCAGCGAGATCTGGCTGTTCTCCACCAGCGGCGGCACCGACGTGTGCACGGCGTTCGTCGCCGGCTGTCCGCTGCTGCCGGTCTATGAAGGCGAACTGCAGTGCCGCGCGCTCGGCTGCGCCGTGGAGTCCTGGGACGAGCAGGGCCATGCTCACGTCGACCGCGTCGGCGAGCTGGTGATCACCGAGCCGCTGCCGTCGATGCCGCTGTTCTTCTGGGGCGACGAGGACGGACAGCGCCTGCGTGAGAGCTACTTTGCGATGTATCCCGGCGTATGGCGCCACGGCGACTGGATCCGCATCACGCCGCGCGGCGGCGCCGTTATCTACGGACGCTCTGACTCGACGATCAACCGCCAGGGCGTGCGCATGGGCACGAGTGAGATCTACCGGGCCGCGAGCGCCGTGCCCGAGGTGCTCGACGCGCTCGTCATCGACATCCCCGCGCGCCCCGGCGAGGACGAGCTGCGCATGGTGCTGTTCGTGGTGCTCGCTCCCGGCGTCGCGCTCGACGACGAGCTGACGGCGCAGATCAAGCGCCGCATCCGTGAGGACTGCTCGCCGCGCCACGTGCCCAACGAGCTGCGCCAGATCGAGCAGGTCCCGCGCACGCTCTCGGGCAAGGTGCTCGAGGTGCCCGTCAAGCGCATCCTCATGGGCACGCCCGTCAGCGAGGCCGCGAGCGTCGACTCGCTCGTCAACCCGCGCGCGCTGGACTACTTCGTAGAGCTCGCCGGCGAGCTGCAGACGGCGCCGGCGACCGGTTCGCGCTGAAAGCCACGGCCTGCGCGAGCCTGCACGGCGGCCCCGACCGCGGCTTCAAAGGCCGAGCGAACGCCCGACGATCTCCTTCATGATCTCGTTCGCGCCCCCGTAGATGCGCGTCACGCGGGCGTCCGCGAACGCGCGCGCGATCGGATACTCGAGCATGTAGCCGTAGCCGCCGAAAAGCTGCAGGCAGCGATCGATCACACTGCCCTGCAGGTCGGTGCACCACCACTTGGCGGTCGCCGCGTCCTCGGGCGTGAGCTCGCCGGCGTCGAGCGCCTGCGTGCAGCGGTCGACGTATGCGCGCGCGATCTGGACTTCGCCGTGCGCCTCGGCGAGCGTGAAGCGAGAGCTCTGAAACGACCCGATCGACTGGCCGAACGCCTGGCGCTCGCGCACGTAATCCAGTGTCCACTCCAGCGCCGCCTCCGCCGCCGCGACCGCCGACGCCGCGATCGACAGGCGCTCCTGCGGCAGGTTCGAGACGAGATAGCGAAAGCCCTCGCCCTCTTGCCCGAGCAGGTTCTCCACCGGCACGCGCACGTCGGCGAAGGACAGCTCGGCCGTGTCCTGGGCGTGCTGGCCGATCTTCTCCAGGTTGCGCCCGCGCGTAAAGCCCTCCATGCCGCGCTCGACGATCAGCAGGCTGATGCCGCGATGGCGTTGAGCGGGGTCGGTCTTGACGGCCGTGATCACGAGGTCGGCGTTGATGCCGTTGGTGATGAACGTCTTGGAGCCGTTGACGACGTAGTGCTCGCCGTCGCGGCGCGCGCGCGTGGACATCGACGCGAGGTCAGAGCCGATGCCCGGCTCGGTCATCGCGATCGCCGTGATCAGCTCGCCCGAGGCGATCCCCGGGAGCCAGCGCTCGCGCTGCTCGTCGGTGCAGTATGTGAGGAAGTACGGCAGCGAGATGTCGTTGTGCAGCGTGATCCCCAGCCCGAAGCTGCCGACGCCCGCGCGCTGGGTCTCTTCGCCGATCACCAGGTTCAAGCGGAAGTCCTCCGCGCCCGCGCCGCCGTACTGCTCGGGCACGGCCATGCCGAGAAAGCCGCCGCGGCCGGCCGACTCGAACACCTTGCGCGGCATCAGCCCCTCGCGCTCCCACTCGCCGTAGCGGCCCTCGTCGCCGATCACCTCGCGCGCGAGGAACGTGCGAAAGCTCGCGCGGAAGTCTTCGTGCACGTCATCGAACAGATTGCGGCGCATCGCGCTGACCCTACCTCGCGCGCCCGCAAGGCAACGCGCACGGCCTCCTCAGCGAAACTCGGGCTTGGCGAGCAGCAACTGCACGTCCTGGATGCGCCGCTCGCGAAAGCCGCCCTCGCAGTAGCTGAGGTACAGCTCCCACAGGCGCCGGAAGCGCTCGTCGTAGCCGAGCGCCGAGAGGCGCTCGGTGGCGGCGAGGAAGCGCTCGCGCCAATGCTCGAGCGTCACCGCGTAGTGCGCGGTGATGTCGTCGACGTGCGCTTGGCGGAAGTCGGTCACGCGCGCCACCGACCGCGCGATCACCTCCATCGAGGGCAGGCAGCCGCCGGGGAAGACGTGCGTGTTGATGAAGCTCTTGCCGGCCTTCTCGACCTCGTAGGCGTCGTCTTCGATGACGATCGCCTGCAGCAGCATCGCGCCGTCGTCCTTGACCAGCTCCGAGCAGCGCTTGAAGAACGTCGGGAAGTACCGCCAGCCGACTGCCTCGATCATCTCGATCGACACGAGCTTGTCGTAGGGGCCCTGCTGGCCGATCTCCGATCTGTCGCGATAGTCCTGGAAGAGCACCGTCACGCGGTCCCGCAGGCCGGCCCGGCGGATGCGCTCGGTCGCGTAGGCGTGCTGCTCGGAGGAGATCGTCGTCGTCGTCACGCGACAGCCGTAGCGCTCGGCGGCGTAGAGCGCGAACCCGCCCCAGCCGGTGCCGATCTCCAGCACATGGTCATCGGGGCCGAGCTTGAGCTTGGCGCAGACGCGCTCGAGCTTGGCCAGCGAGGCCTCTTCGAGCGTCTGCTCCGGCGACTCGAAGACCGCGCACGAGTACATCATCGTCGGGTCGAGGAACTGCGAGAACAGCTCGTTGCCGAGGTCGTAGTGCGCTGAGATGCGCTCGCGCGCCCGTCCGGGCGTGTTGCGCGCCAGCCAGCGCGCCCAGCGCTGCACGGGGATCAGCGCCGGCGCGAAGACACGCCGCAGCCGGTCTAGTGTGCCGACGTTTCGCGCGGCGATGCGCGTCAGCGCCACGAGGTCGTCGCAGTCCCACAGGCCGTCGACGTAGGACTCGCCCAGGCCGACGCTGCCGCGCAGCAGCTGGCGGTAGAAGCGCGCCGAGCGCACGCGCAGTTCGGCGCTCAGCGGGCTACGCGCGTCGCGCTGTCCGAACAGCAGGCGCTTGGAGCCCTCGACGACCACCAGCTCGCCGCCGCGCGCCCGCGACAGCAGGCGCAGCGCCAGCCGGCGCGCCAGGCGATCGCTCAGCGAGTACCGCCCGTCGAGCCGACGGCCGTCGTCGGCGCGCACAGGGGAGGGGGGCAGCAGCGGGGCGGCCGGGTGAATGGCACTCATGCGGCTACCTCGTGCTCGGTGGGCGGCTCGGCGGCGCTCGCATGGGCGCCGTGGATCTCGCCGCCGCCCTGCTGTCCGGCGCTCGTGCGAGAGCCTGGGTGTGCGTGGTAGCTCGCGCCGCGCAGGCGCAAGCGCAGGGCATGGGCGTAGATACGCGCGGTCAGGCGCAGCGTCAGCGCGGGATAGCGTACGAGCACGCCGCTCAGTCGACGCGGCGTCATCTCCCGGCGGCGCAGCGAGAGCGTCGCGTCGAAGGCGCGCTCACCGCCGTCGCGCGTCGACTCGATGTGCACCGACAGGCGCTCCCCCGGCTCGCTCAGGCGCCAGTCGTAGCTGTGGTCCATGCCCATCAGCGGCGAGACGTGCAGGGCCTTGGCGAAGCGCCCACGCAGCACCGACGTCGTGCCTTGGTCGCTGCGCTCATCGACCGGCATGACGTAGGCGTGGCGCTCGCCCCACGGCGTGTTCGTGACGTGCGCGACGACCGCCGCGACGTGCTCGCCGGCGGGATCGAAGCAGTAGTAGAAGCTCACAGGGTTGAAACAGTGCCCGAGGTAGCGCAGGTGCGTGAGCAGGCGAATCGGGCCTTCGACGGCAATGCCCGTGCTCTGCACGACGATGTCGGCCACCGCGTCGCGAAGCGGCGTCTTCGGGTCGCCGAGGTAGTCGGCGCGGCGAAACCACGCGGCCGCCGGACCCCTCGCCGACCACATCCGGCTGGCGTCGAACAGCTCGGGCAGCTCGTCGAGGTCGATATAGGCCATGAACAGCGGAAAGCTGAACTCGTCGCGCGGCGAGACGCGGCGGTGACGCACCGAGCCCTCGTACAGACACGACGCGCGGCCGCTCAGCGCCGCGACGCGCGCGCCGGCACCGGCACCGGCACCTACGGCGGGTGCCGCGGCGGCGCTCACAGGCCCACCCCGAACGGCTCGCACGCGCGCAGCGCGCTGACGACGCCGTCCTCGTGAAAGCCCCAGCCCCAGTAGGCGCCGCAGTAGTGCGTGCGACCGGCCAGGCCGCTGATCGCCGCATGCTCGGATTGCGCCGCGACGCCGCCGGGCGTGTACATCGGATGGGCGTAGGGAATGGTGCGGATGATCTTCGCCGGGTCGATTGCCTCCGTGCGGTTCAGCGTGACGCAGAAGTTGCGATCGGCGGTCAAGCGCTGCAGGTGGTTCATGTAGTAAGTCACCGTGCTCAGCGGCTTGGGCTCGCGCAGCAGGTGGAAGTTCCACGCCGAGCGCGCCGCGCGACGGCGCGGCAGCAACGTACTGTCCGTGTGCAGCACCGCCTCGTTGGGCTGGTAGTCGATTGCACCGAGCAGCTCGCGCTCGCGCTCACTGGGATCGGCGAGCATGCGCAGCGCCTGGTCGGAGTGTGCGGCGATGACCACCTGGTCAAAGGACTCGCCGGCGGCTCCTTCGGCGACGATCTCCACGTGCCCCGCGTGGCGCGTGACCGAGCTGACCGGCGTCCGCAGGCGGATGCTGTCGCGAAAGGGCGCCGTCAGGGCCTCGACGTAGCGCGCCGAGCCGCCGGCGATCGTCGACCAGTTCGGGCGGTCGCGGAAGCCGAGCATCCCGTGGTTGGCAAAGAACTCGGCGATGAACCGCGCCGGGAACGAGCCGGCCTTGCGCGGGTCCGCAGACCACACGGCCGACATCTGCGGCACGATCAGCCGCTCGATGAAAGGGCGCGAGAAGCGATGGCGCGCGAGGAAGTCGTGCATCGACTCGCCGCTCTCCTCGTGCTCGAGCAGCCGGCGCAGCGCGCGGTTGAAACGCAGCAGGTCGACGATCATCCGCTGAAAGCGAGGGCTCGCAAGGTTGCCCGGCTGGCAGAACAGCCCCCGCGGCGTGCCGCTGAACTCGAAGTCGCGCTCCTCGCCCTTGACCGAGAAGCTCATGTGCGTCGGCTGGCGTGCGACGCCCAGCCGGTCGAGCAGGCGCGTGAAGTTGGGGTAGTTGCGGTCGTTCATCACGATGAAGCCCGTGTCCACGTGATGTGTCTGATGCGCCGTGTCCACGCGGATCGTGTTGGAGTGCCCGCCCGCGTAGGAGTTCGCCTCATAGACGACGATCTCGTGCTCGCGGTGCAGCAGGTGCGCGGCCACGAGCCCCGAGACGCCCGCGCCGACGATCGCGATCCTCACAGGATCGCCCCGCCGCTTCCCACTGCGCTGTCGGTCGCCGGTCGCATCTCGTCACTCAATCTACGCCGCCTGGCCCCCGGCGGATCACCGCGTGGACGCATGCCTGGGCAACGAAGTCGCATGCTCATTGCACTCGCTGGCAGGAGTGCGTGGCCGGCGCGTCGAACAAGACCGCCGATGAAGCGTGTAGCCACCGCACCCACCGACCGCCCCGCGCCCGGCGCCTCTCCGCTCGGCGGCACGAGCGAGCACCAGAGCCTGTCCAAGTACATCCGCGCGCGCTTCGAGGAGTGCTCGCGCTCGCAGAAGGACGTCGCTCAGTACATCGTCGACCACCTCGACGAGGCCGCCTTCCAGACCGCCGAGGAGCTCGCGCGCCGCGCGAACACGTCCAGCTCGACCGTCGTGCGCTTCTCCCAGGCACTCGGCTTCGAGGGCTTTCCCGAGCTGCAGGCCGCCGCGCGCGAGGAATACCGCCGTATTCACGCCAAGACGGGCGAGCCCGGCGCCACGTCGCCGTCGGCGCCGCTGTTCTCACTCGACCAGAACGAGTTCGAGACCGCGCTCGCCGCCGATCACCTGAACGTCGAGGAGACCGCGCGCAAGGTCTCGCGCAGCTCCGTCGAGGCGCTGATCGAGGCGATCGTCTCGGCCGAGAAGGTGCTCGTCGCGGGCACCGACCAGATGGCCTTCTTCGCCAGCTACCTGCGCCACCTGCTGATGCTGCTCGACCTGCGCGTCGACGTCGTCGCCAGCCCTTCACAGGAGGCGCTCAGCCGCCTCGGGCGCATCGACGCAGGGAACGCTCGTCATCGGGCTGTCGGCGGGGCGCCCGCATCCGCTGGTCGTGCGCGCGATGAAGCTCGCGCGCCACCGCAAGGCGCGCACGGCCGCGATCACCGACGCGACGCTCTCCGAGGTGGCAAAGCTCGCACAGATCAAGCTGTACTACTCGTCCAACAGCCCTGCCTACGTGCGCTCGCACACGGCCCTGCTCAGCCTGATCCAGGCCCTCGCCTACGGCGTCTACGCGCAAGACTCCGCGCAATACGACGACCGCATCAAGGCCTTCCGCCTGAAGTAGCAGCGCGCGGCCAAGCTAGACTTGGCGCATGCGCGACGAGTCGACGTTCCGCGTCAAGAGCGGCCTGGCGGAGATGCTCAAGGGCGGCGTGATCATGGACGTCGTCAGCGCCGCGCAGGCGACCGTCGCCGAGGAGGCGGGCGCCGCCGCGGTGATGGCGCTGGAGCGCGTCCCCGCCGACATCCGCCGCGACGGCGGCGTCGCGCGGATGTCCGACCCCGAGATGATCGCCGGCATCCAGGAGGCCGTGAGCATTCCCGTGATGGCCAAGGCGCGGATCGGGCACTTCCTCGAGGCGCAGGTGCTGGAGGCGCTCGCGGTCGACTACGTCGACGAGTCCGAGGTGCTCACGCCGGCCGACGAGGCCAACCACATCGACAAGTGGGCGTTCAAGGTCCCGTTCGTGTGCGGCGCCACGAACCTCGGCGAGGCGCTGCGGCGAATCGGCGAGGGCGCGGCGATGATCCGCTCCAAGGGCGAGGCGGGCACCGGCGACATCGTCGAGGCGGTTCGCCACATGCGCCAGATCAACGGCGAGATCCGCCGGTTGGGCACGCTGCAGGACGCCGAGGTCGCAACCGCCGCCAAGCAGCTTGCGGCGCCCCTGGACATCGTGCGCCAGGTCGCAAGCGACGGCAAGCTGCCCGTCGTGCTGTTCTGCGCCGGCGGAATCGCCACGCCGGCCGACGCAGCGCTGATGATGGCGCTCGGCGCTGAAGGCGTGTTCGTCGGCTCGGGCATCTTCAAGTCCGACGATCCGCCCACCCGTGCGCGCGCGATCGTCGAGGCGACGACCCACTGGCAGGACCCCGAGCGCGTAGCCGCGGCCTCGCGCGGCCTCGGCGCGGCGATGGTCAGCCTGGAGAGCTCCAAGCTCGAGGGCGAGCAGCTCCTCGCCCAGCGCGGTTGGTAGCAGCGAGCCGGGCGGACGGCGCGCCGCAGCCTGTCGTGGGGGTGCTCGCGCTGCAGGGGGACTTCGAGGCCCACGAGCGCGTGCTGCGGCGACTCGGCGCGGGTGTGCGCGAGGTGCGCGTCGCGGCCGACCTCGACGGCGTGGACGGGCTGGTCATCCCTGGCGGGGAGTCGACGACGATGACGCTCGGCATCGAGCGCGAGCGGCTCGCCGAGCCGATCGCCGCGCTCGTCGGCGAGGGCCTGCCGGTGCTCGGCTCGTGCGCCGGGCTGATCATGCTCGACCGCGCGCACCTCGGGCTGATGGACATCGTCGCCGAGCGAAACGCCTTCGGGCGCCAGGTCAAGAGCTTCGAGGCCGACATCGACGTCGCGGGCCTTCCCGGCGGCCCGCTGCACGGAGTCTTCATCCGCGCGCCGTGGATCGCCGAGCACGGGCCCGATGTCGAGCTGCTCGCCGAGGTCGACGGCCACGCCGTCGCGGCGCGCCAGGGCAACCTGCTGGCCGTCGCCTTTCACAGCGAGCTCGGCGACGACGACCGCGTGCACGAGCTGCTGCTCGACCGGGCGCGTCAGTTTGCCGGCGCGCGCAAGCCCGCCGCCTGAGGAGCGGGCGGAGGGGCCGCGTCGGTGCCCGGCGGCGCCGTTCGCTCCAGCGCCCCCCAGCCCTGGTCGAGCGCGTCCTGTGCGTGTTCGGCAGCTACGCCGCCGCGAATGCCGAACAGGCGCTTGGCGCGCAGCAGGTAGATCACGACGGCGACGTTGATCGCGAAGGCGATGGCCTTGAAGACCGTGGCGCGGTTGGCCAGCTCGTAGATCTCCAGCGGCAGCAGCGAGGCGGTCACGACGAACGTCAGGTACTCCGCCCAACGCCGCTGCACCCACAGCCCGACGGCCTCGATGCCCTCGACGAGCCCGTACACGAGCAGCACGCCGCCGACGAGATGCAGGTGCGACGAGGACGTCGTGAAAGCGTTGTCGATCTCGTGCAGCAGCCCGTGCGTCGAGTGCGTCTGGCTCGCCGCGACGCCGCCCTGCAGGTCGGCGACGACTTTGTAGAAGGTATGGCGCAGCGTCCTGCGGTCGGCCGCGAACAGCAGCACGAGCACGCCGAGCGCGACGAGCACGACGAAGTGAAACGCGCGGTCGAGCGAGATCAAACGCAGCACGACCTTGTCGCTTAGCGGCTTGCCGCGCAACGGCAGGTCGATCTCCTCGCGCTCCGGCGGATGCGCGCGCGTCGGATGCTGCGGACGCTCCAGCGCCACCCAGCTGTCGCAGCGCAGGCAGCGATACCAGCGCGCCCCGGCCGCGTCCTCGCGCGCGAGCACCGCGTCCTGCGGGCGCAGCTCGGCTGCGTCGGTGCCGACGAGCTCGTGGCCGCTGACGGCGCATATCAGCAGCTCCCAGTGCAGGCGTGGACGAAATCGCCGCGGCGGCTGTGTGCCGGGAGGCTGCGCGTTCACGCGGCTCATCTTGGCAGGCGCTGCCCGGTCGCGCGGCTGGTGGGCGCTCTTGACAGGGGTCATATGTAAGTATATACTTACCGTTAGCTATGGCTTACCAAGACACAGGATTCGCGGCGCTCGCCGACCCGACCAGGCGCACGATCTTCGAGCGCCTCGCCGAACGGCCGCGCGCCGTCGGCGAGATGGCACGCGAGATGCCCGTCAGCCGTCCGGCCGTCTCGCAGCATCTGCGGGTGCTCAAGGAGGCCGGGCTCGTCGCCGACGAAGCCGCCGGCAACCGGCGGATCTACCGTCTCGACCCGGTCGGAGTGGGGGAGCTACGGGCATACCTCGACCAGTTCTGGAATCGATCGCTCGCGGCCTTCAAGGCGGCCGCCGAGCAGAAGGAGGCATGACGGATGGCAGCGCAGGCAACAGACACCACGGTGCGGGCTTCGATCGTCGTCGACGCATCGATTGAGCAGGCGTTCTCGGTGTTCACCGACGACATCGCCAGCTGGTGGTCGTCCGACCATCACATCATCGAGGCCGAGCTCGCCGAGATGGTCTTCGAGCCGCGCGTCGGCGGGCACGTGTACGACCGCGGCGTCGACGGCAGCGAGTGCCGCTGGGCCCGCGTGCTCGCCTACGAGCCGCCCGAGCGCGTCGTGATCAGCTGGGACATCGACCTGCAGTGGAAGCTGGAGACCGATCCCGCCAAGACGAGCGAAGTCGAGGTGCGCTTCACGCCAGAGGGCCCGCAGCGCACGCTCGTCGAGCTCGAGCACCGCGGGATCGATCGCCACGGCGACGGCTGGGAGAACATGCGCGACGCCGTCGGCTCGCCAGGCGGCTGGTCGAACGGCCTACAGGCCTTTGCGCAGCGGCTCGCCGGCTGAGCTCGCGGGGGGGCGGAGCGGGCGCCGTCGAGTCGCCGACGGCGCCCATAGCGCTCAGGCCGCGGCGAAGCGCACGACGCCGTCGGCCTCGCGTTCGACGACGCTGCCGTCGGCGAGCAGCAGGTCGACGTGGCCGAGCACCTCCGACAGCGTCAGGTAGGCCTGCGTGACCGCGACGTTGCCCCACAGCTCGTGCGCGATCTCGTGCGCCGTGCGCGGCTCGACCTCGATCAGCCGGCGGATCTTCTCCGCACGCCTGACGTGCATGCGCATGCGTTCGTCGATCAGCGCCGCGTGCTCGACGATCGGCGGCCCGTGGCCGGGAAGTACGAGCGACACGTCCATCGCGCGCGTCTTGGCGAGCGAGTCGATGTACGTGACCAGCGCCTGCGGTCGGGGGCCCGAAGAGTCGGTCTCGACGCCGAGCGGGCGCGCGAGCAGCGGGTTGGAGGAGATGTGCTTGATCAGGTGGTCGGCTCCCAGCAGCAGCGACGGCCGGCCGCTGTCCGCGCGGTCGTCATAAAAGACCGTGTCCGACGGGCTGTGGCCGGGCCGGTGCAGCACCTTCAGCGTGCGATCGCGCATGCGCAGCTCCTCGCCGTCGGCGAGCGAGCGCGTCACCTCCACCGCCGCGCCCCAGCCGCGAAAGCCCGCCGAGACCGCGCGCAGCGCCGTGACGACTTCAGGCGGGATGCCGTGGCGCAGCATGAGGCTCTCGGCGAACGCGTCGTCGGCGTCCGCCTGCTCGCCGTAGTGCGCGAGGTACGGGGCCAGCACGTCCAGCGCCGCCACCTCCGCGCCCGAGCGGCGCGCCAGGATGCTCGCGAGCCCGAAGTGGTCGAGGTGCTGGTGGCTGACGATCAACAGCTCGATGTCCTGCACCGAGTGACCGCGTGCCTTGAGCGCCTGTTCGAGCTCGTCCAGCGCCTTCGCCGAGTTCGGGCCCGAGTCGATCAGCGTCAGCGGCGAGTCCTCGATCAGGTACGCGTTGATGCGCCCCACGCGAAACGGCGTGGGAATCGCCAGGCGGTGGATGCCGGCCTCTGCTGCGACCGCCAACTGCTCGCGCTCTGCGCGCTGGTCGTCCTCCTCGCTCACGACCCGGTCGTCGCGGACGAGCGGATCAGCGCAAGAACCTCGTCGCGGCGTCCGGCCATGTCCTCGACCGAGTTCAGCGACTCCAGACACAGGCGCAGCAGCGGCTCGGTGTTCGAGGCGCGCACGTTGAAGTGCCAGTCCGGATAGTCGATCGAGATCCCGTCGAGACGTTTCTGCTCGGCGTCGGAGTAGCGCTCGGCGATCTCCTCGATCTTCGCCAGCGGATCGTCGACTTCGGAGTTGACCTCGCCGGAGATGAAGTAGCGCGCGTGGTAAGGCGCCAGCAGCTGCGACATCGACTTGCCCGCGTCGCACAGCAGCTCCAGCACCAGCAGCGCCGGGATCGTGCCCGAGTCCGCGCAGTAGAAGTCGCGGAAGTAGTAGTGGCCGGATACCTCGCCGCCGAACAGCGAGCCCTCCTTGCGCATGCGCGTCTTGAAGAACGCATGCCCGACGCGGTTGATGTACGGCGTCCCGCCGGCCGCCGTCACCGTGTCGGGCACCGCGCGCGAGGCGCGCACGTCATAGAGGATCGCCTCGCCCGGGCTCTTGGCCAGCAGCGACTCGGCCAGCAGCGCCGTGAGGAAGTCGCCGTCGACGAACGCGCCCGTCTCGTCGATGAAGAAGCAGCGGTCGGCGTCGCCGTCCCAGGCGATGCCCAGATCGGCACCCGTCTCGCGCACCCGCTCGATGATCAGCTTGCGGTTCTCCGGGAGCAGCGGGTTGGGCTCGTGGTCGGGGAAGTTGCCGTTGGGCGTCCAGTAGGTCTCGACCAGTTCCAGCCCCAGGCTCTCCAGCACCGGCCCGACCATCCGCCCGGCCATGCCATTGCCGCCGTCGACGACGACCCTCAGCGGCCTGGGCGACGAGCGGACCGTGTCGGCATCGATGAAGCGCAGCACCGCAGACTGAAACTCCTCATAAATATCGATCTCCTCGACGGTTCCACGCCGCTCGGCCTCGCCGTCGGCGTCAGCTTGCACCCGCTCGCGGATGTCTTCGATGCCGGTGTCGCCCGACAGCGCGATCGCGCCCTCGCGCACGAGCTTTGCCCCCGTGTAGGCCTTCGGGTTGTGCGACGCCGTGCACATCAGGCCGCCATCGAGCTCGCGTGAGCCGACGAGGTAGTAGAGCATCTCGCTGCCGACCTGCCCGGCGTCGATCACGTGCGCACCCGCGCTCACCAGCCCCTCGCGATAGCGCGCCGAGAGCTCCGGCGCGCTCAAGCGCATGTCGCGCCCGAGGCCCACGCGCAGCGCCCCTACCGGCTTGCCCGCCAGGCCGGAGAGCACGTGCGCAAACGCGCGGCCGATGCGCTCGGCCACGTCGCCGTCGATCTGCTCGCCGTACAGGCCACGGATGTCATACGCCTTGAAGATCTCCGGGGGTGGGGAGGTGTCCATCGAGCCCATCCTATGCGCCGGCGGGGAGACTTCGCGGGTGCGCGCACGCGCACTCCGCGGCGACCACGAGCGCGCGGGGCTCGTAGACTGAAGTGCATGTCAGGACACTCCAAGTGGGCCAGCATCAAGCACAAGAAGGCCGTCGTGGACTCGCGCCGCGGCAAGCACTTCTCCAAGCTGACGCGCGCGATCATGGTCGCCGCGCGCGACGGCGGCGGCGATCCCGTCGGCAATCCGTCGCTCGAGCTGGCGATCCGCAAGGCCAGGGAAGCGTCCATGCCCAAGGACAACATCGAGCGCGCGATCGCCAAGGGCACCGGCGAGGGCGGCGAGGCCGACGCGATCGAGACGGTGCTCTACGAGGGCTACGGCCCCGGCGGCGTGGCACTGCTCGTCGAGGCGATGACCGAGAACCGCAACCGCACCGGCGCCGACGTCCGCCACGCCTTCTCCAAGCACGGCGGCAGCCTCGGCGAGCCCGGCTCCGTCGCCTACCTGTTCGACAAGAAGGGCACGATCGTCGTCGACGCCACGCGCTACTCCGAAGACGACCTGCTGCCCGCAGTCGAGGCCGGCGCCGAGGACATCTCCGTCGACGACGACGTCTTCGAGGTCGTCTCCGAGCCCGCCGACTTCACCGCCGTGCGCCACGCCCTGGAGCAGGCCGGCGTGGAGCTGGACAGCGCCGAGATGGCCTACCGGCCCTCGGCGCTCGTGCCAGTCGACGAGAGCCACGCCGGCTCGCTGCTGCGCCTGATCGACTCGCTGGAAGAGAGCGACGACGTCGAAGCCGTGCACGCCAACTTCGACGCGCCTGCCGACGTGCTCGAACGCGTCGCGGGCTAGGCGCCGTCGGACATCTCGCGCCGGGCGCGATAAAGCGGCACCGGCCCGCGGATGCCGCGCAGCCGGCGCTCGCCGGCGAACGACCAGCGATACGGGCCGGCGACGTTCTCGCGCAGCTCGCGCTCGACGAGCAGGCTGCCCGGCCGTGCGACGGCGGTGATGCGGCTGGCGAGGTTTACCGGCCTGCCAAACCAGTCGCCCGCGCGCGGCAGCGCCTGGCCGGTCGCCGCCCCGGCGCGCAGCTGCGGAAACTCCTCGCCCTCGGCGTCGGCGGCGTCGATCAGGCCGAGCGCGGCGCCGAGCAGCGGCTCCGGCTCGGGGGAGGCGAGCATTGCCGCATCGCCGATCGTCTTGACCAGGCGCACCGGCGGCTCGACCACGTCGGTCGCGAGCGCTTCCAGGCGCATCGCCAGGCGCCCCAGCTCGTCTGGCGCGACTTCCTCGCCCAGCCGCGTGAAGCCGACCAGGTCGGCAAAGCACACGGTCACCTCGCGCGAGCCCGGCAGCCGGCCGCCGCTTCGCTCCAGCGCGCTGACGACCGTGCTCTGCGTGGCGTGTTTGAGGTGCAGCGTGAGCACGCTCTCGACGAGCGGGTTGACCAGCGGATACAGCGTGCCGGCCGCCTGGGCGTAGCGGTTGGCGAGCTCCGGCTCGCTCATGCCCGGCTCGAGCACGAGTTTCAGCGGCAGCGCGCGCAGCGTTTCGGCCACCTGCGAGAGGCTGCGCCCGAGCACGCGCATCAGGTCCAGCAGCTCGTCGTCGGAGATCCCCGCATCGCGGGCCACGTGCGTCATCCGTGCTGACTCCAGCTCCGCTTCGGTGTAGATCGCCTCGTCCTTCTCGGGGATCGGCAGTCCCATCGCACGGCGCGCGGCGATCAGAAAGTCCTCCTCGATGCCGCTCAAGGCTGCGATCTCGGCCGCGGTGTAGCGCTCGCTGCCGACGATCACGCGGTCGGCCGGCAGGTACATGATCGAGCCGGCCGTCGTGCTGCGGCGCAGCTCCGACAGCGGCACGCCTTCTCCCGCGAGCTGCTCGAGCAGGGCCAGGCGCTCGGCGCGCTGCCCGCCCTCGAGCCCGTCGAGCAGGCCCTCGGCGGCGAAGTCGATCCGCTCGGCGCTCATCTGCAGCGCAGCGTACGCCACCCTCGCGGGCACCGGCAGGCAGGCGTCCGGTGACGGGCGCAGAATCCTGCAAGCGTGATCGTCCTCGGCATAGACCCTGGCCTGGCCAACACCGGCTACGGCGTCGTCACACGCCGCGGCGGGCGCCTGGCGGCACTCGACGGCGGCGTCATCGAGACGCGCTCGGACAGCCCGCACGAGCGGCGCCTGGCCGACATCCACGAGGAGATCGAGCGGCTCATCTGCGCGCACGAGCCCGACGCGGTGGCGCTCGAGGAGCTGTACTTCGGCCAGAACGTGCGCACCGCGTTCGCCGTCGGCCACGCGCGCGGCGTCGTCATGCTCGCGGCCGGCCAGCGCGGGCTTCCCTGCACCGGATACACGCCCCAGCAGGTCAAGGGCGCCGTCTGCGGCAACGGCCGCGCCGCCAAGGACCAGGTCGCGCGCATGGTCCAGGCGCTGCTCTGCCTCGAGCACCAGCCGCGACCGGACCATGCAGCGGACGCGCTCGCCGTGGCGATCTGTCACGTCAACTGCGCGCCGCTGTCGCGCGCGCTGTCGCGGGCGGGCGCATGATCTCGCTGCTGCGTGGTGAGGTCGCCGTGCGCCGCGCCGACCATGTCGTGATCCTCTGCGACAGCGTCGGCTATCGCGCCGCCGTGTCGGGCGAGACGCTGCGTCACGTGCCGCCGATCGGCGAGCAGGTGACGCTGCACGCGCACCTGATCGTGCGCGACGACGCGCTCGCGCTGTACGGCTTCGCAGCCGAACATGAGCGTGACCTGTTCTTGATGCTGCTGTCCGTCCAGGCGGTCGGGCCGAAGGTGGCGCTCGCGGTCCTCTCCGGCGGCTCTCCACGCGAGCTGATCGCGGCGATCGCCGCGGGCGACGCAGCGCGCTTTCAGGCCGTGCCCGGAATCGGCAAGCGAACGGCCGAGCGGATCATCGTCGAGCTGCGCGAGAAGGTCGTCGTGCGCAGCGACGGCGAGGCTGCCGGCGAATCGATCCTCGCCTCGCGCGGGTCGCGCGACGATGCGCACGACACGGGGACCGGTCGCGGGCTCGCGCGCGCCGGGCTGATCGAGCTGGGCTATGCGCCCGGCGAAGCCGACGGGCTGCTGATCGACGCCGAGGGCGAGAGCGCCGAGGAGCTGCTCGCGCACGCGCTGCGCCTGGCGCGGTCGGGATCATGAGCGGCGAGGCGATCGTGACGCCGCAGACGTCGCGCATCCAGACGCCATATCTCGTCGCCGAGGACGAGCTCGACCGTTCGCTGCGCCCCAAACGCCTGGAGGACTTCGTCGGCCAGGAGTCGCTGCGCGAGCAGCTGTCGGTCGCGATCGAGGCGGCCAGCGCCCGCGGCGACGCGCTCGACCACCTGCTGCTCGCCGGCCCTCCCGGCCTGGGCAAGACCTCGCTGGCGCAGATCGTCGCCGCCGAGCTGGACGTGCCGTTCGTTCAGACCGCCGGCCCGGCACTGGAGCGAAAGGGAGACGTCGCCGCTTTCCTCACGGCGCTCGAGCCGCGCAGCGTGTTCTTCGTCGATGAGATCCACCGCCTGCCGCGCACGCTGGAGGAGACCTTCTACCCGGCGATGGAGGACCAACGGCTGCCGATCACCGTCGGCCAAGGCGCCGGCGCGCGCGTGGTGACGCTCGAGCTGCCGGCGTTCACGCTCGTCGGCGCGACCACGCGCACCGGCCTGCTGACGACGCCGCTGCGCGACCGATTCGGCATCCAGGCGCGCCTTGAACCGTACGCGGTGGACGATCTCGCGACGATCGTGCGCCGCTCGGCGGGGATCCTCGAAATCGAGCTCGACGACGACGGCGCGGTGGCGATCGCGGCCCGCAGCAGAGGAACGCCGCGTGTAGCCAATCGTCTGCTCAAGCGCGTGCGCGACTTCGCCGAGGTGCGCATGGAGGGTGTCGTGACCGCGCGCGCGGCGCAGGCGGCACTGGAGATGCTCGAGGTCGACGAGCTCGGCCTCGATCGCCTGGACCGCGAGATCCTGCGCGCGATCTGCGTGAAGTTCGACGGCGGCCCGGTCGGGCTGTCGACGCTCGCGGTCGCCGTGGGCGAGGAGCAGGACACGATCGAGGACGTGTACGAGCCGTATCTGCTGAAGGAGGGCCTGATCAAGCGCACGCCGCGTGGGCGCGCGGCGACGGCTGCGGCCTTCGCGCACATGGGCCTGCAGGCTCCGGTGGCCGACGACCAGGCGCTTTTCTGAGCGAGCGCCGCAAGGCCTGCGAGCCGCCCCTGACAGTCGAGCATCCGGCGCGGCCGTCACCGGGGTCCTGGATGGCTAGGCTTGCGTAGTCTGTATCGATCCATGGCACACCCGTTCATCTGCCCCAACTGCGGTCACCGCACCACCGAGGTCGACCGCAACATCGGCTTCACGCGCCAGCGCAAGGGCTGCTCGAAGTGTGGCTTCGCGTTCCTCTTCGAACTGCTCGACGACTACTACCCCGCGCCTGACGCGGCGTTCTTCGTCTGCGACGGCGAGGGCCGGGTGATCGGCTGCGGCAAGAACTCCTTCGCCTTCACCGGGCTGGAGGAGGAAGAGGTGATCGGCCAGCGCGTCGAGCGCGTTCTCGGCCTTCGTTTCTCAAATGGCGACGACCCCGTGGAGACCGTCCTGGAGTGGGGCGTGCGCAAACTCGAGGTGCCGGTGCAGGTCAGCGGCGAACGCGACCACGCGGCGAGCGCCAAGGCGGACCTGTTTCCGGCGTATGACGACGACGGCGGGCTCTTGCTCGTGCTGACCCCCGACAAGTAGTCTGAACTGGTCATGACCGACCGCCGACGCAACACGCTGATCCTGCTGATCGTCGCCGGCCTGGTCGCCGCCTCCGTCGCGGTGATCACGGCGAAAAAGACCAAGCTCGGCCTCGACCTGAAGGGTGGCGTCGAGCTCGTCTATCAGGCCAAGCCCACGGCGCAGTCGAAAGTCGACGCCGAATCGCTCAACCGCGCGATCGACATCATGCGCAAGCGCGTCGATAAGCTCGGCGTCGCCCAGCCGGAAATCCAGCGCTCGGGCGCCGATGAAATCAACGTCGCCCTGCCGGACGTGAGCAACGCGAAACTGGCGGAAAAGGAGGTCGGCAAGACCGCTCAGCTGTTCTTCTATGACTGGGAGCCCAACGTGATCGGCCCCGAAGGCAAGCCGTCGCCCGTGCCGACCGTCACAGGCGGCGCCCAGGCGGGGGCGTCGCAGTTCGGCCTGCCCGAGTACGAGGCGGTTCTGCGCGCGCAGAAACGCGCGCCGGAACTGCGCAAGACCGACACGACGTGGAGCCGGGGCTGCACGTCGCAGCAGGTCGGAGGCTGTATCTACGGCACCTGGTACCTGCTCGAACCCAAGCACGAAAAGGTTCTGCGCGGCCCCGATGAAACCGAAGCCAACCTGTTCAGCGAAAACAGGTTCACCAGGGGCCCGAACGTCAAGGCGGTGCGTGTCAACCCCGGCACAGTGCTGGTTCGAGCGCGTCCGATCGAAAACGAAAAAACGGGCAAAGTCACGAACAAAAGCCCGAACAGCTGGTACGTGATCAAGGACGACCCGGTGCTGACCGGCGCGGACGTCAAGAACCCGACGCAGAGCTTCGACGAAGGCAACGGCGGCACAGGCGCGCCGAATGTCACGTTCGGCTTCACCAACTACGGCAAGGGCGTCTTCGAAAAGGTCACCAAGCAGATCGCCCATCGCGGCCAGGAAGCCCAGCTGCCCGGCTCCGGCGGCAAGGAAGCGACGCTGCAGCACTTCGCCGTGGTGCTCGACGAAGGGCTGATCACGACGCCGTCGATCGACTACACCAAGTACCCCGAAGGGATCGACGCAGCGACCGGCTCGCAGATCTCCGGCGGCTTCACGATCACCTCCGCACAGGAACTCGCCAACGAGCTGCAATCCGGCGCGCTGCCGATCAAGCTCGAACCGATCTCCAACTCGCAGATCTCCGCGACGCTCGGCAAAACGGCGCTCAACCAGGGCCTCGTCGCGGGCCTCGTCGGCTTCGGCATCGTCTGCCTGTTCCTGCTGCTGTTCTACCGCGTGCTCGGCGCGATCGCGATCGGCGGCCTGGTGATCTACGGGATCTACTTCTTCGCGTTGATCAAGCTGATCCCGATCACGCTGACGCTGCCGGGCATCGCCGGCCTGATCCTCACGATCGGCGTCGCGGCGGACGCGAACATCGTGATCTTCGAGCGCGTCAAGGAGGAGATCCGCGGGGGAAGATCGATCATCTCGGGCATCGCCACCGGCTACCGCCGCGGCTTCGCGGCGATCGTCGACGCCAACGTGGTGACGTTCATGACCGCGTTCATCCTGTTCGCGCTGGCGACCGCCGAAGTCAAGGGCTTTGCGTTCACGCTGGGCATCGGCACGCTCGTCTCGCTGTTCACCGCCGTGCTCGCGACGCAGGCGGCGCTCGGCGCGATGGGCCGCTCCAAACTCGTCTCGCACCCCGCTGCGCTCGGCGCGGCTCGGCGCGGCAAAGGCTGGACGTTTGACTTCATGGGCGCCTCGAAGTGGTTCTTCTCGCTGTCGGGCACGATCCTGCTGATCGGCGCAATCGCGATCGGTGGCAAGGGACTGAACTTCGGCATCGACTTCAAGTCCGGCACGCGCATCCAGACCGCGTTCGTGCAGCCGGTCAGCGAGAGCCAGGTCGAATCGGTGATGAAGTCGACCGGCTACGGCAGCGCGCAGGTCCAGAAAATCACGAACAAGAACATCGGCGGCAGCGGCTATCAGATCTCCACGAAGACGCTCGCGCCGCAAGGGCTCAGCAACGTTCGGACGGCGCTGGAAACGAAACTCCACACGAAGAACCTCTCCTCGACCTCGATCGGCCCGACATTCGGTAAAACGGTCGCCAACAGCGCGATCATCGCGATCATCGCGTCGCTGCTGGTGATCTCCGCCTACATCGCGCTGCGTTTCGAGTGGAAGTACGCGGTCCCCGTGCTGATCGCGCTGATGCACGACCTGCTGATCACGGCCGGCGTCTACTCGTTGACCGGCCGCGAAGTCACGACGTCCACGGTCGCGGCGTTGCTGACGATCCTCGGCTATTCGCTGTACGACACGATCATCGTGTTCGACCGCGTGCGCGAGAACGTTCCGCGAATGCCACGTGCCGCCTTCTCGCAGATCGTCAACCGCTCGATGTCCGAGGTGCTGACGAGATCGCTGGCGACTAGCTTCTGCACGCTGCTGCCGGTGGTCGCGCTGCTGCTGTTCGGCGGCGAAACGCTGAAGGACTTCGCCTTCGCGCTGATGGTCGGCGTCGCCTCGGGGGCGTACTCGTCGATCTTCATCGCCTCGCCCGTGCTCACGCACTGGAAGGAGCGCGAGGGCAGCTACCGCAACCGCCGCGCGCGGATCGTGCGCGAGCTCGGCGCGGTGCCCGCGTACGCCACGACGGTCGCCGGCGAACCGGCCGACGTCGAGCCTGACCGCAAACGTCGCCGCTCGCGCCGCGGCAGCCTGATCGCCCCGGAGGCGCCCGGTGAGCAGATCTCGCGCGACGAGTTCCAGGAACTGGTTCGCGACCTCGACGTCGAGGGCAAGCCGCCCACGGCGACGGGCGCCCGCGGACCGGTCGAGCAGCGCGCGCGCGGCAGGTCGGCCGGCGCCGGCGTCGCCGAGCAGGCGCCGCCGGCGAAACCGGAGCGCGGCGAGCCGCAGTCGCCCGAGCGCGACCCCGCCGCCGACCTGACGCCTGAGGACCTTGTGCTCAAGGAAGACAAGCCGGCAGCGAAACGCAAACGACCGCGCAACAAGCGCCATGGGAGGCGCTGATGGGACTGCTCGCCTGGGTGATGATGGGACTGGCCATCTGGCACTACACGATCTTCCTGCCGGACCGCTTCTGGGGCGGCATCGTCGGAGCCTTCGTCGGCTCGCTCGTGGGGGCGATCGTCGTCGGGCTGATCATCTACAGCGTGAAGGTCTCCGCGCTGAAGATCCCCGGGCAGAACGCCACCGACGTGGCGGTCGTGCTCTACGCGATTCCCGGCGCGCTGCTCGGCATGGCGGTCGTGTATCTAGAGGGCATGCGCCGGGAACGCCACCAGAACCACTAGGGCGCTGCGCGCGCCTGTCGGCAGTTCCGTCTCGCGCTGACCGTAGTGTGGCCGCGATGCAGCAGCCACGCTTTGAGATCGCGCCTTGTCCCAGCGAGGCGGTCGTCTGCCTGCAGCGCGAGTTGGGGGTGAGCCGCGCGCTGGCACAGGTTCTCGTCCGCCGCGGGCACGACGCGCCGGAGCGGGCGCGGGCCTTCCTCGCTGCCGACGAGCAGCATCACCATCGCCAGTTCGCCGGCATCGACGAGGCGGTGCAGGTTGTCCTCGCGCACGTGCGCGACGGCCGGCGGATCACGATTCACGGCGACTACGACGTCGACGGCGTGTGCTCGACGGCGATCCTCGTGCGCGCGCTGCGAGCGCTCGGCGCCGACGTCGACTCCTATCTGCCCGATCGCGCCGCCGACGGCTACGGCTTGGGCGAGCCGACCGTGCGCCGGCTGGCGGCGCGCGGGACACGGCTGCTGATCAGCGTGGACTGCGCGATCACGGCCGTCGAGCAGGTCGAGCTGGCACTCGAGCTAGGCCTGCAGGTGGTGGTCACCGACCATCACTCTCCGCGCGCCGACGGGCGGCTGCCGCGCGCGCCGATCGTGCACCCGGCTGTATGTGGCTACCCGTGCGCGGAGCTGTGCGCGACGGCGGTCGCCTACAAGCTTGCGCAGGCGGTGTTCGAGGCGGCCGGGCGCGACGCGGGAGAGCTCGAGCGCGACCTCGACCTCGTCGCGCTGGCGACGATCGCCGACGTGGTCCCGCTGATCGGCGAGAACCGCACGCTCGTGCGACGCGGGCTGCGCGCGCTGGCATCGACGCGCAAGCCGGGGCTGCGCGCGCTGATGCGCGCGGCGCGGGTCGATCCGAGCCGCGTCGACGAGCGCTCGGTCGCCTTCGCGCTGGCCCCGCGCATCAACGCGGCGGGGCGCATGTACCGCGCCGACGCGGGACTCGAGCTGATCCTCACCGAGGACGCCGAGCGCGCGGCGCTGATCGCCTCTGAGCTCGACCGCGCCAACGCCGAGCGCCGCGAGGTCGAGACGCGGATCCGCTGGGAGGCCGAAGCGCAGATCGCCGAGCTCGGCGAGCGCGGCGCGTACGTCCTGGCGGGCGAGGGCTGGCACGCGGGCGTGATCGGCATCGTGGCGTCGCGCCTGGTCGAGCGCCACAACCGCCCGGTCGTGCTGATCGCCCTCGACGGAGCGGGCGGGCGGGGCTCGGGCCGCAGCATCGGTGCGTTCGACTTGCTCGGCGCACTGGACGCGTGCAGCGAGCACCTGACCGGCCACGGCGGGCACCGCGCGGCGGCCGGCCTGCAGATCGACACCGCATGCGTGCAGGCTTTCGCGCAGGCCATGGACGCGCATGCTGTGAGCGTGCTCGCGCCCGCGGACTTGGCGCCGGTCGAGCGCGTCGACGCCGTGGTCGGCGGCGACGAGCTGGGCATGGAGCTCGCCGAGGAGCTGCGGACGCTGGCGCCCTTCGGCCGCGCCAATCCGGGCGTGTCGCTGATGGTGCAGGACGCGACCTTCTCCGATGGCCGCGCGATGGGCGAAGGCAAGCACGTTCGCTTCACCGTGCGCTCGCGAGGGGCGCGCGCACGGGCGGTCGCGTTCGGCACCGGGGGTGGCCTGCCGGTGGCCGACGGAGCGCCGGTGGAAGCGACGTTCACGCTGGAGGTCAACGAGTGGCGCGGCGTGTCAGAGCCGCGCCTGGTGCTGCGCCACGCGGTCCCCGCGGCTGCGGCGATCGAGGTTGCAAGACTGCCGCCGCCCGAGCAGCGGTCGCCGCCGGCGGCCGATGAGTCCGGCGAGGGCGAGCTGGTTCTGTTCGCGCTGCCCTAGCCGCTTCAATCCCGGTGGGCCGTCCCCTACCCTATGAACATGGCCGTGGCCAAGGAACCGAACATCCCGCAGAGCACCGACGTCGCGGAGCAGCCGCGCCCCAAGCGCCCACCTGAGCCCGGCCTCCAGGGCCCAGACCAGGCGGGGCGCCGACCGGCCGACGGGGGGGTCGCCGTCGAGCGCCGCGCAGCGAACCGCCCGGCGCAGCGCCTGGACCTGTCAGAGCCCGAGCGGCGCCTGCTCAACGACCTGTTCGCGATCGTCTCCGAGCACGCGGCGGACTCGGCCGTGGAGATCGACCGCGCGCGCGTGCAGGACGCGTTCGTGTTTGCCTGCGAGCACCACGCTGCGCAGCGGCGCAAGTCGGGCGAGGACTTCATCGTGCACCCGGTCGGCGTCGCGCGGATCTGCGCGGGCATGCGCCTGGACACCGAGACGCTGTGCGCGGCGCTGCTGCACGACACGGTCGAGGACACCTCGGCGTCGCTGGAGGAGGTGCGCGAGCGCTTCGGCGAGGACATCGCGGCAATCGTCGACGGGGTGACGAAGCTGACGGGGATCACCTTCCAGTCCCACGACGAGGCGCAGGCGGAGAACTACCGCAAGATGATGGTGGCGATGGCCACCGATGTGCGGGTCATCCTGATCAAGCTCGCCGACCGTCTGCACAACATGCGCACGATCGACGCGATGCCCAAGCAGAAGCAGATGGACAAGGCGCGCGAGACGCTGGAGATCTACGCGCCGCTGGCGCATCGCCTGGGAATCCACGCGCTGAAGTGGGAGCTCGAGGATCTCGCGTTCGCGACGCTTCACCCGCGCAAGTATCAGGAGATCAAGGGCCTGGTCGCGCAACAGCGCGAGGACCGCGAGGGCTATGTCTCAGAGGCCGGCGAATACCTGGCGCGCGAGCTGGGCGAGCTGGGCATCCAGGCGCAGATCGCCGGGCGCGCGAAGCACTTCTACTCGATCTACTCGAAGATGACCAAGAAGGGCCGCGAGTTCAACGAGATCTACGACCTGACGGCGATGCGCGTGATCGTCGACTCGGTGAAGGACTGCTACGGCACGGTCGGCGTGATCCACTCGCTGTGGAAGCCGCTGCCGGGGCGCTTCAAGGACTTCATCGCGATGCCCAAGTTCAACATGTACCAGTCGCTGCACACGACGGTGATCGGTCCCGAGGGACGCCCGCTGGAGATCCAGATCCGTACGCAGGAGATGCACGAGATGGCGGAGTTCGGCGTGGCCGCGCACTGGGTCTACAAGGTCGGGCCAAATGGGACGGCGACCGACGGCGCCGACAACGAGGGCTCCAACGGCGACGCCAAGCTCAAGTGGCTGCGCTCGATGCTCGACTGGCAGAAGGACCTGTCAGACCCGCGCGAGTTCATGGAGACGCTGCGCACGGACCTGTTCGAGGAAGAGGTCTTCGTGTTCACGCCCAAGGGCCAGGTCAAGTCGCTGGCGGCCGGGGCGACGCCGCTGGACTTCGCCTACGAGGTGCACACGGAGATCGGCCACCGCTGCGTCGGCGCGCGCGTCAACGGCAAGATCGTGCCGCTGCACTACGAGCTGCGCTCGGGCGACATCGTGGAGATCCTCACGGCCAAGCGAGAGCGAGGTCCCTCGCGCGACTGGCTTGCGACGGTCAAGACGACGCGCGCGCGCAACAAGATCAAGGCCTGGTTCAAGGCCGAGTCGCGCCAGGACACCGAGCACACCGGACGCGACCTGCTGCAGGAGCACCTGCGCAAACAGGGCCTGCCGGCGCAGAAGATCACCGGCTCGGCGATCCTCGCGGACGTGATTCGCGAGGTCGGCTACCGCAAGGCCGACGACTTCTACATCGCGCTGGGCGCGGCGAAGATCTCGCCGAAGCTGGTCGTCGGCAAGGTCATGCAGCGCCTCAAGCAGGGCGAGGCCGCCGACGGAGACGACACCGCGGCCGACCTGTTGCGCGTGGGTCGCCAGCGCCGGCGCCCGACGAAATCCTCCGAGCAGTACGGGATCAAGGTCGAGGGCGTCGAGGACGTGATGCTGCGCCTGGCCAAGTGCTGTCGGCCGGTGCCGGGCGATGAGATCGTCGGCTACATCTCACTCGGACGCGGCATCACGATCCACCGTGAAGACTGCCCGAACGCCGCGTTGCTGGGCAAGGACCCGGAGCGCTTCACGAACGTCTCTTGGGATGGGGATCAGTCGACTGCGTTCGTAGTGGAAATACAGATCGATGCGTGGGATCGCCACCGCCTGTTGGAGGATCTCTCGCGTGTGTTCTCGGAGTCCGGGGCGAACATCCTCGAAGCGCGCTGCCTCTCCACGCCTCCAATGGTCAAGAACCGCTTCGTCGTGGAGGTTGCCGACACGCACACGTTGAAGGGCGCGATCACGCGCATGCGCAACATCGACTCGGTGTTCGACGCATACCGCGTCACCCCCGGCGCCGGCGCGTAGGCGAACACTGGCCGGCGCTGGCCGATCTTCGATCGGTCTGCGTCGCGCTCGGTGCCGGCTTGCCCAGTGTCCGCCTACTGGAGGCTAGGAAACGACGTTGAGCGCGCCGGGGAGGATCGAGTAGCGCGCCTCGTCGACGTAGCCGAGGAAGTCGCCGTCGACCTGCAACGGCAGCGGGCGGCCGTCGGCGCTGCGCACGGTCAGCTCGCTCAGCGGCTGCAGGCCGGTGATGTTGCGGTGCCCGACGACGCGCGTGCGAGGCAGCATCGCGCGCATGCCGAGCAGCGAGAGGCCGAGGGGGGTGGCGCGATGAAGCAGGGCACCGACGAGCCGTCCCGAGTCAAGCGAGGCGCCCTCGGCGATCTCCACGGGGCGGTCGTGGAAGTAGGTGAACGGCGCGCCGTTCTGCACGATCGCGGTGACGGCGTGCAGCGTGCGCTGGCCGTCCTCGACGTCCATCCTCGGCGGACGCACGAGATAGCGCCGCAGGAACGACGCGAGCGCCTGCCAGGCGAAGAAGTAAGGGCCAAACCGCGCCTTCAGCCGCGGGCGCGCATCGACCCGCTCGACGACGCTGGCGTCCAGGCCGACGCCCGAGTTGAACGTGAAGCAGCGTTCGTTGACGACGCCGAGGTCGACCCGGCGAACGCGCCAGTCGTCGGCCATCGCGAGCAGGTGCTCGGTGGCCTCGACGAGCTCGCCGGAGATGCCGAGCATCTTCGCGAACACGTTGGCCGAGCCGCCGGGGAGCGCGCACAGCGGCGTTTCGCTGCCGCGCAGGCCGTTGGCGGCTTCGTTGACGGTGCCGTCGCCGCCGAAGGCGACAACCACGTCATAGCCCTCGTGCGCGAACTCGCGGCACAGCTCGGTGGCGTGGCCGGGCGCCTGCGTGTCGACGGCCTCGACCGTGAAGCGATTCGCGAGCGCGTGCACGACGAGGTTGCGCAGGCCGTCGGAGACGGTCGCGGCATGTGGGTTGACGATCAGCAGCATGCGCCGCTTGTGCGCGGTTGCGGCGGGTCGCAGTTCCGCGTTTTCGTCGACGAAGCGCTGATCTTGCTCGCGCAGGGGGGTGCTCATCTGCACCGGCCTACACCGCTCGTGGGCGAGCGTTACCGCGCGGCTCGCCGGCGCCGTTTGGCGGCTCCGATGGACGCATAGCCGACTTTCCCTGCGCCGCGATCGTTGCTAGACTGCCGCACAACAGATGTACACATCCAGAGGGGTGGAGGGCCTGGCCCTGCGAAACCCCGGCAACCACCGCCAAGTCACAGGCGGGAAGGTGCCAATTCCAGGTGATGTGTGGCGGGCCTCGCGCTCTTCGCCACACGTGACAAGGCGAAGACTAGAGCGAAGGAGCCCCCCAATGGCAGCAAGTCATCTGCAGTGCAAGGAGTGCAAGACCGAGTACCCGCTCGAGGCGCTGTACGTCTGCGAGCAATGCTTCGGTCCGCTGGAGGTCGCCTATGACCACAGCCGCACCGGCAGCGACGTCGGCGAGCTGCGCCGGCGCATCCAGGGCGGACCGCAGAACATCTGGCGCTACGCGGACTTCCTGCCGCTCGCCGGCGGGCCCCCTGGGCCGTCCGGGCGACTGGCCTCGCGCGCCGGCCTGCCGGCCGGGTGCACGCCGCTGATTCGCGCCGACCGTCTGGCCGAGCGCCTCGGCCTGCGCGAGGTGTGGGTCAAGAACGACGCAGCCAATCCGACGCACTCGTTCAAGGACCGCGTCGTCTCGGTCGCCGTCACGCGTGCTCGCGAGCTCGGCTTCGAGACGATCGCCTGCGCCTCCACCGGCAACCTCGCCAACTCGGTCGCCGCGCACGGCGCCGCGCTGGGACTGGACTCCTACGTGTTCATCCCCGCGGACCTGGAGGAGCAGAAGGTGCTCGCGACGGGCGTTTACGGGACGAAACTGGTCGGCGTAGAAGGCAACTACGACGACGTCAACCGCCTGTGCACGGAGCTTTGCGCAGAGCGCGATTGGGCGTTCGTGAACATCAACCTGCGCCCCTACTACGCCGAGGGCTCAAAGACGCTGGCCTTCGAGATCGCCGAGCAGCTCGGTTGGGAGCTGCCCGACCGCTGCGTCGTGCCGATCGCCTCGGGTTCGCTGTTCACGAAAATCGCCAGGGGCTTCGAGGAGTTTCGCGAGCTCGGCCTGGTCGAGGGCGAGCTGCCGAGCATGAACGGCGCCCAGGCGCAGGGCTGCTCGCCGGTGGCGAGCGCATTCGCCGACGGCCACGACGTGTGCCGCCCGGTCAAGCCCGACACGATCGCCAAGTCGCTGGCGATCGGCAACCCCGCCGACGGCCCCTACGCGCTGGACCTCGCGCGGCGCACGGGTGGCGGCGTGGACTCCGTCGCCGACGACGAGATCCGCGCGGGCATCAAGCTGCTCGCCGAGACGACCGGCGTCTTCACCGAGACCGCCGGCGGCGTCACGACGGCGACGCTGGCAAAGCTCGCCGCGCGCGGCGACATCGACCCCGACGAGCGCGTCGTGCTGGTGATCACCGGCGAGGGCCTGAAGACGCTCGACGCGGTGCGTGGCACGTTCGAGACGCACACGATCGCGCCAACGGTCGACGCATTCGAGTCCGGGGTGCCGCAGACGGTCACAGTCTGATGGCCGTGCGCGTGAAGATCCCCACGCAGCTGCGCGCCGCGGCGGGCGGCGAGGCCGAGACGGAGGTCGACGGCGCGACCGTGCAGGAGGTCCTCGACGGCCTGTTCGCGCGCCACGACGAGCTGCGCTCGCGCCTGTACGACGACGAGGGCGGCCTGCGCCGCTTCGTCAACGTGTACGTCGCCGGCGAAGACATCCGCTTCCTCGACGGTCTGAAGACGCCCGTCAAGGACGGCGCCGAGCTGACGATCCTCCCGGCTGTAGCGGGCGGCTGAGCCGGCTACTTTCGCCGGCATGCCCCCAGCCCGCACCGGCGCCGAGCGTCGTCGCTGCGATCAGGTGGGCTCGACGGTTTCCGTACGCGCCTCCAGGCGGCGGCGCAGCTCGGGCCCGCGCCCGGCGGCGACGGCGCGCGCGGCGCGCGCCTCGCTGAGCTCCAGGCCCTGCGCCTGGGCGTAGTCGAGCAGGTTCTGGCGCTCCTCGCCCTCGCGCGCGGCGCGCAGGAACAGCCAGCAGAACAATCCGAGCGTGAGAAAGGACTCCTCGACCATCATGATCGCGCCGGCGATGTTCTGGTCGGCCAGCGGCGAGATGTGGTGGATCGCGTCGCCGCGGCTGTAGAAGGGGTAGAAGACGGCCCCGGACCAGAGGAAGATGTTGCCGAGCACCGTGCCGGCAAGGCGCACGATGACGATGTAGCCCAGCCGCCCGAGGTTGCCGAACCAGCTCGGCGTCGGCAGCGGGCCGAACAGGCACAGCCACATATTCACGCCGAAGGCAAGGAACATCGCGTGCTCGAGCGCGTGGACTCCGGTGTGGCGAAGCGCCGCCTGATAGAGGAAGGGGATGTGCCAGACGTACAGGTCGATCGCCCACAGCGGAAAGGCGATCGCCGGGTGCGAGAGCACGCGCAGGCGCTCGAACAGCTTGATTTTCAGGATCGGGGCGATCAGCGGTCCGGTCAGCCCGAGCACGATCAGCAGCGCGGCGATGTCGCCGAGCAGCAGGTGCTCGACCATGTGCATGTACAGCAGGTCCTGGCTGGCCGAGTCCAGCGTCGTGAGGGCGGCGGCGATCACGACGAAACCTGCGTAGAAGCATGCCTGGCGCCAGCCCGGGACGGGGTGCCCGGTGCGCGCCAGCGTGCGCGCGCGCCGCGTGTAGAGCAGGCTCACGAGGGCCAGCGGGCCGAGCTGCAGCGCGGCCTCGAGGTCGGTGGAGACGGCGAGCGGGAGCGCGTGCATGCAAGCTGCAGGGTACGCCAGCGTCGGCGCGACCGGTGGCTAGCCGAAGCGGGTCTGGCTGTTCAGCTGGACCGCCGCGATCGTGCTCGTCACGCACCGCCGCGGCGGCCGCGGCAGGCCTTCTGCGCCAGCCGCGGCGGCGAATCGCGGGGGACCGTAGCCGACGCGGGCTCCTGGAGGCGTGGTAGCGTTTGCCGCGATGGCGGTGCTCGGCATGCCTGACCCGGCCGCGTAGGCCGTATATCACGGACTTAACAGTTTCTTCGCAGCTCTTGAGGAACACGTGAGTAGCATGGGATCTACTAGCCCTATGACCACGCAGACACCGAGCCGCTCCGCAGCCGCAGAAGGCCACACCGAGCGCGTAGACGCGATCGCGTGCCTCGATGAGAGCGTCCGTCAGAAGGCGATCCACGAGCGCCCCAGCGGACCTGGGCGCTTCCTGGAGGTCCAGGGGACGGGCGAGGCGCTGCTGATCCCCTTGGGGACCGACGTGATGCACATCGGTCGCGGCCTGTCGGCCGACCTGCACCTCGACGAGAAGTCGGTCTCGCGCCGCCACGCGATGCTCGTGCCGCGCCCGACGGGCGCGCGCCTGCTCGACGATCGCAGCTCCAACGGCACGTTCGTCAACGGCCGGCGCATCGTGCAGGCCGACCTGCACAACGGCGACGTCCTCGTGCTCGGCCGCGTCGTGCTGCGCTACCTGGAGATCTGAGCGCGCGGGCCGCCGGGCCCGCTTATCGGCGCCAGGCCACCTGCTTGCGGCCGGACCCGTGGGCCTCTACGACCCTATACTTCCGGCCTCGACCGTCCGGTCAAGTTCTATCGAGTAGGAGTCCAGATGAGAAAGTCGGTTCTCGCGATGGCTGCGCCAGTGCTGGTCATCGTCGCGCTCGCGGGGTGCGGCAGCAGCAGCAGCACGAGCAGCAGCGCCAGCAGCTCCACGACGACCGCTTCGACGAGCGCCGCCAATGCGTCGATCGCCGCCGAAGTGCCTGCTGCGATCAAGTCCAAAGGCACGCTGACGATCGCCTCGGACGCGACCTACGCGCCGAACGAGTTCATCGCCCCGGACGGTCACTCGGTGATCGGCATGGACGTCGACCTGATGGACGCGGTCGGCGCGCAGATGGGGCTGAAAGTCAAGTTCGTCAATGCGACCTTCGACACGATCATCCCCGGTCTGGCGGCGGGCAAGTACGACCTCGGCGCCTCGTCGTTCACCGACACCAAGGAACGCGAGAAGACGGTCGACTTCGTCGACTACTTCTCCGCTGGGATCTCCTTCTACGCCAAGGCGTCGGCGAACCCGGCGGTGAGCACCGTGGCCGACCTGTGCGGCAAAAGCGTCGCGGTCGAGAAGGGTACGGTCGAGCAGGAAGAATCCGAAAAGCAGACCAAGAAGTGCACGAAAGCCGGCAAACCGGCCGTCAAGGTGCTCAGCTTCCCCGACCAGAACGGCGCCAACCTCGCGCTGTCCAGTGGCCGCGCGGAAGTCGGCATGGCCGACTCGCCGATCGCCGAGTACCAGGTCAAGCAGTCTAACGGCGCGTTCAAGCTGATCGGCACGCCCTACGAAGTCGCTCCGTACGGCCTGGCGATCCCCAAGAAAAGCGGCTTGAGCAAACCGATCCTGGCTGCGCTGAAGGCGATCATTGCCAACGGCGAATACACGAAGGTCCTGTCGAAATGGGGCCTTCAGTCGGGCGCGATCAGCTCGCCGACGATCGACGGCGCGAAGAGCTGAGCCAAGCGATCGAGTAGCAGCGGGTGTCCTCGGGCGAGCCGACTCCGGAGCAGGCCGGGCGGCCCGAGGACATCACGGCCGTCCCGGTCCGGCGCCCCGGGCGCTGGGTCGTGGCGGCGATCGTGCTCGTGGTGGCCGTGGCGGTCGTCCGCTCGATCGCGACGAACCCGAACTTCCAATGGGGCGTCGTCGGGGAATACCTGTTCGACGGACGCATCCTGCACGGCCTGCGCGTGACGATCGAGCTGACGGTGATCGCGATGGCGATCGGCATCGTGCTCGGTGTGGTGCTGGCGATCATGCGCCTTTCGCCCAACTGGCTGGTGTCGTCGGCGAGCTCCTTCTACATCTGGTTCTTTCGCGGCACGCCGGTACTCGTGCAGCTGCTGTTCTGGTACAACATCGCGGCTCTGTACCCGAAGATCGCGCTCGGGATCCCGTTCGGCCCGTCGTTCATCCACGCCGACGCGAACACGCTGATCACGCCGTTCACGGCGGCGATCCTCGGGCTCGGGCTCAACGAGGGCGCCTATATGGCGGAGATCGTGCGCGCGGGGATCATCTCGGTCGATCCCGGTCAGGGCGACGCCGCCCAGTCGCTCGGTATGACGCGCCTGCAGACGATGCGCCGGATCGTGCTGCCCCAGGCGATGCGCGTGATCATCCCGCCGACGGGCAACGAGACGATCTCGATGCTCAAGACCTCCTCGCTGGCGAGCGTGATCGTAGTCACCGAGCTGCTGTACGCCTCGCAGCTGATCTACTCGGTCAACTTCAAAACGATCCCGCTGCTGATCGCCGCGAGCTTCTGGTACATCGTGTGCACGAGCGTGCTGTACGTCGGCCAGTACTACCTCGAGCGCTACTACGGGCGCGGCGCACGCGATCGCGGCTTGACGCCACTGGAGCGGATCCGCGCCGGGCTTCTGTCTGTTCGCCACGAAGAACCGACATGATGGCCGAGCCGATGGTCAAGGCCGAGGCGGTGCACAAGCGCTTCGGGCGCCTGGAGGTGCTCAAGGGCGTTTCGCTGGAGGTGCAGGCAGGCGAAGTGATGTGCCTGCTCGGCCCCTCGGGCTCGGGCAAGTCGACGCTGCTGCGCTGCATCAACCACCTCGAGAAGATCAACTCGGGGCGGTTGTCCGTCGACGGCGAACTGGTCGGCTACCGCCAGGTCGGCGACAAGCTGCACGAGCTGCGCGAATCGGAGGTCGCGTCCAAGCGCTCGCAGATCGGGATGGTCTTTCAGCACTTCAACCTGTTCCCGCACATGACGGCGCTTGAGAACGTCACGTGCGCGCCGATCCGCGTCAAGAACGAGTCGCGCGACCGCGCACAGTCGCGCGCACGCGAGCTGCTCGATCAGGTCGGCCTGGGCGACAAGGTCGACGCGTATCCGTCGCAGCTCTCCGGCGGCCAGCAGCAGCGCGTGGCGATCGCTCGCGCGCTGGCGATGGAACCGAAGCTGATGCTGTTCGACGAGCCGACGTCGGCGCTCGATCCAGAGCTCGTCGGCGAGGTGCTCGCGGCGATGCAGCAGCTCGCGCGCGAGGGCATGACGATGGTCGTCGTGACGCACGAGATGGGTTTCGCGCGCGAGGTCGCCGACACGGTCGTGTTCATGGACGCGGGAGTCGTCGTGGAGTCGGGCCAGCCGGCGGACGTGCTGAGCAATCCGCGCCACGAGCGCACGCGCGCTTTCCTCTCGAAGGTGCTCTAAACGCCAGCGAGCTCCTTGCTCATCAGCGCGACGGTCTTGACCGAGCCGTGCGCCAGCCGGCCGACCTCGCGGTAGCCGCGCGCGGCGTGAAAGGCCAGCGATGCGTCATTGCGAGGTTGGATGTTCACGTCGCAGACCATGCGCTGATACGGCGCTGCGGCGTGCTCCATCGCGTCGTACAGGCGCGCGCCGACTCCGCGGCGGCGCGCCTCGGCGGCGACGGCGATCCTGTCGAGGTAAAGGAAGCGCTCATAGCGCTCGGCGAACCAGGCGTAGTTGGCGCTGTCGTAGTCCGCGCCGGGCGCGACGGCGATCGCGAAGCCGCTGACCTCGCCGCGGTCGCTCTCGACGACGAGGCAACTGTGGACGAGCGCGAGGATGTAACGCAGGCGCTCGTCGTCGAGCGGGCTGAGCTCCTGCACCGAGGCGGCGTTGAGCTCAAGCAGCCGCGGCCAGTCGGCTCGCGTGGCGGCGCGCAGGGTCATGCGCGCACGGAGCTGAGCGTCGATTGGGTGGTCCTGACGATGGGCACGGCTTTCTCCTCCGGGCGGTCACAGCGCGGCCCACCATACGCCGGGGCCGCGGCGCATGTCAGGCGCATGCGCGAGACTGCCGGCGATGGCGAAGGCGGCGAAGAACCAGTGCGCGGGGCCGTTCGGCGCGGCCTACGACTTCTGCATCGAGCGCCCGTGGCTGATGCGGAGAATCGGCCGAGCGGTGTGGGGCGTGGACCTGGCGCCGCTGTATCGCAGCCTGGACGAGACGCTCGCGGGTGTCGACCCTGGAGCGACGGTTCTCGATGTGCCGTGCGGAGGAGGCTTGGCCTTTCGCGGCCTGCGCGCACACACGCAGGTGCGCTATTTCGCCGCGGACCTGTCGGAGGAGATGCTCGCGCGCGCCAAGCGCCGGGCGGCCCGGCGCGGGCTCGGGCAGGTCGAGTTCGTCGTCGCCGACATGACCGCCCTGCCGTTCGCCGACGCGCAGGCCGATCTGTTCCTCTCCTATAGCGGCCTGCACATGATCGACGACGCCGAGCGGGCGGTGCGCGAGATCGCGCGCTGCCTGAAGCCGGGCGGGGAGGTGATCGGCACGACGTTCGTGCGCGAGGGCGCGCGCAGGCAGCGCTTGCTGTTCGAGCTCGGCCGGCGCAACGGCCACGCTCTGCCGCCGAGGATGGACGATCTGCGGGATTGGCTCAACCGCGCGGGGATCGATCATGCGGAGATCGACGCTCATCGAGGGTTTGCCCTGTTTCGCGGGCGAAGGCGCGACAGCGACAGTCCAGCTTTGCCCGGCTCCGCCGTCCCAACCCCCTGAATCGCGGTCAACCGGTGCGTATCTGGCCGACGATCTACTAAGTTCTAAGCACGATGAGAGGCAGCGGGTGGCGACCGCGCGGGGCCCGTTCGAGAGCATCCACGGAGATGCCATGAACGCTCATGGCCGCCTGCTCATATTGGCCAACGGGGCGCAGGGCGCTGGAGGGCATCCACCGGCCGCCCACGACACGCTGATCGTCGGTCTAGTGATCGCGCTGATGGCCCTCGTCAGCGTGCCGATCTTCCTGTACATGCGCCGCCGCGCGCGCCGACTGAAGCCGGTCGGCGACCAATGGCAGGCGCTGTCGGTGATGGGCGAGCTGTGCCCGCACGGCTGGCAGGCGCAGGTCACCTTGCGCGGTTGGGGCGCGCCGATCCCCGACGACGCGCCCGCGGCGCGCGCGCCGCTGGTGGAGCTGGAATGGAAGCAATTCGACGAGGAGTCCGAGCGTGTTGTCGTCGCAAGGCGCGTGTGGGCGCCGACGATCGAACAGGCGTTGCAGTCGATGGTCGACGATCGCCGTACCGATTTCGCGCTGGAGCAGATCGAGCGTGCCGCATTGGAGGACGGCGAGCTGCGCTGGGAGGACTGAGTCGAGGTCGCACGCGATGGCATTGACGCCGGAAAGAGGACCGCCCAATCAGAAGGCCCGGATGGTCGGCATCGTGCCAACCGCCCGGGCCTGACCTCTGTTTGCCCAGGATCGAGAGCAGGAAACAGATCAAGTGTCTTAAACGAGACCTGCGCTCAACGCGCGACTCCGCCCCTCAAGCCGGCAGGTAGAGGGCCGGGTACTCGCGCATCGAATCCGGAGGGGATGGGTAGTACCGCGGCATGCTCGCGGTCACGACTGCCCATGTGTACGGCCTGCTCGCGCTGCTGCTGCTCTGGCTCGTGCCAGCACTGCTTGTCGGGCGCCTGGCCGAACGAAAGGGCAGATCGTTCGTCGTTTACCTGATCGCATCGCTGATCGTCGGTTGGCCGATTCCACTTTTGGCGGCCCTGATCGTTGCGCATCGAACGAGTACTGGCGCGCAGGCGTAAGGGCATGGGCAGGAGGCGACCATGAAGCAGGCCGAAAAGCCCGACGCGCTGGGGTGGACGTCGGCTAACTCCGGGGGCCGGAAGTCTCCGCTAGCCGCGCATCGATCAGCTGCTTGACCAGTTGCTCCGACAGCGGCTTGTCGACTGGGAAGTGCAGTGACCCCTTGGTCTGCTCGTAGCCCGCGGTCTGCCTGGCGAGCGTTCGGATCACCGAGCCACTGTGTGGCAGGTAGCTCAGGTGGTTCTTGAACGCTGCGAAGCCGGCGATCGGTTTGCCCTGGAGCTTGAACGCCGGCATCCCATATGAGATGCACTGCTCTGCGGTGGGGACGATCGCGAGGATCGTGTCGCGGAGTTGGGAAAGCGTTGCTTTCTCCGGTTCGTCAAGGCCATCGAGATACTGGTCAATCTCGTTCTTTGACATGGCAGGATTGTCGAGCGTGACGCCCTGGGCGTCAAGGCGGTGGTGGTCAGTTCGGCTCGACGCCCGGATTGCGGAGCGCGCCCGGGAGGATTCGAACCTCCGACCTCTCGCTCCGGAGGAAAGCCGGGGGGCATTTCGCGACCCCCGAAAACAGGGGTTTTCCCTGCAAATCCCGCTTTACTACGGATCCAGTGATATACCCCTCGGGGGCGTCAAACACCCCCTTTCTGGCAGTTATTGGCAGTGGGATGGCTAACGCCTAGAGGGCGCGAGGTCGCTAGCGAGCACGACGTTGAGCGTGATTCTGCATGACGTTGTGTGCATCGAACGTCGCCTTAGACATTGCCTCTCCGAACTCCTTGTGGCGGTCGCGATCGTCCTCACGTCGCGCCGCGAGGGCACGATCGACCTCGTCAACGAGCTCGGCGTTGCCGATGAGGAGGGCGACGGCGGTCTCAAGGTTCCGCACGCGTAGTTCAAGCTCCCTCATCTCTTTGCTCATTGACCCAGCGTACTGCGTCGCGGCCCGCCGTCAGCTCCGAGGCGGGAAGCACACCCGACACTCGAGCGCCTTATGTATCGCGAGGTTGTGCAGGAACGGGTCGAGCGTCGACAGCACAAGCGCCTGCGCCTTCGCTCGCTCCTCTCGTGCCTCACGATAGGAGCGTCCCGTCGGCGTGTCCGGTAGGGCTCTCAGCCACGTGAGCAGGGTCTTCTGAGCCCCGTCCGCGTCCGGCCCGTCATAGAGCACGGTCGTAGCCCAGACGAGCACGGTCCCGCGCACCTCGAGGCCGAGGGCGCCGCGCCGCATGACTCCCACGAGATGCGTTTTGCAGCGGTCGTAGATGCCTCCCCACATCCAGCCCGCCCCCTGAAAACGCGCAAACGCTTCCAGCTTGAGCGCCTCGAAGAACGCGTCGTGCGCCGCAGACTCTCGAGAGACGGTCCGGCCGTAATACGCGATCCCGGCGGCCGTTTTTGGGAAGTGCGCGTCGAACATATGCGATGCCGTCCACGAGCCCTCGTCGCTGTACGACGGTGCTTGCGCCTGGCTGACCTGACCGCGTATGCGCGCGGCAAGGCTTCGCAGGGCCCCGCCATGGATCGGCTCAACGGGCTCTAGCCACGCGTCGCGCCAGACGAGAAACTGCGCACCCATCAAGCACGCCATCGCGATGATCAGCCATACGAGCGGGGGTAGTCCGATCTGCTTCGACGACGGGCGCGCTGCGTCGATCACGCCTAGCACCGCAAACAGGAGTCCGGGCAACGAAGCGATGCGCTTGTCGGCGACGGCGCGCGCGTAGCGCGCCACCTCTCGGGCAAGCTCTCGCACGGTTAGTCGTCCGTCGCCCTTCGCATCGCGCCATGATCGCTCAGGCGAAGGTCGGTACCAAGCTTGTGCGAACATACGTTCGTGACCCCTCGACCCTGGAAGCCGGACATTGAGCTGCAGGGAGCGCTCGCGCGCGGCGAGCTGGCGCTCGCGACCACGCTGGCCGCGGAAGTCGCCGAAGATCGAGGCCGGCCGATTGACCTGGCCGCTGCGCTTGATTTCCTCCCCGTGGTCGCCGGGCAGCTGCCCGACAGGTATGACCGATGGGCCTCGCGTTGGCTGTCGCGATGGCTCGGCGAGACGCCACGTCCGACGATCGTCGTCGCGGCCGAGCTCGCGGCGTCGCTCGCCGACCTCCCCGCCGATCCCGCTGCCGTCGAGAAAGTGCGCGCAGTACTTCCGACGCCGGGCGTACGGTAGACACGATGCCCGGCAAGCGACAGCATTACGTCCCGCGGTTCCAGCTCCGGCGTTTCTCTGTCGACCCCAGCGACAAGAAAGCGCGGATCTACAAGTTGGAGAAGCCAAGCGGGCGACCACGTTTCGTCAACCCCGAGAACGAGGCGGTCATCGGCCACTACTACCGGGTCGTGACTCCAGACGGCGTCGCCCATGACGAGGCTGACCTGGTCCTCGATAGGTTCGAGAACGACGCGGCGGGCGTCATTCGGGAGATCGCGGCTCCGGACTACCGTCCTTCAGGTAAAGACATTCAAGCCCTCATGCTGTACGTGCTCACCCTGAAGCAGCGCACACCCCAGGCGCGCGAGGCGCTACGAGATGCATACGGACAAATCGGCGAACTTGAAGCCGAGGCGATCCTGTCTGACCGCGATGAGTACCACCGGCGGATGCGGGTGGCCGGCAGCAGCAAGAGCACCGAGAAGATCGAGGAGATGCGCGTCAGCATGCTCGACGATCTCCGCACGGGTCGCGTCAGACTCGAAGCGACCGAGGCGCATGAGATCGGAGCAATGTTCTTGACCCTCGAGAGCTCAGCGAAGCAGCTCTTTGAAACGCTCGGCGTCACCTGCTTGAGAGTGCCGCCGGACAGTCGGGCGGTGTTCGTGACGTCGGACAACCCAGTCGCCCACTACGACCCGACTCCGAAGTCTCGTGAAGCTGGAGTCAGCTTCCTATCGTCGCCAAAGGCGATGACGCAAGTCGCGCTCGATCCTTACTTCGCGCTCGTCCTAACCCAGGATGAACCCCAAACTTGGGCGGAGAAGGTGCTGAGCGAGGAGGAGGTCGACGAAGCGAACACCCTCACTTACGCTTGGTCACGAGAGGCGATCTATGGCCCCTCGCAGGAGGCCATTACCCGGGTACGTTCATATGCCAAGCGCAACCGGCAGCTCGTTGGTCAGTTCGCCTATCGGCCGCCCCGCATCTGGTTGTCGCGCGGCGAAGGTGGTCCCATGACCGGACCGGTGACGTTCACGAGCCGTTACAAAGACCATACAGTCGAGGAGACGTTCAACGTGGCGCCCGGCGCCTTCAAGGCCCTCGACTGACTCGTGCGGCAGCAGGAACACGCCGATCGCGATGCTGGCTCCCGCTAGCGGCTTCGGAGGTCTGATCCGCACTGGCGAACCGTACCCGGCCCGGCTTGCCGAGCGTGCGTCTCGTCCGTACGATCCGAGCATGCGCGACGGGATGTCAAGCGAACGACGCTTCAGTGGGCCCGGAAGCAGCCACATGGCAGCGACGTGACGCCAAGGCAAGAGCGAAAGCCGGGGCTCAATACAAACGCCGGGGTCAGCAATGGGATCCCGTTGTCACCCTGGTGGCGGCGTGTCCTCGCGTACTTCGTGGACATTCTGCTGATTGTGGCAGTTGAGAACGCCGTCTCCTTGGCGCTAGGACGCGGAAGCTACTTCGTCCGCCATCAGTCAACGGATCATCGTCTCGGAAACACGGCGATTGTGTTTGTCGTTGTGTCACTGTATTACGGGTCGGTCATGTACCTGACCAACGGGCGCACGCTCGGTAAGCTGGGTCTTCGGATCCGCGTTGTGCGCACCGACGGGCAGGCCATGACGGTGACGCGAGCGATCTGGCGCCAGGTCGTCGTCTTGCTGCTGATTCCGGACTTGCTCGATTGGCTTGGAAGATCGCCGATTCTGGGAGCAGCCGTGGCCGTGCTCGTGTTCGCGGATGCGCTGTGGCCGCTCTGGGACAAGGAAAACCGCGCGCTTCACGATATGGCTGCCGGCACGCGCGTTAGATTCGCCGCCGCTCCCAAACCGCACCCCTCGTGAGGCTGGCGGCCACGGGCACTTGTCTAAGCTCGCGGCCTGATCCGGGCCTCGCGTCGGCGCTGTCGGCGGACCACGAACGCCACGCCGTGAATGAACAACTGTGTGGCCGCGATACTCACGACAATCCAGAGGACGGCGTGCACACCCCGGACCAGGGCCCAGACGGCGAGGAGCACGAGAACGATCACGCCGGTTACTAGCGGCGCGATGACGTTGATGTTTGGCTCGCGGCGCACGCCATGATCGTACGGTCTCGGTGGGTGTCGGACAACGGTAGCCAGTTGCGATGCCAAAACGGGCGCCTGGCCCGCAGTTAGGGAATATGGGCATTCGCTCGACTATGTACGGGATGTAAACCGACTTTCGCTTCAGCGCCGCTCGGGTGGTCTGTCTCCGCATGCCGTCTGCGGCCAAGGTTCTGCGAAGCTGTCCGCGTGGGTCGAGAGCGGGCATGGGCAGGAGGGCGATGGCTTATCGCGCTGCGAATCGGCGTACCGGCTGGGCTCCTTTACGGCGGTATCCGGTTCGCGTTGGGTGCGTCAGCTGATAGCGCTCTTAGTCAAGGTGCCATCTTCGGCGTTTTGCTCGGATTGTTTATGTCGGTACGCATGTGGCGTTCGTGGCCGAGCGCGAAGACGCTCGCCCCCGCAGATCGCGTGGCAGTAGTCCGGACAGTAGGGCGAGGCGAGCCTATTGGCGATCCACGCCTCGCTGCTGCCGTGATCGACTATTCCACGGTGATAAAGCGTCAACAAGAGCGGGAGAGCGACCTGTTCTGGGTCTTGCCCCTGTTCGCGGTAGCCACGCTGGCATTTGCTGTTGCTAGGACTGCGCAGGGCGACGCGAGCAGCGCCGTGGTCTGGTGGGTCTTGGTTGCGTTTTGGGCGACGATGTTGGTGCGCCAGCCCAGGCAACGCAAGCGTGCTCTTTCAAATGCGGCGAAGGCTGAGGACGCTGCCAAGCAGCTGTTGGCGAAATAGCGAGATATCGGATCGAGCGTCGATGTTGTGCGGCTCGTCCAGAGCGAATCGCGACCATGCTCAGTCAGGGCGAGCCTTGACTCATGCCGGCAGGCGCGGCTCGAGGCCGGCGGCGGCAAGGCCAGCATTAAAGCCTCCGAAGGCCGCGCATACTGTCGCGCGGTGAGGCGTACCGCGTCGGGCGGGCACGAGGTCGCTCCCGCTGGGCGACCTCCCCTGCTCATGGGCCCACGCGCGCAACGCATTCGCAATTCGTGCCTTGGTCCAGCGGACCTCACGGCGTGGCGGGGGCGTCAGGCCGGCGACAGCGAGCATCGAATCCCACCCGTCTGGAAAGAGGCGTCGGACCGTTTGCCTACTCGGGCAGCCCTCGTCGGGCCACTCGACCGCTCGTGGCGAACGTCCATGCGCCGCATGCCACGCCAGTGCAGCGCTGAGGACACGCTCGCGGGTCCATTGCCTCGCCGCCACGGCCCGGGTGTCCTACCAAGAACCGTGGAGGTCCGCGACGACGTTCGTTACGGCCGTGGCGTAAGGCGTTCCAGGATGCAGCTGCATGTATTCGCCGACCAGATTCTCGATCGCCGCGGCGTCGGGCGGCGTGTTAGTTACCCCCTCGACCTTGAGTGAGTAAGGCTTTTCGCCTTCCAGCTCGTAGCCGGCCACGACAGCGGCCGCCTGGTCGAGCGTGAGTGATCTGCGCTCGTCGTAAACCTCCAGGGCACGGAGCATCGAGGCGCCATCTAGGTCGATGAAGGTCGGGGGCGCGGCGTCTGACCGATCCAGCTCTTTCACACCGTCGCCACGTCCCGGCTGATTCCGACGTGCCTCCAGCGAGGTAATCACCTGATCGAGCTCACGTGTGCGCGCGCTGGCGGTGCGATCTGTTTCCAGGACGGCGTCAAGCTGTTTGGCCGTCTCCGCGACGCCCCTGCGCACGGCGGCCATCTTCGCTGGACGATCCATCGTGGCGATGAGGTCGATGTTTGCCTCTAGCGCCACGGCCTCATCTGCGTCCCATACCTCGCGACTTGCGTAACGAGGGTCACGTTCGCGGGCCTGTCGGAAGCGTCGTTCCTTCGTCGTCGGGTCGTTGAGGAGCGTCGCGACGTCTGCGTCGGCATCGAGCAGCACCCGGCCCTGAGCGTCGAGGTTCTCGTCGCTCAGCTCGGTCATACCGGCGTCCAGCTCACGCACGAGCGCCTCGTCGCGTTCGCCTGTCAGCCGCACATCGTCGGCGAAGAGGTCGAGCTCCCGAATCCCCATCTTCGCTAGGACAGAGCGCGTCGTATCTGGTGTGGCTTTGTAGACCTCCTTGAGCGCGTCGGCGCTGTCGGTCAGGAGGGTCAGGGCCTCCGGGTAGCTGATCTGCAAGGCGCGCTCAGCGGTTCTGACCACGCGGTCTAGATCCTCGCGGCGATCAAGCTGAAAGAGCCCCGTGGCAGGTTCGTCGAGCATCGCCGTCGAGCTTGGCGCCGCGCTCGGCGTTGGCGCTGGGGCGTCGAGCCATCCAGCCGGGATTAGGCTGGAGCAGTCGAGTTCCTTGGCGCGCTCGGCGATGGCCTCGCGCGTGGGGCGATCGCCGCTCGCCGACGCGATGAGGATCGCCGGGCGGAGGTGAGTCGGGGTCTTGAACGCCGATACGTCGACGGTGGTAGGTGCGGGCATGGTTAGTTCTCCGGGTCTGGTTTGTGTGCGAGTAGGAACGCGACGGTGGTACGCAGGTCTCCAGCCGACCGCACGAGGCCCGCTGCAATCTCTTCGCTCAGGGCCCGGCACCTCTGCGCAGACGTGCGCCGTAGCGGCCCGCCTGCCGGGCCAAGGCCGGCGAGAATGTCCGCGGTGTCGCGGAGGGCGACCGCGGTTTCCATGTGACGTCGGGGATCGACCGGGACCTTGGCGAGCACAGGCAGCGCCTTTTCGATCAGCTCGCACGCGGTCGCGATGCTCGTCTGTAGCTCTGCGCTGGCCGCGTGGGCGAGCCGCTCGCGCGAGACGCGGATCTGCAAGTTCGGCGCCTCTGCGAGGTAAGGCGGCTCCTCTCTGACGGTCAAGTGTCTTTCACTCGCGGCGGAACGGCGGGCGAGCGAGAGCCTAGGATCTGCTGCTGACATGTGGCGTCCTTTCGCGGTCTGCAAGATGGGTTAGGGCCTCGCTGGCGGCAACGTCACCCGCAAGGTTGAAGAGGTCGTCGGAGTCCGCAAGTAGTCGTGCTTGTGCCTGTGCGAGTCCGGTCTGCCTGCCGGCGTCGCGGCAGATCGCAAGTGCGTCTCGCACGACGCGGCGATCGCGCTCGGCAAACTCAGTGCGTAGGCCGGCAAGCTCAAGGCGAAGGTGAGTCACCTCGCGGCGCGATGCCTCCACCCGATCGCCGAAGGTGGCGACAAGTGCAGTGACGGCACTCTGCAGGCGTGCGACCTCTGGGTTTACCTCTTGTGCCTTCTGGCGGCTGAATGGGTTCACACACTCATCATGCCGAGGGGCGGAGATAAGTTTCAGAAACCGGCTAAAACACCTTGTCGATCGCGTTGCCCACGGTCGAATAGCTCCCGAGCTTTTCAATGAGCCGTTCCCCGCCGCGCGGCAGTGCTTGAGGATCACCGGATGCGTTACGCAGCTCGTAACACGCCAATGCCGCTGCGGACGCAATGTCACAGTGAGAGCCGCCGAAGCGCGGGAGGTGGATCGTCTCGCTGTCCCGCGCACGCACTCGGCGCAGCTCCTCGATCAATGCCTGTTGCTTCCAGAGCCTGAGGCTCCCATCCTGCAGACGCGTCCGCAGCGAGGTGAACGCAGCCGTCTGAATCGGCCCGGTCAGGTTGACCGCCTTCGGAGCCACGCCCAACCGACCAAAGTATGACTTCACAGAGTCGCTCTGATGCTGATCGGTGACGATGCGCAGGCCGCCACCTTCCTCGTGGTAAGGCTTGAGCAGCTCCCAAACGCGGGCGAGCGTTTTATCCTCGCGCCCACGGCGCAGGTCAAGCGACTTGAGCTTGCCGCCCGGCGCAATGCCCTCCAAGTCGCCTGCGACGAACACGCCGGGGTCCTTCAGGCTTTCACCGATGATCGCCACGCCGAACTTGTCCCCGTGAAAGGCGGGGTCGAGTCCTGCGATCCACCGGCGCCCCTCCTCCGGTTTCTTCTTCTCGTCATCGAACTCGACCCCTTCCAGCGAGAAGAACGAGCCACCCGAGCCGACGAAGGCGGCAAGGAACTCCTGCGCGTACGCGGTCTCGCCAAGCTCCAGACGCCGCGCCTCGAGCCAAGCCTGGTCGATGTCCGGGATCATCTCTGTGATCGATCGTCGCACCGCTTGAGCGTGTGGCATGAGACCGCCCTCGATCGCCGCGAACAGCTCGGCGAAAAAACCGCTCTCACCGTAGGGCGTGCTGATCCCGAGCGTCTTCGCTTTCGCGCCGAACGTCGTTTGCATCGGCCCGACCGCGTCCCAGAGCCGCCGCTCATCCGACGGGCCGCCTGCGTCAGCATGGTGGGCCATCTCCTCGCACACGACGAGCGCGGAGGTGAGTCCGCGAATGCTCGGCGCGCTCGCCGGCATGGCGCGGATGGCTGTCTTCGCGATCCATTTGTGCCCGTGCGCGTCTTCGCGTGGCAGCCGGAAGAGAATCTCGCCGACGCGGATCTCTGCATATTCGGCTAGAGCCGGTGACGCTTCGATAAGACCCGCGCAGCCGCCAGCGAAGTCCTTGGCCTGGCTCTCTGACGGCGCGATGACGGGGACGCTGCGCCACCTGCCGCGCGGCAACACGTCGTCCAAGTCTGGGCGCAGCGCGGCGTTCTGCGTAGCCGCGGCCTGCGCCATCGTGCTCTTCCCGCTCTGGCGCGAGCACGCCCATAGATGCAGTTGCCAGCGCCCGTCCAGCGTGTCGAGCAACGCAAGCTGCGACGGTCGCCAGTCGATTGTCCCCAGTAGGTCGGGGTGACGCACGGCGACGGCGAGGCTCACCGGCTGATCGATCGAAACGCTCATGTCTGCTCCTCTGGTTGTCCTCCGAATGCCGCGGTCTCGACTAGCTGTCGATCGAGGCGCATGGTTCGCCTATCCACGCCGAGCTCCTCGGCTATGTCGTTGTCGCTTAGCCCCTCGTCGCGCAGCACGGCGACCCGCATCACACGCCACGCGGTGTGGGCGCTCTGGCGTCCTCCGATGCCCTGCTCGCGCAGCGCTTTGGCGAGCACGGTGATGGCTCGCTCGCGACGGCTCTCTCGCTCGGCGTCGTCTGGCGCGTCCACAACGCGCCCCTTCTCGACCGCCTGAAGCACGGCGTCGGCGATCATGCGATCGTCGCCTCGCGTCGTTCGTATCGATGCAGCTCGTCAGCGCTGAGCCTGCGCACCTTCAGGCGGCCGTTGGCGACGTCCTCTGCCATCTGCACCCGGCGCTGCTCATTTCGCTCGCGTTGACGCGGCGAGATCGGCTTGTCCTTCGGCGGTAGCTTCTCGCCCGAGACCTTCGCGGCTTGACGCTCGCGCCGGCGCTTGGACGCGGCCTCAGCCGCCGGTTCGAGACCGGCCTGTGCACACGCTCTGGAGAACGACCCGAAGAGGCTCGCGACAACTTTCCGCGACGGGTGATCGACCCCGCCCGTTGACCACTGTCTGGCGGGAGGTGCGACGCCGCCGACCGCAGCCGCTCGGAGTGAGTCGAGCACAGCGTCGCGGGTCCACTTGCGAGGGGCGCTCACGCCGCCGCCCGCCACGGGCTCGTGATCTCGGGGTCCTCTTCGCGCCGCAGACGTTCCAGGGCGCTCTCGGGGTCCTCGAGCTCGTCCTCGAGGTCGATCACGTCGTCGAGCAGCTCCCGCTCGGCGCGTTCATCGGCCCAGAGCTGCGCTAGATTGTCGAGAGGGCCCATTTGCTACTCAACCCACTCCGGTTCGAGCCACCGTGTGACGTCCTCAGGCGTCCACTTGAGCATCTTCGCGAACGAGCGTTGGACCTGTGCGAAGTCCGTCCCCTCGCCGATCAGCAGGCGCCACGTCCGAGGCTCCTCCTCGGCCTCGATCTGAATCGCAAAGGTCCCGGTCGGTGCCTTGACAGGGAGCAGCCGCGCGCGGAACTCAAATAGCTCGCTGGTCGCCCGAACGAAGTCCGATAGCACCTGGGGTTCTCCGCGGAACCACGCCTCGACATCCCCGAACGTCTTCAGTCGTAGCTCAGGCTCCGCGATGTCCTCGACGTGCACCATGAACTCGACCATCCCGGCGGCGAGGTACTCGAGCACGCCGCGCTCGCGGTCCAAACGCCAGCCGCCATAGGTCTCGCCCACGGGCCATGGGTCCGGCGCCGACATCTCCTCGTCGTCCTCTGGCCCGTGGCGCAGGTTCCAGATCACATCCTTCATCGCGTTGACGTGATCCACGATTCTCTCTTGTGCTGTTGCGCTATTCACGCGTTACCTCTTTCGATTGGTTGTCTCATACGGTGCCTTGCAGCCGTCCGGCGTCCGACGTGGCTTTCGCTTCATTGGGTGTAGGTCTGATAGGTCTGACGCTTTTTCGGAAAATCCCAAACGCCGCACGGACGAGGGGAGTTAGCCGACGACGCCTCTCAGCGCGAAGCTCGCCAAGAACGGAGGGCAGGGCACGCCGCATCACTTGTCGCCCTCCTCGACCGCGACCTCGGCGTCGACGTGCGCCTGCTCCTGGTCGTCGCCGGCGGCGAGCGCAGCGGTGATCGCCTGCAGCGACGTGCGCCTCGGATCGCTGCCCGCCGCGTCGGCAAGCTCTTCGATCTTGGCCAGCTCGGATCGATACGAGCTTTCTTCGCGCTGCAGCAAGCCAAGCGCGGGGTAGGTCTCGCCACGCTGTCGGTTGCGCATGATCCCGACGCTCTCGATGTAGCTCTGCAGCAAGGCAATGCGGGCTCGCTGATGCGCTGCCAGCTCTAGCCTGTCCTGCCGCACGCTCGGGAAGCTCGCCGTCATCTCGTCGAGAACTCGTCGTGCTTCCGGTTCGAGCTTGGCCGCGCTGAAGGCGCCGTGTTTGAGGTTCGCCTTGCCCGGCGTCAGGTTCGCGAGCTGCCGGGCGCGCGACGCTGGTGTCTTGCCTGCTCGTCTGTGCGGGTGGATGTCCTCGGGAGTGGTCATCGTTCGATCGTCTCGCGGTCCTCAGCCCGGCCAACGGGCAGTAGTTGGCAGTGGCGTGCGGTGCTCGGCGCTTTGCGTGAGCGCCGCCGTCTAGGCGTGGCGGGCGTTGAGGTGGGTTGCGGTCTCTCGCTACGGGAGCGAGAGACGTCCTCGGCCGAAGGTCCGGCGAGCGCCTTGGCGAGGTCGAAGCGCACTGATCGTCCGACGTGTCGACCGCCAAGCTCCTCACGGCGTCTGTAGACCGTCTTGAGGTCGAGCTGCAGCGCGGCGGCGACCGTCTTGGCATCGACGAGCGTCTCCGCTGGTACGGTTGCTGACGCCGTCGACGTCTGCGGTATGTCCGCGAGCAGAGCCGCCATCCGTGGCGCGAGACGATCCGCGAGGGCGTCCAGGTCGTCGTCGGTGAGCATGCGCATGGGGCTATCCACCGTCGCCCTCGTCGTGCCAGAGCGCTCTCAGACTCGCTGCCAGCGGTGCCTCAAACGGCCGGTTCGGGATGCGCGCTTCCCCAGCACGTGTGAACACACTCGATGAGCTCGCAAACGCCCCCGACACACCTGCAGCGCTTCGTCTGCATGCTGTCAGTTGTGTCGGTGTGCTCATGCGGGCGCATCCTCAGCTCGCACAGCAAGACCTTCAGAGACGTCTAGGTCATCGCCGACGCGCTCCGACTCGGTGTCGAGTTGGGCGTGACCGCTGACCCAGTCGGCTCGACCCCTACTACGTAGGGGGTCTCGCGCCGACTTGGTCGCTGGGACCGAGTCGCCGACTTGGTCCGACTTGGTCTCGACTTGGTCCGACTTGCAGCGTTCATGGGGGTTTTTCGCCGACTCGGTCGAGACGTCGGTTGGTGTTTCGGGGCGCCGACTTGGACTCCGACTTGGTCCGACTTGGTCGCCCTCCGCCGACTTGGTCTCCTCGTCCTCTTCGCGGTAGGGTCGGACGCTGTAGTGACGGTGTGCAGGACGTTCCTCGCGGCTCTCGATGAAGTCCTCCGCGATGAGCAGCTCTAGGCCGAGGTCGACCCACTTGGCGGTTCCTCCGACGGCGTCGCGGATCGCCGTTTTGCTGAGCCCCGGCGTCTGCTCAACGGTGCGGCTGACTTTTCCCATGACCGCCGTTGGGCGAAAGCCGCCGGCGTCCGTGGCGTCACTTGTGGCGTTGCGCGTATGCGCTTCGAAGGTCTGCCCCTCCTTCGTGATGATCCAGGCGTCGCCCTTGGTAAACGGGGCCCGGACGCTGCGTACCTTGTCTGCCTCCAGGATGAGGCCGACGGGGTTGGCTGACCTGCGCGTGATGAGCGTCAGGTCAGCCTTTTGCGCCTTGGCGCTTGCGCCCTTGGCTCGCCCCTTCGCATTGTCCGCGAGAGCGATGTTGTCAGCGAGTACGAACGCTGCACCGTCGCTCACGGGCGGCTGAACCAGACGGTCATACCACCGCGTGTAGTCGCTGTTGGACTGTATGAAGTCAAGGTCTAGCGCGGACCCTGCGGACGACAGCGGATCGATCGCGACGACGGCGTAGGCAGAGGCGATCGCGCTGCGCCATGCGTCCGGTTCCTTCCACGCGAACAAGAGGGTGCTCGCAAGATCTGCGTACCGAATATTCGAGAGCACGGCTCGCAGCTCGTCGTCGATCACGTCACCGCGGCGGCGGGCGAGCAATGCGCTGCGCGCGTCCCACTCTTCCTGGGTGATCTCGCAGCCGAGGTACAGGCATCCGAGCCCGGCTTTGGCCGCGTCGTACATCGATGCCTCAAGTGCGAATGATCGGCCGGCGCCGGTAGGCCCCGGGATGAGCGTGCAGCTGTTGGCGTGCAGAAACGGGAAGCCGGGGATCGCCTCGTGTGGCTCTGTCGAGACCGAGCATGGATCGGTCGGACTACCCTGCATCCACACGGGCATGGTCAGCGAGCTCGTGGTCACGCTCGCGCTCTGTAGTAGTTCGAGCAGCCGGCGATGGCTTTGGCGATGGTGCGCTCGCCGTAAGTGCTGTCGCCCTTCTTCACATCCCACTTCGGGCGCATGAGCCCAGATGAGCGGAACAGACGGTCTATGCGATCGCCGTCGCCGCCGGCGTAGAAGCAGAGCCGCACGCAGAGGGACAGGTCCGCCTCGCTGTGCGACTCAAAGCCGCCCTGGTCGCCACGCCAGAGCGCCTCGAAGGCAGCCCCGTTAGTGGCCCTGCTGGCTACCTCGACCAGATCTCTGTCGTCAGCGAGTGCGGGGGCGGTCGGTGCCGGCACCCGGCGCGGCGGGAGCTTGACCGGGAGCAGCGCGGCGCGCACGCGCTCGAGGCGGCGCTGGGCGTCATTGATCGTGTCGGGAGTGCCCGGCACACGCCAGCCGGTGAACGTGAAGTAGCGGCTGTGCGCGTAGATCTCCAGCTTGCCGCCCCACGGCGTACGTCCTGTCACGTTGGAGCCGCCGGCGAGCTCGGCTCGCACCAGCTGGTGCACCCCGGTGCCCGACGGCGAAAACTCCGCGTAGGAGTCCAGCGCGTTGATGAGCCCGCGCACAAACGGGTTTAGCTTCCCGCCCTGCACGCAGTGGTCAAAGTCGACGCCGACGAACGGATCCTCTGCCGAGAACACGAACCCGATCCCGTCTACCGTGCCGGTCTCGAGCACCGCGAGCGCAAGCTCGAGCGGCGCCCAGCCGCGAGGGTCAGTCGTCGACGCCCTAGTGCGCGGCGAGCGCGCCTGGTAGGGGACCTTCGTCGGCTTGGGATCGCCGGGGCGCTGCTCGTATCGCCACGGCACCCATTGATCCAGGCCGCGCAGCTCGACGGGCACGTCGCCGGCGACGACTAGCTGGCGTTGACCCACGTCGACGCTCACGGCGTGCTCCTACGCATGGGTTCACCGTCGGGCCCCGCCTCAAGACGGCGGTCAACATACGCACGGACGTCCTCGGTACGAAAACGCGTCGCGCGGCCGAGCTTGAGCAGGGGCAGCTCGCCGGCAGCGACGAGCCGGTACAGCGTCGCCCTAGAAACGGCGAGCGCTGAGAGAACGTCATTCACGGTTAGGAGCGGTTCCACACGATCCTCCCAATGGGTGGGATGAACACGTGCGGCCCTTCGGCTCCCGCACAACTTCGGTCCCGGACTCGAACCGGACCCACGGGGAAGGTAGACGGTGACACGGACAGATCCGCTGGGGTACAACCCGCGACGTTGTCACGATCACGATCACGCTCGACTCGCTGGCGCAACGCACTCCACGCCGCGGCGAGCTCGTCATCGGGCAGCCCGAAGAACCGCGCCAGCCGCGCAGGCCCGTCGAGATGTTCGCCTCCGCCAGAGGGCCTAAGCTGTAGATGAGCGGCCGGCATGAACGGTCGCCACCTCCGCGGCGGTCGGGTCCTCAGCCCGGCCGTTCGCACTTGTGGGCCAGAGCTGCTCGACAGTCAACCCGAGCGCTGCAGCGAGCTGCGCCCGTGCCGTCCAAGACGGGAGCTGTCCGCGCTCAGCGCGCGAGATCGTCGAACGGTGTACGCCGGAACGGGCGGAGAGCGCCCGCTGATCCCAGTGGTGGGAACGGCGAGCTGACTCGAGAGCTGAGACGGGGCCGATAGCCATCGCATCGGGTTATCCACCCGCGCTGCGAATTGTCAATTAGGGGACGCGTCCCCGATTTGGCGCTGCTCGGTTCAGCCCCGCGGATAGCCCTCCGGCTTGATGTAGACCACGTGGGCGGGTGCGACTTCCACGGGGCCCTCCTCCTCCTGGAAGAGGACCAGCACTTCCCCGATCTGCAGTGCTTTCGTCAGCGCGGTGGAGACCTTCGGGGGTTCTTCCTTGACCACGATGTCGGAGCCGCCGGAGAAGACGATTTTTGTCGGCATGCCAAGAGCCTACTCGCGAACCCCGACGGCGCCCGACGCACTTTCAGACCGCGGAGCGCACACCCTCCAGATCCGCTGCGGGAGCGGGATAGCCCACGATGGCACGCAGCCGCGCTCGATCCTCGGGACGCATCACTTTGGAATAGATGCCGATCGTGATCGCGGGGTCGGTGTGTCCCATCTGGGCCATCACGTACGCCGGGTCCTTCCCGAGCGCGACGAGGATCGAGCAGAACGTTCGGCGCAAGCCGTGCAGCGTCAGCCCTTCGGGCATCGGCGCACCGCCGATCGCTTCGAGCTGCTCGCTGGCGCGCGTGACCGACGGCGCCAGCACACGATTACGGACGCGGTTGCGATCCTGGCGCGTGCCGACCGCGGTGGGAAACACGAGCGATGCAGGGTCGGGGGCGACGGTGCGCGCCTTCAGTGTCGCGAGCTCATCCTTGAGGGTGGGGAGGAGGTCGACATAGCGGACGCCTGCGTCAGTCTTGGACTGGTGCACGCGCAGGCGACCGCCGGCGAGGTCGACATCGCGCCAGCGCAGGTCGATCGCCTCACTGATCCGTAGGCCGGCGAACGTCAGCGTCGCGAGCATCGCCCTACGAGCGATTCTCCCGTTCGACCTCGCCTCACGGTCCATCGCTGCGGCGGCGTCCAGCAGCGCCTCAATCTGCTCGGCGCGGTCCAGGTAGACACGCTCGGGTCTCGACGCCTTGGCCTTGCGATTGCGCGGGTTGACGCGCACCGGGTTCCGAGTGATGAGGTCGCGCTCGACGGCCACCTCAAGGATCTGCCCGAGCCGCGTGATCGTCTTGTTCAGGCTCACGGGGGCGAGGGGGTGATCAGGCCGCTTGTGGTGGTGCCCGAGCTTGTCGACGTATTTGCGCATCCGCGGTTTGCCCTTCGCGGCTGCCGCTTCGATTGCGCGGTTCTCGGCGAGCTTGGTTTGGCGGTAGCGGTCGACCTCGGCGATGGTGATCTGCGACAGCCGATGATCCTTAAAGAAGGGCAGGAGGTGCACGCCGATCTGCCATGAGTAGTCGAGGACCGTGTTCGGGCGCCACTCGCTCTTGTTGTCCTCGAGCCACTGCGAGGCGAACTCGTGGAACGTCGGCTCCTCCTCCGGCTCGGGCGCCAACTCCCATGCCGTCCAGGTCCCGGCCGACACTTCCCTGAGGACCCTCTGCAGATCCTCCTCGGCCTTCGACTCCGTCCACCCTTCGGCGGGGCGGCCGAGGGTCACGTACCGCCGCTTGCCGTACGCGGTGAAGCGCAGACCGTAGACGAATCCGTCGCGCGTCGGGTTGCGCACGACTGATCCTTTCGGGGCCCTGCCTTTCCTTGCTCTAGCCTCTGCAATTGCCATTCGGAGCTCGCCTCCAGTGGTCACGCCCCGGGCAGATTCCACGTCTGCGCCGGGGCTCTTTGTGTGCCGACAGACTACCTCTTTTGGCAGTAGTTGGCAGTGGAGGCAGATCTTACGGAAAGCAGAGGCGGTAAAGCCTCAAGCGCGCCCGGCTGGATTCGAACCAGCGGCCTCTCGCTCCGGAGGCGAGCGCTCTATCCACTGAGCTACGGGCGCACGCGACGCGCGGCCGGGCGCATCGTGTCGCGAGAGCTTACCGCCGCAATGTGGACGGTCCACGCCCACGGGCAGGGTTTCGGCCTGCGTCGTTTCGAGTAGCAGACGGCCTCCGCGTCAGGCCGCGATCTCGTAGGGCTCTTCAAGGTCGACAAGCGCCAGGTCTTCGTCGGCGATGCAGCCTGAGCAGACGATGCCCATGTACGCGCCGTCGCGCGTCAGCAGCACGAGCCAGTCCGCAGATTCCCACGCGTGCTCGCCTGGGGCGTCCGACAGACAGCGGTAGCAATGCTCGAGCATCGTCCGCGCAAGATAGGCCCGCCACCGGCGGCTCGCACAGGAGCGATAGCTGGTGGGATGCCTCTCGGCGGAGTTTCCTACCCGCCGCCCGCCGGCTCCCCCGATTCGCCGCGCTCGCGCAGTCGCTCCGCTTCGACATCCTCCCGCCGCTGGGCCTCGGCGTGCGCCGGGTTGTCCAGCGGGAGTTCGTGCGGCGAAATGTCTCCGCGCATGTCACCCGCGTTCGCGAGGTCTTCGCCGCCGCCCGCGTCGCCGTGGCGGACGCGCCTCTGCGAGATTCGCCGCACGAAGCCAGTCAGATCCGAAAAAACCGAGATTGCACATCGTTACCCCTGCACGACGCCGCGTAATCCGTCGCGCAGGCGCCAGCGCGCCCGTTCGCGCCGCTACCGTAGCCGCATGGACCTGTCCCTGTTCTTCGCCGGCACAGGCGGGTCGGTGCCCGGCGCGCGGCGCGGGCTTCCCGCGATCCTCGTGCGCCTCGGCGGCGACCGGCTGCTGTTCGACTGCGGCGAAGGCACGCAGCGACAGCTGCTGCGCTCGATCGGGCTCGTCGACATGGAATGCGTGTTCATCACCCACTTCCACGCCGACCACTGGCTCGGTCTGCCCGGGATGCTCAAGTCCTTCGCGCTGCGCGAGCGCGAGCAGCCGCTCACCGTCTACGGCCCGCGCGGGCTGAACGAGCTCAACGGACTCATGCGCAGCATCTACGGGCGCCTGCCATACGAGCTCAGCGTCGTCGAGCTCGACCCCGCCGAGACGGTGCAGCGCGATGGCTACCTCGTTGCCGGCGTCCCCGTCAGCCATGGCACGCGCCCTGCGTTCGGCTACGCGATCGTCGAGGACGCGCGTCCCGGCCACCTCGACGCCCAGCTCGCCGAGCGGCTCGGCGTCAAGCCCGGGCCCGACTTCGGGCGCCTGCAGCGCGGCGAGATCGTCGACGGCGTCTCGCCCGAGCAGGTCATGGGGGAGCAGCGCGAGGGGCGCAAGATCGTCCTCTCCGGCGACACTGTTCCGTGTGAGACGCTCGCGCTCGCCGCGCACCAAGCCGACGTGCTCGTGCACGAGGCCACGTTCACCGAGGACGAGGTCGAGCGCGCGCGGCTGACCGACCACAGCACCGCCCGGCAGGCCGCGGAGCTTGCGCGCGACGCCGAAGTGCGCCTGCTCGCGCTCACGCACATCTCCACGCGCTACGGCGGCGGCCAGCCGCGCGACGAGGCGCGCGCGGTGTTCGCACGCAGCGAGGCGCCGCGCGACTTCGACACGATCGACGTGCCCTTTCCCGAGCGTGGCCCCGCCGTGCTCGAGCGCTGGTCCGATCGTCAGGCGCGCGAGCGCGCGGCCGGCGAGGACGCCGCGCAAGCCGGCCAAGAGCCCGCGGAGCCCGTCACAACGCCCTGATACATTGCCGAAGATCCTTAACCCGGTCCCGTGAGGCCAGGAAGGTAACGATGGACTCCAGCAGCGAGAAGGTCGTCCTCCGCGAGGAGGACGTTCAGCGAGCGCTCACGCGCATCGCCCACGAGATCGTCGAGCGCAATCCGAGCGAGCAGACACTCGCGCTCGTCGGAATCCATCGTCGCGGCGCCTTTCTCGCGCAGCGTCTCAAGGACCTACTCGAAGACCTGCACGACGGCGAGATCCCGCTCGGCGACCTGGATATCGGCTTCTACCGCGACGACGTCGCCAGCCGCCCGGAGGCGCCCGTCGTGCACGCCTCGCACATCGACTTCGACATCACCGGGCGCACCGTCGTGATCGTCGACGACGTGCTGTTCACCGGGCGCACCGTGCGCGCCGCGATCGAGGCGCTGTTCGACTACGGCCGACCAGAGCGCGTGCAGCTCGCCGTGCTCGCCGACCGCGGTCACCGCGAGCTGCCGATCCGACCGGACTACGTCGGCAAGAACCTGCCCACCTCGCGCGCCGAGCACGTCCACGTGCGCGTGCGCGAGCTCGATGGGCTCGACGAGGTCGCGATCGCCCCCGCCGCGCTGGAGGTCGCATGAAACACCTGCTCTCCATCGAGGACCTCGACCGCGCGGGCATCGAGCGCATCGTCGAGCAGGCCGCGCGCTTTGCCGAGGTGTCCGACCGCGAGATCAAGAAGGTCCCCGCGCTGCGCGGGCGCATGGTGCTCAACCTCTTCTACGAGGCCTCCACGCGCACGCGCAGCTCCTTCGAGCTCGCTGCCAAGCGGCTATCCGCCGACGTCGTCAACTTCGCCGCCAGCGGGTCGAGCGTCGAGAAGGGCGAGTCGCTGAAGGACACCGTCCTCACGCTCAGCGCGCACAAGCCCGACGCGATCGTCCTGCGCACGCCGTGGGCGGGCGCCGCCGAGCTCGTATCGAAATGGTGCAGCGCCGCGATCGTCAACGCCGGCGACGGCAAGCGCGAGCACCCCACGCAGGCGCTGCTCGACGTATACACGCTGCGCGAGCGCCTCGGCGAGCTCGACGGCGCGTCGATCTGGATCATTGGCGACGTCGCGCACTCGCGCGTCGCGCGCTCGAACATCATCGCCTTCCAGCGCATGGGCGCCAAGGTGACCGTCGCCGGCCCGCCGACGCTGATCCCGCGCGGCATCGAGGCGCTCGGCTGCGACGTGCGCTTCACGCTCGACGAGCTGCCCTCCGCCGACGTCGTCTACGCGCTGCGCATGCAGCACGAGCGCATGAGCGAGACGTGGGTGCCCTCGCTGCGCGAGTACGCCTCCTGGTATCAGGTCAACGGCCGGCGCCTGTCGCCGCGCCAGGTGCTGATGCACCCCGGGCCCGTCAACCGCGGCGTCGAGCTCTCCGGTGAGGTCGTCGACTCGCCCCAGGCCGTCATCACCGCGCAGGTCGAGGCCGGTGTCGTCGTGCGCATGGCCGTCCTCTACGAGCTGCTCGCCGGCGCCAGCGCGCCGTCGCCTGCCGAGCGCGCCCAGGCCGCCGACAGCGTCGCGCTCGGCGAGCGCCAGCCCGCGTGATGGCCGCCCGGCCGCTCGTCCATGGCCCGCAGCAGCCGGCCGACCTGCTGCTGCGCGACGTCCACGTGCTCGACCCGCGCGCCGGCATCGACGCGCGTCGCGACGTGCGCGTGCGCGGCGGGCTGATCGCCGAGATCGCCCCGCCGGGAACGCTCGGCTACGAGCCCGACGAAGAGCTGCTCGAAGGCCAGGGACGCCACCTGCTGCCCGCGTTCTTCGATCCGCACGTGCACATGCGCACGCCCGGGCAGGAGCACAAGGAGGACCTCGACACCGGCACGCGCGCCGCCGCCGCCGGCGGCTATGGCGCAGTTCTCGCGATGCCCAACACCGACCCCGTGCTGGACTCCGCGCCGCTGCTTCGCTCACTGCGCGACACAGCCGCGCGCGAAGCGCGCATATCAATCGGTTTTCTGCCCGCGATCACGCGCGGGTTGCATGGCGAGCAGCTCACCGAGATGGCCGAGCTGCGACAGGAGGGGGCCGTCGGCTTCACCGACGACGGGCGCCCGGTGCAGAGCGCCGGGATGCTGCGCAAGGCGCTGCAGTACCAGCGTCTGTGCGGCGGCGTGATCGCGCTGCACGAGGAGGACCCGACGCTCTCGCGCGGAGGCTGCATACACGAGGGCGTCGTCAGCGCCGCGCTCGGCATCGGCGGCATTCCCAGCGTCAGCGAGTCCACGATGGTCGCGCGCGACGCCGCGCTCGCCGGCTACGAGGACGCGCGAGTGCACTTCCAGCACCTCAGCTGCGTCGCCTCGGTCGAAGCGGTCGCCCATGCCAAGGCGCAGGGCTGGCGCGTCAGCACGGAGGTCTCGCCGCACCACCTGCTGCTCACCGAGGAGAGTGTGCGCGGCATGGACACGCGCATGAAGATGAACCCGCCGCTCGCCACCGAGGCCGACCGCCAGGCGCTCGTCGAGGGGCTGCGCGCGGGCACGATCGACTGCGTCGCCACCGACCACGCGCCGCACGCGCGCGAGGAGAAGGAAGTGCCCTTCGAGCAGGCGCCGATGGGCACGACCGGCCTGGAGACCGCCTTCGCCGCGCTCTACACCGGCCTCGTGCTGCCCGGCGTGCTTGACCTCGCGCTGCTCGTCGAGCGCCTGACCGCAGGCGCCGCGCTGTTCGAGCTGCCCACCGCACACGTCGTCCCCGGCGAGAGCGCCAACGTCACGCTCGTCGACCTCGACGCCGAGTTCCTCGCCGGCGAGCGCGGCTGGGAGAGCCGCTCGGAGAACAGCTGCTTTGCCGGGCAACAGCTGCACGGGCGCGTGCTGCTCACGCTCTCCGACGGCGCCGTCGTCTACCGCGAGCGCGCCTTCTCGGTGGTCGGCGCCTGATGTCCGGGGGGAGCGCCTGATGGCCCTGCTGCAACGCGACCGCGCAGCGCTCGTCGTCGTCGACGTCCAGGAGGGCTTTCGCTCATACGCCGCGTTTGAGGGCGTCGCGCAGTCGTGCGCCAAGCTGCTCGCCGCCGCGCGCATTCTCGCCGTGCCCGCGCTCGTCTCAGAGCAGTACCCCAAAGGCCTCGGCCACTCCGCGCCCGAGCTCGGCCTACAGGACGAGCCGCGCATCGAGAAGACCGTCTTCTCCGCCGCGCGCGCCGACGGCTTCGACCTCCACGGGCGCGAGCAGGCCGTCGTCTGCGGCATCGAGGCGCACGTGTGCGTGTCGCAGACCGTGCTCGACCTGCTCGACCGCGGCGTCGAAGTGCACGTCCCCGCAGATGCCGTCGGCTCGCGCCACGAGATCGACTACCAGCGCGGTCTCGAGCGCTTGGAGCGCGCCGGCGCAGTCGTCAGCACCGTAGAGACGGCGCTGTTCGAGCTGCTCGGAGAAGCCGGCACGCCGGAGTTCAAGGCCGTGCAGAAGTTGATTCTGTGAGGCCGCTCCGATGAGCGGGCGTCGCGACGGATACGTGCTGCTCGAGGACGGCGCGCGCTATGACGGCGAGCTGTGCGGCGCCGACGCGCCGGCGCTCGGCGAGGTCGTGTTCACGACCGGCATGTCCGGCTATCAGGAGTCGATGACCGACCCCTCCTTCGCCGCGCAGCTGATCGCCTTCACCTATCCGCACATCGGCAACTACGGCGTGAGCGCCGCCGCGATGGAGTCAGAGCGCCCGTGGGCGCGCGCGGCGATCATGCGCGAGGCCGGCAACCGCGAGGACGCGCCGAGCGCCGAGCGCGGCTGGCTGGACTGGCTGACCGACTGCGGCGTGACCGCGATCTCCGGCGTCGACACGCGCTCGCTCGTGCGCCACATCCGCGACGCCGGCGCGATGCGCGGGGGAGTGTTCGACGCGGGCACCTCAGAGCGCGACGCCGCCGATCTCATCCACGCTGAGCCGTCGATGGCCGGTCAGGACCTCGCGCGGGTCGTCACGCCAAGCGAGGTGACGCGCCACGGGCTGGACGGCGACGGTCCGCGCATCGCCGTGATCGACACCGGTATCAAGGCCTCGATGGTGCGCGAGCTCGTCTCGCGCGGCGCGCGCGTATCGCTGCACCCGTGCACCGACGGCACCGGCGCGCTGCTCGCCGAGGACCCCGACGCGATCTTCCTCGCCAACGGGCCAGGCGACCCGGCCGCGCTTGACTACGTCGTCGACACCGTGCGCGAGCTCGTCGGCGTCAAGCCCGTGTGGGGCATCTGCCTCGGCCACCAGCTGCTGTGCCGAGCGGTCGGCCTTGAGACCTTCAAGCTGCCCTTCGGCCACCACGGCGCCAACCACCCCGTCAAGGACCTGCAGACCGGCAAGGTCGAGATCACCTCCCAGAACCACGGCTTCGCCGCCGTCGGTCCCGGCGGCGCGCGCACGATCGAGTCCGACGAGCCCGTGCGCTGGGATACCCACTTCGGCGCCGCCGCGCTCTCGCACGTCAACCTCTACGACCGCACCGTCGAGGGCCTGGAGCTGCTCGACGTGCCCGGCGGCACCGTGCAGTACCACCCCGAGGCCGGACCGGGCCCGCACGACAGCCTGTACCTGTTCGACCGCTTCCTGGATCGCATTGCCGCGGCGTAGCGACATCCACAAGATCCTGATCCTCGGGTCGGGACCGATCGTGATCGGGCAGGCCGCCGAGTTCGACTACTCCGGCGTGCAGGCGTGCAAGGTGCTGCGCGAGGAGGGCTATGAGGTGGTGCTAGTCAACTCCAACCCCGCGACGATCATGACCGACCCGGAGTTCGCCGAGGCCACGTACATCGAGCCGCTGCTGCCCGGCCCGGTCACGCAGGTGATCGAGCGCGAGCGCCCCGACGCGCTGCTCGGCACGCTCGGCGGACAGACGGCGCTGAACCTCGCCAAGGCGCTGCACGACGACGGCACGCTGGAGCGTTTCGGCGTAGAGCTGATCGGCGCCAACTACGAGGCGATCGCCTGCGCCGAGGACCGCGAGCTGTTCGGCCAAGCGATGGCGCGCGCCGGGCTGCGCATGCCCAAGAGCGCGATCGCCACGAGCCCGCAGCAGGCGCTCGCGGCCGCCGAGGAGATCGGCCTGCCGTGCGTCGTGCGCCCGGCGTTCACGCTCGGTGGGCGCGGTGGAGGGATCGCGCGCACGCCTGCCGACTTCCAGCGGATCGTCTCCTCGGGCATCGAGGCCTCGCCGATCGGCCAGGTGCTGCTCGACGAGTCGGTGATCGGCTGGGGCGAGTTCGAGCTGGAGGTGATGCGCGACCGCGCCGACAACGTCGTGATCGTCTGCTCGATCGAGAACGTCGACCCGATGGGCGTGCACACCGGCGACTCCGTCACGGTCGCGCCGCAGCAGACGCTCACCGACCGCCTCTACCAGCGCCTGCGCGACCAGGCGATCACCGTGATCCGCGCCGTCGGCGTTGAGACGGGCGGCTCCAACGTGCAGTTCGCGGTAAATCCCGAGACCGAGGAGATCCTCGTGATCGAGATGAACCCGCGCGTGTCGCGCTCCTCGGCGCTGGCCTCCAAGGCGACCGGCTTTCCGATCGCCAAGATCGCCGCGCGCCTGGCCGTCGGCTATCTCCTGGAGGAGATCGACAACGACATCACCGGCGTCACGCCCGCGTGCTTCGAGCCGACGATCGACTACGTCGTCGTCAAGTGGCCGCGCTTCGCCTTTGAGAAGTTCCCCGGCTCCGACGCCACGCTGTCCACGCACATGAAGTCCGTCGGCGAGACGATGGCCTTCGGGCGCACCTTCCAGCAGGCCTTCGCCAAGGCGCTGCGCTCGCGCGAGCTCGACAAGCCGCCCGTGCTGGGCGGCGTCGGCGACGACGAGCTGCTCGCGCGCCTTGAGATTCCCTGCCCCGACCGCTACGAGGTCGTGCTCGAGCTGCTCGCGCGCGGCGTGAGCGTCGAGGCCGTGCACGAGCCCACGCGCATCGACCCGTGGTTCCTCGCCGAGCTGCGCGCGCTCGCGCTCGATCCAGAGGGCCCGTTCGCCGGCGATCGCTCGTACATGTCAGTCGACACCTGCGCGGCCGAGTTTCCCGCGCGCACTCCCTACTACTACTCCGGCTGGGAGCGCCCGCGCCCCGGCGGCCCGATCCACGAGGTGCGCCGAGACGGCGACGGGGATGGGGGTCGGGGACGCGCCTCGATCGTGATCCTCGGCTCCGGTCCCAACCGCATCGGGCAGGGCATCGAGTTCGACTACTGCTGCGTGCACGCCGCGATGACCGTGCGCGACTCCGGCTGCGATGCGGTGATGATCAACTGCAATCCGGAGACCGTCTCCACCGACTACGACACCTCCGACCGGCTGTACTTCGAGCCGCTGACGCTGGCGGACGTGCTCGCCGTCGTCGAGGTCGAGAAGCCGCGCGGGCTGATCCTGCAGTTCGGCGGGCAGACGCCGCTGAAGCTCGCCGCCGGCCTGGCCGCGGCCGGCGTGCCGCTGCTCGGCACGAGCGTCGATGCGATCGACCTCGCCGAGGACCGCGCGCGCTTCGGCGCGCTGCTGGCCGAGCTCGGCTACAAAGCGCCGCCCTACGCCACCGCGCGCTCGGTGGCGCAGGCGCTGGACTGCGCCGGCGAGGTCGGCTTCCCGCTGCTCGTGCGCCCGTCCTACGTGCTCGGCGGGCGCGCGATGGAGATCGTCTACTCGCGCGACGGCCTGGCCGACTACCTGCGTCGCGAGGCCGCGCCGGACGGGCACGGCGAGGCCCAGCAGATCTTCCTCGACCGCTTCCTGGAGAACGCCACCGAGGTCGACGTCGACGCGCTGTGCGACGGGCGCGAGGTGTGGATCGGCGGGCTCATGCAGCACGTCGAGGAGGCCGGCGTGCACTCCGGCGACAGCGCCTGCGTGCTGCCGCCGCACTCGCTCGGCGAGGAGATGCTCGCGCAGATTCGCGCGGCCACGCGCGAGATCGCACTGGCGATCGGCGTCGTCGGGCTGATCAACGTCCAGTACGCCGTGCACGCCGGCGATCTCTACGTGATCGAGGCCAACCCGCGCGCCTCGCGCACCGTGCCCTTCGTCTCCAAGGCCGTCGGGCTGCCGCTGGCCAAGCTTGCCTGCCGGATCATGCTCGGCGAGTCGATCGCCGAGATGGACCTGCCGCGCGAACGCGAAGGCGTCGGCTTCGGCGACCACGTGTGCGTCAAGGAGGCGGTGTTGCCGTTCGACCGCTTCGAGGGCTCCGACGCGCTGCTCGGCCCGGAGATGCGCTCGACCGGCGAGGTCATGGGCATCGCGCGCGACTTTCCCACGGCCTTCGCCAAGGCGCAGGCCGCCGCCGGGCTGCCGCTGCCGAGGGAGGGGACCGCCTTCATCACCGTCACCGACTCCGACAAGGCCGGCGCCTTCGCCGTCGCGCAGATCCTGCACGACTGCGGCTTCTCAATCGTCGCCACGCGCGGCACCGCCGAAGCGATCGAGCGCATGGGCGTGCCTGCGCAGCGCATCAACAAGATCGGCGAGGGCTCTCCGCACGTGCTCGACTGGATCGAGCGTGGCGACGTGGACCTCGTCGTCAACACGCCGACCGGCGTAGGCGCGCGCACCGACGGCTATGAGATCCGCCGCGCCGCCGTCTCGCACGGGATCCCCTGCGTGACCACGCTCGCCGCCGGCGTGTCCGCCGCCCGCGCGATCGCCAGCGCGCGACGCGACGGCGAGCCCGCCGTGCTGTGCCTGCAGGAGCTGCACGGCGTGCGCGTCGACGGGGTCCAGACCGCGTGAGCGCGTGGGCCTCGGCGCCGGCGCCCTTCGCGCGCCGGCTGCTGACGGTGCTAGGCATCGACGAGCTCGGCGCCTATCGAGTGCTGCGTGTCGCAGACGTCGAGACCCCAGAGCCCAGGCCCGGCCAGTTCGCGATGCTCGCCGCCGCCGAGCGCTGGGGCGGGGGAGAGGACGAGCGGCCCTACCTGCCGCGCGCCTTCTCGATCGCCCGGCGGCGCGTCGGCGAGTCGCACTTTTTGCTCGAGGACGTCGGCCCAGGCACGCGGCGCCTGTGCGAGCTGCACGAGGGCGACGGGTTGTGGGCGCTCGGGCCGCTCGGCAACGGCTTCACGCCGCCCGCTCCTCGCCGCCGCGCGATCCTCGTCGGCGGCGGCGTCGGCATCGCGCCGCTGGCAATCCTGCAGGACGCGCTGGAGGCCGACGCCGAGGTCGACGTGACCGTGATGCTCGGCTTTCGCGACGGCGCGCGAGCGCACGGCGCGGCGCTGCTGCACGGCGCGCACGTGGCGACCGACGACGGGTCGGTCGGCCACCACGGCCTGCTCACCGAGCTGCTCTCCAAGGAGCTCTACCGCGACTCGCGCGCGGAGGTTTACGCGTGCGGTCCCGCGCCGATGCTCGAGGCCGTGCGCGCGATGTGCGCCACGCGCGACGTGCCCGCGCAGCTCGCGCTGGAGGCCGGCATGGCTTGCGGCTTCGGCGCCTGCTACGGCTGTGCGGTGCCGCGGCGCGGCGGCGGCTACTTGCGCGTGTGCGTCGACGGCCCCGTGATCGCCGGAGCCGAGCTCGAGCACGTCTCCGCGCACGCCGGGGCGCCCGCGTGAGCGACGGCGAAGGCGCGTCCGTCGGCGACGCGCCCGGCATGGGAGCGCCCCAGGACCCGCCCCTCGGCGACGAGCCGGGCGACGGCGTGCAATTCTGCGGACTGAAGCTCGCCCACCGCGTAATCAACTGCTCGGGCACGTTTGACGCGATCGCCGCTCGGCGCGCGTTCGGGCCTGCGCTCCTGCGCGACTTCCCGTTCGCCGCGTTCGTCTCGAAGACGATCACGCTCGCGCCGCGCGCGGGCAACCCGCCGCCGCGCCTGTGGGAGAGCGCCGGGGGGTTGATCAACTCGATCGGCCTGCCGAACAAGGGCCTCGACGGCTACATCGCCGAGGACCTGCCGCAGCTGGCCGAGCTGCCGGTGCCACTGATCACCAACGTGATGGGCTCCAGCGCCGAGGAGTTCTCGGCGCTCGCGAGCGCCTGTGAGGAGCGCGCGGAGATCGCCGCGATCGAGCTCAACGTGTCCTGCCCCAACGTCAAGACCGGACTGGACATCGGCGCCGATCCGACCCAGCTCGAGCGGGTCGTCGGCGGCTGCCGCGCGAGCACGCAGAAGCCGCTGATCGTCAAGCTCACGCCGAACACCGCCGATGTGCCGGCGTGCGCCGTCGCCGCACAGGAAGGCGGCGCCGATGCCGTGTCGCTGATCAACACGCTGCGCGCGATGGCGCTCGCGCCGCGCGGCGACGGTGAGCGCGCGCCGTGGCTCGGCGGCGGCACCGGCGGGCTGTCCGGCCCGGCGATCCGCGCCGTCGCGCTCGCGCAGGTCGCCGCCGTCGCCGCGCGCGTCAGCATTCCGATCATCGGAATGGGTGGGGTTCAGCGCGCGAGCCACGCGCGCGACCTGCTCGACGCCGGCGCCGCGCTCGTGGCGGTCGGGACCGAGACGTTTCGCGACCCTGCCGCCGCGAGGCAGATCGCGAGAGACCTGCGCGACGGAAGCTGAGATATGTCACTACGCGCGACCGTGTCCGCCCCAGGCGAATCGCCGAAATCCGCAACGAGCGGGCGTTTGCGCGCCGGCGAAAAGCGTTGTGAAAACGAGCCGCCACCGTCCACCATCCTCGACACGCCTGCACCTCAAGTTGAGGTCCAGCTGAATTCGGGGACTTTGTCTTGATCGCCGGCTTTGGGTGTGTAGACTCGCCGCCCATGACGACGGCGACCAGCACGACGTCCTCTAACACATCCATGGCCCCCGAGCGATCGCTAAACCAGAGAATGGACGCGCTCGCAAGGGCAAACCAAATACGGATACAGCGGGCACAGCTCAAGCGCGACCTCAAGGCGGGGCGCCTGTCGATCCACGCGCTGCTGCTCAAGCCGCCGGAATATGTGGAGACGGCCAAGGTCTTCGACATGCTCCTGGCAGTGCCCAAGTACGGACGCGTGAAGGTCAACAAGATCCTCGCTCACTGCCGCATCGCGCCGAGCAAGACGATCGGCGGGCTCTCCGAGCGTCAAAGAAGCGAGCTCATCTCGCTTCTTCACCGCTAGGTCGGCACAAGCGCCGACCGCCTCGGCGGCCTTCCTCCGGACGCGTCACTAGGGTTGCCCGCCGTGGCACGCGTGTTCGTCATCACGGGTCCGTCGGGGGTCGGCAAGGGGACGCTGATCCGTGGACTGATGGAGCGCCTGGACGCACTCCAGCTGTCCGTCTCTGCGACCACGCGCGCGCCACGCCCGGGGGAGAGCGACGGCGTCGACTACCACTTCCTCACGCGCGAGGAGTTCGACCGCCGTGTCGCAGGGGGAGACTTCGTCGAGCACGCGGACTACGCCGGTCGCAGCTACGGCACGCTGCGCTGCGAGCTCGAGCAGCGCGTCGCCGCGGGCATGCCGGTCGTGCTGGAGATCGAGGTGCAGGGCGCGCGCCAGGTGCGCGCGGCGATGCCCGAGGCGGTGCAGGTGTTCATCGCTCCGCCGTCGCTGGAGGCGCTGCGCACGCGCCTGATCGGGCGCGGCACCGACGACGCCGAGGAGGTCGAGCGCCGGCTGCGCGTCGCCGAGAAGGAGCTCGCGGCCCAGCCCGAGTTCGGCCACGTCGTCGTCAACGACCGCCTCGACGACGCGCTCGCGCAGCTGACTGCGATCGTCGCCGGCGAGCTCTGAGCGGGCGGCTGGGCGACGCGAGGTGGCGTCCTCGGTCGCTCACGTGCTCTCGCACGCTTCGCTCACTGCGTCCTTGCCTCGCTTGCCCAGCCACCCGCTCACGGGCGTGTGGCTCCGGGCGATGGCGCGGCGCCCTCTACACTTGACATCCCCGAGGAAAGGCATCAGCGACCGTGATCTCCCCCAGAATCGACCGTCTGCTCGAGAACGTCGACTCCAACTACGCGAGCGTCGTCGTATCAGCCAAGCGCGCGCGACAGATCAACAGCTACTACCACAACCTCGGCGAGGGAACGTTCGACGAGTTCCCGCCCCCGATGATCGAAACCGGCTCGAAAAACTACTTGACGATCGCCCTCGAGGAGGTCGCAAGCGGCAAGATCAAGTACCACTACAGGTAGTAGTTGCAGGCGCAAGGCACGCCCCACTGCTTGTCAGCGGTAGTAAGTAGCTCTACAACCTAGATATGGCGCGGATCTTGCTGGGCGTTAGCGGCGGGATCGCCGCTTACAAGGCGCTGGAGTTCGTGCGCCTGGCGACGGGCGCCGGGCACGCGGTGCGCGTCGTGCAGACGCCGACGAGCCGCAGCTTCGTGGGGGAGGCGTCATTCGCGGCGCTCAGCGGCGCGCCGGTGCTCGTCAGCGAGTTCGAGCGCGACCCCGCGCGCGGAGCCTTCCCCGGCGACGCGCCGCCGGCGCACGATCCGCTCAGCCACCTGGAGCTCGTGCGAAACGCCGAGCTGTACCTGATCGCGCCGGCCTCGGCGAACACGATCGCCAAGCTCGCCAACGGCCTGGCGGAGGACCTGCTGTCCAGCTGCGCGCTCGCCGCGCCCTGCCCGGTGCTCGTGGCGCCGGCGATGAACAACCACATGTACGAGCACGCGGCGACGCGCGCCAACGTGCGGACGCTGCGCGAGCGCGGCGTGGCGATCGTCGAGCCGCGAAGCGGACGCCTGGCATCCAAGGGCGAGCACGGCGTCGGCCGCCTAGCCGAGCCCGCGCAGCTGCTCGCCGCGTGCGAGTCCGCGCTGGCCGCGCACGCAGGCGCGAGCACCGACACCCCAGCCGGCGCGCCGGCGATCAACGGCGGCGCCCCGGGCGCGACCGGCGGCGACTGGTCGGGAGTGCGCGTGCTCGTCAGCGCCGGCGGCACGCGCGAGCCGATCGACAGCGTGCGCTTTCTCGGCAACAGCTCCTCGGGCAGGATGGGCCTGGCGCTCGCCGAGGCTGCGCTGGCGCGCGGCGCGGACGTGACGCTCGTGGCGGCCAACGTCGCGCTGCCGACGAGCGCGGCGATCGCGCGGCACGAGGTCGGCACCGCGGTCGAGCTGCAGAAGGCCTGCGAGGAGGCGTTTGGCGACTGCGACGTGCTGCTGATGGCCGCGGCCGTCGCCGACTTCCGCCCCGTCGACCCGCACGAAGGGAAGATCAAGAAGTCCGGGCGCGCGAGCCTGGCGCTGGAGCTCGAGCCGACAACCGACGTGCTCGCGACGCTCGCCGCCCGGCGCCGCGCCGGACAGACGCTCGTCGGCTTCGCCGCAGAGCACGGCGAGCGCGCCGTCGAGCTAGCGCGCGCCAAGCTCGCCGAGAAGGGCGTCGACGCGATCGTCGTCAACGACATCTCGCGCGCCGACATCGGCTTCGACGTCGACGCAAACGAGGTCACGATCCTCACCGCGCGCGACCCGGCCAACGGCGCGATCGCGGTCGGCCGCGCCGCCAAGTCGCAGGTCGCCGAGGCGATCCTCGACGCCGTCGGAAGGCTGCGCGGCGCTCGTTAAACTGGGCTGTCGTGGACAGCCTCTACGACCTCTACCAGCGCGGCTGCGAGCTGCTCGATCACGGGGATTACCAGGCCGCGATCGTCCCCCTCAGCAAAGCGCGCGACCTCGAGCCCGACAAGGCATCGATCCGCGAGGCGCTCGGGCGCGCGCTGTTTCACGCGCAGCGCTACGAGGGCGCCGCCGAGGAGTTCCAGGCGGTCGCGACGAACACGCCGACCAACGACTACGCGCTGTTCTGCCTAGGGCGCTCGATGCAACTGCTCGGCCGCCACCGCGAGGCCTGCAAGCCGCTCGCGCTGGCCTGCTCGCTGCGTCCCGAGCGCGCGGACTACCGCGTCTATCGCGATCGCGCGCGCCGCGACGCGCGGCGTTCCTGAGGCCGGCGCAAGCGCGCCCCTTGCAGGCAAACCTGCTCTGCTGGCCGATCTACCATCGGCGGCCCGATGCTATGCTCGATCGAGAGCTTTCGACCGGCGTGCAGACGCCGGTAGCCGTACCGAAAGTGGGCGCAGGCCCGCTTTTTTTGCGTAAAGGAGCAAGTCGATGACACCCATACAGGCAGATATAGAGAGGCGTCTGGCGCTCAGCGACCCCGACGTCGAGGTGCTGCTCGCCGAGGTTCTCGGCGGCCGCTCGCTGCGCGTGTTCATCGACCATCCCGAGGGCGTCACGCTCGAGTTGTGCGAGCGCGTCACGCTCGCGCTCAATGACCTGCGCGAGCGCTACTCGCTTGAGGTCTCCTCGCCGGGGACCGAGCGCCCGCTGACCAAGCCCGCGCACTTCCGCCGCTTCGTCGGGCGCCGCGCTCGCGTGCGCACCCGCCACCCCCGCGCCCTGGCCACCGAGGGCGAGCGCCGTCCGGGCGATGCGCGTGCGGTGAGGAGCTTTACCGGCGAGCTCGTGGGAGCCTCCGAGGAGGAGATCACGCTGGCGGCCGACGGCGGCGTCATCGCGATCCCGTACTCGGAGATCCGCCGATCCAACCTGGTCGAGGAGTAGCGCATGTCACGTGAAATCCTCGAGGCGATGCACGCGCTCGCGCGCGAGAAGGGAATCGAGCCGGAGAAGCTGATGGTCGCGCTGGAGGACGCGCTGCTGTCGGCCTACAAGAAGCAGCCCGGCTCGGCCAAGTACGCGCGCGTGGAAATGGACCGCGAGACGGCCGACTTCCGCGTGATCGAACTGATCATCCCCGAGCGCCTGGAGGCGCACCTGATCGTCGAGACGATCGACGAGGGTACGACCGTCGACCCCGAGACCGGCGAGATGCGCGAGCCCGAGGATCCGGAAATCGACCCTGCCAAGTTCGCCGAATACCGCGACCAGATCGACGAACGCGACGTCACGCCCGACGACTTCGGGCGGATCGCCGCGCAGACCGCCAAGCAGGTGATCCTGCAGCGCATCCGCGAGGCCGAGCGCGACATGATGTACGAGGAGTACCGCGACCGCGTCGGCGAGCTGATCACGGGCATCGTGCAGCAGTCGGACTCGCGCTACACGCTCGTGCAGCTGCGCGAACGCGTCGAGGCGCTGCTGCCCAAGTCCGAGCAGGTCGAGGGCGAGCGCTATGACCACTCCCAGCGCATCAAGGCCGTCATCAAGGAGGTCTCGCCGTCGACCAAGGGCCCGGCGATCATCGTCTCGCGGCGCGACCCCGAGCTGATCAAGAAGCTGTTCGAGCTGGAGGTCCCGGAGATCGCCGACGGCCTCGTGGAGATCGCCAACGTCGCGCGCGAGCCCGGCTACCGCTCGAAGATCGCCGTGATCTCGCACACCGACGGCGTCGACCCCGTCGGCGCCTGCGTCGGCCCGCGCGGCTCGCGCGTGCGCATGGTCGTCTCCGAGCTGCGCGGCGAGAAGATCGACATCATCCCCTTCAACGACGAGCCCGCCCGCTTCGTCGCCAAGGCGCTGTCGCCCGCGCGCGTGCGCGAGGTGCTCGTCGACGACGACGCCAAGCAGGCGACCGTGATCGTGCCCGACGACCAGCTCTCGCTGGCGATCGGCCGCGAGGGTCAGAACGCGCGCCTGGCTGCGCGCTTGACCGGCTGGCGCGTGGACATCCGCTCGGAGACCGAGTTCGCCGCCGAGGAGGCCGAGCACGGCTACGAGGAGGAGGAGGTCCAGGGCCGCTGCGCCGCGGTTCTCTCAAACGGACGGCGCTGTCCCAACGCCTCGTTGCCCAACTCTCGCTACTGCGGCATCGAGAGCCACCAGGCGCTCGCGAACATCGCCACCGACAACGTCGCCGACCTGCCCGCCGCCGCCAGCAACGGCGACACGGCCGACGAGTCCGGTGCGCAAGACATCGGCGACGGTGTCTCAGACGTCGCAGAACCCGCCGTCGAGCAGGCGCCCCCCGAGCAGATCGCCGGAGCGGCCGCAGAGGAGCAGGCGACATAGCCGCCCGACCCGGGCCTGAGGCCCGTGTGCCCCCGCGCCGCCGCTGCGTCGGCTGCGGGCGGATCGCGCCGAAGTCAGAGCTGTTGCGCATCGCCGCCGCCGAGCGCTCCTCGGGCGGCGCCGACACCGGCGCGAAGGGCTCGCAGACGGTCGCCGTGGCCGACCCGCACGCGCGCATGCCCGGACGCGGCGCATACCTGTGCCGCGACGCAGCCGCGACTGGACCCGCGCAGGAGTGCCTGGCGCTCGCCACGCGCCGAGGCGGCATCCCGCGCGCCCTGCGCCGCGCGATCCCCGGCGGGCTCGTGCTGAATGACTCAGAGCTCGTAGAATCGGTGGACTCATGAGCAAGAAGCGCGTCCACGAAATCGCCAAGGAGCAGGGTCTCTCCAGCAAAGAGCTGCTGGAGAAGCTGCACGCCGCCGGCGTCGAAGCCAAGGCCGCCGCCTCGTCGGTCGACGAGACCGTCGCGCTGAAGGCGCTCGGCGCCTCAAACGGCGCCGCGAGCGCCAACGGCAGCTCCGCCGCGCCCGCCTCACCTCCCAAAGCCAAGGCAACCGCGATCGCGACCGCCGCCCCAGCTGCGCCCAAGCAGGCCGCGCCCACGCCCGCCACGGCGACGGCGACAGCACCGGCGAGCCCACCGCAGGCCAGCGCCCCCGCCGCGAGCGCGCCTGCGCCCGCCGGGCAGGCTCCGGCCGCGACGCCTCCTGCATCGACTGCAACGCCCGGCGCACCCGCTTCGCCCGCGGCGCCCGGCGCCGCGGCGAGCGCGGCCGAGCGCGTGCGCCCGACTCGCGACTCGCGCACGGGCGAGCGCACGCCCGGCGACATCGGCCCTGGCGGGCGCCGTCGCGTCGTGATCGACTCGCAGGCCTCGCGCCGCCAGCAGGGCGGACCGGCCAACCAGCCCCAGCGCCGGCCGCGCCGCGGGCGTCGGCGCCGCGGCACCTATGACGACACGGTGGCGCCGATCGACAACACCGCGATGGAGGCCACCGACGAGATCCGCGTCAACTCCGGCTCGACCGTCAAGGACGTCGCTGAGTACCTCGGCGTGCCCGTGCCCGAGGTGATCAAGAAGCTGATGACGCTCGGCGAGATGGCGACGCTCACGCAGACGCTGTCCGACGAGGCGATCCAGGTGCTCGCCGACGAGTTCGACAAGAAGATCGAGATCGTGCACGCGGCCGATGACGTCGAGGTCGAGCCGGTCTTCCAAGACGCCGAGGAGGATCTCGTCGAGCGCCCGCCGGTCGTCACGATCATGGGCCACGTCGACCACGGCAAGACCTCGCTGCTGGACGCGATCCGCACGACCGAGGTCGCCGCCGGAGAGGCGGGCGGCATCACGCAGCACATCGGCGCATATCAGGTCCACCACGGCGACAAAGAGATCACCTTCCTGGACACGCCCGGCCACGAGGCGTTCACGGCGATGCGCGCCCGCGGCGCGCGCGTGACCGATCTCGCGGTGATCGTTGTCGCGGCCGACGACGGCGTCAAGCCGCAGACCGAAGAGGCGATCGACCACGCGCGCGCGGCCGAGGTGCCGATCATCGTCGCGGTCAACAAGATCGACAAGGAGGGCGCCCAGCCCGATCGCGTTCGCACCGAGATGACCCAGCACGGCCTGCAGCCGGCGGAGTGGGGTGGCGAAACGGAGTTCGTCGACGTCAGCGCGAAGACCCACCAGGGTCTCGACGCCCTGCTCGACACGATCCAGGTCGTCACCGATCTGGAGGAACTGAAGGCCAACAGCGACGCCGACGCATCGGGCACCGTGATCGAGTCAAAGCTCGACCCCGGACGCGGCCCGGTCGTCACCGTGCTGATCCAGCGCGGGACGCTGCGCGTCGGCGACGCGCTCGTCGCGGGCGCGCACTTCGGGCGCGTGCGCGCGATGCACGACTTCGTCGGCAACAAAGTCAAGCGCGCGACGCCGGGCGAGCCCGTGGAGATGCTCGGCTTCGACGGTGTGCCCGAGGCCGGCGAGATCGTGCGCGTGGTCGAGAACGAGCGCCGCGCGCGCCAGCTCGCCGGCGAGCGCGCCAACCGCCTGAAGACCGAGGCGCTCGCGCGCCGCTCCGGGCGCAAGGTCTCCTTGGAGGACGTCTTCAAGCTCGCGCAGGAGGGCACCGTCAAGGAGCTCAGCCTCGTCGTCAAGGCCGATGTCGCCGGATCGCTGGAGGCGATCGAGGACGAGATCGCAAAGCTTCCCCAGCAGGAGGTCGCCGTCAACATCATCCACCGCGGCGTCGGTGGGATCAACGAGTCCGACGTGATGCTCGCCTCCGCCTCGGAGGGCGTCGTGCTGGCATTCAACGTGCGCCCCGTCGGCGACGCCCGCCAGGTCGCCGAGCGAGAGGGCGTGGAGATCCGCTCCTACGCGGTCATCTACCGCGCGATCGACGAGCTGCGCGCGGCCATGCAGGGCATGCTCGAGCCCGCCGAGGTCGAGACCACGCTCGGCCAGGCCGAGGTCCGCCAGCTGTTCCGCGCCTCGAAAATCGGAACGATCGCCGGCTCGTTCGTCACCGAGGGCAAGGTCACGCGCGGCGCCAAAGTACGCGTCGTGCGCGACGGCACGGTGATCTACGACACGACGATCGAGAGCCTGCGCCGCTTCAACGACGACGCGCGCGAGGTCACCAGCGGATTCGAGTGCGGCATCGTGCTCACCAACTTCCAGGATCTGCGCGAGGGCGACGTGCTGGAGACCTATGAGACGCGCCTTCAGGAACGCGAGCTAGCCTCCTGAGCGACCGCCTCGGCGGGACCTGCTCGCGAGCGGCGAGCAGATTGAGAGATATCGATCAGTCGTTTTGCACGATGAGGGTTGGCGGTTAGGATGAGCTCAGGACGCATGCGTCGAGTGGATGAGGCAATTCGCCAGGTGATCGGCGACGTTGTGGCGAAAGACATCAAGGACCCTCGAGTGGGATTCGTAACAGTGACCGACGTCAGGACCAGCCCCGATCTCAGCCATGCGCGCGTGTACGTGAGCGTGCTCGGCGAGCGCGGGCGGCCCTCCGAGCCCGAGCAGCGCGAGGCCAGCCTCGACGGCCTGCGCAGCGCGCACGGCTTCCTGCAGGGCCGCATCGCCGCCGAGCTGCGGCTCAAGCGCACGCCGGCGCTCGAGTTCTCCTACGACGACACGACCGACCGCGCGATGCGCGTCGAGCAGATCCTCGACCAGATCGGCCCGGCGTGAGCACGCAAAGCGCGACGAGTACCCGCGAGCGCGTGCTCGAGCGCATCCGCGAGGACTCGCGCTTCGCCCTGGCCGCGCACGAGCATCCCGACGGCGACGCGCTCGGCTCGCTCGTGGCGATGCAGGAGCTGCTGAGCGCGCTCGGCAAGGACTCCGTCATGTACGTCTCGCCCGACGACCTGCCGCTGCCCTCGGAGTACGAGGTGTTCGTGCTCGACGCGGCGATCCACGCGCCGCCCGCGGACATCGCCGAGCGCACCGTCGTGTTCCTCGACTGCGGCAACATCGACCGCAACTCCGCCAGCGTGCTGCGCGACGGCGCGCATCTGTTGAACATCGACCACCACCACGACAACACGCGCTTTGGCACCGTCAACCACATCGTCGCCGACGCCTCGTGCACGGCGGAGATCGTGTGGGACCTGATGCACGGCCTCGACGTGGCCCCGACGCCCGTCGCCGCGCAGGCGCTGTACATCGGGCTGATCACCGACACCGGGCGCTTCATGTACGAGAACACCGGCCCGCGCGCGCACCTGATGGCCGCCGAGCTGATCGAAGCGGGCGTTGATGTCGCCGACGTCTACCGCCAACTCTATGAGGAGATGCCGCCCGAGAAGCTCGCGCTGATGACGCTCGCGCTCGGCCAGCTGCAGCGTTTCGACGGCGGCGAGCTGACGCTCACCTCGCTGACCGCCGAGGACTTCGCCAGCACCGACGCCGAGGAGCACTACTCCGAGGGCGTCGTCGACCAGCTGCGCGCGCTGCACGGGACGAAGGTCGCCGTGCTCGTGCGCGAGGTGCTCAGCGGCGAGCGCCGCGGTCAGCGCAAAGTGTCGTTGCGAGCCACCGACGAGGACGTTGACGTGTCGCTGATCGCCCGCGCGCAGGGGGGAGGCGGCCACCGCCGCGCGGCCGGCTTCTCCACGCCGCTTGCGCTCGACGAGCTGATCGCCTTCCTGCGCCCGGCCGTCGCCGCCCAGCTGCACGCCTCCGACGGCCACGCCACGGCCACGCTTGCCTGAGCCGGCCAACGGCGTCCTGCTGATCGACAAGCCCGCCGGGATGACCTCGCACGACGTCGTCGCGCGCGTTCGCCGCGCGCTGCACGGGGCGCGCACCGGCCACGCCGGGACGCTCGACCCGTTCGCCACCGGGCTGCTGCTCGTGCTCGTTGGCAAAGCGACCAAATCGCAGCAGACGCTGATGGCGCTGCGCAAGCGCTATGAGACCGTCGCCCAGCTCGGAGCGACGTCGAGCACCGGCGACACCGAGGGCGAGATCGCCGTCACCGGGCAGCTGCCGCCCGACCCTCCGACGATGCCCACGGGCGAGGTGCGCCAGCGCCCGCCGATCTACTCGGCGATAAAGATCGGAGGGGAGCGCGCCTATCGGCGCGCGAGGCGTGGCGAGCACGTGGAGATGCCCCAGCGAATCGTCACCGTGCACCGCTTCGAGCAGCGGTGGCGCGCGCCCGACGATGAGCATCCGGGGCTGCAGCGCGCCGGCTATGAGATCGAATGCGGCTCCGGCACCTACGTGCGCTCGCTGATCGCCGACCTGCGCGACGCCTACTGCCTGGCGCTGCGGCGCACCGCGATCGGGCCGTTCGAGGTTACCGACGCCGTCGCGCCGCCCGCGCGCGCCGCCGACTGGCAGGACCCGCCGCTGATCGCGCTCGACGACGCGCTGGCCATGCTCTCCCACGAGCGACAGGGCTAGGCTCTCGGCTGTGAAGGTCACCCGCCTGCCCGACGTGCAGCACAGCGAGGGCCGCAGCGTGGCGGTCGGCACGTTCGACGGCGTCCATCTCGGCCACCGCGAGGTGATCGCCGGCTCGCAAACGGTGCTCACGTTCGACCCCCATCCGGTGACCGTCGTCGCCCCCCAGCACACGCCCAAGCTGCTAACGACGCCCGAGCGCAAGGCCGAGCTGATCGCCTCGCTCGGCGTGCAGGAACTCGTCGTGATCCCCTTCGACGCCGAGTTCGCCAAGCGCACCGCGCGGGAGTTCATCGACGACGTGCTCGTCGGCGCGCTCGCGGCCGAGCGCGTGGCGATCGGCGAGAACTTCCGCTTCGGCCACAAGGCCCAGGGCGACCCGCGCCTGCTCGCGGCCGACGAGCGCTTCGCCACGACCGTCCACCCGCTGCTCGAGGTCGACGGCGAGATCGTCTCCTCCAGCCACATCCGCGGGCTCGTGCTCGCCGGCGACCTGGCCGAGGCCAACCGCCTGCTCGGCGCGCCCTTCCAGCTCAGCGGCCAGGTGATCCATGGCGACCAGCGCGGGCGCGAGCTCGGCTTCCCGACCGCCAACCTCGTGCCCGACGAGGCGTTTGCGTGTCCCGGCCACGGCGTCTACGCGTGCCTCGCCGACGGGCCGAGCGGCGAGCGCGCCGCGGCCGTCAGCATCGGCGTGCGCCCGACCTTCAACACCGGCCGCGGCGAGCTGATCGAGGCCTACCTGCTGGACTTCGCCGGCGATCTCTACGACCAGACCCTCAGCCTTCGCTTCCTCGCGCGCCTGCGCGGCGAGCGCCGCTTCGACACCGCCGACGCGCTCGTGCAGCAGATGCGCCTCGACGTCGAGCGCACGCACGAGATCGTGCAGCGCGCGGAGAGCGCATGACGGCTCAGGTCCTTGCATCGCCTCGGAGGGCGGGAGCAGGGTGTGTTGTGCAAAAAAGGTTTTGCGGTAGCCATCGTATATACGTGCAAATACGATCGCGCACGCTCGGCGGAAAATGACATTGCACCGCGGCGCGCGCCCGCGACCGTCCCCCGCGCAGCGGCGGCTATCGCGCGTGCTACCGTGTCCCCGCTCATGACTGCCATCACCACAGAGCGCAAGCGCGAGCTCGCCGCGAAGTTCGGCGCAGGCGAGCAGGACACCGGATCGACCAAGGTCCAGGTCGCGCTGCTCACCGAGCGAATCAACCACCTCACCCAGCACCTGCGCGAGCAGAGCAAGGACCACCACTCGCGCCGCGGGCTGCTGATGCTCGTCGGCCGCCGCCGCCGCTTCCTCGACTACCTGCAGCGCGAGGACCTCGACGGCTATCGAGCTCTCATCAAAGAGCTCGGGCTGCGCAAGTAGTAGCGCCGATGACTGTCATCGCTCCCGGCACGCCCGCGCCGGCTTTCAAGCTCGCGCGTGAGGACGGCGGCGAGTTCACCGAGCAGGATCTGCGCGGCAGGTACACGGTCTTCGTTTTTTACCCGTTCGCCTTCAGCCCCGTGTGCACCGACCAGCTGCAGCTCTACGAGGGCGCGCTCGGCGGCTTTGCCGAGCGCGGCGTGCAGCTCTACGGCGTCTCCTGCGACGCCAGCTGGTCGCAGACCGCGTTCAAGGAGAAGCTCGGCGTCTCCAGCGAGCAGCTGTCGGACTTCGAGCCAAAGGGCGCCGCGTGCGCCGCGCTCGGCGTCCTGCATCCCGGCGGCTTTGCCGAGCGCGCGCTCGTGATCTTCGATCGCGACGGCGTCGTGCGCTGGAGCTTTCAGGCCGCCTCACCGGGCGAGCTGCCCGCGTTGAAGCTGCTGCGCGAGGGCGTCGCCAGCGTCCTCGACGGCGACCCCGCGTCGGCCTGAGCGCAGCGGGCGAGCGCCGCCCACGCAGCGAAAAAGGCCAGCGCGCGCCGCGCCGCGGCGGCTGCCAGGTCGCGCAGGGACCGGCGCCTGCTCTTCGCTAAGCTCGTCAGGTTCGGAATAAAAAAGAAAAACGGACCGCCGACCGACGGGCGGAAGGAAGGCAGTGAATATGAGCAGTGATGGGGTAACACGGGTCTCCGTGGAGATTTCCGGCAGCGAGATCTCCTTCGAGACCGGCAGGATGGCCAAGCAGGCCTCCGGAGCAGTGGTCGTCAGACAGGGCGACACGATGGTTCTTTGCACAGCGGTCGCAGGCAGCCTGCGCGACGTCGACTTCCTCCCGCTGACGGTCGATGTCGAGGAGCGCATGTACGCCTCCGGGAAAATCCCCGGATCGTTCTTCAAGCGCGAGGGACGTCCCGGCGAGAAGGGCACGCTCACAGCGCGCATGATCGACCGGCCGATTCGCCCGCTGTTCCCAAAGGAATGGCGCTTTGACACGCAGCTCGTGGCGATCCCGCTGTCGATCGACCACGAACACCCGTACGACATCCTCGCGATGAACGGCGCCTCCACGGCGCTGATGATCTCCGACATCCCGCTGCCGACTCCCGTCGGCGCCGTGCGCATCGGCAAGATCGACGGCAACTTCGTCGTTAACCCGAACGAGCCCGACCTGCTCGCCGACGCCGAGAACGCTTCCGACCTGGACCTGATCGTCGCCGGCACCGAGGAGGCCATCCTGATGGTCGAGGCAGGCGCCAACGAGATCCCCGAGGCCGAGATCCTCGACGCGCTCGACATCGCGCACGCCGAGATCAAGAAGCTCTGCGCGCTCCAGCGCGAACTCGCCGACAAGGTCGGCAAGCAGAAGAAAGTCTTCGAGACGATCGCCGTCGACCCGGCCCTGCTCGACGAGATTCGCAGCTCGCACGGCAAGACGCTCGACGACGCCACGCAGGTCGAGGACAAGCTCGAGCGCCAGGAGACGACCAAGGCCGTCGAGGCCGAGATCCTCGAGCGCTACGCCCCCGCCGCGCCCGAGGGCGCATCCGAGGAGCAGCTCGTCGCCGCCAAGCAGAAGCGCAGCGCCGTGCAGATGGCCTTCGACAAGCTCGAGAAGTCGATCATCCGCGAGCGCATCGCCGTGCACAAGAAGCGCCCCGACGGCCGCGCCGAGAACGAGATCCGCGACATCTCCATCGAAGTCGGCGTCACGCCGCGCACGCACGGCTCGGCGCTGTTCACCCGCGGGCAGACGCAGGCGCTCAGCGTCGTCGCGATGGGCACGCTCAAGGAGGAGATGCGCCTCGACACGCTCGGCCTGGAGACCAAAAAGTACTACTGGCACCACTACAACTTTCCGCCGTTCTCGGTGGGAGAAGCCGGCCGCATGGGCGGCGTCAAGCGGCGTGACATCGGGCACGGCGCGCTCGCCGAGCGCGCGCTCGCGCCGATGGTGCCCTCGATCGAGGACTTCCCGTACTCGATTCGCGTGGTCTCCGACATCCTCGAGTCAAACGGCTCCTCCTCAATGGCCTCCGTCTGCGGATCGTCGCTGTCGCTGATGGATGCCGGCGTGCCGATCAAGCGCCCCGTCGCCGGAATCGCCATGGGGCTGATCAAGGAGGGCGACGACTACATCGTGCTCACCGACATCGCCGGCGTCGAGGACCACCTCGGCGACATGGACTTCAAGGTCGCCGGCACCGAGCGCGGCATCACCGCGCTGCAGATGGACATCAAGATCACCGGCGTCACCTTCGACATCCTGCGCGACGCGCTCACGCAGGCCAAAGACGCGCGCACGTTCATCCTCGGAAAGATGGCCGACACGATCCAGAGCCCGCGCGAGCAGCTCTCGCAGTTCGCCCCGCGCATCCAGACCATCCAGATCGATCCTTCGCAGATCGGCCTGTTGATCGGCAAGGGCGGCGAAACGATCCGCGGCCTCGCCGAGGAGTTCGAGTCCCAGATCGACGTCAACGACGACGGCCAGGTGCTGATCTACTCGGCCAACGGCGAGCTCGGCGACGCGCTCGTCGAGCGCGTGCGCATGATGATGAAGGAGGTCGAGGTCGGCGACGAGTACGTCGGCAAAGTCGTCAAGACGACGGCCTTCGGCGCTTTCGTGGAGCTGGCCAAGGGCACCGACGGCCTGCTGCACATCTCAAACGTCTCGCCCGGCCAGCGCGTCGAGTCAGTCGAGGACGTGCTCAGCAAAGGTGACGAGATCAACGTGCGCGTGGTCGAGGTCGACCGTGAGCGCGGGCGCATCGGCCTGCGTCTCGCCGACGATCCCGACATCGCCGGCAAGTCCGTCGAGGAGCTCGCCGGCGTCGGCACCGGCGGAGGTGGCGGCGGAGGCCGTCCGCCGCGCGACGGCGGCGGCCGCAACGGTCGTTCCGACCGCGGCCCGCGCCGCGACGGCGACCGCTCACGCCCGCCGCGCCGCGACCGCGACTGAGGTCCAGCTGCAGCCAGAGCACCGGATAACCACGCTGGACTCCGGCGTGCGGATCGCCACCGAGCGCGTGCCTAGCGTGCGCTCGGTGGCGCTCGGCTTCTGGATCGCCACCGGATCGGCCGCCGAGCACGACGACCAGGCCGGCATCTCCCACCTGCTCGAGCACATGCTCTTCCGCGGCACCGAGCGCTTCGGCTCGCAGGAGATCGACCAGATCTTCGACGCGATGGGCGCCGAGGTCAACGCCGGCACCGACAAGGAATCGACCTCGCTGTACACGCGCGTGCTCGACGGCCACCTGCCGCGCGCCTTCGAGGTGATGGGCGACATGGTCTTCCATCCGCGCTTCGGCGAGCTGGAGACCGAGCGCGAGGTCGTGCTCGAGGAGATCGCCATGTACGAGGACGATCCGCAGGACAAGGTCTTCGACGTGCTCGGCCAGGCGATCTTCGGCACGCACCCGCTCGGGCGCGCCGTGATCGGCACGGCAGACGTCGTCGGCTCCGTCACGCACGAGCAGCTCGCCGCCTTTCACGCCGCGCGCTACGAGCCGCAGAACCTCGTCATCGCCGCCGCCGGCTCCGTCGACCACGACGAGCTCGTGCAGATGGCAACCGCCATCGACAGCCTTCGCGCGCAGGACCCCGGCGCGCCCCAGCCGCGCGTCACGGCAGCGCCGCCCGACGCGCCCGCGCCGGACTTCGCGCGTCGCGTGCGCTTCGTCGAGAAGGACACCGAGCAGTACCACGTGTGCCTCGGCGGCGCCGGCATGGCGCGCGAGGACGAGCGGCGCTTCGCCCTGCGCGTGCTCGAAGGCGTGCTCGGCGGCACGACCTCCTCGCGGCTGTTCCAGGAGGTGCGCGAGCGCCGCGGGCTGGCCTACTCGGTGTTCTGCTTCTCCAACCTCTACGCGCACGCCGGCGAGGTCGGCCTGTACGTCGGCACGCGCCCGGACAACCTGCACCAAGCGCTCGCCGTGATCGCCGACGAGCTGGCGCGCAGCGTCGCCGATCCCGCCGCCGAGGACGAGCTGACGCGCTCGCGCGAGAACCTCAAGGGCCGCGTTGTGCTCTCGATGGAGTCCACCGGCGCACGCATGAGTCGCCTCGGCGGCTCGCTCCTGCACGACATGCCGATCCTCTCCGTCGACGAGGTCATCGAGCGCATCGACGCCGTCACGCTCGACGACCTGCGTGCGCTGTCCGGCGAGCTGTTGCAGCCCGACCGGCTGTCGATCGCCGGCGTCGGCCCCGACGAGTCACTGTTCGAGACCGCCATCGCGCCGCTCGCCGGCGGCCTCGGTGCCGCTGCGAACGGCGCTGGCGACGCCAGGTCCGCGCCGACCGAGGCGCCCGGGGCCGCGCGATGATCCGCGTGGCCGTCGCCGGCGCCGCCGGGCGCATGGGCAAGACCGTCTGCGCCGCCGTCGAGGGCGCCGAGGACATGCAGCTCGTCGGGCGCGCCGATCCGCTGCTGGGGATCGAGCTCTCCGAGGTGCTCGGCGACGCCGACGTGCTCGTCGACTTCACGCAGCCCGACACGGCGCTCGCGAACGCGCTCAGCTGCCTGCGCGCCGGCGTGCACGCCGTCGTCGGCACGACCGGCTTCGAGCTGCAGCCGTTGCGCGAGGCCGCCGCCGAGCAGCGAGGTCAGGGCGCAAACGTACTCGTAGCGCCGAATTTCGCGATCGGTGCCGTCCTGATGATGCGCTTCGCCGCCGAGGCCGCCAGGCACATGGCGAAGGCCGAGATCGTCGAGCTGCACCACGACGGCAAGCTCGACGCGCCCAGCGGCACCGCCGCGCTGACCGCCGAGCTGATGGCCGAGGCGAGCGGGGGAGAGCAGCCACCGATCCATTCCGTGCGCCTGCCCGGCCTGGTCGCCAATCAGGAGGTGCTGCTCGGTGACCTCGGCCAGACGCTCAGCATCCGCCACGACACGATCAGCCGCGAGTCCTTCATGCCCGGCGTACTGCTCGGCGTGCGCCGGGTGGGGGGGCTGCCCGAGCCGCTGACCGTGGGCCTCGAGGCGCTGCTGTTCGCGGACTGAGCGGGCGCCTGGTCCTGTTCTACGATTCGCCCAGATGAAACGTCTGTTGCGGGCCCATCCGCTCGTCCCTCTTACGGCCGCCGCGCTCGTGCTCGCGTGGGCCGTCGTGTCGGGCGGCACGGCGGCGGCGGGAGAACCAATCCCCGCGCCCCCGCCCGAAGGCGAATGGAAGCCATACAAACCGCCTTGGGACATCCTCGGCGTGATCCACCGGGAAGGTGAGCTTGCGCTCGTCTACGAAACGCCCTGCCCGACGACGCGCAACCTCCGTGCAACTGTCGTGGAAACGCGCTCCACGGTGACGCTGTCCTTCGCCGGCGAATGGTTCTGGCCGCCCCGCGGATCTGGGCCGATGAAATGCCCGCCGCCGAGCTTCTCGACGATCGCCGTGCCGCTGCGCCGGCGGCTCGCCGGACGCCCGATCGAGGGCCGCCCGATGCTCGGCGACAGCTACGCGCTTTCGATCCCGATCGAGCCGGGCCAGACTTTTACGATGCCGAGCCTCGTCGGCTTTTCGCCGCCCGACGCCAAGCGCGCGCTGGCGCTGGCGAACGTGATCGGGGTGCTGCACCTGCGCCGTCGCGGCACCGGGCTGCCGCGCGTCGTCGCCCAGAGCCGTCCAGCGGGGGCGACGCTTGCAGTCGCGGCGATCGTGAACGTCACCGTTGCGCGCCCGGGCCGGCACGGCTCGGCGTGAGATACTGACCCGATGCCAGACCTCGGCGCAGTCCTGACGGCGATCGTCACCCCGTTCGACGAGCGCAACCGCGTAAATGAGGAGGTGTTCGTCGCGTTGATGCGCCATCTCGGCGAGACCGGCTCAGACGGCTTCGTCGTCGCCGGCACGACCGGCGAGGCCTCGACGATGACCGACGAGGAGCATCTGCGCCTGATCGAGTTGGCCGTCGCCGAGCGACCGGCCGGCAAGACGGTCGTCGCCGGCACAGGCACCAACGACACGCGCGAGGCCGTGTTCCTCACCGAACGCGCGACCGCGCTCGGCGTCGACGCGACGCTCGTCGTCACGCCCTACTACAACAAGCCCAGCCGGCTTGGCATCACTCGCCACTACGAAGCCGTAGCCAAGGCCACCGACAAGCCGATGCTCGTGTACAACATCCCCGGGCGCACGGCCACGAACATGCCCCTCGACCTGCTCGCTGAGCTCGCGCAGATCGAGCACATCGACGGCGTCAAGCAGGCCAACCCCGATGAACTGCAGCTGATCGACGGCATGGCGCTTTACGCGGGCGACGACGCCACGTTCGCGCGCACGCTCGACATCGGCGGCGCCGGTGGCATCTGCGTGGCCAGCCACATAGTTGGCAGCGAGATGCGCCGGATGGTCGACGAGCCGGAGAACCGCGTAGACATCGACGCCTCGCTGCGCGACGTATACGCGACGCTGTTCATGACCTCCAGCCCGACCTGCACGAAGGCCGCGCTGAACCTGCTCGGCCACCGCGCCGGCGGGCTGCGCCTGCCGCTCGTCGAGGCCACCGAGCAGGAGCTCACCGAGGTGCGCGCGATGCTCGTCCGCCACGACCTGCTCGCGGGCGACGAAGGGGAGCGCACGGCATCGGCCGGCGCGCCCTCCGCTCAGGCCAACCGCACGTGAGCACAGTCCGCGTCCTACCCCTCGGCGGCCTGGGGGAGATCGGCAAGAACATGACCGTCGTCGAGCACGACGGGCGGATCGTCGTCGTCGACGTCGGGCTGCGCTTCCCGACTCCCGAGATGGTCGGCATCGACCTCGTGCTCCCCGACTTCTCCTACCTGCGCGAACGCGCCTCGGACATCGAGGCGATCGTCATCACGCACGGCCACGAGGACCACCTCGGCGCGCTGCCGTGGGTGCTGCGCGAGCTCGGCGACGACCTGCCGCCGGTCTACGGCGGCGCGCTGACGATGGCCATGGCGCGCTCCAAGCTCGACGAGCACAAGCTCAAGGACGTCGAGCTCAACGAGGTCTCCGCCGCCGAAACGCTCGAGCTGGGGCCGTTCTCGCTCGAGCTGATCCACATGACGCATTCGATCCCCGACGCCAGCGCTGTGGCGCTCGGCACCGAGCTCGGCACGATCCTGATCACCGGCGACTACAAGTTCGACCAGACGCCCGTCGACGGGCCGCCGGCGGACGTCTCGCGATTGGCCGAGCTGGGCCGCGAGGGCGTGCTGCTGCTGTGCGGCGACTCGACCAACGTCGACCGCGAGGGCTTCTCGACGTCGGAGTCGGTCGTCGGCCCGCACCTGGAGGAGGTCTTCGCGCGCTGCGAAGGGCGCATCGTCGTGACGAGCTTCGCCTCGAACATACACCGCGTGCAGCAGGTCGTCGACGCCGCCGCCGCGCTCGACCGCAAGGTCTCGCTGGTCGGGCGCTCGATGCGCAAGAACGTCAACATCGGCCGCCAGCTCGGGCACATCGAGGTGCCAAACGGCATCCTCGTCGGGCCGCGCGAGATCAACGACTTCCCCGACGAGCGCGTCGTGATCATCTCCACCGGCTCACAGGGCGAGCCCTTGTCGGCGCTGCGGCGGATGGCCTACCGCGACCACCGCCAGGTCGAGCTGCGCGAGGGCGACACCGTCGTCTTCTCAGCGACGCCGATCCCCGGCAACGAGCGCGCCGTCAACGAGACGATCGACCGCCTCTACAACATCGGCTGCGACGTGGTGACTCCTCGCGACGCCCCCGTACACGCCTCCGGGCACGGCTACGCCGAGGAGATCAAGCTGATGCTCAACCTCGTCAAGCCCCGCTACGTGATGCCCTTCCACGGCGACTTCAAGCGCCTGCGCATGCACGCGCAGCTCGCCGAGGCCGTCGGCATCGCACCCGAGGACACCTTCCAGGGCGAGAACGGGCTGCCGCTGGACATCGACGAGCGCGGCGCGCGCTTCGGCAATCGCGAGCAGGCGGGCATGATCTTCGTCGACGGCGTGGAAATCGGCGAGATGGCCGACGTCGCGCTGCGCGACAGGCGCATGCTCTCCGCCGACGGAATCTTCATCGTCGTCGTGACGATCGCCGAGCAGGACGGCAGCTCGATGGCCGACCCCGAGGTGATCTTCCGCGGCGTGCCATTCCTCGACGAGGCCGACGAGCTGATCGAGGAGATCCGCTCGACCGTCGAGGACACCGTCGAGCGCGCCGCAAAGGACCAGATCCGCGAGGTCGACGTCATCCAGGAAATGCTGCACGACGACATGGCCAAGTTGGTCTATGACCGCCTCAAGCGGCGCCCGATGGTCCTGCCCGTCGTCGTCGAGGTCTGACCGGCCGCCAGCGCCGTTTCAGGCGCCGGCGGGCGCTGCTTCAGGAGCGCACGAGACCGCTTCGCTGTTCGGGGTCGCTCGCCTCGCCGTCGATCGGAGGCGGCGTCTGTGCAGCAGCCGCGGGCAGCCTGACCTCAAAGCGCGCGCCCTTGCCGCTGGAGGGCGTGCTCAGCGTGACGCTGCCGCCGTGTGTCTGCGCGACGGCCTTGACGATCGCCAGGCCGAGCCCGAAGGAGCCGCCGCGGTCGCCCGCGCCGCGCACGAAGCGCTCGAACAGCGTCGGCGCGAGCTGCGGCGGTACGCCCGGTCCGTCGTCCTCGACCACGAGCGTGGCCTGACCATCGCTTGAGCCGGTCGCCACGCGGATGCGCGTGCCCGGCGGCGTGTGGCGCAGCGCGTTCTCGATCAGGTTGATCGTCAGGCGGTGCAGCTCGTCGCGCGCGGCGTCGACAACCGCCGGGTGCGCGTCGAGCACGATCTCGTGCTCCTCGGAGACGGGACCCAGCTCGCCCGCGGCCTCGACGACGACCTGCGCCAAGTCGCAGCGCTCGCGCTGGACGACGCGCCCGACGTCCGTGCGCGCGAGCAGCAGCAGGTCGGCGACGAGCCTGCGCATGCGCCGTGAGGAGCGAAGCGCCGAGCGCGCCGCTTCGCCGTGATCGCCGTCGAGCGATTCCGCGAGCAGCTCGAGGTTCGCCAGCACGCTCGTCAGCGGCGTGCGCAGCTCGTGCGACGCGTCGGCCACGAAGCGCCGCTGGCGCGCGAGCATCGTCTCCGTCTCGCCACGCGCGGCGTCGAGCTCGCGCAGCATTCCCTGCAGCGTGCGCGCCAGCTCGGCCACCTCGTCGTCGGCCTGCGGCAGGGGCACCACGCGCGAGGGATCGCGCGTGCGCGCGATCTCCTCCGCAGCCGATGTCAGCTCGGCTATCGGCATCATCGCGCGGCGCGCGATCATGATCCCCGCGAAGCCCGCCAGCCCCGTGCCGAGCAGCACGCCGACGAGCAGGAACAGCTCGACGCGCGCGACCGTCGCCTCGGTGTCTGAGATCTTGCGCCCGTACTGGATGATCACCTGGCCAAGCAGCTCGTCGCTGCCGGCCGCGCGCACGACTCCCGCGCGGCTGATCACGCGGTAGCCGTGCATCGTCCTCGGCTGCGCGTTCGGCGCGCCCAACGACGGAGCTTTCGTCGGTTCCTGCGCGACGATCGCCCCACCCAGCGTGAAGATGCGCACCACGGCGTGGTCCGACGGCGCGGCGTAGGCGGCGAGCGGCGGTTCGATCGTCACAGCGCGGCGCACGCTCGTCGTGGCGACTTTGATGTTCAGTTGCGTCGCCAGCTGGTTGGCCGTCTCGGTCACCTGGCGGTTGAAGTCCGAGCGCACGCGGTGCACCGTGAAGGACCCGATGCCCACCGCGAAGGCGCACAGGATCACGAATGTCAGCAGCGCCGAGACCCCTGCCAGGCGCACGCGGATCGGCAGCCGGTCGAAGCTGGCAGAGGCGCTCTGCAGCGTGCCCACCAGCGCGCGCGGGAGCCGTACCCTACGCACGAAGGACGTAGCCGGCCCCTCTGATCGTGTGCAGCAGGCGCGGCTCCCCGTCGGCCTCCAGCTTGCGACGCAGATTGGAGACGAACACCTCGATCGTGTTGGTCGTCGAGAAGGGGTCATAGCCCCACACCTCGTCGAGCAGACGCTGGCGCGAGATGACGATGCGCTCGTTGCGCATCAGATACTCCAGCAGCTCGAACTCGCGCTGGGTCAGATCGACCGCTCGCTCGCCGCGTACGACCTCGTGCGTGTCCACGTTCAGCGACAGGTCGCCGACGCGCAGAGGCGCCGAGCCGCGCGGCGGGCGGCGGCGCAGCAGAGCGCGCATGCGCGCCAGCAGCTCTTGGCGCTCGAACGGCTTGACGAGGTAGTCGTCGGCGCCCGCGTCCAGGCCCTCGACGCGCGACTCCAGCGCGTCGCGCGCGGTGAGGATCAAGATCGGCACGTCGTCCTCGGCGCGCAGCGTCTTTGCGACGTCGACGCCGTCGATGCCCGGCAGCCCGAGGTCGAGGATCACCAGATCGGGCGCGAACGAGCGCCCGCTCTCCAGCGCCGTCGGCCCGTCGGGCGCCGCGCGCACCTCATAGCCCTCCATGCGCAGCGAGCGCTGGAGCGCCTGCGCGATGTCCTCGTCGTCCTCGACGACCAGGATGCGTGGTGCTCGGGAGAAGTCGTTCATCGTCTTTATGTATCGGCGGGCACTAAAGCGATGGTAAGCCTCTCGGGCAGGGTACGGCGCGTCGGCGTCGAAGTTGCGCGAGATGGCCGGTACACGCAAGCGCGCCCCTGCGCGCACTCGAAACAGCCGATCTGCCGCCTCGCGCAAGACCTCCACGCGCGCGAGCGGGCGCGCGCGTGGGCGCGGCAAGCCGCGTCGGATGCTCGGCGACCGCTTGATTCCCGGCGGTCTTCCGCGCCTGCCCGTGCTCGAGCAGCGAGGGCGCGACGTACTCGGCCTGGCGCTCGTCGCGCTCGGCGTGTTCATGGGCTTCGTGCTCTACGGCGGCTGGGACGGCGGGCGCGCGGGACACGGTCTCGCGGTCGCGCTCGGCTGGGTGCTCGGCAAAGCGCGCGCGCTCGCGCCGCCCGCGCTGATCGGCGCCGGCCTGATGCTGCTGCTCGAGCAGGCGCTGCCCGCCAGGCGCTCGCTGCTCGGCGACCCGCGCGCGATCGGCGCCGTCTGCCTGTTCGCCGCCGCCACGCTCGCGCTGGCCGCAGGCACGCTCGGTGTCAGCTCCGGCGCCGCGCACGGCGACGCGGCGTGGGTCTCGGCCTACCTGCAGTCGCACGGCGGCGTCGTCGGCGAGGGTATCTACCAGCTCGCGCACAAGCTCGTTCAGGACGTCGGCGTGGACATCCTCGTCGTCTTTCTGCTGTTCGTCGGCGCGACGCTGATCACCGGCGCCTCGCTCGGCGGCGCGCTGCGCGCGACCGGCAGCGGCATGGTTGAAACGACCCGCATGATGCGCTCTTTGGGGGCGCGTGCACAGACCGAGGACGACGTCGGGACATTGGACGACGAGTTCGAGCTGCCTGGCTACGTGCCCGGCCAGAGCCTGCAGCCGCCAGAGCCCGACACAGCCGAACTGGTCGTGCGTGCTACCCATGTCGAGGGACCGGCGCAGGAGGACCCGCAGGCGATCGAGCAGCAGCTGATCGCCGCCGGCGTGGAGGAAGGCCCGCTCGCGCAGGGAGACTCGATCGACGACGCGGACGGCGACCTTGACGAAGAGGATGAGGACATCACCGGCGTGGCGCGCACCGACGTCGCCGACGTGACGCCGCAGGGCCGCCTGCGCGACTCGGTGACCGACGATCCGAGCTTCGAGTGGCAGATGCCCGACGCGAGCAAGCTGCTGACCCGCTCGACAAGCGAGCAGACGCGTCCCGACACCGCCGGACAGGCGCAGACGGCCTCGAGCCTCGTCGAGGCGCTCGGGCACTTCGGCGTGCAGGCCAAGGTGATCGGCACCGTCGCCGGCCCGCACATCACCCGCTATGAGCTGCGCCTGGCGCCCGGCACGAAGGTCGCCAAGGTGGCCCAGCTGAAGGACGACCTCGCCTACGCGCTGGCCGCGACCGACATCCGCATCCTCGCGCCGATCCCCGGCAAGCAGGCCGTCGGCGTGGAGGTCCCCAACCTGCACCGGCGCATGGTGCGCCTCGGCGACGTCTTCCAGCAGCCGCCCAAGGACTGGTCGCCGCTGACCGTGTGGCTGGGCAAGGACGTGGCCGGCAAGGCGATCGGCGCCGACCTGGCGAAGATGCCCCACCTGCTCGTCGCCGGCACGACCGGAGCGGGCAAGTCGGGCGCGATCAACGCGATGCTGTGCAGCGTGCTGCTGCGCGCGAGCCCGCACGAGGTGCGATTGGTGCTGGTAGACCCGAAGCAGGTCGAGCTCAACCACTACGAGTCGATCCCGCATCTGCTCACGCCGGTGATCACGAGCCCGCGGATGGCGGCCAACGCGCTGCAGAACCTCGTCAAGGAGATGGAGGCGCGCTACGGGATCATGTCGATGGCGCGCACGCGCGGGCTGATCGAGCTCAACAAGGCGCGCGCCAGGCGCGGCGAAGCGCCGCTGCCCTACATCCTCTGCGTGATCGACGAGCTCGCGGACCTGATGATGGTCGCGCCGGCCGACGTAGAGGACTCGATCATCCGCCTCGCCCAAAAGGCGCGCGCGGTGGGCATCCACCTCGTGCTCGCCACGCAGAGCCCCCGCGTCGACGTGATCACCGGCATGATCAAGGCCAACGTCCCCTCGCGCATCGCCTTCTCGGTCTCCTCGCAGACCGACTCGCGCGTGATCCTCGACCAAAACGGCGCAGAGTCGCTGCTCGGTCAGGGCGACATGCTGTTCAGCCCCGTCGGCACCTCGCGCCTGCAGCGCATCCAGGGCGCCTACATCGACGAGCGCCAGATCGCCAAACTCACCGACCTGTGGCGCCGCCAAGGCGAACCGGAGCTACGCGAGGAGCTCCTGGCGGAGGTCGAGCCCGAGGCGCCGGAGTCCTCGCCTGACGAGTTCGACCCCGACGAGGATCCGCTGCTCGGCGACGCGATCAGGCTCGTCGCCGAAATGCAGACCGCCTCGACCTCGATGCTGCAGCGGCGCCTGCGCCTCGGCTACACGCGCGCCGGGCGCGTGATCGACATGCTCGAGCGCCGCGGCGTGATCTCCGGCTATGAGGGCTCAAAGCCCCGCCAGGTGCTCGTGACCGAGGCCGACCTGCCGCTCGTGCTCGCGGCCCTGGACAAGACGGCCGAGCCAGCCGCTAATACGAGCGACTAGCCTCTAACAAGATGCCCGAGATCGGTGAAACGCTACGCGACGCGCGTATGCGCGCCCACATCGACGTCTCGGAGATCGAGGCCAAGACGAAGATCCGCGCGAAGTACCTGCGCGCGCTGGAGAACGAGGAGTGGGGCCTGCTGCCCGGACCGACTTTCGTCAAGAGCTTTCTGCGCACCTACGCGCAGGCGCTCGGGCTCGACGGCAAGGCACTCGTCGAGGAGTACCGGCTCAGCCACGAGCATCCCAGCGAGGCGGCGCTGGAGCCGATCGTCTCGAGCCCGCAGCGCAGTCGCGGGCGGCCGTCCGGCGGGCGCTCTCCGGGCGGCCCCTCGCGCGGCTACATGGCGATCGTCGGCGTCGTCGTGCTCGTGATCGTGCTGCTGGTCGTCGGGCTGATCAGCAACGGCGGCGGATCGAAATCCAACTCGGCGAGCCGCTCGTCGAGCACGGCGCCGAAATCGGCGGCGCACAAGAGCAAGCACCAGGCAGTCAAATCGAGCTCCTCCTCGCGCAACGACGTCGTCGCGCTGTCGCTGCGCGCCTCCGCGCCCGTCTACGTGTGCCTGATCGGCGACCGCGGGCGCCGGGCGATCGCCGGCAAGGAACTGCAGGCCGGGACGACCACCTCGACCTACCACGCCAAACACTTCGCGATCACGCTGGGCAACAGCTCGGTCACGATGATCGTCGACGGCCACCCGCGCTCGGTCGCCTCCTCCAGCCAGGCGGTCGGCTACTCGATCACCAAGGCGACGGGCCGCAGGCGTCTGCGCAGCGGCGAACTGCCAACCTGCGCGTGAGCGCCCGCGCCGGCATCGTCGTCACGGGCACCGAGGTGCTCACCGGCCGCGTGAGCGACCGCAACGGGCCGTGGCTGGCCGACCGCCTGCGCGAGCTGGGCGTCGATCTCGCGCACATCTCGATCGTCGGCGACCGCCCGCAGGACATGCGCGCGGCGCTGTCGTTCATGTCCGACCAGGGCTTGGACCTGGTGCTCACCAGCGGCGGCCTCGGCCCGACCGCCGATGACCTGACGGCCGAGGTCGTGGGCGGCTTTCAAGGGCGTGAGATGGTGCTCGACGAGCAGCTGCAGCGGCGCATCGCTGAGATCGTGCGCCCGCTGATGACCCGCTGGCCGAACCTCGACCTCGCGGCGATCGAGCTGGGCACGGCAAAGCAGGCGACGATCCCCGCCGGCGCGAGCGTGCTCGAGCCGGTGGGCACGGCGCCGGGCCTCGTCGTTACGCCGCTGCAGGAGGGCGCTGGGCCGACGGTCGTCGTGTTGCCCGGCCCGCCGCGCGAGCTGCAGCCGATGTTCCAGCAGGCCGTCGCGTCCGGCGCGCTGCAGGAGGCGCTGCGAGGCGCGACGACGTACCGCCAGCGCACGCTGCGCCTGTTTGGCATGCCCGAGTCGGAGATCGCCGAGACGCTTCGCGAGGCCGAGCGCGAGGGGGTGCAGCTCGACCGTCTGGAGATAACGACCTGTCTCAAACGCGGCGAGATCGAGGTCGTCACGCGCTACGAACCCGACGCCGAGGCCGCCTACGACGCTTTCGCAGCGCTCGTCGCCGCACGCCACGCCGACACGCTGTTCTCAGACGACGGCAGCTCGGTCGACGATCAGGTGGCAAAGCTGCTGGCCGGGCGCACGATCGCCACAGCCGAGTCGTGCACCGGCGGCCTGCTCGCCGCGCGCCTGACCGACCGCGCGGGCTCGTCGAGCTACGTCAAGGGCGCGATCGTCGCCTACGGCAACGAGGCGAAGGTCACCCAGGCCGGCGTCGTGCCGGAGCTGATCGAGAGCCACGGCGCCGTGTCCGCGGAGGTCGCCGAGGCGCTCGCCGAGGGCGCACGCGAGCGCTTGGGAACAGATGTCGGCGTCGGCGTGACCGGCATCGCCGGGCCCGACGGGGGCAGCGAGGAGAAGCCCGTGGGCCTCGTGTGGCTGACCGTCGCCGGCCCGGGGCAGGCGCGTATGACGCGCTCGGTCAACCTCCCCGGCGCGCGCGCCGACGTGCGCGACCGCGCGACGACCGTCGCGATGCACATGATCCGCCGCGCGCTGCTCGGCGCATGAGCGTCGCGCGCCGCGTGGGCTGCGCGTGCCGCCGCTAGCCGCTCGCGCGATGTCCCGCTCTGCCACAGCTCGGCTGTTCGTGGCGATCGACCCGCCGCAAGCGCTGTGCCAGGAGCTGACCGCGTGGGCCCGGCGCGCCGTCGCCGCCGTGCAGGGTTCAGGAGGGCCGGGCACGCGCGGCGTGCGCCTGCTCGAGCCCGAGACGATGCACCTGACGCTGTGCTTCCTCGGCAGCCGCCCGCTCGCAGAGCTCGCGACGATCGTCGCGGCCGTCGAAGGCCTCACGGCAACCGGCGGCGAGCTGTCGCTCGGCGCGCCGCTGTGGCTGCCGCCCCGGCGCGCGCGCACGCTGGCGCTCGCCGTTCACGATCGCGTCGGCGAGCTCGCGCTTCTGCAGCAGGCCGTGGCGCTGGCGCTGGCGGGCGCGATCGACTGGCAGCCCGAGCGCCGGCGCTTCAGAGGCCACGTGACCGTGGCGCGAATCGGCCGCGAGCGCTCGCGCGACACGCACGCCGGCGCGGGAGAGCTGATCCTGCCTGCGACGCCGCAGCGCTCTTTCACGGCTTGCGAGGTGGTGCTGTACCGCTCGTGGCTGGCGTCCGGCGGCGCGAGCTACGAGGCGCTGGCGTCGAGTGTCCTCGACGCGTCCGGCGAGTCTTCGCCGGAGGGCGCGGAGGGCCGCGGGGGCGACCCGGCGGCTCCGTAGGCGATACACGAGAGCGACGAGCCTTCGGAGCTGATCGGCTGGGAGCCGTCTTCGCAAATCGGCTGGGAGCCGTCGTCGCAGGCGGAGCCGCCGCCGCTGACGGGCATCGGCGTGCTTGCGTCATCGCAGCTCGCATCGCTCCATTCGATCGTGGCGCCCGCCGTCGCCGGGCAGGCCGGCGCCGAGGCGCCGCTCGTCGTCGTCGGTTCGCCGCCGTTGGCGCACACCGGTTCTGAGCCGTCGGCGCAGGAGAAGCCTTCGCTGCCGAGTGCCGGCGCGCTGCCGTCTTCACAGAACGCTGAGGGCCGTGCCGGCGCTGCCGGCGCCTGCGTGTCCGTCCTGCGACTCGACCCGTTCTTCGCGACCGTGTGCCCGGCGCGACGGTGCGTGGCCCTGCCGTGTGCGTGCACGCCGCGCCGGCGCTGGGCGCACGCGCGAGGTTGGTGGCCGGAGCGAGTCGCTCTTACCGTGCAGCGGGCAGGGGATGTCGCGGCCGAGCTCGCCGAGGAACGCGCGCAGAGGCACGCCAGCGCGGCCAGCAGGAGCAGCGCGAGCAGCAGCGCGCGCGGGCGCCCCGTCGTCGCGCTGCGAGGCGCCGTCGAGCTGGCGGTCAATGAGGTCTGCGCTGCTTCGAGAAGGGCGATTCCCTCTCATCGTCGGCGCTCGGCAGGCGGCTGAGCGCCCGCCGCGACGCTGGACGAACGGACGCCGCTCGGGCGGGCGCGAGAGCCCGCGGCGCTTGGCCGTATGCATCGCCATACGAACAACTGTTCCGTCCGAAGCGACCTCTAAGTTGCTCGATTCCATCACGAACCGAGGAGTCAGAACCATGCCCGTGACCGAAGAGGAGAAGGCAGCCAAGGCGCGCGACGCCGCCCTTCAGGGCGCGCTTACGCAGATCGAGCGCGAGTTCGGCAAGGGCACGGTGATGCGCATGGGCGACGAGGGCGCACAGGTGCGTTGCGAGGCGATCCCCACGGGCGCGCTGTCGCTCGATCTCGCGCTGGGCATCGGCGGCGTGCCGCGAGGGCGCATCGTCGAGGTGTTCGGCCCTGAGTCCTCGGGCAAGACGACGATGATCTACCACGTGCTCGCCGAGGCCCAGAAACTGGGCGGCGTTTGCGCGTTCATCGACGCCGAGCACGCGATGGACCCCCTGTACGCGAAGGAGATCGGCGTCGACATCGACGAGCTGCTCGTCTCCCAGCCCGACTACGGCGAGCAGGCGCTGGAGATCGCCGACATGCTCGTGCGCTCGGGCGCCGTCGACGTCGTCGCGATCGACTCGGTCGCCGCGCTCACGCCGCGCGTCGAGCTCGAGGGACAGATGGGCGACCAGACCGTCGGCGCGCAGGCGCGCATGATGTCCCAGGCGATGCGCAAGCTCGCGGGCAACCTGAACCGCACGCAGACGCTGTGCATCCTGACCAACCAGATCCGCGAAAAGGTCGGTGTGATGTTCGGCTCGCCCGAGACGCAGCCCGGCGGTCGCGCGCTGAAGTTCTACGCCTCCCAGCGCCTGGACATCAGGCGCATCGAGACGCTCAAGGACGGCACGGAGGCGGTCGGCAACCGCGTGCGCGTGAAGGTCGTCAAGAACAAGGTCGCCGCGCCATTTCGCCAGGCGGAGTTCGACATCGAGTACGGCAAGGGCATCTCCACGTCGGGCTGCCTGATCGACCTCGGCCTGGAGCACAACATCGTCTCCAAGTCGGGCTCGTTCTTCTCCTACGGCAACGACCGGCTGGGACAGGGGCGCGGCAACGCAAAGGCCCACCTCGACGCCAACCCAGAGATGGCCAAGGAGATCGAAGACAAGATCTACACCGCACTCGGCCTCGGCAAGGACCTCGTCACCCCGATCGACCGGGACAAGGACGCCCCAACACCGATCGCCAGCGAACCGGCAGTAGCTGCAGTCGCGTAGGCCAAGCGGCGCCTTGGCATGGGCTTCGCCTTAGGCGCTGGGCGGTCGGGGTCTGAGTGGTCGGTGATCGTCACGACATGCGTCGTGTGCTGGACGAGCGCCGTGAGTTCGCCGAGCTGACCTCGCCTGGAGAGACGATTGGCAGGAAGAAACGAACCCTGTGCTGCGCGGGTAGCGTAGGCGCGGTAGTCGCCACGGTCCTCGCAGCCTCACATTGGGCGCGGGTCCGACCTGTAGCTAGCCTTGGGCAATAATGACACCATGACCCCTGCTACTCGATCACTTCAAGAGCGCGCAGACGTTGCGGGCAAAGACACGTTCCTGGGCTGCGAGGTCAGGGAGTTCGAACGCGGCGGGCGAAAACAACTCGCCTTTTTGTTGGAACAGGGGCTCTCGCCTTCTTCCCGGCTGCTCGATGTCGGCTGCGGGGCACTCAGGATCGGGTACTGGGCGATGCGGCTGCTTGATCCAGGTCACTACTTCGGCATAGAGCCGAACGTTGCAATGCGGAACGTGGGCCTGGCGATGGTCGAGGAGGAGGTCCTAGACCGCGCAAAACCTCACTTCTCTGAGAACGAGGATTTTGACTTCTCGGTGTTTGGAGAGCAGTTCGACTTTGTCTTTGCAAGTTCGATTTGGACCCACGCGTCACAAGAGCAGATCCGGGCGATGCTCTCCTCTTTCGCGGCCTGCGCAACCTCGGACGGCGTTTTTCTGACTTCCTACCATCCGGTAAGCCTCGTCTGGAAGCAGCTCAGTATTCGCTACCCACGCGTCGCTCACCAGCTCGCAATCAGAGTGCCTTTGACCGAGCTCTCTCCATATATCGCCCAGCTTCCCTCCAAAGGCCCGGCCGGTGATAGCTGGGCTGGTCGCAGTCATACCTCAAAGACGGGCGGCAAAAACAAGCGGAGTCTAGGCTGGATCGCTGGGGAGGCTGCACGATACGACCTCACCGCGGAGCTGATGCCGCACCGGATCGGGACGGGCCAATCCTGGCTCCGCATACGACGTAACTAGGTCCCACGAGCGGACGAGTTCCTTTCGTCCATTAGCAGTCTCATCTCAGCTTAAAGTAGCGCAATACGGTTCGCGCAATGAACGGCGTGCCGGTTCATGAGCACGACCATTTCAGGGACTTTGTTGGTCCCCCTGGGGAATACGACCTCATGGGAGCAACGCAGTTCGCCCTCCTCTGTGCGCTGGGCCTGCGCGAGAATGATCGCCTGCTCGACATCGGGTGCGGTTCGCTCCGTGGTGGTCGCTTGTTCATCCCGTACTTGGCGCCGGGAGGATACGCAGGCATCGAGCCCAATCAGTGGCTCGTGGAGGAAGGAATAGCGAAGCAGCTAGGCGACGACCTTGTCGAGCTCAAGAGGCCCACGTTCTTTTACAACGAGCGGTTCGATGCGCCAGGACAGGAGCCGTTCGCATATATCGTTGCTCAGTCCATCGCCTCGCATACAGGTCCAGAGCTGACCCAAGCGCTGCTCGCCGCCGTCGCTGGAGGGCTAGCGCCATCGGGTATCGCAGCGATCACCTTCATCCATGGCCAGCCCGACTCGACCGAGGAGGGATGGAAACAGCCCGGCATCGTCCGCTACAGGCGGCGGACGGTTAGACGCTGGCTTGCCCAGGCCGGCCTCAGCGGTGTACCGCTTCGGTGGCATCACCCGCGTCAAACATGGTGGGCGATCGTGCACGAGGGAGCCCCGCTTCCCCCGCAAGGTCTCAGGTTCCACGCGCGAGGGGCCATGCTGTGGTTCGAGCCAAGCTGGCGAATGCGAACCGCCAACCGCACTGCGAAACGGCTCTACCAGGTGGCTCCTCCCCAATTGCGGCGCTCCCGGACCGGCAGGCGGCTAGCTGCACGGCTCGGGGGTCTCGGCCGCTTCAATATCGAGTAGTCCTCGCCCGACGCCGCCCGAGACCGCGCAACGTGGTCTGCGACCGACGAGAAGCCGTCTGCGTCCTTCTCGGCGAGCAGCCGACGCAGGCGACTCGCCGCGGCACCGTAGGGCGGCGAGCAGGCGCGAGCCTGTTGCCGGTGATCGCACAGCGATGAGCCGCAGATAGAGCAGTGCCGATCGATCGGCTCGAACGTCCAGCGGTTCGTCCACCAGCCGCCCGAGGCGCAACGCTTGCGGGTGCCATGATTGGCGAGAGACGAGGAGGCCAGATATGCAGAAGCGATACCACGTAACGACCTTCGGCTGCCAGATGAACGAGCACGACTCCGAGCGGATGAAGGGGATGCTCCAGTCGCTGGGCTATGCGGAGGCACAGGAGCGCGGCGAGGCGGACCTGATCCTGTTCAACACGTGTTCGATCCGCGAGTCCGCCGACAGCCGCTTCATCGCGCACCTGGGCGAAGCCAAACGGCTGAAGGTCGAAAGCCCGGACAAGCTGATCGGCGTGGGTGGCTGTTGGGCGCAGTCGGTCAAGGAGGAGGTGTTCGAGCGCTTCCCGTTCGTGGACGTGGCATTCGGCCCGGGCCAGGTGCATAAGCTGGCGGAGTTCCTCACGAGCGATTCGCTGACGGCGCAGGGCTTCTTCGAGTTCGAGGGCTTCACGGGTCACCTGCCGGCGCACCGCGCGCGGCGCTTTCAGGGCTGGATGCAGATCAGCGTTGGCTGCAACTGCGCGTGCTCGTACTGCATCGTTCCCTCGACGCGCGGACGCGAGGTCAGCCGCCCGATGGACGAGCTCGTCGCCGAGGCCCAGGCGATGGCCGCGGACGGCGTGCGCGAGCTGACGCTGCTCGGCCAGAACGTCAACTCCTACGGGCGCGACCTGCCGGCGACGGCACCTGGAGGAGCGCGAGACGTGGCGGCGGCGCGGGGAGCGCGACCCACGTTCGCCGGCTTGCTGTCGGCGGTCGACGCGATCGCGGGAATCGAGCGAATCCGCTACACGAGCCCGCACCCGAAGGACATGCGCGAAGACGTGATCCGCGCGCACGCGCAGCTCGCGAGCGTGTGCGAGCACATCCACCTTCCGCTGCAGTCGGGGTCGTCGCGCATTCTCAAGGCGATGCGTCGCACATACGACCGTCGGCGCTACATGGAGCGCGTGGCGATGATCCGCGAGCACGTGCCGGACGCGGCGCTGACGACTGACATCATCGTCGGCTTCCCGGGGGAGAGCGAGGAGGACTTCGCACAGACGCTCGAAGTGGCGCAGGATGTCCGCTACGACGCGGCTTTCACGTTCATCTTCTCGCCGCGGCGCGGCACCGAGGCCGCACAGATCACCGAGGGCCTGGTCGCCCAGCCGGTCAAGGTCGAGCGCATGCAGCGCCTGCTGGAGGTCGTCCAGCGCGGGGCGCGCGAGCGCGCGCAGCGCTTCGTCGGACGCGAGCTGGATGTGCTCGTGGAAGGCTCCTCGCGCACCGATCCCGAGCGTCTGCGCGGTCGCACACGCCACAACAAAGTCGCCAACTTCTCGGGGCTTGCCGCGCCGGGAGAGATCACGCGCGTGCGGATCGACTCGGCGACGAGCCAGACGCTGACGGGGGAAGAGCTGCTGCTCGCCCGCGTCGGCGCGTGAGCGCCTCCTAGGCGAAGATCGGGACGCCGAGCACGGCGGGTGCAGGTTCGCCGTCTGACAGGCAGACGCGGTCGCGTCCGTTGCGCTTTGCGCGATACAGCGCGGCATCGGCGCGCTTGAAGACCTCGGCGTAGTCGAACGGCTCGCCGTGCACGGAGGCACTGACACCGAAGCTCATCGTCACGTCGAGCCCGCCGGCGACGCCGTTGCCGGCGACACCCTCGCGCAGGCGCTCGGCGAGATAGGCGGACTGCTCGAGATCCGAGCCGGGGAGGAGGATCAGGAACTCCTCGCCACCGAGACGATAGGCGAGGTCGAAGGCGCGCAGCTGCTTGCGCAGCTGGTAGGCGACCTCCTTGAGCACGACGTCGCCGACGGAGTGCCCGCGCGTGTCGTTGATCGCCTTGAAGTGGTCGAGATCGCCGACGATGATGCCGATCGACTCGCCGGTGACCTGCGACTGCTGGGCGAGCTCGGCGACGCGCGTGCTCAGCGCCTTGCGGTTGAGCATGCCCGTCAGCTGGTCGATCACCGCGTCGCTGCGGTGCTGGATGTCCGAGCGCATCAGGGGGGTGGAGAGCACGGCGACACACAGCAGCAGGGCGACCGGGGCGATCACGAGGACCGGGTCGTGGATGATCTGGCTGGCGTTGACGCCGAAGGCGACCGCGAGCAGGATCGCGATGTTCACGAGCACGCCGACGACCACGCCGCGCATCGGAAACCGCGAGCTGAGCGTTATCACGGGAATCGCCAGCCACGCGAGCGTCGGCTGGCTGGGGCCGCCGCTGAGCGCGACGGCTCCGCCGATCACCAGGCCGCTGCCGATCCACGCTCCGAACATCAACAGCTCCGGGCGTCCGACGCGCGGCATCAAGGCGTCGGCCGCGCCGAAGCACAGCGCGGCGGGTATCAAGAAGAGGGCGGGCCACCATCCAAGCCACGGCCCTGAAGCCACGAGCGCGACCCCGAGAATCGCCAGAGCGCGCTGTCTGACGGGGCGCACGCGCTGCTCCATGTCGAGCATGCGTTCGCGATCGAAATCGTCGCGGCACAGCCACGAAGGGTTGCCCGGCCTTGACTCCTGGGAATGCGCGGGATCCGTCGGCATCAGCCCTTTGCTCGACCCCTATGTCACCCGCGATAACCCCCCAGGTATGCCGTGGACAAACGTTTTTCGCCTTACAACGGCGGATGTGGCGAGCGGGCAGACGCCGCTCTAACGCGTCTGGCGCTCGCCGCATCCGAGCGGCCAGAGCTACTGGCTGCCCGCGCCGGCCGGCCGCATCGCTAGGCCGGACCCGGCGTTCGGCCCCGATTTCGAGTCGGAGCCCTTTTTTGGCGCGCCCGCGGTGTCGGGCGGACCCGCGACCATTGTCGCCGCGAACAGTCTGGACAGCTTCATCTCATCGACTCCTTTCGGTCGTCGCTGCTTGTGTGCCGAACATCGTGCGACGGCGCGCTAAGCGCGCCCGAAGCTCTGTCTAAGAAGGCGCCGAGAGGTGTGTAGGGATCGCGTAAGTGCGCGGCTCGGTCACGCCGTGAGCGGCAAGCAGGCGAGGGCCGCGAGATGTGCCGACCCGGCGGCCGCGGCCCGGATCTTGCCTTTGGATTCGGGTCTTCCGGACCGTATGCGAACATATGTTCGTGCGTTGGAGCAACCTGTCGATCGCCGTGGAGGAGCAGCGGCGCCTGCCGGGGTATCGCGACGAGGCGGTAGTACGGCGCTTTGACGCGCCCGAGGCGCTGCAGACGCGTTTCTACGAGGTTCGCGCGCGTTCTGTGCTCAATCGCGTGCCCGAGCAGTCGCGCATGCCGTTTCGCTGGACGATCAATCCGTACAGGGGATGCAGCCACGGTTGCACGTACTGCCTATCGCCAGACACACTCGTGCTGATGAGCGACGGACGCAACCGACGTCTGGCCGATCTGGCGATCGGCGACTGGATCTACGGGACGGTGCGCGAAGGCGCATATCGCCGTTTCACGCCGACCCAAGTGCTCGACAAGTGGTCGAGCATCAAGCCCGCGTACTCGGTCGCGCTGGAGGACGGCAACAGGCTGATCGCGAGCGCCGACCATCGGTTCCTGACGCGGCGGGGATGGAAGCACGTGACCGGTGCCGAGAGCGGGCCCATGCAGCGGCCGCATCTGACCTGCGGGAGCAGGCTGCTCGGTCCTGGCGGTTGCGTTGCGCCACCTCTCGTCGACGCCGACTATCGCCGCGGATATCTCTGTGGGATGGTCCGCGGCGACGCGCATCTCGGCTCCTACACCTACGAGCGACCGGGGCGAGCCAGGGGGGACGTGCACGGCTTCCGTCTGGCGCTCACCGATTCCGAGGCGCTTGATCGCGCAGACGACTACTTGGCGTCGCTCGGCGTCGTGACCGACAGCTTCCTATTTGCGCAAGCGAGCGGCGCTCGCAGGCAGATCGCGGCGATTCGCACGCAGGCTCGAGGCGACGTCGAGCGGATCGGCGAGCTGATCCGCTGGCCGGTCCTCCCGAGCCTGTCCTGGATGAAGGGATTTCTCGCGGGCATCTTCGACGCAGAGGGCTCATGCGGAGGGCAGGCGCTGCGGATCTCCAACACGGACCCCGAGATCCTCGGATGGACCAAGGCGGCGCTGGGACGCTTGGGCTTTCGTTACGTCACCGAGACGACCGCCGATCGCAACGGCCTGACGTCGATTCGCGTTCGGGGTGGTCTACCGCAGCGGATGCGCTTCTTCTCGGCACCGATCCGGCGATCACGCGCAAGCGCACGATCGACGGATCGGCGCTGAAGACATCGGCCGAACTGCACGTCGATTCGATCCGCCCGCTCGACATGACGATGCGCCTCTACGACATCACGACCGGCACTGGCGACTTCATCGCCAACGGAGCTGTCAGCCACAACTGCTTCGCCAGACCCACGCACAAGTACCTCGACTTCGACGCCGGGCGCGACTTCGAGCGAGAGATCGTCGTGAAGGTCAACGCGCCGGAGGTGCTGCGCACGGAGCTGGCGCGCCGGTCGTGGAAGCGCGAACACGTGGCGCTGGGCACGAACACCGATCCCTATCAGTGGGTGGAGGGCCGCTACAAGCTGATGGAGGGCATCTGGGAGGCGCTGCGCGATGCGGCGAACCCGTGCTCGATCTTGACGAAGTCTCCGTTGCTGTTGCGCGATCTGGCGCTGATGCTGCAGATCGCCGAGCGAACGAGCTTTGGCGCCTGCCTGTCGATCCCGACGCTCGACGAGAAGGCCTGGCGGGCCACCGAGCCGCACACGCCCAACCCGCGCGCACGCCTGGAGGCCGTCGCCGAGCTCAACCGCGCCGGGATCCCCACCGGGGTCCTGATCGCTCCGCTGATGCCGGGCATCAACGACTCGGCCCGTCAGGTCGACGAGCTGCTGAACCTCGTCACGGAGGCCGGGGCGACGAGCGTCAGCGGGATCGCGCTGCACCTGCGCGGGGACGTGCGCCACATCTTCATGGACTGGCTGCGGGCGCAGCGACCGGATCTCGTGCCCCGCTACGACCGCCTCTATGGCAGAGGCGCCTACGCGCCGCAGGAGGAACGAAAGCGACTGTCGCAGCTCGTCCGCCGCCGCGGCCAGTCGGTGCGCTTCGTGCGGGCCCGTCCGCAGGCACCGAGTGGTGAAGAGGCCGAACAGCCTGCGCAGGCTGAGCAGCAGGCGCTTTTCTGAGCTCAGCGCATCCCGGCGTGACCGGCTGCCATGTCTTCGGCGATCTGATCGCCGCCGGACTTGCGGCTCACGGCGGCCGCCAGCTCGGGAGCGACGCTCGCTAGCATCGCGCCAACGCGCAGCGTGATGGGCGCCACATCGACCTCGGCCTTGTTGCGCTCGATCGCACGTACGGTCGCGCGCGCGACGTCCTCGGGCGTGCGCGTACCGACGGTCGACGGAAGCTCCGCGCCCGAGGCGACGAACATCCCGGCGTCGCGGATGAAACCCGGCAGCACGGTCGAGACGCCTACTCCGTGATCGCGAAGATCCGCGCGCAGGCCGGACGCGAAGCCGCGCAGGCCGAACTTGGTCGCGTTGTACATCAGCGAACGCGGCGTCGCCACCTTGCCGCTCAGCGAGGAGATGAACACCAGCTGACCGGAGCGGCGGGCGATCATGCCCGGCATCAAAGCGTGCGTGAGGGCGATCGGCGCACGCAGGTTGACGGCCAGCGCACGGTCGACCTCCTCCATCGTGAACGACTCGAGCGCACCGGTCGCGGGCAGCGCGGCGTTGGCGATGAGGATGTCGACGTCGCCCGCCTCGCTGGCCAGCCGTTCGACCTCGCTCGGCTTGACGAGGTCTATGGCCCACGTGCGCGCATCGAGCTCGCGCGCCAGCGGCTCGAGCACGTCGGCGCGCCTGCCCGTCAGCAGCAGCTTGCCGCCGCGGCCGGCGATCGCGCGAGCGATCGCCTGTCCGATGCCGCCGGTCGCCCCGGTGAGAAGAACGTTTGCCCCCGAGATCTTCATCTCGGCAAGCCTACGCAAGTGCACAGCCGAAGGCGCGCACGCACAACGTGGACGCACTGTGGGGACGCGACCTGTGCGGCGATACTGCGTCAATGCCCTCCGATGCGCCAGCCACGCACGATACGCAGTCGCCCAGCCCGGTCGAGCCCGAGATATTCGCCCTGTTCGGGCCCACCGGCGTGGGCAAGACGGCGATCGCGGTCGCGCTCGCCGGCCTGCTTCGCGAGCGCGGACAGTGCCCGACGGCGGTTTCTGCCGACGCGCTTCAGGTCTACGCCGGCCTGGAGACGCTCACGGGCGTCGCGACCGCGGCCGAGCGCAGCGCGCTCGAGCACCGGCTGCTGTCCTTTCTGCCGCTGGACGCGACGTTCAGCGCGGGCGAGTACGCGAAGCTCGCGCACGCCGAGATCGACGGACTCCTCGCCGCCGGCCGCAGGCCGATCGTCGTCGGCGGGACCGGCCTGTACCTGCGCGCCGCGCTCGCCGACCTGGACCTTCGCCCGGCCCCGACAGAGGGCACGCGCGCGCGCCTGATGGCCGAGCTCGAGCGCTACGGCGCACCGGCGCTGCACGAGCGGCTCGCGCGCGGTGCCTCATGGGCGGCGGAGAAGATCGACGAGCGCGACTGGCGACGCATCGTTCGCGCGCTCGAGCTGCTCGAGGCGGACGAGCTCGAGCAGCCTGACGGCCCTTCTCAGCTGTGGAGCGAGCAGCTGCGCCATCCGACGCTGCTCGCCGCCCTGACGATGGAGCGCGAAGCGCTGTACCAGCGCATCGACATGCGCGTCGAGGAAATGCTCGCGGCCGGCGCGCGCGAGGAGGTTCGCCGCGCGCAGTCGGCCGGGGTCTCGGTGACCGCGCGCAAGGCGCTCGGCTTCGACGAGCTGCTGGCGGATGACGTGGACGCGATGAAGCGCCACACGCGCAACTACGCGCGCCGCCAGCTGACGTGGATGCGCAAGCTTGCCGGGGTGACGCCGATCGATGTCACGGGCCGCTCGGCGGCCTCCGTGGCCGAGGAGATCCTAGACTCAGCCGCCTCATGAGATTCGAGAAGTGGCAAGCGCTCGGCAACGACTATCTGATCGTCGAGCGCGACGAGCTGCCGTTCGAGCTGACGCCGGCGCGCGTCCGGCGGCTGTGCGCGGGTCACTTCGGCGTGTTCGCCGACGGCGTGCTCGAGCTGTCGCGCCCTTCAGACCCAGCGAACGTCGCAGACCTGCGCATCTTCAACCCCGACGGCTCGGAGGCCGAGCTCTCCGGCAACGGAGCGCGCGAGGCGATCCTCTACCTGCGCCGGCGCGGCTGGACCGAGCTCGACAGCTTCTCGATCCACACAGCCGCCGGCACGATCTCGCCGCAGATCACCGGGCCGTTCACGTGCCGCGTGGACATGGGGCGCGCGAGCCTCGCCTCCAAGGACTTCCCCTCCGGGCCGCCCGACGGAGCGGCCGAGCTGCGGATGGACGCCACCCCGCCTACGCCCGCCTCATGGAGCATCCAGCACGTCTCGATCGGCAACCCCCAGTGCGCGATACGCGTCTCCGACGCCGACGTGCTGGATTCCCTGGATCTCGCAGCGATCGGGCCGCCGCTGGAAGGCCATCCGGAGTTCCCCAACCGCACGAACGTTTCGTGGTACGCAGAGCTGCTGCCCGGGCCGCCCGCGCGCATCCGCGCGCGCATCTTCGAGCGCGGCGTGGGGGAGACGCTCTCCTCCGGCACCGGCGCGACGGGCGCCGCGGTGGCCTACCTGGTCGCGGGCTCGCCCGAGCGAGGGCCCGCAGCGCCCGCCGAGCGCACGCCTGTCGTCGTGGCGCTCGACGGGGGGGAGCTTGAAGTGGAGGTGGATCCGGACCTGCGCGTCTACCTGTCAGGCTGGGCGCTGCCCGTCTTCGCCGGGCAGCTCAGCGAGCAGTTTGTCGAGCAGCTGCGCGAGGACGTATGAGCCGGGAAGTCGTTCAACGGACCAACATCGAAGGAGCTGGATGAGACCGAGCAAGCGCCTAGAGCGCATACCGCCCTACGCCTTCGCTGAGCTCGAGCGCAAGATCGCCGAGAAGCGCGCAGCGGGGGTGGACGTGATCAGCCTCGGCATCGGCGATCCGGATCGTCCAACGCCCGCGCTGATCGTCGAGGCGATGCAGGAGGCGGTGACCGAGGCCGAGACGCACCAGTACCCCTCAAACCGCGGGCGCGAGGACTTCCGCAAGGCGGTGCGCGACTTCTACGCCCGTCGCTTCGACGTCGCGCTGGACCCCGAGCGCGAGATCATCCCGGCGATCGGCGCCAAGGAGGCGATCTTCAACCTCAACCTCGCCTTCCTGGACCCGGGCGACTACGCGCTCGCCGCCGACCCCGGCTATCCGGTGTACACCGGCGGCCCGTGGCTTGCCGGCGCAGAGCCCGTCCTGATGGCGCTCGAGCCCGAGCTCGGCTTCGTCCCCGACCTCGCAGCGATCGATGAGGACGTCGCCCGGCGCGCGAAGCTGATGTTCCTCAACTACCCCAACAACCCGACCGGCGCGCTCGTGCCCGACGGCTTCTTCGAGCGCGTCGTCGACTTCGCCCGCTCCTACGAGATCCTCGTCGTGCACGACAACTCCTACTCGGAGATCGCCTTCGACGGCCACCGCCCGCAGTCGTTCCTCGCGACGCCCGGCGCCAAGGAGGTCGGCATCGAGGTCTTCTCGCTGTCCAAGGGCTACAACATGACCGGCTGGCGCTGCGCGGTGGCCGTCGGAAACGCCGACGTCCTGCACACCTACTGGCGCCTGAAGACGAACATCGACTCGGGACTGTTCGACGCGGTGCAGCTCGCGGGCATCGCGGCGCTCTCGCCCGAGGCAGACGCGGAGGTCGCCTCGATGACCGAGCTGTACCGGCGCAGACGCGATCTCGTGTGTGACGCGCTGCGCAAGATCGGCGTCGACGTGCGCACTCCGCATGCCACGATCTACGTCTGGGCGCCGATTCCCGAGGGCTATGAGAGCTCGGCCGCCTACTGCGAGCACGTGCTCGAGCGGGCGGGCGTCGTGATCACACCCGGAGCCGTCTACGGGCCGGCGGGGGAGGGGTGGTTTCGCATCTCGCTGACGACGCCCGACGATCGGCTGCTGGATGCGGTGCAGCGCCTCGGTGCGCTCGCCGGGTGATCGCGAGCGGCGCTCGATACGCCGTCTAGACTGGAGCTAGATGCAGAGAAGCCGCAACGGCCGCACGACGCCGACGCAACCGTCGCGAAATGGCCACAACCCAGACGAGCAGGCGCCTCGCGCGCGACAACGCGCATTCTGCGTCGCAGCGCTGCCCAAGGGCGAGGACGACCTCGCCGAGCTCGCAGAGCTGCTGCGCACCGCCGGTGTCGGCGTGGTCGGGGAGATGGTCCAGCAGCGCGATCAGCCTCACCCCAACACCTACCTCGGCCCGGGCAAGGTCGCCGAGGCCAAGGCCGCGGCGAAGGCCGCCGACGCCAACCTGATCGCCTGCGACGACGAGCTGACCGCGCGCCAGGAGCGCAACCTCGAGGAGGCGGTGGGCCTGCCGGTCGTGGATCGCACGACGGTGATCCTCGACATCTTCGCCTCGCACGCCGGCAGCGCCGAGGGCAAGCTGCAGGTCGAGCTCGCCCAGCTGGAATACAACCTCGCGCGCATGCGCGGTCTGTGGACGCACCTCGAGCGCCTCGGCGGCGGCATCGGCACACGTGGACCGGGAGAGACGCAGATCGAGACCGATCGTCGGCTCGCGCGCGACCGCATCGCGGCGCTGCGCCGGCGCCTTGAGCACGTCAAGGGCACGCGTGCCGTGCAGCGCGCCGAGCGCGAGCGCGCCTCGCTGCCGACGATCGCGCTCGTCGGCTACACCAACGCCGGCAAGTCGACGCTGCTCAACGCGATGACGGGCTCCGACGTGGGCGTGCGTGACCGGCTGTTCCACACGCTCGACCCGACAACGCGCGAGCTTCGCCTGAGCGGTCGCGCGCACCTGCTCACCGACACGGTCGGCTTCATCTCAAAGCTGCCCCACCAACTCGTCGAAGCCTTCGCTGCGACGCTCGAGGAGACGCGCCGCGCCGACCTGCTCGCTCACGTGCTCGACGCCTCCGCGCCCGAGGAGCAGGCCGACATCATGCGCCACTCCGTCGAGCAGACGCTCGAGGAGATCGGCGCCGGCGATCAGCCGAGGCTGCTCGTGCTCAACAAGGCCGACCTGCTCGACGAGCAGGCGCGCGACGAGCTGCGCCTGCGCCATCCCGACGCCGTGCTCGTCAGCGCCACCAGCGGCGAGGGCCTGGAGGAGCTGGGCGAGCGCCTCGAGCGCGAGCTCGCCCACACGCTACGCCGCCTGGAGCTGCTCGTCCCCTATGCCGATGGAGGCAGCCTCGCCGAGCTGCACGATGTCGCCGGCGACGTCAGCCGCGAGGACACGCCCGAGGGCGTACGCGTTCGCGCACTCGTTCCCGCACGCCTGGCCCAGCGCTTCGAGCGCTTCGCGATCGTCCCCTCGCCGCGCCCGCTCGCTTCCTAGCGCCCCAACGCCAACTGACGGTGTGGTCGAGCGGATCAAGGACGCAGGGAGCGTGGCGTGCTGAGTAGCACGCGAGCGACCGAGGACGCCGAGCCCGCGCCGGGCCCTGGGCCGTCAGCGCTCGTCGCCGCTGCCCGACAGCACACCGCGGCGCTGGCGTGAGAGCAGCTTGTCGAGGTTCGTCTGGGCTACCTCGTCAAGATCGATCTGCAACTCGCTGGCGAGCTGTGCGACGTACCAGAGCACGTCTCCGAGCTCCTTGGCCATCTGCGCCCGGCGTTCCTCGCTGATCTCCCCGGCGTCGTCGCGGATCGCCTTCTTGGCGTGCTCGGCCACCTCGCCCGCCTCGCCGGCCAAGCCCAGCGCGGGGTACGCGAGCCAGGCCTCGCGCGGATACTCCGCGGTGCGGCGCGAAAGGCGCTGATACTCCGAGAGCTGCACGGCTCCGATCCTAGAATCCCCGCTCACGGACGGGGCCGCTGACCGTGCAGTTTGCGGACATCGACGGGCGCCGGCGACCGTCGCGCCAACCGGCTGCGGCCATGCCGGCGGCGGCAGGCCGTTTCACCAGTTCCCGTTAGAGCCCGGCGGCGCGGCGAGCGCCGAGATGGGCTTCGTCCTCCAGGCGATCGTCGAGCGGGCCGAGCTCTGCGACCTCGATGCGCAGCGCGCGCGCGATCAGCCAGTCGGCGAACCATGCGTTCTTCGGCAGCAGCGGTCCGTGCAGGTAGGTGCCGATCGTGTTACCGCTCCGAGCGCCCTCGAAACCGCTGCGCCCGTCATTGCCGAGCCCGCGCAGCACGCGGCCGAGTGGTGTCGCCCCGCCGTCGAGGGACGTGCGTCCGCCGTGATTCTCAAACCCCGCCAGCACCCGGCCCGGAGCGTTCGCGTTAGGCTCGTTCAGGCGCACCTCGATTGCGACGTTCCCGATCAGACGCTCGCCGTCCGCGCGCCTGGTGTGCACGTCGAGCAGGCCGACGCCGCCGATCGTCTCGTCGCCGAGCGTGTAGGAGTGCCCGAGCAGCTGATAGCCGCCGCACACGCCAAGCACAACGGCATCGCGCCCGGCCGCGCGGCGCAGCGCGGCGCGCTTGTTCTCGATCAGGTCCTCGGCGCACAGGCGCTGGTCGCGGTCCTGACCGCCGCCGAGGTAGAAGAGATCGTGGGCGTCGGGATCCAGCGGCTCGCCCAGACCGCTCGCGGTCAGCTCGAAGCCGATCCCGCGCCAGCGACAGCGACGCTCAAGCATCAGCAGGTTGCCGCGATCGGCGTAGATGTTCATCAGGTCCGGGTACAGGGCGCAGACCCGCAGCGTGCGTCGCGCAAGCCCAGCGCCGCCGGCTTCAGACACCGAGCACCACCACGAAGCTTCCGACGTGCTCGTCGGTCGCCGGTATCTCGCGCAGCGCCAGCGCCCGCAACCCGGCCTCGCGCCCGTCACGTTGCAGCTCGGCGACGCTCACGCGGTCGAGCTCGATCCGATCGCGCTCGACGGGTCGCTCGCGCTCAGGCGCTTTCGGCGACGACGCGTCGTGCGCGCGCGCGCGGTCTGCGATCACGCGCCGCTCGCGTTCGATCACGACCCTGTCGGCGAGCTCGCTCACGCGAACAGCTCGGCTGAGATACAGCAGGCCGTCGACGTGCGCTCGCTCGGCGGCCGGACCGATCGCCCCTGCGGAGCAGTCGAACGGCTCCACGTCGAAGAGGATCGCCAGGGCCACAGCGCCGCCGGGTCGCAGATGCTCGCGCGCGCGCCGCAGGAACGCGACGCGCCCGGGGGCGCCCCCGAGCAATTGGATCGTCTGCATCGGCGCCACACACATCGCGAAGTCGCGACGACCGATCGAGAACGTCCGCGCGTCGGCGCAGACCGTTTCGAGCTCCAGACCGCCAGCTCTCGCGCGTTCGCCGAGTGCCGCGATCAGCAGCGGATCGAGATCGAGCGCGCTCACGTCGTGGCCGCGGGCAGCGAGGTCGAGCGAGACCCGGCCGGCTCCGGCGCCGACGTCGAGAATCGGGCCTTCGGCTCGCGCGGCGAGCTCGCGCCACAGAGGCAGGTCAGCTCGGTAGCCGCCGCACTCGATGTCGTGCCACACGACCTCGGGCGCGCTCGGCGCAGCCACCGCCGACGGCCGCCCGGCTCGTGTATCGCTCAAGACCACGAGCTGCTCACCTCCCCGCGTTCGACCAGCAGCTCGCGCAGCGAAAGCATCGCGGTGTATGTCGGCAGTGCGTACAGCGGCGCGTCTCCGTCGGGACGATCGGCGGCAGCGCGATCGAGCGCGACGTGCAGCTCGGGCTCGACGCGGATGCGCGCCGGATCGATGCCCGCGTACTTCATACGCACGGCCAGCTCGGCGGCGCGGCCGCCGCTGCAGGTGAAGCTGCGGATGCGGCCGGCGAGCAGCTCGAAATCGGCGTCCCAGATCCACGAGACGTCGCGGCCGTCGGCGATCTTGTCGTTGAGCACGCCGAGGACGTCGTGCTCGCCGGGCTCCAGCGCGAGCGTGCGCAGCACCTCGTTGGCGCCGGCGGGGTTCTTGACGAGCAGGATGCGCATGTCACGCGGACGCTGCGCCGGCGCACCGCTGGCGCCGTTGGCAGCGCGTGGGGGCAGCAACGTGACGATCTCGGCACGGCCGAAGGCCGCCCTCGTGCTCTGCAGCCCCTCGACGATGCCCGCGAGCGGAATCTCCAGCGCTGTGGCCAGAGCCGCGGCGCCGAGTGCGTTGTAGACGTTGTACAGGCCCGGCAGAGCGAGGTTGACGCGCGCCTGGCCATCGGGGGTGTGCAGCGTGAAGCTCGCCGCGCGCACCCCCTGCAGCTTGACATCGCTCGCGATCACGGCGGGCGCGGGCCTGCTCTGCCCGCAGCTCGCGCAGTGGTAGTGGCCGAGGTGGCCGAGGTAGATCGCGTCGAACACATACGGGGCGCCGCAGCGCCGGCAGTGCTTCGCGTCGGCCGCGTGCGCCATGCCGGGTAGCGCCAGCGAGTCGTCCTGCACGCCGAAGTAGAGGACGCCCTCGCGCTCGCGACCGAGATCGGCGATCAGCGGATCGTCGGCGTTGAGCACCATCCGCTGCGCCTGCACGTCGTTGGCCCAGCGCTCGGCGATCGTCTCGAGCTCGCCATAGCGGTCGAGCTGGTCGCGGAACAGGTTGCCGAGCAGGATCGCGCGCGGGCGAAGCTGCGCGGCGACGGAGTCCAGCCACAGCTCGTCCACCTCGAACAGGCCCAGCTCGCCGGCGATCGCGCCACGCGGGCGGGTGGCCGCGAGCAGCGCCGTGGCGATGCCGCCGGCCATGTTCGCGCCGGCCGCGTTGTGCACCAGCGGCACGCCCGCCCGCTCGAGGATCCCGGCTGCCATCGCCGTGGTCGTGGTCTTTCCGTTCGTGGCCGACACGAGCACGCTGCCGCGTCGCAGCCGCGCGCCGAGCGCGCCGATCGCGTCGCCGTCGAGCCCGAGCAGCACCTTCCCGGGAGCGCTCGTCGCGCCGCCGCCGCGCAGCCGCGCCAACCTGGCAACGGCGCGCGCGAGGGCGAGCTTGGGGGCGAGCGCACCGGCCATCAGCGGCCGTCCGCTGCGTCGTCGGCGATCGGCTCGCCGGGCCTGCCGGACGCCCGCGACGCGTGCTTGGAGAGGGCAGCAGAGGGGGGAGGGGTGCCATCGGCGAACGCCGGATGTGCAACGCCGCCCGCGGGCACGAGCACGTTGACCGCGCCCGCCACCGCGCGGACGCGCAGCGGAAGCTCGCCGATCGGGTCGCCGTCGGCGTACATCGTGAACGCCCTGTCGGCCCCGATGGAGACCTCTCGTGCACGAAAGACGTGGACGCTCGGGTGCTCGACGTGCGTGCCGTGGAAGACCTTCGGCAGGATCTTCGTCAGGAAGGCGAGCTTTCCGATGCTCTCCAGCACGATCACCTCCAGCAGGCCGTCGTCGAGCATCGCGTCGGGCGCTGCCAGCATCCCGCCGCCATATGCCTTGGAGTTGGCGGTCCCGACCGTGTAGGCCGTGAACGTGCGGCGCTCGCCCGGGGGGTCCAGCTCGATCTCGAAACGCGCGGGCCTCCACGAGACGAGCGCGCGCAGAGCGCCGTAGGCGTAGACGAGGCCTCCCAGCAACGCGGGCGCCTCGTTGGCAATGCGGTTGGCGTCGCTGTCGAACCCCACCGAGGCGATGCCGACGAAGGCTCTGCCGTGGCGCTCCTGCGATGCGTCGAGGACTTCGCCGACGTCCATCGCGCGCGGCACGCCGTCGGCGATCGTGTCGCACGCCTGGCGCAGGTCGTCGGAGATTCCCAGGACGCGGGCGAGGTCGTTGCCGCGCCCTCCCGGGAGCACGCCGAGAACCGCGCCGGGGACTGCGCGCAACGCGTCGGCGACCGCGCCGACGGCGCCGTCGCCGCTCAACACGACGACCGTCTCCCCGCCGCGCGCCGCTCGCACCGCGAGCGCGCGAGCATGCTCGAGGTCGCGCGTGTCGGCCCGGGTGACGGCCAACCCGCGCGCGCGCAGGGCGGCCTCCGCCTCGGGCGCGAGGCGCCGCGCGCGCCCGCCCCCGGCTGCGGGATTGACGATCAGACGAATCGGCACGCAGAGTACGGACACGGCGCAAGCGTAGTGCGCGCGATCATCGCCTACGCAGGCAAGCTGCAGCGTCCGGCCGCGCGCCTGCTGGTCGCCAGGCGGCGTCGCTAGCCGGCTGCGGCCTTCGCACGGTCTCGCCGGCGGCGCCCGACCGCCGCCGCGATCCCCAGTGCAGCGATCACCACGAACAGGCCGAGCAGCACGGCCGGGGCGGTGCCCAGTCCGCCGAACGGCAGCGAGACGAGCTCGACGATGCCAAAGCCGATCGCCAGCAGCACGATGACGAGTACGAGGATCAACGCGATCCCCCGCACGCGCGCGAGGATTCCCGCCGAGCCGGGGGGAATCAACAGGCCCATTGCGCGCAGCGCAAACAGTTGGCGCCCGGTGGGCGGCGTCTGGCCGAGCCGCTCGACGGCGCTCTTGAGGTCTCCGGCGCGACGTTCGGCGAGAGCGAGCGACGCGTCGGCCATGCGTCGCAGCTGCATCCGCTCCTGCGGACGGGCGGCGGCGATCGCGCGCTGGAAGTAGCTGCGCGCCTGCTCGGCGTCGAAGCGCTCGGCGGCGCGCGCGCCGAGGATCGCCAGCGCGGCCGACTTGTATTTCGTCTCGGCCTGAAGCTCCTCGTCAGATCGCTGCTCCAGCGCCTGGATGGCCTCGAGGCCGCCGCGCTGCTCCATTCTGATCTGACGCTGTTTCGGTGCCATCGCGCGCCATTCTATGGTTTGTGCACCCCCGGTGCGGTGGCTGTGGCGCCCCTGCGCCGAGCGTTTGTCGCGTGACACGTCGGCGGGTATGCTCGGCTCATGCCGAGCCGTCGCCGTCGCGTGAGCAGCCCACGAGTGGCGCGTCTGTGCGCGTGCGTCGTGCTCTCGGTGACGCTCGCCGCGGCGAGCGCGCCCGGCGCGCTGGCCGTCGGCGGAAACGGCGAAGGTGGCGCGTTCAACGAACTGAGCCAGGGCGGCAAAGAAGAAGCGGCGAAAACGCAGCAAACAGAAACGACGGGCTCGACCGCCCCGACCTCGAACTCGAAAAAAACGGTCATCGTCGCGCTCGTGGCGGCGGTCGCGCTGCTGCTCGCGGTCGGCTTCGTGATCGTGCGCGATGCGCGAAAAGTGGCGCCGGCGGGAGATCCGCAGCTCGCCGAAGCCAGGTCGGCGCACGACTCCGCCGCGATACTGCGAAAGCGACGCGCGAAAGCCAGAGCCGCGCGCAGGCAGCGCAAGCGAAATCGCTAGCCGAAATCGCCAGCCGCGGAATTGGCCAGCCGGCAGCTCAGTGAGAAACCCGGACGCGGCGCGCGCGACGTACGGCGGTGCGGCTGCGGCGCGGGGAGGGGGGAGGCGGCGTGCCGTGCGGACCGCGACGTGGCCGACGCGGGCGGGGTCCCACCGGGAGCGGGCGTCTCGGGTGGGGATCCAGCGGACCGGCCGGCATCGCCTTGGTCCCGCCGTCGTCGTCGGATTGCCCGGGCGGCTCGGGCGAGTTCATCGCGGCGTCGTTGCGGAAGGGAATCCACAGCATGAGCGCGGCGATGGGGAGCTTGATCAAAGCGAGCAGAGCGATCAGCGTCCACAGCGGCATAGCCCCGACGATGCTACTACTGCCTCGTGGACGTCGAGGCACCCCGAGCGGGCGACAGAAGGCCCGCGGGCGACGACGATGCCTCGGCCGAGCTCGCCGCGCTGGCCGAGTCGGTCACCCGCTGCAGGCGCTGCCCGCGACTGGTGGCCTGGCGCGAGCAGGTCGCGCGCGAGCGCCGCGCTGCCTTCGCCCACGAGCACTACTGGGGCCGCCCGCTGCCGGGCTTCGGCGACCCGGATGCGCGCGTGCTCATATTCGGACTCGCGCCGGCCGCGCACGGCGCAAACCGCACTGGGCGGATGTTCACGGGCGACCGTTCCGGCGACTTCCTGTTCGCGGCGCTCGCGCGCGCCGGCTTTGCCAACCAACCCACCTCGATCGATCGCGCCGACGGCCTCGTGCTGCGCGACACCTGGATCACCGCGGCGGTGCGCTGCGCACCTCCGGGCAACCGACCTGCGCCGGCCGAGCGCGAGCGCTGCCTTCCCTGGAGCGTGCGCGAACTGCAACTACTTCGAAACGTGCGCGCCGTGCTGTGCCTCGGCGGCTTTGCCTGGGATGCCGCGCTGCGCCTGCTCGTCGCGTCGCGGGGCGCCGGCGCGCTTCCGTTGCGCCCGAAGCCGCGCTTCTCACACGGAGCTGAGCTGGCGGATGAGCCGTACACGCTGCTCGGCTGTTACCACCCGAGCCAGCAGAACACATTCACAGGGCGGTTGACCGAGCCGATGATCGACTCGGTCCTGCAACGTGCTCGCGAGCTGGCTGACCGGGCGCTCTAGGCGGCACGCGATCACGACGCCGGTCGCGCGCCGCGCTGTCGGCGGGCGCCGTTGCAGGCGCCTGCCCTCGTTGCGCGCGCAGCCAGATGCTCAGATCGTCGGCGCTCAGCGGACGAGAGATCACATAGCCCTGTCCGGTGTGGCAGCCCAGCTCGGCGAGATGCTCGAGCACCGCTTGTGTCTCGATCCCCTCGGCCACCACGTGCAGCTCTAGGTGGCCGGCTAGGTCGATCGTCGAGCGCGCAATCGCCTCGGCGCGCGCGTCATCGCAGAGCTCAGTGATGAAGGCTTTGTCGATCTTGATCTCCGTGGCGGGGAGCCCCGTGAGGTATGCGATCGAGGCGTTGCCCGTACCGAAGTCGTCGATCGACACCCCGACGCCGCGGTCGCGTAGGGCGCAGAGAACGTCGGCAGCCCTGTCGGGGTCGGCCATCGTCGCGCTCTCGGTGACCTCTACGGTGAGCCGCTGCGGATCGATGTCACGGTCTCGCAGCAGGGCCTCCACGCGGTCTGGCAGCGAGAGGTCGAGCAGGTTGCGCGCCGAGAGGTTGACCGACATGCCTAGCTCAAGGCCCTGCTCGTCCCAGCGCTTCATCTGATCGAGCGCCAGCTCGATCACGCGCTGCGCGACCGGGTCGACGAGCGCCGTCTGCTCGACCAGTGGGATGAACGTCATCGGCATGAGCAGCCCGCGCTCGGGGTGTCGCCAGCGCAGCAGCGCCTCGACGCCGCTGACGCGCTTGCTGCTCAGGTCGAGCTTCGGCTGGTAGCAGAGCTCGAACTCATCGCGCTCCAGCGCCGAGCGCACCTCGCCGAGCAGTTGCAAGCGCGAGGGATCGAAGGTGTCGTAGTGGCGGGAGTAGACCTCTACTCGGCTGCGCTGGCTACGCGCGCGCGACAGCGCGGCGTCGGCGTGCAGCAGGAGTTGATCGATCGTCTCCTGCTCGTCTTCGATGACGGCGAGGCCGATGCTCGCGTCGACGTTCAAGGCGATCTCTTCCATGCCGATCGGCACCTCCATCGCCGCCTGCACGTGCGCAGCGATTCTCAGAGCGCCCGACACGCCCCCGGCGTTGGGGCAGAGGATCGCGTACTCATCGCCCCCGATACGTGCCAGCAGGCCGGTGCTGCCGAGCTGCTCCTGCAGGCGCCTGGCGATCTCGCGCAGCACCGTGTCGCCGGTCGCGTTGCCGAGGGTGCTGTTGATCTCGGTAAAGCCGTCGAGATCGATCAGCAGCACGGCGACGGCATCTCGGCCCTCGCCGGCGTCCCTCAGAGCGGTCTCGGCCTGTTCGCGAAACAACGTGCGGTTGGGAAGGTCTGTCAGCGGGTCATAGCGCGCGAGCACGTAGTTCTCACGAGCCTGGCGGCGCAGACGTCGCGACGCCTGCGCGACGATCCTGAACAGCACGGCCCACAGCACGGCCAAGCCGACCGCGACGACAAGCGCGATCAGACGCTTGTCGCTGGCGATGGCCGCGGCGACCGGCTGATCGCTGAGGTAGATCTCGAAGGCGCCCACCGGGGGGCCGGCGGCGGCGAAACGCAAGGGCACGTACACCTCGACGAGCTTGCCAAGACCGACCTCGCTTCCAGTCTCGCTGCCGGCTTTAGGCGTGATGATCTCGGCGTCGTGCGCGTTGCCGGCCAGCACCCTGGCGAGATCGGGCGACGCCGGAAACATGCGGCCGATGAGCCGATGATCGTCGGAGTAGACGACCATGTGCGCGGCGTTCCAGATCTTGATGCGCGACAGGTTCTCGGTCGTCGACCGGGCGCGCAGCTGGTTGTCGAGTCCGCGGATCTGGCGCGGGGTGAGCCCTGCGCGAAGCTCGCGGGGCGTCAAGCGCGGCTGGATGCCGATGTTCGCGATCAAGCGCGCGGACTGGGCGGCGTCCGCGACGCTGTGAGCTTCAACCCGGCGCTCGATCACAGTGGTCAGGACGACGCCGAGCGCGACCATCGGGACGAGACTCATGACCGCCACGCGCTGAGTCAAGCTCAGGCGTGCGAGCAGGCGACCGCATCCGCGCAACATCGACATGAGTTCTCTTCGGAACGTATGCTCGTGCTCCTGAAGTCAGCTGTGTATTTCCAGACGACTAAGCGAAGCCACGCCTTGCGTCGAGGCGACGCTCCGCCGGCGCCCCTGGGCACCGGGTCCAACCCGCGCTCAGCTCGCGGGCGCGGCGGCCGTCAGACGCGCGCGTCCGCGTGCAGAGCGCACGGCCGTGCTGAGCGTGCCGATGTCGTAGGCGCCTTGGTGGCGGCGCCCGTTGATGAAGAACGTAGGGGTGCCCGAGACGCCGCTGGCATCGGCGCTGGCGACATCCTCGGCGATGCGCGGCGCGTGCTCGTGGCGGCGGACCTCGGCCCACAGGCGCTCTACGTCGAGGCCGAGCTCTCTGGCGATCCGGCTGATGTCCTGCGCGCTCAGCGCGTCTTGATGGGAGAGAAAGGCGTCGTACATCTCCCAGAACGCACCCTGCGCGTTCGCTGCCTCCACGGCCTCGGCGGCGAGCTGCGCGCTTCCGTGCACGTCGTTGAGCGGAAGATGGCGCCAGACATAGCGGATGTCATCTTCAGAAGAGGACAGCAGCTCGCGCACGACAGACTCGGCCTGCCCGCAGAACGGACACTCGAAGTCGCCGTACTCGACGAGCGTCACCGACGCGTCTTCCGGTCCGCGGATGTGGTCGCGCTCTGGGTCGACGTACTCGGAGAGGTCGATCAGATCCTCGGCCGTGCCGCTGATCTGACGGGCGCGCACATTGCTCGGCAGGCCGCGCACGATGCGGAAGATCACCCAGCCGACGAGCGGTGCGATGATCGCCGAGGCGAGCACGCCGAGCTTGGCCTCCGCCAGGCGCTCACCTGAGAACGCCAGGCCCGAGATGAGCAGCGAGACGGTGAAGCCGATGCCTGCCACGGCGCCGCCTCCGACGAGCAGAGGCCAGCTGATCGGCGGCTTGGGCCCGTGCAGGGCCGGTCGCGACGCCAGCCACGAAGCGCCGACGATCCCGAGCGGCTTACCGAGCACGTAGGCGACGACGATGCCCAGCGTGATCGGCGATGCGATCGCGTCGCCGAGCAGCGTGCCGGTCACGTGGATGCCGGCATTGGCCAGCGCGAACAGCGGCACCACGACGTAGCTCGTCCAGGGGTGCAGCTCGTACTGCAGACGCTCGTTCAGCGAGATCGCAGAGAGCACGCCGAGCTGCGCCGTGCGAGCCAGCTCGGGCGTCGGCTGCTCGCGAAACGAACGCGTCAGCTCGGTCGCGTGCTCGAGGTTTTCGCGAGACGGCGGGAACGCGCTCGTGACGAGCCCGGCTGCGAGCCCGGCGATCACGGGGTCGATGCCCGACTTGAACATCGCCACCCACAGCGCGATTCCGACGAGCACCGCCGCCTGGCGTCGCCAGGCCCGAGCAAAGCGCAGCGACAGCAGCACGACAAACAGCCCGAGCGCCACGGCCAAGGCGGGGACGGAGAGGTGCTTGGTGTAGGCCGTGGCGATCACCACGAGCGCGCCGAGATCGTCTACGACGGCGAGCGTCAGCAGAAACACACGCAGGCGCGTCGCCACGCGCGGCGTCAACAGTGCCAGCGCACCGAGCGCGAACGCCGTGTCCGTCGACATCGCCGCGCCCCAACCACGCCCGCCGGCGCCGCCGGCGTTGAACAGAAGGTAGATCCCCACGGGAACGGCCATGCCGCCGATCGCCGCCAGCACGGGAACGGCCAGACGCCGACGCTCGCGCAGCTCGCCCATGTCGAACTCGCGCTTGGCCTCGAGGCCAACGACGAGAAAGAAGAACGTCATCAGTCCCTCGTTGACCCAATGGCGCAGGTCGGCCGAGATACCGCTCGCGCCGACGTTGATCGAGAGCTTCGTCGTCCACACCGATTCATAGCTGTCAGACCACGGGGAGTTCGACCAGAGCAGCGCCGCGATAGTCGCGCCGAGCAGCACGATCGCGCTGCCGGTCTCGGTGCTCAGGAAGTCGCGTACCGGCGTCGCCAGGTTGCGCGCCCACGCGGTGCGGCCGATCAGCGGCGTGACTTGAGCGTCAGCCATAGACGGCGATTATCGCTGGCCTGCCGTGATCGGCGGCGTCTCGGAGATGCCCCGTCAGGACGTGCGCGGACTTTGTTGTTTACATAACATGCATTATCGAGCGTAGATAATCGCCAGCCCATGGCGAGGCTGTTGGTGCGGCGTCTCACCCATACGAGACAGAAATCTCACTCGTATGAGACTGCTTCGTCTCATCCATTTGAGACAACGCGGACCATCACACGTCTCATCCATATGAGACTGGGCGGCCGGCACGAAAGCCGAGTCGACGACGTTGTGCGCGACGCCGCCTAACGGCGCGTCGGCAGTGGCGATGGCCCGATCAAGGACTCGCGGTCAAGACCCCGCGACGGCGCCTCGGCAAGTCGCGAGCGCAGCTCCTCCTCCAATACCCGCAGTGTCTCGGAGGCCGATGCGATGCCGCCGATTCGGTTGCGAATCCGATCCAACGACCGTTGCCAGACCGCATCGACCGGCACCCAACGGTCCCGCAACTCGGTCGCCGGCATGTCGACGAACGGCGAAACGCCCCAGAGCTTGAAGTGCACCCCGACGACCCGCACCCGTGGCGGGTACTCGACGACGAAACGCCGTGTCCATACACCCATGAACCACCCATCGGTGAACACTGCCGGCGGCACCGAAGGGTCGGAATCCCGCAAGCGGACGGGCGCCCCCAGATTGACGAACAGATGTGCCGACGGCATTGGCGGGACGTTCATCCGGCGGTGGCGCGGCACCCCGGTCAGGCAGTAGACATCGTCGATGAACCGGTCGATTGGAGGGGCGGGCACTCTGCTGACCTATTCGATGGAATTAGTGTGGCCGACGGGCTTCAGTTCGCGTCGCGACCAACCGTGCTCATACGAGAGGACCGCCTCATCGACCTCGGCCTCGATGAGTTCCTCGGTGCGCGCCTGTCTATGTCCTGAGAACCGACAGAAGCCCGCCACCCGCCAACCCCGAGGACAGAAACCCGTGATGACCACACCCCGCACAGAGCTCGACACTCGCTTCAGCGATCCAGCAGCACAGCCCACCAGTTGGGAGGACACGCTCGAGGCGATCAAGCAGGCCGAGATCTTCTGGATCTCGACCGTCCGTACAGACGGCCGGCCGCACGTCACCCCGCTCGTGGCCGTCTGGCTCGACGACGCACTGCACTTCTCCACGGGCCCGGACGAGCAGAAGGCGCGCAACCTCGCCAGCAACCCGCGCGTCGCGCTGACCACTGGCGCCAACGACTGGCAGCGCGGCCTCGACGTGGTCGTCGAGGGCGAGGCGGCCCGCGCCACCGACGCGCAGCAGCTCCACCGGCTCGCCGCAGCCTGGGCACAAAAGTGGGACGGGCGATGGCAATACGAGGTCAGTCAGGATGGCTTTCGACACGACGTCGGGACCGCCCTCGTCTTCGCCGTCCACCCAGCAAAGGTCCTTGCCTTCACCAAGGGCGGCTTCAGCCACACCCGACATCGCTTCTGAGATGCCGACGCCACATATGACGCAGACCAGATAGAAGGCGACCGTATGACAAGAAGGGCAGGCGCTTGGGAGCTCACGCCCTCACCCGGCCGCAGAGCGCAACATCGAGCAGCTCGTGCGGCCGGCCGGAGCCTCAGCCGATCTGCTCGGCCAACTCGACGATGATCCCCTCTGGGCCGCGGACGTAGCAGAGCCGATAGCTGTCTTCGTAGCGCTCCACCTCGCCGACGAGCTCCGCGCCGCGGGCTCGCAAGCCAGCGACGACGGCGTCGATGTCGTCGACTGCGAATGCGACATGGCGGATGCCCGGGGCGTTCGCCGGCGCGTGCCGGTCGCCGGCGCCGCCCGACGGGGCGTGAAACTTCGTCAGCTCGAGCCGTCCGTGGCCATCCGGGGTCTCGACCATCGCGATCTGCGCCCGGACGCCCTCGAGGCCCACCACGCGGTCCACCCCACCGCCCTCGACCGGGGCCTCGCCCTGCAGCTTGAGCCCGAGCTCGACGAAGAACGCCGTCGCGGCCGCGAGGTCGTCGACCACGATGCCCACGTGCGCCATGCGTTGGATCGTCATGCGCTCGACTGTAACGCCACGACGGCCCCAGCTACAGCGTCTCTCGGTTGCCGATCGCCGGGGGGAACGCTAGCGCGGATCGAGGATTACGATGGGGATTCTGCGGTCCTTGGCGTGTCGCTGGAAGAACTCGTATCCGGGATAGAACGCGACGAACGCCGGCCACAGGCGATCGCGCTCCTCGTCGGTCGCGACGCGAGCACGGACGTTGCGGACGATCGAGCCGATCTGAATCGTCGTGTCCGGGTTGGCCTTGAGGTTGTGAAACCACGCCGGGTTCGTGGGCTGGCCGGCCTTCGACGCCGCCACCGCGACGACATCGCCTTCCTCGTGGTACATCAACGGTGAGGTGCGCCTCTCACCGCTCCTGGCGCCGACGTGGTCGAGCAGGAGGATCCGGGCGTCCGGCCAGCCGGGCAGGTGCCCGCCGAACCGGCCGCCGGTTCTGCGGTACAGGGCGACATGGATCTTTGTCGAGCGCGGGCCGAGGTAGACGCCGTGCTCGTTGGCGAACTGCGAACTCGAGGCGGTCAACTGTCCGAATGAGGGCATGGCGCTGGGCTTCCTCCTCGTTGTGGCGCTTGGGCGGGCTCATGCTTTGACTCGGGCTCCAGGATCGAGCGCTCGGCGGCGACGAGCGCCACGTATTCGGGCGCTGAGCCGGTGACCTCGAGCCGATCGGCGTAGTTTGATTGCGAATGCGATGGCGCTGACCGCAGAGACGATCTTCGCGCGCGTGCGTCGCGTGCCGCCGGGCTTCGTGACGACATACGGCGACCTTTCTCCGGGCGCGCCACGTCACGCCGGTCGGGTGCTCTCGCAGATGCCGGGAGACCTACCGTGGTGGCGCGTGGTTCGCAGCGACGGCACGTGGGCCAAGGGATCCGAGCAACGCGCGCGACTGCTCGAGGAGGGCGTGCCGATCCGCGGGCAGCGAGTCGACATGGCCCAGGCTCGGATACCGGCCGAGGCGGTTCTCTAGCGCCAGCCGGGTGTCGCCTGCGGTGCGGGGCGCGCGCCGTCATCATCGCTCCGGCTGCTCGCCGCCGCCCTGACTGGCGGCGTCGACGGTGAGCTTCTCCGCCCAGCGCAATGCGCCGAGGATCACGTGGATGCGCGAGTCGTTCGGGCGGACCCGTACGTCCGAGCCGCGTTCCTCGCTGAGCACCTCGACGATCGTCACGATCGTGCCGATCTGCGCGTCGGTGTCGGCGTAGTCCGCTTCGATCGCCTCCATCTGCGCCGCCACGTGCGCTCCGAGTGTGTTCTGGTCGATGGGCATTGAAGTCCTCCATTCGCATCGCAAGCCGGTTGCGCATTATCGCGTTGCGCCACTCACTCGATCGGATCCCGCCAAACGGCCCGCGAGCGCTCGGGCGCGATCCGCGGCGTAGTCTCCGTCCAGCCCCCTAGCCCACCGGAGGACAGAAATGGCCGAGACCCCGACGCTGTTCGTATGCCACGGCGACGATGGAGGTCCGCGCGTACATCCGTGCCGTCGTGTCCAGGAAGCGCTGCGAGCGGCGGGCATCGAGTACGACAAGGTGGTCGCCGCGCACGGCAGCCCCCTGCCGTTCATGCGCAAAGGCTCGCGCGAGGAGCTGCGCGAGGCGACCGGCGACACGAAGCTGCCCACGCTGAAGCTCCCCGACGGAACCGTGCTGACGCACTCGCGCGCGATCTTCGCGTGGATCGGCCAGCAGGAGTCGAGTGCATGACACCTGGCGGCGTGAGCCGCCGATGAGCGCGCCGGCGTTTCGCGAGCGCCCGTCCGACGGAGAGCCGAGCGGCCTGCTAGTGCTCCACCACGGGCGCGGCGCGGACGAGCACGACCTGCTGGCGCTCGCCGACGCGCTGGACCCGCAGCGGCGCCTGCACGTCGTCACGCCGCGAGCGCCGTTGACGGTCGCCGGCTGGCCCGGCAATCACTGGTATCTCGTGCCGCGCGTCGGTTTCCCCGACCAAGACACCTTCCACGCCTCCTACGCCCTGCTCGGCGAGTTTCACGACGATCTGTGGCAGCGCACCGGCGTCGCGCCCGAGCGCACCGTGCTCGGCGGCTTCTCGATGGGCTCGGTGATGAGCTACGCGCTCGCACTCGGCGGCGATCGTCCGGCGCCCGCCGGGATCCTCGCCTTCTCGGGCTTCATCCCCACCGTCGACGGCTGGCAGCCGCAGCTCGCCGATCGCAGCGGCGTGCGCGCGTTCATCGCCCACGGGCGCGGTGACCGCGTGATCTCCCTCGACTTCGCGCACAGCGCTCGCGAGCAGCTGCTCGCCGGCGGCCTGGACGTCGACTACCACGAGTTCGCCGGCGGCCACGAAATCGACCCGTCGCACGTCCCGCTCGCGCGCCAGTGGCTGCAGGGCTTGCTCGCGGACGCGCCGATCAGCTGACGAGCAGATCCACGATCGCCGCCACGCCGACGACCACGATCAGGGCGCGCAGCGCGTTCGGATCCAGGCGCCTGCCGTAGCGCGCGCCGATCTGGGCGCCGACGATCGACGTGACGGCGATGATCCCCGCCGGCGCCCACTCGACGTGCGCGGCGAAGATGAAATACACGCCGGCAACGCCGTTGACGGTGCCGGCCAGCACGTTCTTCAGCGCGTTGGAGCGATGCAGGTCTTGCGCCAGCATCACGCCGAAGATCGCCAGCAGCAGGATCCCCTGCCCCGCGCCGAAGTAGCCCCCGTACACGCCGGTTATGTAAACCGCAACGGGGGTGAGCGCGGTCGCTCTGCGCGAGCGCGACGCGACGTGTCCCGCCAGGCGCCGGTTCAGGCGCGGCTGAAAGACGGTAAGCACGAGCGCAATCGCGATGAACACCGGGACGACGTCCTTGAAAGCCGACGCCGGCAGCACGAGCAGCAGCACCGCCCCGGTAACGCCGCCGAGGACCGACATGATGCCGAGCCGAAACGCCGTCCCTCTCTGGCCGACGAGCTCGCGCCGGTAGCCGATCGATCCCGAGACCGATCCCGGCACCAGACCGATCGTGTTCGACACGTTCGCAGTCACCGGCGCGTAGCCGAAGGCCAGCAGGACCGGGAACGTGACAAGCGTGCCGCTGCCCACGACCGTGTTGATCGTCCCCGCCGCCGTGCCCGCGACGGCGATCGCGATGATCTCGCCGATGCCCATCTGCTCGCGTCTGCCTCGCCGGCGCCTAGGCGATGAACTCGACGATGGCCGCCGTGAAGCGCTCGATGCTCGACACCCGCCGGAGCCTATCCGCGCACCGCCCGACGCCCCGGGACCTTCGGCTCGCGACGGGCGCCCAGCCCCTGTCGGCGCGGCGCTCGCCTGCGCCGTCCGCTGCGCGCACGACACTTGCAAAGTGTCCGCGCGGACCAGCGACGAATGCCGCCGATCGGGCACCCCGCGCCGATGAGCGTTCTGCGCGACGCCGCTCTGACGCTGCGCCCGCCGCCCGGCGACCGTCATGGGCCGCTCGTGCCGATGATGATCGCGCTGACGCTGCTCACAGGCCTCGTGGACGCCGTCAGCTATCTCGAGCTGGGCCACGTGTTCGTCGCCAACATGACCGGCAACATCGTCTTCCTCGGCTTCGCGTTGGCCGGCGCCGGCGGGCTGTCGATCGCCGCGTCGCTGCTCGCGCTCGCTTCGTTTCTGCTCGGCGCGTTCTGCGGCGGCTGGCTGGGATGGCGCAACGCCGCGCACCGCGGCCGCCTGCTGCGCGCGGCGACAGTCACCCAGGCGTCGCTGATCCTGCTCGGGCTGATCGTCGCGCTGCTCGCCGACGAACCGCTCGCCGAGGGCGTGCGCTATGCGCTGATCGTCGTCCTCGCGCTGGCGATGGGCGTGCAGAACGCCGCTGCACAGCGGATCGCCGTGCCCGAGCTGACGACGACCGTGCTGACGCGCACGCTGACCGGGCTGGCTTCGGAATCGAGCGCCGTCGGCGGCGCCGGCGCGCACGCCGGGCGTCGCAGCGTGGCCGTCGCAGCAATGCTCGTCGGCGCGATCGTCGGGGGGCTGCTGACGCTGCACGTGTCGGTCGCCGCGACGCTCGCGCTCGCGCTCGCGATGGGCAGCACGCTGGCGCTCGCGGCCCACGCCCTGTCGCGGTCGGCCGCGCCGTGGACACGCAGCTGACCGCGCAGGCACTGCGACGGCGCCCGGGGACCGCGCCCGGGCGCCGCGCCGGCGCTACTTGACCGTGATCGTGCCTTCCATGCCCGCCTGGCGGTGTCCGGGCACCGAGCAGAAGAACTTGTACGTGCCCGCTCTGAGGTTGACCGAGATCGACTTCGAGCCACCGCTGAACGTCGGCGTCGCGCCGACCTTTTCACCGGAGGAGGATTCGATCGTCACGTTGTGCGCCAGCGAAGCGCTGTTGGTGAAGTCGACCGACACCTTGCCCGCCTTCGCGCTGAGCGACTTGGTGTTGTAGGCCAACTGACCTTCCGCATTGGCTTCCACGCTGACCTTCGACGACCCCCCCGACGAGGCTGCGGGCGCCGGAGTCGAGCTCGTCGCCGAGCTCGTCGTCGGCGCTGCCGCGGCGGTGCTCGCCGAGGAGCTGGAGCTCGACGAGGAGCTGCCGCAGCCGGCCAGCGCCAGCAGGGCCGCTGCGAGCGCCAGCGTGGAGAACGAGAACACGGCGCGCTTCTTTGCGAGACCTGCTGTTTGGAACCTCACGGTCGGATCCTCCATTGTCGGGGTCGTCGGCTGTTAGGACACCGCCCGCTGCAGATCCTTCCCGGTCGCCGGCGACCGGCGGGGCGCCGCCGTCAGCGCCGAGCATACGCCCGCAGGGGCCTGCCAGCCCTCTGCCCGCGGGCGCCTCGCCTCCGTTCTCGCTACTCGGCCTCCTGCGCCGCCGGTGTGGCCGCCTGGGCCACTTCCTCCTGCACCGACTCCGGAGGCGCCGGCGGCGTCTGCTCGCCTGAGCCGTTCGCGCTCGCCTCGCCTGCCGGCTGCTGAGCCTGCTGCGCAGCGGTGGCCAAGTACACGCCCGCCGCTCCCGCGCCGCCGGCCGCCAGCGCCGCGAGCGCCCAGCCGACGCCTGCGCGTTCATCGCCACGCACGCCTTCCAGCGAGATCGGGCCGGGCCCGAGCTCGGCGAGCGCGATCGCCGCCGCAATCAACACGACGTTGTACTCATATCCGCCTTGCGTCGCCCACGGGCCGTTCTTGGCGTGCACCGTCCTGATCGCCGTGAGCATCGTCCCCGTGAGCGCCGCAGCCGCGAGCGGCGTCTGCAGGCCGACGAGCAGCAGCGCACCGCCTCCGGCCTCCGCCACGCCCGCCGCGGACGCGTGCACCTTGCCCGGTTTCAGGCCGAGCTGCTCGAAACCTTCCGCCGTCGCATCCAGCCCATTGCCGCCAAACCATCCGAACAGCTTCTGTGTGCCATGCCCGACGAAGAAGCCTCCGACGACCATGCGAAGCAGCAAACGTCCAATCTTCATCTCAAAGCCTTTCTCGGGTGGATTGCGCGCCTGACGTGCCCTTACCCGCTAGCCCATAAACGAACCAAAGTCCGCTTCGTCGGCGGGCAGTCGTCGCGCGACTATGGCGCTGTTGGCACGACGACCAGCGGCCCGTCGCCGCGCTCGAGCTTGTCGGTGTCGAGTGCGGACCGCTCGCCCGCTGGGGCATCTCCGTGGTGGTAGGTGCCCCCACGCGCCAGCGACGCCGCCGCGGCGACCAGGCAGGCGACGATCGCAAACAGGAAGGCCTCGTGCAGGCCGCTGCTGAAGGGCCCGGAGATCAGGTGCGGGAAGAACGAGCGCCCCGTCAGCGCGGCTTGGCTGTGCGCCGGCAGCGCGCCCAGCACGTGCCCTCCCACGAGATGTTCAATCGGGTTGTAGCCGAGGAAGGCGGCGAACAGGATCGACACCGGCGGGACGTTCGCGGCGCTGTGCGCGCTCGCCGCCGACACGCCGTGAGCCTGCAGGCCGGAGGCGAGCGCGTGCGGCAGGTTCGATGCCAGTCCGAGGATCATCAGCGTGAAGAAGATTCCCACCGACAGGACCTGCGCGGAGTTCTGGAAGGTCTGGTTCATGCCACCGCCGGCGCCGCGGTCCTGTGGCGGCAGGCTGTTCATCACGGCGGCGCGGTTGGGCGAGGCGAACAGCCCCATCGACGCGCCCATCAGCAGCAGCACGGCGGCGAAGACTCCGAAGGAGAAGTCGATCGGCAGCAGGCTCAGCAGCCCGAAGCTGAGCGCCGAGCCGAGCATTCCGCCGGTGGCGAACCAGCGCGCGCCGAAGCGGTCTGACAGGTAGCCCGACGTCGGGCCTGCGATCAGCATGCCGAGCGTCAGCGGCAGCATGTACAGGCCGGCGCGCAGCGGCGTGTCCACGTAGTCGACGCCGTGCTCGGGCAGCCAGATTCCCTGCAGCCAGATGATCAGCATGAACATCAGCCCGCCGCGCGCGACCGCCGACAGGAACGTCGATAGCGTGCCGAACGTGAACGCGCGGATGCGAAACAGCGGCAGGCGGAACATCGGGTTCTCCACCCGGCTCTCGATCGCGACGAACGCGACCAGCGAGGCGACGCCGGCGCACAGCAGGGCGACCACGCGCGGGCTGCCCCAGCCGGTCTGGCTGGAGCCGTACGGGCGGATGCCGTAGGTGACCGAGACCATGATCAGGATCAGCCCGAGCGCGAACGTGACGTTGCCCCACCAGTCGACCGGCGCGCGACGCGGCTTGGAGCGCTCCTCGAGCTTCAGGTAAGCCCACACCGTCCCGAACAGCCCGACGGGCACGGAGATCAAGAAGACCAGCCGCCAGTCGATCGGCGCCAGCAGGCCGCCGAGCACCAGCCCGACGAACATGCCGCTGACGCCGACGATGTTGTTGATCCCCAGCGCCATCCCGCGCTGGTTGGTGGGAAAGGCGTCGGTGATGATCGCCGCGGCGTTGGCCAGCAGGCACGCCGCGCCCACCCCCTGCACGACGCGAAAGACGATCAGGTACGTCGCGCCCGCCCGCCCGGTCATCCAGTCGATCGTCAACAGCAGCGAGGCGACCGTGTAGATGACGAAGCCGAGATTGTAGATCCGCACGCGCCCGTACATGTCCCCCAGGCGCCCGAGGCTGACGATCAGCACGCTGGAGACGACCAGGAAGCCGAGGATCATCCACAGCAGGTAGAAGCTGTTGGCCGGCTGCAGCGGGTCGAGGTGGATGCCGCGGAAGATCGCCGGCATCGCGATCAACGTGATCGACGCGTCGAGCGTCGCCAGCAGCACCCCGAGCGTCGTGTTCGACAGCGCGATCCACTTGTAGCGGTCGGAGCAATCCGTCGGCGCACCGTTCCCGTTCGTGCTTGCCCGGTTTGTCAGTGCGAACGACATCCGATAATTAGTTATACAGGAAGACTGAGCAGTTTTCCTGCGGATATTCCGGTATGGTCCGGATGTGGCCACGACCGTCGACACGACGATGCTCGCGAGCAGGCTGCGGCTCGCGCTCGGCCACCTCATACGCCTGATGCGCACCGAGCACCGCTTCCCGCTGACGCAGGGCTCGGTGCTCGGCCGCCTCGACCGCGAAGGGCAGAAGTCGATCGGCGACCTCGCCGCGCTGGAACGCGTGCGCCCGCAGTCGATGACGCAGACGATCGCCGACCTGCAGGGCGACGGGTTGATCGAGCGCCGTCCCGACCCCGCCGACGGCCGGCGCACGCTCGTCGAGCTGACCGAGCGGGGCCTGCAGACGCTCAACGAGGATCGTCGCCACCGCGACGGCTGGCTGGCGCGCACGATCTCAGAAGACCTCACGCCGCGCGAGCAGAAGCTGCTCGCAGACGCGCTGCCGCTGCTCGAGCGGCTCGCCGAAGGCTGACGAGCGGACGCCGCCCCGCCGCGGGACGCGCCCGGCTGCACGCGACCGGCGCGCGAGCTATACAGACAGTTGCGATGACGGCGGCGCATCAGGCCTACCTGCTGCAAGCGCGACAGATGCAGGCGCTGTCGTTCACCGCGCACATCCCGCTCGTGTGCTTCGGCATCGCCTTCCCGGCGATGATCCTGTTCGCCGAGTGGCTGCACCTGCGCACCGGCGACGAGCTGTACCGCACGCTCGCGCGGCGTTGGACGCGGATCATGGCCGCGCTGTTCGCCGTCGGCGTGATCACCGGCACGATCCTCAGCTTCGAGATGGGTCTGCTGTGGCCGCAGTTCACCGCGACGTTCGGCAGCGTGTTCGGACTCGGCTTTGCGATCGAGGGCTTCTCCTTCTTCATGGAGGCGATCTTCATCGGCATCTACGTCTACGGCTGGGATCGCCTTTCGCCGCGTGCGCATTTCCTCAGCGGCGTCCCGATCGCGATCGCCGGTTTCACCGGTTCGCTGACGGTGATCGCCGTCAACGCGTGGATGAACCACCCCTCGGGCTTTCGCCTCGTGGGCGGGCACGTGACCGACGTGCACCCACTCAAGGCGCTGTTCGACAACAGCTTCCTCTGGCCGGAGCTGACGCACATGTACATCGCCGGCTACATCGTCACCGGCTTCCTCGTCGCCGGCGCATACGCGATCGGCAGGCTGCGCGGCAAATGGGGGCGCTACGAGCGCACGGCGCTGGCGATCCCGCTGACGATCGCCGCGCTCGCCTCGCCCGTGCAGGTGCTCGTCGGCGACTGGGCCGCGCGCGACGTCGCCGTGCAGCAGCCGATCAAGCTCGCCGCGCTGGAGGGACTGGCCAAGACGACCAAGGGCGCGCCCGAGCACCTGCTCGGCTGGTACTCCGACGAAAAGGTCAAGTACGGCATCGCGATCCCCAAACTGCTGTCGTTGCTGGCCTTCCACAACCCCGAAGCGACCGTCACGGGACTGGACGCCGTGCCCAAGGACCGCCGGCCGCCGGTCAACGTCGTGCGCATCGCCTTTCAGACGATGGTCGGCATCGGCACGCTGCTCGCGCTGCTCGGCGTGGTCCTGCTCGTCGTGCGCATCAGGCGAAAGCGCCTGCCCGAATCGGTGTGGTTCTATCGCGCGGTCGCGCTCGCCGGCCCGGCTGCGCTGGTCGCGCTGGTCGCCGGCTGGGTGACGACCGAGGTTGGCCGCCAGCCGTGGGTCGTCTACCGCGTGATGCTCACCTCGCAGGCGGTCACCGGCGCGGGCGGCATCGTCGTCGGCTACGCCACGCTCGCGCTCGTGTACCTGGGCGTCGCCTGCGCCGTCGCCTGGATCCTGCGGCGCCTCGCACGCGCGCCGCTGCGCGAACGCGGCGAGTCTCCCCCGCCCCCGCCCTCGGCCGCGCGGACGGCCTGACGTGCACCTGTACGAGATTCCGCTGATCTTCGTGCTGATCGGCCTCGCGCTGTACGTCGTGCTCGCCGGCGCCGACTTCGGCGCGGGCTTCTGGCAGCTGGCCGATCTCCGATCGGTCGCCGGCCCCGGACGCATGGGCGAGCGCATCCGCGACCACGCGCACGACGCGATGGCGCCCGTGTGGGAGGCCAACCACGTGTGGCTGATCTTCGTGCTCACCGTCACCTGGACGGCCTATCCGAGCGCCTTCGCCTCGATCGCCTCGACGCTGTCGATCCCGTTGTTCATCGCCGCCATCGGGATCATCATGCGCGGCGCCTCCTACGCGCTGCGCGCGGGTGCGGCCAGCGATCGCGAGCGCCGCCGCGTGGACACGGTGTTCGCGCTTTCCTCGGTGCTCACGCCGTTCGCGCTGGGAACGATCGTCGGCGGCATCGCCTCCCAGCGGGTGCCCGTCGGGAACGCCGCCGGAGACATGCTCACGAGCTGGCTGAACCCGACCTCGATCATGGTCGGCGTGCTCGCCGTCGCCAACTCCGCCTATCTCGCGGCGGTCTTCCTCGCCGCCGATGCGCGTCGCGTGGGCGCCGCCGACGGCAGCGACGACGACCTCCTGGCGGGGCTGCGCGTGCGCGCCCTGCTGGCGGGGTTGGCCAGTGGCGCCGTCGCTTTCGCCGGGCTGATCGTGGTGCACTCCGATGCGCACGTCCTCTACACGCGTCTGCTGCACGGCAGCGCGCTCGCCGCCGTGATCGTCTCCGCCGCGGCCGGTCTCGCAACGCTGCAGCTCGTGCGGCGCAGCAGCTTCGAGCTCGCCCGCTACACGGCCGCGCTTGCCGTCGCGGCCGTGCTCGCCGGATGGGCCTTGGCCCAGCGCCCGGTGCTGCTCAGGGGCCTGACCGTGCAGCAGGCCGCCGCGGCGCACGACACGCTCGTGCTCGTGGTGATCGCCGTGCTCGCCGGCGCGACGATCCTCTTCCCCTCGCTCGCCCTGCTGTTTCGCCTCGTGCTCGGCGGACGGCTCGACCACGCCGACGAGGACGACGACCGGCCGCTCGACGCCGCAACGTCCGTCCTGCGCGCCTCTCGAGCGGGGCTGCTCGCGAGGATCGCCGCCGCCTGCCTGCTCGCGGGCTTCGGCTTCTTGACCGTCGCCGAAGCCGGCTGGGCGCACGCGATCGGCGTCGTCGCGCTGCTCGGCTTTCTCGGCTGCGGCTTCCTCGCCGTCGTGCCGGCTCAGCTCGCGGACTTCGAGCGCGAGGAGCGCGCCGGCACGCGCGGTTCCGAGCCCTGAGCGGGCTGCGCCCTGCGGGCGCCGCTCAGTACGTCGGGTACTGATACGGCGGCGACGGAGTCGGCGGTGCGGGCGCTGGCGGTGGTGCGGGCGCGGTGGTCGGCGTCGGCGTCACGCTCGGGGTCATCGGCGTGCTTTCGGCGTAGCTCGGCGCCGTCGGTTGCGCCACGGGCGCGCTCTGCATCGCCGGCTTGACCGCGGTTTCGCTCGGCGACGCCGTGACCGCGTGCCACTTGCCGCCGAAGCTTTCGATGCCCTCGCCGTGGGTGTCGCCCCTCGCGTGGTCTTGGGAGTAGCGATACAGCGGCAGCCCGCGCAGCGTCACCTGAAAGGTCCCGTTGCTGCGGCGCATGACGCTCAGATGCCCCTGCACGCCCGGTCCGTTTCGCAGCTTCGCCCTGCTCGAGCCGACCGTCAGCGGCGGCCAGAACCTGAGGCATTCGCTCGTCCTGCACAGCAGGTGCCTGCTCGTCTCGGGGGTGAGCGTGTACAGCGTGCGCCCCTGCGCACTGATCATCACGCGCTCGCCCAGCGTCGCGTTGGAAGCGGATCCGAGCGTCAGCGCGAGGTGCGCGGCCAGCGCCGTCGAGGCGGCGAAGCCCAGCGCGACGACCGTCGTTGCAGCGAGGCGCACCGATCTGCGCGCCCTGCCGCCGGCTCGCTGGGACCTGCCGCTGCATGCGCGCCTTGGCTCGAGCATCTCTCTCCCTTCATCGAGGTCCACTTAACCTCGACAGACGCCGTCGGCGGCGGAACCTTCCGGCGGCGCACCGTGCCCGCCTGCGCGCCTGCGCAGCGGCGCTCAGGACTCCGTGCGAATCACCACGTCGGCCACGTCCGGGATGCGCTGGCGCACCTCCTCCTCCAGCTCGCTGGCCAGACGGTGGGCGCCAGACAGCGACTGCCCGGGTTCGACGCCGAGCGTGAGAAAGACGACGCGCCCTGCGTCGGTCGAGAGCAGCTTGACGCGCTGGGGCTCAGAGCCGGTGCGCTCGCGCACGAGCCTGTCGATCTCGCGCGTCGCGTGCCTGTCTGCGCTCACGTCCACCGGGCGCGCGGTCAGCGTGCGCTCCAGCGGCTCCAGGTGCGTCTGCACGGCCGCGACGCGCGGTCGTTCGCAGATCGCCCGCTCGACGCGGTCTGCGATCTGCTGGGCCTCCTGCAGGTCCAGGTCGTCGGGGAACTTCAGGTGCAGCGAGACGTTCACGGCGTCGCCCTGGTCGAAGATCGTGATGTCGTGAGCCTCCATCACGAGCGGCTCGGCGAGCGCGATCGCGAGGATCCGGTCGCGCAGGTCAAGGCCGCGACGGCGTGGCTCGACGTGCACGACGACGTCGCTTCCCGGCAGCGCCTGCTCGACGGCCTCCTCGATCAGGTTGGCCGACTGGTGTCCCTCGACGACGGCTTGGCCGGGTGGCACGGTGACGACGACGTCGGCGAAGTAGCGCCCGGCCGACTCGCGCAGGCGCAGCCGGCTGAGCTCAATGTCCGCGCCGAGCGCCGCGATCGCCTGCTCGGCCGCCTCGCGCGCCTCGGCGGGCGTGCGATCCATCAGCACGTTGGCGTTCTCGCCGATCAGCCGCACGGCGGCGGCGCTGATGATCGCGGCGACGACGAGCGCGGCGACAGAGTCCCCCTGCGCGAACCCGGCGTTCACCGCGAGCAGCCCGATCAGCACCGCCACAGAGCCGGCCATGTCGCCGGCGAAGTGAAACGCGTTGGAGCGCAGCGCCGCGCTGGAATACGCGCGCGCCACGCGCAGCGAGACGAGCGTGCGGCTGAGGTCGACGACGAGCGCCACCGCGATCACCGCGAACTGGTACCAGTGAAGCCGCGGCGCACTGGAGTTGCCGACGAGGTGGTTGACCGCTTCCACGGCGACGAACACCCCTCCGGCGACGAGGATCGCCGCCTCGCCGAGCGCGCCGAGGTTCTCTGCGCGGCGGTGGCCGTAGGGATGCTCCGGATCCGCCGGGCGTCCGCCGAGGCGCACGGCGAAGAACGTCAGCAGGGCGGCGACCACGTCGCCGCTTGACTCGATGCCCGTGGAGATCAGCCCGAGGCTGCCCGTCGCCAGTCCGACGCCGAGCTTCAGCGCGACGAGCAGGCCGGCCGCGGCAATCGAGACGAGCGTCGTGCGTCGCGGCGTGAGCCGCTGCTCGGTCTGCTCGGCCGCGGACATCGCTAGAGACTAAGGTCCCCGCCCGCGGCGAGCCACGCGACGCTCGCCAGCGGCTCGACGGCGCGCCGTCGGGTGCGGGCCGGATCGGGCGGCGAAAGGAATCACGGCCGTAGACGTCTTGAGGGTAGTGCCCGTTGGCGGCCTCAGACCGCCGGGCGTTCCCCTCTGACAAAGGAGTCCGATGCGCCGAGCCGCGATGTGCCTTCTCCCCACTCTCGCCGCGTCGCTCGCGCTCGCCGCGTGTGGAGGCAGCTCCTACAGCGCCGGCTCCACCTCGAAATCCACTGCCACCGTCACGTCGGCGTCGCGGTCTGGCGCGGCGTCGTCCACCGCAAGCACCGGCGCCGTCGTCAAGACGGCCTCGAACTCGACGCTCGGCGCCACCGTCCTGACCGATGCCGGCGGCATGACGCTCTACCGGCTGAGTGGCGAGCGGGCGGGGAAGTTCATCTGCACGACCGCCGCCTGCATGCAGGTGTGGCACCCGCTGGCGTCGGCGACGAGCGCGCCGCACGGAGTCGGATCGCTGGGAACGGTCAAGCGCCCGGACGGCAGCGAGCAGGTCGCGTACAAGGGGATGCCGCTGTACGCCTTCTCCCAGGACCGGCAGACGGGAGACGCCAAGGGTCAGGGATTCAAGGACGTCGGCACGTGGAACGCCGTCACTGTCGGCGCCACGGCCCCGGCCGCCGCCGCGCCGGCCGCTGCCCCGAAGTCGCCCCCGGCGGAATCGAGCGGCGGCTACCACTACTGATCGAGCGCGCACGAGCAAGATGACCGGCCCGCGCTCGCGCGGCGGGCACGTCGTATGGTGAGGCCATGGCGCACGACCACGCCGGACACTCGCGCGCAGTCCGCGCGGACGCCGACCGCGGACGTCTGGCGGTGGCGCTCGCCCTGATCGTCGCGTTCGTCGCCGTCGAGATCGGCGTGGGCGTTGCCGTGCACTCGCTGGCGCTGCTGTCCGACGCCGGGCACATGCTCACCGACGCCGCCGCGATCGGCTTCTCGCTCGTCGCGATCGGCCTGGCGGCGCGGCCGGCGAAAGGCGCGATGACGTTCGGCCTGCGGCGCGTCGAGATCCTCTCCGCGCAGGCCAACGGCGTGACGCTGCTGATCCTCGCCGCGTTCATCGCCTACGAGGCGATCCGTCGCCTGTTCGATCCGCCGGTCGTGCGTGGCTGGCCGATCCTGATCGTCGCGCTGCTCGGCGTGGTCGTGAACCTCGCGGCGGCGACGATGCTCGCGCGCGCCAACCGCGAGAGCTTGAACATCGAGGGCTCCTTCCAGCACATCGTCACCGACCTCTACGGGTTCATCGGCACGGCCGTCGCCGCCGCTGTGATCCTGCTGACCGGCTTCCAGCGCGCCGATCCGATCGTCTCGCTGCTGATCGCGGCGCTGATGACCAGATCGGGCCTGTCGCTGGTCAAGGCCTCCGGGCGCATCTTCCTGGAGGCGGCGCCGGAGGACCTCGATCCTCAGGCGATCGGACGAGCGCTCGTCGCCCAGGCGGACGTTGTCGAGGTGCACGACCTGCACGTCTGGGAAATCACCAGCGGCTTCCCCGCCCTGTCGGCGCATGTGCTCGTCCACGGCGACAGCGACTGCCACGCGGCGCGGCGCGAGATGGAGGCGATGCTGCACGAGCGCTTTGCGCTCGACCACACGACCTTGCAGGTGGACCACACCGCCAGCGAGCTTCTCGACATCCAGCCGGCGACGCACGCCGGCGGCGCGAGCTGAAACCTCAACGAACGACCAGGGAGGAACGGCATGACGAAGGCTCTGTACACCGCGGAGGCGCACGTCACGGGCGGACGCGCCAACGGCCACGGACGCAGCGGCGACGGCGCGCTGGAGGTCGACCTGCGCCTGCCCCAGGAGATGGGCGGCCAGGGCGGCGGCACCAACCCGGAGGAGCTGTTCGCGGTCGGCTACGCGGCCTGCTTCGAGGGCGCGCTCGGCACGGTCGCGCGGCGCAAGAAGCAGGAGACCGGCGATGTCGCGATCGACTCCAAGGTCTCGCTGCTCCCGACCGAGGAGCGCGGCTTCAAGCTCGCCGTCGAGCTGCACGTGACGCTGGCGGCGATCGAGGACTCCGGCGAGGCCGTCGAGCTCGTGCGCGCCGCTCATCAGGTGTGCCCCTACTCCAACGCGACGCGCGGCAACATCGACGTGCTGCTGAGCGCAAACGGCGCGCCGGTCGCCTGACCGACAGCGCTCGGCGCTGGGAGCTGCTGGCCCCTAGCTCTTTGCGCCGGTGCCTCTGTCGATCTTGCTGCCGTCGGGCTTGAGCACATACCAGCCTGCGCCGAACTGATTGGAGCCCTGGCCGTAGGAGTCGCCGGAGTCCTTGTCGTCGCCGTAGAAGTACAGCGGGCCGACAGACGCAATCCCCGGCCGAACCTTCCCCGTTAGGGCCGGCCCCACGCAGGTCCGGCTGTCAGGCGCCCTGCCCGCTCGGGCGCACGATGGTCATTCGCCGAGCCTGGCCCGCGCGGCTCAGTCCGTCGCGAGAACAGACCGATATGGCGTGCAGAGCCCTCCTGAGCGGCCCGTTTCGGGGCATAGAGCCTTTCGGGCGCGCGACGGGTTAGTTGTGAAGCACCGCATACTTCGGGCCCATACGGGCAGGTGGGGCGTGGGGAGGCGTCGAAGCAGAGCAACCGGGATATCGCTTCAACAATATGGTTGACAACGCAACTATCACGACGTATAATTCCGACTCCAAGCATCGGATTAGAAGGAACACATGCCAGATTCTCCAGCAGTAACCGCAATCCCCACGATAGACGCCGCTTCCGCCACGGGCGCGGAGCGCGAGTCTGAGGCCGTCGCCGACGGTGCCGCCACGGCTGCGCCGGGCCGGCTTGACAGCCCGATCGAGCGCGTCGATTTGAGCGCGTCCGACACGTTCATTCCCGAGGCAGTCGACCAGCTGCTTGCGCACTCGCGCCGCTACCCCCTGCTGACTCCAGACCAGGAGATCGACCTGGCCCAGAAGATCGAGCGCGGCGACCTGCACGCGAAGGAACTGCTCGTCAACTCCAACCTGCGCCTCGTCGCCTCCAACGCGCGGCGCTACCAGAACCAGGGCCTCCCTCTCGGCGATCTCGTCCAGGAGGGCATGCTCGGCCTGATCCGTGCCAGCGAGAAGTTCGACTGGCGCAAGGGCTTTCGCTTCTCCACGTACGCCACCCTGTGGATCCGCCAAGCCATTCAGCGCGGCCTGGAGAACTCAGGGCGCACGATTCGCCTGCCCGTGCACGTGGCCCAGCGCTCGCGCAAGGTCGGCCGGGTCGAGCGAGAGCTGTCGGTGCGGCTGGGCCGCGAGCCGACGATCGAGGAGCTGGCGCAGGAGACCGGACTGCCGATCGAGCAGGTCGAGGAGGTGCGCCACCAGCGTGCCGCGCTCGTCAGCCTCGACCAGCAGATCGGCGAAGACGGCGACACCGCCCTCGGCGACCTGTTGCCCTCCGACGCCGAGGCGCCCGAGGAGACCGCATGGGACAACGAGCGCGAGCGCATCGTGCACCGCGCGATCTCCGAGCTGCCCGAGACCGAGCGCACCGTCCTGACGCTGCGCTTCGGCACCGGCCGCGAGGAGCCGCAGACGCTCACGGCGATCGGCAAACGCCTCGGCTTCTCCGCCGAGCGGGCTTCGCAACTGGAGCAGCGCGCGCTGAAGAAGCTCGCCGAGTCGCCAGAGCTGGCGGCCCTGCGCGAGGCCGCGTAACCGTCGGCGCCTCTCAGGCGCCCGAAGATGTGACCGAGGCCCCGTCGTGAACGCGACGGGGCCTCTCGTCTGTCGGGCGGCGGATGATGCATGGCGCGACCTGTGCGCAGTGATAGCCACCGTATAGGCGTAGATACGATGGCTATCGCGCCGTGTAAAAGGTAGTCCGGCCTGCGCACGTGGTGGATGTCAACTTGCACGTTGCGTGCGCGATCGTATTTACGTAGTTCCCGCCGGCGCATGGCGCCGGCGGGCGGGACCGTGCATGCACGGTCCCCGACGGGCCGCACATGTGCGGCCCCGCGCCGCGCCGCATGCGGCGCGGCGAACGTCCAGCATGAGTGGCCTCTAGGATGCGGCACGTGAGCGAGCCGCAGGGCAAGTCGCCGTGGGAGCGTACGGTCGAGCTGACGATCGCGCTGGGCGAACGCATGCTCGCCCCGATCGAGCGCTTCATCGGTCGCCGCTCGCTCGTCGGCGACGCGACGTTCTTCGAGCTTGAGCCCTTCCCGTGGGTGGCGCACGTCGAGGACAGCTGGCAGGTCATCCGCGAGGAGCTTCGGCACGTGCTTGAGGATCGCGAGGCGCTGCCGAACTTCCAGGACATCTCCAAGGACCAGATCGAGATCACCGACGACGACCGCTGGAAGACGTACTTCCTCTACGGCTACGGCTTCGAGGCGAAGCTCGGCGTCGAGACGTGTCCGCGCACTGCCGCGCTGATGCGCGAGATCCCGGGAATGAAGACGGCGATGTTCTCGATCCTCTCACCGCGCAAGCACATCCTCGACCACCGCGGCCCGTACAAGGGCGTGCTGCGCTACCACCTCGGGCTGATCGTGCCCGAGGACGCCGAGGCCTGTCGCATCCGCGTCGGCGACGACGTGCGCCACTGGCAAGAGGGCAAGAGCATGGTTTTCGACGACACGTTCAACCACGAGGTGTGGAACGACACCGACGAGACGCGCGTCGTGCTGTTCGTGGACGTGCTGCGCCCGCTGCCCGAACCGGACTCCGCGATCAACCGGCTGATCGTCAAGGCGATCGGGTACTCGCCGTTCGTGCTCGACGCCAAGCGCAACCAGGAGGCCTGGGAAGCGCGCTATCGAGAGCGCCGGAAAACGGCCAGAGCCGCCGACCAACTCGCCTGATCGCCGGGTAGGAACCTCGGTGAGGGCGCCGGATCTCAGATGCCAGACACGTCGAGCCCCGTCCCCTGCAGCCACGAGTTGGCCTGCGCATTTAGCACCGTGAACTCTCCCGTGATGATCAGCACGCCGAGCACGATCATCACGACGCCCCCGACGGCGATGATCGTCGGGAAGTTGCGTTTGACGACCGCCAGCGCGCCGCTCATGCGCTCGAACGCCAGCGCGATCAGCAGGAAGGGAATCGCCAGGCCGGCGGAATAGACGGCGAGCAGCAGGGCGCCGTGCGCGGCCGAGTTGGAGATCGCCGCCTGCGTGAGGATCGCGCCGAGCGTGATGCTCGTGCACGGCGTCCAGGCGATCGCGAAGGCGGCCCCGGCGACCAGCGGGCCGCCGCGTCCGGCCTTGCGCAGGAGCGCCTCGGAGTGCCACTCGCGGTTGAGCATGTTCACGAACGGGCTCGCCAGGAAGATCACGCCGAGCGCGATGATCACCGCGCCGCCGATCCGCTCGAGCAGCTGTTTGTGGTCGTTGAGCGTCGAGCCGATCACCGTCGCGCTGAGCCCGAGCAGGATGAAGATCAGCGAGAAGCTGGCGATGAACAGCAGGCTCGGGACGAGCACGCGCCTGGTGCCCACTCCGTCCTTCAAGTCGGCCGGCGTGACGCCGATCACCGTCGACAGGTAGCCGGGCACGAGCGGCAGCACGCAAGGCGACAGGAACGAGACCAGGCCGGCCGCGAGCGCCAGCGGGATGCCCACGCCGCTCGCCGTGTCGGAGGTCGAGGCGAGCAGCAGCTGCGCGTGGCTCACGGCGCCGGGCGCGGTGGCTGGACGGCCTCGCGCAGCTCTGACAGCTCGCGCTCGATCCGCGCGACGCGCTCGGAGAGCTCCTGCAGCGCCCGCGCGGCGGCGTCCTCGTAGCCGGGCGGGGCTTCCGGTGCGCGCCCGCCGCTCGCCGCTGCGGCACCGTCACCGCTCGGCGCGGCGACCGATGAGAAGGCCGGCGCGGCGACGGGCGCCTGCTCGTCGGCCTCGCGCGCCTGCGCGTCTTCCTGCAGAAGTTGCGCGTAGCGCTCCTCCTTGTGCCCGGGGCGGCGCGCCAGGCGCGTCGCCAGCTCGCGCTCGATCAGTCGCTGCAGCGCGTCGTGGATCTCGGCGAGCTCGCCGAAGGAATGCATGCGCTCGCCGCGCAGCTTGAGCTCGCCCGGCGTCTGCGGCCCGCGCAGCATCAGCACGCACATGATCGCCTGCTCGGCCGAGTCCATCGGCAGCCTTTCGGCGAGCAGGTGGCGGTACTTGGCCGTCCGGCTGCCGGCGCCGCTGGCCAGGCGCACGAGGCCGCGGCGCTCCAGGCGATGCAGCGCGTCGCGGAGCAGCGCATTGTCGTAGTCCACGACCGGATCGCGGTTGGTCGACTGGTTGCACGCCAGGCGCAGCGCGTTGAGCGACAGCGGATAGGCGTCCGGCGTCGTGCGCTGCTTCTCCAGCAGGCAGGCGAGCACCCTGACCTCGGCGGCGCCCAGGCCGGCAATGCGTGCAGCAGGGCCAAATCCCGAGCTCACGCGACGTGTTCCCTCGCTCGTTCGATCGGCGCTATCTCGTTGGCGTCCTTCACAGCCCTTCCGAGAGTATCCGAGCGCCCCTTCTGGCGGTAGCGCTTTGGGACGGGGACACTGTGCTGGAAGCTCGAACTCGCCGCACGGAACGCAAGCACTCCCAACGCGCCCGGACGGGGGTCGGCCGGACGCGCCGGGAGCTTGCACGCTGAGACCGATCCGTGGTCTCTGCTGTGCTACGCGACAGCGGGCACGGTGGATCAACACTGGCGCGCGGCTAGAGTCAACGCGTGAGCAGCCAGCCGTTCGCCCAGGGGCGCGGAGGCACCGGACGCCACTCGTCGCCGCCTGACCTGCGCCCCGAGGACATTCCGACGACGCCCGTGTCGCTCGGTCGCGTAGCTCGCCTGTTCCGTCCCTACCGGCCGCGACTGAGCATGCTGCTGGGACTGATCTTCGTATCGGCGGCGCTCGGCGTGATCAGCCCGTTCCTGCTGCGGGAATTCATCAACAAGGCATACCCGCGGCACGACACGACGCTGGTGATCGAGCTCGTCGCAGGGATGGTCGGGCTGTCGATCATCACCAGCGTGATCGGCGTCGCGCAGACGTGGATCTCAAACCAGGTCGGCCAGCGCGTGATGCACGATCTGCGCGCGGCCGTCTACGCGCACCTGCAGCGCATGTCGCTCGCTTTCTTCACGCACACGCGCACAGGCGAGGTGCAGTCGCGCATCGCCAACGACATCGGCGGCGTCGACAGCGTCGTCACCTCGACCGCGACCTCGATCGTCCAGAACGTCACCACGGTCATGGCGACGATCGTCGCGATGGTGCTGCTCGACTGGCGTCTGGCCGCGTTCTCGCTGTTCCTGCTCCCTTTCTTCGTGTGGCTGACCCGCCGCGTGGGCGAGGAGCGCCGGCGCATCCAGTCGGTCCGCCAGAGCCGTCTGGCGGACATGTCGACGCTCGTCGAGGAGTCGCTGTCGGTGTCGGGCATCCTGCTGGGCAAGACGATGGGCCGCTCGCCCGAGCTGGTGCGCCGGTTCAGCGGCGAGTCGGGTGAGCTGGCGGACCTCGAGGTGCGAGCGCGGATGGCCGGGCGCTGGCGGATGGCGTCGGTGCAGATGAGCTTCGCGATCATGCCGGCGCTCGTGTACCTGTTCGCCGGCGTCGATCACGGGTCCGGTGGCAACGCCATCTCGATCGGCACGGTCGTCGCCTTCACGACGCTGCAGACGCGGCTGCTGTTCCCAATCCAGTCGCTGCTGTCGGTGGGATTGGAAGTCCAGACCTCTCTGGCGCTGTTCGGCCGGATCTTCGAGTACCTCGATCTGCCGGTCGACATCGTCGAGCGCCCGGATGCGCGGGCGATGAGCGACGTGCGTGGTGATGTGCGCCTACAGGACGTCTGGTTTCGCTACGCGGCCGAGTCGCCGTGGACGCTGCGCGAGATCGAGGCCGAGATCCCCGCGGGGACGCGCACCGCGCTGGTCGGCGAGACGGGCTCGGGCAAGACGACGCTCGCCTATCTCGTCGCGCGCCTGTACGAGCCCGAGCGCGGGAGCGTCAGCATCGATGGCGTCGACATCCGCGACATGACGCTCGCCTCGCTCGCCGCGACGGTCGGACTCGTCTCGCAGGAGACGTATCTGTTCCACGCCTCGATCCGCGAGAACCTGCGCTTCGCCTGTCCGGAGGCGAGCGACGAGGAGATCGAAGACGCCGCGCGCGCCGCGCAGATCCACGAGCTGATCTCCTCGCTGCCCGACGGCTACGACACGCCCGTCGGCGAGCGCGGCTACCGCTTCTCCGGCGGCGAGAAGCAGCGCATGGCGATCGCGCGTACGGTGCTGCGCAACCCGCCGGTGCTGATCCTCGACGAGGCCACATCGGCGCTGGACAACGAAACCGAGCGCGCCGTGCAGCAGGCACTGGACGAGCTCTCGCGCGGGCGCACGACGATCGCGATCGCCCACCGCCTTTCGACGGTTCGCGACGCCGACCAGATCCTCGTGCTCGACGGCGGGCGCATCGTCGAGCGCGGCACGCACGACGAGCTGATCGAGCTCGGCGGCCGCTACGCGGCGCTGGCCAGCCCGGCCGCCTCAGACAGCGACTACGCGGTCGCGTCCACGTTGAGGCGCACGTAGTCGACGACGACCGGCTCGCCGAGCGCGGCGAGGACATCGTCCATGAACTGTTCGCGCAGGTCCTCCGGCAGCCGCTGCACGTGCGGGCCGAGCACGATCGTCGAGAGGAACTCGCGCGGCTCATCTGGCTGCTTGGGCGCCGGCTGCAGCCAGCACGCGGCCTGCGCGAAGCCGGCCGCGAGCAGGCGCTCGCGCGTCTCAGACGGCGCTGCGTAGTGCCACGGCGGCTGCCAGTCGCGGAAGTGCTCGGCGTACGGTTCGCGCGCGCGAACGTCGTTGGTCCTCCCGCGCAGCGCGTCGATGTTGCCCTCTCCCCCGCACTGTGCGACCAGCCGTCCGCCGGGACGCAGGGCGGCATGCAGTCGCGAGAACAGACGCTCGCGGTCGGCGATCCAGTGAAACGTCGCCGTCGAGAGGATCGCGTCGACGGGCTGCTCCAGCGACAGCTCCAACAGGTCGGCCACGCGCACGTCGGCGCCCGGCAGGCGCTCGCGCGCGGCGTCGACCATCGACTGCGAAGCATCGACCGCGATCACATGGCCGCGCGGCACGCGCTCGATCAGCGCCTGCGTGATCCGCCCCGAGCCGCAGCCTGCGTCGAGCACGGTCTCGCCGCCGTCGAGCTCCAGGCGGGCGAGCACTTCGCGCCCGAGCGCCTCCATCGGCCCGGAGATGCGGTCATAGCTCTGCCCGTCCCACTCGCGCGCCTGCGACATACGCATGTACGTATCACGTCTGGCCGGCGCCCGGACCGCGGCTCGACCCGCGCCGCCTCACTCCACCCTGCGAGGCGACCTACTCGCGGGCCCGCCCCGCGAGCTCGGCGATCACGCGCGAGAGCTGGCCGCCCTGCCAGGCGATCGGCGAGCGCGGCGGCGGCCCGGCGTCCTCGACGACGAGCGTCGCGCCGCGGATCGCCTCGGCGTAGCGCTCGGCGACGGCGAGCGGATGCCCGGGGTCGGCCTCGTCGCGACTGCCCACGACGACGGTCGGCACGCCAATCGCCGCGAGCTCGTCGAGCCGCTCGAACGGGCGCGAGCGCGGCACGACTTCCAGTGCGTCGGCCACCGCCGGTGGATGCTCGTGGGCGCCGAGGCGCTGGCGCAGCACCTTCTCGACGGTCTCGCGCCAGGCCTCGGGCACAGCGTCGAGGTCATACGCCCGAACGAAGCCCTCCACCCCACCCTCGCGCAGCCCGCGCGCGAGCGCGTCCCAGCGCGCCAGCTCGTCGTCGTCGCGCGGCGACTGCGGATCGAACGACGGCGTGACCAATGCGAGCGCGGCGACGCGTGCGGGGCGCGTGAGCGCGAGGCGGATGGCGGTGTGCGCGCCCATCGACGCGCCGGCGAGCACGACGCGCGCCAGCTCGAGCGCGTCGAGAACCGCCTCGAGGTCGTCGGCGAGCAGCTCATAGCCGTAGTCCGCAGCGCTCGGCGCGGGGGCGGAGGCGCCGTGCCCGCGCGCGTCGTAGGCGACGACGCGATGGCCGGAGCGCTCCAGCGCGCGCGAGCCCATCACTACGTAGCGGCGCGTGGCGGTGAGGCCGTGCAGCAGCACGATCGGGGGCCCCTCCCCCGCCTGCTCGCCGGCGAGCGCGACGCCCGTGACATCGACCGTCAGCTGGGCGCCGCCGCCGCCGCTCGCGCCCTGTGCCGCGGCCACGCTAAGCGGGCACGGCGGCGTGCTCGCGCACGAGCTCGGCCGCGCGCTCGGGGCGCTCCCAGAAGAACAGGTGCCCGACGCCGTCGAAGATCTCCAGCCGCGCACCGGGGATGCGCGAGGCGATCAGCCGGCCGTTCTGCACGGGCAGCAGCCGATCCTCGGTGCCGTGGATGACGAGCGCCGGCGCGTCGATCTGCGCCAGGCGCGCGTTGGTGTCGTGCGCGGCGCAGGCCTGCATCTGCTGCATGATCACTCCGAGGGCGACGGCGCGGCGCATGGCGATCTCGCGGAACGTCGCGAACGCGTCCTCGTCGGCAGCCAACGTTGCCGAGACGTTGATCTCCCAGCCGGCGCGCAGCGCGCGCTCGCGGTCGCCGGAGCCCATCGCCTCGACGAGCCCGCGCATGTCCTTTTCGGAGGCCAGCGCGCTGCCCTCGCCGCCGCAGTAGGTGCAGCCGAGCGTGAGCGTGCGCACGCGCTCGGGATGGTTGAGCGCGAGCTCCTGGGCGATCATGCCGCCCATCGAGATGCCCATCACGTGCGCGTCGTCGAGCCCCAGCGCGGCGAGCAGCCCGGCGGCGTCGTCGGCCATCTCGCGCGTCGTGATCGGCCCGTCCAGCGGCGTGCTTGCGCCGACGCCGCGGTGGTCGTAGGCGATCACGTCGAAGTCGTCGCGCAGCAGCTGTATGAACGGCTCGCCCCAGTGCAGCGCCGTGCCGCTCATGCCCATGATCAGCAGCAGGGGCGGGCAGCCGCTGTTGCCGCTGCGTTCGTAGTCGAGCTGGATGTCGCCGACGTCGATCAGGGTCACTGAAGCGATCCTACTGCGGCGCCGTGGCCGCGCGCCACCCCCAAGCGAGCCGGGAGGTGCGCTAGACGGGGAACGCCATCTGCGGCGCTGCGTCCGCCGCGGGGGGCGCGGGCGCGCCATGCTCGAGACCGGCCACGCGCACCCCGAGCAACCGCACGGGCCGGGCGGGCGCGTACTCGCGCAGCAGGCCCAACGCGACGGAGAAGACGGTCTCGTAGTCGCACGTGGGCGCGACGATCGAGCGCGCGCGTGTGACGGTCGTCCAGTCGTCGAGGCGCACCTTGATGCCGATCGTGCGCCCGCGGCGGGCGTTGGCGGTGAGGCTGTCACAGAGCGCGCGCGTCATCGCGGCGAGCGACTCGGCGAGCTGGTTGAACTCGTTGACGTCGTGGTCGAAGGTGCGCTCGCGCGACTCGGAGACGACCTTGCGCCGGGCGCCGATCTCGCCGTCGTGCTCGAAGCGCGCGCGGCGGGCGAGCTCGCGTCCGTGGTTGGGGCCGAAGCGCTCGACGAGCACGTGCTCGGGGGCGGCGCCGACGGCGGCGAGCGTATTCAGGCCGAGGGCGGCGAGGCGCGCGACGGTCTTCGGGCCGATGCCGGGGATCAGCCCGGGCGGCGAGCCGGCGAAACGCGAGCAGGCCTGCTCGCGCGTGAGCACGACGAAGCCGGCGGGCTTCTCGGCGTCGGAGGCGACCTTGGCGACGAGCTTGTTGGGACCGATGCCGACCGAGCAGGTCAGCTGCGTGGCGCGCTTGATCTCGGCGACGAGCCGGCGCATGGCGGCGCGCGGCGAGTGCAGCCCCTCGAGGTCCAGGTAGGCCTCGTCGAGGCCGACGACCTCGACGCGCTCGACGTGCGCGCGCACGAGCTCCATGACCTTGCGCGACACGGCGCGGTATGTCTGGAAGTCGGGCGGCAGGACGATCGCCTGCGGGCACAGCCGCCGCGCGCGGGCGGCGGGCATGGCCGAGCCGACCCCGTACTTGCGCGCCTCGTAGCTGGCGGTCGTGACGACCGCGCGCGGACCGGAGCCGGCGACGACGACGGGCTGCCCGCGCAGCTCAGGACGCCGCGTGAGCTCGATGGAGACGTAGAAGGCGTCGGCGTCCAGGTGCGCGACGCGCAGGCTGGAAGCGGGCGCGGACATAGATGTCTCAATTTAGTGCGCTTCGCGGCGTCCCCGATCGACGCCGCTTTGCCCTGGTTTGCAGGCCAGATCTGTGAGATCATTCCGAGACCGCCTGGAGGGGCGGTGTCCGAACGAAGGGTCGCCCGGAGACAACGCCCGCGTTTTGTGGGCCTCATGGATGGGAGAAGGCAATGCCGACAGGTGACGACGGACGGACGGGCGCGCGAGGGCGCGCGGATGGCCGTCGCGCCGCGCGCTCCCGGGCATGCCGCGTGCGACTCATCGCGCTGATGGTGGTGCTGCCGACCGCATTGCTGCTGGGCTCGACGGTGCAGGCCAACGCCTCAAGCGCCGCCGAACGCGAAGCCCGGGCGGCAGCCAGGGAAGCCGAACACATAGCGCGCCACGAAGCCAAACAGGCGGCCCTCCTGGCCAAACACGAAGTCGTTCTGCGCGAACGCAAAGAACGCGAGGAACTGCGCCACCCCAACGGCGACGTCGAATTCTCGTGCAACCAGCTGACAGTGCACTACAAGGCCTTTCCCGACCTGCCGGCCAACACGGTCAGCCAGATGATCACGATCGCTCACGATCACTCCACGCGGGCTCACTCGACGTTCACCTTCGACGGCCCCAACGCGACCGAGACAATCCCGCTGGATGGGCATGCCGGGCGCTACCAGGTCGACGTGTGGGCGATCTGGAACACCAACGGCCTAAAGGGGCACTTCGATCTTTACGCCTCGGTGACCTGTCCGGCGGCGCCGGCGCTGTCGATCGAAAAGCTTCAGCGGATCACGGGCGCAGCAGGGGCGTTCACCCCGTCTACGCTGACCGGCCAGGTCGGTCAGACCGTGGAATACGAGATGGTCGTGAAGAACACCGGCAACGCGACGCTCACGCTGGGCGCGCTCGCCGACGTCCGCTGCGACGCCGGCACGATCGCCGGCGGTCCGAGCGGCGGATCGCTGGCGCAGGGCGCCTCGACGACCTTCACGTGCAGCCACCTGCTCAACGCGGCCGACCAGGCGGCGGGCTCCTACACCAACACCGCGAGCGACACGGCGATGCCGGTCGGCGGCGGGGCGGCGGTGAGCGGCCAATCGAACACGGTGGTCGTGCAGCTCGGTCCTTCCGGTGAAAAACCAGCCGAAAAACCAGCCGAAAAACCGGCCGGGAATCCGAGTGGGAAATCGGCGGGCACGAGCTCCGCGACCTCCGGCGTGCTGGCGCTGACCGGCGCCACGGGCCTCGGCGGAGCATCGCCGAAATCGGGTGTGCTGGCATCGAAAGCGACGGCGATCCCGTCGCTCAGCACGCCCGCTGGGTGCGTGCGCAGCAGCTTTCGCGCGAGCGTGCGAGCGGCGGGCGTGAGCAGCGCGAGCTTCTACATGGACCGGCACAGGCTGAAGACGATGGCGGCGAAGAGCGCGCGCAAGGGCCGGCTGACGATCACGATCGACCCCTCCAGGCTGAGCGTCGGCGTGCACCGGCTGATGGTGAAGCTGACGATGCTGGCGACGAGCTCGACGTCAAAGCCCAGGCACGCCACGCGCACGAGCACCGTCCTGCGCTGCCGCTCGGCTGTGCTGACGCCCCGCTTCACGGGATAGCCTGGTGCGCCCGCTCGCGCGCCTGCCCAGGCGCCGGGCGCCGCGGCTGGTTTCGCTCGTCGCGGTCGCGGCCGTCGGGTGCTCGACGTGGCCGGCGTTCGCGCCGGCGCAGGTTGTCGTCGGCGCCGCCTTCACACGACTGTCAGACCTGCGCACGATCTCGCGCTGGGCCTATCCGAACACCGAAGCGGCCGTGCGCGCGCAGCCCTCGACGGATGCGCGCACGACCGCACATCTGCGCCTGCTGACGGTGGACGAGCAGGCCGAGCTGTACGTGGTGCTCGCCTCGGCACAGGCATCCTCCGGCGAGGCGTGGGTCGAGGTCGAGATTCCGGGGAGGCCGAACGGGCAGACCGGCTGGGTGCCGCGCGCCGCGCTGGGGGCTCTGCACGTCGCCAGGGGCCATCTGCTGGTGGATCGCGAGCGCCTGCGCGCCACGCTGTTCCGCGGCGGGCGGGCGATCTTCAGCGCCCCGGTGGGAGTCGGCAAGGCGAGCACGATCACGCCGCCGGGCAACTTCTACGTGATGGAGAAGCTGCGGGCGATCGACGGCCCGGTCTACGGTCCGTTCGCGCTTGGCACGAGCGCCTACGCGCCGACGCTCAGCGAATGGCCGGGAGGCGGCGTGGTCGGCATCCATGGGACCGACGAACCCTCGCTGATACCGGGCAGGCCTTCGCACGGGTGCATCCGCATGCGCAACGCGGACATCAGCCGCCTGTGGGCAATCGTCCCGGTGGGCACGCCGATCGAGATCAAGTGACCGCAGGTCGCCCGCGCCTCGCGCAGACGCGCGGCGTCGCAGCTCTGCGCCCATCGAGTGATGCGACAAACGAGGTGTCGTGTCACGGTCAAGCCTCCTTTGGATAGGCTGCAGGGCAGCGATGGATCTGACCTTCTCAGAGCAGGAGACGGCGTTTCGCGACGAGCTGCGCGAGTGGCTCTCGGCCAATCAGCCCGGCCCGGAACCGACGGAGGGCGGCGACGACGCGCACTACGCGTTTCGCCGCGACTGGCAGCGCAAGCTCTACGACGCGGGCTGGGCGGCGCCGGCGTGGCCGACCGAGTACGGCGGACGCGGCGCGTCGCTGACCGAGTCGGCGATCTACTTCGAAGAGCTCGGGCGGGCGCGCGTGCCGATGGCGGCGAACACGCTCGGACTGCTGCTGGGCGGCCCGACGTTGATGGTGTGGGGCACCGACGAACAGAAGGAGCGCTACCTGTCGCCGATCCTCTCGGGCGAGGAGATCTGGTGCCAGGGCTTCTCCGAGCCCGACGCGGGCTCTGATCTGGCGTCGCTGAAGACGAAGGCGGTGAAGGACGGCGACGAGTGGGTGGTGACGGGCCAGAAGGTGTGGACGAGCGGCGCGCAGTACTCGAAGTGGTGCATGCTCGTCGCGCGCAGCGATGCGGGCGTGGCCAAGCACAAGGGCTTGACGTACTTCCTGATGGACATGGAGCAACCGTCTGTGCAGGTGCGCCCTCTGAGACAGATCACTGGCGAGGCGGAGTTCAACGAGCTGTTCATCGAGGAGGCGCGGATCCCCGACGCGAACGTGATCGGCGGCGTGGGCAACGGCTGGAAGGTCGCGCTGACGACGCTGATGAACGAGCGCGCGGGCCTGGGCTTCGCGCTGCAGATCCGCCTGCGCCAGCTGCTCGACGACGTGATCGCGATCGCCGCCGAGCGCGGCATGCTCGCGGACCCGCTGTACGCCGACGCGCTCGCCGAGTTGCACGTGCGCTGCGAGTCGATTCGCCTGCTCGCGTGGAAGGGGCTGACGGACGTCGAGCGCTACGGCCAGCCGGGCCCTGAGGGCTCGCTGGTCAAGTGGCTGTGGTCGGACACCAACCAGCGCCTGACGCAGCTGGCGGTGGACGTCGTCGGCCCGGACGCGCTGACGGTCGGCGAGAGCTGGAGCTATGAGCTGCTGCGCGCGCGCGGCAACACGATCGAGGGCGGCACGACGGAGGTGCTGAAGAACATCGTGGCGGAGCGCGTGCTCGGGCTCCCCCGCCTGAAGGTGGCGGCATGACGAGTTCTTGTTTCTATGGGCTACGTCCCTCACGGGGCTCCGCCGGCGGGATCGCGTAGAGCATGGACTTCGGCTTCACCGACGACCAGCGCGAGATCCAGCGCACCGCACGCGACCTGTTGGCCGAACGCGCGACGCCGGCACGCGTGCGCGAGCACGCCGAGGCGCGCACGATCGACCGGACGCTGTGGCGCGAGCTGAGCGAGCTGGGCTGGCCGGGGATCGCGATCTCAGAGCAGCACGGCGGCCAGGGCCTGGGACAGATCGAGCTGTCGATCCTCTGCGAGGAGCTGGGCCGATCGCTGGCGCCCGTGCCGTTCCTGGCGAGCGCGATGGCGGCAGCGGTGATCGAGCAGGCCGGCTCGGCCGAGCAGTGCGAGCGCTGGCTGCCGGGTCTCGCCTCGGGCGAGACGATCGGCGCGCTCGGCTCGGCGGTCGACGGCGTGGCCGAGCTGGTGATCGGCGGCGCCGACGCACAGGTGCTGGTGCTCGTTGACGAGGACGGCAACGGATCGGTGTTGGGCGCAGACGAGGCCGAGGTCAGCCCGCTGGCGGCGATCGACCCGACGCGTTCGGCGGCACGCGTCCTCGCCCCGGACGGCGCCGGCGACTCGCTCGGCGATGCCTGCGCGGGGCTCGGCCGGGCGCTCGTGTCGGTGAGCTCGGAGCTCGTGGGCGTGTGCGAGCGGGCGCTTGACATGACGGTCGCCTACGTCAAGGACCGCAAGCAGTTCGGCGTTCCGGTCGGCGCCTACCAGGCGGTCTCGCACCGCTGCGCGCAGATGCTGTTGGAAACCGAGAAGGCGCGCTCGACGGCGGCGTTCGCGGCGTGGACGGCCGACGCGGACCCCGAGCGCCTGGCGGAGGCGGCGGCGATGGCCAAGGCCGCGGCGTCGGACGCCGGGCGCGAGGTAACGGCGAGCGCGATCCAAGCGCACGGCGGCATCGGCTTCACCTGGGAGGCGGACGTTCACTGGCTGTACAAGCGCGCGCAGCTCGACGCGGCGCTGCTCGGTGGCGCCAAGCGCCACCGCGCGCACATCGCCGCGATTCTCGCCGACCGCGTCGGCGCCTCGGCCGCGGCCTAGAGCGCCGGTCGGGACGACCGGTCTCGTCGTGGCCAACCCCACAGGCCCTCCCCCCGCCTCGGCCGATCCCCCGGCCGGCGCCGCTCCCGCCCGATCCGCACCAGCGGCGACGCCGCAGCCGCTGTTGGCCGAGCGCGAGGCGCTCGTGCGCGAGCACATGGAGTCGGAGAACGTGCACGACTTCGCCACGACGATGCAGACGTTCGGGCACCCGCGCTACGAGCTGATCGCGACGGGCGAGACCTACGACGGCGAGGCGCAGGTGAGCGCCTACTACGCGCAGACGCGCGCGGCGTTCCCCGACCAGCGCAACGAGCTGATCGCACTGCACCACGCGCAGGACGCGGTGATCGCGGAGTTCGTCCTGCTGGGCACGCACCTGGGCCCGCTGCGCGGCCTGCCCCCGACGGGCCGCTCGTTTCGCGGCCGATGACGGCGCTGTTCTTGTTCGAGCAGGAGCGGCTGGTGTGCGAGCGGGTGTACTTCGACCAGACGACGATCCTGCGCCAGCTCGGCCTGGCACGCGACCCGCGCTCGCTGGCGGGAAGGGTCGCGCTGGCGCTCAACCATCCGCTGACGATCGCCAGGGCCGTGGTCAACGCCCGGCGCGCCCGCGGGTCCTGATCCGGGCAGGTTTTGAGCCTGTAGGCTCGCGGCACACCGCGAAAGGAGCGCAGATGAGCGAGGTTGTCCTGAAAGACGTGGCGGACGGCGTGGCGACGATCACGTTGAACCGCCCCGAGCGGCTGAACGCGTGGACGCAGGAGCTCGAGCGCGACTACTTCGCGGCGCTGGCCGAGTGCGCGGCCTCGCAGGACGTTCGTGTGATCGTCGTGACGGGAGCCGGTCGCGGCTTCTGCGCGGGCGCGGACATGCAGGAGCTGCTGGCACTCGGCGAGGACGGCGTCTCAGAGGAGCAGAGCAACGGCGTACGTACGGCGCAGACGTACCCGTTGACGGTGCCCAAGCCGATCCTCGCGGCGATCAACGGTCCCTGCGCGGGGATCGGGCTGGTGCAGGCGCTGATGTGCGACATCCGCTTCGCCGCCGAGGACGCGAAGCTGACTACTGCGTTCGCGCGTCGCGGGCTGATCGCCGAGCACGGCATCTCCTGGGTGCTGCCCCGCCTGGTTGGTCCCGCGCGGGCGCTCGACCTGCTGCTGTCCGGACGCGTGGTGCTGGGGCGCGAGGCGGCGGCGATGGGCCTGGTCAACGCGGCGATGGCGCGCGAGACGGTGCTCGAGCAGACGCTTGCCTACGCGCGCGACCTGGCGGTCAACTGCTCGCCGGCGAGCATGGCGACGATCAAGCGCCAGGTCTACGCGGACCTCGAGCGCGCGGTCCCGGACGCGCTGCACGAGGCCGATCGCCTGATGCTTGAGTCGTTTGCGGCGCCGGACTTCGCCGAGGGCGTGACGAGCTTCCTCGAGCGCCGCGAGCCGCGCTTCGCGCCGCTGTCCGGCTAGGCGCGAGCCAGCGAGCGCAGCCGCACGCCGCCGACCGTGACGTCGCCGCCGGCTCGGTCGAGCGCGGGCACGTCGGCGAGGACGATCCCCACGAGCCCTTCACGCGCCTGATCCTGGGCAACGGTGAAATCGACCGCCGCGCCGTCGAGCGCGAGCGTCGTCTGCGAGCCGTCGGCGAGCGGAGCGCCGAGCACGCGCGCCCAGCGCGCGGCCACGTCGGCGGGATCGCCGACGGCGACGTCGATCGAGGCGATTCGCCCGGGCGCGCCCTGGCCGGTTCGCCCGGTCCACTCGGGACCGCCCCAGCGCCACGTGCCGTAGGGCCGGGAGCGGTCGAGCGAGACGATCGCGCCGCGCATGTCGGCGGGATGCAGGTGCGTGCCGGAGATGTCGGGAAGGTCGATGCGCCAGACGACGCGAACGCCATCGCGCTCTGCGCGCGAGCGCGCGCCGTCGAGATCCTCGAGGTCGAACAGGACCATGTATCCGCCGTCGCCACCGTGGCGTTGCAGATGGCGCCCGGCGGCGGTGCCCGGCTGCAGCGGTGAGACGATCTCCAAAAAGCAGTCGCCGAGCGCGAACACGGCGTTGCGCAGCCCGAACTCGCCCACGCCGGGGTCGCGAAAGGGCTCGCCGAGGCCGAGCGCCTCGCGCAGCTCGCGCTCGACGGGCTCGAGCTCGGCGGCGACGAGCACGGCTTGGCGCAGACGGATGCGCGGTGTCGGGGCGGTCACGGCGCCGGACTGCTCAGGCGACGAGGCGGACGGGCAGCGTCTTCATCTGGTTGAGAAAGCCCGATTCGACATAGCTGGGCTTGCCGGCGATCGCCATCTCGGGAAAGCGCTTGAGCGTCTCCTCGAAGAGGATCTTCAGCTCCAGTCGCGCGAGCGCGGTGCCGAGGCAGAAATGCCGCCCGCCGGCGCCGAACGCCTGGTGCTCGGCTTCGCGACGCACATCGAAGCGGTCGACGTCTGTAAAGCGTGTCTCGTCGCGGTTGGAGGACACGTACCACAGCACGACCTTGTCGCCCTCGCGGATCTTCTGCCCGTGCAGCTCGGTGTCGCACGTGGCGGTGCGGCGGAAGTGCGCGAACGCGGGAAACATGCGCAGCGACTCCTCGACGGCGCCGGGGACCAGTGACGGGTCGTCGAGCAGCAGCTGCATCTGCTCGCGGTCTTCCATCAGCGCGCGCATGCCGCTCGTGTACGTGGCCTTGGTGCTGTCGTTGCCGGCGGCGACGAGTAGGAAGAAGCCCATCACGATCTCGTGTTCCTCGAGCTTTCCGCCGTCGATCTCGGCGTTGACGAGAACCGTCGTGAGGTCGTCGGTCGGGTTCTCCTCGCGCTCGGCGATCATCCGTCCGCAGCGCGCGAAGATCTCGGGGATGTCTTTCTCCAGCACGCCGTCGATGCCTTCGGGGTTGAGGTCCTTGTCGTCGCCGGAGAGCGTCGAGTTCATCAGCCGCGCCCAGATCGCGTCGTCCTGCTCGGGGATGCCCATGAAGCGCCCGATCACGCGCGAGACCGCCGGCTGGGCGACGTCGAGCACGAGATCGCAAGTCTCGCGCCCCTGCACGCGGTCGAGCACGTCGATCACGATCGCGCGGATCTCGTCCTCGTGCGCGGCGATCCGCTTGGGCGTGAAGCCGGCCTGGAACAGCGCCTTCAGACGGTCGTGCTTGGGCGGGTCCATGCCGATGAACATCGCCCGCACGAGCTCCACGGGGAAGACTTCGGAGACGGCCGTGACGCCGTGTGCGGAGGAGTAGGTCTGCCAGTCGCGGCTGACGGTGTGGATGTCCTCGGCGGTCGTGACCGACCAGAAGCCCTTCTCCTCGGGGTACTCGCTGACGCGCTCGGTCCAGTGGATCGGGCACTGGCCGCGCATCTGCTTGAAGACCTCGTGCGGCGGGCCGTCGGCCCACAGCTCGTGCTCGGCCAAGAGCACTCCGTCGAGATCGCTGGAAACCGACGCCATCTGGACCTCCCCATCGTCATCGCGGACCGGTGCCGCGATCATACTGGCCGGCCGGCCAGGCGGAGACCCGGATGCCCTCGGACGTGGCTAGGCGTCGGACGTGGCGCTGCCGCAAGCGCCGGCGGCGCTCGGACCGTCCGACGCGCGCTCGTTCACGGGCGTCTGCCGTCGGCGATCGGCGACGCGCAGCTCGCCGACGGTCAGGCGCGCGACCTCCAGGTCCTGAACCTTCAACGAGGCGATCGCGGCACGGCGGATCGCCAGCCTGCCGATCGCCATCGCGCCGAGCGCCACGGCGCCGCCGGCGAGCGCGCCGCCGGCTATCGCCCCGACGGACGCTGCCCCCAGCGCAGCGGCGACCTGCGGTCGGACCGGCTTTGCACGGCGCACTCTCATCGCGCGGCGGTCGTGTGTGCGGCCGTCGTCGCGTGCGCCGCCGTCCTCGCATACACCGCCGTCGTCGCGTGCGCCGGCCCGGCGCTTGCGTTGCCGGCGAGCGCCCTGCCGGCGTAGCGAAGCATGCTCGGGAGGTGCGCGTGGAGCGTCTGCATGGAGTGTTCGCCAGGGTATACGGCGCTGCGCGCGCTGGCTCCGGCGGCGCGCAGCTGCGCCGCGAACGGCGCGTTCTCGGCCGGGGCGGCGATGGAGTCGGATTCGCCGCCGTACACGAACGCATGCAGGCCTTCGCGGGCGATCACCGGCTGCGCCGAGCGCAGCTCGCCGGAGAGGCCGTCGAAGAAGCCCAGCCAGCTCTCGACCACGGAGAAGCGCTGCGGGTGCCCGAGCGCGACGTTCATCGCGCCGTAGCCGCCCATCGAGTCGCCGGCCACCGCGCGCGCGCCGCGCGTTGCGACGGTGGGAAGCATGCGATCGATCAGTTCCTGCACTTCGACGACGTAGCTCTCATAGCGGTCGCGCCAGTTGTTGGCGCCGCGCCCGCCCTGGATCATCACGGCGATCAGCGGCGGGATCTTGCGACGGGCAATCAGCGTGTCGAGCTCGCCCTGCAGTCCGATTTCGAGAAACGCCGTGGCGGGCTGGTTGTTGCCGTGCAGCAGGTAGAGCACGGGATAGCGCTGCGTCGTGCTCGCATAGCCCGGCGGCAGGTACACGTGAAAGGCGCCGGTCGCGGCGAGCGCGGCCGAGCTGTAGCTTGCGGTGTCGATCGAGCTGCCGGCACGGTCGTGGCCGGCGGCGACGAGCGTCGGCAGCGGCTGTGGTGCGGCCGTCTCGGCAGTGGCTCTGCGCGCGGCGGGCGCGGCGGTCCGCCCTGCGAGCGATCCGTCCAGGCTCTGCGGACCGCGCAGCGCGAGCACCGCCAAGAGCGCTGCGAGAGCGCTCAGCAGCACGCCGATCAGCAGCGCACGGCCTTTCGTGCGCTGCTGCTTGTGCTCCCATGCGCCCGCGCCGACAGCGGCCCCTGCCGCGACAGGCTCCAGGCGCGGCGGAAACGCCGGCACCCAAGCCGGCGGCAGCGCGTCGACCGCTTCGGCGGCGCGGCCGGGCCAGCTCCACTCGCCGAGCGTGTCGAACCAGACCTGCGTGCGCGAAGTCTTCGTTTGCGCGGGCATTCCAGGGCATTCAACGAGCGCTCAGCGAGAAACCCAAGCCCTGCACGAAGCTGCCCAAACGCGCGCACGACGATCCGACCGGTTGGCCGACCTGGATGCGGGATCGGAGAACCCACCCGCACCCGGCCGATCGCCGGCGACGCGCGTCAGCTCAGCGCGTGCTCCAGACCTGCCCGGTGTCGCCGAAGCCGAGTGCCTGCTTGGTGGCTTCGGTGAGGTCGAATTCGCGCCCGGCGACATACGGCCCGCGGTCGACCACGGGAACGCGAATCGAGCGCCCGCCGTAGCGCAGCGTGACGAGCGTGCCGCAGGGAAGCGTCTTGTTGGCCACGCCGAGCGTCGAGCTGGTCAACGAGCCACCGCAGGCCAGACCCCCGCCGCCGCCGTACCACGACGCCTCGGCGACGCGGTAGACGTTCAGGCGCCCCAACCGGCGATGAGTCGGGAGGCCCAGCGCGTCGCCGGTGAACTCCACGCGCACGGGCACGCTGCCGGTGTTGTGCGGCACGAAGCTCAGCTTGAAGCGGCCCTTCGTGGCAGTGCGTGTGCGCGCCACAGTGCTCCAGCCGTGCCGGCCCATCGCCTGCAGCTTGACCGTGCGTCCTGCGATCGCGGGGCTGAGCGTGCCGGCGATGCTCGTGCGTTGGCCGTCGAGCACGTTGAGCGTGGCCCTGCGCACGCGCAGCGTCGTCGACGTGCGCCCCAGCGGGGGGGCGCCGAGCGGCGGCGTGGTCGTGGCTATGTCAACCGGAGCAAGCGCGAGGGCATGCTGCGCGGGCGGCGCGGGTACGAACATGTGATGCGAACCTCCTTGTCTTCCGCCTACGGGGTTAGCTGTCGGGCTCACGGCCGGCGGACGACGCGAAACGGACGCGTGGTCAACCGGGCGTTACACCCACATCAGTGGGCGATTCGCCCCATCCGGCCCCTCGAACGTCAGGCCGGCAGTTGGGTTCCCCGTTCGCCGCCATGGACGGCGGCGACTCAGCAGAGTCGAACAGTTGTTCGCAGCCTAGAGGCTCGGCGAGCGGCCCTTCTGTGATCACGGACACACAAGCTGGCCGGCCAGCCAGGAATCGGATATCGTCTGACGCGACGGATCGAGTCGCATCGTCTTTCCTTTTCACCTCTGCGAAGAGCCGGCCAGCCTGGCCGGCTCTTCGTCTTTTGCGGCCCAGATGCGTTCAGGCAGCGTCGGCGGCGAGCGAGCGCTGCTCGGCCATGTGCGCCTCGACGCGCGTCGCGCCTTCGTCCCACACGGCGACGCGCCGGCGCCCGGCGGCCTTGGCCGCATACAGCGCGCGGTCGGCCACGAGCAGCAGCGCCGGCGGGCTCGCGTCGGCCTCGGTGAGCGCCGCCACGCCGGCGCTCGCGCTCAGCGGCGGTTTGTCGCCGCTGCTGCGCGCCTGCAGCTCGCGCCCGATCCGCTCGGCGAACGACACGGCGTCGGCGAGGTCGACGCCGAACAGCACGACGGCGAACTCCTCGCCGCCGATGCGCGCGAGCGTGTCGCCGCCGCGCAGCTCGCGCTCGAGCAGCGCGGCGAAGTCGCGCAGCACCTGATCGCCGACGGCGTGCCCGTGGCGGTCGTTGACCTGCTTGAAGTGGTCTAGGTCGAACAGCGCCAGCGCAAGCGGCAGTCCGCTGCGCTGCGCGCGATCGCACTGGCGGCGGAACTCCACGTCGAACGCGCGCCGATTGAGCAGCCCGGTCAGGTAGTCGGTGTCCGCCGCGGTGACCAACTGGGAGATCACGGCCGTGACGTGGTCGGCGAGCAGCTTGACGACGACCGTCGTCAGCGTCACCGAGACGCCGACGCCCATGAACAGCACCGTCTTCATCGGATCGCGACTCCACACGAACAGCGCCAGGCCGAGCGTCGTCCACATCAGCGCGAGATCCGCTGCCACCTCGCGTCGCGAGCAGAAGTACGCAGAGAAGACCATCGGCCACAGGTAGAAGAACGGCGTTGCCTCGATCGGCCGCGTGACGGCCATCAGCGCGCTGACGAGCAGGATGCCGTAAACGACCGTCACCCTCGCCACCCAGCGGCGGCCGGGGAGCAGCGTCCACACGAAAACCGCGCCGAGGCCGAGCAGCGCGGCGATCACCCTGATCGCCGGATGGTCGCTCGTGTTGGGATCGGGCAGCGGCAGCGTCGCCAGCAGGGTCGCCGAGCCGAGCAGGAACATCGCCACGCCGACCCAGCGCATCAGGTTCTCCGCGGCGCGCGGGTCGGCCGAGTCGGGCGCGAGCGGATGGGCGGCTGCAGACAGCACGCCGCGCTCTGGCTTGGCGGGGGTCATCTGAAACTCCTCGGCCAGGCGCGCTGCGGTCTTGAGCATGCGCCGCCCGGTCCAGCCGAAAGCCCGAAGCGCAAGCGAGGCGCGTCCGAGCCTCATGAGCGTCGGTGGCCTCGTGAAATCCTCGATTGCATGGTGCAATCGTTGACGGCGGCTCGCCAAACAGCGACAATCGAGCGCAATGGCCAATCCGGACCGCTTGACAGCGCTCGACACGACGTTTCTGCACCTGGAGGACGACTCCGCCGCGCACATGCACGTCGCCTCGGTGATGGTCTTCGAGGGCATCGCGCCCAAGCCGCAGGAACTCGTCGATCACATCGTCAGCCGCCTGCACCTCGTGCCGCGCTACCGCCAGCGACTCGCCTACGTCCCCTACGGCCAGGGCCGCCCGGTGTGGGCCGACGACCCGCACTTCAACCCGCGCTACCACATCCGTCACACCGCGCTGCCAAAGCCGGCCGACGACAAGGCGCTCAAGCAGCTCGCCGGCAGGCTGTTCTCTCAGCGTCTGGACCGCTCCAAGCCGCTGTGGGAGATCTGGCTCGTCGAGCGGATGGCCGGCGAACGCTTCGCGCTGATCGCAAAGACACACCACGCGCTGGTCGACGGCATCTCCGGCGTGGACATCACGACCGTCCTGTTCGACACCGCGCCGGACCCCGTCCCCACTTCGCGCCCGCCCGTGCCGTGGACGGCAAAGCCGCTGCCCGGACCCGCCAAGCTGCTCGGCGAGGCGCTGCGCGAACGCACCACAGTGCCCGCGGAGATGGCTCGCGGCACGCGCGCCATGCTGCGCGCGCCGCGCAGAGCGTTTACGCAGGTCGTCGACGGCCTGACGAGCATCGGCGCGACGACGTGGGCGGGGATCAACGCACCGGCGCCCGAGAGCCCCTTCAACGTCGACATCGGCCCGCACCGCCGCTACACATTCCTCGACGCCGATCTGGAGCAGTTCAAAGCGATCAAGGACTCGCTCGGCGGAACGCTCAACGACGTCGTGCTCGCGGCCGTCAGCCTGGCGCTCGGGCGCTATCTGCGCCGCGAGGGCGTCGAGACCGAGGGCCTGGAGCTGAAGGCGATGGTGCCCGTGTCCGTGCGCGCCGACTCCGACCGCGGGGCGCTGGGCAACCGGGTCGCGGCGATGTGGGCGCCGCTGCCCGTGGGCGTGCAGAACCCGGCGGAGAGCCTGGCGCAGATCTCCCGGGCGATGGAAGACCTCAAGAAATCCGGCCAGGCCGTCGGCGCGCAGGTGCTGACCAACCTCGCCGGCTTCGCGCCGCCGACGATCCTCAGCCAGGCCGCGCGCCTGCAGGCCCGCCAGCGCTTCTTCAACCTCGTCGTCACGAACGTCCCCGGGCCGCAGTTCCCGCTGTACGTGCTCGGCCGGCGCCTGCGCGTGCTCTACCCGGTCGTGCCGCTCGCGCGCCGCCAGGCCCTGGGCATCGCCGTGATGAGCTACGACGGGCACCTCGGCTTCGGCCTGCTCGGCGACTTCGACGCGCTGCCTCAGCTGGAGGCGATCGCCGCGGACCTCAAATGGGCGATCGGCTCGCTCGCTCGTGCCGCGGGCGTGAGCGCGCCGGCCAAACGCCGCGCCAAGAAAGCCGCGGCGCCGCGCAAGCGCAAAGCCGCCACCGGGCGCACCGGCGCCGGGCGCAGCGCCAGCGCGAGCTGAGGTGCGCCTGGCGCTCTGCCAGATGAACGCCACCGTCGGCGACATCGCCGGCAATGCCGAGCGCATCCGCGCCGGGCGCGACGCGGCGTTGGCGGCCGGCGCCGACCTCGTGTTGTTTCCCGAGCTCGCGCTCACCGGCTATCCACCGGAGGACCTGCTGCTGCGCGAGCACTTCCTCACAGACGCCGCCGCCGCGCTGCGCGAGCTGGCCGCCGAGACGCACGAGCCGATCGCCGTCGTCGGCTTTCCCGAGCGCGCGCAGGACGTCTACAACTCCGCCGCCGTGCTCGCCGACGGCTCCGTCCAGGCGGTCTATCGCAAGGTCTACCTGCCCAACTACGGCGTGTTCGACGAGGAGCGCTACTTCCAGGCGGGCACAGCCGGTGCGGTCCTCGACATCGGCGAGCAACGCGTCGGGCTGACCGTCTGCGAGGACATCTGGGAGCCGGGACCGCCTGCCAGCGACGAGGCTCTCGCGGGCGCGACGCTGATCCTCAACATCTCCGCCTCGCCCTACCACGCGGGCAAGGGGATGGAGCGCGAGCGCATGTTCGCTGCGCGCGCGCGCGACAACCTCGCCTACGTCGCCTTCTGCGCGCTCGTCGGCGGCCAGGACGAGCTCGTCTTCGACGGCCACTCCTTCGTCGTCGACCACACCGGCCAGACGATCGCGCGCGCGGCGCAGTTTCGCGAGGACCTGCTGATCTGCGACGTCGACCTCGAGGCTGCCGCGGCGGCGCGCCTGCGCGAGGCTGGGCACCGTGGCGCCGTGCGCTCGCCGATCTCGGCGGGCGCAGCCTCGCGCGTGCAGGTGCTGCCTGGCCTGCGCACGCCGGTCGGCTCCAGCGACGGCGGGCCACACCGGTCGGGCGGCCCGCTGGCGATGCCGATCGAGCCGATCGAGGCCGAGATCTACGAGGCGCTGACGCTCGGCCTGCACGACTACGTCGAGAAGAACGGCTTCTCGCACGTCGTGCTCGGGCTGTCCGGCGGCATCGACTCGGCGCTCGTCGCATGCATCGCAGTCGACGCGCTCGGCACCGAGCGCGTGAGCGCGGCGATCATGCCGTCGCGCTATTCCTCCTCAGGCACACAGCAGGACGCGCGCGATCTCGCCGCGGCGCTCGGCGTGCGCGCGCGCGAGCTGCCGATCGAGCCGGTCGTCGAGACCTACGACCAGACGCTCGGACCGGAGTTCGAGGGGCTGCCCGCCGACCTCACCGAGGAGAACCTGCAGGCGCGCGTGCGTGGGAACCTGCTGATGGCGCTGTCGAACAAGTTCGGCTGGCTCGTGCTCACGACGGGCAACAAGTCGGAGATGTCGGTCGGTTACACGACCCTCTACGGCGACCTGGCCGGCGGCTTCGCGGTGATCAAGGACGTGCCCAAGACGCTCGTCTACCGCCTGTGCGAGTGGCGCAACGCTCCCGAGGCGGCTCGCGGCGGTCGCGTGCCCGCGCCGATCCCCGCCTCGATCATCGAGCGCGCGCCCTCGGCCGAGCTGCGCAGCGAGCAGCGCGACGACGACTCGCTGCCGGCGTATGACGTGCTCGACCGCATCCTGCACGGCTACGTCGAGCAGCATCTCAGCCCCCAGCAGCTCGTCGCGCAGGGCCTCCCCGCGGCCGAGGTCCAGCGGGCGATCGGGCTGGTCGACCTCGCCGAGTACAAGCGCCGCCAAGCCCCGCCCGGGATCAAGGTCACCGAGCGCGCTTTCGGGCGCGACCGGCGCATGCCGATCACCAACCGCTACAGGGGCTGAGCCGGTGTCGCCCGCCCCCGGCCCGCCTCCGGCCGAGGCGCACGCGCCGCGCGCACGCGCGCCCGGCCGCGCCGGAACGAGCGCGCCCCGCCGGCGGGCCCTCGCCGCGCTGCTGGTCGCCGCCTGTGCGTTTGCGCTCGGTGCGTGCGGCGACACGCTGCAGGACCAACCGATCCCGCACAACACGCTGGAGACGCTGCTCGTCGCCCCGTATCCGGTGTACTGGCTCGGGCGCTCGTTCGAACGCATGGCGATCACCGAAGTCGGCTCCGACCCGGGCGGCGCTTTCAGCGTGCAGTACGGCGACTGCGTCGAGGGTGGCCAGAGCACGTGCGTACCCCCCCTGCGCGTCGTCACCTCACCCGACAACAGCTTCGTCGCAGGCAGCGACGCGCGCCGGGCAAGCAGGCGGCTGCGCGGCGTCGACGCGGCCGTCGCGCAGGGCGGTCGTACGATCGCGATTGCCACGGGCGGCGTCGTCGTGAGCATCTACGCCGACGACCCACGCGTCGCGGCCGCCGCCGCGCAGACGGCCGTGCCGATCAACGAAGCAGGCGCACCGCAGGCGCCCCTGCCCGCCCGCCGGCCGGATACCGGCTTCGGCTCGACGCCGCTGCCCTCCCAGGTCCCCTCGCCGCTGCACGCGCTCGGTTAGCGCGAGGCGGCCGCTAGCCCAACGACAGCGGCGCCTGGCCCTCCGGCGCCGGACGCACGGCGATCGTCATGCGCGTGACCGCGCACGAGCGTCCGGCGTCGTCGGTGAAGCGCACGTCCCACACCCACGTCGTGCGCCCGCGGTGGATTGCACTGGCGTGCGCGTGCACGACGCCCTCGGTGATCGGCCGCAGGAAGCTCGTGCTGTTCGACAGGCCCATCGCCATGTTGCCGGCCGGCATCACCGCGAGCGCGGTCGCCAGCGAGGTCATCGACTCGGCGATCGACGCGTACAGCCCGCCGTGCACGAGCCCCATCGGCTGCTTGACCTCGTCGCGCACGGCCACCTCGGCCGACACGTCGCCCTCGGCGTAGCTGAGGAGCTGCAGGCCATAGAGGCGATCGAAGCCGCGGACGGCCGCGTTGAGCTGCTCGGCGTTCGGCTCGGCCATCCAGGCGCCACGATAGCCTACGAATCCCTCTGCCGGCCGCCCCACGGGCGCTGGCGAGAACGAGATCGCCGAGACCAATGAGCCGACTGGACGACCTCCCCCCCGACCAGCGCGCCACGCTCTCGCTGCTGTTGCGCAGCCGCAAGAGCTACGCGGAGGTGGCCGCGCTGCTGGACATCCACGAGCGCGCCGTCCACGACCGCGCGCACGCCGCGCTCGCCGTGCTCGCCCCGCGCCAAGCGCGCGAGCTCAAGGCCGAGCGCCGCGAGGAGGTCGGCGACTACCTGCTCGGCCAGCGCGCCGGCGTCGCCGAGCGCCTCGCCACGCGCACTTATCTCGAGGGCTCGCTCCAGGCGCGCGCATGGGCAAATGCGCTCGCCGTCGAGCTGGCGCCGCTCGAAGGCGCCTCGCTCCCGGACATTCCCGACGGCGACGAGCCCGCGACTATGCCGGCGGGCGGCTCCGCTCACGAGCCGGGCGCGTTTTCGCCTTCGCCGCCCGCCGCCGCCAAGCGCTCGCGTTCCCGGCCGCCGAGCTCGCGCACCGGCGGGGCGCTCCTGCTGGGAGTGATCGTCGCCGTCGTGATCGTCGCCGTCGTGCTGATCGCCAACAGCGGCGGCTCCTCCTCGAAGTCTCCCAGTGGCGAAACCGCTGCGGCGAGCGCGCCCGCTAGCACGAGCACCGGGAGCTCCACCGCCGCGACCGGCACGCAGGGCGCCAAGGCCAAAGAAGACAAGCGCATAGCGCTCAAGCCGACCGACCCTTCCAGCAACGCCACCGGCATCGCCGAGGTGCTCTCCGAAGGCAGCCAATACGCCTTCTACCTCGCCGCCGAACACCTGCCGCCGTCGAAAGGCAAGGGATTCTTCTACGCCGTCTGGCTGTACAACTCGCCGAGCAGCCACGAGGCGCTCAGCCGCAGCCCCGAAGTCGCCGCCAACGGCAGCCTGCAGGGCGGCGCGCTGCTGCCCGGCGACGCGGGCAAGTACCACACGATGCTGCTCACGCGCGAGACGAGCAGCCGCCCGACGAGCCCCGGCCCGGTGGTCCTAAGGGGCAGCTTCGCGCTGCACTGACCAGTGCGAGCAGGAGCAGGCGCCTCGAGCCATGCCGATGCGACGCTAGCCGAGCAGCTTGCCGGGGTTCATGATGCCCGCCGGATCGAGCTCGGCCTTCAGCGCGCGCAGCGCCGCCAGCCCGGTGTCGCCGACCTCCGCGCGCATGAACGGCGCGTGGTCGCGGCCGACCGCATGGTGGTGGGTGATCGTCCCGCCACCCTCGACGATCGCGCGGCTGGCGGCTTGCTTGACGCTGCGCCACTGCGCGATCTCCTCGCCCTTGCGCTGGCGCGCGAGAAACGTGAAGTAGAGCGACGCGCCGGTCTCATAGAGATGCGAGACGTGGCACATGACCAGCCCCGGCGTGCCCCCCACGCTCAGCGCGCCGCCGATCGCGCGAGCCACCGCACCGTGCAGGCGCGTGAGGTTCGACCACTGCGTGGCCGTCTCGAGCGTCTCGACCATCACGCCCTGCGTGAGCAGCTCGTCGCGCAGGTACGGCGCCGAGAAGCGGCCCGCAAGCCACGCCTCGCCGGGCGAGCGCCCGACGGCCAGCCCGCCGCCGGCGCGCGCTACGTGCAGCGCACGCGCGCGACGGGCGCGCACCTGCTCGGCCGTGCCCTCGAAGCCGAAGATCGCCAGGCACCCGTCGCGATATCCGCGCGCCCCGAGATAAAGCCGCCCGAGCCTGCCTTTGACGCCGCCCGACCCGGCCAGCGCCAGCGACATGCGCGTCTCCTGCTCGTCGGAGAGCCGCGCGACGTCGGGCGAAGCCGCTTGCTGGGCGAGCTCGCGCAGCACTTGGCAACCGGCGTCGAAGTCCTCGAAGAAGATGCCCTCGTAGGAGCGCTCGGCGGGCGCCTCGCGGATGCGCAGCGACAGCTCGCAGATCACGCCGAGCGTGCCCTCCGAGCCGATCAGCAACTGGCGCAGCGACGGCCCCGCGGCGCTCGCGGGGATCGGCGGCAGCTCGATCTCGCCGCTGGGCGACGCCACGCGCAGGCCCTGCACCATGCGCTCGATCGCGCCGTAGCCGCTGGAGGCCTGCCCGGCCGAACGCGTCGCCGCGCAGCCGCCGAGCGACACGTACTCGAAGGACTGCGGGTAGTGGCCGAGCGTCAGCCCGCGCTCGCCGAGGTGGCGCTCCAGCATTGGCGCGCGCATGCCCCCCTGCACGGTCACGGTGCGCGACGCCGCGTCCAGCGAGAGCACGCCGCCCATTCGCCGCATATCCAACGAGATCGCGCCGCGGTGCTCGCCGCGCAGCGGCTCGACGCCACCGACGACGCTCGTGCCGCCGCCGAACGGGACGATCGCGAGCGACTCGCGCGCGCACAGGTCCAGCAGCACGGCGACCTCCTGCGTGCTCGCCGGCAGCACGACCGCATCCGGAGCACCCTGCGGCTCGCCGGCGCGCAGGCGCACGAGATCGGGATAGCCCTTGCCCGCGGCATGCAGCACGCGTTCGTCGTGATCGTCGCGCACGTGCCCATCGCCGACGATCGCGCGCAGCCGGGCGAGCGTCGCCTCGTCCAGCTGCGCCGCCGGCAGGCGAACGTTGGACAACGCGACCGGCGGGCGCGGGCGCGACAGCGGGCCGACATTCTCGGCGAGGAAGCCGGGCGCCGCCGCGGGCAGGCCGGGCGGGTGCGCCGCGTCGCCCCACCCCCACCAGCGCATCGACGGCGGCTGCTCATACGAGCGCGCGGCGCCGTCAGCCACTGACGCGCTCCAACCCGTCGAGCGCCTCGTCGAGCGTCGCCGCGGCGGCGCGACGAACCATGAAGCCGCCGAAGCGCGGGAAGAAGCCGCTGAGCTTCTGGCGCAACTCGATCGTCACGCTCGTCTGCTCGCCGACCGCCTCGAGCGTCACGAGCGTCTGCGATGAGCTGAGCACGCGCGCAAACGGCGTGCCCTCGAGCTGCTGCTCCCAGGCCAGCGAGTGCGTCTGCTCGTCCGCGCGCACGAGTCGGAAGTCGGCGCGAACGGCTTTGCCCTTGGACGTGCGCATCAGCTCCGTGAAAGCGCCGTCGGCGACGTCCTCGACACGCTCCACACGCGGCCACCAGCGCGGCAGGTGGTGCGGGTCGCAGATCAGCTCCCACAGCTGCGACACGGGCGCGGCGATCGTGCGTCTGGCGCTGGCGCTCGGCATGGGGCCTCGCTAGGACTCGTAGCTGATCAGCGCATGCGTCTGGTGCGGCGCCAGGCGCTCGCGCCCGTGCAGGAACGCCAGCTCCACGAGAAAGCCGCAGCCGGCGACCTCGCCGCCGAGCTGCTCGACCAGGCGACACAGCGCGGCGGCCGTGCCGCCGGTCGCCAGCAGGTCGTCGTGCACGAGCACGCGCGCACCGCCGCGCAGGGCGTCGGTGTGCACCTCGAGCTGGTTCGCTCCGTACTCCAGCTCGTATTCGGCGCTGATCGTCTCGTAGGGCAGCTTGCCGGGCTTGCGCGCGAGCACGAACCCGGCGCCGAGCTCCAGCGCGAGCGCCGGGCCGAGCAGGAACCCGCGCGCCTCCGCGGCGATCACATGATCGACGCCGAGCGGTCGCGCGAGCTCGGCAAGCGCGCGCACGGCCGCCGTCAACGCGAGCGGGTCGGCGAGCACCGGCGTGATGTCCTTGAAGCCGATCCCCGGCCGCGGGAAGTCGGGGATCTCGCGGACCAGCGCACGCAGGCTCTCATCCAGCGCGACGTCCATCAGCGGACGATCTTGCGCAGGTCGCGCACGAGCAGCAGGTGCTTGAGGTGCGTCGCCACCGTCGCGAGGTTCTCCAGCGCCTCAACGGCCTCCTTGCGCCGCTCGGGGTTGCGCGAGCGCAGCGCCGGAGCGAGAATCTGCTGCAGCAGGTTGGCCTCGCGGTCGGCCGAGGAGCGGAACACGCGCAGGTTGCGCCCCCCGACGCCGTAGCGCGCGAGCTCGGCGACAGCCGCGACGATCTCGCGCTCGGTCTCGTCGAAGTAGCGCACGCCGCCGCGCATCTCCCCCTTGACGACGCCGAACTCTTCCAGCTCGCGCACGAGCTTGGCCTCGGCCTTGGTGTCCTCGAGCACGTCCTCGAGCGAGTACAGCGCGCCGGTGGCCTCGCCAACGCTCATGCTCGCGCGCCACGTGCGCATGCCCTCGCGCGGCGCGCGCCCGGGGGCCGGCGTCGGCTCGTCGGAGCGACCGGCGGCGAGCTCCTGGCGGATCACGCGCAGCGGCAGGAACTCGTCGCGCTGCATGCGCAGGATCGTGCGCAGGCGCGCCACGTCGCCCTGGCCGTAGAGGCGGTAGCCACCCGGCGTGCGCCGCGGCGTGAGCAGCTTCTGATCCTCCAGGTAGCGGATCTTGGAGATCGAGATGTCCGGGAACTCCTGCGCGAGCGCCTTGCACACCGCGCCGATCGTCAGTGACTTGTGGCGCGCGGTGCCCTCGGCGCCGTCGCCCCCCACGCCCTGCGCGAGCGCCGATCGCGAGCGTCCGCCCGCGGTGGCCTCGCCGAGCCCGTCGACGTCGAGCTCGTCCACCGAGGCCTGTGGCGCCTTGGCCGCCATCAGCGCACGTGGAACGTCAGCTTGTACTTGCCGATCTGCACCTCGTCGCCCTCCTCCAGGCGCTGAGACTCGATCCGCGAGCGGTTGACGTAGGTGCCGTTGAGCGAGCCCATGTCGTCGAGGTGCCACTGGTCGCCACGGCGGATCAGCAGCGCGTGGTCGCGCGAGACGGTCACGTCGTCGAGGAACACCTCGGCGTCGGGGCGGCGCCCGATGCTCGTGCGCTCGCGGTCGACGGCGAAGCTCTCGCCGACGCGTCCGCCGCCGGCGCGGATCACCAGCGCGGGACCGCGCGCGGTGACGTCGTCGATCTCCACCGGCACCAACTCGCCGGCATCGTCGATGCGGTAGGTCGCCGTGACCGGCTCGCCCGCGGCCTCGGCGCGCGCGAGCAGCGATCCGCAGCGCTGGCAGTAGTTGGCTCCCTCGACGTTGACGAAGCCGCACTCGGTGCAGTGCAGGGCCATCTCGCTCGACCGCCCGGCTATAGGCCCCGCGGGGCGGGGAGGCTCATCCGGCGCTGTCCTGGGCCTCGGAGTCGGGCTGACGATGGGCGAGGATGTCCGTCAGCTGTTTTACGTCGTCGCCGGTGATCAGCACCTCGCCGCCCTCGTGCTTCTTGCGCAGGCGATTGACCAGCTCGGCGCGCAGGATGTCGATCTTGCCGTGCAGGATGCGCCGCTGGTAGGAGACCTCGGTCTCTTCCTCGGTCAGCTGGCGGATCACGTCTTTGAGTTCGACGTCCGTCAGCGAGCCGAGATCGGGGAACGTCTCGTCCATCGTGGGCTTCTCCTCGTGCGGGCTTGCGCCGACCTGCACGATGCCTTCCGTGCGGCCGGCAGGGAGGCGCAGTATAGACCAAACGGTCAGGCTGAGCTTGAGGCTGGGGGCGGCGGCGCGCGCAGCGCCTGCACACCCGTGCGAACGTACAGCGCCGTCGCGACCAGCGCGAGCGCGAGCCCGACGTACAGCATCACTTCCCCGGCGCCTTCCAGGCCGGCCATCGAGAAGAAGAACGACCCCATCACCGGCGCCACGGCGATCCTCCCCGGCCAGTTGATGCGCAGGTCCACGCCGTGGGCCAAGCCGTAGCGCCCGAGCACAAGCATCGCCAGCTCGCGCGCCGCGAGCACGGCCAGCGCCCAGCGCGGCAGCAGATCGAAGCGCCAGCAGACGACGGCGCCGGAGACGATCAGCAGGCGGTCGGTGACCGGGTCCATCAGCGCCCCCAGGCGGCTGTACTGACGCGTCACGCGCGCGGCGATGCCGTCGGCGTAGTCGCCCCATCCGATCACCGCGAACAGCGTCGCCGCGAGCGCGCTGTTGCCGGCGCGGCTCGACAGCGCGACGATCAGAAAGACCGGGATCAGCGCCAGGCGCACGAAGCCAATCGCGTTCGGGATCGTCCACGGCCGCAGTGGGCTGCCGCTCTGCGTCGCCGCCGGCGGCGGTCCGGAGCGGTCCAGTCCGAACAGGCGCGCGACGGTCAGGCGCCGGCGCGCGCCTGGCGCGCTCGCGGCTGTGCGGTCGCCGCGCTCGCCTACGGGAGGCTCTGCCACAGCTCGTCCACCGCCGCCAGCAGCGCCGCCGGTTCCCCGTCGAGCGCGATGCCGGGCGCCTGTTCGCGCCCGCGCCGGCGCTGCACCTCGATCTCGCTCGACTCCAGCGAGCGCCGCCCGACGGTCAGGCGCAGCGGGCAGCCGAGCAGCTCGGCGTCGGCGAACTTCTCGCCCGGGCCGAGTTCGCGGTCGTCGTAGAGCACCTCCACCCCGGCGTCGCGCAACGTCGCGTACAGCGCGTCGCAGGCGTCGCGCTCGGGCGTGCCCGGCTTGCCGAGCGCGACCAGGTGCACGGCGAACGGCGCGAGCGCGCGCGGCCAGGAGATGCCGTGCTCGTCGGCGAACTGCTCGACGGCCGCCGCGAGGATGCGCGCCGGGCCGATCCCGTAGGAGCCCATCCACACGGAGTGCTCGGCGCCGCCCTCGTCCAGGTAGGAGGCTCCGAGCGGCTCGGAGTAGCGCGTGCCGAGCTTGAAGATGTTGCCCACCTCGATCGCCGGCTCGATCTGAAGCGTCTGGCCCAGGCGCGTGTAGCTGTCGCCGGCCTGCTCGACGTCGGGATCCCGCAGCGCAACCTCGACGTTCGCCGCGTAGCCGTCGGCGAGCGCGACGCGGTCCTCGCCGGCCGGGCACGGCGCCATGTACTCGTGCGCGCCCAGCCCGCCCATCATGCCGACGTCGGACTCCACGCGGTAGAAGCGCAGGCCGGTGCGCGCCATGATCCGGTCATAGGCGCCGACGTGCAGCTCGTAGCGCTCCTCCAGGCCCGCACGGTCGCGGTCGAAGGTGTAGGAGTCCTTCATGATGAACTCGCGCGTGCGCAGCACACCCGCGCGTGGTCGTGCCTCGTCGCGCTCCTTGACCTGGAAGTGGTAGAGGATCAGCGGCAGGTCGCGGTAGGAGCGCACGATCTGCGCGATGTGGAAGGTGACGGCCTCCTCGTGCGTCAACGCGAGCACCAGCTCGGAGCCTCTGCGGTCGGTCAGCTTGAACAGCTCGTCGATCTCCAGGCGTCCGGTCCTGCGCCACAGCTCGGCCGGCTGCAGCACGGGCATGAGCATCTCCTGCCCGCCGATCGCGTCCATCTCCTCGCGGATGATCGCCACGGCGCGCTGGTGCACGCGCCAGCCCGCCGGCAGCCAGCTCCACATCCCCGCGCCCATCTGGCGGATCAGCCCGGCGCGCACCATCAGCTTGTGCGAGATCGCCTCCGCGTCCGCCGGCGGCTGCTTCTCGGTTGGCAGGAGATATTCGGAGAGACGCGTCATCGCTGGATCGCGCCGTGCGGCGCCGTTTGGGGGCGTCGAGCGTATACGCCCGCGTCGCGCGACGCCTCTGCAGGCGGCTCAGTCGACGCCGAGCTCGACACCGAGCAGCGCGGCCTCGATCTCGCGCAGCCGGTCGGTGTCGCCGCGGATGCCGACGATCGCGTCGTTGTACAGGAACGCCTCGCCGAGGCGGATGATCGCGTATGCGAGCGCGTTGGGCGCAACCGTCGGCACGTAGCGCCCGGCTTGTTCCTCCTCGAGGATCAGCGCTTCGATCGCCGCAACCGCGCGCGGCTGCACGATGCCTCCACTGGAGGTGAGGATGCGCAGCGCGCGCTCCTGCTCCTGCGCGAGGAAGAAGCGCATCCCGCGCGTCGCGGCGAGCTCGCGGTTGAAGCGGTCGGCCGTCTCCAGCAGCGCGCGCGCGCCGCCGCCGGGCGTCTGCGCGCGAATCGCCGCCAGGCGCTGCTCGGCGAGCGTCGCCAGCAGCTCCCCGAGCAGCGCCTCGCGCGTCTGAAACCAGCGGTGCATCGTCGCCCGCGCGAGACCGAGCTCGCGCGCGATCGCCTGGATGTCGATGCGTTCGGCTGCGAGGAAGCGCTTGGTGGCGAGCGCAAGCGCAGCCTCCTTGGTCGCAGCGGCTGGCCGGCCGGGGCGGCCGGGGACGGCCCGCGTCATGCCCTCAGACTAGCCGCCGAGCGGGTTGCCCGGCATCCAACGCTCGCGACCGCGCCGTCGGTCCCTGGGGCCGACGGCGCCACGCAGACGTGCTCGCGGCCTCTGATAGAACAGCCGACGTCCCCGAAAATCGCGAATCACCCGACAAGGAGCCTCCGACATGGCCTACTCCGTCCCGCCCCTTCCATATGCATACGACGCGCTCGAGCCGCACATCGACAAGGCGACGATGGAATTCCATCACGACAAGCACCACCAGGCGTACGTCGACAAGGCCAACGCGGCGCTGCAGGGCACCGAGTGGGCCGACAAGCCCGTCGAGGAGGTGCTGGCGAACCTCGATAGCCTCGGCGACAAGAAGGGGCCGGTCAAAAACAACGGCGGCGGCCACTACAACCACTCGTTGTTCTGGGAGAGCATGAGCCCCGACGGCGGCGGCGAGCCCTCCGGCGGCCTCGCCTCGGCGATCGACTCGGCGTTCGGCTCGTTCTCGGACTTCCAGGCGAAGATCAAGGAAACCGGCGTCAATCAGTTCGGCTCGGGCTGGTCGTGGCTCGTGCACGACGGCTCGGGGCTGGCGATCGTCGGCACGGCCAACCAGGACAGCCCGATCTCCGACGGCAAGGCGCCGCTGCTCGGCGTCGACGTGTGGGAGCACGCCTACTACCTGAAGTACCAGAACAAGCGCCCGGACTACATCGACGCGTGGTGGAACGTCGTCAACTGGGACAAGGTCGCCGAGCGCTTCTCGGCTGCCAGCTAGGTACGGCTGAAGCGGCGTCCGGCGACTGGAGAGACGGTCTCGTCCATCTCCGTCGCCGGCGCAGGCGCAGCAGGCTCGAGCATCGACTCGAGCACCTCGGCGGCGCTCGCGTCGTTCTCCGCGGCGGCTGCTTCCAGGGCGGCGATCCGCTCCGGCGTCATCGCCGTCGCGTCCTCGTTCTCCTCGAGCCAGCGGCGCGCCTCGGCGGCGGCCGTCTCGTCGCGCTGCACGGTCTTGCCGGCGGCGTAGTAGCGGTCGATCTCCTTGAACAGCTCGTCGACGAGCTGCTCGGTGGGCACCTTCTTCAGCGGCTCGCCCTTGGAGTAGATCATGCCCATGTCTTTGGCGCCGGTGATGCCGAAGTCGGCGTGGCGCGCCTCGCCGATGCCGTTTACCGCGCAGCCGAGCACCGAGACCTCGATCGGGTCCTCGTAGGCTTCCAGGCGCCGCTCGACTTCGACGACGACCTTGTCCATGTCGAACTGCAGTCGCCCGCACGTCGGGCAGGCGATCAGGTCCGGGCCGCGCTCGCGCAGCTTCAGCGCCTTGAGGATCTCCCAGGCGACCTTCACCTCCTCCTCGGCGTGGAACGTCGACAGCGAGATGCGAATCGTGTCGCCGATCCCGTCGGCCAGCAGCGTGCCCAGGCCAACGGCCGACTTCAGCGACCCTGACCACTTCGTGCCCGCCTCGGTGACGCCGAGGTGCAGCGGGTAGGGGATGCGCTCGGAGAGCATGCGGTTCGACGCGATCGTGTTGGGCACCGACGTCGACTTCATCGAGACCTTGAAGTTGTCGAAGTCCAGGCGCTCCATCAGCTGCACGGTCTCGATCGCCGCCGTGACGAGCGCCTCGATCGGGTTGTCGTACTCGAGATCGCGCAGGTGCTTGGGCAGCGAGCCCGAGTTGACGCCCACGCGCAGCGGCGTGCCGTGGACCTTGGCAAGGGCGATCACCTCGGCGACCTTCTCCGGGCCGCCGATGTTGCCCGGGTTCAGGCGCACGCAGTGCGCGCCCGCTTCGATCGCCTTCAGCGCGAGCGTGTGGTTGAAGTGGATGTCGGCGATGATCGGGATCGGCGACTGCGCGACGATCGTCTTCAGCGCCTCGGCGTCCTGCTCGCGCGGCACGGCCACGCGCACGATGTCCGCGCCCGCGTCGGCCACCGTGCGGATCTGATCCATCGTCGCCGCCAGGTTGGCGGTCTCGGTCTTGGTCATCGTCTGCACCGCCACCGGGGCGCCGCCGCCGATCGGGACCGCGCCGACGTGTATCTGCTTCTTTGAGGCCATAGGCTGATTCTACGATGCCTGACGTCTACGCCACCGCGCATGGGCCGCTCGCGCGCCTGGCCTCTCCCCTGGCCGCGCGCGCTCGCGGGCGCCGACATGCCCGTTTCTTCGCGCTCACGCGCCTGACGCCGGGCGCGCGCGTGCTCGACCTCGGTTGCGGACGCATCGGCCTGCGCGCGCTCGAGCCGACCCTCGACATCACCGGCGTGGACCTCGTCGAGCGCCCGGATTACCCCGCCCCGTTCGTCCGCGCCGACGCCGCCGACGGGCTGCCGTTCGCCGACGGCGAGTTCGACCTCGTGTACTGCTCGAGCGTGATCGAGCACGTCGCGCCCGAGCGCCGCGCGGCGTTTGCCGCGGAGCTGCGCCGCGTCGGGCGCGGCTGGCTGGTGCAGACGCCGGCGTACTCCTTTCCCGTCGAGCCGCACGCGCTGCTGCCATTCGCGCACTGGCTCCCCGTCGGCCTGCGCGAGCGCTACTGGCGCCTCGGCGCGGCCGGCGGCTGGGAGGAGATCTCGCTGCTGCGCCGCGCCGAGATGGAGCGCCTGTTCGGCCCGGCGCTCGCCGAGCGCACCGGCCCGCTCGTCAAGAGCTGGGTGTGCGTGCGACCGCCGGCGGGCTGAAGCCGGGCGTCAGACGCAAGCCTGACGTCGGGTCGCATGGGGTAAGCGCCAGCGGGCGGCCCGAGCTCGGCGTCAGCCGCCGAGGCGGCCGATGTCGTTGCTCACGCCGTTGATCACGAGGAAGAACAGCAGCACGATGCCGACCGAGCTGAAGCGGTACATCGCCATCAGCGAGATGCGCTTGCCGCGCAGCTTCTCGCCGAGCGACCACAGCACGTGCCCTCCGTCGAGCGGCAGGAACGGGAACAGGTTGATCACCGCGAGCACGAGCGAGATGTACGCGAGGAACACCAGCGCGTAGCTGGCGCCGGCCTGCACGGTTTCGTGCGCGTCCTTGGTGATGCCCACGATGCTCGAGACTTCGTGGCGCGTCTTGGAGCTCGTCAGCGCCTTTGCGAAGCCGGTCAGGGTCCCCGTCGTCGCATGCCACATCGACCCCAGCGCACCGCCGGCGGCCGCGAGCACGCCGTAGTGCTTGATCGAGCCGAACGCCACTCCCACGAGCATCCGCCCAGCGCGCTTGCTGTAACGCGGGAACACCGCCAACGTCAGCGGACGCCCGTCGCGGCGCAGCGTCAACCTGACCGGCGTGACGGCCCGACAACCGTCCTTCAACGGGCCCGCGCAGGCGTGCGCGGCGATCCGCGCGCGCGCCGAGGTGACTGTCACCCGCTGCCCGTCGATCGCCACGATCCTGTCGCCCGAGCGCAGCACGTGCGCGGCCGCGGCGCCCTTCTCGACTTCGAGCACCGACGTGTTCTCCTGGAAGGTGTGCAGCGACGGGTCGAGCCGGCCCAGCGAGGCCTCGCCGTTGACGCTGCCCGAGAACAGCACCGCCCAGAACAGCACGAAGGCGATCAGCAGGTTCACGCCGGGGCCGGCGAGGATCACCACGATGCGCCTCCACGGCGCGAGCATCGAGTAGCCGTTCACGGCGACGCGCAGGTCGACGTTCTTGAGCTCGTCCGGCGTCATGCCGGTGATTTTCACGTAGCCGCCCGCCGGGATCGAGCCGAGCGCGTACTCCGTTTCGCCAATGCGAAAGCGCGCGATCGTCGGCGGGAAGAACAGCGAGAAGCGCTCCACGCGCATGCCCACGGCCTTCGCCACGGCGAAGTGGCCGAGCTCGTGCAGCACGATCAGCGCCATGATTCCAAGGATCGTCAGGACCCAGCTCATGCGCCCATCTTCGCAGGCGGCCTGCGGCGATCCGGCGGTTGCCCAGGTCCTGCAGCGCGCGACCCCGCCTGCGAAGCAATCTAAGAATTACGTCAAGCCAGCGTCGTGACGAGTCCCGCCGCCACCTCACGCGCGCGTCGATCGGCCTCGTAGAGCGACTCGAACGCGATCACCGGCTCGGCGCCGAGCTGCGACAGCGTGCGCTCGATCACCTCGCAGATGCCGAGGAAGCGCAGGCGCCCGTCGAGGAAGGCGTGCACGGCGATCTCGTTGGCGGCGTTGAGCACGCACGGCGCTGTGCCGCCCGCGCGCGCGGCCTCGCCGGCGATGCGCAGGCACGGGAAGGCGTCGAGGTCGACCGGCTCGAAGCTCAGCTCGCCGACCTCGGCGAGGTCCAGCGGAGCGATCCCCAGATCCGCGCTCTCGCCGCCGTGCAGCGCGTAGGAGATCGCAATGCGCATGTCCGGCGGCCCGATGTGTGCGAGCATCGCGCCGTCGGCCAGCCCGATCAGGCCGTGCACGAGCGACTGCGGGTGCACGACCACGTCGATCCTGTCGTACGGCGTGCCAAACAGGTGGTGCGCCTCCATCACCTCCAGGCCCTTGTTCATCAGCGTCGCCGAGTCGATCGTGATCTTGCCGCCCATCGCCCATGTGGGGTGCGCGAGCGCCTGCTGGACCGTCACGTCGGCCAGCTCGTCGCGCGAGCGCCCGCGAAAAGGGCCGCCGCTGGCCGTGATCGTCATCCGCTGCACGGCGCCCGGCGGCTGGCCGGCGATCAGCTGGTGAAGCGCCGTGTGCTCGGAGTCCACCGGCACGATGCGCGCGCCGGTCGCCTCGGCCAGCGCGACGACGAGCTCGCCGCCGACTACCAGCGACTCCTTGTTCGCCAGCGCCAGGTCGATGCCCTCGCCGAGCGTCGCCACCGTCGGGCCGAGGCCCGCCGAGCCGACGAGCGCGTTGAGCACGAGGTCCGCGCCAGACTCCACGACCAGGCGCACCAGGCCCTCGGCGCCGCCCAGCACCTGCCCGTCGGTCCACGCCTCGGCCGCGCGCGCCGCCGCGTCCTCGTCGGCCAGCGCGATCTTGCTCACGCCGCTGGCGCGCGCCTGGTCGACGAGCTCCTCCCACGAGCGCTCCGCCGACAGGCCGATCAGCTCGAGTTCCGCCGAGTGCGCGCAGACGTCGAGCGCCTGCGTGCCGATCGAGCCGGTCGAGCCGAGGACGAGCACGCGCTTGGGCATGGCCCGGACCCTACGAGGTTCGGGCGGCCCGTTGCTCGTTCGCCCGCTCAAACGAATCGAGCCCGGTCACCCGGGCTCGATTGCGATGTCAGCGCCGAGTGCACTTCTGGTGTCCCGGCGCTGCGCTGAAGAGGATGCGACGGGGCGGCCACGGAGGCAACCGCCCCGCCGTCAAATCTCATGTCGTGCCCGAAGGCCGGGCGCCTAGCGCATACGTGGGTCGACGTACAGGCCGTAGAGCTGGGTGTCGCTGCTCTTGCCGCCGGCGGCGAAGACGAACCTCACCTGGCGGGTTTCTTCGACCTTGCCGCCGAGTTCCGGCTGTACGTCAAACGGAGCCGAGAGCGTCCAGGTCGAAGCTGCGTTTTCGTTCTGTCCATTCTCTTCTTCTTCGATCGTGCCGACCTTCTTCGGCTTGCTGGCGGACTTCGTGTTGGCGTATGCCACCGCGACGACCACGTTTGACTTGCCCTGGAGCGTGTTGGTCCATATGCGCGCCGTCGGGTACTGCAACGTGACGCACACGGGCGGGCTGATCGCCGCCGAACCGCTCGGGAGGTCCAGCGCCGAACCGGCGCTGCCGTCGGGCCGCGTC